>NZ_RBIR01000004.1 GCF_003634095.1 Arthrobacter oryzae
ACCACTGGGTTGATAGGCCGGATGTGGAAGCGAGGACTAACGACTCGTGAAGCTGACCGGTACTAATAGGCCGATAACTTACACCACACACCCTCTCCGTGAACGGATTCAAAAGACGTTCACACCCTGGAGAGGGTACAAAGAAACAAGACTGCTTGCGTCCACTATGTGGTTCCCAACCAACAAACCCGTTGCTTGAGGAACCGACAACTGAATAACAACACCACACCTGCGACCACACGTCGCAGAGCACATGTTGTAACCACACAGATTTCCCCACCCCACACCCCCACCAGGGGCGTGACAGGGTGGCGGACACAGGGTTACGGCGGTCATAGCGTGGGGGAAACGCCCGGTCCCATCCCGAACCCGGAAGCTAAGACCCACAGCGCCGATGGTACTGCACCCGGGAGGGTGTGGGAGAGTAGGTCACCGCCGGAACATCATTACACGGTCGAGGACCCCCAACCACGTTGGGGGTCCTCCCGCATTTAACCCAAAAAACACACCAGGGCCAGCAAAATCTGCCGGCTTGGTCAGGTTTAGGAGTTCCTGGGCCTAGTGTTTGACTTCGACCGCACTCGGGGATGCATCATCAATGCAGGAAGTGTCGCCAGAAAACTCACAGCATGTCAGACCGATAGGAACCTCATGACCAACCAGCGGCCCGCCACTCGCACTGTCCTGATCACCGGAACGTCGTCCGGAATCGGCCTCAGCACCGCCGTCGCTGCCGCAGGGGCCGGCTGGACCACCATCGCCACGATGCGGAATCTCACCCGGTCCGACGCGCTGAGGTCCGCCGCCGCGGAGGCGGGGGTGGAACTGGACATCCGTGAACTGGACGTCACCGACGCGTCGGCCATCGACCGCGAGATCGCCTACTGCATGGATCGTTACGGGCGTCTCGACGCCGTCGTGAACAATGCCGGCAGCGCCACTGTCGGGACGCTCGAAGTGCTGACCATGGATGACTTCCGGTCGGCGATGGAGGTCAACTATTTTGGTGTGGTCGCCCTGACGCGGGCCGCGCTGCCCCACCTGAGGGCCAGCCGCGGCAGGATCGTGACCATCAGTTCCGTGGGC
This sequence comes from Arthrobacter oryzae, assembly GCF_003634095.1. GTDB lineage: Bacteria > Actinomycetota > Actinomycetes > Actinomycetales > Micrococcaceae > Arthrobacter > Arthrobacter oryzae. Next base: position 1,087 of record NZ_RBIR01000004.1, read on the forward strand.
GGGGCAGTAGGCCAGCCGTTCAACGAGGCATACTGCGCCGCCAAGTTCGCCGTCGAGGGTTTCCTGGAAAGCCTGCAGCCGGTGGCGGAAACCGTGGGGGTCGGCGTTTACATCATCGAGCCAGGGGCGGTCTCTAGCGAGTTTGTCGCCAACGCTGGGATTGACCCGACGGCGATGATGGACAGCGCCGGCGCCTACGGTCCGGCTCTGTCCGCTTACATTTCGCGGACCACGGCGCAGTTCTCCGGTGCCAGCGCGCAATCCCCGGACGAAGTGGCGCAGACAGTGCTCGCCAGCCTGCAGGAGAGCAATCCTGCATTCCGGATCCAGACGTCGGATGCGGCCCGTGAGTTCGTTGCTGCCAAGCTCAGCGACCTCGACGGCAGCCAGGTAACTTCAATGACAGCCGGATGGGTGGGACTGTGAGCCGCCGTTGAGTTCAACCTGGCCGAACAGCAGCAATATCTTCGCGGGATCAGCACGAAAATCGAAGGTTACCGGAAACAGAAATGCCTCTGAGGCCAGGGAATGGGGGATGGGAGAAACTCCCAGCACATTCCCTGCGAAGCGCGGGCCGCGGCGGAACGTTCTTTCTGTTGGGGTCGTTAGAATTCGACGGGGCTGGATTCCAAAAGATCAGCCCAACGTTTCGTTCTAAGGACACTTCAATGCCCGAACGCACTATCGTCATCACCGGAGCCAGTGACGGGATCGGAGCCTCCGCCGCACGGACGTTCGCCCGTCAGGGGGAGCGGGTGGTCGTCGTCGGGCGTTCCGCTCAGAAAACCGAGACGGTCGCGAAGGAGATAGGCGCCGATTTCTTCGTCAGTGACTTCGCCGATCTGGCCCAGGTGCGCACCCTGGCCGCGCAGCTGAAGGAAAAGTACCCGCGGATCGACATCCTGGCCAACAACGCCGGCGGCATCATGGGTTCCCGCGAGCTCACCGTGGACGGCCACGAGAAGACCTTCCAGGTCAACCACCTGGCCCCGTTCCTGCTGACCACCCAGCTGATCGATGTTCTCGCCGCCAGCCAGGCCACCGTCATTAATACCTCGAGCGTGGCCAACTCACTTTTCGGGAAGCTGGACATCGACGACCTCGACGCGGCCCGCAGCTACTCCACCAACCGTGCATACGGCAACGCCAAGCTCGCCAACATCCTCTTCACCGCGGAGCTCCACACCCGCTACAACGCCGAGGGGATCTCGACGGCGGCCTTCCACCCCGGAGGCGTGGCCACCAACTTCGCCGCGGACTCCACGAGCCCCATGCGCTTCGCCTACAAGTCCTTCCTCAAGCGCTTCATGCTGACCCCGGACCAGGGCGCGGACACCCTTGTGTGGCTCGCCAACGCCACCCCGGGCCACGACTGGATCTCCGGCACCTATTACGCCAAGAGGACGCTCTCCAAGGCCAACAAGCAGGCCTACGACGCCGGCCTGGCCAAGGCCCTGTGGCAGCGCAGCGAAACCATGGTGGCCCAGGACCTCGACAAGCTGGACCCCCGGCAGTAGTCACGGGGCCCGGCCTCGCAGGAATCGGCGAATTCGTGGGTTAGGATTTTCCTGCCCCTCGCCGATCCGCGGCCGAGGGCATTGACCTGGGGGAGTGCTCACAAACGTGCGCCTGAAGAAATTGATTATTGCGTCCTTGGCGGTGTCCGCCGTCGTCCTGAGCGCCACGGCCGTGCCTGCATCTGCCGCGCCCGCGCCGAAGTCTTACGCGAACTGCGCGGCGCTGAACAAGGTCTACCCGCACGGCGTCGGCCGCGCAGGCGCCCGGGACAAGACCAGCGGAAAGCGGGTCACCAACTTCCGCGTCGACAACAATGTCTACTACTACAACGACGGCGTTGGGCCTCGCCACGTGGGCGAACACGACCTCGATCGTGACAACGACGGCATCGCCTGCGAAAAGTAGGGGCGGAAGCCTGCCGGGACTCTAACTCCCGGGGCCGGCCCGGACCGGACTATCCAACGAATTGCCTCGAACGGCCGCTAAGCCATGATGCTTAGCGGCCGTTTGCGTCCAATGGCGGAGTGTTGGCGGCCTCAATGCGGCCGGAGTCGGCACGCACTCGGGCGCTCGGGCCCGATTAGGCGGTCGGGCAGGGCGACACCCGGCGACGGGGCGCAGCCCCGGCAACACGGGCGCAGGCGGGGCTACCGCGCGGCGTCGACCTTGTCCAGGGCGGTCAGGGCGCTCTCCATGGTCCCGGCGAGATCGCTGGCCGGGGCCGGCTTCGCGAACAGGTAACCCTGCAGGGAGTCGCAGCCGCGCTCCATCAGATACTTGGCCTGCTCCGGGGTCTCGATGCCTTCGGCAGTGACCTTCAGGCCCAGGGCGTGCGCGGCGTTGATCATGGTGGCGAAGAACGGGAGATGTTCCTGGCCGGTCTTGATCATGGCCACGAAGGAGCGGTCGATCTTGACCTTGTCCAGGGGCAGCTCCTGGAGCCGGCCGAGCGAGGAGTACCCGGTGCCGAAGTCGTCCATCGCGATCCGGACGCCGGCCTCGCGCAGCTGCCGCAGCTGCTGCAGCACGTCCGAGGACGCGTCGAAGAACACGCTCTCCGTCAGCTCGAGGGTCAGCTGGTGCGGGTCGACGCTGGTGGACGCGGCGATCGCGAGCACGTCGGCGGCGAAGTCGCGGTGCTGGAACTGCAGACCGGAGACATTGACGGCGACGCTGTATGAGGCGTCACCGGCCAGCCACGGCCGGATCTCGGCGCAGGCGCGGCGCAGGACCTCGTCGCCGATCTCGCGGATCAGGCCGCTCTGCTCGGCCACGGGCAAGAACTGGTTGGGCGGCACCAGGCGGCCGTGCCGTTCCCACCGGGCGAAGGCCTCGAACTGCACCACGGAGCCGATGCCCGGGGACACCACGGGCTGGTAGTGCACCGAGATCTGGCCCAGCTCCACGGCGTGCCGTAGCCCGGTTTCGCCCTCGGCCTTGTGGGCGGCCGTGTTCAGCATCTCCGGCCGGAATCGCAGCCATTGGTTCTTCCCGGCCGCCTTGGCGGCGGTCATGGCGGCGTCGGCCTGCCGCAGCAGTTCCGCCCCGTCCAGCGTCTGGGCCGACTTCGAGGCCAGGCCCATGCTCACGCTGGGGCGGACCATTGAGCCGCCGACGCGCACGGGCGCATAGAGGGCCTCGGTGATCCGTTTGGCCACCGCGTCTGCGTTGAGGCATTCAGTCAGGAGCACCGCGAATTCGTCGCCGCCCAGCCGGGCGACGGTGTCGTGCGGGCGCACGCAGTTGCGCAGCCGGCTGGCCACTTCAACCAGCAGCTCATCGGCCGCCGAGCGCCCCAGCAGGTCGTTGAGCTGCCTGAAGTCATCGAGATCGAGCATGAGGATGTCCACCGGATCCGGGCGGCGCAGGGCAGCGGCCAGCCGTTCGTTGAAGAAGGGGCCGTTGGGCAGCGCCGTCAGGGGGTCGCGGAGGGACCCGGCCTTGAGTTCGTCGTCGTGCCCGGCGAATGCCGCGGGCACGGCGGCCGAGGCTCCCGCGGCGCCCGCGGGCCCCGACGTACCGGCTGAAGACTGCGCACGACGGCGGAAGTCGCCGCTGAGGGAACGGCCGGGGCCGTCGGCACCGGGGTGGGCTCCGGCGTCGTGACCTGGGCCCATGGGCCGCACCGGCCGGTGTCCGGTCTGTTGCGTGGCTGGGTGCGTGGCCGTGTGCGTGGCCTGATGGGTGGACGCGTGACCGTTCGGGTGGGCGTTGCGGTGCCCGGCTCCGCGGACGGAGAGCGCCACGGATGTTCCGGCGTCGGCCGCTCCCGCCGGAGCGGGGACGAGCGAGCACAGGATTTCGACCGGCAGCTCGGTGCCATCGGCCCGCCGGCCGGATCCGGCGAACGGAAGGCGGGGGCCCGCGGCGGCGCCAAGCCCGGCCAGGACGCGGTGGAAATCCTCCCGCGAGGACTCAGCCAGGAGCAGGCTGTGGTCCGCCCCGAGGAGTTGCGCCCGCGTGTAGCCGAAGAGCTGTTCCGCGGCCGTGTTGAGGAAGGAGATGGATCCGTCCGGGCCGACCAGCAGCAGGGCGTCCGGGCTGTACTCCAGCAGGTGTTGTGCGAAACCAGAGTCCACGATGTTGTACAGCCCCCCAGGCGAAAAGTGCGGATTGCGGGCGCCCTGCGGAGAACAGGGCGCGCTGCGCTGACTGAATCATATGCGGTGCGGACCGCCCGGACGTGACGGGCATCATGGAAGATGCAAATGTGTCGAAAACGGCCCGCTACCCGGGAAGCGACACGCCCTCGAGCTCGGCGATCGCCGCCGCGGAATTGCGGATGGCCTGGGGCCTGCCCGCCGACGGCACCGGGCGGGAGAAGAGGAAGCCCTGCAGGGCATCGCAGCCGTGGTCCATGAGGTACCGCGCCTGGGCCGGCGTCTCGATGCCCTCGGCCGTGACCTTCAGTCCCAGGCTGCTCGCCATGTGGATCATTGAGGTGAGGATGGGCAGCTTCTCGACGCCGGTGTGCAGCATGGACACGAACGATTTGTCGATCTTCACCACGTCCACCGGCAGGTCCTGCAGGCGGCCCAGTGAGGAATAACCGGTCCCGAAGTCGTCCAGGGCCACCCGGATGCCGGCCTCGCGCAGGGTCTCGAGCTGGCCGATCACGTGGGAGTGGGCATCGAAGAACACGCTCTCGGTCACTTCCAGCACCAGCTGGCGGGGGTCCACGCCGCTCCACGCCGCAATGTCCAGGACACGTTCGGCGAAGTCCCGGTGCTGCAGCTGCACGCCGGAGACGTTGACGGCGACGCTCCGGACCGGGTCCTCGGCCAGCCACGGGGCGAGCTCGGTGCAGCTGCGCCGCAGCACCTCGGCGCCGATCTCCCGGATCAGGCCGCTGCGCTCGGCGGTCTCGATGAACTCGTCCGGCGGGACCAGTTCGCCTTCCCATTCCCAGCGCGCCAGGGCCTCGAACTGCACCACCTCGAGCCGGTCGCTGGAGATGACGGGCTGGAAGTGCACCGTGATCTGCCCCAGTTCCACCGCCCGCCGCAGCCCGGCCGTGAGCTGGGTGCGTTCCAGCAGCGCCGCCAGCATCTCGGGCCGGAAGTGCACGTAGCAGTTCTTGCCGGCTTCCTTGGCCGCGTACATGGCCAGGTCCGCCTGCCGCAGCAGCTCCGAGGACGTCTCCGTGCCGACGTCGCGGGACGCCACGCCCAGGCTCAGGCCCGGCCGCATCAGTGTCCCCTCGATGGAGACCGGGGCATTGAGCGTGCTGACCACCCGCTGCGCGACCGTGTCGGCATCCCGGCAGCCGACCAGCAGGACCACGAACTCGTCCCCGCCCAGCCGGGCGACGGTGCCGTGCGGGCCGACGCACTTCTGCAGCCGCCGGGAAATCTCGACCAGCATCTCATCGCCCGCATGGTGGCCCAGGACGTCGTTGACTTCCTTGAAGTCGTCCAGGTCCAGCAGCAACACGTGCACCGGGTCCGGGGTGAGCAGGGCCGCGGCGGCCCGTTCGTTGAAGAGCATGCGGTTGGCCAGTCCCGTGAGCGGGTCCTGGAAGGCCAGTTCCTTGAGCTTGCCCGCCTGTTCGGCCAGCTCATCCATGGCCCGGCGTGCCTGGTCCTGGGCGCGGCGGCGCGAGGTGATGTCGCGGAAGCTCCAGATCCGCCCGACGATCTGGTCAGCCACCTTTTGCGGGCGCGAGTACAGCTCCACGGTGCGGCCGTCGGTGAACTCCAGGACATCGTGGCTCTGCATGAAGGAGTCCGCGTGGAGCGCCGCGACCTTCTGCAGGAAGTACTCGGGATCGGCCAGCTGGTTCGCGATGAACCGGACCAGCGCGGTGGGGTCCTCGGCCGCGATCAGCTCCGGCGGCATGCTCCACAGCTTGAGGTACTGATCATTGATCCCCGTGATTTGGCCCTCGTTCGAGACCACGACGATTCCGTCCGACGTCGTTTCCAGCGTGGCGTCCAGCAGCGAGACTGCCAGCCGGCGGCCGGAGTCGGAGTCGTTGCGGTGCCCGGCGTCGCGGACGGCGACCGCCATGGCCGTGCCGGCGTCGACGCTCACCAGCGAGCAGGTGATCTCCAGGGCGACCTCCGCGCCGTCCCGGTGGAGTCCGACGGCGGCGAACGGCCGGCTGCCCGCCGGGCTCTTACGGCCCAGCCGGCCGAAGACCCGCAGGAAGCCGCCATGGCCTTCTTCCGAGAGCAGGATGGTGTGCTGCACGCCCAGCAGTTCTTCACGGTCATAGCCGAACAGCCGCTCCGCCGCCGAGTTCACGAAGGCGATGGTCCCGTCCGCGGTCAGCAGCAGAAAGGCGTCAGGAGCCTGCTCCAGCAGGTCTTCACCAAATCCAGTTCCCACGACGATATCTGCCCCCAGGCGATGAAAGTTCATAGAGCGATGACGGTCCCGGCCAGCGGGCCGGGATCATGCGTTTCCCTGAATCATAGGGTCCTTCAGCCCGGTGTCCAGCACATCACCCCGGGAATTTTGCGGGTCACCGGCTGGGTCACCGGTTGCGTCACCGGCTGCCGGGCACGCGGGCGCCCCGGAGCGCGGCGATGGCCCGGGCCGCCTTATCCAGTGCCGGCTGCAGCGCGGTCTCCGGCTGCGGGGCCGAAAACAGGTAGCCCTGCAGCGAATCGCAGTCCAGATTCATCAGGTAGCCGGCCTGGGCTGCCGTCTCGACGCCCTCGGCGGTGACGGTAAGCCCCAGCCCGTGGGCCATGCCGATCATGGCGTTCAGGATGGGCAGCTGTTCGGTGCCGGTGTGGATCATGGACACGAACGACTGATCGATCTTCAGCGTGTCCACGGGCAGTCCCTGGAGGCGTCCGAGGGAGGAGAATCCGGTGCCGAAGTCATCCAGCGCCACCCGGACACCGGCTGTTCGCAGGCTCATGAGCTGCTGGATCACGTGGCAGTCGTCCTCGAAGAACACGCTCTCGGTGACCTCCAGGATCAGCTGGTGCGGGTCCACGCCGCAGGACTCCGTCACGGCCAGGACCAGCTCGGCGAAGTCCCCGTGCTGGAGCTGGACACCGGAGACGTTCACGGCCAGGGAACGGGAGGAGTCCTCGTCCAGCCAGGGCTTGAGTTCGGTGCCGCCGCGCAGCAGGACCTCGGTGCCGATCTCGACGATGAGGCCGCTGCGTTCCGCGGCCGGAATGAACTGCTGGGGCGGAACGATCGCGCCCTCGCGGACCCAGCGCGCCAGCGCCTCGACCTGGGTCACCGTCCCGCGGCCGGGGGAGACGATGGGCTGGTAGTGCACGGCGATCTGCCCGTTGTCGACGGCCAACCGCAGCCCGGCCTCGAGGTCGTTGCGGTCCACCAGGGCCTTCATCATTTCCGGCCGGAAGCGCATATACCGGTTCTTGCCGGCGGTCTTGGCGGCGTACATTGCGACATCCGCGCGGCGCAGGAGCTCGGAGGCGTGCACGGAGTCGGCGTCGGTGTCAGTGGCGGCGTCGGTGCCCTCGGAGTCCCTGTCGGCTCCGCCAATCGAGGCGAGGCCCAGGCTCAGGCTGGGCCGGAGCATGGTGCCGTCGATCCACACCGGGACGCGCAGCGAGTCGACGATCCGCGCGGCAACGGCCTCGGGCTCCACGGAGTTCACCAAGAGCACCACGAATTCGTCGCCGCCCAGCCGTGCCACGACGTCGTCCGGCCGGACGCACGTGCGGAGCCGCCGGCCGACCTCAATCAGCATCTGGTCCCCGGCATGGTGGCCCAGGATGTCGTTGACTTCCTTGAAGTCGTCCAGGTCCAGGAGCAGGACGTCGACGGCGGTGCCCGCCGGGCCGGCGAGGGCGCTGCCGAGGCGGTCATTGAACAGCTGGCGGTTAGACAACCCGGTCAGGCCGTCCTGGAAGGCCAGGGCCGTGAGCTGGGCGGACTGGGCGGCGAGGTCTTCCATGGCCCGGGCAATCCGGTCCTGGGCAACCTTGGCCGCGGTCACGTCGCGGAAGCTCCACACGCGTCCGACCACCTGGTCCGCGACTTTCTGCGGGCGGGAATAGCGTTCAAAGGTCCGGCCGTTGCGGAATTCCAGGACGTCATGGCTCTCCGCCATGGGATCCGCGTAGAGGGCCTCGACCTTTTCGATGAACTGGGCCGGATCCCGCAACTGGTCCAGGACGAAGCCGATGACGGCCTCGTCGTCCCCGGTGGCCAACATTTCCCGCGGGATGCCCCACATGGTCAGGAACTGATTGTTGACGCCGGCGATCTCGCCCTCGCTGCTGACCACCAGGATGCCGTCGGCAGTGGATTCGAGCGTCGCGCTCAACAGGGACATCGCCTCGCGGAGACTGTCCTCGTTCTCCGGCCGGTGCGAGGTGTCCCGGACCGCGGCGATCATGCTGGCGGTCCCTTCACCGCTGACAAAGATGGAACCGGCCACTTCGCCCGGGAACTCCGTGCCGTCCCGGCGCAGCCCGTAGGCCTCCACGGGAGCGGTGTCAGTCTCACCGGCGTCGGTGCCGGCGTCCGCCAGGGCGTCGCGGCGGAGGTTGAAGAACAGCCGCTGGAGGCCATTCCGGTAGCCCTCGGCCAGGAGGAGGCGGTGATCCGAGCCCACGAGCTCCCCACGGGCGTACCCGAACATGCGCTCCGCGGCGGCGTTGACCGCGAGGATGGCGCCGTCCTCGGCGACCACCAGCAGGGCATCGGGGCTGGATTCCACCAGGTCCCCGTAGCCGGGGACCGCTCCGGAGGTTTCCTCCGGGGACGACGACGCCGTCACCCGGCCGCCGCCGTGTACATCTGAGACCAACCAACCATTTAGAACCCTCCCACCGGAAATCATAGGCGTCCCGGGGGCTACCCCCGGTGTCAACACGAGGGCGGGGCGGGCCGGGTGCCGCGGGGAAGGAACAAACATCCGGGTGCCGCGCCTCCGGCCCCCGGTTGCTCTATCACCTGGGGCGCTTAAACCCCCGGCTTAGCCGCCCTAGGTGATAGGGCAACCAGCGGGGAAGTGCCGGAGGGGCCAACAGCGGGCGACCCGATGACGGCCTCGTAGTGGCCGACGAGTTCGGCGCCGAGGACGGACCAGGTCCTGCCCTGGACCGAGGCGTGGGCGGCCGTTGCGAACGCGCGGCGCTTGGCGTCGTCGCCCATCAGGTCCATCACCCTGGCCCGGAACCCCGGGAGGTCGCCGGGCTCGTACAGCCAGCCGGTCCGCGAATTCTCCACGAGGTCCAGCGGCCCGCCCCGGCCGGTGGCCACCACGGGCACCCCGGACGCCATGGCTTCCTGGATGGTCTGGCAGAAGGTCTCGAACTCGCCGGGGTGGACGAACAGATCGAAGGACGCCATTGCCCTGGCCAGCTCGTCGCCGCCGAGGAACCCGGTGAAGACCGCGTCCGGCAGGGCGTTTTCCAGGGCCGCGCGCTGGGGACCGTCGCCGACGATCACGAGCCGGGTCCCGGGAACATCCGCCAGCGCCGCCAGATCCTCCACCTGCTTCTCGGCCGCCAGCCGGCCCACGTAGCCGACCAGGCGCTCGCCGCCGGGCGCCACGGAGGCCCGCCAGCCGGCGTCGCGCTTTTCCGGGCTGAAGCGCCGGGTGTCCACGCCGCGCCGCCACATGTCCACGCGCGGAATGCCGCGGCCGCGGAGCTGGTTGAGCGCAAAAGTGGACGGGACCAGGGTGCGTGAGGCCAGCAGGTGAATCCGTTCCACCCGGTTCCAGGCCCAGTTCTCCAGGAACGGGACCCCATAGCGCCCCGCGTACCCGGGAACTTCCGTCTGATAGATGGCGACGCTGGGGATTCCGAGCTGGTGCGCGGCCTGCGCGGCCCGCCAGCCGAGCACGAACGGGGACGCGAGGTGGACGACGTCGGGCGCGTAGTCGGCAAGGATTCGCTTGACCCGATACACACCGCCCAACGCCACCCGCACGTTCGCGTAGCCGGTCAGCGGGACCGAGGGAAGCCGGTGGACGCGTGCGCCGGAGACCTCGTGGGGGACGTCCGTGTCCTGCGTGGACGGCGCGATCACCAGCACCTCGTCCCCGCGCTCCTGCAGATGCTCCAGCACGCGCAGGATGGAGTGGGTAACCCCGTTCATGAGCGGCAGGAATGATTCGGCGACGATTGCGATCCTCACTCCTCCACGGTGCGGGCGTCGGCTTGCGGCGCGGGGGAGCGGGCGTGGCCGGCAGGGGAAGAGTGGGTTAACAGGCGGGCGCGGGCGGGCCGGCCGCGGCTAAAAGGGCCAGCTGAAGTGGCCGCGGGCGGGACGGGGCGCCGTTAAAAAGGTGCGGCCAAGACGGCGCGGCGCGGGCGGGACCAGGAGGAAATGGGCGTGGACTACTGAGGCCATGAGTCCCGGGCACAAGCCGCATTAGCGGCGGTGCCGGACAGCATGACGAAGGACGGGCTATAGCGGATCGGGCCAGTTGCCGACCGGGAATCGGGCCGGACTGACGGGAACCATGGGGTTCCTCACATCCGGGCCACGCTCGCGCATATTGCCTTCCATCTGAAATACCTCCAGAGGCGACGGAACTTCAGGATACGCCGGTCGCCTCCTAGCGTCCAGAGGGGGTCAAGCGCCCTTGAGGACGTCCGGCAATTCGTCGACAAACACGGTCTGCGGCGGTTCGAAATAGATGACCAGAACCTGCTCGCCGACGGCGAAGACGCTGCTCTTGTCGAAGGGGTGCGCATGGAACGCGCTGGTTCCGCCGCGGACGGGCAGCATGACCTCGCCGATGGTGCCCGGGCCGATCCGTCCGGTGACGCGCCCGATCTTTCCCGTCAGGCTCCGGTCAACATCCTTGTGCATCGCAGCCCTACGTTTCCGGAGCCTTCGGGTTCCGCTTGGCGGCGTCCCTGCCGTTCTTGAGCGCCGTGGAGAGCGCCGGGAGGTAGTTGCCCACCTGTGCCATAATCCCGCCGATCATCTGGTTGACGCCCTCGCCGCCGTTAAGCACGGTCATCTGGCCGACGTGCGCAAACGGCTCGGCAGCGGCCGCCACGATCGCCGGCATGTTCTCGGCGAGCTGCTGGGAGATGACGGCGTCCTGGTTGGTGGCGAGTGCCTCGGCCCGGGCTTTGATGCCCTCTGCCTCGGCCAGCGCCTTGGCCTTGATGGCCGAGGCGGCGGCATCGCCGCGTGCCTTGGTGGCGGCGGCCTCGGCCTCGCCGGTGAGCTTGGTGGCCCCCGCTGCCGCCGCGGCCGCGGTCGCGTTCGCCTGGGCCTGCAGCTCGGTCCGGCGCGCATTGGCCTGGGCCTCGAGCTCGGTGCGCCGGGCCAACGCCTCGGCAGCGCTGATGTCCGCGGATTTTTGGCCTTCGGCGTCGGTGCGCTTGGCGTAGGCCCTCGCATCGGCGGGCTTGCGGACGGTGGTCTGGAGCTTCTGCTCCTCCCGGTCTGCCTCGAGCTTGGCCACCTCGGTTTCCTGGACCACCACCTGCTGACGCGCCGAGGCATCGGCCAGCGGTCCGGCCTGGGCCGCGTTCGCCTTGGCACGCTCGGCGTTGGCCTGCGCCACGGACTGCCGGATCGCCGACACACTCTGGGCGTCGGCGATCATGGCCTCGGCCTCTGCTTCCTTTTCCGCCGCCTCGCGGTTCCGGGTGGCCTCGGCGATGCGGGCCTCCATCTTGACCATGGCAATGTGCGGCTTGGCGATGTTCTGGATGTAGCCGGTGGGGTCCTGAAGGTCCTTGATCTGCAGCGAGTCGACCACAAGCCCCAGCTTCTCCATTTCCACGCCGCTGGCGCTGCGGACCTGGGAGGCCAGCTTGTCGCGCTCGCGGATGATTTCCTCGACCGTCATGCTGCCGATGATCGAGCGGAGGTGGCCTTCGAAGACGTTGTAGACCTGGCTTTCCATCTTGGGCTGCTGGCCCAGGAAGCGCCGTGCGGCGTTGGCGATGAACGGCGGGGCATCCCCGATCTTGTAGATGACTACGCCGTCGACAATGACCTGGATGCCCTGGGAGGTCACACAGGAGACCTTGAGCTCGGTTTCATTCAGGGTCAGGGACAGCGGCCGCACGGTCTGGAGACCGGGGAGCACCAGGGCCCCCTTGCCGGTGACGATCTTGAAGTCCATGCCCTCCCGGGTTTCCAGCGTCCCGCGCGTCAGCCCGGAGATGATGAGGGCCTCGTTTGGCTCAGCCACCTTCCACATCAGTTTTGTTGCGACCCAGATGACGCCGATGACGACGGCAGCCCCCACGATGATCGAAATAAGCGGGTAGAAAGCTGACAAGTCCGGCATAACCAGGTCCCTTCACGGCGGTGGAAAAGGTGTAACGCAAAGCCCCAAACGATGCTGCTGGTGTTCCCCCGGCGGACCTGGCGGCAGGAAGTGCGGCGCCGCCCAGCCAGCCGTTGTACACAGTCTGTGGTGCTTTGTGCCGGGAAGTCCAGCAAATCGACAGTGTCGGGGAATCCGTCCAAGCACCCGCGGTGCCGAAAGCCCCTGTTGGGAAGGCCGCCGCCGTGCCAGCGTGGACTAGCGCACGCGCTCAGCGTGCAGGCGTGGGGGCGCGGGCGGCACGTGTGCGGGGCCGCGAAGGGGTGATGGGGTTGCGTGGCTCTCCGCTCGGGATGACACGGCTGACCGGGATCGCATGGGATATCTGGCGGGCCGAGCGGGCCAGCCAGGAAGCGATCGCCCGCCGGCAACACGAACGGCTCGCCGGGCTGGTTGAATACGCCCGGTCCGCCTCACCGTTCTATCGCCGGCTGTACCGGGACGTTCCGGAAACGCTCACGGATCTGCGCGAGCTTCCTCCGGTAGGCAAACGCGAGCTTATGGAGAACTTCGATGACTGGGTGACCGATCCCCACATCACGCTCGCCGGTCTCAAGGAAGAACTCCTCGGCGACCCCTCGCGCATCGGCGGCTTCTACCGCGGGCACTACCTGGTCATGACGACGTCGGGAACCACCGGGGAACCGGCGGTTCTGGTCCAGGACCGGAACACGTGGCTGGTGGCGAACCTCCTCGCCCGGATCCGTGAACGGCGGACCCTGGTGACGGCTAAGGAGGCCCGGGCCTTCCTGCGCCGGGGGCTGCGTGCCGCGGCGCTGATCGCGGACGGGGACCACTTTGCCGGCGTCGTACTGACCGAAAACGCGCGGCGCCGCAGCCCGCACATCGCCCGGAGGGTCCGGGTGTTCTCCGTGCTCCGGCGGCTCCCGGACCTCGTGGCGGAACTCAACGACTTCCAGCCCACCATGCTCTACGGGTATCCGAGCGCCATGCTGCAGCTGGCCGCCGAACAAAAGTCCGGCCGGCTGAGGATCCGTCCCGTCCTGGCGATCGCGTCCGGGGAGGGCCTGACGGCGAAGGGCGCGGCGGACATCGAGGCGGCCCTCGGCTGCCGTGCCACCGAGCGGTATCTTGCCTCGGAGGCCCTGGCGCTGACCAGCCGGTGCCGGGCGGGGCTGTTCCACGTCAACGCGGACTGGTACATCGTGGAGCCGGTGGACAGGAACTTCCAGCCCGTCCCGGCCGGAGAACTCTCCCACACGGTGCTGGTCACCAACCTGGCCAACCGGGTCCAGCCCCTCATCCGCTACAACCTCGGAGACCGGGTGCAGCCGGTTCCGGGGCCGTGCGCTTGCGGCAGCGTGTTTCCGGCGCTGCGTGTGGAGGGCCGCAGCGGAGACGTGTTGATGTTCGCGGGCGCCGCCGCCGCTGACCGGACGACGGTGCCGGTGACGGTGCTGCCGCTGGCGCTGGGCACGGTGATCGAGGAGACCGCCGGCGTCCGCCGGTTCCAGGCGATCCGCACCGGGCCACGGTCACTCACCGTGCGGCTCGAGTTGTGGCCGGAGGCAACGACGGCGGCCGTGCGGGCTGCGGTGGGGGAGCGGCTGGGTGCGTTTTTCGCAGCCCAGGGCGCCGACGGCGTGGACGTCCGGTTTGCCGATGAGCCGCCCCGGCCGGACCGTAGCGGCAAGTTCCGTGAGGTGTGGTCCGCCTAGGGGCGTTGCTGCTGCGGCTTCTGTGAATGCTGATTGAGGATCCGCCGGGCGTCCTGCTGGGCCTGGAGCTCGTTCTCCGTCAGCACGTGACCGGCCAGGTGCCCAGCGGCGGCCATGATCCGGCGCAGCTCCGCGACCGTGCGCGGCGTGCTCACCCCGTGGTGTGCCATGGCGTGGCAGTTGGCGCACAGCGGCACCAGGTCCGTGATGGGATCCAGCTCGTAGTGGCTCCCCAGCTGGGACACCGGGACCAGATGATGGACCGGGACGAACTCCTTGCCGATCTCCCCGTAGGCGATTTCAAACGAGAACCCGCACGCGGCGCAGCTGGTCCCGTGATGGGCGATGCATGCCCGCCGCGCGTCCGGGCTGTGCTCGTACCGGTTCACCTCGACGCGGCTGACGGCTGCGGCCGGAACAGTGCCCGGCACGGGCTGGGTGGGATCGGTCCCCGGCGGCCCGAACTCGCTCCAGAGTCCGCGGAGCAGGGGTTCGGCGGATGGGTCCAGGGCCAGCCCGGAACCGTGCAGCGCGTCCCAGTCGACGCCGGGCACGGCCTCCTTGAGGACCCCGGGCGGGATCTGGTCCCCGGCGGGCAACAGGGCGTCGAAGGCCACGCGCACGTAAAGCGGGGAACCGGCCGGCGCGGCGCTCGCGGCGCCGGGTTCGTCAAGGCGGGGTGCCGGGCGCTCCGAGACGATGACGCCGTGGCCGATCAGCCCGCGGCCGTGGCGGCCCTGGAACACGAGCCACGCCTCCGTGCCGGAGCCGGGGAACCCTGCGTGGCCGCCGTCCTCTTCCGTGCCGCCCACCTCCCAGCTGGCCAGGAAACAGCCGGTTTCGGCAACCTCGTCCAGCACTGAAGGGTATGTCCACTCGTTCCATTCGTCCGGGTTCCAGACGAGGATGATGGCTGTCATCTGCCCATTGTCGCAGTCACTCTTGCCGAACCGCCGTCGGGACCCTGGGGCCAGTCGCCGGGCTGCCCGCGGCAACCTGGGCGGGTCCTGACGGATCCGCGTCGCAGGTGGTGTTGAGCGTGTCTTCCGCGATGGCCTCCATTTCCTGGAGGATGCGGCTGGCGCCGGGCTGGAGCGGTTCCGGCGGGTATGCCACGGCCATGGCGAGCTGCCGGGTTCCGTCCGAGCTGGTCATGGCGATGGTGCCGTAGCCGGGGACGTCGCCGGGATGGCCGTAGTAGAAGTCATTTGTGCAGAGATCGTTCCAGCGGACCACCCCCAGCCCGTACCTGGCGTAGAGCGGGCTCTGCATCTGGGCGATCGTGTCCGGCCTCAGCAGCCGGTCCTGCAGCAGGGCGCGGTAGAACGTGTTCAGATCGGACATGGAGGACACCATGCCGCCGGCGGCGTTGTCGATTTGGGCCGCCGGGTAGGTGACGTCGAGCTCGTTGCGGCCCAGCAAGATGTATCCGTGGACCATGGACGACGGCGGCGGACCGGCGGCCGTCATGGAGGTTCCGGTCAACCCGAGCGGGGCAATGACGTCGGTGCGGATCACCTCGCCGATCGGCCGGTGCCGCAGGCGCTCGACCATCAGCGCCAGGGCAATGTAGTTGGAGTTGGAGTACTCAAATCCCTGGGCCAGCTTCGCCTGCCAGGAAATGCGGCCCGCCATGGCCAGCAGGTCCGCCAGGCTCACTTTGGTGGTCAGCGCCTGCCGCACCGTGTCCGGATCGTACAAGGGCCCGTCCACGGACGGCATGCCGGAGCGGTGCTGCAGCAGTTGGCGCACGGTGACGGGCTCCGGCGGGTGCATGACCCGGTTGAAGTCCGGAAGGTAGGTGCTGACCGGAGCGTCCAGCTGGATCCGGCCTTCTTCAACCAGCTTCAGCACGGACACCGCCACCATGGACATGGTGATGCCGCCGACGCTGACAGGGTCGGTTGCCTCGGCCGGATACGGGCCCTCCAGATTCCGGACACCGTACGCCGCGGACCACTCGTCCCCGCCGATGCGGACCTGAATCAGCACGGCGGGGGCGCCGGCGTCGATCATTCTCCTGCCGAATTCTTCGAGCACTGCCCGGTAGCCGGAATCACTCGGGAGCGGCTGGGCCGTCCGTGCCTGCCCGGGGCTGCACCCGCCCAGGGCCACCGTGAGCGCGAGGGCGGACACGGCGGCCGTGAGCCGGCGGGATGAGCCACGAATCCAGGCCACCGACATGACGGTCCTTCTTGCAGGTCGGGTTTGCACTAGGGGTAGGAGGATGCCTCTGGCCGGGCACCGTCCTGACCTTTGAAATGCTCCTCAGACCTCAGCCCGGCGGCTAGAGCCATAAGTCACAGGCTCAGCCGGCGGCCCCTGCCGTTGCCGGCGCAGCCCCGGCCCCGGCCGATGCCGGCGCGCCCGCCACCACGGGATGGTCGCGGTGCAGGTTCCCGAGGGCCGAGGCGCCTTGTGAGGACCCCAGTTCCTCAAAGAACTCCACGTTGGCGCGCACGTAATCGGCCCACTCGTCCGGGACGTCGTCCGAGTAATAGATCGCCTCGACCGGGCACACGGGATCGCACGCGCCGCAGTCCACACACTCGGACGGGTGGATGTAGAGCGAGCGCTCGCCCTCATAGATGCAGTCCACCGGGCATTCCTGGATGCAGGCCTTGTCCTTCACATCCACACAGGGCTGCGCGATCACGTACGTCATGGCAGGCTACACGCCCGTGTAGACGGTCTTGCCCCACGTGAAGAAGTCCAGCGCGGACTTCCCCTGTTCGCGGAACGTGTTGGTGGAGGAGTCCTTGACGCCGCCAAAGGGCACGTTCAGGTCCAGGCCGGCCGTGGGACGGTTGACCTTGATGACGCCGGCCTGGGCGCGCGCGGCGAAGTCGGTCGCGAACGCCAGGGAATCGGTGCAGATGCCGGCGGTCAGGCCGTAGCGCGAATCGTTGACCGCGGCGAGTCCGGCCTCGTAGTCCGGGACCTCCAGGACGGCGACGACGGGGCCGAAGATCTCCTCGGTCACGGCGGCGTCGTCGAACGGCAGGTCCGTGAGGACGGCGGCGGGGAAGAGGTAGCCGGCGTCCGTGCCGCCGTCGTACTCACCGCACAGCAGCGTGGCGCCGCGTTCGACGGCGCCACGCACCGCCGCCTGGTCCTGTTCGAACTGCTGGCGGCTCACGACGGCGCCCATGGCGGCCGGGGAGGAGCCGTCACGGCCGAGGCCGTCGCCGGGGGTGTACGCGGCGGCTTCCTCGACGAGGGCCGCAAGGAATTCCTCGCGGATGCCGGGGGTGACGTAGACGCGGGACGTCGCGGTGCAGGCTTGGCCGGTGAGCCCGAACGCGCCGGCCGCCACCACCTTGGCGGCCTTGCGGGCATCGGCGTCGTCCAGGACTAGCACGCCGTTCTTGCCGCCCATTTCCAGCTGGACCCGGGCGCGGCGGGCGTTGAGGATCTCCTGCAGGCCCAGGCCCACCTTGGTGGAACCCGTGAAGGACAGCCCGGCGATGCGCGGATCCCGGGCCAGGGCGTCGCCCACCACGCGGCCCTTGCCGTGGACCACGTTGAACACCCCGGCGGGCAGCCCGGCGTCCTGCAGGGCGCGGGCTAGGTGGGTGGCGGAGAGCGGGGTGAGCTCGGCGGGTTTGATGACCACGGCGTTGCCGCTGATCAGGGCCGGGGCGGACTTCCAGGCCGGGATCGCGATGGGGAAGTTCCACGGCGTGATGAGCCCGACGACGCCGAGCGGCTCGCGGCGGGTGGTGATGGTGGTGTCCGGCAGGCCGCTGGGCAGCACCTCGCCGGTGGCGGCCCAGCCCAGCGAGCCGAAGAACCGCAGCACGTCCGAGGCGCGCTTGACCTCGCCCTTGGCCTCGGCGAGGGTCTTGCCTTCCTCGCGGACCAGGTCCGCGGCGATCGCGGCCTGGCGGCTCAGCAGGAGGTCGCCGGCCGCCATGAGAATGGCGCCGCGGGCGGGGGCGGGCAGGGCGGCCCAGGCCGGCTGGGCGGCGGTGGCGGCGCTGATGGCGGCGTCGACGTCGGCCGCGGTGCCGGTGGGGGAGAGGACCGCGAGTTCACCCGGGCGGGCGGGGTTGATGCGTTCGGTGTCCGCCGCGCCGAGCCATTCGCCGTTGATGAGGTGCCGCGCGGTGATGAGGTCGCGGTCGGTCGAGGTCTCGGAATGGGTCGGGGTCTGGGAAAGGTCTGTTGCCGTGGAAGTCATGGGGTTCCTTCGGGTCAGTGGAAAGAGTGGGAAGAATCGGGAAGAAGTGGGAGGGAGGGCTAGAGGCTGCGGATCAGGCCGCCGTCGCAGCGCAGTGCCACGCCGGTGATGTAGGAGGCCGGGGCGCTGCACAGGAACGCGGCGGCGGCGCCGAATTCCTCGGGCTCGCCGTAGCGGCGGGCCGGGATGGTCTTGCGGGATTCGAGCTGGATTTCCTCGGCCGTGGTGCCGCGGCGCTTTGCCGCGGCCTGGTCGAGTTCGGCCACGCGGTCAGTGGCGATGCGTCCGGGCAGCAGCATGTTGACCGTGACGGCGTCCAGGGCCACCTCGGCGGCGAGGGTCTTGAGGTAGCCGGCCAGGGCCGCGCGGCCGGTGTTGGAGAGGGCCAGGTTGGGCAGCGGCGCCACGACGCCGCTGGAGCCGACCGCGAGGATCCGTCCCCAGCGCCGTTCCCGCATGCCGGGAAGGATGTGCGAGACCAGCGCATGGTGTGGTTTGACCAGCTGGTCGAACGCGGCGGCGATATCCTCGGCGCCGAGCGTCGCGGCCGCCCCGGGCTTCGGCCCGGGGCCGTTGAGGACCAGAATGTCGATAGGCCCGAGATCCGCCACCGTCTGTTCGACGGCGGCGGCCACGCCCTCGGCGGTGCTGAGGTCCGCCTCGACGGCGATGGAGCCCGGCCCGTAGGCCTCCGTCAGTTCGGCGACAATCTCCTTGGCGCGGACCTGGCGCCGGCCGGTGATGGCCACCCGGGCGCCTTCGGCCGCGAGGGCGCGGGCGATGGCGAGGCCTAGCCCGCCGGTCGACGCCGCCACGAAGGCGGTCTTTCCGCTGATTCCGAGGTCCATCAGTAACTCCCTGCCTTAGTGAGGGTCGGCGTTGTTGCCGCGCCAGATTCCAGGGCCAGGGCGGCCTCGGCGAGGTGGACCCGCAGGGCCGGCCGGAGGACCTCCGGGAACGGCGACGCGGGGGTCCTGACGCCGGCGTCGGCAATCAGTCCGCGCTGGTACAGGCATTCCTTGCGGATTGCCAGCGCGATTCTCGCCTGCTGCTCAAAGTTGATCAGCGGCAGGTACGGCAGCAGGGCAGCGCGGGCGGCCTCGTAGCCGTCGGCTTGCCAGGCCCGCACGCAGGCGATGAGCGCCTCCGGGTAGGAGAACCCGGTCATCGCCCCGGCGGCGCCGGCCATGAGCTCATCCAGCAGCCCCTGTCCGCCGAGCCCGCCGAACACGGAGACGTCGACGGCGGCGGCCAGCTGTCCGATGGCCACGGGGGTGGGCGGCGCCTCGGCTTTGACTGCGATGACGAAGCTGCAGGCCTGCACCACGGTGATGAGCGACTGGGCGGTGATGCTGACGCCGCTGGCCAGCGGGTAGTCCTGCAGGACCACCTTGGCGCCGGTGGCCCGGTGAATGGCATCCAAATGGTGGATCACCGTGTCCGCCCGCGGCGAGTTGGCCTGGACCATCACGGCCGCCAGGCGCTCGCCGGCGATGGCCTGCGCGGCGAGGATTTCCTCGATAGCCGGGCGCGTGGCCAGCGCCGTCACGCCCACCACGAGCGGGAGGCCCGTGCATTCGACGGCGGTTTCCAGGACCTGCGCGCGTTCCGCGGAGGTCAGCGCGGCGGCTTCGCCGAAGACGCCCAGGACCGTCAGGCCGGTGGCGCCGAGGGCCTCGTAGCGTTCCACGAGTCCGGCCAGGCTGTCCAGGTCCACGTCCAGGCTGCTGCCCTGGAATGGCGTGGCGACCACGCCCCATATGCCGGGTGTCAGTGACTCCCGCATTGGCTTCTCCTTCATTCGATGTCCTGTGAGTTGCGCATTGCTGACTGCTGCTTCGCTAACGGGCATTGCTAACGGCCGGGCCAGACCGGCGGGCGCTTTTCCTGGAAGGCGCGGACGCCCTCCGCGGAGTCCTCGCTGTCCAGCGCCGCCATGAGGGCCGGGAGCCGGAGCCCGCGGGCCTCGGTGGCGGTCAGGTGCGCGGTCTGCGTGACCATCTGCTTGACCGCCCGGACGGAGGTGGGGGCGCACGCCAGGATCGCGTCCAGCCAGCGCTGTACGGCTGCGTCGAGCTGGTCCGCGGGGACCACCTCGTTGACCAGGCCCATGGACTGCATCTCCGCGGCCCCGGCCTTCCGCCCGGTCAGGAGCATGCCCATCGCCTGGGTGTACGGGATGCGGCGCACCAGCTGGTGGATGCCGCCGTCGAGCGCCAGGCGCCCGACGCGGGGTTCCGTCAGCCCGAAGCGGGCGGTGTCCGCTGCGACCACGATGTCCGCGCCGAGCACGATCTCCATGCCGCCGCCCAGGGCGTAGCCGTTGACCTTGGCGATCACCGGCACGTCCAGCGTGGTGCGCAGGCTCAGGCCGCCGAAGCCGTTCGGGTCAAGGCCGGCCCAGTACTGCAGCCCGGTCTTGTCCACGGCCGCGGCGGACATGTCCGCCCCGACGCAGAAGGCCCGGGTTCCGGCGCCGGTGATGACCACGGCCCGGACATCCGGATCGGCCTCAAGCTGGTCCCAGATCTCGTTGAGCCGGGCCTGCGCGGAACCGTCGACGGCGTTCAGGACGTGCTGGCGGTCGATCACCACGGTGGCCACGTGGTTTTCGATGGTCAGGGTGACCTCGTCAACTGTGTTCGGAACCGCGCGGGTCCCGGCATCGGGGGATTCCGATACGGCGGTCACCGGAGCACCCCCAGCTGCTGCAGGCGCTCGATGGTCCCGGCGTCGAACCCGTTCTCCAGCAGCACCTCCACGTTGTGTTCGCCCAGCCGCGGGGCCACCCGTCGGATGGTCGGCGGAGTGGCGGAAAGCCGGATCGGGGCGTTGAGCATCTTCACGGTGCCGACGCCGGGGTGTTCGGCCTCGACGATCATGCCGTTGGCGTGGGTCTGCGCGTCGGCCAGGGTCTGCTCCAGGGTGTGCACGGGGGCGTTGAGCAGTCCCTTGTCCTCCAGCTGACCGGTCCAGTACTCGGTGGTGTTCGTGGCGATGCGCTCGCGGAAGATCGCCTGCAGCGCCGGCTTGTTCTGGAACTGCTGCTCCAGGTTGGCGAACTCCGGCCGCCGCGTGAGGTCCTCGTCCAGGCCCAGGGCCTCGGAAATGCGCAGCAGCGGGTCCGGGGTGAAGCCGCCCACCATGCAGACGGCGCCGTCGGTGGTTTCAAAGACGCCGCTCAGCGGCATGGCGCCCCAGTTGACCTCGTAGCCGCGGTTGAGCTGCATGCACGCCTCCTGCATTTGCAGGTGCAGCATGGAGTCGTACATGGTCACCTCCACCTTCTGCCCGACGCCGGCGGATTCGCGGGTGCGCAGGGCCAGCAGGATGCCCTGCATGAGGTGCATGCCGGTGATGTAGTCGCAGAGCGTGGTGGGGTAGATGGACGGCTTCACGTCGTCCGACTCGCGGCGCCACATGACGCCGGAGTAGGCCTGCGCGATCGCGTCCTGGCCGCCCTTGTGCGAGTAGGGGCCCTCGGGGCCGAATCCCGTGCCGGAAGCCCAGATGATGCCCGGGTTCTGCTCCTTCAGCTCCTCATAGCCGAAGCCCATCCGCTCCATCACGCCGGAGCGGAAGTTGCTGACCACCACGTCCGCGTCGGAGAGCAGCCGGCGGAGCACGTCCTTGCCCTCGTCGGTGCGGGTGTCCACGGAGATGCTGCGCTTGTTCCGGTTGATGGACAGGAAGATCGGGTTGTCCTGGCCGTCCTTGTCCGGGAACGAGTTGCGGGAGATGTCCCCGGCGCCCGGGCGTTCCACCTTGATGATGTCCGCGCCGTAGTCGCCCAGCAGCTGCGTGCAGGACGGCCCCATGAACACCTGGGTGAAGTCCACGATCTTGATTCCGTCAAGGGGCAGCGGGGTGCCGGCCCGCTGTGCGGATGCGGAGTCGGCGGGGGCCGGCGTCGTGCCTTCCGCCGGGTTCGCTGCTGCTGTGCCTGCGGCGAGGAGTTCGTCGATGACGGTGCTCATGCTCCCACCACCGCGTCCGCGTCGAGCGTGGCGTTCGACGACGGGACGTCGCCCGGGTCCGCGCCGTGCCGGCGCATGCCCTGCTGGATGTCCAGCGCGGAGACGTCGCGGACCAGGGTGCCGGTCTGGACCGCCAGTGCGGCGGCGACGCCGACGGCCTGGCCCATGGCCATGCAGGGCGGGATCTCGCGGGACATTTTCTGCGCCTCGGGGGTGGCGGAGTAGTGGCGGCCTGCCACGAGCAGCTGGTCCACTTCCTTGGGCAGCAGCGAGCGGTAGGGGTAGTAGTAGTCGCGGCCGCGGGCCACGGCGTCGGCGAAGTGCCGGCGGGAGGTGACGTCGTCCTTGGTCATAACGTATTCGCCCTCGAGCAGGCGGGTCTGCCGGACGCCCATCTGGGAGGCGACGTCGAGCATGTAGCAGTTCTCGAAGCCGGGCAGGTTGGCGCGGACGTAGTCCACGGCCTCGGTGATGCGGTCCCGCGCGGCGAACTCGGCGGCGGTCATGTCCGCGGGGTCGACGCCGTCGAAGCCGGTCATGTGCGGCGCGTTGCACCAGACGACGCCGTCGATGGGGGTCTTGAGCCACCACAGTTCCCAGGCCCCGCCGAGGAGGCGCTTGATGGTGCGGTTGATGGCGCGGGCTTCCTTCGGGTTGGCCTGCTCGAAGGCCTCCGCGGCGTTGGTGTCCACGTTGCCGAGGCGGAAGACGAGCGTGGTGAGGTAGCTGTCCTTGACGTGGCTGGCGCCGGCCCGGGAGGCGACGTCGATGTCGCCGGTGGTGTCGATCACGACGTCGGCCATGAAGGCCTGTGGGCCGGACTTGGTCTCGCAGATGACGCCCTTCATGACTCCGTTGTCCACGATCGGGCGGGAGAACCAGGAATGCAGGCGCAGGTTGACGCCGGCCTCGCGGACGAGGTCGTTGGAGACCCGCTTCCAGCCGTCGGGGTCGAAGGCGGCGGCGTAGCAGATGGGCTTGGGATTGACATGCGTGTGGAAGTCAAAGGTGCCGAAGCGGCCCCACTTGTTCCACAGCTCCTCGGAGGCCTTGCGGTCGTCCGCCGGCGGGACGATCGCCAGGCCCAGCTTCTGGAGCCGTTCGACGTACTCGGAAACAATGCCCGTGACGGTGATTTCCTGGCCGTTGATCATGTCATCGAGCACCAGGACCATGCCGCCGGAGGCGAGGCCGCCCAGCGACGAGTAGCGCTCCAGCAGGGTGACGGAGGCGCCGGAACGGGCGGCAGTGACGGCGGCGGCCACACCGGCGGGGCCGCCGCCCACCACGAGGACATCGGAGCGGGAGATGACGGGAGCGGTGAGGTCCGCGGTGGTGGTGCTCAGTTCCAGGGACGACATGGCTGTAGACGGGTTCATGGGGGATCCTTACTTTTCCGGCAGGAGTGCCGTTGGAAGGGCGGCCGGTGACGTAGAAGACGGTGCTCAGGAGGGGCGCGCGGCGACGCTGACCGCGAATTCCACCCGGCAGAGGGTATGCCGCAGCGCGGCCCCTGACGGGCCTTGATGCGGAGTGCAGATAAGGTTCCGGCGGACACTGACGTGTCCGGACCGGATAACGGCGACGGCGGCTAGAGCCGGCTGATCACCACGCGTGAGGTGCGTTGACCCAGATCGCTACGCAGACCTCTTCGTAGCTGTTTTTGTACCAGTGGGGCGTATCCGAAGAGAAGGTGATCGAATCGCCTTCCTCCAAGGTGTAGCACTCGCCGTCCAGGAAGATGTCTTTCCGGCCGGAGAGAATGATGCCGAATTCCTCGCCGCTGTGCCGGAAAGGAGTGGCGCTGGTGTCGTGGCCTGGCGGACTCACGATCCATTGGGCCTCCAGCGCACCGTTGAGGTCGGGGGTGAGCAGCTCATAGACGGCCTCACCCACGGATTTCTTGGTGACGCCTTTGAGGTTTCGCCGCTCGGCCTTGCGGACCACGGGGGAACGGGTTTCTTCCTGTCCGAGGAAGAACTTTCCCACCGGGATGTCCAGGCCGTGCGCCAGCTGCGCCAAGGTGGTGAAGGACGGATTGGCCAGGCCGCGTTCGATCTGGCTTACGATCGCCGGGCTGAGGCCGGTGACTTCCGAGAGCTTGGCAAGGGTCATCCCTTTGTCCTTGCGCATGTTGCGGACCTTATTGCCTACGGTGGCAAGAAGGACGCTCGTGCCGGCGGGGGAAGATCCCGTGACGCTCTCGTTGGCCATGGTCAGACTTTCTCTCGGTGAGCTAACACACATAACTATAGTGAAAACTTTTAGCGAATCAATGGTTTTGGGAAAATTCTTGCAGCTTCGGCCCCTACTGCAGGCGTCGAGGGTGCGGGACCTGCGCGGGGCCCATGCGGGTTCGGGGCGGGGATCCGCGCCGGGTTTCCGCCGGGTTTCCGCGGGTTTTCCGCGCCTTTCGCGCGCTGTCTTCGCGGGTCCCGGCGGCATCGTCCGAGGTGGGGGCGCATTTTCCCCAAAACCATTGACTCCGTGAAGATCTTCAATATAGTTGTGTGAGCCGCAACACTAAGGGTTCGACGCTAGGCGAACACGGACGGGGCGCAACGGCCTTCTGGCGGAAGGTGCGCCCGGTCCGGGTTCGTGTTCGCTCCCTTTTACTGATGCAGTGGCATCTGCCAAGCCATCCGCAAGCCTGATGTTGGCCGGCCAACTATTGACACGTTCCCCAGGGATACGTTCCTTATTGCCGAGCTGGATGGCCCGTTTGCATTCAATCGCTACGAAGAGGCATGCGTAGCTATCTGGGCTAACTCACCTCCCATGGGGTGAACCGGTCCCGCCCCCGCGGACCAAGCCAAACGATAGTTTCGATTACCGGCGACCCCCACCAGGGTGTCGGCCGGTGATCCGTACCCTCCCGCGCCCCGAAGGCGCGGGGGAAGGAAAAGTATCATGACTGACACTGTCGTCAAGATTGACCTGGAGAGCGGCCGGAAGTCCCGGCTCTCTCCGGAAATCCGCCGCGGGCTGCTGGGCCTCGGGCTGGGGAACACTCTGGAATGGTACGACTGGATGGTCTTTGGCCTCCTGTCGGCGTTCATCGGCCCAAAGTTCTTCCCCTCGCAGGACCCGGTTGCCGCCACGCTGAGCGCCCTGGCAGTCTTCGCCGTCGGCTTCGCCTTCCGTCCGCTGGGCGGAATCCTGCTCGGTACCCTGGCCGACAGGATCGGACGACGGCGGGTGATGCTCTGGTCCATCATGATGATGGCCGGCACCACCCTGATCATTGCCCTGTGCCCCACCTACGAGCAGATCGGCGGCGCCGCCGGCGTCATCCTGCTGGTCTGCCGCATCATTCAGGGCATCTCCACGGGTGTTGAGGCTCCGCTGTCCACCGCTCACGCCGTCGAGCTCCTCCCCGAAGGCCGCGAGGGGTTCGTGGCGGGCATCATCTCCTTCTACGTCAACGCCGGCATCCTGCTCGCCTCGCTGGTCAGCTACCTCTCGAGCCTGCTGCTCGGCGGCGCGGTCATGGCCGACTGGGGGTGGCGTGTGCCCTTCGTGGTCGGCGCGGCCTTCGGCTTCGTCGTGGTCTACCTGCGCCGGACCCTTCCCGAGACCATGAAGCCCGAGGAACTGGCGGACAACTCCGCGAAGGTGGTCTGGGGCGGGGTGCGCAAGCACTGGCTGAGCGTGCTGGCCATCACCTTCGTCGTGGGCGCGGCCCAGGCCTACAACTACGCCTGGAACACCGGCCTCCCGACGGCGGCCCGCACCGGCTTCAAAGAGGACGCGACCGCCGTCTTCGCCCTCACCACCGTCCTCGGCGTCGTGTTGGTGGTCGGAAGCCTCATCATCAGCAGAGTGGCCGACGGCAAGTCGATGTCCAAGTGGTTCCTGATCACCCGTGCTCTGTCCATCCCGTCCGTCTTCCTGATGCTGATGTACGTCCGGCCGGGCATCGCCGGCTTCGCGGCCGTGCTCCTCGGCGGCTCCGTGGTGCTGGTCCTGAACATGACCCTGTACAACGTGGTCACCAGTTCCCTCATGCCGAAGAACTGCCGCGGCGCCGGGACGGCCCTCGGCTACGGCCTGGGCGTCGCGCTCTTCGGCGGCACGGCCTCCTACCTCCTGGTCTGGCTCCAGTCCCTGAACGCGTCCTGGATCTTCCCCGTCTACGTGGCTGTCCTGTCCGCGCTCAGCATCGTCTTCTACCTGCTGGCACGGCAGAAAAACGGCATCTTCGTCGGCAGGTAGGACCGGCAAGCAGCACCGGCAAGCAGGACCGGTAGGCAGGTCCGGTAGGGGACCGGCAAAAAGGGGACCGGCCCAAAGCGACCGGCAAAAAGGAACACAGGAAAGTAGGGACTCTCATGGACGCCAGTAGCCCGGACCGAAGCGGATCGGAGGCAAACACCATCTCCTTTGAACTCAGCGGGTCAGACGTGGAGCTTTACGAGGCCGCGCGTCGGTTGTTGCTGACCGCCCATCACAGCGAGAATCACCGGGTGGCTGCCGCCATGCGCGGTGCGTCCGGGGCCATCTACCTCGGACTGCACATTGGCTCGAAGCGAATCAATGTGTGCGCCGAGTCCAGCGCCCTCGCCAATGCGCGCATGGCGCAGGAGGCGGCCATCCACTCCGTGGTGGCTGTCAGCATGGACGGTCAGGGACAGCCCCAGGTCACGAACCCCTGTGGCCTCTGCCGGGAACTGCTGCGTTCCTACGGGACCGAGACGTCTGTGTTGGTCGATGCCGAGGGCGAGGTGGGAAAGATCCGGATCAAGGATCTGCTGCCCTTCCCCTGGATGCGGGCCGCGGAAACCGAATGGGACACCCTTCCGCCCCGCGTGGCGGAAAGCCCGAACTAGCACCAGCTGGACCGCCGGCCCCATCGCCAGCGCCCGCGGCCGGTCAAGCGCCCGCGGCTGTTCAGGAGTCATCACGAAGGCCGGGACCCACAGGTCCCGGCCTTCCGTGCGGCATAAGGAAAGCTGGTGCAGCCGCCGCGTTTCCGCTAAGCCACTGCACCAGCAGGTAGTACGAATTTTTTCGAATCTATGAAACGTTACTCATTCGCGGCTCCCTAGGTCCCGGGGGTTGATGACCGGGTTTGTACGTCTTCGGAAAGGTGCCTCGTCATCAGCCAGCCTGCGCCGGCCATCACGATGCCCATCACCATAAAGGCCCAATTGTCCATGGTGTTCAGCGACAGGAAGTTGGCCGCCGAATCAATGCCGACGATGAACCCGTAAATGCCCAGGACGATGTACAGCAGGCCGGAGCCCATGAGGAAATTCCGGGCGCCCATGGCGGTCCGGGACATGGTCAAGCCGGTGGCGCCGATCGCGAGCTGAACGATGTTCAGCAACATCGACACCTGGAACAGGTTCAGGAACAAGGCCTTGGAATCAGGCCCGAAGAACCTTAGCTCGCTGTAGTGCGTCGTGATGCCCGGGATGAACCCCAAGATGCCCACGACGATAAGGACGATACCTACACCCATGCCAACGTTCTGTACATCTGTCCGACCAAAATGAACGCCATGGGCATGAGGAGATGCGGTAGTCATTTCTGCCTCCAACCACTGATTGCGGACATAACAATTTTACGACCCGGGTATGGAAAAAGCTCCGGCGGCCGGGGCAGGCGAATTCCGCCGATCCGGGCATTGTGCCTGTCGATAACGGGCCGGATGCCGGGCACGTGGCACCATGGATCTCGATGAAACTGCGCGCTGATCAGACCGGACAACGTGGCCTGCCCATGCCTTTGTGGCTGCAGGGCGCCCTTGAATCCGCCCAGGCCGCGGTCATCTCCGCGCTCGTGGTGGTGGCGCCGATCGTGACGGTCTGGGCCACCGCCGGGTTCCAGCACAGCGGCTTCGACGTCCTGGCGAGCCTGGCGGGCCAGGCCTGGCTGCTGATCCACGGTGTGCCGCTGCTGCTGGATACCCCCGGGGTCGGCGCGGCCGCGCGCCCGGAATCCGGCACACTCTCACTCATTCCGCTGGGGCTGACCCTCATCCCGTTCCTGCTGGCCTGGCGCGCCGGGCGGCGGCTCGCCCGCGCCTCCTACACGGACCAGCTCTGGCAGGCACTGCTCGGCTCCTGGCTGGTGTATGCCGCTTTCGGGATCGCCACGGGCTTCGTCTGCCGCACGGCCGAGGTCGGCATCAGCCTCTGGGCCGCCGCGTTAATTCCGCTCATCCCGTTCGGGCTGGGCATGGTGGTGGGCGCCCGCCGCGAGGCCGGCTCGTGGAGCCGGCTGATCGGCGTCGACGCCGTGGCCTGGCTTGCCCGGACCAGCCAGCACTCCCGCTGGGCCGGCTCCTATCTGGGGTCGGCCATCAAGGCCGGCTGGGTGGCGCTAATGGCGAGCCTGGCGATGTCGGCGGGGCTGCTCGCCGTCGACCTCTTTATTCACTGGAACCTCGTGGTGGCCGTCTATGAAGGGCTCGACGCCGGTGCCCCCGGCGGCGCCGTCCTCACGATTGTGCAGCTGGGCTTCCTGCCCAACCTCGTGGTGTTTGGCCTGGCCTGGATCTCTGGTGCCGGGTTCGCCCTGGGAACCGGCTCGGCGGCCGGGGCCCTCGGGACCGCCGTGGGGCCGCTGCCGTCAGTTCCCGTGTTCGCCGCACTGCCGTCCGGGGCGCTTGAATTTGGCTTCGCGGCCCTCGTGGTGCCGGTGCTCGCCGGTCTGCTGGCCGGCTGGTGGTTCCTGCGCGAAGGCGAAAACCACTTCGACGAATGGCTGTCCATCAAGATCCGGGCCCGCTGGTTTACGGCCACGGCCTCCACCCTGGTGCTGGGCGCGGTGATCGGCTCCGTCTCCGGACTGCTCGCCGCCGGGCTTGCCTGGCTTGCCCGCGGATCCGCCGGCATCGGACGGCTGACGGACATCGGCCCCGACCCGCTCAGCACAGCCCTGTTTGTGGCCGCGGAGGTGGGGATCGGCGTCGTGATCGGCTATGCGGCCGGTCCCTGGCTGGAACGCCAGCAGCGCTTGCATGAGGCGGACCTGGAGACGGTCAGCAACCGCTAACCCGGCCGGCCTATCGCTACCGCGTCTAGCGAAACTGGGTGGGCATGGCGTTCTGCAGTTGGGTCCTGCACGCTGAGGTTGACTGCTCCGTCAGGGCCTGCCGAACGCAGTGCTGGTAGTCGCGGATCTGGGTGAAGAACAGGGTCGAGGCCAGAATTACCAGCAGCATGACCGCCGAGACCACCAGCCCGGAAATCGTGCCGAACAGCACCAGCCGCGACTCCTTGTACTTCACCGCCCGGACCAGCAGGACGATGCCCAGCGCAAATGCGGCCGCCGTCAGCAGAGCGGTCAGCCACAGGTAGTTGACGTCGAGCTGGAAGACGAAGAACGAGCCCAGGACCGCCACCACGAACAGCCGGAAGAGGGTGTGGGTCAGCTGCGGGGACTTCTTGGACGCCGGGGCGCCCGGCTGCCGGCCCGGCTGGCCGGAGCCGGGGTCCGTGGGGGAATTCATGTTTTCCAGCCTACGCGAGCAGCCCCATAAGCTAGGACCATGCGCATAGTTGTCCTCGTCTCCGGCACCGGCTCCAACCTCCAGGCAGTGATTGATGCCGTGAAGTCCGGCGATCTCGACGTCGAGATCGCCGCCGTGGGCGCCGACCGGCCGGGGACCTTCGGGGTGGAGCGCTCCGCCGCCGCCGGGATTCCCACGTTCGTGGTGGACTTCAAGGCCTACCCGGACCGGGCGGCCTGGGATGCCGCACTGACCGAGGCGGTGGCAGCCTATGCCCCGGATGTGGTGGTGTCCTCAGGCTTCATGCGCATTGTCAGCGCAGGCTTCATCGACGCGTTCGGCGGCAAGTACCTCAACACTCACCCGGCGCTCCTGCCGTCCTTCCCGGGAGCCCACGGGGTCCGCGATGCCCTCGCCTACGGCGTGAAAGTCACCGGCTGCACGGTGCACTGGGCCGACGCCGGAGTGGACACGGGCCCCATCATCGCGCAGGAGGCCGTGGCGGTCAGGGAGGGCGAGACCGAGGAATCCCTGCACGAGCGCATCAAGGTGGTGGAGCGCCGGCTACTGGTTTCCACGCTGGCCTCTCTCGCCGCCGAATCTGCGCTAGGGGCATAAGACCCAAGTAGGGGCATTTGAAAGACAAGTACTCCTGACAAAAGACGGGTAGCGGCAAGGCGCAGGATCGCTGGTTGTGGTGTGAATTAGGTCATAGTCTGGCGCCGTCTAAACCACTCGCGTTCTAATCAGGGGGCCTTCATGTCGTCATTTAGCATGGTCAAGAACAGTCCGAAAGTTATTTGCCTCACAGCGGCGCTCGTCCTCGGGACGGGCGCCGTCGTTTATGCCGCAGGGTCAACGGCGACCGCCACCGGCGAGATCAAGGGCTGTTACAACAAGAACAACGGCGACCTCCGTGTGCTCTCCGCTGGCATGAGCTGCGACAGGCGCGAGACCGCGATTTCCTGGAACCGTCAGGGGATTCAGGGGCTGCAAGGTCCGGCCGGTGCCAAGGGCGCCACCGGCGCCACGGGCGCTGTTGGTCCGGCTGGGGCCACGGGCCCAGCCGGTGCCAAGGGCGTTGCCGGGGCCACCGGTGCCGTGGGGCCGACCGGAGCGCAGGGAATCCAGGGGCTTATGGGCCTCACCGGTCTGACCGGTCCTCCCGGTGCGATGGGTGCCATCGGGCTGACCGGACCTGTCGGTGCGATGGGTCCCGCCGGCGCGACGGGAGCGACGGGTGCGATGGGTCCGGCCGGCGCTCAGGGTGACGCCGGAGCCAAGGGCGATACGGGTGCTGCCGGTGCAGCTGGTGCTCAGGGTGACGCCGGGGCCAAGGGCGACACGGGTGCGGCTGGCGCGGCTGGCTCTCAGGGTGACACCGGGGCCAAGGGCGACAAGGGCGATACGGGCGCAGCCGGAGCGGCCGGTGCTCAGGGTGACACCGGGGCCAAGGGTGACAAGGGCGATACGGGCGCAGCCGGAGCGGCTGGCGCTCAGGGTGACGCCGGGGCCAAGGGCGATACGGGTGCTGCCGGTGCGGCTGGCGCTCAGGGCGAGAAGGGTGACACGGGCGCCACCGGAGCGACGGGCACTGCCGGCGCCAAGGGTGACAAGGGCGATGTCGGCGAAACCGGCGCAGTGGGTGCAACCGGCGCCCAGGGTGCGACGGGCGCTACGGGTGCTCAGGGCGAGAAGGGTGACACGGGCGCGACAGGCGCTCAGGGCACTGCCGGTGCCAAGGGTGACAAGGGCGACGTCGGCGAAACCGGCGCAGTTGGTGCAACC
This sequence comes from Arthrobacter oryzae, assembly GCF_003634095.1. Classification (GTDB taxonomy): domain Bacteria; phylum Actinomycetota; class Actinomycetes; order Actinomycetales; family Micrococcaceae; genus Arthrobacter; species Arthrobacter oryzae. The sequence continues at coordinate 32,438 of NZ_RBIR01000004.1, forward strand.
GGCGCCCAGGGTGCGACGGGTGACACCGGGGCCACCGGCGCCCAGGGCACTGCCGGCGCCAAGGGTGACAAGGGTGATGTTGGCGAAACCGGGGCAGTCGGTGCAACGGGCGCCCGGGGTGAGCAGGGATTGATGGGTCTCCTTGGCCTCACAGGAGCGACCGGTGAAACCGGCGCAATGGGACCGATGGGCCCCGAAGGCGTCCAGGGCCTCAAAGGCGATAAGGGCGACGTCGGCGAAACCGGAGCCGTGGGGCCGGCGGGACCGCAGGGATTGATGGGGCTCATCGGCCTCACGGGTGCTCCGGGTACTCCCGGTGAAACCGGCGCACCGGGTGCTCCGGGTGAAGCCGGCGCCCCTGGTGCCCAGGGCTTGATGGGGATGCTCGGCCTCACGGGTGCTCCCGGTGCAGTGGGCCCCGCGGGTGCAATAGGCCCGGCGGGTGTGATGGGACCGGAAGGCCCGGCAGGCATCAAGGGCGACAAGGGCGACAAGGGCGACACCGGTGCCACGGGCCCTGTCGGCGCGGCCGGAGCAGTTGGTCCTGCCGGCGCGAAGGGCGCTGACGGCACGCCAGGTGCGATTGGTGCAACAGGCGCTGTCGGCGCGGCCGGAGCCGTTGGTCCTGCCGGCGCGGCGGGTGCTCCGGGGGCGGCAGCGTCCACGAGCGTGACGGTTGTCACCGCCGCTGGCACCGGAACGAACAAGTCGGCCACGGCGAGTTGCGCGCCCGGCCGGGTCGCGGTGGGCGGAGGCTTCACCATCAACGAAAGTAGCTCAAACTCGGTGGCCTCAAGCGTCCCGTTCCCAGCCACCGGGACGCCCACCGGCTGGACAGTAACCCAGAGCAAGACGGCGAGCTCGTCGGCTTTCTCGGTTTACGCGATCTGCATCCAGTAGTTCCCAACGCAGCACAAACGCGACGGCGCCCCCCGGCAACAAAGCTGAGGGGCGCCGTCGTACGTTCAGGAGCAGCGGGGAGCCTGTGAACCCTAGGCCGGGGCGCAGCCGCGGAGCCCCACCCCGGCTGATTTCCCCGTTGCCCTATCACCTAACGTGGTTCTCAGCGCCCAGAACCGCTTTAAGTGATAGCGCAACACGGGGTGGCGGGCAGGCCTACTCGAGGCGGCGCTGCTTGGTTTCGGGGGCGAAGAACGCCATCCACAGCACGGACAGCAGCACCAGTCCGCCGGCCAGCGCGAACGACGTCGCCAGCCCCAGTTCCGGCCAGAGGAACGCCGCGAAGATCAGCGGACCGAATCCGGCCCCGAGCCGGGAGAACGTCGAGGCCCAGCCGAAGCCGGAACTGCGGAGCTCCGTGGGGTACAGCTCGGAGACGTAGGCATACAGCACGGGGATGGCCACCTGCACCACGAAGCCGAACACCAGCAGCCAGAACACGGCCGCCGTCGGGATGTCCACCACGATCGCGACGATCACCAGGGTCAGGGCGGACAGCGGGCCGGTGATGGCCAGGATCCACTTGCGGCCCACCCGTTCCACCAGCACGGCGGCCACAACGACGCCGAGGAGCCCGACGGCAGCCATCGAGGCGGTGGTGAGGAAGGCCTTGTATTCCTCGAACCCGGCGCCGATCAGGATCCGGGGCATCCACGTCAGCGACAGGTAGTAGACCAGCAGGATGCTGAAGAACAGGGCCCACGCCGCCGTCGTGATCTTCCAGCTGAACTGCCAGAGCGCACGCAGCTGTGTCCACGCGCTGCCGGCGGACAGGCGCGGCGCATCCTGCGGCGCGGGCAGGCTGTAGACCCGGGCCTCGGCGCCGGTGGCCTCGACCAGGCTGTCGATCACCCTGGCGGCCTCGTCGCGGCGGCCCTTGCGGATCAGGAACAGCGGGGACTCCGGGACGCTGCGCCGGATCCAGAACACGAGCAGCGCCGGGATCACCATCACCAGCATGGTCAGGCGCCAGTCCGCGAACGCCGCGATCAGGCCGGCGGAGACGAAGCCGCAGAGGGCGGCGCCGATCGGCCACCAGCCGTCCATCGCCGTGAGCACCCGGCCGCGCTGTTTGCGGGGCGTGAACTCGCCCACCAGCGCATAGTCCACCGGGATGCAGCCGCCCAGGCCGAACCCGGCCAGGAAGCGGAAGCCAACGAACCACAGAAAATCGGGGGACACCGCGCCGAGCACGGTAAAGATGGAGAAGATCAGCAGGGTCGCGGTGAAGGCCTTCTTGCGCCCGATCGTGTCGGCGACGGTGCCCCAGACGAAGGCGCCCAGGGCCATGCCGATCAGGTTCGCGGTGCCGATCCAGGCGGCGTCGCCCGGGCTCAGCGACCAGTGCTTGGACAGCAGCGGAATGAGGATGCCGTTGAGGGTGACGTCCCAGGCGTCGAACATGAAGCCCAGGCCGCCGATCAGGAAAATCCGGCCCTGGACCTTCCACCGCCACGGCAGCTCCTGGACCACCTGTTCGCCGGTGGGCACAGTAGTGTACGTGTTCATCATCGCCTCCTGTGGGAAAACTCTACGTGGCCCGGGCGGCACCGGTGCGTGCTTCACACTCCGGCGCGCGGGGAGGCGGAGGGCCCGGACGCGATAAACTTGCCGCATCCCCACCACCCGCGGCCCCCGCCGCGATATAAGACGGAGACTTTTGTGAGCTTCACGCAGCTTGACCGTGTATCCATCGACCGAGTGCCCATCCGCCGGGCGCTGATCTCGGTCTACGACAAGACGGGTCTGGAGGAGCTCGCCCGGGGTCTGCACGACGCCGGCGTCAAGATCGTCTCCACCGGCTCCACGGCCAAGAAGATCGCCGCCGCGGGGATCCCCGTGCAGGAAGTCGAGGAAGTCACCGGCTCCCCGGAAATGCTGGACGGCCGCGTCAAGACCCTGCACCCGCGCGTGCACGGCGGCATCCTCGCCGACCGCCGCGTCCCGGCCCACATGCAGACCCTGGCGGACATGGACATCGAGCCGTTCGACCTGGTGGTCGTCAACCTGTACCCGTTCGTGGAGACCGTGAAGTCCGGCGCGGCGCCGGATGACGTCGTCGAGCAGATCGACATCGGCGGCCCCGCCATGGTGCGCTCCGCCGCGAAGAACCACGCCGCCGTCGCGATCGTGGTGGACCCGGCGTCGTACGATTCCGTGGTGGCGGCGGCCGCCTCGGGCGGCTTTGACCTGAAGACCCGGCGCCGGCTCGCCGCCAAGGCGTTCGCGCACACCGCGTCCTACGACACCGCCGTGGCCACCTGGACCGCCAGCCAGTTCCTCGACGAGGACGGCGACGGCGTGATCGACTGGCCCGCCTACGCCGGCCTGGCCCTGGAACGCTCCGAGGTCCTCCGCTACGGCGAAAACCCGCACCAGCAGGCCGCCCTGTACGTGGACCGTGCCGCCCCGGCCGGCATCGCCCAAGCCGACCAGATCCATGGCAAGGCCATGAGCTACAACAACTTCGTCGACGCCGACGCCGCCCTGCGCGCCGCGTTTGACTTCGCGGAGCCCGCAGTCGCCATCATCAAGCACGCCAACCCCTGCGGCGTGGCCGTGGGGTCCGCCGCCGCGGCGGACCCGATCGCCGACGCCCACGCCAAAGCCCACGCCTGCGATCCGGTGTCCGCGTTCGGCGGCGTCATCGCGGCGAACCGCACGGTCACCGCCGGCATGGCGCGCACCGTCGCCGGCATCTTCACCGAGGTGGTCATCGCGCCGGGCTTCGAGGACGAGGCCGTGGAAATCCTGTCCAAGAAGAAGAACATCCGCCTCCTGGCCCTGCCCGACGGCTACGGGCGCTACCCGACCGAATTCCGTCAGGTCTCCGGCGGCATGCTGGTGCAGGCCACGGACAAGGTGGACGCCGACGGCGACAACCCCGCCAACTGGACCCTCGCCGCCGGCGACGCCGCCGACGCCGCCACGCTGGCCGACCTCGCCTTCGCCTGGACCGCGTGCCGCGCGGCCAAGTCCAACGCCATCCTGCTCGCCGACAACGGCGCCGCCGTGGGCATCGGCATGGGCCAGGTCAACCGGCTCGACTCCTGCAAGCTCGCCGTCGAGCGTGCCAACTCGCTCGGTGTCACTGTGGAGTCCGAGGTCGAGGGCGCCGGCGGCGCATCGAACGCGGACGCGTCCGGAGCCCCCGAGCGGGCCCGCGGCGCCGTAGCGGCATCGGATGCCTTCTTCCCGTTCGCCGACGGCCTGCAGATCCTGATCGACGCCGGCGTCCGGGCCGTGGTCCAGCCCGGCGGCTCCGTCCGGGACGAGGAAGTCATCGCCGCAGCCAACGCCGCGGGCATCACCATGTACTTCACGGGAGCCCGGCACTTCTTCCACTAGGAATTCGCGGTTTCAGCTCCACAGGAGGAGCCGCGCGAAAAGTTGCCGCACAAAGAATGGACATGCCCTCCCTAATCCGGGGACATGTCCATTTTTTGTGCCACGGGGCCGCTCAATGAGCCGCCCCGTGGGACATGCTCATTCTTCGCGGCGAGGAGTGGGCTGGTGGGAGGCCTCCGTGGGACATGCTCATTCTTCAGACCAAGGCCTGGGCATATAGGGGATATGTCCAGGGCTTGGCCCGGGAAGAGGGCATGTCCCGGGGTGGTCCCGCCGTCGTCCATTAACACCAACGCGGGGCCACCCGGACCCTCCCCTCTGCTGGAGACAGGCCGTGAGTGACCCCGCGTTGGGGTAGTTGAAACTGCGGTGGTTGAAGCTGGAGCAGTTGAAGCTGGGTAGCCGAAGCCGGGGCGGCTAAACCCGGGGGTGGGGGAGCCGGAACGGGGGAGCGGCTAGGACGCGGCCGCGCTGGTGTAGGTCTGCTGGATGACGCTGCCCCAGTACGGACCGTACATCGTGGTGGAGTTGCTGCCGTACCCGTAGCTGTTGATGGAGTTCTGGTAGCCCGAGGCGCTGGTGCCGATGAACCACGGACCGCCCGAGGAGCCGCCGGTCATGTTGCACGGAATTCCCTGGGTGTTGAACTGCGGGTTGTAGGGATCATTGGCGGCGGTGCCGGAGCAGCTCTTGAGGGACTCGCCGTTGAAGGGGGCGGCCGCGGGGTAGCCGAAGGACTTGTAGCTCAGGCCGCGGGCGGCGTTGAACTGCAGACCGGAACCGCCCACGACGTCGCTGAGGTACTGGCCGTTGAGTGTGGACATCACGGCGAAGCCGGTGTCGTAGGTCATGTCGCCGGAGGAGCTCCACTGCGTGGGCGCGTAGAGGGCCCTGGCCGTCCACTTGCCGTAAGGGGCGGAGCCGTTCAGGTACGCAGGGACGAACGTGAACTTGGTGGCGAAGGCGCCCGGACCCTCATTGACGCAATGGCCGGCGGTGGTGACGGTGCTCTTGTTGCCGGCGGCAACCGAGTTGCCGGAGCACACGTAGTTGGTTCCGCCGAGGGTGAAGAAGACCTTGCCGATGTGCGGGACCGGCGACTCGCTCGCATTGGCCTTGGTCTGCAGCGTCTGCGACGTCCGGGACGGGGATTGAAGCGCCGGGGCCGCAGCCTCGACGGTGCTCGGTGCGGCACCCTCCAGCGGTGCCGCCGCGGGCTTCGAGGACTTGCCGCGCTTCATGGCCTTCCCGGCGAGGACGTCACCGGGGACGGCGTTGCGCATCCGGTCCGCGGTCCAGTATTCCGCGACGCCCGTTTCGGTGACGGTGTGGCTAGTGACATCGGACGCGGAGGCCAGTGCCTTGGCCGGCGCGGGGGTGGCCGTGGCCGTCCCCGCGGCGCTGAGGGCCAGCAGGGCGGCGGCCGAAAGAGTCAGCAGGCTGGTGGCCAGAGTCTTGGGTGTTCTCATGGTGTCCTAACCGGTGGAAAGCGAGCCGACCGCCGGGGGCGGCCGCTGGATGGGTACGAAACTACGGCAACTTGACTAATCTGTAAAGTCATCTGTCAATTCTTGTTAATCGGTGTTGGGGATGTCACGCACCCGTCCGCGCACGACGCCGGTAGGCGCCAACCGGGGCACCTCGGGTAAGTTAGGGGTGTTGAGATAACACAAGATTCCGGAAATACCCAGACCTTCAGGGAGACGCCCGCGCAATGGCAAAGATTATCTATACCCACACCGACGAAGCGCCGATGCTGGCTACCTATTCGTTCTTGCCGATCATTGAGGCGTTCGCCTCGACGGCCGGTGTGGAAGTGGAGACCCGCGACATCTCGCTGGCCGGCCGCATCATCGCCGCCTTCGGCGACTACCTCACCGAAGAGCAGCGCGTCAGCGACGCCCTGGCCGAGCTCGGCGCCCTCGCCAAGACGCCGGAAGCGAACATCATCAAGCTGCCCAACATCAGCGCCTCGGTGCCCCAGCTGAAGGCCGCGATCGCGGAGCTCCAGGCCCAGGGCTACGACCTGCCGGATTACCCGGACAACCCGTCCTCGGATGAGGAAACGGACATCCGGTCCCGCTTCGACAAGATCAAGGGCTCTGCCGTAAACCCGGTCCTGCGCGAGGGCAACTCCGACCGCCGCGCCCCGCTCTCGGTCAAGAACTACGCGCGCCAGAACCCGCACAGCATGGGCGCATGGTCTCCCGAGTCGAAGACCAACGTCGCCCACATGGATTCTGACGACTTCCGCGCAAACGAGAAGTCCGTGGTCATCGACGCGGACACCAACATCAAGATCCAGCTCGTCAAGGCCGACGGCACCGTCAAGGTCCTCAAGCGGGCCTTCCCGGTGTTGGCCGGCGAGGTCATCGACGGCACCGTGATGCGCGCCGCCGCCCTGGATGCGTTCCTGGCCGCCCAGGTTGCCCGGGCCAAGGAGGAGGGCGTCCTGTTCTCCGCCCACCTGAAGGCCACCATGATGAAGGTCTCGGACCCCATCATCTTCGGCCACGTCGTCAAGGCCTACTTCGCTGATCTCTTCGCCACGTACGGCGAGCAGCTCGCCGCAGCCGGCTTGAGCCCGAATAACGGCCTGGCCTCCATCCTGAACGGCCTCGAGGACCTCCCGGAGGAGATCCGCGGCGACGTCCAGGCAGCCATCGAGAAGGGCCTCAACGACGGTCCGGAACTGGCCATGGTCGATTCCGACAAGGGCATCACCAACCTGCACGTGCCCTCCGACGTGATTGTCGATGCCTCGATGCCGGCCATGATCCGCAGCTCCGGCCACATGTGGGGCCGCGACGGCCAGGAAGCCGACACGCTCGCCGTCCTCCCGGACAGCAGCTACGCCGGCATCTACCAGGTTGTCATCGACGACTGCCGCGCCCACGGCGCCTTCGACCCCACCACCATGGGCACCGTCCCGAACGTCGGCCTCATGGCCCAGGCCGCCGAGGAATACGGCAGCCACGACAAGACCTTCGAGATCCAGTCCGCCGGCACCGTCCAGATCGTCGACGACGCCGGCACCGTGCTGGTCGAGCACCAGGTCGCCCCGGGCGATATCTGGCGTGCCTGCCAGACCAAGGACGTGCCGATCCGCGACTGGGTCAAGCTGGCCGTCACCCGTGCCCGCGCCTCCGCCACGCCCGCGGTTTTCTGGCTGGACAAGGGCCGCTCGCACGACGCCCGGATGATCGCCAAGGTGGAGGAATACCTCAAGGACCACGACACCGAGGGCCTGGAGATCGCCATCATGTCCCCCGAGGAGGCCACCGCCTTCACGGTCGAACGCCTCCGCAAGGGCGAGGACACCATCTCGGTGACCGGCAACGTCCTCCGCGACTACCTCACGGACCTGTTCCCCATCCTGGAACTGGGCACCAGCGCCAAGATGCTCTCGGTGGTCCCGCTGATCAACGGCGGCGGCCTGTTCGAGACCGGCGCCGGCGGATCCGCCCCGAAGCACGTCCAGCAGCTGCTCAAGGAAAACCACCTGCGCTGGGACAGCCTGGGTGAATTCCTGGCCCTGGCCGTGAGCTTCGAGCACCTCGCCACCAGCACCGGCAACGCCCGCGCCAAGGTCCTGGCCGACACCCTGGACCGCGCCACCGGCACGTTCCTGCTGGAGGACAAGTCCCCGAAGCGCAAGGCCGGCGAGCTGGACAACCGTGGCAGCCACTTCTACCTGGCCAAGTTCTGGGCCCAGGAACTGGCCCGCCAGAACGACGACGCCGAGCTGGCCGCCGCTTTCGCCGCCGTTTCCGGGGCGCTGGACTCCAACGAGGAGACCATCACCGGCGAGCTTCTGGCAGTGCAGGGGTCCCCGGTCGACATCGGCGGCTACTACCGCCCCGACGAGGACAAGGTCACCGCCGTCATGCGCCCCTCGGCGACGTTCAGCGAAGTCCTCGGGATGCTCACCAAGTAGGATCGCACCGGCGGACAGGCAGCGCCCGCGCAGCCCGGTCCGGTCATGCAGAACGCCCCGCCTCCCGAAAGGGACGCGGGGCGTTCTGCTGCCCGAGGAATGATCGGCCTAAGAAAGGATCGGCCTGAGAAAGGATCGACCGGGACGGACGGCGCGGGGTCAGCCCCTGTGCTTGCCCTTCGCCTTCGGGCCGCCGTTCCCGGCCGGTGCCGGTGCCGGGGCGATCGCCGCGGCCGCTGCGGCCTGTTCAGCCGCAGCCTTTTCCGCAGCCGCCTGGGCCGCGGCCGCTTTTGCGGCGGCCGCCTTGGCTGCCGCCGCTTTTTCAGCCGCCGCGCGTGCCGCCTGCTGGGCGGTCAGGTCCGCCCGGACGGCGTCGATCGCTGACTTGATGCTCTGGTGGCGCTTGAAGGACACCTCGCCGTTGCTGGCGGCAGCATCCAGGCGTGTGAGCAGCCCGTCAAGGAGCTTCAGGGTAGCCGCAGGATTATTGGCGGCCGCCGCCTGGCTGACGGACAGGACCTGGGACTGCAGCTGTGTGGCGGTGTTGCGGTCCAGCTCCGGTGCGGGGGAGCCGCAGGCCGCCAGCATCCCGGCCAGTAGGACGGTCGCGAGGAGTCCTACGGGCTTCCGGTGGCGGCCGCCGTCGGGGTCCCGCCGGATGGTTCGCGGCCGGCTCATGGTTCCACGCTCTTCTCTAGATCGTGCAGGTGGTCGCCGAGCTGGCCGGAGACCGCGGGGTAGGGGATAACGGTGGGAGGCTCCGGCGCGGAGAGAGTGGCCGCGATCGCAGCCCCCGCGGCGAGGACGGCAGCCAGGGCAAGTATCAGGGCCAGGCGTGTGCGGAGCCGGGTTCTGGAGAACCATGCGGTTCCGCGGGAGAGGGCGGGGCGGCGGGTGGGCTGCGCCGGTAGGGTTTCCGTGGCGGGCAGATTCAGGTGCCGGGTTTCTGCCGCCCCGGCGCGGGTCTGCGGCGGCCGTGGTGGCCTCGATGGCGGGGCCGGCAGGACCCGCGTGGATTCTTCCTTGAGCGGCCCCGGCAACGACCCGGGGGAGACCAGGGCTAGGCGCAGGGCTGTCTCGAGTTCGGCAGCGGAAGGGCGGTCCAGCGGGTCGAGGGCTGTCATGGCCCGGATCAGCCGGGCCCACTCGGCGGGAACCGCATCCGGAATGGCGGGGGCGCGGTGCAGGCGGGCGACGGCGGATTCGACGGCGCTCCCCGGGTATTCGACGTCGCCTTTGAGGCATTCGAGCAGGACGAGGCCCAGGGAGTAGATGTCGCTCGCGGGGCCGAGGTCAGCGCCGCGGGCCTGTTCGGGGCTGAGATAGGCGGCGGTTCCCACCATGGTTCCCGTGGCCGTAAGCCGGGTGCCGTTGATGATGCGGGCGATGCCGAAGTCTGTGAGCTTGGGCCGAAGCGGCTCTCCGGGCCGGACCGGCACCAGCAGGATGTTGGCGGGTTTGATGTCCCGGTGGACGATGCCGAGGCCGTGGACGTAGGCGAGAGCGTCCGCGATCCCGGCGCCCACCACGGCCAGCTCGTCCAGCGGGAGCGGACTGTGGCGGATCCTGGTGCGCAGGTCCTGGCCGTCCACGAGCTCCATGGTCAGGAAGGGCCGGGGCTCGTTCGGAATGCGGGTGTCCGTCCCGGCGTCGAACAGTGTCACCAGGCTTGGATGGTTCAACGTGGCCAGGAGCTCGATCTCGGCTTCCTGGCGGCGAAGCTCATCAGGATCGGCCGATTGCGGCGCGAAGAGCTTCAGCGCCACGTTGCGGCCCAGGTTCAGGTCCTTGGCAGTGTAGACCGAGGCCATGCCGCCCCGGCCGATCACCTCGCCCAGCTGGTAGCGGCCGCCCAAGGGCTCCGCCGTGACGCTGACGGGCGAACTGTCCACAATGTCCCTGTACCTTCCATGCGCGCCCCGGTGGCGCTCCTAAAGAATAATACGGGGCCGGGTATCGGCCCCGTGCCGTGCAGCGTTCGTCGGGGCGCGCCGCAGCCCGGAACGGCCGCGTTGTTCTTGGCCGGCCGCTCATCCGCAGGGGCCTTACCGCCGGAGCAAGTGGTTGCCGTTCGGTCCCCCAGCGGACCCAACGACCTCGCTCCGGCGGTGACAGGACCTCGACGGGAGCGGTGACCGGCGTTACGGCGGGCGTGGCCTGCACCCGGGGCGCGGCTGCGGCCCCGAGCGTTCCGGGCGGGCCGGGGCGCGTCGCACTTTTGGCGCGGGCCTGGCGGCGGAAATCGGCGCGGCAGGGCGTGTGGGCGCGGGCCGTACGGGCGCAGCTAAGCGCGCGGCGGGGTCTGATGCCGCGGAGAGCGTAGCGGCGGGCAGTGCCGGCGCTAGGGGAATTAGCCCGGTTGGATCTGGGGTACCGGAAATCCGGCGGTGGACGGTCGAGTCCATGGGGAGTTCTCCTGGGTGACTGTGAGCGGGCGGCGAAGGCAGCCCGACGGACCGTGCTCTGTGGAGGCAGAGACGGCCCGACTAGTCAGGAGAAGAACCGGGATCAGCGCAGACGGCGGCGTACCCGTGCTGGAGCGGACCGCCGATGGGGTCGGCCCCTGCCGCAGGCAGGCAGAAGTAGTTGCCGGGTAGCCAGGCAGCCGTCCCGGCGGGTCCATTGGCGGAGTGCCCGTTGCCGGATCCCGAGCCCGGGCCGGCGGGAAGTGCGTCAGGGGCTGGCAGGCCCGTGCCGCCATGCCAGGGACTCGGCCCCGGTTCCCCCGGGGGAGACGGCGTTCCGCCCGTCCCTGCCGGGGGCACCGCCGTAGGGACAACGCCGGCCTGCACCGGAACCGACGCCGCCGGTGAAGCGGGCACCAGCCATGGCGCATCGGGAAGCGGAGCACCCACGGACGGGTAAGCCTGCACCGGGACGGCCATCGCGGGGCCAACGGGAGCAGCGTCGGGCAATGCCGGGCTAGACGCCCTGGCGGGGCTCGGTTTGGCGGGGCTCGGTTTGGCGGTGCCGGGTTTTGTGGTGCCGGCTTTCATTGCGCCGGTCCTTGCGGTGCCCGTCGCGGGTGCGCCTGCCAACGGGGCAGCGGTGTTGGCGGCAACCGGAGTGGTGGCCGGGGGCTGCCCTGGGGCGCCCGGAAGTGGCGCGCCGTGAAGTGGACCGCCCGGCAGTTGGCCGACAGGAACCGGGGCCGAGGGGCCGCCGGGAACCGGGGCCGCCGGATTGGGAGCCGGAACCACCGGTGCTACAACCGGGGGGACAACCCCGGGGCCCGGAACTGTGGGGTGACCTCCCGGTGCAGCGGGGCCGGGCACGACGTCGTCCAGGTCAGCGTTCGCCGGGACGGGCAAGTGAGCGGCAGGCTCCTGCGCGGGATCCGTTGCCGGCGGGGTGGCCGCGGGCGCGGGTGCGCCCGACGCTGGCGGCGCAGTGGCCGGCGGCGCAGTGGCCGGGGCCGGCGCCACGCCAGCAGTCGCGGGGTCCGGGGCGCCCGACCCGTGGGCAGTAACTTGCCCGGCATCCGGCGCAGCGCCCGGCACAGCTTCCAGAGTGGATGCTTTCGGTGCCGGCACGGCGGCGGCCGCCCAAGTGGCCGCCTGGCCGGGACCGGCATCGATGGACACCTGGGCGGGGACGGGAACGGCGGGGCTGTCGGCGTCGGGGCCAACGGCGGAAACCACGCGCACACCCGAGTGGCCGGCCGGGCCGGCGTACGTGCATGCATCATCCGCCTGCGCGGCAGTCGCGGAGAGCGTCAGCCACGCAGCGCCGGCGACGGCGGCCAGGAGAAAACGGCGGCAGGTGCGGGCCGTGCGGGAGGTCGCTGCTGCTGGAGCCACGCGCACACCCCCCGCTTATGTTCGACCGGACGAATGTCTACAGGGTAAGGCGGCCCGAGTAGGGGAGTCCAGAGCGCCACCGAAACTGTACGCATACCGAGACCATCCCTACCTGCCGGTTCGTGTCCCGCGGGGCGTGGTCAGTGGGCGTCGTTCGGGTAGCTCACGCCGAGTTGCGCGCGTACACCGTCGAAGAGCCGCATGGTGTTCAGCGAGTCCTCCAGCGGCATGACCGGGCTCTCCGTGAGCCCCTGCTGGATGCACCGCGTGACCTCGCGGAGCTCATAGGTGTAGCCGCGCCCCACCACAGTGAACTGTTCGGTACGGGGATCATCGAAGCCGACCCGGATCATCAGCTCCTTCGGGTTGTTGATGGAACCCGAGGTCTGGAGATAGCCCTCGGTGCCGGCGACGGTGGCCGTTCGCGGGCCGTGTGCCAGCAAGGAGGAGGTCAACTGGGCCTGCGCGCCGTGGTGGTAGCCGAGGGTCAGGGCGTTCTGGGCATCGACGCCGTCGTCATTGAGCCAGCCGGTGGCGCTGACCGTCTGCGGAAACCCCAGGGTGCCGAGGGCCCAGAGCAGCGGGTAGACGGTCAGGTCCAGCAGGGCCCCGCCTCCGTCCTTGGGTGCCCAGAGCCGGGACCCGGGCGAATACGGCGCCGGGAAGCCGAGGTCCGCGCCCACCCACTTGACGTCCCCGATCTCGCCCGAAACGGCGATTTCGAACGCCCGCTGCATGCTGGGCAGAAACCGGCTCCACACTGCCTCCATGAGGAACAACCCGCTGTCCCGGGCCACCGTGATCAGCTCGGCCGCCTCCCGGGCATTGACGGTGAGGGCCTTCTCACACAGCACATGTTTGCCCGCCTTGAGGGCGGCGAGGGCGATTTCGTGATGGTGGGCATGCGGGGTGGCGACGTAGACGACGTCGACGGCGGCATCCGCGAGCAAGCGGTCATAACCGCTCACGTCGGCCTGATCGCCGTAGGCGCGGACGAAGCCGTAGTCGGCCGCGAACGCCTCGGCCGCCGCCTGGGTGCGGGAACTGACGGCGTACAGCTCCGCGTCCGCCAGCAGTTCGAGGTCCCGGGTGACGGCGGCTGCGATCCCCCCGGTGGCGACGATGCCCCAGCGCAGCCTGGCGCCGGTGGCTGTGCGGGGATCCTGGTCCGGCTGGGAGAACAGCCATGGCTTCGCGATGAGGGCAGACATGCAGCCATCTTCTCACCCTGCCCTCCTCATCCTAAGGAAGGAAGGAAGGAAGGAAGGAAGGAAGGAAGGAAGGAAGGAAGGAAGGAAGGAAGGAAGGAAGGAAGGAAGGAAGGAAGGAAGGAAGGAAGGAAGGCAGGAAGCGGGGGCGGGCAAGAGCCCGCCCCCGCCGCCAACACATGTGCCCGGACTTGCGCCGGAACATGTGCCGGACTTGTGCCCTACGCCGTCCGCACGGCCGGACTCGTCAGGTCCGGCCCGCTCAGGTCCGGGCCGGTGAGGCCGGAACCGTCCGGACTGGCCGGGGCTGAGCCGGTGACGGCCGCCGTCGCACCGGGCCTGACCGTTTCTTCCGTGAGCCGGCCCTGCTGGAGCCGGAACCGCCGGTCCGTCTTGTTGGCCAGGGCACGGTCGTGGGTGACCACGAGGATGGTGGTGTTGTGGTCCCGGCTGAGCGTGCTGAGCAGGTCAATGATGTGCTCGCCGGTCTGTTCGTCCAGGTTGCCGGTGGGTTCGTCGGCCAGGATCAGCTTGGGTTCGTTCGCCAGGGCCCGGGCGATCGCGACCCGCTGCTGCTCGCCGCCGGAGAGCCGGTTGATGCGCCGCACGTGCTTGTCCGGGTCGAGCTGGACCTGCGCGAGCAGCTGCCGGGCACGCTCAGCCCGGGCGGCCTTGCGTACCCCGGCAAACTCCATCGGCAGCATCACGTTGTCCAGGGCGGAGAGGTTAGGGATCAGGTTGAACTGCTGGAACACGAAGCCGATGTCACGGCGCCGGTAATTGGTCAGTTTTCCGTCCGGCATGCCGGCCAGACTCACGCCGTTGACCACCACGTCGCCGCTGGTGGGCTTGTCGAGTGCGCCAAGCAAGGACAACAGGGTGCTCTTGCCGCTGCCGCTCTTGCCCACGATCGAGGCCAGCGTGCCCCGCTCGAGCTCGAAGCTGACGTCGTTGACCGGCTTGATGGTGCGGTCGCCGGACTTGAACGTGCGGACCAGGTTCTTGACTTCGATCATGGCTATTCTCCTCGGAGGACTTCGATGGGACGGATGCGCGCCGTGAGCAGCGCCGGAACGAGGGCGCCGATGATGGCGACGCCGAATACCGCGGCGATGCCCGTGGCGATGACGCCGGGAGAGGCGCTCGCCGTCACGGAAGTCAGCAGCTGGCTGGCCCCGCCGAAGGCTCCGCCAGGGCCGCCCGGGAATCCGCGCCGGCCAGTGGCCGCGCCCGTGCTGCCGCTTGAGCTGATGAGGGCACTGGCGATGCTGCCGCTGGCCAAGGAGGCGACGGCGGCACCCACCACGCTGCCGAGGGCCACCAGCACGAGCGCCTCCAGCACGAACTGCAGGCCGATGGTGCGGTTGGGGGCGCCGATGGCCTTCAAAACGCCGATCTCGCGGCGGCGTTCACGGACCAGCATGACCATGATCAGGAGGATGATCAGTCCGGCGGTGCCAAGGGCCGCGACGAAGGCGATGAAGGAAATATTCTTGACGCTGTCCAGTGAGCTGACGGCGGTCTGGAGGTTCCGCTGGCCCTGGGTGACGTCGGCCTTGCTGGAGCCCAGCGCCGCCTGCAGGGCGGTCTTGGCCGCGTCAACGTTTTCCATGCTGTTGACCGTGACGATCATGGTGGACAGCTCGCCCGGCAGCGCGGCGAGGGTCTGGGCGGTCGGCAGCGTCACGTAGAGGGCGTTGTTGCCGAAGGCGGTCCCGGCGTCGAACAGTCCCTTTACGGTAAAAGTCTTGTCCTGGATCGTGAAGGTCGAGCCCACGCTCAGGCCGTTCTTCTCGGCCAGTGTGGTGCCCAGCAAGGCGCCGGTGGACGCCCCGGTGTAGTTGCCCAGGCCGGTGCCCTTTGTCAGCTGCAGCGCCTTGCCGTCAGCATCGATCTCGGCGCCGATGCCGGTCGCGGTGACGGGCAGGGAGAACGCCGGCGCGGCCTGCGCGGTGCTGCCCGACGTGCCGGTAGTGCCCTGGTTGCGGTTGCCGAGCGTGCCGGCGTCGATGGCGGCCCTGAGGCTCGTGGTGACGGAGGTGGCTGACTGCCCGCCGGGGCCGCCCTGGCCGGTCCGGCCGGACGCGGCCTGGGCCGCAATTTCAGCGGCGTTGCGCAGGCGCAGCGCCTTGGTGCCGACCACGCTGCTGACGTTGGGGACGGCCGCGGCGGTGACCGCCTGGGCCGAGGTCAGCGGCTCGCCTCCGCCTTCGAAACCCTGGCCGCCGGCCGGGTTCACGGTCAGGACGGTGCCAACCGAGGCGTTCAGCTCGGCGACCTTGCCGGTGACGGCCTGGTTGGCCACGAGCATGGCCAGGGCAAGCCCGATTGCTACGGCCAGCACGGCCACCACGGCGGCAGTCCTGACCTTGTTTCGAAAGGCGTTGCCTACACTCCGGGCAAGAACGCTCACGGTACTCCTAATTTTCATTTTGCCGGGCGGAATGCCAGGCGACTGGTCCCACAGTGGTACGGGCTGCTGTGCGAACCTCCCAGAGAACCTATGCGTTCCCTGTGAAGCGTTGCCCGAGGCAACGGACCCCGGCAAAAACGGAGCGAAAAGGCTGCAGGCAACGCAAGAGCCCCGGCCCTCCCTTGCGGGGGAGCCGGGGCTCTTGTCTGGCGTGTTGCCGAGCTGGCTTACGCCTGTTCAGCTGGTGCCTGAAAAGGAACTACTGCTTGGTGATCGGTCCGAGTACCGGATCGTTGACGTAGGCAGTGTGGACGTTGTCCTTGGTCACGATGACCGGCTTCAACAGGTACGCGGGAACAACCTTGACCTTGTTGTTGTAGGACTTGTCGTCGTTGACCTCAGGCTTCTTGCCGGCCTGGATGTCGTTGACCATGGTGATCGCGTGCTCAACGAGTGCATTGGTGTCCTTGTTGATGGTGGAGTACTGCTCGCCCGCCATGATGGACTTGACCGACTCAACCTCGGAGTCCTGGCCCGTGACAACCGGGATCGGCTTGCCGGCGGACTTGACGGACGTGATGATGGCGCGGGCCAGGGTGTCGTTCGGGGACAGCACGCCGTCAAGCGTGGCGCTGCCGTAGGTGCCGGCGAGCAGGGTGTCCATGCGCTTCTGGGCGTTCTCCGGCTTCCAACCCTGGGTAACGACCGCATCGAAGGTCTTCTGGCCCGAGAGGACCTTCAGGGTGCCATCGTCGATCTTCGGCTGCAGTACGCTCATGGCGCCGTCGAAGAAGACCTTCGCATTGGCGTCATCGGGGGAACCGGCGAAGAGCTCGATGTTGTACGGGCCCGAGGCCTTCTTGCCCTTCATGCCGTCCAGCAGCGCCTGGCCCTGGAGTTCACCGACCTTGAAGTTGTCGTAGGCCACGTAGTAGTCCACGTCCGGGGTGTTCAGGAGCAGACGGTCGTAGGCGATGACGGTGGCGCCGGCATCCTTGGCCTGCTTGAGCTGGGTGCCCAGCTGCGCACCGTCAATGGCGCCGACGATGATGACCTTGTCGCCCTTGGTGATCATGGCGCTGATCTGGTTCTGCTGATCCGAAACGCCGCCGTTGGCGAACTGCACATCCGGCTTGTAGCCGGCCTTGGTGAGGCCGTCGTTGAACAGCTGCTCCGCCAGAACCCAGTTTTCCGAGGTCTTCTGGGGCAGTGCCACGCCGATCGAGGAGCCCTTCGGGAACGCTTCGCCCCCGGAGGAAGAACCGCCGGTAGTTCCGGTGTCGGAACGGCCGCAGGCTGTCAGCGCCAGTGCCGCAATAGCAGCGATCGCTGCTGCCTTTCCTGCTGTACGAATCATTCGCATTGCTTAGTTCACTTTCTTTTGGTGGTGTGGGAGAAATCGGGGAATCGTGGACCAGGGGAGCCGTTCAGGCTCCCTTGGAGATGACCTCTTTGGTGGACGTGGTCTCGTCGGCCTTGATCTCGTTGCTGCGGCTGAAGTTCTTCATCAGCATGCCGACAACCGACCTCTTGCCCTGGGACTTGTTGTAGACGTCGAACGCCACGGCGATCAGCAGGACCAGGCCCTTGATGATCTGGGTGAGGTCGGCGCCGACGCCGAGCAGCTGCAGGCCGTTGTTCAGCACGGCCATGACCAGGCCGCCGATGATCGAGCCGATCACCGTGCCCACGCCGCCGGTGACCGCGGCGCCGCCGATGAAGACGGCTGCGATCGCGTCCAGTTCCCAGCCGACGCCGTCGAACGGGCCTGAGGCGGTGGAGCGCCCGACAAAGATCATGCCGGCGAGGCCGGCCAGCAGGGACATGTTCATCATGACCAGGAAGTTGACCTTCTTGGACTGGACGCCGGAGAGCTCAGCGGCGTGCCGGTTGCCGCCGACTGCGTAGATGTGGCGGCCGATGACGGTCTTGGAGGAGATGAAGCCATAGATGAGGATCAGCACGGCGAGGATCAGGCCCGGAATCGGGAAGGAGGTGCCCGGCCGGCCGGTGGCGAAGAGGTACGTGGCGTAGAGGATGGCGCCGCAGACCAGGACGAGCTTGAGGATGCTGATCCAGGCTTCAGGGACCTCGGCACCGAGCTCCTTGGCGTTGCGGCGGGAACGGACCTCGCTGTAGATCACATAGGCCACGGCGAGCAGGCCGAGGACCAGGGTGAGGTTGTTGTAACCGGTTTTCGGGCCGACCTCGGGCAGGTAGCCGGAGCCAATAAACTGGAAGTCTCCGGGGACAGGGATGGTGTTGGACTTGCCGACGAACTGGTTGGCACCGCGGAAGATCAGCATGCCGGAGAGCGTGACGATGAACGCGGGGATGCCGACGTAGGCCACCCAGAAACCCTGCCAGGCCCCGATCGCGACGCCCAGCAGCAGCCCCAGCAGGACACCGAGGTACCAGGGGATGCCCCAGTCTCGGATGAAGATGGCCACGCAGACGCCCACGAAGGCCGCGACAGAGCCGACGGAGAGGTCGATGTGGCCGGCGATGATCACCAGCACCATGCCGATGGCGAGGATCAGGATGTAGGAGTTGCCGTTGAAGAGGTTGATGACGTTGCCCGGCGTGAGCGTGCGGCCCTCCGTGAAAATCTCGAAGAACACGATCAGCGCAACCAGGGCGAAGATCATGCCGAATTGGCGGGTGTTGCCGCCAAAGAGCTTCTTGAGCGCGTTCATTGTTTCAGTCCTTGTGTCCGGGGTGTTCGGATTATTCTGGTTGGTCCCAAAGGATCAGGCGGTTTTGCGGGCGGACGTCATGAGTTTCATGAGGCTTTCCTGGCTGGCTTGGTCTTTGTCCAGCACGCCGGTGATGGCGCCCTCGAAGATCGTGTAGATCCGGTCAGAGAGGCCCAGCAGCTCGGGCAGTTCCGAGGAGATGACGATTACTGCCTTGCCCTGGTTGGCCAGTCTCTGGATGATGCCGTAGATCTCGTACTTGGCACCGACGTCGATCCCGCGGGTGGGTTCGTCCAGGATCAGCACGTCCGGGTCGGTGAACATCCACTTTGCCAACACGACCTTTTGCTGGTTGCCGCCGGAGAGCTTCGCGACGCCTTCCTCCACGGAGGGCGTCTTGGTCCGCAGCGACTTCCGGTATTCCTCCGCGACGGCGTATTCCTTGTTCGCGTCCACCACGAAGTGCTTGCTGATCTTGCGCAGGTTGGCGGAGACCGTGGTGGCCTTGATGTCATCGAGGAGGTTCAGGCCGAGGGACTTGCGGTCCTCCGTGACGTAGCCCAGCCCGGCGTCGATCGCCTGCTTGACGGAGCGGAGCTGCAGTTCCTTGCCCTCTTTGTAGACATGGCCCGAGATGAATCGGCCGTACGAGCGGCCGAACACGGACCGTGCCAGCTCGGTGCGTCCGGCGCCCATTAGCCCGGCGAAACCGACGATCTCGCCCCGGCGGACGAAGAAGCTGGAGTTCTTGCACACCAGCCGGTCCTGGATCTGCGGGTGCCCGACGTTCCAGTTCTTGACCTCGAACAGGACCTCGCCGATCTTGGGCTCGTGGTCCGGGAACCGGGATTCCAGGGTCCGGCCCACCATGCCCTTGATGATGCGGTCCTCGTCGACGCCGTCGGCCTTGACGTTGAGGGTCTCGATCGACTTGCCGTCGCGGATGATCGTGATTTCGTCCGCGATCTGTTCGATCTCGTTGAGCTTGTGCGAAATGATGATCGAGGTGATGCCGCGGCCCTTCAGGCCCAGCATGAGGTCCAGCAGGTGCTGGGAATCGGACTCGTTAAGCGCTGCCGTGGGCTCGTCCAGGATCAGGAGCTTCACCGACTTGTTCAGCGCCTTGGCGATTTCGACCAGCTGCTGCTTGCCGACGCCGATCTCCTTGACAGGGGTGTCCGGGTCCTCTCGGAGCCCCACCCGGGCCAGCAGTTCGGTGGACCGGAGCCTGGCCTCGTTCCAGTCGATCACACCGCGTTTGGTGGGCTCGTTGCCGAGGAAGATGTTCTCCATGATCGACAGTTCCGGGATGAGCGCGAGTTCCTGGTGGATGATCACGATGCCGGCGTGTTCGCTGGCGCGGATGTCCTTGAATTCCTGGACTTCGTTCTGGTAGACGATGTCGCCGGTGTAGGTGCCGTAGGGATAAACCCCCGAGAGTACCTTCATCAGGGTCGATTTTCCGGCGCCGTTCTCGCCGCAGATGGCGTGGATCTCGCCGGCCTTCACCCGCAGGCTCACATCGGCCAAAGCTTTAACGCCGGGGAACTCCTTGGTGATGGAGCGCATCTCAAGGATTAGCGGCTCACTGTGCGTGTTGAGGGACGTCATCTGCCCTTACGCCTCCAATGCATGACTTCGTTGTCCGCCCCCGCAAACCGCAGGGCCGTCTGATGGAAAAGTAAACTGGATCACGCCGTTGTCGTCAAGTCTTTAACGCAACAGGCGGATAACGAATTGGTTAGTTACGCCGGATTCCGGCGTGTTGGAAGACCAAAGCTGTGGCCCCGAGGGCCTCCGCCCGGTCGCCCAGGGACGACATTGTGAGCGTGGTTGTCTCTCCAATGACCGGCACCGCGTGGCGGATCAGGCCGCGCCGGATCGGGTCCAGGACGAGTTCGCCGAGTCCCGCCAGCGGGCCGCCCACCACAATGACTTCCGGGTTGATCAGGTTCGCCACGTTGCCCAGGGCGCGTCCGACGGCGAGGCCGGCGTCGTCCACCACGCGCAGTGTCGCGGAGTCCCGTTCCAGGGCCTTCCGGACGATGTCCCCCGGCGTCAGCGGCCTGTCCTCGCCGCGGCTCAAGAGCTCGATCATGGTGGTGGTGGAGGCGATGGTTTCCAGGCAACCGCGATTTCCGCAACGGCAGATCAGCCCGTGCTCGTGGATCGTGGCGTGGCCGATTTCCCCGGTGATGCCGACGTTGCCGTAGTACGGGACGCCGTTGAGGATCAGGCCCGCTCCGATGCCGGAGCCGATCTTGAGGAACATCAAGTTGCTGATGCCGCTGTGCGGACCCCAGGTGACCTCCGAGAGGGCGCCGAGGTTGGCGTCGTTGTCAACGAATACGGGCAGATCAAGCGCCTCTTCCAGGCGCCGGAGGATGTTGATGCCCACCCACTCGGGCAGGATGGCGCCCTGCGCCACCGTGCCGGTGCGGCGGTCGATGGGGCCGGGAATGCCGACGCCGGCACCTACGAGGGCGCTGCGCTCCACGCCGCTGTCCGCGAGCAGGCGGTCCAGCACGCCGACCGCGGCGGCGATGCCTTCCTCGGCGTGGTGGCCCAGCGGGAGCAGGACCGACTCCTCCGCGATCACGTGGTAGCTCAGTGAGGCCAGCACCACGCGCAGGTGCCTGCGGCCGAAGTCGATCCCGACGGCGACGGCTCCGTTGCTGTTGAGCCGGACGTTCAGGGCCCGCCGGCCGGAGCTGGTGATCGGCTCGGTGGACGCCAGCCCGGCGTCCTGCATGATCTTGACGATGTTGGAAACCGTCGCCGTGGAGAGCCCGGTCTGGCGGGCCAGCTCGGCCTGCGTGGAGGGGCCCGCGAGGAGGCATTCGATGATCCGCTGCTGGTTCAAATGCCGGAGGGCGGACTGCGACCCGGGGTTCTTGGTTCGGCTCCTCGTTGAGCGCGTTGGTGAGGGCATGCTATGTAGCGTGACGCATAGGACGCTTGTAGTCAAGAAGTTAACGCATTGATAACGGGCGCGCGGGTTTCCGCGGACGCGACGGCCCGGCCGCCTTCCGGCACTCCCTGGGCGGGACGTTCCGCACTGCCCGGCCGCCTACCGGGCGGATATGCACCAACGCGGGCATCCCGGGCCGTGGCTACTCTGGAACGAGAGAGTCCGCAGTGCCCCTGCGGATACCGGGAGAGTCGTGAGGTGGTAATGGTGCTGCTGGCCCTGATGCAGGCGAAGGCCGCCGTGCTGGACGTGAAGGCGAACTGCGCCGCGGTGGAAGAGGCGGCGCGCGAGGCCTCCGCCGCGGGCGCGCAGCTGCTTCTGACCCCGGAGCTGTTCCCGGTCGGCTACGCGCCGCTCCGGCTGCGGTCGAGCTTTGATCCCGGCACGCTGCCGGCGCTGCGGGAGGCCCTGGCCGGCATCGCCCGGCGCCACCACATCGGACTGGTCTACAGTCTCCCGGCCGTCACACCGGCGGGGGAGTGGCATATCTCGGCCACCCTCGTTGACGCGTCCGGCCGCGAGCTGCTCGGCTACGACAAGGTGCACCTGTTCGGCCCCGAGGAACGCGCAGCCTTCGCGCCGGCCGCCGCGGCACCCGGCGTCGTGGAGTTCCACGGGCTCAAGACGGCGCTGGTCATTTGCTACGACATCGAGTTCCCGGAGTCCGCAAGGGCCGCGGCGGTAGCCGGCGCCGAGCTGCTGCTGGTGCCGACGGCCCTCGCCGGCGGCTTCGAGGCCGTCCCCCAGGTGCTAGTCCGCGCCAGGGCGCTCGAGAACCAGCTGAACGTGGCGTACGCCAATCACACCGGCGGCGAGGAAGGCTACGACTTCCGCGGCGGCAGCATCGTTGCCGGCGCGGACGGCACGGTCCTGGCCGCGGCCGGCACCGGGACGGAGCTGCTCTTTGCCCAGGTGGGCCCGGCTGAGGATGCCGGCGCGCACGGGGCTGACGGGACGGACGCTGCCGGGGACGCCGTGGCCTACCTGCGCGACCGGCGCCCGGACATCTACCGCTCCTGGGGCATCTGACCGGCGGGAGCTGCGGGCCCGGGTGCAGCTGCGGGCACGGGCGAAGCGGCGGACGCCACGGCGCCGGCCGGCGGGGCCGGGCGGATTCCCGTGCCGGGCACGTCCGGGCTGTCCTGATGGTGGGGATCGATGTACTGGAGCGCGATCCACAGCTCCGCGCGGGCCTGTGCCTGATTGAGGTCAAGGCCCAGCAATTCAGCGATCACGCCGATCTGCCGGCGGACGCTGTTGCGATGCAGGCCCGTGGCCTTCGCCGTGGCGTCCCAGCTGCCGTTCTCGCCAAGCCACGCCCGCAGGATACCGAGCAAGGCATCGCGGCGCTCCGGCTCGAGCGCCAGCACGGGAGCCAGCAGGCGGTCGGCCAGCATGGTGCCGGCCTCGGAGCCCAGCAGGCCCGCCACGGACCAGGTGACATCCTCCGCCCGGACGCTCCGGCGGCTGGTCTGCACACGGTTTCGCAGCGAGGTGGCGAGCTGGTAGGCCTCCGCCAGGTTGGCGAATTCGGTGCCGGCTCCGATCACCAGGCGCCAGCCGAGGCGCTCCACCTCGGCGAGCAGGGCGTCGTCGACCTTGAGCCGGGTGATGGCGGCAAAACCGTAGTCGGTGTGCTCCACGAGCTTGGTGTCGAACAGCCGGCGCCACTCAAGGAGCTCCCGCACCGGCCCCTCACCGGTGTGGCGCTGCCCGGTC
This sequence comes from Arthrobacter oryzae, assembly GCF_003634095.1. GTDB lineage: Bacteria > Actinomycetota > Actinomycetes > Actinomycetales > Micrococcaceae > Arthrobacter > Arthrobacter oryzae. Next base: position 55,490 of record NZ_RBIR01000004.1, read on the forward strand.
GCGGCCCGGTCGCCGCCCGCGCCGGCGTCCGCCCGGATTCCCTGGATGACACGCAATTGGCCGGACCGGGTGGAGGAAATGCTTTGGGCCAGCAGGTCTTTCAGCCCGTTGACCTGCCGCGCGGTTCCCGTCGCCACGCTTTCCGGGTGCAGCAGCAGCGCGGTGGCAAGCTGGCTGGGCGCCAGGGAACCGCTGGTCCGCTGGCGGACCAGCAGCTCCAGCAGCCCGACGGCGGTGAAGACCACGCTGTTCTGGGCCGGGGTCAGCGGGGCGTCCGTGCCAAGGACGAGGGCGCCGAGGTTGGCGTCCCGGGTGCTGCGCAGCGGATACCCGAAGACCAGCGATGAGCCCGCGGCGTCGAACGAGTCCATCTCCACCCGCGGGCCGCTGCCGGCGAGCAGCCGGGCCAGCAGCGGCTGCAACACGGCGGGATCGACCCCCGGCACGGTGCCGGCGGCGGCGCCTGCGGCGTGCGGGCCGCGGGGATTGCCCGAACCGCGGGCCCGCACCCGCCCGTCGGCCCCGACCAGCACGGCCCAGACCGGCACACGCTGCACCAGGGCCGCGAGGAGCTCGTGCTCGGGGCGCGCGGAGAGGACCGCCCGCATGAGCTGGCGGTTGGTGTCAGCCAGTTGGCGGAAGGTCTTGGCGTTGTCGGATTCAAGCAGCCGGGAGAACTCGAGTCCCAGCGCGGCGAACGGGATGTTCCCCGGGATGGCCACCAGGGTCAGGTTGTGCTGGCGGCAGGCCCGGACCACGGCGTCCGGCACGGCCTCGAAGTAGGGTTCCAGGCCGAAGCCGAGGGCGCCGACGCGGGCCTCGACCAGGCGCCGGACGTAGGCGTCCACCGGTCCCTGCCCGCCGCCGTCGCCGACGAACGGCAGACCGGCCGTGAGCAGGAACTCGCCGTCGAGCAGGTAGGGGGTCGGATCGTCCAGCTCGCTCGGCTCCACCCAGCGCAACCGCTCGTCCCCGTTGCCGCCGTCGTGCAGGACGCCGAGCGCCGGCAGCTGGCGCAGGAACTGTGACAGGGTGACGAAACCGAGCCGCTCCGGGTCCTCACCAGTCACGGCAGCAGCCCCGTTCCGGGCCTTCCGGCCGCCGGGCCCACGCTCGAATAGACGGTGCATTAAGTCTCATATTGGAAGACTACAGGTCTTTTTGCACAACCGTGAGAGGTGGCTCACACGCCTAGGGTGGACGAGGGGAAACCGACCACTACTGAAGAAAAGGACGTCAACGATGACTGTGCCAACTCTGATCGGGGAACGCCCGCCGGCCACCGCCGGCCGTCCCGGGCTCGCCGCCCAGCTCCTGCGCCGCAAGCCGATCGGCCAACTGGTCAGCGAGGCCGAAACCGGGCACGGCGGCACGCGGTTGGTCCGCAGCTTCGGCGTACTGCAGCTGACCATGATCAGCGTCGGCGCCACGCTGGGCACCGGCATCCTGGTCATCCTGGGTGAATCGGTGCCGCTCGCCGGTCCGGCCATCTGGATCTCCTTCGCCATCGCCGGACTGGCCGCCCTGCTCTCCGCCGTGTCCTACGCCGAGATGGCCGGCCTGGTGCCCGCCGCGGGGTCGAGCTATTCCTACACCTACGCCACCATGGGCGAGGGCATGGCCTGGATCTGCGGCTGGTGCCTCGTGCTCGAATACGCCGTGTCCGTGGCCGCCGTCGCGGTCGGCGCGGGCCAATACGTCAATGAGGCCCTGGCGGTGTTCGGCCTGGCGCTCCCGGACGCCATGTCGCAGCCGCCGGGCGCCGGCGGGGTGCTGAACGTGCCCGCAATCGTCATTGTGGTCCTGGCCATGGTGCTGTTGGTCCGCGGTGCCAAGGAGAGCGCGTGGATCAACACCGCGATCGTCCTGGTCAAGGTCGGCATCCTGCTCTTCTTCTGCGCTGTGGCCTTCACCGCCTTCAACGGCAGCCACTTCGAGCCGCTCATGCCGATGGGCGCCGCCGGCGTCTCGGCCGCGGCCTCCCGGGTGTTCTTCTCCTACATCGGTTTCGATGCCGCCTCCACGGCTGGGGAGGAAGCGCGCAACCCCAAGCGCGACCTCCCGCGGGCCATCCTGCTTTCAATGCTGATCGTCACGAGCATCTACGTGCTCGTGGCCGTCGCCGCCATCGGCGCCCGCCCCTGGGGCTGGTTCGACGGCACCGAAGCGGCCCTCGTGAAGATCCTCGAGGAAATCACCGGCCAGCCGTGGGTCGGCGTGGTGTTCGCCGTCGGCGCCGTCCTCGCCATCGCCAGCATCGTGCTGACCGTCCTCTACGGGCAGACCCGGATCCTGCTCTCGATGTCGCGCGACGGACTCGTTCCCAAGGTCTTCGGCCGCGTTTCGGCCCGGACCGGCACGCCGGTGGCCGGAACCCTGATCGTGGGCACCGTCGTCGCGCTGACTGCCGGCCTCGTGCCGCTCGGCGCCCTCGCGGACGCCACCAGCATCGGCACCCTGTTCGCCTTCGCGCTGGTCAACGTGGCCGTCATCTACCTGCGCCGGACCCGGCCGGAGCTCACGCGCAGCTTCCGCGTCCCGCTCTTTCCGCTGACCCCGGTGCTCGGCGCGCTCATGTGCGCCTACCTCATGGCCAACCTCGGCGCCGAGACCTGGGTGGTCTTCGGTGCCTGGATGCTGGTGGGCATTGCCGCCTACTTCGGCTACGGCCGCAAAAACTCCAGGGTGGCCGCCTTAGGCCACGAGGAATACCGTGAACTATCAAGCCGCCAACCGGCCACCGCCACCGCAACCCAGAACTGAAGGCTGAGATCTCATGACCACCGCCACTGAACTGCCGGCCCCCGAACCGGAGTCCACCCCGGCCGACTCCCGCGGCGCCGGCATGGACCGGCAGCCCATCACCATGCTGAATCCGGACTTCCCGTTCAGCTACGACCACTTCCTGGCCCACCCCGACGGCCTGGGCTCGGTGCCTCCCGAACTGTACGGGACCGAGGTCGCCGTCGTCGGGGCCGGCCTGTCCGGGCTGGTGACCGCCTACGAACTGATGAAGCTGGGCCTGCGGCCGGTGGTCTATGAGGCCGATCAGATCGGCGGCCGGCTGCGGACGGCCAGCTTCCCGTCCGCGCCGGGCATCGTGGCGGACCTTGGCGGCATGCGCTTCCCGGTCTCCGGCAAGGCTTTCTACCACTATGTGGACCTGCTCGGACTCGAGACCGCTGAATTCCCGAACCCGCTGGCCCCGGCCACCTCCAGCACTGTGATCGAACTCGCGGGCCAGAAGTACTACGCCGAGACGGCGGCGGACCTGCCGCCGTTCTTCCTCGAGGTCGCGGACGCCTGGAAGGCGGCGGTCAACGACGGCGCCGGGTTCGCCGAGATGCAGTCGGCCATCCGGGACCGGGACACCGCCCGGATCAAGGAACTGTGGAACGCGCTGCTCCCGGAGCTGGACGAGCAGACCTTCTACGGCTTCATCGCCGGCAGCGACTCCTTCAAGAAAGCCGGCTTCGCACACCGCGAGGCGTTCGGGCAGGTGGGGTTCGGCACCGGCGGCTGGGACACCGACTTCCCCAACTCCATCCTCGAAATCCTCCGGGTGGTCTACACCGACGCCGATGACCAGCACCGGCTGATCGCGGGCGGCGCGCAGCGGCTCCCCGAGGCGCTGTGGGAGCACGCGCCGTCGGGCATGGCCCACTGGCCGGACGGCACCTCCCTGGCATCGCTGCACTCGGGCGCCCCGCGGGGCGCGGTGGAGCGCATCGGGCGCGAGGGCAGCGGCGACTTCCGGATCCGCGAACGCTGGGGACGCGAATCCGCCTACCCGGCGGTGGTGACAACCTGCCAGTCGTGGCTGCTGTCCACGCGGATCCACACCGAGGAAACCCTGTTTCCCGCCGAGCTGTGGACGGCGATCGAACGCTCGCACTACATGCAGTCCTCCAAAACCTTTGTCATGGTGGACCGGCCCTTCTGGAAGGACATCGACCCGGCAACGGGCCGCGAGGTCCTGTCCATGACGCTGACCGACCGGCTGAACCGGGCCACCTACCTGCTGGACAACGGCCCGGACCAGCCTGCCGTGATCCTGCTGTCCTATACCTGGAACGACGACGCGCTGAAGTGGCTGTCGCTCGATGCGGATGCGCGGGCCGAACTCATGCTGCACTCGCTGGAGCAGATCTACCCCGGGGTCGACATCGCCAGCCACATCGTGGGCCAGCCGATCACCGTCTCCTGGGAGGCAGACCCCAACTTCATGGGCGCCTTCAAGGCCAACCTGCCCGGGCACTACCGCTACCAGCAGCGGCTCTTCACCCACTTCAAGCAGGACGCGCTCCCGGCGGAACAGCGCGGGATCTTCCTCGCCGGCGACGACGTCTCCTTCACCGCCGGCTGGGCCGAAGGCGCCGTCACCACCGGCCTGAACGCCGTCTGGGGCGTGGTCAACCACCTCGGCGGCCGGACCCCGGACACCAACCCGGGCCCGGGCGAGCTGTTGGACGAGCTGGGCCCGATCGCGCTGGACTAGGACTAGCCGGCCGGGGCGGCGGCCAGGACAATCAGCGGCGGCGGCCTAGTCAACTGGAACGGCGGCCGCCGTAGTCAACCGGAACGGCGCTCCCCCCGGCAGCGGGGGGGCGGACTGCCGGGGGCGGCCGCCGTCGGGCCGGCGAGCGGTCAGGCGCCGTGCAGTTCCCGGTGCGCCCGTGCGAGCTCCTGGTAGTGCTCGGCGTTGTGCCGGACGCCGGCGAACTCTTCGTCGCTGAGCTCGCGCCGGACTTTGGCGGGTACGCCGGCGACGAGCGAGCGGGGCGGGATGACGGTGCCTTCGAGCACCACGGCGCCGGCGGCAATGAGCGACCCGGCGCCGATCACGGCCCCGTTGAGGATGGTGGCGCTCATGCCGATCAGGCAATCGTCCTCGACGGTGCAGCCGTGCACCACGGCGCTGTGGCCGACGCTGACCCGCGCCCCGACGGTGCAGGGGAAGCCGGGGTCGGCGTGCAGCACCACGTTGTCCTGCAGATTGCTGCCGGCGCCCACGCTGATGGCGGCGGTGTCGGCGCGGACGGAAACGCCGTAGAAGGCGCTCGAGTTTTCGGCCAGGGTGGCGTTGCCGATCACCGAGGCCGTGGGCGCGACGAAGACGGAGTCATGGACGGCCGGCGTCGTGCCGGCGAACGCGTAAAGGGGAGCCATGCCTCCAGCCTAGGACACAGGCTTCCAATGCCGTTGCTCTATCATTTGTGGCTGCTCTGAGGCGCTTGAGACAGCCACAAGTGATAGAGCAACGGAATGAAGGGTCTGGGGAGTGGGTCAGGCGGGGGAGCGTAGGACCGTGAACTCGCCGCCGCTTCCCTCGCCGCCAGCCTGACCGCCGCCGCTCTGACCCCCGCTGCCCGCGCCGCCCTGACCGCCGCCGTCCTGACCGCCGCCGCCCTGACCACCGCTCGCGCTGCCCGCGCCGTGATGGCCGGGGGCCGGGATCACGACGGCGATCGGCGCGCCCGGTTCCGCTACCCGGCCCAGCTCGCGCACGACGTCGTCCCACTGATCGGGTGGGAGGCCCGAGAGGGCGTCCACCGCCCATACGGAGGAGAACGCGGCGTCGGCGAACGGCAGCGGTGCCGGGCCCGCCACGGAGGCCTCCAGCCCGTGCCCCCGGGCGATGTGGATGTTTTCCTCGGACGGGTCCACGCCGGTGAAATGGATGCCGGACTGCACAAAGTGCAGCCCGTCGGTGCCCGGGCCGCAGTCCAGCCCGAGCACGGCGTGCCGGCCCTCGGACTTCAGCAGCGCCACGAATGACTCGAGCAGGTCCCTGCGGGTGGATTCCATAGCTCTAGTCAAGGACTGGTTTCAGTTAAAGACAACCGTCCGGTTGCCGTCGAGCAGGACGCGGTGCTCGGCGTGCCACTGCACGGCCTGGGCGAGGGTGCGGCCCTCCACGTCCCGGCCCATCTGGACGAACTGCTCGGCAGTGCGCCGGTGGTCCACCCGGATGACTTCCTGTTCGATGATGGGCCCCTCGTCCAGGGCGGCCGTGACGTAGTGCGCCGTGGCGCCAATGAGCTTCACACCGCGGGCATGCGCCTGGTGGTAGGGCTTGGCGCCCTTGAATGAGGGCAGGAACGAGTGGTGGATGTTGATGGCCTTGCCCGTGAGCTCGGTGCAAAGCTCGTCGGAGATGATCTGCATGTACCGCGCCAGGACGGTGAGCTCGATGTCATGTTCTTTCATCAGGACACGGAGGGCGTCTTCGGCCTGGACCTTGGTGCCCGGGGTGACCGGGATGTGGTGGAACGGGATGCCGTAGAACTCGGCCAGGCCCTCAAGGTCACGGTGGTTGGACACGATGGCCGGAATCTCGATCGGCAGGGTGCCGGAGCGCTGCAGGAACAGTAGGTCGTTCAGGCAGTGGGCCGAGGTGCTGGCCATCAGCAGGGTGCGGACCTTGCGTCCGGCCGGGTTCAGGCTCCATTGCATTCCGAAGGCCTGCGCCACGGGCTCCAGCGCCGCCTGCAGTTCCGTCTGGGGCGCCGGGGTCGTCGCCTCCACCCGCATGAAGAAGGTGCCCGTGCCCTGGCTGCCGTACTGCTGGGAGTCCGTAATATTGCAGCCCGCCACGAGCAGGGCGCCGGCGACGGCGTGCACGATGCCGGGCCGGTCGGGACAGGACAGGGTCAGGATGTAAGAAGCAGTCAGGTTCGCGTCATTCACGATGAACAGCCTACCTGCGCTTCAACGGCGGTTTTGAAAGCGTTTTGGTAGTGTTAACCCGTCGCAACTGGCGTTGGATGGCTAACCATCAGGGAGCGGCACTCACGAAGACCACGGATCGTACGCCTGGGCCGAGGGTCATGTCTTACCGGTTGGCAGCACCGCCGCTGCCACGCCGTCGTCGGCGCCCGTCCAGGGCGCCAGCCGCCGCTGTCGCGGCCCGCTGTCAGTTCTGCTGGCAAGAGGCCCGTAATCAAGGGGCGATGCGACGGGCCAGCCGGTAGCCTGACCAATAGCCGTACCCGTTGCCTAACAGGAGTTCCTCGTGACTACTACTACCGCCACCTCAGCCGCCGTGAGCAACCAGCCGCTGGCCGAACTCGACCCGGAAATCGCCGCCGTACTGGCCCAGGAGCTCGGCCGCCAGCGCGGCACCCTGGAAATGATCGCCTCCGAAAACTTCGCCCCGCGCGCCGTGATGGAAGCCCAAGGTTCCGTCCTGACCAACAAGTACGCCGAGGGCTACCCCGGACGCCGCTACTACGGCGGGTGTGAGTACGTCGACGTCGCGGAACAGCTCGCGATCGACCGCGTCAAGGAACTCTTCGGGGCCGAATACGCCAACGTGCAGCCGCACTCCGGCGCGCAGGCCAACGCCGCCGCGCTCGCCGCCATGATCACCCCCGGTGACAAGATCCTGGGCCTGTCCCTGGCCCACGGCGGACACCTCACCCACGGCATGAAGCTGAACTTCTCCGGCAAGCTCTACAACGTGGCTGCCTACCAGGTGGAGCAGGACGACTTCCGGATCGACATGGACAAGCTGCGCGAGCAAGCCATCGCCGAAAAGCCCCAGGTGATCATCGCCGGCTGGTCCGCCTACCCGCGGCACCTCGACTTCGCGGCGTTCCGCTCAATCGCCGACGAGGTCGGCGCCCTGCTCTGGACCGACATGGCGCACTTCGCCGGCCTTGTCGCCGCGGGTCTGCACCCGAGCCCGGTCCCGTACTCCGACGTCGTCACCTCCACCGTGCACAAGACGCTCTCCGGCCCGCGTTCCGGGGTGATCCTGGCCAAGCAGGAATGGGCCAAGAAGCTCAACTCGGCCGTGTTCCCGGGCCAGCAGGGCGGCCCGCTCATGCACGTGATCGCCGCGAAGGCTGTGGCCTTCAAGATCGCCGGGACCGAGGAATTCAAGGAACGCCAGGAACGCGTGCTTGAGGGCGCCAAGATCATCGCCGAACGCCTCGGCCAGGCCGACGTCGCCGACGCCGGCGTCTCCGTCCTGACCGGCGGCACCGACGTGCACCTGGTCCTGGTGGACCTGCGCAACTCCCAGCTGGACGGCCAGCAGGCCGAGGACCTCCTGCACTCCGTAGGCATCACCGTCAACCGCAATGCCGTACCGTTCGATCCCCGCCCGCCGATGGTCACCTCCGGCCTGCGCATCGGCACACCGGCCCTGGCCACCCGCGGGTTCGGCGCCGAGGAATTCACCGAGGTTGCGGACATCATCGCCACGGCGCTGAAGTCCGGCGCTGCCACGGATATCGAAGCTCTGCAGGCCCGCGTGGACAAGCTCGCCGCCGACTTCCCGCTGTACCCGCAGCACGAGCAGTGGTAGTCCATGACTTCTGCTAACACTGCAAAAACAGCGCAGATCCTTGATGGCAAGGCTACCGCCGCTGCCATCAAGGCCGAGCTGAAGGAACGCGTGGCCGCACTCAAGGCCAACGGCGTCATCCCCGGACTGGGCACCATCCTGGTCGGCTCCGATCCCGGCAGCACCTGGTATGTCGGCGGCAAGCACAAGGACTGCGCCGAGGTGGGAATCACCTCCATCCGCCGCGACCTGCCGGAAGAGACCACGCAGGAAGAACTGCTGGCCGTGGTCCGGGAACTCAACGAGAACCCGGAGTGCACGGGCTACATCGTGCAGCTGCCGCTGCCCAAGCACATCGACCAGGACGTCATCCTGGAGGCCATGGATCCCGAGAAGGACGCCGACGGCCTGCACCCGATGAACCTGGGCCGGCTCGTGGCCAACGTCAGCGGGCCCATGAAGTCCCCGCTGCCCTGCACGCCCAAGGGCTGCGTGGAGCTCCTGACCCGGCACGGTATCAGCCTGAAGGGCAAGCGCGTCCTGGTGGTGGGCCGCGGCGTCACCATCGGCCGGCCGGTGGGGCTCCTGCTGACCCGCAAGGACGTCAACGCCACGGTCATCCTGGCCCACACCGGAACGGTAGACCTGCCGGCGGAGCTCCGGCAGGCCGACGTCGTGATCGCCGCCGCCGGCCAGCCGCACATGATCAAGGCCGGGAACCTCAAGCCCGGCGCGATCGTGCTCGACGTCGGCGTCAGCCGGGTGGACGATGGTAACGGCAAGGCCGTGGTCACGGGAGACGTTGACCCAGCCGCGGCCGACGTCGCGTCCTGGATCTCGCCGAACCCCGGGGGAGTGGGCCCGATGACCCGCGCCATGCTCCTCGCCAACGTGGTGGAAACCGCGGAACGCCACTTGGCCGCGGCAAGCCCCGCCGGACTCGCCTGAGGCTCTCCCGCGGTGGTTGCGCCTAGCCCCGGCCGGCGCAACCACCGCGGGAATCGGCGTCCCTCCCGGCCGGCGGGCATAACGAAACGAATACGTCAGGAGTTTTTACGAAAAGACTCTTTCATAGTTTGTGGGGATCCACTACCGTAGTGCGGGTGTCCGAACTTGCCTCGAAAGAATCACGCGTAAACCGCCCCTCCGACGACGCTCCGCAGTACGTCATCACCGCCGAGAACCTCACCAAACGCTACGGCGACGTCACCGCCGTCGACGGCATTTCCTTCCGTGTGCCCGCCGGCGAAGCCTTCGGCCTGCTCGGCCCCAACGGCGCCGGCAAGTCCACCACCATGAAGATGATCGGCGGAGTCTCGCAGCGCACGTCCGGCAGCCTGAGCATCATGGGCCTGGACCCCGAACAGCACGGGCCGGAAGTCCGCGCCCACCTGGGCGTGGTGCCGCAGCAGGACAACCTGGACGAGGAACTGAAAGTCCGGGACAACCTGCTGGTCTACGGCCGCTACTTCGGCCTGCCCATGAGCTACCTCAAACCCAAAGCCGACGAGCTGTTGGAATTCGCCCAGCTCACGGACAAGGCCAGGTCCAAGGTGGACGCCCTCTCCGGCGGCATGAAGCGGCGCCTGACGATCGCCCGCTCCCTCATCAACGAGCCCCGGATCCTGCTGCTGGACGAGCCCACCACGGGACTTGACCCGCAGGCCCGGCACATCCTCTGGGACCGGCTGTTCCGGCTCAAGGAACAGGGCGTCACCCTGATCCTCACCACCCACTACATGGACGAAGCCGAGCAGCTCTGCGACCGCCTAATCGTGGTGGACAAGGGCAAGATCATGGCCGAGGGGTCCCCGGCCAGCCTGATTCGCGACTACTCCACCCGGGAGGTCCTCGAACTGCGCTTCGGTTCGGAGCGCAATGCGAGCGTCGGTGCGGAACTCGAAGGCATCGGCGAACGCCTGGAGACCCTGCCGGACCGCGTGCTCATCTACGCGCACGACGGCGAGGCAGCCCTGGAACAGGTCACCGCCCGTGGCCTGCGGCCGGTCACGTCGCTGGTCCGCCGCTCGTCGCTGGAGGATGTCTTCCTGCGCCTGACCGGAAGGAGCCTCGTTGACTAGGGCAACGACGACGACGGTGACGGCGCCGGTCCTGCGGGCGCACTCGCCGGAAGTCTCGGCTGCCCGCGCCCGCCGCTGGGGCGCCTTCTACTACGCCGAACAGGTCCTGCGCGTCATGAAGGGCTACGGCTGGACCATCGTCATGTACGGCGTGGGACAGCCGGTGGCCTACCTGTTCGCGATGGGCGTCGGTTTGGCCACCCTGGTTCAGGCCAACGGCGCCGGCGCCTTCGGCGGGGTTAGCTACCTGACCTTCATCGCGCCCGCCCTGCTGATCTCCTCGGCCGTCATGACGGCCGCCAACGAGTTCACGTTCCCTGTGCTGGACGGCTTCAAATGGCGGCGCGTCTACTACGGTCCGCACGCCTCCCCGCTGACCCCGGAACAGATCGCCGGCGGCCACATCATCGCCGTGACCCTGCGCTTCCTGCTGCAGTCCGCCATCTACTTCGGCGTCGTCGCGCTGTTCGGGGCCGCACCCGGCGCCTGGGGCTGGGTATCGATCTTCATCGCCACCCTCGCCGGGCTGTCCTTCGGCCTGCCGCTGATGGCCTACGCCGCCACCATCAAGGAGGACCGCGGCCAGTTCGCCATGGTCATGCGGTTCATCGTCATGCCGCTGTTCCTGTTCTCCGGCACGTTCTTCCCGCTGGACACGCTGCCGCTTGGGGTCCGGTGGATCGGCTGGATCTCCCCGATCTGGCACGGAACGGAACTTGGCCGCGTGGTCAGCTACGGGTACGAGGAAGAGCCGTGGCTCACCATCGTGCACGTTCTCTTCCTGCTGGCCTTGGCAGTGGCCGGCTGGGTACTGTCCAAACGCCAGTTCGCCAAAAGGATGGCCTCATGAGCGTACTCACCGGAAATCTCAGCCCCGGTGACCACAGCGTCACCGAAGCCGCACGCAACCGGCGCTTCGGGCCCATCTACTCCCGCAACGTCCGCGCCGTCGTCGCCCGGGGACTCATGGCCACCAAGAGCAGCAACTGGATGGTCATGGTCTCCGGATTCTTCGAACCCGTGCTGTACCTGATCTCCATGGGCGTGGGCCTGGGCGCAATCGTCGGTTCCGTCCAGGGGCCGGGCGGGCAGGAGATCAGCTACGCCGCCTACATCGCGCCGGCATTGCTGGCCGTGTCCGCCATGAACGGCGCCGTCTATGACTCCACCTGGAATGTCTTCTTCAAGATGAACTTCGCCAAGCTCTACCAGGGCATGCTGTACACCTCGCTGGGGCCGATGGACGTCGCCATGGGCGAAATCTTCCTGGCCCTGCTGCGCGGGGCCATGTACGCCACCGGCTTCACGGCCGTCATGGGCGTGATGGGCCTCATCACCACACCCTGGGCCATCCTGATGATCCCGGCAGCGGTGCTCATCGCTTTCGGCTTCGCGAGCTTCGGCATGGGGATCACGAGCTTCATGAAGACGTTCCAGCAAATGGACTGGATCAACTTCGTGATGCTGCCGATGTTCCTCTTCAGCGCAACGTTCTACCCGCTCAGCGTCTACCCGCAGCCCATCCAGTGGTTCATCCAGGCCATGCCGCTGTGGCACGGCGTGGAGCTGCTGCGCCAGATCAGCGTGGGCGTGTTCACCCCGGCCACCGCCGTGCACGTCGGCTACTACCTGGTCATGATTGCCCTCGGCGTCCTGCTCACCACCGGCCGCCTGCGCCGGCTCTTCCTCAAATAGTCATCCAAGGAAACGGAGATCCCATGATCGGCACCTGGCACGCACTCGTGATCGACTGCGAGGATCCAGACACCGTGGCCGCCTTCTACCAGCACCTGCTGGGCATGATCCGGGTGCAGGAAGACGAGGACTGGATTTCGATCGGCGACGCCGCCGACCGTCCCGCCGTCGCCTTCCAGCGCGTGGACCGGCTGGTGCGGCCGCAGTGGCCGGACGCGGACCATCCTCAGCAGATGCACGTGGATGTGAAAGTCGGCGACCTCGACGCCGGTGAGGCGGAAGTCCTGAAGCTTGGCGCCGCACGACAGCCCGGAGGCGGAAAATCGTACCGGGTTTTCACGGACCCCAGCGGCCACCCGTTCTGCCTGGTCCTGTCCTGACGTTCGCCCCGGGTGGAAGCGCCGCGGACAGCCGGCCCCGTTTGCGATAATGGGCTCATGCAATCTCTGGGTAGCTCCTCATCCACGTCCACCGCGGCCAAAGGCCGGTTCTCCATGTTCCGCATCAGCGGGCCGGGGATGCTGATCTTCATCTTCGCGTTCACCGTCGCCGTGATCTTCGCGGCCAACCAGAACGACGTCGTGGGCTGGATCGTGGCGATCGTCGCCGGCGCCTGGCTGGCACTGGCCGCGTTTGTGGTGTTCAGCATCCAGCGGGCCGCCAAGAAGGCCGGGGCAAGGCTCGACGAGGCCCAGAACGCCTTCAACGCAGCGACCGGCCGGGCCCCGACGCCCGGCAGCGTGGACCACGGCGGCACCCGCGTGGTCAGTGAGGGCCGCGGATCCGAGAGCGTTCGCGACATGAAGCTGGACCACTCGTTCAAGATCGTCCAGGTCCAGGTCCGCGTGGTCGAGGAGGAGCGCGCCAAGGGCGACGCCGCGGACCAGGACACGATCCGCCGGGCGCTGGAAACCATGGAGATCACCGCGACCAACGCGCGCGACATGATCAAATCCTCCGGCGGCGGCGACGAACCCGTCAGCGGAACCATCATCGACTAGAGTGGATCGGGTGAGCTCGGCATTGGAGAAGGACCACCTTCGCATCGCATCAGTCAACGTCAACGGCCTTCGTGCCGCCTATAAGAAGGGCATGGCGGAGTGGCTTGAGCCGCGCGAGGTGGACATCCTCTGCCTTCAGGAGGTCCGCGCACCCGACGCGATCGTCCAGGAGCTCCTCGGCGAGGGCTGGTACATCCTGCACGCCGAAGCCGAGGCGAAGGGCCGGGCCGGCGTCGCCATCGCCTCGCGCGAGGAGCCGCTGGCCACCCGCGTGGGCATTGGGGAAGACTATTTCGCCACAACCGGGCGTTGGGTCGAGGCGGACTACATCGTGCGGGATGCGGCAGGGCAGGCATCGCAGCTGACCGTCGTGAGCGCCTATGTGCACTCGGGCGAGGCCGGCACGCCCAAACAGGAGGACAAGTTCCGTTTCCTGGACGTCATGCTCCAGCGGCTCCCCGAACTCGCCAAGCACAGCGATCACGCGCTGGTGGTGGGCGACCTCAATGTCGGCCACACCGAGCTGGACATCAGGAATTGGAAGGGCAACGTCAAACGTGCCGGTTTCCTGCCGGAGGAGAGGGCCTATTTTGACCGCTTCTTCGGCGACGAAATCGGCTGGAAGGATGTTCACAGGGGCCTGGCGGGTAACGTCGACGGCCCCTACACTTGGTGGTCGCAACGGGGCCAGGCCTTCGACAACGACACCGGCTGGCGCATCGATTACCACATGGCCACGCCCGCCCTCGCTGCTGCCGCAGTGTCGGCCGTTGTTGACCGGGCGCCATCCTGGGACACACGCTTCTCCGACCACGCCCCGCTGGTAGTGGACTACCGGCTCTAGTCTTAAGGCTTCCACGAATGACCTCCACTTCCACTGTGACCGACGCCGGCGTCGCCCCTGAACCTGAGGCAGCCGCCGGCAAAACCGCCCCGGCAACCACCGGGGCCCGGCACCGGATCCTCTCCGGCATGCAGCCCTCGGCCGACTCCCTGCACCTGGGCAACTACATCGGCGCCCTCGTGAACTGGGTCCGGATGCAGGACGAGTATGACGCCGTCTTCTTCATCCCGGACCTGCACGCGATCACCGTCCCGCAGGATCCCGCCGAGCTGGCACACCGCACCCGGGTCACGGCAGCGCAGTACATTGCCGGCGGCGTGGACGTCGAGAAGTGCACTCTGTTCGTCCAGTCCCAGGTGCCCGAGCACGCCCAGCTGGCCTGGGTCCTGAACTGCATCACCGGATTCGGTGAGGCGTCCCGGATGACCCAGTTCAAGGACAAGGCGCTCAAACAGGGTTCGGACCAGGCGAGCGTCGGTCTCTTCACCTACCCCATCCTGCAGGCCGCGGACATCCTGCTGTACCAGCCGCACGGCGTTCCCGTGGGCGAGGACCAGCGCCAGCACGTGGAACTGAGCCGGGACCTGGCGCAGCGGTTCAATACACGCTTCGGCCAGACGTTCACGGTGCCGCAGCCCTTCATCCAGAAGGAATCCGCGAAGATCTACGACCTGCAGCACCCCACCGCGAAGATGTCGAAATCCGCGGAGTCGCCGGCCGGCCTGATCAACCTGCTCGATGATCCCAAGGTCACCGCCAAACGGATCAAGTCGGCCGTCACGGATACGGAGACGGAGATCCGGTTCGACCGCGAGGCGAAGCCGGGCGTTTCGAACCTGCTGACCATCTACTCGGCCATCACCGGGCAGAGCGTTGACGCCCTCGTGGCCGCGTACGAGGGCAAGATGTACGGCCACCTCAAGGTGGACCTCGCCGAAGTGGTCACGGAGCACCTGACGCCGATCCGGAACCGCGCCAATGAGCTGCTGGACGATCCTGCGGAACTGGACCGGCTGCTTGGCCTCGGCGCCGACAAGGCCCGGGAGATCGCCTCGGTCACCCTGCGCGACGTCTACTCCAAGGTGGGGTTCCTGCCCTACGCCGGCTCCCACGGAGCCCGCTAGGTCAATGTCCGCCGTCAGCAAAGTCACCGCGAAAGCCGCCGCGTCGAACGGGCAGCGCAGCGAAGGCATCAGCATCGGTGTGATCCTGAGCTTCCCGGCGGACATCGCTGAGGAGCTCCAGCGCTGGCGTGCGTCGTTCGGAGACCCGATGGCCGCCGTCGTCCCGGCCCACATCACCCTGGTTACCACCACCATGACGCAGGACTGGGAAGCGACCTGCCTCCATGTGCGGGACGTGGCACGCCGGCAGGAGCCCTTCACGGTGACCATCGCCGGGACGGGGTCCTTCCGGCCGGTGTCCCCGGTGGTCTTCCTGAACGTGGAGGACGGCTTCGGGACCTGCGTGAACCTGCACCGCCAACTGCAGTCCGGCCCGCTGGAACGCGAGCTCCCCTTCGACTACCACCCGCACGTGACAGTTGCCCACGACGTCGCCCCGGAAAGCCTCGACGAGGCCGAAACGGTCCTCAAGGATTACAGGGCCACCTTTCCGGTGGCTAGCATGGGACTTTACGAGCACGATGACAATGGCATCTGGCAGCTACGGGAAGAACTTGATTTTGGGACCAAACCTGACAACGACAGAGGCCAGGACGGCACCGCAGGCGCCCGCTGAGCCGCCGCTTCCCACCGACCTGGCCGGGCTGAAACTGGAAGTCATCCGCAAGAGGGTCGAGTGGGGCAGGGTGCGGCGCTCCGGCGGCGGGGGACTGGCATCACTGATGGCCATGATGATGTGGCTGCTGGCCCGGGTCAACATGCTGTTACCCGTGCGTGCCTACGCGCACTATCTCCGCCAGCGCGGTGCGCTGCTCAGCGCCGGCATCGGGTTCAGGATGTTCTTCTCCATCACCGGCCTGTTGGCCACCGGATTCGCCATCGCCGGCATCTTCCTGAGCGGAAACCCGGCACTGCTGGATCAGATTATCAAGAGCGTAGCCACCGCCGCGCCGGGCCTCCTGAAGGTCGACGGCAGCGAGGGGCTCGTTGATCCCTATCAGCTGCTGAACCCGGCCAGCCTAGGCTGGGCCGCCGGGATCGCTGCCGTGGTAACGGTGTTCACGTCCCTGGGCTGGATCAGCGGCATCCGCGACGGTGTGCGCAGCATGATGCAGCTCGGCCCGCTGCTGATGAACCCTGTCCTGCAGATCCTCAAGGACATTGGCACGCTCCTCCTGATGGGGGTGGCGCTCGTGGTCAGCTCCGCCGTCTCTCTCGTCTTCGGCACCGCAGCGGGGTGGGTGACACAGCAGCTGCACCTCGATCCGCTGCTGGCGGGGCCCCTGACCACCTCCATCACGATTGTTGTGCCCCTGCTCCTCGGCTGGGGCACCGCCGTGATCATGTACCGGGTGGCCGCGGGGCTGAAACCGGCCCGGCGCTCCCTGCTGGAAGGCACAATCCTCGCCGCGGTAGGCACCACCGTGCTGCAGATCTTCAGCACCCAGCTGCTGGCCAGCGCGGGCAAGAACCCGATTCTGGCACCCTTCGCCATCATCATCGGCCTGCTGATCTGGTTCAACCTGGTCAGCCAGGTCTACGTGGTCTGCGCCGCTTGGGTGGCCATCCGGGAGGAGGACCTCAAGACCGCGCCCGCCGCCGCGACCATCGGCTGGGGCGCCCGGCGCGTCCAGCCGGGCAAAACGCCGGTCGAGCCCGGACCCCGCCGGCGGCCGCTGTCCGCCGCGTTCAGGCGTCGAGGTACTGGTCGGCCCACGCCGAAATAATCTTCGCGGCACGCGCCGCCTGGCCCTTGCCCGTCAGGAGGTGGTCGCTGCCCTCCAGCGAGACGAAGCTGCGCGGGTGGCGTGCCGTCTGGAAGATCGTGCTCGCGTTTTCGATCC
Organism: Arthrobacter oryzae; assembly: GCF_003634095.1. Taxonomy (GTDB): domain Bacteria; phylum Actinomycetota; class Actinomycetes; order Actinomycetales; family Micrococcaceae; genus Arthrobacter; species Arthrobacter oryzae. Next base: position 72,372 of record NZ_RBIR01000004.1, read on the forward strand.
CCACCGTGTTGTCGGTGGGGGAGTGCAGCACCATGAGCGGCTTGTGCAGCTGCCGGATGCAGTCGGTCAGGTCCGCGTTTTCCAGGTCTTCGACGAAGTGCCGGCGGATCTCCACCCGCTTGCCGCCGAGGTCCACCTCCGCGCTGCCCTCGTTCAGGATCCGGTCCAGCGCCGCGTCAAAGACATGGGCCACATGCTTGGGCGAAAAGGGGGCACCCACCGTGGCGACGGCCTTGAGCTCCGGGATCTGCCGGGCGGCGGACAGGACGGCCGCGCCGCCGAAGGAGTGGCCCACCAGCAAAGACACCCGCCGGTCCGAGTCCCGCATGAATTCGGCGGCCTTGACGGTGTCGGCCACCTTGTGGCTGAAGGACCCCTCCGACCACATCCCCGCGGACTCGCCGAGCCCCAGGTTGTCGAAGCGGAGCATGCCCACCCCGTTGTCTGCCAGGGCCTTGCACATCCGCGACGCCGAGGGACTGTCCTTGCCCAGGGTGAAGCCGTGCGAGAACACGCCCCAGCCCTTCAGGGGGCCGTCGGGCAGGTCCACAACGCCGGAGAGGAGCTCACCGGTGGATCCCTCGAAGGAGATTTTTTCTGAGCGGGACACGGTGTCCCCTTTCGTGTGAGCGGGAAGACGACGACGGCGCCCCCACCCAAAGGTGAGAGGCGCCGTCGTCGTGTTTCTTGTGGTGCTTGCGGAGCAGTGGTCGCTAGATCTTGCGGGCCAAAATGGCCTGCTTGACCTCGGCGATGGCCTGCGTGACCTGGATGCCGCGCGGGCAGGCCTCGGTGCAGTTGAAGGTGGTGCGGCAGCGCCACACGCCTTCCTTGTCGTTGAGGATCTCCAGGCGCATGTCGCCTGCATCATCGCGGGAATCGAAGATGAAGCGGTGCGCGTTGACGATTGCCGCCGGCCCGAAGTACTGGCCGTCGGTCCAGAACACCGGGCAGGACGACGTGCACGCGGCGCACAGGATGCACTTGGTGGTGTCGTCGAACCGCTCGCGGTCCTCGGCGGACTGCAGGCGTTCCTTGGTGGGCTCGTGGCCGCGGTTGATCAGGAAGGGCATGACTTCGCGGAAGGACTGGAAGAACGGCTCCATGTCCACGATCAGGTCCTTCTCCACCGGCAGGCCCTTGATCGGCTCGACCGTGATGGGCTTGGTGGTGTCCAGGTCCTTCAGCAGGGTCTTGCAGGCCAGGCGGTTGCGGCCGTTGATGCGCATGGCATCGGAGCCACAGACGCCGTGGGCACAGGAACGGCGGAAGGAGACGCTGCCGTCGATTTCCCACTTGATCTTGTGCAGGGCGTCCAGGACGCGGTCGGTGCCGTACATGGTCACGTGGAAGTCGTCCCACGTGGACTCCTCGGAGACCTCAGGGTTGTAGCGGCGCACACGCAGGTGGACGTCGAAGGACGGGATGTCCCCGCCGCCTCCGATGTGGGCGGGCAGTTCGATCTTGGATGCTGGCTCAGCGAGTTCAGCGCTCATCTTAGTACTTCCTCACCATCGGCTCGTAGCGCGTAAAGACCACCGGTTTGGTGGAAAGCCGGATGCCGGCAATTGCCTCTGCGGAACCATCCGCCGGAGCATGCTCATCCTTGTACGCCATGGAGTGCTTCATGAATTTTTCGTCGTCGCGCTCGGGGAAGTCCTCGCGGAAGTGGCCGCCGCGGGACTCTTCGCGGTGCAGCGCTGCCACGGTCATGACCTTGGCGAGCTCTAGCAGGAAGCCCAGCTCCACGGCCTCGAGCAGGTCCAGGTTGAAGCGCTTGCCCTTGTCCTGGACGCTGATGCGCTGGTACCGCTCCTCGAAGGACGCAATGTCCGTCAGGACCTGGTTCAGCGTCTCGGCGGTGCGGAACACCTGCATGTTGGCATCCATGGTGTCCTGCAGTTCCTTACGGATCGCAGCGACCTTTTCCGTGCCGTCGGAGGTCCGGACATGGTCCAGCAGGTTCAGGGTGTAGGCCTCCGGGTCTGCCGGGAGTTCCACGAAATCGGCGGTCTTGGCGTACTCCGCGGCGGCGATGCCGGCGCGCTTGCCGAACACGTTGATGTCCAGCAGCGAGTTGGTACCCAGGCGGTTGGAGCCGTGAACCGAGACGCAGGCGACCTCGCCGGCCGCGTACAGGCCCGGGACCACCGTGTCATTGTCCTGCAGGACCTCGGCGCTGATGTTCGTCGGGATGCCGCCCATGGCGTAGTGCGCCGTCGGGAACACCGGAACCGGCTCCGTGTACGGCTCCACACCCAGGTAGGTGCGGGCGAACTCGGTGATGTCCGGCAGTTTGGCGTCGATGTGCGCGGGCTCAAGGTGCGTCAGGTCCAACAGGACGTAGTCCTTGTTCGGGCCGCAGCCGCGACCCTCGCGGACCTCGTTGGCCATGGAGCGGGCCACGATGTCGCGCGGAGCGAGGTCCTTGATGGTGGGCGCGTAGCGCTCCATGAAGCGCTCACCCTCGGAGTTGCGCAGGATCGCGCCTTCGCCGCGGGCGGCCTCCGAAAGCAGGATGCCCAGGCCGGCCAGGCCTGTCGGGTGGAACTGGAAGAACTCCATGTCCTCCAGCGGGATGCCGCGGCGGAACGCGATGCCCATGCCGTCACCGGTGAGGGTGTGGGCGTTGGAGGTGGTCTTGAAGACCTTGCCGGCGCCGCCGGAGGCGAACACCACGGACTTGGCCTGGAAGACGTGCAGTTCGCCCGAGGCGAGGTCGTAGGACACGACGCCGGCAACGCGCTTCTGCTTGTACGGGGTGCCGTCCTCGCGGACCGCGTCTTCCTCGACCGTGAGCAGGTCCAGAACGTAATACTCGTTGTAGAACTCAACGTTGTGCTTGACGCAGTTTTGGTACAGGGTCTGCAGGATCATGTGGCCGGTGCGGTCGGCGGCATAGCAGGCGCGGCGGACCGGTGCCTTGCCGTGGTCGCGGGTGTGGCCACCGAACCGGCGCTGGTCAATGCGGCCCTCGGGCGTGCGGTTGAACGGCAGGCCCATCTTTTCCAGGTCCAGGACGGCGTCGATTGCTTCCTTCGCCATGACCTCGGCTGCGTCCTGGTCCACCAGGTAGTCGCCGCCCTTGATGGTGTCGAAGGTGTGCCACTCCCAGTTGTCCTCTTCGACGTTGGCCAGGGCCGCACACATGCCGCCCTGCGCCGCGCCGGTGTGGGACCGCGTGGGGTAGAGCTTCGTCAGTACTGCTGTTCGGGCGCGCTGACCTGATTCGATCGCCGCGCGCATCCCGGCGCCACCGGCACCGACGATCACGACGTCGTACTTATGGACCTGCATACCAGATGCTCTTTCTCTCAAAATTCGCTGTAACCCCACCGGCAGGTACGTGCCTGCGCGGTGAAGTCTCGTGCAATCTGCACCTGCGCTCGGCAGGGAAGATCAGGTGCCGGGGCGGACCGTCAGTGCCTGACCCGTTGGGGCGGCGGTCCGCGGCGGCTGCGCCCCTAAGGCGCGGGGCAGAAGCCGCCCGGGAGCTGGACGCCGTTGGCCACGGGGCACGGATCGAACGTGAAGATGACCAGGGTGCCCAGGATGATGATGACGGTGGTGGCCGCGTAGAGGACCACCTTCAGCCACAGCCGCGTCGCGTCCCTCTCGGCATAGTCATTGATGATCGTGCGGACACCGTTGGTGCCGTGCAGCATGGCCAGCCACAGCATGGCCAAGTCCCAGACCTGCCAGAACGGGTCGGCCCACTTGCCGGCCACGAAGCCGAAGTCGATCGCGTGGATGCCCTCGCCGACCAGCAGGTTGACGGCCAGGTGGCCGAAGATCAGCACTACCAGTACGACGCCGGAGAGCCGCATGAAGAGCCAGGCGAACATCTCGAAGTTGCCCTTGGAAGAACCGTTGCGGCGGTACTTCGGCTGGATCCTTCCGCTGCCGGGCTGTCCACTGCTGGGTCGTCCACTGCGTGGGGGTTGAATAGTTGCAGTCATGGCTTAGTGACCTCCAAGGGCGAGGGACAAGTGGCGGATGGCGAAGCCGGCCATGACGACCACCCAGAGGCCCAGGACCGTCCAGAGCATCTGACGCTGGTACTTGGCACCCTTCTTCCAGAAGTCGACGGCGATGATTCGCAGGCCGTTAAAGGCGTGGAACACGATCGCCGCGACGAGGCCCGTTTCACCCAGGGCCATGAGGGGGTTCTTGTAGGCGCCGATCACGGCGGTGTAGGCCTCGGGGGACACACGCACCAATGAGGTGTCCAGCACGTGGACCAACAAGAAGAAGAAAATCACTACACCGGTAATGCGGTGTCCAACCCAGGACCACATGCCTTCACGGCCGCGGTACAAGGTGCCAGCTGGTTTTGTCGGCACTGAATAAACCTCCCTGCAACACAGCGGCGCTGGCATGGGATCCACGCGGGGGGAACGCCTGCTGCGAGAGCACTCGTAAGCTCAAGCCTAAATCTAGGCTTCGCTCACAGCTTATTCAATTTGGGAACTCCTTGTTGACCAGCGGCGGCGCGGTTTTGCGTCTCTTTTGAGACGAACGCCACATTCGGCCCCGGCTGCGGGGGCCGGAAGGGCGTGATTCGGGCACAATCTGGGGCGATTCGGCCGCCGTCGGCTAAAGTAGCCGTGATGACTACAGACAAAGTGACAAGCCAAGATTCACCGCTGGACCGTTTTATTGCGGTTATTCCGGCGGGCGGGGTGGGGACCCGCCTTTGGCCCCTGTCACGGGCAGCGGCCCCGAAATTCCTTCACGACCTGACCGGCTCGGGCAGTACTTTGCTGCGCGCGACCTATGACCGCCTCCAGCCCGTCGCCGGCAAGCACGTGCTCGTGGTGACCGGTTCCGCCCACCGGGACGCCGTCTGCCGGCAGCTGCCGGAGGTCCTGGAAGCCGACCTCGTCCTGGAAAGCGAACCCAAGGACTCCGGCGCGGCGATCGGCCTCGCGGCAGCCATCCTCCATGAGCGGGACCCGGACATCATCATGGGCTCGTTTGCCGCGGACCAGGTCATCAGCCCGGACGACCTCTTTCAGGCCGCTGTCCGTGAGGCCGTCTACACCGCGGCCGCGGGGAAGATCGTCACCATCGGCATCAAGCCGACCCATCCCTCCACCGGATTCGGCTACATCCGCTCTGGCGCGAACCTGCACATCCCCGAAGCTCCCAGCGCGCAGTCCGTGGTGGAGTTCGTGGAGAAGCCCAGCGAGGACGTGGCCCAGCAGTACGTCGACAGCGGGGAATATGTCTGGAACGCGGGGATGTTTGTGGCCCCGGTCTCGCTGATGCTCAAGCACCTCGAGGCCAACCAGCCCGAGCTCTTCGCCGGACTGCAGGAAATCGCCAAGGCCTGGGACACCCCGGAGCGCGACGCCGTTACGGCCCGCGTCTGGCCCACGCTGCCCAAGATCGCCATTGACTACGCCGTCGCCGAGCCGGCTGCGGCCGCCGGCGACGTCGCCGTGGTGCCCGGAACATTCCTCTGGGACGACGTCGGAGACTTTGCCTCCGTGGGCCGGCTCAACAGCGCCAAGGAAGTCGACGAGGTCACGGTCCTGGGCGAGGGCGCGCGCGTCTTCACCGAGAACGCCAGTGGCGTGGTGGTCTCCGATACCAAGCGGGTCATCGCCCTGATCGGCATCAAGGACGTCGTGATCGTCGACACCCCGGACGCACTCCTGGTCACCACCAAGGAACACTCCCAGCGGGTCAAGCAAGCCGTGGATGCCATCAAGGCCAAGGGCGACACGGACGTCCTGTAGGGCGGATTGGAGCGGATCAGGGTTGTGCAATGTTCAGCAATCCGTAACGCGCCGTACGCGATGCCGCTATTCTTTGTGCGCTCGCTAGAGTTGACCCGTGCGCAACTACTCGACTGAAGCTGAGCCCACGACTCTCGTGGGGCCATGGCTGGTGCCCCTCCTGCCGGAGCTGATCGCTTTCCGCCGCGACCTCCATGCGCACCCGGAACTGTCGTTCAAGGAGTTCCGCACCACCGACAAGCTGGCAAAGCGGCTCGAGGAAGCCGGGCTGAAGCCCCGGCGCCTTGAAGGCACCGGCCTGACCGTCGACGTCGGGCAGGGCCCCATCGCCACCGCACTGCGCGGCGATATCGATGCTCTGCCGATCATCGAGGAAACGGGCCTGGAGTTCGCCTCGAAGAACCACGGGGTGACCCACGCCTGCGGCCACGACGTCCACACCACCACGATGCTCGGCATCGCCCTGGTCCTGCAGCGCATGCACGAACAGTCCCCGCTGCGGGGCACGGTCCGGATCATCTTCCAGCCGGCCGAGGAAACCATGCCCGGCGGTGCCACCTCTTGCATCGAGCAGGGCGTCCTGGAAGGGGTGCCGCGCATCCTGGCGCTGCACTGCGACCCCCGGATCGAGGTCGGCAAGATCGGCACCCGGATCGGGGCCATCACCTCCGCCTCGGACACCATCAAGATTGAACTCTCCGGCCGCGGCGGCCACACCTCGCGCCCCCATCTGACCGAGGAACTGGTCTTCGCCCTGGCGCAGATCGCGGTCAACGTTCCCGCCGTGCTGTCCCGCCGCGTCGATGTCCGCAGCGGCGTATCCGTGGTCTGGGGCCAGATCTCCGCCGGCTCGGCGCCAAACGCCATCCCCGGCAGCGGCTACATGGCCGGCACCATGCGGTGCCTGGACCGCGATGCCTGGCACGACGCCGGCGAGCTGCTCGATGACATCATCCGCCAGGTCGCCGAGCCCTACGGCGTCGACGTCCACCTGGAACACACCCGCGGCGTCCCGCCGGTGGTCAACTCCGAACACGAGACGGCGCTGATCGAGGCCGCCGCCCGAGCCGAAATCGGTGAGGGCGCCGTGGTCCTGACCCCGCAGTCCATGGGCGGCGAAGACTTCGCGTGGTTCCTGGCCGACACCCCCGGCGCCATGATGCGGCTGGGTACCAAGACCCCCGGCGGGGAAGAATACGATCTCCACCGCGGCGACTACATTGTCGATGAGCGGGCCCTCGGCCTCGGCATCCAGGTGCTCACGGCGGCGGCCCTGCGCACCCTCCGCGACCTCTAAACTCCGGCAGCTACCGGCTTCAACGGGCCGCCGCTGCGTCTGCCCGGCGGACCCCGGGAATTCTAGGCTCAGTCTCCGGCGCCGCGACTCCGGCCTCCTGGCCACCGGCATCGGGAGGGCCGTCGCCTATTCGTGGGGTCCGCTGTGCTGAGTTTCCCCACCTTTGCCAGTACGACGCCGGGACGCGCCGGCGATATGGGGAACTCGCCGTCGGACGCCGGCAAAGGTGGGGAATATCAGCGGCGATGCCGGCCCGACGCACACTGCACGACTTGGCGCAGCCACTCTGGCGTCCGCAGGCCACCGCTGCGTCTCCCGGCGTACTCCTTGGACCCCTAGACCCCGTCGCCGGCGCCGACGCAGTTCTAGGCCCAGTCTCCGGCGCCGCGGCTCCGGCCTCCTAGCCACCGGCATCGGGAGGGTCGTCGCCTAATCGCTGGGTCTGCCGCGCTGAGTTTCCCCACCTTTGCCAGTACGACGCCGGGACGCGCGGGCGGTGCGGGGGACACGCCGTCGGAAGCGGGCAAAGGTGGGGAATATCAGCAGCGGCGCCAACAGAAGCGGCGGCGGTTCCAACGCACGGAACTCACGAACTGCCTATAGGTTGTGCGCAATGGAATTGTGCACAATCGAATTGGGGAGTAGGGTGGAGTCATGACCACGCCGGAAGAGACCCGCACCGCAGGTTCGGACGCGCTCCGCCTGAACCGGCAGGTGTGCTTCGCCATGTACTCGGCCTCGCGCGCCGCCACGGCCGTCTACCGGCCCATGCTGGAGGAGCTCGGCCTGACGTACCCGCAGTACCTCGCAATGCTGGTGCTTTGGGAGGCGGACCCGCGGAGCGTCCGTGACCTGGGGGAGGAGCTCGGACTCGACTCTGGAACGCTTTCGCCGCTGCTCAAGCGGCTTGAGGCGCTGGGCTTCGTCGAGCGCCGCCGGTCGGCCGAGGACGAGCGGCGTGTGGAGATCTACCTGACCGACGCCGGGGCCGCGCTGAGGGCCAAGGCCGGCGGCATCCCGCAGCGCCTGGCCGACGCCGCAGGCCTCACGGCCGCGGAGCTCGACCAGCTCCGCGAAACCCTGGGCCGGCTGTCCGAGGCGCTGCACGCCGCCCGTTGAGCCCCCCGCAGATGTGGCCGACGTCGAAATCGCGGGAGGCGTGCCAACTCGCCGGAAGTTCACGGCGACTCCGCAGGCTTCCGGCGAGTTCAACGCCGCCGACCCCCTTTGTCCCACCGACAGAACGGAAACCCATGAAGACCCTCTACACAGCCGAGGCCCTTGCCTCCGGCGAAGGCCGCGACGGCACCGCCGTCAGCAAGGACGGCAAGCTCAGCGTCACCCTCGCCAGCCCGGTGGAACTCGGCGGCGACGGGGCGGGAACCAATCCCGAGCAGCTCTTTGCCGCCGGCTACGCGGCCTGCTTCCACTCGGCCCTCCGCCTGGTCGGCCGCCAGCAGAAAGCCGACCTGACCGATTCCGCCGTCGCCGCCAGGATCCACCTCGGCGCCCTCGACGGCGGCGCCGGTTACGGCATCGCGGCCGAACTCGAAATTGCCCTTCCCGCCGTGGACCGCGAAACCGCCGAGGCCCTCGTGGCCAAGGCCCACGAGGTCTGCCCCTATTCCAACGCCACCCGAGGCAACATCACTGTCGACATCACGATCCTGGAGGTCGCCGCATGAGCACCCACAACGAAACTTCCACCCTCCCCGCCACCAGCCGCGAGATCCAGCTGGCGTCCCGCCCGCACGGCCGCCCCGTGCCGGAGAACTTCCGCCTCGCCGAGTCGCCGCTGCCCGAGCTGCAGGAGGGCCAGGTCCTGGTCCGCAACCTCTACATCTCGGTCGATCCGTACATGCGCGGCCGCATGAATGACGTGAAATCCTATTCCGCGCCGTTTGCGCTGGACGCCGCACTGGACGGCGGCGCCGTCGGCGAGATCATCGCGTCCCGGGCCGACGGCCGCGCCGTGGGCGATACGGTCGTGCACAGCCTCGGCTGGCGCGAGTACGCCGTCGTTGATGCGGCGGCCACCACCCCGGCGCGCACTGACCTGGCCCCCGCCTCCGCATTCCTCGGCGCGCTCGGCATGACGGGCCTGACCGCCTACGCCGGCCTCCTGAAGGTCGCCGAATTCAAGCCCGGCGACGTCGTATTCGTCTCGGGTGCCGCCGGCGCCGTCGGCTCGCTCGTGGGCCAGATCGCCAAGGCCATGGGCGCGTCCCGGGTGATCGGCAGCGCGGGTTCGCCGGAGAAGGTGGCACGGCTCCTGGAACTCGGCTTCGACGCCGCGTTCAACTACCACGACGCCCCTGTGGCCGAGCAGCTTGCCGCGGCCGCGGGTGAGCGCGGTATTGACGTCTACTTCGACAACGTCGGCGGCGAGCACCTGGAGGCGGCGTTGTCCGCGCTCACGGTCGGCGGCCGCGTGGCCATGTGCGGCGCCATCTCGCAGTACAACTCCACCGAGCCCACCCCGGCGCCGCGGAACCTCATGCTGGTGATCGGCAAGCAGCTGACGCTCAAGGGCTTCCTGGTGAGCGGCTACTGGCAGCACATGGCCGAGTTCGTCGAGGCCATGTCCGGCTGGCTGGCCGACGGCACTGTCCGCTATGACGAGACCGTGGTGGACGGCCTGGAGAACGCCCCGCAGGCGTTCATGGACCTGCTCGACGGCGCCAACACCGGCAAAATGCTCGTCCGGCTGTAGTCCGACGCCAGAGCGGCACCGCCGCTGAACGCAGACGCCTCCGGCGCCGACTCCCCGCAGGGAATCGGCGCCGGAGGCGTCTGCGTTCCCGCGCCAGCGGGGGCGGTGCCGGCTACCTCTAGGTAACAAGTTCTCAACAATCTGGGTAAATGCTGTGAAGTCTGCTACGTGCACGTGGCGCAGGACACTAAAGTGGCTTCATCAGTGCGCCTAGGCGCAGTGCTGCGAAACCATCAGTGAAAACAGAATTCAGCGGATTACCGCAGACAGTCACTCATTGAGCTCCCGTCGTAGCGCCTACTCTTTCTTCCTGGAGGAAAATTGAAGAACTCTCTGCGTGCCACCCTCAAGCGCGGATCAATGGCCGGGGTCGCCACCGCGGGCGCGGCTGCACTCCTGCTGACCGGCTGCGGGGCTGCCCCCTCGGCCAGCACCGCCACGAACACCGCCAGCGACTACAAGGGCTGCATCGTCTCCGACTCCGGTGGATTCGACGACCAGTCGTTCAACCAGTCCTCCTACGAGGGCCTGAAGAAGGTCACGTCGGAGCTGGGCCTCAAGATGAACCAGGCCGAGTCCAAGACCAACAACGACTTCGAGCCGAACCTGCGCGCCATGGTCTCCGCCGGCTGCAACCTGACCATCACGGTCGGCTTCCTGCTCGGCGACGCCACCAAGTCCCAGGCCACCGCGAACCCGGACAAGCACTTCGCCATCATCGACTTCGGCTATGACACCCCGATCGCCAACGTCAAGCCGATCATCTACGACACGGCCCAGGCCGCGTTCCTGGCCGGCTACCTCGCAGCAGGCACCACCAAGACCGGAACGGTCGCCACCTTCGGCGGCATCAAGATCCCCACGGTCACCATCTTCATGGACGGCTACGCCGACGGCGTGAAGTACTACAACGAGAAGAAGGGCAAGAACGTCAAGGTCCTTGGCTGGGACAAGGCCAAGCAGGACGGCTCCTTCACCGGTGACTTCGAAAAGCAGGACAAGGGCAAGCAGTTCACCCAGAACTTCCTGGACCAGGGCGCGGACATCGTGATGCCCGTCGCCGGTCCGGTCGGCAAGGGTGCGGCCGCGGCCCTGAAGGAAGCCAAGGCAGCAGGCAAGGACGTCAAGCTCATCTGGGTTGACTCCGACGGCTTCCTCACGGCTCCGGATTACAAGGACATCATGCTCTCCTCCGTCATGAAGCAGATGGGCCAGGCCGTCGAGACGGTCGTCAAGCAGGACAAGGACGGCCAGTTCACCAACAAGCCGTACGTCGGCACCCTCGCGAACGAAGGCGTCCAGCTGGCTCCGTTCCACGACATGGAGTCCCAGGTTCCGGCCGAGCTCAAGACCGAGCTGGACCAGATCAAGCAGGACATCGCCAGCGGCAAGCTGAAGGTTGAATCCGCAGCCAGCCCGAAGGCCTAACCTCCTCCACTAAGCGCCACGGCCCGTCCGGTCACCACCGCACGGGCTGTGGCGCTTTTCGTTGCGGCCTCTGGGCCTCGGACCGCAGGCACTAAGCTGGTGCTGCAGCCCCCACTACACGTCCGGACCAAGCCTTCCGGACACCTCGAGATTGGTCAGAGTTTTGAAACTTGAACTCAAGGGCATTACTAAACGCTTCGGCTCCCTGGTAGCCAACGATCACATCGATGTGGTTGTTGAGCCCGGGCAGATTCACTGTCTGCTCGGTGAGAACGGCGCTGGCAAGTCCACGCTGATGAACGTCCTCTACGGACTGTACGAGCCCACTGAAGGCGAAATCCTGGTCGATGACAAACCGGTCACCTTCCGCGGCCCCGGCGATGCCATGGCCGCCGGAATCGGCATGGTGCACCAGCACTTCATGCTGGTCCCCGTCTTCACGGTCGCGGAGAACGTCGCGCTGGGCGCCGAGACCACCAAGACCGGCGGATTCCTGGACCTGGATGACACCCGCCGGAAGATCCGGGAGATCTCGGACCGGTACGGCTTCGACGTCGACCCCGATGCGCTGATCGAAGACCTCCCCGTGGGCGTGCAGCAGCGGGTGGAGATCATCAAGGCACTGGTCCGCGACGCCAAGGTTCTCATCCTGGATGAGCCCACGGCCGTGCTGACCCCGCAGGACACTGATGAACTGCTGGATATCATGCGCCAGCTCAAGAGCCACGGCACCTCCATCGTGTTCATTTCCCATAAGCTCCGCGAGGTCAAGGCAGTTTCGGACACCATCACCGTCATCCGGCGCGGCAAAGTGGTGGGCTCGGCCGACCCCGGCGCCTCGACCACCGAGCTCGCGTCCATGATGGTCGGCCGTGCCGTGAGCCTGACCCTGGACAAGGCTCCGGCCGTGCCGCAGGAGACCACCTTCGAGGTCAAGGACCTCACGGTCATCGCGCCCACCGGCCAGCACGTCGTGGACGGCCTCAGCTTCGGGATCGCCCGCGGCGAGATCCTCGCCATCGCGGGCGTCCAGGGCAACGGCCAGACGGAACTCACCGAGGCGATCCTCGGCCTGCACGAGCGGGCCCACGGCTCGATCCTCCTCGACGGCGAAGAACTCCTGGGCCGCAGCGTCAAGGACATCCTCAACGCCGGCGTCGGATTCGTCCCGGAAGACCGCTCCCTCGACGGTCTGATCGGCACGTTCTCCATCGCCGAGAACCTGATCCTGGACCGTTACGACCAGGCGCCGTTCGCCAAGGGCATCAGCATGAGCCCGGCCAAGGTCCTGGAAAACGCCAAGACCAGGATCGAAGAGTTCGACGTCCGCACCCCGTCCGGCTCGCTTGCCGCCGGCACCCTGTCCGGCGGCAACCAGCAAAAGGTCGTCATGGCGCGGGAACTCTCCCGGCCCTTGCGCCTCTTCATCGCCTCCCAGCCCACCCGCGGCGTGGACGTGGGCTCGATCGAATTCCTGCACAAGCGCATCGTCGCGGAGCGGGACCACGGCACGCCCGTCATGATCGTCTCCACCGAACTGGACGAGGTCATTGAACTCGCCGACCGGATCGCCGTGCTCTACAAGGGCAGACTCGTCGGGATCGTGCCGGCCGGCACCGGGCGCGACGTCCTGGGCCTGATGATGGCCGGGGTTTCCCCGGACGACGCCCAGGCCGACGCCGCAGGCAAGTCCCCGGCCGGACTTCCCGCCGGACTTCCCGTCGAACACCCGGCCGACACCCCAGCAACGAACCCGGCGCCCGCCGCCCCGTCCGTGCAGGAGCCCAGCTCCGGCGCCGTAGGAGACCACCATGAGTGAGAACACCGAGCCGCGGCCCGCGGCCGTACCGGACCCGGACCGGATTCCGGCAGCAGCGCAGGCCACCGAGGTGGAGCCCGAGCCGCTCGAGGACGATGCCGACTTCGTCGTGGCACTGGACACGGCGGGAGGCGCCCACCAGCCATCGGCCGTACCGGTCACGGCCCAGAGCGGATCCCTTCCCGGCGCCCCCGAGGAAGAGTCGCTGATGCGCAAGATCTTCACCGGCAACGGCATCGTGACCATCCTGGCGGTGCTCCTGGCCCTGGTCCTCGGCGGCCTGCTCATCGCCGCAACAGACAAGGTGGTCGGCACCACGGCCGGGTATCTCTTTGCCCGGCCCAGCGACTTCCTCGCCGCCGTCTGGTCCGCCGCCACCAGCTCCTATGTCGCCCTCTTCCAGGGCGCGGTCTTCAACCCCCACGGCACCGGCGTGGCCGGGCAGTTCGCGCCCCTCATGGAGACGCTGACCATCGCCACACCGCTGATCACCGCGGGCCTCGGCGTCGCGCTGGCCTTCCGCGCAGGCCTGTTCAACATCGGTGCGCAGGGCCAGATCATCATGGCCGGCATCCTCGCCTCCTGGGTCGGCTTCGCGCTGCACCTGCCGCTCGGGCTGCACCTGCTGCTTGTCCTGGTGGCGGGCGTCGTCGGCGGTGCCGTCTGGGGCGGAATCGTCGGCGTGCTCAAAGCCCGGACGGGCGCCCACGAGGTCATCGTGACCATCATGTTCAACTACATCGCGCTGTATTTCCTGCGCTACCTGCTGGACACGCCGGCGTTCCAGCGTCCGGGGGAGACCACCCCGATTTCCCCCATCCTGGACCCGAACGCCGTGTACCCTCTGCTCTTCGGCAGCCAGTACCGGCTGCATGTGGGCTTCCTGCTGGCGATCGCGGCCACGGTGTTCGTCTCGTGGCTGCTGAACCGCTCCACGATCGGATTCGAGTTCCGTGCCGTCGGGGCAAACCCGAAGGCGGCCCTGACCGCCGGCATCAACGTTTCCCGTGCCACGATCCTGGTCATGACCATCGCCGGCGGCCTTGCCGGCCTGGCCGGTGTCGCCCAGGTGGCAGGCACCGAAAAGGTCCTCACCGACGGCGTCGCTGCAACCTACGGCTTTGACGCCATTACCGTGGCCCTGCTGGGGCGGTCCTCGCCGTGGGGCACCTTTGCCGCCGGCCTGCTGTTCGGAGCCTTCCGCGCAGGCGCCGTCCAGATGCAGATCCAGACCGGAACCCCGATCGACATCGTGCTCGTGGTCCAGTCGCTCATTGTGCTGTTCATCGCGGCGCCGCCCCTGGTCCGGGCGATCTTCGGACTTAACCCGCGCAAGAAGAAGGCCGCAACCGCCGGCAAAACCAAACAGGCAGTAACCACCGGAGGTGCCGCATGAGCACAACAGCAACCTCATCCGTCGAGGGAAAACCCCAGCCGGACAAAAACCGCCGGCCGGCGGCGTCGGCCAAGCCCGTGACCTGGAAGCTGCCGGTCACGCTGGCCGTGCTGGCCGTCATCGCCTTCATCTTCTTCGGCCTGCTGGGCCCGCAGGGAACCGCTAAGTTCGGGGTTTCCTCGGGCGGAGACTTCTTCCAGCTGCCGGCGATCGAAGTCCCCGCGTTCCTGTCCGGGATGGTGCTCTCCTTGATCCTGCTCGGCCTCGCGGGCTACGCCCTGGTCCTGAAGGCGAAGCAGAACGCCCGGCCCCCGCGCTGGCTCCCGGCCGTGTTCACGGTCGTCTTCGTGGTCGCCTTCCTGATCTGGGTGGTCGGCGGCGCCCGGACCCCCAGCATCTCGCTGGCCGGCCTCATCGCCGGATCCGTCACCCTCGCCGTGCCGATCGTCTTCGGTTCCCTGTCAGGGGTGCTGTGCGAACGCGCCGGCGTCGTGAACATCGCCATCGAAGGCCAGCTCCTGGGCGGTGCCTTCACGGCCGCGCTCGTCGCCAGCGTGACCCACAATCCCTACGCGGGCCTGCTCGCCGCGGCCGTGGCCGGTGCCCTGGTCTCGATGGTGCTGGCACTGTTCGCCATCAAGTACGTGGTCAACCAGATCATCGTCGGCGTCGTGCTCAACGTCCTGGTCTCCGGCCTCACCGGCTTCCTGTTCACCACCGTGATGCAGGCGGACGCGGACAAGTACAACTCGCCCGGCCGGCTGCCCATCATCGATATCCCGGTCCTGTCCGGCATCCCCGTGATCGGTCCCATCCTGTTCAAGCAGTCCGTCGTGGGCTACCTGATGTATGTCGCCGTCATCGTGATCTGGATCGGACTGTTCAAGACGAAGTGGGGCCTGCGCGTCCGGGCCGTGGGCGAGCACCCGCAGGCGGCCGACACCCTGGGCATCAAGGTCAACGCGACCCGCTTCTGGAACGTCACGCTGGGCGGCGCCGTGGCCGGAATCGGCGGATCGTTCTTCACCCTTGTGGCGATCGACAGCTTCACCAAGGAAATCTCGGGCGGCCGCGGCTTCATCGCCCTCGCCGCCATGATCCTGGGCCGCTGGAACCCGATCGGGGCGTTCTTCGCAGCGCTCCTGTTCGGCTTCGCCGACAACCTGCAGAGCATCGTGACAATCATCGGCACCCCGGTGCCGAGCCAGTTCATGGCCATGCTCCCGTACGTCGTGACCGTCTTTGCCGTTGCCGGCCTTGTCGGCCGCTCGCGGCCGCCGGCCGCCGACGGCATACCGTACATCAAGGGCTGAGCATGGACACCATCGTCGTCGACTGGGCAGCACTCGAAGCCGCCGCAGTGTCTGCCATGAAGAACGCCTATGCGCCGTATTCGAAGTTTCCGGTGGGGGCCGCGGCCCTCACCGGGGACGGGCGGATCGTCAGCGGCTGCAATGTCGAAAACGCCAGTTACGGGCTGACCTTGTGCGCAGAGTGCACCCTGGTGGGCAACCTGCAGATGACCGGCGGGGGACTGCTCCGTGCCTTCTACTGCGTCGACGCCGGCGGCAACGTCCTCATGCCGTGCGGGCGCTGCCGCCAGCTGCTCTACGAATTCAGGGCTCCCGACATGGAGCTCATGACCACCCAGGGAATCAGGACCATGGACCAGGTCCTTCCCGATGCCTTTGGGCCCCAACATTTGGAGGAATCCCGGTGACACTTCCGGCACAGAGCACGTCCAATACTGAAGCGTTCGACGCCGTCGACATCATCCGCATCAAACGGGACAAGGGCATTCTCAGCCCGGCCCAGATTGACTGGACGATCGATGCGTACACCCGCGGCGCCATCGCCGACGAGCAGATGGCCGCCTTGAACATGGCCATCCTGCTCAACGGCATGGACCGGGCCGAGATCTCCCGCTGGACGGCGGCCATGATCGCCTCCGGCGAGCGGATGGACTTCTCCAGCCTCCGGCGGCCCGACGGCGGCGTCAAGGCGACGTCCGACAAGCACTCCACGGGCGGCGTGGGGGACAAGATCACCCTGCCGCTGGCACCCCTCGTGGCTGTCTTCGGGGTGGCCGTGCCGCAGCTTTCGGGCCGCGGCCTGGGCCACACCGGCGGCACGCTGGACAAGCTCGAATCGATCCCGGGCTGGCGGGCAGCGCTGAGCAACGAGGAAATGCTTGCCCAGCTCCAGGACGTCGGTGCGGTCATTTGCGCCGCCGGCGCGGGGCTGGCCCCGGCGGACAAGAAGCTTTACGCTCTGCGCGACGTCACCGGCACCGTGGAGGCCATCCCGCTGATCGCGTCATCGATCATGAGCAAGAAGATCGCCGAGGGCACCGGCTCGCTGGTGCTCGACGTCAAGGTGGGCAGCGGCGCCTTCATGAAGGACGAGGCCCGCGCCCGCGAACTGGCCGAGACGATGGTGGCCCTGGGCAAGGACGCAGGGGTCAACACCGTTGCCCTGCTGACGAACATGAACACCCCGCTGGGCCTCACCGCGGGCAACGCGATCGAGGTGGAGGAATCTGTTGAGGTCCTCGCCGGCGGCGGCCCGGAAGACGTCGTCGAACTCACTGTTCGGCTTGCGGAGGAAATGCTGGCGTGCGCCGGCGTCCACGACGCCGATCCCCGCGCCGCGCTGCGGGACGGCCGTGCCATGGACGTCTGGAACCGGATGATCGAGGCCCAGGGCGGCGACCCGCGCGCCAAGCTCCCGGTCGCCAAGGAATCCGAGGTCATCTATGCCCCCGCCGACGGCGTCCTGGTGGAGCTCGACGCGATGGCGGTAGGGGTCGCGGCCTGGCGGCTCGGCGCCGGGCGCGCCCGCAAGGAGGACCAGGTCCAGGCCGGGGCCGGGGTGCGGATGCACGCCAAACCGGGCGCCACGGTCAGGGCGGGCGAGCCGCTCATGACCCTCCTGACGGACACCCCGGAGAAGTTCGAGCGTGCCAAAGAGGCGCTCGAACACGCCGCCGTGATCGCTCCCGAGGGCTCCCGACCCGCCCAGAAGCTCATCATCGACCGCATCGCCTAGGCCCGTCCCCCCGCCGCACCCGCGCAACCCCGTTGCCCTCTCACTTCTGGTCCCCAAACCCGGGGTTTAGCCGCCACAAGTGATAGGGCAACGGGCGTCTCCGCCAGGCAACGGGCGTGTCCGCCAGGCAGGGGTGGCTGCGACCGGCGGTACACTGGCTCCACAGCAGTACCCCTCAAGCGCGGGCGAGACTCCGGCCCCGCCCGCGCTTGAAGGAGCTTTCAGGTCCCGCCGCGCGTTAGGAAGCTGTGCAGGCAATCAACGACTTCATCCTCGCCGCCGCAGGGCAACCCTGGGTGCTGGTCCTCGTTTTTGCCTGCTGCGTCATCGACGGGTTCTTCCCGCCGATCCCCAGCGAATCGGTGGTGGTGGGCCTGGCCGCCGTCGCCGCGACCGCGGACGTGCCGAACCCGGTCCTCCTGATCGCCACCGCCGCAGCCGGCGCGTTCCTGGGCGACAACCTCGCCTACCTGTTTGGCCGCGGCACCGGAACGCAGCGCTGGGCATGGATGCGCGGCCCCCGGATGCAGGGGGCGTTTTTGTGGGCCGGCCGGGAACTGCGGAAACGCCCGGCGTCGCTGATCCTCGTGGCGCGCTTCGTCCCGATCGGGCGGGTCGCCGTCAATCTGACCGCCGGTGCCACGCGATACCCGCGGTCCAGGTTCATGAGCCTGACGGTGCTCTCGGCCCTGCTGTGGGCCGGCTACTCCGTGGGAATCGGCCTGTTCGTCGGTCCGTGGTTCGAGGAAAACCACGTTCTGGGCGCGGCCATCGCGATCATCTGCGCAGTGGTCCTGGGCCTCGCCGTGGACTATGTCATCAGCAGGCTGCGCGGCCGGGCCCCGGAGGAACCGATTCCGGCCGAACGTCCGCCGGCCGGAACGTAGCGGACCGTACCCCGCCCGTGGGAGACTTAGGAGCGATTTGCGTCACGCTGCTGTCCGCAGTCCGCCCGGTCCCGCCCGTTTGTCCCCGCAGGTTCGTTACGGCTTAGTTGTCCGTTCCTAGTCACCAAGGAGCACCGCCCGCATGGAGTTCATTAACGAGGCTGTGCTCCACGCCGCCGGCCAGTGGTGGATCTACCCCCTGCTGCTGGTGTTCTTCTTCGTGGACGGCTTCGCGATGGTGGTCCCCAGCGAGACCCTCATCGTTGCCCTTGCGGCGTATTCGCTCCATAGCGGCCAGCCCAACCTCTGGATCCTCGGCCTCACGGCGCTCGTCGGAGCCATGGCCGGGGACAACGTGGCCTACATGCTCGGCCGGAAGATCGGCCTTGAGCGGTTCCGCTGGATGCGTAAGCCGAAGGTCCAGAAGGTCTTCGCTTGGGCGCACTATGAACTCGAGAAGCGCGGGGCCGTGCTGATCTTCACGGCCCGGTATATTCCGTGGGGCCGTGTTGCCGTCAACTACGTGTCGGGCACGACGGCGTTTCCGCACCGGAGGTTCTTCTTCCTGGACGCCTTCGCGTGCTTCACGTGGGTCATCTATTCCCTTGGGATCGGCCTGCTGGCCAGTTCCTTCCCGTGGCTGCACCACAACCCGCTACTCAGCGCGGGGATCGCGGTGGTGTTCGCGATCGTGCTCGGCATCCTGATCGACCACCTCCTGCGCTGGTGGCACAAGCGCCTCGGACGCAACGACTCCGGGGCCACCCGGGCCGGCGGCGCGCCGGATGAGGAGCACGTATCGGAGGCCGGCACCTCACGGGAGCACGCTCCCGACGGGCACCGCCCCGGGGGACACGGCGTCCTGGCCGGCCCGCCCACCGAAGCCGGAGTGCCCGGAAAGTAGCATCCGACGGCCCGCGACCCTATGGTTGGAACGTGACTGAGACTATTCCTGACGCTGCCCCTGACCTCGACTTCGACCTGAAGGTCCTCCCCAAGGTTTCCCTTCACGACCACCTGGACGGCGGGCTCCGCCCGGCGACCATCATTGAACTTGCCGAGGCCGCCGGCCACACGCTCCCGTCCACCGACCCCGTCGCCCTGGGGGAGTGGTTCCGCGAGTCCGCCGATTCCGGCTCCCTGGTCCGGTACCTCGAAACGTTCGACCACACCATCGCCGTGATGCAGACCAAGGAAGGCCTGTTCCGCGTCGCCAAGGAATTCGTCGAAGACCTCGCCGACGACGGCGTCGTGTACGGCGAAGTACGCTGGGCCCCCGAGCAGCACCTCCAGCAGGGCCTGAGCCTGGACGACGTCGTGGAGGCCGTGCAGGCCGGACTGGAAGCAGGCGTGGACGCCGTCGCCGAAACCGGCCGCGATATCCAGGTCGGCCAGCTCATCACAGCCATGCGGCACGCCGACCGCGGCCAGGAGATCGCCGAGCTGGCCGTCCGCCACCGGTACAAGGGCGCCGTGGGCTTTGACATCGCCGGTGCGGAGGACGGCTTCCTGCCCTCACGCTTCCGGGACGCCTTCACCTACCTCGCCCAGCACAACTTCCCGGCCACCGTCCACGCCGGCGAAGCCGCCGGCCTGGACAGCATCCAGTCGGCCCTCGTGGACGGCCGGGCCCTGCGCCTGGGCCACGGGGTGCGGATCGCCGAGGACATCACCATCGAGTTCGAAGACGCCGACGAGGCCGGGGCCGACGCCGACATCTTCGACGACGAAGTCAGCGACACCATCGGAATGGTGACCCTGGGCGAACTTGCCAGCTGGGTCCGCGACCGCGGCATCGCACTGGAGATCTGCCCGTCGTCGAACCTGCAGACCGGTGCGATTTCCGGCTTCGGCGAGGGCATCGAAAGCCACCCGCTGGACATGCTCTACCAGCTGGGCTTCAACGTCACCATCAACACCGACAACCGCCTCATGAGCGGCGTGACTCTCACCGACGAGTTCGAGCTGCTGGTCGAGACGTTCGACTACGATCTGGACGACCTGCTGGAGCTGACGCTGAACGCGGCCGAGGCCGCCTTCCTCCCGCTGGAAGAGAAGGAAGCCCTGGTGGAATACATCAACGAGGCCTACGCGGACCTTGGCTAAAGAGGACACTCCCCCCGTCCAGGGGCTTGCTTGTGGTTCCGCACCAGCGGAGGCTCCCACACGAGCTGGCGAGTTTGGGGAGCTGGTGGGGACGATTGCGTCCCTGCGCGAGCACTGCCCCTGGATGGGAGCCCTCACCCACGAATCCCTCGTGGAATACCTCCTCGAAGAGGCCTACGAGGTCGCGGAAACCATCGAGGCGGCCGGCGGCGACGCCGAGCTGCAGTCCGAGCTGGGGGACGTGCTGCTCCAAGTGGTCCTCCATGCCCGGCTCGCCGAGGAACGCGGCGCGTTTGACCTCGACGACGTCGCCCGCGGACTCACCGCCAAAATGATCCGCCGGAACCCGCACGTGTTCCGGAGCGACGGCTCACTGCAGGACACTTTCCCGGCAACGGTGGAGGAGATCGTCCTGACGTGGGACGCCGTCAAGAAGGCCGAGAACCCGGACCGCAGCCACGTCTTCGACGGCGTTCCCGCCGCGCTGCCGGCCCTCGCCCGGGCCCAAAAGATCCTGGACCGGGCCGAGCGGGCCTCCCTGGCAACCGACGTCGGAGCCGCCGCCGTCAACGTCCCGGCCACCGAGGAAGAACTCGGAGACATGCTGTTCGGGATCGTAGCCGGTGCCCGGGCGGCCGGGCTCGACGCCGAGCGCGCCCTCCGCGGAGCCCTGCGCCGGTTCCAGGAGGGCCAGGATGGTCAGGCTCCCGGGCCTCCGGCGTAGAGGCGTCCGGGTACTGGATAGGTTTCCGTAACTTATCCCGCTCTCGACTACGCTAATAGCGACGACGACGTCGGCTTTCGTACTTGATGTACAGCAAGATTCCAAGCAGTCAGATTCCCTGCAGATCGCTTCACCCAAAGGAGCATATCCATGGCGCTTATCGATGCCATTCACGCCCGCGAGATCCTCGATTCCCGCGGCAACCCGACCGTAGAAGTTGAAGTCCTGCTCTCCGACGGCCAGATCGGCCGCGCAGCAGTTCCCTCCGGCGCGTCCACCGGCGAGCACGAGGCCGTTGAACTCCGCGACGGGGACAAGGGCCGCTACCTCGGCAAGGGCGTCCAGAAGGCCGTCGACGCCGTAATCGACCAGATCGCCCCGGCCCTGATCGGATTCGACGCGACGGACCAGCGCAGCATCGACCAGGCCATGATCGACCTCGACGGCACTGCCAACAAGTCCAAGCTCGGCGCTAACGCCATCCTCGGCGTGTCCCTCGCGGTCGCCAACGCTGCCGCCGCGTCCGCCGACCTGCCGCTGTACAAGTACCTGGGCGGCCCCAACGCGCACGTCCTGCCGGTGCCCCTGATGAACATCCTCAACGGTGGATCGCACGCCGATTCCGACGTCGACATCCAGGAATTCATGATCGTGCCGATCGGCGCCGAGACCTTCTCCGAAGGCCTGCGCTGGGGCGTCGAGGTCTACCACAACCTCAAGTCCGTCCTGCAGGCCAAGGGCCTCTCCACCGGCCTGGGCGACGAGGGCGGCTTCGCGCCGAACCTGCCCTCCAACCGTGCGGCCCTGGACCTCATCCAGGAAGCCATCAAGAACGCCGGCTACACCCCGGGCAAGGACATCGCCTTGGCGCTGGACGTGGCGTCCTCGGAGTTCTTCAAGGACGGCACCTACCAGTTCGAAGGCAAGTCGCTCAGCTCCGCCGACATGAGCGCCTACTACGCCGAGCTCGTTGCCGACTACCCGCTGGTCTCCATCGAGGACCCGCTGGACGAAAACGACTGGGACGGCTGGAAGATCCTCACCGACGCCATCGGCGACAAGGTCCAGATCGTCGGCGACGACCTCTTCGTCACCAACCCGGTCCGCCTGCAGCAGGGCATCGACTCCGCCACGGCGAATTCGCTGCTCGTGAAGGTCAACCAGATCGGTTCCCTGACGGAAACGCTCGACGCCGTCTCCCTCGCCCAGCGTGCCGGTTACACGACCATCACCTCGCACCGCTCCGGCGAGACGGAAGACACCACCATCGCCGACATCGCCGTTGCCACAAACGCCGGCCAGATCAAGACCGGTGCCCCGGCACGCTCCGAGCGCGTCGCCAAGTACAACCAGCTGCTGCGCATCGAAGAGGAACTCGACGACGCCGCACGCTACGCCGGCCGCAGCGCCTTCCCGCGTTTCAAGGGCTAGTTAGCCGCGAAAACCGCTGACCGGTGGCTATGGTTGAAAGACCATGGCCACCGGTTCTGTTTTTGGTCCGCTTTTGAAGGAGTGACATGGCTACCCGACGCCCCAATGTTCCCCGGGCTACGCCTGCAACCCCGAAGACTGAAGCCGCCAGGCCTGCGGCCGGAGGCTTGGGCGGAGCAGCCGACGGCGGCGACGTCATCCAGGCGGACTTCGGCGGGGCCCGCGCCGGTGCGGCCGCGCCCACGCCCGCCGACACTTTACGCGGAACGTCAGGCAGCGCTTCCGGAGGGGCACCCGCCGCGCACAACGCAGCCCCGAATTCTGCGGCATCCGGAACGGTGCCCGCTGCAGGGAAGCCCACAGAAAAGCCCGCAGGGAACAACACAGGGAAGCCCGCAGCGAAGCCCGGCGGCAATGCCCGACGGGCTGCGGCCCCGGGGGATTCGGACGAATCACTTGACCCCGTTCCGGCCAAGGCGTTCTCGGGCCGGCTCCTTGCACTCGGCGTCGTCATGATTGCCATCACCATCCTGCTCGCGCCGACGGTGAAGATCTTCCTCGACAAGCGCGCCGAAATTGCGGCGCTGCAGGCCGATCTCACGGCCAAGCAGGCCAAGCAGGAAGACCTCAAACGCCAGGTTTCGCGGTGGCAGGATCCCAACTACGTCAAACAGCAGGCCCGGGACCGCATTAACATGGTTATGCCCGGAGAAACGGGCTACTGGGTATTCGGCGGCGATCTTCCTGCCGCGCAGTCCGGTGGCGCGGCGGGTGCAGCATCAGCACAAAACCCGGCCAACCTGCCTTGGGTGGACTCCCTCTGGGAATCCATCAGGCGATCGGCAACAGACTAGACGCGGCGCCCGCCGCCGGTTGTCCCACGGACAACCTCAGAACAGGGCAGGAAGGTGCCACCCCCGTGGACGAGAACCGAGCCGACGAGACCCCCCGCGCGCAAACGGCGCAGGCCCCGGCGCCCCGTCACAGGGCAGGCGCTCCGGAAGCCTCCCGCCAGCCGTCGCCACAGGACCTTGAGGTCCTCAGCCGCCAGCTGGGCCGGCCGGTGCGGGACGTCGTCGAAATCCCGGCCCGCTGCGTCTGCGGAAACCCCCTTGTGGCCGCCACCTCGCCGCGGCTGAGCAACGGCACGCCGTTCCCCACCACGTTCTATCTCACCCACCCGGTGATCACGTCCGCGGTGTCGCGGCTGGAGGCTGCCGGGCTGATGAACGAGATGAACGACCGGCTGGAGGCAGACACGCTCCTGGCGGGCCGTTACCGCGCCGCCCACGAGGCGTACCTGGCCTCCCGCGCTGCCATCGGCGCACGGTCCGGCATCGGTGCCGTGCCGGAAATCGACGGTATTTCGGCCGGCGGAATGCCGACCCGCGTCAAGTGCCTGCACGTCCTCGTGGGCCACTCGCTGGCCGCCGGGCCGGGCGTCAACCCGCTCGGCGACGAGGCAATCGCCGCAATCGCTGAGTGGTGGACGGCGGACCGCTGCTACTGCGACGGCGCCTGGGACACCGGAGGCGAAGTCCCCTCCCGCGACCTTAGCCGCCACGGACCGCAGGGCCTGCCGGAGATCGTGGGCCGGCCCGCCCCCGTCCGCAAGTCCCGCAGCGCCGCCAGCACTGAAGGCACCGCCGCCGCCGGCGCAGACGGCAACCCCGCCGTCGGCGCGGAAGGTACCGCCGCCAACGGCGCGGGGGAGTCCAAGTGACCCGGGTTGCCGCCGTGGACTGCGGCACCAACTCGATCCGCCTGCTGATCGCAGACGTGAGTGCAGAGGTGAACCGAACACCGGGTGACAGCGGCGCAGCCGCGCAGCCCACGCCGCGGCTGACCGACGTCGTCCGGGAAATGCGCGTGGTACGGCTGGGCCAGGGCGTGGACTCCACCGGCAAACTCGCCCAGGAAGCGCTCGAGCGCACCTTCGCGGCCACCAGGGACTACGCAGACCTCATCCGCGAGCACGGCGCCGAAAGGGTGCGCTTCGTGGCCACCTCCGCCACCCGTGATGCCAGCAACCGGCAGGTCTTCGTCGACGGCATCCGCGACATCCTCGGCGTCGAGCCCGAGGTGATCAGCGGGGACGAGGAGGCCGCACTGTCCTTCGCCGGTGCCAGCAGCGTCCTGCCCTCCCGCGGGGACCACCCCGTCCTGGTGGTGGACCTCGGCGGCGGCAGCACGGAGTTCGTGCTCGGCAATGCCGACGGCGTCATCGCCGCCCGTTCGGTCGACGTCGGCTGCGTCCGGATGACCGAACGGCACCTGCGCAGCGATCCGCCCACCCCGGAACAGATCGCGGCGGCGGAGGCCGACGTCGACGCCGCCATCGACGAAGCGGCGCAGACCGTTCCGCTGGAACGCGCCACCGTTGTGGTTGGCGTGGCCGGATCCGTCACCACCATCACGGCACATGCACTGCGCCTGCCCGAGTACTCCCCGGCCGCGATCCACGGCACCGAACTGGACCTGGACGAGATCCGGAAAGCGGGCACCGAGCTGCTCGAAATGACCAGGGAGGATCGGGCCGCGCTGCCGTACATGCACCCCGGGCGGGTGGACGTGATCGGCGCCGGCGGCCTCGTGTGGCGGCGTGTTCTGCAGCGCCTGGCCGACGTCACTGCCGGCCGCATCGCCACGGCGGTAACCAGCGAACACGATATTCTTGACGGAATTGCCCTCAGCATCAGCTGAAGTGCACCAGCACGAGCACCAACTCCAGCACTCGCTTCAAGCACCAGCACCGTGCCTGGGCCGCTGCCGCATCCGCCGATAGGACCTGCATGACCAGAGCAACAGCCCGGCGCCGCCGGATGGCCTCGGCGTTGATGGCCTTGGCCCTTGCCGGCGGCATGTCCGCTGCCGCCCTCACGGCTGCGCCAGCCGCCCATGCCGACTCCTGGCGGGACAAGGAGTACTGGCTTGCCGAGTCCGGCATCACCAAGGCCTGGGAAGTATCCAAGGGCGCCGGGGTCAAAGTCGCCGTCATCGATAGCGGCGTGGACGGCCAGCACCCTGACCTTGCCGGCGTGCTCACCGGGGGCGCCGACATCTCCGGCGCCGGCAGTGCCAACGGCCAGGAGAGCATCGGCGCCAAACCCGAGCACGGAACCCTTGTCGCCACCATGCTCGCCGGGCGCGGGCATCAGCCGCCCGCCAAGGCGGGCGCCAAGCCCAGTGCCAGCGCCAGCCACGCTTCCGGGCCCGCCGCGCATGCAGTTGGCCCTGACGGGATCGTGGGCGTCGCGCCGGAGGCAGAGCTTTTGTCCGTCTCCACCTGGCTCGGCTCAGCCAACCCGGGCGGCAAAACCGACCAGGACCAGATTCCCGAGGCTGTGCGCTGGGCTGTCGACAACGGCGCCCGGGTCATCAACGTCTCACTGGGCAGCACGTCGCCGGAGTGGCCCCAGAGCTGGGACGCGGCATTCCTCTACGCGGAACAGAAGGACGTCGTGATCGTCGCCGCCGCGGGCAACCGCGTGGGCGGAAACATCCAGGTGGGAGCTCCGGCCACGATTCCCGGCGTACTGACGGTCGCGGGCCTGGACCGCAAAGGCACGGCAAGCGTTGATTCGTCGTCCCAAGGCATCAGCATCGGCGTTGCCGCTCCCGCCGAGGCCCTCGTGGGCGGCATGCCCGCCGGTGGCTACGCGGAGTGGGCAGGCACGTCCGGCGCTACCCCGATCGTGGCCGGCGTCGCCGCACTGATCCGGTCCAAATGGCCCGAGATGTCCGCAAGCCAGGTCATCAACAGGATTGTCAGCACGGCCAAGGACGCCGGGGTGCCGGGGAAGGACCCGCTCTACGGGTTCGGCGTGCTCAACGCCGAGGCGGCCCTGAAGGCCGACGTTCCGGAAACAAAGGTCAACCCGCTGGGCTCGATTTCGGAGTGGATCCGGGTGCACCGCCGCGGCAACCCGCCCGCCACCGCACAGGCCGCGGCGCCCACGCCCTCCAGCGCGGCGCCCACGCTGCCCGAGGCGACCGTGCCGGTCGCGGAAAAGCCCTCGCAGCTGGACAGCGCCGTGCCGGCAGCGGTTGTCCTGGGCTTCGGCTGCCTGTTCGTTGGCATCCTGGTTGCCGCGGCCCTCCAGCTGAGGGCGGCCATGCGGAAGGCGCCCAAAGAAGGGCCGGACGGGGCAGGCGTGGCCGGTGCCGAGGCCGAGGATCCGGCGGACCCGGTCAGCCCGTCATAGTTAGTGAAGGTTTTCACAAACTACGGTATTCTTGACGCATGGCATCCTCCCTTCAGCTCCAGGACCGTCCCCGGGTACTCGTCGTCGGCGGCGGGTACGTCGGCCTGTATGTAGCCCTCAAACTGCAGAAAAAGATCGCGAATGCAGGTGGCATCGTCACCCTCGTCGATCCGCTGCCCTACATGACCTACCAGCCCTTCCTGCCGGAAGTTGCCGGCGGCAACATCGAGGCGCGCCACGCGGTCGTCTCGCACCGTCAGCACCTGAAGCAGACCGAACTCATCCAGGGCCGCGTCACGTCGATCGACCACGCCAACCGCACTGCCGTGGTGGCCCCGTCCGACGGCGGCGACACCTTCGAGGTTCCCTACTTCGACGTCGTCCTGGCCGCAGGCGCCATCACCCGCACGTTCCCGATCAAGGGCCTCGCGGAAAAGGGCATCGGCCTGAAGACCATCGAGGAGGCCGTCGCCCTGCGCAACGGTGTCCTTGAGCGCATCGAGACCGGCTCCCTCATGACCGACCCCGCCGAGCGCGCCCGCGCACTGACGTTCGTCGTCGTCGGCGGCGGCTTCGCCGGCATTGAGTGCATCACCGAGATGGAAGACCTCGCCCGCGCCGCGGTCAAGAACAACCCGCGCGTCAAGCAGGAGGAAGTCCGCTTCGTCCTGGTTGAGGCGATGGGACGCATCATGCCCGAGGTCACGGCGAAGCAGGCCGAATGGGTCGTCGAGCACCTCCGCAGCCGCGGTATCGAGGTCCTGCTCAACACCTCCCTCGACAACGCCGAGGGCTCCCTGAAGCTCATCAACCTGCCTGACAAGTCCCTGGCCCAGGAATTCGAGTCCGACACCCTGGTCTGGACTGCCGGCGTGCAGGCCAACCCGATGGTCCGTTCCACCGACTTCCCGCTGGAGCCGCGCGGACGCGTCCGCGTCCTGGCCGACCTGCGGATCGCTGGCGACGAGGGCATCATCGAGAACGCCTGGGCTGCCGGTGACATCGCAGCCGTTCCCGACCTCACGGGCAGCGGCCTGCCGGACGGCACCTGCGTGCCGAACGCCCAGCACGCTCTCCGCCAGTCCAAGCGCCTCGCCAAGAACCTGTGGGCTTCCCGCTGGAACAAGCCGCTCAAGGACTACAAGCACAAGAACCTCGGCGCCGTCGCCGGCTTCGGCCAGTGGAAGGGCGTCGCAAACATCAACCTGATCGGGCGCATCGGCCTCAAGGGCCCGCTCGCCTGGCTGGCGCACCGCGGCTACCACGGCCTGGCCATGCCCACCGTGGAGCGCAAGCTCCGCGTGATCTCCGGTTGGCTGTGGTCCTTCTTCCTGGGCCGCGACACCACACAGCTGATGGACCTGGACAACCCGCGCGGCGCCTTCGTGTCCGCGGCGACTCCGGCCCCGAAGCCGGCCACTGCTCCTGCCCCGGCGCCGGAAGCCGCCAAGCCTGAGGTCAAGGCAGATCCCGATCTGGCTTCCAAGGATTCGGTTCCGGCTGACGCCAAATAAGGAAGACGCCAAATAACTCCGGTCATGTAGCCGGCGGTTGCCCGACGACGGCGGCTGTTCCCCTCCCGGGGAGCAGCCGCCGTCGTTTTTGGTCAGCGCCCTCGGTCTCCGCTGTCCTGGAGGGCCCCGGCGCTTCGTGAGGGCATTCGCCGCTGCTCCCGCACGCAGGGCGCGCTGCCGCGTCGCCTCCGGACCGCGGGCCGCCGCCCGCGCCTAGACTGGCTGGATGACCGCTGAAAAGGACCTTCATACGCTGCTCGCAACCATGCATCCTGTCCGCCGCGACGGCGAGTTCGTCTACGTTCTGTGGCCGCACGGCAAACCGCTGGGCGGCGGAATCATGGCTGCCGTCCGCGAAGCCGAGGGGCTGACTGTGGTGATGCCCCGGGCCGACGCGGACAGCGCCGGACTGCCGTACGACTTTGTCGGGGCCTGGATAACCCTCGAAGTGCATTCCTCGCTCGAAGCCGTGGGCCTGACGGCCGCCGTCGGCGCCGCCCTGACCGAGGCGAAGATCAGCTGCAACGTCCTGGCGGGCTTCCACCATGACCACCTGCTGGTGCCGGTGGCCGACGCCGACCGGGCGCTGGAAGTCCTGCATGAGCTGGCGCTGCACGAACTGGAACAGGACAGCGGCCTGGAGCACCCAGCCCCGGTGCTCCGGCTGCGCACCGAACAGCCGGAGGACCGCGCCGCCGTCGTGGCCCTTACCGCCGCGGCCTTCGCCGTTTCCCCGGTGACCGGACTGCCCGTCGAGGGCGAACCGGAGGAAGTCGAACTGCTCCGGCGGCTTTTCGACAGCGCGGAATACCTGCCGGAGTTCAGCATTGTGGCGGAGCTCGACGGCGAGATCGTGGGGCATGTGATCAGCTCCCGCGGATGGGTGGGGGAGCTGGCGCTGCTGGGGCTCGGGCCGATCTCGGTGGTGCCTAGGCTGCAGCGCCACGGAATCGGCACCGCGCTCATGAACGAGACCGTGGCCCGGGCCAACGCCGCGGGGGAGCGGGGGATCGCCCTGCTCGGGAGCCCCGAATACTATTCCCGCTTCGGCTTCGTGCCGTCCACCTCCCTTGGCGTGGCACCGCCGGAGGCGGGCTGGGGCGCGCACTTCCAGCTGCTTCCGCTGGCTGTCTGGCCCGGGGGAGTCAGCGGCACCTTCCGGTACGCGGGCGCCTTTTCGGACTGATCCGGCCCGCGACGGGATACCATTGACCGGGCGCCCCAGTAGCCCAATTGGCAGAGGCAGCGGACTTAAAATCCGCGTGTTGTGGGTTCGAGTCCCACCTGGGGCACTTTTGTTACGCGACGCCCTGCGGTTCCCGTTCCAGAGGCGTCCCGGCGCCGCCAGCCCGTGCAGGGGCATCCGTCCCCAGGCCCCTCACAAGCCCGCCCCGTCCGGCCCGTTCCGAGGCTCCGGCAGGCGCGGAAGGGCTGGCGGGCCCATCCAGATTTCCTCTATGCAACGAGTGTTATAAGGATGTGACCGTAGTCACTTATTTTCCGGTCAAATTTGCACTAGCTTGAAGTGGAATCAGGAACACCTGATCTTTCGCGTCAAAGGCCGTTCGCACCTTTAGATCGAGGAGCTTGTACATGACTTCACTCCCCCAGGTTGCGCCCCGCATAGCTAAGCTGACAGCGCTTAGCATCGGTGTCGCCCTTCTGGCTACGGCTTGTGGCGGTTCGTCCACCCCGAGCTCGACGGGCTCCAGCTCAGCCGCGGCCGCCGGCATTGCGTGCCCGGCACCGAGCGCCACGAGCGCCGCTACTTCCGCCGCCACTCAGAGCGGTCCCGTGCCGCCCTCCACCACCACCACCGCAACGCCCCTGAAGATCGGCTCGCTCCTGCCGACGACGGGTTCCCTTGCCTTCCTCGGCCCGCCCGAAATTGCCGGTGTGAACCTCGGCATCAAGGAAGTCAATGACGCAGGCGGTGTCCTCGGCAAGCCCGTCCAGGTCATCCACCGTGACTCCGGCGACACCAAGACCGATATCGCCACCCAGTCCACCACGGCACTGCTCGGACAGGGTGTCAGCGCGATCATCGGTGCGGCATCCTCGGGTGTCTCCAAGACCGTGATCAACCAGATCACCGGCGCCGGCGTCATCCAGTTCTCCCCGGCCAATACGTCCCCGGACTTCACCACCTGGGATGACAAGGGCCTCTACTGGCGCACCGCCCCCTCGGACGTGCTCCAGGGCAAGGTCCTCGGCAACTACATGGCCACCTGCGGTGCGCAGACCCTGGGCATGATCGTCCTCAACGACGCCTACGGAACCGGCCTTGCCAAGAACGTCCAGTCGGCATTTGAAGCAGCCGGCGGCAAGGTTGTTGCCCAGGAGCTCTTCAACGAAGGTGATTCCCAGTTCAGCAGCCAGGTGGACAAGGTCCTCGCCGCCAAGCCGGACGCCATCGCCCTGATCAGCTTTGACCAGGCCAAGAGCATCGTCCCGCTGATGACGGGCAAGGGCGTCAAGCCGACCCAGATCTTCATGGTGGACGGCAACATGTCCGACTACAGCAAGGACTTCCAGGCGGGAACCCTGAAGGGCGCCCAGGGCACCATCCCGGGTACCTTCGCCAACGATGCCTTCAAGAAGAAGCTGCTGGCCATTGATCCGGCGCTGAAGGATTTCAGCTACGCGGGCGAGTCCTACGATGCCGTGAACCTGATCGCGCTGGCGGCTGAGGAAGCCAAGAGCACCAAGGGCACGGACATTGCGGCACACCTGAAGGACGTCTCTCAAGGCGGGCAGAAGTGCTTCAGCTTCCCGGAGTGCGTCACACTCCTGCGGCAGGGCAAGGACATCGACTACGACGGCCAGTCCGGTCCGGTGACGTTCTCCGACGCCGGCGACCCCACGGAAGCCTACATCGGCATCTACGAGTACCAGGATGACAACACCTACAAGCCCGTCAAGGCAGAATTCGGCAAGCTGTAAGCCGCTTCCCTCGACAGACTGAAGACCCCCGTCCTCACGGACGGGGGTCTTTTGTGTCTGCGACACCGGCTCTGCATGCGCCGGCCGAGTGCAGGCTGCAGATCCTGATAAGGGCTGCGCTTTCGGACAGGCGCTGCGGAATCGGACAAGGGCTACGCGGATCCGAGGGGCGTTGGTCCGGAACCGGCGCGGAAACGTGCCCACGGGCCGTCCGGACGGGCGCCGAGGAATCGGACGGCGGCTAGGGAACGTGCTGGGCGCAGCGGGTTCGGGCGGGCGCTAGGGAACGTGCTGGGCGCTGCGGAATCGGACACGGGCTACGCGGATCCGAGGGGCGTTGGCCCGGAACCGGCGCGGAAACGTGCCCGCGGGGCGGTCCGGACAGGTGCTGCGGGTTCGGGCGGGTGCTAGGGAACGTGCTGGGCGCTGCGGGTTCGGACGGGTGCTAGGGAACGTGCTGGGCGCTGCGGATTCGGACAGGCGCTAGGGAGCGTGCTGGGCGCTGCGGATTCGGACAGGGGATACGCGGATGCGAGGGGCGTTGGTCCGGAACCGGCGCGGAAACGTGCCTGCGGGCCGTCCGGACAGGCGCTGCGGGTTCCGACAGGCGCTAGGGAGTGTGCTGGGCGCTGCGGATTCGGACAGGGGATACGCGGATGCGAGGGGCGTTGGTCCGGAACCGGCGCGGAAACGTGTCCGCGGGCCGTCCAGACAGGGGCTACGGGTTGGGACAGGCGCTAGGGAGTGTGCTGGGCGCTGCGGGTTCGGACAGGGGATACGCGGATCCGAGGGGCGTTGGTCCGGAACCGGCGCGGAAACGTGCCCGCGGGCCGTCTGGACGGGCGCTACGGGTTCGGACGGGCGCTAGGCAACGTGCTGGGCGCTGCGGGTTCGGACAGGGGATACGCGGATCCGAGGGGCGTGGGTCCGGAACCGGCGCGGAAACGTGCCTGGGGGCCGTCCGGACGGGCGCTACGGGTTCGGACGGGTGCTAGGGAACGTGCTGGGCGCTGCGGAATCGGACAGGGGATACGCGGATCCGAGGGGCGTTGGTCCGGAACCGGCGCAGAAACGTGCCCGCGGGCCGCCGGGGAGGAACGAGCGCAGGCGCCGAGCAAGTGGCGGAGGAGGCGACCGGACGGTACAGCTCGGGAGAACGTACCGGGCACGCAAAAGGGCCGCCACCGGCTGGTGACGGCCCCTCTGAGCGCCTGGCGGGTTTGCCCCGGCAGAGTCAGTCGACGGTGTCTGCGAGCGTCCCGAGGTAGAGCTGGATGACCTTGGGATCCTTCATGAGCTCCCGGCCCGTGCCCGTGTACGCATCCTTGCCCTGGTCCAGCACGTAGCCGCGGTCGCAGATCTGCAGGCAGCGGCGCGCGTTCTGCTCGACCATGATCACGGAGACGCCGGCCCGGTTGATCTCGTGGACCCGCAGGAATGTCTCATCCTGCTTGACGGGGGAGAGGCCGGCCGACGGCTCGTCGAGCAGCAGCACGGCGGGGTCCATCATGAGGGCCCGGCCCATGGCCACCATCTGGCGTTCGCCGCCGGAGAGCGAGCCCGCCCGCTGGGCGCGCCGCTTGCCGAGCTCCGGGAACAGCTCGGTGACGAAATCGAACCGCTGGGCGAAGTCCTTGGGCCGCTGGAACATGCCCATCTGCAGGTTCTCCTCGATGGTCAAGGCTGCAAACACGTTGTTGTTCTGCGGCACGAAGCCGACGCCCCGGCTGACCAGCTTGTTGGCCTTGAGCCCGGTGATGTCCTGCCCGCGGACCACCACTGAGCCGGAATGGACCTTGACCAGGCCGAACATGGCCTTCAGCAGCGTGGACTTACCGGCGCCGTTGGGCCCGATGATGCCGATCAGCTCACCCTTGCGGGCCTCGATGCTGCAGCCGTTGAGGATATTGACGCCGGGGATGTAGCCGGCAACCAGGTCAGTGACCTTGACGACCGAATCGCCGTCGAAGGCGGGCTGGGCGGCAGGAGCCGCGCTCGTGGCGCTCATTCTGTGTCCTTCTCTGTGAGGTTGGGCTCTTCGCCGAGGCTCGGCTCCTCGGCGCTGCGGCGGCCGCGCCCCGTGCCCTTCGCCTCCGCCTCGGCCGCCTCGGCGGCGAGCACGTCGGCGGAGATGATGCCGGCGTTCTCCGTGCCGACGATGGATTCCTCGTCGGCGACCAGCTCGGCGGCTAGTTCCTTGATGCCCTCGGCGGCGCCGAGATCGACGTCGTGGTGGGCGCCGAGGTAGGCGTCGATCACGGCGGGGTTCTTCATGACCTCGGAGGGAGGGCCTTCGGCGACGATCTTGCCCTCGGCCATCACCACCACCCAGTCGGCGATGTGCCGGACCATGTGCATGTCGTGCTCGACGAACAAGACGGTCATGCCCTCGGCTTTGAGGTTCTTGATGTGATCCAGCAGCGACTGCGTCAGAGCCGGGTTCACGCCGGCCATGGGCTCATCGAGCATCACGAGTTTGGGCCGGACCATGAGGGAGCGCGCCATTTCAAGCAGCTTGCGCTGGCCGCCGGACAGCGAGGCCGCGTAATCGTCCTTCTTGGCATCCAGCTTGAACTTCTCCAGCAGCACGTTCGCTTCCTGGGTGATCTTCTTTTCCTGGCCGCCCCAGATTCCCTTGAACAAGGCCTTGGACAGCCGCTCGCCGGACTGGTTGGAGGCACCCAGGCGCATGTTCTCCATGACGGTGAGCTTGCCCATGACCTTGGTGAGCTGGAAGGTGCGCACCATGCCCATCCGGGCGACCTTGTACGAGGAGACACCCGCCAGGCTCTGGCCTTCAAACTGCCAGCTGCCTGAATTGGGTGTGTCGAATCCCGTGAGCAGGTTGAACAAGGTGGTCTTGCCGGCGCCGTTGGGGCCGATCAGGGCAGTGATCTTGTGTCGCGGGATCTCAAGGTACTGGACGTCGACGGCGTTGATGCCGCCGAAGCTGCGGGTGACGTTTTCCGCCACGACGATCGGATCCCGCTTCTTGCAGCCCGGCGCGATCTCGCCGGCGGCGATCGGACGGGTGTCCGTCATGTAGTCGATTTCCTCCGACGTGCGGGGTTCGCCGCGCGACTCTTCGCTTGGAATGCTCATGCGAATGCCAGCTCCTTCTTGTTACCGAGGACGCCCTGGGGCCTGAAGATCATCAGCAGCATGAGCGCCACGCCGACCAGGATGTAGCGCAGCTGCCCGGCCTGGACCGTGTTCAGCCACGTGATGGTGCCGGACTCGATCAGGCCGTAGAGGATGCCCTGGGTGAGGGAGAGCACCACCCAGAAGATCATGGCGCCGACCACCGGGCCGAGCACGGTGCCAAGACCGCCCAGCAGCAGGCAGGTGTAGAGGAAGAAGGTCAGTTCCGTGCCGTAGTTGGCAGGCTGGACCGCGCCGCGGGGGATCGTGAAGATCATGCCCGCCAGAGCACCGAGCGCGCCGCCGATGATGAGGGCCTGCATCTTGTAGGCGTACACGTTCTTGCCGAGCGAACGGACGGCGTTCTCGTCCTCGCGGATGCCCTTGAGCACCCGGCCCCAGGGGCTGCGCATCAGCAGCCAGACCAGGGTGCAGAACACGGCCACGACTGCCCAGGCGACCACCCGGATGAAGAAGTCGCGGTTGTTCATGCCGATGTAGGTCCCCGGCGGGAAGGGGTTCATGGCGTAGAAATCGCCCTCGAAGGCGGCCAGGCCGTTGGCTGAACCGGTGACCGCGGTCAGCTGGTTCGTTGTGACGATGTAGCGCACGATTTCAGCCGCCGCGATGGTCACGATGGCCAGGTAGTCCGCCCGTAGCCGCAGCGTCGGGATACCCAGCAGCAGGGCGAAGATGCTCGAACAGACGACGGCGATCAGCAGTCCGACGAAGAACGGCACGTGGAACGTCAGCGTCGAGATGGCGAAGCCGTAGGCTCCCACGGCCATGAAGCCGGCCTGACCGAAGTTGAGGAGGCCGGCGTAGCCGAAGTGAACCGCGAGGCCGAGAGTGGCGAGGGCGTAAGCGGCCGTCGTCGGGCTGAAGAGTTCGCCCGCGGCACTGGAAAAAATGAATCCGAAGTCCATGGCTGTCTCCTAACCCACGCGCTCGCGGCGGCCCAGAATGCCCTGAGGCCGGAACAAAAGGACAACAATCATGATGAACAACGCTCCCACGTATTTGAGGTCGGCTGCGAGGCCGAACACGGTGGTCAGCTCAACGAAGATGCCGACGATGATGGAACCGACCAGGGCGCCCCAGACTGTGCCGAGGCCGCCCAGGGTGACACTGGCGAAGATGAGCAGCAGGATCTGCGAGCCCATGTCGAAAGTGACGCCGGGCCGGTAGTAGGCCCAGAGAATGCCGCCGAGGGAGGCGAGCATGCCGCCGACCACCCATACGATCCGGATGACGGAGTCGACATCGATGCCGGAAGCCGCGGCCAGGGCAGGGTTGTCGGCCACCGCGCGGGTGGCCTTACCGAGCCGGGTCTTGAGCAGAACGACGCCGAGGGCGGCGATCACGATGGCGCTGATGAGGAGGGACCAGAGGTTGTTCGGGGAGATGGAGACCGGGCCGATTAGGATCTCCGCGCTCTGGGCAAAGGGCAGCTGCTGGGTGGCGCCGCCGAAGTAGAACTGGA
This sequence comes from Arthrobacter oryzae, assembly GCF_003634095.1. Taxonomy (GTDB): domain Bacteria; phylum Actinomycetota; class Actinomycetes; order Actinomycetales; family Micrococcaceae; genus Arthrobacter; species Arthrobacter oryzae. The sequence continues at coordinate 108,251 of NZ_RBIR01000004.1, forward strand.
TCACGTAGCGGACGGCAAGTGCGAGGCCGATGCTGACGATCATCATCGGAACAAGGCCGGTTCCGCGGCGCCGCAGCGGCTTCCACAGTCCCGCATCCTGGACGTAGCCGAACACTCCGCCACCGATGATGGCCAAAATGATCGCCAGCCAGAACGGCAGATGCATGGCGTTGAAAGCGAACACCAGCACCGCACCCAGGGTCACCATTTCACCGTGCGCGAAGTTCGTCAGGCCCGTGGTGCCGAAAATCAGGGACAGGCCCACGGCCGCGAGGGCGAGCAGCAGGCCGAAGCTCAGGCCGGCCACCAGCCGGTTGAGCAGGTCCTGGCCGAAGTTCCCCTCCTGCACGACGATGCCCTTGCCAAAGGCAAAGATCACCGAGAGGTTGGAGGTTTGGCTGAAAGTTACCTTCCGGGGGTTTTCCTGGCCCTCAGCGAGCTTGATGCCCTTCGGAAGCGTGGACTCATCGAGTTTGACCTCGTAGGTCCCCTGGGTGGGGACGCCAATGGTCCAGGAGCCGTTGGCTTCCGACTTCGCGGTTCCGGTGAAGGTACCGTTCGTGGCCGTGATGGTTACCCCGGGGATCGGTGCGCGATCGTCGCCGCGCAAGAAGCCGCTGATGCTGTTCGTGAACTGGGTGGCCGACGGGGATGGTGTCGGCGGCGGGGTTGCGGCGCTGGATGCCGGGGCAACGATGAGCAATAGTGCAGCCATGGTGGCAGCTACAGCCCCGACAGCCCTCAATAGTCTGCCGCGCCGTCTCTGCGACAGGCCGCTCGTTGTGCTTCTCAAATTGAAAACCTCCACATGGGGGTGCTGTGGGTTGCGCCTTTGCAACCGTTGCGAACGGTCAGGAGACTAACGCCGTGCGATGCGGCGAACTGCTGAATTGCTGCACTGCGCTGCTTGTGACGTTGGTCACCCTGTGTGGCCTATGCTACAGCCCGCACGGCCCAATGAATGCCGCTCCGAGCAGGCAGAACGTCGCGATCGGGTAACGACCGTGTAGTCGCGCCCACACCTCGCTTTAGCGCGGCTTAAGAAAACTTTTGTTGATTCCGAGTATGCCTAAACAGTGGCCGGTCCGGGTCCCGGTCAGGCCTCGCCCACACGGGGCGGGGCCGTCCGCCCTCGTCGTGGCGTCCGCCGGCCAGGCAGGCGCGCCGCGGGTCCCCAAGCTTTTTCCAAGTACGCCGGCGCTAAGGTGCGAGGACTGACGCGACGATGCCCCCGAGCGCAAATCCGGAACAGCAGTCCGGACTTCCGCCCAGGAATCTTCCGTCCCGGACTCTCAGTCCGGATACAGTGCTCCGCTTAGAGTAAGGGCCGATCTTGGAGGGCCGACCAATGAACCGGGTGGTCAAGCTGTGTTTCGCTGGCTCGCTGGTGCTGGCGATCCTGGCGGTTCCGGCGCTCAGCCTGGGTCCCGAGACTGCCGGGGCACAGGCCTGCGTGCCCTCTGCGGGTCCACCTGCTGACCCGTATCCCGGAACCACCGCGGCAGCCTCGAGCTTTGAATCGGGCACCCTGGACGGGTTCGGTGTTTCCACATCCGGGACCGGGAAGGCCTCGGTGTCCACGGCGCAATCGCACTCCGGAAACTGCGCCGCCGTCCTGCACGCCACGGCAACGCCAGGGTCCATTGCCAGGATGACCGCGGCTCTGACCCCGGGGGCCACGGAAGCGTACGCGGACGGCTGGTTCAACATTGCCGGAGAAGGCAAAGTAGGGAACAACGTCCCTTACTTCCGGTTCTTCGCAGACGGCATCCGCGTCATGGACGTGTTCCGGCAGAACATCACCCATGAGCTGGTGCTTCGGACCTCGACGCCGGCAGGATTCACGTACACCACCCTGCGGCAGGAGGTCCCCACCGGCACCTGGCACCGGCTGGTCCTGCACGTGGTCCCCAACGGTCCCGGGACCAACGTCCAAATCTGGTGGGACGGGCGCTCCGTGTTCGCGGGCCCGGTCAGTACCGCCGCAACCACCCTGGATACGGTGCAGCTCGGTTCCGAGCACGATCAGCAAATGGCCGACATCTACATCGATGACGTCATCGTCAACAGCGGGACGGGACAGCCGGCGCCGGTTCCCGGTTCGCTCCCGGCGCCGAGGGGTAATCCGTCCCAGCCACTTAACGACTTTCGGGGTGACAGGCAGCCGGCCGTGCTGGCCGTGGGCGGGCGCGACAGCCGCGCGGGCCTCGGGCGTCGCCCCGTGCGAACTCCACGGATCCGGTAAGTCCGCTGCAGGTCACGGTTCGGTTGCGGCGCCCCGGGCGGGGAACTATCCCTCCCTGCCGGCCGTGGGACTTGGTAGCGTGACTATGTGGGGTCCGCATTAAGTTGCCGGCTACACATAGTCCGTTTCGCACCGGATCATCACTCACCCCCTATCTTGGAGGACACCCGCAATGGCACCTGGCGGAAACCCGATCTTCAGCGGAAAGAATTTCCGCGAAGCCACCCAGGCACCGCCTGCCCCGCAGGCTCGCTACGGCCAGAACCCCTACGGCCAGAACCCGTATGGCCAGAGCGCCTACGGCCAGACCCTGCCGGTCACGGATGCCCAGGGCGCATGGAGTCCAGCGCAGCAGGGCATGACCCAGGAACAGCTCCAGGACCTGTACAACCGGCCGGCGGCCGGGCCTGCGGACATCGGCCGGATGACCTACGACGACGTCATCGTCAAGACTGCCGGGTGCCTCGGCGTCCTGGTTGTCGGCGCCGCCGTGGCGCTCGCCGTCCCGCAGGGCACCGGTTCCCTGTTGATGATCCTCGGTGCGCTGGGCGGCTTCGCCCTCGCGATGGTCAACACGTTCAAGAAGCAGCCGTCCCCGGCGCTGATCCTGGCCTACGCGCTGCTCGAAGGATTCTTCCTCGGCGGCCTGACGCGTATCCTCGACAACCTGTTCCCCGGGGTTGGCATCCAGGCCGTCGTCGGGACGCTTTCCGTCTTCGCCGTCACCCTGGTGCTGTTCAAGAGCGGCAAGGTCCGCGCGACGCCCAAGCTCATGCGGTTCTTCATGATCGCCCTGATCGGCTATGCGGTCTTCGCGCTCGTCAACCTCGTCATGATGATGACCGGGGCCGTGACCACGCCGTTCGGCCTGAGCACCGGCGTGGAGATCTTCGGGATCCCGCTCGGCGTCTTCATCGGCATCCTGGCGATCGGCCTGGCCGCGTTCTCGCTCATCATGGACTTCACGTCCATCGAGGCGGCCATTAGCGCCGGTGCACCGCAGCGGTTCTCCTGGACCGCAGCGTTCGGCCTCACGGTCACGCTTGTGTGGCTCTACGTCGAGATCATCCGCCTGTTGGCCATTCTCCGCGGCGAGGACTGACCGCGGTCGCTGCCGAACGCCTGACTTAGAGGAGCCCCGCCCACCGGCGGGGCTCCTGGCGTTTGGGCTGCGGATCAGTAGGGCCTGCGCCCCGCCTACGCCAGCCGAGCGGCCCCTGCGGCCGGGCGGACACTGAAGATTTCCGGCGCTGCGTAGCCGGCCCGGGCGAAGGCCTGTTCGACGGCGTGCCGCACCTGCTGCGCCGACCCCGCCGGGGTCAGGGCGATTGCTGAGCCGCCGAAGCCGCCTCCTGTCATCCGCGCGCCGATCGCGCCGGCGGACCGTGCCGTGTCCACGGCGAGGTCCAGTTCGGCGCAGGAGATCTCAAAGTCGTCGCGCATCGAGGCGTGGGACGCATCCAGCAGGGGACCGATGGCGGCCGGGCCCAGGGTGTCCAACAGCTCCACCGTCTGCAGCACGCGGTCGTTTTCGGTCACCACGTGGCGGACGCGCCGGAACGTCTCCGCGTCCAGGAGCCCGCTCGCCTCCTCGAGGTCCTCGAGCCCGAGGTCGCGCAAGGCCGGCACGCCGAGGACCTCGGCAGCAAGCTCGCACGATTCCCGCCGCGCCGCATATTCCCCGTCGGCGTGGGAATGGGAAACCCGGGTATCGATCACCAGGAGCACCAGGCCGGCTGCGTCGGCGTCGAACGGGACCAGTCGCATGCTCTGGTCCCGGCAGTCCAGGAACACCGCGTGGCCGGCCGTGGCCCGCAGCGAGGCGGACTGGTCCATGATGCCGGTGGGCGCACCGACGAAGTCGTTTTCCGCCCGCTGGGTGGCCAGCACCATGTCCTGGGCCGACAGGCCGGCGGACGTGAGCTCGTTCAGGGCGGACACGACGGCGCATTCGATGGCGTGTGAGGAGGACAGCCCCGCGCCGCGGGGGACATCGGAATCCAGGAGCAGGTCCACGCCGGGAACCGGGATGTCCAGTTGCTGCAGGGCCCAGATGACGCCGAGCGGGTACTTCGTCCAGCCTCGGGCGCTGGCACGGGCCAGCGTGCCGGTGTCCGCCGTCGTCAGCCCCTGGTTCCCAAACGTGGAAAGCATCCGCACGGCGGAGTCGGGGCGGACCCTGACGGCCACCCGGGCGGCCCGGTCAATGGCGAACGGCAGGACGAAGCCCTCGTTGTAATCGGTGTGCTCGCCAATGAGGTTGACCCGCCCCGGCGCCCGCCACACGCCGTCGGGCCGGGCTAGGAAGGCCGCCTCAAACCGGGCCGCGAGCCGGCTGCCGTCCAGGGAAGGGTTCATGGCGCTGCTGGAAGTCATGGGTCCAAGGTATACGGCCTCGCGGGGTTGCTTGCGTGGTGAGGGCTGTACGGTGGTCTCCATGGATCCCACAATCACACCCGCTTCGGCCGGTCCTGTATCCGCCGCCACCGGCGCCGTGCGGCGCTACGCCTCCGGGCGGCAGTACGAGCTCCGGCGCGGCGACGCCCTGGCCGTCGTGACCGAACTCGCCGCCGGCCTGCGGCTCTACAGCCGTGGCGGCACTGCCCTGACGGAGAGCTATGGCGATGCGGACATCCCGCCCGGCGCCACCGGGATCACCTTGGCGCCGTGGGCTAACAGGGTGGAGGACGGGGTCTGGTATCTCAATGGTAAAAAGATGCAGCTCGACATCACCGAAGTTTCCCGCAACAACGCCAGCCACGGGCTGCTGCGGAACTCGTCCTACGAACTCGTGGAGGAGGACGAATTCTCCGTCACCCTGGAAGCGGCCGTGTTCCCGCAACACGGCTACCCGTTCCTGCTGCGGCACCGGGTCCGCTACGAACTCGCGGAGGACCTGGGGCTGGTGGTGCGCCAGAGCCTGCTCAATGACTCCCAGGCTCCCGCGCCGTTCGTGCTCGGCGCGCACCCGTACCTGCGCCTGGGGGAGGTGCCCAGCGAGGAGCTCACGGTGAAGGTGGACGCAAGGACCCGGCTCGTGACCGACAGCCGCCTCATTCCGCGCAGCAGCGAACCGGTCAGCGGGGAATTCGATCTGCGCGGGGGCCGGCCGGTGGGAACCCTGGACCTTGATTCGGCCTATACGGACCTGGCGTTCGACGCCGGCGTGGCCCGGCACACGCTGAGCTCACCCGACGGGCGGACGGTGAGCCTCTGGCAGGACGAGAGCTGCCCCTACGTGCACGTCTTTGTGACCACGCAGTTTCCGGGCCGGGCGAAGGCGGCCGCGATCGAGCCGATGACCGGGCCCGCCAACGCGTTCAACAGCGGCGAGGGACTGCGCTGGCTCGCGCCGGGGGAACAGTTTTCCATGACCTGGGGAATCACGTCCTCGCTCACCGTCACGGCCGGCTGACGGGGGACGGGCTGACCGGGCGCTGGGTGCCGGGGCCGGTAGACCGGGGCCGGTAGACCCGCGAGTTGACCGCAGGCCGGCTGGCCCGGGCCAGTTGAACAGGCCCGGCATCTGGTACCTGTTGCCTGCGGCTGGTTTCCTATTACTCCGCCGCTGGGGAATTATGGGGCTATGACGCCAGCTGAGGACGCCGTACCCGCCACAAACCCCGCCCTTTCCGTGGCCGGGACCGGATCCCGGCCCGGGGCCCGGGTTTCGGCCGCCCGCGACATTGACCAGGACATTCCCTATGGCGTGCGGATCGCCGCCGCCTGGGCGTGGCGCACGGGACTCATCCTCCTCGTGATCGGGGGCCTGGTCTGGCTGCTGAGCCATGTCAGCTTCCTCATCATCCCGGTGATGGTTGCTGCACTCCTGTCCGGGCTCCTGAGTCCGGTAGCGCACTGGATGGCCAGGCGCGGCGTGCCCAAGGGGCTCGCCGTCGCCATCACGGTCCTGGGCTTTATCGGCGTCATCGTCGGTGCACTGACCCTGGTGGGCCGCCAGCTCACGCAGGGCTTGGGCGAGCTGTGGCAGCAGGCGCTCACGGGCGTGCAGCAGGTCCAGACCTGGCTGTCGGAGGGCCCGCTGCACTTGACGGCCGACCAGATCGACAAATATATCCAGGACGGTACCGCCGCGCTGCAGAACAACAGCAGCAGCATCCTCAGCGGCGCCCTGACGTTCGGGAGCACGGCCGGGCACTTCGCCGCCGGGTTGGTGCTGGCGCTGTTCGTGCTGATCTTCTTCCTGCTGGAGGGCGACAGGATCTGGGCCTTCCTGGTCGGTCTCATGCCCCGCAAGGCGCGCCGTGCCACGGACGGCGCCGGCCGCCGCGGCTGGGCCTCCATGGTCAGCTACGTGCGCATCCAAATGTTCGTCGCCTTCGTGGACGCCGTGGGAATCGGCGTCGGCGCCGCCATCCTTGGCGTGCCGCTCGCGCTGCCGCTGGGCGTCCTCGTCTTCCTCGGCTCCTTCATCCCGGTGGTCGGCGCCCTGGTCACCGGCGCCATCGCGGTGCTGCTGGCACTCGTCGCCAACGGGCCCGTCAACGCACTGATCATGCTGGCGATCGTGCTCGCCGTCCAGCAGCTTGAAAGCCACATCCTGCAGCCGCTGGTCATGGGCAAGGCTGTGTCCCTGCACCCCGTTGCCGTGATCCTGTCCGTCGCGGCCGGCTCCTACCTGGCAGGGATCCCCGGCGCACTGTTCTCCGTTCCGATCCTGGCCGTAGCAAACTCGTCGATTCGCTACATTGCGGGCAGAACGTGGGAACATGATGAAGTGCTGGCATCCGCCGGACCGGAGGGCAGCCCTGCCCCCGACTCCGGCGCAGACACCACCTTCACAGACGTCCACCTGCCGGGACGAACCCCCGGCCGCGAGGGCGCCGCACCCAACAGCGGTGCTCCGGGCAGCGATGCCGGACGGGGCACCGACGCCTGATCGAAGAAGGAGAACAGTTCGTGAATACCCTTGAGAGCCTGCCCGTCACGCTGGACGATGTCCTGGAGGCGCAGAAGCTGCTCGACGGGATTATTACGCGGACGCCCGTGGAATCATCGCGGGCCCTCGGCGGCATGGTGGGCGGCGAGGTCTTCCTCAAATGCGAAAACCTTCAGCGGGCCGGGTCCTTCAAGGTCCGCGGCGCCTATGTCCGCATGGCCAAGCTTTCCGATGCCGAAAAGAAGCGCGGCGTCGTGGCGGCCTCCGCCGGAAACCACGCCCAGGGCGTGGCTGTCGCGGCCAAGAGCCTCGGCATCAAGGCCCGGATCTACATGCCGCTTGGCGTCGCACTGCCCAAGCTTGCCGCCACCCGCAGCCACGGCGCCGAGGTGGTCCTGCACGGCCACAACGTGGACGAGGCGCTGGCCGAAGCCAAGCGCTATGCCGACGAAAGCGGCGCCGTCTTTGTCCACCCCTTCGACGACGTCGACGTCGTCGCCGGCCAGGGAACCGTTGGCCTGGAAATCCTCGAGCAGGTTCCCGACGTCGACACCATCCTCATGGGCGTCGGCGGCGGCGGCCTCCTGGCCGGCGTCGCCGTCGCCGTGAAGGCCCGCGCCAAGGAACTCGGCCGGGACATCCGCATCATCGGTGTCCAGGCCGAGAACGCGGCCGCCTACCCGCCCTCGCTCGCCGCGGACGCACTCGTCCCGCTGAAGAAGGTCTCCACCATGGCCGACGGCATCGCCGTAGGCCGGCCCGGCCAGCTGCCGTTCAGCATCATCCGCGAACTCGTCGACGACGTCGTGACCGTCAGCGAAGACGCCCTGGCCCGGGCGCTGATCTTCCTGCTGGAGCGCGCCAAGATGGTGGTTGAACCCGCAGGCGCCGTCGGCGTCGCGGCGTTGATGGAAGGCAAGATCGAAAACCCCGGAACCGTTGCCGTGGTTCTCTCCGGCGGCAACATCGACCCCATGCTGATGCTCAAAGTCATCCAGCGCGGCCTCTCCGCCGCCGGCCGCTACATGACCGTGCGGATGATGCTCGATGACCGCCCGGGCTCGCTGGCAACGATTGCCCGGATCATCGCCGAAAACGACGCCAACGTCACAGGTCTGGACCACACCCGGGTGGGCGGCTCGATCAGCATGGGCGACGTCTCCATAACCGTCAACCTGGAAACCAAGGGCCACGAGCACTGCAGCCAGGTCCTGGCGGCGCTGCGGGCCGAGGGGTTCCAGCCGATCGTGGTGCACTAGGGGCCGTGGTGACGGACTCGTCCCCGGACAGACGGCCGGAAACGGGGGACACCCCCGGGGCGCGGGCGCGCACAGGCCTGGTGGTGGTGGGCTCGTTCGTGGTGCTGCTGTACCTGATCGAGATCCTCAACACCGCCCTGTTCCATTCCCTGAACCGGACGTTCGGGCTGCGGCCGCGGAACCTCGACGGGATCCTGGATATCTTCACCTTCCCGCTCCTGCACTCCAGCCTCGCCCACCTGATGTCCAACACGCTCCCGCTGATCATCTTCGGGTTCCTGGTGTTCCTGTCCGGGTGGCGGGTCTTCATCATCGCCCTGGCCGCGAGCTGGCTGGCGTCCGGGATGCTCGTGTGGCTCATCGGCGGCACCAGTGTCACGGTGGGGGCGTCCGGGCTGGTCTTCGGACTCTTCTCATTCCTTCTGGTCCGGGGTTTCTTCAACCGGAACTGGTGGCAGATCGCGCTGTCCGTGGTTCTGTTCATGGCCTACGGCGGCATCCTCTTCGGCGTCCTGCCGACCGTGGCAAGCTACGTCTCGTGGCAGGCGCACCTGGGCGGGGCGATCGGCGGCGTCGCTGCGGCGCTGCTGCTGAGCACCCGGCGCCAGAGGGCGATACCCGCGGGGCGCTGAGCCGCCATACCGGGCCGCCGGAAAGCACGACGCCGGCCGGCGTCGGCCTCCCGGAAGACCGGAAACCACGACGCCGGCCTCCCCGCGAAGGGGGAGACCGGCGTCGTTAGTCCGATGCGGAACCGATCCTTTTCGGAACGGATCCCTATGGAACAAAAAGATGCTGCGGTGTTAGCCGGCGTACGGCTTGGCGGACAGGATCTCCACCGTGATGTCCTTGCCGTTCGGGGCGGTGTAGCTGAGCTGGTCGCCCGCCTTGTGGCCGACGATGGCCGCGCCGAGGGGGGACTTCTCGCTGAAGACGTCCAGATCCGAGTCGCCGGCGATCTCGCGGGAGCCGAGCAGGAAGGTTTCCTTGTCGCCGGCGATCTTGGCCACGACGATCATGCCCGGCTCCACGATGCCGTCATCGGCCGGTGCCTCGCCGACGTGGGCGTCGCGCAGAAGGACGGTGAGCTGGCGGATGCGGGCCTCGATCTTGCCCTGCTCCTCCTTGGCGGCGTGGTAGCCGCCGTTCTCCTTGAGGTCACCCTCCTGGCGCGCAGCTTCGATCTTCTGGACGATTTCTGCCCGGCCGGGGCCGGAAAGGTGGTCCAGCTCTGCCTTCAGGCGGTCAAAAGCTTCCTGGGTAAGCCAAGCCGCAGTTGCGCTGTTGGTGGTAGACACGGACTTCTCCTTCGGGTGGTCATACAAGCAAAGACCCCGCCACGGTGGCCACTTTTATGACGCAGTAACCAGCTCAGCGGGGGAAAGGTATTGGTCCATTGTAGTCAATGCTGTGGATAAACCAAAGAGCGCTGCGGTGCAGGTCACAGCGTGTTGCCGTCCGGCGTGCCCCCTGTCATGGTCCCGAGTTAAAGACGTCGGAGCCAAAACCGTCGATTCCGGGGGCGCCGGCATAGGCGAGGCGAGGCAGCGAGAAAATGTCTTCGATCGTGGCCAGCAGGCTGTAGTGGCTGTAGGTCTTGTCCGATGTTGTGCCGCCCCGGACGAAGGGGGAGAGCACCAAGGCGCCGACGCGCCCCCCGGCTGTTCCCCCGGGGACGCCCTTCGGACCTTGCTTGGCACCGTCAGCTTCGTCAAAGGTGATGACCAGCACCCCGTCCTGCTTGTAGGCCGGGGAGTCCAGAATCGCGGGGATGTGTTTCCGCAGCCAGACGTCGGAACTGACCAGGCCTCCCTCCCTGCCGTCCGCACAGGGACTGTCATGCCCGTCGTTGCAGAGGTTGGGGCTGATGTAGGAAAGGTTGGGGGTAGTCGCCACGGACTTGAGGTCACCGGAAAGTTCGGTGAAATCGACCACGTTCTTCTGGCAATCCGGGGAGGACGTGATGGCCGCGAAGTACACAAAGGGATTGTGCCGGGTGGCGTATTGATCACCCGGCGAGGCGTCCTGGTTGCTGTCCTCGGCCCCGGTCTCAGGGTGACGGCATGGACTCTTCATCCCCTCCATGTAGCCCTTCCACGTCTTACCGGCCGCACTGAGTTGCCCGGCGACGGTCGGCACCGAGGCGGGATAGATGCATCCGCTGCCCTTCACCTGCCCGGGATCGGCAGTGCCCGCCGGCACGAACGGGACATAGGTGCCGCAATCGTTGCGGGTCATGGGGTTGGAGGCCTGCCCCGAAATCTGCGCAATGTAATTAGGGGCTGAGTGATGGGCGATTGCGTAGTACTTCGAAAGCAACACGCCCTGGGAGCGCAGCGTCTCAGCGAGATAGGGGGCGTCCGAGCCGGGGCCCCAGGCCGAGTCGAATCCTTGATTCTCGAGATTAATCACAAACACATGCCCCGGGCGGTCCCCGCGGGCAGGCGCCTGGCTACCCGTGCCGGGCCCTGGCTGGCAGCCCGAAACCGCCAAGACCAGTGCCACGGCCAGCGCCAGGATGCCGGCAGCGCCACGGCCGATGGACTTTTTCGAGGTTTCGGGGTTCATGCGCATCCCGCTTTCATGTTGACGCGTGCACCAGTGGCGCTACGACGCCGTTTTGGTTCCGGCCCTGCCCTGGCAGCCGACAAGTCGCTGGCACCAGCATAGGGCGCCCGCCCGGGGATGTCGCTCCCTTGACAGGAAGGCCGCACTTGCCCCCGCGCCGTCCATTGAGGGGGCGTGAAGTCGGGCGTTGCCGCGCCTACTTTCCGGCGTCCGGAATCCAGCAGCTGTCCACGACGGCGGAGACCGCCTGCGATTCCGTGCGCAGCTGGGTGCTGTGGCCGGTGGTGTGTCCACCGTCGGTGCCGGCGTCGGCCCCGTTGGGCGCGATGTCCACCACCTTCCAGCCGACAATCGCGAACTTCGAATCCATGGCCTTGACGGCGCATTTCGCATCCGCTGCGGGGTCCTTGGTCACCTGAAAGTCGATTTCCGTCAGGGTCGCGTCGCGGGTGTTGTAGCCGATGTCCTTGAAGCTGACACTCGAGGTGGCTGCCGACGTCGATACCCAGACCAGAAAGGCGATGCCGACGGCGAGGGCGGCGATCAGCACGTTGCGTTTGCCCCTGCGGGTCAACGCGCGTTTTTGGCCGCCGTAACGATTGGCTAGGCTGGTAGGAGCCGGCGCGGCGGGCTGATCCTCGGAAGTCACCAGTCCAGTTTAGTGTGGATCGGACGGGGTTGTTTCCGCGGCGGCTGACCGTGCGGTCCCGGCCGCACCGGAGAGTCCACAGCACGGGCCGACTGCCAACCGCCCCAGCCCGTCCGCCCGAACACCATCCCGCCCGACAGATCCGCCCGAACAGAGCAGAACAGCAGAAAGAGGAGCCGTCCCACGATGACAGCATCCCCCAGCCCGTCAGCACCGCTTCGCCTGCTGGCGGTCCATGCTCATCCCGACGACGAATCGAGCAAGGGCGCCGCCACGATGGCCATGTACGCCGCCTCCGGTGTCGACGTCCTGGTGGCCACCTGCACCGACGGCTCGCGCGGCGATATCCAGAACCCCGTCATGGAGGGCCAGCCGCACCCCAAGCGGGACATGGCCGGGGCGCGCCGGCTCGAGATGGATGCGGCAGCCAAGGTCCTGGGCGTCCGGCAGCGCTGGCTCGGGTTCGTTGATTCCGGACTGCCGGAAGGTGACCCGCTGCCTCCCCTGCCGCCGGGGTGCTTCGCCCTGCAGCCGCTGGAACGGGCGGCCGCGCCGCTGGTCCGGCTGGTCCGGAACTTCAAGCCCCACGTGATCCTCAGCTACGACGAGAACGGCGGCTATCCGCACCCGGATCACATCATGGCGCACCGGGTGGCCGTTGAGGCCTTCGAGGCGGCCGGCGACCCCGCACGCTACCCGGGCGTCGGCGAGCCCTGGGCGCCCAGCAAGCTCTACTATGACCGTGCTTTCAGCCCGGACCGGTTCCGCGCGCTCCACTCCGCCCTGGAGGAGGCCGGACTGCAGTCCCCGTATGCCGAGCGGCTGGCCGCCTGGCTGGAGGCGGATGCCGAAGGGCACACCCCGCCGCCGCCGACGCACCCCACCACCACCCAGGTCCAGTGCGGGGATTTCTTCGAAGCCCGCGACGCGGCCCTTCGGTCACACCGCACCCAGGTGGACCCGGAAGGATTCTTCTTCGCGGTGTCCGCGGCCATGCAGCGCAAGGTCTGGCCGTGGGAGGACTACTCGCTGATCGAGTCCCGCATTCCGGTTGAACTGCCCGAAACTGACCTCTTCGCCGGTCTACGATAGACGGGATAGAATTCTTCTATCGCCCGTAGAAAAGGCGCGTTAGAAGACCGCGTTAGAAGACGCCGCAGAAAAGGCGCTGCAGTACAGGCGCCCAAGAAAAGACACCGGTTTCCACAGAAGGTTCTCACCGTGCATTCCTTGCTCATTGCTCTGGCAACAGCCCCGGCGCCAACCCCTACGCCGTCGCTGCGACCGGGCCTGTCCGAGGACCAGGTCACCCCGGGTTTTCTGGGCTTCCTGCTGACGGCTTTCATCGTGGTGCTGACTGCGGTGCTGATCGTGGACATGGTCCGGCGCATCCGGAGGGTCCGCTACCGGGCCCAGGTCGAGGCCGAGCGTACCGAAGCTGAAGAAGCCGCCGGAACCACCGGGGCATCTGGCACAGAGTTCCCCGCCGACGGCACCGCGTTCCCTGCCGACGGCACCACGTTCCCGGCCGACGGCCGGGTTTCCCGGCCGGAAGTCAACGGCGATGCGGGATCCGGAAACCGCTAGCAGCTCTTCCCCGGGTCCGCTGTCCGGGGCCTCGAATGCCCTGGCGGCGGAGCCTTCCGCATACCTGCGCCAGCACGCCGGCAACCCGGTGCACTGGCAGCCGTTCGGCGACGCGGCCTTCGCCGCGGCGGCCGTCAGGGACGTGCCGGTGTTCCTTTCCATCGGCTACGCGGCCTGCCACTGGTGCCACGTCATGGCACACGAGTCATTCGAGGACCAGGGCACCGCTGATTACCTGAACGACCACTTTGTCTCCATCAAGGTGGACCGGGAGGAGCGTCCCGACGTCGACGCCGTCTACATGGCCGCCACCCAGGCCATCAGCGGCGAGGGCGGCTGGCCGATGTCGGTCTTCCTCCTGCCCGACGGGCGGGCGTTCCACGCCGGCACGTACTTCCCGCCCCGGCCCATGCCGGGCCGTCCCTCCTTCCGGCAGGTCCTGGAAGCGGTCGATGAGGCGTGGCGGGAGCGCCGCGGCGCCGTCGAGGCCAACGCCGCCGCCCTGGCGAGCGGCATCGCCGCGTCCCAGCCCGCCGCGGCGGTACGGCTCGAAGTCCCGTCCGAACCCCTGGACGCCGCGGTCCTTGGCGAAGCCGTAGCGGCCTTGTCCCGCTCCGAAGACCAGAGTCATGGCGGCTTCGGCGCCGCGCCGAAGTTCCCGCCCTCGGCAGTGCTCGAATTCCTGATCCGGCATGCGGCCGTGCCGCCGGAAGCCGCTGGCCCCGACTTCTCTGGCCCCGACTTCTCTGGCCCCGACACCGCGGCGGCGGCCCGGGACATGGCGGGGCGCACCCTGGCAGCAATGTCCCAATCTGCGTTGTTCGACCAGCTCGACGGCGGGTTCGCGCGGTATTCGGTGACGCGGGACTGGTCCGTTCCGCATTTCGAGAAGATGCTTTACGACAACGCCCAGCTGCTGCGCGTCTACGCCCACTGGGTGCGTCTGGGCGGCACCCCCGAGTACCCTGCCGCGGAGGCCGCGGACGTCGCCGGCCGCACCGCCGACTGGCTCCTGGCCCGCCTCGGACTGCCGGCTGAGACGGCGGCCGGGCCGCAGACGCCCCCGGGGCCGGACACGGACACGGCGGTCGGAGCCCTGGCGTCGTCGCTGGACGCCGATACGGTCGTCGCCGGCGTGCACGCCGAAGGCGCCACCTATCTGTGGACGCCCGCCGGACTTGAGGAACTGCTGGGCCCCGCGGACGGTGCCGCCGTGGCGGCCCTCATGAACGTCCGCACAACGGGGACCGTGACCGCCGACGGCTCGCCGCTGCATCCGGGCCGGGAGATAACCGGCGAGGACGCCGAGCTGTGGCGGCGGGTGCGGCCGCTGCTGGCAGAGGCCCGCAGCGGACGGCCCCAGCCCGGCCGGGATGACAAGGTGGTGGCCGGCTGGAACGGACTGGCCGTCGCGGCCCTCGCCGACGCCGGCGCCGTCCTGGGCCGGCCGGAGCTCGTGGCCGCCGCGGAAAGGATTGCCGCCTACCTTGAGCGCGTGCACTGGCGGCCCGCCGGGGACGGCCCAGGCCGGCTCACGCGCGTGTCCCACGGCGGGGTAGCGCGCGGGATCGGGGGCCTGCTGGAGGACTATTCTCTGTGCGCCGAAGGGCTGTTCGCGCTTTACGCGGTCACCGGGCGCACCCGCTGGTATGGCCTCGCCGCGGACCTGCTGGACGCGGCCTGCGAGCGGTTCGCGGCCGACGGTGGGCTGAAGGACGCCGCGGGGGAGTCGGCGCAGGTCACCGCAGCCCAGGGCGGCCGGGACGGGCTGGATCCGTTCGACAACGCCACTCCCAGCGGAGCCGCCGCATTGGCCGGGGTCCTGGTGACCCACGCCGCCCTGTCCGGCTCCTCGGAGCACCGTGCCCTGGCCGCCAACATCCTGACACTGCTGCCCCCGCTCGCGCTCCGGGCGCCCCGGGTGGCCGGCTGGCTCCTCGCGACCGCCCAGGCCGCCCTCGCCGGCCCAGTCGAGGCCGCCGTCGCCGGGCCGGACTCGCCCGAACGGGCGGCGCTCCACCACGAGCTTCTGCTCTCGGCCAGCCCGGGGCTGGTGATCGCGGTCCAGGACGACGCCGCCGCCTGGCCCGTGCCGCTGCTGCGCGGCCGCGGCGCGGCTCCCGACGGGGCACCGCGGGTGTTTCTGTGCCGGGGCATGGTCTGCGACAGCCCCACGGGTTCCATCCAGGGGGTGCGTGAGCGCCTGGCTAGGATGGCCTCATGATTTCTCACAACGGCTTCGAACTGGTGGTCTTTGATTGCGACGGCGTCCTGGTGGATTCGGAGGTCATCTCGATCCGGGTGGACCAGCGGGTGCTGGCAGATCTGGGCTGGGAGCTGGAGCTGGATGAAATCGTGGAACGATTCGTCGGGAAGTCCGAGGCGCACTTTGTTGCCGCCGTCGAGCAGAAGTTAGGTGTCCGGCTGGACGAGGGCTGGGACCGGGACTACGGCCACTGGTACAGGGAGGCGTTTGAGCGCGACCTCGAAGCGGTCGACGGCATCGAGGAGGCCCTGGACGGGCTGCCCCTGCCGCACTGTGTCGCCTCCAGCGGCAGCCACGACAAGATGCGCCGGACCCTGGGCAAAACGGGCCTGCTGCACCGCTTCCAGGGCCGCATCTTCAGCGCCACGGAGGTGGCCAACGGCAAGCCGGCGCCGGACTTGTTCCTCCATGCCGCGGAAAGCCTTAACGCCGCGCCGGAGCGGTGCGCCGTCGTCGAGGACAGCGCCTACGGGGTCCAGGCCGCCCGGGCGGCCGGCATGCACGTGTTCGCGTATGCCGGCGGCGTCACCCCGGCCGAGCGGCTGGCCGGTCCCGGGACCACGGTGTTCTCGGACATGCGGCTGCTGCCCGAACTCATCGCGGCGGGCCGCCCCGGCTGAGCCGGGGATCTCGACGCCGGGTTTCCGCACCTTTGAAGCCGGCGCCCGGCGTGTCGGGCCGAACCCGCCGGTGATTTCCGGCACCGCCGTCCAAAGGTGGGGAGATTCGGGGAAGCAGGGAGGCCATGATCAGCTCCTGGCCGCAGGGAGGCCATGATCAGCTCCGGACCGCAGGGAGGCAGGCTCAGCTCAGGACCGCGATGGCAATGGCGATGTAGTGCGCGGCGAACGCGAGCACCGTGAGGGCATGGAACAGCTCGTGGAAGCCGAAGTGCTCGTAGCTGAAATTCGGCTTCTTCAGGGCGTAGAAGACGGCCCCGGTGATGTACAGGGCGCCCCCGACGCAGATCAGCACTGCCGATGCCGCGTTGGCGGCGAAAAAGTCCGGCAGGTAGAACAGGGCCCCGCAGCCCAGCGCGATATAGATCGGCACGTAGAGCCACCGCGGAGCGTTGGTCCACAGCACGCGGAAGAGCACGCCGAGGATGGCGCCGGACCAGATGACCCACAGCAGCAGCTCGGCCTTCTGTCGGTCCAGCAGCGCCCAGGCAAGCGGCGTGTAGCTTCCGGCGATCACCAGCATGATGTTCGTATGATCCAGCCGCTTCAGGACGATCTTGACCCGCGGGGACCAGTTCCCGCGGTGATAGACGGCGCTGACGCCGAACAGCAGGACGCCGGTGACGGCGTAGATGGCGCAGGCGATCTTCAGATCCGGCGGGGCCAGGACCACCAGCAGCAGCCCGGCGGCCAGCGCCAGCGGCGCGGTCACGGTGTGGATCCAGCCGCGCCATTTGGGCTTGATCATCAGCAGTTCGGCAAGACGGACAGCGGCATCGTCCACCGGCGTCCCCTTCTTTTCCCGACCCTCCGGCCGAGGTTCCAGACTGTTGCTTTCCATCCCGCAATAATAACCTACGCACTAGTAAGTTACCGGTGGGTAACAAGTAGTCGGGCATGCTTCGGTGGCAGTCCTGCAAGCGCCAGCGGGCTCCGGCAGGTAGCCTAGGATGGCACTGATCAAGTACCTCAAGGAAGCCAGGTGAATCTCCGGATGGAAATGCCCGGGTTCCTCTACGGCTTTTACGAGCGCAAACTCCAGCGCTCCCTGGACCCTGATCGGATCCCTCGGCACATCGGCGTCATGGTCGACGGCAACCGGCGCTGGGCCCGCCAGTTCAACGCCCCCACAAGCCAGGGGCACCAGGCCGGCGCGGACAAGATCCACGAGTTCCTGGGCTGGTGCCAGGAGCTCGGCGTCAAGGTGGTCACCTTGTACATGCTCTCCACGGACAACATGAACCGCTCCGGCGAGGAGCTGGACCTCCTGATGGGCATCATCGCCAACACCCTGGACCGGTTGGACGAGGACGCCGAAATCTCGGTGCATGCCATGGGCGCCCCCGAACTGCTGCCGGACTACCTCGCCGAGCGGCTGAACAACCTAACGGCCCGCACGCCGGCGCACGAAAAGCTGCACGTCAATGTCGCCGTCGGCTATGGCGGACGGCGGGAAATCGTCGACGCCGTCCGGGAACTGCTGCACGACGCCGTCGCCCGGGGTGCGGACATCGGAAAACTGGCCGATGACCTCACCGTGGATGACATCTCGCGGTTCCTCTACACCCGGGGCCAGCCCGACCCGGATCTGGTGATCCGGACCTCCGGGGAGCAGCGGCTTTCCGGGTTCCTGATGTGGCAAAGCGCGTACAGTGAGTTTTACTTCTGCGAGGCCCTGTGGCCGGCGTTCCGCAAGGTTGACTTCCTGCGCGCCCTGCGTGATTACGCCGGCAGGCAGCGCCGCTTCGGCGCCTGAGCCGTTCACGCGGAGTTCACAAAGCGGCAACAAGAATCGCCGAAAAATAAACGGACAAACCCGGCCCCTGAGACGTAGGTTAATCCCATCGGAGGGCAACTCGCCGGCCGATCGGGGAGGCCAGTACATGGAGCGGATGTTCGCACCGGGTGTATGGGAGGCCGCGTCCGGCCTCCAGGCCGAGCCGCCTCACCAATAACAAATCCGGGCATTGCCCCGGGGCTGGAGTCGATGTGGCTATTTCTGAGCAACTGCCCGATGTCATTTCCGACCAGGGACAGAAAGCTACCTCTCGCGCCAAGCGAGCCACCTCAAAGACCGGTGCAGCGACTTCCGCTGCGGCCGGTCTTGCTGTTTCCGGGGAAGGAACAGAAATCCGGGGCACGGCCCGCAGTTTCGTGATCGATACCTCCGTGCTGCTCTCCGATCCGCGGGCCCTCCTGCGTTTCGCCGAGCATGAGGTCATCCTGCCGATCGTCGTCATCACCGAACTCGAAGGCAAGCGCCACGACCCTGAACTGGGCTACTTTGCGCGCAAAGCGCTTCGACTGCTCGATGACCTGCGGCTGGAGCACGGCGGCCTGGACCGTCCCATCCCGCTCGGCCACGACGGCGGCACGCTCATGGTGGAGCTGAACCACATCTCCGCCGAGGTGCTGCCCGCGGGCTTCCGCGGGGCGGACAACGACAGCCGCATCCTCGCCGTGGCCAAGAACCTGGCCAACGAGGGCCGCGACGTCACAGTGGTGTCCAAGGACCTGCCCATGCGCGTCAAGGCCTCCGCCATGGGGCTGCTCGCCGACGAATACCGCAACGAACTGGTCAAGGACTCCGGCTGGACCGGCGTCGCCGAGCTCGATGCTGACGAGGAAGAGGTCGCGACCCTCTACGGGCACGAGCCGGTGTTCATTCCGGCGGCGGCCGAGATGCCAACCAACACCGGACTGGTCCTGCTGTCCAACCGCGGCTCGGCCCTCGGGCGCGTAGGTGCGGACAAGCAGGTGCGCCTGGTCAAGGGCGACCGCGACGTCTTCGGACTCCATGGCCGCTCGGCCGAACAGCGGCTGGCGATCGACCTGCTGATGGACCCGTCCGTCGGCATCGTGTCTCTCGGCGGCCGCGCCGGCACCGGCAAGTCCGCACTGGCCCTGTGCGCCGGCCTCGAAGCCGTCCTGGAGCGCCGGGAGCACCGCAAGGTGATCGTCTTCAGGCCGCTGTATGCGGTGGGCGGCCAGGAACTCGGCTACCTGCCCGGATCTGAGGCGGAAAAGATGAACCCCTGGGCGCAGGCGGTCTTTGACACCCTGGGCGCACTGGTCAGCCAGGAGGTCGTGGAGGAAGTCATGGACCGAGGCATGCTAGAGGTCATGCCGCTGACCCACATCCGCGGACGCTCGCTGCACGACGCCTTCGTGATCGTTGACGAGGCGCAGTCCCTGGAGAAGAACGTGCTCCTGACCGTGATGAGCCGGATCGGACAGAACTCGAAGATCGTCCTGACTCACGACGTCGCCCAGCGTGACAACCTCCGGGTCGGACGGCACGACGGCGTGGCGGCAGTGGTCGAGACGCTCAAGGGGCACCCGCTGTTCGGCCACGTCACCCTGACCCGCTCGGAGCGCTCGCCGATCGCGGCCCTGGTGACGGATCTGCTCGAGGGCGCGGAGATCTAGGCGCGTCCCGGGTTGGGGCCGTGGTCCGGTTTGCCGCTGGGTTCACCGGGCCACGGCCTTTCGCCTTGGTTGGGTTTGCCGTGGTTGGGTCCGCCGGACCACGGCCTTTCGCCGTCGCTTAGACACGTCGCATGGGACCCGCTACGGTCGCGGGGCGACCTCCGGGATCCGATGCGCCGCGATGCGCTCCTTTGCGAAAGACCGCGTCCCGGCTTGGTGAGCGTCCCACTTCTGCGGGGCTGCGGTGTCCCGCAAAGGAGCGCATCGCCGACCAAAGCGCAGCGAAGGTCGCCCAGCGACCGCAGCGCAGCGACGGGAGGTGTCTAAGCGACGGCGGGACGCCGCCGCACCGCAAACCCAACCACGGCAACCCGGCGAGGGTGAGGTGGCTAAGCGACGGCGGGGCGCCGCTGCAGGGCTGTTGCTGTTCAATTCTGGATGTTCAGGTACCGGGCCGTGGCTTCGTGGCCTTTTACTTGGAGGTTCCAGTCGGGGCGTTTGAAGGTGGCCGGGGTGAGGCGGACGTTCTGGACTTCCTGGGTCTTGCCGCCCCACGAGGCGCGGGTGACGCCGTTGAGCTCGTAGCCGAGGGAGCGGGAAACGCCCAGGGACTGCTGGTTCCAGGCAGCTGCCTCGGATTCCGCGACTTCTGCGCCCAGGTAGTCGAATGCGTACAGCGCGACGGCGGCCCGCATCTCCTTGCCGAGGCCGCGGCCCTGGCGGCTCTGGCGCAGCCAGGACCCGGTGCCGACCGTCTTCAGCGCCGCGAAGTCCTTGGCCGCGATGTCCTGGCAGCCGACGAATTCGTCCTCGTGCCAGATGCCGAGCAGAAGAGTCCAATCCTGGGGGCTCATGCCGCCACGGCACCGCCAGTACCACTGCGCCATGTTGGTTCCTAGCTCGCTGGGCGGGGCTTCGGTCCACGGGTTGCTGAACGGGTTCCGGCCCGGCTCGTGCACGCCGCTAAGGGCGGCCTCGACAGCAGCCGGAATGTCCCCGTCCCGGATGGGGCGCAGCTCGAGGCGCGGCGTGCTCAGGGTGAGGCCGAAAGGGGGCCAATAGTCGGCTGGATCAGTCATCGGGGAAGCCTAGCGGTGCGGGCCGGTCGGTGCCAGTCACACCGCTGTGGCCCGGGCCGCCGGACGCCGGTCACACCGTGGCGCCGCCCGGCCGGCTACTCCGCCGGGACGTCCCAGCTGATGTGGCGGCGGACGTCTGTGAGGTTCATGGATTCGGCCAGGAACAGATCATCGAGCATGTACTCGTCCACGCCCACGATCCTGAGCCAGTGCCCGTAGCCCGGCCCGTCGCCGGCAGGGCCGTCCAGCCAGCGACTTGCAACGCAGACACCGGTGCCGACGTCGATCCTCAGCAGCGTGCGCCCGGGCCGGCAGAGCGGGGCCGAGGGATCGGCGGGACGGTACGAGGGGTTCGGGCTGACCGTGGTTTCCAGGGCGGGCCGGCCCTCGTGGTCAACGTCCGTGATGGCACCAAGCTCCACGGCGTTGGCGTTGGGGAACTCCAGCGGGACGGGGGAGTTCCCTGCGAGCTCCACCGGGTCCAGGGCGGCGGCGAACCGGCCGTTTCCGAAGGACGGCTCGCCGTAGGCTGCCTCCGGCCGGCGGCGCACCAGCCCGTCGTCGTCGTACACCGGGGTGACCAGGTTCGGCGGCAGGAGCCAGGTCTTCCTTGTGGAACTGACATACAAGCCGCCGCGTGAATCGTTGATGCCGGTGGTGCTGCCGATCACCAGGCCGCCGGCTGTCTCCAGCCGCAGGGCGCCGGGCCTGCGCAGCCACGCCCTGACGAGGTCATCGGGGGCAGCCGGCGCGGAGCTCTCGGAGCCGGTGAGGGGCCGGTCCAGGTACTCGAACCTCAGCGACTGCCACTTCCAGGGTGAGGACCGGCACAGATGCCGGAAGGCCGCAGCCGGATTCGCCGGGCCGCGTGGCGCGAGCGGCCCGCGCCCGTTCCTGCTGTCCCATGCCGCCATATCCACAGTTTACGCGCGGGCGCCCACGGGCCGGATGAATATCCAGTAGCATCCGAGAGTGATCCAACGACTCGGCACCCTGGGCGCCGCCAACCCGCTGGCCTTCTGGCTCGTCCTGGCCGCGTGCGCCTACTTTGCCCTCATGGCCGTTCGGCTCACCGTGATCGATGTCCGGCACCACCTGCTGCCGGACCGGATCGTTTTTCCGTCCTATGCGGTGGCCGGCGTTCTTCTCCTGGGGGCGGCCGCCAGCCAGCTGTTTCCGCTCGGCCCCGCAGTTGCGGGCCTGCCGGATGCCGGGCTGTTCGGCGTTCCGGGGCTGCGCGTCCTTGCCGGCGGGGCAGTCCTCTGGCTCTTCTATTTCGTGCTGCATGCGGTGTATCCGCCGGGCATGGGCTTCGGCGACGTGAAACTGGCCGGTGTCCTGGGAATGTACCTGGGTTTCCTGGGCTGGGGGCACGTCTTTGCTGGGACCTTTGCCGCGTTCCTGCTCGGCGGGCTCTGGAGCCTCGGGTTGCTTGCCGCGCGGCGGGGCACGCTGCAGTCGGCCATTCCCTTCGGGCCATTCATGCTGGCCGGCACCGCGGCCGCCATGGTGCTGATACCGGCCGGTTAGGCTGGCGTCATGGCCACCCCGGAATTCATCCTGAGACTGCGCGAGAAGATCGGACACGAAGCCCTCTGGCTCCCGGGAGTCAGGGGAGTGGTGTTCGACGACGACGGCCGGGTGCTGCTTGGCCAGCGGGCCGACAACGGGCAATGGGGTCTCATCACGGGAATCCTCGAACCTGGCGAGGAGCCCGCGCCGGGCCTGCTGCGCGAAGTCCTCGAAGAGACCGGCGTGGTTGCCGTTGCCGAGCGGCTCGTCTCGGTAGACGCCGTCGGTCCCACCCGCTATCCCAACGGCGACGTGTGCCATTTCCTGACCTTGGTGTTCCGCTGCCGTTTCGTTTCGGGAGAGGCCCGCGTCAACGACGACGAATCCCTCGACGTCGGCTGGTTCCGGCCGGGGGACTTCCCGGAACTCATGCCTGGACACCTGGAGATGATCCGCCGGGCCAGTGACCCGGCCGGTGAAGTCCACTACTGGAGCTGACCTGTACCGGAACGCAGCCAGGGGCGCCGCACCCCCAACGATTGCGGCGCCCCTGGCGTCAGTGGCCAGCGGCTGAGTCCCGAGTCCCGAAGGTCAGCAGCGTGAGCGGGTGAGTTCGCCGTCGTTCCCGCTTCCGGCAGACCCGTCCGCCCCGGCGGGGTCCTTGTGGTCCGCGCTGTCCGTGGCACCGAGGCGGGCAGCGGTCCGTTCCGCCTCCAGCCGCTCGGCTTCCTCGCCGCCGACCGCCTCTCCGCGGGCCACCATTCCGGCGGTGTCCGAGAGCGGGATCTGCTTGAGGGTAATGGCCAGGATCAGCGCGATGCCCAGGAACGGCAACAGGTACCAGAAGACGGGCGCCAGCGAATCCGCGTAGGCGTTGACGATCGCGTCCTTCAGCTGAGCGGGCAGCTGGCTGAGCGTCTGCGGGTCCATCGTCCGGGTGGACTGCGAGGCCTGCTGGGCCGACGCCCCGGCGCCGGTGAAGGCCTTGGTGAGGGATTCGGCAAGCCGGGTGGTGAAGATGGAGCCGAATACGGCGACGCCGAGGGATGCGCCGACCTCGCGGAAGTAGTTGTTGGTGCTGGTCGCCGTGCCGATCTGGTCCGCCGGCACGGAGTTCTGCACCACCAGGACGATCACCTGCATGATCGAGCCGAGGCCGGCGCCGAAGATGAACAGCTGTACGCAGATGACCCAGATGGGGGTGGCGGCGGTGAGCGTGGTCAGCCACAGCATGGCCGCGATGGTCAGGGTCGCCCCGAGGATCGGGAACATCTTGTACTTGCCGGTCTTGGAGATCCGGATGCCGGAGAGGATGGCCATGCCCATGAGCCCCACCATCATGGGCAGCATCAGCAGCCCGGATTCCGCGGCGGAGGTCCCGGAGGACATCTGCAGGAAGGTGGGAACGAAGGCGATTGCGGCGAACATGCCCAGGCCCAGGGTAAAGCCAATGGCCGTGGAGTTCACGAAGATGCGGTTCTTGAACAGGCTCAGGGGAATGATGGGGTCCTCGGCCCGGCGCTCCACCATGACGAAGGCGGCGGCAGCGATCACCAGCCCGGCGCCGAAGGTCCAGGTCAATGGGGAATCCCAGCCCTCGTCCTTCTTGCCGCCGAAGTCGGTGAAGAAGATCAGGCAGGTGGTGGCGGCGGAGAGCAAGAGCACGCCCAGGATGTCGATGCGCTTCTCGGCCTTCTTGTTCGGCAGCGTCAGGGTGAACCAGGCAATGGTGAAGGCGGCGATGCCGATCGGGATGTTGATGTAGAACGCCCATTCCCAGGTCAGGTGGTCCACGAAGAAACCGCCCAGCAAAGGTCCGGCGACGGCGGAGAGGCCGAAGATTGCCCCCAGCGGTCCCATGTATTTGCCGCGTTCCTTGGCCGGAACGATGTCGGCGATGATGGCCTGGGACAGGATCATCAGGCCGCCGCCGCCCAGGCCCTGGACGGCGCGGAAGATCACGAAGCCCCAGAAGTCCGTGGCGAGGGCGCAGCCGACGGAGGCGAGGGTGAAGAGCCCGATGGCCACGAGGAACAGGTTGCGGCGTCCCAGGATGTCGCCGAATTTTCCGTAGATCGGCATCACGATGGTGGTGGCCAGCAGGTAGGCCGTGGTGATCCAGGCCTGGTGCTCGACGCCGCCGAGTTTGCCGACGATGGTGGGCATGGCGGTGGACACGATGGTCTGGTCCAGGCTGGAGAGCAGCATGCCCGCGATAAGGGCGGAGAAGATGATCCAGATGCGTTTCTGGGTCAGCAGCAGCGGCTCGGCTGCTGGCTTGGTGCTGACGGCGGCGCTCATTGCGCTCCTTCGGAAGGGTCGGACGGGGAGGAATTGGACTCGGTGGAATTGGACTCGGTGGGCTTGGACTCGGCGGCCGGGGGCCCGCCGGCCTGGGCCGGATCGAACGGCAGGGAGAAGAGCGTGCGGGCGGCGGCAACGTTCTCCAGCAGCAATTCCTTGTACGGGCGAGCATTGCCTTCGGAGAAGTAATCGGCGCTGGTCCTGCGGGCGATGTTTCCGAGCAGGACCACAGCCATGCGGACCACGGGATGGCCGGCCGGGACGCCTTCCCTGGCCGCCAGCATCCGGGCGAACTCCGCCTCGCGTTCCTCCGTGGCGCCGATGATCCGGAGCATCAGCTGGGGTTCCTTCTTGATCACCCCGATCAGCTGGCGGGTCTCCTCCTCGGAGCCGCTCATCCTTTCGGCCAGGTCCAGCGACAGCCGCACTAGATCGGACAGCAGCGAGGCCGAGATTTCCCCGGCGGGCGAGTCTGCGCCACCGGCCATGAAGCGTTCAACCGCCTCTTGGGGAAAGTCGTCGTCGACGTGGCCGAGGATCGCGTCTTCCTTGGCGGGGAAGTAGTTGAAGAACGTGCGGCGGGAAATGCCGGCCTGCTCGCAGACCTCCTCCACGGTGTAGCCGTTGAGGCCCCGCTCGGCGGTCAGGGAACGCGCGACGGCGGTGATGGCCGCGCGCGTCGCGGCCCGTTTGCGCTCGCGGAGGCCCCCCGGATTAATTGCACTCTGTTCCATAAAGTGTATTTTTGCACTTAATTATGATTAGTGCAAAAGAAGATGCCCTCGACTGCCGGCGGCCGGTGGCGGCTGCTGGCGGAAATATTGTCGCTCCCCGGCCGTAGCCTCCTTTTGTCCAGCCCTTCTGCTGGCAACAGATGGTCCGGAGCGGTCCGGGCCGGAAATGGGGAAAGCATGACCGATTCAGCCCTGACACACGTGTATGTCCTCCTGGACCGTTCCGGTTCCATGAGCTCCATCGCCGATGACACCGTGGGCGGATTCGCGGCCTTCGTCCGTGAGCAGCAGGCCGTCGCCGGCCGGTGCAGGCTCTCGCTGGCGCAGTTCGACGACACCTACGAGCGCGTTTACGCCGCGGTCGACATCCAGGACGTGCCGGCCCTGGACCTGCAGCCCCGGGGAAGCACGGCCCTCCACGACGCCATGGTCCGGCTGATCGGCGAGGCGGGCACGGAACTCGCGGCACTCCCGGAGGACCAGCGGCCCGGCACCGTTCTCGTGGCGGTGCTGACGGACGGGCACGAGAACTCCTCGCGCGAGGCCACCGGGGATCTGGTCAAGGCTCTGGTCCAGCGGCAGCAGAGCCAGTGGGGCTGGCAGTTCACGTACCTGGGCGCCAACCAGGACGCTGTGTTGACGGCCGGCGGACTGGGGATCCGTGCCGAAGACGCGCTGACCTACGCCGCCGGAAACGTCGACGCCGCCTTTTCCGTCCAGTCCGCCAAGACCCGCCGGCTGCGGGAGGCGCGGATGGGCGGCGCCAGCATGGCAGAGGCCTCGGCGGCGGCCGCCTACACCCCCGAGGAACGCGCGGCCGCCGGAGGGGACGCGCGCGGCGAAGGAGGCGGCGCCTAGGCCTGACACGAACGCGGCCGGCGCCCTTCGAAGGAAGGACACCGGCCGCGGGGGCTTGGCGGACTAGGCCTTGTGCGGCGGACGCGTCATGGACATGACGTCCAGGGCGGTGTCCAGCTGCTCCTCGGTCAGTTCGCCGCGCTCGAGGAAGCCCATGGAGACCACCGTCTCGCGGATGGTCAGGCCCTCGGCGACTGCCTTCTTGGCGATCTTGGCGGCATTCTCGTAGCCGATGAACTTGTTCAGCGGGGTGACGATCGACGGCGAGGCCTCGGCGAGGAAGCGGGCGCGCTCCACGTTGGCGGTAATGCCGTCAATCATCTTGTCGGCCATGACGCGGCTGGTGTTGGCCAGCAGCCGCACGGATTCCAGGAGGTTGGCGGCCATGACCGGGATGCCGACGTTCAGTTCGAAGGCGCCGTTGGTGCCGGACCATGCGATGGCGGTGTCGTTGCCGATCACCTGGGCGCAGACCATGATGGACGCTTCGCAGATCACGGGGTTGACCTTGCCGGGCATGATCGAGGAGCCCGGCTGCAGGTCCGGGATGGCGATTTCGCCGAGACCGGTGTTGGGGCCGGAGCCCATCCAGCGGAGGTCGTTGTTGATCTTCATGAAGGAGATCGCAATGTTCCGCAGCTGGCTGGACGCCTCGATGAGGCCGTCGCGGTTGGCCTGGGCCTCGAAGTGGTCGCGCGCCTCGGTCAGGGGCAGCCCGGTGTCGGCGGCGAGGAGTTCGATGACGCGCTCCGGGAATCCGGCCGGGGTGTTGATGCCGGTGCCCACGGCGGTGCCGCCCAGCGGCACCTCCGCGACGCGGGGGAGGGAGGCGTTGATGCGCTCGATGCCGTAGCGGACCTGCGCGGCGTAGCCGCCGAACTCCTGGCCCAGCGTGACCGGGGTGGCGTCCATGAGGTGCGTGCGGCCGGACTTCACGACGTCCTTGAATTCGACGGCCTTGCGCTCCAGGGACTCTGCCAGGTAGCCCAGGGCCGGGATCAGGTCATTGATCAGCGCGGACGTGGCAGCCACGTGCACCGAGGTGGGGAAGACGTCGTTGGAGGACTGCGAGGCGTTGACGTGGTCGTTCGGGTGGACAACCTTGTCGCTCCCGGCGGACTTGAGGGCACGCGAGGCGAGCTCGGCGATGACCTCGTTGGTGTTCATGTTCGACGACGTGCCGGACCCGGTCTGGAAGACGTCAATCGGGAAGTCGCCGTCGAACTTGCCTGCCGCCACCTGGTCGGCCGCGTCGGCGATCGCCTGGGCAAGCTCGCCATCGAGCACCCCCAGTTCGGCGTTGGCCTGGGCGGCGGCCTTCTTGACCCGGGCCAGGGCTTCGATGTGGGCGCGCTCCAGCGTCTTGCCGGAGATCGGGAAGTTCTCGACTGCCCGCTGCGTCTGTGCGCGGTACAGGGCGTTCACGGGAACGCGGACTTCGCCCATCGTGTCGTGTTCAATGCGGAACTCTTTGGTGTTCAACTCATCTGTGGAAGTCATGGGGCTAGCTTATTGGGAGTGGGCGTCCCATCGAAAACCGTGAACGGCCCCCGGCATGACAGTCACGCCGGGGACCCCGGTCCTAAAGCTCGCCGATTCCGGAAACAAGGTCGGCCTTGCCGTCGGCCAGGCTGTAGGCCAGGCCGATCACCGCGGCGCGGCCGCTCTCGACTGCGTCCGAAATCACACGGGAGCTGTCCACGAGGCGCTGCGAAGTCTGCTTGACGTTCTCGACCACCATGTCGTTGACGTCCTCCTGATTGTTACGGAGTGACGTCAGCACGGACGGGGTGATGCGCTCGACCAGGCTTCTCATGAATCCGACCGGCATCTGGCCGGTTTCAACGGCGGTCTTGGTCGCGGTGACGGCGCCGCAGCGGTCGTGACCCAGAACCACGATCAGCGGGACGCCGAGGACGCTGACGCTGTATTCCAGCGAGCCGAGCACGGCGTCGTCAATCACCTGGCCCGCGGTCCGCACGACGAACGCGTCGCCGAGGCCGAGGTCGAAGATGATCTCGGCCGCGAGCCGGGAGTCGGAGCAGCCGAAGATCACGGCGAACGGATGCTGGTTCTCCACGAGCGACGAGCGCCGCGATGCATCCTGGTTGGGGTGCGAGGACGCGCCGGAGACAAATCGGTCGTTGCCTTCGCGGAGACGACGCCAGGCAAGTGCAGGGGTTAGATAGGTGGCCACGCCCCCGACTTTACTGCTTCGGTGCCGCCGAAGGAGAAACTGTTGCGCTTGGAGTGGTGGCCGGAGCGCCCGCAGGCGGATTGGTCTCAAGCGACTTCACCACGGCCGCAGCCAGGGAGGAGAACTCATCCAGCGTCGCGGATCCGGACAGGATCACGGTGGTGCCGCGGTCGGTCAGCACCATGGATTTCTCGCCCTTGCCGGCGTCGTGCAGTTCCCAGTCCCGGCCGCCGGCGTTCCGGGTGCCCGTCACGGGCGCGCTCTTGGTCTGCTGCAGGAGCCAGGTGGGGTTGGCCTGGCGGGTCTGCACCAGGGCGATGAAGGATTCCTTGGGCGTCAGGTAACCGACCTCCCAGGCGGGGACGCCGCTGCCGGCGCCGGACTCCCAGCGGGCGTAGTTGGCATGGAATGTGTCGCCGGTGTCGGCCGCCACGGGTGTGAATCCCGCCACACCGGCCGCGTTCTGCGCGGTGGCGCTGACGTCGATGTTTGGCCGGTATCCGTCTGTCTTGGGCGCCGGGTTCATGAGGACGATCGGCAGGAACGCGGCGATGCTCACCACCAGGGCGATGAGCATGCCCATCACCGAGGCGTTGGCGCGTTTGGCCGCCGCGGCGGCGATGACGGGCCGGACCGCGGGCTGTCCGGACGTGTCCGGGCCTGTCGCGGGGGCGCTGCCAGCCGGCGAGCCGGGGGCGGCGGGGGAGGTCTCCTGCAATTCACTCACCCCTCTATAGTCGCCCATGTGAGGGCCGATCTCACATTCGCGGCGCAGCGGTCGCCCGGAAGGGGTGCACGTCACGTGCGGGTCATCCCATGCCCTAGCGAGGCCGCCACGACTATGATCAGTATCAGACGATTCACCGCGACGGATCGATCCTGCCGTACGGGTTCAACGACCGCCACTCGAAGATGAGGTTCACGTGACACCAGCGCCCATGTCCCAGAAGTACTCCACGCTTTCCCCCTCGCTCGCCGTCGGGATCGACGAGCCAGACCGCAACCTCGCTCTGGAACTGGTCCGCGTCACTGAGGCCGCGGCCATCGCCGGCGGCCACTGGGTGGGCTTCGGGGACAAGAACAAGGCCGACGGCGCCGCCGTGGACGCCATGCGTTCGTTCCTGCAGACCGTCCACTTCAACGGCGTGGTGGTCATCGGCGAGGGCGAGAAGGATGAAGCGCCGATGCTCTTCAACGGGGAGAACGTCGGCGACGGCACCGGCCCCGAGTGCGACGTCGCCGTCGACCCGATCGACGGAACCCGTCTGGCCGCCCTCGGCATCAACAACGCCCTGGCCGTCCTGGCCGTCGCTGAGCGCGGTTCCATGTTCGACCCCTCCGCCGTGTTCTACATGGAGAAGCTGGTCACCGGCCCGGAAGCGGCCGACATGGTGGACCTGCGCCTGCCGGTCAAGCAGAACCTGCACCTCATCGCGAAGGCCAAGGGCGTCAAGGTCAACCAGCTCAACGTCATGATCCTGGACCGGGACCGCCACCGCGGGCTCGTGGAGGAAATCCGCGAGGCCGGTGCGCGCACCAAGTTCATCATGGACGGCGACGTCGCAGGCGCGATTGCCGCGGCCCGCTCCGGCACCGGCGTCGACGCCCTGATGGGCATCGGCGGAACGCCGGAAGGCATCGTGTCGGCCTGTGCCATCAAGTCCCTCGGCGGCGTCATCCAGGGCCGGCTGTGGCCCACGAGTGACGATGAGAAGCAGAAAGCAATCGACGCCGGCCACGACCTTGAGCGGGTGCTCTCGACCAACGACCTCGTCTCCAGCGACAACTGCTACTTCGCCGCCACCGGCATCACCGACGGCGACCTCCTCCGGGGCGTGCGCTACTCCAAGGACAAGGTCCTTACCCAGTCAATCGTGATGCGCTCCAAGTCCGGCACCATCCGCTTTGTCGAGGGCGAGCACCAGGCGAGCAAGTGGGAAGGCTACGCCCGCAAGAGCTAGCACCCGCCCGGCAGGGCTGCGCTGCAACCTCGCTCGCCGCAACCGGCAGCAGGACAGGGCAGCAGGACCTGGCAGCAATACTGGACAGCACGAATCCCGGGGCCGCATCAGCGGCCCCGGGATTCGCCGTCATAGTCGCGGATTTCGGCACCAGGCCCGGCGGACTGGATGCGGACTGGATAAAGTGGAACCATGACGTGGCTCGTAACTGGCGGTGCAGGTTATATCGGTTCTCACGTGGTCTCGGCTTTGCGGGGCGCCCGGATCCGGCCGGTGGTGATTGACTCCCTCTCGAGCGGGCACCGTGAGTTTGTGCCGGCGGATGTGCCGTTCGTCCAGGGCAGCATCCTCGACGCCGACCTCGTCGCTCACACGCTGCGGAACCACGCGGTGACCGGCGTGATCCACCTGGCCGGGTTCAAATACGCCGGGATTTCCGTCCAAGAGCCGCTGCTGACCTACGAACAGAACGTCACGGGGACCGCGGAGCTGCTGAAGGCCATGGAGCTCACCGGCGTGGACAACCTGGTCTTTTCCTCCTCCGCGGCCACCTACGGCACCCCCACGGACGACGTCGTCACCGAGGACACGCCCACCAACCCGGAGTCACCCTACGGCGAGAGCAAACTCATCGGCGAATGGCTGATCCGGGACCAGGGAGGGGCGCGGGGCCTGAAGCACACGTCGTTGCGGTACTTCAACGTGGTCGGCTCGGGCGCGCCGGAGCTCTACGACACAAGCCCCCACAACCTTTTCCCGATTGTGCTGCGGGCCCTCACGGCAGGCGAGACCCCGCGCATCAACGGCATCGACTACAACACCCCGGACGGAACCTGTGTCCGCGACTACGTGCACGTGGCCGACCTGGCCACCTCGCATGTGGCGGCCGCCCAGGCCCTCGCCGCGGGCCGGCCGCTGGAGCGCGTGTACAACCTCGGATCCGGTGACGGGCTGTCCGTCCGACAGATCATGACCGCGATGGCCAAGGTCACGGGAATCGACTTCGAACCCGAGATCGGACCGCGCCGGACAGGGGATCCGGCCCGGATCGTGGCCGACGGCACGCTGGCGGCCCGCGACCTGAACTGGAAGATGCGGCACTCGGTGGAGCAGATGGTGGCCAGCGCCTTCGATGCCCAGCGGCACGCCATTACCGCGGCCGGTTAGCGGCCTGCCGGTTAGCGGCCTGCCGGTTAGCGGCCTGCCGGCTGGCGGCCTGCCGGCTGGCCGCCTTCAGGTTAGCGGCCGGCAGGGGCCTTGGACCCGGCACGCAGCTTCCGGGCGAGCTGGGCGCCCTTGCGCGCCAGCTGGTAGCTGCCGTAACGCACCTTCCGGACCGGCAGGTCCCAGGTTCCCGGGTAGGCGATCTCGCGTCCGCCGAACGACTTCTTGAACGCCGTGAATCCGGCCCACTGATGGTCCGGCTGGCCGGCGGGGGCCACACCCCACAGGTCCACGTGCTTGAGACCCTTCGCCTTGGCATCCGCGATCAGGGTCACCAGCAGGGGAATGCCTGCGCTGAGCTTGCGGTGCGTGTCGTCCAGGGCGGCATGGGCGTAGGTGCGCGTGTCGGCCGAATCGTAGGCCAGGGCGGCCGCGATGGGGTGGCCCTCGAGCTCGGCAATGAACAGGGTCGCCGCGCCGGCCGGCATGAGCGAGCGGGCCACCTGGCTCAGGTACCCGTCGGTTTGCGGCTTGAAGCCGTTGCGGGCGGCCGTCATGTGCAGGAAGTCCAGCAGGATCGAGATTTCCGCGGGATCCTGGCTGGAGCGGAACGTCACGCCCTTCTTGTGGATGTTGCGGAAGAGGTTCCGGTTGGCCGGCTTCATGTCCGCCAGGACCTCTTTGAAGTCCCGGTCGATGTCAACAATCCAGCTGAGCTCCGGCTGCTGGCTGACCGGGGCCGGCTGCAGGCCGCGGCTGCGGAGGACCGCGTCGGCCTCGGCGGCAGTGAACCCCGCGGTGACCGGCTCAATCCGGACAAACACGGCCCCGCTGGTCCGGGCGAGGTCCGTCAGCGCCGCCAGCGCGGCATCGAAGGCCGCCAGTGAATCGGCGACCGGACCGTAGGGGGAGTACAGCAGTTTGCCCGCCGGATTGGTCTCCTCGATCGCGAGGAAGCGCCATCCGGGGCCGGTCTGTTCGTGGACCGTGCGTCCCAGCGCACGCTGGAACTGCGCCCACTGCGGGCTTTGCAGGAAATACTCCATGGTGTCAGGCTTCCAATGCGGTGGTGACGGCAAATGCCAGGGCGGTGCCGGCGGCACCGGAGACGGCGTGGACATTGACCGGAGCCTCGGCGGCGGGAAGAAACGCGCTGGCGCCACGGTCCAGGCGCAGCTCACCCTTCGGGGAGTCCAGGCGGACGGAGCCGCCCGTGACAATCACGACGGCGGCGCCGGACTGCGCCAGCGGGACAGGCTCCGCCCCGGGGGCAAGTTCAATGCGCTGGAGCTGGAACTCACGGAACGGTGGCCGGAAGAGTTCCTGGCCCAGCATGGTGGTCCCGACCGGCAGCATCGGTACGGCGACGGCCTCGAATGCCACGGTCTTGAGCAGTTCCGGCACGTCGACGAATTTCGGCGTGAGTCCGCCGCGGAGCACGTTGTCCGAGGACGCCATGACTTCGATCCCGAGGCCGTGCAGGTAGGCGTGGACGTTGCCCGCCGGCAGGTAGACGGCCTCACCGGGCGCGAGCGAGATCCGGTTGAGCAGCAGCGAAATCAGGACACCCGGATCTCCCGGGTAGTCGTGGTTGAGGTTCACCACCGTGGTCAGCTCGGACACGTGCGATCCCATGGGGGCACCGGAGACGAGGGCAGCCACGATCGCCGCGGTGGCGAGCGAGACGTCCTCGCCGCCGGCGATGAGCCGCTCAAAGGCGGTGCGGAGCGCCGCGGACTCGTCCGGCTGTGCCAGGTCCCCGAGCAGCAAGGGAACAAGCGGCGGCAATTCCAGCCCGGCGAGGTCGAAACACGCCGCCAGGTGCAGGAAGACCGCCCGGGAATCCGCCGGCCGCCGGAAACCGCAGAGCGCCTCGAACGGGGTCAGCGCGAGGATCATCTCCGGTTTGTGGAAGGCGTCCTTGTAGTTGCGTTCCGGGGCGGCGGGGTCCACGCCGGCGGCTTCCTCGCGCGCGAAGCCCTCCCGGGCCTGGGCCATGGTGGGGTGCACCTGCAGGGACAGGGGCGTCTCGGCCGCGAGGACCTTGAGCAGGAACGGCAGGCGAGGACCGAATTCGGCCACGCTGGCGCTCCCGAGGTAATGGTCCGGATCCTCGGCGATCAGGGCGTCCAGCGCCAGCCGGCCGCCGTCGTGGCTGTCGGGCGTATGGCGTCCCGCGCCGCCGCCCGCCGGGGTCAGGGCCACGGACGGGGAGTCCGGGTGGGCGCCGATCCAGAGTTCCGCCTCGGGGCCGCCGGAGGCCGGCCGGCCGAGCAGTTCGGCGATGGCCGTCGGGGAGCCCCATGCATAGGGCCGGAGGACGTTCTCAAGTTCGTACATGGCCTGGTCCCTGTCTGGTCAATGAATGGTGGTCAGTCTGGCCTGCTCCGGCGAGCCCGAGGCGGCTGGCCGCGGCCCGCTCCGTCCTCAGAGCGGGGCGCACTGGCCGTTGGTGGCGACAAGGTCGCGGATGGACTGTTCGTCGCCGTCGCGCTTGAACTGGTTCAGCATCTCTTCGGTGATCGGCCTGCCGTCCGGGGTGGTGGTCACCGGGGTGAAGTCCGACGACGACGGCGAGGGCGACGGCTGGGTGGCCGGCGCGGCCCCGGTGGACAGCGGGCCGGCCGCGGAGAGCCGCCCGGCGGCCGTTCCGGGCTGCCTCACGGTGTCCTCGGCGGCGCCGGCCGACTTGCCGGCCAGCAGTTTCGCGACCCGGGCGTGGATGACGTCGAAGTCCGGGGTGGTGGAGAAGGCCGCGTCGAAGTCCGGCGGACCGATGGTCAGGCGGCTGACGTCCTGGCCCTTGGCCTTCATGGCCAGGTCAACGAAGCTGCCCAGTTGCCCGGAGGAGATGTTCGATTCGACCACTTTGGTGCCGGCCTTGGCGATGTCCTCGAACTTGGCCAGCAGGGTTGCCGGGTCGAGTTGCTTCAGCATCGCCTGCTGGACGCACTGCTGGCGCTGGATGCGGGCGTAGTCGTCCACGAATTCCCGGGACCGGCCGTACCAGAGGGCATGGAAGCCGTCGAGCTTCTGCTCGCCCGCGTGAATCCATCCGGTCGGCATGCCGTGGATGCCGTGGGCCTCGTCCACCACGGGGCCGCTGATGGGGACCCAGCCGCCGGCCTTGATCCGGATGCCGCCCATGGCATCGATGAGCTTGGAAAAACCGTCCATGTCCACCAGGACGTAGGCCTGGACCTTGATGCCCAGTGTTCCGGACACGGCCTCGAGGGTTGCCTGCGCTCCGGGGTCGGCAACGCCGGGATAGAGGTCCTTATGCTTGTTGGTGACCTCGGTATTGATCGCGTTGATGAGGCACTCGTCGCCGCAGTTGTAACCGTCCGGGTACACCTTGCGCATGGGGGATTCCGCGCTGAACTGGGCGTTCTGGAGGTTGCGGGGGACGGAGATGATCGCCGTGCCGCCGGTCTTGGCATCCACGCTGATCACCGAGAGGCTGTCCGGCCGGCGGCCCGTGCGGTCGGCACCGGCGTCGCCGCCCATCATCAGGAAGTTGTACCGCCCGTCGGAGGGCTCGAGGGTGGGTCCTGAACCGGAGAAGATACTGCCGATGGCGTCGCGGCTGACGTTGAGGAGGTAGGCCGCGTAACCCAGCGAACCGCTGCTGAGGATCATGGCCAGCACCAGGGTCAGCACCACCACCGGACGCAGCCCGGGGGCGAGCAGCCGCGGCCGGATCAGCCGCAGCGTGTTCAGGAACAGCCCGGCCCAGCCGATCGCCAGCAGCGCGAGGCCGATCACCAGCAGGAACGAGGGGACCGGACCGGCGAGGAGGTTGATCAGCGTGGAGCGGGACACGAACAGGAGCAGCACCCCGAGCAGGGCCAGTGTCCAGACAGTGAAGGTCACCCGCAGGGCAGCCCGTCCCAGCCTCCGCCGGCCGGCAACGATCTGCGCGCTGCCGGGAACCAGCAGCGTCATAAGGATCAGCGTGAACGCCCGTTTGGTCAGCACCCGGGCCGGCGCGCCGGAGGGGTACCTCATGGGGTCGCCCGGTGTCTGGCCTGCCTGCCCGGGACTGACGGGGCGGCGCGTGGGGGCGTAACGGTTGCTCATGCCGGGACGCCTAACGGCTGCCCCGCGTGGTGACGTTGCCGTCGGCGAACACTTCGCTGACCTTGTGCCGCAAGCTGGCACCCTTCCGGGTGGCGACATCATTGAGTTCCTGGGCGAAGTCCAGGAGGTCCGCCCGCAGCTGGACCGCGAGTTCATCGGTGCCGGAGGCCAGCATCCGCACGGCCAGGAGGCCGGCGTTGCGCGCTCCGCCGATCGAGACGGTGGCGACCGGCACACCGGCGGGCATCTGGACGATGGACAGCAGCGAATCCA
Source organism: Arthrobacter oryzae (assembly GCF_003634095.1). Lineage (GTDB taxonomy): Bacteria > Actinomycetota > Actinomycetes > Actinomycetales > Micrococcaceae > Arthrobacter > Arthrobacter oryzae. Next base: position 143,996 of record NZ_RBIR01000004.1, read on the forward strand.
TGCCGTCCAGGGTCTTCAGGGGAACGGGGACGCCGATCACCGGCAGCGGCGTGACCGAGGCGAGCATACCGGGAAGATGTGCCGCGCCGCCGGCGCCGGCGATGATGAGGCGAAGGCCGCGCTCGTGGGCGGTCTGGCCGTAGCGGATCATCTCCGTGGGCATCCGGTGGGCGGAGACGACGTCCGCCTCAAACGGGATTCCGAACTCCGCGAGGGCTTCAGCGGCCGCTTCCATGACCGGCCAGTCAGAGTCCGAGCCCATAACGAGGCCGACGATCGGGGTGTCCGAACCGGTGCCGGCCACGGGACTTCCTGTGTTTTCGGGCGTGGTGCTCATGCGGTCTCCTCGGAGGTTGTCGGCGTCGCGCCGGCCTGGGCCCGGCCGTTCCGGATGATGTCGGCCACAGTGGTGGCCCGCTGACGCACGGAATCGACGTCCGCCGCGGAGGTTCCGACGAGGTTGACGTGGCCGATCTTCCGGCCGGGCCGGACGGCTTTGCCGTAGCAGTGCACCTTCGCCGCCGGCTCGCTGGCAAGGGCGGCGGGGTAGGCGGAATAGAGGTCCTGGTTGGCTCCGCCGAGGAAATTCTTCATCACCACGACGGGCCCCAGCAGGTCCGTGGCGCCCAGCGGCAGGTTCAGGATGGCCCGCAGGTGCTGTTCGAACTGGCTCGTCACCGAGCCGTCCTGGGTCCAGTGACCGGTGTTGTGCGGGCGCATGGCAAGTTCATTGATCAGGAATCCCGCGCCGACGCCCGGGGTTTCGAAGAGCTCGACGGCCATTACGCCGGTAACGCCGAGCTCGTTGGCGATCCGGACGGCGGCGTTCTCCGCGGCCACGGCGACGTCGAAGGGGATGTCCAAGGCGGGGGCAATCACTTCGTCGCACACCCCGTCCACCTGGATGGTGTGCACCACCGGCCAGGCCCGTGATTCACCGTCCGGGGTCCGGGCAACCATGGCCGAAAGTTCGCGGCTGAATTCCACTTTGGCCTCGGCCAGCAGGGGGGACATGGCCTCGAACCATTCGGCTGAGTCGGCCGCGTCCCCGGCCGAGGCCACGATCCGCACGCCTTTGCCGTCGTAGCCGCCGCGGGGCATCTTCAGCACCACCGGCCAGCCTGTCTCTTCACCGAAGGCGACGAGGTCCGCGACACTGGCGACGGCAGCCCAGCGGGGATTGGGAAGCTCCAGCCGGTCGATCGCGGCGCGCATCACAAGTTTGTCCTGGGCGTTAACGAGGGCGTCCGGGCCGGGATGGACGTTCACCCCGGCGTCGATCAAGGACCGCAGGTGCGCCGTGGGGACATGCTCGTGGTCGAAGGTGAGCACGTCCAGGCCGCGGGAGAACTCGAGCAGGTGGTCAAGGTCCTTGTAGTCACCGACCGGGGCGTTGGCCACGGCAGCGACGGCAGAGACGTCCTCGCCTTCGGCGAGAACACGGAGCTCAAAGCCCAGGGCGGTGGCGGCGGGGGCCATCATGCGGGCAAGTTGGCCGCCGCCAACAACGCCGATTACAGGAAAAGTCACAAGTCCCAGCCTACCGAAAACCTCACGGGAACCCGGCTTTTCGGCCTGGCGGGCGCGCGCAAAGCGCCCTGACGGCGGTTCCGGGACCGCCCTGGCGGCGTGCGCAGCCGGGTTCGCAGCGGGCCATCTCACCGCCGCCCGCGGGTGAACTCCCGGGAAACGGCGCTAAAATGGGCGTTTGGCCCCAAATGGCCACAGTTCCAAACGGCCACGGAGGGTCATGATTACTACACTTACCGAGCGCATGCGCGGGCTCGCCTCGCTCTTCTGGCGCGAAGTGGCCAAGTTCGGCGCCGTTGGCGGCGTCGCGTTCGTCATTGACAACGGGCTCACCTTCTACCTGATGCACGGTCCCATGACCGACAGCGAGGCCAAGGCCCGCTTTTTCGGGGCGACTGTGGCGACGGTGTTCTCGTGGATTGCGAACCGTTTCTGGACGTTCCGGCACCGCCGGCAGGCCAATGTGCTGCGCGAGTTCGTGATGTTCGTCATCATCAACGGGATCGGAATCGGCATCTCCACCGGCCTCACCGCCCTTGCGAAATACGGCATGGGGGTCACGGACAAGAACATGCTCTTCCTGGCCGGGGTGGTCGGCATCCTGGTCGCCACCGTCGTCAGGTTCTTTGCCTACCGCTTCCTGGTGTTCAACCAGGAACTCGATGCGGAGCCGACGTTCTCGCACGACCACGAGATCATCGAACGCCACCCGCACGCCCAGCCTCGTCCCCTCGTTTCCGAGACGGCCGCGCGGGAGGCAGTCGAGGATCCGGAACTGCCCGGCCCCGCGGCTTAGTTCCCGGCCCGCCGGGCCCGCGGCTTAGTTCCCGCTGATGCGCTCGGAAGCGCGCAGCTTGCCTGTGACCTCGACGTCGGGGTGCACCAGGACGACCGAGCCGTCTGCCTTCCACGTCCCCAGCGACTGAGCCAGGACCGCCTCGAGGCCGTCCGCGGCCGGAAGGAGCAGCCGCAGCCCCGGCTCTTGCGCCGCGGCGAATTCGTCCAGGAGCGCGCCGTGGGCATGAGCTGCCCCGTCCGCGGTGCGGACGGCGAGGCGTTCGGCTTCCGGATCGATGTGCGGCACGAAGAAGTCACCGTGCGAACGGACCTCGGCGGCGTAGTCCAGCACGCCGGTCGGCAGCTCGCCCGCCCAGCGCATGGCCAGAGCCGGCAACGACACCGCGATCACGGCGTCGAACCCGCCCGCCGCTGCGCCGGGGCCCGGGTCCGCGGTGGCCAGCAAGTCCGCGCCGGCGTCGTCGAACACCACTTCCATTCCCAGCTGCCAGGCCGCGAGGGCCAGGATCACGGACTTCCAGTGGGCGGGCAGATCCAGGCGCAGCCGCATGCCGGGCTCCGCGTCGAGTTCGTCCTGCAGCAGATTGGACGTCTTGGCAACCCAGTTGTCCAGCACACGGCCGGAGAGTTCGACGCGCTCGGAATCGGGCCCGTACCAGGTCAGCCGGGGCGCCGTGGACTGGCCGGACCGCAATGCTGTCATCAGTTCGATTGCCGGGATGCTCATGCCTTTATCTTGTCACGGGCCGTCCGGCTCCCCGGGTTGTGATGTCCGTCATGCCCGCCCTCGTGGCGTCAAGCGGCGCCCGGGCGGAGGCGCAAAAAATTTCCCGAAAATTCAATGAAAACCCGCAAAAGTGCTCAGCACCCTGATTATTCCGCGGGTTCTTGCGGGCGGCGCGAAAAAAATCCCGGGCGTGGCGTGCCTGCACTTTGTGTTTCGAGTTGATTATTATCTCCGCCGTGGCTTGACTCCCGGATACTTACACACGTGTAATTAGTTATCTAAAGTCACTGCGCATAAACCGGCACTCAACCGAGTGTCCCAGGGGGTCTTGCAGTGGCTGTAAATCAGGAGGGGGACGCCAATGGGGCTAGCAGAGCGTATCCATGAAGATGCCGTAGTTGCCGGCCAGGCGACGGCGAAATACCGTTCACGCGGGGTGCCGAGTGACTGGTATGTAGATCCGGCCGATCCGGACGCAGCTGACCGGTATAACGAACACACCAAGGATTCCCTGCAGGAAGCGGCCACGGCCTTCCTCGCAGCGCACGATGAACTTCTTGCCGGCCCGGATCATGACAACGATCCCCTCGACCCGCCGATGGAACTCCATTCCGCGGGGACCGACACCGTCGCGCAGCCGGTTTGGATCGGGCTGCCGTCCCGTCAGGACTTTGACGACGAGGGCGAGCTCGGCTGGCAGACCGACGCCCTGTGTGCCCAGACGGATCCTGAAGCTTTCTTCCCGGAAAAGGGTGGCTCCACCCGCGACGCCAAGAAAGTCTGCGGCGCCTGCAACGTGCGTTCCCAGTGCCTCGAATACGCCTTGTCCAACGACGAGCGGTTCGGGATCTGGGGAGGCCTCTCCGAGCGCGAGCGGCGCCGGCTTAGGAAGCGAGCAATCTAATTCTTCAAGAAGTACGAGTCACCGCCGTCGTGGTCTCCCACGACGGCGGTGATTTTCTCCCCAGAACCCTTGCGGCGCTGGCGGCCCAAACGCGGCCCGCCGACGCCGTCATCGGTGTCGATACCGGTTCCCGCGACCACTCCGCGGCGCTCCTTGAACAAACCTTGGGCACGGCCAACGTCACGGTCGTTGACCAGCCCAGGTCCGGCATGGGCGGCGCCGTCATGGCAGGGCTCAAGGCGCTCGCGCCGTGGGCCGCGGGCGGTTCCGCCGGTACGGCCGGTGCAAGGACGGGGGACGGCAACACAACTGACGCGGGCAGCACGCCGGGTGCCGACTGGATCTGGCTGCTGCACGACGACGCCGCGCCGGCACCGGAGGCCCTCGCGGAACTGCTCCGCGCCGTCGAGCGCGCGCCCTCGGTCACGGTCGCCGGCTGCAAACAGCTGGACTGGCACGCCGAGCGGCGACTGATCGACGTCGGCCTCTCCACGAGCCGCTGGGCCGAGCGGCTGACACTGATCGACGCCGACGAACTCGACCAGGGCCAATACGACGGCCGCAGCGACACCTTTGCCGTCAACTCCGCCGGAATGCTGGTCCGCCGCGACGTTTGGGAGGAGCTCCGCGGCTTCGACCCGGCACTTCCCGGAAGCGGCGACGACGTCGACTTCTGCTGGCGCAACCGTCTGGCCGGGCACCGCGTGGTGGTGGTCCCCAGCGCAAAGATGTTCCATGTCACGCACCGCCCCCACGCCCTAGGCAACGCATCCGCCGCGCGCAAGGCTCAGGTCCATCTGCGGCTCAAGCACGCGGCCGGCTGGAAAGTCCCCCTGCACGCTGCCGGTGCCCTGCTGGGCAGCGTCTTCAAGCTCGTCCTGAGCATCGCCGTCAAGGACCCCGGCCACGGGTTCTCCCAACTGCTGGCAACCCTTGCCGCGCTGGGCCGGCCGGCCGCGATCGTCAGGGGACGGCGCAACGCCGCCCGCACCCGCCGGATCCGGCGCTCCGTCATGAAGGGGCTCCAGACGCCGCGCCGTGAGGTCTGGGCGCACCGGCGGTCCCTGATCGAGGCGCTGGGCGCAGACGACGGCGGTGACTTCCTCACCGGCACCGATCCGCTGGCAGAACAGCCCACCGGCGACGCCGACGACTTCGCCGCCATGGCCACCCCGGATCGCGCGTGGGTAGGCAACGGTGCCCTGCTCGCAGTGCTTCTCACCACGGCTGTCTCCCTGACGGGACTGCTCAGCCTGTTCCGGGCCCCTGCCGTTTCCGGCGGCGCGCTCATCCCCGCCTCCTTGCACCTCTCCGATATCTGGAACCACGCTTCCGGCTGGTGGATCAGTCTCGGCGCGGGCCTGCCGGGCCACGGCGACCCCTTCGGCTACCTCCTGTGGGTGCTTGGCGTGCTGGGTGCCGGCGACGCCAACGGCGCGGTCAGCTGGCTGCTGATCCTGGCCATGCCGCTGTCCGCGCTGGGCGCCTGGTTCGCTGCCGGCGCCCTGACCAGGCGCCGCAGGCTGCGCCTCGCGGCCGCCCTGGTGTGGGCCGGGGCGCCGGCACTCCAGGTTGCCCTCAACCAGGGCCGGCTGGGCGCCTTGCTGGCCCACGTCATGATCCCGGTGTTCGTTCTGGCACTGCTTCGGGCGACTGGAACGGCCACCGGCCAGGGCGTCCACGCCGTCCCGGCGCCGGGCCAGCGACGCCTCACGCCCGCACCGGCCGCGCGCCCGGGCATCAACGGAACACCTTCGTGGACCGCCGCCGCGGCCGCCGGCCTCGCTCTGGCCGCGGTCACCGCTGCGGCGCCGTCGCTGCTGGTGCCCGCCATCGTCATCGTTGCCCTGTGCGGCGTGCTTCTGGGCCGCCGCGGCCGGACGGTGTGGTGGGCGCTCCTGCCCAGCCTGGCACTGTTCGTGCCGTTCGCCTTCTCTGCCCTGGACCGGCCCCGGGCGCTCCTGGCCGACCCTGGCGTGCCGCTTGGTTTTGACGCCGCCCCGCTGTGGCAACAGGCGCTGGGCCAGCCGCTGAGCTTCGGTACCGGTGCGGGCCTCACCGGCCTTGGCGCCTTCGGCGGCTCCGCCGCGGGCTCCGCCGGACCGGCCGGCCTGCCGTGGGCGCTGCTGCTGGCCCTGCTCCTGGGGCTTCCGGTGCTGCTGCTGGCGCTGGCAGCGCTGTTCATGCCGCGCACGCTTGTCCGGCCCGGACGCACCTGGACAGCCCGGAGCCTGTGGGCCGCAGCCGTCCTGATGCTGGCCGGCGGCTGGCTGGCCGGGCATGTCGCCTCCGGCGCCAGCGCCGACGTCCTGGTCACCCCCTTCCCGGGCCCGGCCGTTTCGGCGGCGGCGTTCGGCCTCCTCGGCGCCGCACTCATTGCAGCGGAAGGATTGCTGGACGCCGCCGGCCGCGCAGCCGGTACCGGGCGGGCACGAACGGTGCTGATCCGCGCCGCCGCAGCCGCCGCCGTGGCCCTGCTGCTGGCCGCGCCGCTGGCCGGGCTCACCGTGTGGACCGCGCAGAACCTGCTGCAGCCCGCAGCGCCGTCACCGGAAGCGTCGCCGGCCCCGGCTTTGGCAGATACCGGAAGCCCCGCCGGGCTCGGCACCCCGAGGCTCATCCAGCCGGCCCAGGCCCGCACCCTCCCCGCAACGGCGGTGGACCGCGGCGAGGGGCCGGAACAGTCCAGAACCCTGCTGATCGCCAGCAACGAGGACGGCAGCTTCGACGCAACACTGATGCGCGGCGCCGGCACCACACTGGACGGACTCTCCACGATCGCCGCGGCCCGCAACATCATGGGGGAGCCGGGCACGGAGACGGTCCGCGACGACGACGCCGTCGCCCGTTCGCTCCGCAACGTCGTGGCGACCCTTGTGGCCGGCGAAGGCGTGGACCCGCGCCGGGACCTCGACCGGCTCGGCGTCGGCTTCGTGGTGCTCCGCGTCGCCGATTCCGCCTCCGAGCTGACGGCCGGCCGCATGGACGCCGTCCCCGGCCTTGTCGCCGTCGGCCAGACCGGCACCGGCTGGCTCTGGCGGGTCAGCCCGCCGGACCGGCCGGGCATCAAGGCCTCCGACGTCGCACACCGGGTACGCGTGGTGGACGGAGCCGGAGCGGTCGTTGGCCTGCTCCCCTCAGAGGAGGTCTCGGCCTCCGGTACCGTTCCGGCCGGCCCCGAGGGCCGTCTGGTGGTGCTTGCCGAGCGGGCCGATCCCGGTTGGAGCGCCTGGCTCGATGGCCGCCGCCTGACCTCAACCACGTCCGGATGGGCGCAGGCCTTCACGCTGCCGGCCCAGGGCGGCCAGTTGAGCATCCGCTTCGAATCGCCGTGGGCCGTCCTGACCGGAATCGCGCAGGCCGTCGTTATCGGCTTGACCGTCCTCCTGGCCGTGCCCATGCCTGCCCGCCGGTCCAACACCGGCCTGTCCAGGGACGAAGCCTCCCTGCGTAAGGAACTTCAGCATGTCTAAAGGCGAACACGACAACGAGAACGACAACTCAGCCGCTTCGGCCGCTGGAACATCCACCGCCGGACCCTCCGGCGGAACGCCTTCCGGCAACGCGCCGTCCAGGGCCGAAACGAGGCTGCGGAGGCGTGGCCTTCCGCGCAGCGGCGTGATTGGCGGCATCCTGTCCGCGGTTGCCCTCGTGGCAGCGGGCGGGGGCCTGGTCTCAGCGGCGTCCCTGGCACCCCTTAGTCCGGCCAGCCAGCATCTGGAGGCCCCTCTTGCCTCTGTGCCGGCCGGCAGCAGCGTCGGGGTCTGCCCCGGCCCCGCCCGGTTGCTTGAAGGCACGCCCGTGGGCACAGATCCGCAGTTCAGCCCGAAGTCGGCCACCGCCAAAACCGCTGTCAGCGCCGCGGTGCTCGGATCGAGTGCCGGCGTCATTCCCGGGAGCAGGCTGGCACCGCTCAAGGGTGCAGCCCTCGTGGAAATCGCCAAGGGCGCACCCGCCGCGTCCGCAACCGCCGCGCCGGCAACGGCTGCACCCGTGGCCCGCACGCCTGTGCTGCTCGCGGGGATTGTGGCCCGGCAGGAGGTGGACGACATCAGCGTGCTCCGCTCCGATGCGCAGGACAACCGCCAGGCCGCTGCCGGCGCCGTGCTGAGCTACGTGGCCGACGACGGGGACCTCCAGGGTTCCGCGGCAGCCGGCTGCCAGCAGCCCGGCAACGACCTCTGGCTGGTCGGCGCCAACACCGCGCTCGGCCGCTCGGCCGTTTTGAGCCTGACCAATGCCTCCAGCACGCCGGCGACCGTAAGCCTGGATCTTTTCGGCTCCCAGGGGCTGATCCAGGCCCCCGGAAGCCGTGGCCTGCTCGTGGCGCCCGGCAGCACCCGCTCCATCATCCTGGCCGGACTCGCCCCGGGGCAGGAGCGGCTCGGCGTGCGGGTCCGCAGCGCCGGCGGACCGGTCGCTGCCGTCATCCAGCAGAGCGTGCTCCGCGGTCTCACGCCCGGCGGCGTGGACTTCATTACCCCGTCCACCGCACCGTCCGACCGCCAAGTAGTCACCGGCCTGGACGTTCAGGATCCGGCGGGCGTGGCCGCGCTCACCGCAAAGCCTGGCTACGCCGACGCCGGACCAGCCCTGGAGATCGCCGTCCCCGGGGCGGCCGACGCCGTGGTTGAGGTCAAGTTGTACGGACGTGACGGCCAGAAGGCCCTGCCCGGCGGAGGTGTGGTCACGGCGAAGGCCGGGGCAGTCACAGAAGTATCCCTGGCCGGGGTCGCCGCCGGCACCTACACCGTCGCGGCGAGCTCGGATATCTCCTTCACGGCCGCCGTCCGGCTCACGCGGGGATTGCGGCCGGAGGGCGCCTCGGACGTCGCCTATTCAGCCGCGTCGGCCCGGCTGGGCAGCCAGCACATCGTCCCGGTTCCCGGCGGGGGCAACCGGCAGCTCGTCTTCGGCGCCCCTGACGGCGCCGCGACGGTGTCCTATGCTCCCATCACCGCCGACGGCAAGATCCGGACGGCCGCCACCGCCAAACTCACCGGCGGGACCACGGTGTCCGTTCCCATTCCGGCGGAAGTCGGCGGCTCGCCGCTCGTGGGCTATGTGGTCTCCGCCGCGGGGGACTCCGCCTACGGCGCGCTGCTCCTGGGCAGGGACGGGCGGCAGGACATTTCCACGGTAGCCGTGGCGCCGGAAGCGGCAGGGGCGCGGCAGGTCCCCGTCACGCTGGGGTACTAGCCGGCCGCGGCCCGCAACCTGCCAGCTGAGTACAGCTAGTACCGGCGGCGGTAGACCGGGTCGAGGGACTCGGGCGGCACGCCGAGCATTTCAGCCGTGTATTCCACGACGACGTCGTGCACCAGGTCCTGTAGCTCGTCCCGGGTTGCGCAGGCCTGTTCCACGACGCGGCGGTAGAGCGTGATGACCGGTCCCTCCTCGGCGGTCGCGGCCGTGAAAACGCCCATCGGCGCCGGGGTCCGGTCCGCCACGAGCTGCTCCAGGCCCGGAGGGATCTCGTCGACGGCAAAGCGGACACCGTCGAGGGGCTTGCCCCAGATGTCGTGCAACCGCTGTGCCGAGTCCAGGACGTAGTCGTCAAAGCGGTCCGAGCGGGTCCGGTAGCCGGGAAGGGTGGGAAGCATGAGCTCGCCGCGAAGCCCGCGGCCGTGCCGGTTCCTGCGGCGCTGCCGGAAGCTCTTTCGCTGGACAGCGCCGGTCGGCCCGGCAAGGGGCATCCCGGCAGGGGGCGCGGCGGCGGGGGCGGAATCGACGCCGGAAGCTCCGGTGCCGGGGTCAGCCAACCGGACCGTGAAACCCGAATCGTGGTGCGATGACTGCATATCTTGACTCTAAACCCGCGCAATGATTTACGCGATATGGCCTTCCGGCGATCCGCGGCCGTCCCGCCGAGGCGCAACCGCAGGCGTTTCAATGCGCGGTCCGCGGCCGCAGGGGGAGTAGTCTGTGATGTCGTGGGTGCAATTCGTCTTTGTTCGAGGTCTGCCTGCCGCAATTCTGCGGTGGCCACTTTGACGTACGTATACGCGGACTCCACCGCCGTCCTGGGCCCCCTCGCCACTTACGCGGAACCGCACTGCTACGACCTCTGCGCACAACACGCCGACTCGCTGACTGTGCCGCGCGGCTGGGAAGTCATGCGGCTGGCGATGCCGGCCACGCCCGCCGGCCCCGGCCCGGACGACCTCCTGGCCCTCGCCAATGCCGTCCGCGAGGCCGCCTCCCGGCCGGCCGCGGCGGAACCGGTGAAGGGGCAGCGCACCCTGCACCCGGCACTGGAAGCACCCGCCCCGGCCGAGGGCGCCCGGCGAGGGCACTTGCGCGTGCTCCGCGAACCTTCCTAAGACGCCAACTGGCGGTAGGGTGGAAACTGCAAAATGCCGTAAGCCACCGGCGCCTTCCGCGGCGCCCATCAGGGAGCGTTCACTATGCCCAAGCTCAGTCCCGAACTGTTGTCTGTCCTGCGATGCCCCGTCACCGGGTCCGCCCTGGTGCAGGAGGGTGACGAACTCGTCACCGTCACGGCAGATGCATCCGGGGCCAAGCTGCGGTACCGGATCGAGGACGGCATCCCCCTGCTGCTGCCGCCGGAGCTCCTGCCGGCCGCCACCGCGGCGGGCTCCGATCAGCACGACGCCGGCCAGCACGCCGCAGCTCCGCGCCACGCGGCGGAATAGACCCACCCCGACGGCCCTCGCCAGGCCGCCCGCGGGCAGCGGCGCCTTCGCGGCACGGGCCGGAAATGCCTGCCGGGCACCCATCGGGGACGCCGCCGGCACCGAATGACTTGAGACCCCAGATAACCCGGTATTACAAGCTCCAGGCGCGCAACGCCACCGGCCAGAACAAAGGATTCACATGACTTTCGATTACAAGATTGCGGACATTTCCCTGGCCGAAGCGGGCCGCCACCAGATCCGCCTCGCCGAGCACGAGATGCCCGGACTGATGTCCCTGCGCGAGGAGTTCGGCGCCAGCCAGCCGCTGAAGGGCGCCCGGATCGCCGGTTCGCTGCACATGACGGTCCAGACCGCCGTCCTGATCGAGACGCTCACCGCCCTCGGTGCCGAAGTCCGCTGGGCTTCGTGCAACATCTTCTCCACCCAGGATGAGGCCGCGGCCGCCGTGGTTGTCGGCAGCGGCACGGCGACGGACCCGCAGGGTGTCCCCGTTTTCGCCTGGAAGGGCGAGACGCTGGAGGAATACTGGTGGACCGCCCAGCAGATTCTCACGTGGCCGGGGGCCGACGCCAACCCCGAGCTGGGTCCGAACATGATCCTCGACGACGGCGGCGACGCCACCATGCTGGTGCACAAGGGCGTCGAATTCGAGGCCGCCGGTGCTGTGCCCGACGCCGCGGATGACGAGTCCGAGGAAGGCCGGGTATTCCTGGACGTGCTCCGTGCCTCCCTTGCCGCCGATCCGCAGAAGTGGACCCGCATCGGCTCCTGCCTGCTCGGCGTCACCGAAGAGACCACCACCGGCGTGCACCGCCTCTACCAGCTCGCGGAGCAGGGCAAGCTGCTCTTCCCGGCAATCAACGTCAACGATTCCGTCACCAAGAGCAAGTTCGACAACAAGTACGGCATCCGCCACTCCCTGCCGGATGGCATCAACCGTGCCACGGACGTCCTCATGGGCGGCAAGGTCGCCGTCGTCTGCGGTTATGGCGACGTCGGCAAGGGCGCTGCCGAGGCCTTCCGCGGGCAGGGCTCACGCGTGATCGTCACCGAAATCGATCCGATCTGCGCGCTCCAGGCCGCCATGGACGGCTACCAGGTGGCGAAGCTCGAATCCGTCCTCAGCGAGGGCCACATCTTCATCACCACCACGGGCAACAAGGACGTCATCATGGCCGAGCACATGGCCGGCATGCGCGACAAGGCGATCGTGGGCAACATCGGCCACTTCGACAACGAGATCGACATGGCCGGCCTGGCCAGGATCCCCGGCATCAAGAAAGTCGAAATCAAGCCCCAGGTGCACGAGTGGGTCTTCGATCACGGCACGGACGCCGAGCGGTCCATCATCGTCCTCTCCGAGGGCCGCCTGCTGAACCTCGGCAACGCCACCGGACACCCCTCGTTCGTCATGAGCAACTCCTTCGCCAACCAGACGATCGCCCAGATCGAACTGTTCACGAAGGCCGGCCAGCCCGAGGGGGAGCGCGAATACGAAAAGCAGGTCTATGTGCTGCCGAAGATTCTGGACGAGAAGGTCGCCCGCCTGCACCTTGGCGCACTGGATGTCGAACTGACCGAGCTGTCCAAGGAACAGGCCGAGTACCTGGACGTCGCCGTCGCCGGGCCGTACAAGCCGGAGCACTACCGCTACTAGAAATCCCCCAAGGGACCCCGGACGCGAGCCCGGGGTCCCTTGCCGTAACCGTTTTGGGCGCGCTTTTGTAACCGGATCGTGGTCGAATCCGGACGGGGTTCCAAGGTAACTCGCTTATGCTGGCAGCATGACGTGTGGAATCGCCGGGGTCCTGTGATGGCCCTGAAAACCTGGAGTACCGGCCGCAAGATCGCCTTGGTGGGGGTGGTCTGTGCCCTGGCCGCCGGCGGCGGCGCGTTCGCCGCTGCGGCCCCGGGCCTGGCCCAGTCCACGATCTCCTCCGAGGCTGGATCGCCGGCACGGACCACCCCTGGCCTCGCGGCCCCGGTGGTGGCTCCGACGGAACTCGCCGTCACGCCCGCCGACGGCGCCGAACAGGTCAACCCCGCTGCGCCGGTGTCCCTTAAGGTGAAGAACGGCCGGATTGACCGGGTGGCCCTGACAAGCGATGACGGCGACACCGTGGACGGCACCCAGAGCGCGGACGGATCGGCCTGGACCTCGGCCGGGGACCTGAAATTCAATACCCGGTACAGCTACACGTACACCGTGCTGGACGGCGCCGGGCGCACGACCCAAAGCACCCGTGCGTTCACGACTGTCTCCACCGCCAACGAGGCCGACGCCGCGATTTACCCGCTGGACGGGATGAAGGTGGGTGTGGCCCAGCCGCTGCAGATTACGTTCAGTGAGCCTGTCCTGAACCGCGACGCCGTCGAGAAGGCCATCAAGATCACCTCCACCTCCGGCCAGGTGGGCGCTTTCCACTGGTTCAACAAGAACACGGTCAGGTACCGGCCGCAGGCCTTCTGGGCTGCCAACAGCACCATCACGATGGACATGAAGCTGTTCGGCGTCGGACTGGGCAACGGGCAGGTCGGCAACTTCAACAAGAAGGTGACCATCCACATCGGCGACAAGAGGGTTGCGGTCGCGGACGCCAAGGCCCACACGTTCTCGGTCAGCATCAACGACCGCCCGGCCGGGAAGTGGCCGGCGACCATGGGCGACAAGCGGTTCCCCTCGGCCCGGGGCTACCTGGTCCTCATGGAACAGCACCGCGTGGAGCACATGGATGCCTCCACCATCGGGCTCAAGCCCGGAGACCCGGCCTACTACGGCCAGCTTGACGTGAACTACGCCACGCGCCTGACGCCCAGCGGAGAGTTCATCCACCAGGCCACGGACTCGGCCCTGCCCTACATCGGGGTGACCAACCTCTCGCACGGCTGCATCGGCCTGGGCCCGGACGGCGCGAAATGGGTCTTCGACCACATGACCACGGGAGACGTGGTTCAGGTGATCAACACCGAGGGGGAGTACGCCAACTTTGATGACGGCTACGGTGACTGGAACATCCCCTGGGCCAAATACGCCAACTGACGGGGTGGCACCTCGCCGAGCCCAATCCTCTGACGGTAGGCTCGGAGCCAGATAAATTGCGCAGTCGGGCGGACGCCGGGCAGCGCGCAAGCCTACGGAAGCGAAGCTCCACGTGACTGACAAGAGTTCCACCCCGTCCGACCGGCCGGATCCCCACCTGGATCCGACGGAAGACACCGACGAGCCGGCCTTCGACTGGATGAAGCCGGCCGCCCCGGCCGTGCCTGCCGAGGACTCCGCAGCCAAGCCCGCCGCCGGGCCGGCAGCCGCGCCCGCCGCCACGAACGGCTCCCCGGCAGCGCCAGTGGCCGGCCAGCCGGAGGGCCGCGCCACCGCCACGAACGGCTCCGCGGCCACGCCCGTGGCCGGACAGCCGGAGAGCCGCGCCGACCGCAAAGCCGCCGAAGCTGCCGTCCTGCAAGCGGGCGCTGTGCAGGCGGACGCCGGGCAGGCACGAGCCGGCACACGGCACGACGCCGGGCACGACGCAGCCGCTGCGGAACCGCCGCAGACCTCGGCACTGCAGATCCGTCCTCCGCAGGAGGAGGTCGAACGCCGGAATGCCGAGCGGGAACAGGCTGCGAAGGCCAAACCCGTCCTCCCGCGGGTGATGCAGGTGCTGCTCGCCGTGTTCTACCCGGTCATCCTGCTGGTGCTGGCGGTCCGCGCCGTAACCAGCCCCCTGTTCCTCTGGGTGGAATACAACCGTCCGGGTTTCCCCGGCGACGGCTACGGCTTCAGCACCGATGACCGGATGACCTATGGCTCCTACGCGGTGGACTACCTCAGCAACTGGTCGGGTCCCCGCTACCTCGGCGACCTCGTTGACCAGAGCGGAGACCACCTGTTCAAAGACGGCGAAGTCAGCCATATGGCCGACGTCAAGGCCGTCATCTTGTCCACGTTCGGCGCCGGCACCCTGCTGATCCTGTTCAGCCTTGTTGCCGTGATCTACCTGAAGCGCCGTCACCGCGGGGGAGTCCGCCGCGGCCTGTTCGCCGGCTCGATCCTCACCCTCGCGATCATCATCGGCCTCGGCACCCTCGCCGTGCTCGGCTGGGAGCAGTTCTTCACCGACTTCCACCGCATCTTCTTCGCCAACGGGACCTGGACGTTCTCGCTCCAGGACACCCTGATCCGGCTGTTCCCCGGCCAGTTCTGGATGGACGCCGGGATAGTCATCGGGGCCCTGGTCCTGCTGGCTTCCTTGGTCACGCTGATCCTGACCTGGCCCACGCGCCGGCGCCGCGGGCTGGGCAAGAAAGCAGCGGACGCACCTCGGGACGAGGCCACCGGCAAGGCCGCCGGCAGGGACTCCAGCACGGCCACCGGCGGGGATTCAGACGCCGACGCCCGCGCCCAGGCCGATGCCGTGGCCGCGGATGGGCCGGCAGATACCGGCACAGCCGGGAGCGCCCGGAGCGGCGCGGAGGGCACTGTACGCACCCGCAATACCGTTTGATCAACAGAAACGCTGAACAACAGAAACGCTGAACAACTGAAACGCTGAACAACAGGAACGCTGAACAACTGAAACGCTGAACAACGGAAGCGGCCGGCAGCTCTGTGCCGGCCGCTTCTGTGTCTCCGGCCGGTTCCGGGCGCCGGCCGTCTGTGCGTGCGGGGTCCCGGGCGCGGCTACGGTTTGGACCGCGCGCCCGTGCACTCAGCCGTAGAGGGCGTTGATGTGCTCCTGGTAGTCCCGCACGACGGCAGCGCGCTTCAGTTTCAGCGACGGTGTCAGGTGCCCTGATTCCACGGTGAAGTCGGCGTCCAGAATGACAAAGCTGCGGATGGATTCAGCTTTGGAGACCATGCGGTTCGCGGCATCGATGGCGCCCTGGATGGAAGCCCGGACCGTCTCGTCCGCGGCGGCGTCCGCCGGATCCATGACGGGCACCTTCCGGGCGGTGCACCAGTCGCGCACTGCGTCCGCGTCCAGGTTGATCAGAGCGGAGACAAACGGCCGGCCGTCACCGATCACCACGGCCTGGCCGACCAGCGGATGCTCGCGGATCTTCTCCTCCAGCGGGCCCGGGGCGACGTTCTTGCCGCCGGCCGTGACCAGCAGGTCTTTCTTCCGCCCCGTGATCGTCAGGAAGCCGTCTTCGTCGAGGGAGCCGAGGTCGCCGGTGCGGAAGAATCCGTCCACGAACGCCTCCGCGTTGGCGGTCTCATTGGCGTGGTAGCCCTTGAAGACGCCGATGCCGCGCACCAGGATCTCGCCGTCGTCGGCCACCCGGATCGTGGTTCCCGGCACGGGGATGCCGACCGTGCCCACCTTGGTCCGTGCCGGCGTGTTGGCAGTGCACGGCGCCGTGGACTCGGTGAGGCCGTAGCCTTCCAGGACGGGGATGCCCGCGCCACGGAAGAAGTGGGCATCGTGGGAGCTCAGCGGGCTGGCGCCGGAGACCGTGTACCGTAGCTGGCCACCGAAGGCGTCCCGGAGCCTGGGGTAGAACAACCGGTCGAAGAGCCCGTGCCGGGCCCGCAGGAACAGCCCGGGGCCATTGCCGGCGCCCCGGGAGGCCGCGTCGAGGGCCTTGGAGTACTCGATCGCCGTGTCCGCGGCGGCCGCGAAGACGCGTTCTTTGCCCGCGGCGGCAGCCTTGTGCGCCGCTCCGGCGTAGACCTTTTCGAAGATCCGGGGAACCACCAGCAGGAACGTGGGCCGGAAGCTCGCCAGGTCCGCCAGGAGCTCCTTGGCGCTAGCGGTGTGGCCCAGCGTCGCCCCGGACGTCAGGCAGATCACCTGCACCGCCCGGGCCAGAACGTGCGCCAATGGCAGGAACATCAACGTCCGGGAGCGCGGCTGCATGAGGATCTCGGGCAGGAAGGGCACGATGTTCTTGGCGACGAGGGCGAAGTTGGCGTGCGTGATCTCGCAGCCCTTGGGCTTGCCGGTGGTGCCCGAGGTGTAAACCAGGGACGCAACATCCGCCAGGGAGGCGGCACTCCGGTGGCGCTCGAGCTCGGCGTCGGTCACCCCGGCGCCGGCGGCGGCAAGGCTCGCCAGGTTGGGTGCGGCGCCGTCGTTCTCCATCCGGAGCACGGCGATGACCCGGTCGCCCAGGACGCTGGAGGCGTCCAGAACGCCCTGGACGAGGGCAGCCTTGGCCTGGTCCTCGACGAACACGCGCCGGGCCCCCGAATCGTGGAGGATCCATTCGACCTGGCTGGCGGAGGAGGTCTCGTAGATCGGCACAGTGACGCCGCCGGCGAACCAGATGGCAAAGTCCACCACCGTCCACTCATACCGGGTGGCGGACATGACAGCCACCGTTTCGCCGGGGGTGAGACCGCCGGCAATCAGGCCTTTGGCCAGGGCGGTGACCTCAGCGAGGAAGTGCTGGACGGAGACATCGGTCCAGCCGCCGGGGCCTTTGCGGGAGTAGAGGGCATGGACGGGGTCCTTGGCGTGCTGCTCCAGCAGCAGGTCGGTCACGTTGCTCTCCGGATCCAGCTCCACGAGCAGTCCGGTGCTTGCTTCTCTCACAGGCGAGTCTCCCTTCCTGGTCCGCCCGGAGTTCGGCGGACTTCCCTGCAATCCTGCCCTAGATCCAGGAAGGCATCCACATCCGCACGCGCCACTCCTGGTACGGGATCACCTCGGCGGTCCAGACGGGATAGAAGAATGCGGACAGCAGCACGGCCGCCACGACAAAGAGCGCCACCAGGTAGAACCCGGACCGCCGACGCCACAGGGGGTCGCTGCGCTGGCCCAGAACCAGCCCCAGGCAATAGACCAGCGCCAGCACCAGGAACGGTTCAAAGGACACGGCGTAGAAGAAAAACGTGGTGCGCTCCGGATACATGAACCAGGGCAGGTAACCGGCGGCCACCCCTGCCAGGACGGCACCGGCCCGCCAGTCCCGGCGCCCGGCCCACCAGAACAACAGGACGCCCAGACCTATGGCCGCACTCCACCAGATCAGCGGATTTCCCACCGAGAGGATGGCACTGGTGCAGTTGCTGACGTCGCAGCCCGGGCTGCCCCGGCCGGGGGACTCGTAGAAGAAGGACGTCGGCCGGCCCATGACCAGCCAGCTCCACGGACTGGCCTCGTAGGGGTGGTCCGAGCTCAGGCCCTGATGGAACTTGTACGCTTCAATATGGTAGTGGGCCAGTGACCGCAGGGCGTCCGGCAGCCAGCCCCATTCGGCCGAAGGATTCGCCTCGGCCCAGTGCCGGAAGTAGGCGTCGGTGGACCGGAACCAGCCCGTCCACGTGGCGGTGTAGACCACCGCGGCCACCGGCACGATGCTCAGGAAGGCCGGGATGCCGTCTTTGAGGATGCCGCCGCTGATCCAGGCACGGACGCCGGCTATCCGCCGGGCGCTGAGGTCCCAAAATACGGTCAGCAGGCCGAATCCCGCCATGAAGAACAGGGCGGACCATTTCGTGCCGACGGCCAGGCCCAGGCAGACGGCTGCGGCGAGGCGCCACCACCGGACGCCGAGCCAGGGCCCGGCGGTGAGCTGGAGCGCCGAGGGGCGGCCCGTAGGAGATGAGGCGGCCTGCCGGCCCAGCCGGGCGGCCAGCCGCCGCCGGCCGTCGTCGCGGTCCATTAGCAGGGCGCCGAACGCGGCCAGGATCCAGAACATGAGGAAGATATCCAGTAGCGAGGTCCGGGACATGACGAGGTGGTGGCCGTCCACGGCGAGCAGGACGCCGGCAACGGCGCCCAGGGTCAGCGAGCGGAAGAGCTTCTGCGCGATCAGCGCCAGCAAGAAGATGGACAGTGTTCCCGTCAGGGCCGCGCCGAACCGCCAGCCGAACGGATTGTCTGCGCCGAACAGCCACATGCCCGCGGCAATCATCCATTTGCCGACCGGCGGGTGCACCACGTACTCCGGCGCGTTCAGCAGCACGCCCGGATTGCCGGCGATGAAGGAATCGTTCGCCCGGTCTGGCCAGCTGCGTTCGTAGCCGCTGATCAGGAACGAATACGCGTCCTTGACGTAGTAGGTTTCGTCGAAGACCAGGTTGCGCGGCGTGTCCAGCCGGACGAAGCGCAGGACCCCGCCCAGGGCCGCCGTCAGGGTGGGAATGAGCCAGTACCAGAGCCGCAGCGACGCCGGGTAGTCCCGCCAGCTCCGGAGGCTGCCGATCAGGCGTTCCGTGAGGGCGTCGGTGGTAAAGGCCTCGGCGGGGCGGCTGATCCAGCGGTGCCCCTCAAGATTGCGGCCGGTGCCAGACCGGCCCTGCCGGCCGGCTCGGCCTTTGGGGCCGCTCCGGCCTGATGTCGGCGATGCTGCGGGGTCTGCCTCGGGCGTCCGCGTGGGGGTCTGGGTCACGTTGCCCATGCTACCTTTCGCGGCTGTGCCCGCAGGGCCGCGGCCCGGCGGCAGTAGGCTGGTCCTGTGGACCACGAACCCAGCACTTCCCCCCAGCTTCCCCCCGACGACGCATACGACAGTGCACCCGGCGGCCTGCCTGCCGCCGCCGCCGGCGGCCCCGGCAGAATCGTCCTTGCCGCGACGCCGATCGGTAACGCCGGCGATGCCTCTGCGCGTCTCGTGGAGCTGCTGACGACGGCGGACATCGTCGCCGCCGAGGACACCCGGCGGCTGCACCGCCTCGTGCAGAACCTCGGCATCACCGTGGCCGGGCGAATCATCAGCTATCACGAGCACAATGAGGCGGCCAAGACCGGCGAGCTGCTTGACCAGGTGCGGGCCGGGAAGACCCTGGTCATGGTGACCGATGCCGGCATGCCGTCCGTGTCGGACCCGGGGTTCCGGCTCGTGGAAGGCGCCGTCGCGGCCGGTCTGACCGTCACCGCGGCACCCGGGCCTTCCGCCGTGCTGACTGCCCTGGCCCTGTCCGGACTCCCGACCGACCGCTTCTGCTTCGAAGGATTCCTGCCCCGCAAGGCCGGCGAGCGATCCTCCCGGCTGGCGGACCTCGACACGGAGCGGCGCACCATGGTGTTCTTCGAGGCGCCGCACCGGCTGGAGCCGATGCTGCGGGCGCTGCACGAACGCTTCGGCGCCGACCGGCGGGCCGCTGTGTGCCGTGAACTCACGAAGACCTACGAAGAAGTCATCCGCGGCACCCTGCGCGACCTGCTGCGCTGGGCCGAAACGAATGAGGTCCGCGGCGAGATCGCCGTCGTGGTGGGCGGCGCCCCGGAACGCGAACCGGGCCGCCCCGAGGACCACGTGGCGGCCGTCAATGGGCTGATCTCCCAGGGCATCCGGCTGAAGGAGGCCGTCGCGGCGGTGGCCGAGGACGCGAAAGTCAGCAAGCGCGAGCTCTATTCCGCGGTGCTCGCAGCACGGTGATCCGGGCGGCGGGATAAGCGCCGCGGGGACCTCGCCGCCACGCGGACCCGCGATCGGCATTGGTTGTGCAGCTGCACAGCACATTCTCGATCGGGTAGTGCGCGCATGCATAGACTTGCCCGCAGGCGCCGCAGTACCGTGGCAGTAATCCAGACGCCCGGGCCTGTGGGAACGAGCGCCTCAACCAAGAACCTAGCGCCAACCGGCTAGGGCCAAACGAATTGCTGACGAGGGAGTCGTTGTGACTGTAACTGCCCAGCCCATTGTTTCCGCGGAGCGGGAGAGGGCCTTGCTGGCCTCCGTCCCGACGGGCCTGCTGATCAACGGCGAATGGCGTCCGGCCGCGTCCGGGAAGACCTTCGAGGTTGAGGATCCGGCAACGGGCAAGGTGCTCCTGAGCATCGCCGACGCCGGCCCCGAGGACGGCAAAGCGGCGCTCGACGCGGCCGCCGCCGCGCAGGAGTCCTGGGCTAAGGTCCCGCCGCGCGAACGCGGGGAAATCCTGCGCCGCGCCTTCGAACTGGTCACCGAGCGGGCCGAGGACTTCGCGCTGCTGATGACCCTGGAAATGGGCAAGCCGCTGGCCGAGGCCCGCGGCGAGGTCACCTACGGCGCGGAGTTCCTGCGCTGGTTCTCCGAGGAAGCCGTCCGCGCGTTCGGCCGCTACTCGGTGTCCCCGGACGGGAAATCCCGGCTGCTGGTGACCAAGAAGCCGGTAGGCCCCTGCCTGCTGATCACCCCGTGGAACTTCCCGCTGGCGATGGCCACCCGCAAGATCGCCCCGGCCGTCGCCGCCGGCTGCACCATGGTGCTCAAGTCCGCGAACCTGACACCGCTGACCTCCCAGCTCTTTGCCGCCGTGATGCTCGAGGCCGGGCTGCCGGCCGGCGTCCTGAACGTCATCCCCACCTCCACCGCGGGCGCAACCACCGGTCCGCTGATCAAGGACTCCCGGCTGCGGAAGCTGTCCTTCACCGGCTCCACCGAAGTGGGCCGCCGGCTGCTCGCCGACGCCTCCGAAACCGTGCTGCGGACCTCGATGGAGCTCGGCGGCAACGCCCCGTTCGTGGTGTTCGAGGACGCCGACGTCGATGCCGCCGTCGCCGGTGCGATGCTGGCTAAGCTGCGGAACATGGGCGAGGCCTGCACCGCGGCGAACCGGTTCATCGTCCACGAGTCCGTCGCGGACGAGTTCGCGGAGAAGTTCGCCGCGAAGATGGCTGACATGACCACCGCCCGTGGCACCGAGGCCGACTCCAAGGTGGGCCCGCTGATCGATGCGAAGAGCCGGGACAAGGTCCACGAACTTGTCACCGACGCCGTCGCCGCCGGAGCGGTCACGGTGACCGGAGGCTCCGCCGTCGAGGGTCCGGGCTACTTCTACCAGCCGACCATCCTCAAGGGCGTCACCGAGGGCACCCGGATCCTGTCCGAGGAAATCTTCGGCCCCGTCGCGCCGATCATCACGTTCGACACCGAGGACGAGGCAGTACGGCTCGCGAACAACACCGAGTACGGCCTCGTGGCCTACGTCTTCACCAGGGACCTCAACCGCGGGATCCGGATGGGCGAGCGCCTCGAGACCGGCATGCTGGGCCTGAACGCCGGCGTGGTGTCCAACGCCGCGGCACCGTTCGGCGGGGTCAAGCAGTCCGGCCTGGGCCGCGAAGGCGGACTCGAGGGCATCGAGGAGTACCTCTACACCCAGTACATCGGCATCGCCGACCCCTACGCCGGCCAGGCCTAGAGGAAACCACCCGGTAGCGGGCGCCTGACGGCGGCCCGCTACCCCCGGCGCACCCGGCGTGCGGTATTGCGGATCTGCCCCCAGACCCCCGCGATCCACCGCCGGGTGCGTTGTGCTGTCCCGGCAGGGACCCTGCGGGGCAGGGCACGCCGCCAGCCGGACATGACCGACGGCGGCAGCCATTCCGCGCGCAGCCGCACCAGGGGCTTCGCGTGGGCCCGCAGCGAGTCCTGCACGAGCGCGATCCGCGCCGCGGCCGAGCCGGCCGGGTTCGCGGATTCCGGGTTCCCGCCCCTCCCGCCTGAACCGCCGGTGCCCCCCGCGCCGGAGGGGCGGCCGTACTTCTCACGTTCAAAGTCCTCGGTCAGGGCTGCCGCGGCCCGCTGCCCGGGCCCGTCGCCGGGTTCGCCCAGCGCCGCCGAGGCGCGCAGCCGCTGGAAGAAATGCCGCGGCGTCTCACTCGCCAGGGGCCCCACGCCGTAGTCCGTGGCCAGGTCCCGCAGCTCCGCCCAGGCCGGCAGTGCCGACGCGGGCGCGGCCCCTGAACCGCGGCGGTCCGCCGTCCTCAGCCTGCGGCGCCGCACACCGCCGCGCACGAGCCGGGGGGAGGCCACGAGCAGCGCCAGCAGCAGCGCCGCACCAACGCCGTAGAACGCCTGCGCCGGGATCGCGTTCCCGGACGCCGGTGCCGCGGCACCCGGAAGGGGAACCGGGGCCGCCGTGGGTGCAGCCGCCGCGCTGGAACGGCCCCCCGGAGTCAGGGCGTCGTTGCGTTCATTGGTGCTGGCGCCGCTGGGAGTGGAAGCCGCCATGGCGTAGGCCGGCACAACGCCGCGGGAGGGCGTCGGCTCAAACGGAACCCAGCCGATGCCTTGGAAGTAAAGCTCCGGCCAGGCATGGGCGTCCCGGGCATCGACCTCGAACTCCGGCAGCGGCCCCTGGCCGGAGACAGCCACGGTGGTCCCGGTGGAACGCCCCGGCGCGTAGCCCACGGCGATCCTGCTGGGAATGCCCTCAAGCCTGGCCATGACAGCCATGGCAGAGGCGAAATGAATGCAGTAGCCGCTCTTCACGGTCAGGAAGTCCGCCAGTACGGACAGCCCGTTGCCGTCGTAGCCGCCCTGCACGGGAGACTGCAGCGAATAGGTGAATTCGAGGGACCGGAGATACTTCTGGATGGCCATGGCCCGCGCATACGGCGTGACGGCTCCGGCGGTCACGGAATCGGCTGTGGTGCGCACAATCTCCGGAACGTTCGAGGGCTGACGGAGAAACTGTTCCGGAATCCCGCGCACCGGTTCGGTGGCCCGGGCCAGCAGCGCGGCGGTGAGCCGGGGGGTGACGGAGGTGACCACGTACTGCTGGTCGCGGGAATTCGTGTCCACACCCTTGATGCTGAGCGTGGCCGGATCCCAGCTCCAGCGTCCGGTGAGGCCGCTGATCGATTCCGGCGCGTAGGGGGCGGGAAGGTAGGGACTCGTGTACTGCCCGGTGTTGACGGCAGTCGTCACGCGGGACTGCGTCGCGACCGTATCAAGTCCGGAATCGATCCGGTCCGTTCCCTGCTGGCGGGTGGAGTCCCGGTCATCGGGTGCCCAGGAATCGCCGTCAAAGCTGTCCACTGTCACCGAGCGCAGATACGGCGTCGTGGGCGCGTTTGTCGAGAAGGTGATCCTGCCGGCGCCGGAGGGGCTGCGCAGGCTGCTGCCGAGGCTGATCATCGGGTTCAAACCGGTGGCGCCGCCGAACGGGTTCAGCCGCGATCCCTGCGGGAACGTCCCCTGGTCAAAGCCCGGAATCACCGGCTGCAGGAGCAGCGTGACGGCCAGCGCCATGGCGGCCGTGACCGCGGCGCGGCGCAGCTGCCCGGGGTTCCTGGCGGTGTCGGCCCGGGTGCCGGCATCCGGGGCGAACCAATGGCTGCACGCAAGGATGAACAGATAGCCGGCGGCGGCCCCGACAAACCCGAGAACCCCCACGCTCTGCGGCTTGACCATGGCCGGCACCACGAGGATTGCCAGGATCGCGAGTCCGCTGGTGGCCGGCAGCGCCAGCCGGAACGCCAGCGCATCTATGAGGATTACCAGCAGCCCGAGCACGGCACAGATCAGCATGACGATCCCGGCATTGGGGGCCACCGGAGTGCTCTCGGCCAGGACGGTCTCGCTGGCCCGCCGGAGGAACTTTCCCAGGTAGTTCAGGGTCTCCGGGGACGGGATGATCCCGGCGATGCTGTGCTGCCGGAAAAAGGTGAAGGTCAGGTCCAGGATGAGCGCTGCGAGGCCGCCGGCAGCCACGAGCCACGCCGGGGCGCGCACTGACCGGAGCATCGCCATGGAGACGGTGACGGCCAGGACGGTGGTGAACACGGGGGAGTACCAGGCCCATCCCCGCAGCACGCCGTTGAGCCCGAGGGCGGCACCAGCCACAGCCACCGCGACGGCGGCCGCCATCACCCAGGGCTGGGGGCCGGTCCCCAGCCGTCGGGGCACCGCACCGGCGGCCGGGACCGAGGATCGTTCGGTGCCGGAGGACGGGTCCGTGCCGCGGTGGGGTGCGAGGGTCACGGCCGGCCCCCCGCGCCGCGGCGGACATCGGCGGCCGCGGACATGGCCGGGTCTGCCTCGTCGAAGGCGGCCCAGGCGGCGGCCAGCGGGCTCCGGGCGGACACCGCCACGGCCCGCCATCCGCCCAGCCGCAGCGCCTCCAGTACCTCGGGCACTTCGCCCGAAGCGGTCGCCTGGTCGGAGACGAGCAGGGCGAAGGCGTTCGCGCCGAACCCGGCCGCCGGAGACAGCGCCCGGGCCTCTGCCGGCGTCAGGCGGCCCAGGACCGCCAGGATCGGTCCCCGCAGCCGGTGGGCGGAGAGCTTGTCCATGAGGGCGTCGTCGAACGCCTGCGGAGCCGTCGCCGTTCCTGCAACTCCCCGGGAGCGGGAGGCTCCGGCCCCGGGAAAGGCAGCCCCGTTCGCCGCGGGGCCGGGCCGCTGGCCCGGCTGCGGGGCGCGGCCGCGGTAGGCGGAGTGCGGGCCGGTGAGCTGGATGGCGGCCAGGCTTTCCGCGATGCACTGCAGCCCCGACGCCCCGGTGTACTCCTCCGCCTCCGGATCAGGGGCGGAGGGCGAATGCCGGAAGGCCGGAGCGCCTGCGCTGTCCAGGAACCGCAGGGAGTAGTTGCGTTCCGCGAGGTGCGCGGCGATTGACATGGCCGCCGTGACGGCCCATTCGAAGGCATCGCAAGTGAGCAGCTCATGGCCATCGCCCTCCGCGGTCGCTCCGGGGCCGGCCCCGGAGGAAAATGCGCCGTGACCGGACACACCGTGGGGATATGCCGCGAGGCGCTGGTCCAGGATGATGGTCGCCTCGGGGGTCGTGACGGATTCCTCCTGCCGCACCATGAGGGATCCGTGACGGGCGGTGGCCGCCCAGTGGACCCGGCGCATCGGATCCCCGTGGCGGTATTCGCGGGTCATGACGTCGTCGTCGCTCGGATTCGCCCGGACCCGTGTGGCCGTGACGCCGTCGTGTCCGCGCGCGCCTGCCAGCCCAGTCCCCGGGAGCTCCACGGCCGCGGGCGTCACGGTCAGGAGGTCGCCGTCGTCAATCGCGTGACGGTTGAAGGACAGCCCGAAGGGATCGCTGAACTCGGCCGTGACGGGCCCGATCAGGAACTGGCCGCGCTTGGCCGAGCGAACGTGATACTCGTAGCGGCTGGTGCCGCCGGCGGAGCTGCGGGCAGGGAAGCGGAAGACGGGGGACTCGCCCAACCGGGCGGGCAGGTGCTCTTCCATGATCGCGTGGCCCGTCCCTGCCCCGGTCCGGGCGACAGCCAGCCGTACCGTGGTGCGCGCGGACGTTTCGACCGGCGACGGGCTGAACTCGCGGTAGACCCGGAATCTCGGTTTCAGGACGCGGGTTCCGGCCAGGGAGAGCAGAGGCAGAACGAGCAGCAGGACGGCCAAGGCCAGCAAGTCCCGGCGCCCCATGATCTGGGCGGCGAGCAGGGACAGCGCGCCAGCGCCGAGGAGACCCCAGCCGCGGGTGCTGAAGATGTGTCCCGGGAACTGATCCCTCCACGCCACGGCTGAACCGTCTCCTAGCGCGGGTTCGGTTGCTTGGACGGCTCTGCCGCCATGGCCGGGGCTTGGCCGCGCCGCGGCCGGCCGGCCGACGCCGCCACCTCCGGGGTGACGGGGATCTTGGCGATGATGGCCCGGATGACGCTTTGCGGCGTCTCGCCCACACTCGCCGCCTTGCGGTCGAGGATGATCCGGTGGGCGAGCACGGCTTCGGCGACGCTGACGACGTCGTCCGGCAGCACGAAGTCCCGGCCATCAAGGGCGGCCGTTGCCTTCGCCGCACGCAGGAGCTGCAGCATCGACCGGGGGCTGGCGCCGAGCCGGAGAAGTCCGCTTTCCCGCGTGGCTCGCCCCAGGGCGACGGTGTATTCCTTGATGGAGCGGGACACATACACCTGCTGCACCGTGAGAATCATTGCGGCCACTTCCGCCGCGGTGACCACTGCCGTCACGCGGGCCAGGGGAGAGGATGCCTGATGGGTCTCAAGCATTTCCATCTCGGATTCCCGGTCCGGGTAACCCATGGAGATTCTGGCCATGAAACGGTCGCGCTGCGCCTCGGGCAGCGGGTAGGTGCCCTCCATCTCAATCGGGTTCTGGGTTGCCACCACCATGAACGGCTCATCCAGCCGGTAGGACGTGCCGTCCACCGTGACCTGGTGCTCCTCCATGCACTCCAGCAGGGCTGACTGTGTCTTGGCCGAGGCGCGGTTGATTTCGTCTCCGATGACGATGTTGGCGAACACCGCGCCGTGCCGGAACTCGAACGACCGCGTCGCCTGGTTATAGATGGAGACGCCGGTGACGTCGGACGGAAGCAGATCCGGGGTGAACTGGATCCGGCTGACGGTGCAGTCGATGGTCCGGGCCAGGGTCTTGGCCAGCAGGGTCTTGCCGACTCCCGGAACGTCTTCCAGGAGCAGGTGGCCCTGGGCGAGGAGCACGGTGAGCGCCAGCTGTGCCGCTTCGGCCTTGCCGTCGATGACAGTATTGATGGCCGCGAGGATCCGGGTGCTGGCCGAGCGGAAGGCTTCCGCGTCCATGGCTGCCGGCTCATGCGGCCAGGGCCGGCGCCCGGCTGTACTTGCATCCATAGTCTCTGCCTCCGTGGCGGAGCGGCCCGGGAAGCTTTGTCCTTCGGGGAGGACTTCGTCCAAGGAAGTTCGGTGGTAATCCATCGGCAGCCTTTCAGCACTGGTGGGTCACGGAACGGACCGGCAACGGCCGCCGGGCCCCGCAGTGGGGTTCGCCTGTTTCCTTACGGGTACAACCCCCGGGTAAAACCCTTACGGGTAAAACTCAGGGTACTAACAGACTACTAACACAACTGCCGGGCCTGACAGAGAGTTCCGGGGAATTCTGGGGGCCGGTTAGGGTGGAAGAATGCTCAACCCCCTCACCCCTGTTCCGTTCCGGCCGCCCGGACATGACGGCGGCGGACGCGGCGGCTATCCACCCGCGCCGGAGCCGCTGCCCGTCCCGGTCATGGACAACCACACCCACCTGGACTTTCCCGACGCGGAGCTCCCGGTCAGCGTCAAGGACGCCCTCGACGCCGCCGCCGCGGTGGGCGTCCAGGGTGCCGTGCAGGTGGGCTGCGACCTCGAATCGTCCCGCTTTACGGTCAAGGCCGTGGACCTCGATTCACGGCTGCTGGGCGCCGTCGCCCTCCACCCCAACGACGCTCCCGACTATGCCCGGCGCGGTGAGCTGGAGAGCGCCCTCGCCGAGATCGAAGCGCTGGCCGCCCACCCGCGGATCCGGGCAATCGGCGAGACCGGCCTCGACTTCTTCCGGACCGAGGGGGAGGGGCTGGCCCACCAGCGCTACTCGTTCCGCCGTCACATCGACATCGCCAAGCGGCTCGGACTGACGCTGCAGATCCACGACCGGGACGCCCACGACGACGTCGTCCAGGTGCTGCGCGAAGAGGGGGCCCCGGAGAGCGTGGTCTTCCACTGCTTTTCCGGGGACGAGGCGCTGGCCCGGACCTGCAACGCGGAGGGCTGGTACATGTCCTTCGCCGGAACCGTGACCTTCAAGAACGCGTCAAACCTGAGGGCGGCCCTGGCCATCGCAGAGCCGGCCCGGATCCTGGTTGAGACCGACGCGCCGTTCCTGACCCCGCACCCGCACCGCGGCCGCCCGAATGCCAGCTACATGGTTCCGTATACGGTGCGGGCCATGGCCGATGTGACCGGATCGGAACTTTCCGGGCTGTGCGCGCAGATCGCCGAAAATACCGTGCGGGCATACGGATCCTGGGCCTGAAACAGGCCCGGCGGGCCCCTCCTTTTCCATACCGGGTATGCATCATTTCTTGGTTGCTTTATAACGCTACGGTTACAGTAGTCAACTATTAGCCGGGGTCGGGGAAGGCCTACGGATAATTTCACTCCAGCAGGGCGTGCATTGTGGCAAACGAACCACATGTGCGCTCTCGTTTTGGGTGAGGCAATGCACGCATGTTCCGTGACCCTCCGGACCCAGTCCGGAGCCGCCTTGGCGCGCTCACGGAGGGTGGTCACGTGCACTTATCCCCGTGCCCGGAAGGTCCAAGAGATACGGGCAATCGTGGTCAAGTTCTTCACATCGGACGGCAAGTTCAGCTTCGTCAAGGTTGGTACGCAGCTCGTAGTGCTGGTGGCACTGGTGCTGGGCCTCGTGGCCTTCGTCGGCAACAACAAGACGATCACACTCAACGTGGACGGCAGAGTCAGCTCCGTCCAGACCTTCGGCGGCACCGTCGGCCAGGTCGTCAAGAGTGCGAAGGTTGAGCTCCAGCCCTCCGACAGGGTGTCGCCCTCGGTCGACTCCCATGTGCAGGACGGCGCGGTCATCAACGTCAACCTCGCCAAGGCCGTCAAGGTCAGCCTGGACGGCGCCGAACGGACCATCAACACCACCGCGCCCACCGTCGCTGGGCTCGTGAGCGAACTCGGCGTGGCCAGCGCCTCGCAGGTGTCCGTGCCGAAGGACGCCCAACTGGCGGTCTCCGGGTCCTTCGTTTCGATCTCGACACCGAAGAAGGTCAGCATCGTCGCTGACGGCAAGGCCGCCGCGACCACCACCACCGAGGCCACTGTGGCCAAGGTCCTCGAGGACGCCGGTCTGAAGCTCGGGGCCAGCGACCGCGTCTCCCAGCCCGCAAACGCGCCGGTGGTCAACGACATGGTCATCAAGGTCTCGCGGGTAGACGCCAGCAAGACGGCTGTCACCACCGAGCCCGTAGCATTCGAAACCCTCACCACCGAGAGTGCCGACATGTTCAAGGGTGAGACGACCGTCACCCAGGCCGGCGTGGCCGGTACTTCCAAGAAGAGCTTCAAGCTGGTCCTCGTGGACGGCCGCGAAGCTTCCAGGACCCTGGTCTCAGAGACCGTGAGCGTCCAGCCGGTCACCGAGAAGATCACGATCGGCACCAAGGAAAAGCCCCAGCCCGCCGCTGAAGCAGCCGCCAACACCGGCGCCGCGGCCCCTGCCATGATGAACGAAGGCATGTGGGACAAGATCGCGCAGTGCGAGTCCGGCGGCAACTGGTCCATCAACTCCGGCAACGGTTACTACGGCGGCCTGCAGTTCGATGTCCAGACCTGGCTCGGCTCCGGCGGCGGCGCCTACGCCCCGAACGCCGCTGCGGCCAGCAAGGCCCAGCAGATCGACGTTGCCAACCGCGTCTACGCGCAGCGCGGCCTCGGCCCCTGGGGCTGCGGCTGGGCCGCCTCCAGCTAGCACCCACCGCCGGCCCTCGACCGCCGGCTCTTGAACGCCCGCTCCCTGCGGCGGCTGACCACAGCCGCGGGAGACGAACAGGCCGGGCCCGGATCTCTCCGGGCCCGGCCTGCGGCGTACCGGCGCCGGGATAGGATACCTAGGTGACTGAACCGAGCCCCTCCGCCCCCGAAAGCCTGCCATCCGCGGCGCCTGCACCCCTGATGGGCGCCTCCGACATCCGCCGGCTGGCCGAGGAAATCGGGGTCCGCCCCACCAAGACGCTGGGCCAGAACTTCGTCATCGACGGCAACACCATCCGGCGGATCGTCGCCGCCGCGGACATCCGGCCCGATGAGACCGTCCTCGAAGTCGGTCCCGGGCTCGGATCGCTGACCCTTGGCCTGCTGGATGCTGCCCGGACCGTCGTCGCCGTCGAAATCGATCCGGTCCTCGCCGGCCGGCTGCCGGCCACGGTCGGCCAGTGGCGTCCGCACGCCGCCGGGAATTTCCACCTGGTCCTGGCCGATGCCATGAGGGTCACCGAACTGCCCGCGGAACCGACAGCGCTTGTGGCGAATCTTCCCTACAACGTTGCCGTGCCTGTGGTCCTGCACCTGCTGCAGCACTTCCCGAGCCTGCAGCACGGACTGGTCATGGTCCAGGACGAAGTCGCCGACCGCCTCGCCGCCGGGCCCGGGTCCAAGACCTACGGCGTGCCCTCGGTCAAGGCCGCCTGGTATAGCAGCATGCGCAAGGCCGGCGTGATCGGCATGAACGTTTTCTGGCCGGCGCCCAAGATTCATTCCGGTCTGGTCGCCTTCACCCGCCGCGAACCCCCCGTCACGACCGCAACGCGGGAGCAGGTCTTCGCCGTGATCGATGCCGCGTTCGCGCAACGCCGCAAGACGCTTCGGGCGGCGCTGGCAGGCTGGGCGGGCAGCGCCGCCGAGGCCGAACGCTGCCTGCGGGCCGCCGGCATCGACCCTTCCGCCCGCGGCGAAGTGATCGATATTGCGGCGTTCGCCAGAATCGCCGAAGCCCACGCGGCGCCGGCCGCCTGAACTTGTCATGACGCCGGCGGGAGCCGGCCCGTGCTTGGAGCCAAGGCCGCGATGCCATAGCGTGGAGCCATGAACGCAGTGAGAGGGCGCTTTGCCGCGAGGACTGTCCGGGTCAAGGCTCCAGGCAAGATCAACGTCTCACTGGATGTCGGACCGCTGCGTCCGGACGGCTACCACTCGGTTGCCAGCGTCTATCTGGCGGTGTCCCTCTACGAGGAGGTCGCCGCCACCAGCACCGATAGCGGCGGAATCACCGTCAGCATCAGCGACGCCAGCACCCTGGACCTCGACGGCGTGGACATCCCGCTTGACCACCGCAACCTGGCCTACAAGGCGGCGGCAATGATGGCCGATGTCTCTGAACATCCCACCGGCGTCCATCTGGAGATCACCAAACGGGTGCCCGTGGCCGGCGGCATGGGCGGCGGGTCGGCGGATGCCGCCGCGACCCTGCTGGCCTGCGACGCGCTGTGGAACAGCGGACTGTCCCGCGACGAGCTGGCCCACCTGGCCTCGGAACTCGGCGCCGACGTGCCGTTTTCGTTGGTCGGCGGCACCGCCGTCGGCCTCGGCCTGGGCGATGACCTCTCGCCGGCCCTGGTAAAGGCGCAAACGGACTGGGTGCTGGTCACCGCCGACTTTGGCCTTCCCACCCCGGAGGTCTACCGCACCCTGGACCGCCTGCGTGAGGCGGAGGGCATCGCGGCGGAGGAGCCGGTCGCCGTCGACCCCGGCGTCCTCACGGCACTGCGCAGCGGCGACTCCGACGCCCTGAGCCGGGTCCTGGTCAACGACCTCCAGCGCGCCTCGATCGAGCTGGCCCCGGGCCTGCGCGACACGCTGGGACGCGGCGAGGCCTGCGGCGCGATCGCAGGCATCGTTTCCGGCTCCGGTCCCACTGTCGCGTTCCTCACGCACAGCCCCGCCGCCGCCGCCGGACTCGCCGAGGAACTCCGTCACCACAGCCTCGATGCGATGGCGGTCCACGGCCCGGTGCACGGGGCCCGCATCATCTCCGATACGCTCCTTTAGGAGCTTTCGCGCACCGCACCTCCTGACTTACCAGCAACACTTCACCGTTACACCTAAGAAAGCAGTTCCCAGTGGCACACCTGCTCGGCGGCGAGAACCTCACGGTCTCGTATGCAACCCGTACCGTCCTCGATGGCATTACCGTCGGCCTTGAAGAGGGCGACAGGATTGGCATGGTGGGCCGCAACGGCGACGGCAAGTCGACCCTCATGCGGCTGCTGGCCATGCGCTCCACCCCGGACTCCGGCCGGGTGACTAAGCGCAGCGAGGTCAACATCGGCTACCTGGACCAGAGCGACGTGCTCGACGGCGACCTCACCGTCGGTGCCGCGATCGTCGGGGACCAGGCCGATTACGAATGGGCCCGCAATCCCCAGATCCGCGAAGTCATGGGCGGGCTCGTGTCCGACGTCGACTGGCACGCCAACGTCCACGCGCTCTCCGGCGGGCAGAAGCGCCGTGTGGCGCTGGCCAAACTGCTGATCGAGGACCATGACGTCATCATGCTCGACGAGCCCACCAACCACCTCGACGTTGAGGGCGTCGCGTGGCTGTCCCGGCACCTGAAGACCCGCTGGCGTCCGAACCAGGGCGCCTTCCTCGTCGTCACCCACGACCGCTGGTTCCTCGATGAAGTCTGCAACAAGACCTGGGAAATCCACGACGGCATCATGGACCCGTTCGACGGCGGCTACGCGGCCTACGTCCTGGCCCGCGCCGAACGTGACCGCTCAGCGTCCGTGGTGGAAAGCAAGCGGCAGCAGCTCGTCAAGAAGGAGCTCGCCTGGCTCCGCCGCGGCGCCCCGGCCCGCACCGCCAAGCCGAAGTTCCGGATTGAGGCGGCCAACGCCCTGATCGCCGACGTCCCCGAACCCCGCGACTCGACGGCGCTAAGCAAGATGGCCACCGCCCGGCTCGGCAAGGACGTCCTGGACCTCGAGCACGTCTCCCTGGACTTCCTCGGAGGCGAACCCGGGCAGAAGCTCTTCGACAACATCACCCTGCGGCTCGCCCCGGGCGAGCGGCTGGGCCTCGTGGGCGTCAACGGCGCCGGCAAGACCACCCTCCTGAAGCTCCTCAACGGCGAGATCCAGCCCACCTCCGGGAAGGTCAAGCGAGGCAAGACCGTGGTCACCGCCGTCCTCACCCAGGAGGTCAAGGAGCTCGACGACGTCGCGGACCTGCGCGTGATCGAAGTGATCGAGCGCGAAAAGCGCTCCTTCAACGTCGGCGGCAAGGAATTCACCGCCGGCCAGCTCGTGGAGCAGCTCGGGTTCACCAATGAGAAGCAGTGGACGCCGGTCAAGGACCTCTCCGGTGGCGAACGCCGCCGGCTTCAGTTGCTGCGCCTGCTCGTGGGCGAGCCGAACGTGCTCATGCTTGACGAACCGACCAATGACCTCGACACCGACACCCTGGCCGCCGTGGAAGACGTGCTGGACGGCTGGCCCGGCACGCTCGTCGTCGTCAGCCACGACCGCTACCTGCTCGAACGCGTCACGGACCACCAGATGGCGCTCCTCGGCGACGGCAAGATCCGCGCACTGCCCCGAGGCGTGGACCAGTACCTCGAACTGCGCGAAGGCGCGCTGGCGGGGTCCACAATCACCGGCGGCGGCAACCCCGTCACGGCCTCCGCCGGGAGTTCCGCGCCGGCCGCCTCCGGACCCTCGGAGGCGGAAAAGCGCGACGCCCGCAAGGCCAAGAACCGGATCGACCGCCAGCTGGGCAAACTCAAGCAGCAGGAAGACAAGATCCACGCCCAGATGACGGCAGGGGCCGGGGACGCCAGCAAGTTCGACCAGCTCGGCGAGCTCAACAGGAAGCTCCAGGAGCTCGCCGGGGAACGCGAAGCCCTCGAGCTCGAATGGCTCGCGGCCCTCGAGGTGCTGGGGGAGTAGCCTCCCGAATCCGGCCCGGACATGCTCAGAGTGGTGCATGACCAATGGACATGCTCCCTGGACGGCCGCAGGCCCCTGGGACATGCCCCACGTTGCAGGCCAGCAGCGGACATAGTGGCATTATGTCCATCCCTCGGGAACAGGGGCGGGCATGTTCCGTGGCGCATCCGGGCCCGGGTGGGCATGTCCCCGAGCGCAGCCCAGCATTGGGCATGTCCCGCGGAGCTCTCAATGACATTTGTGCTGCCCAGGAGTGGGCATGTCCGGCGGAGGGCCGGAAATCCTCGGGACAAGTCCCTTGGCGCAGGCCAGCAACGGACATAGTGGCATTATGTCCATCCCTCGGGAACAGGGGCGAGCATGTACCGTGGCGCATCCGGGGCCGGGAGGGCATGTCCCCGAGCGCAGCCCAGCATTGGACATGTCCCGCGGAGCTCTCAATGACATCAGTGCTGCCCCGGAGCGGGCATGTCCCGCGGCGGGCTGGAAATCCTCGGGACAAGTCCCTTGGCGCAGGCCAGGGATGGGCATAGTGGCATTATGTCCATCCCTCGGGAACAGGGGAGGGCATGTCCCTCGGGGAGGCCCAGACATTCCTGCCCGGGCAACAGGCGAGACCCGCAGCGTCCGATGATCAGTCGTCGCTGCGCAGTTCCGGATCCTTCTGCAGCCCGGTGAGGCCGTTCCAGGCCAGGTTCACGAGGTGCGCGGCGACTTCGCGTTTGTCCGGAGTGCGGCTGTCCTGCCACCACTGGCCGGTCATCGCCACCATCCCCACGAGCATCTGGGCATACATGGCCCCGTCGGCCGGACTGAAGCCGCGGCGGGCGAGTTCGTCCTCGAGGATGTGTTCCACGCGCGCCGTCACTTGCGAGAGCAGCGAGGAGAAGGCGCCCTCCGGCTGGGACGGCGGTGCATCGCGCATGAGGATCCGGAAGCCGTCAGTCCGGTCTTCGATGTATGTCAGTAAAGCCAGGGCGGCCCGCTCCACTAGCACACGCGGCTTGGCGTCCTCGGCCAGGGCATCGTTGATGGAGGCCAGCAGGATGTGGAACTCATACTCCACCACCTGGGTGTACAGGCCCTCTTTCGAGCCGAAGTGCTCGTAGATCACCGGTTTGGAGACGCCGGCGCTGGCGGCGATTTCCTCGATAGTGGTGCCGTCCAGGCCGCGGAGGGCAAAAAGCCCCCGCCCAATGCCGATCAACTGCGTGCGGCGCTGTTGGCCTGTCATGCGGGACCGGGGAACGTAGTCGGGGGCGCGCACGGGCCTGCCGTTGCCGCCGTCCGCCCCGCCGGATGCGCCTCCACTCTTGCTCACAGCACCATCATGCACTACGGCGGGGGCGGCCCGCCCCGCAGCTCCCCCCGGCATCGGCTGCGTCCGTCCGCCCCCGGGGCGGCCCGCCCGCAGCTCGCCCCGCAGCTCCGCCGGCATCCGGCCCGGCCAACCGCCCTGCGGACAGCCCTCGGGGCGCTAAGTCGCACGAGCGTCAACCTTCGTGGCAGAATTGGTTCTCGTGCCACAGGTCATGCCCGGCACGGTCCGCTCTGGTGTAATGGCAGCACCCCGGCCTTTGGAGCCGTGGAGTATAGGTTCGAGTCCTATGGGCGGAACTGGCGAGACACACTGCGCAACCTAGCAAGGAGAGCCGATACGTGAGCCCCGAGAACACTGGCCCAGCCGCCGTGATCGTACTAGCTGCAGGGGCCGGTACCCGGATGAAATCCCGTACGCCAAAAATTCTCCACGAGATCGGCGGCCGCTCCCTGGTCGGCCACGCGCTTCACGCGGCCCGCAGCATTGACCCGCGCGACCTTGCCCTCGTCGTCCGGCATGAACGCGACCTAGTGGCCGCCCACGTCGCCGCCCTCGATCCGAAGGCCCTGATCGTTGACCAGGACGACGTGCCCGGCACCGGCCGTGCGGTTGAAGCGGCACTGGAGACCCTCGACGCGCTCGATGCCCACGGTCCGCTGAGCGGAACGGTCGTTGTCACCTACGGCGACGTCCCCCTGCTCACCGGCGGGCTCCTCGCCGAGCTGG
This sequence comes from Arthrobacter oryzae, assembly GCF_003634095.1. GTDB lineage: Bacteria > Actinomycetota > Actinomycetes > Actinomycetales > Micrococcaceae > Arthrobacter > Arthrobacter oryzae. Next base: position 179,521 of record NZ_RBIR01000004.1, read on the forward strand.
TTGCCGCCCACGAATCCCAGGGCAACGCCGTCACGGTCCTCACCGCCGTTCTCGACGACGCCACCGGCTACGGACGCATCCTCCGGGCCGACGACGGAACCGTCACCGGCATCCGCGAGCACAAGGACGCCAGCGCGGAGGAGCGCCAAATCCGGGAAATCAACTCCGGCATCTACGCCTTCGACGCGGCCGTCCTGCGCGATGCGCTCGTCCACGTCACCACGGACAACGCCCAGGGCGAAAAGTACCTCACCGATGTCCTGGCCCTCGCCGGCGCCGCGGGCGGCCGCGTCGCCGCCGTCGTCACCGAAGACCGCTGGCAGGTTGAGGGCGCGAACGACCGCGTCCAGCTCTCGGCCCTCGGCGCCGAACACAACCGCCGCACCGTCGAGGCCTGGATGCGCGCCGGCGTGACCGTCGTGGATCCCGCCACCACTTGGATCGACTCCACGGTGAGCCTGGACGAGGACGTCCGGCTCCTGCCCAACACCCAGCTGCACGGCGCCACCTCGGTGGCGCGCGACGCCGTCGTCGGCCCTGACACCACCCTGACCGACGTCACCGTGGGGGAGGGCGCCAAGGTGACCCGCACGCACGGCTCCGGCTCCACGATCGGTGCACGGGCCAGCGTCGGCCCCTTCACCTATCTGCGCCCCGGCACGGTCCTGGGCGAGACCGGCAAGATCGGGGCGTTCTATGAGACCAAGAACGTCACGATCGGCCGCGGATCGAAGCTGTCCCACCTCGGCTACGCCGGAGACGCGGAAATCGGCGAGGACACCAATATCGGCTGCGGCAACATCACGGCCAACTACGACGGCGAGAAGAAGCACCGCACAGTGATCGGCTCCGGCGTGCGCACCGGATCCAACACCGTGTTCGTGGCCCCCGTCCGCGTGGGCGACGGCGCCTACAGCGGCGCCGGCACCATCATCCGCCAGGATGTGCCGGCCGGCGCCCTCGCCGTCACCGTGGCCAAGCAGCGCAACTCGGAGGGCTGGGTCGTGGCCAACCGCCCCGGATCCGTCTCCGCCACCCTGGCCCAGTCGGCCGCCGCGGTCGAATCGGACGCCCCAACATCCTCCACTACTCCGGCACCAACAGAAGAGGGCTAGCAATCATGAGCGAAATTACGGCACACGGCGAGAAGAAGCTGGTGCTGGCCGCGGGGCGCGCGCACCCTGAGCTGGCGAAGGAGATCGCGAAGGAACTGGGCACCGAGCTGCTGCCCCTGGACGCCTACGACTTCGCGAACGGCGAGATCTACGTCCGGGCCGGCGAGAGCGTCCGCGGTACCGATGCGTTCGTGATCCAGGCCCACCCCGCCCCGCTGAACAACTGGCTCATGGAACAGCTGATCATGATCGATTCGCTCAAGCGGGCCTCCGCGAAGCGCATCACCGTCGTGTCACCGTTCTACCCCTACGCCCGGCAGGACAAGAAGGGCCGCGGCCGCGAGCCGATCTCCGCGCGCCTCGTCGCCGATCTGTACAAGACCGCTGGCGCCGACCGCATCATGAGCGTTGACCTGCACACGTCCCAGATCCAGGGCTTCTTCGACGGCCCCGTGGACCACCTCATGGCCATCCCGTTGCTCGCGGACTACATCCGCACCCGCGTCGGCTCCGACAAGGTCACGGTCGTCTCCCCGGACACCGGCCGCGTCCGCGTCGCGGAGCAGTGGGCCGAACGCCTCGGCGGCGCGCCGCTGGCCTTCGTGCACAAGAGCCGCGACCTCACCGTGCCCAACCAGGCCGTGTCCAAAACGGTCGTGGGCCAGATCGAAGGCCGCACCTGCGTCCTGATCGACGACATGATCGATACCGGCGGAACCATCTCCGGCGCCGTCCAAGTCCTCAAGAACGCCGGGGCCAAGGACGTCATCATCGCCGCGACCCACGCCGTGTTCTCCGATCCCGCGGCCCGCCGGCTTTCCGAGTCCGGCGCCCGCGAGGTCGTGGTCACCAACACGCTGCCGATCACCGCGGACAAACACTTCCCGCAGCTGACCGTCTTGTCCATCGCGCCGCTGATTGCCCGCGCCATCCGCGAAGTGTTCGACGACGGCTCCGTCACCAGCCTCTTCGACGGCAACGCGTAAATAACGCATAAATAAGGCCCGCGCGGGCACGTTTTCGCGAATTCGTGCCCGCGCTGATAGCCTTGTTCCGAAACCTTGGCGAGGGAGAGCGCCGGTAGACCGAATACGTCACAGTATTAACGGCATGCCGGACTGCTGGTCTCCGTTATCGACTGGGTCTGAATCTCCTTGAAGGTCAGCTGCACGGCAGCCCGGCGTTGAGGGTCGTAAACAGACCTCCGCCCTTGCTGAATACCGTTTAGTCCCACCGCTTGAAATCCCACCAGGAGATATCCATGTCTGAGCAGAAGCTCGCAGCAGAAGTACGCACCGAATTCGGCAAGGGCTTCGCCCGCCGCGCCCGCATGGCCAACCTGATCCCGGCTGTCATCTACGGCCACGGCGCCGAGCCGATCCACATCACCCTGCCGGCCAAGGCCACCACCCTGGCCGTTCGCACCGCCAACGCGCTGCTGACCCTGGACATCAACGGCGAACAGCACCTGGCCCTGGTCAAGGACATCCAGCGCAACCCGATCAAGCAGATCATCGAGCACCTCGACCTGCTGACCGTCCGCACCGGCGAGAAGGTCACCGTTGACGTCCCCGTTCACCTGAGCGGCGAGCTGGCTCCGGGCAACGTCCACAACCTGGAGATGACCACGGTCTCCCTTGAAGCCGAGGCAACCCACCTGCCGACCGCCATCGAGGTCAGCATCGAAGGCCGCGGCGCCGGCGAGCACATCCACGCTTCCGACCTCGTTCTGCCGAAGGGCTCCGTCCTGCTGGCTGACCCCGAAGCTCTCGTTGTCAACATCTCCGAGGCCGTTGAAATCCCCGAAGAGGGCGAAGAGGCCGGCGAAGCAGCTGCACCGGCAGCCGAAGCAGCCGCAGCCGAGTAATTTCGGCGTGTTCTGTGGTGGCCGGGTCCCTGTGGGGCCCGGCCGCCGTCGTCTGTGGCGCCGCGCCGCCGCCCTACGGCCGCGCCGCCCCCTGCCTCCACCTAGCGTCCGCGCCGCCCCACCGTGACCCGGCCTACCGAAGGACTGAACCATGACTGACACCTGGCTTATCGTAGGCCTTGGCAACCCCGGACCCGAGTACAGCCACAACCGGCATAACGTCGGCCAGATGGTCCTGGACGAGCTGGCCTCGCGTGTGGGCGGCAGCTTCAAGTCGCACAAATCCCGGGCCCAGGTCCTCGAAGGCCGTTTGGGCATCGGCGGTCCCCGGATCGTGCTGGCCAAGCCGCAGTCCTACATGAATGTCTCCGGCGGACCGGTCTCGGCCCTGACACAGTTCTACGGCATTGACACCGCCCACGTCGTGGCCGTCCACGACGAGATCGATATCCCCTTCGATACCGTGAAGCTCAAGGTCGGGGGCGGCGAAGGCGGCCACAACGGCCTGCGCGACATTTCCAAGGCCTTGGCCACCAAGGACTACCTGCGCGTGCGGGTGGGCGTCGGGCGTCCGCCAGGCCGGATGGATACCGCGGACTTTGTCCTGCGCGATTTTTCGGCCCCCGAGAAGAAGGAGCTGCCCTTCCTCATCGACTCAGCTGCCGACGCCGTCGAAGTCCTGGTCACGGACGGGCTCCTCGCCGCGCAGCAAAAGTTCCACCCGGCCAAGGCCCCTTAGCCGCTCGCCAGCCGGCTCCAGGGCCGGCGCCGGCCAATCCGTTTAAGCCACATGGCGGGCTTCCTTTCCAAGCTTTCAGCATTCCAGTTATGATCTGTCTACTCTCATGTCGGGGGATAGGGATACGCTACTTCTAAGTGGACAGTTCGGGGTTGCTGTCTACAAAGCGGTACGAAGGAAACTACATGTCGAGGGATTCGCTGGGCTGGGGGAATGTTTCCACTACATTGGCACCCGCCGAAGGAGAACAAGCAGCCGGTCCGGTTGCCAGGCACGGCTGGTCCGGTCTGGCGCGGAGCGTTGATGCCGAGCGTGTCCGGGCGGAACTGCTTGCCCAGGACCGGATGGGTGTCGTCATCACCGGCGACCGCGGCGTGGGCAAAACGCTGGTCGGCAGGAGTGCCCTCGCGGCGTTCGGACCGGAGATCTACACCATCCAGCTCCGCAGCACGGGCCCGGGTGCGGCAACGCCGTACGGCTGCCTCGCCTTTACCCTCGCCCGGCTCCCGCAAAGCTCCCTCGGCTCGCCGACCGCCATTCTGCACGGCATTACCTCGCTGATCCGCGACGACGCAGCCGGGCGCCAGTGCGTAATCCTGCTCGATAACGCCGGGTCCCTGGACGAACTCAGTACCGGCGTTCTGCTGAATTTGCTGCAGACCCGGACGGCCCGGCTGATTGCCACAGCGCAGCGCACCACCGACCTCCCGCCCGACTTCTACTGGCTGATTACCTCAGGGCAGCTCGCGGAGGTCCGGCTCGCCAACCTCACCGAACTCGAAACGCTGGAGGTCCTGCAGTCCGCATTGGGCCACCGGGTCTCGACTGCGCTGGCAAGCCAGCTGCACCAGCTGGTCGGCGGCAGCCCCACCCTGCTGCAGGCCGTCGTCTCCGAACAGATCGAACGCGGGAACCTTATCCTCTCCGGATCCGTCTGGACCTTGGTCGATGAAGTGGTGCTGGACGGCCGGACCGCGCTGGAAGACATCGTCAGGGCCAGGTATGCCCGGGAAACACCCGAGGCGCGCGAGGTCATCGACGTCCTCTCCTGCGCCCGGACACTTCCGCTGTCGCGGCTGGCCAGGATGTACAGCCCCGGCGTTATCGCAGACATGGAAGAAGCCGGCCAGATCGTCGTCGACCGCACGGACCGGCATCTGGTCACCCTGGGTGACCGCTACCTCGGCGACATTGTCCGCAACTGGCTCAGCGTGGAGCGCCGGCTGGAGCTCCGGGACAAGGTTCCCGGACACCAGGAAGATGAGCTCGACGAACTCACAGTCGAGGACCTGCTGGCGTACGCGGCCTGGACCCACGACTGCCACGCCCAGCTCGCACCGGCCCATGCACTGGCTGCTGCCAAAGCGGCCGTCAGATTCTTCGACCCGAAGTTTGCCCTCAAGTGCGCCGGCAGCCTCTCTCCCTCCGACGCCGAATGGGCAGAGGGACAACTCCAGAAGTCGGCCGCCTATCTCCAGCTGGGCTTGCCCCTGCAGGCCATGTCAGCGCTCGACGACGTCTCCGATCAGCAGGTTCATGAACTGCCGGCCGAGACCTTTGCCGAGTTTGTCGCGGCGAAAGCCGACTGCATGGCCTGGCTCGAAGACCGCTCCGGTAAGGTGCCGGAGCTTCTCCGGGAGGCCAGGATCCGGCTCCAGGACCTGAGCCTCGAGGAGCCGCAGGCTGCAGCCGACGCCCTTTACCGGGCCGGGCTGTGCCTGGACCTCTGCGAGTTCAACTACTTCTCCTTCATCGGGGACTTCGAGCCCATCATGGACCGGCTCACCGCCGCGGCCACCACGGACGTCCCCGGAGCCGATCCCGTGCACCGGCTCCGGTCCGCCATCATCCTGATGGAAGCCTTGTCCATGACAGGGCGGGAACTCGATGCCCGCAAGCTCATGAGGGAAATCGGCGGGCAGCTCGGCGAGTGGTCCAACGTGCCGCGCATCCGCGAAAACTTCGCCTGGCGCTCGTACAACGTTCTCCTCCTGTCCGGACTTTGGCGCCAGGCCATCGACATGCTCAAAGACGCCAGCGGCCGGGCGGGGCACGGGCTCCACTCCGGCAGCGCCGCGACCGACCTCGCGGTGGGAGTCGCCTACGTTTACGCCGGCCGCGGTTACATGGCACTGGACCCGTTGCTGGCCGCGATTGCACAGCTTGAGGTGCGGGCAAGCCTGCAGTCCCTGCGCCAGGCCTACGCCGCCACTGCTTTCGCCTACGCCCAGACCGGCAACTCCGTGCAAGCCGCGATCTACCTGGACCGGGCCCGCTCCGCCGAGGGCCCGGCCCGCTTCGCGGTCAGCAGTTCCGCGGAGTTCTGCATGGATATGGCCTCCCGGTGGCTCGGTGACCCCGAGGCCAAGGACCGGCTCATCCGGTCCGGGGAAGCCCATTTCCGCAAGGGCCGCTACACCCTGGCGGGCATCTGCGTCCTGGGGGCCACCGTCAACGGGACCATCAAGGATTTTCTGTTCATGGAGGAACTGGCCGGGCTGAGGCAGGGGCCGCTTGCCGAATTGTCCCGCACGGTCGCCGTCGGCAGCCGGAAAAAGGATGCCGCCATCATGCTCGAAGCCGCCCAACAGGCCGCGGGCCTGGAACTGGATGCCGTGCAGGCGAGGTGTGCGGCACTGGCATTTGATTTTGCCAAGAGCGCCGGACTGACCGCCAGCGCCAACGCCGCATACAGCATGCTCGAGAGCCTCTCGGAATCTGTTCCGGCGCTGCCGATCATGCCCCGCAACAAAGGCCCGCTTCTGACGGAACGGGAGCGGCAGATCGCCACCCTGGCCGGAAACGGGGTCTCGAACAAGGACATCGCCCTGGAAGTGGGCATCTCCGTCAGGACAGTGGAGGGCCACCTGTACCAGGTGTTCACAAAGCTCGGCGTTTCTTCGCGAAGTGATCTGCTTGGACTCATCTAGGGACCCGGCGGGAGACCCCGGCAACGAGTCAGCCCGTGCCTTGACGGGCCGGTCCGAAGACCTGATGTCCGCGGCCGAGGCCCTGCAGGGCGGCAACCACGTGGCCGTTTTCGTCCTCGGCGACAGCGGGATGGGCAAATCCAGGCTCATCGAGGCCGTCGTGGCTGAGCTTGGCTCCGAGGTGACGCCGGTGCGCATCCACGGCAGCGCATCGCTGTCCCAGGTGCCGTACGGGGTCCTTGGACCCTTCATCGTGAACCTGCCGGTCCAGGAAGCGACATCGCAGCTGGCAGTGCTGCGGACCCTGTGGTCGCATCTGGAAGAACAGAAGCGTGCCACCCAGAAGCCCCTGCTGCTGATCGTCGACGACGCCCACGACCTCGACGAGGCGACGGCAGGAATCCTCGCGGAGCTGGCAGCGGCCGGCTGGGCAAAGTTGCTCGTGGCCGCTGCCGCCCGTCCCGGATTGCCGGAACCGCTCTTGCAGCTCTGGTTTGAAGGCATCGCCGAACGGCATGACCTCCGGCCGCTGACGCTCGCGCAGACCACAGAAATGCTGGAGGGCGGGCTCGGCTCGCAGGTGCTGCCGAACGTCGCCGAAATCCTTTGGGAAGCCTCGGGCGGTAACCCGATGCTCCTCAACGGGCTCCTCGACGACGCCAGAAAAGACGGGACGCTGCGCCGGCGCAACGGTGTGTGGCTGTTCACCCGGCCACTGAACAGCCACGGCGACCGGCTTACCGACGTCGTGCGCCGTCAGCTGCTGCTGCGCTCCCCGGAAGAACGGCAGGCCCTGAACCTCGTGGCGCTGGCCGAACCCGTGTCCAGGGAACTGATTGAGTCCGTGGCCGGCGAAGAGGCCGTCGGCTCGCTGATTGACAGCGAACTGATCCGTGTGACGGACCCTGCGACCGGTGAGCTGCGGCTGTGGCATACGGTCTACGGCGACACCTTGCGAAACTTGATCTCGCCTGCGCGGAGCCTCCAGCTGCGGCAGATGCTGCTGCGCCGGATGGACAGCGAGCCCACGTCGGCCGAAGGGCTGCTGCGGCACGTGAGCTGGTCGATCGAATGCGGCGCCGAAGTCGAGGACCGGCAGCTCCTGCGGGCCGCGGTGCTGGCCAGCCGGCTCTTCGAGGACGAGCTTGCCCGCAAGGCCGCCGCGCTCGTCAAGGATCCGGAACTGCAGATGGCGGCCCGTGCCGTCATAGCACGTACGCGCTACAACGCCTCCGACTACGCTGCGGCGCGGGAACTCCTCGACGCCGATTTCGGCCAGGGCAACACCCTCCCCAGCCTGTTGGCGGGCACGCTCCTGTGGGCCGCGGTGATGTCGGCGCTTGGCCACACACCGGAAGACATCATGGAACGCGCACAGGTGGTGCGGCGTGCCGGTGAACGGCTGGCCCGGGACCAGCCGGAGAACGCCGAAGCCATCCTCGCTGCCACAGCCGAGCGCCTGGAGACGATGGAGGCGATGGTCAACGCCCTGACAGGGGATTACCGGTCGGCCCCTGCCGCGGCGGAGGCCGCCGGTACCCGTCCGGCGAACAACCTGGAAACAGCGTTCCGGCTCTGCGCTGACGCGGAACGGCTCCTGGCCGGCGGCAAGGGACTTAGCGCCTTTGCCGTGATGTCCCGGGCGATCGAGGCCGCCGGAGCCGATCACGACGAGTTGTACTTCCTCTCGGATTTCCTCGTGGTGCGTGCGGCCGCCCCGGCGATCCACGCCGGAGACTGGGAGGCCGCGGAGACCCTTCTGTCCGGCGTCGTCGCCGGATCCGGGCCCAGCCTCATTTCGTTCGGCGGGGGAGTCCACGCCGCGCACGGCATCATCCTGCTGTACCAGGGCAAGGCCGCCCAGGCGCTGAACACCCTGAGCGCCGCACTCGAGGCCCTGCGGCTGACCGATCCCCAGCAGCTCTTCGCACTCACGGCGGCCATGGCCTTTGCTGCGGCCGCCGAAGTCGGCGCCCACACGAAAGCCGAGCTCTTCCTCGCCGACTACGAGAACGCACCCGCGGCCCTGCCGCGGTACATGCGTTCCTTGGCAGCGATGGCCGTGATTTATGGCAAGGCAAGGCTCGGAAACTACCCCGACGCCATCGCCGAACTGAAGCGGCTCGGACGCCCGGAACCGGAAATGGAGACGCCCGGCCTCGAACTCGACGCGCTGGCGTTCTGCCTCGCCCTGGGAGACACGGATTCGGCGCCGAGGCTGCTGGAACTCCGGGACAGCCTCGAAGGCCCCAGGCCGGCCGGGATCTGCGCCTATGCCGCAGCCCTTGGCACGGACAGCGCCGCGGACTACCTGGACGCCGCGAAGACCTGCGAGGCAGCGGAGCTGTGGACCTTCGCGGCCCTTGCCTACGACGGCGCGGCGCACGCCTACCGGGCCGCGGGCGACACGCTGAGGGAGCGCATGGCGAACTCCCAGCGGAAGAGATGCCTGGACCGGGCCGACGACCTCCCCGGCGAGGACACGGCCAAGAACGATGACTCCCTCGGCATCCTGACCCGCCGCGAGCGCGACATCGTGGCGCTCGCCGTCCGCGGCCTCACAGACCGGCAGATTGCCGCCGAACTTCAGGTGTCCGTGCGCACGGTTGAGGGCCACCTCTACCGCAGCTACGCCAAGCTCAATGTCAAGGGCCGTGAACAGTTGCCCGGTATCGGCGGCCGCTAGCGGGCAAGCCCCCGGCCGTGTCGCGCAACATGCCGGGGCGTCCAGTTGAGGGAAGGGGCCGGTGCGGACCCGTCATTTTCCGGGATTCCCGCACGCTACGGGCAGGGTCACGCGCCGCCGGGTTTCGGACTACTTGGTTTGGACCCGCGGCCGGGTGGCTCCAACTGAGTACAACTACGTAAAGCCGGCAGAATACCCGTTCCGTATTCGAGTACTACTTACGCATACCGGAAAAACGCGCAGTCCATACGGTGGATATATCACCGCTCACACTTTGATTGCACACACTCTCATTGCAAAGGTCTCTCACATGTTTCAGCAAGACGCCGGCTTGCCTGCAGGCAGCGGACAGACAGAAGCCATGTTTCCCCCGCAAAGAAACGGCTATGGCCGGCATAAGGACAAACCCTTCACCCGGCAGCAGCTCGTTGCCGAAGTGGTCGAGACCCTGACCTCGGGGTCCGGCTGCGGCATAGTCCTCGTGGGCGACCACGGGGCCGGCAAGTCCTTCATCGCCCAGCGCGCCCTGGAACAGCTCGGGAATGAGTACCTGGTGGTCCAGGTCAGGGGCAGCTCCATCTCTTCAAAGCTTCCCTACGGGGCCCTGAGCGTGCTCCTGAACGACCTCGATGCTTCCCACCTCGAACACCCCCTGATGGTGCTGCGCGGTCTCACCCAGCTGCTCCGCAACAAATCCGAGGGCAGGCGCGTCGTGCTCTTCGTGGACAACGCCCACGACCTCGACGAGCTCTCGAGCATGATGGTGGCCCAGCTGAGCGCTGGAGCGCACGTGACGCTGCTGGCGGCCTGCGTGGACATGCCGCACGTCGGCGGCGACATCATGGGCCTGTGGAAGGATGACCTGCTCCGGCGGGTGGACCTTGGATCGTTCGACTTTGCAGAGACCGCGGCAACGCTTCAACACGAATACGGCGGTCGGTTCTCCCTGACCGCCGCCCGGGCGCTCTGGAGCGCAAGCGGGGGCAACGCCCTGTTCCTCCACTCGCTGACCCGGGAACAGATCAAGCTGGGCACAGTGGTTCGCCAGGACGGCGTCTGGTTCCTGGGCAATGGCCCCATCGCCCTGACCGGCGAGATCAGGGACGTCGTGAAGGCCCGCCTCAACCGGCTCGGCACCGGCCAGCGCGACGTCTTTGAACTGCTGGCGCTCGCTGGCGCGGTTCCGCTGCAGACCCTCATGCTGATCGCGAACCCCCAGGACATGGACGCGCTCCAGGAACGCGCCCTGATCCGGGTGACCCATAACCATCCGCCGATGGTCAGCGTCGCCAACCCGGTGACGGCCGGAATCGTGGCCAGCGTTGTCCCGCCTGGCCGCAGCGCCGAACTCCGCCGCCGGCTCACGGCCGTGCTCCAGGGGTCAGACGCCCTGTACGCCGGCGGTGCGACCGGCGTCGCCTGGGCCCTGGACTGCGGCGAGCAGGTCAGCCCGGAGGTGGCCCTGGCCGCGGCACGCACCGCGAACAGCGCGTCCGACCCCGAGGCAGCGCTTCGGTTCATCCAGGAGATCGAGGGCGATGAACCCGCTGTCCCCATGGCCGTCGAATCCGTCAGCGCCCATCTCTCGATGAACAACGAGGAATCCGCTCGCCGGATTCTGGAGTCGCTGGATGACGAAGCATGGCGGGAGCTTCCGCTGGCCGAGGGGACCGCCTGGCAACTTCTGCGCACCGAACTTGAAAAACGCAGCACCGCTCCGGGGGCGGATCCCAAGGCACGGTTGCGGGAACTCAGCGATCGGCTGTCCGCAGAGACCGCAGGGCAAAGTTCCACGGTGGCGGCGGCCCGGGCCCACCTGCGGTTGGCCGAGGCAGGACTGGCAGGCTTTCAGGGACGCTACGCCGACGTCCTTACCGCGACCGAGGGAGTGGACGCGACGGACCTGGGCTCCGAACCGCGTCTCCTGACCGCCAGCGTGCGCTGCGAGGCCCTGGCCGTCACCGGCAACGTGGTGCAGGCGCTGGCCCTGGGCAAACAGGTCCTGGCGGCCACGGCCAACGTGCGGCTCACTGACCGGGCGGCCCGTGAGATCAGGGGCAGGTTCCTGCTTCTGCTGCTGCTGTCGGCCAAGTTCAAAGAAGCATCCGTCTTCCTTGAGGAGACGTATGCCAGCGGCGAGCCCCAGACCCGGCTCGGGGGGATGTTCGAGATCGGCCAGGGCGTCCTTGACGTCTACGCCGGGCGTCTCGACGACGCCGTGTCCCGGCTGCAGGCAGGCAGGTGGCAGCTCCGGGCCCAGGATCCCGACGCCTTCGCCGGGCTGGCCACGGCAGTGTGCGCGTATGCCTCCGCACTCCAGGGGGAAGAGGAAACGGCCGGCCTCCTGCTGGGCGACCTGCCCCAGCCGGGGCCCTCCGCGGGCTGGCTGGTGGAACGGCTCGCACGCTACTTCGAGCTCTCGGCCCAGGCCGAGCTCGGTCAGCGGGCTGCATCGATCCGCGCGCTCATGGCCGAGGCCGACGACGACGCGGACCAATCGGCCCTGGCCCCGGCACTCCTGTTCCTGTCCGCTGCCGCCCGGTTGGGCGACGGGCAGACGGGCCAGAAGCTCGGCAACCTCAGCGGCCGGGTGAGCGGGCAGTTCGCGGCCCTGTGCTCGCGGCTCGCCGAGGGCATGCGGGAGGCCGACAGCGATCGGCTGCTGGCGGCGTCGAAGGACGCTGACGCATCGGGCAACGCCGTCTTCGCGCGGGATGCGGCCCGGAAAGCCGTCAGCTGCGCCAACGACGCCGGCAACCGGATCGCGCTGCGGATCGCCCAGCGGGCGCAGCAGTCACTCGATGACAAGTTCGGCAGCCCCAAGAACGGCCTGCATTCGCTAACAACCTCGACCCTCACGGCCAGGGAATGTGAAGTGGCAGTCCGCGCCGCCGCCGGTACATCCAACCGCAAGATCGCGGAACAGATGCACGTCTCGGTCCGCACGGTTGAGGGACACCTCTATCAGGTGTACTCGAAGCTGCACGTCGCCAGCAGATCGGAACTCAAAGATGTCATCTCAACTCCGGCAGACAGCGCCCGGCTCGGCTGACCCGGGCAGCTCCCGGGCAACTTCCCGGGGCCGGTGCGGGGCGACAGGAGGCGGCAATGGAAAGCCTGGCTGAGACCGCCCCACTCATCGAGCGGTCGGCACTGGTCAAGGATTTGGTGCGTTGCCTCCGCGACGACACCCGGTCAGGTGCCCTCGTCATCGGCGGGGCAGGCACAGGCAAGACCGCCGTCCTCAAGACAGCCATCCGCGAACTCGGGCTGCCCGGCCACGTGATCCGGCTGACCGCCACCCCGGCACTGTCTGCCGTGCCCTTCGGCGCACTGGCCCCGTACTTGTCCCGGCTGCCGGACCGAGAGCTCGACTCCTACGCCGCCGTCGTGGAGGCGATGGCGGCCAGCCTGAAGTCCGAGGCGGACCGGCCGCTGTTCGTCGTGGACGATGCGCATTTCCTCGACCACGGAACCGTCGGGCAGCTGGCGCAGGCCGCGGCCACCGGTGCGGCCGGAATCCTGGCCACGTGCCGGCCCGGGCCGATGATCCCGGAGGAATTCCTGGCGCTGTGGGACGACGGCATCATTGCCAAATTCGATCTTGCCCCGCTCAGCCGGACCGGCACTCACCAGCTGTGCGAACAGGTCCTGAAGGCCGACGTCTCACCGTGGGTCAGCGCGCTTTTTCACGACGCGGCCGGTGGTAATCCGCTCATGCTGATGTCCCTGATCCAGCATGCCCGTGCCAGCGGCGCCCTGGGCTGCCGGCACGGGGTGTGGTTCCTCCTGGCCACCCCGGACATGGCCCAGGTTCCGGCCGCCGACGTCGTTGACCGCCAGTTGCGCTCCATGACGCCCGAGGAAAAGACAGCTGCCACGATCGTTGCCCTGGCCGGGCCCCTCTCCCTGTCGCAGATCCTGCGGATCAGCGGTCCCAAAGCCGTCGACGCGCTGGACACCGCGGGACTCATCGCCGTCTCCACGGGGCACGGCCGGTTCGTCCGGCCCGCGAGTCCGATTGTCGGCGAGATCATCCGCAACCGAGTGCCGGCCGGCCGCAGTTCGGCCCTGCGCTCGAGCGTGCTGTCGCTTCCCTCGGCGCATGCGGCGCTGCCGGGGGCGGTCCTGAACCGGCTGCGGTGGTCCCTGGACTGCGGCGTCGAGATCCCTCCGGTCCAACTGCTGCAGGCCGCCACCGCCGCCAACGCAGCGCTGGACCCTTCGACTGCCGCCCGCGCCGCGAACGCCATCCGGGACACCAAGTTTCTCTCCGAAGCCCGGATCCAACTGGCCTACGCCCACTTCATTGCCGGGCGCCCGCAGGCCGCCGCGGCGTGCCTGGAATCCGCGCAACCGGTGCAGGGCACCCGGCCGTCGTATCTGGCGGCGCTGCTCGCGGCCCGGCTGGGGTCCCCGGCGCCGGCCCGGCTACTGAGCGCCCCTGCGGAACAACTGTTGGACGGGGCCGCAGCCGCGGCACTGGCCGGGGCCCTGGACCGGGCATCGGACGGCCGTCCCACGGGCGCCGGGACCGGACTGCGCGAACTCGTCGACAGGGCCGACGTGCCGCCCGACATCCGCATCCCTGCCGTGTCCCTCGTCTCCGAACTGCTCACCGCCCAGGGCCGGCTGCGGACTGGGCTGCAACTGGACGGCGAGGCCTGGAACGGTGCCCGCATCGCGAGCCGGGAGCTTCCCCTCGTGTACGAGGACCTTCTGGTACGCCATTGCCTGAACCTGATCCGGGCGGGAGACGGGGACGGTCTGGGACGGGTTCTGGACGACTACGCGGCCCACGAGCCCGGGCGGCTGCTGTACAGCGGCGGCATGCTCCACCTCATGCGGGGCTATGCAAGGCTGCGCCAGGGGCGGATGCGCGAAAGCCTGGCAGAACTGCGGCTTGCCGTAGAGGAACTCACCATCGCCGACCCTTTGCGCCTGCTGCCGTTTGCCTACGCCGTCGCCGCCTACACGGCAGCCGGGGTGGGCCGGGACCGCGAGGCCACGCAGCATTCGGTGGCCTATCGGCGTTTGCAGTACCGGGAACCGCGGACCCTGCGTCTGCTGGCGGAGGCGTACTGCCGGGCGGCGGAGTGGGGGACGGCCCCCGACGGGAGCGGCGGCAATGCTTTGACGCCGCTGGCGGACGAAGCGCTGCACGCGGGCCTGCGCGGCGTTGAAACAGACATACGGCGGCTCGCGATTCGCGGTGGCGACATCTCCGGAGCTGAGGACCTGGCCCTCAGCAGCAGCGCAGTGGACGGCCCCGAGGCGCGTCTGCTGGAGTCTTATGCGCGGGCGGTCGCGGCTTCCGATGCCGTGGATCTCATCGGCATCAGCGACGACGCGCTCGGCGGCGGACACGGGCTACTGGCCCTTGAAGCCGCGCAGCAGGCGGAGCGGGTCCTGGCCGATGACCCGGAGCGGTGGAGGCTTACCGCGGTCCAGCGCAGGGTCCATCACCGCCTCGTGGAGGCTGGCATGTCGGCGCAGCTGGAAATCGTCCACAGCGACCATGGTGCCGCGCTAACTGCCCGGGAATCGGAGGTCCTGGACCTGGTGTCCGGCGGCGCCACCAACGCAGCGATCGCCGCCGCCCTCTGTGTATCGCAACGCACCGTGGAGGGGCACCTGTCGCGGATCTTCAGCAAGCTCGGCGTCGGGCGGCGCGCCGACCTCCTGGATCTGGGGCCGCTGAATTCCGGGCAGCCTGAGCCATGGGCGCCCTAAACCCCCAGCTCCTGGCTCGTCCCGGGCTGCCCTGGGAGGGAGCGGCGCCCTGCCGCAACGCAACCGCCCGCCCGCGGCAACCCTCCCGGCCCGCTGCGTACAACCCGGGTGGCCCGGCGGACCAGCGGGAGTATCCCCAAGTAGTGCCACGGTACGCTGGCTGACAGAAGTCAGGTAAACGCTACTCGTGTGCAGATCCGGTCCGGGCGATTGACTTAAGCCAGTTCCACGAACAACCCCACAGTGTTCCGAAGAGCAGTGTTCTGAAGAGACGTGTTCTCAACACGTGGCCCGCCAGGGAGCCGCGAGTTATGTACTCAAAATCAATGCATGTAGTCAAAATCAATCAATGTAGTCGAAATCAAGCCATGTACTCCACATAAAGTCCCGACATAAGGTCTCAAATTGAGGAACTCCAGGGCGGTGATCGGCCGCGGCACGACCCTCAGGAAGGGGTCCAAAGGACCTCTTGCTTGCTGAAGCGGCCACTGCCACCATTAGAGGTGGTCGTCCCGTAACTTTCCTCTATTTAGCTTCCCAACCCGAACTCCTTCATTGGACTCGCACGGTGCCCTAACCGGCAGCCGTGCGCCACGGTCGGAGCCGGCGGCGTCAGAGCCTTCTGAGACCGAGGCTCTCCCCCCAGCCGCCGCCGGCTCCCTTAATCGGTCTACATCCGGGTCCGCCCCACTACGAGCGCGGACCCGGATTGGGCGCCGTCGACGAGCGCCGCAGGGTCCGCCGGATTAAATAGGCGGTAACCGTGACCGATTCGCCCGGACGCCGGACCTCTCCTCGAATCCCGCCCTCGAATCCCGCGTAATGCCGGCCCGTGCGGGCGGCCGCGCAGGACGCCTGTTGGAACGTGGGATAATTAGGCTTAATCTGTGTGACGTATTTGCCCCTGCCGGTTTGTTCGGCGGGTCCGGGGTACGCCGCAGCGAACGCCGATCCAGGAGTCTCCGCCATGGTTGCCACCCCAGCCCACCTTCGCCGCTCTGCCACCGCGCTCGGGAACGAAGAGGTCCTGAGGATCCGCAACGACTTCCCGATCCTGCAGCAGCACGTCAACGGCCGGCCACTCGTGTACCTGGACTCCGGGGCCACCTCGCAGAACCCGCTCAGCGTGCTGGAGGCCGAGCAGGAGTTCTACGAGCAGCGGAACTCGGCGGTCCACCGCGGGGCGCACCACCTCGCGGTCGAGGCCACCGAGGCATTCGAAAACGCCCGGGAAACGGTCGCGGACTTCGTCGGGGCGGACTGGGACGAACTGATCTGGACCTCCAATGCCACGGAGGGCCTGAACCTGCTCACCTACTCGTTCCTCAACGCATCCCTGCCTGGCGCCGCCCCCGAGGCAGCCCGGTTCGCCCTGGCCCCGGGCGACGAAGTGGTGGTCACGGAGATGGAACACCACGCCAACCTGATCCCGTGGCAGGAACTGGCGGCCCGGACCGGCGCCGTCCTGAAGTTCATTCCCATCGACGACGCCGGCGCCCTGGACCTGGACGCAGCCGCCGGAATCGTCGGCCCCCGCACCCGCGTCCTTGCGTTCACGCACGCGTCCAACGTCCTGGGCACCATCAACCCCGTGGCCGCACTCGTCGCCCTGGCCCGGTCCGCCGGGGCCCTCGTGGTGCTCGACGCGTGCCAGTCCGCGCCGCACCTGCCCCTGGACCTCAAGGCTCTCGACGTCGACTTCGCAGTGTTCTCCGGCCACAAGATGCTCGCCCCCACCGGAATCGGCGCCCTCTACGGCCGCTCGGAGCTGCTTAACGCGATGCCGCCGTTTCTGACCGGCGGCTCCATGATCACCACCGTCACAATGGAACGTGCCGGGTTCCTGCCGAGCCCGCAGCGCTTCGAAGCCGGAACGCAGCGCATCTCCCAGGCCGTGGCACTCGCCGCGGCGGTGAACTATCTCACCGAGACGGGGGTTGACCGCATCCACGCCTGGGAAACAGAACTCGGCCAGCGCCTCGTACAGGGCCTGGGCTCCATCCCGGGAATCCGCGTGCTGGGCCCGGCGGCGGGGGAGGAACGCATCGGCCTGGCGGCCTTCGACGTCGCGGGCGTCCATGCGCACGACGTCGGCCAGTTCCTGGACAGCCGCGGCATCGCCGTGCGCGTCGGCCACCACTGCGCGCAGCCACTGCACCGCCGCCTCGGACTGACCGCCACCACGCGGGCCAGCACCTATCTGTACAACACCACGGACGATGTGGACGCGTTCCTCAACGCTGTCGCTGATGTCCGCGCCTACTTCCAAGCCTAGGACGGACATCCATGAGTCTTGACCAGCTCTACCAGCAGATCATCCTCGAACATGCCAAGGCCAGGCACGGCAGCGGCCTGGCCGCAGCGGCGGCACCCGAGGGGGCCAGCAGCGGCCAGTCGCACCAGCTGAATCCCACCTGCGGCGACGAGATCACCGTCCGGGTATCCGTGGCCGACGGGCAGGTCAGCGAACTGCGCTGGGACGGCGACGGCTGCTCCATCTCGATGGCCTCCGCCTCCGTGCTGACAGACCTTGCCGAGGGCATGACGGTTGAGGAACTCCGCACCGTAATTGACAGCTTCCGCGAAGTGCTGCGCTCACGCGGAAAGGTGCCGGCCGACCCGGAGGTGCTGGGCGACGCCGCCGCCTTCGAGGGTGTGTCCCGTTACGCGGCCCGGGTCAAATGCGCCATGCTCTCATGGGTGGCCGCGGAAGACGCCCTCGGTCAGGCGCTGGCCGCCTGACCGCAGCAGGTCACGGCCTGCCCAGGCCCTTATAGGTCCAGCCGGCGGCCCGCCATTTGGCAGGGTCCAGGACATTCCGGCCGTCCAGGATGCGTGGCGCGGACACAAGAGTCTTGGCCACATGCGGATCCAGCTCCCGGTATGCCTGCCATTCGGTCAACAGCAGCACGGCATCGGCCTTGTGCAGCGTTGTTTCCAGGTCCGGCTCCAACTGGAGCTCAGGGAAGCGTTTGGCGGCATTGGCCAGCGCCTGGGGGTCGGTGACTGTCACCACAGCCCCCTGCAGCTGGAGCTGCGCCGCGGCGCTCAGTGCGGGCGAGTCGCGGACGTCGTCGCTCTCGGGTTTGAAAGCCGCCCCCAGCACGGCGATCCGCTGTCCCAGCAAAGTGCCGCCGCAGAGCTCCCGGGTGAGTTCCACCACACGGGTCCGGCGCCGCATGTTGATGGCATCCACTTCCCGCAGGAAGGTCAATGCCTGGTCGGCGCCCAGCTCGCCGGCCCGGGCCATGAACGCCCGGATGTCCTTGGGCAGGCAGCCGCCACCGAACCCGATGCCGGCGTTCAGGAACTTCCTGCCGATCCGGTCATCCAGCCCGATCGCATCGGCCAGCCTGGTGACGTCGGCCCCCGTGGCTTCACAGACCTCGGCCATGGCATTGATGAAGGAGATCTTGGTGGCCAGGAATGAGTTGGCGGCCGTCTTCACGAGCTCCGCCGTCGCGTAGTCCGTCACCAGCCGGGGTGTGCCGCCCGCGAGGGCGGCCTCGTAGACCCGGTCCATGACCAGAACCGCGGGGTGGTCCTCGCTGCCGTCCGGTGTCCCGTAGACGAACCGGTCCGGGTCCAGGGTGTCCGTTACGGCGTGGCCTTCGCGCAGAAACTCGGGATTCCAGACCAGCGTGGCCCCGGGCTCGGCATCCGCCAGAACCTCGGCCAGCCGCGCGGCGGTTCCCACCGGTACGGTGGACTTCCCGGCAACGACGTCGCCCGCTGAGAGATGCGCGGCAAGGGCCGTGACGGCGGCATCCACGTAGCGCAGGTCGGCGCCGTTCTCGCCGCGCTTCTGCGGCGTTCCGACGCAGATGAAGTGGACCTCCGCGCCCCGGGCAGCCGACATGTCGGTGGTGAACCGCAACAGCCCCGATTCTTCAAGCTCGGAGAGGAGATCATCCAGCACAGGTTCGTAAAACGGGGCGTGCCCCGCAGACAGCTGCGCTACCTTGTGTTCGTCGACATCGATGCCGACTACGTCATGTCCCAGCTTTGCCATGCACGCGGCATGGACCGCGCCCAGATAGCCGCAACCGATAACCGAGATCCGCATCCGCTGTCCTCCCGTCGTGGCCTGTTCACAGCGTACGCGGTGGCGCGGGGATCACACAGCCTCGTGTGGTGCTAGTGCAAGCACCTCAACGGGGCATGAATTCCGGCTGAAATCCGGCACACCGGCGGGCATTTCCGCCGGTGTGCCGGACGCTAGGCGAGGAGGCCGACGATGCCGATCGCCGCCGTCGCGGCCCCCAGCAGCATCGAGATGCTGACGAGGACCACGTGGACGGTCAGGAAGCGCGTGGCCTTGCCGTTGGCGTCGCGGGCGCGCGGGTCCTTCATGACCCGGCGCAGGAACTGCGGCCAGACCGCGAGGGACCAGACTCCGGCGATAATCAGGACGACGGCGAGGAACGCGGGCAGTTCCATGGCGTCAGTGGCTCTCGAGCCAGGCCTGGGCCTGCTGGGACTGCAGGTTCAGGGCCTTGCCGACCATCGGCTCGGCGGCGTCGGCGATCTTGCCGCCCAGGAACGGCACCGAGGAGGTCACGTTGCCCTCGAGCTCGATCCGGGTGCTGCCGCCGTCGGACACGAGACGCTGGACAGCGTTCACATCCAGCGGCGCGCCGGAAACCTTGAGCGAGATCTTGCTCTGCCGGGAACCGTCGGCGGCGGGAGCCTCCCAGGCCTCGAGCTGGGTCACCTTCAGGCTTTCGCCGACAAATTTCCGGGCGATGTCAGGCATCCGGGTGGTGGGGATGGTCCGCACGGTGGTGGTGCTGAAGGCGCCGGCAGGATCTCCGTCAAGGGCGAAGGATTCCAGGGTGCCGCCGACGAGCTCGCTTGTGTGGCGCAGGAAGTCTTCATTGACGAAAACCGCGGTTACGCGGTCGACGCTGTGCGGAACGGTGGTGGATGCACTCAGGGCCATAGGGGGTCCTCCGTGGTGTGGAAGTGGACGTTTCGGGCTCCAACATCTTACGTGGTGTGCGCGGCAGGCTCCGATTCGAGGGTCTGCAGCTCCCGGGCCGCGGCGGTGATGTTCCGCGACATGGCGGGAAATATGACGCTGTGGAACGGCAGCACAGCCAGCCAGTACAGGCGGCCGCTGAGGCCCTTGGGGAAGAAGATGGCCCGCTGGCGGTAGCGGCTGCCGCGGCCGTCGGGCTCCACGGAAAGTTCCAGCCAGGCCCGGCCTGGGGCCCGCATTTCGGCCCGAAGCCGGAGCAGCCGGCCGCGGTCGATCCGCTCAACCCGCCACCAGTCCACCACCTCGCCCTCCGCCAGCAGATGCGGGTGCCGGCGGCCGCGGAGCAGTCCCGCCCCGCCGGTGAGCTTGTCCAGCCAGCCGCGCACCTGCCAGGCCAGCGGCAGCGAGTACCAGCCGTTCCGGCCGCCGATTCCTTCGATGACGGTCCACACATGCTTAGGGTCGACGTCGCTCGCGAAGCTGCGCTCGTCCATGTACACCGTGTGGCCGGACCATTCCGGGTCGCTGGGCAGAGGATCGGCGTCGACGCCGGCGCTGGCCCAGGTGGTTTCGACCTGCCCGTCGCGTTCCTTGCCCAACGCCAGGGACACCGCGCGCCGGTACGAGGTCAGGCCGCCCTCCGGCACCGGGATATAGGCGTCGATGTCATGCTCGCGGGCGACGGCGTCGTGCTGGAGCGATTCGACCAGCGGCAGGGACATGGACAGCGGGATCGGGGTGGTCAGGGCCACCCACATGCCGGCCAGCCTGGGAGCGGGCACCGGCAGCGCCAGCACCACCCGGTGCGGCAAGCCCGCCTCGGCCGCGTACTCCTTCATCATTCCCGCGTACGTGAGCACCTCGCGGCAGCCGATATCGAACGTCCGGTTGATGGGGCCTTCCAGCGACGCCGCGGCCACGAGGTAGTACAGGACGTCCCGGACCGCGATCGCCTCGATCTTGTTCCGCACCCAGCTCGGCGCGGGCATCAGCGGGAGCGTTTCGGACAGGTGCCGGATCATTTCGAACGACGCCGAGCCGGAGCCGATCACGACGCCGGCCTGGAAGACCACCGCGTCCACCGGGCTGTCGAGGAAGACCTGCCCCACGGCCTCACGGGAGCGCATGTGGGTGGACAGTTCGGCACCGGCCGGGTGCAGGCCGCCGAGATAGACGATCCGGCCTACCCCGGCCGCGGCCGCCGCCCGGGCAGCCGTCCCGGCCATCGCCTTTTCCTTGGCCTCGAAGCCGGCCCCGGCCGCCATGGAATGGACCAGGTAGTACAGGACGTCGACGCCGTCGAGCGCCTCGCGCAGGGCGTCGCCGTCGTCGAGACTGCTTTGGACCACTTCGACGTCGTCCAGCCACGGCACGCCGGCGATCTTGGCCGGGGTCCGGACCAGGACTTTGACCCGGTGGCCTGCCTCCAGGAGACGGGGGACCAGGCGTCCGCCGATGTAGCCGGTGGCGCCGGTGACCAGCACCGTCTTGGCATGTGCCGTCTTGGGATGTGCAGGTTTGGGAGTGCCGTTCATTGTGGCTCCTTCGTCATTGCGCATATAAGCCATTCGGAGCGCCGGCCGGCGCGGACTGCCTGGACCGGCCCACCTTGCCAGCTTAGCCCTGGGGGCCCGGCCCACCCCGGCTCCGCGGTAGGCTTGGAGAACCCGGGATTCTCGCGAATTCCGGCTATTCGTGTTGCCTGCATCCCGTGATCACATCAGGAGCTCCCGCCATGAGCCTCAACGGCCCCTCTCTCACCGGTTTGCGCCGTGTCCTCGCCGAAGACCGGAACTACGCCCGGGTCCAGGCCGAGGCCGCCCGCGGGTTCGCCGCCCCCAGCGAGGACTACCAGATCAGCGCCCCGGCCGGAATGCGGTCCGCCTTGCTGGCCGAAATGGCCGACGGACTGACGACGCTCGCAGCCCAAACCGGTCCAGCCCAAACCGGTCCTGCCGAAGCTAGCGCTGCCGGCGCCGGCGGCCAGGCGCCCGTCGTCCTGGCCGTGACAGCCACCGGCCGCGAGGCCGAGGACCTGACCGAGGCGCTGCGCGCCTTCCTGCCGGCCGACGCAGTGGCCGAGTTCCCCAGCTGGGAGACCCTGCCGCACGAGCGGCTCTCCCCGCGCTCGGACACCGTGGGCCGGCGGCTCTCCGTGCTTCGCCGGCTCGCGCACCCCGAATCGTCCGCCGCCGGTGCGCTGCGCGTTGTGGTGGCCCCCGTGCGCGCCGTCGTGCAGCCGATCGTCGCCGGCCTCGGCGAACTGGTGCCCGTGACCCTCAGGATCGGGCAGGAAGCCCCCTTCAGCAGCGTCGTCAAGAGCCTGGCCGACGCCGCGTACGCGCGGGTGGACATGGTGACCCGCCGCGGCGAGTTCGCCGTCCGCGGCGGCATGCTGGACGTCTTCCCGCCCACCGAGGACCATCCCATCCGGGTCGAGTTCTTTGGCGACGAAGTGGAACAGATGCGCTGGTTCGCCGTCGCCGACCAGCGCTCGCTGACCGCGCCCGGCCTGCACCACCCCACCGAACTCCATGCCCCGCCGTGCCGCGAAATCCTCATCACGCCTTCCGTCATGTCCCGCGCGGCCACCCTGAAATCCCAGCTGCCGGCCGCCGCGGACATGCTGGAAAAGATCGCCGGCGGCATCGCCGTCGAGGGCATGGAATCCCTGGCGCCCGTGCTGGTGGACGCCATGGTGCCGTTCCTGGACCAGCTCCCGGCGGGGTCCATCGCGGTGGTGATCGAACCCGAGAAGGTCCGCACCCGGGCCCACGACCTCGCCGCCACCAACGAGGAATTCCTCGAGGCGGCCTGGTCCACGGCGTCCGACGGCGGGACCGCGCCCCTCGACCTGACTTCCGCGGCCTCCGAGGCCCTGCACTCGGCCAGCTTTCGTTCGCTGACCGAAACCCGCGCCGCGGCCCTGGACCACGGCGTCTCCTGGTGGTCCATCACGTCGCTGGCGAGCGACGAGGAGCTGCTGCCCGACGTCGACGTCCTGAACCTGCACGCCCGGGAACCCCGCGGCTACCAGGGCGACGTCGCGGAAATGATGGGCTTCATCGGCTCCCGCGTCCGGGACCAGTGGCGGATCGTGGTGGTCACCGAGGGCCCCGGCCCGGCGCAGCGCCTCGCGGAACTCTTCCATGACAACGACATCCCCTGCGCGCGGGTGGACACGCTCGAGGCGGACCCGCAGGCCGGGCTGATCGAGGTGACCACCGCCGCCGTCGGCCGCGGTTTTGTCCTGGACCCGCTCAAGCTGGCGCTGCTGACCGAGGCTGACCTGCTGGGCCGGACCTCCGCAGGGTCCACCAAGGACATGCGCCGGATGCCCTCCAAGCGGCGGAACGCCGTCGATCCGCTCCAGCTCGTGGCCGGCGACTCCGTGGTCCACGAACAGCACGGCATCGGCCGGTTCGTGGAACTGATCCAGCGCCGGGTTGCCGGGGGCGGCGACGGGGTGCGCGAATACCTGGTCCTGGAATACGCCCCATCCAAGCGCGGAGCCCCGGGCGACCGGCTCTTTGTGCCCACGGACCAGCTGGACCAGGTCACCCGGTACGTCGGCGGGGACACCCCGGCGCTGAGCAAGATGGGCGGCGCGGACTGGGCCAGCACCAAGTCCAAGGCCCGCAAGGCCGTCAAGGAGATCGCCGGCGAACTGATCCGGCTGTACTCGGCCCGGATGGCCTCCCGCGGCTACGCCTTCGGCCCGGACACGCCGTGGCAGCGGGAGCTCGAGGAAGCCTTCCCCTACGTGGAGACCCCGGACCAGCTGACCACCATCAACGAGGTCAAGGCCGATATGGAGCGCGAGATCCCGATGGACCGGCTGATCTCCGGCGACGTCGGCTACGGCAAGACCGAAATCGCGGTCCGCGCCGCGTTCAAGGCGGTCCAGGACGGCAAGCAGGTGGCCGTGCTGGTGCCCACGACGCTGCTCGCCCAGCAGCACTACGAGACGTTCACCGAACGGTTCTCCGGCTTCCCGCTGGTCGTCAAGCCGCTGTCCCGCTTCCAAAGCGGCAAGGAGGCCAAGGAGACGGCCGACGGCGTCAAGAGCGGGTCCGTGGACGTCGTGATCGGAACCCACCGGCTGCTGTCCAAGGACTTCGGCTTCAAGGATCTTGGCCTGGTGATCGTGGACGAGGAGCAGCGCTTCGGCGTCGAACACAAAGAGGCGCTCAAGAAGATGCGCACCAACGTGGACGTCCTAGCCATGAGCGCCACCCCGATTCCGCGCACCCTGGAAATGTCCCTGACCGGCATCCGCGAGACTTCCACCCTGGCCACCCCGCCGGAGGAACGGCACCCCGTGCTGACCTACGTGGGCCCGTACACGGACAAGCAGACCTCCGCCGCGATCCGCCGCGAGCTGATGCGCGAGGGCCAGGTGTTCTTCGTCCACAACCGGGTGTCCACCATCGACCGCACCGCGGCGAAGATCCGCGAACTCGTCCCGGAGGCCCGGGTGGAGGTGGCGCACGGGCAGATGTCCGAGAGCCGGCTGGAACAGATCATCGTGGACTTCTGGGAAAAGCGCTTCGACGTCCTCGTCTGCACCACCATCATCGAGACCGGCCTGGACATCTCCAACGCCAACACCCTGATCGTGGACGGCGCGGACAAGTACGGCCTCTCCCAGCTGCACCAGTTGCGCGGCCGCGTGGGCCGCGGCCGGGAACGTGCTTACGCCTACTTCCTCTACCCCTCCGAGAAGCCGCTCGGTGAGGTGGCCCTGGAACGGCTCAAGGCCGTCGCGACGCATAACGAGCTCGGCGCAGGCATGCAGCTGGCCATGAAGGACCTGGAAATCCGCGGCGCCGGCAACCTGCTCGGCGGCGAGCAGTCCGGCCACATCCAGGGAGTCGGCTTCGATCTCTACATCAGGCTGGTCGGCGAGGCCGTGGCCGAATACCGCGGCGAGGCCGAGGAGAAGGCCGCCGAAATGAAGATCGAGCTGCCGGTCAATGCGCACCTGCCGCACGACTACGTGCCGGGCGAACGGCTGCGATTGGAGGCCTACCGCAAACTCGCCAGCGCCATCACCTACGAGGCGATCGACGAGGTCCTTGCAGAACTCGTGGACCGCTACGGCGAACTGCCGCTTCCGGCAACAAACCTGATCGACGTCGCCCGGTTCCGGGTGGGAGCGCGCGAGGCCGGCCTGTCCGACGTCGCCCTGCAGGGCAACTTCATCAAGTTCTCGCCGGCCCAGCTGCCCGAGTCCAAGCTCATGCGCCTCACCCGGATGTACCCCGGCGCGCAGGCGAAGCCTGCGCTGGACGCGGTGCTCGTCCCGAAGCCCAAGACCGCGAGGATCGGCGGCCGGGACCTGCAGGACGCCGAGATCCTCGAGTGGGCCAACGGCGTTATCCGGAACATTTTCTCTGATGCCCCGTTGGCGGTGAAATAGCCGCATGATGGGAGGACATCACGCCGCGTCGGGAGCCGCGGCGTGGGTAGCCATTGCCTCGACCGGCCCGTACGCCCTCGGCTGGTACCCGCTGGATCCGACGGGAATCGTGATCGGCGCCATGGCCACCGCGGGGACAGCGCTGGTCTGCGACTGGGACCACCGCGCCAGCACCGTGGCGCACGCGCTGCCGCCGCTGTCCAACGTGGTGGCGCGCGGCATTGAGCACGTCAGCGGGGGACACCGGCAGGGCACGCATTCGGTGCTGGGTGCGGCGTTCTTCGTGCTACTGGCCATGATCGCCGGTCAGTTGCAGGTGCAGACCCAGTGGGGGCTGCTGTCAGTCGGGGCCGGCCTGCTGTGCATGTTCATGATCAACATCGCCGCGAAGGCGCTGAAACTCTTTCCGAAGTACGGCTGGATCAGCAACTGGGTGGTCGGGCTGCTCATGGCGGGCCTCGTGACGTGGTTCGCCCCGCACCAGTGGACGTGGCTGCCGGTCTCGATGCTCACCGGTGTGCTGGTCCACATTGCGGGGGACATGATCACCACCGGGGGAGTGCCGCTGCTGTGGCCGCTGGTGATCAAGCCGCCGAAGGCCCTGCGGAAGCTGCCGCTGCTCAAAAACGTCTGGAGGGCCAACGGGGCGTTCTCCATCCCGCTCCTGGGCCGGGCGGGCTCGCGCCGGGAATGGTTCGTCCTGATCCCGGTCAGCGGCTACGCCATGATGGGAATGTTCGGTGCCGGCCTGGCCGTGGCCGAGGCCCATTTTCCGGCAGCCCTGGCGCTGGGAACGGGACTGGTCAAGGGCCTGTTCGCGATGGTGCCCGGGTAAGCCCGGTTCGGCAATGACCGTGGCACCTTAAATGCTTGGCATCTTAAATGACTGAAGCCCCGGATGTTCCGGGGCTTCAGTCATTTAACGAAGACTTAGTTTTCGCCGGCCGAGTTCGAGCGGCCCAGCAGCGTCTGCGGGATCCAGAACGCGGCTGCGAAGAGAATCAAGCAGACGGCCATCGGCCAGGTGTTCTCCAGCGTGAGGAAGGTCAGCGAGTAGATCGCACCCAAGAACAGGAGCATCATCGGCACGAACAGCGCGATGCTGGATCCGAGGCTGTTCTCGACCTGCCGGGACTTGGTGGTGTTGCTGGACATTCGTTCCTCCTCGGCCCCGGGGGGCTCAAAACTGTGGGCGCTGCCGGCACGGGTCAGTACGCGGACGAACCTTGTTCGCCCTTGACGATCGCGATGCCGGAGCTGGCGCCAATACGTGTTGCACCTGCAGCAATCATAGCCTGTGCATCAGCGAGGGAACGCACGCCGCCGGAGGCCTTAACCCCCAGGTCGGGGCCGACGGTGCGGCGCATCAGGGCGACGTCGGCGGCCGTCGCCCCGCCGCCGTTGAAGCCCGTGGAGGTCTTCACGAAATCCGCGCCGGCTTCCACGGCGGCCTGGCAGGCGAGCACCTTCTGGTCATCGTTGAGCAGCGCCGTCTCGATGATGACCTTCAGGATGGCTCCGCCCTCGTGGACGGCCTCGGCGACGGTGGCGACGTCATCCACCAGCGCGCCCTTGTCATTGGCGCGGGCCGCGGCGATGTTGATGACCATGTCCACCTCTTCGGCACCGTCCAGGACGGCGCCGCGGGCCTCGAAGGCCTTGACGTCGCTCGGCGTGGCTCCCAGCGGGAATCCCACCACGGAGCACGTCAGCACGCCGGAGCCTTTCAGCGCGGTCTTGACGGTCTTGACCCAGACCGGGTTCACACAGACGGACTTGAAGTGGTACTCGGCCGCCTCGGCGCAGACTTTGAGGATCTCCGCCTCGCTGGCCTCCGGCTTGAGCAGGGTGTGGTCGATGTACGAGGCGATGTCGGGCATGCCTTCGGTGGCGGCTTCGTGGCTCATGGTGGTCCCTTTCCTGGCGGGCCTGGGACGCGGCGGTCCCTTCCCGGGCCTTGTGGGCCTCCGGGCCCTGGCGGCGCCGCTCGGTGCGCGGCTTATCAGGTGACCATCTTGCCATAGGAAACGGCCCGGCGGATGTCCCCGACGGGCCGTTCCGGACCGTCAGGCGGCCGCCGCCAGGGGCCGGCCCAGGGAGGCCTGCAACAACTGGGAGGCACACACCGACGCGGCGGAACCGGACGCCACGAGCAGCCCCAGCCGGACGCCGTCGTAAGCTGCCGCGTCACCGATCGCCCAGATCCCCGGCATGGAAGTGCGGAAGTCCTGGCCGATGGAAATTCCGCCGCCTGGTGCGGTGGCGAGCCCGGCGGTGGCGGCCAGTTCGTCCCGGGCAATGCGCTCCTCGGCGAGGACCACGAGGTCGCCGTTCATGCTGGAGCCGTCCTCGAAGACGATCCCGGACGCGGGCAGAACGGACCCTGCGAGTGTGGGAACCACCGCGGCAGGACGGACGGTGGTGCGCACGGGGCGGACACCGCGGGCCCGGAGCACGGCCTCAGCCTGGCCGGCGGCCGAGCCCGTGCCGACGAGGATGCCCAGGGGGCGCCGGCCCAGTACCCGGGTGACGTCCTTGATGGCGTCGCCGAGCCGGGCGGCGTCGTCGATCGTCGAGTAGCTCAGGCACCGCGAGGCACCTTCCACCGGCGCGTCGGCGGGGGCGGACCCGGTGGCGATGACGAGCTGGTCGTAGGTGAATTCCATGCCGTCGGCGGTGGTGACGCGGCGGTCCTCCGCGTCGATGTAGCTGGCGGGCTGGCCGAACCGGACCGACACCTGGGGAAGGACGGCGAGCTCAAGCAGCTCCTCTGGCGCGTCGTCGCGGTTGCTAAGGACGGTGATCGCGCCCGCAAACGGGGTCCGGGTGAGGTGGCGGACCAGAGCCTGCGCGGCGGGGCCGGCGCCGGCGATGACGATCCGGGGCCGCGCGGCCGCGGTGGTGGATGCAGTGGCTGCCGTCGGGGACGACGTGGTGGGAGACAATGCCGGAGCGGACATGTGCAGGCCCTTTCGCTGGGGTGGCCATCGTGTGGCCGGTGTGCTTGATGAACCCCAGCGTAGGCGGCCGATTTTTCCGGCGTGTTTCCCCGGTGTTGCCGCTTTTGCCCTGTCTGTTCGCCAGTATTTACCGGCCGGTAATGCCGTGCGTCACACCCCCGCGACGGCGGCAACAAGCAACGCGGGGTCACTTAGCGCCCATCCGGCCGCGAATCATGGGCGCTAAGTGACCCCGCGTGGCGTTAAACCCGGATCCGGTAGCCGCGCTTGACCACAGTTTCAACGAGCCGGGTGTCCGGCAGGGCGGACCGGAGCCGGCTGACGGTCATGTCCAGCGCATGCACCGAACCGCGCAGTTCCAGCAGGTCCGAGAGCGCTTCGCGGGACAGCACGGCCCCGCCGGCGCCGATCAGCGCGCGGAGCAGCAACAGCGGCGCCGGCGCCATCTCGATCGCCTCGCCGTTGATCCGCAGCGAGCGGCCGCGCAGCTCCACGCTGCCGGAGGCGGTGTCCAGCCGGCGGACGTGGTTGAGCGCCAGGTGCTCGCACACCAGCCGGATCAGCGCACCCATCCGGAACCGTTCCGGGATGAGCGGCTGCAGTCCGGCGTCGAGCAGCGGCTGCGCGGTGATGGGCCCGACGACGGCGGTCGCGACGGTGGTCTTCAGGCTCTCGACGAGCTGCTTGTAGACGCCCATCTCGTGCGCCGTGCTCCACATCGCATCGACGGCGGGGGCGCTCGTGAAGGTCAGGACATCGAGGTTGCCGCTGACCGCGGCCTCGATGAGCCTGGGCAGCCGGTCGGCCCCGTCCGGCTTGACCCACCGGTACGGGGTGACCGTCAGGACGGTGGCGCCGGACATGCGCAGGCGCTCCAGTTGCCGGACATCGGTGTAGCCGTGCAGCTGCACCGCGACCGTCTTGCCCCGCACCCCCTCGGCCAGGAGCATGTCCACGAGCGTGGAGGTGGTTTCGTCGCTGCTGATCCCGACGTCGGCCAGCCCGGCCGCGCGGACGGCACCGCGGGCCTTGGGCCCGCGCACGAACATGCGGGTGGCGGAGAGGGTCTCGAGCAGCTGTTCGCCAATGCCAAACGTGTCCGCGGCCTCGCACCAGCGGCGCATGCCGTACGCGGTGGTGGCGATGCAGAGATCGGGCCGGGCAGCGATGATCGCCCGGGTGTCCTCGATCAGGCTTTCATCCTCCCGGACCGGGGCGATCTTCAGTGCCGGGGCGTGGAGCACCTCGGCACCGCGGCGCTCGAGGGCCTCGATGAGGTCCTGGGAGCGGCGGTGCGAGGTGACGCCGATCCGGAAGCCGTCCAGGGGCAGGTCTTTCTCCGGCCCGTCGTCGGCGGCTTCCGGCCCGGTCCGGCCAGCGGCGGAGGCCAGCGGTGTTGCGGGTACGCCGGGCTCCGGAAAAGCGGCTGCGGTGGCATGTAGTGCGCTCATGAGGATCCCTACGCTTCCATCAGTGATGCGGCCAGGCGGTCGAGTTCCGCGGCGGCGTCGGCGCCGCCCCGGTTGGCCTCGGCCACCCGGACGACCTCTCCGATCACCAGGACGGCAGGGTTGCTGCAGCCCGCGGCCGCGGCGGTGATGGTGCCCAGCTCGGCGATGGTGGTGCGCTGGCCGGGGCGGTAGCCGCGTTCGACGACGGCCATCGGCATGTCGGCCCGCATCCCGGCCCGGCGGAGTCCGGCCGCGAGGTGGTGCAGGGTGCCGATGCCCATCAGGACCACAATGGTTCCGCCGAGTCCCGCCAGGTGCTTCAATTCGTCCTCGGTCAGCGGGGCGTGCCCGGAAACCACGGTGAACATGTGGCTGACTTCGCGGTGCGTGACCGGGATGCCCGCGGCGGCCGGCACCGAGATGGCACTCGTGACGCCGGAAACCACCCGGACCGGGACCCCGGCAGCGACGCAGGACGCGACTTCCTCTCCTCCCCGGCCGAAGACATAGGGGTCCCCGCCCTTGAGGCGGACCACGTTGTTGCCGGCCAGTGCGCTTTCGACCATGAGCTTTTCGATGTCGGCCTGGCTGACCTTGTGGTGGCCGGGCTTCTTGCCCACGTCCACGAGCTCTGCCGAGGTCAGGGACGGCAGTTCCTGGTAGGGGGCGAGCCGGTCGTAGAAGACGACGTCGGCATCCCGTAGCGCCGCCACGGCCGCGACGGTCAGCAGCTCGGTGGTCCCGGGCCCGCCGCCGACCAGCGTGACGTGTCCCGCCGGGCCGGCCGCCGGCTCGGCCGCCACCGGAATACCGGTGGCGCGGCAGCGGTCCAGGAGGGCGTCCCAGCCGGGCTGGCCGTCCTCGATCGCCGCCACCAGGAACGGGCGCTCGGGCAGCGGACCGTCCACGCCGGCGCCCTGCGGGGTACTGAGGCGGTACACGACGGCGCCGGCCGCCTCGTAGCGCCGCACGGCCTGGCGCGCGGCGTGGTCTGCGCCGGTGACCAGGACTTCGCGTCCGGTGAGGTCAATGGTGAGCTGCATGGCTATGCCTCGTTCTCGTCAAGCGGTGCCGGGGTGGCGGCGCGGACCGGAATGGACGCCCCGATCAGGACCGGCTGCCGGGCAGCCAGCGCCTTCTCTTCTGCCGTGGCGGGGCGCATTTGGCCGCGCTCGTCGGGGACGAGGGTGATGGAGTCGTCGAGCTGGTCCGGGGCGTTGACGAAGGAGCGGAAGCGGCGCAGCCGCTCGGGATCCTTCAGGGTGTCGGCCCATTCGTCGACGTACGTGTCAACGTGCTTGGCCATGGCGGCCTCCAGGTCCGCGGCGATTCCGAGGGTGTCATGCACCACCACGTCCTCGACGTGCTTGATGCCGCCGTCGAGCTCTTCCTGCCAGCGCGCGGTGCGCTGCAGGCGGTCGGCGGTGCGGATGTAGTACATGAAGTAGCGGTCGATGTACTTGATCAGGGTTTCGTCGTCCAGGTCCTTGGCCAGCAGCTGGGCGTGCGCCGGGGTGGCCCCGCCGTTGCCGCCGACATACAGGTTCCAGCCGTCCGCGGTGGCGATGACGCCGACATCCTTGCCCCGGGCCTCGGCACATTCGCGGGCGCAGCCGGAGACGCCCATCTTAAGCTTGTGCGGGCTGCGGAGGCCGCGGTAACGCAGTTCAAGCCGGATCGCCATGGCCACCGAGTCCTGGACCCCGAAGCGGCACCACGTCGAGCCGACGCAGGACTTCACGGTGCGCAGGCTCTTGCCGTAGGCCTGGCCGGATTCGAACCCGGCGTCCACGAGCACTTTCCAGATTTCCGGAAGCTGCTCCAGCCGGGCGCCGAACATGTCGATCCGCTGGCCGCCGGTGATCTTGGTGTAGAGGCCGTACTGCTCGGCCACCGCGGCGATCACGCCGAGCTTCTTCGGGGTGATCTCGCCGCCGGCGATGCGCGGGACCACCGAGTAGGTGCCGTCCTTTTGCATGTTGGCCAGGGCGCGGTCGTTCGTGTCCTGCAGGGTGCCGCGCCCGGCGTCCAGGACGTAGGCGCTGTTCTGGCTGGCCAGGATGTTGGCGATGGTCGGCTTGCAGATATCGCAGCCGTCGCCTGTGCCGTACTTGGCCATGACCTGCTCGAAGGACGTCAGTTCCAGGACGCGGATGGTCTCGAAGAGTTCCTGCCGGGACAGCTCAATGTGCTCGCACAGCGCCTTTGAGACCTCGACGCCGGACTTCGTGAGTTCGCTTTCCAGCAGCTTCTTGAGCATCGGCACGCAGGACCCGCACTGGGTGCCGGCGCGGGTGCAGCCCTTGAGCTCGCCGAGCTCCTGGACGGGTGCGTTGCCGTCGCAGGCGCCGCAGCCGTTGATGGCGTCCCGGATGGTTCCGGCCGTGACATTGTTGCAGGAGCACAGCGTGGCATCGTCCGGAAGCTCGGTTTCCGGGGCGTCGCCGCCTCCGGCCGCCGTGAGGTACGCGCCGGGCTCGGCGGCCAGCTCGCGGCCCAGCATCGGACGCAGGGAGGTGTAGGGGGCGGCGTCGCCGACGAAGATGCCGCCGAGGAGGGTTCTGGCGTCGTCCGTGGTGACGATCTTTTGGTAGACGCCGCGGGCCGGGTCGGCGTAAACGATCTCGAGCGCGCCCTCCGTGCGGGCGAACGCGTCGCCGAAACTCGCGACGTCGACGCCGGAGAGCTTGAGCTTGGTGGCCGTGTCGAAGCCGGGGAAGGTCGCGTCCCCGCCGTGCAGCCGGTCCGCGACAATTTCGGCCATCGTGTTGGCCGGGGCCACGAGGCCCAGGCACATGCCGCCGAAGTTGGCGACCTCGCCGATCGCCCAAATGCCGGGCACCTCGGTGGAGCAGTCGTCGGAGATGACCACGCCGCCGCGCTGGCCAAGCTGGAACTGCTGGACTGCACCCTCGCCTGCCCGGAACAGTTCATCGCGGGGCCGCACGCCAATCGCGACGATCACGATGTCGGCGTCGACGACGCGGCCGTCCGCCATCAGGACGCCGGTCACCTGGCCGTCGTCGTCGGAGAGCACCTCGGAGGGGAACACGCCGCCGTGGACGGTGAAGCCCTTGGCCTCGATGAGCCGGCCAAGCGACTGCCCGGCCCCCTCGTCCAGCTGGGTGTTCATGAGCCAGGGGGAGCCGTTGATGACGATCGGCGTGGCGCCGAGCTGCTCGGTGCCGGCCGCCGACTCCAGGCCCAGCAGGCCGCCGCCGATGGTGACCGCGTTGACCTTGCGCCCAAGCTTCGCGGTGAGGTCCGCAATGGCCTTGTTGATGGACCAGACGTCCTCGAGGGTGCGGTACACATGGGTGAGTTCGGCGCCCGGGATGGGCAGGCGCGCCGCGTCCGAGCCGGTGGCGACGACGAGCTCGTCGTACGGATAGACGGTGCCGGCCGCGGACGTGACGGTCTTGCCGGCGGCGTCGATGCTGACGACGCGCTCGCCGGTCACCAGGTCCAGGGCCTCGTGGTCCCACATGGAGGCGCTGCCCAGGGTGAGGTCCACGTCGCCGTCGGTCAGGGCCTTGCTCAACGCCACGCGGTCGTAGGGGAGGTGGGCTTCCTCGGTAAGGACGCTCACGTGCCATCCATCGAGCCCGCGGGCGTGCATGGCCTCGGCGAAGCGGTGCGCGGCGGGGCCGCCACCGGCCACCACAATGCGGCGCGGTGCGGCGCTGGCTGCATTGGCTGCATTGGCTGCGCCCTGGTTCGGGTGGCTTGAGGGGTGTCCGGTCACGGTGGGCCTTTCGCATGGGCCGCAGACGGTGCTCTGCAGCTTGTCGTTCCAGACTAGGCAAAGGGAATTTCGCTTCAGTTTCCCTTATGTTTCGTGATCTTAACTTCTGCATCACGAATGCATTTCCGGACGTGTGAGCTCTCTTTTACGCGCCGGACACATCCGGCGCCGCCGGATGAAACACCCCGGGCCTACCTTGAATATGTGGCCGCAGCAGCGGTTGAACCCGCAAGGGATGTCTTAGAGAGGGGCCGGGATGACCGCCGTACTTGAAAGCGCAGTGCACGACGCACCGCACGACGTTGAGGATCAGGCCGCCGGGCAGGCTGGTGCCTCCGCGGCCGGCTGGCACCGTGTGTGTGCCGTGGCGGACCTGGAGCCCGGCTGGGGCGAGGCCGCACTGATTTCCGGGCGCCAGGTCGCGTTGTTCCGGACCGTGAACGGTGAGGTTTTCGCCGTCGCGCAGCAGGACCCGGCCACCGGCGCGCACGTGATGGCGCGCGGCATCACCGGGTCCCGCGGCTCCCGCCCGACCATCGCCTCGCCCCTGCACAAAGAGGTCTACGACCTCGAAACGGGGGAGTGCTTCGTCAACCCGGAGCTGAGCCTGCCGTCCTACCGCACCCGGATCGTCGACGGGTTCGTCGACGTCGAGGTCGGCTAGGGCGCAACAGGGCCGCTCAGAGGCCGAGGGCCTCGCGGACGTCCGCCAGGACGCTGTCCAGCGCGGCGCGGGCCTCGGTCCGGGCCTGCGGCAGCTCAGCCGCCGAGTCGACACCGCGGATGACCTCGAGGTAGCACTTGAGCTTCGGTTCCGTGCCGCTGGGTCGGATGATCACGCGGCTGAGGTCCTTTGTCAGGTACAACAGGCCTTCGGTGGGCGGGAGGTGCTCGCTGCCGACGGCCAGGTCAGTGACGGTCTCGACGCCGGAACCGCCAAACGACTCCGGCGGGCTGACCCGCAGGCGGTTCATCATCGCGTCCAGCAGGCCGAGGTCCGCGACCCGGATGCTGAGCTGATCGCTCGCATGCATGCCGTGCACCAGATAGAGCTCATCCAGGGTGTCAAAGATGGTTTTGTCCTCGGCCTTGGCGGCTGCCGCGAGCTCGGCGATGAGGACCGCGGCCGAAATTCCGTCCTTGTCGCGCACCAGCGACGGCGCGACGCAATAACCCAGTGCCTCCTCGTAGCCGTAGACCAGCCCGGGCACGCGGGCGATCCACTTGAACCCGGTCAGGGTTTCCTCATGGGCATACCCTGCTGCGGCCGCAATCCGCGCCAGCAGCCGGGAGGACACGATCGAGTTGGCGAACACGCCGGCCGGTGCCTCGCCGGCGGCGGCCAGCCGTGCCACGACATGGGCGCCCAGCAGGGCTCCGACCTCGTCGCCGCGCAGCATGCGCCAGGCCCCGGTGGCGGGGTCCTTCGCGGCCACGGCGGCCCGGTCGGCGTCGGGATCGTTGGCGATCACGATGTCGGCGTCTTGGCGTGCCGCCGTCTCGAGGGCCAGGTCCAGCGCTCCGGGTTCTTCGGGATTGGGGAAGTTCACCGTGGGGAAGTCCGGATCCGGCTCCGCCTGCTCGGCGACGAGCGTAACGTCGGCGAAGCCGGCGGCGTTCAGCACGGCCACCGCCGTCTCCCCGCCCACGCCGTGCATGGGCGTGAGGACGATTTTCAGTTCGCGGGCCGGGAAGTGCTGCGGAGCCGCAAGGGCTGCGACGGCGGCCTCGTACTCGGCGGCGATGGCGGGCTCCAGCACGGTCCACCCGTTCGCGGCCAGGACGATGGAGTCCAGGGCGCCGACGGCGTCGATCCTCGCCGCGATCAGGGCATCGTAGGGCGCCACGATCTGGGCGCCGCGTCCGCTTTCCTCAACCGCATGGCGGCCGAGGTAGACCTTGTATCCGTTGTCCTGCGGCGGGTTATGGCTGGCAGTGACCATGACGCCGCCGTCGCAGTCCAGCGCCCGCACCGCGTAGGCGAGCAGCGGGGTGGGCAGCGCGGCCGGCATCAGGAAGGTTTCAACGCCGGCCGCGGTGAGGATCGCGGCCGTTTCCTCGGCGAAAATATCGGAGTTGTAGCGGGCGTCGAAGCCGACGACGACGCGCGGCCGGGTTCCGGGGGAGGCCTGTTCGACGGCGGCGGTGAGGAAGGCGGCGAAGCCGGCAGCGGCGCGGCGCACCACCACCCGGTTCATCCGGTTTGGGCCCGGTCCGAGGGCGGCCCGCAGCCCGGCCGTGCCGAACTGCAGGGTGCCGCTGAAACTATCGGCCAGTTCCTGGCGGGCCGCCGCGGCGCCGCCGTCGGTGAGGCGGATCAGCTCGGTCAGGCCGGCGGCAGTGGCGGGGTCCGGGTCCTGGGCCGCCCAGTCGCGGGCGTCGCTAAGGAGTCGGGACAGTTCGGCATCAGAAGACGTCATAGGAACCAAACTATCGCCAATCGCCTGCGATTCCGCCCCGGCAATCGAGAGTCGGTGTTTCAGTTGCATCACACCCGGCCGAACGCCCGACCCGATGCGGGCCTTGACACCCAAATTTCCGGACACGTAGCGTCTGGAATATGAAAATGGGCCGCGGGGTGGAGTGGGCGGTGCACAGTTGCGTCAACATGGCGTGGACGCCGCCGGGCGAGCCCGTGAACAGTGCACGGCTCGCGGAGTTCTACAAGCTGCCCGCCGCCTATCTCAACAAGCAGTTCCAGTCGCTAGTCCGGGCCGGGGTGCTGGAGTCGGTCTCGGGGCCCCACGGCGGATTCCTGTTGGCCCGGAGGCCGGAAAACATCAGCGTGCTGGACATTGTCCTGGCCCTGGAGGGCCAGGACCCGGCGTTCCGGTGCGAGGCGATCCTAGGCAACGTCCCGGACCCGGTCCGGCAGGACAACTTCGCCCGGACGTGCCTGATCTCCCAGACCATGCGCCAGGCCGAGCTCGCGTGGCGGCAGGCGCTGGCCCGCCAGAGCATCGCCGGGATCGCCGACTCGATGGAGCGGCGGTTCCCGTCGGACAAAGGGAAGGTCCTGGACTACCTGGCGGCGGAATAGCCGTTGCCGTTGAATCAGAGCTTGGCGATGATCCCGGCGAGCAGCTTGGAAATGCGCGGTCCGGCGGCCTGGCCGGCCTCGAGGACTTCCTCGTGGCTCAGCGGCACCGGGCTGATCCCTGCCGCGAGGTTGGTCACGAGCGAGATGCCGAAAACCTCCATGCCCGCGTGGCGGCCGGCGATGGCCTCCAGCGCCGTGGACATGCCGACGAGGGACGCTCCGATCCGTTTGGCGTACTGCACCTCGGCCGGCGTTTCGTAATGCGGCCCCGTGAACTGGGCATATACGCCCTCATCCAGCGAGGAGTCTACTTCGCGGGCCAGGCCGCGGATGCGGGAGGAGTACAGGTCCGTCAGGTCCACGAACGTGGCGCCTTCCAGGGGCGAGGTGGCGGTGAGGTTGATGTGGTCGCTGATCAGCACGGGGGTGCCGGGCGTCCAGTCCTCGTTGAGGCCGCCGCAGCCGTTGGTCAGCACGAGGGTCTTGCAGCCGGTGGCCGCGGCGGTGCGCACGCCGTGGACTACGGAGCGGACGCCCTTTCCCTCGTAGTAGTGCGTGCGCGCGCCCAGGACCAGGGCCCGTTTGCCCTCCTTGGTCAGCACCGAACGGATGGTGCCCACGTGCCCCTCCACCGACGGCGCGGTGAAGCCGGGGATTTCGGACGCGGACAAGGTGGCCGTGGTCTCGCCGATCAGTTCGGCCGCCTCACCCCAGCCCGATCCGAGCACCAGCGCGACGTCGTGGGCATCCACGCCCGTCTCTTCGGCGATGTAGTTGGCGGCGTCGCGGGCGGCCTCGAAGGGGTCCGCATTCAGGAATTCTGTATAGCTCACTGGTACAAGTTATCGCGCGGCGGCCCCGCTGCCCAGCACCCGCGCGGCACGTCCGGGCCCGGCGGCGGCCGGGCCGGCGGCGGTCCGGATTCTTGGTGGCTCCGGTTCGGATGGTGGACAATGGTTGATTGTGACTACGCATCCCGATTTCAGCTCACCCCGCATCGCAATCCTCGGCGGAGGGCCCGGTGGCTACGAAGCCGCCATGGTCGCCGCCTCGCTGGGGGCGCACGTCACCATCATCGAACGTGCAGGACTGGGCGGATCCGCGGTCCTGACCGACGTCGTTCCCTCCAAGACCCTCATTGCGACGGCGGACCTGATGACCCGCGTCGGCGAGGCCGGCGAGCTCGGCGTTAAGTTCGATCTCGACGGCGGCGACTGCAGCCCGACCATGCGCGCGGACCTCAAGCACATCAACGACCGCCTGCTGCGGCTGGCCCGGAAGCAGTCGGAGGACATCCAGGCCGGGCTCGAGCACCAGAACGTCCGCATCCTGATCGGCTCCGGCAGGCTCCTGGATAACCACACCATCGAGGTCCTGACCTCCGACGGCATCGAAACCGTGGAGGCCGACACCATTCTGCTGGCGGTCGGGGCCCACCCGCGCGAGCTGCCGACGGCGCGGCCGGACGGCGACCGCATCCTGAACTGGGCCCAGATCTACAACATGGACGAACTCCCCGAAGAGCTGATTGTGGTGGGTTCAGGCGTCACGGGCGCGGAATTTGCCTCGGCCTATAACGGCCTGGGCTCCAAGGTCACCCTGATTTCCAGCCGCGACCGGGTGCTCCCGGGCTCGGACACGGACGCCGCCGAGGTCCTCGAGGGCGTCTTTGAACGCCGCGGGCTGAAGGTTCTGTCCCGTGCCCGCGCCGAGACCGTGGAGCGCACTGGCGACGGCGTCGTCGTCACCCTCGGCGACGGTTCGAAGGTGACCGGCAGCCACTGCCTGGTCTGCGTCGGCTCCATCCCCAACACGGCCGGAATCGGTCTCGAGGAGGCCGGCGTCGCGCTCACCGAGAGCGGCCATATCAAGGTCGACGGCGTCTCGCGCACCACGGCACCGAACATCTACGCCGCGGGCGACTGCACCGGCGTGCTGGCGCTCGCTTCCGTGGCCGCGATGCAGGGCCGGATCGCGATTGCTCACTTCCTGGGCGACAGTGTCATGCCGCTCAAGCTGCACCAGGTGGCGTCCAACATCTTCACGTCGCCCGAGATCGCGAACGTCGGCGTCTCCGAGGCGGAGATCGACTCCGGCAAGTACCAGGCGGACGTCATCAAGCTGTCCCTGCGCAGCAACGCCCGCGCCAAGATGCGCAACCACCGCGACGGCTTCGTCAAGATCTTTGCCCGCAAGGGATCAGGCACCGTGATCGGCGGGGTGGTGGTGGGCCCCAACGCCTCGGAGCTCATCTTCGCGATCTCCCTCGCCGTGACCCAGAAACTGCACGTCGACGACGTCGCCAGCACCTTCACCGTGTACCCGTCCCTGAGCGGCTCCATCTCCGAGGCGGCCAGGCGGCTCCACGTGCACATGTAGCCGGCCGGCCCGCGACCCGAAAGCTCTAGACGGATCGGACCTTGGGGCGTTGAATGATCCAGTGCATAAAGCACTGCCGGACGCAGCCGTGGCCGCAGGCCCGCGGCTGCATTGCGAAGGAGCATATTCAATGGCGGGAATTGAAGATCATTTCGACAAGGCGTTTCACGGCAAGTCGGTGGCCGAACTGGCGGACTCGCCGGTCGATGCCCTCAAGGGAGTCACCGAGGCAGACGGCGAGCACTTGAAAGCCGCGTTCGGCATCACGACGGTCAGGGAGCTGGGGACGAACAAGTTCTTCCTCTGGGCGCAGGACGTTGCAAAGCAGGCCGGGTAGCGGCCGCATTTCCGGGGCCCCCGGCGTTGCGCGCAGCACGGCGCTGAGAAGCTGACCTCCAGAAGGGTTCAATGGCATGGCGCCATTGGACCCTTTTTGCGTGAGGCCATCGGCGCCCGGCCTGGCCGCGGGAGGGTGTTCGGAAACGAAGCGGTTTACATCCTGACACTATTTGCATATATTGTCAGGATGAAGGAGCGATCGAACGAAATCATCGACGCCGCCTATGTGTGCTTCACCCGTCACGGGGCACGCCGGACGACTATGAACGACCTGGCGGACCAGGCCGGCATTTCCCGTCCGGCGCTCTACCAGTACTTCCGGAGCAAGGAGGACGTGTTCCGGTCGCTGGTGGATCGCCTGCTGGCCGGCGCACTTTCGGCCTCCGAACGTGCGGCGGAATCAGACGGGCGGCCCGAGGACCGGCTGGCTGGGATTCTGCTCGCGAAACTGGCCCTTGTGATGCAGGTCTGGCGCGATAGCCCGGCACACGCGGCAGAGCTCCTCAGTGTGGACACCCGCGGGTCAGCCGAAGTGCTGGGCCGCTACGAGGAGTCCATGCGCGATCTGCTCATCCGCACGCTCCACGAGTCTTATCCCGCAACGGATGCCCGCGAAGCGGCCGAGATGCTGCTGGCTTTCACCCGCGGCCTGGAGGCGGGGGTCTCCGACCCCGCAGCCCTGCCCGACCGCCTGCGCCGGGGCGTCGGAATCTTCGTCGCCGGCCTCCCCACCCTCACCTCTGCAAAGGAACAATCATGACCACTGCTGTACTGATCACAGGTGCGTCGTCCGGCATCGGCCGTGCGAGCGCCGAACGGCTCCTCCGGCGGCCCGGGTTCGCCGTGTACGCCACCGCCCGGCGGCGGGAAGCGATCGCCGACCTGGCGGCGGCAGGGGCGAAGGTCCTGGCGCTCGATGTCACCGACGAGGATTCGATGGCACACGCCGTCCACACCGTCCAGGAACAGCACGGCAGCGTCGGGGTCCTCGTCAACAACGCCGGCTACGGCGAATACGGGACCATCGAGGAGACGGGAATGGACGCGGTCAGGCGGCAGTTCGAGACGAACGTTTTCGGTTTCTCGCGGATGATCCAACTGGTCCTTCCGGGGATGCGCGCCGCCGGTTCCGGCCGGATCGTGAACATCGGCTCGATGGGCGGCCGGGTCACCTTCCCGGTCGGCGGCTACTACCACGCCACCAAATATGCGGTGGAGGCCATCACGGACGCGCTGCGCTTCGAAGCCGCCCCCTTTGGGATCCGGGCCGCCCTGATCGAACCTGGCCTGATCCGCACCGGCTTCGGCGCCATGGCATCACAGACCATGGCAGCCTCCGGACATCCCGCCGGCCCGTACGCGGCGCTTCGGGCTGCCGCGGACGAGCAAATGGTCTCGGCCTACGCCTCCACGGTCCTGGCCGCCGAACCGGACGCCGTCGCCAAGGCTGTCGAGCGCGCGGCGACGGCCCGCCGGCCCCGCGCCCGTTACGCCATCACACCAGCCGCCAAGACCATCATCCATTCCCGTCGCCTGCTTGGCTCCGGAATATTCGACAGCTACCTTCGCCTACAGTTCAGGAGCACCAAGTGAGCCCCACCGGCAACTGGCCCGCACCCTTTGCCCCCTCAACGGGCCGGGTCTACGCCTACAACGAGATCCGCACGCATCTGCCCGCCGAGCAGCTTTGGCAGGTGCTCATCGACGCGGCAGCGTGGCCCCGCTGGTACCGCAACGCCCGCAACGTGAGCATTGACGGCGGCGGCCAACTGGAAGGTTCGTCGACCTTCACCTGGACCACCTTTGGTCTCCGCGTGGCCAGCACGGTCCGGGAGTTCGCCCCTTACAGCCGGCTGGCCTGGGAGGGTGCGGCGCGGGGTTCCTCCGGGTATCACCGCTGGGACCTGCAGCCAACCGCCGACGGCGGCACGCTGATCGTGACCGAGGAGGTCCAAACCGGGCTCATTGCGCGGCTCCTCGGGCCTGCGGTCAAACGGAGCATCGAAAAGCAGCACCAGCACTGGCTCGAGGCCCTCGTCAGCACGGCGGAAGC
This sequence comes from Arthrobacter oryzae, assembly GCF_003634095.1. GTDB lineage: Bacteria > Actinomycetota > Actinomycetes > Actinomycetales > Micrococcaceae > Arthrobacter > Arthrobacter oryzae. Next base: position 220,961 of record NZ_RBIR01000004.1, read on the forward strand.
CGGGACGAAAGCACTCTAGGCGTTGTCCGCAGCAGGGACAGGCGTGCACCGAGGGAGGGCAGGTGCCCGGTGGTAATCGCCGCCGGGCACCTGCCTTTGCCGGTCTACCGGCCCCGCCTAGAACGGGTACGGGGCGATGTCCGGCCGCACCGTCAGCCACTGGATTTCCGTGAAGGACTCCATGTTGGCGTGATGGCCGCCGATCCGGGAACCGTTGCCCGAGGCCTTGACTCCGCCGAAGGGCGAGTTGGCCTCGTCGGACACGGTCTGTTCGTTGATGTGGACCTTGCCGGAGTCGAGCCGGTCCGCGATCGTCATGGCCATGCCCACATCGCCCAGAATCCCGATCGAGAGTCCGTATTCGTTGTCATTGGCCAACGCCACGGCCTCGTCCACGGTGGAGAACTTCATTACCGGGGCGACGGGGCCGAAGATCTCGTCCTTCCACGCAGGGCTCGCCAGATCGAGATCGGCGAGCACCGTGGGCTGGTAGAAGCGGCCGTCATGGCTGCCGCCCGCGGCCAGCCGCGCGCCGCCCTGGACCGCGTCCTGGACGATCGTGTCCACCCGGTGGAGTTGCTTGTCGTCGATCACCGGGCCCAGCGCCACCGTTCCGCTTTTAGGATCGCCCACCGGCAGGTGCCGGGCCTTTTCCGCGAGGGCGCTGACGTAGTCCTCATAGATGTCCTCGTGCACGATGTGCCGGCCCGCCGCCATGCAGATCTGGCCCTGGTGCATGAAGGAGCCAAACGCGGCGGCGGAAACGGCTTTGGGGAAGTCGACGCCGGGCAGCACGATCATCGCGTTGTTTCCGCCGAGTTCCAGATGGGCCCGTTTGAGCAGCCGGCCGGCGGCCTCGCCCACCTTGCGGCCCGCCGCCGTCGAGCCCGTGAAGGCGATGACGCGGACCTCGGGTGCCTCCACAACCGCGGTGCCGATCTCGGCGCCTCCTGGCAGCAGGGACAGCAGGCCGGGCGGAAGGCCAGCCTCTTCGAACACCCGGACCAGTGTGACTCCGCCGCAGACCGCCGTTCGCGGGTCAGGTTTGAGCAGTACGGCGTTGCCAAGGGCCAGCGCCGGGGCGACGGCGCGGATGGAGAGGATGAGCGGGAAGTTGAAGGGCGCGATTACAGAAACAACGCCGACGGGGCGGCGCCGGGCGAAGGACCAGCGGTTCTCGTTCGAGGTCAGGACGTCGCCGGCCGGGAGCGATGGCAGGGCGGACGCGTCGTAGCACTCGTTGGCCGCGATGTGGGTTTCCAGCGCCGCTTTGGGCGGGATGCCGCCGGATTCCCGGACGATCCAGTCCTGGATTTCCGCGCCATGTTCCTCCCAGAGCTGTCCCGCGCGGCGCAGCACGGCGGCGCGGTCCTCCGGATTGCGGGCGGCCCATTCCTTCTGCGCTTTCGCGGCCGCGGCGGCGGCCTCGCGGACATCCGCCGCGGAGGCCACGCCGTAGCGGCCCAGTGTCTCGCCGGTGGCGGGCTCGACGGCGCCGGCGGTCCCTCCGCCGCCGGAGCGCCAGCCATTGAGATAGATCTTGCCGTCCCAGAGGGCGGGGTCGAGCAGGGACATGTCCTGTCCTTTCGTCGTCGGGTCGCGCTTGTGCACCGGCTGGTCGAATCCGAACCGGACCGGGCCCAGATCCATCTCATGTCGGCTGGCCGCCGTCGTCAAGAGCGCGGGACTAAAAGCACGGGACGAAAAAGTGCGCCAGACAAAAGGCGTCCGGCAAAAAGCGCGGCATTAAGAGTCGTCACGCAAGGACGCGGTGCCAACATGCCCCCGGGGGACCTTCGGCCGTATCGCTGCACAGCCGGAGCCTCACACCATGGAACATGGCCAAAATCTATATCCCCTACGGGACCGTTGAAGGACAGACGGCCCAGATTGCCGATTACATCGCCGAACTCCTCCGGGCGCACGGGCACCAGGCGGAGACGGCGGACCTCAAGCATGCCGGCGACACCCTTCCGGAGGGCTATGACGGCGTGATCGTGGCGGCCTCGGTCCACATGGGCAAGCACGAGGGGCACGTCAAGGACTTCGTGAAGAAGAACCGTCCCGAGCTCGAGAGGCTGCGCTCCGCACTGGTCTCGGTCAGCCTGGCCGCCCACGGAGACGAGGAACACGCCGAGGGCTACGTGGAGAAGTTCGAGGAGGACACGGGGTGGCGGCCCACGCACGTCGGGTTGTTCGCCGGCGCGCTGCTCTATACCCACTACGGGTTCATCAAGAAGCACATGATGAAGAGGATCGCCAGCGACAAAGGCTCCATGGATACCGACACCACCCGTGACTATGTCTACACCGAGTGGGACGGCGTCCAGCGGTTCACCGAGGACTATCTGGCGTGGCTGGCGCAGCCGGCCGGTCAGGCGTAGGCGCGGGAACCGGGTTCAGGAGCAGGCGTAGGGCGGGACCGTGTCGCCGGCGGCGAAGGGCTTGAACCACTGCTCGAAGCCCAGTTCGTCAGCGTCGTCCTCGAGGACGTCGAGGCTGTCGGAGTAGAGCGCTTCACTGTCGGCATCCTCCAAGAGGACTTCCTCGACGTCGGCCCGCCAGTCCTCCGGCAGCTCCAGTTCGTAGATGTCCTCGGTGATTTCGGCCTGGTCGAGCAGGCAACGGACAGCAAGCTCGGCGGCCAGGCATCCGGGGGTGGTCCAGCCCCGGGCCAGGGTTGCCGTGACGTCTGCGGCGACGACGATGAACTTCCGGGTGAACTTCGCGTCGTAGCTGGCCGCGAATTGCGGCGGCAGCGAGGACAGGACCGAGGTTCCGGCGATGTCGGCCGCGGTGACAGTGTCCAAGTTGCTGAGCGTGTCGAGGTCGCGGAACAACTGGTCGATGAGGATGCTCGATGAATTCCACAGGAGCCCGGCCAGCAGGCGGGTCTGGCGGACGGCTTGCTGGCGGTCCTGCGGCGGGACGGCTGCCATTTCGGCCAAGTCCTCCGGGTCAAACTGGAGCCGCTGCTCGGCCGTCATGTCGTCCGGGTGCGGGTCGAGTCCAAGCAGCTCCAGGCTCAGGCCGGTGAGTTTCCCGGCGTCGGCCAGCAGTTCTTCGGTGATGTCGTCGTCGTCGGCGCTCATGGCCCCGATGCTACCCGCCGTTTGGCCGCGGTCCGATTCGCGTTACGCGGCAGGGGCAGAAACGGAGGATCTCAGGTGGCGGCGGCCCGCTGCTTCCCGGACGCGGGGCTGCCGTGGGCCATCCTGGCGGCGATGACGTAACTGATTCCCGCGATCAGGGGGACGACGCTTGCCGCCGTGAGCGATGCGACGGGGCCGGATCGGGCAATCAGCGTGATGACGAGCGGGAGCACGCCCAGGGACGCGAGCAGCCAGCCGCCCAGCGCGGTGCGTTTCAGGCCGAGGACGGCGGCCGGGAACGCCAGCGCCACGACACTGACAGCAATGACGGGTCCGTTGTCGCTGACGAAGCTGCGCAGCGCGGCGGGGTCGAAGGCCAGCCAGATACAGGCCGCGATGAAAGCTGAGGAGAGGGCGAGCAGGAGGGGAGCGGTGGGGGCCGGCCAGAACCAGGCCCCGGCCGCCAGGATGAGCATCGGCACCACCCAGGCGAGCGTCAAGAGCAGCCCCGCGGTTCCCCCCGGGGCCTGCAGGGTGTCACCGACGATGACCACTGCGGCGAGGACCGTGAACACTGCCATGATGACTGCCCCGGTGCGCAGCAGAACCGTGGCCCGCTGCTGCGGATCCTTGTCGCGCGTCATGATGATCACGATCGCGAACACCAGGATCGCGCCGAGCGCCAAAATAACCGGGACGTTCATGGGATGCCTCCTGCAGACGAACGGAGCCTAAGCCCATTGCATCCCCGCCCTGGTGGCGGTGCCAAGGGGAGAAAGGCCCGCTTCGGGCTGTTGGGAGGCCCTGATCGTCCTGAGGTCCCGGCCCCTGGCCAGGTGAGCGACTGGAGCCTCGTGCCGGCATTTCCAGCGAAAGTAACTTACGTTGGCTTCCGGACATTGGGGCGCTCTAACAATTTTCCCCGAGGACGTCCATAGGAGTCCGCGCCATATGCGCCCTATAGGCGATGATGCAGTCGGATCAGTGTACAGGCGGCGACAGTAAAGCTATCTTCAACCTGCCCCAGCCTAATCATTTGCTCCAGATCCTCAAATGTGACCCAGCATATGGATTCGACCTCGTTGATGTCCTCAGGGCCGTCCATTGGCGCATGGACGGCAGCAGCGACAACAGCAGCCCGAGTGCTTTGCATGCCGGAATCGGGCGCAAGGAACCCTATAACTTCTATATCCGCACTCGATATTCCAAGTTCTTCCCGGAGCTCGTTACGAGCGGTGTCTTCTACACCCAGTCCTTGCGAAAATCCGCGAGGGAGCTCCCATACAAGCTGACCGAGTGCATACCGGAAAGTTCGAACCAGTGCTATCCGGCCCTCGTACATAGCGACAAGCACTACCGGCGCACCTGGCATCGCCGACTGTAGGCGGACATATCGCCCGGATGAGCCATCGGGAAATTCCACATCGTCGTCGTAAAGCTCGATGAACTGATTGGAATACGCGAGTCGCTCGCGGATCTGCTTAACTTCATGTTTCACGGGCGGATCTCCCGGCAATATACGAGTTGCCCGAGGGAGGTGCGTGCGTTTCTATGCAAAGCCCGCTGCGCCAACTTTCGTTTGACTGGAAGAACCCCGGCGGCCAGCCCTGCCGCACCAACGCCAAGCCAAGGGTTGATTGTCCCCGTGAGGTATTCTGTGGCGTTGGCCAGCAGCGCAGCCCCCATCGGCAAGGCCACCCGGACGCCACCCAGCCTGTCCCTGTCTACGGCGCATTTTCCCGACAAAGCATCTGCTATCAAGACAACGTGTGCGCCCACTGCATCGTTGACGGCGGACTTCTCGCCTCGGTCAACGGCCGCCTGTATCTTATCGATCCCGGCCTGCCACCGCGGCTCCGTCCGAATCTGGAGGACCGCTTCGAACGCTTCCCGCATCAACGTACGGTGGGTATCCTTCTTGCGCTTGAACACGCCCATGGCAGACCTTTGGGCTTCGTGGTCAGCAACGTCTATGTGGACTTCTAGGTGGGGCCCGTCACTGGCACTGTCGCTTACGACTGCCGGCCAGGGGTCCTGTCCCATGGCGCAGGCTCGTGACCAGAGGGCAAGCTGTTGAACCGCGAGTTCCCGCACCGCCGTTGCCGGGCGGCTCATCGGCGTAGAGAAGGAAGCCGAATCGAGGCTCATGGAATCCACGGTGACTTGGTTGTACAGCGTGTTTACGACCTCTCGTACGAGGCCAATTGACTCGGAGCCGACTAGCGACTCCGCTGATTCGGTCGCTCCATGCCATTTCCAATGGCCATAGAGGAGGCTTCGATCCGTAAATGGGCTAGGCGTTCTTGCCTCTCGCTGTAGTGTGCGTAACGCCCGGATTACCCCGTCAATTTCTGGCTTGTCCCTGTAGCCTCGAGTTTCCAATGCTTCCAGAAAGGGAGAGGAAGTATCAAGAAGGGGGGACAGCATGGCTCCGAGGCCAGGGGAAATTGCCGCGCTGGCGGGCTTGACCTCCAAAACCTTGATCCGTCGATCCGGACTGGCTCGGTTAGCTTCCCCGAACCACGTCCAAAGGTCTCTGAATAGGGGCGCCCGAACATCTCCCAGAAGCCTCGTAAAAGAGTCAATTGAACCTTGTTGCACATCATTGGCAATCGTCCGCAGTTCCCGCCTGTCGTGCAGGTCGGGATACAGGGAGCTGTAGAAGGGCCGGACCTCAGGCGCGGCCGGTGCCATACGGCGGAGGGTTGAGGCGACGGACTCGGCAAATGAATCCGCATTATGCAAGTGGAGCATGATCGGGGCCGTCTCGACGCTGTCGAGCGACGTTGCGGGAATGGCGACAGCGTCGTGGGCAGCCATGAAGTCGACGAGCACCTTTTGGAACGCATATGAGTCGAATGCAAAAGACTGCTGAATGGCGATGTCGCGGCCAAGGGCGATATTTAGGAGTGTTTCGATGAATAATTGCGCGTGCGCCTCGTCGCCCCCGGTCGCCTTTACGGCTGTGGGGTCCCAGCGAGATCTAATGGAGTCGGTCGACTCAAGATAGTGAACTGGTCGTCGCATTTCCTCCACGAGCCTCCCTAGATTCAGCTGGGCTTGACTCTAGCATCGGTCGGAGCTGGCGGCCGAGTGCGATGTAGTGGGGAACCCGCGGCGGAATTCGTGACTTAGCATGCACCGATGACTCAACAACTCTGGCGCCGGTATACGGAATGGCCCCTCCTTCTAGCCGCTGTCGTTTTCCTAGCGGCTTATTCCTTCGAAGTCATTGGCAACCTGCGAGAACAAGATGCCGGATGGATTGAGACTGCCGTCTGGGTGACATGGGTGTTGTTCGTAGTCGACTACATCGCCAACCTCGCACTTGCGCCACTACGGGGCCGGTGGTTCGTTCGAAACCTTCACGAGCTAGTAATTCTGGCCCTGCCGGTCCTCCGGCCTCTGCGCCTGCTCCGGCTTGTGACCCTCCTCAAGGTCGTGCACAGGGCTGCGGGCAACGCCCTGCGAGGGCGCATCCTCACCTACGTCCTCGGTTCCGCTGTGTTACTGACCTATGCGGGCGCGCTCGCCGTCCTCGACGCCGAGGAGAACGCCGGCGGTGCCAACATAAGGACATTTGGCGATGCCATGTGGTGGGCGTTGACGACGATTACCACGGTTGGGTATGGAGATCATTACCCGGTCACGACCATGGGCCGGTTCGTCGCGGCCGGTCTCATGATCGGGGGCATTGCTGTCTTAGGCGTGGTCACGGCTTCGGTGGCGTCCTGGCTGGTGGAGCAAGTGTCAAAGGATACCGCTGCGGAGGTTGAGGCTGCCGAAGCTCCCTTGCGGGTGGAATTGGCCAGACTATCGGAGCAGGTTGAGCGCCTTACCTCGCTACTTGAGCGGCAAAGTTGATGCCATCGCGTCGTGAGGTGGGCAACGGGGCCGGCCGGCTTTACAGACGGTTGAACTCCTGCTGCCACCGTGCCTTATCCCACCGCTCCTGCAGCTTTCGGTCCATGGTCCATTTACTCTCCCATGTGTCGAAGTTGGCCCTGAAGGTCGGCACATAGTAACTGGAGCCCTTGCGGCGGGTTCTCTTCTTGAGCCTCAGCATGAGGCCGAGCAGGATCCACACTGCGATGAGAATTACGACCAGGAAGAATATCGTCTCCACGGGCAACCAGTCCTCGAAGGGGTTTTAGTGCCCTCAGTTTAAACCACCTTGCGCCGGACAACGAAGCACTTCGCTCGGAGCGCGTTCAGGGATGGACTTCATCCTCCGGCTCAGGCAACAGCCCCCTGGAAGTGCGCCTCGATGATGCCTTTGATGTCGTCATGGCAGCCGCCGCAGCCCGTGCCGGCGCGGGTGGCCGCCGATACCTCGGGCACGGTCCCGCAGCCGTCGGTAACAGCAGAGGCAATGGCTGTCCCGCTCACGCCGGCGCACCGGCAGACGGTGCGCGAAGGATCAACGGCCCCCGCGGCAGCGGCTTGGTCGGGCCCGTCCAGGCGGAGCAGCAGCGACCGGTCCGCGGGGAGTTCGGCGCCGCGTTCGAACAGCTGCACCAGCTCGGCGGAGGTGCGCGGCATGCCCACGGCCACGAGGCCTTCAAGGACGCCGGCGCGGGTGGTCATTTTGACGTAGCGGCCGTGCTCGGGATCGGCCCACTGCGCGATCTGCAGCCGCGCCCGGCCGTTCACGGCACCGGCGGTCAGGGCTTCCTCGTCCCACGGCTCGGCGGACACATCGCCGGCCACGGCCATGTTCATGCCGCGCGCCTTGAGCACGATCACGCCAGGGAGTTCGGCGGCAAGCGCCGGCAGGGCCTCCGCCTCGGCCGGAGCGCCGGACGCCAGCAGGGTCAGGTAATCGGCCAGCCATTCGGCCTGCCGCCAGCCCGGGCCCACCAGCCCGGACGGACCGCGCGCGGTCCGGCACTGAACGCACTCGGGGTCCGGGCAGCGGACCTCGGCGCAGTCGCCGATCGCAAAGATGTGGGTCTCGTGGTGGGCGCGGAGCCTGTGGTCCACCAGGATCCCGGCGGCGGTAGGGAGCCCGCAGCCTTCGGCCAGTTCGGTCCGCGGCCGGACGCCGCAGGAGAGGACCAGGAGGTCGCCGTCGATCGCCGATGCGTCATCGAGCAGCAGTGCAGAGAACCCGCCGTCGGGCGCGTTGTGCTCGACGCCGACGGAGCGGGCGTTGCAGGCCACCCGCACGCCGCAGTTCCGCAAGGACGCCGCCAGCACGGCACCGCCGCCGCGGTCGATGTTCCGGCCCAGCGGATGCGGGCCGTTGTGCACCACGGTCACGGTGGCGCCTTCCTCGGCCGCCGCGAGGGCCGTCTCCAGGCCGAGCACGCCGCCGCCGAGGACCACCACGCGCTTGCCGCCGGCCACCGCCGAGTGGAGCACGGACGCGTCGCGGAGATCGCGCAGGGCGGTCACGCCCGGCGGCAGCACCGGGGCTGCCGGGTCCGGGTTGAGCCCGGTGAGGTTGGGGATCACAGGTCGGGAGCCGGTGGCGAAGACGAGCCGCTCGTAGCCGGGGGAGGTGCCGTCGCTCAACAAGACCTGCTGCCGGGCCCGGTCGACGCGCCGGACGCGGACGCCCAGCCGGACATCGACGCCGTCGGCCACCAGTGCGGCCGCATCCGCCAGGGCCAGGGCGGCCACCGACGTGCGGCCGACGCCCAGATCGGCCACGAGGACCCGGTTGTAGGCGGCCTCGTCCTCCTCGCCGATCACCGTCAGGTGCGCGATACCGCTGCGCACGGCAGGCAGCAGTTCGTCGATCAGCCGCGCGGCGACGGGCCCGAAGCCCACCACCACAATCCGCTCCGTCATGAGGTCTCCTCTGCTTGAAGAACGCGCGTGTGAACGCGGGCCCCCCCGGCCGGGACCTCCGCGGAAACCGCCGGGCTGATCCACACCCTGCTGGTCTTGAACTCGGGCATCCCGGAAATAGGGTCCGTGGCTGCCTCGGTAAGCCGGTTGGCGCTCTCGAGTTCCGGGAAGTGGAACGGCAGGAACACCGTCTCCGGGCGGATGTCCGTGGTGAGCTCGGCCCGGCAGCTGACCACGCCGCGTTCATTGGAAATCGAAACGAAGTCACCGTCCGCGATGCCCTGGGCCGCGGCCGCGGCGGGATGCAGCTGCAGCCGTGCTTCCGGCCGTGCCTCGGCCAGCTCGGCGACGCGGCGGGTCTGGGCCCCGGACTGGTAGTGCTCCATAAGGCGGCCGGTAATGAGGGTCATCGGCGTACCTGCCTGGGCAGGGCCGCCGCGACCGGCGCCTCCCCGATCAGCGCCTCCCCGATCAGCGTGTCGGGGCTCCGGCGGGGAAACGGCGCCCGAAGAGGCAGAACGACGCCGGGGCGCAACGGGTGTGAACACCGCCCGGCCGTCCGCGTGGGCAAAGGCGTCCAGGAAGAGCCGCGGCGTGCCGGTGCTTCCCGACGGGTACGGCCAGTAGGCGGCCTCGCCGCGGTCCAGCATGGCGTAGCCGATCCCCGAGTAGTCGGCCAGACCGCCCGAGGACGCGAGCCGGAGCTCCTCGAACACGGTTTCCGGGTCCTCGCTGAAGGTGGACGGCGCGTGCAGCATTTCGGCCAGCCGGGTCATGATCCACAGCTCGCTCCGGACCCCGGGCGGGGGAGTGAGGGCCCGCCGGCGGCGCAGCACCCGGCCCTCGAGGTTCGTCAGGGTCCCTTCTTCCTCGGCCCACTGGGTGACCGGCAGGACCAGGTCCGCCTCGGCGGCCGTCTCGGAAAGGAAGAAGTCGCACACCACCAGGAAGTCCAGGCTCCGCAGGCCAGCGATCACGGCGTTCGCATCGGGGGCGGAGACCGCCACGTTGGCGCCGTGCACGAAGAGGCACCGGACGCCGTCGGGCTGTCCCAGGGACTTGAGGAGTTCGACGGCGGGGAGGCCGGGACCCGGAATAAGGGCTTCGGGCACGCCCCAGACCTTTGCCACGTGGGCGCGGGCGGCGGGGTCGGTGATCTTGCGGTAGCCGGGGAGCTGATCGGCCTTTTGGCCGTGTTCGCGGCCGCCCTGGCCGTTGCCCTGGCCCGTGAGCGTGCCGTAGCCGCCGCGCGCGGAACCGGGCAGCCCCAGCAGGAGGGAGAGGTTGATGGCGGCCGTGGCGGTGTCCGTGCCGTCGACGTGCTGTTCCACGCCGCGCCCGGTGAGGATGTAGCTCCCGCCCTTGCCGGCGCCGTCGGCCAGCCGCCGGGCGGTGTCGCGGATCAGTCCGGCGGGGACGCCGGTGATCGACTGGACCCGTTCCGGCCAGAAGCGTCCCACGCTGCGCAGCACGGCGTCGTAGCCGGTGGTCCGGTCCGCGATGTACGCGGCATCGGCGAGGCCCTCGTGGATCACGGCGTGGGAGATGCCCAGGAGCAGGGCGAGGTCGGTGCCGGGCAGCGGCTGCAGGTGCAGGCCGCCGCCGTCGGAGGTGAACGCCGCGGTGGCGGAGCGCCGGGGGTCGACGACGATCAGCCCGCCGGCGTCGCGGGCGCCCTGCAGGTGCTGGACGAAGGGAGGCATGGTCTCGGCAACGTTGGAGCCGAGCATCAGGATGGTGCTGGCGGCGTCGAGATCCGTCAGCGGGAACGGCAGGCCGCGGTCCAGGCCGAAGGCGCGCATGCCGGCCGCGGCGGCCGAGGACATGCAGAACCGTCCGTTGTAGTCGATCCGCGAGGTGCCCAGCGCCAGCCGGGCGAACTTGCCCAGCTGGTAGGCCTTCTCGTTGGTGAGGCCGCCGCCGCCGAACACGCCGACGGCGTCCGCCCCGTGCTCGGCCCGGGTCCGCCTCACGGCAGAGACGATCCGCAGGAGGGCCTCGTCCCAGCTCACCGGGCGGTGCACGCCGTCGGCGCCCTTCAGCAGCGGCTCCGTGACGCGGCCGCTGTGGTCCAGCAGCGACGCGGAGGTCCAGCCCTTGCGGCACAGGCCGCCGCGGTTGGTGGGGAAATCCCTGCCGGTCACGGTGAGGAGGGGCCCGTTTGCGGGTGGCACCGCGGCGGCGGCCGGGCTAGCCGCTACGGGGTCTGACCCCGGCTGGATAGCCGGGGTCAGAGCCGCTGGAGATGTGAGCGTCATGGCGCACTGCAGGGCGCAGTAGGGGCAGTGCGTATCGGCGCTGGCGGTCATGTTAGACGTGTCCCATCGCGTTTCGGTTGGCGTTGCGGATGTAGCAGAACCAGCAGACGGCCAGCATCAGGATGTAGGCCCCGACGAATCCGTAGAACGCCGAGGTGTAGGAGCCGCTGGCGGTGTTGGAGGCGTTGAGGACCTGGGGAATGATGAATCCGCCGTAGGCGCCGATCGCCGAGATCAGGCCGAGGGCCGAGGACGCGAGCCGCTGGGTGGTGACCGCGCTGGCGCCGGAGCGGGCGGCCCGGCTGGAAGTGGCGAAGATGATCGGGATCATGCGGTAAGTGGCGCCGTTTCCGAAGCCGCTGGCGGTGAAGAGGAACAGGAACAGGACCAGGAAGAGCCAGAAGTTCTTCAGCGGCAGGGTCCAGAGCATGGTCAGGGTGATGACGGCCATGGCCGCGAAGGCGGCGACGGTCATGCGGGCCCCGCCCATCCGGTCCGCCATGCGTCCGCCGTAGGGGCGGGCCAGGGATCCCACCAGCGGGCCGAGGAAGGCCAGGGAGAGGGCCACCGTGCCGACGGAGATGGAGGAGAACGCCGGGAAGTAGTCCTTGATGAGCTTGGGGAACACGCCGGCGAAGCCGATGAACGACCCGAAGGTGCCGATGTACAGCAGCGCCATGATCCACAGGTGCGGTTCCTTGACCGCGGCCAGCGAGCCCGCGACGTCGCCCTTGGCGCTGGTGAGGTTGTTCATGTACTTCCAGGCGCCGAAGGCCGCGAGCAGGATCAGCGGAACCCACATGAAGCCGGCCACCGGCAGGTTCACGGTGCCCGCTGCCAGCACGGTGATGGCGATCGGGACGGCCAGCTGCGCGACGGCGGCTCCGAGGTTGCCGCCGGCGGCGTTCAGGCCCAGTGCCCAGCCCTTTTCCCGGGCGGGGTAGAAGAAGGTGATGTTCGCCATCGAGCTGGCGAAGTTGCCGCCGCCGAATCCGGCCAGCGCCGCGACGAACAGCATGAGGCCGAACGGCGTGGCCGGGTTTGCGACGCACAGGCCCAGGCTGATTGTGGGGATCAACAGCAACAGGGCGGACACGATGGTCCAGTTGCGGCCGCCGAAGCGCGGCACCATGAAGGTGTAGGGGATCCGCAGCGTGGCGCCCACGAGGCTCGGCATGGAGATCAGCCAGAAGATCTCGTTGGTGGAGAACTTGAAACCGGCGGCCGGAAGCTGGACCACCACGATCGACCAGAGCTGCCACACCACGAAGCCGAGGAACTCCGCGAAGATGGACCAGTTCAGGTTGCGCCGGGCGATCGAGCGGCCGGCCGACTCCCACTGCTCCTTGTTTTCGGCGTCCCAGTTGGCGATCCAGCGGCCGGGCCGGTGATCGAGGGTAAGGGTGTCGGCAGTGCGGGCCGGGCCGGCATCTACGGTGCCGATTTCGGCGGTGCGTTCAGCAGTCACTTGGGAGACCTCCTTGGGGGGTGTTGTCCTTCAAAGGTAGGGATCCCGCGTTTCGGGGACGGTCGCGGTTTATTAACGCGCTGTGACTTTTGCCTATCGGGGCTTTTATGACGGTGTGAGAATTGCCGCGACGACCGTTACGTGAGACGACGACACGATGTCCAAATGGCGGAACATTTGTCCATTCAGTGGACGGTGGGAACTATTATCAGACATATACGAATCCTTGCCGGGCGGCCCGGGCAACGGGCTTTGGGGGAATATCCGTCCGGTCTTCATGAAAGCGCTACTACATGTCATCCACTGCAACCTCCGCGGAGCATGGGTCCGCCCAGCAGGTGAACTCGCGCGGCCGCGTGATTGTCGCCAGCCTGATCGGCACCACCGTCGAGTTCTATGACTTCTACGTGTACGCCACCGCCGCCGTGCTTGTTTTCCCGAAGTTGTTCTTCCCCGGGCAAAACGAGACCACGCAGCTCCTGAGCTCCTTCGCCGTCTTCGGCGTCGCATTCATCGCCCGGCCGCTCGGCTCGATCGTCTTCGGCCACTTCGGTGACAAGTTCGGCCGCAAGGGCACGCTGGTCGCCTCGCTGCTGACCATGGGCATTGCCACCTTCCTGATCGGCTGCCTGCCGACGGCGACCGTCCCCGGCTGGGCCTTCTGGGCCCCGGCCCTGCTCGTGGTCCTGCGCTTCGCCCAGGGGCTTGCCCTCGGCGGGGAATGGAGCGGCGCGGCGCTGTTGGCCACCGAGAACGCCCCGGCGAACAAGCGTGCCATCTACGGCACGTTCCCGCAGCTGGGCGCCCCGATTGGCTTCATCATCGCCAACGTGATCTTCCTGGTCTTCAGCTACACCCTGACGCCGGAGGCCTTCATGGACTGGGGCTGGCGCGTGCCGTTCCTGGCCAGCGCCGTCATGGTCATCATCGGCCTCTACGTCCGTCTCAAGCTGATCGAAACCCCCGCCTTCACCAAGGTCCTGGAATCCAAAGAGGTCGCAAAGCTGCCGCTGGCGCGGGTCTTCAAGACCAGCTGGCGCCCGCTGATCCTCGGCACGTTCATCATGCTCGCCACCTACGTGCTTTTCTACCTGATGACCACATTCACGCTGACCTACGGAACCCGGCCGGCCAGCCTGGACGCGGCGAAGGCCGCCGCCGCGAAGACCGGCAAGCCGATGACCGACGCCGCCGCCGCGGCGTTCGTCCCGGGCCTGGGCTTCACCCGGAACGACTTCCTCTGGATGCTGATCGCCGGCGTCGTGTTCTTCGGCATCTTCACGCTGGTCTCCGGCCCGCTGGCCGAGAAGTTCGGCCGCCGCAAGATGCTGATCGCCGTCACCTTCGGCATCCTCGCCTTCGGCCTGCTGTTCGTGCCGCTGTTCAGCGCCGGATTTGTGGGCACCATGGCGCTGCTGGTCATAGGCTTCTCACTCATGGGCCTGACATTCGGCCCCATGGGTGCGCTCCTGCCGGAGCTGTTCCCGACCAACGTCCGCTACACCGGCTCCGCCATCAGCTACAACGTCTCGTCCATCCTGGGCGCCGCCGTGGCTCCGTTCATCGCCGTCTGGCTCTGGGAACTGGCCGGCGGCAGCACCGTGCTGGTGGGCGTCTACCTCGCGTCCATGGCCGTGCTGACGCTGATCGCCCTGTTCGTGAGCAAGGAAACCCGGGACCTGGACTACACCAACAACGTGGCCTGACGCTCCTTCCCGGTTGCAAACGGAAATGCCCGGTGTGTTCACTGAACACGCCGGGCATTTCCGTGTCGGCAGGGGGTTGGCAGCCGGCCGCGCGGAAGCAACCGGGCAGGAACGCCGGCACGCTCGGGCACGACGGCTGGCGGTAGGGCCGGACAGGAACGCCCGGGCAGCGCGGCAGGAGGCACCTAGACCGCGTAGCGCTCCACGAAGTTCTGCAGGATCTTCATCGGTTCCGTCGCGGTGAACTGCCGCGCGTCTTCCATCAGCACCTCGGCCGATTCGGGCGGGAAGTAGCCGGCATGGCGGTAGATGTCGATCCTTGTGACGAGTCCTTCGGCATCGAGCTCGGGGTGGAACTGGGTAGCGTAGAGGTTGGTCTTGATCCGGAACATGTGCACCGGGCACGCCGCCGAGCTCGCCAGGAGCACCGCGTGGGAGGGCAGGACGGTGCAGGCCTCCTTGTGGCCGGTGAAGGCCGTGAAGCTCTCCGGCAGCCCCCGCAGGAGGGGGTCCTGCAGCCCGTCCGCCGTCAGCTTGATGGCCACGCCGCCCAGCCCTTCCCCGTAGGTGCGGTCGATCACGGCGCCCTGGTGCAGCCCAAGAGTTCCAACGCCGTAGCAGGCGCCGAGGAAAGGAAAGTCCTCGGCCACGATCCTGTCCAGCAGCCGTGCGAGTTCACGCTCCACCCGGTGCTGGGTGGCGGACTTGTGCTCGGCCGGGTCGCTGGAGGTAAAGGGGCTGCCGCCCACTATGACGCCGGAATAGCGGGACAGGTCCAGCTCGGGCAGCGGCGAGGCCTCCATCCGGATGCGGTGCAGCTGTTCCGGGCGGAGTCCGCCATAGCGGAGATAAGCGCGGTATTCGTCCTCGGCGGCGGTGTCTTCCGCGCGCGAGGCGAGGAGCAGGAATGGCTTCACACACCAAGTTTCCACCGGCCGGTCACGGAGGCGCCAGAGGCGCGCCCGTGACCGTCGGCGTCGTACCGTCTTAGTGTTCGGCGCGCCCTACTACGCGTCGCCGTCCTCGATCAGGGCGATGATGGCGCCGGCGGATACGGTCTCGCCGGCCGCAGCGGACAGCCCGATCACGATGCCGGCACGGTGGGCGGTGAGCGGCTGTTCCATCTTCATTGCTTCGAGCACGACGACGAGATCGCCTTCGGCCACGGCGTCGCCCTCTGCGACGGCAACCTTCACGATGGTGCCCTGCATGGGGGAGGTCAGCGCGTTGCCGCTCACGGCGACGGCTGCGCCGCCGCTGCGGGAGCGCTTCTTGGCCTTGGCGGGCTTGCCGCCCGTGTTGCCCGCGGTGCCCAGCGACGCCGGCAGGACAACCTCAAGGCGCTTGCCGCCGACCTCGACGACGACGCGCTGGCGGTCGCCGGCGTCGGTGGCTTCAGCCTCGGTGCCGGTGGGGGTCCAGGCCGGAATGTCGTTGACGAAGGCCGTCTCGATCCACCGGGTGTGGACCTTGAAGGGGCCCTCGGCCGGGGCGAAGTCCGGGTTGGTAACCACCGCGAGGTCGAACGGGATGACGGTGGGGATGCCTTCGACCACCATCTCCTCGAGGGCGCGGCGGGAGCGTTGGAGGGCCTGGGCGCGGGTGGCGCCGGTGACGATCAGCTTGGAGAGCATGGAGTCGAAGTTGCCGCTGATGACGTCGCCCTGCTCCACGCCGGAATCGACGCGGACGCCGGGGCCGGTGGGGTTCGACAGCCGCGTGATGGTGCCGGGGGCGGGGATGAAGTTCCTGCCCGGATCCTCACCGGTGATGCGGAATTCGATCGAGTGGCCGCGGACTTCCGGGTCGCCGTAGCCGAGTTCTTCGCCGCGGGCAAGCCGGAACTGTTCGCGGACGAGGTCAATCCCGGTGACTTCCTCGGAGACGCAGTGCTCCACCTGGAGGCGGGTGTTGACCTCGAGGAAGGAGATGGTGCCGTCCTGGCCGACGAGGAATTCGCACGTGCCGGCGCCGAGGTAGCCGGCCTCCTTGAGGATGGCCTTGGACGATTCGTAGAGGCGCCGGTTCTGTTCTTCCGTCAGGAAGGGGGCCGGGGCCTCCTCAACGAGCTTCTGGTTGCGGCGCTGGAGCGAGCAGTCGCGGGTGGAGACCACCACGACGTTGCCGTGGGCGTCGGCGAGGCACTGGGTCTCAACGTGCCGCGGGGCGTCCAGGAAGCGCTCGATGAAGCACTCGCCGCGGCCGAAGGCGGCGGTGGCCTCACGCACGGCGGATTCGAACAGTTCGGGGATTTCCTCCCGCGTGCGGGCCACCTTGATACCGCGGCCGCCGCCGCCGAAGGCCGCCTTGATGGCGACCGGCAGGCCGAACTTGTCCACGAACTCGAGGATTTCCTCGGCGGACTCCACGGGGTCGGCAGTGCCGGGAACCTGTGGCGCGCCGACCTTCTCGGCGATGTGGCGGGCCTGGACCTTGTCGCCCAGGGCCGAGATCGCCTCGGGGGAGGGCCCGATCCACGTGATGCCGGCGTCGATCACCTTGGCGGCGAATTCGGCGTTCTCGGCCAGGAAGCCGTACCCGGGGTGGATCGCGTCGGAGCCGGACTGGCGAGCGGCGTCGATGATCTTGTCCATCACAAGGTAGGACTCCGCGGCGGTGTTGCCGCCAAGGGCGTAGGCCTCGTCGGCGAGCCGGGCATGCAGCGCGTCACGGTCGGGGTCCGCATAGACGGCCACCGAGGCGATGCCTTCATCGCGGGCGGCGCGGATGATGCGCACCGCAATTTCTCCGCGGTTGGCGATCAGCACCTTGCTGAGCGGGCGGGTGCCCGCGGCTGCAAGTGACTGCGTTGATCCCGGCACGGTGGTGGCGGACTGCTCCGAATTTGCTGACAAGGCGTCTCCTTCTTTCCTTCAGGGAGCCTAGCGCGGTTTTGTGGGTTCCGCCGATATTACTTGCGGATTCCGCGCGTAAACGGCCCTTCCTTTGTAGGGTTGCCACAAAGCGCGGCGAAATGGCTCATTCCGCGCTCAGCGGCACTCGCTTGGTTCTCACTCGGCACGGACGTCCGCCGGGTCCACAGCCCCGCCGGTCCAGAGCTCCGTGATGCCCACATTTGCCTGGCCGAGCAGCGCGCGAAGGGTGGAGATGGAGAGGCCGACGACGGTGTGGGGGTCGCCGTCGACCTTGCGGATGAACGCCCCGCCGTAGCCGTCGATCGTGAACGAGCCGGCGCACTGCAGCGGCTCGCCGGTGGCGATGTAGGTCTCGATTTCGCCGGCGCTCATCTCCATGAAGTGCACCTCGGCGGAAGACACCGAGCCCAGCGTGGCGCCGGTGCCGCGGGTGCTGACGCCGCCGCCGTCGTCTGCTGCGTCAGTGTCGCCGCCGTCCGTGTCTTCGCCGTCCGTGTCGCGGCAGTCCACGAGCCAGTGCCCGGTGTGCAGGACCCCCATGCTGCCGCTCATGCGGAGCATGCGTTCGCGGGCGACGTCGGCCGTGTACGGCTTGCCGTGCGCCTCGCCGTCGAACTCGAAGACCGAGTCGCAGCCGATCACGATTGCGCCGTCGGCCTCGGGCAGCGAGGCGACGGCCTCGGCCTTGGCACGGGCGAGCAGGAGGGCGGTGTCGTGCGGGTCCGTCACTCCATACCGGGCCTGGACGGCGTCCTCATCCACATCGGAAACGAGGACCTCATGCCGGATCCCGGCGTGGCTGAGCAACTTGGTGCGGGCGGGGGACTGGGAAGCAAGAATGAGACGGGTCACGGATCCAGCCTAATCCACCGCATCAAAGCAACGCGGGGTCACTTACGGCCCATCCGGCGGGGTCTGACGGGCGTTAAGTGACCCCGCGTTGCATCTAGCGCGGGGGCTTCCTCACTCCTGGGAGCCACGACCGGATGCCACCCGGGGGCGAAAGACTCTGGCTACGGATACTTGCTCATGGTGTGGTTGCCTCGGGACACTACAGAGAATCGAGCAGCCCATGACTGGATGGCTAGTGGCAAGCGTTGGCATGGTCGGTGACGGAACATATTTTGGCTGGGACGGATTCACGATCCAGTCCGGAAACCTGATCGTGATCGTCGTCATGATTATTCTGTTCATCCTGGCCTTGGTCCTTCCGTTTCCCGGCGGGAAGCGGCGGAAATGACCGCCCAGGCCACACCGGGGCAGGGTGCGCCGGTCGATGAAGCAGACGCCCACACCTTGACCGGCAGGGCCCGCCGGTGGCTCCTGAGGAAGCTTCCGCCGGACAAGCTCCTGCCCGAGGACCAGCCAAGCTATGTCATGTCCTGGGCGTACGTCTTCGGCATGGGGGCCATCGCGTCCCTGCTGTGGATCATCATCTCCGGCATCGTGTTGGGACTGAACGGACCCCAGTGGTACCACGTTTCCTCGCTGGGGAGCTTCGTCAACAGCACCCATCTGTGGAGCGTGGAGCTCTTCTTCATCTTCATGGTGGTCCACCTGTGGCTGAAATTCTGGATGGCGGCGTGGCGCGGGGGCAGAGCACTGACCTGGATCACCGGCGTGATCTCCTTTGTCGTTTCCATCGTGGCGGCCTTCACCGGGTATCTGCTCCAGACGAACTTCGATTCCCAGTGGATTGCCTTTGAAGCGAAGGACGCGCTGAACGCAGTCGGAGTGGGCGCCTGGTTCAACGTGGCCAATCTCGGCCAGCTCTTCACCTGGCACGTCACGCTGCTGCCCCTGGCCGTGGGCGCCGTGGTGGTCCTGCACGTCCTGCTGGTCCGGGTCCACGGCGTCGCACCTCCGCTCGAGGCCGCGGAGTCCGACGCCCAGCTGCTTCACAGCCGCCCGGAGCCTGCCGAAGCCGCGGAGCCTGCCGAAGCCGCGGAACCGGCGGAAGTCCCGGCGTCGGCGGAATCGAGCGGCACCCAACCCAGCGGTATCGAACCCAGGGGCGCAGCGCAATGACCAGGAAAAGTAGTGTCTCTTGGCGGAAGACGGACGACGTCGCCAGCCGGCCTTGGACGGGCACCGTCCGCGAATATGACCTCATCAAGGAACTGATCATCGGCGTCGTCGTGGTCGGCCTGCTGGTGCTCGGCGTTTCCGCCATCTTCGGGTCCCCGGATGAGCCCAGTGTCAGCCTCAAGGCGTGGGCCACGTCCGCCCCTGCGGACTTTGTCGGCACCGCCGCAAAAGAGCTCGCTGGCACCAGCGATTCCGCCGGATACGGGCCGCCCTACAACTCGACTGCGGGCGCTACGCAGAATATCGGCCCCGTGGACCTTCAAAGCCTCTCCGGCGTCCGCCTTCCAATTGATACCGCCAATGACTTCGTGATCACCCCGCTGTCGACGCTGCCGTCCCCACCGACAGCCCTGGCCCGTTGGAAGGCCGCCACAGCGCAGCAGCGCTCCGACTGGGCAGCCGCCTACTCCGACGCCCTCGCCGCCGCGCCCGATAACGACCCCGCCAAGGTGGCTGCCGGCGACTATGGGCCCGTCCCCGCGCTGACCGGAGCACTGCTGGACATGGCGCGCCAAGGAAGTCTCGACGGCGTGCTGCCGAGCGGCGGCAACTTCTACAACATGGACTACACGCGCAGCCTCCTCTTCCTGGGCGACGGCGGCTACTTCCCGGATCTTGCAGCCAGCCAGCACCTGTCCGGGGACCAGTGGGGCGTGATGAACGAGACTGGCGATACGCCCGGGCAGTCCTGGCTGTGGCTCTTCTCGTTGCTCTACCAGGTGGAACCGTTCAAGTCCGCGCCCAATGCCGATGCCCTCGTCGTCGTGACGATGCTGGTCCTCACGGCATTGCTGGCCCTGCTACCGTTCATCCCCGGCCTGAGGTCGATCCCGCGGCTGATCCCGCTGCACCGCCTGGTCTGGAAGGACTACTACCGGAACCGCTGAGGTATCCGGCGGCTGCGACGGACCTTTTTCGGCAGCTGCCTGAATTGTCGTAGGTCTCGGGGACACTGGATTTGTGGACGGCAAACAGGGGCCCCATGTGGCTCTCGGACCAGTGGCAGGACCTCGCGGTGGCGAGTCCTTCACCGCCGCCTTGCCGATCGCCGGGCCGCCGCGGGCGACGGATTGTGCCGGGCTGATCGACCGGATCCGCGAACTCGAAGACTTTAAATCCGCCGCGGCCGCCGAACAGGCCCGGCTCGCCGTCTCATTCGATATCGCCCAACGCCGCGAGCAGGCCGACGCCGGGATGGCCGCGGATAAGCTCGGGGCCGGGATCGGCGCGCAGATCGCCCTGGCCCGGCGCGAATCCCCGGCCAAGGGCGGGCAGCTCCTGGGCCTGGCCAAGGCCCTCGTGACCGAAATGCCCCACACCCTCGCCGGGCTGGAAACCGGTGAGCTCAACGAATGGCGGGCCACCCTGCTGGTGCGCGAAACCGCCTGCCTGACCCCGGCCGACCGGGCCGCCGTCGACGAGGAACTGGCGCCCGACACCGGCACGTTCGCCGGCGCCGGTGACCGGGCCATTGTTGCCGCGGCACGGGCCGCCGCGCACCGGCGGGACCCGCGCTCCGTCACCCAGCGCGCGGCGCACGCCGCCACCGAACGGCACGTCAGCCTGCGCCCGGCCCCGGACACCATGTGCCACCTGACCGCGCTGTTGCCGGTCGCCGAAGGGGTGGCCGTCCACACCGCCCTGACCCGGCACGCCGATTCCCTCCGCAACGCCGGAGACCCCCGCACCCGCGGCCAGGCCATGGCCGACGCCCTCGTCGAACGCACCACCGGCACCCCCGGCGGGATCAGCGGGGTCGAGATCCAGGTCATCCTGACCGACCGCACCCTTTTCCAGTCCGACGCCGAACCGGCCGTGCTGCCCGGCTACGGCATCGTCCCCGCCGAATGGGCCCGCACCCTCCTCACCAACGCCCAACGATCCGGGCCGGCCCCGGGAAGCGGCAGCGGCACCGCCAAGAGCGGCGCCCCGCCGGGGGACACCGGCCCCGCCGCACGCCGGCCCCCGGGCGCTGCCGGCGAGGTTGGTACCGGAGGGATTGCTGGCGGCAGCGGTGGACACGACCCCGCGTTCGCGCTCTGGCTCCGGCGGCTCTACACCCACCCGGGCACCGGCGACCTCATAGGCATGGACTCCCGCGCCCGGATCTTCCCCGCCGGCGCCCGCCGCTTCATCACCGCCCGCGACCACACCTGCCGCACCCCCTACTGCGATGCCCCCATCCGCCACCTGGACCACATCATCCCGCACCACGACGGCGGCCCCACCACCGTCGCCAACGGCGCCGGACTCTGCGAAGCCTGCAACCACACCAAAGAAACCCCCGGCTGGACCGCCCGCCCGCTCCCCGGACCGGAGCCCCAACCCGATGTGGCGTCCAGGCCCGGATCCGCGCCGGGACCCGGTCACAGGCACACGATCGAACTCACCACCCCCACCGGCCACACCTACAGGTCCACCGCACCAGCCCCACCCGGCACGGCCTTGCCCGGCACGGCCTTGCCCGGCACGGCCTTGCCCGGCACGGTCCTGCCTCGCACGGTCCAGCCCGGCTTCGGGTACCGCCGTCGGCTCCTACACCGCGCCGACATGCTCAAGCGAGCACGGTCGGTCGGGATTGTGCCGGGTACTGCCAAGGCAAGGGCCGGCGTCGGCAGCGTGTGATGCGGCGAGCACCGGCGCCCGCCACCCGACATAAGAACTGCCCGCCGATCCTAGGATCGGCGGGCAGTAGGCCTGGGGCTTTGCCGGCGGGCAGTTGGTCTGGTGCTTCGTTCGGCACTTGTTTAGAGCACCCCGCGATTTAGGCACCCCGCCCAGAGCGGTCAACCAAACTGGTAAACCCTAGCGGGCGGCCACCTCTTCGGGTTCGGCGTCGGGTTCGGCTTCGGGCGAGGGGGCGGCGGCGCGTGCGGGGTGGTGGAGCTTGGCGCCCTCGACGTCGACGTCGGGCAGGAGCCGGTCCAACCAGCGGGGCAGCCACCACGCCTTGCTGCCGAGCAGGTACATCACGGCCGGGACGATCGTCATGCGCACCACGAACGCGTCCACCAGCACACCGAACGCCATCGCGAAGCCCAGCGGCCGGACCATGTTCAGGTGCGAGAAGATGAAGCCGGAGAACACGCTGACCATGATGATGGCGGCGGCGGTGACCACGGACGCGGCATGGCTGAAACCGGTGCGGACCGCATGCTTGGCCGATTCGCCGTGCATGAACGATTCACGCATGCCGGAGGTGATGAACACCTGGTAGTCCATGGCCAGGCCGAACAGCACCCCGATCAGGATGATCGGCAGGAAGCTCAGCACGGCGCCGGGATTTTCGACGCCGAACACGTTCCCCAGCCAGCCCCATTGGTAGACCGCGACGACGGCTCCGAAAGCGGCCGCCAGCGAGAGCAGGAAACCGCCGGTGGCCAGCAGGGGCACCACGATCGAGCGGAACACGAGCAGTAGCAGGATCAGCGAGAGCCCGACGACGATCGCCAGGTACGGCGGTAGGGCGTCGCCAAGCTTGGTGGACACGTCCACGTTCCCGGCCGTCTGACCCGTGAGGCCAATGCCGACGCCGGTGGAATCCTTGATCTGGCCCTTTTCGGCGCGCAGTTCGGAGACCACCTTGACCGTGCTGGCGCTGGCCGGGCCCTCCTTGGGAATGACCTGGAAGACGGCGGTGCGGCGGTCCTCGCTCAGGGCCACCGGAACGGCGGCGGTGACGTTGGCCGTACCGCGGAGGATGTCCGCGACGTCCAGCTGCTTCGCCGTGGCCTCGGCTTCGCTGAGTCCGGCCGGGAAGTCGCCGACCACGATGATCGGGCCCGTCATGCCCTCGCCGAAGCTGCGGCCGGTGACGTCGTAGGCCTTGAACGCCTGCGATTCAACGGGCTCGGATCCGCCGTCGGGCAGGGCGAGCCGCAACTGGCTGGCCGGCAGGGCCACGATGCCCAGCAGCAGGACGCCGGCCAGCAGCGCCAGCACCGGATGCCGGGTGACGAGGCCGCCCCAGCCGCGGGTGCTGCGGCGTTCATCGCGGGCTCGGTCCTCACTCTCGTGGCCCGGGGCGGCATTGTGCTGCTCCGCCTTCGCCCAGGCGCGGCGGGAAATGAGCCGGGGACCGATGAGGGACAGCATGGCAGGGGTGAGGGTCAGGGCGACGACGACGGCGACAGCCACCGTTGCGGCCGCGGACAGGCCCATGACGGCCAGGAACGGAAGACCCGGAATGACGAGGGCGGCGAGGGCGATGATGACGGTCAGGCCCGCGAACAGCACGGCGTTACCTGACGTGCCGGTGGCCAGGGCCACCGATTCCTCCCCGTCCATCCCGGCCAGCAGCTGGCCGCGGTGCCGGTTGACGATGAACAGCGAATAATCGATGCCGACGGCGAGGCCCAGCATGAGGGCCAGCATGGGGGAGATGGAGCTCATGTCGACGGCGCCGCTGAGGGCGAAGGTGCCGCCAACGCCGACGGCCACGCCGACGAGGGCCATCAGCAGGGGGAGCCCGGCGGCGATCAGCGTTCCCAGCATGACGATGAGCACCAGGGCCGCAATGGCGATGCCGAGAATTTCAGAGATGCCGAACAGCTCCGAGACGTCCTCGGTGATCTCCTTGCTGGCAAGGGCGGTCACGCCGGCGGAAGAGACTTCGTGGACGATGTCCTGGACCTGCTGGCGTACGGCGGGGGCCAGCCCGTTGATGGAGGTCTTGAACTGGATCTGGGCGATCGCTGCGGTACCGTCCTCGGACACGAACCGCATGCCCTGCGAGGCGGCAAGCTGGCGCTTGGCAACGGCAAGCTTGGCGGCGCCGGCCTCGAGCTCCTTGGTCCCGGCGTCGAGCTTGCCCTGGCCAGCGGCCAGCGCGGCCTTTTGCTGGCCGAGCTGGGCGGCGATCATCTCCGGAGTCATCCCGGCTGCGGCCATCTGTTGCTCGGCAGCGGCGAGCCGTGCCTTGCCGGTCGCCAGCTGAGCGGCCGACGCATCCAGCTTCGCCTTGCCTGCGGAAGACTTCTGCTCCCCGGCGGCGACATCCGTGACGGCCTTATCCAGCTGGGCCTGGGTGGCGAACGGGTCGACGGTGCCCTGGACCTCGGGGAGTGTCTTCAGCTTGGTGAGTGCGGCCGAGACCGCGTCCTTCCCGGCCTGCGTGAACTGGCCGTCCTTGGACTCGAACACGACGCCGGCCGAACCGCCGGAGGATTTGGGCAGTTCCTGCTTAAGCTTGTCCGCCATCTGCTGGGTCTCAGTGCCGGGGATCTGGAAGTTGTTGGACATGGTGCCGTGGAAGGCCGCCGCTGCGCCGCCGACGGCCACCATGACGGCGAGCCAGAGGGAGATCACGAGCCAGCGGTGGCGGTAGGAGAACTTGCCGAGACGATAGAGCAAAAGGGCCATGTCAGTGCCGATCTGGGGAAGGGGTGGCGGGGGAGTGTGGCGCGAAGCCGGAGCCGAGCAGGCCCATGGAATCGATGAGGAGCTGGCGCAGGACGGATAGGGACTCGGGGCCGAGGTCGCCGCCGCAGCGGGCGAACCAGACGTCCATGGCGGCCTTGCCGCAGGAGATGACGGAGCCGGCCAGGGCGCGCAGGTACAGCTCGTCGACCCCGGCACCGGAACCCTGGGCGAAGCGCTCACGGGCGGCGTCGATGATCTGTTCGGTGCAGTGGTCCCAGGCTTCGAGCTCGGAGCGGCTGAGCTGGGGGTTGGTCTGGCCCAGGCTGTAGATCTCGGCTACCGGCGCCACGGTCATGGGATCGGCCAGTTCAACGAGGGCCGCGCGGGCCGACTCCAGTATGGGTTCGTCGGCCGGGCGCAGCCGGAACTGCTGGAGGGCATTGTCCAGGAACGCATGGGTCACCGAGGCCAGCGCTGCCTCGGTGCTGCCGAAGTAATTGAAGAACGTCCGGCGGGATATGCCGGCGGCGTCGGCAATGTCCTCCACCGTGAAGTTTCCGGGGCCCCGCGTGCGGAGCAAGTTCATGGCGGCGTCCGTGATGGCCTGCCGGGTGGCGGCTTTGTTTAATTCGCGACGGCTCAGTTCTTGGCGCGAGGGGGACGGGGCCGCGGACTCGCCGCGTGGGGTAGCCGGGGCGCCGGACGGAGATGAGGATGAGGGCACGCGCTTACACTACGTGCATGTTTGCACTCTGCGCAAGTATATGGGGAACGGTTCTGCAGGCCCGGAATCAGGGCTTGAGCTGGGCCGCCGTCCCGCCGGAATTGGTCAGATAAACTGACTGGCCCGTGGCGCCGGGCTCATGCTGCGCCAGGGGGATGGCAAAAACGGCGGTGCCGTAAGCGCAGATCTCCGTCCAGTTCGTCCCGATCGCCGACGTGTCGTAACGCATGGCGATGATGGCGTTGGCCCCGCGCTGTTCGGCCTCTTCCACCATCCGGGCCATGACCTGCTGCCGGCTCTCGTAGAGGGCCCGCGTCATTTCCAGCACCTCGCCGCCGGCCAGGGACCGGAAGCCGGCCATGACCTGGGCGGTGATGTCCCGCGACCGGACGGTCAGGCCCATGACCTCGCCGAAGACGGCGTCGATCCGGTGGCCCGGGATGTCGTTGGATGTGACGATCAGCATGCCCAGAGCCTACCCACTTTGCGGCCCGCGCGAGGGCATCCGAACGGCCGGGTTCGCGGCGGCAGCCGGGGCGGGAACCGGGGAGCGATCCGGGGTGCGGGCCAGCCCGGAACTCACGGCCTGATTCACAGGAAAGTGAAAGGTGGGAAACAGCAATCTCTGCTGGGGCGGGTGCAGACTGGAGATGCTCATGGGGCGGACGTCCCCGGAAGCGCCGGCAGCTTCAAGCGCCGTCACCGCACGGCAGATCCAGGAGACATTTCATGTCACGCACAACAAAAATCGCACTCAGTCTGGGGGCCGCGGCGGTGGCGCTGGGGGCTGGGCTTGGAGTCGCCGGGATGGCCTCTGCCACGACGACGCCGAGTCCCAGTCCGAGCCCCACCCCCAGTTCCAGTGCGCCGGGGGGCGCCTTCGCGGACGGCCGCGGCATGCACGGCGGCCATCACGGCCATGGAGGTGCCCAGCTGGGCAACCGCGCCAAGGAGCTCGCCGCCAAGCTAGGCGTCGACGAGGCCAAGGTCATCGACGCCTTGAGGGCCTTCCGCGACGCCAACAGGCCGGCAGCCCCGCCGGCTGACGGACAAAGGCCGGACCACGCCGCGAGGGAGAAAGCCCTCGCCGCTTCCCTGGCGAAGTCACTCGGCATCGATGAAGCCAAGGTCACGGCGGCTCTGGAGGAACTGCGCGCCGCCGGGTACGCCAACCATGCGGCAGAACTGAAGCCCCGGCTTGACCAGGCTGTCAAGGACGGGACCCTGACCCAGGCGGAGGCAGACGCCGTCACCAAGGCGGCGGAAAAAGGTGTGATCGGCGGGCGCTGACCGCCTGCCGCGCAACGTACACGCGCAACGCACACGCGCAACGCACAAAGGAGAGGTCCCCGGAGTCCGGGGACCTCTCCTTTTGAATGGCCGGTTCGTTAGCCGAGCAGGGCGCGCTTGAGTGTGTCGAGGCCCACCGAGCCGATGTTCAGGGCCTTCGTGTGGAACGCCTTGAGCTCGAAGCCCGGGCGGGTTTCAAGCTCCGCCCGGATCTGCTCCCAGAGGCGCTGTCCCACCTTGTAGGAAGGTGCCTGCCCCGGCCAGCCCAGGTAGCGGGTGAACTCGAACTTCAGCTGCCCCTCGCTGATCGGCAGGTTGGCCCGGAGGAAATCGAAGCCCTTCTCCGAGGTCCAGATGCCGCTGCCCCAGCGCTCGGGGACCTCAAGTTCCAGGTGCACGCCGATGTCGAACACCACCCGGGCCGCGCGCATGCGCTGCATGTCCAGCATGCCCATGTGGTCGCCCGGATCGCTGAGGTAGCCAAGTTCCTGCATGAGCTTCTCCGCGTAGAGCGCCCAGCCTTCCCCGTGGCCCGAGGTCCAGCACACGCTGCGGCGCCACTTGTTCAGCAGCTCGCGGCGGTAGGTGGCGGTGGCGACCTGGAGATGGTGGCCCGGCACGCCCTCGTGGTAGACCGTGGTGGTTTCGGCCCAGGTGGTGAAGGTGTCCTCGCCGGCCGGCACGGACCACCACATCCGGCCGGGGCGGCTGAAGTCCTCCGACGGCCCGGTGTAGTAGATGCCGCCTTCGTCCGTGGGTGCGATCCGGCACTCCAGCGTCTTCATGACATCCGGGATCTCGAAGTGGACGCCGGCGAGCTCCGCGACGGCCTTGTCGGAAAGTTCCTGCATCCAGGCCTGGAGGGCATCGGTGCCCTTGAGCTGTCGGGCGGGATCGTTGTTCAGGATCTCCTTGGCTTCCTCGATGGTGGCGCCGGGCTGGATTTCGGCGGCCACCCGTTCCTGTTCGGCGATGAGGCGGTCGAGCTCCTGCACGCCCCAGGCGTAGGTCTCCTCCAGGTCCACGGCGGCGCCGAGGAAGGACCGGGAGGCCAGGGCGTAGCGGGTGCGGCCCACGGCATCCTTGGCCGGGGCGACGGGGAGGAGTTCGGCCTCAAGGAACCCCGCCAGCCGGGCGTAGGCCACCCGGGCGGCTGCCGTGCCGGCGTCGAGCGTGGACTGCAGGTCCGGCGTGAGCGGCCCGTCCGCGGTCTTGGCGCCGGCCGCAAGCTTCGCGAAGAATCCGTCATCTGCGGCGTGCTTGGTGGCTTGTTCGATCACGATCGACACCTGGCGGGCCGCTGCTACCCGGCCGTCCTGCATCGCCGAGCGCAGCGACTCGATGTACCCGTCAATCGCGGCGGGGACATTGTGCGCCCGGCCCGCGATGTGTTCCCACTGCTCCGCGGTGTCCGTCGGCATGAGGTCGAAGATCGCCCGGATGTCCTGGGACGGGGACGCGATGTTGTTCAGATCGGCCGTGTCCCAGCCCGATGCATGGATTTCCAGCTGCAGGCCCAACCGCTCGCGCATGGCGTCCAAGGTGACGGCGTCGACGTCGTCAACCGGCTCCAGACCGTCCAGCGCGGCGAGCGCCTCCCGCGTGGCGGCCGCGAATTCCTCGTGGCCGGCGGGGGAGAAGTCCTGGTACTCGGTCTCGTGCCCGGGCAGGCCGAGCTCGGTGGCGAAGCTCGGGTTGAGCCGGATGAGGGTGTCCGTGTAGGCGTCGGCGACGGCATCGATGGCGGTCTGCTGGCGCGCGGGTGCAGTGTTGTCTGAGGCGATGGTTTCGGTAGTCACCCGACGAGACTAGCCCGGCCGCCTTGGTTATGAAAGAGTCACTGAACTTTTTTCCGGGCGGGTTCGACGCCGGGCGGCCGCTCAGCCGAGGCTGCGGCGCCAGGCGTCCGGACCCGGCCGGGGCGCCAGCCGGAGCTGCTGCCGGCGGACCCAGTGCCGGACGCCGGGCCGTTCCGGCGCAGCCTGGGCGGCCTGCCCCAGGGACAGCACGACGGTGGTCAGCGCCGCCAGCTCCTCGGGTGTCGGTTCGCCCTTGACCACCGAGAGCAGCGGCAAGTCCGGAGCGTCGGCTGGGCCCACGCCGTCGGCTGGGCCGGCCTGAATTGGCGAGGCCTGGGATCCGGCGGGGACCTGCGGGGGCTGGGAGCCTGCGGGGATCACAGCGGGATGTTCCCGTGCTTCTTGGCGGGCAGGGCGGCCCGTTTGTCGCGGAGGGCGCGCAGGCCCTTGATGATCTGCACGCGGGTCTCGGACGGGGCAATGACCGCGTCCACGTAGCCCAGCTGCGCGGCCTGGTATGGGTTGAGCAGCTCTTCCTCGTACTGGCGGACCACCTCGGCGCGCTTGGCCTCGACGTCGCCGCCGGCCTCGGCCACCGCGGCGAGTTCGCGGCGGTACAGGATGTTCACGGCGCCCTGGGCGCCCATGACGCCGATCTGGGCGGTGGGCCAGGCGAGGTTCAGGTCCGCGCCGAGCTTCTTGGAGCCCATGACGATGTACGCCCCGCCGTAGGCCTTGCGGGTGATCACGGTCAGCTTGGGCACGGTGGCCTCGGCGTAGGCGTAGAGCAGCTTCGCGCCGCGGCGGATGATGCCCTGGAACTCCTGGTCCTTGCCGGGCAGGAAGCCCGGCACGTCAACCAGGGTGATGATGGGGATGTTGAAGGCGTCGCAGTGCCGGACGAAGCGGGCGGCCTTCTCCGATGCGGCGATATCGAGGGTGCCGGCGAACTGCATGGGCTGGTTGGCCACGATGCCCACGGTGTGCCCCTCGACGCGGCCGTAACCGATGATCACGTTCGGGGCGTAGAGGGACTGCATCTCCAAAAAGTGGGCGTCGTCCACGATCTGCTCTATGACCTTGCGCATATCGTAGGGCTGGTTGGCCGAGTCCGGGATGAGCACATCGAGGGCGAGGTCGTCGTCGTCGATCTCCAGCTCCTGCTGGTGTTCGAGCACCGGGGCCTCGGCGAGGTTGTTGGAGGGCAGGAAGTCCAGCAGTTCGCGGACAAACTCGACTGCGTCCGCCTCGTCCGAGGCCAGGTAGGTCGAGGTGCCGGTGGTGGCGTTGTGCTGGCGGGCACCGCCCAGGGTTTCCATGTCCACGTCCTCGCCCGTGACGGTCTTGATGACGTCCGGGCCGGTGATGAACATGTGGGACGTCTTGTCCACCATGACCACGTAGTCGGTCAGGGCGGGGGAGTAGGCGGCACCGCCGGCCGAGGGGCCCATGATCAGCGAGATCTGCGGGACGACGCCGGAGGCATGGACGTTGTTGCGGAAGATGTCCGCGAACATCGCCAGGGAGGCGACGCCTTCCTGGATGCGGGCGCCGCCGCCGTCGAGGATGCCGACCACGGGGCAGCCGTTGCGCAGCGCGAACTCCTGGACCTTGACGATCTTCTCGCCGTTGACCTGACTCAGCGAGCCGCCGTAGACCGAGAAGTCCTGGCTGTAGACGGCGACGGGCCGGCCGTCGACGGTGCCGTAGCCCGAGACCAGGCCGTCGCCCAGCGGCTTCTTCTTCTCCATGCCGAACGCCGTGGAACGGTGCACGGCCAGCGCGTCGAACTCCACGAACGATCCGGCGTCCAGCAGCAGGTCGATGCGCTCGCGGGCGGTCTTCTTGCCGCGGGCGTGCTGTTTGACGACAGCTTCCGGGCCGGAGGGCTGCTCGGCACGGGCCTGGCGGTCGCGGAAGTCTGCAAGCTTTCCCGCAGTCGTGGTCAGATCGTGGCTCATCAAATGTCTCCGGCTCTGTCGCTGGTGGTTCGGTCGCTGGTTGTTCAGTCGCTGTAGCTCGCTGGCCCTGGTCCGTGCGGCTTTAGTTGGAATGCACAAAAGCAAGGCCTCGATGGCAAGTCTAGTGACGCGATCGGCCCACGCCGCTGTAGAAAACCTACAATTTTCGTTCCACCTCCCACCGTGACCGCCAAGGATGTTCGCCGGATGTTCGCGGTCGGCTCTGCCCAGCTCCGGCGCTGCGCTCCTTCCCGGTTGCTTCCGGGCGGTCCGGAGTCGGCCCCTGGATTTGCGGGGGACGCCCGGGCCTCGGGGCTTCCCAGGGGAAAGCAACCGGGCAGGAGCGCCGGAAGCTCTTGTTACCCGCCAGTAACAATGGTCGGCTAGAGTGACCTCATGACTTCAAGCAATGACGCTTCGGGCACCGCCCCTCAGTCCCAGCAGCCAGGGCCGTATCAGGCCGCCGGTTCCCTGCAGGGCCGCACCGTCCTCATCTCCGGGGGCAGCCGCGGCATCGGGCTGGCCATCGCGCTCCGCGCCGCCCGCGACGGGGCCAACATCGTCCTGATGGCCAAGACCGGCCAGCCGCACGCCAAGCTGGAGGGCACCGTCTACACGGCCGCCGAACAGATCGAGGCCGCCGGCGGCAGTGCGCTGCCGCTGGTCGGCGATGTGCGCATCGACGCCGACGTCGCCGGGGCTGTCGGCGCCGCCGTGGACCGCTTTGGCGGGATCGACGTCGTCATCAACAACGCCTCGGCGATCGACCTCTCCACGACCGACACGGTGGACATGAAGCGTTACGACCTCATGCAGGACATCAATGTCCGGGGCACGTTCCTGCTCTCGAAGATGGCGCTGCCCGCCCTGCGGGCCTCTGACGCCGGACACATCCTGACGCTTTCCCCGCCCTTGAACCTGGATCCGCGCTGGGCCGGCATGCACCTGGCCTACACCATGGCCAAATACGGCATGAGCCTGACCACCCTGGGGCTGGCCGAGGAGCTCAAGGAGGACCGGGTCAGCGTGAACTCGCTCTGGCCCTGCACCTTGATTGACACCGCGGCCATCCGCAACATGCCCGGCGGCGACAGGATCGTCAAGGGCGCCCGCAGCCCCGAGATCATGGCCGACGCCGCCCACGCCGTGCTGACCGGCGGCAACACTCTCCCCGCGCACGGCAGCCGCAGCGGCAACTTCTACACCGACGAGCAGGTTCTGGCGGCGGCCGGTGTGACGGACTTCCGTCCTTACAGCCTCGGCGCGCCGGAAGAACAGTTGGTGCCGGACATCTTCCTCTGAAATTGCTGGGCGTTTTCCGCCGAACGGCTGGCGGAAATTCGCCGCTTTTGAGGATCCGACGCCGGGAATCCCCGGCGTGTCGGGCCGACCCGCCGCACTTGCCGGTCAAATGAGGGGAGTTTCCGCGGAGGCACCGAGCCCACAGGGACGGAGCCGGGCCCTGCTTTCCTCGGTAGGATTCAAGCATGGAAGCCGTGCAGGAAACCCCGGACCGTCCGCCGCTGGACCTCAACGCCCTCAGCGATGAGGCCTTCCTCTCCGCCAACGGGATTCCGGGCCTGACGGTGGTGGAGTCCACGGGGTCCACCAACGCCGACCTCCTCCGCGGCGTGAGCGAGGACCCCGGCGCCTGGCCGGACATGTCGGTGCTCGCCGCCGAGTACCAAAGCGCCGCCCGCGGCCGCCTCGACCGCCGCTGGGAGGCCCCGGCCCGCAGCTCCGTCTCCGTTTCGCTGGTGCTCCGTCCCGTCAACGCGGACGGACGGCCGCTGCCGACCCACAGCTACTCGTGGCTGTCCCTGCTCGCCGCGCTCGCCCTGCGCGAGGCATTGACGGAAACAGCGGGCCTTCCCGCGGAACTTAAATGGCCCAACGACGTCCTGGTGCGGGGCCGGAAAATCGCCGGCATTCTGGCCCAGCTCGGCCCCCTCGGCGGCGGCGGCACACCGCCGGTCATCCTCGGCACCGGCCTGAACGTGACGCTGACCGAGGCCGAACTTCCGGTCCCCACCGCCACCTCCGTGCTGCTGGAGAACGCGGACACCGTGGACCGGACGGAACTCCTGAAGAGCTATCTGTCCCGCTTCGCCACGCTGTACCGGAGCTTCTGCAACGCCGACGGCGACCCCCACGCCGGCATGGCTGGCGGCCCCTCGCTGCACAAGCGGGTGGAGCACCTGCTGACGACCCTCGGCAAGCAGGTCCGCGCCCAGCTCCCCGGCGACCACGAGATCATTGGCCACGCCACCCGCCTGGACGAATACGGTTCGCTCCTGGTGGTCGACGCGGCGGGCCACGAACACGTGGTGACCGCCGGCGACGTCGTGCACTTGCGGCCGTGGAACCCGGCGGGAGCGGCCGGAACGGCTGATGCGGGCGGTACGGGCGGGGCCGGCCGTGGCGGGACAGAAAGCGGTTATGCGTAAAGTGCTCCTGCCGGGAGAGCAAGTGATTGTGGTGACCCGGCCCCAGCCCAGGATGCTCATTGTCCCCGGGCTGATGTTCGTTGTTGTGCCCGCCCTGGCCGCCTATGCCTGCGCCTGGGTGGTCAAGGGCGGCCCGGAAAAGCTCGTGCCGCTCCTTCCTAAGGAGTGGACGCCCTGGCTGATCGCCGGGTGTCTGGCCATGGCGGCTTGGGTGCTGCTGGGTTATTGCCTTCCGCGGGTCATGGCGTGGCACGCCACGCGCTACATCCTGACCAGCCAGCGCTTAGTTACCCGCTACGGCATGTTACGGCGACGCGACCAGCAGGTTCCGCTCGCCGCAATCCGCCATGTGGCCATTGAACAATCCTTGTTGCAGCGCCTATTGCGCTCGGGGAATATATCCTTGGATACCGGGCACCCCTCGGGAACGGTGGTGCGCGATGTCCCTGAAGTCGCGACATTCCGCAACTTCATGCTGGACGCCATCGGCGATCTGCCCCAGGGCGAGACGCGCGGGGACGAAGGCATGATGTACAACCCGGGCGAGGCCGTGCCGTGGGAGACGAGAGAAGGTGGAAGAGATGAACGCTGAGAACGTCCACCAGGACATCGACCTCGCCGACCGCGAGTTGCCCCGGGAGCCCGGAGGGGTCGTCTCCGAGCCTGCCGCTGCCACCCCTGACCCCGCGGTTCACCCGGGTGCCGGCGCGGGGTTCGACGCCGGCGCCGGCGCCGGTTCAGAAGAGGCGGGGCCCGACGCGCCGGACGCCGTGGCCGGCCGCGCTTTCGGCGAAGCCGTCGCCGACCCCGCCGAACCCGCAGCCGCCGACCCCGCTGCCGCCGAACCCGCAGCCCCGCCCACCGGGACGATGTCCGCCGAGCGGCTCGCCGCCAAGGCCCTGGAAACCCGGCTGCTGGGCGGAGAGCGCAAGCTCCGGCGCCGGGAAGTGGCTGGCGGTGCCGGCCTCTCGCTCCTTTCGGCCCGCAAACTCTGGCGTGCCCTGGGCTTTCCCAACCTGGGGGATGAAGATGTCGCCTTCACCGAACGGGACCAGTCGGCACTGTCGACCATCGTGGACCTCGTCCGCGACGGCAAGCTGACCGAGGAAGCCGCCATTTCCGTCACCCGGGCCATCGGCCAGATGACGGACCGGATGGTGGTGTGGCAGGTCGAGGCCCTCGTTGAGGACATGGTGCAGAAGCAGGGGGTGCCGGACTCCGTCGCCCGCAAGCGGCTTGTCAGCGAACTGCCGAACCTTATTGACGCCCTCGAGGACATGCTCGTCTATTCCTGGCGCCGCCAGCTCAACGCCGCGGTCCAGCGCCTCGCCGTCCGGGCCGAGGCCGGACTGCAGTCCAGCGAAGAGGGCCGCGAAGGTGACGAGGACGACGCGCCGCTGCCGCTGGCCCGGGCCGTCGGTTTCGCCGACCTGGTGTCCTACACCAGCCTGTCCCGCCGGATGAACGAGAAAACCCTCGCCCAGCTGGTGCAGCGCTTCGAAAACAAGTGCGCCGAAATCATCTCCGTCGGCGGCGGACGCCTGGTCAAGACGGTGGGCGACGAGGTCCTCTACATTGCCGAAACGCCGGCGGCGGGTGCCGAGATCTCGCTGGCCCTTTCCCGCGCCTTCACCGAGGACGAGATCCTGCCGCAGGCCCGCGTGGCCATGGTCTGGGGCCGGATTCTGTCCCGACTGGGCGACATCTACGGGCCCACCGTCAACCTCGCCGCACGCCTGACCGCCCTCGCGGACCCCGGAACGGTGCTGGTGGATTCCATGACCGCTGCAGCCTTGGAACGCGACGAGCGCTTCGTCCTGGTGCCCCGCCCGGCCGAGGACGTCCGCGGATTCGGTGAAATCCATCCGGTGCAGCTGCAGCACGGCAGCGGTCGGGGCCTGATCCTGGACTGAGCAGCGGGAGGGTCCGGCTGCGCGCCGTGGCGGTCTTCTCAGTTGTGTGGCCTGTATGCAATAGTCGGACCGTCAGTTGCGGGCCGGCCGGGTTCGTGACCGCCTTCAACTTTCGCGCGCACCGCCTGATCTAGGATGGCCATGAACCTCACGCCAAACGTCCCCTTCCCGCCGACGGACAGGGAACACGGACCGCGACTGCAGTGCGGATACGGCACAGACCGGGGCCTGCGCCGCGAGGCGAACGAGGATTCCTTCATTGCCGCCGACCCCGTCTTCGCCGTGGCGGACGGCATGGGCGGCCACGAGGCCGGCGAAGTTGCCAGCAGCATCTGCGTGCGCACCCTGGCCGAGCTGCCTCAATTGAAGACAGGCAGCCGGGACGCCAGCGCCGATATCCTCCAGGAATACCTGTTCAAGGCTGACGCGGACATCCGTGAGGCCACCGGATCCCGCGCCGGCACCACCCTCTCCGGCGTCGTGGTGGTGGAACAGCTGGACGTTCCCTACTGGCTAGTCCTCAATATCGGTGATTCCCGCACCTACCGCTACAGCGGCGGCCAGCTCGCCCAACTCAGTGTGGACCATTCCGAGGTTCAGGAATTGTTCGACGCCGGCCAGATCACCGAGGCCGAGGCCGCCGTCTATCCGCGCAGGCACGTGGTGACCCGGGCCCTGGGTACCGGCGACGATACCGAGGCCGATTACTGGCTGCTTCCCCTTGAGGATGGTGACAGGATCCTCGTCTGCTCCGACGGTCTCAACGGTGAGCTTAGCGATGAGCAGATTGCCGGCATCCTTGGGGCCGAGGCGGACCCGCAAGCGGCCGTTGACGAACTGATCCAGGCGGCCCTGCGCAGCGGGGGCCGGGACAACATCACCGCGATCGTTGTGGACGCCCGGACCACCCCCGGGGCTGCGGCCGCCTGACCCGCCCGCGTGCCGGCCCCGGAGACGCCGGCCCGGAGAGGAGGGGGACCTTCGGCGGGTCCGGCCGGTGACCGGACAACGGAACGGATCTAGGGCAGGATAGGTCTGTGAGCACAGGGAAGACCGCGGCAGAGACCGCAGCAGGGACTGTAAAAGCAGACATAGAAGCCCCCGGGCACGTCTCGGAACCCCAGGGCCCCGACGGGCAGCAGGTCCCGTCCGGGGACATCCGTGCGGAGTACGAAGACCTCGTGGAAGAGGTCCGCAAACACCGGTTCGCGTACTACCAGCAGGACGCGCCGATCATCTCCGACGCCGAGTTCGACGAGCTCTACCGGCGCCTGGAGACGCTCGAAGCCATGCATCCGGAGCTGGTGGCCAACGATTCGCCCACGCAGGAAGTGGGCGGCGAAGTGTCCGCCGCCTTTACCGCCGTCGAGCACCTGCAGCGCATGTACAGCCTGGAGGACGTCTTCTCGCTCGAGGAGCTGGAAGCGTGGATGGCGAAGGCCGAGGCGGGCATCGCCAAGATCGGCAACGGAGGCAACCCGCCGTCGTGGCTCACCGAACTGAAAATCGACGGCCTGGCCGTCAACCTGCTCTACCGCGACGGTGTGCTGGTCCGGGCCGCCACCCGCGGCGACGGCACCACCGGCGAGGACATCACGCACAACGTTCTGACCATCAAGGAAATCCCGCAGCAGCTCAGCGGCACCGGCTTCCCGGCCGAGATGGAAGTCCGCGGCGAAGTCTTCATTCCGTCCAGGGCCTTCGCGGAATTCAACGAGGCCCTGATCGAGGCCGGCAAGGCACCTCTGGCCAACCCGCGCAACGCCGCCGCCGGTTCGCTGCGGCAGAAGGACCCCGCCGAAACCGCCAAACGCCCGCTGCGGATGTATGTCCACGGCATCGGGGTCCGCGAAGGACTGGACACTCTCAGCCAGTCGGAGACCTACCGCCGGCTCGCCGAGTGGGGCCTGCCCACGAGCCCTTATTTCGAGGTCCTGTCCGGACTGGCGGAGGTGCTGGCGTTCATCAAGCGCTACGGCGACAAACGGCACAGCCTCACGCACGAGATCGACGGCATCGTGGTCAAGGTGGACGACTTCGCGACGCAACGGGCGCTCGGCTACACCTCACGGGTGCCGCGCTGGGCGGTGGCCTACAAGTACCCGCCCGAGGAAGTCCACACCAAGCTGCTGGACATCGCGGTCAACGTCGGCCGCACCGGCCGCGTCACCCCATACGGCGTGATGGAACCGGTCAAGGTTGCCGGCTCCACCGTGGAAATGGCCACCCTGCACAACCAGGAAGTGGTCAAAGCCAAGGGCGTGAAGATCGGCGACATCGTGGTGCTGCGCAAAGCCGGCGACGTCATCCCCGAAATCGTGGGGCCGGTCCTGGCACTCCGGGACGCCCAGGACCCGCCGGTCCGCGACTTCATCATGCCCACCGAATGCCCGGCATGCGGCACGCCCCTGGCCCCCGGGAAGGAAGGGGACGTGGACATCCGCTGCCCCAACGCCCGGTCCTGCCCGGCGCAGCTGCGCGAACGCGTCTTCCACCTCGCAGGCCGCGGCGCCTTCGACATCGAGGCCCTGGGCTGGGAAGCCGCCATCGCGCTGACCCAGCCCGCCGAGCCCGCAACGCCCCCGCTGACCACCGAAGCGACACTGTTCGACCTCACCCCGGAGCAGCTCGCGGACGTCCGCGTGCGCCGGGAGAAGCGCTCCAAGGGCGCGGGCACAGGCGAATTCGAGCTCGTGCCCTACTTCTACACCAAGGCCACCACCAAGACCCCGTCCAAGCCCACAGCCACCACGGACAAGCTCTTCCGCGAACTCGAGAAGGCCAAATCCCAGCCGCTGTGGCGGGTCCTGGTGGCGCTGTCCATCCGGCATGTCGGCCCGCGGGCCTCCCGCGCCCTCGCCACCGCGTTCGGCAGCATGGACGCCATCCGGCAGGCCACCGAGGAGGAGCTCGCTCACGTCGACGGCGTGGGCCCGGTCATCGCCCAGGCCTTGACCGAATGGTTCGCCGAGGACTGGCACCGCGACATCGTGGACCGCTGGGCCGCCGCCGGTGTCAGGATGGCGGACGACCGCGACGAGTCCATGCCGCGGACCCTGGAAGGACTAACCATCGTGGTGACCGGAAGCCTCGAGGGCTTCAGCCGGGATGAGGCCAAGGAAGCCATCCTGATCCGCGGCGGCAAGGCCGCCGGCTCGGTCTCCAAGAACACCAGCTACGTGGTGGCGGGCGAGAACGCGGGCACCAAACTGGACAAGGCCGAACAACTCGGCGTCCCGGTCCTGGATGAGGACGGCTTCCGGGCGCTGTTGGCGAACGGCCCGGCACCTGCCGGGGCGCCGGACACCCTTGAGGACCCGGACACCCTTGAGGACCCGGATCCCGACGCCGGGGATCCCGACGCCGGTGCCGCGGCGGCCGAATGAGCCCCCACCCCGCGGGCCCGTCCGCTTCCGAAGCCGGACCGGCGGCGCTCCTGGAGCTGGCCAAGTTGGCCGCGGCGGCCGGCGCCGCGGTCCTGGCCACCCGGCAAGCCGCCGCCCTTGACGTCAGCAACAAGGGCGACTCGGGCGACTGGGTGACCGCGTTCGACCTCGCCGCGGAAGCCGCCGTCCGGGACGTCATCACCGCCGCCCGGCCGTGGGACATCATCACGGGGGAGGAGGGCGGCACCGTCCTGCCGGCCGAACCCAGCGGCTACCGCTGGTCCGTGGACCCTCTCGACGGCACCACCAACTTCATCCGCAACATCGTCTACTACGCCACGTCCGTGGCCGTGGCGGACCCCGACGGCGTCTGGCTGGCCGGCGTCGTCAGCGCCCCGGCGCTCGGCCGAACCTACTACGCGTCCCGCGGCGAAGGGGCCTGGCTCGAGGAACAGGGCCGGCGGACCGCCCTGTTGGGGCCCGTCCCCGACCGAACAGGCCAGATCCTGGCCACCGGCTTCAGCTACGATCCCGACGTCCGGGCGGAACAGGCCGCCGGCCTGGCCCGCCTGATGGACGGCTTCGCCGACATGCGCCGGCTGGGGTCCGCGGCCCTGGATCTGTGCCTCGTGGCGGACGGAACCCACGACGCCTACGGCGAGCGCGGGCTCAACGAACACGACTTCGCCGCCGGGGCCCTGATCGCGGAGGAGGCCGGCTGCTGGGTGCGGCGGCCGCGGCTCACCAGCCCCCTGGCCGGCGGCCCGTCCGACGACGAACGCCTGGCCGCCTGGACGTGTGCCGGATCGCTCGAGCTCTCCGGCAAGTTCCCGCTCTGACCGCCGCTGCCCCGCGGCTCCGCCTCCACCCGCAGCCGGCCAGCGCGATAGTAGTGATAGTTCAGTCACGGAAACTGCCTTTTCGGGGCAGCGCCGCGCCCGGCACCCGTACCATTGACAGGTGTCTTCGCAGATCCTCATACGCCCCGCCGTTCCGGCCGACTACGACGCCATAGCGCGCATCACCCGGGACGCCTATCTGGCCGCGGGCTACTTTGAGGACGCGGACCACCCGTACATGCGTCAGATCCAGAACGTCGCCCAGCGGGCTGCGGATGCGACCATCTGGGTGGCGGAGCGGAGCGGCACGATCCTTGGCTCCGTAACGCTGGCGGTCGAGGGCGAGCCGTACGCCGACATCGCCCTGAGCGACGAACTGGAGTTCCGCATGCTCGTCGTGGACCCGTCGGTCCAGCGCAGCGGCGCCGGCAAAGCCATGGTCGAGGCGATACTGGACCATGCCAGGACCCTGCCGGGCGTCCACGCCGTGGCCCTCACCACGGGGGAGAGCTGGGAAAGCGCCCACGGCCTCTACCGGAAGACCGGCTTTGTCCGGACCCCGGAACGCGACTGGCTGGTCCCGGGCACGGACATCAAACTGCTCGTCTACCGCCAGGAGCTCTAACCCCCGGGCCCGCCCCCGGGCAGGCCCGACACAAAGCCGCCGTCTTTCGCGGCTGAAGCCTCCCGCGACCTAAAGTGGTGCCGAATCCTTACCCACCGCGAAAGGCACCCCCATGCGTAAGACCTTCGGCACCGGCTCCACCTGGGAGCAGACGCTCGGCTATTCCCGGGCCGTCCAGGTCGAGAACACCCTGTACATCTCCGCGACCGCCGCCAGCGGCGAGGACGGAATTGTGGGCGAGGACTTCTACACCCAGACCAGCTACATCCTGCAGAAGCTCGGTGCGGTGCTGGCCGAGGCCGGCTTCGGGTTCGAGGACGTGGTGCAGTCCAAGCTGTACCTGACGGACATCAGCAAGTGGGAAGAAGCCGGCCGCGCCCACGGCGAAGTCTTCGGCGACATCCGCCCCACGCTCTCCCTCGTCCACGTGCTGCCGTTCCTGGACCCCGCGATGCTCGTCGAGATCGAACTCGTCGCGCACAAGAGCGACAGCTAACCCCTAAGCAACGCGGGGTCACTTAAGGCCCATTCCGGCGCGCATTATGGGCGTTAAATGACCCCGCGTTGCATTCCGGGACTCTGGCGGAACGCCCGGTCTTGGAGTATGAAGGGCGCATGAAAAGGGCGCAAGGCAGGGGCCCCGCGGGGATACCCCTCATCGGCCAGTTCCGCTCGTATGACCGCGCCTGGCTGCGGGGGGATCTGATCGCCGGAGTCACCGTCGCGGCGCTGATCGTCCCGAAAAATCTGGGGTACGCGGGCATCGCGGGGATCCCGCTGCAGAACGGCCTGTACGCCGCTGCTGCCGGCGCCATCGTCTACGCGGTCTTCGGCACCTGCCGGCAGATCTCGATGGGCCCCAGCTCGGGTTTGGCGGCCGTGGCCGCCAGCGCCGTGCTCGCGGCGGGCATCACCGGAGAGCAGGACGCTGCCTCGTTCGTTGCGGGAATTACCCTCGCCTCAGGACTCCTGTTCCTTCTTCTTGCCGTCTTCAAGATGGGCTGGATTGCGCAGTTCCTCTCACGGGCCGTGGTGACCGGTTTCCTGTTCGGCGCGGCGATCGACGTCGTGATCGGTGAGCTTCCCAAGCTCACCGGGACCGAGGTCACCGGCTCGAACCCGATCCAGGAACTGTGGTCATGGCTGGGGACCTTGGGCGAGGCGAATCAGGCGACCGTGGTGGTAGGGGTCATCGCGCTGGTTGTCGTCTTCGGGCTCAAGGCCGTCGCGCCGCAGGTTCCCGGCGCGCTGGTCCTGGTGGTGGGCGGATTGGCCTCGGCGGCCCTGTTCGACCTCGGCGCCAAGGGCGTGGCCCTCGTGGGTGATGTCCCCCGGGGGCTGCCGTCGCTTCAGGTCCCGGACGGTGCGCTGATGTGGGACCACGCGGCCACCGTGGCCCTCGCGGCGGTGGCACTGGTCCTGATCGGCTTCTCCCAGACCGCGGGCGATGCCCGGGCATTCGCGGCCAAGCACCGCTACCAGATCGACATCAACCAGGAATCCGTGGCCCAGTCGCTGGCCAACATCGGCGCGGGACTCTTCAAGGGAATGCCCGTCTCGACCAGCCTGTCCGCGAGCTCGCTGAACGACCACTCCGGGGCGAAGACCGGCCTGGCCTCCCTCACCTCGGGGGTCACCGTCCTGCTCACGCTGCTCTTCCTGGCGCCATTGTTCTCGATCCTGCCCAAACCGGTCCTGGCGGCGCTGATCATCGAGGCCGTGGTCATGGGCATGATGAACGTGCCAGAGATGCGGCGGCTTGCCCGGGTGCAGAAAGTAGATTTTTGGATTGCGGTCGCCGCGATCATGGGCACCCTGATCTTCGGCGTGCTGGCGGGTGTCATCATCGGGATCGGGCTCTCACTGCTCTGGCTGGTCCGGGTGGCCACCCACCCGGAAATGCCGTCGCTCGGCCGGGAGCCGGGCACCCAGGTGTTCCGTGAATCCGACGGGCACCCCGGCGACGAGGTGGTCGCCGGCGTAGCCGTCATCCGGTTCGACGGCGGTCTCTTCTTCGCCACGGCCGACGCGTTGGAGGACCGGCTGCGCGATGTCATCCAGTCAACGCCGCAGCTCACCGGGATCGTGCTCGACTGCGGCGGGATCAACTTTGTCGACTCCCAGGGAGCGGCGAAGATGGCGGACATCGTGAGCCTGGTCCGAGAGTCCGGCGTCAACCTGCGCCTCACCCGGCTGAAGCCCGCGGTTCGGGCGGTCCTGGAGCGGGACGGCGTGATCGAACTCATCGGGGCCGGCAAGATTCACGGCAACATCTACCGGGCGGTGCAAGCGGAACAGGCGGCACCGCAGAAGGAACCGGACGAGCCCGGCTAGAAGCAACGCGGGGTCACTTACGGCCCGTTCCGGCCGTCCGGACGGGCCGTAAGTGACCCCGCGTTGCTTGTCGTTGCCCGTCACGGTGCCCGGAAGTAACTGCATGCGAACCCACGTAGACTGGGACGGAAAATAATCCTTACCTTGCAGGGGAGATCCATGGCTGCGATCAACCGCGACGACGTCGCGCATCTTGCGCGTCTCGCGCACATCGAGATGAGTGCTGAAGAGCTGGACAGGATGGCCGGCGAACTCGCCGTCATCGTTGAATCCGTGAAGTCTGTCAGCGAGGCCGCCGGTGATGACGTCCCGGCCACGTCGCACCCGATTCCGCTGACCAACGTGTTCCGCGAAGACGTGGTGGGCCACACGTTTACGGCCGAGCAGTCGCTCTCCGGTGCCCCCGACGCGTACGAAGGCCGCTTCAAGGTCCCGGCAATCCTGGATGAGGACTAAGACCATGACTGAGAACAACGAACTGATCCGCCTGTCCGCCGCCGTGCTGGCAGAAAAGCTTGCCGCCCGCGAGATCACCGCCGTCGAGGTCACCCAGGCGTACCTGGACCGCATCGCCGCCGTCGAAGGCAAGGTTCATGCCTTCCTGCACGTCAACGCCGACGAGGCGCTCGCCGTCGCCGCCGAAGTGGACGCGATCCGCGCCGCCGGCGGTGCCGCCGCCGAAGAGCTCCACGTCCTCGCGGGCGTGCCGATCGCCGTCAAGGACCTCATCGTCACCATCGGCCAGCCCACCACGGCCGGCTCGAAAATCCTCGAGGGCTGGCACAGCCCCTACGACGCCACCGTCGTCGAGCGCCTGCGCGCCGCGAAGATGCCGATCCTGGGCAAGACCAACCTGGACGAATTCGCGATGGGTTCCTCCACCGAGCACTCCGCGTTCGGCCCCACCCACAACCCGTGGGATCTGGACCGCATCCCCGGCGGCTCCGGAGGCGGCTCGGCCGCGGCCGTCGCGGCCTTCGAAGCCCCGCTGGCTCTCGGCACGGACACCGGCGGATCCATCCGCCAGCCCGGCGCCGTCACCGGCACGGTCGGCGTCAAGCCCACCTACGGCGGCGTCTCCCGCTACGGCGCCATCGCCATGGCCTCCTCGCTGGACCAGATCGGCCCGGTCTCGCGCACGGTGCTGGACTCGGCCCTGCTGCACCAGGTGATCGGCGGACACGATCCCCGCGATTCCACCTCGCTCCCGGACCCGCTCGAGGACCTCGTAGCCGCGGCCCGGACCGGCAACGTCCGCGGCATGAAGATCGGCATCATCAAGGAACTCCACGGCGAGGGCTACCAGGCCGGCGTCGAGAACCGCTTCAACGAGTCCCTCGAACTGCTCAAGGGCGCCGGCGCCGAGATCGTCGAGGTCTCCTGCCCCAACTTCAAGTACGCCCTGGGCGCCTACTACCTGATCATGCCCTCCGAGGCGTCCTCGAACCTGGCCAAGTTCGACGGCGTCCGGTACGGTCTGCGGGTCCTGCCCGAAGAGGGACCGCTGACGATCGAACGCGTCATGGGCTCCACCCGCGCCGCCGGCTTCGGCGACGAGGTCAAGCGCCGCATCA
Source organism: Arthrobacter oryzae (assembly GCF_003634095.1). Classification (GTDB taxonomy): domain Bacteria; phylum Actinomycetota; class Actinomycetes; order Actinomycetales; family Micrococcaceae; genus Arthrobacter; species Arthrobacter oryzae. The sequence continues at coordinate 264,498 of NZ_RBIR01000004.1, forward strand.
TCCTGGGCACGTACGCGCTGAGCGCCGGCTACTACGACGCCTACTACGGCTCGGCCCAGAAGGTGCGCACCCTGATCCAGCGCGACTTCGAGGCCGCGTTTGCCAAGGCGGACGTGCTCATTTCCCCGACGGCGCCCACCACGGCGTTCAAGCTCGGCGAGAAGCTCAACGACCCGCTGGCGATGTACCTCAACGACGTCGCCACCATCCCGGCCAACATGGCAGGCGTCCCCGGGCTCTCCCTGCCCGGCGGCCTCGCCGACGAGGACGGGCTGCCCGTCGGCATCCAGCTGCTGGCCCCGGCCCGCCAGGACGCAAGGCTGTACCGCGTCGGCGCCGTGCTGGAATCCCTGCTAGAGGCGCAGTGGGGCGGACCCCTCCTGGACAAGGCCCCTTCCTTGACGGATTCTTCCCTGACCGATTCTGCCTCGGCGGTTGCTGCAACTGATTCAACGGCTGACGCCGCCCTGAGCCACGGAGGTTCACACTAATGACTGACGCAACCCTGAGCTTCGAAGAGGCCATGGAGAAGTACGATCCCGTCCTGGGGTTCGAGGTCCACGTGGAGCTCAACACCAAGACCAAGATGTTCTCCTCCGCTCCCAACGTCTTCGGCGACGAGCCCAACACCAACGTCAACGAGGTGGACCTCGGCATGCCCGGGGTCCTGCCCGTGGTGAACAAGACCGCGATCGAGTCCTCGATCAAAATCGGCCTGGCCCTGAACTGCAAGATCGCCGAGACCTGCCGCTTCGCCCGGAAGAACTACTTCTACCCGGACACCCCGAAGAACTTCCAGACCTCCCAGTACGACGAGCCGATCGCGTACGACGGCTACCTGGACATCGAGCTCTCCGACGGCACCATGTTCCGCGTCGAGATCGAACGCGCCCACATGGAAGAGGACGCCGGCAAGCTGACCCACATGGGCGGCGCCACCGGCCGCATCCAGGGCGCGGACTACTCCCTGGTCGACTACAACCGCTCCGGCGTGCCGCTCGTCGAGATCGTCACCAAGCCGATTGAGGGCGCCGGCAGCCGCGCGCCCGAACTCGCCAAGGCCTACGTGGCCGCGGTCCGGGAGATCGTCAAGAACCTTGGCGTCTCCGACGCCAAGATGGAGCGGGGCAACGTCCGCTGCGACGCCAACGTCTCGCTGCGCCCGCACGGCCGTGAACGCTTCGGGATCCGCTCCGAGACCAAGAACGTCAACTCGCTGCGCGCCGTCGAACATGCCGTCCGCTACGAGATCCAGCGGCACGCCGCCGTCCTGGACTCCGGCGAGCCCGTCATCCAGGAAACCCGGCACTGGCACGAGGACACCCGGACCACGACGTCGGGCCGGGCCAAGTCCGACGCCGACGACTACCGCTACTTCCCGGAACCGGACCTAGTCCCGATCACCGCGTCCCGCGAATGGGTCGAGGAACTCCGGGCCACCCTGCCCGAGCCGCCGGCCGCACGCCGCAAGCGCCTGCAGGCCGACTGGGGCTACTCCGACCTGGAATTCCGCGACGTCGTCAACGCCGGCGTCATGGACGAGATCGAGGAAACCATCGCCGCCGGCGCCACCCCCACGGTGGCCCGCAAATGGTGGATGGGCGAGATCGTCGGACGCGCCAAGAACGCCGACGTCGATCCCGGCCAGCTCGGCGTCAAGCCGGCCACCATCGTGGAACTGAACCAGATGGTTGAAGACGGCAAGATCAACAACAAGATGGCCTCCGAGGTCCTGGACGGCGTGCTCGCCGGCGAGGGAACCCCGGCGGAAATCGTCGAGAAGCGCGGCCTCGCCGTGGTCTCCGACGACGCCCCCCTGCTCGAAGCGATCGACGCGGCCCTCGCCGCGCAGCCCGGCGTCGCGGACAAGATCCGCGGCGGCAAGATCCAGGCGATCGGCGCGATCGTCGGTGGCGTCATGAAGGCCACCCGCGGCCAGGCCGACGCCGGCCGTGTCAGGGAGCTGATCCTGGAGCGCCTCGGCGTCGAGGGCTAGCCCTCAGCCCCCACTAAATCGGTCATGATGGTCTGCAGTGCTTCGCAGACCATCATGACCGATGTGCGTTTAAGGTTCTCCGGCCTGGCCAGCAGGTCGATCCGGCGCCGGGTGCTGATGCCCTCCAGCGGCCGCAGCACAATGTCCGGGTTCAGCACGGGCTGCGCTGTATGCCGGGGCAGCAGGCCGATCACGCCGCCAGCCGCCACGAGCGCCGCCACGGTCGAATAGTCATTGATGCGGTGCACGATGTTCAGTTCCCGGCTGGAGACCGCGGCGACGGCGGAGAGCACGTCCGCGGGGGAGTAGCCGGCGCGGCTGGTCACCCACGGTTCGCCCACGACGTCGTCCGCCGTCACCGCGCGCTGGCCGGCCAGCCGGTGCCCGGCCGGCAGCGCCACGTCCAGCGGCTCGTGCGCGAGCGGGATCACCGCGACGCGTTCCTCGGGCCAGCGAGGGCTGTGATCCATCCGGTGCGCCAGGACCAGATCGTAGCGGGCGGTTAGGGCCGGGAAATCCTGCTGGGCCACGTCCTCGTCGGAGAGCAGGATCCGGGGCTGGCCGGGGCCGTCCAGGAGCCGGGCCAGCGGCGCGAACAACGCCTGCCCGGCACTGTGGAACCCGCTCAGCGTCACGGGTGCGACCGGCGAGCCGTGGTAGGCGCCGATGGCCATTTTCGCATCCGCCATGGCGCTCACGACCGCGGCCCCGGCGTCCGCCAGGACCTGCCCCGCCTCCGTGAGCACCAGGTTCCGGCCCTCCTTGCGGGTCAGCGGCACCTCCACGGTCTTCTGCAGCGCGGCCAGCTGCTGGGACACGGCCGACGGCGTCACGAGCAGGGTTTCGGCGACGGCTTTGACGCTGCCCAGCGCGCCGAGTTCGCGCAGCATCTCCAGCTGGTGGATTTCCATGCCGCCCATTCTATGCGCAAGAAAAAGCTAAATCGTCGATTGAGAAAAAGGCGGTTGTGCTAATGCTTTTCTGTCGGTCTAATGGGGGTGAGTTGTCCCACACGCCCGTGCCGCGCGGCGGCACAGAACGCGCGGAGCAAACCGCGAGCAAATACAGTTAGGAAGGCCCATGAAGGCTCTCTACAAGGCCGGCGCCCACGCAGGATTCGAACTCGTTGACCGCCCCGAGCCCGAGGCCGGTCCCGGCGACGTCAAGATCCGGGTCATGACCACCGGCATTTGCGGTACTGACCTGCACATCCAGTCCTGGGACGCCTGGGCGCAGGGCATCATCAACGCCCCCCTGATCCCCGGCCACGAGTTCTACGGCGAAGTCGTCGAGATCGGCGAGGACGTCCTGGACGTCAAGGTGGGGGACCGGGTCTCCGGCGAGGGCCACATCGTCTGCGGGATTTGCCGCAACTGCCGCGCGGGCCGCAAGCAGATGTGCATCAACACCGTGAGCGTCGGCGTCCAGCGCGACGGCGCCTTCGCCGAGTACGTGGTGATCCCCGAGACCAACGTCTGGGTCCACCAGGACCCCTCCGTCACACCGGAACTGGGCGCCATCTTCGATCCCTTCGGCAACGCCGTCCACACGGCCCTGAGCTTCCCCCTGGTCGGTGAGGACGTCCTGATCACCGGCGCCGGGCCGATCGGACTCATGGCGATCGCCGTCGCCCGGCACGCGGGCGCCCGCAAAATCGCCATCACGGACGTCTCCGCCCCGCGGCTGGAACTGGCCCGCAAACTCGGCGTCGACCTGGCGATCGATGTCTCCAAGATGCGGGTCAAGGACGCCCAGCGGGAGCTCGGCATGCGCGAAGGGTTCGACATCGGCATGGAAATGTCGGGACACCCCACCGCCCTGCCTGAGATGATCGACAACATGAACCACGGCGGCCGGATCGCGATGCTGGGACTGCCCAGCCAGTCCATCGACATCAACTGGGGCAAGGTGGTCACCCACATGCTGACCATGAAGGGCATCTACGGCCGTGAAATGTTCGAGACCTGGTACGCGATGAGCGCCATGCTTTCCTCCAACCCGGTCCTGCACGCCAACATCTCGGCCGTGGTCACCGACACGCTGCCCGCCAGCGACTGGGAAAAGGGCTTCGAAGTGGCCCGTGCCGGCCTCGGCGGCAAAGTGGTCCTCGACTGGACCACTTTCTAGACCTGCCTTCCTGACCGCCCGTCACCGGGCCTCCCGCCAGGCCCCGCATTTTTTGCCCCGCATCCAACCAGCTGAGGAGCCAACCCATGTATTCAGCCATCAAGGACCAGCTGCAGCACGAACTCGACGAGATCCGCAGCGCCGGCCTCTTCAAGACCGAGCGGCACATCGACTCGCCGCAGGCCAACCACATCAAGGCAGGGCAGATCGGCGAATCCAGCGCCGACGTCCTGAACTTCTGCGCCAACAACTACCTGGGCCTCGCGGACCACCCGGAGATCATCGCCGCCGCCAAGGACGCCATGGACGCCCGCGGCTTCGGCATGGCCAGCGTCCGCTTCATCTGCGGCACCCAGGACCTGCACCTGGCCCTGGAAAAGCGCGTCTCAAAATTCCTCGGCACCGAGGACACCATCCTGTTCTCCAGCTGCTTCGACGCCAACGGCGGCGTGTTCGAGTCCCTCTTCGGCCCGGAAGACGCGGTTATCTCCGACGCGCTGAACCACGCTTCCATCATCGACGGCATCCGGCTGTGCAAGGCCCAGCGGTTCCGCTACGCCAACCAGGACATGGCGGACCTCGAGGCGAAACTGATCGAGGCCACCACGCAGGAAAACCCGGCCCGCCGCAAGATCATCGTCACCGACGGCGTCTTCTCGATGGACGGCTTCCTGGCCCCGCTCGAGGCGATCTGCGACCTCGCCGAAAAGTACGACGCCATGGTCATGGTGGACGACTCCCACGCCGTGGGCTTCATGGGCGCCACCGGGGCAGGCACCCCGGAACACGCCGGCGTCTCGGACCGCGTGGACATCTACACCGGCACCTTCGGCAAGGCCCTCGGCGGAGCCTCCGGCGGTTACGTCTCGGGCCGCGGCGAAGTCGTGGCGATGCTCCGCCAGAAGGCCCGCCCGTACCTGTTCTCCAACTCGCTGGCCCCGGCGATCGTCGCGGCCACGCTGAAGGCCCTGGACCTCGTGGAGAGCTCCGGCGAACTGCGCAGCAAGCTCTTCGCCAACGCGGAGCTCTTCCGGAACCGCATGAGCGAGGAGGGCTTCGACCTGCTTCCGGGCGAGCACGCGATTGTTCCGGTGATGTTCGGCGACGCCGTCATGGCGGCCAAGGTGGCCGATGCCATGCTCCACCATGGAGTCTTCGTTACTGCGTTCAGCTACCCGGTGGTGCCCAAGGGCGCCGCCCGGATCCGCGTGCAGCTCTCGGCCGCGCACAGCGCCGAGGACGTCGAGGCGTGCGTGCAGGCGTTCGTCCAGAGCCGGGCCGCCGTCGCCGCCTAAACGAAGCGGGAGCCGGTTGCGGTCCGCAACCGGCACAGCCGCCCGCACCTGACCCGGACAATCTGCGAGGATGGAGCCATGTCAGATACTTACGATGTCGTGATTGTCGGCGGGGGCATCGCCGGGCTCTCCCTTGCCTCCACGCTTGCCGGGCAGTGCAGCGTGGCCCTGGTCGAAGCCGAGCAGACCCTGGCCTACCACACCTCGGCCCGCTCGGCCCGGCAACTGATTCCCAGCTACGGCCCGCCCGTGGTCCAGGAACTCACCGTCCGGACGCTGGAGCTCATCGCCGAGCGGGACGCCGAACGCCCGCAACAGGTGCTCACCCCGCGCGGGTTCATGCTGATCGGCGACGACGCCACCGTATGGGCCGAAGCCAGCGGCCACATGCGGCGGATCACCCACGCCGAGGCCATGGACCTGTGCCCGGTCCTGGTCCCGGACTCCTTCAGCGCGGCCGGCCTGGACACCGGATCCTTCGCCTGCAACGCCCCCGTGCTGCTCGAGGATCACCGGCGCCGTGCCGAGGCCGGCGGCGTGGACATCATCACCGGGGCCAGGGTCCACTCCGCCCAGCGCCTTGGAACCGGCTGGGAACTGGGCGCCGGGCAGGAAGGGTTCCAGGCCGCCGTCGTGGTCAACGCCGCCGGTGCCTGGGCGGACGAACTCGCCGTCCTCAGCGGCGTGGAGAAGCTTGGCCTGCAGCCGTACCGCCGCACCGCCGCGATCGTCGACGTCGGGAATCCCCTCCCGGCCGGCTGCCCGATGGTGGCGGCGGCCGATGACAGCTTCTACTTCCGGCCCGACGGCGGCCAGGTCCTGATCTCGCCCTCCGAACACGTTCCGAGCGGGCCCGAAGACGCCCGGCCCTACCCCGGCGACATCGAACGGCTCGTGGCCCGGCTCAACACCATCACGACGCTCGGGATCCGCGACGTCCGCGAGGCCTGGACGGGGCTGCGGACAGAGGCCGCCGACGGCGTCCCCGTGGTGGGATTCGACGCCGAGGCCACCGGATTCTTCTGGCTCGCCGGCCAGGGCGGCTACGGATTCCAGACGTCCGCCGGCATCGCGGAGCTGGCCGCCGGGCTGATCCTGGCCGGGCAGGGCTCCGGCATTGCCGCGGCCACGGCCGCGGGCGCCAGTCCGGCATCCCGGACAGCGGAGGCGCTGGCCGCGACCCGCTGGTCCATCCGGCGTTGAAGAATGGAACCATGAGCACCCTGATCACTAATATCGCCGAACTCATGACCCAGGACGCCGAGCACCGCGTCCTGCGCGACGCGGCGGTGGTGATCGAGGGCGAGCGGATTTCCTGGCTCGGGCCGGCCGCCGATGCACCGGCCGCAGACGAGGCCGTGGACGCCGGCGGCCGGGCGCTCCTGCCGGGCTGGGTGGATTCGCACACCCACCTGATCTTCGCGGGGGACCGCACGGCCGAGTTCGAGGCCCGGATGGCGGGGGAGAGCTACAGTGCGGGCGGGATCGCCGTGACCACCGGCGCTACCCGGGGCACCAGCGACTTCGACCTCACCCGGCTGGCGATGGGCCGGGTCGCCGAGGCCGTGTCGCAGGGCACCACGTACCTGGAAACCAAGACCGGATACGGCCTGGACCTAGAGAACGAGGCCCGCAGCGCCCGCAGCGCCTCCACGGTCGCTGACGAGGCGACGTACCTGGGGGCGCACCTCGTGCCCGCGGGGATGGACGCGGAGGACTACACGGAGCTGGTGTGCGGGCCGATGCTCGACGCCGTGCTGCCCTACGTCCGCTGGGCCGACGTCTTCTGCGAGCGGGGCGCCTTCAACGAGGACCAGTCCCGCCGCGTGCTGCAGGCCTGCAAGGACGCCGGACTGGGGCTGCGCGTGCACGGCAACCAGCTCGGCGAAGGCCCGGGCGTCCGGCTGGCGGTGGAATTCGGCGCCGCCAGCGTGGACCATGTGAACTACCTCGCTGCCGCGGACATCGACGCCCTCGCCGCCAGCTGGTCCGGCTGGGACGCCGCCGGCGGCAGCGGACCGCGCGGCACGGTGGCGACGTGCCTGCCGGCCTGCGACCTCTCCACCCGGCAGCCGCTGGCCCCGGGCCGGGAACTGCTCGACGCCGGGGTGCAGCTAGCCCTGGCCTCCAACTGCAACCCCGGCACGTCCTACACGAGCTCCATGGCGTTCTGCGTCACCACCGCCGTGCTGCAGATGCGGCTCAGTGTTCATGAGGCGGTGCGGGCCGCGACCTACGGCGGCGCGCTCGCCCTCGGGCGGGAATCCGGGAACGACGTCGACGGCGAACGCGCGGTGGGCTCGATCGCCGTCGGGCACCGCGCGGACCTGCACCTGCTCAACGCGCCGTCGGCCACGCACCTGGCCTACCGGCCCGGCATCCCCCTGACGCACGCCGTGTGGCGGGCCGGAATAGCGCAACGAGTCCGCTAATCCGGGCCGGGCCACCTAGAAAAACATCGGCGGCGCGTCCAGGACGGTCTCGTCCACGCGCCTCTTCTCCCACTGGGTGAAGGGCTTGTCGAGCTCGTACTTGTCGTGCGCGGTGCGCAGCAGGGTGCGGACCTCGGCGTTCTCCGGGTTGTTCAAGGACTCGAAATATTCCACCGACCAGTGGAACCAGCGCATGCAGAACAGCCGCATGGTCAGCCCGTGCGTCACAAACAGCGCGTTCGGCGCATAGCTGGGCTTCGACCAGTGCCGGTACAGGGTTTCCATGAAGGAGGAAATCCGGTCGTACACATCGGAGCCGGATTCGCCCTCGCGGAAGCGGTAGAAGAAGTGCCCGTAGGCGTTGCGGAGCTCCTTCTGGTCCTCGATGTCGCCGGCGATCTGAAAGTTGGCCCAGTCCTGCTCCCGCAGCCGGGGCTCCTCGATCACCCGCTCCACGAGCGGGCCCAGATTGAGCGCCTCAAGCGTCTGGTAGGCGCGCAGGTACGGGGAAACATAGACGCACACCGGGCGGCCGTCCAGCTGGCGGCGGACCTCTTCGCCGGCCGCCGTCGCCTGCTCCAGCCCCAGCGGCGTCAGCGGAATCCGGTAGTCCGGGACGCGGTTGTAGATCGAGGTGTCGGCATTGGCGGCGGACTGGCCGTGCCGGATCATGATGATTTTCCGGGGCGCACTCATAGTCCCCAAGCATAGGGTGCCCGGGAGCCGGCGACGCGGCACGGCGGGCGTGCCCGGAGGACCAGCAAACTCTCGGCAACTGCAGGCAAGATAGGACCATGTTGGTTCCCTCCCGCCGCCGGCTGCGGTTCGAAGTGTTGATTGTCCTGGGGCTGTCGCTGGGTCAGTCCGCGGTCTACTCCGTCGTGCAGCTGGCGGACAAAATGACCCAGGCGCCGCTGGCCCAGGGGACGTCCACGCTGAACCGTTCGCAGAGCCCGCGCGAATACTTCGACCTCACGTACCAGCTGCTGGACATCTTCTTCGCGCTGGTTCCCGTGGCCCTGGTGATCTACTTCCTCACCGAACACCGGGCGGCCGGAGAGCGCGGCATCTCCGCGTTCCGGAGGATCGGCTTCGACTTCGCCCGGCCCGGCAAGGACCTCCTGCAGGGGCTGGGGCTCGCCGCTGTCATCGGCGTCCCGTCCCTGGGGCTCTACGCCGCCGGCCGGGCACTGGGGATCACGACGGCGATCATCCCCAGCGCGCTCGACGCGTACTGGTGGACGGTGCCGGTGCTGGTCCTCTCCGCGATCCGGCATGGGATCGTCGAGGAAGTGATTGTGGTCGGCTACCTGCTGGACCGGCTCGGGAAGCTGGGCTGGAGCATGCCGGCGGCGATCGCCGCCAGCGCCCTGCTCCGCGGCAGCTACCACCTGTATCAGGGGTTCGGGCCGTTCATCGGCAACGCGGTGATGGGCGTCGTCTTCGCCCTCGTGTACACCCGGACCAAGCGCGTGATGCCGCTCGTGATCGCCCACGCCATCCTGGACACCGTGGCGTTCGTGGGATTCAGCCTGTTCGGCAAAGCCGTGGGCCTGGGCTGAGCCTTAGAAACCGGCCTTAAAAAGATCTCGGCCGCCATCTAAGGGTGACATCGTTGGCACCCTTAGATGGCGGCCGAAGTGTTGGGCAGGCGGGGCGTTAGATCGTGACTGCCCCGGAGGCGGTCTCGAAGGTGACGGAGAGGATGCCGGGCGTGCCGTGCGGCGCGATCCAGTTCACCGCGACGTCCTCCAGCGGCTTCTCCACCGGCTCGCCCAGCCATTCCGTCACGCGCTCCGCCGAACCGGCAATGGTCAGCGCGGACATCTTGACTTCGCTCGCGTAGGCGTTGGAGGGGTGAAGCTCCGGGTTGCCCTCCCACTTGAGCATGTAGGGCACCTGGGGGTCGGCAATGAGGCCGAGGATGCCGATCTGCTTCCAGACCAGCTCGCGGCCGTCGGGGAACTTCCGGTTGCCGTTCACGGCCGCGCGGCCGAGCCGCTCCTCGAAGGGGGCGAGGTCGTCCACTTCGACGCACCAGCCCATCCAGCCGCCGCCGGCCTCCGAGCGTGCCCGGACCGCCTGGCCGAAAGGTGCCTTGTCCGACGCCGGGTGGTTCAGGACCTCGACGACTTCCAGGTACTTGTGTCCCGCGAGCGGGATAATCATGTTGCGTGTCCCGAAACGGGGGTGCACTCCACCCTTCACGGCTTCGACGCCGAGGGCAGACGCAATACGTTCAGTGGTGGCTGCCAAGCCATCGTGTTCACAGGCGTAAGAGACATGATCCATGCGCATGCCATCATCTTGGCACTTTGTGATGGAGCTCTCAGCTTAGGCTTGCCTTACCGTCATGGGACGTCGTGGCGGCAGCTTCCGCGGCGCCTTGCAGCGCGCCGTCAGTGCACGCGGGCCCGGCCTCTTCATGTTCGTCATAAAGCTATCCAGCGGCCAGCCGGCCTTCCTAGACTGAAGCAAGGTCATGAGTGCCAGCGCACAGCCCCGGCTTGCTGGCCGGCAACCCTCGTATCGCGGTGGGGTGCCCCGGGTGAAGACCCGGCCGTCCGGCGCCCGCCGGAGGGCAAGCGCGGCGCCTGTGCCGGTCCGGGCCGATGGCCCTGGGCGGTGCTGTGCCCGGTCCCTTGAGGAGCATCAATGTCCACTGCCTGGTCCTTTGAAACCCGTCAGATCCACGCCGGCCAGGAGGCGGACTCCGCCACCGGTGCGCGGTCCCTCCCCATCTACCAGACGACGTCGTTCGTGTTCCCAAGCGCCGAAAGCGCCGCGAACCGCTTCGCGCTCGCCGAACTCGCCCCCATCTACACCCGGATCGGCAACCCCACCCAGGACGCCGTGGAGCAGCGCGTGGCCAGCTTGGAGGGCGGCCTCGCGGCCCTGCTGCTCAGCTCCGGCCAGGCCGCCGAGACTTTCGCGATCCTCAACGTCGCCGAAGCCGGGGACCACGTGGTGGCCAGTCCCAGCCTCTACGGCGGAACGTACAACCTGCTCGCCCACACGCTGAAAAAGTTCGGCATTTCCGTGACCTTCGTTGCGGACCCGGACAACCTGGACCACTGGCAGGACGCCGTCCAGCCCAACACCAAGCTGTTCTTCGGCGAGGTGGTCTCCAACCCCCGCCAGGACGTGCTGGACATCGAGGGCATCTCGCAGGTGGCCCATGAGGCCGGCGTGCCGCTGATCGTCGACAACACCCTGTCCACCCCCTACCTGATCCGCCCCATCGAGTGGGGCGCGGACATCGTGGTCCATTCCGCCACCAAGTACCTCGGCGGCCACGGCGCCGCGATCGCCGGCGTGATCGTGGATTCGGGCAATTTCGACTTCGGCAAAGACCCTGACCGGTTCCCGGGCTTCAACACCCCGGACCCCACCTACAACGGCCTGGTCTACGCCCGCGACCTCGGCGCGGACGGCGCCCTGGGCGCCAACCTGGCCTACATCCTCAAGGCCCGGGTCCAGCTCCTGCGCGACCTCGGCTCGGCGGTGTCCCCGTTCAACGCCTTCCTCATCGCCCAGGGCATCGAGACGCTCAGCCTGCGTGTGGAGCGCCACGTGGCCAACGCCACCCAAGTGGCGCAATGGCTGGAGGCCAGGGACGACGTCGAGTCGGTCGCCTATGCCGGCCTGCCGTCCAGCCCCTGGTACGAGCGCGGGCGCAAATACGGACCCAAGGGGACCGGCGCCGTCGTGGCGTTCACGATCGCCGGGGGAGCAGAGGCCGGCAAGCGGTTCGTCGATGCGCTCGAGCTGCACTCGCACGTCGCGAACATCGGCGACGTCCGCTCCCTGGTGATCCACCCGGCGTCGACCACACACAGCCAGCTCTCGGCCGAGCAGCAGGCCGTGGCGGGCGTGAGCCCCGGGCTGGTGCGGCTCTCGGTCGGCCTGGAGCACATTGACGACATCCTCGCGGACCTCGACGCAGGATTCCGCGCGGCCAAGGGCGCCTAGCGGCCCGCCGAATTCGCCGGACACCGCCGAGATCGCCGTAACGACCGGGCGATCTCGGCGGTTTCCGGCGGTCTCGGTGTAGCGGGCGCCGATTTCCCTAACCGGGGTGTCACACGGAAGTCACAATCTTGGTCATTTCGGCCCCCGGTTTCGTACACTCGAAGCAGGTCATGAGTGCCAGCAACAGCCCCGGCTTGCTGGCCGGCAACCCTCCATTTGCGGCGGGGTGCCCCGGGTGAAGACCTGGCCTGCCGGTCAGCTGACGGCAGGCAAGCGCGAAGTTAGGTCCTCAGATGACGATTGCCGTCACCCGCACGGGTGTCCCCGAATCCAAACCATCCCGCGATTCCGGTGCGCCCGGAAACGCGTCCCGCGGCGTTGCCCCCGGCGCGGCTTCCCGCGCCCCGGACGGGAGCGTCCAGTATCTCCGGATCGGTGACCTTCAGCTCGAATCCGGGGTCCCGCTGCCGGATGTGGTTCTGGCCTACGAGACGTGGGGGACCCTGAACGCCGATGGTTCCAACGCCGTGCTGATTGAACATGCCCTGACCGGCGACACGCACGTGACCCGCGGCGACAGCACGGAGCCTGGCTGGTGGGAGCAACTGGCTGGACCGGGAGCTCCCGTGGACACGGACAAGTACTTCGTCGTGTCGATCAACATCCTGGGCGGCTGCTACGGCTCCACGGGACCGTCCACACCGGCCCCGGACGGACGCCCCTGGGGATCGCGGTTTCCGCTCGTCACGCTGCGGGACACCACTGCCGCCGAGGCCCGCCTGGCCGACGCCCTGGGCATCGAATCCTGGTACGCCGTCGTGGGCGGCTCGCTCGGCGGCGCCCGCGCCCTGGAATGGGCGCTCACGTACCCCGGGAGGGTCCGGCGCTGCGCCGTGATTTCGGTCGGCGCCAGCAGCACCGCCGAACAGATTGCCTTCGCGCAGGCCCAGACCCTCGCGATCCGCCAGGACCCGCACTTCAACGGCGGCGACTACTATGGCGGCCCCGAGCCCGTGGCCGGGCTGGCCCTGGCCCGGCGCATCGCCCACATCACCTACCGCTCCGCGGCAGAACTGGACGGCCGGTTCGGCCGGAACGCCCAGGAGTCCGAGGCCCCGCTGGAAGCCGGCTCGCTGGCCGGGCGCGGCCGGTACCAGGTGGAAAGCTATCTGGACCACCAGGGCAACAAGCTGGTCCGGCGCTTCGACGCCAACAGCTACATCGCCATAACCGAGGCGCTCATGAGCCACGATGTCTGCCGCGGGCGCGGAAGCCTCCGCGAGTCCCTGGCCCCGGCCACCGCCCAGTTCCTGGTGGCCGCGGTGGACTCGGACCGGCTGTATTTCCCGGCCCAGTCCCGCGCGCTCGCCGAGGCCCTGCCGGGCGGCGCCGAACTGCATATCATCGAGGCGCCGATCGGCCACGACGGCTTCCTGACTGAAATCGGCCAGCTCAGCGGCCAACTGCGGGAGACATTCTTCGGCCAGTAAGCGAGAGTCCGTGTGCATTTTTGCAGATGCGCTCTGCACTAATGGCCGTTGAGGCCCGGGGCGGGAGCGTCCATACTCGGGGGGAATGATGCCCTGTGCCCTGAATCACAGGCGTCCTCAGCCCAATGGTCCATAGGGCGTCGACGGAGACGCCGAAGGAGTCACGATGAGTACGGAAAACGCCGCAAGGCGCGCTGAAGCAAACGACGTCCAAACGTCCGGCCTGAAAAAGGTGGTGGCGGCCTCCATGGCCGGCACGGTCGTGGAATGGTACGAATTCTTCCTCTACGCCTCCGCGGCCACACTGGTCTTCGGCAAGGCCTTCTTCCCGAATTCGCAGACCGAACTGGACGGGATCCTGGCAGCCTTCCTGACCTACGCCGTCGGCTTCATTGCGCGCCCGATCGGCGGGATCGTCTTCGGCCACTTCGGTGACAAGTTCGGCCGCAAGCAGCTGCTCCAGGTCAGCATCATCCTGGTCGGCGTGTCCACCTTCCTCATGGGCTGCCTGCCCACCTTTGCCCAGATCGGCTACTGGGCGCCCGCGCTGCTGGTCTTCCTGCGCTTCGCCCAGGGCTTCGCCGTAGGCGGTGAATGGGGCGGCGCCGTCCTGCTCGTCGCCGAACACAGCCCCAGCAAGTCCCGCGGGTTCTGGGCCGCGTGGCCGCAGTCCGCCGTTCCGCTGGGCAACCTCTTCGCCACCGCCGTGCTGTTCCTCCTGTCCTCGGTGCTGTCGTCCGCCGACTTCCTCGGCTGGGGCTGGCGGGTCGCCTTCTGGCTCTCCGCCGTAATCGTCCTGATTGGCTACTACATCCGCACCAAGGTCAGCGATGCCCCGATCTTCCTGGAGGCGCAGAAGGAAGTCACCGTCGAGAACAAGGGCTACGGTGTTGCCGAAGTCTTCCGCCGCTACCCCCGCGGCGTGTTCACCGCGATGGGCCTGCGCTTCGCGGAGAACATCCTGTACTACCTCGTGGTCACCTTCTCGATCACCTACCTCAAAACCGTGGTCCACGCAGACACCGCCCGGATCCTGCTCCTACTGCTGGTGGCGCACTTCATCCACTTCGCCGTGATCCCCATGGTCGGCCGGCTCTCGGACCGGGTGGGCCGCAAGCCCGTCTACATGGCCGGCGCCGTCCTCGGTGCGACCTGGGGCTTCTTCGCCTTCCCGATGATGGACACCGGAAACGATCTCGTCATCCTCGCCGCCGTCATCATCGGGCTGCTGTTCCACTCGCTCATGTACGCGGGGCAGCCGGCCATCATGGCCGAGATGTTCCCGACCCGCATGCGGTACTCGGGGGTCTCGCTCGGCTACCAGGTGACTTCGATCGTGGCCGGTTCGCTCGCCCCGATCATTGCCGTCGCCCTGCTGAGCCAGTACAAGTCCTCCGTCCCGGTCGCCATCTACCTGCTGATCGCCTGCGCGGTCACCGCCGTCGCCGTGTTCTTCCTCAAGGAGACGCGCGGCATCTCGCTCCATGACGTCGACGCCGCCGACGCCCAGGGCACCGCAGACCTCCTCGCCGCCGGTCAGCGGTAATCCCGGAGCCGAGGAACGTTGAGGGGCTGACTGCCCGGGTCCGCGCACTGCGCGGGCCCGGGTAGTCGGCGTTAACCCGGCCGGCGTTGACCCGGGAGCCGGCGTTGATCCGGGACTCAGGCGGACAGCACGTCCCGGCGTTCCCGGATTTCCTGCCGGATCGCCTCCAGGACGGCACGGACCGGGGCCGATCGCAGGGACTCCGGCCGGGCCACCGCCCAGATGGGGAGCTGGCGCTGGAAGTCGTCCGGCAGCACGGGCAGGAACCCGGGCCTGCCCGCGACGAGGAAGTTGGGGAGCAGGCCAATCCCGGCGCCGCGCCGGACCGCCTCCAGCTGGGCGAAGACGCTGGTGGCCTGGAAGCTGGACCGCGGCACCGGCAATTCGGTGGAGCGGTGGCCCAGCTCGGCCACCTGCAGGGCCGATTCGACGTAGGAGACGAAGCCGTGCTGCCGGACGTCGTCGAGCGTGGCCGGAAGCCCGTGCTCCTGCGCGTAGGCGGGACTGGCGTATAGCCGGAGGAAGTAGTTGCTCAGGAAGATGGCCTGGGCATTTGCCGTCTCCATGGTGCCCACCACCACTTCGAGGTCCACGCCGGAGCGGTTTTGGCTCGCTTTGCGAGTGGCGCTGAGCAACTCCACGTTGAGCATCGGATTTTCCCGCTGCAGCCGCACGAGGGCCGGGGCGAGGAACTCGGTGCCGAAGCCGTCCGGGGTGCTGATCCGGACCAGGCCGGAGACGACGTCGCCGGACCGGGCAATGCTGCTGGACAGGGCGCCAAGCGTGCCCTCGATGGCCTCGGCCGCCGTAACGGCCCGGCTGCCGAGCTCCGTCAGCTCCCAGCCGTGCGGGCTGCGTTCCAGGGTTCTGCCGCCCAGCTGCTTGTCCAGGGCCAGGACCCGGCGCGAGATTGTGGTGTGGGTGGTGCCAAGCGTCTCCGCCACCGCGTTGAACCGGCCCAGCCGGGCCACTGTCAGCAGGATCAGCAGGTCATCGGGGCTCGGAAGCCGCTTCAAGTCCACGATGACTCCTCGGGCTGCGGGGTATGTGCATCCATGCACATGCCATCTGTGATTTTTTACCTTGATTGCACTCTAGCAGGGTGTGATTGTGGACACTGGACGCCATGCTTCCGGTCTTTTGGCCGGATGGCGGCAATCCCAAGAACGCACGGCAATGATCAAGCAAAGGAGCTTAAGCCATGGCAGTTATCGCCTGGATCGGACTGGGAAACATGGGCGGGGCCATGTCGGTCAACCTCGCGAACGCAGGACATGAGGTCCGCGGGTACGACCTCAATGCCGAGGCAGTTGCCGCTGCCGGGGCCGGGGGAGTCACTCCGGCCGGCAGCATTGCCGAGGCCGTCGCCGGCGCCGACGTCGTCTTCACCATGCTCCCCAAGGGCGAACACGCCCGCGCGGTGTACCTCGGCGAGGGCGGTGTCCTCGCCCATGCGGACACCCGGACACTGTTGGTGGATTCCTCGACGATTGATATCGCCTCCGCCCAGGCCCTGCACGACGCCGCCGCTACCGCGGGCTTCCGCTTTGTCGACGCCCCCGTCTCGGGCGGCATGAGCGGTGCCAAGGCCGCCACCCTGACCTTCATGATCGGCGGCGAGGCCGGGGCGGTCGCCGACGCCACCGAATACATCAAACCGATGGCGGCCAACATCATCCCCACCGGCGGCGCCACCACCGGCCAGGCAGCAAAAATCTGCAACAACCTCATGCTCTTCATCAACCTCGCCTCCACCGCGGAGGGCGCGGTGCTGGCGGACCGGCTGGGCCTGGACAAACAGGTGTTCTGGGACATTGCCTCCGTCTCATCCGGCGACAGCTGGGCCCTGCGCACCTGGTACCCGGTGGCCGGCGTCGTGCCCACCGCGGCGTCGAACAACGCCTTCGCCCCGACCTTCACCACCGAACTTGCCAACAAGGACATCGGGCTGGCCATCAGCGCCGCCCGCGACACCGGCACCCCGCTGGAACTCGGCGAGCACGTCCAGCAGCTCTTCCAGCGGCTCATCGACTCCGGCCAGTCCGGCATGGACTGCTCCGCGATCGTCAAGCTCGTCGACGGCTCGCTCGAATCCGCCAACTGACCTCCCCAGCGACCCGGCCCCAGCGGCCCCCCGGCTCCCCATGAAAGAGACCCACCCCATGGAACGCATTCCCCACTTCATCAACGGCACCCTGATTTCCGACGCCGAACGCTTCGGCCCCGTCTTCAACCCAGCCACCGGCGAGCAGGAAAAAGAGGTCGCCCTCGCCTCCGCCGCCCGCGTGGAGGAGGCCATCGACGCCGCCCGCGCCGCGCTGCCCGGCTGGCGCGCCACCAGCCTGGCCAGGCGCACCGCCATCTTCTTCAAGGTCCGTGAATTGCTCATGCAGCGCCGCCCGGAGCTGGCAGCGCTCCTGACCAGTGAGCACGGCAAGGTCCTCTCCGACGCCGAGGGTGAAATCACGCGCGGCCTGGAGAACATCGAATTCGCCACCGGGCTCTCCCACGCCCTCAAGGGTGAGCGCTCCGAACAGGTTTCGGGCGGCGTCGATGTCCACTCGGTCCGCCAGCCGGTCGGCGTCGTCGCCTGCATCACGCCGTTCAACTTCCCCGCCATGGTGCCGCTGTGGATGATCGGCAGCGCCCTGGCGTGCGGGAACACCGTGCTGCTCAAGCCCAGCGAAAAGGACCCATCCTCCGCCGTCTTCATTGCCCAGGCCTTCGCCGAGGCCGGGCTGCCGGCAGGCGTCCTCAACGTCGTCCACGGTGACAAGGAAGCCGTCGACGTACTCTTGGAGCACCCGGCCGTCAAGGCCGTCAGCTTTGTCGGCTCGACGCCGATCGCGCAGTCCATCTACAAGCGCGCCGCCGATCACGGCAAGCGCGTCCAGGCCCTGGGCGGCGCGAAGAACCACATGGTGGTCCTGCCGGACGCTGACCTCAGCATGGCCGCGGACGCCGCCGTCTCGGCCGCCTATGGCTCCGCCGGGGAGCGCTGCATGGCCGTCAGCGTCCTTGTGGCCGTCGGCAGCATCGCGGATGACCTCGTGGACGCGATCACCACCCGGATGGGCACCCTGAAAATCGGCCCCGGCACGGACCCGGCCTCCCAGATGGGCCCGCTCATCACGGCCGAGCACCGCGACAAGGTGGCCTCCTACGTCGCCGGCGCGGCCAGCGAGGGTGCCAGCGTGGTGGTGGACGGGCGGGACCAGGAGTTCGACTCCAACGGCTTCTTCATCGGCGTCAGCCTGATCGATCACGTCAAGCCCGGCATGAAGGTCTACGACGACGAGATCTTCGGCCCCGTCCTCTCGGTGGTGCGCGTCGAGACCTACGCCGACGCCGTCAAGCTCGTCAACGACAACGAGTTCGGCAACGGCGTGGCGATCTTCACCCGCGACGGCGGCGCCGCCCGCCAGTTTGAGTTCGACGTCGAGGCAGGCATGGTGGGCGTCAATGTGCCCATCCCGGTGCCGGTGGGCACCTTCTCCTTCGGCGGCTGGAAGAACTCGCTCTTTGGCGACACCCACATGTACGGCCCCGAGAGCATCCGCTTCTACACCCGCGGCAAGGTGGTCACCACCCGCTGGCCGGACCCCGCCACCTCGGTGATCGACCTCGGCTTCCCCCAGGTGGACTGACTCCCGCCGCTCCCGCCGCCCCGCTCCAAGCAACGCGGGGTCACCTACGGCCCATCCCGACCCGGATCATGGGCCGTAGGTGACCCCGCGTTGCCTTGGGCTCTCGCCGGTGCCGGGTGCCGGGGCTAGAGTGGGCGGGCAGGGACACCCAGGAACCGGGAGGCATTGTGACCACGCTCGACCACCGACCCAACACGGCATTGCTGGTTGTCGACATGCAGGTGGGCGTGGTCGCGGAGGCCTACCGCCGGGACGCCGTCGTTGCCACCATTGCAGCCCTCGTGGAGAAGGCGCGCGCCGCCGGCATCGACGTCGTCTGGGTGCAGCACAGCGGCGAGGAGCTTCCGCCGGGCAGCGACGGCTGGCAGTTTGTGCGCGAGCTTGCCCGGGGTGCGGCTGAGCCTCTCGTGGCCAAGGAATACGCCGACGCCTTCGAGGCGACTGAGCTGGAGTCCGTGCTCGCCGCCCGCGGCATTGGGCGCCTCTACCTGGCCGGGGCGCAGACCGACGAGTGCATCCGTTCCACCCTGCACGGCGCGATCACCCGCGGCTACGATGTCACGCTGGTTGCGGACGCGCACACCACGGAGGACCTTAGCCCGTTTGGTGCGCCGCCGCCGGAACTGGTGGTGGCCCACACCAATCTGTACTGGCAGTCCCACAGAGCCCCGGGACGGACGGCCGGAACGGTCAAGGCGGCCGACGTCGACTTCGCCCGCCGTTCGTGACCTAGCCGTTCATGATTTCGGCGCGCTGGGCCATGTAGTCCTCCATGGACAATTTGCCGTCGGTGTACTTCTGGTCGAGTTCGGCGAGCTTGCGGGCCCGGTAGCCCGGCGCGGCCGATGACGGCTGGGGGACCTGGGGGACCTGGGGAGCCTGCGGCTGACCTGCGCCCGGTGCAGGTTCGTGCGGCTGCGGCGGGTTGTTGAGGTACTGGGGGCTGTCCTCGTACGGAACGGGGGGCTGGTAGCCGGCCGGGCCCGGGTACTGCTGACCGGGATATGGCTCGGTCGGGAACGGCTGGTCCGGGAACCGGGGGCCGGGGTAGGGCTGGTTGGGGTACTGCTGGCCGGGGTACTGCTGGGGGTACGGCTGGTTGCCTTGGCCGGGCTGCTTCGGAGCGCCCAGCTGGCCGAAGCCGCCGAAGTAGTCCTGCTGCGTGTAGCCGTCCCGCGGCTGGTTGTTCTGGCTGCCCGGGTTGTTCTGGTTTCCCGGGAACTGGCCGAACTGGCCCGGCGTGCCCTGGTTCCGGCCCTGGACAGACCTCCGGTAGCGGCGCACCGCCATGGGAACCAGGAACGATAACACGATGATCCAGAAGAACATGCTGCTCACGGTGCGGGGCCTTTCGACGGTAGGGCCTGAGGAGTGTCCTTCCAGCTTAGGCCCCGCAGGCTCAGGACCGTACCGGGTCCTCGGCGCCCGGCGGGCCCTCGCCCGAGCCCAGCGGAACCCCGGGGCCGAACACCGGGCCGGGCAGCGGCCGCTTGGCCGTCACGCCGTCGCCCGAGGAGCGGTGCCGCAGCCGGCGCACCACCCAGGGGACGAAGTATTCCCTGGCCCACACGAGGTCCCCGCTGCGGGCCTCCCGCCAGCTGCGCTGCGGCATCGGCTTGGGGGAGAGCGGCTCCAAGGTGTGGGCGACGTTCAGGGAGTCCAGCACCATGGCCGCGATCGTGTGGTGGCCCAGCGGCGAGAAGTGCAGCCGGTCCGCATTCCACATCTGCGGATCGTTGAGCTGGCGCAGGGACCACATGTCCGCGATCACGGCGTCGTGGCGCGCGGCGATGGTGCGCAGGTTCTCGTTGTAAATGGCCACCTTGCTCCGGATCCGGCCCAGGACCGTGGAACCGGTGTCCGGGCCGTTGAACAGGACCACGGTGGCACCGCCCAGGCTCAGGATTTGCACCACCGAATCGAGTTTTTCGGCCAGCGCGTCCGGATCGCCGCCCGGACGGATGAGGTCGTTGCCGCCCGCCGAGAGCGTGATGAGGTCCGGCTTGAGCGACAGGCAGTGCGCGAGTTGCTGGTCCACGATCTGCTGCAGAAGCCGGCCCCTGACGGCGAGGTTGGCGTAGGCGAAGTCGTTGTGGCCGCGGCTGAGTTCCTCGGCCACCCGGTCTGCCCAGCCCCGGTGGCCGCCCGGGCTGGCAGGCTCCGGGTCGCCGATGCCTTCCGTGAAGGAGTCTCCCATGGCCACATAGCGGGTCCACGGGTGGGTCACGACGGCGTCGGCTGATGCGTCCGGTGCGTTGTCCATGGCTTCGGTTTCGCTCACCTTCTAATCCTGCACTCTTCCCGCCAAGCTACGCCACCGTAGCTTGTTACCGGAAGGTAACTGTAAGAATGGTTCCATGACTGAAGCCGCTGCCTTCCCCGCCCCTATTGTCCTGTGGTCCCAGCCCGAAGAGGCCCGCGCCGGCAAGCCCCTCCTGGTGCTGCTGCACGGCTACGGCGCCAACGAACAGGACCTGCTCAGCCTGGCGGACATGCTGCCGGAGGAGTTTGTGGTGGCCTCGCTGCGCGCCCCGATCGTCTCCGGCCCGGGGTTCACCTGGTTCCCGCTGACGGCGTCCATCGACTATTCGCTCGACGCCGTCAAGGACGCCGCGGCATATGTGCAGGACTGGATCGACTCGGTCAAGGCCAACCACCCCTCGGTGACGCTGCTCGGGTTCTCCATGGGCATGGCGATGGCCACCACGCTGCTGCGGCAGCGGCCGGACGGGTACGCCGCCGTCGTCGGGCTTTCAGGCTTCGCCGTCGACGCCGACGGGGACACAAGCTTCCGCGACGCGGAACTGGACGGGACCGTGCCGCTGTTCTGGGGCCGGGACCAGCAGGATCCCGTGATCACGCCGGACAAGATCGACTTCACCATGGGCTGGGTGCGCAATCACGTCAAGCTCACCAAGGTCCTGTATACAGGCATGTGGCACGGCATCAACCAACAGGAAATCGGCCATGTCGCGGAGTTCCTCACGCACGAGGTACTCAACAAATAGGGCCGGACGACGACGGCGGCCCCGCCGCCGCTGCTACGCGGCGGGGGGCGCGCTGATCCGCACGGTCCGGCCGTTCACGGTGACAGTGTCGCCGTCGTGAAGCTGCCGGCCCCGGCGCTCATCGATTTCGCCGTTGACTTTGACCAGCCCGCTCTTGATCAGGTCCGCGGCCTCCACGCCGTCCTCAACCAGATTCGCGAGTTTCAGCAGCTGACCCAGCCGGATCATGCTGTCGCGGATGATGATGTCTTCGAATTCCGTATTGCTCATATAGGCAATGATGCCTGACCTAAGGTGGCACCAATGACCCACGCACCCCGGCTCCCGCTCATCGCGGGACTGCCCATGGCCATAGCGGCCGGGTTGTTCATCCCGCTCCAGGGCCGGATCAACGGCGCCCTCGGGGTGGCCCTCAGCGACGGAATCGGCGCCGCCGTCGTCAGTTTCAGCACCGGGCTGGTAGTGATGGCCGTCATTTCGCTGGCGCTGCCCAAGGGCCGGGCCGGGCTGGCGCGGATCCTGCCGGCCGTGCGCGAACGGCAGTTTCCGCCCTACTACGTCCTGGCCGGGTGCATCGGGGCCCTGTTTGTCTTCGCCCAATCCTTCACCGTGGCCGTGCTCGGCGTCGCCCTCTTCACCGTGGCCGCCGTGACGGGACAGACACTCAGCGGACTGCTGGTGGACCGGATGGGGATCGGACCGGCGGGGAAGAGGCCCATCACCGGCATCCGGGTGCTCGGCAGTGCGCTGACCGTCGCCGCCGTCGCGTGGGCGGTCTCACCCCGGTTCAGCGCCGGAGAATCCGGGCTGCAGCTGCTCCTTCCGGTGCTCCTGCCGCTTCTGGCCGGGTTTCTGATGAGTTTCCAGCAGGCCATGAACGGCACGGCCACCGTCCACTACGGTTCCCCGATCGCCGCGACGTTTGTGAACTTCATCGCCGGAGCCGCCCTGCTCTGGGTGGCCTGGTTGATCAAGCTCGCGGTGGCCGGGGCCGGCAACCCCCTCCCGGCGCAGTGGTGGTACTACCTGGGCGGCCCCCTTGGCTGCGTATTTATCGGGGTCGGCGCCCTGCTGGTCCGCAGCCTGGGCGTGCTGGTCACCGGCCTCGGGATGATCGCCGGGCAGCTGCTCGGGTCCCTCGGACTTGACCTGATCTTCCCGGTTCCCGGGTCCGTCGTCGCCCTTCCCACAGTCCTTGGCACCCTTCTCACCCTCGGCGCCATCATCCTGGCCACCCTGCCCTGGCCCCGGGGCGCACTGAAGCGGTAGCGGGCCGGTAGGCTGGGAGTTTGCATCCCACTGTTCATTTCCCCCTGCCGGCAACCAGCCGGTGACCCGGGGCTGACACCGCGGACCGCACCCAGCGGCCCTGTAGAAAATTGGAGTTCCCATGGCAGCAAAATCCGTCCTCGACCAGATCATTTCCCTCGCCAAGCGACGGGGATTCGTTTTCCAGGCCGGTGAAATCTATGGCGGCTCCCGTTCTGCCTGGGATTACGGCCCGCTCGGCGCCGAGCTGAAGGAAAACATCAAGCGTCAGTGGTGGCAGTCCGTGGTCCGCGGCCGCGAGGACGTCGTAGGCCTCGATTCCTCCGTCATCCTGCCCCGCCAGGTCTGGGAAGCCTCCGGCCACGTCGATGTCTTCTCGGACCCGCTGGTGGAGTGCCTGTCCTGCCACAAGCGCTACCGGGCGGACCACCTCGAAGAAGAATACGAGGAGAAGAAGGGCCGTCCTGCCGAGAACGGCCTCAAGGACATCGCCTGCGCCAACTGCGGCACCCGCGGCCAGTGGACAGAGCCGCACGAATTCTCCGGCCTGCTCAAGACCTACCTCGGTCCTGTCGCCAGCGAGGAGGGCCTGCACTACCTGCGGCCCGAAACGGCCCAGGGCATCTTCGTGAACTTCAGCAACGTCCTGACCACCTCGCGGAAGAAGCCGCCGTTCGGCATCGGCCAGATCGGCAAGTCATTCCGCAACGAGATCACGCCGGGCAACTTCATCTTCCGCACCCGCGAGTTCGAGCAGATGGAGATGGAATTCTTCGTCGAGCCCGGCACCGACGAGCAGTGGCACGAGTACTGGATGAAGGAGCGCATGTCCTGGTACACGGGCCTGGGCATCCGTGAGGAGAACCTGCGCTTCTTCGAGCACCCGCTGGAGAAGCTCAGCCATTACTCCAAGGGCACCACGGACATCGAATACCGTTTCGGTTTCCAGGGCTCGGAGTGGGGCGAACTCGAGGGCATCGCCAACCGCACCGACTTTGACCTTTCCACCCACGCCAAGGCCTCCGGCGCTGACCTGAGCTACTTCAACCAGGCCACCAACGAGCGCTACATCCCCTACGTGATCGAGCCCGCCGCCGGCCTCACCCGCTCGTTCATGGCCTTCATGATCGATGCCTACACCGAGGACGAGGCCCCCAATGCCAAGGGCGGCGTGGACATCCGCACCGTGCTCAAGCTCGATCCGCGCCTGGCTCCGGTGAAGGCGGCCGTGCTTCCGCTGAGCCGCAACGAGGATCTGTCCCCGAAGGCCAAGGATCTCGCCGCCCAGCTGCGCAAGAGCTGGAACATCGAGTTCGACGACGCCGGCGCCATCGGCCGCCGCTACCGCCGCCAGGACGAGATCGGCACCCCGTTCTGCATCACCGTGGACTTCGACACCCTCGAGGACCAGGCCGTCACCATCCGCGAGCGCGACACCATGAGCCAGGACCGCGTCTCCCTGGACAAGGTGGAGGGCTACCTGGCCGCCCGGCTGATCGGCGCCTGATCGTGGCCATCGCATACCGGGAATGGCGGGAGGGCGACGACCTCGCGCTGCTGGAAGTCTGGGGCGGTCCTGAGACTGTCCAGGCCGGACAGTTCCGCGGCACGCTGGCGCCCTCGGGCAACGCCCCCTGGCGCCGCTGCATCGTGGCCGAGGACGTCGTGGACGGCGTTGCGATTCCCGTTGCGGCGGCGGTGGTCCACGAGGCCGCGCTGCATCCGCAACGGCTCTGGGCGTATGTCGAAGTCGCCCGGGACCACCGCCGCTCCGGCATCGGATCGACCCTGCTGACCATGCTCCGGCATGAGGCGGCCCAATCGCCGTCGGGCGTGTCCAGGCTCCGCTGCAAGGTCGAGCCGGGCACCCCCGGCGCGGCTTTTGCGGAGGCCGCCGGCCTGACCCCGATCCAGCGGTCCCGCCTCGTCGTCGTGGACCCGGCGCCGCTCAAGCTGCCGGTGTTTGGCGACGGCTCGGAATCGGCGGCCACCGATCAGGTCGAGGACCTGGCCACCGGCTCGGTCGAGCTCAGCGACGTCGTGGGCCGTTACTACACCGCGGTACACGACTGGGACAGCCCGGGGGAGCTGAGCGTCGCCGCGGTGCAGCGGTTGTTCCTGGATGACCTCAGCGGTGCCCACGGCGCTATCGTGCTGCGCGCGCCCAAGGCCAGCGCCTTCGGGCACGGCATCGCGGCGAGCCGGAAGGGCAGGCTGGAGGGGTTCGCCATCAGCTATGCACAGGGCCTCGCGGGCACTGACGCCGATGGTCCCGGCGCAGCCGGGCCCACCGAAGTCTTCCTGGGCCACGAGCCCAAGCTCGACGCGGATCAGGCTCGGGCCGCCATGCGGGATCTCCTGGCCCTGATCGCCTATCAGCACCCGGTGATGCTGGAACTGGACGATGCGATGACGGCCCTTCGTGCGGTGGTCGAACCGCTGCTTGAGACCGGCAAGGCCCACGTCCAAGGCTCGGAAACCCTTGTGGTCTCGGACCCGGCCTAGGCTTTAATCCCGACTGACCCGCCGCTGCGGCCGCTATGACGTGTTTGACGCGTGATAACGGACGCGGCTGCGGGTCAGTTTGCGTTGGGGGGGCCGGTTCTATCGGCGATGGGCGCCGGCACGCCGGGGACCGTCGGCCTCGTCGAGCCGGCGGCGCTCTTCCTCCGTCGGGGCGCCCCCGCCGCTTCCGGCCGGCATCCACCAGGCTCCGGGGGCCGGGTTCAGCGGGAAGTCCGCCATGGCGACGTCGATCCCGTGCTGCAGAGCCCGCGCAAGCCGTGCGGTGGCCGGCTGGGCGTCTAGGGCCGGATCCGGGAGCGACTCCGGAAGGATCGGCTCACCGACGTGGATGCGGACCGGGGCGCACCAGGCGCGGGCCGGCGAGAATCCGTGGTGCCGGGTCATCAGCCGGTGCGCACCCCAGATGGAGACCGGGATGATGGGCACGCCGGCCTCGGCGGCCATCCGCACGGCTCCGGTCTTGCATTCGCGCACCGTGAAGCTGCGGCTCACGCCGGCCTCGGGCAGGATGGCGATGTACTCGCCCGCCGACAGCCGGGCGACCGCGGCGTCGTAGGCATGGGCACCCGACCCGTACCCCACCACTACATGGCCGGCCGCGCTGACTGCGGGCCCGGCAAACCAGTGGTCCGCGGCTCCCTGCGTGACGAGGAAGCGCATCTGCGTGCGGTTGTGCCGCCACAGCAGCAGCTCCGCGAAGGCAAAGTCGAGGTAGCCGAAGTGGGTGATCGCGACCACCGCGCCCTGGCCGGGTACCACCGCGCGGGACCGGGCACGTGCCGGGGCAGGTGACGGGCCGCGGGGGGAAGCGTCGGGGGAAGTTCCTGAGGGCACGGGCTGGGGCAGGTTCTCCTGGCCCGTGATGATGACGCGGATCCGGAACAGCCAGCGCAGCGCCAGCCCGGTGCGGACAATGAACCGGTAGAAGCGGTCGCTGGGTTCT
This sequence comes from Arthrobacter oryzae, assembly GCF_003634095.1. GTDB lineage: Bacteria > Actinomycetota > Actinomycetes > Actinomycetales > Micrococcaceae > Arthrobacter > Arthrobacter oryzae. The sequence goes on from NZ_RBIR01000004.1 coordinate 290,749, forward strand.
GGTCTCCACCGCAGGGAACGCCTGCTCATGCCACACCCGCCACGTCCGTGCTCTTCATGTCAGGGCCCCCATGTCAGCGCCTGTCTGGCTGCCCGCTTGCGCGCCGCCGGGGCGGCAAGGGGAGGAATCCGGACGTGGATTCGATGTATTCCTTGTAGCCGGGCCGGGCGGACATGGCTTTTTCCGTCAACGGTTTCCCTGTCCGCCCCGCCAGTGCCCAGATCATCAGCGCAGGGGACAGGATGGTCAGCACACCGGGCCACGAATCGGCGGCCACCAGGAAGATCCCCGCCCAGACGGCGGCGTCGCCGAAATAGTTCGGGTGGCGGGTGTAGCGCCACAGCCCGGTGTTCAGGACCGTTCCGCGCCGGGCCGGGTCGGCCTTGAACTGCGTCAACTGCCAGTCTCCCACCGTCTCGAACACGAAGCCCAGGATCCAGAACAGGACGCCGAGGAAGGCCAGCCAGCCAAGGCTGCCGGTGGCGAACATGCCGACCTGGATGGTGAGCGAGACGAAGAACATCACCACGCCCTGGGGCAGGTAGACCCGGCGCAGGGCGTAGACGTTGCGTGACCCGGGCGCTGCGGAGAGCATGTCCACATAGCGCGGATCCTCGTGGCCGCCGCGGGCACGGACCCCAATGTGGACCGCGAGGCGGATGCCCCACACGGCGACCAGGGCCAAGAGCAGGAGCCGTCGCCCGGCGTCGCCGTGTCCTGCCGAGAGCACCCAGGAGATGGCGGCCACCACCACGAAGCCGAGGCCCCAGACGGTGTCGATGACGGAGTGCCGGTTCTGCCGCAGCGCGACCGCGAAGGTCACCGCCAGCAGGACCACAAGGCCGGCGATGACCCACGGCAGGCTGGCGAGGAAGGCGTCCAGCGGGAACGGCGGCATCACAGCACCACCGGCATCCGGGTTCCGGCGGCGGGCAGGGGGCCGCCCAAGGCGCCGCGCAAGGTGTCCGTGGCGGCGGAGACATCCGCTCCCGTGGACCGGGCGAAGGCGTCCAGGATAAAGCCGTCGGCGAGCGAGTTCCACAAGGCCAGCCGTTTCAACATGAAATGGCCGGCGCCCTTGAGGGAGACGTAGTCGACGGATGCCGCTACATGCTCGGCCCGCCGGGCGTAGTCCAGCGAGTTAGCCGGGCTGGTCCAGCGGTCCTCGGTGCCGTGGACGATCAGGATCCGTCGGCCCGCCACGGGGCCGACCGGGGTCTCGTGATTGAGCCACGGGGCTAGCGCGACGATCGCGGCGACCTGCGGATCGTCGGCCACGCACAAGGTGGTGAGCCCGCCCATGGAGTGGCCCAGCAGGTACACCGGTACGCCGGGATGCTCCTGGCTGATCCGGGACAGCGCCCAACGGGCGTCCCGCACGGGGGACTTGTCCTCCCCGTTCCACCCCCGGTACCGGTTCCGCAGCGTCCAGACGGCCAGCCCGTGCGGGCCGCCCTGCCGGTTCAGGGCCCGTGCGAAGGGCAGCATCCGGGCCGGGCTCAGGTGCCGGCCGCGGACAGGATCGAAGCTGTCCGCGCGACCGCCGTGCAGGACCAAGGCGACGCCGCGCGTCTCCCCGGCCGCTTCGGCAATGCTGAGCACGGCCCTGGCGGCAGGCCCGGAACTGCCGGCCTCCGGTTCGCGGTCCTCTAGTTTGCGCATGGCCACGCGTGTGTCCTTCCCGTCCTACGTCCGTCAATAACCAACCCTAGGCTGCTGCCCCCGCCCGTCAAGGAGGGGGCTGCCTAGTGTGGATTCGGAGCCGGTGCCCCCGGCGATGGGTGCGGCCGGCACGCGTGCGCTTGACGGTGGCTTTGGCGGTGGATTAAACGGTGGCCTTGACGGCGGAATTCCGAAAGAGTAGGCCTGTGCAGGTAAACCTCCGGGCGTCACGCCGGCTGGGAGCGCACAGAACCGTCCGGGTCGAATCTCACGATGAAATCGACGGTACAGACAATGAACGCAACATCCTTGGATAGCCTGCGCGAGCAAGTCCGCGGGCAGATCATCACGCCCGGCGACTCCGACTTTGACGCGGCGCGGGCAGTGCATAACGGCATGATCGACAAGAGGCCGGCGGCGGTGGTCCGCGTATCCCAAGTGGCGGACGTGATCGCGTGCGTCAACTTCGCCCGGGACAACTCCCTTGATCTTGCCATCCGCGGCGGAGGCCACAGCGTTCCCGGGTTCGGCACATGGGATGACGCCCTGGTCATCGACTTCGTTAACACCTCCGGCATCCGGGTTGATCCCGCGGCCCGGACGGCACGCACAGAAGCCGGTGCAACGTGGGGCGACTTCAACCACGCCACCCACGCCTTCGGGCTGGCGACAACCGGCGGCATCGTCGGGACGACGGGCGTAGCAGGCCTCACCCTGGGCGGCGGCATTGGGTACCTGGCGCGGAAGCACGGACTCAGCTGTGACAACCTCCTCTCGGCCGATGTCGTCACGGCGGACGGAAAGTTCCTGACCGCCAGTGAACGCGAGAACGAGGACTTGTTCTGGGCACTTCGGGGCGGCGGGGGAAATTTCGGTGTGGTGACGTCGCTGGAATTCCGGCTGCATCCGGTGGATATGGTCCACGCCGGGATCATCATCTATCCCATGGAGCATGCCGAGACTGTGGCGAAGTTCTATCGGGATCACATTGATTCAGCGCCGGAGGAGCTAAGCGCGTTCCTGGCCTTCGCCCTGGGGCCGCCCGTGCCATTCCTGCCCGAGGAATGGCACGGCAAACCGGTGGTGGCCGTTATCGGGATGTGGACGGGCGATCAGGCCGAAGGACCCAGCCGCTGGAAACCCTTCCTCGACGTCGCCCCTGTGGTGGGTTCGATGGTGGGACCGATGCCCTACCCGGCCCTGAACCAGGCCTTCGACCCGCTTGTTCCCAAGGGACTGCAGGGCTACTGGAAAGCCGATTTCCTCGCGGAGCTCAGCGACGGTGCCATCGCCGCGCACCTCGAGCACGGCAGCAAGGTTCCCAGCGTGCAAAGCGTCGTCCACGTGTACCCCATTGACGGCGCCGTTCACCGCGTGGGCTCAAGCGAAACGGCGTTCGCCAACAGGGACATGAAGTTTGCGCCCATAGTTGCCGGCCTCTGGCCGGACCCGGCGGACAACGAGGCGAACATCGCCTGGGTCAAGGCATATGCGGCGGCGCTGCGGCCCTATTCGGCGCCGGGCGGCTACATCAACTTCATGGACGGCGATGACCTGCCCCGGGTCGCGGAAAACTATGGACCCAACTACGCCCGCCTGCGGGATATCAAAGCCAAGTACGATCCGCAGAACCTCTTCCACGTGAACCAGAACATTGCCCCCGCGTGACCTCGCCGGCCGAACTGGGGGGCCGGACGGGCCGGCTGAGAACCGGTGTTTCCACCGCGCCGGGCGGCCCCCGCGGGGCCAGATTTCCACATAGCCGAGCCGGATCGGCCCGATTTGCCCGACTTTGAGACAATGGTCGGGTGACTGTTGTAGCGACGCCTCCCGCCCCCAAGCTGGAACTCCCGCCCCTGAAGCTGGGTCCGATCACCGTGGACACCCCGGTGATCCTGGCCCCGATGGCGGGCATTACCAACTCCGCCTTCCGCAGGCTGTGCCGTGAATACGGCGGCGGCCTGTATGTGGCGGAGATGGTCACCTCGCGCGCCCTCGTGGAACGCACGCCGGAGTCGCTGCGGATCATTTCGCACGACGACGACGAGAAAGTCCGCTCCGTGCAGCTCTACGGTGTGGACCCCGTGACCGTCGGCCAGGCCGTGCGGATGCTGGTCGAGGAGGACCGTGCGGACCACATCGACCTCAACTTCGGCTGCCCCGTCCCCAAAGTCACCCGGCGTGGCGGCGGCTCGGCGCTGCCCTGGAAGATTGACCTCTTCACCTCGATCGTCCAGACCGCCGTCAAGGAAGCCTCCCGGGGCAACATTCCGCTGACCATCAAGATGCGCAAGGGCATCGACGAGGACCACCTGACGTACCTCGACGCCGGCCGGATTGCCCGCGATTCCGGTGTCGCCGCCGTCGCCCTTCACGGCCGCACCGCGGCCCAGTTCTATTCCGGCCAGGCCGACTGGTCCGCCATCGCCCGGCTGCGGGAGGCCCTCCCGGACATCCCCGTCCTGGGCAACGGAGACATCTGGTCCGCCGAAGACGCGGTCCGGATGGTCCGCGAGACCGGGGTGGACGGCGTCGTCGTCGGGCGCGGCTGCCAGGGCCGGCCGTGGCTGTTCGGCGATCTCATGGCCGCGTTCGAAGGCAGCGACCAGCGGTTCCGGCCCGATCTGGGGCAGGTGGCCGAAAGCGTATACCGGCACGCCGAGCTCATGGTCGAGACGTTCGGAGACGAGGGCAAGGCCCTGCGTGAAATCCGCAAGCACATGGCCTGGTACTTCAAGGGCTACGTGGTCGGCGGCGAACTGCGGACCAAGCTGGCCCTCGTCACCAGCCTCGAAGTGCTCCGTGCCACCCTGGACCAGCTGGATCTTGAGTCGCCGTACCCCGGGGTCGACGCCGAGGGGCCGCGCGGCCGCGCCGGCTCGCCCAAGAAACCCGCGCTGCCCAAGGACTGGCTGCTGAACCGGACGCTGGATGACGAGCAGACCCGCGACATCTCCTTTGCCGAACTGGACGTCTCCGGTGGCTGAAACCCGGACCACCGCCCCCGTCCTGGACGGCTACACCTCCCGCGACTCCGCCCGGTGGGTCGAAGAGCCGCCCAAGAGCACCTACCGGTCAGACTTCGAGCGTGACCGGGCCAGGGTCCTGCACTCCTCGGCCCTGCGCCGGCTCGGGGCGAAGACCCAGGTGGTGGCACCGGACACCGACGACTTCGTCCGGACCCGGCTCACGCACAGCCTCGAAGTGGCCCAGGTGGGCCGCGAACTCGGCCGCGCGCTCGGCTGCGACCCCGACGTCGTGGACACCGCGTGCCTCAGCCACGACCTCGGCCACCCGCCCTTCGGCCACAACGGCGAAGCGGCGCTCAACGAGACGGCCCACGTGATCGGCGGCTTCGAAGGAAACGCCCAGACGCTGCGGCTGCTGACCCGGCTGGAGCCGAAGGTCCTCGCCCCGGACGGGCGGCCGGCCGGCCTGAACCTGACCCGGGCGAGTCTCGATGCGGCCGCCAAGTACCCGTGGTCCGCCCTGAACGCGCCCGTCATCCACGGCGAGCGGACCAGCAAGTTCGGCGCCTACGAGGACGATCTCCCCATCTTCGATTGGATCCGCGAGGCGGCCCCGGAACGCCGGTCGTGCCTTGAAGCGCAGGTCATGGACTTGGCCGACGACATCTCCTACTCCGTGCACGACGTCGAGGACGCGATCGTCGCGGGCCATTTCCAGCTGCGCTGGATGGACAACCCGGACCACCGGGCGCGCGTCGTCGGCTATGCCAAGCAGTGGTATCTGCCGCACAACGACCCCGCCGCCATCGACGCCGCCCTGGCCCGGTTGGAGGCCACTAGCGTCTGGGTGCGCGAGGCCGACGGCAGCCGCAAGGCCATGGCGGCGCTCAAGGACATGACCAGCCAGCTCATCGGCCGGTTCTGCCAGAGTGCCCTCGAGGCCACACGCGCCGTCTACGGCCCGGAAAACCTCACCCGGTACAACGCCGAGCTGATCGTCCCGGATGAGACCGTCATGGAAATCGCGGTGATGAAGGGCCTGGCCACCACGTTCGTCATGACCACCGAGCACAGGCAGCCCATCTATGAGCGCCAGCGGGAGGTCCTGCACGCCCTCGTCACAGCGCTGAGCGCCACAGAGGACCGCCACCTGGAGCCGATGTTCGCCGCCGACTGGCTTGACGCGGGGGACGACGCCGCCCGCCTGCGCGTCGTGATCGACCAGGTCGCGTCCCTGACGGACGGCTCGGCGCTGGCCCTGTACGAGCGCCTGGTGGGCAGCCTGCCGTCGCTCTGGTGACCGGGCCGGTCGACCGCGCCGGCGGCGTGCGCCGAACAGACAGGTTTGTCTAAGCATTTACAAAGCTATGCCGAGGAACATGGGAACCAAAGCTTAACCGCCGAGGAAGGAAGCACCTGTGGATACCCGGAACAAGGGCAAACGACTGGCCAGCGGCATCACCGCGGCAGTCAGCATCGGCAGCCTCGCGACGGCGGGCGTCGCAGCCGCCGTCGTGTATTCCACCACGCCCTCCAGCGCTTCCAAGGTTTCCCCTGTCACCTCCGGCTCAAACCCGTGGGGAGATCCGGCGCGCGACGGCTCCGGCGCAGCGGCCGGCGGCGCCACGCAGGACGGCACCAGCCGCCCGCCCGGATTCAGCCCCGTCCAGCCCGGCAACGGCAGCGTCACCCATGGTCAATCGTCGGGGTCCTAACGTGGTGGCGCACGCAGGCTGGACCGTATGGGGGCTTGAGGCTTCCCTGACCGTTACCGACGTCGGGATGCTTGCCGCAGCCCGGGGGATCGTGAACGGCGTCCTTGCCGACGTCGACTTCGCGTGCAGCCGCTTCACGGACGACTCGGAGCTCGCGCGTCTCCAACCGCGGCTGGCCGCCGGGGCCCTTGTCAGCCCGACGCTTCGGGACCTCGTGGAGCGGGCGTTGGATGCCGCCCGGTGGACGGACGGGGACGTCGACCCGACCCTCGGCGCGGACCTGGCCGCCCTCGGATATGACAGGGACATCGTCAGCGTGCGGGTGTTGCAGGACCATTCCCGCCCGCCGGTTTCTCCGCCGTCAGCGCGGCAGGAACGGCGCGTCCCCGGATGGTCGCGGATCAGCATTGACGGGCGGACCTTGACGGTTCCCGAGGACATCCGGCTGGACCTGGGCGCAACCGCCAAAGCGGTCGCGGCAGACCGGGCAGCAGCCCAGGTCCATGCGCAGCTGGGTTGCGGGGTGCTCGTCGCCCTGGGCGGTGATCTGGCGACCGCCGGACCGGGACCGGCAACGCCTGTAGCCGCCGGTGCCGGGGCCGCCGGTCACGTTGCGGCGGGCCCCTGGCAGATTCTGGTTCAGGACCTTCCAACCGACCCAAGCCAGCGCGTCGCCCTGGACCCCGGCTTCGCGATGGCCACGTCCAGTACGCAGAAACGGCGATGGAAGCAGGCGGGAGCCGACGTCCATCACATCCTCGATCCCCGCTTCGGCCGGCCCGCAGAGACCGTGTGGCGGACCGTCACAGTGGCGGCCCCGACGTGTCTGGAAGCCAATGCCTTCAGCACCGCCGGCATCGTTCGGGGCTTTGCCGCCGTCGACTGGTTCCGTGCCAAGGGCGTCACTGCCCGGCTGGTCGATCAACGGGGGCGCATCGTCCGGACCGGCGGCTGGCCGGCGGAGAACCACAATACGGAAGCGCGGGCGTCCCGTGGATGAGGCAATGTGGGCGTTTGGCCGGGTCAGCGGGTTCATGTCCCTCGGGCTGTTCACCCTCTCGGTCCTCCTGGGCGTCCTCACCCGCTCCGGCCGGCCGCTGCTGGTGCTTCCAAGGTTTTCCGTCAGCATCCTGCACCGGAACATCGCACTGTTGGCGGCGGTCTTCCTGGGACTGCACGTCGGATCCCTGTTGCTGGACTCCTTCGCGAAGCTGCGGCCCGTCGACGTCGTCGTACCGTTCCTCGGCTCTTACCGGCCGTTCTGGCAAGGGCTGGGGACAGTGGCGCTGGACCTGGTAGCGGCCGTAATCCTGACGGCGCTGCTGCGGCAACGGATCGGACACCGGATGTTCAAGGCCGTGCACTGGCTCACGTACGCGGCCTGGCCTGTAGCCATGGCCCATGCCATTGGCAACGGCACGGACACCGCCGGCAAGTGGTTCCTGCTGTTCGCGGCAGCATCCGGGGTCGCGGTCGCAGGTGCCCTGCTGTGGCGGCTCTCATCAACATTCCTCGAAACCGCCAAGGCGCGTGGAGGGAACCTCCGATGAACCCGGTTTCCGGCGAGCTCCGTCAAGCATCACCGCCCCACGCGCAGCCGGTGTCCCGCCTTCTGGCCGCCGGCCCGGAGGCCGAGTACGCCCGGCATGCCGACACCTTCGGGCATCTCGATCCCGACGCCGCCGCGCCCGGGCTGCTGAACCTGCTGGAAGCGTCCGGGCTCACCGGACGCGGCGGCGCCGCCTTCGCCACCTGGCGCAAGGCTGTGGCCACCTCACAATCCGCACAAAAACGCCTCGTTCCGGTGCGGCCCGTCGTGATCGCCAACGGCGCCGAAGGAGAGCCGCTTAGCTTCAAGGACCGCACGCTCCTCGCGCACGCACCCCACCTGGTGCTGGATGGTCTGCTGGCCGTGGCACGGGCCGTGGCAGCCGCGCAGGTGTACCTCTACGCCCCTGCCGCAAGCATTCCCGGCGCGCAGCGGGCCCTCGCCGAACATCCCGGGGGGCGCCGGATCCAGGTGGTCGCGTCGCCGGACACGTTCATTTCCGGTGAGGCCAGCGCCGTCGTGAACAACATCGCCACCGGCTCCGCGATTCCGCTCGATAAGCGCCGCCGGCTCAGCGACACCGGGCTCAAGGGGCGTCCCACGCTGGTGCTCAACGTCGAAACGCTGGCCCATGTGGCCCTGATCGCGCGGTTCGGTGCGGACTGGTTCCGCGCGGCCGGGACGCCGCAGGATCCCGGCACCCGTCTGGTGTCCGTGTCCGGCCGCGGACCCGGCAGGGACGTCGTCCTGGAGGTGCCGGGCGGCGCGCTGCTCACCGACGTGCTGCAGTCCGCCGGTATGGATCCGGCCACCTTGTCTGCCGTGCTCGTCGGCGGCTACCACGGCCGCTGGGTTCGGCCGGCCGCCCACGTCCTCGCGCCCAATGGTCCCGTCGGCCAGGTGGTACGGCCCGGAGCGGGAGTCATCCACGCCTTGGCGGACGGTCAGTGCGGGCTCCAAGCCACTGCAGGGATCGTCACGTACCTGGCCGGGCAGTCCGCCCGGCAGTGCGGCCCCTGCATGTTCGGGCTGCCCGCCATGGCCGGAGTCCTCAACCGGATCGCCGCGGGGGAGCAGGACCCGCGGCTTCCGGGAGATCTGGACCGCCTCGCCAACCTTGTCACCGGACGCGGCGCCTGCCATCACCCCGACGGGACAGTGCAGCTCATCGGCAGTGCCCTGGAGGTCTTTTCCGGCGACGTCCGGTCACACCTCGCCGGGCGCTGCTCCGCTGTCGGAATCTGGGCGCCATGACCGCCACCCTGCACATCGACTGGACCAGATGCGACGGCCGCGGCCTTTGCGCGGAACTGCTCTCCGGGGTGCTCGTCAGGGATGACTGGGGGTACCCCGTCGCCCGCGGAAGGCAGGGGCCCGAGCGCACCGATGTTCCCGTCAGGCCGGATGACCTTGAGGCCGCTCGCGAGGCCGTCTCGCTCTGCCCGAGACTGGCCCTGAGCCTGCGGGACGCCGCTTCCGGAGACAGCCAGCGCCGGCGCTAAGGCCCGGCGCGGCCGGGTCGTGTCGGCCCGGCGTACTAGGATGGCACTGTGGCCGGCCTGATCAAACGTGAAGACATCGATGAAGTACGCCAGCGCACTGACATCAAGGAAGTCGTCGACGGATACGTGACGCTTAAGGGAGCCGGGCTGGGGTCCTACAAGGGCCTGTGTCCCTTTCACGACGAGCGCTCGCCGTCCTTTACCGTCCGTCCCCAGGTGGGCAGGTACCACTGCTTCGGCTGCGGCGAGGACGGCGACGTCATTTCCTTTGTCCAGAAGCTGGACCACATCTCCTTCCATGAGGCCGTTGAGAAGCTGGCGCACCGGATCGGCTTCGAGCTCCGCTACGAAGACGGCGGCTCCGGACCCAACCGGGAGGACATCGGCCGGCGCCAGCGGCTGCTGGACGCGCACAAGGTGGCCGACGAGTTCTTCCGGGCCCAGCTGCTGACCCCGGGTGCCGCGGAGGGCCGCAACTTCCTCTACGAACGGGGCTTCGACCGCGCGGCGGCCGAACTGTTCGGTGTGGGCTACGCCCCGCAGGGCTGGGACGCGCTGCTCAAGCACCTCCGCGGGCGCGGCTACACCGACGCCGAACTCAAACTGACCGGCATGTTCTCCGAAGGCGGCCGGGGGATCTACGACCGCTTCCGCGGGCGGCTGATCTGGCCTATCCGGGACATCGCGGGCGAGACCATCGGCTTCGGCGCCCGCAAGCTGTACGAGGACGACCAGGGCCCGAAGTACCTCAACACCCCCGAAACCGCGCTCTACAAGAAGTCCCAGGTCCTGTACGGGATCGACCTCGCCAAGCGCAACATCGCCAAGGACCGCCAGCTGGTGGTGGTGGAAGGCTACACCGACGTCATGGCCTGCCATCTGGCCGGCATTCCGACCGCGGTGGCCACCTGCGGCACCGCCTTCGGCACCGAGCACATCAAGATCGCCCGCCGGCTGCTCTCCGACGACGGTACCGGCGGAGAGGTCATCTTCACGTTCGACGGCGACGCCGCCGGGCAGAAGGCGGCGCTGCGCGCCTTCGAAGAAGACCAGCGCTTCGTCGCGCAGACCTTCGTGGCCGTCGAACCCAGCGGGGCGGACCCCTGCGAGCTCCGCCAGTCCAAGGGTGACTCCGCGGTCCGGGACCTGATCGGGAGCCGCCGGCCGCTGTTCGAGTTCGCCATCCGCGCCACCCTCAAACGCCACAACCTGGACACCGTCGAGGGCCGGATCGCTGCTCTGCGTGAATCCGCGCCCGTGGTGGCGCAGATCCGCGACGCCGGCATCCGCCCGGCCTATGCCCGCGAGCTGGCCGGCTGGCTGGGGATGCCGGTTGAGGAAGTCAACCGGGCTGTCGGTACGGCAACCAAGCGCGCCGCGCAGCCGGCCTCGGCCGCACCGGGCGGCAACCCCGGCCAGAGCCAAGGCGCGCGGCAGGGGAGCGCGCCGTCCTACGCCGGATCCGGCCGCGGAATGCCGGGCCCCGGCCCGGGCGTTGCCCCGCTGCCGGCCTCGGCCCTGCTTCCATCCTTCAACCGGCCTGATCCGCGGGACCCCGTGGCGGCGATGGAGCGCCAGGCGCTCGAGGTGGCCCTGCAGGAGCCCGGCATGCTCGAGGGCGAGACGTGGGAGCGTTTCTCGGAGGCACGGTTCTCCACGCCGGCCTACCTCGCCATCCACGAGGCCATCCGGGCTACGGGAATCGGGCTCGCCGCGGATCCGGTGCGCTGGGTGGAGCAGCTGCTCCAGGAGGTGCCTGAGCCTCTGCGGCCGCTCGTGTCCGAGCTGGCGGTCGTGCCCCTGCCGGCCAGCACGGCAGAGGGCGTCCTGCGCTACTGCAAGGACATCCTGGCCCGCCTGTTCGAGCTCCAGATCACCCGCGTGAAGGCCGAGAAGATGGGCCAGCTGCAGCGTCTGGATGCCTCGTCCGATCCCGAGGAATTCCAGCGGCTGAACCGCGAACTCATGCAGCTGGAAATGCAGCGCCGGTCCCTCCGCTCGGACGCCTGAAATCGCCGATTTCGTTTCCCGGGCCGGTGTTTGCTAGGCTTATACCCGCTTCATTCCTCCTTAGCTCAATTGGCAGAGCATTCGACTGTTAATCGAAGGGTTGCTGGTTCAAGTCCAGCAGGAGGAGCGCGCAGTCCCCGTCCCGGGTTCCCGGGACGGGGACTTTTTTATACCCGGAGGGGGTATTTCGCGGCGTGCCGGCACTGGCCCCGGGGCCGATTTCCCTACCGGCAAAACCTTTGCTAATGTCATACCTGCTTCATTCCTCCTTAGCTCAATTGGCAGAGCATTCGACTGTTAATCGAAGGGTTGCTGGTTCAAGTCCAGCAGGAGGAGCGGACAGGTCCCGCGGCCGGTGAAAACCAGCCGCGGGACCTTTTTTGTTGATCCCTTGGTGGCCCGGCCCGGCCCGGGGCACGGGTCCGGCTGGGCGGCCCTCCGTTCCCGAAGGCGTTCCGCCGGCGGGGGCTCAGACGAAGTACATTTCCACTTGCAGGAAGCGCTGGGCCTCGGCGACCGCGGCCTCGAACGCCTCGTGCTCGGTGGGGGACTTCCGCGGTTCGCGCGGGTGCCATTCGTGCGGCGCCGAATGCACCTGGGTGAAGCCGGCGCCCGGAGGCGCATAGAAGATTCCGAACCGCTGGACCGGCCACTCCGGGGAGGTCTCCGGCGCCACCAGGAGGGCGGAGTCGTACGCCGGGTTGTACCACTGGGCAATCGGGCGGCGCCGGTCTTCGGTAAACAAACCGGCGGCATACATGGCCGCCGACTGCTGGCTGGTCTGACTGCACAGGCGGTCCCACCACAGGGGCAGGATTCCGGCGTCGCACCGCTGCCACGTGGCCGGGAGGGGCTGAGGTTCCTGCCTATGGGGCATGAGACAACTTTATCGCCCGCTGTGGACGTCGAACAGGGTCCTCCGATCCCAGCGCCCGGGGCTCAACGGGGCTGCGGGTGGCCGTGAAGAATGGGGATGTCCCTCGGGCCTGGCCGCAGCACCGGGCTCCCCACGGGACATGCTCAGCGCGGGACTCGGCCGGTGGACATAATGCCACTATGCCCGCCCCTGGCCGCGAAGAATGGGCATGTCCCTCGGGCCTGGCCGCGAAGAGTGGGCATGTCCTCCCCGGCGAGGGGCGGTGGCCTACTGGATCGGGGGCACCGTGCTGGGCCGCACGACCAGCCACAGCGAAGCCGCCGCCAGGAAGATGCAGACGGCCTGGACGGCGCCCATGGGGGTTGCGGAGCCGACGCCTAACCAGCCGACCACGGGGGAGACCAGGCCCGCCATCATGAAGGTCGCGGCACCAAGCAGCGATGCCGCCGTTCCGGCCTGGGCGCCGTGTTTGGCCAGGGCCAGCACCTGCACGGTGGGGAACGTGAAGCCGGCCCCGAGGATGTAAAACCACAGCGGGATCAGGATGCCCCACAGCCCGAAGCCCAGCTGGTCGAAGATCACAATCAGGACGGCCATGAGGAACATCCAGGCGGTGGAGCCGGCCAGGATCCATTGCGGCGGGACGCGCCTGATGAGCCTCGCGCTGGTCTGGACGCCGGCCACGATGCCCAGCGAGTTGACGCCGAAGAGGAGGCCGTACTGCTGGGGCGTGAACCCATAGACATTCTGGAACAGGAACGGCGAGGCGGACAGATAGGTGAAGAGGCCCGCGAAATTCATGCCGCCGACCAGAAGCAGGCCCACAAAGATCCGGTCGGCGAACAGCACCTTGTAGCGCTGGCGCATGGTCATCCCGGTCTTTCCGCGAAGTTCCGGGGGCAGGGTTTCCCGGATCACGAACACGGCGGCGATGATGACGCAGCTCCCGTAGGCGGCCAGGAACAAGAAGATGCCAGGCCAGGGCATTATCAGGAGCAGTTGGGAGCCGATGACAGGGGCCAGGATCGGTGCCAGGCCGTTGACCAGGGCCATCCGCGAAAACATCCGCACCATCGCGTAGCCGCTGAACAGGTCGCGGACCATGGCCATCGCCACCACACCGCCGCCGGCGGCCCCGATGCCCATCAGCACGCGGAAGAAACCCAGCGTGGCGATGTCCGTGGACTGCGCGGCGCCCAGGGAAGCCGTGATGTGGACCGCCGTCGCCAGGATCAGCGGCAGCCGCCGGCCGAACTTGTCGCTCAGCGGCCCCACCACCAGCTGTCCCAGCGCAAACCCCACGGTGGTTCCGGTCAGTGTCAGCTGCACGGCGGCCGCGGATACGCCAAGATTCTCTTCCAACGCGGGGAATGCGGGCAAATAGAGGTCGACCGTGAACGGCCCAAGGGCAGTCAAAGCGCCGAGCGTCAGGATATAGAGGAATTTACGACGGCGGCTCAGGGAATCACCGGGATTGGGGGGTGTGCTCACAGAGGTCCATCCTAGGGCCCGCCGGGGCGGCCGGCGGGCGGCTGCCAGGGCGCGCCACGGCCGGGCCGAAAGGGCCTCCCAAGAGCCTAAATGATAGTTTTGACACCGGGGTCTGTGCGAAGCTGTCCAGACCCGGCAAACCCGCGGGAGCGGAACGACGGATGGCACCAGTTAGGCGGGACCGATGAGCGGACGTCACAGCGGCGGGACGGGCGGTGGGCTGCGCATTTCCGCGCTGCCAAAAACCCTGAAAATGATATTCAAGCTGGCGCCCCGGCAGCTCACTGACGAGATCGCTCTGGCCAAGGCCGAAATCAAGCGCAAGGGGATCCAGCTCGGCATCGCCGGCGCCTTCTTCGCCGTCGCCTTGGTATTCGTTGGGCTGTTGGTGATCGGACTCGTCGTTGCCGCGATCATGGGTCTGGCGACGATCATGCCGGCCTGGCTCGCTGCGCTGCTGGTCTGCGCCGTGTGCCTGGTCATCGCCGCGATCGGAGCGCTGATCGGTCTGAACAAGTTCAAGGCTGCCATGCCGCTGGTTCCTGAGGACACTCTCCGCGGGCTCAAGCACGATCTTGGCATCGCCAAGGAGGGCTCGGCCTTCGACGCGGCCGTCCTGGACCCGAACTCAGAACAGTACAAGGCCGCGAAAGCCGCCAAGGAAGCCGCGGCCGCCAAGGCGAAGGCGGAGCGGGAAGCCAAGATTGCAGCCCAGCCCGACCTCGGACCGGCCCCCACGGAGGCCGAACTCCGACGCCGGCTGGAAGAGCGCCGCACGCATCTCACCGGCGTGCGGGACGATCTCGGCCGGGAACTCGACGTCAAAACCCAGGCCGCGCTCCTGCTGGCCGGCACCCAGGCGCTGCTGCAGCACGGCAAGGAACGGCTCGACGCCAAGATCGCGGGTTTCCGTTCCTCAGCCCGCTCCTCTGCCCAGGCTTCGGGCAACCAGCCCACGTCGGCCGACGCGGGCCTCGCCGGCCAGATCAAGCAGCGCTGGAGGCCCCTCGCGGTGCTGGCAGCGTCAGCGGCCGCACTCGCGGTCCTGGTGCGCAAATTGATCAAGGGCTAGGCAGACCCCTGAAGCTGAACGCCAAACCGTTGTCGTCCACGGAAAGGGGGAATCGATGAAGTTCATCGGCGCTGGCGCCCGCCCCGGGCAGCCCCTCGTTCACCGCGATGCGGTCTTCACGGTTCCCAATGTCCTGACCGTGGTGCGGTTCCTCGGCGTCCCGCTGTTCATCTGGCTCGTCCTCGCGGAGCACAAGTACGGCTACGCGGCCCTCGTGCTCGCCGTCATGGCCAGCACCGACTGGGTTGACGGCTACATTGCCCGCCGCTTCAACCAGATGTCCAACCTCGGCCGGGTCATGGATCCCATTGCCGACAGGCTCTCGCTGATCGCGGTCGCCGTGACCCTCGTGGTCGCGGGCGTCGTCCAGTGGTGGTA
The DNA here is from genome assembly GCF_003634095.1 of Arthrobacter oryzae. Classification (GTDB taxonomy): domain Bacteria; phylum Actinomycetota; class Actinomycetes; order Actinomycetales; family Micrococcaceae; genus Arthrobacter; species Arthrobacter oryzae. The sequence continues at coordinate 305,974 of NZ_RBIR01000004.1, forward strand.
CCTGGCGGCGCTGCTTGTCCCGGATGCGGTGCTGCTGGCCCTGTCACTGTTCTACTTCCACGGCCACCCGGACCTGCCGGTGAGCCGCATCGGAAAGATCCGGACCGGCCTGCTGCTGGTGGGCACGCCGCTGCTGGTCCTGTCCAAGCTGCCGGTGCCCGCAGCGGACGTCTACGCCACGGTCGCGTGGATCTTCCTGGGCCTGGGCCTTGTGGGGCACTGGATTGCCGCCTACAACTACGTGTGGGCCATCATCGGCAAGGGCAGGGACCAGCGGGCCCACGACGGCGGCGCCCGCTGATGGTTTGGTTCGCGGTTTTGCTTGCGGTTCTTGGCGCCTTCTGCCTGGCCTTTGGCGCCCAGCGCCAGGGCAGTGCTGTCAAGGCCGACACCGGTGGCCTGGCTTTGAGCACCCATGGCCTGCTGCGGCTGGTGCGTAATCCGCGCTGGGTCTTCGGCTTCATGTTGCTCTGCGTCGGGATGGCGATGAACGCCGTCGCCCTCGTCATGGCGCCTTTGACGGTGGTACAGCCTATCGGCGCGATTGCCCTGGTCATCACCACCGTGGTCAACACCAAGGACCAGGGCCTGAGCATGAACCGGGCCACCGTCGTGGCGATCTCGGCCTGCGTGACGGGTTCAGCGATGTTCGTCGTGCTGGCCGTCAACGTCACCCAGGAGAACCACAACGTCAGCGCCTCGGACGAGCTGACCATCGTGCTGCTGCTCGCCTTGGCGGTGGGGCTCTTCGGAACGCTCGCCCTCATGTTCAGGCACCGCATGAGCGCCTTTGTTTACATCCTGGGCGCCGGAGTCCTCTTCGGCTTCGTCGCTGTCCTGACCCGCATCATCGGCCGGCACCTGCTCGACCCGAACGGGCGGTTCCTGCTCAATGTGCCGTGGTACAGCGTGGTGGCGATTATTGCCGCCGGCGTGCTGGGATCGTGGTTTGTGCAGAACGCCTATTCCGGCGGGCCGCCGGACCTCGTGATCGCCGGATTGACCGTGATCGACCCCATTGTCGGCATTGCGATCGGCATCCTGATCCTGGGCGAACTGCGTCCGGACGTACAGCCGGTGATGGCTATTGCCATGGGGACGGCCGCATCCCTTGCTATCGTGGGAGTGATAGCCCTTTCCAGGCACCACCCGGAAGTCACCAAGCGCAAGAAGGACGCGCGGAAGGCCGCGGGTAGGTCCTAGGGCGTCAGTCCAGACTTCGGCTGCAGACCCGGCGCACCTGCGCCGGCCGCCAGCCGGCCGCCATCGAACCAGCTGCCCGCACAGTGACCACCAGGAGCTCTCCACGTGACCATGTCCGACAACCAGCAACCGCTGACCATCCTGATTGCCGCTGACACGTACCCGCCCCACGTCAACGGGGCCGCCCAGTTCGGCTACCGTCTCGCCAAGGGGATGACGGCCCGCGGACACGACGTGCACGTCCTTGCCTGCCGTCCCGGCAAAGGCCCGAGCTTCAGTGAGTTCAGCGACGAGGCCACCGTGCACCGCCTGCGCTCCCATTCGGTTCCCACGCACGAGTATTTCCGGATCACCTTCCCCTGGGAGATCAAAAAGGAGATCGGGCTGCTGTTCGACCGCATCCAGCCTGACGTGGTGCACATCCAAAGCCACTACATGATCGGTGAGCACGTCCTCTACGAGGCCGTGAAGCGCGGCATCCGCGTGGTGGCGACGAACCACTTCATGCCCGAAAACCTCAACCCCTTCCTGCCGTTCCCGCAGTGGTTCAAAGACGTCGTGGGCCGGATTTCCTGGAAAGACATGGGCAAGGTGATGGGCCAGGCCGACGTCGTGACCACGCCGACGCCCCTGGCCGCCAAAGCCATGCACCAGCACGCCTTCCTCCGCAAGGTCCTGCCACTCTCCAACGGCATCGACGCAGCCGCCTACGAGCTTGGCCCCGACGAAACCGTGGAACGCCATGCCAGCCCCACGGCCCTCTTCGTCGGCCGGCTGGCCGAGGAGAAACATGTGGACGTACTGATCGATGCTCTCGCCAAGACGCCCAAGGACCTGGACATCCACCTGGAAGTCGTCGGCGGGGGAGAAGTCCGCCCGGCCCTCGAAGCCCAGGTCGCCCGGCTGGGGCTGACCGACAGGGTCAAGTTCCTCGGCCTCGCCAGCGACGCCGACCTTCGCAAGGCGTACATCACGGCCGATGTCTTTTGCATGCCCGGGACGGCGGAACTTCAGTCGCTCGTGACCCTGGAAGCGATGTCGGCGTCGACGCCGGTCCTGTTGGCCAACGCCATGGCGTTGCCGCACCTGGTGCGGGAAGGGGAGAACGGCTACCTCTTCACTCCCAATGACAGCGATGACCTTGCCGCCAAGCTGTCGCTCGTGTTTTCGCTGCCCGCCGACGAGCGCGAGGCGATGGGAAAGACCAGCCGTGAAATGGTCGAGAGCCACGGCATCGCGCGGACGCTGCAGACCTTCGAGGACATCTACCGGGGCGCGAGCTACGACGACCTCGTCCTCTAGGAAATCGGCCCGGCGGGGCCTGGTCCGCGCCGAAGCTCACGGTGCAGTTAGCCCGGCCGCCGGCCGGTGGCAGTGTGCACGCATGATGCGTCTAGTATTGCTAGAGTGTTTTTGCCCGGAAGCGGTCCGGCCCCGCGGGCCAGGTCTGGTTCCGGGCGCACGGGGCTATAGCTCAGCTGGTTAGAGCGCGGGACTCATAATCCTAAGGTCCTCGGTTCAAGTCCGAGTAGCCCTACACCTCCGCGGAGGCCCCGGATGCGGGCCCGCACCCACGGGAGCCCCGGCTGACGTCCCACGTCAGCCGGGGCTCCCTTTTTCGTTCCCGCCCGCGGTTGCGGGCACCCCGGACCTGCGGTAAGTTACTGATGAGTAACATAACGCAGGCGCGAAGCCCGCGCCCTTTTGATCACCGCTGATCACGAGTGAAGGAACATCATGTCCAAAGCTGCAATCGACTTCCACAATCTGCCCTACGCCGACGGCGACTTCTTCGCGTTCGAGCAGCTTCTCAGTGCCAAGGAGCAAGACAGGCTGGCCGAGGTCCGCGAGTTCCTCGCCCGCGAGGTCAAGCCGATCGCCGTCGATTGTTGGAACCGCGCCGAGTTCCCCATGGAGCTGATCCCGAAGCTTGCCGAAATCGACCTCGTCAGCCCGGTCAAAAGGCAGGGCTACTCGAACCTCTTCGCCGGAATCCTGCACGCCGAGGCCACCCGCGCGGACACCTCGATCGCGACGTTCATGGGGGTCCACGACGGACTCTTCACCGGCTCGATCGAAGCCCTTGCCTCCCAGGAGCAGCGGGACGCCTGGCTCCCGGACATCTACTCGCTGAAGAAGATCGGCGCCTTCGGCCTGACCGAGCCCCTCGGCGGCTCCGACGTCGCGGGCGGCACGCGCACCACGGCGCGGCGGGACGGCGGGAACTGGATCCTCAACGGGGCCAAGCGCTGGATCGGCAACGCCACATTCTCTGACTGGGTGGTCATTTTCGCCCGGGACGTCGACGACAACCAGGTCAAGGGTTTCCTGGTCGACACCAAAACCGAGGGCTACAGCGCCACGAAGATCGAAAACAAGATCTCGATGCGCACCGTGCAGAACGCCGACATCACCCTCGAGAACGTGGTGGTGCCGGACTTCTTCAAACTCGCCAACGCCAACAGCTTCCGCGACACCAACAAGGTCCTCAAAGTCACCCGGCTCGCCGTGGCCTGGCAGGCAGTGGGCCAGCAGCTCGCGGCCTTTGACGTAGCCCGCCGTTACGCGGTGGAGCGCAGTCAGTTCGGCCGGCCCATTGCCTCCTTCCAGCTGGTCCAGAGCCAGCTCGTGCAGATCCTTGGCAACACGGTCAGCTCCATGGGCATGATGGTGAGGCTCTCCCAGCTGGAGGATGCCGGCCAGGCGAAGGATGAACAGTCCGCCCTCGCCAAGGCCTTCACGACTGCACGCATGCGCGAAAGTGTCGCTCTGGGCCGGAGCATCCTCGGCGGCAACGGGATCGTGACCGACTTCGAGATGGCCAAGGTGTTTGCCGACGCCGAAGCCATCTACTCCTACGAGGGCACCCACGAAATCAACACCCTCGTGACGGGCCGTGCGATCACCGGGATTTCCGCGATCGTCTAGAGGCACGTCTCGGCGGCCTGGTCACCCTGGGCCAGTCTCGAGGGGCGGGAGCAGGACGGACGGCCTCAAATCCATGACGAATGCCAGCGGATTCACGTACTCGTCGCCCCGGCGGACGCCCCAATGCAGGCAGGGCGGCGCCGGGCCGCAGTGCCCGGTCTGCACCTGTCCCAGGACGTCGCCCGCAGCCACAACGGCCCCGACCCTCAGAGCGCTCGCCACCGGCTCGAAACTGCTGCGAAGGCCGTTGCCGTGGTCCACCGTGATGACCGGCCGGTCCACCACGATCCCGACAAAGCTGACTTTCCCCGCTGCCGGCGAGACGAGCGGGGCGCCGTCGTCGGCGGCCTCGACATCGACCCCGCGGTGCCCGCTGAGCCACGGCCTGGCCGGGGGATCGAAGGCGCGCAGAACGGCTGGCCGTGGACGGAGCGGCCAGCTCCAGTCCGGTGCCGGAACCCCGGCTGCTCCCGGCGAGCTCCGGACGCTGGATGCCGAGACCGCAGGATCCGCGGGGACGGCGGCCCCGGCGAAAGCTGAGGGACCGCGGGCCGCGGGGGCCGAATCTGCGGTGACAGGCCAGAGCATGAGGAGCAGTGCGGCCAGGCAGGCGGGGATCTTCATGCCCCCACCCTGCCGCTCCAGCCCACCGGCCGGAACCGCACGTGACGGCTATGTGGATAAGCGTCCGCCGCCGTCCCGCCGCCCAGGGGAAGCGGTCCTTCCCGGCGGGGCCGCTGTAGTACACTTGGTGGAGCAGTTTGCTGTGCCCTCACGCTTGTTCGCCGCATAATCGCCGCGGTCGTTGACCTGACTTGTGTCCAGATTTAGGTCTTGATACTCGCCCTGATCATCGTCGCGGTAATCGGAGTCGTTCAAGCCGGCACACCTCATTCAGGGGTGCGGGGGAGCAGCAGCTGACTACGCGTATCCAGCCCTCCACATAAGAAGCCTCAAACTTCCGGTGCGGAGGACTGCGCCTCCTGCGGTCCGGCCCACATGGCATGTCCATGCGGAACGGATGGGAAGCGCGGTGGATGCCAGGAGCGACGCCCGTCCCGGGTGCTTGCTAAATAACCGTCAACTATTGGCAGGGTAAGAGAGCCATGGGCTCTCTCATGAATGACCTGCCGGAAGGAGCGTCGGCATGCCCGTCGTAACTATGCGCCAGCTGCTTGACAGCGGCGTCCACTTTGGACACCAGACCCGCCGTTGGAACCCGAAGATGAAGCGTTTCATCTTCACGGAGCGCAACGGTATCTACATCATTGACCTGCAGCAGTCACTGTCCTACATCGACCGTGCATACGAGTTCGTGAAGGCCACCGTTGCACACGGCGGCACCGTTCTCTTCGTCGGCACCAAGAAGCAGGCGCAGGAATCCATCGCTGAACAGGCCACCCGCGTTGGCCAGCCGTACGTCAACCAGCGTTGGCTCGGCGGTATGCTCACCAACTTCCAGACCGTCTCCAAGCGCATCCAGCGCATGAAGGAACTGGAAGAGATCGACTTCGACGACGTCGCCGGTTCTGCATACACCAAGAAGGAGCTGCTGCTCCTTCGCCGCGAACTGACCAAGCTGGAAACCAACCTCGGTGGTATCCGCAACCTGACCAAGGCGCCGTCCGCGCTGTGGATCGTTGACACCAAGAAGGAACACCTTGCTGTCGACGAAGCCAAGAAGCTGAACATCCCGGTTGTGGCCATCCTGGACACCAACTGCGATCCTGACGAAGTCGACTTCCCGATCCCGGGTAACGACGACGCCATCCGCTCCGTGAACCTGCTGACCCGCGTTGTCGCCGACGCCGTTGCTGAGGGCCTCATCGCCCGTAACCAGCGCGCCACCGGCACCACGGAAGCACCGGAAGAGCCGCTGGCCGAGTGGGAGCGCGAGCTTCTCGAAGGCAACAAGGCTGAAGCTGCTGCAGCTCCCGCCGCTGAGGCACCCGCTGCTGAAGCTCCGGCCGCCGACGCCGCTCCGGCTGAAGAAGCACCGGCTGCTGAAGAAGCACCGGCCGCCGACGAAGCCAAGTAGTCACACAAGTAAATCTGGATCTCCCCGCATGCGCTCCGGCGCACAAGGGGTACCGACAGGATGGCCGCTCACTGGGTGAGCAGCCGTCCTGTCGGTCCGTACACCACATAAATTTCTAGACAGAGGGGTTCACATGGCGAACTACACTGCCGCTGATATCAAGGCTCTGCGCGAGCGCACCGGCGCCGGCATGATGGATGTCAAGAAGGCTCTTGACGAAGCCAACGGTGACGCCGAGAAGGCCATCGAAATCATCCGCATCAAGGGGCTCAAGGGCGCCACGAAGCGCGAAGGCCGCTCCACCGCTGAAGGCCTGGTTGCCGCCAAGGTCGCCAACGGCGTCGGCGTGATGATCGAAGTCAACTGCGAGACCGACTTCGTCGCCAAGGCTGACAAGTTCATCCAGCTGGCGGACAAGGTCCTGGCCGTGGCCGTCGAGTCCGGCGCCGCCGACCTCGAGACCCTGCTCGCCACCGACGTCGACGGCAAGCCGCTGTCCGAGGTGGTCATCGAAGAGGGCGCCGTTCTGGGCGAAAAGGTTGTTGTCCGCCGCATCTCCCGCATCGAGGGCGCTACGGTCGACGCTTACCTGCACAAGACCTCCAAGGATCTCCCGGCCCAGGTCGGCGTCCTGTTCGCTGTCGACGGCGAAGGCGAAGCAGCTGCCACCGCAGCCCACGACGTCGCCGTTCACATCGCCGCGATGTCCCCGAACTACCTCTCCCGTGAAGATGTGCCGGCCGAGCTCGTCGAGTCCGAGCGCCGCATCGCCGAGGAGACTGCCAAGGCTGAGGGCAAGCCGGAAGCAGCAATGACCAAGATCGTTGAAGGCCGTGTCACTGGCTTCTACAAGGGCGAGGTCCTCCTCGACCAGGCATTCGCCAAGGATGCGAAGAAGTCTGTCGCGCAGATCCTCGAAGAGGCCGGCGTCAAGGGCACCGCGTTTGCACGCTTCCGCGTCGGTTCCTAGTCAGACACCTGTCAGACACTAGTCAGACACGCTAAGGGGGTGGCCACCACGGTGGCCACCCCTTTTGCATGCACGCACGAGGTATCCGTTCCGGCCACAGCCGGAATGCCGCCTCGGGCGCCCAGCACGATAACCTAACTCAGAGTTCACCAACGGGAAGGCACCATGGAAACCGTCAACACTTCAGCCCAGCCAAAGAAGAACAGGCGCCGCGTCCTCTTGAAGCTCTCCGGCGAGGTCTTCGGCGGCGGAAAACTTGGCGTTGACCCGGATACCGTCCGTGGCGTGGCCAAGCAGATCGCGGCCGCTGTCCCCGACGTCGAAGTCGCAATCGTCGTCGGCGGAGGCAACTTCTTCCGCGGGGCCGAACTGTCCCAAAGCGGCATGGACCGTTCCCGCGCCGACTACATGGGCATGCTCGGAACCGTCATGAACTGCCTGGCCCTCCAGGACTTCCTGGAACAGGCAGGCGTGGAGACCCGGGTGCAGAGCGCCATCACCATGGGCCAGGTCGCCGAGGCGTACATTCCCCGCCGCGCCATCCGCCACATGGAAAAGGGCCGCGTTGTCATCTTCGGCGCCGGCGCCGGCCTGCCCTACTTCTCCACGGACACCGTTGCGGCCCAGCGCGCCATGGAGGTCCACGCCGACGTCGTCCTGATGGCCAAGAGCGGAGTCGACGGCGTCTACACCGCTGATCCGAAGAAGGACCCGACGGCGGAGAAGCTGCACCGCCTCAGCTACGACGACGCCCTCCGCCGCGACATCCGCGTGATGGACCAGACCGCCATGACCATGTGCAAAGACAACAACCTCACCATGGTGGTCTTTGGCATGGAAGGCGAGGGCAATGTCACCCGCGCCATCCGCGGCGAAGACCTGGGCACCGTCGTCACCCCCTAGCAACGGCTAGGATGTTTTCAGGACCTATCCGCCGCCAGGCGGAAAGCACACGCGCCAGGCGGACGACACAGGCGCACAAGAAAAACGTGCCGCGCCCCGGCCGCCGGGACGCACCAATTTCTGAGGAGAGACCGTGATCGAAGATACCTTGCTCGAAGCCGGGGACAAGATGGACAAGGCAGTTGAGGTAGCCAAGGAAGACTTCGCCTCGATCCGGACCGGCCGCGCGACGCCGGGCCTGTACAACAAGGTTGTGGTCGAGTACTACGGCACCCCGACGCCGCTGCAGCAGCTGGCTTCCTTCGCGGTTCCGGACGCCCGCACCATCCTCGTCACCCCGTACGACAAGACGGCCCTGCGGGATATCGAACGAGCCCTGAGCGACTCCGAAGTGGGCGCCAACCCCTCCAACGACGGCAACGTCATCCGGATCACCATCCCCGAGCTGACCAGCGAACGGCGCAAGGAATACGTCAAGATCGTCAAGTCCAAGGGCGAGGACGCGAAGGTGTCCATCCGCAACATCCGCCGAAAGGCCAAGGAAACGCTGGACAAGCTGGTCAAGGACGGCGAAGCCGGCGAGGACGAAGGCTCACGCGGCGAGAAGGAACTCGACGCCATGACCAAGGCGCACGTTGACGGGATCGACGAGCTGCTCAAGCGCAAGGAAGCTGAGCTGCTCGAGGTCTGATGAATCAGGCTCAAGAGTCCTCCGGCCCGCGCGTCCGGAGACGGGGGAAACAGCGCGGGAATCCGACGCCCAAAGCGGGTCGGAACCTGCCCGCCGCCACGGTGGTGGGGGTGGGCATGCTCGTCTGTGTACTGGGCGGCCTGCTGTTCCTTCCGCTCGGCTTCGTCCTGGTGACCGCCACCTTCGCGATCTTTGGTGTCTGGGAAATCTTCCGAGCACTTGAGGCCGCGGGTACCCGCCTGCCCATCATTCCGGTGTTGGTCGGCAGTGTGGTCATGCCGGTCGCCGCCTACTTCGGCGGCCTCGAGAGCCTGCTTTTCACCATGCTCGCCAGTAGCGTCGCGGTGCTTCTGTGGCGGACCGTTGAAGGCGCCGCCGGATCGGCGCGCAGCATCTTCGCCGGGGTTTTCGCGCTCTCGTGGGTGCCGTTCCTGATTAGCTTCGCGGCGCTGCTGCTGCACACTGATGACGGCCAGACGCCGTTCGGCCTGTGGCCCGGCGGGGTCATCCCGCAGGGCGCCTGGCAGATCGCGACCCTGCTGCTCCTGGTGGTTGCCAACGACACCTTCGGCTACCTCGTGGGTGCCTCCCTCGGCAAGCATCCGATGGCCCCCAAGATCAGCCCCAAAAAGACCTGGGAGGGGTTTGCCGGTTCCATCGTCGGGGCGGTCCTGATCGGCGTACTGGCCACTGTCTTCGTGCTGCATGAGCCGTGGTGGGTCGGCGTCATACTGGCCGTGGGCATGGTGGCGGCCGCCACGACCGGCGACCTTGCCGAATCCATGGTCAAGCGTGAACTCGGCATCAAGGACATGAGCAGCATCCTCCCCGGCCACGGAGGCGTCATGGACCGCCTGGACTCGATCGTTTTCGCCTCCCCGGTGGCGTTCATCCTGTTCTCGGCCGTCGCTGGCGCGTAAGGCGCATCCCAACCAGCAATCCCGGCGCTTAGAATGGTGCCGAGCAATCCAGCCGAACGGCATCAAAGGAACAAAGTGACAGTGGACATTCAACGGCAGATTCCTGCGTCTTTTGACCGCGTGCAGCGGAACCAGTATGGCTACAACGCCAAGCAGGTCGATGATTTCCTGCAGCGCGCGCGGGTGTCGTTCGAAGCTCCGAGCCACGCCGGACGGGCCATCAAGAGCTCCGACGTCCGCGCGGTCTGCTTCGATCCCGTCAAGGGCGGCTACGCCGCGGCCGGCGTGGATGCCGCGCTGGACCGGCTGGAGGACGCCCTCGCCCGGCTGGAACGCGACGATCTGGTCGCCGAACGCGGCGAGGAAGCTTGGCTGCGCGAAATCGGCCGGCTCGCGGGCGTCCTGCGCGGGCGCCTGCACCGCCCGGACGGCCAGCGCTTCCGCCGCCCGACCAAGCCCAAGGTCCGCAGCTACAACACCACCGACGTGGACGATCTCTGCCGCGAGCTGATCGGCTACCTCGAGGAGGACCAGCCGCTGAGCGTGGACAACGTCCGGCGCGCCGTGTTCCGCCCGGCCGTGGGCCGGGACGGCTACGAGGAAAGCCAGGTCGACGCGTTCCTCGAGCGGGCCGTTGAACTCATGGCGGCCATCGACTAGTCCCTCGCCTGCTCAGCGCTCCGTCGCGAGCGGCCGCTCCGGAGTGTGCAGCCGGGTCATGAGCCGCGTCATCGTCCGAGGCACCCGGCCCCGCGTCGCCCGCGACACCAGGACTGTGGCGGCAAACGCGGCGGGCACCGTCCACGCGGCGGGCTGCGCAAGCCACGACGGTGTCAGGGCCGCACCCAGCACCGAGCCGGCCACCATCGCGCCGCCGCAGAGCAGGCCTCCGGTCGCCATGCCGGCAATCGCGCCGGCATCCGTCAGGCCGCGCCACCAGATGCCCAGCAGCAGGACCGGGCAGATCGTGGACGCGGTAAAGGCAAACACGAGCCCCACGCTGCCGGCCAGTGCCAGCGATTCGGTCATGGAGGCGAGTCCCAGCGGAACGATTGCCGAGACCAGCGCGGCCAGCCGGAAACCGCGCACGCTCCCGCCGAACACGTCCTGGCTGATCACACCCGCGAGCGAGACCACCAGGCCCGACGTCGTGGACAGAAACGCCGCAAACGCGCCGGCCACCACCAGCGCAGTCAACAGGTCCCCGGCCGCCCCGCCGACCACCCGGCCGGGGAGAAGAAGCACCAGGGCATCGGCCTGGCCGCTCTGAGCGAGGTCGGCGGCGAACACCCGGCCCAGCATGCCGTACGCGGTCGGGAACAGGTAGAAGACGGAAAGCAGGCCCAGGACAATCAGCGTGGTCCGCCGGGCGGACTGCCCGTCCGGATTCGTGTAAAAGCGGACCAGCACGTGCGGCAGCCCCAGGGTTCCAAAGAGCAGGGCCACCAGCAGCGAAATGATCTGATAGGGACCCGTCGGCGCCACCGCCGTCGGGTTCACCGCCGGGGCCGCGGCCGGGGCGTTGGTGCCGCCCAGCACCAGCAGCATGAACACGATGGGCACCGCCAGCGCGGTCAGCTTGAGCCAGTACTGGAACGCCTGGACGAACGTGATGGAGCGCATCCCGCCCGCCACCACGGTGATGCAGACGACGGCGACCACCGCCACCGGGCCCACCCACGCCGGCAGGCCCGTGGTGATCCGGATGGCCAGGGCGGCGCCGTGGAGCTGCGGGACGATGTAGAGCCAGCCGACCAGGACCACCACCAGGCTTGTGACGCGGCGGACGGCACGCGAATCGAGGCGCGCCTCGGTGAAATCCGGAATCGTGTACGCGCCCGAGCGGCGCAGGGGAGCGGCGACGAACAGGAGCAGCATCAGGTACCCGGCCGTGTAGCCCACCGGATACCACAAGGCGTCGGTGCCGGAGAGCAGGATCAACCCGGCGACGCCCAGAAAGCTCGCGGCGGAAAGATACTCGCCGCCGATCGCCGAGGCGTTCCACCACGGCTTGACCGTCCTGGACGCGACGTAGAAGTCCCCGGTGGTGCGCGAGACCCGCAGGCCGTAGAAACCGATGACGGCCGTGGCCAGCGAGACGGCGGCGACGGCGGCCACCCCGACGACGGGGTTCACGTTCCGCCCGCCCGGAACTTTGCGCGGCCGCCGTCCGGGCCTCTCAGCAGTTGCCTCATTTGTCGCCGGCGAGGTCCCGGTAGCGGGCCTCATTCCTTGCCGCGGTCCGGACGTACAGCCAGGCACTGAGACCGATCACGGGATAGATCCCGGCACCGAGCAGGACCCAGTCGAAGGGGAGGCCGGCGATTGTGGAGTCCGCCAGGCCCGGGACCAGCCCCAGCATGAGCGGGAAGGCGAAGAGAATCAGCAGGAAACCCAGGGCCACCACGAGGCCCAGCCGGAGCTGGGACCGGATGAGCGAGCGGACGAACAGCTGGCCGGCGTCGGATTCCTCCTCCGCTTCGCGGGAGGCCGCCGCGGAACGGCCGCCGGCCGGGGCGGGGCTGTACTGTGCGACGCTGCCCGGTGTGAGGCTGCCCGGTGTGATGCTGCCTGCATTCACGCTGCCTGCCGTGGCGCTGCGCGGCGCCGTGACGCGGACCCGGGTCATGCCTGCGGCCGGATGCGGGTTGCTTCGAGCTTTTCCCGGACGGCCGGCAGATGCCGGCGGCTGATGGGAAGCTCGGCCCCGGCCACGGTGACGCTGGGCCGCGCCGCGGCGAGCTTCATCTGGCCGACGTGGCTCAGCGCGACCAGGTAGGAGCGGTGGATGCGCAGGAATCCGGCGTCGGCCCACTGCTGTTCGAGGTCGGCCAGCGGAACCCTGATGAGGTAGCTCGCATCGGCGGTGTGCAGCCGGGCGTAGTCGCCCTGCGCCTGGACGTAGGTGACGTCGTCGCGCCGGATCATCCTGGTGGTCCCGCCGAGGTCCACAGTGATCATCTCTGTCGCCGGGGTGCCGTCCTTGAGCAGTTCGCTGATGCGCCCAATCGACTTTGCGAGCCGCTCCGCGCGCACGGGTTTCAGGAGATAGTCCACGGCCGCGAGCTCGAACGCTTCCAGCGCGCAGTCCTCGTCCGCGGTCACGAAGACCACGGCGGGCGGACGGGCGCTGCGGGAAATGGCCCGGGCGATGTCCAGCCCGGACAGTGCCGGCATGTGGATGTCAAGGAAGACGGCGTCGACGTCCTCGGCTTCGAGGGCCCGCAGGGCCTCGGCGCCCGAGGACGCCCGGTGGATGGCACCGATCCGGTCGTCCCTGCCAAGCAGGAAGGCCAGTTCCTCGACGGCGGGGAGCTCGTCGTCGGCGACGAGGACATTTATCATGGCTCAAGCGTACTGCCGCAGGCATTTTGACCGGCTCAGGCCTCAGCCCGGCAGGGCGCAGGGAAGGCCGAAGGCAGCCACCTCCCGTTCCGGTCAGGCGGTGAGCCGGGCCGCGATCAGGAGTCGTGCAGGGGCTGGGACTTGGGGATGCGCATGGTGATCAGGGTGCCCTCGCCGGGCGCCGTCTCGATCACGAGGCCGTGGTCGTCACCGTAGACCTGCCGCAGCCGGGCGTCGACGTTGCGCAGGCCCACGTGCTCGCCGTCGCTGTGCCCGGCAAGGACGGAACGCAGCTGCTCCGGGTCCATGCCCACGCCGTCGTCCTCGATCGTCACTTCGGCGAACGCGCCCGAGTCGTTCGCCGTGATGGAGATGTGGCCCGGGCCCTCCTTGGCCTCCAGGCCGTGCCCGACGGCGTTTTCCACCAGGGGCTGCAGGCTCAGGAAGGGGATCACCGTGCTCAGCACCTCCGGAGCGATCCGCAGGCTCACCTGGACCCGGTCCCCGAACCGGGCCCGCTCCAGGAGCAGGTAACGGTCGATGCAGCGCAGTTCCTCGGCCAGGGTGGTGAAGTCGCCGTGGCGGCGGAAGGAGTAGCGGGTGAAATCGGCGAACTCCACCACGAGTTCCCGCGCCCGTACCGGATCTGTGTTGATGAAGGACGCGATCGCGTTGAGCGAGTTGTAGATAAAGTGCGGGCTGATCTGGGCGCGGAGGGCCCGGACCTCCGCCTCCATCAGGAGCGTGCGGTTGACGTCGAGTTCGGCAAGTTCCACCTGGGTGGCCACCCAGTCGGCAACCTCGCCGGTGGCACGGACCAAGCCGGCTCCTGCGGCCGGGGCGAAGGCCGCCACCACCCCGACAATCCGGGCCCCGGCCTTGATCGGGGCGATCACGACGGCGCGCTCCACCTCGGGAGTTAGCGCCCGGCCGCCTTCGCCGGCGGCGAGCAGCACCAGCTCGCCCGCCGGAATGACGGCGAGGTGGCCGCCGTCGAGCACCCTGGACGCGAGCCCCATCAGGGCCGGCCTGAGCTCCTCGCCGGCGCCGTCCCACGCGAGCACACCCGTGGTATCGGTAATGGCAAGGGCATCGCAGCCCAGGATGGTGCGCAGCTGCCGGCTGGCCTTGGCCGCACCGGCCGGGTTCAGGCCCGTCCGCAGGTACTGGCCGGCACGGGATGCGGCGTGGAGCGTCTTGTACGTGGCCCGCTCCGCGTCCGTGCCGAGGTCCCGGAAGGAACGAAGGACTTTCAGTCCCACGGCGACCACCACCGCAATCGCCATGGCGATCACCGCGACGGCGGCGGCGGTGAAGAGGGGAGAGTCCGGCATGATGCCAGCCTACCGTCGGTGCGGCGCCTGCCGGCGTTGAAGGCGGGGGCACCCAAATGGAACCCGGCCAGGCTCCCCGAGGCGCCGTTTGGCGCAGCATGGGGACCGTTGAGCGACCCGGAAGGGGCAGGATCTGGAACCGGACGCACCGCTCGGCGCACAGTGATTGCAGTCACACCGGCGGGATGGGTTGTTCCCGAAGCCCACGGCAGCCGGCGGGGCGACTCGCCAGTCTCAATGAGGAGGAACCGATGGGTCACGACGCCCAGGAAACGGACGCAGCGGCGGCCGTGGACTTCAAGGAAGTCCAAGCGACGGAACAGTTCCAGGAACTGCGCAAACGTCACCGCAGCTTTGTCTTCCCGCTGTCCATTGCATTCCTGCTGTGGTACTTCGCCTATGTCCTGCTGGCCGACTATGCGGTGGAATTCATGTCCATCAAGGTCTGGGGCAACATCAACGTCGGCCTGATTCTGGGCCTGCTGCAGTTCATTTCCACGTTCGCCATCACCGCATGGTACGTCAGCTACTCGAACCGCAAGCTGGACCCGATTGCCGCCGAAATCCGCGGTGAAATCGAAGGCCACGAATTCGACAAACACGGCAACCAGGCAGGACGGACAGCCAAATGACACTCACAGTCCCCGCGGTCAACGTCGCCGCACTCAAAGACACCACCCTGCTGAACATGGGAATTTTCGCCGTGTTCGTCGCGATCACCATGGTGATCGTGATCAAGGCCAGCCGCAACAACAAGACGGCGGCCGACTACTATGCCGCCGGGCGTTCCTTCACCGGCCCGCAGAACGGCACCGCGATCGCCGGTGATTACCTCTCCGCGGCATCGTTCCTGGGCATTACCGGCGCCATCGCCATCAATGGCTACGACGGTTTCATGTACTCCATCGGCTTCCTCGTCGCATGGCTTGTCGCGTTGCTCCTCGTCGCGGAGCTGCTCCGCAACACCGGCAAGTTCACCATGGCCGACGTGCTCTCCTTCCGGCTCAAGCAACGTCCCGTGCGCATCGCGGCCGCCATCTCTACCCTGGCCGTCTGCTTCTTCTACCTGCTGGCCCAGATGGCCGGTGCCGGCAGCCTCATTTCGCTGCTGCTGGGCATCAGCGACTGGGGCGGACAAGCCCTGGTAATCGTCGTCGTCGGCGCCCTGATGATCATGTACGTCCTGATCGGGGGTATGAAGGGCACCACCTGGGTGCAGATCATCAAGGCCATGCTCCTGATCGCCGGGGCCGCCGTGATGACCTTCTGGGTCCTCGCGATCTACGGCTTCAATCTCTCCGACCTGCTGGGAGGGGCGGTGGAAACCTCGGGCAACCCGAACCTGCTCAACCCGGGACTGCAGTACGGCAAGACCGAGACCTCCAAGCTGGACTTCATGTCCCTCGCCCTGGCCCTCGTTCTCGGCACCGCAGCCCTGCCGCACGTGCTCATGCGGTTTTACACCGTCCCCACAGCCAAGGAAGCCCGCAAGTCCGTGGTGTGGTCCATCTGGCTGATCGGCATCTTCTACCTCTTCACCCTGGTGCTGGGCTACGGCGCCGCGGCGCTGGTGGGCGCCGACACCATCAAGGCTGCTCCGGGCGGCGTCAACTCGGCCGCGCCGCTGCTCGCCTTCCACCTCGGCGGCCCGCTGCTCCTGGGCTTCATCTCGGCAGTGGCCTTCGCGACCATCCTGGCCGTCGTCGCCGGCCTCACCATTACCGCGGCGGCATCCTTCGCGCACGACATCTACGCCAGCGTGATCGCCAAGGGCAAGGCCGACGCCGCCACCGAGGTCAAGGTGGCCCGCCGCACCGTCGTGGTGATCGGACTGCTGGCCATCGCCGGCGGCATCTTCGCCAACGGACAGAACGTCGCGTTCCTCGTGGCGCTCGCCTTCGCCGTGGCGGCCTCGGCCAATCTTCCGACCATCCTCTACTCGCTGTTCTGGCGCCGGTTCACCACCCGCGGCGCCCTGTGGAGCATGTACGGCGGGTTGTCCGCCGCCATCATCTTGATTGCGCTCTCCCCGGTGGTCTCGGGCGCCAAGACGTCGATGATCCCCGGCGCCAACTTCGCGGTCTTTCCGCTGAGCAATCCGGGCATCGTCTCCATTCCGCTTGCGTTCTTCCTGGGCTGGCTCGGCACGGTCCTGGACAAGCGGAAGGAAGATGTCACGAAGCAGGCCGAAATGGAGGTCCGTTCCCTGACCGGTGTGGGTGCCGAAAAGGCCACCAGCCACTAGGCGGCCGGCATTCCGCGCGCCTGATCGGGCGCCGGGCCGTGTTCCATCACAGGGGAGCTCCCGTGCAGCAGCACGGGAGCTCCCCTGTAATGCGGGCCCGTCGCCCGATCCCGGAGGTCAGCTCTGCGGGCGCAGCCGAATGCTGACCATTTTCAGCTCTTGCAGGCCCTCGAACCGGTAGACCAGCTCCACTCTCTTGGTGTCGCAGTCGATGGAGCCGGCGACGTCGGCCGAGTTGGACCCGTCCTTGGACCTGACGTTGACGCTGGAATAGATCGGTTTGCAGCTGCCGTCCAGCCCCAGGCCTTGCACCCCGAGGGTGAACTCCTCCTGCGACAGCTTCTCCTTGAGGGCCGGGTCCAAGTAGTTTTCATAGGCGTTCGTGACATCGCCGGCGATGATCAACCTGGTGAAATCGTCCGCGAGGCCACGGGCCTGGTTCGTGGCTCCGCCCACCACGTTGATCAGGATGACGCCACCGACCGTCACCACCAGCAGGAGAGTGCCGAGGATCCCCAGCACGATCCACAGGGCTTTGCGGCTCTTTTTCCGCGGCGGCCGTCCCGGTCTCCCGTAGGGCACCGCTCCGGCGGCAGGCGGGGGATAGGCGGGCGGGGGATAGGCGGGCGCCGTTGCGGCGCTGGCCGGCGGGGGATAGGCGGGTGCCGTTCCCGATCCGGGTGGACCGGACTGGGCAGGATAGGACGGGGCCGCATAGTAGGGAATGGGAGGCTGCCCGGCAGGGGGGTGACCTGCCGACGGTTCATGCCCGGGCTGCGGCGGCACCAGGCGGTGCGGTTCCTCTGGACTGCTCACTGTTCCAGCCTTTCCGGCAGCCGAGACAGCCACTGCCCGTTATGCAGGGTCGCGTCTGCGGACCCGGCGGGGACCCCAACGGACACAGCCTAGCGCCGCGGCTCCCCACCGCACAGGGCACAAAAGCACATCATCGGCGCAGGCCGCTGACGCCTAACAGCCGGGCGGCGGTGCTGGTCAGTTTTCGGCGGATCCGCGTTCGAGCAGGGGCTGGATCCGGAACGGGATCAGCTCACCCATCGCCAGTGCGGTGTCGGTCCGGTCCACACCGTCGCAGGCCAGGATTTTGCCGTTGATCCGGAACAGGTCCTCGGCGTCCAGCGCCACAACCCGCAGGAGCAGATCGGCCGAGCCCGTCAGGCCGTAGCCTTCCAGGATTTCCGGAATGCCGGCAAGCTCCACCGCCAAGGGGCCCAGCTTCTGCTGCTGGACATGGACGGAAATGAATGCCATCAGCGGGTACCCCAGGGACGCCGGATTGATGCGTCGCTCGAAGGACAGGAACACGTGCTTCTTCTCCAGCTGCGCCATCCTGGCCTGGACCGTATTGCGCGACAATCCGAGCTTTTGGGCCAGGGCAACCACGGTCCGCCGGGGGTCCTGCGCCATGGCCGAAAGCAGGCGAGTGTCAGTGCCATCCAAAGGTTGCATAATGCGCAAGATTAGCACGGTCGCTGACCGTCAAACAGTGCATACTGCTCAATAATTTTGAGGGTAGTTGTGCCCGATGAGCATTGTGAGTAGGGTCACAAATATCCGGGGCAACGGCGCCCGGGCGGCTGGCGCGCCGCGGGATCACGAGTCCTGCGAGCCCCGGTCAGACGACGTCAGAAGGTGCGGACAACAGTGTTTACCGACGACGCGGGCAAGGGCGGCATTTCCGCCGGGGGCCCCGGGAACAGTGAAAATTCAGCGAGGCGGACGGGCGGCGATCTCGTCCAGCTCATCACTCCGGCGGGTGAGCGCATCAGTCATCCGGAGTTCGATGCCTGGCTCCAGGACGTCAGTGACGAGCAGCTTGGCTCGCTCTATGAGGACATGGTGGTCATCCGGCGGATCGATGCCGAGGCCACGGCCCTCCAGCGGCAGGGCGAACTCGCCCTCTGGCCGCCGCTGCTCGGCCAGGAAGCATCCCAGATCGGCTCGGCCCGCGCGCTGCGCGAGGACGACTTTGTCTTCCCCAGCTACCGCGACAACGGTGTCGCCTACTGCCGGGGAGTGAAGCCGGAGGACCTGGTCCGCGCCTGGCGGGGCAACGCGTCCGCCGGCTGGGACCCGTTCACGGTCAACGTCGCCACCCAGCAGATCATCATCGGCGCGCAGAGCCTGCACGCCACCGGCTATGCCATGGGCATCCAGAACGACGGCGCCGACGCCGTCGCGGTGGCCTATTTCGGCGACGGCGCCACGAGCGAGGGCGACGTGAACGAGGCCATGGTCTTCGCTGCGAGCTTCCAGGCGCCGGTGGTCTTCTTCTGCCAGAACAACCACTGGGCCATTTCGGAACCCGTCCGGCTGCAGTCCCATATTCAGCTTGCGGACCGGGCCTCCGGCTTCGGCATCCCCAGCATGCGGGTGGACGGAAACGACGTCCTCGCCGTCATGGCAGCCACCCGCATCGCGCTGGACCGTGCGCGGCACGGCGGCGGACCCACCTTCATCGAGGCTGTCACCTACCGGATGGGCCCGCACACGACGGCGGATGATCCCACCCGCTACCGGGATGCCAACGAGCTTGAGGACTGGGCCGCCAAGGACCCGATCAGCCGGCTGAAAGCGCTGCTGGAGCGCAAGGGACTGCTGACCGCGGACTTTGAGGCCGCCGTCGCAGCTCAAGCCGACGCGGTGGCCAAAGATCTGCGGGCCGGAACCATCAACATGCCCGAGCCGCAGCCGCTGGACATCTTCAAGCACGTCTACAGCACGCCCAACTCCTGGCTGGACCGCCAGCAGGACCACTACTCCCGCTACCTGGCTTCCTTCGGCGATCCCGCAGAAGCCGCTTCTGAAGAAGGTGCACGCTGATGACGCAGATGACCTTTGCCCGAGCCATCAATTCGGGCCTGCGCAAGTCCCTCGAAAACGATCCCAAGGTAATCCTGATGGGGGAGGACATCGGCGCCCTCGGCGGCGTGTTCCGCGTCACCGACGGACTGCAGAAAGACTTCGGCACGCACCGCGTCGTGGACACGCCGCTGGCCGAATCCGGCATCATGGGCACCGCCGTCGGCCTGGCCTACCGCGGCTACCGGCCGGTGGTGGAGATCCAGTTCGACGGATTCATCTACCCCGCGTTCGACCAGATCGTCAGCCAGGTCGCCAAGATGCACTACCGCACCCAGGGCGCGGTCAAGATGCCCATCACCATCCGCGTCCCGTTCGGCGGCGGCATCGGCTCCCCGGAACACCACTCCGAATCGCCCGAGGCCTACTTCACCCACACCTCGGGGCTGCGCGTCATCAGCGTCTCCAACCCCCAGGACGCCTACACGATGATCCAGCAGGCCATCGCCTCCGACGATCCCGTCCTGTACTTCGAGCCCAAGCGGCGCTACCACGACAAGGGCGAGGTGGACGAGTCCAGCGACCTCGCCGCCGCCTTGTCGATGGAAAAGGCCCGAGTGGTCACCGAGGGCAAGGACGTCACCCTCGTGGCGTACGGCCCGCTCGTCAAGACCGCCCGGGACGCCGCCCTCGCCGCGGCGGACGAAGGCGTGTCGGTTGAAGTCATCGACCTCCGGTCACTGGCCCCGCTGGACTTCGTGACCCTGGAGGCCTCGGTCCGCAAGACCGGCCGTCTGGTCATCACGCACGAGGCCGGCCAGTCCGGCGGACTCGGCGCCGAGGTTGCCGCGAGCATCACCGAACGCTGCTTCTACCACCTCGAAGCCGCCCCCGTCCGGGTGACCGGCTTCGACGTTCCGTACCCGTACTCCAAGCTGGAAATGCACCACCTGCCGGGCCTCGACAGGATTCTCGACGGCGTCGACCGTGCCCTGGGCCGCCCCAACTCCCTCAGCGGGCTGGAAGGATGAGCGCCACCATGATCAAGGAATTCAGGCTGCCGGACCTCGGCGAAGGACTGACCGAATCGGAAATCGTGGCCTGGAAGGTCGCCGTCGGGGACACCGTGACCCTCAACCAGATCATCGCCGAGGTGGAGACGGCCAAGGCCGTCGTCGAACTGCCCTCGCCGTTCGCCGGCGTGGTGGCGGCCCTGCACGAGCAGGCCGGCACCGTCGTCGAAGTCGGCAAGCCAATTGTCTCTTTTGAGATTGAGGGCGACGACGGCGGAGCCGCACCCGAGGCTGGATCCGGCAAGCGCGAGCCGAACCTGGTCGGCTACGGCGCCGTCCTGGAAGCCTCCGGCCGGCCCGCACGCCGCGCCCGCACGTTCGCGGCCCCGGCGGGGGCGCCGGTCCTCGCTGCCGAGCCCGTGACGCCAGTCCGTGCTGCCGAGCCCGTGACGCCGGTCCGTGCTGCCGAGCCGGCTGACATCAAGCCTGCCGTAACGGCTCCGGGCGAGCGTCCGCGGTCCACTCCGCCGGTGCGCAAGCTGGCCAGGGATCTCGGCGTCGACCTCGAAGCCGTGACCGGCACGGGGGAACACGGGCTCATCACCCGGGACGATGTCCGGAACTTCGTCGGCGGCGGGGACCTGCCGGTGGCAGCGCAAGGACTTGGGGTCCGGGAGCCCGCCGGTGCGCCGGTGCAGGCGACCGGGCCGGCCCAGGACCGGGGCGAGCGGGAGACCCGCACCCCGATCAAGGGCGTGCGCAAGTTTACGGCCGCGGCCATGGTGGCCAGCGCCTTCACCGCACCACACGTCACGGAGTTCCTGACCATCGACGTCACCCCCACGATGGAGCTGCTGGCACGGCTGAAGGCCAGCCGCGCCTTCGCCGGCTACAAGCTCACACCGCTCACGCTGGTGTCCAAGGCCGTGCTGATCGCGCTGCGGAACCACCCGACGCTCAACGCCCGGTGGGACGAGGCCAACCAGGAGATCGTCCAGTTCAACTACGTGAACCTGGGCATCGCGGCGGCGACCCCGCGCGGGCTCACCGTCCCGAACATCAAGGACGCGGACCGAATGTCCCTCCTGGAAATCTCCACCGCACTGACGGAACTGACGGACACGGCCCGGGCGGGCAAGACCAGCCCCGAGGCCCTTTCCGGCGGCACGATCTCCATCACGAACATCGGAGTCTTCGGCATCGACGCCGGCACGCCCATCCTGAACCCGGGCGAGGCCGCCATCCTGGCCCTGGGCGCGGTCCGGAAGATGCCGTGGGAGTTCCAGGACGAGGTCGCACTGCGCCAGGTCATGACGCTCAGCCTCTCCTTCGACCACCGTCTGGTCGACGGCGAACAGGGCTCGCGGTTCCTCCAGGACCTCGGAACCATGCTGGCCGATCCGGGCATGGTCCTGGCGATGGTCTAGCCGCGGTCGTTTCTTAGGCCACTAAACAACAACGCTGCCGGCCGCTCCTTTGTTGGAGCGGCCGGCAGCGTTGTTGTGCGCCGGGTTCAGGGCCAGGTCAGCCGAGCGGTTCCGGAAAGGCCGGGGCCATCAGGGCCGCCAGCGCCATGCTTTGCAGCAGCGGCCTGGCGCGCCTGACTCCCATCAGGCGCCCCGGGCTGCGCACCGAGTGCGGGGTGGAGTTGATCAGTCCAAAGGTGGCATGAGCCCGCATCCGCAGCTCGGAGACCTCCGTGCCCTCATGCAGCCCGGCCAGCACCTCCACCCAGAGCTCAACGTAGTTGCGCTGGAGCGTACGTACCTCGGCCTGATCCTCCTCGGCAAGGTTGCTGAAGTCCTGGTCCTGGACCCGGATGACGTCGGGATTGCTCAGGGCAAAGTCAACATGAAACGCCACCAGGCCGCCCAGCGCCGCCGGTGCGCCGTCGGCCTCGGCAACCACACGGCGGCCGCCGTCGAGCAGGTTCTTGCTGACGCTGAGCAGCAGCGCGCCGAGGACCGCCTGCTTGCCCGCGAAATGGCGGTAGACCGCCGGCCCGCTGACGCCGGCCGCGGCCCCGAGGTCCTCCAGGGAGACGCGGTTGAATCCCTCCAGCGCGAAGAGAGCGGCGGCGGCGGACAGGAGGGCCTGCCGCCGGTTCGCCTTGGCCTGGCTCCGCTGGGTTGATGGGGCTGGGGTTGATGGGGCTGGGGCTGGGGCTGGGGTTGAGGCGGCCTGGGTAGACGGAAGCTGGCTGGTCTGGCTGGGCTCGGTCACCGGCGCATCCCCTCATTGCAGATGGTCCCTGTGTTGGACATCACAGTTAATAGAGACTAACCTAAATCTCAGTTATACGGTACTAACCGAAATAGCCGGGCGGCCCCAGCCGCCGGCCCGGCACGCAGGTCAGGGAACGGAATCAGTCAATGGAGACAATCGCCAGCCGGGTCGACGCAACCAGCGCCGCCTATGCCGCGAACCGCGAGGCCCAGCTGGGCCTGGCCGGCGAGCTGAAGGAACGGCTCGCCGCCGCCGCGCTGGGCGGCCCGGTCAAGTCGCGCGAACGCCATGTCGCCCGCGGCAAGCTCCTGCCGCGCGAGCGCATCGACCGGCTGCTCGACGACGGCAGCCCCTTCCTGGAAATCGCCCCGCTGGCTGCGGACGGGATGTACGACGGCGACTCGCCCGGTGCCGGCGTCATTGCCGGGATCGGCCTGGTGCACGGCCGGCAGGTCCTGGTCATCTCCAACGACGCCACCGTCAAGGGCGGCACCTACTATCCGATGACCGTGAAGAAGCACCTCCGGGCGCAGGAAATCGCGCTGGAAAACCGGCTGCCCTGCGTCTACCTCGTGGACTCCGGCGGCGCCTTCCTGCCCAAACAGGACGAGGTCTTCCCGGACAAGGAGCACTTCGGCCGGATCTTCTTCAACCAGGCCAAGATGTCCGCGGCCCGCATCCCGCAGATCGCCTCCGTCATGGGCTCCTGCACCGCCGGCGGCGCTTACGTCCCCGCGATGAGCGACGAGACCGTGATTGTCCGGAACCAGGGCACCATCTTCCTGGGCGGCCCGCCCCTGGTGAAGGCCGCGATCGGCGAGATCGTCACGGCGGAGGAGCTTGGCGGCGGCGACGTGCACTCCAAGATCTCCGGGGTTACCGACCACCTGGCCGAGAACGATGAGCATGCCCTCCAGATCGTCCGGGACATCGTCTCCACCCTGCCGCGGCCGGCCGCCCCTGCCTGGGACGTCGACGCCGTCATCGAGCCCGTGGCCGATCCGGACGAGCTCTACGGCGCCGTCCCCACGGATGTGAACGCCCAGTACGACGTCCGGGAGGTCATCGCCCGGCTGGTCGACGGCAGCCGGTTCCACGAGTTCAAGAAGAATTACGGCACCACCCTGGTCACCGGCTTCGCGAAGCTGCACGGCCACCCGGTGGGGATCGTGGCCAACAACGGCGTGCTGTTCAGCGAGTCCTCGCTCAAGGGCGCCCACTTCATCGAGCTGTGCGACCAGCGCGGCATCCCGCTGATCTTCCTGCAGAACCTCTCCGGCTTCATGGTCGGCAAGGACTACGAGCAGGGCGGCATCGCCAAGAACGGCGCCAAGATGGTCACCGCCGTCGCCACGGCCCGCGTGCCCAAACTGACCGTGGTGATCGGCGGATCGTTCGGCGCCGGGAACTATTCGATGTGCGGGCGGGCCTACTCGCCGCGCTTCCTGTGGATGTGGCCGGCCAGCCGGATCTCGGTGATGGGCGGCAACCAGGCCTCCAGTGTCCTCGCCACGGTCAAGCGGGACCAGTACGAGGCCCGCGGCGAGGAATGGTCCGCCGCGGATGAGGAAGCGTTCAAGGCGCCCATCAAGGCCCAGTACGAGGACCAGGGCAGCCCCTACTACTCCACGGCCCGCCTCTGGGACGACGGCGTGATCGACCCCGCGGACACCCGCACCGTCCTGGGACTGGCGCTCGACGTCGTCTCCCGCACCCCGCTGCCGGAGACCTCCTTCGGCCTGTTCCGGATGTGAGCCAGCCATGAATCTTTCTTCGCCGACCACCTCTTCGCCGACCACACCGTCAGTGACCGCCCCTCCAACCATTCCCGCAGCCGGCACCCCTCTGTTCGGGACCGTCCTGGTTGCCAACCGGGGCGAGATCGCCTGCCGTGTCATCCGCACCCTGCGCGCCCTCGGCATCCGCTCGGTCGCCGTGTATTCCGACGCCGACGCCGGCGCCCGGCACGTGCGGGAGGCCGACGTCGCCGTCCGGATCGGCCCGGCCGCCGCCGCCGAGAGCTACCTGAAGATCGAGGCCATCATCCAGGCCTGCCGCGACACCGGCGCCGAGGCCGTGCACCCCGGCTACGGCTTCCTCAGCGAGAACGTCGACTTCGCCCGCGCCCTGGAAAAGGCCGGCATCACGTTCATCGGCCCGGGGGTGGAATCCCTGAACGTCATGGGGGACAAGATCCGGTCCAAGAACCACGTCACCGGCTACGGCGTCCCGGTGGTCCCGGGCATTGCCGAACCCGGGATGACCGACCAGCAGCTCATCGCGGCGGCGCCCGGCGTCGGCTTCCCGCTGCTGATCAAGCCCTCCGCCGGCGGCGGCGGGAAAGGCATGCACATCGTCGAACGGGCCGAGGACCTCGAAGCCACCCTGGCCACCGCGCGCCGGGTGGCGGCGAGTGCCTTCGGCGACGACACCCTGTTCCTCGAACGGCTCGTCACCACGCCGCGGCACATCGAGGTCCAGGTCCTGGCCGACAATCACGGCAACGTCATCCACCTGGGCGAGCGCGAGTGCTCCCTGCAGCGCCGCCACCAGAAGGTGATCGAGGAAGCCCCGTCCCCGCTGCTGGAATCGCTGCCCGACGCCGCCGAAATCCGGGCCCGCCTCGGCGAAGCCGCCTGCAACGCCGCGCGCAGCGTCAACTACTCCGGCGCCGGCACCGTGGAATTCCTGGTCTCCGACAACGCCCCGGACGAGTTCTTCTTCATGGAAATGAACACCCGCCTGCAGGTCGAACACCCCGTCACCGAGATGGTCACCGGCATCGACCTCGTCGAATGGCAGGTCCGGATCGCGGCCGGCGAAGAACTCACCGTGGCCCAGGACGGCGTCGCCCTAACCGGGCATTCGGTGGAGGCACGCGTCTACGCCGAAATCCCGGAGAAGAACTTCCTGCCCTCCGGCGGCGAGGTGGTGATCCTGGACGAGCGGGGCGCGATCTTCACCGCGTTGGACGACCTCGATTCCCCGGCGCCGCCGGCCTCGGCCGACCCGGACATCCGCATCGATTCCTCGCTGGTCCAAGGACTCGAGATCTCCAGCGACTATGACCCTATGGTCTCCAAGGTCATTGCCTGGGGAAAAGACCGCCCTGCGGCGCTGGACAAACTCGACACGGCGCTCGCGCGCTACACGGCGTTGGGGATCGACACCAACGTTGAATACCTGCGGTTGCTGATCAACGACGCCGACGTCCGCGCGGGCCGGCTCGACACCGGCCTGATCGAACGGAAGATGCCGGACTTCTCCTTCCGCCGTGCCGGGGACGCCGAGCTCATCGCCGCGGCGATGCCGTTCTGGGTCCTGGCCGAGGGGCCGGCCACCGTGGGACCGCCGTGGAACACGACCCGGGGCTGGCGCCTGGGCGCGCCCGCGCCGTGGACGATGAGCTTCGGCACCCCCGGTGGCGGGATCGCCGCCGTGGCCGTGACCTGGCTGAGCAACGCGGAACTCGGGTGTGCCAAGGTCAGGGTCAACGGCGGTCCGGAGCATCTGGTCGAGGTGATCGGACTTGGGCCCGACAACGTGTTCCTGGAGATCGACGGCGAGGAGCAGCGGTTCGCCCACGGCGCCGTCTGGGAAGACTACCCGCCGGAGGGGAACCCGCAGTATGTCCATGTCGGCAACGGCGGCTGGTCCTGCCGGCTCGAGCCCCTCGACCGGGAAACCCGGCTGGCCCGGGTGCTGGCCGCCATCGAGCGCGAAGAGGGCGCCGCGGATCCGGCCGTGCGCTCGCCCATGCCCGGCACCGTGGTATCGGTGTCCGTCAGTAACGGCGATGCCGTCACGGCCGGCCAGGTCCTGCTCTCCGTCGAAGCGATGAAGATGGAACACCAGCTCGTGGCGCCGCTGGACGGGACCGTGCACATCAGCATCACCTCCGGCGACCTCGTCAAGGCGGACCAGGTGCTGGCCACGATCCACCCGGCCGTCCCGGCCGAACCCTCGAAAGCCGAGGACACCATCGAGGAAGCAGTCATCGCGATGGGCGCGGCCGAATGACCCCGCCGTAGAAACCTTTGCCGACACCCCTTATCAACAGACCGCAGAAGTACTTCAGACACAGGAGTCACCCCCATGCCAGATTTTGAACTCAGCGAGGAATACCAGGACCTCAGCAACACCGTCCGGGAGTTTGCCGACCTAGTGGTGGCCCCGGTATCCGCCAAGCACGACGAAGAGCACAGCTTCCCCTACGAAGTGGTCTCCCAGATGGCGGACATGGGCCTGTTCGGCCTGCCCTTCCCGGAAGAGTTCGGCGGCATGGGCGGGGACTACTTCGCCCTCGCCCTGGCCCTGGAACAGCTTGGCCGGGTGGACCAGTCCGTCGCCATCACCCTCGAGGCCGGCGTCTCCCTGGGCGCCATGCCGATCCACCGCTTCGGCAACGCCGCCCAAAAGGAGGAATGGCTGCCGCTACTGGCCTCCGGAAAGGCGCTCGCCGGCTTCGGCCTGACCGAACCGGAAGCCGGCTCCGACGCCGGCGGCACCAAGACCACCGCGAAGTTGGGCGGAGGGGAGTGGGTCATCAACGGCAACAAGGAATTCATCACCAACTCCGGCACCGACATCACCAAGCTGGTCACCGTCACGGCGGTCACCGGCCAGACCGAGCGCCCGGACGGCAGCATCAAGAAGGAAATCTCGACCATTCTGGTGCCCACCAACACCCCGGGCTTCACGGCCGAAAAGGCGTACAACAAGGTCGGCTGGAATGCCTCGGACACCCACCCGCTGACCCTCAACAACGTCCACGTCCCCGAGGAAAACCTGCTGGGCACGCAGGGCCGCGGCTACGCGAACTTCCTGTCCATCCTCGATGAGGGCCGGATCGCGATCGCCGCCCTGGCCGTCGGTGCGGCCCAGGGCTGCGTGGACCAGTCGGTGAAATACGCCAAGGAACGCAGCGCCTTCGGGCAGAACATCGGCAAGTACCAGGCCATCGCGTTCAAGATCGCGCGCATGGAAGCCCGCGCCCACACGGCCCGGCTGGCGTACTACGATGCCGCGGCCCGGATGCTTGCCGGCAAGCCGTTCAAGACGCAGGCGGCCATCGCTAAGATGGTCGCAGGCGAGGCAGCCATGGACAACGCGCGGGACGCCACCCAGGTGTTCGGCGGCTATGGCTTCATCAACGAATTCACCGTGGCGCGCCACTACCGCGACTCCAAGATCCTTGAGGTCGGCGAGGGCACCACGGAGGTCCAGCTGATGCTGATCGCCCGCGAACTGGGTCTCTGACCCGCCCGCTGGCAGCAACCGTCGAGGGAAGGATCACCGATGATCAACAAAGTTGTTGCCAGCGCTGCGGAGGCCGTGGCAGACATCCACGACGGCGCCTCCCTCGCCGTGGGCGGGTTCGGGCTGTGCGGCATCCCCGTGGCCCTCATTGAGGCCCTGCACCAGGGCGGCGCCACGGACCTGGAGACCGTCAGTAACAACTGCGGCGTGGACGATTGGGGTCTCGGGATCCTGCTCAAGGACGGCCGGATCCGGCGCACCATCAGCTCCTACGTCGGGGAGAACAAGGAGTTCGCACGGCAGTATCTGGCCGGCGAGCTGGAGGTGGTCCTCACCCCGCAGGGCACGCTGGCGGAGAAACTGCGCGCCGGCGGCGCCGGCATTCCTGCCTTCTATACCCCGGCCGGCGTCGGAACCCAGGTGTCCGACGGCGGGCTGCCGCAGAAGTACGACGCCGGGGGCGGCGTCGCGATCGCCTCGGCACCCAAGGAAGTCCGCAGCTTCCGCGGCGCGGACTACGTGCTGGAGGAATCGCTGACCCCGGACTTCGGCCTCGTCCATGCCTGGAAGGGCGACCGGCACGGCAACCTCGTGTTCCACGCCACGGCCATGAACTTCAACCCGTTGTGCGCGATGGCCGGGAAGATCACCATCGCCGAGGTCGAGGAACTCGTGGAGCCGGGGGAGCTGGACCCGGAGCACATCCACGTCCCGGGAATCTTCGTCCAGCGGGTGGTGCTGGCCCCGCATGGAGAGAAGCGCATTGAAAAGCGGACGGTTGCTGTGTCCGGCAGGTCCCAGGCAGCAGAGCAGGCAGGAGCATAGCCGTGGAAACGAACAACGCTCAGGGCGCCCCGCCCCGCCCCGAAGCAGTCCGCCACGAGTACCGGCCCGCCGCCGTCGTGCACCCTGCCGGCATTGAGGACAAGGGCTGGACGCGCAACGAACTGGCCGCCCGGGTGGCGCAGGAGCTGAAGAACGGGCAGTACGTCAACCTGGGCATCGGGATGCCCACGCTGATCCCCAATTACATCCCCGCCGGGGTGGAGGTGGTGCTGCACTCCGAGAACGGCATCCTCGGCGTCGGACCGTACCCGGCGGACGAGCAGGTGGATCCGGACCTGATCAACGCGGGCAAGGAAACCGTCACCGTCAACAAGGGTGCCGCGTTCTTCGACTCCGCCGCCTCCTTCGGCATGATCCGGGGCGGCCACGTCGACGTCGCCGTGCTCGGCGCCATGGAGGTGGCCGCCAACGGCGACCTCGCCAACTGGATGATCCCCGGGAAGATGGTCAAGGGCATGGGCGGCGCCATGGACCTGGTCTTTGGCGCCAAGAGGGTGATCGTGATGATGGATCACGTGGACCGGAACGGCAGGCCGAAAATCGTGGACACCTGCACGCTGCCGCTGACCGGCAAAGGCTGCGTGGACCGGATCATCACCGACCTCGCCGTGATCGACGTCGTGACGGAGGGCGGCCGGTCCCGGCTGGTGCTGCGCGAACTGGCGCCGAACGTCTCCGTGGAGGACGTCGTAGCGGCCACCGGAGCCGAACTCTTTGAGGAAGACCAGGAACTGACCGTATGAGCGATGCAGACACGACTTCACCGGCCGCCGGCACCGGCAGCCCGCGGGTGATTGAACAGCGCGGCCTCTATTTCGAGGAGCTGGAGGAGGGCGTGGTCTACGCCCACCGGCCCGGCCGAACAGTCACGGAGACGGACAACGTGCTGTTCACCACCATGACCATGAACACCCAGGCCCTGCACCTCGACGCGGCCTGGAGCGCCGGGCAGCCGTTCGGGCAGCGGCTGGTGAATTCGATGTTCACCCTGGCCACCCTGGTGGGCCAGTCCGTGCCGCAACTGACGCAGGGCACCATCATCGCCCAGCTGGGCCTGACGGATGTGTCCTTCCCGCGCCCGCTGTACCACGGGGACACCTTGTACACGGAAACCGTGGTGACCGGGAAGCGGCTGTCCGCATCCCGCCCGGGCCAGGGGGTCGTGACCATGCAGCACACCGGCCGCAACCAGCACGGCGACGTCGTGGCGCTCGCCGCCCGCAGCTGCCTGATGTGGACACGCGAGGCCCACGCGGCTGCCGAGCTGGAAGCGGCCGAAAAGGGGAGAATAGAGACATGACTTTCCTGATGGGTCCCGCCCTGCTGTTCTGCCCCGCCGACCGCCCTGAGCGGTACCAGAAAGCGTCGGAGCGCGCCGACACCGTGATCGTGGACCTCGAGGACGCAGTCGCCCCGGCCGACAAACAGCGGGCCCGCGGCGCCATCCTCGCCCAGCTCGGCGCCACCGGCGACGTCCCGGAGCTGGATCCGAGCCGCACCATCATCCGGGTCAACCCGGCAGGCACGGACGAGTTCGAGAAGGACCTGCACTGCCTCAAGCACACGCCCTACCGGCACATCATGCTGGCCAAGGCCGAGAACGCCGGCCAGCTCAAGGAGCTGGAGGGCTACAGCGTGATCGCCCTCTGCGAGACCGCTGCCGGCGTCCTCAACGCCGCCGCCATCGCCGCCGAACCCAACGTGGTGGCCCTGATGTGGGGTGCGGAGGACCTGCTGGCGTCCCTCGGCGGGACCTCCAGCCGGACCGAGAACGGCGACTACCGCGCCGTCGCGCTGCACGCCCGCTCCAGCGTGCTCCTGGCGGCCGGCGCCTTCGGCAAGGACGCGATCGACGCCGTCTACGTCAACATCCCGGACCTGGACGGGCTGGCACTCGAGGCCCGCGACGCCGTGGCATCCGGGTTCTCCGCCAAAGCCTGCATCCATCCAGGCCAGGTGGCCGTGGTCCGGGAGGCCTACGCGCCCACGGAGGCCGACGTCGCCGCGGCCGCCGAGCTGCTAGACGCTGCCGCCGCCGCGGGCACCGGCGTGTTCGCGTTCAACGGCAAGATGATCGACGGACCCATCCTCAAGCACGCCGAGGCCACGCTGCGCCGCGCGGGGCACTAGCGCCGGGACGTTCTCGGCCGCGAGACACGTCGCTTCGCGGCTCCGAAGCGCGCCGATTCGCCACGAATGGCCGGTTGACGGGCTTCAGTCCGGCCATCTGTGGCGAACGGACGCACGCCCGGGTGCTTAGCCGCGTTCCGGGACCGGCCGCGCGGGGCACTGGCGCCGGGCCCCTCCGGGCCGCGAGGCACGTCGATTCGCGGCTCCGAAGCGCGCCGATTCGCCACGAATGGCCGGTTGACGGACTTCAGTCCGGCCATCTGTGGCGAACGGACGCACGCCCGGGTGCTTAGCCGCGTTCCGGGACCGGCCGCGCGGGGCACTGGCGCCGGGCCCCTCCGGGCCGCGACGCACGTCGATTCGCGGCTCCGAAGCGCGCCGATTCGCCACGAATGGCCGGTTGACGGGCTTCAGTCCGGCCATCTGTGGCGAACGGACGCACGCCCGGGTGCTTAGCCGCGTTCCGGGACCGGCCGCGCGGGGCACTGGCGCCGGGCCCCTCCGGGCCGCGAGGCACGTCGATTCGAGGCTCCGAAGCGACGGGCCTCGGCTCAGTCCTCGGACGGCAGGCGCGAGGGCGGGATGACGACATAGAGCGGGGTCCGGATCCAACGCTGGCCCGTCGCCCGGAACTCGGCCCGGGTGGAGAAACGGTAGTGGTAGCTTCTGGCCCGCACCCAGCGCGGCGGTTCGCCGTCGAACGGGTCATGACGCAGCAGCCGCAGCATGGGCCGATCCGCCCTCAGGAGCTTGGCCAGAAACGCGTAAAACCACTCCTCGTGGACGGTGCGCAGCGGCAGGAACCACATCAACCAGTCAAGGCGCAGATGGTACGGGGCGAATTGGCGCGGAATCCGCCGGACGTCCCCCGGCTTGCCCTTGAAGCCATACTCCCGCCAGTCCGCGCCGTCCCAGGGCTCCGCGTCGAGGGTCCCCTCCACCACGATCTCGATCCGCTGCTTCGTCACGGTGCCGAAGGCGCCGTAGGTGTTCACCAGCTGCCAGCGGTTGAACGAGGCGTTCATCAGCTGCTGGCGGGACACGAGATTCTCGATGGGCCGGTAACTCAGCACCACGAGCAGCACGGTGGCGAGCGTGACCACCACGAGCCAGGGGACCGGCGCCTGACTGCCGGCTGATGCGTCGGTTCCCGCTCCTGCGGACGTGGCGCCCCAGTCGAGCGGGATCGCCGGAATCAGAGCGTGGGCCACGGGATCGCTGACCGCCGCGAAGGCCAGGACGATCGCCATCCAGTTGAGCCAGGCGAAATTTCCGCTGGCCACCAGCCAAAGCTGCGTGAAGATGATGATCCCGGCGGCCGCGCTGGCCAGGGGTTGGGGTGCAAAGAGGAAGAACGGCACCACCAGTTGGGCGAAGTGGTTGCCCAGGACTTCGAGCCGGTGCCATGCCTTGGGGAGCAGATGGGCCTGCCGGCTCAGCGGCCCCGGCATCGGCTGGGTCTCGTGGTGGTAGTACAGGGCGGTGAGGTCCCGCCACTCCTGCCCGCCGCGGATCTTGATCAGGCCGGCGCCGAACTCCAGACGGAACACCAGCCAGACCAGCAGGATCAGGATGGTCCTGGGCGGGGGAGTCTGATCGGAGCCGAGGAAGGCCACCGTGAACCCGGCTTCCAGCAGCAGCATCTCCCAGCCGAACCCGTAAAACGTCTGCCCGACGTTCACGACCGACATGTACAGCAGCCACAGGGTCAGGAACGCGAGCAGCGGAACCCACGGCGGCCCGAGCTGGGGAAGCCCGGCGGCGAGCGTGGCGGCAACAGCCATGCCTGCCCAGCAGACCGTCCGCAGCAGCCGGTCCGAGTAGCGCCAGCGGAACAGGCTGGGCCGGCCCAGCCTGTTGAACCCCTCGAGATATTCCGGCACGGGCAACAGGCCGCGCTCGCCGAGCAGCGCCGGGAACTGGTTGAGCGAGGAGAGGAAGGCCACGAAGTACAAGGTGGCGACGCTGCGCTGCAGCACCTGCCGTGCGAACTCGTACTCCGGCGCATCGAACCACGCGGTCCACTCCACGTTTTCCACGTTACGCCTGCGATTCGCGGCGTCAACGTGCCGGCCCCTGGCGAACCACGCGGGCGAGGCGCCGGCGCTTCGCGGCGGTGCCTCGCCCTGAACTGCCGGGACATGCCAGCCCGAGCGGAACGCGGAGGCCGGCCGCCGTGCGGGATACTGGAACCATGCAGCCGCGCAAGATCGTCCTCCTCGGGTCCACCGGTTCCATCGGCACGCAGGCGATTGACGTCGTCGACGGCGCCCCGCACCTTTTTGAGGTCGTCGCACTCAGCGCCGGCGGCGGCAACCTCGAACTCCTGGCCCGGCAAGCCGTGCATACCCGCGCCCAGGCCGTCGGCGTCGCCGCGGGGGACGCGTCCGCACTCCAGACCCTGATCGAGGACGCGGCCCGCGCCGCAGGACTCATCGGATACAGGCCGGAGCTCATCACCGGCCCGGATGCCTCCACGAGGATCGCCGAAATCAGCGCCGACGTCGTCCTCAACGGCATCACCGGTTCGATCGGGCTCGCCCCCACCCTGGCCGCCCTCGGCTCCGGCGCCACCCTGGCCCTGGCCAACAAGGAGTCCCTGATCGTGGGCGGTGCCCTGGTCAAGGCCGCGGCCCGGGAAGGGCAGATCGTTCCCGTGGATTCGGAGCATTCGGCGATTGCCCAATGCCTGCGTTCCGGCTCCGCCGCCGAAGTGGACCGGCTGATCCTGACGGCGTCGGGCGGCCCGTTCCGCGGCAGGACCCGCGAGGAACTGCGCGACGTCTCGCCCCGGGAAGCCCTGGCCCACCCCACCTGGGACATGGGCCTCATGGTCACCACCAACTCCGCAAGCCTCGTCAACAAGGGCCTGGAGGTGATCGAGGCTCACCTGCTCTTCGACATCCCGCTGGAGAGGATCGACGTCGTGGTCCACCCGCAGTCCGTGGTGCATTCCATGGTCCAGTTCGTTGACGGCTCCACGATCGCCCAGGCCTCGCCGCCGGACATGCGCCTGCCCATCGCCCTGGGCCTCGGCTGGCCGGACCGCGTGCCCGGATCCGCCCGGGCCTGCGACTGGACCAAGGCCACCAGCTGGACCTTCGAACCGCTCGACGTCGCGGCGTTCCCCGCCGTGGGCCTGGCCAAGGATGCGGCCCGGCAAGGCAGCACCTTCCCCGCGGTGTTCAACGCCGCGAACGAGGAAGCCGTGATGGCTTTCCACGCCGGGCAGATCCGGTTCACCGACATCGTCGATACCATCGAAGCTGTCCTCAGCGAACACACAGGGTCCTCCGGGCTGACGGTGGAGTCGGTATTGGATGCTGAAAGCTGGGCACGTGCCCGCACCCACGAACGTTTAGCCGTCAAAAGCGCCTAGGAAGCAGCAGATCACGCACATGAGTCCCGTCCTCCTCTTTATTCTCGGTGTCGTCTTCGTGGCGATCGGCATCGCCGTGTCCATTGCCCTGCATGAAGTGGGGCATCTGCTGCCGGCCAAGCTGTTCAAGGTCCGCGTCACCAAGTACATGATCGGGTTCGGGCCCACGGTCTGGTCGAAGAAGCGGGGCGAAACGGAGTATGGCCTCAAGGCCATCCCGCTGGGCGGTTACGTGTCCATGATCGGGATGTACCCGCCGAACAAGGAAGACGGCACCGTCCGCCCGTCGAGCACCGGGATGTTCCAGTCGCTGGCATCGGACGCCCGGTCCCTGGCCCACGAGGAAATCGGTCCGGGCGACGAAAACCGGGTCTTCTACCGGCTGCCGGTCTGGAAGAAGATCATCATCATGCTCGGCGGGCCCGCGATGAACCTGCTGATCGGCGTCGTGCTGACCGGGGTGCTCCTGATGGGATTCGGCATCGCCAGTCAGACCACCACCGTCGCCGAAGTCTCCAAATGCCAGGTCAAGGCGGGCGAGACCGTGGATCCGAATTCCGCCGCTTGCAAGCTCACCCCCGCGGCGTCCGCCGGCCTCAAACCGAACGACACGATCACCTCCTTCGACGGCAAGGCCGTCACCAGCTGGAACGAACTCACCGGCTGGATCCGCGCCTCGGCGGGCAAGCAGGTCAGCATCACCGTCCAGCGCAACGGCGCCCCGGTCGCCACCACCGTCACGCCAGTGCTCTCCGCCCGCCCGGTGATCGGTCCCGACGGCCGCCAGACCAAGGGCGCCGACGGCAAGCTCCAGTACCAGGACGTCGGGTTCCTGGGCATCGGCGCCCAGACGGCCCTCGTGCCGCAGCCGGCGTCCTCCGTGCTGCCGATGGCGGGGGAGAACATCACGCAGGTGGCCGGCGTGATCGTGAACCTGCCGGACCGCGTGGCCGGCGTGGCCAAGGCCGCCTTCAGCGAGGAGCCCCGGGACCCCAACGGCCCCATCAGCGTGGTGGGTGTGGGCCGCGTGGCCGGGGAGGTGGCCGCCATGGAGCAGGTCCCGCTGCAGTCGCGCTTCGCGGCCCTGATCGGTCTGCTGGCCGGGCTCAACTTCGCCCTGGCCGTCTTCAACCTCGTTCCGCTGCTGCCGCTCGACGGCGGCCACGTGGCCGGCGCGCTGTATGAGGGCGCCCGCCGCCAGGTCGCCCGACTCCGCGGCCGCCCGGACCCCGGCGCCTTCGATATCGCCAAGCTGCTCCCGGTCACCTACGTGGTGGCGGTCCTGCTGATGGGCATGGGCGCCCTGCTGATCTACGCGGACATCGTCAAACCGGTAAACCTCTTCGGCTAGCGGCGTCCCTGCTGCGGTGGTCCGGACGGACGGCCCGTCGCAGCCCAATGCCGCTGAGATTGATTTATAAGCTTATTTCAGCTGATTTTAAGTAATCAGTTGAAAGTGGTTGATTATTAAAGATCACCTCCCTAAGCTGGGCTCATGTACGTCATGACTATCGACCAGCGCGGCAGTACCGGCGACGTCGACAGGGTTCCCGGCCTCCTGAAGGAACTCCGCCCGCTGTCCACTTCGGGCCGCTTTGAGCGCTCGGTGGGGGACGAGGTCCAGGGAGTCGTGGAACGGCCCGACGAGGTGGTGGAGATTGCCTTGCACGCGCTGCGCAGCGGCCGCTGGTACGTCGGGATCGGGGTGGGGGAGGTGGACCAGCCGCTGCCTGCCAGCCCCCGGGAAGGTTCCGGCCCCGCCTTTGTGGCAGCCCGGGCCGCAGTTGAACGGGCCAAAGCCGCGGCCGCCCATGTGCCGCTCGCCGTGGTCGCCGGCAGCCCCGGCCGGGTGCGGGCCGCGGGCGGCGGAACCGGGGCTGCAGGAGCCGACGGGGCCGCGGCCTGCGCCAACGCGGAAGCCGTGCTGCGACTGATCGGCCGTCTGGTCCAGGACCGGACCGCGGCGCAGTGGAAGGTGGTGGATATGCTGCGCTCGGTGCGGCACGGACAGCCCGGCGCCCAGGGCGGCCACGGCAGCCAAAAGGTGGCTGCGCAGAAACTCGGAATCACGGAGCAATCGGTGAGCCGCGCGCTGTTGCGGTCCGGCTGGCAGGAAGAATGGGCGGCAAGGCCGGCTGCCGCAGTGCTGCTGTCCTGCGCCGACCACGGCACAGAAAACCACAGCACAACCCAGCACAGAACAGAAGGAGACCGGTGAACGCCCTCTGGATCACCCTGGCCATGCTCACAGCCGGCTTCGTCGGCTGGCCGGTCACGGCCCTCGTCTTCCGGCTCGCCCGGACCATCGACGACCGGGCTGATGCCGGTGCCGGTGCCGCCGGCGCGGCCACCGGCGGCACTCCTGCCGAGGATCCCGCCGCAGACTCCACCGCCGACGTCGAGAGCCCCCGGCCGGCAGCGGACGCCACGGCGGGTGCAGCGGACGCCGCCGCGGGTGCGTCAGATGCGGCGGTCGGGGACGAGGCGGCCGTCAGCAGCGCGCGCATCCTGCGAGGCGGCGCCATCATCGGCGTCCTGGAACGGTTTGCGGTGTGCCTGGCAGTCCTGGCCGGCCAGCCTGTCGCCATCGCCTATGTCGTGGCCATCAAGGGCCTGGGCCGCTTCGCGGAGTTGAAGGCCACCCCGGTCGCCGCCGAGCGTTTCATCATCGGGACCCTTACGTCCATGCTGTGGGCGGCCGGCGTCGCCGCACTGGCCAAGGTCCTCGTCTTCGGCTGACTGCGGCCCGGCCGGCTGTGTACCGGGCGGCCTCGGATGGGAACCGGGCATACGGGGCGATAGTGTATCCATATGACTGTTTTTGCTGTGGAGTACGTGTACGACGCCGATTCTTCCGAGGTCCGCAACGCCAGCCGCCCGGCGCACCGCGCGTGGACGGCGGAACTAGCCCGCGAAGGTGCACTGCTCGCAAGCGGCCCCTACGGCGACGGCGCAGGCGCGCTGCTCATCTTCAAGGCGGCCGATGAGGCGGCCCTGAACGAGCTCCTGCGGCAGGACCCCTTCGCAGCCGCCGGTGCAATCTCGGGCACGCGCACCACCGCGTGGGCTCCGGTGACCGGTCTTCTGGCCGATCACGCCGCCTAACCCGTTCCGTCCGCACCTTCTTTACCTCAATACTAAAAGGGAGTCCATGTGACCTCGGTCAGCCTGGGAATGCCGTCAGCACCGCCCCCCGTCCTTGCCCCCCGCCGGAAAACACGCCAGATCAAGGTGGGATCCGTCGGTGTCGGCTCGGACTCGCCCATCAGCGTCCAGTCCATGACCACGACGCCGACGACCGACATCAACGCCACGCTGCAGCAGATCGCGGAGCTCACGGCTTCCGGCTGCGACATTGTGCGCGTCGCGTGCCCCTCCGCGGATGACGCGGAGGCGCTGCCGATCATCGCCAAGAAGTCCCAGATCCCGGTGATCGCGGACATCCACTTCCAGCCGAAGTACGTCTTCGCCGCGATCGAGGCCGGCTGTGCCGCCGTCCGCGTGAACCCTGGCAACATCCGCAAATTCGATGACCAGGTCAAGGAAATCGCCCGGGCCGCCAAGGACCACGGCACCTCGATCCGGATCGGCGTCAACGCCGGCTCGCTGGAACCCGGCATCCTGAAGAAGTACGGCAAGGCCACCCCGGAAGCCCTGGTGGAATCCGCCGTCTGGGAGGCCTCGCTTTTCGAAGAGCACGGTTTCCACGACTTCAAGATTTCCGTCAAGCACAACGACCCCGTGATCATGGTCGCGGCCTATGAAATGCTCGCCGAAAAGGGCGACTGGCCGCTGCACCTCGGCGTCACGGAGGCCGGACCGGCCTTCCAGGGCACCATCAAGTCCGCGACGGCGTTCGGTGCCCTGCTCTCGCGCGGCATCGGCGACACCATCCGCGTTTCCCTCTCGGCCCCGCCGGTCGAGGAAATCAAGGTGGGCAACCAGATCCTGCAGTCGCTCAACCTGCGCCCCCGCAAGCTGGAAATCGTCTCCTGCCCGTCCTGCGGACGTGCCCAGGTGGACGTCTACACGCTGGCCGAGCAGGTCACGGCAGGCCTGGAAGGCATGGAGATCCCGCTGCGCGTGGCCGTCATGGGCTGCGTCGTCAACGGACCGGGCGAAGCCCGCGAAGCCGATCTCGGTGTCGCCTCGGGCAACGGCAAGGGACAGATTTTCGTTCGGGGCGAGGTCATCAAAACTGTCCCCGAGGATCAAATTGTTGAGACACTGATCGAAGAAGCCATGCGTATCGCGGAAGAGATGGGGGACGCCGATGGCGAAGATGCTCTCAAGGGTAGCCCCGTGGTTAGCGTCTCGTAGGGACGGCACCACACCCGGCGTCGGTGTCCGCGTCCTTGGCGGGGCGGACACCGGAGCGTTGCTGGCGCTGGCGCACCGGAACGCCGTCGCCAATGTCTTCATCCTCTCCCATCTGGAGTCCGTCGGTACGGCGTCCCCCACGGCCGGGGGCGCCAGCATCTTCGGCGTGTTCGACGGCGGCACGCTCCTTGGCGCCTGCTGGGCCGGCGCCAACCTGGTGCCGGTCGAGCTGGACCCCGACTTCGCCGGCCTCGTGGCTGCCGCCGCACACCGTTCCGGGCGCCGCTACGCCTCGATCTTTGGCCCCGCCGAAACGGTCCTGGCTGTCTACTCGGCTCTGGAGCAGCTCGGCCAGGGCGCCCACGAGGTCCGCGACCACCAGCCCCTGTTGACCATCACCGGACCGCCGGCTGTGACGCCCGCGCCCGGACTGGGCTTTGGCGAACTGGCCGACTTCGACAAGATCCTGCCCGCGTGCGCCGCGATGTTCGAGGAAGAAGTGGGCTACTCGCCGTACCTGGGCGGCAGGGAGTACTACAGCCGGCGCGTCAAGAGCCTCATCCGCCAGGGCCATTCCCTGGTCCACCTGAACTCTGCCGGGGACGTGGTCTTCAAAGCCGAGCTGGGCGCCGTGACGCCGGAAGTCACCCAGATCCAGGGTGTCTGGATGAATCCCGAGTACCGCGGGCTGGGACTGAGTGCGGGTTACATGGCCGCCGCCGTCGTCCTCGCCCAGACTCTGGCCCCGGTCACCAGCCTGTATGTCAACGACTTCAACACCAAGGCCCGCGCCACCTACGACCGCGTCGGCTTCCGCCAGGTAGGCACGTTCGCTACGGTGCTCTTCTAGCGCCCGGGCACCACTCCTGCACGAAGATGACGAAAAGTATCTGGGTGCAGGCTCTTGATTCGCGGCCCGGTGTCACATAGGTTCTACCTAGCCGTGTCTCACCGGCGCCACCACTCCCCGGCGTAACTTCAGGGAAATGCGGCGCCTGGCGGCGACACCAAGTAGCTCACAGCCTGAAATCTGGGGGTGATGGGGCCACGGAGCCACGCCATGACGGGATGACCAGCTGGAAACGGCCAGGGGCTTCCACCAGTCATGGCGTGGCTCTTCCCGCGTCTGCCGTGCCGCCGGCGCTGCTGCCGACGCTGCCGCCGGCGCTGCCGCGGGCGGCGACCCGGCAGGGCGTCGCGGTAAGCGG
Organism: Arthrobacter oryzae; assembly: GCF_003634095.1. Classification (GTDB taxonomy): domain Bacteria; phylum Actinomycetota; class Actinomycetes; order Actinomycetales; family Micrococcaceae; genus Arthrobacter; species Arthrobacter oryzae. Next base: position 345,752 of record NZ_RBIR01000004.1, read on the forward strand.
GGGCCGTGCGGACGGTAGATTAGTACCTAGATGCTTTTCTTAGGCTTTGCCCGCACTTCCCCAGAAACGGATACCCCACCTGTGGTCCTTCGACTCTCCAAGCTGTTCCTGCGCACCCTGCGCGAAGATCCCGCCGACGCCGAGGTAGCCAGCCACCGGCTCCTGGTCCGGGCCGGCTATATCCGGCGGGCCGCGCCGGGTATCTATACCTGGTTGCCGCTGGGGCTCAGTGTCCTGCGCAAGGTCGAACAGGTCATCCGCGAGGAAATGTCCGCCATCGGCGCGCAGGAAGTCCACTTCCCGGCCCTGCTGCCCAAGGAACCCTACGAGGTCACCAACCGCTGGACGGAGTACGGCGAGGGCATCTTCCGGCTCAAGGACCGCAAGGGCAACGACTACCTCCTGGCCCCCACGCACGAGGAAATGTTCACCCTGCTGGTCAAGGACCTGTACTCCTCGTACAAGGACCTGCCCCTGAGCATCTACCAGATCCAGAACAAGTACCGCGATGAGGCGCGTCCCCGGGCAGGCCTGCTGCGCGGCCGCGAATTCATCATGAAGGACTCCTACTCCTTCGACGTCGACGACGCCGGCCTGGACGCCAGCTACGCGGCGCACCGCAGCGCGTACCTGAAGATCTTCGAGCGCCTTGGCCTCGAGGTCATTCCGGTGGCCGCCACCGCCGGGGCCATGGGCGGGTCCAAGAGCGAGGAATTCCTGCACCCCACCGAGATCGGCGAGGACACCTTCGTGCGTTCCCCCGGCGGTTACGCGGCCAACGTCGAGGCCGTCACCACTGTGGTCCCCGCGGAGATCGACTTCAGCAACGCCCCGGCCGCGGAAGTCCGTGACACCCCGGACACGCCGACGATCGAAACACTCGTGGACGCCGCCAATGTCCTCGTCCCGCGCAGCGAGGCCGACGGCGGCGCATGGACCGCCGCCGACACCCTCAAGAACGTTGTGCTCGCAGTGACGCTGCCCACGGGCGAACGCCAGATCGTCGTCATCGGCGTTCCCGGCGACCGCGGCGTCGACCTCAAGCGGGTGGAAGCGAACATCGGGTCCTTCCTGCCGATCGCGGGGGAGATCACCCTCGAAGCCGCCGGCGAGGAAGACCTCAAGAAGCAGCCCCTCATCGTCAAGGGCTACCTCGGCCCCGGCCTGACCCTCGACGCGCCCCTGCTCGGTACCGAAGGTGCCGCCAAGCTGCTCTATCTCGTGGACCCCCGCGTGGTCAGCGGCACCGCCTGGGTTACCGGCGCCAACGAGGCCGGAAAGCACGTGTTCGGCCTCGTCGCCGGCCGCGACTTCGGCTGGGACGGCGTCATCGAGTGCACCGAGGTGCGCGCCGGCGATCAGGCCCCCGACGGGTCCGGACCGCTGGAAACCGCCCGCGGCATCGAAATGGGCCACATCTTCCAGCTGGGCCGCAAGTACGCCGAGGCCCTGGACCTGAAAGTCCTGGACCAGAACGGCAAGCAGGTCGTGGTGACCATGGGCTCCTATGGCGTCGGGGTCACCCGCGCCGTCGCAGCCCTCGCCGAGTCCAACCATGATGAGAAGGGCCTCGTCTGGCCCCGCGCCGTCGCTCCGGCCGATGTCCACGTTGTGGCCGTGGGCCGCGGCGAGGAAATCTTTGCCACCGCCGAACAGCTGTCCCTGGAACTCGAAGCCGCCGGCCTCGAGGTCATCTACGATGACCGGCCCAAGGTATCCCCGGGCGTGAAATTCGGGGACGCCGAGCTCGTCGGCGTCCCGACCATCCTCGCCGTCGGTCGCGGCCTTGTGGACGGCGTAGTGGAGATCAAGGACCGGCGCAGCGGCAATGCCGAGAACGTGGCCGTTGACAAGGCGGTTGACTACGTGGTCAACGCCGTCCGCAACAGCTGACGCCGCGCAGTCTCTGGTAGTGGTCTCCGGACTAGAGTCGATCCAGCTCGGCACCGTCATCCTGATCATCGTGGCCGGTCTTGCAGCGGGCTGGGTCGACGCCGTCGTCGGTGGCGGCGGCCTCATCCAGCTCCCGGCAATGCTCCTGGTGCCGGGCATCAGCCCGGTGCAGGCGCTGGCGACCAACAAGATGGGGTCCATCTTCGGCACCACCACGAGTGCGGTCACGTACTACGGCCGTGTCCGGCCCGATCTGCGCACCGCCCTGCCCATGGCGGTGATCGCGATGGCGGGCAGCTTCGGCGGTGCGGTGCTGGCCGCCAACCTGCCGGCGAGCGTGTTCAAACCGATCATCGTGGCCGCGCTGATCGCCGTCGCGCTGTTCACCGCCTTCCGGCCCAATGTGGGCGCGCTGACGAAGCTGCGCCACGCCGGGCACCGGCACTATGTGGTGGCCTGCCTGATCGGCGGCGTGATCGGCTTCTATGACGGCCTGATCGGTCCGGGCACCGGCTCGTTCCTCATCATCGCGCTGGTCTCGGCGATGGGCTACGCCTTCCTGGAAGCCAGCGCGAAGGCCAAGATCGTGAACGTGGCCACCAACGCCGGCGCCCTCCTGTTCTTCGTGCCGCACGGGGCCGTGTTGTGGGGGCTCGGGCTGGTCCTCGGCATGGCCAACATGGCCGGCGGCTATCTGGGTGCCCGGACGGCCGTCAAACAGGGCAACAGGTTCATCCGCATCGTCTTTCTCGCGGTCGTCGGGGCGCTGATCATCAAGCTCGGCTCGGACGTCTGGCACGACAACCTGGCCTAGCCGCACCGGGCGCAGAGGACTCTGCCGCCCGCACGGGAACCAGCCGGCACAACCGGCGCCGGGGTACTCCCCGTCTGCTGGCACCGGGCGTAGCATGCAGCTATGTCAGCAGGCGAGGAACGCTACAGGGATGCCCTCGAGGCCGCGGCCGGACATGCACGCCGGTGGCTCGGGAGCCAGGGAACCCGCCGTATCGGGCCGCAGGCCACGGCGGCCGGGCTGGCGGCCGACTTCGGCGGTCCGATACCCAAGGAGGGCATGCCGGCCGCGGAGGTGGTGGACTATCTCGCGGCCAAGGCCGAACCCGGGCTGATGGCCATGCCGTCAGGGCGGTTCTTCGGCTGGGTCATCGGCGGCACGCTACCGGCCGCGCTGGCGGCGGACTGGCTGGTCAGCGCCTGGGACCAGAACGCGGGGCTGCGCTTCGCGACGCCGGCGACCGCCGCCATCGAGGAAGCCGCCGGCAAGTGGATCCTTGAGCTTCTGGGTCTTCCCGACGAGTCCGACGTCGGCTTTGCCACCGGCGCCACCATGGCCAATTTCACCGGACTTGCCGCTGCCCGCTGGCGGCTCATGGCCGATGCCGGCTGGGACCTCGACGGCGACGGGCTCGCCGGGGCCCCGAAGATCCGCTGCTTCGTGGGGCAGGAACGGCACGACACCATCGACCTCGGCCTGCGTTATCTGGGCCTGGGACGTCCCACGGTGGTGCCGTCCGACCGCCAGGGACGCATCATCCCGGCCGAACTCGACTGCGCCCTGGACCTCGCGCTCAGCGCGGGGCAGGATGACCGGCCGGTCCCGGCCCTGGTGTGCCTGCAGGCCGGAAATCTGCATTCGGGCGCCTTCGATCCCTTCACCGAGGCGATTGCTGTCGCGAAGGCGCACGGCGCGTGGGTGCACGTGGACGGCGCCTTCGGGCTCTGGGCAGCAGCCGTGCCGGAACTGGCGGCCCTGACCGCAGGACTCCGGCTGGCGGATTCGTGGGGGACGGATGCCCACAAGACCCTCAACGTGCCCTACGACTGCGGAATCGCGATCGTGCGCGACGCACAGGCCTTGCGTTCGGCGATGGGGCTGCACACCAGCTACCTGATCCAGGCCGCGGACGGTGCCGGCGACCCCTTCGAGTCCGTGCCCGAGCTCTCCCGCCGGGCGCGCGGCGTGCCCGTATGGGCCGCGCTGAAATCCCTCGGCCGCGACGGCGTGGCCGGCCAGGTCCGCACGCTCGTGCTGCGGGCCGCGCAGTTGGCCGAACAGCTCGGCGCGCTGGACGGCGTCGAGGTCCTCAACGACGTCGACTACACCCAGGTGTCCCTGGCGTTCGGGGACGACGCCGTGACCCGCGCCGTGACCGAGCGGATCATCGGGGACGGCCGGGTCTGGATGTCCGGCTCACGCTGGCAGGACCGCGATATCCTGCGGATTTCGGTGAGCAACTGGAGCACGGACGACGCCGACGTCCGGATCGCCGTCGACGCCGTCCGCGACGCTCTGGCGGCCGTGCGCGGCTGACCGCACCGGAGATCCGCTCAGCCGCCGCCGGACAGGCGGACGGCGGTCAGCTTGTATTCGGGGCACCCTGTGACCTCGTCCTCCACGGCAGAGGTGAGGCTGTTGACCGCGGCGCCGGGGAAATGGAAGCCCGCGAACACCTGGCCCGGTTCCACCTCGTCCGTGATCCGCGCCCGCAGGACCGCCGTTCCGTGCCGGCTGCCCAGCCGGACGGGATCGCCGTCGTGGAACCCCAGCGCTGCCGCGTCCGCGGCGCAGACATCGATCGTCTCGCCGGCGAGCAGGCGCAGGTTGTCGGTGCGGCGGGTCATGCTGCCGGAGTTGTAGTGCTCGCCCCGGCGACCGGTGATGAGCAGGTACGGGAACACCTCGTCGCATTGCTCGCCCGGCGGCAGGTACGGCCGCGCGGCAAGGTGCGCCAGGCCGTCTGGGGTGGCGAAGCGGTCCTGGTAGAGCCTGGGCGTTCCGGGGGAATCGGCGGTCCCGCACGGCCAGTGCAGCGGCCCGTCGCGGTCCAGCCGTGCGTGCGAGATGCCGCCGAACAGCGGCGCCACTGCGGCGCATTCCGCCATGGCCTCCGCCGGTGTGGCGCAACCGAGGTCCGCCCCCATGCCGGCCGCGACGGCGTGGAGCACCTCGAAGTCCGTGCGGACGCCGGCAGGGGGCGCCACGGCGGCCCGGACCCGCTGGAAGCGCCGGTCGAAATTGACGAACGTGCCGTCCTTCTCCAGCCAGGCGGCCACGGGGAAGACGACGTCCGCGGCGGCGGCCGTGGGGGAGAGGAACAGATCGTTGCAGATCACCAGCGGGCAGGCGGCCAGGGCTGCCCGCACCGAGGTACTGTCGGGATCGGTGGCGAGTACGTCCTCCCCGATGACCCACAGCGACTTCAACGCCCCGTCCCGGGCGGCCGCGAACATCTGCGGGATGCGTAGCCCGGGCCGCGGCGGCACACCGGCCCGCCATTCACTGGCGCACCGGGTCCGCGCGGCGGGGTCCAGGATCTTCTGGTAGCCCGGCAGCAGATCGGGCAGGGCTCCCATGTCCGAGGCGCCCTGGACGTTGTTCTGCCCGCGCAGCGGGTTCACCCCGCCGCCGGCACCCGGCCCCACGGCGCCGCGCAGCAGTGCCAGATTGGACAGGGTCCGTACCCCGTCCGTGCCGTGCAGATGTTCGGTCACGCCGAGGCCGTAGAAGATCGCCGGAGCGAGGGCCTGCCCGTACATCACGGCGGCACGCACCAGATCGTCCGCCGGGACGCCGGAAATCCCCGCCACCCGTTCCGGCGGGTAGTCGCCGAGCAGCTCCAGCAGCTCGTCGTAGCCGCCGGTGTGCGCGCCCACGAAGGCGGTGTCCACGAGTCCCTCGCGGGCCAGGACGTGCGCCAGGCCGTTGAACACGGCCACGTTGGTTCCCGGCCGGGGCCGGAGGTGGAGATCGGCGTGCCGGGCCAGGGAGGTTCGGCGGGGATCCACCACCACCAGGCGGGCGCCGTCCATGACCCGCTGGAAGATCCGGGACCCCACCACGGGGTGCGCGGCCGTCGGGTTGGCGCCGGCCAGGAGGATCGCGTCGCACCGGTCGAGGTCATCGAACGGGTTAGTCCCGCCGCCCAGACCGAAAGTGGCGGCCAGGCCGGCCGCGGAGGGGGCGTGGCAGAGCCGGGCACAGTTGTCCACATTGTTGGTCCCCATGAGGGCCCGGGCGAACTTCTGGGCCAGGTAGTTCTCCTCATTCGTGGCCCGGGCCGAGGAGATGAGGGCGAATCCGTCCGGGTCGGTGTCCCGGATCACAGTCAGCCTGGCGGCCACGTACCCGACTGCCTCGTCCCACGTCGCCGGGGCCAGGGTTCCATTCCTGCGAATCAGCGGGGTGGTCAGGCGTTCCGCGGATCCGAGGAACCCGTGGGCGAACCGTCCTTTGACGCACGCGTGGCCGCGATTCACCGAACCGTCCCCGGCGGGCCGGACGGTCATGATCGCGTTGTCGCGGGTGGAGACCTCCAGGCTGCAGCCGACGCCGCAATAGCCGCACGTGGTCAGGGTCTGCCGTTCGATCGGCAGCAGATTAAGCAGCCCGGGCTCGGAGAGCGCACCGGTGGGGCAGGTGTCCACGCAGGCCCCGCACGAGACGCAATCGGACTCCGCCCAGGGCCCGCCTGTTCCCGGCGCCACCACCGTGCCGGCGCCGCGGCCCACCAGGGTCAGGGCGAACGTGCCCTGGATCTCGGCGCAGGCGCGCACGCACCGCCCGCACGCGATGCAGAGATCGCGGTCGAGCTTGACGTACGGGTGGGAGTGGTCAACCCCGCGCTCCGGCGGCAGCACGGAACCAGCCGGGGCACTGACCCCGTAGGCGGCGCATTCCCGGGCCAGTTCGCTGCGGTCGGCGGGGACATCCAGTGCCCGGGGCGGCAGCCCCGCGACGATGGCCTGCAAGGCATCGCGCCGGATCGCCCGTGATGCCTCGACGGCGATGCGCAATCCGTCCTCGGCCGGGGTACTGCAGGCGGCCGCCGGCCCCCGGCCGGCGACATCCACCAGGCACGTGCGGCACGAGGCCGCCGTCGTGAGCCGGTCATCGTGGCACAACGCCGGGAGGGCCAGGCCGGCGGCCCGAACCGCGTCCAGCAGCGTCGCCCCGGCCGGGACCTCGACCTGAAGGCCGTCGACCAGGAGTTTCATGACGGCCAGCCGGCAAGGCCGTATACGCGGGCAAGGCTCCGCACCGCCGCCGGTACCCTCCGGCCGAAGGCGCACAGGCTGCCCGCCGCCATCGTGCGCAGCACCTCGCCGCGTTCGCCGCTGATCTCCGGGTCGTCCGGCCGCTCGGCCAGGGCACGGCCGCGCCATGCCCCTACCCGGCAGGGCGAGCACTGTCCGCAACTCTCCGCGGCGGCGAAGTCCCACAGGTTTCGCAGCACTTCCACACCGGAGAGCCTGTCATCGAAGGCGACGATCCCCGCGTGGCCGAGTGCTGCCCCGTGCCCGGACAGGGCGGCATCGCTCAGCGGCACATCGAGGTCCCCGGGGCCAAGGAAACCGCCCAGCGGGCCGCCGATTTGAAGCGCGCGCAGCCTCGCACCGTCCCGGAGCCCGCCCCCGAGGTCCTCGACGATGCGCCGGACCGGCGTGCCGATCTCCACCTCATAGGCTCCGGGCCGCCGGAACCGTTCGGACAGGCACGCGAGTACGGTCCCGGCCTCCTCCGGGGTCCCCAGCGCCGCGTACGCGGCCCCGCCGTGCTGCACGATCCACGGGACCGCGCTGAGCGTTTCCACGTTGTTGACCACCGTGGGACGGCCGAAAAGGCCGTGCCCGGTGGGGAACGGCGGCCGGGGCCGGACGACGCCGCGCAGCCCTTCGATGCCGTTGAGCAGGGCGGTTTCCTCCCCGGAGACGTAGGACCCTGCGCCCTCAACCACCTGGACGTCCAGGCCGAGGCCGCTGCCCGCCGCGTCTGTGCCGAGATGCCCGGCGGCGCGTGCCTCGGCCAGCGCATCCCGCAGCCGGGCGGCGGCGCCCGGATATTCCGAGCGGACGAACACGATGCCGGTGGCCGCGCGGACGGCGAAGCAGGCCAGGGTGAGCCCCTCGAGCACGCGGTGCGGGTCCTGTTCCATGAGCAGGCGGTCCGCATAGGAACCTGGGTCGCCCTCGTCGCCGTTGGCCACCACCACGCGGGGCCCAGGGTGCTCGAGCGCGGCCCGCCACTTGGCGGCGGCGCGGAACCCTGCTCCGCCCCGTCCCCTCAGCTGTGCGGCCTCGACCCGGGCCAGGACGTCCTCGGGTGTTCCTGAGGCGGCGACCGCTGGCCATACCGACCACGGCGGCGACGCTCCGAGCAGTCCGGCGGTGACCACGGGGACCGGGCTGTCGCTGTACACCGGGATGGGCGGAGCCGTCCGCGGGGAATTTCCCCGCAATTGGGCCGCCAGGCCGGGCCCGGCGTACGCATCCACGCCGTCCAGGGCTGCGGGGCCCGAAAAGCAATAGCCCAGGCAGCGCACTGCCTGGATCGAGACAGAGCCGTCCGCGCTCCGGCTCCCCGATTCCACCCCGAGCGCAGCCTCCACCTCGGCGACGTGCGCGCCGCCGCTCGCCGCGAAACAGGCGGCGGCGTTGCAGACCCGGACGTGCCGGGTTCCGCGGGACGCGGAGAAATCGGCGAAGAAAGTTGCCGGTCCTTCGACCGCAGCCGCGGGCAGGCCGAGCGTGCGGGCAATCTCGGCCGGGGCGGCGCGGGTGGAACGGAGCACGTTCGCGACGTCCCCGATCGGCCGGTCGAAGCGGCCGGCATACCGGAGGAACGGATCGTCATTGTTCCGGTCCTGCCGGTTCGGCCCGTTATCGGGCTCGGCGCCCGGGCGCCCGGCACGGGGTTCCTGCATGCGCCCAACTCTTGCCTTGGCGGCCGGGACGGGGAAGGGTCGAAGGTCCCCGCAGTACTCTGACCCGGTACTAGCCGGCGGCCGTTCCGGCTGCCTGGCCCGCTGCTTCCCGATCCGCCTGTCCCGGTTCCGGCAGCTCCTGCGGGCCCGGCAGGTCCGGCAGGGTACGGCCCGCCAGCGTGCTCGCCACCCACAGCGAACGGGCCAGATCACCGGCGTCCTGACGCTGCTCGGCGTAGCAGAGGGCGTTCTCCACCTCGCGGACGAGGCTCCACTGCCGGGCGGTTTCGGCGTCGAGGCCCGCGGCCGCGCTGAAATCCGCGCAGCGCTCGAGCAGCGCCCGCCCGGAGTCCTTCCGCGGCAACTCCCGGATCCTGTTCCACAGCACCGGGGCCACCGCGAACTCGGCCTCGCCGATCAACGGCTGCGGGTCGATGGCGGCGAAACGTGCCGGATCCGACGGTCCTCCCACACGGGGGTCCGGCACGTCGGCCCGGGCCAGGATGTTCAGGTAGTGCAGGTCGGCGTGGACCAGGACGTCCTTGCCTGACCGTCTGCCCACGGCGCCGCGGGTCTGGCAGACCTCGAGTGCGGCCTCAAGCAGCCACCGGGGGAACGGCCGGGCCAGCCTCTCCCACGTCTCGGGGAATTCGTCACTCCACTGTTCGGCCTTGGCCGCCACATGGTCGATTTCCCGCCACTCCGGCCGGTGGTCGGGGACCACGCTGAGCTGGCGGACCAAACCGCCCCACACCGGCACCGCGGTTTCCAGCGGGACGTCCTGGAGGGAGCGGCCGGCGTCCAGCCGCTCCAGGAGGAGGACGCAGGATCCTGCATCGGCGTCCAGCAGCCGGACGGCGCCGCGGCCGCCCCATAGGGCGAGGGCTAGACGTTCCCGGGCGGCCTCTTCATGCGGGAACGCGATCTTGAGGACTGCGGCCTTGCCGTCCTCGCCGCGGCCGGGGGAGTCATCCCCGAGCCGGCGCCGCACGGGGATGACAACGGCGCCGTGACCGTGCCAGGGAAGGGCCCCCGGCTCCAGGTCCGGCACAAGCTTCCACTGGTCGAGGAATTGTCCGATCAGGCCGGGAAGGGACGCCAGCCACGCACGTCCGGCGGGCGTGCGGGCGTAGCGGCGGGCAAGAGCGGGCGGAATGCTGGCGTCGGAAAACGGACTCATCCGACCAATCGTAGGCGCCGGCACCAACTGACCTCGCGGAGGGGGTGGACCTAGACGATCCCGCTCGCGCCCAGGAGGTTGCCGATCAGGAACGTGGCCACCAGTGCTGCCGCGCCGCCAATCACCACGCGGACGGCGGCCTTGAGCTTCGAGCCGCCGCCGATCCATGCGCCCACGGCGCCGGTGGCGGCCAGCGCGACGAGCACGGCCACGAACGTCAGCGGGATCCTGATGCTTTCCGGCGGCAGCAGGATGGCCATCATGGGGAGGATCGCACCGATCAGGAACGCGATGGCGGAGGCGAACGCTGCGTGCCACGGGCTGACGATGTCGGTCTCGTCAATGTGGAGTTCGGCCGAGAGGTGCGCGCCGAGGGCATCGTGCGCGGTGAGCTCCTTGGCTACCGTGCGGGCCGTCTCGGGGCTGAGGCCTTTGCCCTGGTAGATCGCGGCGAGCTCCTCAAGCTCTTCCTCCGGCTGTTCCGCCAGTTCCCGCCGTTCCTTCTCGATCAAGGCATGCTGGCTGTCCTTCTGGCTGCTGACGGAGACGTATTCACCCAAAGCCATTGAGATGGCCCCGCCGACGACGCCCGCGGCGCCCGCGATCAGGATCGGCCCCGTGTCTGTTGTGGCGCTGGCCACGCCGACTACGATCGCCGCGACGGAGACGATGCCGTCGTTGGCCCCCAAGACGCCCGCGCGGAGCCAATTGAGGCGGTGCGCGATGTCATTGTGGTGCGGTTCGTTCTCGTGCAGGGTTGCGGCGCCAGTCGTATCCATGACTACAGCAAATCACCCGGACCGCGGGCGTGCCAGTATTCCAAGGCTTACCAACCTAAGTCGAAGCTTCCTCGGGCCCCTTAGCCAGCCGGCCGCGGCGGCAGCGCCGCGCGATCCAGGCCGGGCAGCGGGCCCGGATCCGCGCCCCAGAGCACGGTGCGCTTTCCGGCGTCGAACAGGGCCGCAATGGCCCACTGCCGGGTTTCGCCCCCGCTCAGTGCCACGAGGTCTCCGTACACCGGCAACGCCGAGGCCTCCAGGTTGCCGAGACCCGCGGCGGGGGAGGCCAGGAAGGAGTGGCTGAGCGTGAACCCAGCCTCACGCGGCGGAACGGCCGAACAATTGAGCACGCTGAGCGATTCCGCACTGCGGAGGAGCGCATCGTGGTGCGCCAGCTGTCCGGCAGCTGACTTGGCAGCGTCGCCGTCAAGCCGGGGCAGCGCCACCTGGTAGCCGTAGATGGTCTGTGCTTCCGTCCGTGCCACCGCGGCCAGCGCGGTTCCCACGGTCGCGGCGGACGATGTGGCCGCGGAGGCGCCCGGCGTTTCAGAGCCGTCCGCGCCGTCCGGAGTTGCGGTGAAAGCGGGGGCTGAGGGGGAAGCAGTGCCGGTGGCGCCCTCTCCGGATCCGGCGGAGGTGGACGGGCACGTGCCGGTCAGTTGGGGCGCGGGCACGTCGGCGGCCGGCGCCGCGGTTCCGGTGGCCGCCGCGAGGGCAGAGGCCTGGAGCAGTTGGGCGGTGCCGACGGCGGCCAGGAGGCGCGCCATGCCCCCGTCGGCCATGGCAGCGTCTGCGAGGCGCTGGCGGCCGCTGTGCGCGAGAGCCGTTACCAGCCCGGCCGCGGTCGAGGGCAGCGGCGCAGCCGATGCGGTCGCCGGCGCGGCGGCGGACGGCCCGGTGTTGGAAGGCCCGGCAGTGGACGGCCCGGTGTTGGGAGGCCCGGCAGTGGACGGCGCGGCAGTGGAAGGTCCGGCAGTGGACGGCCCGGCGCCAGAAGGCGCGGGCGAGGCTGGCGACGTGGCCGGCGTCGGCGTTGCCTGGCCGGACTCCGCGGGCGCTGCGCCGGGGGTCCCCGGGGGTTTTTCTCCCGGTGCCAGAAGCGCCTGCGCCTGGGTTGTCAGCAAGGTCACAGTCCGCCCGAGGGCGGAGCCCGCCGCATCTGCCCGAACACCGGCTGAGCGGTCATTCCCCGCGGTGCCAAGATGGCTGCCGGCATCCAACAGCCGCGCGGTTTCGGCAAGCGCGGAGGCCCGTGCCCGGTCGGAAAAGGGCGGCTGCACGGGCTCCGGCGGGCGGGCCGGCGTTATCGCCACTCCCAGGCTGACTACCACCAGGGCCAGGCACGCCAGGAGCGCGTAGCGGGGAAGCCACCGGAGGAAGTGGCCCTGCCGTCGCTTTTCCCGGGATTCATCGTTCACAACAGACCATGTTGTCATGCCGGCCGGAAGGCAAGTGCACCACGCCGCCCGGAAAATCGCTAGGCTAGTACACACAACATCATCTAGCGGGAGGCGGCCGGCATCATGACCAACGCAGAAGCCACGACTTCAACAGACCGGACCGGAACGGGGAAGGCTGAAGCCGCAACCGTTCACAATGTGGAGGCCGAGCGCCTGCACGCACTCCTGGAACCCGCAGTGCTGGCGAACCGGCTGTATCTGGAAGACGTATCCATCCAAGTCGCAGGCGCCAACCGCGTGGTCCACGTGGTGGTGGACTTGCCGCAGGAGGAAGTCGGCGGCGTCGGCCTCGACGTCATCGCGGAGATCTCCAAGACCCTCTCGGACACCCTGGACAACGACCCCAGCATGGACGCACGGCCCTATGAGCTTGAGGTTTCCTCGCCCGGCGTCGGGCGTCCACTGACCGACAAGCGGCACTGGCACCGTGCCCGCGGGCGGATGGTCACCGTCAATGTGATCCAGGGTGACAACGTCACCGGCAGGATCCAGTCCGTCGATGACGAGGGAGTCACCCTCGTCCCGGAAATCGCCGTCAAGAAGGGCATGAAGCCCAAACAGGGTGAGCCCGTCAAGCTTCCTTTCGACAGGATCCGTAGCGGAAAAGTCGAGATAGAGTTCAGCCACCTCGAAGAGGCCGGTCTGGAAAAAGTAAACAATGGACCTTCTGAGGAGGCCTAATGGATATTGACATGAGCGCGCTGAGACTCCTGGAGCGTGAGCGTGAAATCCCGCTGGATCTCCTGATTCCGACGATTGAGCAGGCCCTGTTGGTGGCCTACCACAAGACGCCGGGCGCCTTTGAGAAGGCCCGGGCCGAGCTGGATCGCAAGAGCGGCCACGTGACCATCTGGGCCACGGAGATCGACGACGACGGCGCCCCGATCGGCGAGTTCGAGGACACCCCCGCGGGCTTCGGACGCATCGCGGCGAGCACCGCACGGCAGATCATCCTGCAGCGCCTCCGGGACGCCGAGGATGACAACGTGCTGGGCCAGTTCAAGGGCCGCGAAGGCGAGCTCGTCGCCGGCACCATCCAGCAGGGCAACAACCCGCACATGATCCAGGTGAACCTGGGCACGGTCGAGGCACTGCTGCCGCCGCCCGAGCAGGTTCCCGGCGAGAAGTACCTGCACGGCAACCGGCTTCGAGCCTTCGTGATCGACGTCCACCGCGGCACCAAGGGTCCGTCGATTACGCTGTCCCGGTCCCACCCGGGGCTCGTCCGGAAGCTCTTCGAGCTGGAGGTCCCCGAAATCGCGGACCGTTCCGTGGAGATCGTGGCGCTCGCCCGCGAAGCCGGCCACCGCACCAAAATTGCGGTCAAGGCCAATACGCCCGGCGTCAATGCCAAGGGCGCCTGCATCGGCGAAATGGGTTCGCGCGTCCGCGCCGTCATGACCGAACTCAATGACGAAAAGATCGACATCGTTGACTACAGCGATGACCCGGCGACCTTTATCGCGAGTGCACTCTCGCCGTCACGCGTGAATTCGGTCACCATCACCGACGAGGCGACCCGTTCCGCGCGGGTGGTTGTTCCCGACTACCAGCTCTCCCTCGCCATCGGCAAAGAGGGCCAGAACGCCCGGCTCGCCGCCAAGCTCACGGGCTGGCGAATCGATATCGTCTCTGACGCAGCCGTCAACAGCGGCAAATAGTTCTCAAACGCACAAACAGCGGGTCGCGGTCGCGGCCCGCTGTTTGTGCGTCCTCTGACGGGGGCGCCCGTGGTTTCGGCGCTGACGGGCAGGCCCGGGTTCGGGACCCGGGCGCCGGAGGGGCTAGAATGGATGTGACCGCGCCTAACGGCCGGTATCCGTGTGTCCTTGGCGCGTCCGGTTTTTTCCGGATTCCCCGCGGACGCAGATTAAGACCATATGGATGTACTGGCAGGAAGATACTCGAACGTGGCACATGTGCAACATCTCGGGAATCAGCCGCAGCGCACCTGTATCGGATGCCGACAAAAAGGGTCGCGGTCGGAGTTACTCCGGCTCGTCGCCGGCGCCGGCGGTTCTTCCGCCGTCGTGGTGGACGAACGACGCCGGATGGCTGGCCGGGGAGCATGGCTGCACCCCAGCGAGAAGTGCCTGGCACTGGCGGTCAAGCGTCGAGCGTTCGGCCGCGCCCTGAAGGGTGCAGCCGGTACAGCAGACGTTGAGCGCCGGATCACTGCCGGTACGCAAGCCGTGGGCACTTCGGTGGCCGCAGCAACAACCGTCCAACCTGAAAGCGGGTCAGAAAACTGATGGAAACCCGATGAGTTCCCAGCGATGAGTGCGCAACGATGACAACTTTGTTGCGCTCTGCAATGGGCCTTTCAGCTGCATTCGCGGCGGAGGCCCGCAGTAAGAAGTAGACGGTTCGTGCCTGGCTCGGTGCGGACCGAGACAGGAGAAATGTGGCCAAGGTCCGCGTACATGAGCTTGCAAAAGAGCTCGGTATTACTTCCAAAGATGCAGTAACCAAACTGCAGGAACTGGGCGAATTCGTTCGCTCCGCCTCGTCAACTATCGAGGCTCCCGTTGTGCGGAAACTGCGCAACGCTTTCCCCGACGCCCCTGCAGCTTCGAAGTCCGAAGCTCCGGCGTCCGCCCCCCAGGCAGCTGCCAGCCCGGCAGCAACCCGTCCGGCGCCCGCGCCGGGACCGGCTGCGCCCAAGGTTGCGGAACCCAAGGCTGAAGCTCCGGCTCCGGCCGCTGCGGCACCTGCCGCCGCGCCCGCCGCTCCGGCTGCCCCCGCCGCCCAGGCTCCGGCAGCCCCGGTTGCCCAGGCCCCGGCTGCTCCGTCAACGGGCGTCAAGCCCGGTGCGCGTCCGGCCCCCAAGGCTGAAACCCCGGCTGCTCCGGCACGCCAGGGCGGTTCTGCACCTCGTCCGGGCGGTCCCCGTCCCGGCAACAACCCCTTCGCCACGTCCCAGGGCATGCCCCGGGGCCGCGGCGGCGACAACGAACGTCCCTCGCGTCCGGGCAATAACCCGTTCGCTCCTTCCCAGGGCATGCCGCGTCCGGGCGGAAGCCGCACCGAGGGCGAACGCCCCGGCGGCCCCCGTCCCGCAGCAGGCGCTGGTGGTCCCCGTCCCGGTGCTCCCCGCACCGGCGGCGCTCCGGGTGCACGCCCGGGTGCTCCGCGTCCGGCCGGCGCAGCAGGTGCTGGCCGTCCGGCAGGGGCCGGCGGAAACCGTCCGACTCCCGGCATGATGCCTAACCGCACCGAACGTCCCGCACCGGCTGGTGCAGGCCGTCCCGGCGGCGGCGCCCGTGGTCCGGGCCGTCCGGGTGGCGCTCCGGGTACCGGTGCTCCCGGTGCCGGTGGCGGCGCTCCGGCCGGCGGTGGCTTCGGCAAGGGCGGCCGCGGTCGCGGTGGCACCCAGGGTGCCTTCGGTAAGGGCGGCGCAGGCCGTGGCAAGCAGCGCAAGTCGAAGCGTGCCAAGCGCCAGGAACTCGAGCAGATGAGTGCTCCGTCGCTGGGTGGCGTGAGCGTACCCCGCGGCGACGGCAACACCGTAGTCCGGCTTCGCCGTGGCTCGTCCATCACGGACTTTGCCGACAAGATCGAGGCGAACCCCGCAGCACTGGTGACCGTCCTCTTCCACCTCGGCGAAATGGCTACGGCCACGCAGTCGCTGGATGAAGAGACCTTTGCCCTGCTGGGTGAGGAGCTTGGCTACAAGCTCCAGGTTGTGTCCCCGGAGGACGAGGAGCGCGAGCTGCTCTCCACCTTCGACATTGACTTCGACGCCGAACTCGAAGCCGAAGGCGATGAAGACCTCGAGGCGCGTCCTCCGGTTGTCACCGTCATGGGTCACGTTGACCACGGTAAGACCCGGCTGCTGGATGCCATCCGCAAGTCCGACGTTATGGCGGGCGAGCACGGCGGCATCACGCAGCACATCGGTGCCTACCAGGTCACCCACCCGCACGAAGGCATCGATCGCAAGATCACCTTCATCGATACTCCGGGCCACGAGGCGTTCACCGCCATGCGTGCCCGTGGTGCGAAGGTCACCGACATCGCCATCCTGGTGGTCGCAGCGGACGACGGCGTTATGCCGCAGACCGTTGAAGCCCTCAACCACGCCCAGGCGGCCAACGTGCCGATCGTCGTGGCCGTGAACAAGATCGACAAGGAAGGCGCCAACCCGGACAAGGTCCGCGGCCAGCTGACCGAGTACGGCCTGGTTCCGGAAGAATACGGTGGCGACACCATGTTCGTGGAGGTCTCTGCCCGCCAGAACCTCAACATCGACGAGCTCCTCGGCGCCGTCCTGCTCACCGCAGACGCTGCCCTGGATATGCGCGCCAACCCGAACAAGGACGCCCGCGGTATCGCGATTGAAGCCAACCTGGACAAGGGCCGCGGTTCCGTGGCCACCGTCCTGGTTCAGTCCGGTACCCTGCACGTCGGCGACACCATCGTGGCAGGCACGGCTCACGGCCGCGTCCGTGCGATGTTCGACGACGACGGCAGCGCCCTGACCGAGGCCGGCCCGTCCCGCCCCGTACAGGTGCTGGGTCTGTCCAACGTCCCGCGCGCCGGCGACACCTTCTTCGTGACCGCTGACGAGCGCACCGCCCGCCAGATCGCCGAGAAGCGTGAAGCCGCAGACCGCAACGCCGCCCTGGCCAAGCGCCGCAAGCGCATCAGCCTGGAAGACTTCGACCAGGCCGTCGCCGATGGCAAGATCGACACCCTTAACCTCATCCTCAAGGGTGACGTGTCCGGTGCCGTGGAAGCCCTCGAAGACGCGCTGCTCAAGATCGACGTCGGCGAGGGTGTCCAGCTCCGCGTTATCCACCGCGGTGTCGGTGCGATCACGCAGAACGACGTCAACCTGGCAACGGTCGACAGCGCCGTCATCATCGGCTTCAACGTCAAGCCCGCCGAGCGTGTTGCCGAACTGGCAGACCGCGAAGGCGTGGACATGCGCTTCTACTCCGTCATCTACGCAGCAATTGATGACATTGAGGCAGCCCTCAAGGGCATGCTCAAGCCGGAGTACGAAGAGGTCCAGCTTGGCACCGCCGAGGTCCGCGAAGTGTTCCGTTCCTCCAAGTTCGGCAACATCGCAGGCTCGATCGTCCGTTCGGGTGTCATCCGACGCAACGCGAAGGCCCGGATCACCCGCGACGGCAAGATCATCGGTGACAACCTCACCGTTGAGACGCTCAAGCGCTTCAAGGACGACGCCACCGAGGTCCGCACGGACTTCGAGTGTGGTATCGGTCTTGGCTCGTTCAACGACATCACCGAAGGCGACATCATCGAGACCTTCGAGATGCGCGAAAAGCCGCGCGTCTAAGTCTGAAGTCAAAATGCAGTAAAGGTGCGGGGCCGTTGGATTCGTCCGGCGGCCCCGCGCTTCGCGATTGAGGGGGCCCCGCCCCTTCGACGGACGGCCAGCGATCTTCGATCGTGGCCGCCCGTCTCCGGCAGGCCCGATGCCACTCCCGGGCCCCCTCAACCGCTACGCGCTATGGTGATAACGTCACCAGGCGCTCCCAAAGTTTCTAGAATTCAGGAGGATGTCATGGCTGATCCCGCACGGGCTGCCAAGTTGGCGCAGCGGATTAAGGTTGTCGTTGCGGAGGCCCTGGGCCGGCGGGTCAAGGATCCGCGGCTCGAGGGCGTCACCGTGACCGACTCGCGGGTGACCAACGACCTGCAGCACGCAACTGTCTACTACACCGTGTTCGGTGACGAGGTGGCCCAGGCTGATGCTGCCAAGGGGCTCGAGAAGGCCAAGGGTGTGCTGCGGCAGGAAGTCGGCCGCAACATTACCGTACGGCTGACCCCCACCCTCGAGTTCGTCGCCGACCAGATCCCGGTCAACGCATCGAACCTCGAGGAGCTGCTCCGGGCCGCGAAGAAGCGCGACGCCGAGGTGGCCGCGCTGGCCGAAAATGCCAAGCACGCCGGCGACGCCGATCCCTACAAGTCCGACACCCCGGAAGACGTGGAACTCGACGAGGACGATTTTGACGAAGAGGACCTGGACCTCATCGACAACGATGCCATCGACGAGGACCGCAACAAGTAGGACCGCAGCAAGTATTTCCGCAGGCAACTGAAGTGGCCGGCCCCCGACAAGGGGCCGGCCACTTCCGTTTCGGTTGGCGTTCCAAGTTTCGGCGGCGGCGATGGCGGGGCTGCGGCCGGGGGACCTTCGACTCTATGCCCCTCCGGGGGCGGGGAGTCCCATGGAACCATGACTGCAGGTATGCGGGGAGGCGCCGGAGCGCTGTGGATTCCAGCCTGATGAAGTGCCCGCACTGCGGGAAGACCAACCGGATTCCTGCGGCCGCGGCGGGGCATCCGCGCTGCGGAAGCTGCCGCCGGGACCTCCCCTGGATCGTGGCGGCAGGGGACGCCGACTTTCCCGTTGTTGCGGAGCAGTCGTCCGTTCCGGTCCTCGTGGACTTCTGGGCGGCATGGTGCGGCCCGTGCCGGATGGTCAGCCCGGTGCTGGACAAGCTGGCGCAGGAACGGGCCGGTAAATTCAAGCTCGTGAAGGTCGACGTCGACACCTCCCCGGGGCTGTCCCGTCGGTTCGATATCCAGGCCATTCCGACGTTGCTCGTCATTAAGAACGGGACCGTCGCCGCGCGTCAGGCCGGAGCGCCCCCGGCCGCTGCACTGCGCAGCTGGCTCGATGCCGCACTCTCGGCCGGTCCGGGGTGACGGGGCCGGCGGTGACGCCCTGGTGCCTGCGTCAAAGGGCCTGCATCTTTCCGACCGTACACTCGCTGAAATGGAGGAAGCCATGACCGAGATCTTGCGCTACGAAGTCGGGGCGGGGACAGTGCTGGTGGAGGTCGAGGACAACAGCTTCGGTGTGGAGCGGCCCTCCCGCAACGAACAGGGAATCCTCGAGGCAGGGCGGCGCCTTGAGGACGCACTTTCGGCAGTCAGGCCGGCGGCCAGCGCCGCCGCCGAAGTGATGAAGGAACTCGGCGCGGAACATCTGGAAATCCAGTTCGGTGTGAAGCTGGCCGGGGATGCCGGCGCCATTATCGCCAGGACGTCCGCCGAAGGACACTTCATCGTCCGGATGTCCTTCACCAAGGCTTCCGTGGCCATAGCGCCGGAGGAAGAGATCATGCTCTGAGGGCGCGCAGCGGGTTTCTCCCGGCGGCCCGGCTAGCGGCGTCGGGACCGCCCGCGGGCTCCCAGCCCGCCGCCGAGCACGGGAGATCCCATGCCGAGGAGGTAGCCGAAGTCATACCAGTTCCCGGCGCGGGCGGAGTTGTAGAAGGGGAACTCGCTCCAAAATCCGAAAACATGGGCGATCAGCACGATCCATGCCGTCAGCCCGTTCCAGAAACCCCACAGCAGGTCTTGCCACCACACGATGTACTCCCTTGGCTGGAACTCCACGGCACCCGGACGGGCCAAGCCGGCCCGAGGCCAGAATAGCCGGGCCAGCTGTGAATGCCGTGTGCTTAGGCTATGACGCCCGCAGTGCCTGCAGTAGGGTCTGTGGACCCGGCGCGGCCCGCTGCCGGCTCGCGTGCAGGCAGGCGCCCGAGGCCCTCCACGAGATCGGCCTGGCCGCCACAGAGCGCAATGCGGATCCAGCCCTCGCCGATCGAACCGAACGCCGTGCCCGGGGCGAAGGCCACGCCGGAGTCCGCCAGGAAGCGCCGCGTCCAGGCCCGGACGTCCCCGCCGCTGGCATGGGAGACATCCGCCCACAGGTAGAAGGCGCCCTGGGCTGTGAGGTAAGGGATGCCGTGGGAGCGCAGCACGGCGGAGGCCGCGTCACGATTGGCCCGGTAGTGGGCATGGGCGTGGGCAACGTAGTCCTGCGGGCCCGTCAGGGCAGCCAGCGCCGCGTACTGCGACGGCGAGGCCACACAGGACACAATCGCCTCCATGACGTTGTTCATCTTCTGCTCCAGGCCCGGCGGGCAGATCAGGGCGCCGATGCGGAGCCCGGTCAGCCCGTAGGTCTTGGAGAGGGTGAGCGAGGTGAACACACGGGCTTCGCCAGGAACCTCGCTGTCGAAGCGGGCCGGGCTGACGTGCGAGACGTCGTAGGTGAACGCCTCGTAGCATTCGTCCGAAATGACCCAGAGATCGTGCCGACGCGCCAGCTCCACGAGCCGTCGGGTCAGATCCTCGCCCAGGACGGCGCCGAGCGGGTTGGACGGGGAATTCAGGATCAGCACCTTGGTCCGCGGCGTGATGAGTGCCTCGATGTCCTCGATTCGCGGCTGAAAGTCGTGTTCGGGGTACAGCGGGTAGCGCACCGGAACGGCGTGCAGCAGGCTGCTCGTCATGGCAAAAGTGGGGTAGCCGGGGTTGGGAATCAGGATCTCGTCCCCGGGGGAGAGCAGCAGGCTCATCGCGAAGTGCAGGCCCTGCTGGGCGCCGTCGACCACGTAGACCCGGTCTGCGCCGACCGGCGTCGCGTTGTGTTCGCGGAATCGGGCGGCGAACGCCTCGCGCAGTGCGGGGATTCCGGCGTTCGGCGTGTAGTTGGTTTCGTCCCGGTCGAGGCAGGCCATTCCGGCCTCAAGAATATGGCGGGGGACCGCGAAGCCGGGCTCGCCGATACTCAGCACGATCGCCCCGGGCGTTGCCCAGGCGGCTTCGGTGATCTCGCGGATCTGGTTGATCGGGACGTCGCGGACATGTGCGGCAAGCTCGGGCATGTTTGCCATCCTAACGGGCTGTGCCTGCAACGGGCCCGGGTTTGGCCGTCGAGCGGCCCGCCGGGCGGCCCATGGGCCGTGGGGCACGGCTGGCCCGCCTATACTGGGAGGCGTGCTTTCTGGACTGGTGATAGTGGACAAGCCGCAAGGCTGGACCAGCCACGATGTGGTTGGGCGGATGCGGCGGATCGCCGGTACCCGAAAGGTCGGTCACGCCGGGACGTTGGATCCTATGGCCACCGGCGTTCTCGTGGTCGGCATTAACAAGGCCACCCGGCTGCTGACCTACATCGTGGGCACCTCCAAGACCTACACCGCCACCATCAGGCTCGGCGAATCCACTGTTACGGACGACGCCGAAGGGGAGGTCACTGCCACCCGCAGTGCCGCCGGGGTCACCGATGCCGCTGTCCGCGCCGGCGTCGAGGACCTGACCGGGGAGATCGAACAGGTGCCCAGCAGCGTGAGCGCCATCAAAGTCAACGGCGAACGCGCCTACGCCCGCGTCCGGTCCGGAGAAGAGGTCAAGCTCGCGGCCCGGCCCGTGACGATCCACCGCTTTGAGGTCCATGAAATCCGCCGCCTTCACACGGGGGTGGCAGACGGCGAGGCCCTGGACGTGGACGTCACGGTGGAGTGCTCCTCCGGTACGTACATCCGTGCCCTGGCCCGCGACCTCGGTGAGGCGCTCGGCGTCGGCGGCCACTTGACGGCGCTGCGCAGGACCCAGGTGGGGCCCTACACGCTTGACCAGGCGCACACCCTCGAACAGTTGGCGGAGAAACTGGACGTCCTGGAGATCTCGGACGCGGCACGGGCGCTTATGCCGAACCGTGAACTCAGCGAGGCGGAGACCACGGAGATTTCCTTCGGTCGCAGGATCACCGCCGGAGCCGGCGCCGGCACGCCGGAGGCAGCCACCGCTGAGAATCCTGCAGCGGCCTTCGCGCCGGACGGTACTCTGGTGGCCCTGCTGGCCGACGCCGGAAGCTATGCCAAGCCGGTGCTGGTGTTCGCTCCCGATAACGAGAAGCACGGCAAAGAGAAGCACGGCGGCGATGAGCTTCGCAGTGATGAGCTCGGCAGTGATGAGCACGGCAACGATAAGCGGGCCGGCCAGTAGTGGACGCGTATTTCTACATCATTCTGGTGGTCGGTCTGCTGTCCACCATCATCTGCGCCGTCGCCGGCATCATGAAAAAGGCGCCCAATGACACGACGATCCTCTCGGTGGCCGCCGTCGAACTTTCCCTCCTGGTCTATCTGATCGGGTCGATTGTCCGGGTGGCCGGCGGGGAGCGGATGGCGGGGGAGGCGTGGGAGTTCTGGGGCTACATGGCGACGGCGCTGCTGCTCCCGGTCGGTGCCGTGTACTGGGCCATCCTGGAGCGGACCCGGTGGAGCAACTTCGTCCTCGCCGCCGTCGGCGTTACCGCCGTGGTGATGGCGGCCCGAATGAACCAGATCTGGTACTGACATGGAAGAGGCAGAAAACGTGAGCGCAAAACCCTCGCAGGATGGGGCGGGCAACCCGGCGCCGGATCCCCGTATCGCGGAACAGCCCGATGCCGGGCTGCCGGGCGCTGCGTCCACCAACGCTGGCACCCCCGGGAAGTCCCCTGCCCCGACCAACACCCGCAACACAGGACCTGGCCGGCTGCTGATTGCGGTCTATGCCGTATTCGCGATTTCCGCGACCGCCCGGGCCGGCTACCAGATCCTGACGAAGTTTTCCGAGGCGCCGCTGGCGTACCTGTTGTCCGCTTTCGCCGCCGTCGTCTACGTGGTGGCCACGGTATCCCTCGCCAAGCCGGGCCGCACAGCGTTCAAGGTCTCCCTGGTGGCAGTGCTCGTGGAGCTTGTCGGCGTCCTCGTGGTGGGGGCACTGAGCGTTTTCGACTCGGTGAACTTCCCGCACGAGACAGTGTGGTCCTTGTTCGGCCGCGGCTACGGGTTCGTCCCGCTGCTGTTGCCCATCCTGGGCCTCATCTGGCTGTACCGCCGGCGACCATCCGCCCGGCAGGCGTAAGCGGGATCCCTTTCGGGGTCTTTTCCCGGGCTGTTGTCCGGGCTGTGCTTCCGGGCTGACTTTCCGGGCCGGGTTGTGCGTGAGCCGCCCGAGGCGACGGTGACTCGCCCCTATGCCCGGCCGCTTCGGCGCAAGGCCTCGGTGAGCCTGGTTCGCAATGCCGGCCACGCCGCGGCGAAACCCGGGTGCAGTTCCCTGTCGGCCACCGCGTCAATCCCTACCCACTGCAGTTCGAGGCTTTCAGGGTCGCTGATCGCGGCTTCGAAGGGCCGCTGTGCTTCGGCGACCACGGTCGTGTAGGACCAGTAGCCGACGTCGAACACCGCGGTGAACAGGACTCGGACGTTCTCGGGCGGCACCGCGGCTTCTTCCTGCGCTTCCCGCAGCGCACCGTGAATGGCCTCTTCCCCTTGGTGCAGGGCGCCGCCGGGCAGTCCCCAGGTGCCGCCCTGATCGCTCCAAAGGGCGCGGTGCTGGAGCAGGACGCCCTTTGACGGATCGTGGACAAGGAGCCCGGCCGAACCGAACCGTCCCCAGAACCGTCCCCGCTCGCCGTCGACCCAGGCGTCGCCAGGGTCGCGTGGACCAAATGGGCGGCGCGGATCGCCCGCCAGGGGCCCTGCGAACGGTGCTGCCAATGGTCCTGTCCTGAACGCTGCTTCTCCGGTTTGGGGTGCTGCTGTACTGTCCATGCCTCCAGCTTGCCACGCCCCCCGGTTCGTACGACGTCGGCAGCGGAAGTCAGGGTTGGCAGCGGTTGCTGGCCCCGGGCGTCAGACCGCCCAACGTGGCCCCGGGCGTCAGGCGCCGTCAGGCCGCCGACGAGTTCCCGGGCGTCGGGCCGCCCAACGTGGCCCCGGGCGTCAGACCGCAGCAGAAGCAGGTCGATGAATCTTGTCGGACCCCGCCGCTAGTGTTTAGTCATGGAAACCGTTGGCGAGTTCATCCCGGATCGGGCCCCGTCGTGGGCCGGCCAGGCGATGGCCTCGCAGCTGCCCGGTCGTGTTGCCGTGGCCGGCGCGGCGGACGGCGTCGGGACCTTGTACAGCATGCAAAACGATGTTGCGGGAGGCATGGCGATAGACGACGCGGCTGACGCTGCGGACGCTGTGGACGCGGCGTTGACGCTGCTCCGGTCATGGAGCCCGGCGGCGCGTGCCGATGTGGCGCTGTTCGGCCTGAGGGAGGCCGCCGACTTCGCCGGCCGGGTGGAGGAACTGTCCCGCACGGTCGAATACTTCCAGATGATTGGCGCCGCGGCGGTGGACCGGACGCGCAAAGAGTCGGCCGCGGCCCCGCCGGCCGCTGGCTGGGGCGCTGACGCCGCGACGCCGGCAACCTGGCTCACGGGGTGGACCCAAGACGCCGACGCCGGTTCCGCGGCCGGCCCGTCTGGGACGGGACCCGCGGCCGGCCCGTCCGTGCCGGCCGCAGTCCCGGCGGCAGTATCGGGTGCCGTGCCAGTTGCGGCGGATGACGGGTACCGGAACGCGGCAGAGTTCCTGCAGGCGCGGCTGAGGATCAGCGCCCCCGAAGCTCGGCGGCGTTTGGCCTTGGCCGGTGAGTTGTTGCCCCGCACTAATTGCGGCGGTCATACCGGGCCGCCCGCGCGGGAAGAGCTCGCCGCGTCCGTAGCGTCCGGGGAGGTCGCTTCGCACGCCGCGACCATTATCACTACCGCGATGAACCGGGTCCGGCACTTGTGCCCGCCGGAGACCGCCGCCGCGATGGAACACGCCCTGACCCGGACGGCAATCGAGAACGACCCCGATTTCCTGGCGCGGATCGCCCGGCGCTGGGTCGAGGCCCTGGACCAGGACGGTGCCGAACCCTCGGAGGACGTCCTGCGCCGGCTCCAGGGCGCGTTCATCCGGAAACCCCGGCATGGTCTGCACCATCTGGAAATCTTCGCCACTGCCGACCAATTCGAACACCTCGTGACGGTCATGAACACCGCCACCAACCCACGCACAGGAACGGCCGCCGGGACGGGCCAGGACACCGCAGCTGACGCGGCCGGGCAGTCGGCCGCGGTCGGGAACGCAGTGGAATCCGTTGCCGTCAGTATCGGTACCGGCCAGAACACCGAAGCTGGCGGGGCCGGGAAGTCGGCCGCGGCCGGGAATGCCGTGGAAACCGCCGTCAGCATCGGAACCGATCCGGCCGGCGCGGGCGCGGCTGATGCGCTGGACCGGCGCTCCCGCCCGCAACGGCTGCTCGACGGCCTGGTCGGTGGCTGCAAAGCCGCCCTCGCAGCGGGCGGCCTGCCCGCCACTGGCGGGTTCCGGCCCCAAATCATGGCCACCATCGACTACCGGGACCTGCTCCAGCGCCTCGGCGGAACCGGCATCCCGGGCGAGGTTGCCGGCGGCGTGCCAGGCGGCGCGGAGTCCCTGAACCAAGGGTCCGGCTCGCTGATGTTCACCGGCCCGATCACCGCCTCTACCGTCCGCAAACTCGCCTGCGACGCCGACATCATCCCGGTCGTGTTCGGCGGGGAAGGCCAGGTGCTGGACATCGGCCGCGCCTCCCGGGTCTTCCCGCCCCACATACGCAAGGCCCTCGTGGCCCGGGACGTTGGCTGCGCATTCCCGCAATGCACCATACCCGCGCTCTGGTGCGAGGCCCACCACATCGATTACTGGTCCCGGGGCGGGAAGACCGGCACTTCCAACGGAACCCTGCTCTGTTCGCACCACCACCACCTGATCCACAAGGAACAGTGGTCCATCCGGATGCGCG
The DNA here is from genome assembly GCF_003634095.1 of Arthrobacter oryzae. GTDB lineage: Bacteria > Actinomycetota > Actinomycetes > Actinomycetales > Micrococcaceae > Arthrobacter > Arthrobacter oryzae. The sequence continues at coordinate 371,214 of NZ_RBIR01000004.1, forward strand.
CCGGCATTCCCTGGTTCGTCCCGCCCCCGCACATCGACCCGGCCCAGGCACCCCGACGGAACAGGCATTTCCGCCTCGAATAGCCGACCGACCGCCTGTTCGGCTCAACCGGGCTGTGCTCCACGACTTACCCGGCGGCAAGTCGTCGCCAGTGCGGGGACCAGCCACTGTGGCCGGGCCCCCGCGACGCCGTAGGGAGGCGCTCCAGAGTATCGGCGCAGCACCTGTGGCATGCTGAACCCCGTGCTCTCCAGAAACTTCCCGGTGACTCCTTCCCGTGTGCTCTTCTATGGAGTGACGGGCAGTGGCAAATCCTCGGCGGCCAGGGCCTACGCCGAGGCGACAGGCCTGCCCGAATTTTCGGTGGACGAATGCATCGGTTGGCTCCCCGGCTGGGAGCAGCGGGATGCAGCCGAGCAACGCGCCCTCGGCGCGGCCATCGTGGCCCAGGACCGCTGGGTGCCCGACAGTGCGTACGGCGATTGGCGGGACCTGGTCCTGGCCCGGGCGGAGTTGGTGGTCGCGCTTGACTATCCCCGCTGGCTGTCCCTGTCCCGGCTGGTTCGGCGGACCGTGCGAAGAATCGTGACCGGGCAGGTGGTCTGCAACGGAAACCGGGAGACATTGGCCCGAGCGCTCGCCAAGGACTCGGTGATCCGCTGGCACTTTCAATCCTTCGCCCGAAAGCGCCGGGTCATCCGGGACATGCAGGCAGGCCGGGATCTGTCGGCCGAACGCGACGCGCGGACGGTGGGGGACAGGCAGGCGGCGCGGGACCTTCAGGGCGTTCGGGATACGCCGAGCGTGATCGTCTTCCGGCGGCCCCGGGAATTGGAAGCGTGGCTGGAAGCCGCGGGCACGGGGACAGGCGCAGGCGCAGGCGCCGACGGAGGCACAGGCGCGGGCGCAGGCGCAGGCGCCGACGGAGGCACAGGCGCAGGCGGAGGCGCAGGCGCGGCCGGGCCGAAAGCCTCTGAACCTCGCCCGACCCTGCGCGCCTAGGGTGGAGGTATGGACCAACGCCGTTTGCTGCTGCGGGCAGTGAAGTCGTTCCACACTTTCGCCTGGTTCACTATCGAGGCCTGCATGGCCTACGTCCTGTACACCGGGATCAGAGGCCGGACGGACCGGAAGACGGGTGTGGCCGCCGTCGTGGTCGCCGGCGAAACGCTGATCTTTGCCGCCAATGGCTTCCATTGCCCGCTGACCGCCGTCGCGCGCGGCCTCGGTGACGGCAAGGGATCCGTTACGGACATCTACCTGCCGCCTTGGTTCGCAAGGAATCTTCCCGGGATCCACGTTCCGCTCCTCCTCGCGGCCGCCCTGCTGCACTGGCGGAACTGGCGGAATCACGCCGTCCGGGAAAGCCAGCGGAGGCTGCTGCTCGGACGATAGTCCGCGCCGGCCTTGCCGCTGCCAGGGTGCCGCCGCTGATCCGTGGTCCCCCCGCCTGCCGGATGAACACTGTCCCGGGAGGGCTGCGGACCGTCCGGAAGCGCACCCGATTGCGGGTAATCTTAGAGAGTTCCGGAGCCGGCACGGTCCCTCCGGACGAGTTCATGGCACGCAGCAAAAGGCGAGGGTGATGGTCCACATCTGGAACGATCTGTCCGAAGTCCCGGCGGACTTTGGTCCTTCGGTTGTCACGTTCGGCAATTTCGACGGCGTGCACCGCGGCCACCAGCAGGTGCTCTCGCAGCTCATCCGGACGGCCCGTTTGAACCATGCCCGCGCGGTCGCAATCACCTTCGATCCGCACCCCGCGCAGGTGCACCGGCCGGAATCGGCTCCCGAACTGATCATGGGGCTGGAGGACAAACTGGTGGCCCTGGGGGAGCTTGGCCTCGATGCGGTGCTGGTGATGAAGTACTCGCTGGAACTCGCCAGCCTCACCCCTGAAGAATTTGTCTCCACGGTCCTGGTCGATGCGCTGAAGGCGAGCCACGTGGTGGTCGGGCATGACGCCCGGTTCGGCCGCGGTAATTCCGGCGACCTCTCCACCATGCAGGAACTGGGCAAGAAGCTCGGCTTTGAGGTGCTTGTCATCAGCGAGTTCGGCTCCGAAGGCTTTCCCATCCACGACGACGACGGAACGGACCGACGCTGCTCATCCACCTGGGTGCGCGAGGCCCTGCGCGCGGGAGACGTCGCCACCGCCGCCGCGGTCCTCGGCAGGCCGCACCGGATGCGCGGCGAGGTTGTGCACGGTGCCGCCCGGGGCCGCGACCTCGGCTTCCCCACGGCAAACCTTGCGTCGACGGCAACCGGGTACATTCCCGCGGATGGGATCTACGCCGGCTGGCTGGTGGACCAGGCGGGAACCCGCTGGCCCGCAGCGATCTCCGTGGGCTCCAACCCGACGTTCGACGGCGTGAGCCGCCAGGTCGAGGCCCACGTGATCGACCGCCCGGAAGAGTCCCCTGACGACTTCGATCTGTACGACCAGACAGTAGTGGTGGAATTTGTCGCCAGGCTCCGCGGCATGGTGGCGTACCGTGGGGCTGAGGCATTGGTGGAGCAGATGCGCCTGGATGTCGTCCTGGCCCATGACATCCTGTTCTCCCGCTGACGCCGGAGCCGGAGCGGCGTCCTGTCCCGCGCCGGCGGCGTTCTGACTCACTGGAGCCGCGCGCTGAATGGCAGCCATGCGGCAAGGAAGGCAAGAGACGTGACCATCGAGAAGAACACGAGGGAGCTGGACCGGGACATCGTCCGGGACTTCAGCACGCGGATGAGCTATGCGTCCTATCTGCAGTTGCCCACCCTGCTCAGCGCCCAGCAGCCGGTCAGCACTCCTGAACACCATGACGAGATGCTCTTCATCATCCAGCACCAGACCACGGAGCTGTGGCTGAAGCTGGTTCTGCATGAGCTCCGCAGCGCCGCCGCGTGGCTGCGTTCGGATGATCTCGGGTCCGCCCTGAAGGCGATCGCCCGCGTCAAGCACATCCAGAAGACGCTCACCGAGCAATGGTCGGTGCTGGCCACCCTGACGCCTACCGAGTACTCCCAGTTCCGCGGCTTCCTCGGCAACTCATCCGGATTCCAGTCCAGCCAGTACCGGGCCGTCGAGTTCCTCCTCGGGAACAAGAACGCCAAGATGCTTCCGGTCTTCGAATCGGACCCGGAAGCCCACGAGATGCTGCGTGAACTGCTCGAAGCTCCCAGCATCTACGACGACTTCCTCGCGTATCTCAAGCGCCAGGGCTTCGACGTCCCGGCCTCCGTGCTGGAGCGCGACGTCACCAAGGCCCACGAGTTCTGCCCGGAACTTGTCCCCGTGTTCAAGTACATCTACGAGAACGCCGCCGACAACTGGGGCGCCTACGAGGCCTGTGAGGAGCTCGTGGACCTTGAGGACAACTTCCAACTCTGGCGCTTCCGCCACCTGCGGACCGTCCAGCGCACCATCGGCATGAAGGCCGGCACCGGCGGATCCAGCGGTGCCGCGTTCCTGCAAAAAGCCCTCGAGCTGACATTCTTCCCCGAGCTCTTCGCCGTGCGGACGGAGATCGGGCAGTGAACGGGATCAATTCGCACGCCGCCGGAGAAAGCGCCGACAGCCTGCGCCAGCGCGCCCGCGCCCTCGACGCCGCGGATCCGCTGGCCGGCTACCGGGAGCACTTCGTCGGCACGGACACGGACCTGTCCTACCTCGACGGCAACTCGCTGGGCCGGCCGCTCAAGCGGTCCGTCACCGACATCAGCGAGTTCATCCAGGAGAGCTGGGGCGGCCGCCTGATCCGGGGCTGGGACGAGGAATGGCTCCAGCTGCCGCAGACCATCGGCGATCAGCTCGGCCGCGCAGTGCTGGGAGCGGCGCCCGGACAGACCATCATTGCCGACTCCACCACCGTGGTGTTGTACAAGCTGATCCGCGCCGCCCTGGCCGCTGTCACGAATCCGGCGCGCACCGAAATCGTCCTGGACACGGACAATTTCCCCACCGACCGCTACTTGGTGGAGGGAATCGCTCGCGAAAAGGGCCTGACGTTGCGTTGGATCGACGCCGATCCCGCCTCCGGCGTCACCGTCGATCAAGTGCGCGCCGCCACGGGCCCGGCCACCGCCGTCGTGGTTCTGAGCCAGATCGCGTACCGCTCCGGCTTCCTCGCGGACCTGCCCGCAGTCACCGCCGCCATCCACGACGCCGGCGCCCTGGTGGTCTGGGACCTGTGCCACTCCGCCGGGTCGGTGGAGATCGCTTTGGACGACGCCGACGTCGACTTCGCGGCAGGCTGCACGTACAAGTACCTGAACGGGGGACCGGGCTCGCCCGCGTTCGCCTACGTCAACGCCCGGCACCTGCCCGGACTCCAGCAGCCGATCTGGGGCTGGATGGGACGCAAGGACGCCTTCGAGATGGGTCCCGGCTACGAGGCGGCGCCCGGCATCCGGGGCTTCCTCAGCGGCACTCCGGCCATCTTCGGGATGCTCGCCATGCGCGGCACGCTGGACCTGATCGAGGAAGTCGGGATGGCCGCACTGCGGGAGAAGTCCCGGCTGCTGACGGCCTTCGCCCTCGAACTCTACGATGCCTGGCTGGCACCGGTGGGCGTTGAGCTGTCCACCCCGCGGGACCCGGAACTGCGCGGCAGCCATGTCACGATCGACCACCCGGCCTTCCGTGAAATGACGGCCACCTTGTGGGACCAGGATGTGATTCCGGATTTCCGTGCCCCGCAGGGCATCAGGATCGGGCTGTCTCCGCTGAGCACCTCCTTCGAGGAGCTCTACCGGGGCGTGGCCGCCATCCGCGAGCTGCTGGCAGGGTCGGAAAACGGATCCGCATCGCGGGACCGCGCGGCCGGCGGGGCCGGCAGTTTCGACAAGACCGCGGACGTGCCACTAAACTAAACGTTGGATCCGGCTGCAGTCCGTGGCGGCTGGTTCCTGCTGCGTACGGTCAACCCGCTCTTCCGAGGGGGTACACCGGGGCAGCACCCCCGGCAGTGAATTACTGTTTTCGGGCCTCACGGCACATCTCTAGGAGTTATCGTGGCACTTGAAGCCGCTGTAAAGCAGTCCATCATCAAGGATTTCGCAACGTCCGAGGGCGACACCGGTTCGCCGGAGGTCCAGGTTGCAGTCCTGACTCAGCGGATCAAGGATCTCACTGAGCACATGAAGGAGCACAAGCACGATTACCACACCCAGCGCGGTCTGCTGGCTATGGTTGGTCGTCGCAAGCGCATGCTCACCTACCTCAAGAACACTGACATCACCCGCTACCGTCAGCTCATCGAGCGCCTCGGCCTGCGTCGCTAGTCAGCTTTAAGGGGCGGCCCCTTCCGGACCGGAAAGGGCCGCCCTCTTCAGGACAAAATTAAACAGGAGGATCAACCGCATCACGCATTCGCGGTCCTCGGTAGTGATCCCCGGGAACGGCTTCAACGAATGAAGTCCCGCCCGTGGGTCTCGATCGATGACCGGGTGCAGTGCAGGACAGTAGACAGATGCTGGACTGGGTTGATGCGGCTGGGCTCCGTGAACCATGAAACGGAGGTGACTCTCTATGGAGGGTCCCGAAATCCAGTTCTCAGAAGCAGTCATTGACAATGGCCGCTTCGGCAAGCGTGTAATCCGCTTTGAAACCGGCCGCCTCGCCAAGCAGGCCGCCGGCGCAGCGATGGTCTACATCGATGAAGAGACCGCTCTGCTGTCCGCCACCACGGCCGGCAAGCACCCGCGCGAAGGCTTCGACTTCTTCCCGCTGACGGTCGACGTCGAGGAGCGCATGTACGCTGCCGGTCGCATCCCGGGCTCGTTCTTCCGCCGCGAAGGCCGTCCGTCCACGGAAGCCATCCTGGCCTGCCGCCTCATGGACCGCCCGCTGCGCCCCGCGTTCGTCAAGGGCCTGCGCAACGAGGTCCAGATCGTGGTCACCGTGCTGTCCATCAACCCGGACGAGCTCTACGACGTCGTGGCCATCAACGCCTCCTCAATGTCCACCCAGCTCTCCGGCCTGCCCTTCTCCGGCCCGATCGGCGGCGTCCGCGTTGCCCTCGTTGCCGACGAGCACGGCTCGCAGTGGGTTGCGTTCCCGAAGCACTCCCAGCTGGAGAACGCCGTCTTCAACATGGTCGTTGCCGGCCGCATCGCCGGTGACGACGTCGCCATCATGATGGTTGAAGCCGAAGCCACCGACAACTCCTGGAACCTCATCAAGGAACAGGGCGCCACCGCCCCGACCGAAGAGGTCGTCTCCGAGGGCCTCGAGGCTGCCAAGCCGTTCATCAAGGCCCTGTGCGAGGCACAGTCCGACCTGGCTGCACGCGCCGCCAAGCCGACCGTCGAGTTCCCGGTCTTCCTGGACTACCAGGATGACGTCTACGCCGCTGTGGAGTCCGCTGCCGCCGAGAAGCTGGCCGCTGTCTTCCAGATCGCCGACAAGCAGGAGCGCGACACCGCTTCGGACGAGCTCAAGGACGAGGTCACCTCTTCCCTGGCCGGCCAGTTCGAAGGCCGTGAGAAGGAGCTGTCCGCAGCCTTCCGCTCCGTCACCAAGCAGGTTGTGCGCCAGCGCATCCTCAAGGACCAGATCCGCATCGACGGCCGCGGCCTGACGGACATCCGTCAGCTCACCGCCGAGGTTGAGGTTCTGCCCCGCGTCCACGGCTCGGCCATCTTCGAGCGCGGCGAGACCCAGATCATGGGTGTCACCACGCTGAACATGCTCAAGATGGAACAGCAGATCGACTCGCTGTCTCCGGTGACGCGCAAGCGCTACATGCACAACTACAACTTCCCGCCGTACTCCACCGGCGAGACCGGCCGCGTCGGTTCCCCGAAGCGCCGCGAAATCGGCCACGGTGCCCTCGCAGAGCGCGCCATCATGCCGGTGCTGCCCTCCCGCGAGGAATTCCCCTACGCCATCCGCCAGGTGTCTGAGGCTCTCAGCTCCAACGGTTCGACGTCGATGGGTTCCGTCTGCGCCTCCACGCTGTCCCTGCTCAACGCAGGTGTGCCGCTGAAGGCTGCCGTTGCCGGTATCGCCATGGGCCTGGTCTCCGACCAGGTTGACGGTCAGACCCGCTACGCCGCCCTGACCGATATCCTCGGCGCCGAAGATGCCTTCGGCGACATGGACTTCAAGGTTGCCGGTACCTCCGAGTTCGTCACGGCCATCCAGCTGGACACCAAGCTCGACGGCATCCCGGCCTCCGTCCTGGCCGCCGCCCTGAAGCAGGCCCGCGAGGCGCGCCTGCACATCCTGGACGTCCTGAACTCGGCGATCGACACCCCGGACGAGCTCTCCGAGTTCGCGCCGCGCGTCATCGCGGTCAAGATCCCGGTTGACAAGATCGGCGAGGTCATCGGCCCGAAGGGCAAGATGATCAACCAGATCCAGGAAGACACCGGAGCCGACATCTCAATCGAGGACGACGGCACGGTCTACATTGGCGCCACCAACGGCCCGTCTGCCGACGCAGCACGGTCCGCGATCAACGCCATCGCCAACCCGCAGATCCCGGAAATCGGCGAGCGGTACCTGGGCACGGTTGTCAAGACCACCACGTTCGGTGCCTTCGTGTCACTGACCCCGGGCAAGGACGGCCTCCTGCACATCTCCGAGCTCCGCAAGATCGCCGGCGGCAAGCGCGTGGACAACGTCGATGACGTCGTCTCCGTGGGCCAGAAGATCCAGGTGGAAATCACCAAGATCGATGACCGCGGAAAGCTTTCCCTCTCTCCGGTGGTCGCTGACGAGGCGGGCGCTGCAGACGCTGCGAACGCAGAAAACACAGACAACGCTGAGGTCTCCGCGGACGCCGCAGAGTAGTCTCTTCTGAGTCAGACAGCGGGGCCGGCGGATCATCCGCCGGCCCCGCTGCCGGTTAACGCCACCGCGGATGCTCCCGGCCTGTGGTTGATGCCTCCGGATGGTTTGAGGCCTCAACCGGGGGAGTGGTCCGCTGGTACGATGGCAGGCAGATTTGACGTATTTTTTTGACGGTTTTATGGAAAGGCCTTGATGACAGTCGTCCCCCTGCCGCTTGAGCAGAACCAGCACGCAGACACCCTGATCCACGGAGCCGACGGCGGTTCCGAGGTTCGCCGCTCGGTGCTTCCCGGCGGCGTGCGTGTGCTGACCGAGGCCATGCCCGGCCAGCGCTCGGCAACGATCGGGTTTTGGGTCGGGGTTGGTTCGCGCGATGAGGCCCCCGGGCAGCACGGCTCCACGCACTTCCTGGAACATCTGCTGTTCAAAGGCACTAAGCGCCGGACGGCCCTGGAAATCGCGTCGGCCTTCGACGAGGTCGGCGGCGAGTCGAACGCGGCCACCGCGAAGGAAAGCACCTGCTACTTCGCCCGCGTCCTGGACAGCGACCTGCCCATGGCGATCGACGTCATTGCGGACATGATCACCGGCGCCGTCCTGGACCCGCAGGAGATGGAGCAGGAACGCGACGTCATTCTCGAAGAGATCGCGATGGACAGCGATGATCCCACCGACGTCGCGCATGAGCACTTCGTGGAGGCGGTCCTCGGATCCCACCCGCTGGGCCGCCCGATTGGCGGCACCCCGGCAGCCATCCGGGCCGTGGCCCGGGACTCGGTGTGGGACCACTACCGCCGCTACTACCGTCCCGACGAGCTCGTGGTCACCGCGGCCGGCGGACTGGACCACGACGTCGTCTGCGGGCTTGTGGTGGATGCCCTGCACTCCGCCGGCTGGAACCTTGAGCCCGCGGCCGCCCCCGTGCAGCGCCGGTCCACCGAACGTGCGGCCATCACCGGGACTGCGGGCCTGCATGTGGTCAAGCGCCCAGTGGAACAGGCCAACATCATCATGGGCTGCCCGTCCCTCGTTGCCACGGACGACCGTCGCTTTGTCATGAGCGTGCTTAACGCCGTGCTTGGCGGTGGCATGTCCTCACGGCTGTTCCAGGAGGTACGCGAGAAGCGCGGACTCGTCTACTCCACCTACTCCTTCGCCTCCTCCTACGCGGACGCCGGCTACTTCGGCATGTACGCCGGATGCACGCCGTCGAAGGTCCGGCAGGTCGTCGACCTGCTCGGTGCCGAATTGGACAAGCTGGCCGCGGACGGCATTTCCGATGAGGAGCTCCGCAAGGCCGTGGGACAGCTGTGCGGCGGCATTGTGCTGGCGCTGGAGGATACCGGTTCCCGGATGTCCCGGCTGGGCCGCGCGGAACTGGTCTCTGGCGAGTACCAGGACATCGATGAGACGCTGCGCCAGATCAAGGCCGTCACCGCCGCCGAAGTCCAGCAGCTCGCCCGTGAGCTCGCGGCCGCCCCGCGGACCGTCACAGTGGTCGGTCCGTTCGAAGAAACCGAGACCTTCGGGCTCTAGCACCCAGGCCACCGGTCTTTACACCGGCGCAGGCACGGCGTGATGATGGTGGCGGGGTCACTCGGGAGGAACTCCGCATGGGAGGAACTGTGGACCGGCCGCTGCCAGGCAGTGCATGCGCCGTGCTTGAGCCATTCCTGGGCCGCTGGACGGGGACCACGCACTGGGAGGCCACCGCGTGGGGTCCGGCGCGCAGCGCGGAAACCGAGATCATCTTCTCGTCGGCGGCGGCAGGGCTGGCCGTCACCCAGAGCTACCGCCACACGGATCAGGACGGAACCCGCTCCGAAGGCCATGGCGCCTTCACGATGGACCCGGACCACCCGGACACCTTCTGGTACCACGTCAATAGCCTGGGGCTGCCGCCCGAACCACCCGCGCGCGCCAGCTGGGAGGGCGGCAACCTAACCGTGGAACGGCGCAGTGACAGGGGGACCGCACGGCACACCTTCCGGGTGGACGACGGCGTACTCACGCACACAGCGGGCCTCCGGCTGGGCAAGGCGAGCGAGTTCGCCCCGTTCATGACCACGGTCTGCCGCCGCGTCCCTGAGGGCGCCGCGATCCTGGCCTGAGGCTTCGCGCGGGAAGCGTGCGGGAGGCGCTGGAGGCTTAGCCGCCGGCGAACGGCGGCAGCACATCCACGACGTCGGCAGGTTTGAGCGCCGCGGCATGGTCACGCACGGCGACCTCGTTGAGCAGGAAACTGGAGCGGGAGAGGATGCGGGCCAGCGGCGGTGTGCCGGCCGGCGGTTCGGGGCGCTCGACGGCGAGGATCGCCTCCAGCAGTGAGGCGAGGGTGTCGCCGTCGGCGAGCTCAAAGCGTTCTTCATCCACGCCGGCGGCAGCGCGCGCGGCAGCGAAGTAGCGTACGTTCACGAAAAGGTCAGCCTCCGATGGCGCTCATGCTGCGGTCCGGCTGGACAAAGTCGGGGGCGTCGAGGCCCACATGATCCATGCCGTGCGCCTTGGGCTTGATCCACATGGCATCCTGCCAGCGTTCGGCGAGCTGTTCGTCGCTGGCGCCCTCCCGCAGCAGTCCCAGCAGGTCCACTTCCTCCCGGGAGAACAGGCAGCTCATGATCTTGCCCTCGGCGGTGATGCGCGTGCGGCGGCAGTCCGAGCAGAACGGCTCGGTGACCGAGGCGATGATGCCCACGGTGCCGAGAACGGGGCCGGTGGCCTCGCTGCCGGGAACACGGGCCCGGACTTCGAACCGCTCGGCCGGGGCGCCGTCGCGGTCCCGCGGATCGGAACTGAGAACGTAGTCGGCGGAGAGCAGTTCGCGGATCTCCGCGGCGGTAATCATGTTCCGGCGGGTCCAGCCGTGATCCGCGTCCAGCGGCATCTGCTCGATGAAACGCAGCTCATAGCCGCGATCCAGCGCCCAGGCCAGCAGGGACGGGGATTCGGCGTCGTTGATCCCGCGCATGAGCACGGCATTCAGCTTGACCGGGCCCAGGCCGGCGGCCCAGGCCGCGTCGACGCCGGCGAGGACCTTGTCCAGGAAGGGCCGGCGGGTCAGCTGGGTAAAGGTTTCCTCGTGCAGGGAGTCCAGCGAGACGTTGATCCGGGACAGTCCCGCGGCCTTCAACCCGGCGGCTTTCTTGTCCAGGCCGACGGCGTTGGTGGTCATGGAGATTGGCAGCTCGGGGTGCGCCTGGCGCAAGGCGGCAATGATGTCGAGGAGGTCGGCGCGGACCAGCGGTTCGCCGCCGGTGAGCCGGAGTTCCCGCACCCCCAGCATGTCCACGCCGATCCGCACGATCCGGACGATTTCCGCCGCGGACATCACTGCCTGCTTGGACAACCACTCCAGGCCCTCGGCCGGCATGCAATACGTGCAGCGCAGATTGCATTTGTCCGTCAGTGACAGCCGCATGTCCGTGGCGCGGCGGCCGTAGCGGTCCACAAGCCCGGCAGGCAGGCCTTCCGGGCGGCCGGACTGTACAGCTGGACCGGACTGGGCGGCCGAAGCAGGCATGCCGACTCCTGGACTGCCTGCCTCGCGGGGCTGGGGCATACCCAGTTGAACTGTCATAGAGTCAGGCTACGCCACGTCGCGGCAGACGGCACAGCCGCATGTCGGCAGGGATATTACGTCTTTGGGAACGATGTCCCGCGGACGTCCCGATCACTGCCCCGGGCCGGCCCGCGAACCTATGCTGGAAGCGTGAATACGACCCAGCCGGCCCCGGACCCAACGGAGTACCGGCGCATCCTCCTCGTCGAAGATGAGCCGACCATCGCTGAAGTGGTCCGCGACTATCTCCTCCAGGCGGGATTCCAGGTGGTCCTCGCCGCCGACGGGTTCACGGCCCTGCGGCTCGCGGGCGAACAGCGCCCGGACCTGGTCCTGCTGGACCGGATGCTGCCGGGCCTGGACGGCGTGGAAGTTTGCCGCCGGCTCCGGGCGGCCCACAGTGTCCCGGTCATCATGCTCACCGCTCTCGGAACGGAAGACGACCGGATCCTGGGACTGGAGGCCGGCGCGGACGACTACGTCACCAAACCCTTCTCGCCGCGTGAACTGGTGCTGCGGGTCCGCTCGGTCCTGCGCCGGAGCATCCCCGAATTTAGCCCGGAGCCCGCTGTCGAAGTGGGCGGCTTCTACCTCAGCCCGGCCGCACGCACGGTCACCCGGCACGGACGTCCCCTGATGCTGACAGCCCGGGAATTCGACCTGCTGGCCTTCATGCTGCGCCGTCCCCGGCAGGTTTTCAGCCGCGAAGAACTTATGAAGGCCGTCTGGGGCTGGGACTATGGCGACCTTTCCACAGTGACGGTCCACGTGCGGAGGCTGCGGGAGAAGATCGAGGACGACCCCACCCGTCCCTCCATCCTGAAAACCGTCTGGGGCGTGGGGTACCGGTTGGACCCCAGCGACCCCAGCGACCCCAGCGACCCCAGCGACGAAGAGGAGCCCGCCGGTGCAGACCTCTGAACTCCTGACCATCATCGGCTGGGCCGTGGCGTGGGGCGCCGTGATCGGGGCCGCGTCCCTCCTGGTCCTGAAGCCGCTGCGCCAGGCGTCGTTCGCGGTGCAGATCTGTGTGGTGGTTCTCGCCGCCGTGGCGGTGCTGATCGCGGGAATGGTCAGCGCCTTCAATGCCATGTTCATCTCGGCACGGGACCTTGAGGTCATGTGGTACGTCCTGGCTGTGGCCTCCGCCGTGGCCGTGGCCATCGCGCTGGTGCTGGGATCGCGGGTGTCACAGAACGCCAAGGAGTTGGTCGAGGCCGCCCGGAGCATCGGCCGCGGCGAGAGCCCGGGTATCCAGTCCCCGGTGATGAGCCACGAACTTGCCGCCCTTGCCGCCGAGCTCGAGTCCAGCAGCCGCAAGCTGGAAGCGTCCCGGCAGCGTGAGGCCGCCGTCGAAAGCGCACGCCGTGAACTCGTCAGCTGGATCTCCCACGACCTCCGGACGCCACTGGCGAGCATGCGGGCCATGGCCGAGGCCCTGGAAGACGGCATGGCAGCGGACGTCCCCGGCTACTACCGCAAAATCATCGCCCAGACCGACCTCATGGCGGGCATGGTCAATGACCTCCTGGAACTGTCCAAGATCCACGCCGGAACCCTACGGCTCAAGGCCGAGCCGTTGGACCTGTACGACCTCGCCAGCGACGCCATTGCCGACCTCGCCGCGGTGGCGGAGCGGCACGGCATCACGCTCGACGGCGGCGGACAAAGGGAATGCATGGCCCTCGCCGACGGCCCGGCGATGGGACGCGCCATCCGGAATGTCGTACTCAACGCCATTGTCCACAGCGCACCCGGCTCCCGGGTCACCGTGCAAGTGGGCCGGGACGGGGACCGGGCGGTGGTCGCGGTCACCGACGGCTGCGGCGGAATCCCCGAAGAGGACATCCCGCACCTGTTCGAGACCGGCTGGCAGAAGGACCCGGCCCGGCGATCCGGCCGCCTGCCCGGCCCGTACGACGCCGCCGGCGTGCCCGGTTCGGACGCGGCGGCAGGCACCCTGCGCTTCAGCGGGGCCGGGGTTGGCCTGAGCATCGTCGCCGGAATCGTCGCCGCCCATCAGGGCAGCGTCACCGTGGAGAACGTCGACGGCGGATGCCGCTTCTCGCTGCTGCTCCCCGGCCAGGAGCCCCAAGGGCGAGAGTCCCCGGGCCAGGAGCCCCCTGAGCGAGAGTCCCCAGGGCGAGAGTCCCCAGACGGGAATTCCAGCGACGGAACCCCGGGCGTGGCTCCAGGGGCAGCTACGGACCACCAACTCCGGGCAGGACGCCCACGGTGAACCGGCGCGTGGGCTTCGACGGGCAGGGAAATGACATGCAGGGAAATGACATGGACAAGGAACTCGGCAAGAACCGGCCTCTAGGCGGAACGCAGGTGCAGCAAGGACAGCCTCGGCAACCGGCAGTCCAGCCGACGGAGGTCAGGCAGTCGCGGGCCAGGCAACGGCGGATGCGGGATCTCTGGGCCGCCGGGGCCGGGCTGGTGGCGGTCGGGACCGCGGTGGTGCTCGGCGAACTCACAGCCAGCCTGGTGAGCCCCACGGTGTCTCCCGTGACCGCCGTGGGCGGGGCCGTGATCGATGCCGTCCCTCCGGGCGTCAAGGAGTGGGTCATCTCCGTCTTTGGTACCGCGGACAAGCTGGCCCTCCTGGGCGGCATGTCCCTGATCATCGCCGCGCTCGCTGCCTTGTCCGGTGTCCTGGAGGTGCGTCGCCGATTCGCCGGGGTGACCGTCATCGCGGTGTTCGGCGCCGCGGGCCTTGTCGCCGTCCTGAGCCGGGCCGACCTGACCGCGAACGCCATCCCCGTGCCGGTGCTGGTGGCACTCGTGGGGATCGCCTTGCTGCGCTGGCTCATCCGAAAACTCGAGGTGTGGCTGCCCGCTACGGACGATGCCGGAGCCTCGCCGGCTCCGGCGGCGGAAGACCCGGCAGGGCCGCGTCCTAGGCCGGTGGTGGCCCCTGCCGTCGAGCCCGGCCTGGCGGCTGCCGAATCGCAGCCTGCCGAACCACTCCCTGTCGAACCGCTCCCTGTCGAACCGACTGCCAGCGAATCCGGGCCCGCCCGCCGCCGCTTCCTGCTGGCGCTGGGCGGCACCGCCGCGGTCGGCGCCATTGCCGGCGTGCTTGCGTCCACGCTCAGGGGCGCAGCCGCCGTCGTCAGTGACGTGCGCAGCAAACTGGCGCTCCCCGCGGCCGCCTCACCGGCGCCACCCATCCCCGCGGGGGCGGAGATCCACCTGGACGGCCTCGGTCCGCTTGTGACGCCGAACAAGGATTTCTACCGGATCGATACCGCCCTGCGCGTCCCGCTGGTGGACCCGGATCAATGGACTCTGAAAGTCACGGGCCTGGTGGAACGCGAGATCGAAATCGACTTTGCCGCCCTCCTGGCAAAGCCGATGACCGAGCGCCACGTGACCATCGCCTGCGTCTCCAACGAGGTGGGCGGGGACTTGATCGGCAACGCCCGCTGGCTGGGGTGGCCGGTGCGCGAGCTACTCGCCCTGGCCGGACCGAAAGCCGGCGCGGACATGGTGCTGTCCCGCAGCGTCGACGGCTGGACGGCGGGCACGCCGCTCGAGGCCCTCACAGACGGCCGGGACGCGCTTCTGGTCGTGGGAATGAACGGCGAACCGCTCCCGCTGGAGCACGGCTTCCCGGTCCGGATGATCGTCCCGGGCCTGTACGGCTATGTCTCGGCCACGAAGTGGGTCACCGAGCTGAAGGTGACCCGGTACGCCGACGACGTCGCGTACTGGACGCCCCGCGGCTGGAGCGAACGCGGTCCCATCAAGACCTCGTCCCGGATCGACGTGCCGCGGGACGGGGCCAACCTGACGGCCGGGACGGTGGTCTTCGGCGGCGTCGCATGGGACCAGCACACCGGCATCGGCAAGGTGGAGCTGCGGGTCAACCGTGGCGGCTGGCAGCAGGCCGAGCTGGCCCCCGGCATCTCCAAGGACACGTGGTACCAGTGGAAGCTGGGACTTGAGCTGACTCCCGGACGCTACGAGGTCCAGGTCCGGGCCACGGACCTCGACGGGGTGCCCCAAGTCGAGGAGTCCACCCCCGTCGCGCCCAGCGGCGCCACCGGCTACCACACCGTTAGAGTTGAGGTGAAATCCTAGCTAGCCGAGCAAAGGTCAGGAAAACGCATGCACCGCACCGAGACAAGGCACGTCAGTGTGGCAGCGCACCGGGACAAAGTAAGGGCCCTGCTGGCCCCGCTCCTCACCGCGGCGCGGGTGGAACGGCTCCCGCTGCTCGAGGCTTTGGGCCGGGGACTGGCTGCCGACATCTTGGCGCCGCTGGATCTGCCCCCCTTCGCCAATTCGCAGATGGACGGCTTCGCGATCCGCAGCGCCGACGTGCCCGACGCCGGTGCCGAACTACTCGTCGTCGCACCCGTCCCGGCCGGTGCCGCTCCAGCGGAACTGGCCGCCGGCACGGCCGCCCCGATCATGACCGGGGCCATGATGCCGGCCGGGGCAGACGCCGTCGTTCCCATCGAACGGGCGGTTCCCGATTCCTTTCCCTTGCCCGGGGAGCCCGCGACGGTGAGGCTGCCGGCCGCGGCCGCCGGAACGTTTGTGCGCGACGCCGGCAGCGACATCCGCTCCGGCGAGCTCGCACTGGGCGCGGGGACGTTCCTGGGCCCCGGGCAACTGGGGCTCCTGGCGGCGCTGGGCTTCACGGAGGTGCCTGTCCGCCCCCGCCTGCGGGTCCTGCTGGTCACCACCGGCGACGAGGTCGTGGAACCGGGCAACCCGCTGGGCCCGGGCAAGATCTTCGACTCCAACGGCACGCTGCTCGAATCGTCCATGCGCCAGGCCGGGCTGCAGGTCACCCGGACAGGCATCTCCACGGACCGGCCCGAAGAACTCGCCGCGCTGTTGCGCCGGCACGCCGCGTCGGTGGACCTGATCGTCACCACGGGCGGCGTCAGCAAGGGCGCCTATGAGGTGGTCCGGCAGGCCATGGCCGGACACGACGTCGAGTTCGGGGCCGTGGCGATGCAGCCGGGCGGTCCGCAGGGGATCGGCAGCTTCGACGGCGTCCCGGTGCTGGGTTTTCCCGGCAACCCGGTGAGCTGCCTCGTATCTTTTGAAATGTTCCTGCGCCCTGTCCTCACGGAGCTCCTCGGTGCTCCGGCGCCGCGGCCCGCTGTCCGGGCGCGGCTGGCGGAGGCGCTGACTTCCCCGCCGGGCAAGCACCAGGTCCGGCGCGGCACGCTGGATCCGGACGGCACGGTCCGGCTGGAAGGCGGCGCCGGGTCACACCTGGTCCACGCCCTGGCCCGTTCCAATGCCCTGGTGCATGTTCCCGAGGGAACAGCGGCGCTCGCCGCGGGCGATGAAGTGGAAGTATGGATCCTGTGAATGAAGCAAACAGCGCACCTGGAAACAGCGACGCCGGCAGCAACCGCCTGACCCACCTCCGCCACGACGGCACGGCCCAGATGGTGGATGTGTCGAACAAGGCCCAGTCCACGCGGGAAGCCACGGCCACCGCGACCGTCCGCAGCACGGCCGAAGTCCTGGCCCTCCTTGGCGACGGCGAGCTCCCGAAGGGCGACGCCTTGGCCGTTGCCCGTATCGCCGGGATCATGGCGGCCAAGAAGACCCCCGACCTCATCCCGCTGTGCCACCCGCTGCCGATCGCCAAGGTCACCATCGACTTTGAGCTCGACGCCGACTTCGTGACGGTGTTCGCTACGGTCAAGACCCGCGGCGTCACCGGGGTCGAGATGGAGGCGCTGACCGCGGCCTCGGTCGCGGCGCTGAGCGTGTACGACATGATCAAGGCCGTGGACAAGCACGCGGTCATCACCGACATCAAAGTGCTCGCCAAAAGTGGCGGCAAGAGCGGGGACTGGACCGTATGAGCATGCCCGAACCGCGCCGCCACGGCGAAGCGACCGGCCGGAAAGCCGGCGTCGTGATCGCCTCCACCCGCGCCGCCGCCGGTGTCTATGAGGACCTCACGGGTCCCGTCATCATCGACTGGCTGACCGAGCACGGCTTCGAGCCCTTTCCTGCCCTGGTGGTGCCGGACGGGGCAGCGGTGGGAGCCGCGCTCCGGGCCCTGCTGACCCAGCAGCCGGCGGTCATCATCACCAGCGGCGGCACCGGCCTCAGCCCCACCGACGCCACCCCCGAGCAGACGCTGCCCCTGCTGGACCGGGAGATCCCGGGCATCATGGAAGGCATCCGGAGTGCGGGGGCGGCCAAGACCCCCATGGCCATGCTCAGCCGCGGGCACGCGGGCGCGGCCGGCCAGACGTTCATCGTGAACCTTCCCGGATCCCCGAAGGGTGTCATGGACGGCCTGAGCGTGCTGGATCCCATCGTTGGACATCTTTGCGACCAGCTGGAAGGCAGCCATGGGCACTGAAACCGGATTTGAAATCGTGCATGCCGTGCTGAGTGCCGAGCCCATCTCGGTGGAGCAGGCCATCGCGGCCGTCGAATCGGACACCGCCGGTGCGGTGGTCAGTTTCAGCGGCGTCGTCCGCAACCACGACGGCGGCAAGCAGGTATCCCGGCTCAGCTACAGTGCCCACCCCACGGCGCACCAGGTGATGGCCGACGTCGTCGCCGCGCTCGTGGCGGAGCATGCCGCACCGCCAGGGGGTGCCGGCGAACCGCAGCAGCAGCCGGTGCGGATCTGGGCGGCCCACAGGATCGGGATGCTCGAGATCGGCGACCCTGCCCTGGTCTGCGCCGTCTCCGCAGCCCACCGCGGCGAGGCCTTCGCCGTGTGTGCCGAACTCGTGGACCGGATCAAGGCCCAGGTGCCCATCTGGAAAGAGCAGTTCTTCGCCGACGGCACGGTCGAATGGGTCGGCGCGGGGGAGTAGGCAAACGCCGGGCGTCGGCTGTAACCCAAAGCCGCCGGTTCCGGAAGGCACCGGCCCCGGCGGTAGGGTTGAGGGCATGACCGAACAACTCTCAGTCGCCGTGCTGGGCGCCAGCGGCCGCATGGGCGCCGAGGCCGTCAAGGCCGTCGAAGCCGCCCCGGACCTGACACTCGTCGCAGCGCTTGGCCGCAACGACTCCCTGGAGACGCTCGTCAGCTCCGGCGCGCAGATCGTGGTGGACCTGACCGTCCCCGACACCACCGAGGCGAATGTCCGGTTTGCCGTCGAGCACGGCATGCACGCCGTGGTCGGCACCACCGGCTGGGACGCCGGCCGGCTCGCGGCACTGGAGGAACTCCTCGCCACCCGGCCCGGCGTCGGCGTCCTCATCGCCCCCAACTTCGCCCTCGGCTCGGTCCTGGCCTCTGCCTTCGCCGCCAAGGCGTCCAGGTACTTCGAATCCGTGGAAATCATCGAACTGCACCACCCCGACAAGGTGGATGCCCCCTCCGGCACCGCCGTGCGCACGGCGCAGCTGATCTCCGCCGAGCGCGCGGCCGCCGGGGTGCCTTCCAGCCCGGACGCCACCACCACGGAGCTCGCGGGCGCCCGCGGCAGCGAGGTCGACGGCGTCCGGGTCCACAGTGTCCGGCTCAGCGGCCTCGTCGCGCATCAGGAGGTCCTGCTGGGCGGGCCGGGGGAGCAGCTGACCATACGCCACGACTCCTTCGACCGGGCCTCTTTCATGCCCGGAGTGCTGCTGGGGATCCGCAACGTCGCCGCGCACCCCGGCCTCACCGTGGGACTCGACGGCTACCTGGACCTGGGACTCTGAGCCGGATGTCCGCCGCCCTGACCGCCCTGAAAGCCAACCGCACCAAGATCTGGGTAGGTGCCGTTACCCTGCTGCTCGTGTTCTACCTGGTGGTGGCCGTTCAGCGCTCCGTGCTCCTGATGTCGGACCCCAACCTCGTGGCGAAGGCCATCGGCGTCGCCTATCTGGTCCTGCCGGTCATCGGCGCCTGGGCCCTGATCCGGGAACTGCTGTTCGGGGCCCGCACCGAGCGTCTGGCGAAGATTCTCGAAGCCGAGGGAGGCCTGCCGGAAGACACATTGCCGCGCACACCCGCGGGCCGGATCATCCGGGAAGCAGCAGACCTGGAATTTGAGAAGTACCGCGTTGAGGCCGAAGCTGCACCCGGGGACTGGCGCTCCTGGTTCCGGCTCAGCTGCGCCTACGACGCCGCCGGCGACCGCAAGCGGGCCCGCGCCTCGATGCGCGACGCCGTGCGGATGTTCCGCTCCGGGGCGCAGAAGCCCTAGCGGACGTTAGCCGGCTCGGGCAGGCCGGCGTGCCCGGGACGGCCGACGCCGGCCAAGCTGATTGGCGGCATGGGTCACCCACTCCAGCGGCCCGCGCCACTTTTGCCTCGCAAAGAAACCGCCGAGCACCAGCATGAGGGCAGCCTGCGCCACGTACACGCCCTCCACGGTCCAGCCGGGCGCCAGCGGCAGACCGTGCAAGGCCGCCATGACGCACACGTGAGCGGTGTAGAGGCTCAGCGTCATGGCCCCGATGCCGCGGAACGGGAGCAACAGATCAAGCTCCAGCCACGTGCCCAGCCGCCCCAGCAGGAGGCACGCGCCGATCACGGCGACGGCGACCCCCGAGGTATGCAACAGATCCAGCGTCGTGCCCGAGTGCGGTGAACTGGTGGCCAGCCACCAGACCGAGCCTGACTGGTCGACGCCGGCGAGGTTGACTTGAAGCAGGCTATCCAACGGATAGGCGGGGTCGCCGATCCGCGCCTCCAGGGCGCGCCGGCCGCCCCAGTCCTCCATCAGGACCAGCCCCAGCCACTTGGCCAGGACAGCCGTCACGGTTCCGGCAGCCAGCAGCAGGAACGGCACGGCAGTTTTTGACAGCGCCATCCGGCCGACCGCGAGCCCCACCAGGAGATATGCGATCCACTGCAGGACCGGATAGTAGCCCGTGAGGAAGAGATCGCCGAACAGCCGTGCCGGAGCCGCCAGGTCCTCCCAGCCGGGGTTATGGCCCAGCTTCAAGGGCGGAGCCGCGGACAGCAGCCACGGCCGGAGCAGGTAGGCCAACACCGGCGCCGCCGCCATCCAGGCCGCAGCGAGTACGAGCAGGCGTTTCGCCCCGAGCCCGACAAACGGCAGCACGCACAGGAACAGGAACGCGTAGTGGACCAGAATGGTGGCGATGTTCACTTCCAGGCCGCCCAGGCAGAGTCCCACGGCGCCGACGACGACGGCCCTTAGGGCAATGCCCCGGCGGGCCGCCCAAAGTTCGGGTCCCTGAACGGGCTGCTGCTTCCCGGTGGACAAAGCCAGGCCGACGCCGGCCAGCACGGCGAATAGCGCGGATGCCCGCCCGGAGAATGCGAGTCCGATCCATGTTGGGGTGAGTTGAGCGTCCGACCCGAACGTCGCCAACACATGCGTGGCCATCATCGCCAGCAGCGCCAGTCCGCGTGCGGCGTCGATGCCGCCGAGCCGGGCGCCGACGGAAGTGCCCGTGACGGTCCGGGAAGCAGTGGTCATTCCGCGCGCGGTCATCGACTGATCGTCTCACGGTCGGCCCTCGCGGGGCTCCGCTGCAGTCCCGCCGAAGTCTTGAATTCGAATATATGTTCGAATAGTATGAGCGCATGAACAACGCCTCAGAATCCGCATTCCCACATCCCGAATTTCCGGGCCGGGACAATTCGGGACGAACACCTGCGGGCCCTGAATCAACAGGTCCCGAGTTGTCGCGAGGGCGCCGCCCGGGCGGGGCGCAGATCAGCGCATCGCCCGCCAGAGGTGTGGACGGCTGTGAGGCAGGGGCCGGCGTCCTCAAGGCCATGAGCCCGGGCGTTGTGGACTTCCTCTTCCGGCGGTTGGTCGCCGGAGAACCCGCAGAGGATATTCAGTGGAGCCGGGAAGGCACGGCGCTCGCCGTGCAGCCGCCCGGCGCGGAGCTGGCCCGGCGGCTCTCCGAGACGGACCTTGATGCCCTCACTCCCGCCGAGCTGTTCCACTACGTGCGCGCGGCACAGCGTCTCGCGGCCTGGGCGGAGTCCTTGCGCGAGGCTGCTGTCGGGCGTTACTGCGCGGCTCCGCCCGCGGCTCCCGGCGGAGCCACTGCTTCGGCGTGAGGTCCCGGACGGAGGTGCCTAGGATGACAGTGTGATTACCGGCTCAATAACTGACCTGACGCTCTCGGCCGTTCAATACGAGGCTCTGGACGGCGGTGTTGCGCCCAACGTGGGCGAACACATCCGCCTGATCGAAGACGCCGAATCCCATGGCGCCCGGCTGGTCATCTTTCCGGAACTCTCCCTGACGGGCTACCGCTTGGACCTGTTCGCAGGCCCGGAGGAGTGGCTAAGCCCAGGGGACGAACGACTGGACGGCATCCGGGAAATCTGCCGGCGCACAGGGATTACCGCGATCGTCGGGGCCGCGTTCAAGGAAGGCGACGGCACGCCGCGGCTCGCCTCCCTGGCCGTCCGTCCGGCAGGCACCATCGAGCCCGGCTTCAAAACCTGGCTGCACGGCGCGGAGCAGCAGCTTTTCGTCGCAGGCAGCACGCCCGCGATCCTGGAACTGGACGGCTGGAAGATTGCCTTGGGTGTCTGCTTCGACGCGGCCCGCCCCGGCCACGCCGAATGGGCGGCGCAAGCAGGTGCGGACATTTACGCCGTCTCGGCTCTTTACACGGCGGGCGAAGACCACCGGCTCGGACTGCACCTCGGCGCCCGTGCCATGGACAACCGGATGTTCTCCGTCCTGGCCAACGTTGCCGGCACCACGCCGCTTGGGCCCTCCTGCGGACTGACCGGCTTCTGGGGTCCTGACGGTCTCCCGATCCGGCAGGCGGCCGGCACTGGGACCGAGGTGGTGACCGTAAGCCTCCAGCACACTGTCCTGACGCGGATTCGGCGGCCCTGAGTCCGGCCGGACGGTGGAAACATGACGTTCCGTCCGGTATGTTTGACGTTCGTCACACTGCCGCCATTGTCCTAACATGCCGGAGACAAGGTAACGTTTTTCATATGGCTGACTCTGACATTCGCTCTTACACGTTCGGGACCCTCGTGACTGCCATGGTCACGCCTTTCACCGCGGACGGTGAGGTCGACTACAAGCAGTCGGCGGAACTGGCGAGCAAGCTCGTCGACGACGGCAACGACGCCCTCGTCATCTCCGGCACCACGGGGGAGACCTCCACCCTGGAGGACGACGAAAAAGAGAAGCTCTTCCGCGTCATCGTCGAGGCCGTAGGCGACCGCGCCAAGGTGATCGCCGGGACCGGCACCAACCACACGTCGCACTCGATTGAGATGGCCAAGCGCGCAGTCAAGGCCGGAGCCCACGGCCAGCTGATCGTCACCCCGTACTACAACAAGCCGAGCCAGGCCGGCATCCAGGCGCACGTCGAGGCCGTGGCCGACGCCGCCGACCTCCCCGTCATGGTCTACGACATCCCCGGCCGTGCCGGCGTGCCCATCCTGCCCGAGACCATGATCCGGCTCTCGGACCACCCCAACATCGTTGCGCTCAAGGATGCGAAGGCCGATTTCGCCGCCCTCACACAAGTCCTGGCGAACACTGACCTCGACGTCTACTCCGGTGACGACGGCCTGACGCTGCCGTGGATGGCCGCCGGCGCCGTCGGGCTCGTCAGCGTCTCCGCGCACGTCGCGACGCGGCAGTTCCGCGCCCTGATCGATGCCGCACTTGCAGGCGATTTTGCTACCGCCCGCACCTTACATTTCGAACTGGACCCCGTGGTCCGCGCAGTGATGACCCACATTCAGGGTGCTGTCGCTGCCAAGCAGGTTCTTAAGTGGCAGGGAGTCCTGCCCAACTCGGTTGTCCGTTTGCCCCTCGTGGAGCCGGACGAGGCTGAGATCGCAATCATCCGCGAGGATTTGGCGGAAGCGGGGATGGTCTTTTCCTGATCAGGAGCCAATCTTGATCGTTGAAAACCAGCCCGGCTTCTGCCTGGAAAGTAGTGCACTATGACCCAAACCGCCCTTCCCGGCCTTGCCACGCCTCCCCGGCTTCCGAACAACACCCTGCGGATCGTCCCGCTCGGAGGAATCGGGGAAATCGGCCGCAACATGACCGTCTTCGAGATCGGGGGCAAGCTCCTCATCGTTGACTGCGGCGTACTCTTCCCCGAAGAGACCCAGCCCGGCGTCGACCTCATCCTGCCGGATTTCTCCTACATCGAGAACCGTCTGCAGGACATCGTCGCGGTCATATTGACCCACGGCCACGAAGACCACATCGGCGCCGTCCCTTACCTCCTGCGCCTGCGCGCCGACATCCCCATCGTCGGTTCCCAGCTCACGCTGGCGCTCATCGAAGCCAAGCTGCAGGAACACCGGATCAAGCCCAACACCAAGACAGTCGTTGAGGGCCAGGTCGAAAAGTTCGGTCCCTTCGAATGCGAGTTCATCGCCGTCAACCACTCCATCCCGGACGCCCTGGCGGTCTTCCTCCGCACCGCCGGCGGCACCGTCCTGCACACCGGCGACTTCAAGATGGACCAGTTGCCGCTGGACGGCCGCATTACCGATCTCCGGCACTTCGCCAAGCTGGGCGAAGAAGGCGTGGATCTGTTCATGTCGGATTCGACCAATGCCGACGTTCCCGGCTTCACGACCGCCGAGAAGGAAATCGGACCCACCCTGGACCGCCTGTTCGGCCAGGCCTCCAAGCGCATCATCGTCGCTTCCTTCTCCTCCCACGTGCACCGCGTCCAGCAGGTCCTCGATGCTGCCGCCAACCACAACCGCAAGGTTGCCTTCGTGGGCCGCTCCATGGTCCGGAACATGGCCATCGCCGCGAAGCTGGGCTACCTGGAGGTCCCGGCCGGGATCCTGGTCGACATCAAGAACATCGACAACCTGCCGGATAACCGCGTGGTGCTGATGTCCACCGGTTCCCAGGGTGAGCCCATGGCCGCCCTGTCGCGCATGGCCAACGGCGACCACCGCGTCGTCGTCGGCCAGGGCGATACCGTCATCCTCGCGTCCAGCCTTATCCCGGGCAACGAGAACGCCGTCTTCCGGATCATCAACGGCCTGCTGAAGCTCGGTGCCGACGTCATCCACAAGGGCAATGCCAAGGTGCACGTCTCCGGCCACGCCGCCGCCGGCGAGCTCCTGTACTGCTACAACATCCTTGAGCCGCTCAACGCCATGCCGGTGCACGGCGAGACCCGCCACCTCATCGCCAACGGCAAGATCGCCCTCGAATCCGGTGTGCCGGAGGAGAGCATCCTGCTCGCGGACAACGGCACGGTAATCGACCTGCGCGATCACCAGGCCGACATCGTCGGCCAGGTCGAGGTTGGATTCGTCTACGTCGACGGCTCCAGCGTCGGCGAAGTTACCGAGGCCGACCTCAAGGACCGTCAGACTCTCGGCGATGAGGGCTTCATCTCCATCATCACCGTCATCCACCGCGCCACCGGCAAGGTCGTATCCGGGCCGGAGATCCACGCCCGCGGCGTGGCCGAGGATGATTCCGTCTTCGACGAGATCATCCCCAAGATCAACGAGGCCCTTGAGGAAGCCGTGCTGAACCGCACGGACCACACGACCCACCAGCTGCAGCAGGTGGTCCGCCGGGTCGTGGGGACGTGGGTCAACCGCAAGCTGCGCCGCAAGCCCATGATCATCCCGGTGGTCCTTGAGGCGTAAGCCTCAGGTGGTCCTTGAGGCGTAAGCCTCAGGTGGTTCGCCGGGCGTAAGCCCGGACCCACACCCGGCAAACGGCCTCTCCCGCCAGTTCGCAGCCCCCAGGGCCGCGGCAGGCGGGGGAGGCCGTTTGGCGTTGCCGCCGGGGACAACATGATCCCGGACGGCCCGGAAATTCGGGGCTTTCGGGCCGATGTCCGGTACCGTGGCGGGTATGGCGACTCGTACTTCTTCCGCGCCTAGAGGAAACTCAAGCGGCAAATCAGGCAGTTCTCCCGGCCGGGGGTCCAGTCCCGCCGCATCCAAATCCGCCCGGCCGCGGGGCGCCGCAGGTGGCACCGGCACCGCGCGGACCCGGCAGTTGGCTGCCGTTGAGCCGCGCCAGCCCTGGGTAGTGCGGGTGCTGGCCGGTGCCTGGCTCGGCGTCGCCCACGTCGTCGGCGCGGGCATCCGCCGGGTCGGCCACGACGTCAGCGACCTCGCTCCCGAGGACCGCCGCGACGGCGCCGCACTGTTCAACCTGGCCCTGGGGGTCTTCGTGGCCACCTTCGCGTGGTGGGGTTTCCACGGCTGGCTTCCCGACCTCGTATTTGCGATCGTCAACGGCACGTTCGGTTGGATGGCCCTGCTCCTGCCGCTCATGCTGTTCGTCTGCGCCTTTCGCCTGTTCCGCCAGCCCGACGACGGCCGCGGCAACAACCGCATCGGCATCGGCTTCCTGATCATGACCTTCGCGGGGACTGGCCTGGCCCACGTCATCGGCGGCCAGCCGACGGTGGCCGACGGCTTCGACGGACTGCGCAGGGCCGGCGGCATGCTCGGGTACCTCGCCGCCGCCCCGCTGGCGGCGATCCACCCCGCAATTCCCCTGGCGGTATACGCCCTGCTGGCCTTCACCTCCTTGCTGATCGTCACGGCAACCCCCTTCGGCGCCATCCCCGGCCGCCTGCGGGACGCGTACGAACACCTGATGGGCATGGACCTGCAGGACGACGACGGCGACCGCCATGACCGCAGCTACCTGTACGAGAACGACGCCCCGGCCGCGCCCAGGAAGAAGCGCAAGCGCCTCTTCGGCAAGGACCAGGAGGACGACGCCGGGCTCGAGGCCTACGTCGGCGACGAAGCATTCGAACGTGCCCTCATCGCAGACCAAGAGGCAGAGGACGCGGCACCGCCCGCCAAGGGCGCCAAGAACCGGGGAGGCGTGGCGCCCGGCGTCCGGCGCCCCACCCAGGCCGAGATCGCGGTCGAAAAGATCAAGGCGGCCCAGGGCCTCGGCGCAGCCGGAAACGCGGCGTCCGTCGGCGAGAACGCCACCGAGGCCATCCCGCTGGTAACGCCGGGAATGGTGGCGGCGGGGTCACTGAATCCCTCCCCAGCGGCAGTCCCGAAGGTGCCGGCGAACCCGGTGGCACCGGCACCGTTGCCCACGCCGATTCCGCAGCGCACCGAACAGCTTTCGCTGGCCGGCGACGTCACCTACACCCTGCCGGCGTCGGACATCCTCACCCCCGGGTCCATCCCCAAGGAACGCACCGAGGCCAACGACGCGATCGTCGCCTCGCTCACCGAGACGCTCAACCAGTTCAACGTCGATGCCCAGGTCACCGGCTTCAGCCGCGGCCCCACCGTGACCCGCTATGAAATCGAACTGTCCCCGGGCACCAAGGTGGAGCGGGTTACGGCCCTGTCCAAGAACATCTCCTACGCCGTCGCGAGCTCGGACGTGCGCATCCTGAGCCCCATCCCGGGCAAGTCCGCCATCGGCATCGAGATCCCCAACACGGACCGCGAGACCGTCTCCCTGGGCGACGTGCTCCGCAGCCAGAACGCCCGCCGCACCGACCACCCGATGGTCATGGGCGTCGGCAAGGACGTCGAGGGCGGCTACGTCGTGGCCAACCTCGCCAAGATGCCCCACCTGCTGGTGGCCGGCGCCACCGGCGCCGGTAAGTCCTCGTTCGTGAACTCGATGATCACCTCCATCCTCATGCGGGCCACCCCGGACGAGGTCCGCATGGTCATGGTGGACCCCAAGCGCGTGGAACTCACGGCCTATGAAGGCGTCCCGCACCTGATCACCCCGATCATCACCAACCCGAAGAAGGCCGCCGAGGCCCTGCAATGGGTGGTCCGTGAAATGGACGCCCGCTACGACGACCTCGCCAACTACGGCTTCAAGCACATCGATGACTTCAACAAGGCCGTCCGTGCCGGCAAGGTCCACCCGCCCGTGGACTCCAAACGCGTCATCAAGCCGTACCCGTACCTGCTGGTGATCGTGGACGAACTCGCCGACCTCATGATGGTCGCCCCGCGCGACGTCGAAGACTCGATTGTCCGCATCACCCAGCTGGCCCGAGCGGCCGGCATCCACCTGGTCCTCGCCACCCAGCGTCCGTCCGTCGACGTCGTGACCGGCCTGATCAAGGCCAACGTGCCCTCCCGCATGGCCTTCGCCACGTCCTCCGTCACCGACTCCCGCGTGGTCCTGGACCAGCCGGGTGCCGAAAAACTCATCGGCCAGGGTGACGCACTCTTCCTGCCGATGGGCGCCTCCAAAGCGATGCGCGTCCAGGGCGCCTGGGTCACCGAATCCGAGATCCACCGCGTAGTCGAGCACGTCAAGGGCCAGCTCAAGGCCGTCTACCGTGACGACGTCGCGCCCGAGGCGCAGAAGAAGCAGATCGACGACGACATCGGGGATGACCTCGAGGTCCTGCTCCAGGCGACCGAGCTGGTGGTCACCACGCAGTTCGGCTCGACCTCGATGCTGCAGCGCAAGCTGCGCGTCGGCTTCGCGAAGGCCGGCCGGCTCATGGACCTGCTCGAGTCCAGGGGAGTGGTGGGCCCCTCCGAGGGTTCCAAGGCCCGCGACGTGCTGGTCAAACCGGATGATCTCGCCGCCGTGCTGGCCGCGATGAAGGGGCTCGAGGCTCCCGCCGGAGTGGATGCCCAGACCGCCGCGCTGAGCGAGAACGCCAACGCGAACATCGCCCAGGGCGGGTACGCCGAGGACCTCGTGGCGGCCGACCTCGCCAACCGCACCCAGGCGACCGAGTACTACGACGGCGCCGACGGCGGCTCCGGAGACGAGGACGGCTCGGAGGACGCCTGGTCGCTCACCGGACGCTAGCGTGCGAAGACGGTAGCCTAGGAAGGTGAATAGCGCCGAAGCCAACGCTGGGTCCGCCTCGCGAATCTGGAACCTGCCAAATATCCTGACAATGCTGCGGATCGTGCTGGTGCCATTCTTCGTCTGGTTCCTCATCCTCGACGCCCCCGGATTGCAGGCCCAGAACGGCATCTGGCGCTGGGCGGCCGCGGCCGTATTCGCCGTCGCCATCTACACAGACAAACTCGACGGCGACATCGCCCGGTCCCGCGGACTTGTCACCGACTTCGGCAAGATCGCGGACCCGATCGCGGACAAACTCCTGATCGGCTCCGCGCTGGTCATGCTCTCGCTGCTCCAGGAACTGCCGTGGTGGGTCACCATCCTGATCCTGGTCCGGGAGTGGGGCATCACCGCCCTGCGGTTCTTCGTGATCCGCTACGGCGTCATGCCGGCCTCGCGCGGCGGAAAGCTCAAGACGGTGGTCCAGACCGTGGCCATCTTCCTCTACATCCTTCCGCTGGCGTCCATCGCCCCGTGGCTCGGCGTCGTGGCGTTCATCGTCATGATGGCGGCGCTGGCGATCACCCTGTGGACCGGCGGCGAGTACGTTATTGAGGCCCTCAAGCTGCGGGCCTCCGGCATCAAGGCAGAGAAGGAACGGACGAGGGAGAACAAGCCATGACTGATCCGAACCCGAGTCTTCACCCCAGCCCCCATCCCACGCTTCACCCCAACCTGCACCGCCTGGCGGAGCAGGCCGTGACCGGGGCGATCGGCCGCGGGATGACCGCCGCCACCGCAGAGTCACTCACCGCCGGCATGGTCGCCGCCGTGCTGGCCGACACGCCCGGCGCCTCCGGCATGCTGCAGGGCGGCGTGGTCTCCTACGCCAACTCCGTCAAAGCCGACGTCCTGGGCGTCCCCGCCGAACTTCTCGACGCCGTCGGCTCCGTGGACGGGCAGGTCGCCGCGGCCATGGCCGACGGTGCCCGCCGCGTCTGCGGTGCCGACATTGGCGTCTCCACCACCGGCGTGGCCGGGCCCGAACCGCACGACGGCAAGGCGGTGGGCACGGTCTTCATCGGCGTCGCCACCGCGGAGGGCTCGACGTCGTACCCGTATTCCTTTGCGGGAAGCCGCGCGGAAATCCGCGCACTCGCGTGCGGCGCGGCCCTGGAACGCCTGCTCGAAGCCCTATCTTCGGAAGGCTACCCGGCGTAAAGTTGCCGGGAACAAAAGTTGATTCCGAATAGTTGTTACATTGTGTCGCTTCCAAATAAGGGAGGCGCCTAGGATGAAATCATCAGCAGAGTCCGCCCCCACCGGCGGAATCGACAGTACGAGGAGCAAGGCGATACAGATGGTAAAGCAGCCCGTATCCATAAACGGCGTTGTCCGCTGGAAGGATGTGGGCCTCGCCGATCAGGCAAAGAGCGAACAGAAGGAGCGCAAGATGGTTGTACTTCGTCACGAAATCGGTGATGTCCTGCGCGATGTCCGCCAGCGCCAAGGCCGTACCCTCCGCGAAGTCTCGCACAGTGCCCGCGTTTCGCTGGGCTACTTGAGCGAAGTGGAACGCGGCCAGAAGGAAGCCTCCTCGGAGTTGCTGTCTTCGATCTGCTCGGCCCTCGATGTTCCGCTCTCGAGCATGCTCCGCGAAGTCAGCGACCGCGTCGCTGTCGCCGAGGGTGTCGCGGTTCCGGACACGGTCCCGCAGGAGTTCGCACAGCGCTACGGCCGCGACCTTGACCGAGAGCTCAACTCAGACCTCAACGACGAGCTGGCGAAGGGACTCCTTTCCGGAGCCCGCTAGACGCCGACTCACCACGATTCAAGAAAGGACCCCCGGCCGAGGCCGGGGGTCCTTTGATGTGTCCGGAGCTTCCGGCTGCGTCAGGCGTGCTCGTCCCGGGGAAACCCGTCGCGTTCGTAGGTGGCATTGAGCTTTGCCATATACATGGCAAGAGCCTGCAGATCGCCGGCGGGCCACTCTGCCAGGCGTTCCCGGAACACCTCCCGCCGGGCGTCCTGGACCTGGTGCATTCTTTCTTCGCCCTCCTGGGTCAGGCGGATGGACTGCGCCCGGCCGTCGAGGGGATCTGCCTCCTTGGACACCAGGCCGAGGCCCTCGAGGAAGGCGACCTGCCGGCTCACCGAGGGTTTGCCGACCCCGATGGAGGACGCGAGTTCGGTCAGCCGGATGGGGCCCTGCTTGCGGATCACGCTGAGCAGTCCGTAGGCCGCGGGTTCCATGTCAGGGTGGACCTGGCGTGAGAGCTGGTGCGAAATGGACCGGCCGCGGCGCCAAAGCAGGCTCAGCTGGACTTCGACGGCGTTGAGGGCGGCGTCGGCGTCAACGCCACTCTCTCCGCTGGCGTCAGCGCCGGTGTTTCCGGGGAGGGAATTGCCGGCGGGCTCGGTTGGGTTGCTCATGGCAACCATTCTAGAGTCCCGGGCCGTGAGAGACTTTATTGGTGCGAATCAGTGACTTTTGGCGGCTAATGGACGACGAGTTTGGCGCGGGGTATTCCCGTGTCCTCAGCAGCTCGCTGGTCCTGGCGGGGGTTGGCGGACGCACCGCGGACCAGGCCCTCAGCGCCGGGATCCCTCCCCGTCAGGTCTGGCTTGCCATGTGCGACGTCCAGGATGTGCCGCCGGACCGTCGTCTTGGCCGTGACGTCAAGCCCCGCGACAACCCCGGGGCCCGCTGACGCGCGGGGCGCAATCCGGCCGCGGTGGCGTGGCGCCGGCGTTGGACTGGCAGGGCTGACACGCCGCCCGGTTGTTCGAATATTTGTTCGGATGGGGATATGCTTTTTATGAGTGTTTTCGACATGGCGTTTTCCACATAGGCGGTTCACCCGGCAACTTTGTCGGAGGGTGCCGGTAGCGTCAGTGATGACAGACGAAGGGCCTTCACGGCCACTCCACAGCGAGAAAGTATTAGAGGTGTGAACCATGGCCGCAGCCCCGGATCGCCAGAAGGCGCTCGACGCAGCGCTTGCCCAGATTGACAAGCAGTTCGGCAAGGGCTCGGTCATGCGCTTGGGCGACGAAGTCCGTGCGCCCATCGAAGTCATTCCAACCGGCTCCATTGCCTTGGACGTCGCCCTGGGAATTGGCGGCCTGCCCCGCGGCCGCGTCGTGGAAATCTACGGTCCAGAGTCTTCCGGTAAGACCACGGTCGCGCTGCACGCGGTGGCCAACGCCCAGCGGCTGGGCGGCATTGCCGCCTTCATCGACGCCGAGCACGCCCTCGATCCGGAATACGCTGCCAAGCTGGGCGTCGACACCGATGCGCTCCTGGTCTCCCAGCCGGACACCGGCGAGCAGGCCCTGGAAATCATGGATATGCTCATCGGTTCGGGCTCCCTTGATGTGATCGTCATCGACTCCGTCGCCGCCCTCGTTCCCCGCGCGGAAATCGAAGGCGACATGGGCGACAGCCACGTGGGCCTTCAGGCCCGCCTGATGAGCCAGGCCCTGCGTAAGATCACCGGCCGCCTGAGCCAGACCAAGACCACGGCCATCTTCATCAACCAGCTGCGTGAAAAGATCGGTGTCTTCTTCGGTTCCCCGGAAACCACCACCGGTGGTAAGGCCCTGAAGTTCTACGCCTCCATCCGCATCGACGTCCGGCGCATTCAGACCCTCAAGGAGGGCGCCGACTCGGTCGGCAACCGCACCAAGGCCAAGATCGTCAAGAACAAGATGGCTCCTCCCTTCAAGATCGCCGAGTTTGACATCATTTACGGGCAGGGCATTTCCCGTGAGGGCGGCATTATTGACATGGGTGTCGAGCACGGCCTGATCAAGAAGTCAGGCTCCTGGTTCACCTACGACGGCGACCAGCTGGGCCAGGGCATGGAGAACTCCCGCCGCTTCCTGCGCGACAACCCGGAACTGGCGGCCGAACTCGAGCGCCTGATCAAGGAAAAGCTCGGCGTCGGCGTCAAGGCCCCGGCCGAGACCGAGGAATCACCGAAACTGAAGGCCGTTGACGGCTTCTAACGCCGACGCAGGCACCGGAGCAGACGCCGGGTCAGGGTTCCGTCAATGGAGCCCTGACCCCGGCAGGGACACCGGGGGTGCCGACGACGGACGGGCCGGGGGTGCCGACGACGGACGGGCCGGGCGTGCTGGAGCCGGCGGGCGCAGTGCCCGCGGCCGGAAGGGCCCGTCTCCGGAACTGGATCCTGACGCGGACCCCGCGGCGGTGGCACGTGCAATTGTGCTGCGGCAACTGACGAATTCACCCAAGAGCCGGCTGCAGCTCGCGCGGAAGCTGGCCGAACGCAACGTTCCCGAGGACGTGGCAGAGGCAGTGCTGGACCGCTTCGAGGAAGTACGGCTCGTGGACGACGCCGAATTCGCCGACATGTGGGTCCGGAGCAGGTCCCAGACACGCAAGCTCGCCAAAGGGGCCCTGCGGCGTGAACTCGCGGACAAGGGCATCGACCCCGACACTGCCGCAGGCGCGCTGGATCAGCTCAGCGACGCCGACGAAGAAGTCGCCGCCCGGGAGCTCGTCCAACGTAAGCTGCGGGGATTCACCGGCGGTGAAGACCGGGCGGAGCGCGAGAAGATCACGCGCCGCCTGGCGTCGATGCTGGCCCGCAAGGGGTACCAGCCGTCGCTTGCCTTCCGGATTGTGGGCGAGGTGCTCGACGCCGTCGCCGGCCGTGACAGTGCCGGAGACTGAGCCTTCCGGTCCGGTGCCTGCGCAGGCCCGGCCACTGTCCGTGACCCTTACCCGTTACCCTTAACAAGTGAGTTTTACCATTCCCTCCCCAGCAACCGGCACCACTTCTTCAGCAGCGTCTCCGGCGGCGCCGCCAGCGGCCAGCACAGACGCAGCAACTCCAGAGCGCAGTTCCGGGCAGGCGCAGCCGCGCACCTATCAGGTGCGGACCTTCGGCTGCCAGATGAACGTGCACGATTCCGAGCGGATGGCCGGCATGCTGGAGGCCGCAGGCTACGTTCCTTCCGCCGGCGAACTGGCCGACGTCGTGGTCTTCAACACCTGCGCGGTCAGGGAGAACGCGGATAACAAGCTGTACGGCAACCTCGGCATGTTGGCTCCGGTGAAGGCAGCCAACCCCGGCATGCAGATTGCCGTCGGAGGCTGCCTCGCGCAGAAAGACCGGGAAACCATCCTGAAGAAGGCGCCGTGGGTGGACGCGGTCTTCGGCACCCACAACGTTGGCGCCCTGCCGGCGCTGCTGGACCGGGCGCGCCACAACAATGAGGCCCAGCTGGAAATCCTGGAATCCCTCGATGTCTTCCCCTCGACACTGCCCACCAAACGCGACTCCGTGTACTCCGGCTGGGTTTCCATTTCGGTCGGTTGCAACAACACGTGCACCTTCTGCATCGTCCCCGCCTTGCGCGGCAAGGAAAAGGACCGGCGCCCGGGGGAGATCCTGGCCGAAATCCAGGCCCTCGTGGACGACGGCGCCATCGAAGTGACCCTGCTGGGGCAAAACGTGAATTCCTACGGCGTTGAGTTCGGCGACCGTCAGGCGTTCTCGAAGCTCCTGCGCGCGTGCGGAGAAATCCAGGGCCTGGAGCGGGTCCGCTTCACCAGCCCGCACCCCGCCGCTTTCACCGACGACGTCATCGACGCCATGGCCGAGACCCCCAACGTCATGCCGCAGCTGCATATGCCGCTGCAGTCAGGCTCTGACAAGGTCCTCAAGGACATGAAGCGGTCCTACCGCTCCACCAAGTTCCTCGGCATCCTGGACAAGGTGCGGGAGAAGATCCCGCACGCGGCGATCTCCACCGACATCATTGTCGGGTTCCCCGGCGAGACCGAGGAAGACTTCCAGGCCACGCTCAACGTCGTGGAGAAGTCCCGGTTCGCCACGGCTTTTACCTTCCAGTACTCCAAGCGGCCCGGCACCCCGGCGGCCGAGCTTCCGGACCAGCTCCCGAAGGCTGTGGTCCAGGAACGCTTCGAGCGCCTAACGGCCCTGCAGGACCGGATCGCGGCGGAGGAAAACGCCCGCCAGCTCGGCCGCCGCGTCGAGGTCATGGTCACTGCCCAGTCGGGCCGCAAGGCCGAGGAAACCCACCGGCTCTCCGGCCGGTCCCAGGACCAGCGGCTGGTGCACTTCTCCGTGCCCGCCGGCGCCGAGACTCCCCGACCCGGTGACCTCGTTACTGTCACCATCACGGAGGCCGCGGCGTTCCACCTCGTCGCGGACCCCGCATCGGCGGAGGATTACAGCCTGCGCCGGTCCCGGGCCGGCGACGCCTGGGACCGCTCGCAAGCAGATTCGTGCGGCGCTGTCCCGGCGGGCCAAACCAGCGCGTCGGGCAAGGCCGGTGTGTCGCTGGGCATGCCCGGTCTCCCGGTCCGCGGCCGTTAGCGCCGTGGCCGGTCCGCACGGCAGCGCGCCGGAGGGGGACCTGCCGCCGGTGATCGCCGTCGTCGGCCCCACCGGCTCCGGCAAGTCCGATCTCGCCGTGTCCCTCGCGCTGGCACTCGACGGCGAAGTCATCAACGCCGATTCCATGCAGTTCTACCGCGGCATGGACATTGGCACCGCCAAAATCACGGACGCCGAACGCCGGGGAGTCCCGCATCACCTCCTGGACATCCTGGACGTGACGGAGGAAGCAAGCGTCTCGGCCTTCCAGCAGCAAGCCCGCGCCGTGATCGAAGACATCCACTCCCGGGGAAAGCGGGCCATCCTGGCCGGCGGTTCCGGACTCTATGTGCGCGCCGCCCTCGATGTCCTGGAGTTCCCCGGCACAGATCCGGTCATCCGCCGCCGGCTGGAGACGGAACTGGAGACGGCCGGCCAGGCGCCGCTGCGGGAGCGGCTGGAAGCCGTGGACCCCGTGTCCGCGGCCAGGCTCGGCGATGCCCGTAGGATCATCCGCGCCTTGGAAGTATTCGAACTCACCGGGCGGCCGTTCAGCTCGTTCATGCCTGCCCGCGAGTACTTCCAGCCTGCCGTCCAGATCGGGCTCGACGTGGAGCGGGAACTGCTCCGGGAGAGACTGGCGCTGCGCGTGCACGCAATGGTGGACAGGGGACTCCTCGAGGAAGTCCGTCGACTGGACGCCGTGGGGCTCCGCCACGGCAAGACGGCGTCGCGGGCCCTGGGCTACGCACAGTTCCTCCGGGTGCTCGACGGTGCTTCCAGCCTGGCGCAGGCAACGGAGGAAACAATCGTCGCCACCCGGCAGTTCGCGCGCCGCCAGCTGACCTGGTTCCGGGCCGATCCCCGGGTTAACTGGCTCGACTGGCAGGATCCTGATCTGGTGGCCAAGGCCGCGGCACTGTGCGGAACGCCGCCCGATCTGCCGACGGCCCGCCGGCCCGGTCACGGTTCCGGAGCTGAGCGGGCGGAACGGTAACCTTGGAGCATGGACCACACCCAATCCGTAGCAGCTGAGCGTACCGCCGGCGATACCGCAGCCCTCAGCGGCCTGAAGTTTTCCAAAGGCCACGGAACGGGCAACGACTTTGTCCTGGTCGCCGACCCCAATGGCGCACTCTCGCTCAGCCCTGAGCAGGTCGCGGCGCTCTGCAACCGGCACGTCGGCATTGGCGGCGATGGCTTGATCCGTGCGGTGCCTTCTCGGCTCCTGGCGGAGGGACAGGAATTGCTGAGCGCACACCCCGAGGCCGAGTGGTTCATGGACTACCGCAACGGCGACGGCTCACTGTCCGAGATGTGCGGCAACGGCGTCCGGGTTTTTGTGCACTTCCTCATCGCCGAAGGCCTGGTGGATCTTCCGGCCGGCGAATCGCTCGTCATCGGCACCCGCGCCGGGGCAAAGACGATCGTCCGCACAGCTGCCGGCTACGCCGTTGACATGGGTC
Organism: Arthrobacter oryzae; assembly: GCF_003634095.1. Classification (GTDB taxonomy): domain Bacteria; phylum Actinomycetota; class Actinomycetes; order Actinomycetales; family Micrococcaceae; genus Arthrobacter; species Arthrobacter oryzae. The sequence goes on from NZ_RBIR01000004.1 coordinate 407,060, forward strand.
CGTGGGAGTTCATCTTCCCCGGCGAGGCAACCGCGCGGGCGATGGATTCGCTCGTCAGCGCCGACGGACTGGAGGTGGCCAGGCCCGCCCTGTCCGTCAGCATGGGCAACCCCCACACGGTCGTCGCCCTCGCCGAAACGGCAGAGCTCGAGGCCACGCAGCTGTTCACGGCACCGCGCGTTGACCCGATCCCGCCGCACGGCACCAACGTCGAATTTGTTGTGCCCGCCGAACCCCTGGTCCACGAAGGCGCCGGGACCATCACCATGCGGGTGCATGAACGCGGCGTGGGGGAGACCCAGTCCTGCGGCACCGGCGCCTGCGCCGCCGCCGTCGCGATCCGTCACTGGGCCGGCCAGGGTGCACCGGACACGTGGAACGTCCACGTTCCGGGCGGCGTCGTCGGTGTGAAATTCTTCCTCGGTCCGGAAGGTCACGAACACGTCGAACTCAGCGGCCCGGCCGTAATCGTCGCTAGCGGGACGCTTTCCTGACCCGAAGGATCCGGAACGACTTTGAGGTGCTCTCCCGGGTCACGCTGAAGCTTGCATCGAATTCCGACGCCAGCCAGCGCTGCAGGGAGTCCGAGCCGAGGTTCTTCTGGACCACAAGCCACGCTGATCCTCCCGGTGCCAGCCGGGGAATCCACAGCCGCAGCAGTGCATGAAGCTCGTCCTTGCCGATCCGGATCGGCGGGTTGGACCAGATGGTGTCAAAGCGCAGGTCGGGGTCCACAGCCTCCGGCGTGCTTGCGGTCACATTACCCAACCCCAGCAGCGCGGCGTTTTCGTTTGTCAGTGTGACGCAGCGCTCGTTCACGTCCACCGCATAGACCCGCGCGTGCGGTGCCCGCAGGGCCATGGTCAAGGCGATCGGACCCCAGCCGCAGCCGATGTCGAGCAGGTTGCCCTGCGGCGCGGGGGCAGGGACATCGGCGAGCAGCACAGCCGTTCCCTTATCGATCCCGTCCGGGCTGAAGATCCCTGAGGAGGTCTGCAGCCGCCGCGTCTCGCCGGCAAGGTCCACTGTTAGTGGTTTGCGGGTGAAAGGCCCGGCGGGTTGGGCGCTGAAATAGTGTGCAGACTCCATAGTGGGCCAGATTAGTTGGCGCCCCGCCTGAATGGGAAACCGGGCACCCTGCGGAAGGAAACGGGGCGCCCTGCGGAACTGGAAACCGGATGGACCCCGAACGGCAAACCGGAGCGGAACGGCCTCAGGGCCCGGAGCAGGGCCCGGGACAGAGACAGGGCCAGGGCCCGGGCGGTGGTGACGGGGCCAGTCCGCCGCCCGAAATGGGGGAGCACCGGGTGTCTGCTACGCTCAATAACATGATCTTGATTTCCAAGTAGCCGGCACGGGTCCACTCCCGTCCCCGCAGCGACGCAGGTAAAACGCCTTCCGCTCAGCGCGCCACCGCACGAGTGAGTCTTCTCACCCGCCGGCGCCCGAACACCTTGGAACCCACCGCTCTTTTTGCACCACGGGTGTCGGGCGGCGCATGTCTTCGAACCCGCCATCCTTGTGGATCGCGGTCCGTTGACAGGCCCCCGGGCCAGGCTCAGCGGACAGCAACCACCTCACTGTGTTTCTCACAGACGGGGTTTCCCGGCGCCCCTCCTCTTCACCCAGCACTTCACCCAGCCACCGCTCCACCGGAGCGCACCCTGCCCCAGGCGCCGTCGCCGCGGGCACTTCAGGAGGCCCGCATGACCCCTCGCCGTCAGCCCAGCGCGAATACCGTCCCACAGAGCAACAATCGGCACTATTCTGAAAGAGCCGAACCCTTAAAGGAGACCATGACCAGCCAGCCCAACACCGGACCCGATTCAGCCGCCCAGGATATGAGTCCTGAGGAGATCCAGGCTGTTATCGACCGGATTCTCTCCAAGGACACCCCTGCCCCGAGCACGGGCCGCAGCGCAGGAACCGGTGCCGCCGCCGCACCCGGTACGGGCAGCAGTGGCCCGACGTCGGTGCTCGGCAAGGCACAGGCCATCTCGCGCCTGGATGAGGTCTACACCAATTTCGACGGCGACCAGCAAGATCTCGAGGAACGCCATGCGCTGCGCCGCAAGGCCGGGCTGTCCACAGAACTCGAAGATGTCACCGAGGTCGAGTATCGGCAGTTGCGACTTGAGCGCGTTGTTTTGGCCGGACTCTGGAGCGAAGGCACCCTCGCAGACGCCGAGAATTCGCTGCGCGAACTTGCTGCACTCGCCGAAACAGCCGGCTCGGAGGTCCTGGACGGGCTGGTCCAGCGGCGTGCCAAGCCTGACCCCGGAACCTTCCTGGGGTCCGGTAAGGCGCAGGAACTCAAAGCCATCGTGATGTCCACGGGCGCCGACACCGTAGTTGTCGATGCCGAACTGGCCCCCTCGCAGCGACGCGGCCTGGAGGACATCGTCAAGGTCAAAGTCATTGACCGCACGGCGCTGATCCTGGACATCTTCGCGCAGCATGCAAAAAGCCGCGAAGGCAAGGCGCAGGTGGAACTGGCCCAGCTCGAATACCTGCTCCCGCGTCTGCGCGGCTGGGGCGAGTCGATGTCCCGCCAGGCCGGTGGCCAGGTGGGCGGCGCCGGCGCCGGCATGGGTTCGCGCGGTCCCGGTGAAACGAAGATCGAACTGGACCGGCGGCGGATCCGTACCCGGATGGCCAAGCTGCGGCGTGAAATCGCCGCGATGAAGCCCGCCCGGGAAACGAAGCGGGCCAACCGCCGTCGTAATGCCGTGCCTTCAGTGGCGATCGCGGGGTACACCAACGCCGGAAAGTCCTCGTTGCTGAACCGGCTGACTGACGCCGGCGTCCTGGTGGAGAATGCCCTGTTCGCCACCCTGGATCCCACCGTCCGCAAGGCCGAAACCGCAGACGGACTGGGCTACACCCTGGCAGACACGGTCGGCTTTGTCCGTTCGCTGCCCACCCAGCTCGTGGAGGCGTTCCGCTCCACCTTGGAAGAGGTGGCGGACTCGGACCTGATCCTGCACGTCGTGGACGCATCGCACCCTGATCCCGAGGGCCAGATCGCCGCAGTCCGGGCGGTCTTCAGCGATGTCGATGCCCGCAAGGTCCCCGAGATCATTGTCCTGAACAAGGCCGATGCCGCCGACCCGTTCGTGCTCGAACGGCTCAAGCAGCGCGAACCGCGCCACGTGGTGGTCTCCGCACGCACGGGCGAGGGCATCCCGGAACTGCTCAAGGCCATCAGCGACGGCATTCCGCGGCCGGGCGTGCGGCTCGAACTGTTGATTCCGTACAACCGCGGGGACCTGCTCAACAAGCTCCACGAGACCGACGCCGAGATCCTCAGCCTCGACCACGAGGAAACCGGGACCCGGGCCGTGGTGATGGTGCGCGAAGGACTCGCCGCTGAACTGGATCCCTTCATCAGCAATGACTGAGGCCGCCCTGAACACGGCTGACGCCGAAGCGGCAGTCCCGGCGGACGAGACCGGCGGCGGCCGTGCTGAACCCTCCGACAGGGTCGGGGACGGCGCTGCGGGGGAAGGCGCTGCGGGTAAGGGCGCTGCCGGGGAAGGCACTATGGGGGAAGGTGCTGCGGGTAAGGGCGCTGCAGTGAAGGCCGCGGGCGGCGAGGAGTTCGTAGTTGAACTGCTCGACCGTGCCGTGTCCGGCATGGGCGGCCAGAGCCGCGACGGCCAGCACGAAATGGCCCGGCAGGTGGCGCGCGCGATCGACAGCGGCGACCACCTGCTGGTCCAGGCCGGCACCGGCACCGGCAAGTCCCTGGCCTACCTGATTCCGCTGATCGCCCACTCGCTGACCAGCGACAAGCCCACCCTCGTCTCCACCGCCACCCTGGCGCTGCAAACGCAGATCGTCGGCCGGGACCTGCCCAGGCTGCTCAAGACCATCACGCCGGCGCTGGAACGGCCCGTGAAGGTGGCCCTGGTCAAGGGCCGGGCCAACTACGTGTGCCGGCACAAACTCGAGGGCGGGTTCCCGTCCGAGGAACCATCCGAGGGGCAGCTGTTCTCCCTCGGCGAGGACACGTCCGTGCCGCACTTCGCCGCTGCGCTGGGAGGACCGTCCTCCCAGCTCGGCAAGGAAGTGGTCCGCCTGCGTGAATGGGCCGAGGATACGGCGACGGGGGACCGCGACGAGCTCATGCCTGGTGTCACCGACCGCGCCTGGCGCCAGGTGTCCGTAACGTCGATGGAGTGCCTCGGCGCCCAGAAATGCCCCCTCGCTGCCGAATGCTTCAGCGAGCTGGCACGGCAGAACGCAGCGGACGCCGACGTCGTCGTCACCAACCACGCCATGCTTGCCGTCAGCGCCTTCGAAGGCCTGGCGGTGCTGCCCGAATACGACGTCGTGGTGGTGGACGAAGCGCACGAACTTCAGGACCGGGTGACAGGCGCGGTCTCCGGCCAGCTCTCGGTGGCGATGGTGCATGCCGCCGCTTCGGGCGCCCGCAAGCACACGGGCATCACTGTGGATGCGCTGAACAATGCCGCCTCCCATCTGGAAATGGCGATCGACGGCGTCCCCAGCGGGCTGATGCCCAACGGGCTGAACAGTGAACAGCTGGACTGCATCGACCAGTTGCGCGACGCCTGCCGTGCCGCACTGTCTGATTCCAAGGGGGACAGCTCCGTGTCGGCCGACGGCGGACGGCAGCTGGCCCGGTCGCGCCTGATGGTCATCCTGGAACTTTGCGAACGGCTCCTGGCCGCGCGGGAGAACCGCGAGGTCGTCTGGTTCTCCCGCAACAGCAGCTTCGACCCGGCCCAGGGCTACTCCCAGCCGGACGAGAGTGCGCCGGCGTTGGTCAATGTTGCTCCGCTAAGCGTGGCGGGGCGTCTGCGTGAGGGACTCTTCGCGGACCACACGGTCATCCTGACGTCGGCCACGCTGGCCATCGGAGCGGCGTTCGAACCTGCCGCCGGGGGCCTCGGCCTTGTGGGGAACGGCGCACCGAGCTGGACCGGCGTCGATGTCGGATCACCCTTCGACTACCCCAAACAGGGCATCCTCTATGTTGCCCGGCACCTGCCCAAGCCCGGCCGCGGGACGTCCCCTGAGGCGTTGGACGAACTTGAGAAGCTGATCCGTGCGTCCGGGGGCGGCGCCCTGTGCCTGTTCTCATCGCGGCGCGCGGCGGAGGAGGCGGCCGAGGCCATGCGGCCCCGGCTGGACGTCAGCATCCTGTGCCAGGGGGAGTCCAGCATGACAGCGCTGGTGCGGCAGTTTGCCGACGAACCCGACACATGTTTGTTCGGAACCATGTCCCTCTGGCAGGGGGTGGACGTTCCCGGGGTGTCCTGCCGCCTGGTGGTCATTGACCGGATTCCGTTCCCGCGGCCGGACGACCCGCTCATGACGGCGCGTTCCCGGGCCGTGGCCCAAGCCGGAGGCAACGGCTTCATGTCAGTTTCGGCGACGCACGCCGCGATCCGCCTCGCGCAGGGTGCCGGCCGGCTGATCCGCTCGACCTCGGACAAGGGTGTGGTGGCGGTGCTGGACTCCAGACTGTCAACGGAGCGTTACGGCGGGTTCCTCCGCGCCGCCCTTCCGCCTTTCTGGCCGACCACCGATCAGTCAATCGCCGTGGCCGCACTGCAGCGCCTGGCGAAGGAACCCGGACAGCCGGCCAAGTAGGCCGGTGCGGGGAGTCAACTGCCGGGCGATAACTGCCGGGCGATAACTGCCGGGCGGGGGCCCGGAGCCGGGCGCAGCCGGCGGAGCCGACGGAGCGTGACGCTCCTGCCCGGTTGCTTTCCGTCTTCCTCCGGGCGCCCGCGGAATACCGGCGTCGTCTGGGGACCGGTGGGCCCTGCACCAGGAGTAACCGGGCAGGAACGCACGAGGGCCCCGTCCGACGTCGTCCGGGGACCGGTGGCCCTTCTGCCGCGAGTAACCGGGCAGGAACCCACGAGGGTCCCGCCCGGCGTCGTCCAGGGACGAGTGGGCCGCTGTGCGGGGCGTCAACTGCCGGGCGTTAGCTGCTGGCGCCCGGAGCCCGACGCAGCCGGCGGAGCGTGACGCTCCTGCCCGGTTGCTTTCCGTCCTCCTCCGGGCGCCCGCGGAATACCGGCGTCGTCCGGGGACCAGTGACCCTTCTGCCGGGAGTAACCGGGCAGGAACGCACGAGGGCCCCGTCCGACGTCGGACGGGGCCCTCGTGCGCTGGTGCTGTCGGGCTTTACAGGGAGCGGAGGACCGAGACGACCTTGCCCATGATGACGGCGTGGTCGCCGAGGATGGGCTCGTACTGGGTGTTCTGCGGCAGGAGCCAGGTGTGGCCGTCCCGCTGCCGGAACGTCTTGACGGTGGCTTCATCGTCCAGCAGCGCGGCAACAATGTCGCCGTTCATGGCATCACCCTGGCGGCGGACAACCACCCAGTCGCCGTCGCAGATGGCGGCGTCAATCATCGAGTCGCCCGCCACTTTGAGCATGAAGAGCTCGCCATGACCCACGAGTTGGCGCGGCAGGGGCATGACGTCTTCCACCACCTGGTCGGCGAGGATGGGGCCGCCGGCCGCGATCCGGCCGACCAGCGGTACCATTGCCGTGTCGGTGGCGCTGGCGAGCTCAGTCACGGACAGGCCGCCGACGGCGCGCAGGCCACTGGACTTCTCGACTCCGGAAATGGACGTGGTTCCCTCGTCCAGGGTCAGCGGCATGAGCACTTCCATTGCCCGCGGGCGCTTCGGGTCGCGCCGCAAGTAGCCGAGTTTTTCAAGCTGGGAGAGCTGATGGGTGACGCTCGACAAGCTGGCTAGCCCAACGGTGTCGCCGATCTCCCGCATCGAAGGCGGGTAGCCGTTGTCCGTGACGGAACGCTGGATCGTCTCTAGGATCTTCTTCTGCCGGACGGTGAGGCTCTTAGGGGCCCGTGCGGGCTGGGCGCCCCGTGAGGTGGCCCTGCCGCCGGTGGCTTGTGCTGCCATGTTTCGCCAACGCCTTTCCGTTTCACCCGGCCGCCGTGGCTGCTGTCGCCGGGTACTTCCGGCCTGAAATGTCAGACCCGCCTGATCAACTACCGATGAACGAGTTCACGAGTGGTTGTTCCCTCCCTCAAAAGTAGGCCAGCCGCAGAACTTTTTCAAACATTTGTTCTAGCGAGTCTCGACATCGTTCGTTATTAAGTGCTAAAACAGAACAAGCAGGATTCGAATATGTATTCGATTCCGGGATGCAGGCTTTGCGAACATCGTTAGGTTCTATGTTCGAAGATTAGGTCGGTTGGCGGCGCGTATATGGAGTACGCCGGGCGGCAACGTATGGTCCAGGAGGGCTCAATTCATGTCAGCAGCAAGCGCGGTACACGGCACGTTCGTCCGTAGCGTCAAGGATCACCGCGGCAGCGCAGGTCCCCGCCGAGCCGCCTATCAGGACGGCTTCGCCCAGCACGACGGCGCTGCCGGCCGGGGTGGCTCGGGCTACGGAAACGTCTATCCGATCAACGCGGGCCGCCGCGAGTCCGTGTCGACGTCCGCGCCGTCAACGCTGCCGGCCATGGGCTCTGTGGGACGTCAGGGGAAGGCGGGGCTTGAGAAGCAGCCGCCGCTGCGGCTTACCCGGCGCGGACGCTTCGTCTTCTTCGGTGTCCCGCTGATCCTGCTGGCGGCATTTCTGCTCTCGCTCAGCGGATTTCTCAACGCGCCGGCGAAGGCCGCAGATTCCGCCGACCAACTCTCGGTGACGCCGACTGTCTCCGTGACAGTGCAGCCGGGGGAGTCGCTCTGGGCCATTGCGGGGTCCGTGGCGCCGGGGCGTGATCCCCGCGATGTCGTTGCCGATATCGTGCAGCTGAACAACCTGGACGCCGCGCGCGTGATGCCGGGCCAGCAGCTCTTCGTCCCGGCCAAATAACGTCCCGTAAGCGGCGTCGCGGGCGTCACAGTTTCAGCGCTCGTCGCGCAAGCACTTAAACTGGTCACGTGACCGACCAGCTTGAGCGCCTCAACCGCCTGCCCCTCCGAACCAATCTCCGCGGACTGCGCCCGTACGGCGCGCCCCAGTTGGACGTCCCCATCCTGCTTAACGTCAACGAGAACACCCACGGTGTCCCGGCCGACGTCCGGGCGGCCATCGCAGAAGCTGTAAGCGCCGCAGCCGCCGGGCTGAACCGCTACCCGGACCGGGAGTTCAGCGAACTGCGTGAAGCCCTCGCCGAGTACCTTGGCCATGGCCTGGACGCCGACAATATCTGGGCCGCGAACGGTTCCAACGAAGTCCTCCAGCAAATCCTCCAGGCCTTCGGCGGCCCCGGCCGGACCGCGCTCGGGTTCCCTCCCACGTACTCGATGTACCCGCTGCTGGCCGCCGGGACTGATACCGAGTACGTCGTCGGGGTCCGCGCGGCGGACTACGGCCTCAGTGCGGAATCGGCGGCCCGGCAGGTCCGGGAACTTCAGCCCAACATCGTTTTCCTCTGCTCCCCTAACAACCCCACCGGCACCGGGCTGGGACTTGATGTGGTCGAGGCCGTTTACGAGGCCGGCGAGGCCAGCCAGACGATCGTGATCGTCGACGAGGCCTACCACGAATTTGCCCACGACGGCACGCCCAGTGCCCTCACACTGCTGCCCGGCAGGGAGCGGCTCATCGTCTCGCGGACCATGAGCAAGGCGTTCGCCCTTGCCGGCGCGCGCCTGGGCTACATGGCCGCGGCCCCGGAAGTCGCCGACGCCCTCCGCCTGGTCCGCCTTCCGTACCACCTCTCCGCCATCACCCAGGCAACAGCCCTTGCTGCCCTGAACCACCGGGTGGCACTCATGGCGGACGTCGAAGACATCAAACGCCAGCGCGACCGCATTGTGTCGGAACTGATCCGGCTGGGCCTCAAGCCGGCCGCCTCTGATTCGAACTACGTGTTCTTCGGCGGACTCGAAAACCCCCACGAAGTCTGGCAGCGCCTCCTGGACGCCGGAGTTCTGATCCGCGACGTCGGCATCCCCGGGCACCTTCGCGTGACCGCCGGCACTGAGACGGAAACCACAGCCTTCCTCGAAAGCCTCGAGCGCATCCTGACCAGCCCGGCAAAGCCGCAGGCCTAGACTTATCGGGGAGCCAGAGCGCCCCGCCAGACTGCCCAGCACGCTGCCTTCTCCCAAAGGACACATCTACATGAGCAACACCGGATCCACCGCCGCCGAGGGCCGGACCGCACGCATGGAACGGACCACCAGTGAGTCCTCGGTGCTGGTCGAGATCAACCTGGACGGCACAGGGGTCTCGGACATCAGCACGTCGGTCCCGTTCTACGACCACATGCTGACGGCACTGAGCAAGCACTCCCTCATTGACATGACCGTCAAGGCCACGGGCGACACCCACATCGATGTCCACCACACCGTCGAGGACGTGGCCATCACATTCGGCGAGGTGCTGCGGACCGCCCTGGGCAACAAGGCCGGCATACGCCGCTTCGGCGAGGCGACCGTTCCCCTGGACGAGGCCCTGGCACAAGCCGTCGTCGACGTCTCAGGCCGGCCGTACCTGGTTCACGCCGGGGAACCTGCAGGCCAGGAATACCACCTGATCGGCGGCCACTTCACCGGCTCGCTGACCCGCCACGTCTTCGAGGCAATCACGCTTCACGCAGGAATCTGCCTGCACATGAACGTCACCGCCGGACGCGATCCCCACCACATCGTGGAGGCCCAGTTCAAGGCCTTTGCCCGTGCGCTGCGCGCGGCCGTGGAACCCGATCCCCGCGTCGAAGGCATCCCGTCCACCAAGGGCGCCTTGTGACCGGCCCGACGCTCCGCGACGGCGCCATCATCGATCCAGTCGCCGGGACCAAGCCGGCATCCCCGGAGGGGAAGCCCACCGTAACGGTGCTGGACTACGGCTCGGGGAACGTCCGGTCCGCGGTGCGTGCGCTGGAGCGGGCCGGCGCCGAGGTCATCCTCAGCTCCAAACCTGCCGACGTCCTCAACGCCGACGGTCTGGTGGTCCCGGGCGTCGGCGCCTTCGAAACGGTCATGCGCGAACTCAAGGCCGTGGATGCCATCCGCATGATCGGCCGTCGCGTCGCCGGAGGCCGTCCGGTGCTGGCCATCTGCGTCGGGCTCCAGGTGTTGTTCGAGGCCGGCGTCGAGCATGGCACCGAGGCCGAGGGCATGGGGGAGTGGCCCGGCAAGGTCGAGTTGCTGCCCGCCGACGTCGTGCCGCACATGGGATGGAACACCGTGTCCGTTCCGGAAGGATCCAAGCTGTTCGCGGGCGTCGAGGGGGAGCGCTTCTACTTCGTGCACTCGTACGGTGTCCAGCACTGGGACTTCGACGTCATCCAGCCCCGGATGGCCGCACCCCTGGTCACCTGGTCCAAGCACGGAGCGCCGTTCATCGCGGCCGTGGAAAACGGACCGCTGTGCGCCACCCAGTTCCACCCGGAGAAGTCCGGCGATGCCGGCGCCCGGCTGCTTCGCAACTGGGTCGAGGGCCTGCGCCGCCCCGCAGCCCCATCAACCCCCGCAACCCTCGAGAGCACGGTCACGGAAACCGCCGACCCGGAACAGACCGCCTAGATGTGGTCTTTGGTGCTCATGGGCCTCGCCGGCCTCTTGGTTGGCGGCGCGATCTCCTTCCGGCAGCAGAAAAGTCCGCTCTGGGTGCAGATCGTGTTTTATGTCCTGGCCGGCATGTCGCTGCTCGCCGCCTATCTCCTGACCCTGCCGGCGTCCTGACATCCCCCGCCGCGTTCCCGCCACCCACTCCCTAGCTGAGGATTCCACGATGACCACCGAAACCCCGCTGCCCGTTCTTGAGCTCCTGCCCGCCGTCGACGTCGTCAACGGCCAGGCCGTCCGCCTCGTGCAAGGCGAGGCCGGCAGCGAGACGAGTTACGGCACCCCGCTGGAGGCCGCGCTTAACTGGCAGCAGCAGGGGGCTGAATGGGTGCATCTGGTGGACCTTGACGCCGCGTTCGGGCGCGGCTCCAACGCCGAGCTGCTGCGCGAGGTGGTGGGGCGGCTCGACATCAAGGTTGAGCTCTCCGGCGGCCTGCGAGACGACGAATCCCTCGAGAAGGCCCTCGACCTCGGCGTCGCCCGGGTCAATCTGGGCACCGCGGCACTGGAGAACCCGGAGTGGACCGGCCGGGTGATCGAGCGTTTCGGCGACAAGATCGCCGTCGGCCTGGATGTCCGCGGCACCACCCTCGCCGGCCGTGGCTGGACCAAGGACGGCGGGGACCTCTGGGAGGTGCTGGGCCGGCTCGAGGACGCCGGCTGCGCCCGGTACGTCGTCACCGATGTGACCAAGGACGGAACCCTCCAGGGCCCCAACGTCGAACTGCTGCGCCAGATGGTCGAAAAAACCGGCAAACCTGTGGTCGCCTCCGGCGGAATTTCCAGCCTCGAGGATCTCAAAGTCCTCCGGTCCCTGGTGCCGCTCGGCGTCGAGGGCGCCATCATCGGCAAGGCCCTCTACAACGGCAACTTCACGCTGCCCGCAGCCCTCGACGTCGCCGGCCGCCGCTAGGCGGACAACGGTCATGGAGCACACCCCCGAACCCAACGCCGGCGCCCAGGCAGGCGCCGGAGCCGCTCCGGTCCGGCATCTTCCCGGTCACATCGCCGCTGCCCTTGCCGGCGCGGGCGGAGCCACAGACTCTGCCGGCCAGCCCTGGGCCGGGCGCAGCCTCGCCGGCGATGACGCCAAGATCCACAATTTTGAGGACGACGACGGCGCCGCCGACGCCGGATACCTGGCGGCAGTGGCAGACCTCTCCGCGGGCACCGGCGACGAGGCGGCAGTGGTGGCCGCGCTGGCCACCGCCCGGGTGTTCGTACCCATCGTGGCCCAACTCGCCGAAGAGGGTGACGCCGCAGCCGGGACCCACGCGGAGGGATTGCACTCTGACAAGCAGGCAGACATGGCCCTGGTGACGCTCAAGGCGCCGGACGGGCGGACGGCCATGCCCGTGTTCACCTCCGCGGCGTCGCTTCGGGCGTGGCATCCGGAGGCGAGGCCCGTGGCCGTATACGCGGCCCGGGCCGCCCTGTCTGCCGTTGCGGAAGGGGCCGAGCTGTTGGTGCTCGATCCCGGGTCCGAACTGACCTTCGTGGTTCGCCGGCCGGCGGTGTGGGCCCTCGCCCAGCAGCAGACCTGGACGCCGTCGTATGCCGATCCGGACCTCGCAGGTGTCCTTGGGGAGGGTGCGGTTCGCTTTCCGGCCGTCCGCCGTGTTGAAATTCATCCGGGGGGTGGAGTTGCCTCGGCAACGGCCGACGGCAAGCGGCTTCCTGGCGGGGGCGCCGGCCCGGAGCTCCGTGTAGTTCTCTACCTCGAGGACGGACTCGACGCCGGCGGCGTGCAGTCCATCGTTGCCGGCCTCAATGACGCCTGGGCACGGAATGAAATTTTTGCCGAGCGGGTTGATTCGATCGAGGTCAAGCTGCAGCGCGCAGCTCAATAGCTGACGGCCCAACGGGGGGACATCCCGGTGCTGCCGTGGGCAGTACCAGAAGGATGTAGTTCGTGAATTTCGCGCTTTACCGGGAATTGCTTGCAGTCAGGCCCATCAGGCGGCTCCTGCTGGTCGGGATGATTGCCCGCATACCGCACTCGGCCGCCGGCGTCCTGCTGACCCTTCACATCGTCCTGACGCTGGGCCAGGGCTACGCCGCCGCCGGCGCGGCGGCCGCCGTCATGACGATCGGAATAGCCGTCGGGGCGCCCTGGCGCGGACGCCGGGTAGACACGGTGGGGCTGCGCAAGGCCCTCATTCCTTCACTTATTTCCGAGACCGTGATCTGGTCCGTCGTGCCGCACGTGTCCTACGAGGTCCTGCTGCCCCTCGTCTTCGTCGGCGGCCTGCTGACGCTCCCCATCTTCAGTGTCGTGCGCCAGTCGCTCGGCGTACTGGCCACTGGAGAACAGCGCCGCACGGCCTTCGCACTGGACGCCATCGCCACCGAACTGGTCTTCATGATCGGCCCCGCCGTCGGCGCAGTGGTCGCCACCAGCGGACAGTCCGTCCTGGGCCTGACGGTGGTGGGGGTGGCCACATCGGTGTCGGGACTTTTCCTCATGTGGTTCAACCCGCCCACCCGGAGTGCGGCCCCGGACGCCTCACTCGAGGCGGAGGAGCTCGAACGCGCAGAAGCCGCCGTCGTGGCCGCCGCGCCGGCACACCTGCAGGAGGCCGCAGCGGAGCTGGCTCCGCTGGCCGCCGCCGAGGAACGGCGGCAGCGGCGCTCCGGCTTGCGGCACAGGGTCATCCACAACTTCAGCTGGTTCACCGCCGCAGTGGCCGCCGTCTTCGCTGTTGCCTTCGGAGCCGGCATGGTCCTCAGCGGAACTGACGTGGGCATCGTCGCCGCTCTCCAGACCGGCGGCCATCAGGCCGAGATCGGGATCGTCTTCCTCTTCTGGTGTGCGGCCTCGGTAGTGGGCGGGATCCTCTACGGCGCCATGCACCGGACCATCTCGCCGATCCTCTTGTTGCTGGGGATGTCTGCACTGACGGTCCCCATGGCCTTCGCAACCGACACCTGGACCCTCAGCCTGCTCGCGCTGCTGCCCGGCCTGCTGTGCGCGCCGGTGCTGTCCGCCGCCTCCGAAAAAGTGGCCGAGCTCGTCGACGAGAGCCGGCGTGGCGAGGCCATGGGCTGGTACGGGTCCTCGCTTACCGGCGGTGTGGCCCTGGGGGCGCCGCTGGCAGGCCTGTTCATCGACGTGATCGGCCCGTCGGCCGGCTTCGTCTCCGTGGGCGTGGCCGGCGTGGCTCTCTGCCTTGTGGGACTCGCGCTGCAGCGGGTGCGCCGCCGCCGCCTCGCCCGCGCGTGACACGGGCTAATCCCGCCCGACCGGGGTAAACGACGGCGGCGGGGTTCACGACGTCGGCGGGTTAACGACGGCGGCGGGCGGACCTGGGTGGTCCGCCCGCCGGCGCGTTCTGGCTGTGTCGCTGGTCTCTAGCCGCTGGTCGCTAGTTGACCGGGCCGGTGTATTTCTCGCCCGGGCCCTTGCCCGGAGCATCGGGGATAATCGACTCTTCGCGGAAGGCGAGCTGGAGCGAGCGCAGCCCGTCACGCAAGGGTCCGGCGTGCTGTGAGCCGATTTCCGGCGCCGCCGCCGTCACCAGGCCCGCCAGGGCGGTGATCAGCTTGCGGGCCTCGTCCAGGTCCTTGAGTTCCTGGGCATTTTCCTCGGCGGCGAGGCCGAGCTTCACAGCGGCCGCACTCATGAGGTGCACGGCTGCGGTGGTGATGACCTCGATTGCGGGAACTTCCGAGATGTCGCGGATCTGCTGTGAGACGTCGGCCTGGGCGGCTGCGGGCTCGAAAACGTGGGAATTACTATCTGAAGTGCTCATGCTGGTAAGCTTGTCACAGACCGACTGAATGTCGTTATTCTCAGACTGTTGAATGCAGTGCTCCGGCTAAGGCCGAAGCCCGTAATTGGCGCCCGGCGACGCACATGTGCGTTGAGCGGGTATCTTTCTGTAGAATTGACTTTTAGTTTGCAAGCGGAGTTCTCTCCCACCCGCGTCAGCCGCGAAACTTCCTTCGGGAAGCCCCTCCCTCCGGGAGTCAAGGTTGCCGGGTACCTGGTCGGGCACAACCTCGGACTCCGGTCCGGCGCATGTGCATGCCGCCTCACTGAGGCTGGCAGCTCCGATCTTCGAGGCCTTCGATTGCTCCGGCAATTGGGGGCCTTCTTCTTTTGCCGGTGGAATACCCCTCACGAACACAGGAGCTTTAACATTAGCGAGCCAAGAATCAATGAGCGTATCCGCGTCCCCGAGGTGCGGCTGGTCGGCCCTGCAGGCGAGCAAGTAGGCGTTGTCCGTATTGAGGATGCCCTGCGTTTGGCTGCCGAGTCCGATCTTGATCTCGTTGAAGTTGCACCGCAGGCCAAGCCTCCGGTGTGCAAGCTGATGGACTTCGGCAAGTACAAGTACGAAGCCGCCGTCAAGGCACGCGAGGCCCGGAAGAACCAGACCAACACGGTCCTGAAGGAAATCCGCTTCCGCCTGAAGATCGACACGCATGACTACGAGACCAAGCGCGGCCACGCCCTCCGCTTCCTCGGTGCCGGTGACAAGGTCAAGGCCATGATCCAGTTCCGTGGCCGTGAGCAGCAGCGCCCCGAGATGGGCATCCGCCTGCTCCAGCGTTTCGCGGATGACGTCGCCGAAGTCGGCGTCGTGGAGTCCAGCCCGCGGATCGATGGCCGCAACATGGTCATGGTGGTGGGCCCGCTGAAGAACAAGGCCGAAGCCAAGGCTGAGGCCCGCCGTGCATCGCAGCGCGCCGAAGCCAAAGCCGAGAACGAGGCCAAGGCTTCGGGCGGAGGCCGTGTTGACACGTCCGGCCCCGAGGCTCCCCTGACGCAGTCGCTTGCCGACCTGCTGCCGGAGGGCTACCAGGTCCGGACCGAGGCGCCGGTGGCCGAGGTAACGGAAGCTCCGGTAGCCGAAGAGGCCAAGGCCGAGACCACGCAGGCTGCGGTCGAGGAGACCAAGGCCGAGGCGGCCAAGGTCGAAGAGGCTCCCGTCAAGGAAGCACCGAAGGCAGCTGCGCCGGCCGAAAAGCCGGCAGCGGCCAAGGCTCCGGCAGCTCCGAAGACCGAGAAGCCGGCAGCGGCCAAGGCCCCGGAGGCTTCGAAGGCACCTCAGAAGCCGCCAGTCGCCAAGGCTCCCGCGGCGCCGAAGGCAGCCCCGGCCCCTGCGGCTAAGGCTCCTGCGGAATCCGCTCCTGCTGCTCCGGCGGCGGCACCGAAGCCGGTTGCTGCTCCGAAGCCGGTGCCGAGGCCCGCAGCTCCGAAGCCTGTGTCCCGGCCGGCCGCCCCCCGGGCAGCCGCTAAGCCTGGCACCAAGAAGACCAACTAATTCACGGCCGCCGGGCAGTAATGCCCGGCAGCAAGCAACCAGCATGCCGCCCGCAGGGGTGGCTGCACGAAAGAACTGCAGACCATGTCTGCGGATACGTAAGGAGATCGGTTCCCATGCCGAAGATGAAGACCCACAGCGGTGCTAAGAAGCGCTTCAAGCTGACCGGTACCGGCAAGCTGCGCCGCCAGCAGGCCAACCGCCGTCACTACCTGGAGCACAAGTCCTCACGGCTGACCCGCCGCCTTGCCGGCGACAAGATCGTCTTCAAGGGCGACGCAAAGGTCATCCGTAAGATGCTCGGCATCTAAGTTCCAAGTTCTCTGACTGATTGCCACCTGGCACCAGTCAACTACCACAATGGCTTCTCAGGCCCGCCGGGTTTTCCGGCAGTAGATGCTTGGGATCAGATTTTGAAGGAGTACGCACGTGGCACGTGTGAAGAGGGCGGTCAACGCCCACAAGAAGCGCCGGGTT
The DNA here is from genome assembly GCF_003634095.1 of Arthrobacter oryzae. Taxonomy (GTDB): domain Bacteria; phylum Actinomycetota; class Actinomycetes; order Actinomycetales; family Micrococcaceae; genus Arthrobacter; species Arthrobacter oryzae. Next base: position 423,352 of record NZ_RBIR01000004.1, read on the forward strand.
ATCCTTGAACGCGCAAAGGGCTACCGTGGACAGCGTTCACGCCTGTACCGCAAGGCCAAAGAGCAGCTGCTGCACTCGTTCGTGTACAGCTACGGCGACCGCAAAAAGAAGAAGGGCGACTTCCGCCGTCTTTGGATCCAGCGCATCAATGCTGCATCCCGCGCCAATGGCCTGACTTACAACCGCCTGATCCAGGGCCTGAAGGCCGCTGAGGTTGAGGTTGACCGCCGCATGCTGGCCGAGCTCGCCGTTTCCGACGCCAACGCCTTCGCCGCGCTGGTCCAGGTCGCCAAGGACTCGCTGCCGGCGGACACGTCCGCTCCGGCCGTCCAGGCTGAAGCCGCTCCGGCTCCGAAGGCTGCCAAGAAGGCTCCCGCGAAGAAGCCTGCTGCCAAGAAGGCTGCCGACGAGGCCGCAAAGTAGTCCCTGCCGCAGTTGAAAAACCGCGACGTTCAAGAACAGGCTGCGAGAGCAACTAAGGTTCTTATATGAACGAAACCGGGCGCCCGCAAGATCTTCCACTTTCCAACCCCCGAGCTGATCGGGTGAGGAAGGTGGCACAACTTGCCGGGCGCCCGGCGCGTTTAAAGCGCCGCGAGTTCCTGGCGGAGGGGCCGCAGGCGGTCCGGGAGGCTCTGATCCTGCACCAGAAGAGGCTCGCCGCGGGGGCGCCCGGCATCGTCTATGAGGTCTACGCGAGCGAGTCCTGCCTGGACCGGCACCCGGATCTGGAGACCCTGGCGGAGGGCACCACCGCCTTTCTCGCCACCGACGAAGTGCTCGCCGCGATGGCAGACACGGTGACGCCGCAGGGCGTTCTCGCCGTCTGCGGCTTCCTGGACGTCGGCCTTGATCGGGTGCTGGACGCGGGCCCGAAGCTGATCGCGGTGCTGTGCGAGGTCCGCGACCCCGGCAACGCCGGGACCGTGCTCCGCGCGGCCGACGCCGCCGGCGCCGACGCCGTCGTCCTGACTGCCTCGAGCGTGGACATCTATAATCCCAAAGCCGTCCGGTCGACGGCGGGATCCCTCTTCCATCTGCCGATCGTCCTCGGTGCCGACGTGACGGAACTGGTGGCGCGGTGCAAGGAGCGGGGGATCGGCGTGCTCGCCGCAGACGGTTACGGCCCGCTGAACCTGGACCGTCTCCAGGACGAGAATGCTTCCCGCCGCCTGGGCGTTCCCGCGGCCGAATCGGCCTACGCGCTGGAGGGGCCCACGGCGTGGCTATTCGGCAACGAGGCCCAGGGCCTGTCCGAGGACGAAAGCGCGCTGGCCGACCACCGGGTGGCCGTACCCGTCTACGGACAGGCGGAGAGCCTCAACCTCGGCACCGCCGCCACCGTCTGCCTCTACGCCAGCGCGCGGGCACAGCAGGCCCCGTAGGGTTGCCGGCGGCCGTCCGGGGAGCAGGAACGAAGCTCCTGTAATCCCAGGACTGTCCTGCGGTACAGGTCAAACGAACGGCGGGGCCGCACCGAAAGGTGGGGCCCCGCCGTCGTGCTGCTACTGCCGCTTCACCTGAAGTGCGCGGCGAGAGCTGAACAAATTTATGTGGTCGTCTTGTTGCGTCCTGTGATGGCGCCGTAGACGAGGGCAACCACCAAGCCACCGACAATGGCCAGGAGCCAGGAACCGAGATTCCAGAATTCCATTTTGCCGCCGCCGAACAGAAGATCGCCGATCCAGCCGCCGACTATCGCGCCGACAACGCCGAGTACGAGGCTGGTAACCCAACCGCCGCCGACCCTGCCGGGCATGACTGCCTTGACGATTGCACCTACTATGAGTCCGAGAATGATCCAGCCAAGAAAGCCCATGTCTCCTCCTACATATTCGTCGGCATCCAAATTGTGAATCCCGAATATGGCTTCAAGCTAACATAGGCCGGATTGCTTGTCAGCAGGGGACTACCCAATCGTTACGTGGCCGCTTGGCTCCCGGCCGCGGTTCGGCGTCGTCCCGGAAACGGGTAGCGTATTCCTTGTGGGCGCTGGGTTCTTCCGGTGTTCGCATATACCCCGGAAGAACCCCACAAGGAGAAGCTCACGTGGCTGCAAATGGCGGTACCAAGGCGATCGTCGCGGCACTGGCCGCAAACCTGACGATCGCCGTCTTGAAGTTCGTCGCCTACTTTCTGACGCTGTCCTCGTCCATGCTGGCCGAGGCGATCCACTCGCTCGCCGACTCCGGCAACCAGCTGCTTCTTCTGGTGGGCGGTAAGCGCGCCCAGCGCGAAGCCAGCCAGGAACACCCGTTCGGCTACGGCCGTGAGCGCTACATCTACGCGTTCATCGTCTCCATTGTGCTTTTCAGTGTCGGCGGCCTGTTCGCGCTGTACGAGGCCTGGGGAAAGATCCAGCACCCGCACGGCATTGAAGGGGACTTCTGGTGGGTGCCGCTGGCCGTGCTGGTTGGCGCGATCATTGCCGAATCCTTTTCATTCCGCACCGCGATCGCCGAATCCAACCCGCTCCGCGGGCAGGAGAGCTGGGTCAAATTCATCCGTAACGCCAAGCAGCCCGAACTTCCGGTGATCCTGCTTGAGGACTTCGGTGCCCTGGTGGGCCTGGTGTTCGCGCTCTTCGGCGTGGGCCTGACGCTCATCACCGGAAACGGCATCTGGGATGCCCTGGGCACCGCCATGATCGGCCTGCTGCTCGTGGCGATCGCCGTGGTGCTGGCCTTGGAAACGAAGTCCCTGCTGCTCGGCGAGTCGGCCACGCGCGACGACGTCGCGAAGATTCGCGCCGCGATCGAGGCCGGCGGCACGGGCATCATTCACCTGAAGACGATGCACCTCGGACCTGAAGAGCTGCTGGTCGCGGCCAAGATCAGCATCGGCCGCACGGACTCCGGCCAGGACATTGCGAAAGCCATCGACGACGCCGAGGCCCGGGTCCGCGAGGCTGTCCCGATTGCCCGGGTCATCTACCTGGAACCGGACGTGCAGCGCGTCAGCGCGTCCTGAGCCCCCTTCAGATCTGCGGTCACTCCAGGGGCCCGCGGCGGGCCGCAACGCATGGCGGGGCCCGCCGCGGCATAGCGACATAACGACAACGGCAGTCCGGCCCAGTAGCTAACTGGGCCGGACTGCCGTGTTTCATGAAAAGGTCCTGCGGTGGTTTTCCGGGACGCCGGGATGCCCGGGTGCCGGGATGCGGTGATGCGGAACTACGGGGCGAGCGGCCGCCTGCGTTCCACTGCGCCGCTGATGGCCGCGACCCCGAGGCCCAGGACGGCAAGGACCGCGCCCACGAGGGCGGGCGCGACATACCCCCAGCCCCAGGCGATCACGAGGCCGCCGAGGAACGCGCCCAGGGCATTGGCGACGTTGAGCGCCGCATGGTTCAGCGACGAGGCCAGCGATGGCGCGTCAGGGGAGGCATCCAGGAGCCTCGTCTGCAGGGCCGGGACCAGCATGGACCCGGCGGCGCCGACCACGAAGACCATGACCAGCGCGGACCACGCCCAGTGCGCCGCGACCGCATAGAGTACGAGGGCCACGGCTGTGGCGGGCAGCACCCAGTAGATCGTGCCCATGACGGACTTGTCCGCGATCCGGCCGCCGACGATGTTGCCCACCACCATGCCCACGCCGTAAAGCGCCACCACGAGCGGCAGCCATGGGCCCGGGATGCCGGCCACCGACGTCATGGTGTGCGAAATGTACGTGTAGGTCGCGAAGAAACCGCCGAAACCGACGATGCCGACCAGGATGGCGAGCCACACCTGGAGCCGCTTGAGCGCGCCGAGCTCGCGGCGGAAGCTCGCATCGGCGTGCGGCTTCTGGAACGGGACGAACTTCCACAGCATGACGAGCGTGATGATCCCGATCAAACCGACCAGCAGGAACAGGAGCCGCCACCCGTAGCTTTGGCCCAGCCAGGTGGCGAAGGGGACGCCAATGACGTTGGACACTGTCAGTCCGGCCATGACCATCGAAATTGCCCAACCGCGCTTGGTCGGCGCCACGAGGGAAGCCGCAATCACGGCCGCGACCCCGAAGAATGCGCCGTGGGGCAGTCCCGCGGCGAACCGGGAGACCAGCATGGAGCCGTAGTCCGGGGCGAGGAAGGAACTGAGGTTGGCGATGCTGAAGAAGAGCATCAGCCCTAACGCCAGATATTTCCGTGGGAGCCTGGCACCGACGGCGGCCAGCACCGGAGCGCCAATGACGACGCCGAGGGCATAGGCCGATATCAGGTGGCCGGCCTCGGGCGTGCTGATGTTCAGGCCCTGTTCGATCTCCTTCAGCAGGCCCATCATGGTGAATTCGGTAGTGCCGATGCCGAAGCCGCCCATCGCGAGGGCAATGATGGCCAGGGCAACGTTGCGGGTGCCGGTCTTGGGCGACGCCGGGGCGTATGTGGTGGTTGTCATTCGTCTTTTCGTCGGTGTTTGCCGGGAGATGCCCGAGGAGTCGGCCAGATAAATATGCTTTCAAGAACGTGCAGGCGGCGCCGGATATTCCGCAGTCACACCGCAGTCACCCTGTGCCCGGTCCGGGCGGCCGCCCTCACTATTGTCCCCTACCCGGCGGGGCCGGCCCGCGTCTTCGGCCCCTCGGCTCCGTCCCTTGCCGCCCGCCCGGGCCGCAGTACCGCTCTCCTGCGCTCTCCTGCCGCTGGGGCCCCGCCGGATGGGAGGCCCCGCCTTAGACTTGAGGGCGTGACTGGACTCATTAACGTCGTTGGCGGCGCAGTAGTGGACTCACTGGCCGAACCAAGCATGCTACTCGTGGCGCGGCGCACGGCGCCCCCGCAGTTTGCCGGAATGTGGGAGTTTCCGGGTGGCAAAGTGGAACCGGGCGAGGCCGCCGAAGACGCCCTCCACCGCGAGCTACGGGAAGAACTGGGCGTGCTGGTGCGGCTCGGTGCCGAGCTGCCCGCCGAAGCGCCCACGGGCTGGCCGCTCAACGAGAAGGCGGCGATGCGGGTCTGGTTTGCCGAGCTCGCCGAGGGTGTGCCCCGGCCGCTGGAGGACCACGACGAACTGCGCTGGCTCGATCTTCGCCGCCCGGACGAGGTCCTGGGCCTGGCGTGGATCCCTGCGGACTTCCCCATCGTGGAGGCGCTCCTGGCGGCCGTCCGGGCCAAGGTGCCGCTCGGCGGGGGAGCCGGACTGACCTTCTAGGCCGGCCGCCCCGCCGCGTGCCGTGGTGCGCCTCTCGCCAAACCGTCAGCCATGTGCCTACTCTGAACCCAATCGAGAGGAGAGGCCCGTGCAGGTCGGTGTCGGACGAGAGCAGCGAGCCGGGGAACGCCGGGTTGCGGCCACGCCGGATACCGTGCTGCAGCTGACGGCCCTCGGATTGAATCTCCTGGTGGAGAGCGGGGCCGGAACCGAGGCTGGGTTCGCGGACGCAGCGTTCAAGGAGGCCGGGGCCACGGTGATCTCCGATCTTCCGTTTGAGGCCCTCGACGTCCTGCTGCATGTCCGCCCGCTTACCCCGCAGGCCACGGCCCGGCTTCGGCCCGGCACCGTCACGATCGGGCTGGCATCACCGGGCTCGGAACTGCCGACCGTCCGGGCGCTGGCCGCCGGCGGCATCACCTCCTTCGCCCTGGAACTGCTCCCGCGGATCTCCCGGGCACAATCCATGGATGCGTTGAGCTCGCAGTCCCTCGTCTCCGGATACCGCGCAGTGCTCGAAGCCGCCGTGCGCTATCCGCGGTTTTTCCCGCTCTACATGACGGCCGCCGGCACCATCCCGCCGGCGCGGGTGCTGGTCCTTGGGGCCGGCGTTGCCGGGCTGCAGGCGATTGGCACGGCAAAGCGCCTCGGTGCCCGGGTCTCGGCCAACGACATCCGCGCGGCTTCCGCCGACGAGGTCGCCTCGATGGGCGGCACATTCATCAACCTTGACCTCGCCGCGGCGGAGGAGGGGACCGGCGGTTACGCCCGCGCCCTCGGCGAGGATCGGGCGGCACGCCAGCGCAGCCTCCTCGCCCCGCACGTCGCCGCCGCGGACGTCCTGATCACGACGGCCGCCATCCCGGGCCGGGCCGCCCCCTTGCTTGTGACCACCGACATGGTGACCGGCATGCGGGCCGGATCCGTTGTCGTGGACCTCGCCGCGGAGTCCGGAGGCAACGTGGAGGGCGTGATCGCCGGCCAGGACATCCTTGTGCCGGTCGACGGCGGCTCGGTCACGCTCGTGGGACTGCAGGACGCGGCATCGGCAATGCCGTCGGACGCGTCCCGGCTCTTCGCCCGGAATGTCAGCAACTTCCTCGCCCTCATCACCCGAGAGGGCACGGTTGCCCCCGACTTCGACGACGACGTGGTTGCCGGCACGTGCCTGACCCACGGCGGCGCCGTGCGGCACGCCCCCACGGCGGCTGCCCTGGGAGGAGAAGCGTAATGGGCCCGGTAGCGCTGCTGACAGTGGTGGTGCTCGCGGTGTTCGTCGGGTTCGAAGTCGTTTCCAAGGTGACCAGCAAGCTGCACACGCCGCTGATGTCCGGAGCCAATGCCATCCACGGCATCATCCTGGTCGGCGCCATCATCGTGGCCGGGCAAGCCGGCGACCCCTGGGTGCTCGGGATCGCGCTCCTGGCGGTGGTGCTGGCGACCGTCAACCTCGTGGGGGGATTCGTGGTCACGGACCGGATGCTGGAGATGTTCAGCGGGCACAGGCAGACACGCAAGCCGGCGCAGCCCGGGGGCGCCCAGCCCGGGGCCGGTCCGGCCGGAGGCTCCGCCGCCGGCGAAAGTGCGGACCGGGCAGGCCCTGGCGGCGCGCACCCCCGCAAAGGAACCTCCGGCGGCGTGACGGGGGAAGCCCGGTGAGCCTCCTGAGCTCCGAGTGGACGGCCCTGCTGTATCTGCTGGCCGCCGTCTGCTTCATCCTGGCGCTGAAGGGCCTGAGCTCGCCCAAGACCGCCCGCCGCGGCAACGCGATCGGCGCCGCCGGGGCGCTGGTCGCCGTCGTCACCGTGTTCCTATCAGCGCGGCTGGAAAACATTCCGCTCATCCTTGCCGCCATCGCCGTCGGTTCCGCGATTGCTGTTCCGGTGGCCCGGCGGGTGCAGATGACCCAGATGCCTCAGCTCGTGGCGCTGTTCAACGGCGTCGGAGGCGGCGCCGCCGCGCTCGTCGCTGTACTGGAACTTGGCCACAGCGGGGACCCGTGGGTCCGCCTGGCGGTGGTGTTCACAATGCTGGTGGGCGCGGTGTCCTTCGCAGGCTCCGCGGTGACTGTGGCCAAGCTGCAGGAGCTCATCAGCGCCAGGCCGCTGCTCTTTCCCGGCATGCCCTGGGTCATGGGGGCCGTCATCCTGGGGGCCGTGGTCTCCGGGGTGCTGGTGGTCCTGACCGGCGCGGTCGGCTGGTCGCTGGCACTGCTGGGCCTGGGTCTCGCGGCCGGGCTGCTCCTGGTGTTGCCCGTCGGCGGGGCGGACGTGCCAATTGTGATCTCGCTGTTGAATGCCTTCACGGGGCTGGCGGTGGCGGCGTCAGGCGTGGTCCTTGGCAATGTCCTGCTGCTGGTGGCCGGAACCCTGGTAGGCGCGAGCGGCACCATCCTGACCAAGGTCATGGCCTCGGCCATGGGCCGCGGAGTCGCCGGCATAATGTTCGGTGCGTTCAAGGGCGGCTCGACGGCGGGATCCACCGCCGTGAGCGACCGGCCGGTGCGCTCGTCCTCGCCGGAGGACGTTGCCGTCCAGCTTGGCTATGCCCAGCGGGTGGTGATTGTTCCCGGCTACGGGCTCGCCGTGGCGCAGGGCCAGCACACCGTGGCGGAGCTTGCCACGGCCCTCGCCGACCGCGGGGTGGACGTCGTGTTCGCCATCCACCCGGTGGCCGGACGCATGCCGGGCCACATGAACGTGCTCTTGGCCGAAGCCGACGTCCCGTACGAGTCGCTTCGGGAGCTGGCAGAGGTCAATCCCGAGTTCGCGAACACGGATATCGTGCTGGTGGTCGGCGCCAACGACGTCGTCAACCCGGCAGCCAAGTCTTCCCCCGGATCGCCGATCTATGGGATGCCGATCCTGGAGGTGGTGCAGGCTCAGCAGGTGGTGTTCCTGAAGCGGTCAATGCGTCCGGGCTTCGCCGGGATCGAGAACGAACTCCTCCACGACCCCAAGACGACGCTCCTGTTCGGCGATGCCAAGGATTCGCTGGCCAGGGTGCTCGGCGCGGTCAAGGCGCTCTAGCTTCGAGGCTTTCCGGGTTCCCGGCGCCTCAGAGGGTGGGCTGCTAGAACAGGGTGGGCTGCGCCGTTCCTGAAGGGTTGGCGGCTGAATGGCTGCCGTTCGCGCGTTCGTGGCCTGGGCGGCCCGCATGCCTGAAGTTCGCATGCCCTGCCGTGTCCGGGATGCTCCCGGCCGGGTACTGGGCTTCTTCCTCGCGGGCGTCGTCGTGGCCGTTGCCGTCCAGATCCCGGTGGCTGAATCCGTGCGAGCCGGAGAAGCCGTGGAGGTCCTTGAAGTAGCGGATGCGGCCAGCCAGCCACGCCCGGTACTCCTTGGACGCATAGGACCCGCTCCCGTACAGGCGACGGTATTTGCCTGCCAGGTGGGGATGTTCCCTTGCGATCCACTGCATGAACCATTCACGGGTTCCCGGTTTCAGGTAGAGCGCGCCGGCCGTGACGCCCGTGGCGCCGGCCGCTGCCAGGGCGCCGAAAAGGGAGTCGAGGGCCTCGTCGCTGTCAGAGAGCCACGGCATGATGGGCATCGCCATGACGCCGCAGGGCAGGCCGGCCTCCCGCAGCCGGGAGATGAGCTTCAGCCGCGCCCGCGGCCCCGGCGTCCCGGGTTCCACGGCCTCGGACAGCCGTTCGTTGGTCATGGCCAGCGAAATGCCAACCCCGACAGGCACTTGGGCAGCGGCGTGCTTGAGGAGCGGGATGTCCCGGGCCAGGAGCGTGCCCTTGGTGAGGATGGACAGGGGAGTGCCGGACTCGGCGAGGGCCGCGATGATGCCGGGCATGAGCTGATAGCGGCCCTCGGCGCGCTGGTACGGGTCCGTGTTGGTGCCGAGGGCCACATGCTCGTGACGCCAGGAGGCCTTGGCGAGTTCCTTGCGGAGGATCTCAGCGGCGTTGATCTTGACCACCACCTGGCTGTCGAAGTCCAGACCGGCGTCGAAGTCCAGATAGGTGTGGCTCTTGCGCGCAAAGCAGTAAACGCAGGCATGGCTGCAGCCGCGATAGGGATTGATGGTCCAGTCGAACGGCATCTTCGAACCGGCGACCACCTTGTTGAGCACCGATTTGGCGGTGACCTCATGGAAAGTGATCCCGGCAAACTCCGGGGTGGAGACGGAGCGCACCAGCCCGGCCAGCGGCAGCAGGGCCGGGGCGGCCCGTGAACTATCGGCCGGCGAACCGGCGGACAGGGCGGCCGGGGAATCGCCGCGCTCAAGTGCTTGCGCGTCCCATCTCATGCCTACATTCGAATATATGTTCGACTAAATGTCAAGGATGCCACTCGGGGCCGCGCGGTCCTGCACGTGTCATCGGTCAACCCGTACAGCAATCCTTGCCTCCGCCCTTGGCCAGCCGCCGATTACGACGAAGCGGCTTCGATGATCTTCTCGTCTCCCTCGTTCACGGCCTTGACTACGGCGTCGTAGTCGCCACGTTCGACGGCCTTGCTGATCTTCTTGCTGGCCTTCTCAATCGCGTTGTCGACGCGGTCGAGGTAGAGGTCGTCGACGACGGCAACCATCGCCGAGGAGCCCGGCGGCAGCCACTCCTCCGCGTTGACGCCGATGGATTTCTCCTCATGACGCTTCGCGATGGCGCCAGCGCCAGCGCCGATCCCAGCACCGATCACGCCTGAAAGCAGGAGCGGCGGAGCAAACAGTCCGACGACGAGCCCGCCGATGGCGCCGGCTGTGGTTCCGCCGGCGACCAGCCCGCCCCCGTGCTCCTTGACCTCGGTCTGACCCGCGGGGTCACGCGACAGGACAACCGCAGCCGCCACGGCGGCGTCATCCATGCTCTTGATCGCTTTGAAATCCTCTGCTGCCGAGTCGACGTCGGCGTACGAGGATACAAACAAGGTGTAGTTGTGCTCTGACATGGTGCCTCCACTGGTTCCGGCCGGCGGAGCGGCCACTCCGCTTGGTTACTCGACGCTGTCGGACCGGGCCGTGCTGGACCTAACTGAATTTCCAACGGCGGGTGGCCTGTCCCGCCCGGACCGGGCAGTAGGCACTCCGGTCCTCGCGTAGGTCCAACTCTTGCCTCGACGGGTCGGACGCCGGCAGGGCCTTATGGCACCCTTCCAGGAACCAACCGAAGCGGCCAGCGGGACCGCGGCTGCCTAGCAGTGAGCATCGACGCCGGGCGGAGCGTCTCATCGCGGCGAAGGCTGACTCTGGTGCGCCCGGCAGGCTCTTGGGGCAAGAGCGGCTCCGCAACGTACCCAAAGACGGCGTTGACGTGGCTGGGGCGGCGGTGTGAAGCCGCCGTGTGAGGGCGCATTGCTAGGCTGGGGCGATGATTCTCCTGACCGGTTTCGAGCCGTTCGGCGGCGATACGGCCAATCCGTCCTGGGCCGCTGCCCAATCCGCGGCGAGGCTGCTCCGATCCGAAGGGCTGGATGTCCAGGCGGTGGAACTGCCCTGCGTCTTCGGAAACTCGGCCAAGGCGTTGACCGCGGCCCTCGAGCGATTCAAGCCCGAGCTTGTGCTGTGCGCCGGCCAGGCCGGCGGGAGGGCGGGCATCTCCCTGGAACGGGTGGCCATCAATTGTGACGACGCCCGAATCCCGGACAACGCGGGCAACCAGCCGGTGGACGAGCCCGTGGTCCAGGGCGGCCCGGCGGCCTATTTCACGTCGCTTCCCGTCAAAGCGGCGCTCGCGGCCCTGACCGCAGCGCAGATTCCGGCGGAAGTGTCCCAGAGCGCCGGGACCTATGTCTGCAACCACGTCTTCTACGCGCTCATGCATGCCCTGCAAATGCGCCCGGGCACCAGGGGAGGCTTCGTCCACGTCCCCTACGCGGACAGCCAGCTTCCGGCCGGGAGCAGCGCGCCGTCGCTGCCGGCGCAACAGATGGCGGCGGCGCTCGCCGTCGTGGTCCGGACCGCGCTGGCCACGGCGGCGGATCTAAAGATCGCCGCCGGCGCAACGCACTGACTGACAGGCGGCGGCCAAACCGGCAAGCAAACCGGCGGCAGGGCCGGCAGGGCCGCGCCAGTTCTTCCGTCAGCCGGTTGCCCGGCCAGCCAGTTGCCCGGTCACCAATTTTCTTCGGTCAGCCGATCCCCGGCCAGCCAATTGCCCGGTCCGTCAGTCGAGCAGTTCCCAGACGACGTCGATCGTTGCCGTGACACTCGACTCGCCCGCCTCGACGGTGAATGACTCCGCGGCCACCGCCCGCTGCATTGTCGCCATCGGGACCGGTGCCTGGAAGCCTGAGTGCTGGGTGAGGGAAAGCACCTTGCCCAGGCCGGTCCCGGAGAGGGCGGCATAGTGCGCGGCCTTGGTCCGGGCGTCCGCCCAGGCGGCCTCCCTGGCCCGGGCCTCGACGGCGGAGGCATCCGCGAAACCCAGGCTCAGCCCGTTCAGCCGGACGTCGTCCCCGCCGGCGGCAACGGCCGCGGCAAGGATCTGCGAGGACAAGGACAACGTCCGGATCCTGATGGCGAGCGTGCTTGAAGCGAGGTAGCCGGTCACCGTCTGGCCCCGGCCCTCCTGCCAGTTCACCTCGGCACGGACATTGAGCCCGGAGGCGGAGATGTCGGCGCCGTCCACCCTGTGCTCCCGCAGCGCCGAAGTGATGGCGGCCGATCTCGCACCTGCATCGCCGTAGGCCCCGGCAACGGTTTCCCGGCGGCATTCGACGCCGATGGACAACGTCAGGAGGTCCGGCACCGCCTCCGCAGTGCCCGTTCCGGTGGCCGAGATGGTTCTGGGGTTGTGCGTCATGTCAGGCCTCATAACCGTTGGGGGACGTGGCGGGGGACTCGGCGTACACGCAGCGGCGTGTCCGCCGACCGGTGCCCGTGCGGCCGGGCCGCGGGTAGCCGCCCGTTTCCAGGCCGGCGAGGCGTTCGAAGACGTTGGCGCTGCCCGGGTTGCCCGTCCGCCAGAGTGAGAATCCCGCGGCAATGAAGTAGAGGGGAAGGAACGGCAGGCCCAGGCACCAGGCGTACTGGGTGCTGTGCCGCTCCTCATGGCCCAGCAGAGCAGGATTGGCCAGGGCGGTGTCCGGGCCGGCGCGGAACAGGACCACGTTGCCCACCGTGAAAGCCGCCGCGTATGGAAGCCGCCAGCGGTAGCGGCTCGCGATCAGCAGCCCCCGCGGGCCGGTACTGACGGGCGTCCGGGCGCAGGCCGCCAGCACCAGGCCCAGAAGGGTCGAGCCGTTCAGCACGTTGGCGATCTGCCGCACCCGTTGTCCGGACGTCATGAGGCCATGGTAGCCGGGGGGTGTGTCCTGCGGGCAGGAGTCCGCGGGGATGTCCGGTGCCCGCGGGCGGTTTCCCCTGCGGTCAGCGTCCCAGGGAGCCGCCGGGAACGCTGCGTCACGAGCGCCGGGCGTTTGCCTTCCGGCCGGGCGCCGTCTACTAGACTGGGGTCAGTGACCATAAGCCTTGCCGACAACCCGCACCGCGCCCTGCGCCCGGCCGCATGCTGTCGGCATGATCCGACTCGTAGCTAAGAACAGTAGATGACTGAAACTTTGCCGGGCGATGCCGTCCCGAATCCTTTGGATGAAGCCGCCATTACCGCTGCCGTAGACCATGCCGTGGCCGCCATAGCCGCCGCCGCGACCCTCGACGAACTCAAGGCCGTGCGCCTCGCGCACACCGGCGAGAAGTCCGCGTTGAGCCTCGCCAACCGTGAGATCGGGGCGCTGCCAAAGGACCAGAAGGCCGCCGCCGGCAAGCTGATGGGAGCCTCCCGTGGACGCGTCAACAAGGCGCTCGCGGACCGCACTGCCGAGCTCGAAGCCGAGAACGACGCGCGGATCCTGGTCGAAGAGACCGTGGACGTGACAGCGGCGCCGCGCCGGCGCCGCGCCGGGGCACGCCACCCGCTGTCCACGCTGCAGGACCGCGTCGCCGACATCTTTGTCGGCATGGGATGGGAAATTGCCGAAGGTCCCGAGGTCGAGTCCGAATGGTTCAACTTCGATGCCCTGAACTTCAAGCCGGACCACCCGGCCCGGGACATGCAGGACACGTTCTTCGTCGAGCCGCCCGAGGCCCACCTGCTCATGCGCACGCACACCTCGCCGGTGCAGGTCCGCTCCATGCTGGAACGCGAGGTGCCCATCTACGTGTTGTGCCCGGGCAAGGTCTTCCGCACGGACGAACTCGACGCCACGCACACCCCGGTCTTCCACCAGTTCGAGGGCCTGGCCATCGACAAGAACCTGAGCATGGCGGACCTCCGCGGCACCCTGGAGCACTTCGCGCGCCAGATGTTCGGGGCGGAAGCCCGGATCCGGCTCCGCCCGAACTACTTCCCGTTCACCGAGCCGTCCGCGGAGCTGGACATCTGGCACCCGGGCGCCAAGGGCGGTCCCGGCTGGATCGAATGGGGCGGCTGCGGCATGGTCAACGCCAACGTCCTGCGCGCCGCCGGCATCGACCCGGACGTCTATTCAGGTTTTGCCTTCGGCATGGGCATCGAACGCACCCTCATGTTCCGCAATGAGGTCGGCGATATGCGCGACATGATTGAAGGCGACGTACGTTTCAGCGAGCACTTCGGGATGGAGATCTAACAGTGCGTATCCCACTTTCCTGGCTGCGCGAATTCGCGCAGGTACCGGCCGGAGCAACGGCCGAAGACGTCATGGCCGAGCTGGTCAAGGTCGGACTCGAAGAAGAAGCAGTCCATCGCCCCACGGACACGATCCAGGGTCCGATCGTGGTGGGCCAGGTGCTCAGCATCGTCAAGGAGCCCCAGTCCAACGGCAAGACCATCAACTGGTGCCAGGTCCGGGTTGTCCCCGAGGGCCGGCCACAGCCCCTGACCGGCGAAGGCATCGATCCCTCGGGCGTGCAGGGCATCATCTGCGGCGCCCACAACTTCGTGGAGGGCGACAAGGTGGTGGTCACCCTGCCCGGCGCCGTCCTGCCGGGCGACTTCCGGATCTCCGCACGCAAGACCTACGGTCACCTCTCCGCGGGCATGATCGCCTCGGTGCGCGAGCTCGGCATCGGCGAGGACCACGACGGCATCCTCGTACTGTCCCGGATCGGCCTCGACCCGGAGCTGGGCACCGACGCCATGGAACTGCTTGGTCTTTACGACCAGGCCGCGGAAATCAACGTCACCCCGGACCGCAGCTACTGCTTCTCCATCCGCGGCGTTGCCCGTGAGTACGCCCACGCCACCGGCACCGCCTTCACGGACCCGGTGTCCAAGGTGCAGGTCCCGGCCGTGCTGTCCGGCGGCTACGGCGTCAAGCTCAACGACGCCGCCCCCATCTACGGCAAGCCCGGCTGTGACAGGTTTGTGGCCCGCACCGTGCGGGGCGTGGACGCCACCCGGCCCACCCCGCCGTGGATGACCTCCCGCCTCCGCCTCGCCGGCATCCGCTCCATCTCCCTTCCGGTGGATATCTCCAACTACGTCATGCTTGAGCTCGGTCAGCCGAACCACTGCTATGACCTGGACAAGCTCGCCGGCGACATCGTCGTCAGGCGTGCCACCGCGGGGGAGAAGATCACCACCCTGGATGACAAGGAGCGCACGCTCGACGCCGAGGATCTGCTGATCACGGACGCCTCCGGCCCGATCGGGATTGCCGGTGTCATGGGCGGCGCCCACACCGAGGTTTCGGACTCCACCACGAACGTGCTGGTCGAGGCCGCGCACTTCGACGAAGTCTCGATCGCGCGTGCACGCCGCCGTCACAAGCTGCCGTCCGAGGCGTCCAAGCGCTTCGAACGCGGGGTGGACTGGCAGGTGGCCGATGTTGCCGCCCAGCGCGTGGTGGACCTGCTGGTCGAACTCGCCGGAGGCACGGCGGATCAGGCCGGGACCGACGTCGGGACCGCGCCGGATGCCGTCACGATCGAACTGCCGGCCGGGTACGCCGCAACCCGCATCGGCATCGACTTCACCGAAGAGCAGATCGTCACCTCGCTCGAGGACCTCGGCGCGGTTCTCGAGAAGAACGACGGCGGGTTCGCTGTCACCGCCCCCAGCTGGCGCAATGACCTCGAGACCAAGGACGACCTCACCGAGGAAATCGCCCGGCTGGTCGGCTACGACAAGATTCCGGCGACCCTGCCGGTGGCGCCCCCGGGCCGCGGCCTGACCCGCGTCCAGCAGCAACGGCGCCGCCTGATCCAGGCCCTGGCCGACGCCGGTCTGACCGAGGTGATGGCCTACCCGTTCGTTTCCAAGGCGGCCAATGACACCTTCGGCGTCCCCGTCGAGGGCGCGGCGCGCAAGGCCCTCAAGCTGGCCAACCCGATCAGCGAGGAACACGGCTTCCTGCGGACCTCCGTCCTGCCGGGCCTGATTGAGGTGGCCAAGCGCAACCACTCGCGCGGGTTCCGCGATCTCGCCCTCTTCGAAGCCGGGCTTGTCTTCCTGCCCGGCGAGCAGCTGGGCACCGCCTCGATTCCGCCGCTCGGGGTCAAGCCGGGCGACCAGGTGCTCGACGCCCTGTACGACGGCGTTCCGGACCAGCCGCTGCACCTCGCCGCCGTCCTCACGGGACACGATTCTCCCGCCGCCCCGGCGCACACCCCACGGGTGTGGGACTGGGCGGACGCGGTGGACATCGCCCGCATGGCCGGTGACGTGCTGGGCGTGGACCTCGTGGTCACGCAGGGCCGGCACCAGGCCTTCCACCCGGGCCGGGCGGCGCAGATTGCGTTGCGCACCGGCGCCGTGGTCGGCTACGCGGGCGAACTGCACCCCAAGCTGCTGGCGGCCCACGACATGCCCGCCCGCTCCGTGGCGCTGGAACTGAACGCCGACGCGCTCTTCGAGGCGGCTGCCGACGTGATCGTGGCCCGGCACATCTCGGCCTACCCGGTGGCCACCCAGGACGTGGCCCTCGTGGTGCCTCAGGACGTTCCGGCCGGAGAAGTGCTGGCGGCCCTGCGTGAAGGCGCAGGCGAACTGCTCGAGGACGTCGCACTGTTCGACGTCTACGCGGGCAAGGGGATCGAGGAAGGCAAGAAGTCGCTGGCGTTCAGCCTCCGCTTCCGCGCCGACGACCGCACCCTGACGGCCGACGAGGCATCGGCGGCCCGCGAGGGTGCCGTCGCCGCTGCCCACGAGCGCTTCGGAGCGGTTCAACGCTAAGAACTGCGCTGACGACGGCGCGGGCTAGCTGAAAGGGCGGGTCATGGCATCACACCTCGTTGTGCGGGCCTGTCCGCCCTTTCACGTTCCCGGGGCCCCCGGAATTCCCGGAGCGCCCGGAATCCCGGGCGCGCCCGGGGTCGAGGCGGCAACCGCGGAATCGGCCCGGCACCTGGAACGCCAGCTGGACCGCGACGCGCATTCCCTGCTGGACGGGGCCGAGCTTGAGCGGGCCCGGGCCATGACCCCGCGGACCCGGGCAGACTTCCTCGCCGGGCGGCTCGCCCAGCGGCGTTTCGCCGCCGAACTGCTGGGCGTGCCCGCGTCGGAGCTGACCGCCTGGTACAGCTGTCCCCGGTGCGGGACCGGGGCGAACATATCCCATGGCCGGCCGGGGTACCGCCTCCGGGGGCAATCCGTGCCGTTGCTGCTGAGCCTGTCCCGCGCGGCCGGCTGGACGCTTCTGGCCGGCGTCGTGGACCCGGATCCCGGCCTGTGCCTGGGCATTGACGCCGAGGATCCGGCCCGGGCGGATTTCGATGGTTTCGACGACGTCGTGTTGACCCCCGCGGAACGGCGTCACCTCTCCGGGCTGGACGGCATCCGCCTGCTGCGGGGCCGCGCGAGGCTGTGGGCACGCAAGGAAGCGTGGCTCAAGATGCTCGGTACCGGGTTGCAGACGGCCCCGGACACTCTCGACGTGCTGGATGACCTCCCGCACGCCGGCGTGCACGGCCGGGCCGGGCTCCGGGACCTGCCGGCGCCCGAGACGGGCCTGCCCGCGGACCTTGTGGCCGCCGTCGCCCTCGCCGTCCTTCCCTAGCCCTTCCCGGCCGCCGTCCTTTGCGGGCCCGGATGCCGGCACCGGCTCCGGCACCGGCTCCGGCGGCGGGAAGGCTAAGCCGTCAGAACTTCGGCGGCGCAGCCTGCGGGAGCGGCGGAAGGGCCTCTTCGAACAGCCACGGGTGCAGCAGGGCCTCCGCATCGAGGCCCGTCGTGCGGGCCGCTGCGACGATGAAGTCGGCGCTGGTCACGGTGCCGTGGCGGAAGCGGTCCGTCCAGTCGTGCAGCAGGGCGAAGAACGCGAGGTCGCCGCAACGCATCCGCAGGGCGTGCAGCGCCAGGGCTCCGCGTTTGTAGACCCGGTCGTCAAACATCAGCTCCGGGCCGGGATCGCCAATCATCAGGTCCTGCGGGGAAGCGGCGAGCTTGCGCCAGGCGGAGCGGGCGCGGTTCGCGACCGTCATGGTGCCGGCCTCTTCGGACCAAAGCCACTCCGCGTAGCAGGCGAACCCCTCGTGCAGCCAGATGCCCTTCCACGTCGCGGTCGTGAGCGAGTTGCCGAACCACTGGTGGGCGAGTTCGTGGGCGATCATGCGCTGCGAATCCCAGTCCTGCCGCAGGTGGTTGGGGCCCAGGATGGATAGTGTCTGCGCTTCCAGTGGGATCTCCAGCACGTCGCCGGTGACCACCACGGTGTACTCGGGGAACGGATACGGCCCAAAGCAGTTGGTGAAGGTCCGCATCATGTCGGGCTGACGGGCCAGCGCGGCCCGGGCGGTCGCCGCCAGCGCCGCCGGAACGGCCACATACTGCGGCACGTGCCCCGACGGCCGCTCGGCATTGAGGGTCAGGAATTCATAGCGGCCGATCTGGACGGTCGCCAAGTAGGTGGCCATGGGTTCGGCTTGCTCGTACACCCAGGTTTCCCGGCTGGCCCTGCTGGTGCGGGAGAGCAGCACGCCGTTGCAGACGGCCCGGTAGTTCGCCTCGGTGGTCACCGTGATGAGGTACGTGGCCTTGTCCCGCGGGTGGTCATTGCAGGGGAACCAGGAGGCGGCACCGTTGGGCTGGCCGGCCACCAGCACACCATCGGAGAGCTCTTCCCAGCCCACTTCGCCCCACAGGCCGCGGCGCGGCGCGGGGTAGCCCTCGTAGCGGATGTCGAGGGTGAAGGCCTCGTTGGCCAGCAGCGGCACGTCGGGATAGACCACCAGCTGCTCGGCCCGCTGGGTGAACCTGCGAACCCTGCGTCCGTCGAGCGAGATTTTGGTGACCCGCAATCCGGCCAGGTCCAGGACGATCGCCGACGTCGGGAGCTGCGTGACCGCGTGCAGGACGGCGTGCCCGGCGAGGCGGTTGCTGCTGACACGGTAGTCGAGGTCAAGTTCGTACCGTGTAACGCGGTAGGCATTGGTTCCGTGGCCCGGCATGTAGGGGTCGGGGGCGCCGGCTTCCAGTCCGGTGCCGCGGGCGGGCCCCCGGCTGGTTTCGCTGCTGCTTGGTGCGCTGGTGCTCAATGGACGGACCTTCGGGTTGTGGTGCTGGTGGACGTGCGCGGGCCGGGCCTAACGGGGCCTGGCGGGCGGTGTGGGCCCGCCCCACGGGCTGACCGGGTTTCCCATCCAATACGTCCCGGCGGGGACGGTTTCGCCCCGCATGACCAGGGACGCCGGCCCCACCGTGGCGCCGCTGCCGATCCTGGCCTGCGGCAGGATAACGCCGTGCGGTCCCATGGTGGCTCCGTCATCGAGCGTAACAGTGTCGATGCTCATGACCCGGTCATGGAACAGATGGGTCTGGACGACGCACCCGCGGTTGACGGTGGAATTCCTGCCCAGCGTGACGAGGTCCGCCTCGGGCAACCAGTAGCTTTCGCACCACGTGCCCGTGCCGATTTTCGCGCCGAGTCCCCGCAGCCACCACACCATGGCCGGGGTCCCCGTGGCCGCCCGCGCGAACCACGGGGCGCTGACCATTTCGATGAAGGTGTCCACCACCTCGTTCCGCCAGATGAAGGAGCTCCACAGCGGGTGCTCGCCGGGACGGATCCGGCCCACCAGCAGCCACTTGGCCGCTACCGCACTGGCTGCGGCGGTGGCGCCGGCAAGCAGGACCACCACCCCGCCCAGGACCGCGGCCACCCCGTAGTTGAAGACTGCCGCCAACGCGTCAAAGGCCAGCATCACCCCGACGGCGATTGCGACCGTCAGCATGACCGGGACGAACCGGCACAGCTCCCAGAGGGCGCGCGCCACCTTTAGTCGCCTGGGCGGCTGGTACGTCCGTGTGTCGTCGGAGGCGATGGCGGTGCGCCGCAGCCGCACGGGCGGACTGCCGAGCCAGGACGTCCCGGCCTTGGCCTTGGCCGGGGTCGCGGAGAGGACCGCCACGAGGGAGTTCTTGGGCACGTTGCGTCCGGCTCCCGTCATGCCGGAATTGCCCAGGAAGGACCGTTTGCCGATCTTGGCGGGGGCAATGTGCATCCAGCCGCCGTCCAGTTCGTAGGACGCCACCATGGTGTCGTCGGCCAGGAACGCGCCCTCGCCCACGGTGGTCATCCGGGGGATCAGCAGCACCGTCGAGGCCTCCACGTTGCGGCCGACCTTCGCCCCGAGCAGCCGCAGCCAGACCGGGGTGAAGAGGCTTGCGTAGACCGGGAACAGCAGATCCCTGGCCAGATCCAGCACCCGTTCGGTCGCCCAGACCTGCCAGCCGATCCGGCTCCTGACCCTGTAGTAGCCTTCCGCCAGCCCGATGCTGAGGAGCCGGGTGGCGGCCAGGACAAGAAGCAGGTTGGTCAGGAACCACGCCAGCGCTGCCGGGGGGACCGAAAGCGCCAGGCCGGGCAGGGCCGCCGTCAGGGAGGAGCTGCCCTGGATGAACGCGAAGATGACGAGGGCCGCCGCGGCGGCGGAGATGTAGGGGATCAGCGCCAGCACGGCGGATGCGGCGGCGAACCCGGCGAACCAAAGCCGGCCCATGAGCCGGTGCTCGGCGGGGGAGTCCGGCCACGAGTGCCGTGCCTTGCCGCGGCGTTCGGCCGGTGACCCGGCCACCAGCTGCCCGGCTTTGACCTTGCCGATCACCGCCGAGCCGGGCTCCACTTGTGCGCCCGCGCCCACGACGGCGCCCGGCATGAGCGTGCTGCGGGCACCGACGCTTGCGCCGGCGCCAATGCGGATGGCCCCGATGTGGACACGGTCGCCGTCAATCCACCAGCCGGACAGGTCGACCTCGGGCTCGATGTTGGATCCGGCGCCAAGGGAGAGCATCCCGGTGACGGGCGGCAGCGAGTGTAACTGGACGTCTTCGCCGATCTTCGCGCCCAGGGCCTTCGCGTAGTAGGGCACCCACGGCGCACTGGCCAGGCTGATGGCGCCGGCCAGGTCCTGGATTTGTTCCGCGAGCCAAAGCCGGATGTGCACCCGCCCGGACCGGGGATACGTCCCGGGCACAACGTCGCGCAGCAGAACGCGGGCGGCGGCAACGGAGAGCATCATCCGCCCGGCGGGGCTGACGAAGACCAGCCAGGACGCGCCGACCCACCACCAGGAGATTGTGGGCGCGGCGCTGAAGCCGGCGAAGGCTGCCAGAAGGTTGTTGGCGGCCATCAGGTAGGTCAGCCAGCGCATGCCGACGAGGATGTGCAGGGGGACGCCCATGAACATCTGGAAGGCTTGGGATTTCCGGGCCGTCGGGCGCACGGTACGCTCCTGGGCGGGGACCGCGCCGCCCTCGGGAAGCGACTGGCGGGCCGTGTCCACCAGGGCGCCCACCCTGGGTGTGGCGTAAATGTCGGCCACGGTGATGGTGGGGTAGCGGACGCGCAGGGCGGACACCAGTTGCGCGGCAGCCAGCGACCCGCCGCCGTAGGCGAAGAAATCGGCGTCGAGGCTCGTGACCGGGCTCCCCAGCACGGCGCTCCATTGGTCCACGATCCACTGCGCGTCGTCCGGCACGTTCAGCGCGGCGCCTTCGGCCTCGGCTGCCCCGGTTCCGCTCAGCGGCCAGGGCAGGGCGTGCCGGTCCACTTTGCCGCTGGTCTTGGTGGGCAGCGAATCCACGAGCGTCAGGAGCGGGATGAGGGGTGCCGGCAGGCTGTCGCCCAGCAGTTCGCGCGCGGCGGCGAGATCGATGTCGCGGCCGGACACGGCGGCAAGATAGCCGACCAGGATCTGGTTGCCGGCAGCGGTGGTCTGCACCGCGGCGGCGGCGCCGGCGACGTCCGGCAGCGACTGCAGGGCGGCGTCGATTTCCCCGAGCTCGATCCGCCGGCCGCCCAGCTTGACCTGTTCATCGGCGCGGCCCTGGAAGATGAGGCCCTCGGGTTCGTACTTCACGAGGTCGCCGGAGCGGTACGCGCGCGCCCAGCCCAAGGAGGGCATCGGGGCATATTTTTCGGCGTCCTTGACCGGGTCAAGGTAGCGGGCCAGGCCCACGCCGCCGATGATCAGCTCGCCCACCGCGCCGTCGGCGACCGGCACAGAGTCCGCGTCGACGACGGCGAGATCCCAGCCGTCCAGCGGCAGGCCGATCCGGATGGGGCCGGGCATGCCCAGCCGGGCGGCGCACGCGACAACGGTGGCCTCGGTGGGACCGTAGGTGTTCCACACCTCCCGGCCCTCGACGGCGAGCCGCTCGGCCAGGTCCGGCGGGCATGCTTCCCCGCCGAAGATGAGCAGCCGGACGCTTTCCAGCGACTCAACGGGCCAGAGCGCGGCCAGCGTGGGGACGGTGGAGACCACCGTGATGCCGTGGCTGATGAGCCAGGGGCCCAGGTCCATGCCGGTGCGCACCAGCGCCCGGGGTGCCGGGACGAGGCAGGCGCCGTGACGCCATGCGAGCCACATTTCCTCGCAGGAGGCATCAAAGGCAACGGACAGCCCGGCCAGTACCCGGTCCTGCGGGCCCAGCGGGTCGTCCTGGAGGAACAGGCGCGCTTCCGCGTCCACGAACGCGGCCGCAGAGCGGTGCTGGACGGCAACGCCCTTGGGCGTCCCGGTGGAGCCGGAGGTGAAGATAACCCACGCGTCGTCGTCGGGGCCGGCCGGCCGGGCGGCCGGGAACGGGCGGGGGTGTTTGCTGTCTGTGACGATCTTTCCGCCGGCGCGCAGGATGCCGGCCACCCCGGCTTCCCCGAAGACCAGCTTGGCCCGCTCATCCGGATCGTCGGCGTCGACCGGGACGTAGGCCGCGCCGACCAGCAGTACCGCCAGGATCGCGACGTAGAGCTCGTTGGTGCCGGACGGGATCCTGACACCGATCTTGTCGCCGGCGCCGAGCCCGGCCGTATGCAGTTTCCGCGCCGCTGCCCGGACTTCGTGCAGGAGCTGGGCGTAGCTGAGCGAGCG
This sequence comes from Arthrobacter oryzae, assembly GCF_003634095.1. Taxonomy (GTDB): domain Bacteria; phylum Actinomycetota; class Actinomycetes; order Actinomycetales; family Micrococcaceae; genus Arthrobacter; species Arthrobacter oryzae. Next base: position 445,731 of record NZ_RBIR01000004.1, read on the forward strand.
GTGCCCGTCGTCGAGGGCGGAGGCATCCGGGAACCGGGCGGCGGTGTCACGGATGATGTCAATCAGCGTCCGCTCCGGCGGGGCGGAGAGCGCGCCCGGCAACTGCGGCGCGTGAACGCGGGCGCCGTTCACCTGAAGACTCTGAACCGTACCGGTGTCGGGGGCTTCACTCTGGGTTAGTCGTTGCTCGGTCACTGGCGCATTGTCCCTGCAGGAGATGAACGGATGATGTTGCCCCGGCTTGGGGGACGCGGGGCCTAGGGGATGAGGATGACCTTGCCGGTGGTCCGGCGCTGTTCAAGGTCATCGTGGGCCCGGGCTGCCTCGGCAAGGGAGTACCGGGCTCCGATCCTGACCTTGAGGTTACCCCCGGCTGCGGCGGCGAAAATTTCGTCGGAACGCCATCGGCGTTCCCGGGCATCGCGAAGGTAGTGGCCCATGGTCGGCCGCGTGAGGTAGAGGGAGCCGCCGGCGTTGAGCCGCTGCGGGTCGAACGGCGGGACCGGGCCGGACGCGCCGCCGAAGAGCACCAGCATGCCCCTGATGCGCAGCGAGGCCAAGGAGGCATCGAAGGTGTCTTTCCCGACGCCGTCGTACACCACGTCCGCGCCGGTGCCATTTGTCAGATCCCGGACCCGCTCGGCGAAACCGTCGTAGCGCAGCACGTGGTCGGCCCCGGCCTCGCGGGCCAGCTGCTCCTTCGCATCGCTGGAAACGGTGGTGATGACATGGGCGCCCTTGGCCTTGAGCATCTGGATCATGAGGAGGCCCACGCCGCCGGCGCCCGCATGGACCAGCACCGTGTGGTCCGGCTCGACCTTGAACGTCGAATTGATGAGGTAGTGGGCGGTCACACCCTGAAGCGGCAGCGCCGCAGCAGTGAAATCGTCCAGGCCGTCAGGAACAGGCAGTGCCTTGTCCTCATCGACGAGGGCGTAGCCGGCGTAGCAGTTGATACCTTCCGCGGTGGCCACCCGGTCACCGGGCGTGAATCCCGTGACGTTCCCGCCCACTTCCTCGATGGTGCCCGAGGCCTCGGAACCGGGAGTGAAGGGGTAACTGACTTTGTAGACGCCGCTGCGCTTGTAGGTGTCGATGAAGTTCACGCCGGCGGCGGCGACCCTGATCAGCAGCTGGCCCGGCCCGGGAACGGGGCGGGCCGCTTCGTCGAGTTCCAGGACCTCGGGGCCCCCGGCCCTGCTGGCGACGATTGCGTGCATCATATGGCTCCTATTCCGGGCGGGAAATCTGTCCCGGTCCCTGGGACCATCCTAGGGACACCGGCGACAACCATGAAGGGGCCGTTCGTAACTAGCCGTCACGTGATGGCCGGGCGCCCGCGGCGTGCACCGGCGTGAACCGGCGGGCCTCGCCGGTTAGTAGCGGCGGGTGACGGTCGCCATGGGGCATTCGAAGTGGCGGCCCGCGGCGAGTCCGACGTCGTTGAGGTAGCGGACAATGATGGCGTAGGACTGCATCAGCGTGGTTTCCGTGTACGGAACCTGGTGCTTGGCGCAGTACTCGCGAACGATCTTGGCCGCCTTGTCCAGCTGCGGGCGGGCCATGTCCGGAAAGAGGTGGTGCTCCGCCTGGCGGTTGAGGCCGCCGAGCAGGATGTCCATGAAGCGGCCGCCGGAGATGTTCCGGGACGTCAGGACCTGGCGGCTGAAGAAGTCCACGCGGCTATCCGCCGGGAGCACCGGCATGCCCTTGTGGTTCGGCGCGAACGACGCACCCATGTAGAAGCCGAACACGGCCAGCTGGACGCCGATGAAGGCGAACGCCATGCCGAGCGGCAGGAAGGAGAAGGCGAGGATCGGCAACAGGCTGAGCCGGACCGCGAGGATCGGGATTTCAACCCAGCGGTGCGTAACCTTGGCCCGGCGGACGATGAATTTCACCGAATCGATCTGGAGCCCCAGGCCCACCAGGAACAGGAGCGGGAAGAAGAACCAGCCCTGCTTGCGGGTCAGGAACGCGAGGCGCCCCTGCCGGTCGGCCACGGCTTCGGGGTGGAAGGCGATGGGGCCGGGCGCGATGTCCGGGTCCTTGGAAATGACGTTCGGGTGGTTGTGGTGCGCGCCGTGTTTCTGCTCCCACCAGGAGTAACTGATGCCGGCCACGGACGTGGCGAGCAGCCGGGCGGCCCAGTCGTTGGCGCGGCGGGACGCGAAGATCTGGCGGTGGCCGGCCTCGTGGGCCAGGAAGCTCAGCTGCGTGCAGAGGATGCCCAGGGCGGCGGCGATCAGGAGCTGGAACCAGCTGTCACCGATCAGGGCGAAACCGAACCAGGTGGCGGCCATCAGCAGCACGAGGCTGGCGAAGACGGTGACATAAAACCCGACCCGCCGCTCGAGGAGGCCGGCCGTCTTGACGCTTTTCAGGAGTTCCGAATAGCTCAGGACGACGGCGTTGGGCTGCCGGACCCGCGAAGGAGGTCGCACAGGCGTGTCGGCGGGAAGGGTTGAAGTGGCGGTCATGGAGCGCTGGCCTCGTCACTGTTACGGGCAACGCTGCAAACTGACATTCGCAGCTGCACGGTCTGGATCACCCTTTACCAAGCATACGCCCCGGGGTTTACCCGGTCCGCCGATCCGCTGCGGATTCTCTGCCGGCGGAATTCCGGACGCGGGCAGGACTGCGCCCGAGGAGTGCTCTCGGGGGAGTGCTGCCAGGGGAGCGCCGGACACAAAGCCATCGATGCATAAATATCGGCATCTATGCATACTCTTGCTGTATAGTCGTGTCTATGACAATTTCTGTTGCCGTCTCCGGGGCGAGCGGTTATGCCGGCGGCGAGGTCCTTCGGATCCTCGCCGGTCATCCCGACGTCACCATTGGCGCCATCACAGCCCACAGCAACGCCGGTTCCAGACTAGGGGAATTGCAGCCGCATCTCCATGGCCTGGCGGACCGGATCCTTGAGGACACCACGGTGGAGAACCTGGCGGGGCACGACGTCGTGTTCCTCGCGCTGCCGCACGGGGCGTCCGCGGAGATCGCGGCCAAGCTGCCCGCCGGGACCGTGGTGATCGACGCCGGCGCGGACCACCGCCTCGAGGACCCGGAAGCCTGGCGGAAGTTCTACGGTTCCGCGCATGCAGGAACCTGGCCGTACGGCCTGCCGGAACTGCCGGGCCAGCGCGATGCCCTCCGCGGCGCCACCCGGATCGCCGTCCCGGGCTGCTACCCGACGTCGGCCCTGCTGGCCCTCACTCCCGGCTTCAGCAACCACCTGCTGGAAGGCGACGACGTCGTGATTGTCTCCGCTTCCGGCACCTCGGGGGCCGGCAAGGCCGCCAAGGTGAACCTGATCGGCGCCGAGGTCATGGGCTCCATGAGCCCCTACGGTGTGGGCGGCGGACACCGGCATACCCCCGAGATTGAACAGGGACTGTCCAAGGCCCTGAACGCTCCGGTCACCGTGTCCTTCACGCCCACCCTGGCCCCCATGAGCCGGGGCATCCTGACCACGGCGACCGCCAAGGTGCGGACAGGGGTGACAGCCGAGGAACTGCGCCGCGCCTGGAGCAAGGCTTACGATGACGAGCCTTTCGTCCACGTGCTCCCGGAAGGCCAGTGGCCCTCCACCAAGTCCGTCCAGGGTTCCAACCATGCCGTCATGCAGCTTGCGCTCGATGCCCGCATCGGCCGCGTCATTGTCACCTGCGCCATCGACAACCTGACGAAGGGGACAGCCGGCGGGGCTGTGCAGTCCATGAATATTGCCCTCGGCCTGGCGGAAGACGCCGGCCTCAACCTCCAGGGAGTCGCACCGTGAGCATCACCGCACCGCTTGGGTTCCGCGCCGCCGGCGTCACGGCCGGCCTGAAGACTTCCGGCAAACCGGATCTGGCCCTCGTGGTCAACGACGGCCCCTCCAAGTCCGCCGCCGCCGTCTTCACGTCCAACCGCGTCGCCGCGGCCCCCGTGCACTGGTCCCGCGAGGTGGTCAAGGATGGCCGCGTGGACGCCGTGATCCTCAACTCCGGCGGGGCCAACGCCTGCACCGGGCCCCAGGGCTTCCAGAACACGCACACCACCGCGGAGAAGACCGCCGAAGCGCTGGGCGTCTCCGCCACCGACGTCGTGGTCTGCTCCACCGGACTGATCGGCGAACAGCTGCCCATGGAGAAGATCCTGGCCGGGATCGGATCCGTCACCGCCGCCCTGGCCGCCGACGGGGGTCCCGCCGCGGCCACCGCGATCATGACCACGGACTCCGTGTCCAAGCAGGCCGTCTTTACCGGCACGGACACCGAGGGCAAAGAGTTCACCATCGGCGGCATGGCCAAGGGCGCCGGCATGCTGGCCCCGGGCCTGGCCACCATGCTGGTGGTGCTCACCACGGACGCCGACGTCCAGCCGGAAATGCTCGACGTCGTCCTCCGCGACGCCACCCGGGTCACCTTCGACCGTGCGGACTCCGACGGCTGCATGTCCACCAACGACACCGTGGTGCTCCTGGCGTCGGGGGCCTCCGGCGCCGTGCCGTCCGCCGTCGATTTCGGCGCCGGCCTGACCGAGGTCTGCGCGGAACTGGCACGCAAACTGATCGGCGACGCCGAGGGCGCCAGCCACGACATCGCGATCCGCACGTTCAACGCCGCGAGCGAGCGTGACGCCGAGATCGTCAGCCGCGCCGTCGCCCGCTCCAACCTGTTCAAGACCGCAATCTTCGGCAAGGACCCCAACTGGGGTCGCGTGCTCTCCGCCGTCGGCACCACCGACGCGGCGTTTCAGCCGGACCAGCTGAATGTGTCGATGAACGGGGTGCAGATCTGCCGGAACGGCAGCATCGGCGATGACCGCAACCTCGTGGACCTGGAACCGCGCGCGGTCCTCGTCGAAATCGACCTGCAGGCCGGCGATGCCGAGGCCACGATCCTCACAAACGACCTCACGCACGACTACGTCCACGAAAACAGCGCCTACTCCAGCTAACCCCCGGGGGGTGGACGCAGTTATGGACGCAGTTAGGGACGAACAGTAAGGACGAACGCCATGAGCACCCAGACACGCGAGACCACCTCCATGTCCGACGCCCGGGACAAGGCCGCCACGTTGATTGAGGCCCTCCCCTGGATCCAGCGCTTTGCCGGCACCACCATGGTCATCAAATATGGCGGCAACGCCATGGTCAACGACGAGCTCCGGCGCGCCTTCGCCGAGGACGTCGTCTTCCTGCATCACGTCGGCATCCACCCCGTGGTGGTGCACGGCGGCGGCCCGCAGATCAACGCCATGCTCAGCCGGCTCGGGATCGAATCCGAGTTCAAGGGCGGGCTGCGAGTCACCACGCCCGAGGCCATGGACGTGGTCCGGATGGTCCTCACCGGCCAGGTGGGGCGTGAACTCGTGGGCCTGATCAACTCCCACGGCCCGTACGCCGTCGGGATGTCGGGGGAGGACGGCGGACTGCTCCGCGCAGTCCGCACCGGCACCGTGGTGGACGGCGAAGAGGTGGACCTGGGCCTGGTCGGGGAAGTGGTGGGCGTGAACCCGGAAGGGATCGTGGACATCCTCGCGGCCGGCCGGATCCCGGTCGTCTCCACCGTTGCCCCGGAGATCTCCGCGGACGGATCCACCACCGGGCAGGTACTCAATGTCAACGCGGACACGGCAGCGGCGGCGGTCGCGTCCGCGCTGGGTGCATCCAAGCTGGTCATCCTGACCGACGTCGAAGGCCTCTACGCCAACTGGCCGGACAGGTCATCGCTCATCTCGTCGCTGACGGCTTCGGAGCTGCGCGAGATGCTGCCGCGCCTGGAGTCCGGCATGATCCCGAAGATGGCGGCCTGCCTGAAAGCGATTGACGACGGCGTCGAGCGCGCCCACATCGTGGACGGCCGCCTGCCGCACTCGATGCTGCTGGAAACCTTTACGACGGCGGGCATCGGCACCCAGGTCGTCCCGGACGAGGAAAGCAAATGAACCAGATCGAAACAGCATCTTCCACGGATCTTGAACACTCTCCGGTAGGGGAGCTGGTCCACTCGCACGCCACCGGCGCGCAGTGGCTGTCCCGCTACTCCTCGTCGCTGCTGGGCGTCTTCGGCACCCCGCAGCGGGTCCTGGTCCGCGGCGCCGGCTGCCTGGTGTGGGACGCCGACGGCAAGGAGTACCTGGACCTGCTTGGCGGGATCGCGGTCAACGCCCTCGGGCACGCCCACCCCTTCGTCACCTCGGTGATCTCCAGCCAGCTGGCCACCCTGGGACACGTCTCCAACTTCTTCACGAGCCCCACCCAGATCGCCCTGGCCGAGAAGCTCCTGGGACTGACCAAGGCGCCGGCCGGCTCGAAGGTGTTCTTCGCCAACTCCGGCACGGAAGCCGTCGAGGCGGCCTTCAAGCTGGCGCGCCGCAACGCCGGCACAAGCCACGACGGCGCCGCGGAGAGCGCTGCGGAGAACACAGACAAGCAGCGCACCAAGATCATCGCGCTCGAAGGCGCCTTCCACGGCCGCACCATGGGCGCCCTCGCGCTGACCGCCAAGGAGGCCTACCGGGCACCGTTCGCCCCGCTGCCCGGCGGCGTCGTACACATCCCGTTCGGCGACATCGAGGCCCTCCGCGCCGCCGTGGACAGCACCACCGCCGCCGTCTTCCTCGAACCGATCCAGGGCGAGGCCGGCGTCCGGCCGCTGCCCCCGGGCTACCTCAAGGCCGCCCGCGAGGCCACGAGCGCGGCCGGAGCCCTGCTGATCCTCGACGAGGTCCAGACCGGCATCGGCCGCACCGGCAAGTGGCTCGCCAGCGAGGACGCCGGGATTGTGCCCGACGCCGTGACCCTCGCCAAGGGCCTGGGCGGCGGCTTCCCGATCGGCGCCCTCGTGACGTTCGGCGCGGAAACATCCGCCCTCCTCACCGCAGGCCAGCACGGCACCACGTTCGGCGGCAACCCGGTGGCCACCGCGGCCGCCCTCGCCACCCTGCACGTGCTCGAAAACCAGGACGTCCTGGCCCACGTCCGCGCCGTCGGGGAGCACCTGCGCGCCGGCCTCGCCGGAATCGGCGGCGTGACCGAGGTCCGCGGGGAGGGGCTGCTGATCGGCTTCGACCTCGACGCCGACGTCGCCCCCGGCGTCGTTGCCGCCGGGCTGGACGCCGGGTTCATCGTCAACAGCCCGGGCCCGCGCACCATCCGGCTGGCGCCGCCCCTGATCCTGACCACCGGGCAGGCCGACAGCTTCCTGGCCGCACTGCCGGCCCTCCTCACCACCGCAAAGGACGCCCAGTGACCGCCCCAGTGCCCGCATCAGTGCAAACCCGCCACTTCCTCAAGGACACGGACCTGAGCCCGGCCGAACAAGCCGAGGTCCTGGAACTCGCCGTCCGCATGAAGGCCGCGCCGTACAGCGTGCAGCCGTTCGCCGCGGCGGGCAGCGGCCGCCAGACGGTTGCCGTCATATTCGACAAGACCTCCACGCGGACCCGGGTCTCCTTCGCCACCGGCATTGCTGACATGGGCGGCAACGCGCTCATCATCAACCCGGGCGAGGCACAGATCGGGCACAAAGAATCGGTGGAGGACACCGCCAAGGTGCTCGAGCGCATGGTGTCCACCATCGTGTGGCGGACCGGCGCGCACTCCGGACTCGTCGCCATGGCCGCGAACTCACGCGTCCCGGTCATCAACGCCCTGTGCGATGACTACCACCCGTGCCAGCTCCTGGCGGACCTCCTGACCATCAAGGAGCACAAGGGCGGGCTCAACGGCCTGACCATGGCCTACCTGGGCGACTCCGCGAACAACATGGCCAATTCCTATCTGCTGGCCGGCGTCACCGCGGGCATGAACGTCCGCGTGGCCGGCCCCGATGGGTACCTGCCGTCGCCGGAGATCATCGCGGCTGCCGAGGACCGGGCCGCGGAGACCGGCGGGTCGGTGCTGGTCACGGTCGACGCCGCAGAGGCCCTGCTCGGCGCTGACGTCGTCGCCACCGACACCTGGGTATCCATGGGACAGGAAGCGGAGAAGGAAGCGCGGATGGAACTGTTCCGCAACTATGCCGTCGACGCCGACGCGATGAAGCTCGCCGCGCCGGACGCCGTCGTGCTGCATTGCCTGCCGGCGTACCGGGGCTACGAGATCGCGGCGGACGTCATTGACGGTCCTCAGTCCGTGGTCTGGGACGAGGCCGAAAACCGGCTCCACGCCCAGAAGGCGCTCATGGCCTGGCTCATGCACCGCTCCGGCCTGGCTGTTGTTGACGGGCTCGCGCCGGTCGATGGGCCCGCACCTGTGGGCGGCTTGGCCTGATGTCCGTCCAGCCCGCCTCGCCGGGGGCCAGCCCGGCCACCAAGACAGCCCGGCAGGCACGGATCACAGCGATCCTGACGGGCGAATCCGTCCGATCGCAGGCCGAGCTCGCTGCGCTGCTCGCGGACGACGGCGTGCAGGTCACCCAGGCCACGCTCTCGCGCGACCTCGTGGAACTCGGCGCCGTCCGGGTCCGCGGCAAGGACGGCGTGCTGGTCTACGCCGTCCCCGGGGAGGGCGGCGAACGGGCGGCCAAAAGCGGCGTGACACAGGAAATCCTCGACGCCCGGCTGACCCGGTTGTGCGGGGAACTGCTCGTCACCGCCGAGGCCTCGGCCAACCTGGTGGTGCTCCGGACCCCACCGGGCGCCGCGAACTTCCTGGCCCTCGCGATCGACCACTCCGTGATGCCCTCGATCCTGGGCACCATCGCGGGGGACGACACCGTCCTGCTCGTCACCCGGGACCCCCTGGGCGGCGCGGACATCGCCGCACGCTTCCTGCAGTTCGCCGAGGAAGCCGGCCAATAGCGGCGGCGGGCCTGCCACAGCGGTGTGACAGGCTGTTCCTTACACAAGATTTTCCCGACAAAACTTTCCCAGACACAAAGCATCACCCAACAACAAAGGAGCATTTGACGTGACTGAGCGTATTGTTCTGGCCTACTCCGGTGGCCTGGATACTTCCGTAGCCATCGGTTGGATCGGAGAAGCCACCGGCGCCGAGGTCATCGCCGTGGCGGTCGACGTCGGACAGGGCGGCGAATCGCTGGAAACCATCCGCCAGCGTGCCCTGGGCTGTGGCGCCGTCGAGGCTTACGTGGCCGACGCGTCCGATGAGTTCGCCAACGAGTACTGCATGCCGACGCTGAAGGCCAACGCCCTCTACCAGGGCCACTACCCGCTGGTGTCCGCCATCTCCCGCCCGGTGATCGTCAAGCACCTGGTCAAGGCTGCCCGCGAATTCGGTGCCACGACGGTCGCCCACGGCTGCACCGGCAAGGGCAATGACCAGGTCCGCTTCGAGGTCGGCATCCAGACCCTCGGCCCGGACCTGAAATGCATCGCCCCGGTCCGCGACCTTGCCCTGACCCGCGACAAGGCCATCGCCTTCGCCGAGGAAAAGGGTCTGCCGATCGAGACCACCAAGAAGAACCCGTACTCGATCGACCAGAACGTCTGGGGCCGCGCCGTCGAGACCGGCTACCTCGAGGACATCTGGAACGCCCCCACCAAGGACATCTACGACTACACCGCCACCCCGGAATTCCCGCCGGCACCGGATGAGGTCACCATCTCCTTCGAGGCCGGCGTGCCGGTCGCGATCGACGGCGTCAAGGTCACCCCGCTGCAGGCCATCAAAGAACTCAACCGCCGCGCCGGCGCCCAGGGCGTCGGCCGCATCGACGTCGTCGAGGACCGCCTGGTAGGCATCAAGTCCCGCGAAATCTACGAGGCCCCCGGCGCCATGGCGCTGATCACCGCGCACAAGCACCTCGAGGACATCACCATCGAGCGCGAGCAGGCCCGCTTCAAGGCCACGGTCGGCCAGCGCTGGGCCGAGCTGGTCTACGACGGCCAGTGGTTCTCCCCGCTCAAGCGCTCCCTCGACGCCTTCATCGAGGACACCCAGCGCTACGTCACCGGCGACATCCGCATGGTCCTGCACGGCGGCCAGGCGATCGTCAACGGGCGCCGCTCCGAGACCTCGCTCTACGACTTCGACCTCGCCACCTACGACACCGGAGACACCTTCGACCAGTCGATGGCGCGCGGCTTCATCGAGCTGTGGGGCATGTCCGCCAAGGTTGCCTCCGGCCGCGACATCCGCGTCGCCGGAAAGTAGCCCCTGTGGCTGAGCAGAAGTCCGAGGCGACCAACACGGGTGCGCTGTGGGGTGGCCGGTTCGCCGGCGGCCCCGCGGACGCCCTCGCGGCGCTCAGCAAGTCCACGCACTTTGACTGGCGGCTGGCCCGCTACGACATCGCCGGGTCCAAGGCGCACGCCCGCGTGCTGCACAAGGCCGGGCTGCTGGATGACGCCGAACTCGAGGGCATGCTGGACGCCCTGAGCCGGCTGGATGAGGACGTCGCCTCCGGGGCCTACCTTCCCGCGGAGTCCGATGAGGACGTGCACGGCTCGCTGGAACGCGGACTGATCGAGCGCGCCGGCACCCAGCTCGGCGGCAAACTCCGCGCCGGACGGTCCCGCAACGACCAGGTGGCAACATTGGGCCGGATGTTCCTGCGCGACCACGCCCGGATCATCGCCCGCGGCGTGCTCGCCACGATCGACGCGCTGGTGGACCAGGCCAAGGCACACCAGGGCGTGGCCATGCCGGGGCGCACGCACCTCCAGCATGCCCAGCCGGTGCTGCTGAGCCACCACCTGCTGGCCCACGCCTGGGCGCTGCTGCGCGATGTGCAGCGGCTGGCCGACTGGGACAAGCGTGCCGGGGTTTCGCCCTACGGTTCGGGCGCCCTGGCCGGGTCTTCACTGGGCCTGGACCCCGAGGCCGTCGCCGCGGAGCTTGGCTTCTTCTCGGCAACGCACAACTCGATCGACGGCACCGCGTCCCGCGACGTCTTCGCCGAGTTCGCCTGGATCACGGCCATGATCGGCGTGGACCTGTCCCGGGTCTCGGAGGAAGTGATCCTGTGGGCCACGAAGGAGTTCTCCTTCGTTACCCTGCACGATTCCTACTCCACCGGCTCCTCGATCATGCCGCAGAAGAAAAACCCGGACGTCGCCGAGCTCGCACGCGGCAAAGCCGGCCGGCTGATCGGGAACCTGACCGGGCTCCTGGCGACGCTCAAGGGCCTGCCGCTCGCGTACAACCGCGACCTGCAGGAGGACAAAGAGCCGGTCTTCGACGCCGCCGACACACTGGAAGTCCTGCTTCCGGCCGTCTCCGGCATGATCGCGACCCTGAAGTTCAACACCGAACGGATGGAATCGCTGGCCCCCCAGGGCTTTGCGCTGGCCACGGACATCGCCGAATGGCTGGTCCGCCAGGGCGTACCGTTCCGCGAGGCGCACGAGCTCTCCGGGGCCGCGGTCAAGCAGGCCGAAAGCCGCGGCGTCGAGCTCTGGGACCTGACGGACCAGGAATACGCGGACATTTCGGAGCACCTGACACCGGAAGTCCGCACCGTCCTGTCCACCGAAGGCTCGCTCAACAGCCGCAACTCCCAGGGCGGCACGGCACCGGCCGCCGTCGAGCGCCAGCTGCTGGCTCTCGAAGGCGAGCTCGACGCCGTCCGCGGGTACGCGGGCTAGGTTCGCCCAGGTCTGGACGATAAGTTCCGGCAGGCACGGCCACAGCGGTCGAGCCTGCCGGGACTTTCGTCGTTAAGGTAGGCAGACAGGTAACGCGCCAACGCTGTCAGGGGAGACACGCATGACCGATAATTCCGAGGCTGTCACGCTGGATGAACGGGGTGCGCTTGGTTCGATAAGGGCCAGCATCGTTGGTTCCCTCGTTCTTTGCCTTGAGAGCCCAAGTCCTCCGGAAATCGCCGTCCGGGCAATGCGCGACGCCTATTCCAGGGTTAGCCATCTACTTCCGGATCCCCTCTCCGTCGCCCCGCTCGCCAGTACGTCCCGCGGCCCCGTTCTATTTATTGACGAGTTGTGGGACCACAAACGCGTACCGGAAATTCTCCAGGCTATTGCGGAGAGCTTGACCAGGCCCGGTATCCGAGGTCACCTGCGGCCATGTCCGACCGAACGGCTTGGTCCCGGTGGCCTCCAGGACTACGCATGCCTGACCGCAGCGTTTAGCCCGATGGGAAGCCGGTGGCTGAAACCGGCACCGGCCGGACGCGACCGGCGGGTGGGAGACCTCCAATGGCGGATCGAAAAGCCTGCCCTCGACAGGATCCTTGGGCATGCCCTGGAGTGGTGCTCCGTGGAAAGAGGGACGGACTACTTTGGCATGGGCATGCACCGCTTCAGGTGCCGTCCGGACGAACGCCGGGAACTGTTCTCAGCGGCCTACAACGCGCGCGGAGAAGCAAGCATCATCAGTTTCAACGGGCTCCACAAGGTCCGTAAGGTCGACTTCTCGCTGGAAGGCTACGTGCTGTATCAGCAACGGGACATCTCGCTCTCGCGGCAGAGATGTGTTCAGGACATGACGCAGGTCCTCGTCGAACTCGCTGATGACCTCCAGTATGGGCTGGTCAAAGGGGGCAACTGGATGAGCGGAACTTTTGGACCGTTGCTTGACACCAATTGGCCCGAATTTGAGGGACCGCACGCTCTGATGCGTCAGGCACATCCGGTTCTTGACCGGTACGTGCCCGACGCCTACGGCGTGCAGGTGCTGGGACCGCTCCACGATCGGGACCTGTTCCCGCCGGAATGGCACCTCTCGCCGGCCGGTGCGGACAGGGTCCTTGCCATTCACCCGGACGTCGACGCGTGGTTTGCACAAGATCGCCCCGACGCCCAACTCGTCGAATCCGGCCGGGAAAGACTCAACGGCATCCTTTTCACCCAGGCCCTGGGGATGGAACTCAACCGTGAGACCTTCCCCTAGAGCTACCCGTCGTGATCAGCCGGCCAGTCCATCAACCGCACGCTTCAGCTTCTCCGGGCTGAGGGACCACCCGGGTATTGTCTTCGCATGAGCGAATCGTTCCGCCAGCTGCTGCGTGCCCTGCCCGATTTCCCCGAGCACCTCCCGGACTTTGACCCGGCTAAAGCCCCCGCGGACCCGGCCGAACTTTTCCGGCTCTGGCTTTCCGAAGCCCTGGCCGCCGGGGTTCCGCAGCCGAACGCCTGCAGCGTGGCCACCGCCGACGGGACCGGCAGACCGTCGTCCCGGATGCTGATCCTCAAGGACATCGACGCCGACGGCTGGCACTTCGCCACCTCCCGGGAATCCCGCAAGGGCCTTGAGCTCGCGGCCAATCCGCACGCGGCGCTGAACTTCTTCTGGCAGCCGCAGGGCCGCCAGGTCCGGGTGGCCGGGGACGTCGTGGAACTCTCCGCTGAGGCCTCGGCCGCGGACTGGCGGGCACGCCCGGGTGCGGACGGCAGCGAGAATCCGGACTGGCAGCTCTACGCCGTCCGTCCGCGGGAGATTGAATTCTGGCAGGCGCGGCACGACCGCCGGCACATCCGGCACCGCTACCCGGCCCGCTGACCGGGTGTCGCTCAGTTAATCGGCGTTAATCCGGTGGCTCCGTTAGGATGGGCGCCATGACCGCAATCACACCAGAGAAGCTTCGTGACGAACTGCACCGGGCCGCCGATGCCGTGGCCGGGATTACCGCCACGTTCTCGGAAGAGGACATCAAGGCGCCGTCTGAACTGCCGGGCTGGACCCGCGGGCACGTGCTGGCGCACATCTGCGGGATCGCCAGCGCCATGGCCCGCCAGCTCGAATACGCCGCCCGCGGCGAGAGCATCGAGCTCTACGACGGCGGCTTCGAGGGCCGCACCCGGGCCATCGAGATGGCGGCCGGCCACAGCCTCGCCGAGCACCGGTCCGACCTCGAAGCGTCGCTGGAACGGGCACTGACAGCCTTCGACGCCCTTGACGAGTCCGGCTGGAGCAAGCCCATCAGCTACCGCGGGGGAGTCGTGTTCGACGGCGGCCTGGCACTCTGGCGCGAACTCGTCATCCATGCCACCGACCTGGGGACCGGCCGCGGACCGGAAACCTGGAGCCGGCCCTTCTGCGAACACCTCTTCGATTTTCTCTCCGCCCGGGTGCCGGACGGTCAGCGCTTCGTGCTGCAGCCGCTGGGCCTGCCCGACCAGGGGATCGGCACCGGCGGACACTCCACAGTCATCAGCGGCATGATTACCGACATCGCCGCGTGGCTCGCCGGCCGCACCCCTACGCTGGGCAGCCTGCGTGCCACGGCCGCGGCCGACGGCGTGGATCTCCCGGAACTGCTGCCCTGGCCCGCCGGGGTGCCCGTCAACAACTAAGGGACCTATGGCCGCGTGGCGGCAAGGGCGAGTTCGCGCTCCCGGTCCAGCAGGCTGCCCTTGACGGCCAGCCCCCAGCGGAAGCCGCCCAGCGTCCCGTCGGTGCGGACTACCCTGTGGCAGGGAACAAAAAGGGCGGCCGCGTTGAACGCGCAGGCACTGGCGGCCGCGCGGACGGCCTTGGCGTTGCCGGACAGTTCCGCATACTCCGTGTAGGTCACCGGGCGCCCCGGCGCGACCGTGCGCAGCACGTCCCAGGCATGGCTGCGGAACGGGCCGGACTTCTGCAGCACAGGCACGTCCATAGCCGGTTCCGGATCGCCGGCGTAGAACGCCTCCACCGCCTCGGAAATGGAGCCCAGCCCGGTAACGGCCTCAAATTCGGCAGGCAGCAGGTCCGCGTGGATCTGCCCGGTCAGCTCACCGGGAACGGCCGTCCAGCCCGAGGACAGCACGGCGCCGTCGCGGGCAATGATCGTGAAGGGACCGTCCGGGGTGGACATGGTCAACAACTGGGCTTTCATGGTTTCGCTTTCTTCGGAGTCTGTTGTGGTAACTGTGGTGCCGTATGTGTTGATGTCGTCATTGACGACTGTGTTGACGTCTTCGTTGATGTCTTCGACGGCTTGCGCGCCGCCGCCTGGGCAGCCGCCGCCGCGCGCCACAGGTGCATCGTGGCGTAGGAGCGCCAGGGGCTGACTTCACGGAAATCCGGGGTCAGGGCGGCGCCATCCGGGGTCTGGACCAGCGAGCGGATCCCGTTGCGGACCGCGGCGTCGTTGGCCAGGAACACGTCCGGGGCACCGATGACGCGCATCGCCACGTAGCCCACAGTCCACGGCCCGACGCCGGCCAACGGCAGGAGCTTGGCCTCCAGGCCACGCACATCATCTCCATAGCCGAAGTCCAGGTCTCCCGAGGCCATCGCCGCGGCGGCGTCCCGGACGGAATCAATCCGCCGCTGCGGGCCGCGGAGCAGTTCGAAGCCGGTCTCCGCGATCTGGGCAGGGGTGGGGAACAGCCGGTGGAGGCCGTCGGCGGGTACCAGGCTCTCGCTCCCGGTCGCGGAGAGCTGGACCAGGGCGGTCCGTGCGGCGGCTACCGTGATCTGCTGGCCGATCATGGCCCGGATCAGCAGTTCCTGCGGGTCAACGGCACCGGGCATGCGGATGCCCGGTGTGCGGGTCACTGTGTCCGTCAGACGGGGGTCGGCGGCAAGGGCGGCGTCGATGGCGACGGGGTCGGCGTCGAGGTCCAGCAACCGCCGGACCCTGCTCAGCAGCGAGGCCAAGTCCCGGAGGTCCACGGCACCGATGGTCAGCACCAGCGGACGCCCGGCGGCACCGGCGTTGTAATCCACCCGGAAACGGGCGTCACCGTGGGGCAGCCGCAGCGTCCGGGCGTAGGAACTGGCCGTACCCTCCTCGATCCCGGGGATGGCGCGGACGGCGAGGAAGTCGAATACGCCGGGATCGAACGGCTCCCGGTAAGGGAGGTTGAGCGTGAGCGCCGTGGTGGCCGCCGGGGCGCGATGGTGCCGGGCCGTGGCCCGGAGCGCGGAGGGTGTCATTGCAAAGACTTCGCCGATCGTCTCGTTGAACTGGCGCACGCTGCTGAATCCGGCGGCGAAGGCGATGTCCGAGACTTTCATTCCGGTGGAGACCAGCAGGGTGCGGGCGGTCTGGGCGCGGCTGGCCCGCGCCAGCGACAGCGGGCCCGCGCCGAGCTCGTGGCTGAGAATCCGGTTGAGCTGGCGCGAGGAATAGCCCAGCCTGGATGCGAGCCCCTCGACGCCGTCGCGGTTGATCACACCGTCGTTGATGAGCCGCATCGCGCGCCCGGCGATGTCCGAGCGCAGGTTCCAGGCCGGCGTCCCAGGCACGGCCTCCGGCAGGCAGCGCTTACAGGCCCGGTAGCCGGCGTCGTGCGCGGCCGCGGACGTTTCATAGAAGGTGACGTTGTCCGCTTTGGGTGTCCGTGCCGGGCACGAGGGCCGGCAGTAGATCCCGGTAGTCCGGACGGCGGTATAGAACTGCCCGTCGAAACGGGTGTCCCGGGCGTCGATTGCCCGGTAGCGCTGCCAGAAGTCCATGACCCCATCCTGCCAGCTTCCCCGATCACCTGCTAGCGGAATTCGGACAGGGCCGTGGAGGCGCACGGCGGGCGTTTGTTAAAGTCTGAGCATGACTTCCAACCCCCTTCCCGCAGGGGCCGGCATCGGGGCCGGCACGGAAACCGGCGCAGGGCCGGGCATGGCCGGCCCGCTCCGGGAACTGCTCTCGGCCGATGCCCGGCGCGTGGCGCCGCTGCTCCTCGGCGCAGTGTTGACGCACGACGCGGCCGATGGCTCCGTCTCGGTACGGATCACGGAAGTGGAGGCCTACCTCGGCCCGCACGATTCACTGCACCCTGACCCCGGCTCCCACACCTTCCGCGGACAGACGGCCCGCAACGCGCCGATGTTCGGCCCGGCCGGCCACCTGTACGTGTATTTCACGTACGGGATGCACTACTGCGCCAACATCGTGTGCGGTCCCGAGGGCGTGGCATCCGCGGTGCTGCTCCGGGCCGGCGAGGTGATCGGGGGACGGGAACTGGCCAAGGCCAGGCGCCCTGCGTCGAAATCGGACAAAGACTTGGCCAGCGGGCCTGCCCGGCTTGCAACAGCGCTGGGGCTGACCACCTCGGACAGCGGCCGGGATGCCCTCGCAGCGCCGTTCCGCCTGGAACTGTCAGCGATCCGGACGGATGCGTCCGCCGCGGACATCAGTTCAGGTCCGCGCGTCGGCGTTTCCGGCGCCGGCGGCAGC
This sequence comes from Arthrobacter oryzae, assembly GCF_003634095.1. GTDB lineage: Bacteria > Actinomycetota > Actinomycetes > Actinomycetales > Micrococcaceae > Arthrobacter > Arthrobacter oryzae. The sequence goes on from NZ_RBIR01000004.1 coordinate 462,749, forward strand.
CACGACTACCCGTGGAGGTTTTGGCTCAGCGGCGACCCGACCGTCTCCCGCTACAAGGCGGCCAGGGCGCCAAATGCCCGCCGTGCCTAACGTGACCTAAGACCTAAGGCTCAGGCCCTGGCAGCACAGGCCAAATGGGTCGAGCCGGGTGTCAGTCCTTCTTCAGTTTCTCGGCGAGCATCACGATGATTCCGCTGGGGCCGCGGAGATACGTGAGTTTGTAGACGTCTTCGTAGGTCGCCACGCCGCGCAGCGGACGGCATCCGTGCTTCGCAGCTATCTCAAGGGCTTCGTCGATGTCGTCAACAGAGAAAGCCACGCGGTGCATGCCGATCTCGTTGGGACGGGTTGGGCTCGACTCGATCGCCTCGGGGTGGAGATATTCGAAGAGCTCGAGCCGGCCATGACCGTCCGGGGTCTGGAGCATCGCAATGTTGGCGTGGTTGCCATCAAGTCCGACGGCGGTGTCGGTCCACTCACCGCTGACCGTGTCACGGCCGAGGACCGTGAGCCCGAGGTCGGTGAAAAAGGCGATTGCTGCTTCGAGGTCGCGAACGGCGATACCGACGTTCTCAAGTTTGATGGCCATGCGTCGAAGCTACCAAGGCGGACCGATTAGCTCCAGAGCCGTGCCTGGATTCGACTGAACAAGCTCCGGGGCCATTGAGGGCTGCGCCGTGTCACGCAGCCCTTGTTCTTAACCGGCTCGGGTAGATTCATGCGAGGCGCACGCAGGGCGCTGAAACAGGGGGAATCCATGGGGGTAAAAAGAGTGCAGCGTCGAAGCCTGAAGGCGGCTGCCGCCGTGGGGGCGGTTCTTTTCCTGGGGGCGGCACCGGCCGTCGCCGCCTCTGCGGAGGTTCTCGACGTCGGCGGGACGCCCGTCGGCGTGGTGGCTGGTGCTGACGGCACCGCGTACGTGGGCAACTACAACGGGCCCGGCGGGATCCTGGTGATACCGCCGGGAGCGTCCCGTCCCTCCCGCACCATCAGCACGGGCAACAATGTCGCCGGGATCGGTCTGGGCCCGGACGGCACGTTGTATGCAGCCGAGCAGGACAGCGGCACGGGCGAGGATGTGGTGGGCGTAATTCCGGCCGGTGCGGCGGGTGTGGCCCGGAGCATTCCGGTCCGGAGCGGGAACCATCTGATTGCCGTTGGACCCGACGGGACGGTCTTCGTTCCGAACCCTATTGAGGGCACCGTGTCGGTCATCGCACCCAATGGATCGGCGGTGGACCGCACCGTCACGGTCGGGGCAGGCCCGGTGGAAGTCGCGGTCACGAAGGACGGCACCGCGTTCGTGACGAACCAGTACGGCGGGACGGTCTCGGTGATCCCGGCCGGGGCAAACACCGTCTCGCGGACCATCCAGGTCAGCGCCACGCCCGGGAGGACGGAGAACCCCCACGGCATCGCCGCCGGCCCGGACGGGACGATCTATGTCACCAACATCAGTTCCAATGATGTCGCTGTCATCAAACCGGGCGCCGCCACCGTGGCCTACCGCATCGACGTTCCGGGCGGCCCAACGGAGGCCACCGTCGGGCCGGACGGGACCCTCTACGTCGCCAGTGCCCTAAGTCCGGCCCTGTCCGTAATACCGCCGGGGGCCACAGCGGCGGGCCCCTCCATCCCCACGGAGAGCAACCCCGGCCACCTCGCGGTAGCCCCGGACGGGACCATCATCGTGACGACCCCGGGCAGCGGCGCCAACAACGGCTCCGTGTCCCGTTACGCCCCGGCCGCCGAAGCGGCGGCATCCTCCCCAGGGTCGACGTCCGGCAGTCCCCAGCTCCAAGAGTCGCAAGCGTCCGCAGCGGCCCGGACCGGTGACACAGCCGCGGCCACCTGGATTTCTCCTGCCGGCATCGCCGGCGTGGCCGGGGCAGCAGCTCTCGCCGTCGCCGTCGTCATTGTCGCGACGGGGCGCCGCAGGAAGGTAACCCATCGACGTTCCACTTCCTAGGAAGTGGAGCGGTCCTGGGACGTCGGCAGCACTCAGTCCCCGTCGTGGCTGCCGCGTCTTCGGCCGGCAACGATCTCGGCGCAGATGACAGCCATGGGCTGCGTGGATGTGCGGGCTAAGCGGAGGAGCTTTCGGAAGGAGGAATCCGGGCTCAGCCCGTCGCGTTCCATGAGTATTCCCTGGGCGCGGTTGATGCTGTCCCTGCTGGTGAGCGCCGCAGTGAAAGCTTTGCTGAGACGGCGGGGCGTTTCGGACGTTTGAATGTTGTCGAGCAGCAGGGCTGCGGGAGCGGCAAGCTTGTCGAGGGCCAATGCGGATGTTGCATCATACGTTCCGGGCTGTGCTGAGTAGATTGTGATCGTTCCGAGACAGCACGTCCCGGCCATCAGCGGCACGCTGATCACCGACCGTATGGGCTGGCTGGCCATCGCCCGAGTCCACAGAGGCCAACGGCTATCAGTGCCGACGTCGTGGATCAGGACTGCCCGTTTCGTTTCCCGCGCCGTGGAGCAGGGCCCTTGTTCGAGTTGATATTGGGCCTCATCGGCCACGAGCACGAGCGGGTCGGTGGCGCCGGCGCTGCTCCCGCGGCCCTGTTCGTCGAAAAGCGAAACACTGGCGCCGATGCTTCCGGGGAACGACTCATGGACGCCCGCGGTGAACAGTCGCAGTGCCCGGTCTACTTTCTCGGCGGTGAGGAGTAGCCCCTTGATGCGGGCCAGGACGACCATGAGTTCATTTAGTGGGATTTTATGCGGCACGGGCGACCTTCGGCGCTGAGGACAATACAGTCCTTCATGGGCGCCTCCTGCCAGGCCGGGACCGGTGCATGCATCACCTTGTCCAAATCCAGCATATCCGTCCGTCGTCAACAGAAAATGCGCCCGGTCCGGGCGCGTAACCCGCGGCCGGCCCGACCGGGCACCAAGAGTTGCTGAAAACACGCCAATTACCGTTGCGACTCACGGCGCTGGGGGATGATGAAGCATTATGGGCGAGGGAAAACGCGGAAAGCCACGCAGCGAGCTGGAACGGCTGCAGATTTTTGCGCAGCTGGCCACCGAGTACTTCCGCATGGTTGAGCTGTTCGCGCCGGTGCCCGGACCTGTCCCGGTGGACTCCGTCGAGGCGGAACGCAGGCACTGGATCGAACTCTTCCGGGCCGTCCTGTTGCGCAAGTTCATCGTTCCCGATGAACACGTTTCGCTCAAACTCGTGGTGCGGGCCCTGCGCATGTGCAACTACTCGGCGGATCCGCGGCTGGCCGAAGGCACGGAAGCAGCGGCCGCGTTGTTCACCAACGAGATGATCCGGGGCCGCCCGGCGCTGCTGGCCGGATTCGCTGCGGAAGATGACCCCGACCTGTTCGAGGACGTCCTCTATGGCCGGCTCCTGCATGGCGACGCGGACAGGTTCCACCGCTCCGGGTGGGCTGAAGACTACGCCCGGCAGAGCGCCGTGGCGGCCGACCGGCTGGAAGCTGAGCTGGCGCTCAGAAAGGCGCTGGACGCCGTGTCCTACGGGCTCGCGCATGAACTCCTGCGGTCCCCGAAACCGGATAGTGACGCCGTGCCTCCCGGTGACGGGCCCGACCCCGTGCCTCCCGGTGACGGGCTTCCCTTTGAGGAGATCTAGGGATTAGGCGGCGACGGTACGTAGCGCGCAGCCTGCTCCGAATGGGGCGAGGCGGCGCCGGAGGTCCTCGCGCACTTGCGGCCACTCGTTCGAGAGGATCGAGAAGACGGCGGTGTCCGCGCGGCCCCCGTCGGGAGCCGCGCGATGCCCGCGGAGGACTCCTTCGAATCGTGCTCCCAGCCGTTCAATTGCCATTGCGCTCCGGGTATTGCGGGCGTCGCAGCGGAATGCTACGCGATGGACCCCCAGGACCTCATAGGCGTAGGCAAGGAGCAGGTGCTTGCTGGCTGGGTTGACGTGGCTGCCCCAGAACTGCCGCCCGTAGAACGTCCCGCCGATTTCCAGCCGATGCTGGGCCGGGACATACTCCCGGAGGGACGTCGTGCCCAGGAGGGCTCCGGTGCGCCCGTCCGTCACGGCGAAAGGCCTGGTGCCCGGTTCGTCCAGCCTGGACTGGAACAGCGCGGCCAGTTCGCCGCTAGTCCCGGGCAGCGGTGCCGCCATGCCTGCCCACATGCCGGGATCCACAAAATCAAAGAGGCCGGCCGCGTGATCCAGAGTGAGCGGGACCAGCCGGACTCCGTGGCCGGAGAGCACGATTTCGTGTCGCATTGGAGCATTCAATCACCGCCAGAGTGGACGTGACGGACCGATTGATCGCCGCTGAGGTGAACATTTGATGGCCGTCAGGTGCCCGGGCCGCAGCAGGCCGGGAGAACGCCGTGCCGCCCGCGGGCGGCACCCCCGCGGCTGTACCCAGCCGGCAGCCCGTGAGACGTCCGGCTACCAGCCAGTAAGGTGGATGGGTGAATCAAAGCGAGCCAAACCAGACTAATTCGGCGCAACCGGTGGATCAGCTGATCAGCAGCCTGTGCGCCACCATCCCGGACTATCCCAAACCCGGAATCAGCTTCAAGGACCTGACGCCGGTGTTCGCCGACGGGGCCGCCCTGGCGGCCGTGGTCAACGCCCTCGTCGAACCGTTCAAGGGCCAGTTCGACGCCGTCGCCGGGGTGGAAGCCCGTGGCTTTCTGCTGGCGGCCGCTGCTGCGTACGCCACCGGCACCGGCGTCATCACGGTCCGGAAGGCCGGCAAGCTGCCGCGCGCCGTCGTCTCCGAGGACTACGCCCTGGAATACGGCACCGCCACCCTCGAACTGCACACGACCGACCTTGCCCCCGGGAGCCGCGTGCTGATCCTCGACGACGTCCTCGCCACCGGCGGCACGCTCGGCGCCGCGGCACGGCTGTTCGAGCGCTGCGGCATTGACGTGGCCGGCGTCGGCGTGGTCATGGAACTGGACGATCTCGGCGGCCGGGCGGCCCTGGCCAGCCACAACGTTCGCTCCCTCTTGCGACTGTAATTGCGTCGCAGACAGGCGCTGCGGGCTGGACCATTGGGGCCGTGTCGGTAGAATTCCCAGACGAAGACTGCCTTGGCATTGTTCCGCAGACACATAACCGCCACGTCTGCCGGAATGGCTGTAGAATGGTGGGTCTGTCTTTTTCGATAGGGGAACGTTCGATGCACGACGCTGATTTGGCCCATGAACGCGACTACGTGGCCGGACTTTACGCCCGGCTGGATGAGTTGCGGGCAGAGAAGCGCGCCCAGCTGGCCCAGGTGAGGCGTGCCGGTGCGGTGGGCACCATGCAGAACGTCTCTGAGCGTGATGCCTTCGCGGCCCTGTATGAGGACCGCCTTGCCCAGCTCGACGCCGTCGATGACCGCCTCGTGTTTGGCCGCCTGGATCTGGATTCCGGCGAGGCCCAGTACATCGGCCGCATCGGCCTGACCACCGAGGACCTGCAGCGCCTCATGGTGGACTGGCGGGCGCCCGAGGCCGGCCACTTCTACCAGGCCACGGCGTTTGACCGGCAGGGCGTCCGCCGCCGCCGTCATCTGATCCTGCAGGGCCGCGACGTCAAGGCGATCGAGGACGACGTGCTCGACGCCGACATGCTCGCGGACAACGAATCGCTCCAAGGCGAAGGTGCGCTGCTGGCTGCCCTGAACTCCAAGCGGACGGGCCGGATGTCCGACATTGTCGGGACCATCCAGTCCGAGCAGGACAGGATCATCCGTTCCTCCATCTCCGGTGCACTCGTGGTCCAGGGCGGACCGGGCACCGGCAAGACCGCCGTCGCGCTGCACCGTGCGGCGTATCTGCTGTACACGCACCGGGACAGGCTCAAGAGCGCCGGCGTGCTGCTGGTGGGCCCGACGTCGTCCTTCATGAAGTACATCGAACGCGTGCTGCCCTCGCTCGGCGAGACCGGGGTCGTGATGGCCAGCCTGGGCCGGCTCATGCCGGGCATCACCGCCGTCGCCGAACCCGATTCCGCCGTCGCGGCCATTAAGGGCCGTCTGGACATGGCCGAGGTGGTGGCGAACGCCGTCGCCAACCGGCAGCGCATCCCGGCTGGAAACCGGGTCCTGGAGGTCGACGGCCGCAAGCTGGTCCTGACGCCGCGGCAGGTCCGCCGCGCCAAGGAACGGGCGCGGGCAACGGGCAAACCGCACAACGAGGCGCGCGTGTCCTTCGTCAAGATCCTGCTCCGGGAACTGACGGAGCAGATGACGGAACTGGTGGAAGCAGGCAACATCGGCAACAACGCCGACCGCTCCTACCTGGCGGAGGACGTCCGCTCCGCCCGGGATGTCCGGATCGCGTTGAACCTGTGCTGGATGCCGATGACCCCGGAAAAGCTCGTGGGGGAGCTGCTGAGCAAACCGGCCATCCTCGAGGCGTGCACGCCGAACCTCAGCCCGGAGGAACGCGCCTTGCTGCTCCGTCCTGCCGGTTCGCCCTGGACCGAGTCGGACGTCCCGCTGCTCGACGAAGCTGCCGAGCTCCTCGGCGAGCTTGATGCCGCCGCCGGACGCGGACTGGCGCAGCAGGAACAGGACCGTGCCCGGGACCTCGCCAACGCCAAGCAGACCCTGGTCAACATGGAAACCGCCGGCGTGGACGTTCTCGTCTCGGCCGAAGAACTCGTGGACCAGAACCAGGAGCGCGAGACGCGGCTGACGGCTGCCGAGCGCGCCACCACGGACCGCAGCTGGGCCTTCGGGCACATTGTGGTGGACGAGGCGCAGGAGTTGTCCCCCATGCAGTGGCGGCTGCTGGTCCGCCGTTGCCCGCTGAAATCCTTCACGATCGTCGGCGACATCGCCCAGACGAGCTCCGTCGCCGGAGCCAACTCCTGGCACAGCGCACTGGGCCCCATGTTCGGGGACCGCTGGCAGCTGGAGGAACTGACCGTCAACTACCGCACTCCGTCACAGATCGCCGAGGCGGCAGCACGGATGGCCAACGCGGCCGGACTTGTGGTGTCGGCGCCCAAGGCGGTCCGGGAGGGGCGCTGGTCGCCGGTCATCGACCGTGTCGGCACGGGCCAGATCGTCAACAAGCTCGTCGAAGTGCTGCCGGAGGAACTGGATGCCATTGAGGGCGGCCTGCTGGCGGTTATTGCCGACGGCGAGCTCCTGCCCGAGGCCAGCGCGGCACTGCGGGCCGTGTACGGCCACCGCGTCGGTACCGGGGCGGGCAGCTACGCGCAGGACATTGTGGTGATCAGCCCCCGGGAGGCAAAGGGACTGGAGTTCGACGGCGTCGTGGTCCTGGAACCGACGGCCATGCTCAACCACGAGCACGGCCGCGTGGGCGACCTGTACGTGGCCATGACGAGGCCCACGCAACGCCTGCGGCTCATCGCCGCCGCCGGGGTCCCGGCCGGCATCGAGGAGTAGGGGCCGCTTCGTCACCTGCGATGCACTTCTGTTGATCCTGCTACCTTAGATTCCGTGTCCCAGCTAAATATTCTCGATGCCCAGCAGAACGATCCCAGCTTCGCCAACGTCTGGCAGGAGCTGAAATGGCGCGGCCTTGTCCACGTCTCCACGGATGAGGCGGAGCTCGAAAAGCTCCTCGCCGGAGAGCCCGTGACGTATTACTGCGGCTTCGATCCCACCGCGCCGAGCCTGCACCTGGGGAACCTGGTCCAGCTTCTGCTCATGCGCCGGATCCAGCTGGCCGGCCACAAGCCGCTCGGGCTGGTGGGTGGTTCCACGGGTTTGATCGGTGATCCGCGCCCGACGGCCGAACGCACCCTCAACACCAAGGACACCGTGTCGGAATGGGTCGGTTACCTGCAGGCCCAGGTCCGCCGCTTCCTGAGCTTCGAGGGTGACAACGCCGCCCGCATGGTCAACAATCTCGACTGGACGGCGCCCCTGAGCGCGATCGATTTCCTGCGAGACATCGGCAAGCACTACCGGGTCGGCACCATGCTCCGCAAGGATGCCGTCGCCTCCCGTCTGGGTTCCGACGAAGGCATCAGCTACACCGAGTTCAGCTACCAGATCCTGCAGGGCATGGACTACCTCCAGTTGTTCCGCGATTACGGCTGCATGCTGCAGACCGGGGGTTCGGACCAGTGGGGCAACCTCACCAGCGGCACCGAACTGATCCGGAAGGTCGAAGGCAAACACGTTCATGCCCTGGGGACGCCGCTCATCACGAACTCCGACGGCACCAAGTTCGGCAAGAGCGAGGGCAACGCGGTCTGGCTGGATCCGGCAATGTGCAGCCCGTACGCCTTCTACCAGTTCTGGCTCAATACGGCGGACGCCGACGTCGCGTCCCGCCTTAAGGTGTTCACGTTCCTCAGCCGTGCGGAGATTGAAGCACTGGAACTGTCCGTTGCAGAACGGCCGTTCGCCCGCGAAGGCCAGCGGAGGCTGGCCTACGAGGTGACCTCCCTGGTCCACGGCGTGGACGCCACCGAAAAGGTCATCGCGGCATCGGCGGCTGTGTTCGGCGGCGGCGATCTCACCGTGCTGGATGAAGCAACGCTGAAAGCAGCGACGTCCGAGCTGCCCTCCGCAACCGTCGACGCCGGCGCCCTGGGCATCATCGAACTGCTCGTGGCCTCCGGCCTGGCCGAGAGCAAGTCCGCAGCACGCCGGACGGTAGGGGAGGGCGGAGCCTACGTCAACAACACGAAAGTGTCCGACCCCGACGCCGTTATTGCTGCCAGCCAGTTGCTGCATGGGCGCTACCTGCTCCTGCGGCGGGGTAAGAAGAGCCTCGCCACGGTGGAAGTCGCAGGCGTCTGATCCACAGCTAGACAATGCACGCTCCTTCCCGGCCGATTTGCAAGGCAGGGGAGGAGCGTGTATCGTTTTCTGAGTCGCCGCCGCTGAGCGGTGACAAACCCCCACTAATCAGAAGCAATTCTTCATGCGCTAGGCGCAGATAATGAAATTGCTTCAATTTTGCTGGGCGGATTCGCTCCACGGAGAGAAATTCGGATGAACATCCTGAATTTGCAAAGTGGAAATGAATGAAATAAGCTGTAAACATCGCAGCGAAGAAAAGCGAAATAAAGAATTCATGGAAATGAATTGTTTCGTGAAATATTCGAATGTGTCTGTTGTTTGAGAACTCAATAGTGTGCCAAGTTTGTTGATACCAATTTATTGTATTGAATTGGTTGAATGTGCCGGGCCCGCCACCCCGTGGTGTGGTCTGGTGTTTTTAGCTGGTTTCAAATTTTGTGCAGCCGTTTTCTCCCGTTTTCCCGGGGGTGGCGGTT
>NZ_RBIR01000005.1 GCF_003634095.1 Arthrobacter oryzae
TTCGGCGGGATCTCCCCGCTGAAGAAGGTGATGGACTTCGCCGCGCAGTACCAGGTCAAGTCCGGCTTCCACGGCCCCACCGACATCTCCCCGGTCGGGTTCGCCGCGCAGCTGCACGTGGGCCTGGCCATCCACAACTTTGGCATCCAGGAATACATGCAGCACTCGGAGAAGACCAACGAGGTCTTCGAACAGTCCATGACCTTCAAGGACGGCTACCTCCACCCGGGCGAGGCGCCCGGCATCGGCGTCGAATTCAACGAGGAAGCCGCCGCCGCCTTCCCCTACCAGCAGGCCTACCTGCCCTACAACCGCCTCGTCGACGGCACCGTCCATGACTGGTAAACCGGGCATGACCAAGGACCAGACCACGACAGGCCACCAGAAGCCCGCCGTTGCCGGCCGCCACATCGTGGTGATGGGTGTCTCCGGCTGCGGCAAGACCACCATCGGCGACCTCGTGGCCCGCGACCTCGGCGTCCGCTTCCTCGACGGCGACTCCCTCCACCCGGTGGAGAACGTCGCCAAGATGGCGTCCGGCAGCCCACTCACTGACGAGGACCGCTGGCCCTGGCTCGCCACCGTGGGCGCCGAACTCGCCGCCGCCGGGTCTGCCGGTCTGGTGCTGGCCTGCTCCGCACTCAGGCGCAGCTACCGCGACGCCATCCGTGCCCAGGCGCCGGAGACCGTCTTCCTTCACCTGCACGGCAGCCGGGACGTGCTCGGGGGCAGGCTCGAAGGCCGCTCCGGCCACTTCATGCCGGCCACCCTGCTCGACTCCCAGCTCGCCACGCTTGAGCCGCTCGAAGCGGACGAAGCCGGGACCGTGGTGGACATCGCCGCCCCCGTGGAGCAGGTTGTCGCCGAGGCCCTTGCCGGCGTCGCCGGCCGGCCTGCGGCGGCAACGCCGGACGCCCGTGTGTCGGGGGCTGGTGCGGCAGATGCCGCCGCACCGTTCGCCGTCGACCTTCAGTCCGCGCCGTTCAACCTCGACGGCGACGCCATCGCCTGGGTGGAGTCCACCATCGCCGGCATGTCGCTCGAGGAAAAGATCGGCCAGCTGTTCATCAACCACAACAACGACTACTCCCCGGAATACCTTGATGGTGTCCTGGAGCAGTACCACGTGGGCGGCATGCGGTACCGCCCGGGACCGTCGGCAGATGTGCAGGAACACATCCGCTACGCACAGTCCAAAACGCGGGTCCCGCTGCTGATCGCGTCGAACCCCGAAATGGGCGGCGCCGGCAGTTGCGATGACGGGACGTTCGTCTCGACGCACCTGCAGGCGGGCTCGCACCCGGACAAAGACATCGCCCGGCAGATGGGGCGCGTGGCCGGTGTGGAGACCGCCGCGCTGGGCTGCAACTGGGCCTTCGCGCCGATCGTGGACATCCACTACAACTGGCGCAACACCGTCATCTCCACCAGGGCCTTCGGCAACACCCCGGAAATCGTGGTGGAACGGGCCAAGGAATACTTCGACGGCATCAGCGAATCGCCCACCGTGTGCGCCATGAAGCATTTCCCGGGCGACGGCATGGACGAACGCGACCAGCATGTGGTGACCTCCTACAACACGCTCAGCTACGAGGACTGGAACCAGACCTACGGGCACGTGTACCGGGAGATGATCGGCCACGGCGTGCAGTCGATCATGATCGGCCACATCGGAGCACCGGACCTGTCACGGCATTTCCGCCCGGGGCTGGCGGCTGAGGACATCCTGCCCGCAACCCTGGCGCCGGAACTCCTTCAGGACCTGCTCCGCGGCGAGCTCGGCTTCAACGGGCTTATCCTCACCGACGCGTCGCAGATGATCGGCCTCACCCAGGCCATGAAGCGCAGCGAGCTGGTCCCCGCCACCATTGCGGCCGGCTGCGACATGTTCCTGTTCTTCCGCAATCCGGCCGAAGACTTCGGGTACATGCTCGAGGGCTACAAGTCCGGGGTCATCTCAGAGGCTCGTCTGCTTGACGCCCTGCGCAGGATCCTGGGCCTGAAGGCCTCGCTCGGGCTGCACAGGGCCGCCCGGGAAACCCTCGTCCCGCCGGTGGAAGCGCTGCAGCTGATCGGGAGCCCGGCGCACCGGGAGGTTGCCGCGCAGATCGCCGACAAGACCGTCACCCTGGTGAAGGACACGGCCAACAACCTGCCCATCAGGCCGGCGACGCACAAGCGCATCCGGCTCTACGGCATCTCGGGCGGCGCGGACTTCACCCGGGCGGACCCGCTGGCCTACCTGGACATTGTCCGGGACGAGCTCGAGAAAGCCGGCTTCGAAGTCCACGTCTTCAAGACGGCCGCGCAGCGCGAGGCCGCCGGCGAAACCGGGGTGAACTTCATGTCCGTCATCTCCGAGGAAGCCACCGCGGACTACGCGCAAAAGTACGACGCGGCGTTCGTGTTCGCTTGCGTATTGGGCTTCGCCCAGGAGGCGGCGATCCGGATCAAGTGGTCAACGCCCATGGCGGCCGAGATTCCCTGGTATGCCACGGAAGTCCCCACCGTGTTCGTCTCGCTCAACCAGCCCAACCACCTCATAGACGTGCCGATGGTGAAGACCGCCATCCACGCCCACGCGGGCACGCCGGAGGCCATCCGGGCCGCGATCGAGAAGATCCAGGGCAAGTCGGAGTTCCAGGGCACGTTCAACGAGAACGTCTTCTGCGACTCCTTCGACACCAGGCTCTGACCCGGGGAGTCCGTCGGCTTGCTAGCGGCGGCCCGGGCGCTGCACTTTCGGGCTCCCGCTACGGTTTCGGACCGGCGCTGCGCGGATCCCCGCCGCGCCGGTCCAGAACCGCAGCGCCGATGAGAAAACGCCGCGAAAACCGCCGTTAAAACCTCTCCCGCAGCAACGCGGGCAGGGGTACCGTGGGGCCATGGAAAAGACCGGATGCGCGGTGGTGGGCGGCGGCCCCGCCGGGATGATGCTCGGCCTGCTCCTGGCCCGGGCAGGTGTGCGGGTCACGGTGCTGGAAAAGCACGCCGACTTCCTGCGCGACTTCCGCGGGGACACCGTGCATCCCTCCACAATCCGGCTGATTGACGAACTCGGCCTCGGCCAGGAATTCCGCCGCTTGCCGCAGAGCCGGCTGAAGAACGTTGTCCTCCCGGTACCGGGCGGGGCGCCGGTAACCATGGGCGACTTTGACGCCCTGCCGCCGCCTTACAACTACGTCGCCATGATGCCGCAATGGGATTTCTTGAATTTCCTTGCCGCCGCCGCAGCCGAGGAACCGGGCTTCACGCTGCTCTTGAGTCACACGGCCACCGGGCTCGTCCGCAACGGGGGCCGTGTCCGCGGAGTCCGCTTCCGCACCCCGGACGGCACGCCCGACGAACTCCTGGCGGACCTGGTGGTCGCGACCGACGGGCGCCATTCCGCTCTGCGCACCGCCGCCGGCTTGGCGCCAAAAGAATTTCCGGTGCCCTTCGACACCTGGTGGTTCCGGCTGCCCCGGCATCCCTCCGAAAAGGGCGAGGTGGCCGGGCTGGTCCCGGCGTTCGGTCCCGGCGAGGCGCTGGTGGCCCTGTTCCGCAACGACTACTACCAAATGGGCTACCTCGCCCCGAAGAGCGCTGACGCCCGGATCCGCGCCGAGGGCGTAGAAGGCTTCCGACGGCGGATCGCGGCCCTCCGCCCGGACCTCGCCGACCGGGTGGACGCCATCCGTTCCCTCGATGACCTCCACTGGCTGGACGTGCGCCTGAACCGGCTGCACTCGTGGCACATCAACGGGCTGCTCTGCATTGGCGACGCGGCGCACGCGATGTCCCCGGCCGGCGGGGTGGGCATCAACCTCGCCATCCAGGACGCGGTGGCCGCTGCCAATTACCTGGCCCCCGCACTGCTCCGGGGCCGGGTGACCACGGCGGACCTCAAGAAAGTCGAACGGCGGCGGATGCTGCCCACCGCCATTGTGCAGACGGCCCAACGGCTCATGCAGCGCGCGATCTTCGGCCCGATCATGGCCGGGAAGCGAACCAGAGTCCCCGCAGCCGCGCTCTTCATGGCCCGGCGCGTTCCGGCAGTCCGCACCATCGTTCCCCGGTTCATAGCCTTTGGCCCGCGGCCCGAGCACGCACCGGCGTTCGCGCGGCGGGCCGAACCCCGGCCACAGCCGCAACCCTAGACGCTCGTTGCCTGTCTGCCCGCTCGCCCACGGGGAAATATGTTGGTTAGCGTGACGTAACTGTTGCGTGCGGTCCCGTCGATGGCTAGCGTGTGATCAGCATCACTGACAAGTGATACTGGCTTTTGATCTGCGGCGGGAGAGTCCTGCCGGTACGTTCAGCAGGCGCCGTAGGAGCAAATCCTCCCCAGGAATCTCTCAGGCACACGTACCGCCGCGGCGAGGCAACTCTGGAAAGCAGTCCGGTAACCGGACTCACCGACGGTGCAAGCGGCACCCTGTAACAGCAGGGTCTGCGGAAACTCTCAGGTCCAATACAGAGCGGGGAGGAACCCGAGTCAAAGTGGCACCTAAAATGCCACCTGAATCCTGGAGTTCCTCATGACGATTCATTCGGCCGCTTCCACCCTTGGAGACCGCCGTACCGGCGCACGCCGCCAGGCCGATTCAGGCACAAACACCCCCGACGCCGACGCGGCCCTGACAGGTCTGCGCGCCGGGAAGGATCTTGCCCACTCCCTCTCGCCGTACCCCGTCGTCATGGATCGCGGCGTCCCGCTTCCGTTTTGAGCTCTTCACCGCACCGGTACCGGTCATTGGGGGCAGTACCGGTGCGATGAACCCTAGATATTGAGTCGCTCCACCCTCGCCGGGCACGCCGGCGTCTGACACTCGCAGAGGACCAGGATGTTCCCCACCAGAATCGAAATCATCCCTTCAGAGGGGATCGTTGCGCAGGTCCAGGCCGTGGTGCCTTTGACCACCGCGCTCACAGTGACGTGCCTGCCCCACCACGGCATCGAGCGGACCATGCGCGCTGCGAGGCAGCTCAGCGGGCTCGGTTACCGTGTCATCCCGCATCTCGCGGCCCGGAGCCTGCATGGCCGTGCCGAGCTGACCGGAATCCTCCGCGACTGCAACGTTGCCGGCATCGGTGAAGTGTTCGTCATTGGCGGCGACCGGAAGCAGCAAGCCGGTCCCTACGAATCCGCGTTGCCGTTGCTCGAAGACATCGCGCAGTACTCCGGCGGCGTGATGCGGGCAGGGATTGCGGGCTACCCTGAGGGCCACCCCTCGGTGGGTGCCCTGGACCTGGTGGACGCCTTGGTGGCCAAGCAGCATCTGGCCACGTATGTCGTGACGCAGATGTGCTTCGACGCACCGAAAATCCTGGACTACGTGGCGTTCCTCCGCCGGGAAGGCGTGCAGCTGCCGGTCTGGGCCGGGGTAGCGGGGTCCGTCCCGCGGGCCAAGCTGGTCTCCCTGGCCACGCAGATCGGCGTCGGAAGTTCACTGAAGTTCATCAGCCGCAAGGGCCCGCTGGCACGCAAGCTGCTGAGCGGAGACCGGTACGCCCCGTCGGCGCTGATTTCCGAGCTTGCGGAACACCCGGACCGGGTGTCGGGAATCCACTTCTACAGCTTCAACGACCTTGCCGGGGCGACGGGTGGGGCAACCATTTCATGTCGCCCCGCGGCCGCCGGACTTACGTCGATTCCAGGAGCAGCACAATGAGTACGCGCGCGCCGCGTCCCATCGCCGCATCGGTTGCTCCGTAGGCGCCCTTTAGAGCCTCCACAAGGGCGTCTACGGAGCAGTCGACGGTATTAGCCGTGGGCCGCGAGGTAGCCGATCAGGCCCTTGACGGTGGCCACGGCCGGGTAGTCGCGCTCAGGGATGTCCACGCCGGTGGCCGTGTCGATCGTTTCCACGAGCCGCAGGAAATCCAGCGAATCGAGTTCCAGGTCCTGGCGCAGCCGGGCGTCCTCGTTGACGGCGTCGAGGTCGACGTCGGGTGCCACCGCCCCGATCGCGGCGTGCACCGCCGCGCGGGCGTCGTGTTCGTTCATGATTCCTCCGCTTTCCTGGCGTTGCGAGTCACAGGTGCTCCGGTTCTTGCAGCAGCTCGTTGATCCGCGCGAGATAGCGGCCGCCGCGCAGTCCGTCACTGACCCGGTGGTCCGCGGACAACGTGGCGATCACGGCGTGCCGGACACCGAGGAGCCCGTTCTGGGCCCAGGGCTGTTCCATCACCCGGCCGAAGCCCACCATGGCGACCTGGGGCGGGTAGATCACACCGTAGACGCTGTCCACCCCGAGATCTCCGAGGTTGGTCACGGTCAGCGTCGGGTCCGCCATTTCGGCCCGCTGCAGCCGTCCCGCACGTGCCCGGCTGACGAGATCCCGCAGTTGCTCCATGAGCACGTCCAGGTCCAACGTGTCGGCGTCGTGGATGGCCGGGGCCACCAGCCCGCCCTGGCGCAGGGCCACCGCGACGCCCAGGTGCACCGCCGCGCTGGGCCGGAACCCGCCGTCGTCGTAGAAGCCGTTGACCTCCGGGACGTCCCGTGCCGCCAGCGCCGCGGCTTTGAGCAGGAGCGCGGACGGGACGAGCCGGCCGGCGACGGGCCGGTGCGCGTTGACGGCTTGCATCCAGCCGACGGCGGTGCGCAGATCCATCGTGGTGCTGAGGTAATAGTGCGGGATGGTCTGCTTTGAGCGCGTCATCAGGGCGCCGATGGCCCGGCGCAGGCTGGCTACGCGTTCGCGGGCCTCCGACGACGGCTTCCCCTTGATCGCCGCTGCAGGCGCTGGCGGCCCTTCCGGTGCCGGCGCGCCCGATTCAGCCAAAGGAAGTTCAGTCAAAGGAAGTTCTGGCGAAGGGAGTCCAGGCGCCGGCATTTCAGGCCCACGGGCAGGAGCGCCGCCTTCTCCGGCCGCGGCACGCTGGACGTCAGCCACGGTTACGGCGCCGTCCGGGCCGGTGCCGGCCACGGCGGAAAGCTCGATCCCCAGCTCCGCCGCGAGCCGCCGGGCGAGCGGCGAGGACCGCACCCTGCCCGCAGTTCCCGGCCTGGCCGCCACCGCGTGCTCCACGTCCGCGCGGGTGACGGCGCCGTCTTTGCCGGTGCCCCGGATCCTGCCGGGGTCCACGCCCAGCCGGTGCGCCAGATGCCGCACGGGAGGCGCGATCGGGGGACCCTGTGACGGGCCGGGCGCTTCCGGAACCTGAGCCGGAACCTGAGCCGGGCCGGCAGCGGCTTTCGCTGGCGCCCGCGCCGGAGGCGCCTCACCAACTGGCGCGCCGACCTCGGCCGGGGTCTGGGTGATCACAGCCAGCGGGGTTCCCACCGGAACCGTTTCGCCTATGCCGACCAGGAGGTCTGCCACGACCCCCTCCTGGAAGGACTCCACGTCCATGACCGTCTTGTCGGTGTCCACCACCGCCACCAGATCGCCGCGGCGGACATAGTCGCCGGGCTTGACCAGCCACTCGACGAGCTTGCCATGCTCCATGTCAGCCCCGAGCGAGGGCATCAGGAAGTCACCCACCGGCGCCTGCCGTCGCTTTGGCCGCGGCCACGATCCGTTCCACGGACGGCAGGGCGGCCAGTTCCAGGTGCTTGGCGTAGGGGATGGGCACCTCGGCGCTGCAGACCCGGCCCACCGGCGCATCGAGGTCGAAGAACGCCTGCTCGGTGATGCGGGCGCTCACTTCGGCGGACAGGCTGCCGCTGCGCCAGCCCTCATCGATGATCACGGCGCGGTGCGTCCGCGCCACAGATGCGAGGATGGCGGCGTCGTCGAGCGGCCGGAGCGTGCGCAGGTCGAGGACCTCGGCGTCGATCCCATCGGCCGCCAACTGGTCCGCGGCGTCGAGCACCGCGGGCAGGGTTCCGCCGTACGTGATCAGCGAGACGTCCTTGCCTGGCCGCCGGATGGCCGCGGTGCTGATGTCCACCGGCCCGGCGTCGTCGTCCAGCTCCCCGGCGACGTTGTACAGCGAGCCGTGCTCGAAGATGAGCACCGGATCCGGGTCCTGGAGCGCCGTCCACAGCATGCCGCGGGCGTCTTCGAGGGTGGCCGGAGCAAGGATCCGCAGACCCGGGATGTGGGCGTACCAGCCCTCAAGGCTGTGCGAGTGCTGGGCGCCGAGCTGACGGCCCGCGCCGGTGGTCATCCGGATCACTAGCGGCACGTGGAACTGGCCGCCGGACATGTGCAGCAGGGTCGCGGCATTGTTGACGATCTGATCCAGGGCCAGGAGGCTGAAGTTGACGGTCATGATTTCCACGATCGGGCGCATGCCGCCCAGGGCCGCTCCGATGCCGGCACCGACGAACCCGGATTCGGACAGCGGGGTGTCGCGGATCCGGTCCGGACCGAACTCCTCCAGAAGGCCCAGGCTGACCGCGAACGAGCCGCCATATGCACCCACGTCCTCGCCCATCAGGAACACGCGCTCGTCGCGGATCATGGCGTCGCGGATGCCCGCCCGGAGCGCCTCGCGGTAGCTGGACTTCATGGCGTTCCTGTGGTCTTCCCGGCATGCCGCCTGGCGGCCGCCGTGCCCGCGCGGGTTGCAGTGCCTGTGCGCAATTCCTCATCCCCGCCGGGCTCGCTGTAGACAAAGCGGGTCAGTTCTTCCACCGGTTCCGGAGTTCCGGCCTCGGCGAAGTCGACGGCGGCCGCGACTTCCGCCTGCGCGTCGGCCTGCAGCTGCTCCCATTCGGCGGCCGAGAGCTGGCCCGCGGTTTCCAGGGCGGCGCGCAGCAGCGTGATGGGGTCCCTTTCCATCCAGCGGGCCACCTCCTCCTTGGTCCGGTAGCGTTCGGGATCGAACATGGAGTGGGCCCGGAAGCGGTAGGTCCGCAGCTCCAGGAAATGCGGTCCGCCGCCGGAGCGCACCGCATCCACTGCTCGGCGTGCGGCCTCCTCGACGGCCAGGACGTCCATGCCGTCCACCGCCCAGGCAGGGATCTCGTAGGCGGCGGCTTTGAGGGCAATGTCCGTCTGGGACTCGGAACGGACCAGCGCGGTGCCCATGGCGTAGAGATTGTTCTCGCAGCAGAACAGCACGGGCAGCTGCCAGAGAGCCGCCAGATTGATGCTCTCGTGGAACGTGCCTTCGGCCACGGCGCCTTCGCCGAAGAAGCACACCGTGACGTTGGAGCGTCCGGCCATCTTGTCCGCAAGCGCCAGGCCGACGGCGAGCGGCAGGCCGCCGGCGACGATCGCGTTGCCGCCAAAGAAGCGGGTGCCGGCGTCGAAGAGGTGCATCGACCCGCCGCGGCCGCGGCAGCAGCCTTCAACGTAGCCGTACATTTCGGCGAGGATCGCGCCTGCCGGGACGCCCCGGAGCAGGGCGTGGCCATGCTCCCGGTACGTCGCCACCACGGCGTCCTCCGGGGCCAGAGAGGTCATGACACCGGCTGCCACGGCTTCTTCGCCGATGTAGACATGCAGGAAGCCGCGGATCTTGGCCGCGCTGTAGAGCTCGACGCATTTCTCCTCGAGCTGGCGGACGCGCAGCATCTGCAACAGCAGGTGCCGGCTGTGGGCCGCATCCACGGAGCCACTGTGCCGGACCGAGGTGCCGGTCATTTTGGGGCCCGCAGGGTCGGCACATCGGGTGTCTGGGCACCAGCAGCGGGGGGCGTCGGGGCCGGAGGGCCTGCATCCGGGGGCGTCTCGATGGTGGAGGTGTCACCCTCCGGCAGGCCGAGCTCGCGTGCCTTCAGCAGGCGGCGGAGGATCTTGCCGCTGCGGGTCTTGGGCAGCGCTGTGGTGAAGTCGAGCAGCCGCGGCGCGACGGCGGGGCCCAGCCGCTTGCGGGCGAAGCCAATGATGTCCAGCGCCAGCTCCCCGGACGGTTCCCAGCCGGTCCGGAGCTCGACGAAGGCCTTGACCACCTCGCCGGCCACCGGGTCCGGGACCCCGATCACGCCTGCCTCGGCCACGGCCGGATGCTCCATCAGGGAACTCTCCACCTCGAACGGCCCGATCAGATGCCCCGAGGACTTGATGACGTCGTCGCCCCGGCCGACAAACCAGTAGTAGCCGTCGGCGTCGCGTTTGGCGAGATCCCCGGTCAGGTACCAGCCGCCGGCGAAGCAGCGGCGGTAGCGCTCCTCTTCGTGCAGGTAGCCCCGGAACATGGAGGGCCAGCCGGGCCGGAGGGCGAGTTCCCCCAGGGTGTCCGGGGAGGTGACGAGCGCCGCCTGGCCGTCGCGGATGACGGGCTTGCCGTCGGCATCCCGGACCACGAGGGCGGCCTCGACGCCAGGCAGCGGCCGGCCCATGGAACCGGGCCGGATCTCGGTGGCGGCGAAATTGGAAATCATGATGCCGCCCGTTTCGGTCTGCCACCAGTTGTCATGCACCGGCTGCCCGAACGCCTCCTGCCCCCACACCACCACTTCGGGGTTGAGCGGCTCGCCGACGCTGGCGACGAAGCGCAGGGCGGAGAGATCGTGCCCGGCGGCGCGGCCGGCCCCGGCCTTCATGAGCATGCGCAGGGCCGTCGGGGCCGTGTACCAGACTGTGACTCCTTGTTCGGCGAGGATCCGGTACCAGCGGTCCGCGTCCATTTCCTCCTCGTCCACGATTGCCGTCACCCCGTGGCTCAGGGGTGCAATCACGCCGTACGAGGTGCCCGTGACCCAGCCGGGATCGGCCGTGCACCAATAGACGTCCCCGGGGTGCAGGTCCAGGGCGAAGGTGCCGGTCGCGTGGTGGGCGGTCACGGCGTCGTGCACGTGGATGGCGCCCTTCGGGGTGCCGGTGGTGCCGGACGTGAAGTGCAGCAGGGCCATGTCCTCCGGCTGGGTGACCGCGATGTCCTCGTCCGCCGGGGCCTCGCGCATGAGGGCGGCCAGGTCCAGGGTTCCCGGCTCCGGCTGGCCGTCGGCGTCGATCAGCAGCACATGCCGCAGGTCCGGGAGCTGCTCGCGGAGCTGGGCGATCTTCCGGCGGTACAGCACCCGGGTGGTAACCAGCGCCCGGCCGGAGCCCAGCATCAGGCGCTGCCGCACCGGCTCGGGACCGAAGGCCGAGAACAAGGGGCAGAACACGCTGGCGTTCTTAAACGTGCCCAGCACCGCGATGTACAGGGCGGGCCCGCGGCCGGTGAGCGAAAAGACCCGGTCCCCGCGGCCGACGCCAAGGCTGCGCAGGACCGCGGCGAAGCGGTTGGTCTGTTCGGCGAGCTCGGCGTAGCTCAGGGAATGGGTGCTGCCGTCGGCCCGGACAAACCGCAGGGCCTCCCGGCCCGCTCCGCTGCCTGCCGTGTGCCGGTCCACCGCCTCGTAGGCGATGTTCAGGCCCCGGCCGCCGGGGAGCCCGGACAGGGCGCGCCGGGCTTCATCCCAAGTGAAGGCCGAGCACGCCGCGTCATAATCCACCAGGTTGGGCCGGACCTGGAGACTGCCGATGTCTTTGGTGATCGCAGGCCAGCGGGTGGATGGTTCGGTTCCTGCCGTCATGGTTCCATCCGACGCCCGTGCGCCGGTGCCGCCAAGAGTACAAGGTCCCGTGCCCGGCCCGGCCAGCCACTAAACTGGGATCCATGACTGCCACCCCTGACTTCGCAGCCGACGCTGCCGCTGCCCGTGCCCGACTCCTGGAACTGATCAAGGAGCTGGCCGTCGTCCGCGGCAAGGTCATCCTCTCCTCCGGCGCGGAGGCCGACTACTACATCGACCTGCGCCGCATCACCCTGCACCATGAGGCCTCCAAGCTGGTGGGACAGGTCATGCTTTCCGTGCTGGCCGACGCCGGGATCGACTTTGAGTGCGCCGGCGGGCTCACCATGGGGGCAGACCCGGTGGGCACCGCGGTCATGCACGCCGCCGTCGACGCCGGCCGCCCGGTGGACGCTTTCGTCGTCCGGAAGGCGCAGAAGTCCTACGGCATGGGCCGGCAGGTGGAAGGACCCTCGGTGGAGGGACGCAAGGTCCTGGTCCTGGAGGATACGTCGACCACCGGCGGCTCCGCGCTGACCGCCGTCGAGGGCGTCCGCAAGGCCGGCGGCAACGTAGTGGCCGTCGCCGTGATCGTGGACCGGGACACGGGAGCCAAGGAAAAGATCGAAGCCGAAGCCGGGGTTCCGTACCTGTTCGCGTTCGGCAAGGACGAACTGGGCCTCAGCTAGCCGTTACTCCTGCGGCGTACACAGGTAGACGGTGCCTAGGGGGTGACTTATCATTTCTTAAATACCCCCGTCCGTACCCGCCACTGGAGAAACGCGACATGCTCCCGCCCAATGAAGCCCTGACGGCTGATTCCATCAGTACTGTCGATCAGATCCAGAACCTGATCCTCGACAGCACGGACTTCGAAGAGTTCCTCAACGAGCTGGCGCGTTTTTCCGCGCACCAGGTCGCGGGCTCCGGCGACGACGCGCTGTGCGGAATCACCCTGCTGCGGGACCGCAAGGCCGCCACGATCGGGTGGAGCAGCGATTCCGCGCGGGAAGTCGACGAAATCCAGTACTCGCTTTCCCAGGGCCCCTGCCTCACGGCCGCCAAGGAGGAACGGGAAGTCTACGTCCCGGACCTCTTCGACGAGGACCGCTGGGGTCCGGACTATGCCACGGCGGTGGCCTCGCACGGGCTGCGCTCGGTGTTGTCGGTGCCGTTCCACCTCCAGGGCGAAGCCCAGGCGGCGCTGAATCTCTACTCCGATGTTCCGCACAAATTCGACGGCGACGTCGCGGCCCGGGCGCGTGGCTACACCCGCGAAATCTCCCAGGCCCTGCGGCTGGCCGTCCGGTTCTCCCTGCACACGGACAGCGCCACCAATCTGCGCGCCACGCTCGAATCCCGGACCGTCATCGACATGGCGGTGGGGATCGTTATGGCACAGAACCGCTGTGACCAGGAAACCGCTGTGCGGATCCTCACGGACGCCTCCAGCAACGGCAACGTGAAGCTGCGCGACATCGCAACTTCCCTTGTCCAGTCGGTGGGCGGAACCGGCACCCGGACGCACTTTGAAGAGCCGGGCCGGCGGCAGGCAGTCTGAACCGGCAGTCGCCTATGACTTGTGCGCCACCATTGGCGAGGATACGCTTGGTGCGGTTGAGCCGTCGGCCATAGTCACCCTTCTTTGGAGTACCTATGGACCAGTCTCTGCAAGCCCACGTTAGACTCGACGTCGTTTCCGACGTCGTCCGGATCGATGTCCGGGGGAGCCTCACACAGAGATCCCGCACCTCCCTGATGAACATCATCCAGCGCATTCGCCGGATGGGCATCGGCTCGCACATCCGCGTGGACCTCGGCCAGGCTTGGATTGTGGAATCCTCCGCGCTCTCAGGACTGCGCAATGACCTCAACGCGGTCGACGGCGGGAGCCTCGGCGCAGAGATCGCCGGGATGCCCGCCCCCGGCGGTGTCTCCCTGGAACTGACCCCGCACGGCGACGATTTTTCGGCACTGCCGGCCCTTGATCTCTCGGGCGAATTTCTGGTCTCGCTGGACTCCTCCGGCACCCGGCAGCTGACCCGGTTCTCCGATGACGAACTGTTCGCGGCGAGCGACTCCGTGTTCGGCCGACTCGATGACCCCGCCGACATGGCACGCTCCGAACTCCTGGCGACCTACGAGGACATCGGCATGGAGATCAGCCGCCGCGAGGTCGGCCGGGAGCCCGAGCCCGCCTAGTCCGGAGGCGGTTCCGGGGCGGGCGTCGGCG
Source organism: Arthrobacter oryzae (assembly GCF_003634095.1). Taxonomy (GTDB): domain Bacteria; phylum Actinomycetota; class Actinomycetes; order Actinomycetales; family Micrococcaceae; genus Arthrobacter; species Arthrobacter oryzae. The sequence continues at coordinate 13,617 of NZ_RBIR01000005.1, forward strand.
GCGTTTCCGCCGGCGTTCCGTCGCATCGGGACGGTCCGGTTTCTCTTCCTCGCAGGAGCGTGGTTACGGTAGTCATGTGCCGGCCAAGATGGAACCGAATCATCCGAGTGGGCCCGGTCCTGCCGAGGCCCACCTGCTCCGCTACGCCGCGGAACTCAAACGGTTTTCACGGCGCACTTTCCTGATCGGCGCCGGCTCCGCGTCGCTGCTGGCGGCGGACATGCTGTTCACCCAGCGCGTGCAGAACGAACGGCGGATCAACCGGATCCTCGAAGTGAACGACGACTTCGCCGAGCGGTATTTTCCCCACGCCAGCTGGATCCTGTTCCCCGGCTACAAGACGAGCTGGGAAGAGGCCCTGTGGATCTTGAACGCCCTGCGTGGCTCGCTGAACAAGAGGGGCCAGCTCGCCGCCGTCGGGTATTCCAACAACGGACTGGACATCGACGAGGTGGTCATTGCCGTGATCGAGCACGTGCGCGCCCACCAGCTGACCACGCTGTACTTCTACGGCCACAGTTTCGGCGGCATGGTGGCAACCCAGGTTGCCGCCCGCCTGCTTGAGCTCCACGGCGTCGAAGTGGCGTTCATCCTCCTTGACTCCAGCCCCGAGAGCCGGCACGACGTGCTGGACCAAAGCTGGTTCGAGGGTGTGGTGCTGCTCTATGAGAGCGGTTTCCGCTTCCCCTCCGTGCTGCGCGGGGGCTACGAGCTCGGCGAGAGGATGTTGCATAAGAATGAGCGCAGCTGGAGCCAGGTGGTGGACCAGACCCTGGAGCAGCTGTCGCCTATCGCGCCCTCCAGCGTGCTGATCCAGTCCGAATCCGCCTACATCTATCACTTTGACGCCAGCCGCTTCGTCGGGAAGCTCGGCGACGCCAAGATGGCTTTCATTGGCAACCCGGGGGACAAGACGGTGGATTACGAGTCCGCCCGTGACTCGTGGTCGCTGACCTTCAAAGCCAACATGGTCTCGGACAATCTGCGCACCGACGGGGCTAGGCCGGAGCACGCGAGCCCCGGCTGGAGCCCGTTCGTCTACCGGCCCATCATCGACAAGCTCCAGGACGATTTCTTCCCGCTGCCGGGCGGCGGCGGGAAGAAGACCGCGTTCTGATTTGCCCCGACGCCGCCGACGCGCCGACGCTGCCGGGTCAGATCTGGTTCTTGAGGTCCGCCACGGAATTGAGGATCTGGTTTGGCCTGAACGGGTAGGCGGCGATGTCGTCCCGGTGCGTGATGCCGCTGAGCACCAGCACCGTGTGCAGCCCCGCCTCCATGCCGGCGATGATGTCCGTGTCCATCCGGTCGCCGATCATGGCCGTGGTTTCCGAGTGGGCGTCGATCTGGTTCATCGCCGAACGGAACATCATCGGGTTGGGCTTGCCCACAATGTACGGCTCGCGTCCCGTGGCCTTGGTGATGAGGGCAGCGATGGCCCCCGTGGCAGGCATGGGGCCGTCTTTCGAGGGCCCGGTGGCGTCCGGGTTGGTGGCAATGAAGCGGGCGCCGGCCAGGATCAGGCGGATGGCCATGGTGATGGCTTCAAACGAGTAGGTGCGAGTCTCGCCGAGCACCACGAAGTCGGGGTTCTGGTCGGTGAGGATGAAGCCCGCCTCGTGCAGCGCCGTCGTCAGCCCCGCCTCACCGATTGTGTAGGCGCGGTTCCCCGACTCCGAGCCGCGGACCTGGTCCTTGAGGAACTGCGCCGTGGCCAGGGCCGAGGTCCAAATGTTCTCCTCGGGGATTTCCAGGCCGGAAGAGCTCAGCCGCGCGGCGAGGTCCCGCGGCGTGAAGATCGAGTTGTTGGTCAGCACGAGGAAGCGCTTGGAGGTATCCACCCAGCGCTGGATCAGCTCGGACGCGCCCGGGATGGGCTGGTTCTCGTGAACGAGGACGCCGTCCATGTCCGTCAGCCAGCATTCGATTTCCTGGCCGCTGCGGTAAATCGATTTTGATGAAAGCACTTGGTCCGGGTTGTCCCTGTGGTCTTCGCGCTGTTCTGCCATGGTGTCCTCCGCCGATAATGTGCCGATGCCAGTCCCAGTCTAATGTTGAGGCGTGACTGAACCCGAGATTCCCGGCGACGCCGGTGCACTGCCCGCGGCAGAGCCTTTGGCCGCCCCGGCGGCACAGATCCCCGAAGGCGCAACCGCAGGGACGCCCGCGGAGATGCCCGAAGAGGCTGACACTGAGACCCTGCCCAAGGCGGAGGTCGGCGTCGGCCCCTGGGCAGGCGAACTTCCGCAGGGCGAGCACTGGGACCCGGACCTCCTGGCGGACGGGGACCGGCGCAATGTGGTGGACAAATACCGCTACTGGAAGCACGAAGCGATCGTGGCGGACCTGGACTCCAAACGCCATAACTTCCACATCGCGATCGAGAACTGGCAGCACGACATGAACATCGGCACGGTCGTGCGCACCGCCAACGCGTTCCTCGCCAAGGAAGTCCACATCATCGGACGACGCCGGTGGAACCGCCGCGGGGCCATGGTCACCGACCGCTACCAGCACATCCGCCACCATCCCACCGTGGCGGACTTCGTGGCCTGGGCGCAGGGCGAGGGCCTGGCGATCATCGGGATCGACATTTTTCCGGACTCGGTGCCCCTGGAGACCTATGAACTGCCGAAGGACTGCGTGCTGGTCTTCGGGCAGGAGGGCCCGGGGCTGTCGCCCGAGGTCCACGAAGCGGCTGCGGACACCCTGTCGATCGAGCAGTTCGGCTCCACCCGGTCCATCAATGCCGCCTCCGCCGCGGCCATCGCCATGCACGCCTGGGTTCGCCGCCACGTGTTCGGCCAGATAGTTTCCTGAGGCATCTATAGTCAGATCGGCTTTGGCCGTTTAGGCTCTGGCGTGTGTGGGCGCAAAGGGCGCCCGCCTAGGGGAAGACATCTCATGAAGGTCTCAACTTCGCAATCCCGGCGCGCCACGCGCCTGCTCGTCCTTGGAACTTCGCTTGCCTTTGCCGTCGGCCTGACCGCGACGTCCGCCGTCGCAGCCCCGCCCACACCGCCGCCGTCGAACAATTATCCGGGTTCGGTGCCGCCTTGGGCGGGCTCCCGCACCAAGACCGGCGTTCCGCTGAGTAACACGACGGTCGAGGGCGAAATCTACCTGAACCTGCCCGACGCCGGAGCGGCCAAGGCGTTTGCCACCGCCGTGTCCACGCCGGGGAATCCGCAGTACCAGCACTACCTTTCGCCCGCGGACTGGATCGCCAAGTACGGGCCGGCCAAGGCCGACGTCGCCGCCGTCGTTGACCACTTGAAGGCGCAGGGCATGGTGATCACGTCGGTCCCCGCGAGCGGGCTCTACGTGGTCTTCCGCGGCACCGTCGCCCAGATCAACGCCGCTTTCAGCACAACCGAGCAGACCTATTCCTTCGGCGGCCAGAGCCTGATAGGCCCCTCCACGGCACCGTCCCTGCCCGCGAACCTCGCCGCCAAGGTCCAGGCGATCTCCATCGACCAGGGACGGCTACTCACCCGCCCCTCGCTGGCCAGCGCGGGCTCCTCGGACCAGGCCCAGGCCTCCGGCAAGCCGGTCGGCCCGGCGCCGGTTGACGCGCCGTGCTCCAACTACTGGGAGCAGAACAAAGTCACCGTCCCGTCAGCGTACGACTCAACGAGCTTCGGCACCGCCATCTGCGGCTACACACCGGCGCAGTTGCAGGGCGCCTACGGGGTGACGTCCCCGACGACGGCGGGCGCGGGCCAGACTGTGGCGATCATCGACGCCTACGCCTCGCCCAGCATCGAATCCGACGCGAACACGTACTCGCAGAAGAACGGCCTGCCTGCCCTCAAGGCGGGGCAGTACCAGCAAATCGTGCCGGATTCCCGGTTGTTCATGGACCAGGCGCTGTGCGGACAGCCCAGCGGCTGGCAGGGTGAGCAGACGCTCGACGTCGAGGCCGTACACGGGCTCGCCCCCGCCGCGAATATCCTCTACGTCGGAGGGAACAACTGCGGCGCGGGGATTGACGTCGCGATGTCCACCATCCTGGACAAGAAGCTCAGCACCATTGTCAGCAACAGCTACGGCTACGTCGGCGAGGCGGTCTCCCCGAACGCGCTGATGGGCATGCAGAACATTCACCTTCAGGCGGCAGGCGAAGGCGTCGGGCTCTACTTCTCCAGCGGAGACAACGGGGACGAGAAGGCGAGCCTGGGCTACGCGTCGCCGGACTTCCCGGCCAGCTCGCCCTTCGTTACGGCAGTCGGCGGAACCAGCCTGGCCGTGGGCAAGAACAACGATTACCTTTTCGAAACCGGCTGGGGAACCACCCGCAACCGCATCGTCCCGAACCCCGACGGCAGCCTCGGCTACGCCGGTGACCTGCCGGGTGCGTTCCGCTTCGGCGCCGGCGGCGGGACGAGCGCGGTGTTCGACCAGCCCGACTACCAGAAGGGCACGGTCCCGGCCGCGCTGGCCAACGGGCACCGGGTATCTCCGGACGTCGCCTCCCTTGCCGATCCGTACACCGGCTACCAGGTGGGGATCAGCCCGATCTCCAACGACCACTCTCTCAACACCGGTTCCTATGAAACCACCGGGTACGGCGGAACCTCGCTGGCGTGCCCCCTGACCGCGGCGCAGATGGCGATCGCACAGTCCGCGACCGGAAAAACCGTCGGCTTCGCCAACCCTGCCATCTACGCGGCATCGAAGACGGCCGCCTCGGGAGCACGGGACGTGATGCCCCAGATCAACCCCCAGGCCATGGTCTTCTCCAGCCCGGTCAGCGGCAACAGCTACCTGGTCGGCACCGACAAGGACACCTCACTGTCCACCTCGCCAGGCTATGACGACGTCACCGGCGTCGGCAGCATGACCGTCCAGTTCGCGACGACCATCGCGGGACACTAGCCGCACGGCGCCGCTCCGTCGGAGGCTGCGGCGTAACACATCCGCCTCCGCCTGAAGCCGGGTCCGGGAACATTTCCCGGACCCGGCTTCACGTTATTCGGCTCCGGGGCGCACGTGGCTAGGATGTACATAGCCATGTAGCTACCACTGCTTTTGACGAGGAGTCAGCATGCCCATCGCAACCCCAGAGATCTACTCCGAGATGATCGACCGCGCAAAGACGGGCGGCTTCGCATTCCCGGCCGTCAACGTCACCTCCTCCCAGACGCTGAACGCCGCCCTCCGCGGCTTCGCCGAGGCCGAGTCCGACGGCATCGTCCAGGTCTCCACCGGCGGCGCGGCTTACTGGTCCGGCGCCTCCACCAAGGACATGGTTGCCGGGTCCCTGGGCTTTGCCGCCTTCGCCCGCGAGGTCGCCAAGAACTACGGCGTCAACATCGCCCTGCACACGGACCACTGCCCCAAGGACAAGCTGGACGGCTTTGTGCTCCCGCTGCTCGCAGCCTCCGAGGCCGAGGTCAAGGCCGGCCGCAACCCCCTCTTCAACTCCCACATGTGGGACGGCTCCGCCGAGACCCTGCAGGAAAACCTGCGGATCGCCCGTGAACTGCTCGAGCGCACCGCGGCCGCCAAGATGATTCTCGAGGTTGAGATCGGCACTGTGGGCGGCGAGGAAGACGGCGTCGAGAACGCCATCAACGACAAGCTCTACACCACGGTCGAGGACGCGCTGGCCACCATCGACGCGCTCGGTTCCGGCGAAAACGGCCGCTACATCACGGCCCTGACGTTCGGCAACGTCCACGGCGTCTACAAGCCGGGCGGGGTCAAGCTGCGCCCGGAGATCCTCAAGGACATCCAGGAGCAGGTCGGGGCCAAGATCGGCAAGGCCAACCCGTTCGACCTCGTCTTCCACGGCGGCTCCGGCTCCTCCGAGAAGGAAATCGCCGACGCGGTCTCCTACGGCGTGATCAAGATGAACATCGACACCGACACCCAGTACGCCTACACCCGCCCGGTGGTGGACCACATGTTCCGCAACTACGACGGCGTGCTGAAGGTTGACGGCGAGGTCGGCAACAAGAAGCTGTACGACCCCCGCGTCTGGGGCGCGTCCGCCGAAGCCGGCCTGGCCGCCCGCGTGGTCGAGGCCGCCCAGCAGCTCGGCTCCACCGGCAAGACGTTCTAACCATGTCCGATGAGTTCCGCAAGAACCTGATGGGTCCCGAGCCCACGCTCCTGCCTGCCGAGACTGAGATCTACCAGCACCTCGCGCTCGGCCAGGAAGCCATGGACCTCGTGGCGAAGCACCCCACGTCCTCGCTCCTGTGGGCCATCCTGGCCGAAGAGGCGTGGGATGAGGGACGCACCATCGATTCCTACGCGTACTCGCGGGTGGGGTACCACCGCGGCCTGGATTCGCTGCGCCGCAACGGCTGGCGCGGAGTCGGGCCCATCCCGTGGGAGCACGAACCCAACCGCGGCTTCCTGCGCGCCCTCTACTCGCTGGGCCGTGCGTCCGCGGCGATCGGTGAGGCCGACGAGCCGGAACGGATCGCAAAGTTCCTCAACGATTCCGATCCCGGCGCCAAGGCGGCCATCGAAGCCCAGGGCTGAGACGACGCCAAACGACGCAACGCGGGGTCACTTACGGCCCATCCACCGTGGTGGGATGGACCGTAAGTGACCCCGCGTTGTTGTTTGGTGCGGGTGGATCAGCTGGTCTTGGCCAGACCCGTTCGGGCCATGGCGTCCGCGTAGGCGGTGTGCATTTCCGCGAGGTACTCCTCCTGGCGGGCCGGGGTGCCGGCGAAGGCGCGGCCGCTGAGGGACCGGACCTTGTAGGTCTTCAGCCCGCGGCGCCAAATCATGGGCACCTCGGTCTTGAGGAGCAGGTTGGCAAGACGGTTGGCCTCGGTGCCGTGGGCCACGATCACGGAGGCGCGGGGCACGAGGGCCAGGAACTTCAGCAGCGGCTTGAGTCCGGCCGAGATCTGGTCCGGAGTGAACTTGCCGTTGGGCTCGTCGCCCACGTGCCACGGGTGGACGTTCCAGGGCATGACGAACTCGGGGCGCAGGCCCAGCTTCCACTGGATGCCGAGCATGCGGGTGGCTGCCTCGTCGTCGCCGGCGGTAATGAAGCCTGATGCGTCCGCAGTGCCGATGTTGGAGTACAGGCTGATGATGCGGCACTCGTCGACGTCGTGCATGGGGTCAACATAGGGGACAGCGGTGCCAGCTTTGGCTGCCTGGAGGGCGTCACAGAGCTCGTTGACGGCGGCGACGTTGGGTTCGTACCGGCGGCTCAGGAGCTCTTCGCGGAAATTTTCAGTGGCCAGGGCTGTCATATGTTGCTGGGTCTCCTGCGGGATTGGCAAAGCTGCCACACCGTTTGCGGGCACGCCGAATACCGGCCGCGCGAAGCATTGGTGTGGTTTGAAAATGTGGTGTGGACCGATTCCTGATCGATCCTTATCAGTCTATCAAGCCCCGCGAAATGCGGCACCGGCTCCGCACGCCGACGGCCCGGTGCGCGCCCGGATGAGGCCACGGCCCAGCCGCGGCGCGGCTACCAGAGACGTTTGGTGGCGCGGCGTGCGCCTTCGCCGAGGGCCTCCAGCTTGGCGTACGCAATTTGCGGATGCACCCTGCCGCCCAGCCCGCAATCCGTGGACGCAATCACATTCTCGCGGCCGACGAGGTCCGCGAAACGCACAATCCGGTCCGCCACGAGGTCCGGGTGCTCCACGACGTTGGTGGCGTGGGAGACGACGCCGGGGATGATGACCTTGCCCTCGGGGAGTTTGGCGTCTTCCCACACCCGCCACTCGTGTTCGTGCCGGACATTGGCCGCTTCAAAGGAGTAGCCGCCGGCATTGACCTGCAGGACCGGGCCGAGGATGTCAGCGAACGGGATGTCCGTGGTGTGCGGGCCGTGCCAGGAGCCCCAGCAGACATGTAGCCGGATCCGGTCCTGGGGGAGGCCGCGCAGCGCCCAGTTTGTGGCTTCGACCCGGAGCTGGATGAACTTCAGATAGTCCTCGAGGCTGGGCTCGGGGTTGATCTGGTCCCAGCTCTCGGCCAGGGACGGGTCATCGAGCTGGACCGTCAGGCCGGCGTCGATGATGGCCTTGTATTCCTCACGCATGGCGTCGGCGCAGGCGTAGAGGAGTTCCTCATCGCTGCGGTAATACTCGTTGGCTACGCGGGCGCATGAACCGGGGGAGAGGGAAGCGACGAAGCCCTCGGTGAGGCCCGCCGCGGCCAGGCCGGTCTTAAGGTTGGCGATGTCCGAGGCCACGTGCGCCTGGCCCGTGTACGTCAGCGGCCCGGCGATCTTGGGCTGCGTGACCGCGCGGCGGTGGGTCAGGATCCCCGAGGAAGGATCGTTGTAGGCGTCATCGAACTTCTGCCGGTCCCGGCGGTCGGGGAAGGACGTCAGGACGATGTGGCCCGGCGAGGACCGGTGCGCCTTGGCGTCGGCCCAGCGGTCCACGTCGGTCGGTTCCAGGCCGCCGAGCCGGGAGAAGGAGTAATTCCACCAGGCGCCGTAGTCCACGGCAGAGGACATCGTGTGACCGTACTCGCCGTCATTGGGGATGTCGATGCCGAGATCCTTCTGGCGCTGGACGACGTCCGCGACGGAGGTTTCCAGCAGGTCCAGGAATTCGGGCGTGATGCCGTCGGCTTCCTTGGCCTCGTTCGCGGCAATCAGTTCGGGCGTGCGGGGCAACGAGCCGGCATGGGTGACGCGGATGTGATCGGTGTTCTGGGACATGGCGCGGTTTCCTTTCCATCGGTCCTGGCGGTAGCACCGTTGCCGGTCACGACGGCCGCAGTTAAGCAGGCGGTGTCCGGCGGGGTTGCTGCGGCGTCAACGGTCCAGGTCCCTCGGCCGCTCGGGATGGTCACTCTCACTTAATTGCACGCCCGATCGTCCCGCAAGTCACGTCCGCTATGTGTCGTGCGATTGCGTGGCCGGACCTCGCAGAAGCCACCCTGGCGTTCACCGCAGGCTGGCCGCCGCGGCCAAACAGGGACCCAAAGCGATGCCGGAGACCGTTTTCGGCTAAACTTGGGTGGTAAGAGCCCCGGAACTCTGGCGTTGGGTAAGAGCACAGCGGTAGATTCGGGGCATTCTCATGAACGGCGCTGAGCTGCGGTGATCACCAGGTGATTCAACCAGGGCTCGGCCCGAACGAATGGGGGAGGATCCCATGCCAGCAATCGTGATCGTCGGAGCCCAGTGGGGCGACGAAGGCAAAGGAAAGGCCACCGACCTGCTCGGCGGCCGCGTTGACTACGTCGTCAAGCCCAACGGCGGCAACAACGCCGGGCACACCGTCGTCGTGGGCGGTGAGAAGTACGAGCTCAAGCTCCTTCCTGCCGGCATCCTGAGCCCGAACGCGGTGCCGATCATCGGCAACGGCTGCGTGGTGAACCTGGAGGCCCTGTTCCAGGAAATCGACGGCCTCGAGGCCCGCGGCGCGGACACCTCAAAGCTGCGCGTCTCCGCCAACGCCCACCTCGTGGCGCCTTACCACCAGGTCCTGGACAAGGTCACCGAGAGGTTCCTCGGCAGCCGTGCCATCGGCACCACCGGCCGCGGGATCGGCCCGGCGTACATGGACAAGGTGGCCCGCCTCGGCATCCGTGTCCAGGACGTGTTCGACGCCTCGATTCTGCGCCAGAAGGTCGAAGGATCCCTGCGCCAGAAGAACGAGCTCCTGGTCAAGGTCTACAACCGCCGCGACATCGAGGTGGACGAGATCGTGGAGTACTTCCTGTCCTTCGCCGAACGCCTCCGCCCGCTGGTCATTGACAGCACCTTTGTCCTGAACACGGCCCTGGACGAGGGCAAGGTGGTCCTCATGGAGGGCGGCCAGGCCACCTTCCTCGACGTCGACCACGGCACCTACCCGTTCGTCACGTCCTCGAACCCCACCGCGGGCGGCGCCTCGGTGGGTTCCGGCATCGGCCCCACCCGCATCTCGCGCTCGATCGGCATCATCAAGGCGTACACCACCCGCGTGGGCGCAGGTCCCTTCCCGACGGAACTGTTCGACGAGATGGGCATGTACCTGCAGAAGACCGGCGGCGAGTTCGGCGTCAACACCGGCCGGCCGCGCCGCTGCGGCTGGTACGACGCCGTCCTGGCCCGTCACGCCTCCCGCGTCAACGGCTTCACGGACTACTTCGTCACCAAGCTGGACGTCCTCACCGGCATCGAGCAGATCCCGGTCTGCGTGGCGTACGACGTCGACGGGGTGCGGCACGACGAAATGCCTATGACCCAGACCGAGTTCCACCACGCCAAACCGATCTTCGAATACTTCGAAGGCTGGACCGAGGACATCACCGGCGCACGCACCCTGGAAGACCTGCCGGAAAATGCCCGCAACTACGTCCTGGCGCTGGAGAAGCTCTCCGGCACGCGTTTCTCCGCGATCGGCGTCGGCCCGGACCGCGACCAGACGATCGTGGTCAACGACCTCATCAACGACTAGCGCTTAAGTAACTGGCGTACGACGGCGGCGGGCCACCCTGGAAAGGGCGGCCCGCCGCCGTCGTTAAGCCCCGCCGGCGCCTGCTGCGTGCTCAGGGTTGGGTCCTGGTCGCAGGGGGCGACGATGGTCGCGTTACCCGGCAGGGCTATGCGTCCCGGAGCCGGTATCCGACAATGCAACATATTGCGTATTTGTTGTCCACCCAGCCGTTTCCCACCGCGAGCGAAGGATCGACGATGGCCATTACCGATTTTGAGCGCTACCCCCTGATGTTTGGACCGAGTCCCATCCACCCGCTGCCGCGGCTCAGCGCGCACCTGGGCGGGGCGCAGATCTGGGCGAAACGCGAGGACGTCAACAGCGGCCTCGCATTTGGCGGGAACAAGACGCGCAAGCTGGAATACTTCGTCCCGGATGCCTTGGCGCAGGGCGCGGACACCCTCGTCTCGATTGGCGGCTACCAGTCCAACCACACCCGCCAGGTCGCGGCGGTGGCCGCGAAACTCGGCCTGAAGGCCCGCCTGGTTCAGGAAAACTGGGTCGACTGGCCGGACCCGCTATCCGACCGGGTGGGCAACATCCTGCTCTCGCGCATCATGGGCGCCGATGTCCGGCTGGAGAGTGCGGGCTTTGACATTGGCATCCGCAGCAGCTGGGAAAACGCGATCGAGGAGGTCAAGGCCGCAGGCGGCAAGCCGTACGCGATCCCGGCCGGCGGATCCGACCACCGGCTGGGCGGGCTGGGCTTCGCCAACTGGGCCTACGAGGTGGAAGAGCAGGAGCGGGAGCTCGGCATCTTCTTCGACACGATCATCGTCTGCACCGTCACGGGCTCCACCCACGCCGGGATGATCGCGGGTTTTGCCGGCCAGGACAAGCCGCGCCGGGTGATCGGCATCGATGCCTCGGCGACCCTGACGAAGACCCGCGAGCAGGTTGAACGCATTGCCCGGAACACCGCCGAGCTGATCGGTCTGGGCCGGGAACTCCGTATAGACGAAATCAATGTCATGGAGGGCTGGGCCGGGGATCTCTACGGCATTCCCGTCGATTCGACCCTGGAAGCCATCCGCGTGGGCGCCTCGCTGGAGGCCATGATCACCGACCCCGTCTACGAGGGCAAGTCCCTGGCCGGGCTGATCGACCTCGTGAAAAGCAGGGAGATTCCGGCCGGCAGCACTGTCCTTTACGCCCACCTGGGCGGCCAGATCGCTCTCAATGCCTACAGCGGGCTCTTCCGGTCCTGAGAGCCGTTGCGCCATCACTTAGGGTCCTTCTGAGCTCTGAGAACGACCCTAAGTGATAGGGCAACGGGTGGGTGGCAGCAGCGCACGACGGCGGCGGGTCACCCTGAAAAGGGCGGCCCGCCGCCGTCGTCGTTAATGCCGTTCCGGGCCTCGTCAAATAAGAAAAAAAGAAATTTCCGATTGCCGCGTAACCTTTCGGGCTGCCCCAGCGATTACTCCTTATGTAAGCGCCGCCGGAGTTTGGACCCCCCACCAGTATTCCGGCTGGCCTTCCACCGTAAGCGCCGGCCGGCGCCTGTCCCCATCGGGCGCCGGCCAGCCACGGCGAGAGAGGGCTGTTCACTGCCCCCAGGGGCTCAGCCCGCCTTCCACCAAAACAAAGGATGTATGTCTGTTATGAAGAGTGTTAGCAAGACCACCAAGATTGCCGTCGGCGCCGCCATCCTCGCAGTCGGCGGGTTCTCCGGCATCGGACTGGCCAACGCCGCTCAGATGTCCAGCACCACGCATTCTGACGTGACGCACGCTACGCCCGCCACTCCGGCCACTCCTGCTGTACCGGCCACCCCGACGCTCCCGGCAAAGCCGGCCGTTCCGGCCACCCCCGCCGTTCCCGCCGTGCCGTCCACTGGCGACGCCAAGGCGAAGGCCAAGGCTGACGCGGACGCCGAGGGCGCCAAGGGTGCAGGCGAAGGCGATGTTGACTCCAAGGACGGCGCCGCTGTCAAGGGCGACGCCAGCGTCAAGGGTGCTGCCGCCGCGCACGTCAACGCCAACGTCAAGGCCGCTGTTCCGGCTGTTCCCGCTGTCCCGGGTGCCAAGGACGTTCCGGCCGTCCCGGCAACCCCGGCCGTGCCGTCCGCCGAGCTGCCCCAGCACGACAAGTAAATTCCGATAGTTCAGCATGGACCCGGCAAGGGTCTGCAACTAAGGAATAGGCCCTCGGTTTGAAGGGCCCGGGGGTGCGGCCGCTAGACTTGCGGGGCCGCACCCCCTGCAGTAACGGAAGGAAAGCCTCTTGGCAGATCAGCTAAGCGACGACGAATTGTCAGCCGCTTTAGCTGGTGACCCATCGGGATTCAGCGCGGTTTACGTGGCCATTTCGCCGGCCGTGCTGGGCTACTTCCGGGCCCGAGGGGTGGACGACGCCGAGGCCCTCACCCAAGACGTGTTCGTGGACGTCCTGCCGAAACTGGCCGGCGTCACCGGCGGTCACGCGGGTCTGCGGACGTTCATCTTCTCGGTCGCCCATGCGCGGCTGGTCGACTACAGGCGCCGGGCCGAACGCACACCGCATCTGGCTGAATACGATCCCCTGGACGACGCACGTTATTCGGCATCAGCCGAGGACGAGGCGCTCGGCTCCCTGGGCGGTATCGCGGACACCCTTGCAAGGCTCAACGAGGAGCAGCGCGAAGTTCTCACCCTGCGCATCGTCGCAGACCTTTCCATCGAACAGGTGGCAGGCATCATGGACAAGACACCAGGTGCCATCAAACAGCTTCAGCGACGCGGGCTCAGCGCCCTGCGCGAACTCGTAACCGAAAAGGACCACGCAGCATCATGACCGGCACCCGCGATCCCCAGCAGGAGGACAGCATCCAGGCGATGCTAAGCGACTCCGGCCTCGAATCCGCGGCCGAACTCCGGAGCGCGCTGGAACAGCTTCGCGCCGCGGTCCCGGGCGAAGCCCCCGCACCCCGCGCCGACCTCGCGGCACTTCTCGCCGCCGGGGCGCCCAGTGCGGCCCGGCGTGTCCCGGCCGGGACGGCCGCACTGCCCACGATCGGGACTGCGGTACTGCCGACGGTCGGGGAAGCACTGCCGACGGTCGGGGCTGCGCCCGGCGGGCCTGCGGAGGATGCCGCCGATGAATTCCTGCCGGCCGGGGTCACGAGCCTCGCCGAACGCCGCGGCCGCAAACGCCGGCTGGCAATCGTCGGAGGCGCCGTCGTGGGTGCCATGACCCTCGGTGCCGGCGCCGTGGCGGCATCCAGCGAGGATTTCCGGCACAGCGTCAGCCATACTGTCGGCGTGATCTTCCACCCCTCCGGCGAGGGTAGGGAGGCGCATCCGGTTCCCGCGACGCCGTCACCGGCGGACCTCCCGGCAGCCCCCGTGCCCTCGCACGCAGCTGGTACCCCCACGCCGTCGACGGCCGGCACCGCCCCAGCCACGCCCGGATCCGCTGCTGCGGTACACGCCGAGCCCGGCGACCGAGCGACGCCGCCCGCCACAGGCCGCGGCGGAATCCTGCCGACGCCGCCACATCGCCCCGTCACGCCGCATATGCCTGCGCTCCCCGGCCGCGACGGGGGCAAGGACCTTCCCGAGAATCCGCTGCCCGAACCGACGCTTCCCAGCATGCTTCCCAGCCTTCCCGACCACTCCTAGCCCTGCGGGTAGGCCAGAACCGGTGCCCGATCCGGCCAGATCGCGTGGCCCGGCCGCCGATGAGGTGCCCGATCCGGCCAGATCGCGGGTAGGTTGCCGGTTCGCCGTAACGTCACGGCGAGCCCGCACCTGACCGGCGAGTTCGGCATCCGAAGGCCGGCGCGTAGGCTGTGGTCATGCCTCACGTCAACGATCCCGCAGTCCTCGAACGGCTCATGCGCACCAAGGGGCGCTGGGCCATCGTTGGCCTGTCCTCCAACCAATGGCGGGCCGCCTATGACACCGCCCTCTTCATCCGGGACCGGCTGGGCATGGAGATCATCCCGGTGAACCTGCGGGCCGAGCCCGTGCACGGCGAAACGGGCTACGCCAGGCTCGCCGACATCCCGGACAGCAAGCGGCCCATCGACGTCGTGGACTGCTTCGTGAATTCGCAGAGGGTGGGCGACGTCGTGGACCAGGCGATCGCTGTCGGCGCCAAGGCCGTATGGCTGCAACTGGGCGTCATCGATGAAGCGGCCGCCGAGCGCGCCAAGGCCGCCGGCCTCGAGGTGGTCATGAACGCGTGCCCGGCGCAGGACGCGGTGCGCTTCGGCTTGTAGCTTCCGGAACGGAACCGGGGCAGTAGGCTCGAAGCATGGACGCAGCTGAACTTCGCGCGCTTTGTCTCGGGTTTCCCGGGGCTTTCGAGGATTTTCCCTTTGGACCCGAGACCTCGGTCTTCAAGGTCCGCGCCGCCGTCTCCGGCGGCCTCCGGCATGAGGCCAAGATGTTCGCCCTCTCCGCGATGGACGAATCCGACTTTTCCGTCAGCCTGAAATGCGAACCGGCCCTGGCGCAGCAGCTGCGGGCTGCGCATCCGGAGATCACCGGGGCGTGGCACTTGAACAAAACGCATTGGAACGGCGTGCGGCTGGACGGGGCCCTGCCCGATTCGATGGTGCGGGACATGGTGGAGGATTCCTATGACCTGGTGGTGGCCTCGTTGAGCCGGAAGCAGCGCGAGCAGCTGGGCTGGGCCCGGATCGCCAGGGGCGAGGGCCCGTGAAACGTGAACCCGACGCCAGCCGCAACGGGCGGTCCAGCCTGAACTATCCGGGCATTGGCTCAACCGAGCACGGCCAGGCACCGGCGGGCTTTCCCCGTCTCGTGTCCCGGACGTACCTCGGTGACGGCCTTGGACTCTACCGGCGGGTGGCTGCGGGAATCCTTGGCTGGGAGCTGCAGAAGCGGTCCGGGCTGCGAGTCAGCACCGACGCGGCCACGGTGGTGCCCGGCGCCCGGGTGGTGAGCGGCTTCGGCGTCGGGCCCTTCCGGATCAACGCGCCCTGCGAGGTGGTGTGGGTGCACCGGCTTGCGCCCATTGAAGGGCCGCAGAGCGCCGGCTTCGGGTACGGCACCCTGCCGGGCCATCCGGAGCGTGGCGAGGAGGCGTTTGAAGTGGAGATCGACGCCGCGGGGCGGGTCTTTCTGACGATCACTGCCTTCAGCCGGCACTCCAACTGGTTCTACACGGCCGGGGGCCTGGTGGCACGGGCGGCGCAGCGGCACATCACTTCCCGCTACATTGGGAGTGCACACGAACTGGCCGCAGGTGAAAGCTGAGCAGGAGCAGGTGGATGCTGGAACAGAAATCCCTTGACCAATTGTGGAACTTCGACGATCCCGCGGGGTCCGAAACGCGCTTCCGGGCGGCCGCCGCGGATGGAAGCTACGACGCCGACGAACGCGCCGAACTCACCACGCAACTGGGTCGCGCCATCGGGCTGCAGGGCCGCTACGAGGAAGCCGACGCCCTCCTGGATTCGATCGATGCCGACGAGCCCACGGTGGCCGTCCGCGTGCTGCTGGAACGCGGACGGGTGCTCAACAGCAGCGGCCATCCCGAAATGGCCGTGCCGCTGTTCGAGCAGGCCGCCGAACTCGCGGACCACCTGGGCGAGGAATTCCTGGCCGTGGACGCGCTGCACATGCTCGCCATTGCCGACTCCTCCCACGCCGAGACCTGGACCCGGAGCGCCCTGGAGTACGCGTCCACGGTCCACGATGAGCGGACCAAACGGTGGATCGTCTCGCTGCACAACAACCTCGGCTGGACGCTGCATGAGGCCGGCCGCTGCACCGAAGCCATGGTGGAATTCCAGCTCGCCCAGCAGTGGGCCGACCGGATCGGGACCCCGCGGCAGCAGGAACTGGCCCGCGAGGCCATCAAGGCCTGCTGAGCTCCCCCCTCTTACTGCAACGCGGGGTCACTTACGGCCCATAAATGCCCCCGGAATGGGCCGGATGTGACCCCGCGTTGTGTTGTTGCAAGAATTGAACACCGTCCGCCACCCCGAAAGGCACATTCCCGTGATCTTCATTGTCGTCAAATTCAAGGTCAAGCCCGACTGGTCCGAGCGCTGGCTTGGGCTCGTGGAGGATTTCACCCAGGCCACCCGGAAAGAGCCGGGCAACCTGTGGTTCGACTGGTCCCGCAGCGTGGAGGATCCCAACGAGTTCGTTCTGGTCGAGGCCTTCAACGACGACGCCGCAGGTGACCATGTCAACAGCGAGCACTTCAAGAAGGCCATGGCGGACATGCCGCAGGCCCTGGAAGAGACCCCGCGCATCATCAGCCGGCAGATCGACGGCGACGGCTGGGACCGGATGGGCGAACTCACCATCTAACCCGTGCGGGAGCAGTGGATAGGCTTGTGGCATGTGGATTGGCTGGATTGAATTCGATCTCCTCCTCGGCGACGTCCACAGCCTCAAGGAGAAGCGCTCCGTAGTACGGCCGGTGCTTGCCGAGCTGAAGCGGCGCTTCGACGTCTCCGTTACCGAGGCGGACTTCCAGGACCAGTACCGGCGGACCGTGATCGGCGTCGGTCTGGTCGCGGCGGACCGGCCCCACCTCGTCGAGGTGCTGGCCGCCGTCGAACGCTTCGTCGCGGCCCGGCCGGAAATGGAGCTGCTCAGCGCCCGGCAGCGGGAACTCCGCAGCGACGACTAACAAACAACGCGGGGTCACTTAGCGCCCATCCCGAGGGGATTTATGGGCGGTAAGTGACCCCGCGTTGCTTGGAGCGGTGGGGACTAGCCGAAGTACTTCGGCAGGGTCCCCTCGTGGGCTTCGCGGAGGGCGTCGAGGTTCATGGTCTCGACGCCGTTGATCTCCAGCGTGCCGCCCTCGGCGTCGACGACGCCGATCCGGACGTGCGCGAACCCGCGGGCGGTGCACATGTCCGTGAAGCGGATTTCCTCCGAGCGGGGCACCGCGACGATGGCGCGGCCCTGGGTTTCGGAGAACAGCGCGGTGAACAGGTCAACGCCGTCGCGGTCCAGGACGTCCTGCAGCGCGATCCGGGCGCCCACGCCGTAACGCAGCGAGGACTCCACGAGGGCCGCCGCGAGGCCGCCTTCGGAGAGGTCGTGGGCGGAATCCACCATGCCGTCGCGGGAGGCGTTGATCAGGATCTCGCCCAGTGCGCGCTCGGCGTCGAGGTCAACCTTGGGCGGCAGGCCGCCGAGGTGCCCCCGCATGTTGGACCATTCCGAACCGTCCAGCTCTGCCGCCGTCGTGCCCAGCAGGTAGATGGCCTGGCCGTCTTCCTTCCAGCCCGACGGCGTGCGGCGCGCGACGTCATCGAACTTGCCCAGCACGGCCACCACCGGGGAGGGGTGGATGGGGGTAGTGCCGGTCTGGTTGTACAGCGAGACGTTGCCGCCGGTGACCGGGATGCCGAGGACCATGCAGGCGTCGGACAGGCCCCGGATGGCCTCGGCCAGCTGCCACATGACGTCGGGGTCCTCGGGGGAGCCGAAGTTCAGGCAGTCGCTGACGGCCATCGGCACGGCGCCGGAGGTGGCGACGTTGCGGTAGGCCTCGGCCAGCGCCAGCTGCGCGCCGTGGTACGGGTCAAGGTAGGTGTAGCGGCCGTTGGCGTCGGTGGCCAGGGCCACGCCCAGGCCGGTTTCCTCGTCCACCCGGACCACGCCGGCGTCGTCCGGGAACGCCATGGCGGTGTTGCCGCCGACGTAGCGGTCGTACTGCTTGGTGATCCAGGCCTTGCTGCACATGTTCGGCGAGGCGACGAGTTCGGTGATGGCCGCAGCCAGGTCCGCGGGGGCGGAGGGGCGGCCGGCGTCCTGCACGGAGCCGGTGAAGGAGTCGGCCTGGACGGCGTCCTGCCATTCCGGGCGGGCGTACGGGCGGTCGTAGACCGGACCGTCGTGGGCCACCGTGCGCGGGTCGACGTCGACGATGACCTCGCCTTCCCAGGTGATGATGAGGCGGCCGGTGTCGGTCACCTCGCCCAGCCAGGAGTACTCCACGGCCCACTTCTCCATGACCGCCTCAAACGCGGCCACGTTCCCGGGGGTGACGACGGCCATCATGCGTTCCTGCGACTCGGACATGAGGATTTCGCCCGGGGTCAGGGTGGGGTCGCGCAGCAGGACCGAGGTGAGCTCGACCTCCATGCCGCCGTCGCCGTTGGACGCGAGCTCAGACGTCGCGCAAGAGATGCCGGCGGCGCCCAGGTCCTGGATGCCCTCAACCAGCGAGCCCTTGAACAGCTCCAGGCAGCACTCGATCAGGACCTTCTCGGCGAAGGGGTCGCCGACCTGGACGGCCGGGCGCTTGGAGGGCTTGGTGTCATCGAAGGACTCGGAGGCCAGCACCGAGGCGCCGCCGATCCCGTCGCCGCCGGTGCGTGCGCCGAACAGCACCACCTTGTTGCCCTTGCCGGAGGCGTTGGCAAGGCGGATGTCCTCGTGGCGCATCACGCCGACGGCGAGGGCGTTGACCAGCGGGTTGCCCTGGTACACGGAGTCGAAGACCATTTCGCCGCCGATGTTGGGCAGGCCCAGCGAGTTGCCGTAGCCGCCGATGCCGGCCACGGCGCCGTGCATGACGCGGGCCGTGTCCGGGTGGTCAATGGCGCCGAAACGCAGCGGATCCATCACCGCGACCGGGCGTGCGCCCATGGAGATGATGTCGCGGACAATGCCGCCGATGCCGGTCGCCGCGCCCTGGTAGGGCTCCACGAACGACGGCGAGTTGTGGGACTCGATCTTGAACGTCACGGCCCAGCCGTCGCCCAGGTTGGTGACGCCGGCGTTTTCGCCGATGCCCACGAGCATGTCCTTCTTCATTTCCTCGGTCACCTTGTCGCCGAACTGGCGCAGGTGGTTCTTCGAGGACTTGTAGGAGCAGTGTTCGCTCCACATCACGGAGTACATGGCGAGCTCGGCGCCGGTCGGGCGGCGGCCCAGGACCTTCACGACTTCGTCGAACTCGTTCTGCTTGAGTCCCAGTTCGGCCCAGGGGAGTTCGGTGTCCGGGGTCTTGGCCGCGTTCTCGACGGTGTCGATGTTGAACTTCCGGGCGGTCTCCGCCGGTGCCGCCACAGCGGGTGTCTCCGTCATTTGTTGTCTCCCACGATCTTGTTCAGGACAGAGGTGAAGAAGCCCAGGCCCTCGGTGCCGGAGCCGAGCTCGGGGCCAAATCCCGCCTCCACCGCGTGCTCGGGGTGCGGCATGAGGCCCACCACGTTGCCCGCGGCGTTGGAGATGCCGGCGATGTCGCGGCGGGAGCCGTTCGGGTTGAAACCGACGTAGCGGAACACCACGCGGCCTTCCGCCTCGAGGGCGTCGAGGGTCTTCTCGTCCGCGATGTACTGGCCGTCCTGGTTCTTCAGCGGCACGGTGATTTCCTGGCCGACGGCGTAGTCCCCGGTCCAGGCGGTGGCGTTGTTCTCCACCCGCAGGACCTGGTCACGGCACATGAACTTCAGATGGTCGTTCTTGATCATGGAGCCGGGCAGCAGGTGCGACTCGGTCAGGATCTGGAAGCCGTTGCAGATGCCAAGGACCGGCAGTTTGGCCTCCGAGTTGGCGGCGTCGATGATCTTGGACATCAGCGGCGCGAAACGGGCGATCGCGCCGGCGCGGAGGTAGTCACCGTACGAGAATCCGCCGGGGATCACGACGGCGTCAACGTCGCGCAAGGTGGTGTCGGCGTGCCAGAGTTCCACAGGGGTGGCGCCAGCCAGGCGGACCGCACGGGCGGCGTCGCGGTCATCCAGGGTGCCGGGGAACGTGACGACGCCGATGGTCGCACCCGCGAGCCTGGGGTTAGCGGCGATGGCGGCAGCCTCGCCGATCAGGGGGAGTTCAGTCATCTCAGGCCTCAACGACCTCGACGTTGACGACGTCCTCGATGACCGGGTTGGACAGCAGGGTCTCCGCGGCGTTCCGGGCCTGGGCGAGGATCTCCTCGGTCACCTCGCCGTCGACAGTGAGTTCGAAGCGCTTGCCCTGGCGGACAGAGCTGAAAGCGGTGAAGCCCAGCCGGGGCAGCGCACCGACAATCGCCTTTCCCTGCGGGTCCAGAATCTCGGGCTTGGGCATGACGTCGACAACGATCCGGGGCATCCGGTAACTCCTGTGCGTGAGCGTTGGGTAAGGGCGCAGCGGAGTGGTGCCGTCTCACGCCGATCCGTTGTGTTGGGGACTGCTTGGTGAATGCAACGTGAAAGGGCGCTCCGCGAGCTTGCATGCCCATTCTACCGGCCCCGATGCGTCCGGCCGCATTCGGGCTGGGAGTGTGAACGCGGGCCCTCGTGCCGCCGGTTGAACCGGGCAAGTGCCGCCGCGGAGGGGCTGCGGCCTATGGTCCCGGGCCGCCGCGGGTCAGTAGGATGTGCGCATGGCCGAGAAACCGAAATCCGTGCTGTTGCCGATCGTTGCCGCCGCCGTGTTCGCCGGACTGGGCCGGATGGTCCTGCAGAAGATCCGGGCCGACCGCGCAGCGCGGAAGACCAATGTGGCCGGGCCGCTGGACGAGAAAACCCGGGCCTGGATCAGCGAGGTGGTGCGGACACCGCGCCAGTAGGCCGGGCCGCCCGGGCGGCAAGATCCGCCCAAATCTCCATCGATGCAGGTCAGAGGCCTCGTCGACGCAGCGTGTCGCGTTGCATGACAAATTTCAAATACCTTGTTGTGGTCTATGTCATATCAGGCTCTCAGTCTGTACTGTATGAATCGGCTGGTATCCGTCGGGGCAGGCCGGGCGATCGCCCGGTGAGGCCCCGCCAGTCCGTTGGGCCCGGTATTAAAGCCGGGCCGTTCCTTTACGAAAGGTTCATCACTCGTGACATCACCAGGAAAGAGCTTCCTTCGAAGCGGGGGACTCCGGAGGGCAGCGGCGCTGACCCTGGGCTTGCCGGTTCTTCTGTCCAGCATCGCGATCGCACCCGCCAACGCGGCCCCCGCACAGGGCTCCGCCGTCGCAGGCGTCGCGCAGAAGAATATTGATCCGAACACCTTCAAGGACGGCCGCTACATCGTGGTCTTGGCTGAGAAGCCGTCCGCAACGTACGACGGCGGGACGGCCGGCCTGTCGGCCACCAAGCCGGCCGCCGGCAAGAAGCTTGACGCGAACAGGGCCGAGGTCCGGCAGTATGGGGCGCACCTGGCACAGAAGCAGGCCCAGGTGGCCGCCCAGCAGGGCGTCAAGATCCAGCGCCAGTTCACGACAGCCCTCAACGGCTTCAGCGCCAAGCTGACGGCGGACCAGGCCATCAAGCTGGCCAAGGACCCCGCGGTCCTGGTGGTCGCGCCCGACACGGAAAATGCACCCGACTATTCCAGCACCGACTTCCTGAAGCTCAGCGGGCCCAACGGCACGTGGAACACCAAGTTCGGCGGCCAGGACGCGGCCGGCAAGGGCGTCGTCGTCGGCGTCATTGACACCGGCTACACCCCGTCGAGCGCCTTTTTCGCCGGCGATGCGGTCAAGCCGCTCACCGGAAGCCCCGTCGTCGGCGTGCCCTACCGCGACACGGACGGCAAGATCAAGATGCTCAAGGCCGACGGCGAGACTTTCGCGGGCGACTGCCAGACGGGCACCGACTTCGACGGCAGCGCCTGCAACTCCAAGGTCCTGAGCGCACGGTACTACGGCGACGACTTCGCCAACACGGTGCCCAAGGCAGACTGGGCTCCGGAGGAGCGGCTGTCGCCGGTCGACGTCGCGAGCCACGGAACGCACACCGCCAGCACCGCCGCCGGAAATGCCAATGTCGAGGCCGTGGTTGACGGCCGGAGCTTCGGCAAGACCAGCGGCATCGCGCCGGCCGCGAAGCTGTCCATCTACAAGGTCTGCTGGGAAGACAACGATCCCAACACCGGCGGCTGCTACTCGTCATCGTCGATCGACGCCATCGAACAGTCCATCAAGGATGGCGTGGACGTCCTGAACTACTCCATCTCCGGCGCAACGGACACCACCACCGACCCCGTCTCCATGGCCTTCCTGTCCGCAGCCTCGGCCGGGATTTTCGTGGCCGCGTCCGCCGGCAACTCCGGCCCGACGGCCAGCACCGTCAACCACGGGGCACCCTGGATGACCACCGTCGCCGCCAGCAGCTTCTCGCAGGAACTGCAGGGGACGGTCGAGTTCTCCGATGGCAGCAAGTATCGCGGCGCCAGCATCATGAACTCCGAGGTCTCCAACGCCGGCGTCGTGCTGGCAGCCAACGCAGCAGCTGCCGGAGCCACCAGCCCGGCTCTGTGCGGTCCCGGCACGCTGGATCCGGCCAAGATTGCAGGCAAGGTTGTGGTCTGTGACCGCGGCGTGGTTGACCGCGTCGCAAAGAGCGCCGAGGTCAAGCGCGGCGGCGGCGTCGGGATGATCCTCGTCAACCTGACCAATTCCTCCCTGGACACTGACAAGCACTCGGTGCCGACGGTCCACGTGAACCCGCCCGCCACCGAGGCCATCAAGGCCAAGGTCACGGCCAACCCGGCCATCACGGTGTCCCTGGTCAACAAGGACACCACCGGACTGCCCCTCGAGGCGCAGCCGCAGATCGCCGGTTTCTCCTCCCGCGGCCCGCTCCTGGCGGAAGGTTCCGACCTCCTGAAGCCCGACGTAGCGGCGCCCGGCGTGGCCGTGCTGGCCGGCGTCTCGCCGATCGGCACCGGAGGAGACAACTTCGGTTTCCTCTCCGGCACCTCCATGGCATCTCCGCACGTGGCCGGCTTCGGCGCGCTGATCCTGGCCAAGAACCCCACGTGGTCCCCGGCGGCCGTCAAGTCCGCCATGATGACCACCACGAGCGACGTCAAGAACGCCGACGGGTCCAAGAACACCGACGTCTTTGCCACCGGTGCGGGACAGGTGGACCCGGCCCGCGTGCTGGATCCGGGCCTGGTCTACGACGCCAACATCAATGACTACCTGGCGTTCATCCAGGGCACGGGCGTGGACCTCGGAATTCCGGGCATTGGCACCACCAAGCCGCGGGACATGAACCTCCCGTCCTTCGCCCTGGGCAACCTGGTTGGAAAAATCGAGGTCACCCGCACCGTGACCGCCCTGACCCCGGGCGTCTACAAGGCCAAGTTCGATGTTCCCGGCATCAAGGTCAGCGTGACCCCGGCCGCCCTGAACTTCAAGGCCGCCGGAGAGAAGCGGACGTTCAAGGTCTCCTTCGAGAACCAGGGTGCGCCCCTGGGCAAGTTCGCGACAGGTTCGCTTACCTGGCAGGGAGCCAACAAGACCGTGACGTCGCCGATCGCAGTGCGTCCGCAGTCGGCCGTGGCCCTGTCCGATGTCGCGTTCACTTCCGCAGGCGGCACCGGATCCGGCGCCATCAAGGTTGTCTCGGGCACCGACTCGCCCGTCCAGATGACCCTGGACGGCCTCTCGAAGGCCGATTCCACCGCTGTCCAGCTGGTCCCGGGACCGTTCACGGGAGCCACCGACGCCTCGAACCTCGTCAAGACGGTCCAGGTCCCGGCCGGCGCCCCGCTGGCCAAGTTCTCGGTCATTTCCGCGGACCCGGGCGCTGACTTCGACATGTACGTTATGACCCCGGCGGGCCCGCTGACGGTCGCAACGTCGTCGGCCAGCGAATCGGTATCCATCCCCAACCCGGCCCCGGGCACGTACACGATCTACGCGAACCTGTACGCCAGCCCGAACAACAAGGCCACCGCGGCCTCTGTTGACGCCGCGGTGCTGGGCGCGAACGTGGGCAACGCCACGCTGAGCCCCAACCCGCTGCGTCTGCCCAACGGCAAGGCCGGCAGTGTCGCGCTGAACTGGAAGGGCCTGGCCGAGGGTTCCTACATTGGACGCGTCACCTTTGCCGGTGCCAGCAATCCGACATTCGTCTCCGTCCTGGTGACCCCGGCCGGGACCGTTATGGTTCCGCCGACCTCGGAGGATCAGGACTCCAACAAGGGCGCGAAGGTGAAGAAGGAGAAGGGCAAGATCCAGAACGGCGATCAGTCCTTCGCCCGGGATAACGCCATCTAGGCGGCACCCGGCACCACAAAACGGCGACGGCCGGCGGCTCACACCGCCGGTCGTCGCCGTTTAAGCGCGAAACGTCAGACGGCGCCCGTGCCGCCCGCGGTGCCGCCGAGAAGCGGCGCCATGGCGCGCCAGCGGGCGATCTCACACCCGTCAGTCCGGCTGAAGCGGCTGTTGACCTCCCGGCCCAGGTACCAGCCGGTCACGACGGCGGTCTGCGGACCGCCGTACTGCTGCGTGCACAGCCGCGGCGGACCCGGTTGGGGGAAGAAGACGGCCTCGCCGTGACGCCGGACGGACTCCAGGGCGGCGGCCGGATCCGGCACCGTGCACGCGGCGGAGGGCCCGCCGTCGCCGGCCACCAGCCGGAACGTGTATTCCGGAGCGCCGGGAGCCTCGGTCAAGCGGATGGTCAGATCGACGTCGCTGGTGGAGGTGTCCGGGCTGGCGTTCTCTGTCATGAGGGTTCCTTCAGGCGCGTGTCCGGATGCGGGCGCCGGCCGTCGGCCGGGGGAGCTGTCAGGGCCGCGGCGTTGAGCAGCGGCGCCAGCTCCTGCAGCAGCCGCTCCCGGAGCCGCTGCGACTCGGCCGCGAACGCCCGCTGATAGTCCACGTACTCGGCCTTGCCTTCCGGCGTCTCGATCCGGATTGCCGGATATCCCCAGTCGGCGAGATCGTATGGGGAGGCCCGCATGTCCATGGCCCGGATCCGCCAGGACAGTTCGAAACAGTCCATCACCAGCTCGCTGGGCAGCAGCGGGGAGAGTTTGTAGGCCCATTTGTAGAGGTCCATGTTGGCGTGCAGGCAGCCGGGCTGCTCCATGGTCCGCTGGTTCTCCCGGCTGGGGAGCAGGCTGTTCAACGGAACGGCGTCCGGCGTGTAGAAGCGGAAAGCGTCAAAATGCGAACACCGGATCCGGTTCTCCTCCACCACCTCGTCGGTGCGCCCGGATCCCAGCCGCAATTGCAGGTACTCGTGCCGGAGGTCGAACTTATCCTGCCGGTAGACCATCGCCCATTCGTGCAGGCCGAAGCAGCCAAACTGCGCCGGCCGCGCGGCCGTCCCGGCAAGAATGATCCCGGCGAACTGCAGCGCCTCCCGCCGGTCCCGGAGAAAAGCATCGACGTCCGCCGTCACGGCCTGCGAGTCCGCCGGCAGCCCGGCAGCGGCGAGTTCGGCGGCGTCGGCCGCTCGGTAGTACTTCCATCCGGTGCGCACCGCCGCTTCGGCGCCGGTGAGCACGACGCCCGCGCCCGGGTGCCAGCGGAGCAGCTGGCCGGGCTTCTGGGTGTAGTAGGTGAAGAGGAAGTCCTCCACCGGGTGTTTCCGGCCGGCGGAGCGCCGCTCGAGATACGGGTCCCCATAGCGGCGGACGCGTTGCTGATGGGCGGCCTGGCGCGGCAGCCACTCTTCCTGCTCAAGGTGCAAGGGCTTAGCTCGCCCCGCCGGATGAACCCAGGACCACCTTGGCGGCATTCCAGGAGGCGATTTCACAGCCGTCCTTCAGGCTGAAACTCGCCTGAACCTGCCGGCCGTCCACGACGCCGGTGACGGTAGCCACTTGCGGGCCGCCGTACTGCTGGGTGCAGGTTTGGGTCTTACTTGGCGGGGCCGGGCTGAGGATGGCCGGGTTGTTCTTGATGGCGGCGCACGCGGCGGCGGGGTTCGGGTGCTGGCTTTCGGCGGCGGGAATCCCGTTGTGGCAGACGAGCGTGAACTTGGTGGGCGTGCCGGTTGCGGTGGGCCGGACCACTATGGCGAGCTGTGCGTTGCCTTGCCCCGGTCCGGACGGCAGCGCTGTCGCGGACGGTGACGGCGCGGGGGACGAAGGCCCGGTGGTCGGCGAGGTAGAGCCGGACGGTACCGTGGGTGAGGGCGTGCCGGTCTCCGTGCTGGCGGAGGGGGAGGGGGAGGGGGAGGGCCCGGTGTTCGGCGTGCAGGCGGCCAGCCCGGCCACGGCCAACAGAACGGCCGCCAGAACAAGCCCCGGGCGGCCCGATTGCGTGCGCATCAGCAGTCCTCCTCTGTTTTGCCCAGTCTACCGCTCGGGCGCGTGCTCCGAGCCGGGCCTTGTGGCCGCTATCAGGTCCATCATGGACGCGTGCAACTGGCCGACCTGTTCCCGCGTCAGGCCCAGCCTGGTCATCATGATGCCCGGGACCGCGGTGGCCTCTTCCCGGAGGGCCGCCCCTCGGGGCGTCAACCGGACATCGAGGGTCCGCTCGTTACCGGGCATGCGCTGGCGGGTGATGAACCCGGCGGTTTCGAGGCGGCGCAGCAGAGGGGAGATGGTGGCCGGCTCCTGGGCCAGGGCTTCGCTGATGTCGCGGACAGACCTCGGACTCGCTTCCCAGAGGCACAACATGACTAGGTACTGCGGGTGGGTCAGGCCTAGCTTGTCCAGGACGGGCTTGTAGGCGCCCACGACGCTCCGGGAGGCCACCGTCAGGGCGAAGCACAGCTGTTGTTCCAGGAGAAGGTCGTCCTGCACTGCCCGGGAGTGCTGCGCCTCTTCGGAGTCCTTCGCTGCACCGGCGCCGTCCGGTGCCTGCAATCGTGCGGTTTCTTCTGTCACATCTGCCCCTTCATTCATTAGTGCACTAATGATTAGCGTACACTGGTGGCATTGTCTTGCTTCCGGGAAAGGATCGCCATGGCTGAGGAAAGCGCCGCCGAAAGATTCATGCGGGCAACCGGGAAGCTCCGGGCCATCTTCGGCCCGGCCAACCGCAGCGCGCTCGGCCATGAGATGACCGAGCAGAACAGGCGGCTGTTGGCGATGCGCCAGGCTGAAACCCAGCAGTGGGAGACTGTGCGCCGTCCCGACGGCAGCACGTACGTGGTGCCCCGCAACCCCGACGACAAATCCCTCCGGTAGGCACGCTTCGCCCGAAACCCGACCGGGCCATTTCCCGCCGTCGGGCGTAAAATGAGGGCACTGACACACCGCTGTGCAGCATCCTGAACCACCCACGACGAGGAAAGGGGGTGGGAATAGTGACACGTGCGGTCAAAGCTTTCATGGACAAGACTGACAAGCTGAAGGTCCTGTTCGGACCCGCGAACCGGGGCGACACCGCGGCGCCTGTAGTTCACCAGCATGACGACTTCGAGCACGCCTCGGAAGACGACCTGGCAGGCTTCGAGGTCGAGACGGACTCTCACGGACACCACTACGCTGTCCGGAAGACGGATCTCTGGAAAGAAGAGATCTGACGACGCCCGTTGCGCGCCGCTGGAAGTGCGGCCGGAGATGCGCGGAAACAAGGAAGGGAGCGGCGGTTGCCGCTCCCTTCCCCATGTCAATGGGGGCCACCCCGCTGCCGAGCTGGTTCGCCGGGCAACCGGCAGCCAGTTCCGCTTGACAGCCCTGGCTGCGGGCCCAGCTTGCGGGGCTGCGCTGTTGTCCCGCTCTGCCGCCTAGCGCCCGGTCCCGCCGTAGACCGTTGCTTCGTCCTCGCTATCCAGGTCAAACGCCCGGTGGATGGCGCGGACGGCGTCGTCGAGCAGGTCCGCGTGGGTGACCACCGAGATGCGGATCTCCGAGGTGGAGATCATGTTGATGTTGATGCCGGCCTCGGAGAGGGCAGCGAAGAAGCGCGCGGACACACCGGGGTGCGACCGCATGCCGGCGCCGATCAGTGAGAGCTTGCCGATCTTCTCGTTGTATTCGATGCTCTCGAAGCCGATCCGGTCCTGCGCGGCATGCAGGGCGGCCAGGGCCTCGGCGCCTTCGACGATCGGAAGGGTGAAGGAGATGTCCGTCCGCCCGGTGCCATGGGTGGAGACGTTCTGGACGATCATGTCGATGTTCGAGTGGGCGTCCGCGATGACCTGGAAGATCGCCGCAGCCTTGCCGGGGATGTCCGGCACGCCGACAACCGTCACCTTGGCTTCGGAACGATCATGTGCAACACCGGAGATGATTGGCTGCTCCAAGGCAACTCCCTCTTGAGTCGTGATCTTGTCGTCGGCCCCTGGGAGGACCCACGTGCCTTCGTTCTGGCTGAATGAGGAACGGACGTGCAACGGTACCCCGAAGCGGCGGGCATATTCGACGCAGCGCAGATGCAGAATCTTAGCGCCGGAAGCTGCAAGTTCCAGCATTTCCTCGCTGGAAATACGGTCGATTTTTTTCGCCGACGGCACGACGCGCGGGTCCGCCGTGTAGACGCCGTCGACGTCGGTGAAGATCTCGCACACATCGGCGTCAAGCGCCGCGGCGAGGGCCACCGCCGTCGTGTCCGAACCGCCGCGCCCAAGCGTCGTGATCTCGTTCGTGGTGTGGCTCATGCCCTGGAACCCGGCCACAATCGCGATGTGCCCCTTGTCCAGGGCTGTGCGGATGCGGTGGGGATCGACGTCGATGATCCGGGCCTTGCCGTGGATGCCGTCCGTGATCATGCCGGCCTGGGAGCCGGTGAACGACTGGGCCGAGGCGCCGAACTTGTTGATGGCCATGGCAAGGAGGGCCATGGAGATGCGCTCCCCGGCGGAGAGGAGCATGTCCATCTCGCGGGCGGGTGCGGAATCGGTAACCTGGCTGGCGAGGTCGAGGAGCTCATCGGTGGTGTCACCCATCGCGGAGACCACCACGACGACCTCGTCGCCGGCATTGTGGGCGTCCACGACCCGTCGGGCGACGCGCTTGATGCCGTCCGCGTCCGCCACCGAGGAACCACCGAACTTCTTTACGACAAGGTGCTTCGTGGCGGCGGCCGTGACGGGCAGCGTCTGCGGCTGCGATCCGGGCTGGACTTTGGTAGTGGGCAAACTCATTCGCGCACCCTCACTGGATCATCGGGGTTCTGGGCCAGGCAACCAAACGGCGCGACGGCGTAACTTCTCAGTCCAGTTTATCGCCGCGCGACCCGCGCCGTTGAATTGTGACCGAATGGCAGACCGGCCGCGGCCCTTCCACCGGACATGCTCAGTGCTGCGGGCCAGGGCTGGGCATGCCCTCCGTCGCCACGGGACATGCTCATTCTTTGCGGCCGGGGGTCGACATGGTGGCATTATGCCCGGTCGTGGGCGCGGGCGCGGGGCATGTCCGGTGGCTCGGGAGCCCAGGCGCGCTGGGGAACGCGGGACGCCGTGGTGCCGCGGGCCAAGGGTGGACCTAGCCGCGGTCCAACCGGTAGCGCCAGGAAGGCAGCTGTTTGCCCGCGGTGTCTTCGGACACCGTGAAGTACCGGTCTCTCCGGAAGCCCAAGCCCTCCAGGAGTCTTTGCGACGGGAGGTTGGGCTCGTAGACCCCGGCGAAAATGGTCACGCTGCCGCGGGCGGTAAACAGCCACTCGACGAGGGCGCCGGCGGCCTCCCGGCCGAGGCCCAGGCCTTGGTGCTCCGGGTGCAGGACGTAGCCCAGGCTCGCCGATTCGGCAGGGATGCGGCCGGGCGCCGGGGGTGCCTCGGTGTTCCAGGTCCGGCCGTCCCCAATGACGTCACCGGTGGCACGGAGCTCGAAGGCCCAGCCGAAATGGAACCACTCGGCGGTGGAGGACTCGGCCGCGGTCAACGTCTGCCGGAGCCGGGCCCGGTTCTGCTCCGGTGTGAGCGGCCCGTGCGACAAGTACCGCGTGGCCGAGGGGTGAGCGCGGAACCGGAGGAGAGCGCCGGCGTCGTCCGCTCTCAACGGACGCAGCAACAGGCGCTCGGTGAGAAGCGGGGCCCGGGAGTCGCCGCCGACGGCCGTCATTCGCGGTCAGCTCAGCGCGTTGCGGCGGCCCTCGAAGGCCCTGCCGAGCGTGACTTCATCGGCGTACTCTAGATCTCCGCCCACGGGCAGGCCGGAGGCGAGCCGGGTGACCGCGATGCCGATCGACTTGAGCATCCGGGCAAGATACGTCGCCGTGGCCTCCCCCTCCAGGTTGGGGTCGGTGGCGATGATGATTTCCTGGATGGCGCCGTCGTTGAGGCGGGTGAGCAGCTCGCGGATCCGGAGCTGTTCCGGCCCGATGCCGGCGATCGGATTGATCGCGCCGCCCAGCACGTGGTACCTGCCGCGGAACGATCGGGTGCGCTCCACGGCCAGGACGTCCTTGGATTCTTCGACGACGCAGATCACCGAGGGATCCCGGCGCGGGTCGCGGCAGATGTTGCACAGTTCCTGCTCTGTCACGTTTCCGCACACGGTGCAGAACTTGACCCGCTCCTTCACGGTCGTGATGGCATCCACGAGGCGCTTCATGTCCTGCGGATCCGCCTCGAGGATGTGAAAGGCCAGCCGTTGGGCAGACTTGGGACCAACTCCGGGAAGGCGTCCGAGCTCGTCGATCAGCTCTTGAACTGCACCTTCGTACACAATGTCCTCGTTCGTTTGGAGTGGGGCCGGGTCCAGCCGGCCAAGGGTCGGTTAGAAGCGTGGGGGCAGCGGGCTTCCATCCAGGGAGCGCTCCTCCACCAGTTTTCCGCCCAGAATCCGCTCGACGGCGGCCCTGCCGAAGACGCCCGATTCCTCGATCGTTTCGTCGTCGGCGCTGGGGATGTCCTGCACGTACACCGTGGCGGCTGCTGCCGCGCGAGCGGGGGCCTTCGCACGTCCGGCCTCCGCCTCGGGACTGTTGGACAGCCGCTGGTACAGGCTCTGCCTGCTCGACGTCGCGTCCGCCGCGGGGACTGCAGCCGGGGGAGCAGCAAGGGCAGTGGCGGTCACTCGCGGCGTGGCAGCCTGCGGGCGGGGCTCCGCCGGGGCGGATTCCGCGTGGACAGACAGTTCCGGCAGCCGGGCAGAGGGCGCGGACGCGACGCCGGCATATTCCGGGATCTGCGCCGCCGCCGGCTCATAGTGCACGGGTTCCGGTTCGGGCACCGGTGCCGCAGGCTCCGTATCCGGCGTCACGTACCCGCCGACGTTGGATTCTGTGCCGATCGTCCAGACGCCGGGCGACTGCTCGACGGCGCGGGCCCACGGATCAGCCGACGTGTCCGGGTCGGTCTGGGAGCCTCCGGTCGGGGAACCGGCGGCAGGGGAGGCCTCCGGGGCGGGGATCTGCCGGCCCGGAGCGGGGGTTGGGGGCGCGGAGCGGCGGGGCGCTGCGGCAGGTGAAGGGTCCCAGTCCATGGGAGGTTCTTCATCCAGCGGCGGAGCGTCCTCGTCCCGGGGCGGGCCCCAGTCGTCATCAGGGTGGTCGTAGGACCCGGAAGGTTCCGACGGGCCGTCCGACCCCATTGGCTGGTCAGCCGCCCGAACCGGGGCCGGGGCAGCCGGTGCGGCTGCCTGCGGCTCTGCCTCGGTGGAACCACCGGCAGCCGGCAACACGGACACCGGTGTTGCCCCGAGAGCCGGGGCGGGTTGCGTCGCCGGCGTTGCGGCGACGGGAACGTGCGCCGGGGGCGGTCCATCCGCGGGGACGGTTTCAGCGGTTCCGGTTGCCGCGGCGGTCGCGGCCGCCGGCTGAGGCGCCGGGCTCAGGCCCCAGGCGGCGTCGGCCGACGTTGCCGGGGTGTCCCGGCTAGCGGGTGCTTTTGGGTTTGGCTCAGAGCTCGCCGGGCTGTTGCCGCTGCCGGCCACGGCCCGGATCTGGCAGTCGATGCCGATCGTCTTGTGGATCGCTTGCCGGAGGTTCTCGGCGTGGTCGGCCCGGCCGAAGGCGCCGGCCAGCCCCTGGGTTGTGAACGCGAGCGTCAGGACGTGATCCTCGAAATGGCCGACCTGGGCATTGGGTTCCACCAGAGCCCAGGTGCTGCGCTTGATCTTGGTGAGCGTTTGCAGGATCTCAGGCCACGCACGGCGCAGTACCTCGACGTCGGCGCCGGCACCCGGGCCGGAGGCAGCGCCCGGCGCGGGGCCGGAAACGGTCGCGGGAACCGGGGCGGCCTCGGGGCGTGCAGGGGCGGAGGGCGCAGTCTCTGCCGCAGCCGCGGGAGAAGGCCCGGCCGGCCGGGCGGCAGGCTGGGCCGGAGACGCCTGGGGGGGAGCTGCCGCGGCGGGGGCAGACTGGGCCGGGGCGGACTGGGCAAGGGTGGACGCGGCCTTGCCGGCTGGGGCCGCTTCCTCCACGGGCCAGTCGCTGGTGCTGACCCGCGGGGCCGTGAGCGGTTCCCGGGCAGGTTCGTCCTGCCGGGCCGGTGCGGGCGCGGCGGCTGCGGGCCGTGCGGTTGTCGGCACCGAGGCCGCGGCGAGCTGGTGCTCGGCGGGGTGTGCGGCTGCGGGCTGTGCGGTTGCCGGGCTGGAGACCGGCGTGCCCGGCGCCGCGGGCGAATGCGCGGCGGCCGGCTGTGCGGCTGGGGGCCGGGAAGCAGGCGTCTGCTCGGCGCGGGCCGCCGAGGCCGGGGCTGGTGGGATTGGGGCAGGCGGGACAGTTCCCGCTGCGGGGGCACCGGCGAGGGGAGCTCCGACGTCGTTCCCGGCGTAGTTCAAGCGACGCTCGACGCGGTCGATCCGCGCCGCGATGCCCCGCTCTGTCTGCTCGGAGCTGGGCAGCAGAATGCGGGCGCACAGCAGTTCCAGGTGCAGGCGCGGGGAGGTTGCACCGGTCATGTCCGTGAGGGCGGTGTTGGTGACGTCTGCGGCGCGCGAGAGTTCGGCCGCCCCGAGATTGTGCGCCTGGTTCTGCATGCGGGCAATCTGGTCCGCCGGCATGCCGCGAAGGATGGACTGGGCGCTCTCGGGCATGGCCTGCACAATGATGAGGTCGCGGAAGCGTTCCAGCAGGTCTTCGACGAAGCGGCGCGGATCATGGCCGGTCTGGATGACCCGGTCCACGGCGCGGAAGACCGTGGCGGCGTCCGACGCGGCGACAGCCTCGACGACGTCATCGAGCAGGGAGGCGTGCGTGTAGCCCAGAAGGGCGACTGCGAGTTCGTAGTCCAATCCGGTTGGCCCTGCGCCGGCCATGAGCTGGTCCAGCACGGAAAGGGAGTCGCGGACGGAACCCCCGCCGGCGCGGATGACGAGCGAGAGCACGCCGGGCGCCACGGGGACGTTCTCCTGGTTGCAGAGCAGCTCCAGGTACGCCATGAGCGGTTCCGGCGGCACCAGCCGGAAGGGGTAATGGTGCGTGCGGGAACGGATGGTGCCGATCACCTTGTCCGGCTCCGTGGTGGCGAAGATGAACTTGATGTGCTCCGGCGG
This sequence comes from Arthrobacter oryzae, assembly GCF_003634095.1. Lineage (GTDB taxonomy): Bacteria > Actinomycetota > Actinomycetes > Actinomycetales > Micrococcaceae > Arthrobacter > Arthrobacter oryzae. The sequence continues at coordinate 47,029 of NZ_RBIR01000005.1, forward strand.
TTCCTCGACGATCTTGAGCAGGGCATTGAAGCCGGCCGAGGTGACCATGTGGGCCTCGTCAATGATGAAGATCTTGTAGCGGTCCCGGACCGGGGCGTAGGTGGCACGTTCGCGGAGGTCGCGGGCATCATCCACACCGCCGTGGCTGGCGGCGTCGATCTCGATGACATCGAGAGAGCCGGTGCCGCCGCGGGCGAGTTCGACGCAGCTGGGGCATTTGCCGCAGGGGGTGTCCGTGGGGCCCTCGGCGCAGTTCAGGCAGCGGGCCAGGATGCGGGCCGAGGTGGTCTTGCCGCAGCCGCGGGGGCCGGAGAAGAGGTAGGCGTGGTTGACGCGGTTCTTGCGCAGGGCCGTCATGAGGGGCTCGGTGACGTGCTCCTGCCCGATAACGTCCGCGAACGAATCGGGGCGGTATCTGCGGTACAGGGCGGTAGTAACAGTCACAGATAAACCCTACCAATCGGCACTGACATAAAAGACCCCTCATGCACCCGCCAGAGCCCGTTTACCCTTGCTACCTTCCGGTCCTGGGGGAGTTCAACAGGATGACGCCACATGAGGGGCCGTCAGATAGTTTACCTGACGATTGAGTGTGCCCCGAATTGGCCCGTTTCTGCCCCGTATTCCGGGCGGGACATGCTCATTTTTCGCGGCCAGGGCAGGGCTGGACGGGACTGTGTCCACCGCTCGCACGAGCCGCGGGGCATGTCCGGCGGTGCTGGCTGTCCCGGGAGGGCATGCTCATTTTTCGCTGGCAAACGTGCACATGATGGGACTGTGTCCATCCTCCGCGGGCCCGGCGGGGCGTGTCCCCTGGGGAAGCCCCAGGGCGGGCGGCGGGGCCCAATTGGGCGAAGCCGGAAAGTTCAGGTATTCTAGTATCTGCTTTTGATTCAGAAGCAACTGGAGAATTCGCCTAGCGGCCTATGGCGCACGCCTGGAACGCGTGTTGGGTTAACGCCCTCGGGGGTTCAAATCCCCCATTCTCCGCGGTTGGCCCCGGTCCTTTGGACCGGGGCCTTTTTGCGCCCGGATGCCGTTGCTTACGGGCACCGCTTCAGGCCAAGGGCGGAATTGCAGCCCATGCGGCTCCGCCGCCAGCTAGATAATCTGGCCTCCGGGCCGCCCCTCGCCGTCCCGCTTAGCTGAACTCCGGCTTAGGCGCTGTAGCCCAGCCGGCGCAGACGGCTCCGGGCCGCCTGCTCGCTGGGCCCAACCCGGCCCAGGGCGAGATGCACGATCCCGAGCGTGACCCGGGTTGCCAAGGTCACCGGCAGCGGGATCGGGCCCAGCCGTGCGGTCTTGAGGCCCAGCAACTCGCGGTACTTGGGTTCAAGGCTCGTCACGGCGGCCGCGAACAGCACCCGGTAGCCCGGTTTGAGCGCGGGGTGCAAGGGCGGATCGCGGATGAAGGCCACCGTTTCGACGACCCGTTCGTCACAGCGGAGCTCACCGGCGTCGTACCAGCGGTCCAGCTGCCCCCGCATTTCCGCCTCGCTCATGGGAGGGGCCTCCACTCCCATGAGCCGGCCGGCTTGGGCCCACTCACGGACGTAGGCATCCGGTCCCCCGGGAATCGGCCGCCCCCACAGCTTGTGGGCAGACAAGAATGCGTCGGTGAACGCAATGTGGACCCAGCTAAGCAGCTCAGGATCGTTGGCCGCGTAGCTGCGCCCGACGCCGTGGCCGTCCACGAATTCGCCCCGAACCGTCCGGTGGAGTCGCAGCACCCAGTCCGAGGCGGCCCGGGCCGCCTCGGTGGAACCGTAAGAAACAGTGAAAATCCAGCGGATCGTGCCCGCGAGCCGACCCAATGGATCTTCGCGGAAACGGGAGTGATCGTGGACCCCGGCCAGCGCGCCCGGATGGAGCGCCTGCATCAGCAGCGCCCGGATACCCGCCACGATGGTGGGCATGCCGCCGTGCACCGCCCAGACCGCCGATCCGGGCAGGTGGTAGCCGGCGTCGTCGCCCTCGGCAAGGTGGGGGACCCACTCAGGCACGGCCTCGCGTGTCCCGGTGAACGTTTGTTTGAGTTCTGCCTGCCATTCCCTGAGGACATTGCGCATGCTCCATTGTTACCTGCCCCCGGGGGTATCGAACACCTGCAACCCGCCCGGGACTACTTGGCCGCCACTCGCTGGCTACTGAGGTCACCTGCCGATCTCGACGGGGATCGCAAAAGGGGACCTGCAGACGGTTCACAGACCCGGCGGCGTGTGGTCCCATAGGGAGGTAAGTCCGTGAAGATTGGGGTCTGGCGGACATATATTGCGGGAGTCACATCGTGGGAAAACACTGGGGAAACTCAACGAGTGAGCAAAACGCCAGGGCCCGGACCGTTGCGGTGCGTTGCCTGTCCGGAGGCCTGTGCCTGTCCCTGGCCGTACTGACGTTTGGCGGCTTACAGGGGTTGTCCGTCAACGCGACCTCCTCGGCGCCGTCCGCCGTCCAGGCCTCCGGTTCCGTCGGCCCCGAAGCCCTGGACCCGTCTGCCGATTCCACCGCAGCCGCGCCCGGGGCACCGGCCGCCGTCGCGACCGTCACTGCCGACGCCCTGGCGGCTGTGGGCTTCAGCCGGTCCACGGTGCACACAGTCACCCGGAAACGGATCGCCGGCGAACTCAATGTCGCCTCGGCGGCCCTGAACCGGCCCGCCGCAGGCTTCCTTATGGCCCCGCTGGAAACGTTGGTGCCGACATCCCCCTACGGCCTGCGTACCAGCCCGCTCACAGGGTTGACCGGCGAATTCCACTGGGGCCAGGACTTTGCCGCACCCTGCGGCACCCGGGTCTACGCTGCCGACGCCGGTGTGGTCCGGGCTGTCGGGTGGCACCCGTGGGGCGGCGGCAACCGGGTGGAAATCGATCACGGAGACGGTCTCATCACCACGTATAACCACCTCGAAGCCATCGCGGTCAAGAAGGGCGACTTGGTGCGGGTGGGGGAGATCATTGCCAAGGTGGGCACCACCGGTTCCTCAACCGGCTGCCACCTTCATTTCGAAACGATCCTCAACGGCTCCCACACCGATCCGCTCAACTGGACGTTCCTGCCCACCAAACAGGTGGACCAGCTCGGGCCCATGGAAATGACCAGCTACGCGCCCGACGCAGGCAAGGCATCCAACACCGAGATCGGCTGGGCGATTCCCGTCCGGGAGGACTTGACTCACGTGGTGGCCGGCGGCGTGCAGGAACAGCCCGCCTCGGTGGCGGCCAAGCCATCGGAGAGTGTCTCAGCTGCGGCTGTCGAAGGCTCCGCCGGCAAGTCGTCGGCAAAGTCGACGCCGAGCCCGACGCCCAAACCGGCCAGGACCTCGACGCCGTCCCCCAAACAGACAGTTACGCCGACCCCCAAGCCGACGGTGACTCCGACCCCCAAGCCGACGGTGACTCCGACCCCCAAGCCGACGGTGACTCCGACCCCCAAGCCGACGCCTACGCCGTCGCAGCCGGCGACAGTGACGCCGTCCCCCAAACCGACAGTGACGCCGACCCCCACGCCGACGGCGAGTACCTCCGCGCCGCCGGTAACGCCGGGATCGGGACAGCTTTCCCTTGCTCCGCAGCCGTCCTCGGCGGCATCTCCCGGCGTCACGGGGGCCGCCAAAACCACGCCTACGCCAGCCACCACCACGGCCGCGCCGTCTCTCTCGTCGACGGCCCGGCCCCTTGCGCCGGCGCCGGTGACCCCGCCGGTCACGCCAACGGGCCAGCCAACGACAACCGCGGCCACCAAGCCGTCCGCCCCGGCCACCGCCTCACCGACGCCCAGCGCAACGCCGGGCCGCTGACCGCCGCGAGGCCGTCAGCGGGACAGGCTTCAGGAGGCGGCCGCGCCTGCCGGTCTGCCCGCGGTGTTGTGTCCGGGAACGCAGACCCATACGTGCGCGCGTTGGCGCCGAATTACACTGGTGACAGCTCCGGATCACTGCTTCGGACCAACGAGACCGCGAGGACGCGCCCATGACAGCTCTGCACTCCATTCCCCTGACCCTCAACGACGGCACCGAGACCGACTTCGGCCGCTTCAAGGGAGAGGTGGTGCTGGTGGTCAACGTGGCGTCCCAATGCGGGTTCACGCCCCAGTACGCGGGACTCGAGGCTCTGCACAACAAGTTCCGCGGCCAGGGCTTCCAGGTCCTGGGCGTCCCCTGCAACCAGTTTGCCGGCCAGGAACCCGGTGACGACGCCGAGATCGCCGAATTCTGCCAGCGCAACTTCGGCGTGACGTTCCCGCTGACAGTCAAGGCCAACGTCCGGGGCAGGAACGCACATCCGCTCTATAAGGAACTCACCAAATTCAAGAACGGCATCCTGCCCGGCCTGGTGAAATGGAACTTCGAGAAGTTCCTGGTGAACCGCGACGGCCAGATCATCGCCCGCTTCGCGCCGACCGTGGAGCCTGATGCTCCCGAGATCATCGAAGCTGTCCAGTCCGCGCTGGGCTGAGGCCAACGACCCTCAATTTCGGCCCGACAGGCCCTATCCATAAGCATACTTACCGCCTAGACTGGCCGAACCCTCCAGCATTCCGGGCATACCCACGGCGCAGCCATCACTGACTGCCGACCGTCGGCAGTGCGGCCGAGGTATTCCTGCGGGGGGCGCATCAAAGAACTTCGTGAATCACAACTGGGCGCCTCTACGGGCGTCCGTGAAAGCAGGAGGAAATCGATGACAGGGAACAAAGCCGTTGCCTACAAGGGGCCGGGAAAAGTCGAACTGATCGACATCAACTACCCCGAGTTTGAACTCAAGGACGGTCCGGGGGTCAACCCCGCCAACGTCGGCCGGCAGGTACGCCACGGCGTCATCCTCAAGACCGTCGCCACGAATATCTGCGGCTCTGACCAGCACATGGTCCGGGGACGCACCACTGCCCCCACGGATCTGGTGCTTGGCCACGAGATCACCGGCGAGGTGGTGGAGGTAGGGCCGGATGTTGAATTCATCAAGGTAGGAGACATCTGTTCCGTCCCGTTCAACATCGCCTGCGGACGTTGCAGGAACTGCAAGGAACGCAAGACGGGCATCTGCCTGAACGTCAACCCCGACCGGCCCGGCAGCGCCTACGGGTACGTGGACATGGGCGGCTGGGTGGGTGGCCAAGCCAACTATGTTCTGGTTCCCTATGCGGACTGGAACCTGCTGAAGTTCCCGGACAAGGACCAGGCCCTTGAGAAGATGATGGACCTGACCATGCTCTCGGATATCTTCCCGACAGGGTTCCACGGCGCCGTCAGCGCCGGTGTCGGCGTCGGATCGACGGTCTACATCGCCGGTGCGGGCCCCGTCGGGCTGGCCGCGGCGACCAGCGCCCAGTTGCTGGGTGCCGCCGTCGTGATTGTCGGCGACATGAACGCGGACCGGCTCAAGCAGGCGCGCAGCTTCGGCTGCGAAACCGTTGACCTGTCTCAGGGCGGGCCGGCGGAGCAGATCGAGCAGCTCCTTGGCGTCCCGGAAGTCGACTGCGGGGTGGACGCGGTCGGCTTCGAGGCCAAGGGACACGGCCACGATGCCAAGGAGGCTCCGGCGACGGTGCTGAACTCGCTGATGGAGCTCACGGCGGCCGGCGGCGCGCTCGGCATACCCGGGCTTTATGTCACCGGCGATCCCGGTGGAGTGGACGAGGCCGCCAAGAAGGGTGCGCTCTCCCTCAGCCTGGGCACGGGCTGGGCCAAGTCGCTCAGCTTCACCACGGGGCAGTGCCCGGTCATGAAATACAACCGGCAGCTGATGATGGCCATCCTGCATGACAAGGTTCACATCGCCAAGAACGTCAATGCGAAGGCCATTTCGCTCGAGGACGCGCCCAAGGGCTACGCCGAATTCGACGCCGGTGCGGCGACAAAGTTCGTGCTCAACCCGAACGGCTACCTGAGCTGAGTGGAAGACCCTAACCCGGCGGCGCTGCCCTTCCCCGCGGAGGCCGGGGCCAGGCAGCGCCGCCGGGCGGCCGCCCCCTCATATGCCGGTTCATATACCGGCAGGGGCATGTGAGGGCCAGCGATCTGTTTACGTCGTTTTTCCAAACATGCCTGCCCAAGTTTTTACATTGTTCGCCGAATGTCTGGTTGGATAGTCCTTACTGAGAGGGACACTGGAGGCACCGCTTCCACCCAACCAAGAAGGCAGCAATGGAGCGCATCGAGGCCGAGCACCCCCGGCCACGTCATTTCCTACTTCACCTGAGCGACCCCCACTTGCTGGGGGGTCCGCAACCCTTGCACGGCGTCGTGGACAGCGAAGCCCTGCTCAGGCAGCTCTTCGACGAAGTCCATGCCTCGGGCGCCCGCCCCGAAGCCGTGATCTTCACGGGCGACCTCGCTGATCTCGGCGAACCGGCTGCCTACGCCAAGCTCCGCGCGATCGTGGAGCCGGCGTGCAAGGCCCTGGGCGCGAAGGTCATCTGGGCGATGGGAAACCATGATGATCGGGCCAATTTCCGGGCCGGGCTCCTGGACCAGGCGGACAACGACGCCCCGGTGGATCACAGCTACTTCGTCAACGGGCTGCGCATCATTACCCTCGACACCTCCGTGCCCGGCTTTCACCACGGCGAGTTGAGCCAGGACCAGCTGGACTGGCTTGCCGCCGAGCTGGCCACCCCGGCCCCGGACGGGACCATCCTTGCCCTGCACCACCCGCCGGTGCCGTCGGTGCTCGATCTTGCCGTGCTCGTGGAACTGCGCGGCCAGTCGGCACTCGCCGGTGTCCTGCGCAATTCCGATGTCCGGGCCATCCTGGGCGGCCACCTGCACTACTCCACCACGGCGACATTCGCGGGCATTCCCGTGTCCGTGGCGTCGGCCACCTGCTACACCCAGGATCTGAACGTGGCTGTCGGCGGCACCCGCGGCCGCGACGGCGGGCAGGCGTTCAACCTTGTCCACGTCTACGAGCACACAATCGTGCATTCCGTGGTGCTCCTCGGCGATTCCCCCGAAGTCGGCGAGCTGGTTTCTCCCCAGGAAGTCCAGCGCCGGCTCGCGGCCGCCGGAATCACCATCCCGGAACAGGCCAAGCTCGAGGCCCCGGCCCGGACGCCGGCGCACCGAAGGTTCACCACCCTGAACTGACCCGGCCCGGTCCGGGAAAGGCCCCGGAACGGGCGCGGCCCGCGCCTTCTCCCGGGTCCTAAGTTGCCGGTTGGGCCCTTACTTCTCCCAGGGCGCCTTGAGCGGGTAGTACTTCTCCAGGAATTCCGTGACGAGTTCTGCCCGCTCTTCCGCGGGGACCTCCGGAAAGCTGCCGTCATTGAGGCAGAAGAAGTCCATGTTCCGCTTGGCCAGAAGCTTGGGCAGGTAGTTCAGGCCGGCCCGTGCCGTGGTGTCCACATATCTCACCCGGGCGGCCGTCTGGGTCACGGCGCGGCCCGTGAGCAGGGCGTAATAGTGGTAGAACGAGTTCGTCACCGAAATGTTATCCGCGGCCCGGAAAGTGCTCGCGGCGGTTTTGGCGAACTCGGCCGGAAACTCCTGCTCCATTTGCTCGACCACGCTGCGCCGCAGGGGAGCCGCGGTATGTTCCAGGTGCCGGGTGGTGATGCGGCCGAACCGGTTCCAGAGCAGCTTGCGGTTCACCCGGGCGGCGTTTTCGAAGCCGCTGCGCTCGGCGTCGTTGTCGCCGAGGCCGATCCGCGTTTCGGCCTCAATGAACTTGGTGATCCCGCCCGGGGTGAAGAACATGTCCGGCCCAACGGCGCGGCCAAAGAACATGTCGTCATTGGAATACAGGAAGTGCTCGGAGAGCCCCTCAATGTGGTGCAACTGGCACTCCACAGCCTGCGAGTTGTGCGTCGGCAGCACCGAGGGATCGGCGAAAAACTCCTCGCTCCGGACGATCGTCACGCTCGGGTGGTCCGCCAGCCATGCAGGGGCCGGGGAGTCGGTGGCGATGAAGATCCGGCGGATCCACGGCGCAAACATGTAGACCGAACGCAAGGCGTATTTGAGCTCATCGATCTGCCGGAAGCGGGCCTCGTGGTCGTCCCCTTCGCCCACTACGACGCCGGCCATGCGGGCGCGGCGGGCCGCAATGTACTCGGGGGAGCTGCCGTCCACCCACGAGAACACCAGGTCGATGTCGAAGCTGATGTCGCTGGCGTGATCGGCGAACATGTTCTCGATGGTGGGCCAGGTGTGGCCGTAGCGTTCCACCGTGCCGCGCACTGCATCCTGGGCCAGCATCGTGCGCCGCGTCAGGGAGTTCTCAATCGGCAGGATCAGCTGGTCGCCCTCAAAGCTCCAGAGCTCCAGCTGCACACCCGCCGATGCGCCGAATTCAAAGCCGCCTGCCGGCTCCACCCTGGGCCGGTACAGCCGGAAGATCCGGGACTGGCGGTTCGGCGAGAGCTCGCCGTCGGCCACCAACACGGAGGACTTCTTCTTCGCGTCCACGCTCATGGAGTAGAACGGCTCGTCGCGGCACGCCTCCACGAGCGCGTCGCGGAGTTCTTTGCGGTCCTTCCAGTCGACGGCGATCACCGGGCGGTGGTTGTTGCCGCGGACCAGCAGGTAGTCCAGGCCCGCGCCGGCCAGGACCGACCGCAGGAACATCAGGTCCTCGACCATGGCCTGGTACGGGGTGCGGTTCTCGTTAATCAGCGCATAGCGGCCGCGGTGACGGACGACATCGGTGCGGGTCCGGAATCGGGCCACGGCGGCCGCCGACGTGACCTCGGCATGGGCGTCCGGGGACGCCTGGCTGCCATAGTAAATCTCGTCTTGGATCGCTGCTTCGGTGATGTCGGGTCTCCCGTTTCTTGAGTGCATTGCTGTCTACTTGCATGATAACGCGGCTCTCAAAATCGCCGTGGAAACCTGCCGGAACCCGGTACCTGCATGAAGCGGAATGTGACCCGGAGGGGGCGGTTCCTAGCCGGTGACAACCGCCAGCCAGTGATGCAGGAAAGCGGCGCCGGCGTCGTCGTGGATGACGTCCTCGCCCAGCCCCAGATCGGCGGCGGTGAGGACCTCATACGGTTTCACGGGGATGCCGTCGGCGGGCCGGACGTCCACGTGCTTCACGGCGTGGTCATTGTGGTGCAGCCAGTCGGCCATGGCGTAGTCGGTGCGCGAGTCGCCCACGGTGCGCCAGGCCTGGGGCGTGATGCCCTGCGCAGCCAGGAGTTCCACGGCCCGGCTCGCACCCAGATCCTTGCCCAGCCGCACGGATTCGATGTCGGTGGAGATGATGGTCGGGTCGACGCGGAAGTCAACCTGGTCATCCGAATTTGGGACATGGTGGTCAAGGCGCACCACGCCGAGGCCGTGGCGCGCCATGAGGTCCATGGCGTCGGCGTCGAAGAGCTCCTGCTCGGCCCGGTAGTCCGGGTTGGCGACGGCGATGTGCTGCTCCACGGAGACCATGGCCCGCTTGGTTTCGTCGTAGAACATGTGGGCGGAATAGTCCTCCGCGACCAGGCGGCGGACGTCGTCGCCGAACGCCCGGGGAATGGCGAGACCGTGATCGACATGGACCGGGCCGGGGCCTTGCGCGGTGTAGCTGAACCAGACGGCGCCCTTCTCGCAGATGGCGTGGATAACGGTACCGGCGGGCATGCCGGCCGCGATCATCGGTTCCATAACCTGTTCGCGGATGAACGCGTCGGATCGGCCGGTGTTGAAGATCACCGGCACGCCGGCGGCGGCAAGGGCCAGGAGGTCCGCGATGATTCCGGGCTGCACATCGCGGGTGACCGGGCTCGCCACCGGACCGTCGACGTCGAGCAGCAGCGCCAGCGCCGGGGCCGGCGACGGCGGAACGGGGGAATTCTCGGGTGAAGTCATACCGCTATTCTGTCAGCCGCACGGGCGCTATGCGCGAACTGTCGAGGAGATCAACGGCCGGACGCCGGATGTGACAGGCGGCAGGGCAGCGAGTGACAAATGGTTACCGTTTGGCCACAACCTCACGCCGCCCGCGGACTTCGATTCCTTTGGGCGGCCAAGTTCCCTAGGCTGGCAAGGTGATATTCAAAGCTGTGGGCGAGGGACGCCCGTACCCCGACCATGGTTACAACACGCCCAAGGACTGGGCGGCCCTGCCGCCACGACCGGTCCGGCTCGATGAGCTGGTGACCACGAAGCGCACCTTGGACCTTGAGGCCCTGCTGGCCGAGGACTCCACGTTCTTCGGCGACTTGTTTCCGCACGTCGTGGAATACCGCGGCGTTCTCTATCTCGAAGACGGCCTGCACCGGGCTGTCCGCACCGCTTTGCACCAGCGCACCGCGATCCACGCGCGGGTCCTCGTGATAAATGGCTAGGAAGCCGCCGGACGTCAAGGTCCTGCACGGGCACCGCGTCATCAGTGGCTCCGAGCTACGGGCCACCTTCGTGGAGCAGGACGACGGGGACGACAACCCGGTTCGGCTGCGCCGCAGGATTCTGCATGGCGTTGTCCTGGTGCTGCTTGTTGGCATGCTCGTGGCGGCGATCGTGGTGGCCCTCGCCATCATGAACGGCCAGATCAAGCTTCCCGCGGCGGCGGAGCGGAGCAAGGCGGCGGTGTCGGCGTGCCCGGCGGCCACCTACGACTACACGCCGCCCAAGAAGATCACCCTTAATGTCTACAATTCCACGGGCCGGCCCGGCCTGGCGCGCACGGTCGCCGACGCGCTTGCCGCCCGGAAGTTTGCCGTGAGCGCCGTGGGGAACAAAGCGTTGACCTACCGCGGCGCGGTCCTGATAGTCTCCGGCGCCGCAGGCCAGTCGGCCGCCTTCAGCGTCCAGCGCAACGTTCCCGGCTCGAACTACATCCAGGACACCCGCACTGATGCCAGCGTGGATGTCATCCTGACAGACGATTTTAAGGGACTGGCCCGGCCGGAACTTGTGGACCAGACGCCGGGCCGGCTTACCTGCCCCCGCGAGTCCACGCCAACCCCCAAGCCCACGGCGCCCCACACGGGAGGTTAGGCACCGGACGTCCGCCTGGCTGCTGTCGCCCCACCCGGGGGTTAGGCGCCGACGCCGGGACGCCGCCGCTGCCCCGACGCTAGCTGCTGACGCGGACCGGCCTGCCGGCGTCGTCGAACCGGGCGCCGGCCCCCAACTGGATGAACCGTACCGTCCTGGCGAGCCGGGCTTCCGCCTCCGCGTCCTGGCCGGCGCCGTCACCCCGCGCCGCACTCGAGGACAGCGTGCCGTGGATGAGCTGGGCAAGCTGGGCGACGTCCGACTCGGGCAGGTAGCCCTGGGCCATGCCGTCGCGCAGGATTCCCTGCAGGAGGACGCTGAGCTCGCCCACGTGGTCCGCGAGCTTGGCGAACGACGACGGCGAGAGCACCGCGGCCATGGCCGGCCCCGGCGGCAGGTGGCGCCGGCTCAGGTCCTCCACCTGGGCCCGGACGTAAACGGCCAGGCGCTCCACCGGGTTCTCCAGCGAGTCCAGCGATTCACGCAGATCGAGCAGGAACCGCTCCGTCTCGTCCAGGGCATAGGCGATGAGGAGCTCTTCGATGTCCGCGTAGTAGTTGTAGACGGCGGTCCGGCCGATCCTGGCGTGCCGCGCGACGTCGGTCATGGTCAGGCCGGGCAGGCCGTGGGTGAAGAGGAGCTCCCCGAACGCGGTCAGGATGCGGCGCTGGGTCTCGGCACGTTGGGCGGCGTTGCTCGCGGCCGAAATCCTAGGCATACGGACACTTTAGCGCGATCTGTCACCAAATCGTCGGGGGAAGCCCGTGACACGGCCGGCGTCAGCTCCGGCGGCGTCCGGCGGGTTCGGCGCCGCGGGCCGGATACGGGGCGTGAAGAATGAACTTTTCCCGGGACCTCTCACTCATAGATGGTCGGGATGGCCGGCTCGCCGGGCTGGAGACGGTCCACAATCCGGGGCAGCTCCGCCATGGAAGCCGTGTGCCGGTCCCGCGCCCTCGCAACGGCGTCCGGTCCGGTCCAGCCGGCCAGGACTTCGCCGTCCTTCATGAACTGCTGCAGCAGGGGACGCCCGTTTCCGCCGCCCGCGGGCGGGTGGCCCACGCCGAGGACCTCGTGGGTGGCGGTGCCGCGGTCATCCAGGCGGCGCACCGCGAACTTGCGGCCGCCGACGTTGATCTTGTCCTTAGAGGTCTTCGCCACGGCAATGAGCCCACCCGAATCACCGGCCCGGCTCACCAGCTTGTAGACCATGCCGGCCGTCGGCGCCCCGGATCCGGTCACCAGCGATGTGCCGATCCCGTAGGAATCGGCCGGAGCGGACCGGAGGGCCGCGACGGAGAACTCGTCCAGGTCCGAGGTCACGACGATCCTGGTGTGCACATTGCCCAGGCTGTCCAGGAGTTCACGGACCCACCGCGCCTGGGCCACCAGGTCTCCGGAGTCCAGCCGGACCGCCCCGAGCCTGTCCCCGGCGAGGTCGACGGCGGTGCGGACGGCCGCCTCGACGTCGTACGTGTCTACGAGCAGCGTGGTGCCGGGCCCCAGCGAGGCGAGCTGGGCGGCGAAGGCGTCGCGCTCGGAGTCGTGGAGCAGCGTGAAGGAGTGGGCCGCGGTACCGATGGTCCGGAGCCCGTACCGGCGCCCGGCGGCTAGGTTGGACGTGCCGGAGAAGCCGGCGATCACGGCCGCGCGCGCAGCCGCGGCCGCAGCTTCCTCGTGGGTGCGGCGGGATCCCATCTCGATGCAGGGCCTGCCGCCGGCGGCGCTGGTCATCCGGGACGCGGCCGAGGCGATGGCGCTGTCATGGTTGAGCACCGACAGGACATAGGTCTCCAGGACACAGGCCTCGGCAAACGTGGATTCGACAATCAGGACGGGGGAGTGCGGGAAGAACGCTTCACCCTCCGGATAGCCCCAGATGTCGCCGGAGAACCGGAAGGCGGCCAGATGCTCCAGCGTGTCCTCATGGACCACCCCGGTTCCGGCCAGGAAATCGAGGTCCTCCTGGTTGAATCGGAAGTTCGCGATGCCCTCAAGGAGCCGTCCGGTGCCGGCCACGATGCCGTAGCGGCGGCCGGCGGGCAGCCCCCGGGCAAAGGCCTGGAACACGGACCTGCGGTGTGCGGCGCCGGAGTGCAAGGCAGCCTGGAACATCGTTAGCTCGTAGTGGTCGGTAAACAGGGAGGTCCGGGGCCCGTCCGGCCCGGCCGAAGTGTCCATGGTTCACTCTAGGCCGTGGACCGCCGTGACGGCCTCGAGTTCGCCGGAATCGTGCGGGCTCGCCGGAAACTTCCCGCGAACTCGCACGTTTCCGGCGAATTCGACGGCGTCGGGCTCAGGTGGTGCGGCTTAGACGGCGCAGCCGTCGGGGCCGCAGGCGGCGGCATCCGCAGCGTCGTCGGCGCCGACCATGGCCAGCGGATGGCTGTCCTGCCACGCCTGCTCGAGGGCGGCGCTGAAGGTTTCCGCAGGCTGGGCGCCGGAGAGGCCGAACTTCCGGTCGATCACGAAGAAGGGGACGCCGCTGATGCCGAGGGCACGGGCCTCCGCGAAGTCGTTCCGGACGTCGTCGGCGTAGGCGTCCGTGCTGAACAGCTCCGCGAGGTCGCCGGCGTCGAGCCCAAGGTCCTGGCCCAGGGCGGTCAGGTACTCCCGGCTGCCGATGTCCTTGCCGTGCTCAAAGTGGTCGCTGAGCAGGCGCTCCTTCGCTGCGTCCTGCACGCCCCGGGCTGCGGCGAGGTGGATCAGCCGGTGGGCCGTGAAGCTGTTGGCCACCACGACGGCGTCGAAGCGGTAGTTCAGCCCCTCGCCCTTGGCCTGGGCCGCGACGTGCTCGAACATCTGGGACACCTGCTCCGGAGCCATGCCCTTGCGGGTGCTCAGGTAGTCCAGTTCGGTGCCGTCATAGTGCTCCGGGAGCGTGGGGTCCAGCTGGTAGCTGCGCCACTGCACCTCCACCGAATCGCGGTGCGGGAACGCCGCGAGGGCGGTTTCGAAACGGCGTTTGCCGATGTAGCACCAGGGGCAGGCGACGTCGGACCAGATCTCAATCTTCATGCCGGTGACAACCTCCGCCGGGGCCCGCTCATTCCCAGGCGGCCTGTCGGCTTCGTCACGGCGTGACCGGGCGTTCCATGACGAAGTCGTGCTCCACCGTGTCGCCCAGCTGGAAGGACTTGGTGCCGACCTTGCGGAAGCCGGACTTCTCGTAGAACCGGATGGCCCGGGCGTTCTGGCTGTTCACGCCGAGCCACAGTCCGCGGGCGCCGGCACCCGCGGCCGAGGCGATGCTGGCGTGCATCAATTCGGCGGCGGCACCGAGCCCGTGATGGTCCGGATGGACGTAGCATTTGCTGAGTTCGGTGCACGGCAGCTCGGCCAGGACCGCGGCCACCTCCGGGTCCCGGGCGGGGCGGGCCACCAGCAGGCTGTAGCCGCGGAGCTCGCCGTCGGCGTCGATCACCAGCACCGTGACCGCAGGATCTGCCAGATAGGCCCGGAAATGGGCCTCGCTCAGGGAGTTGGCCAGGTGGGCCGCGATGTCCTCCGGCCGGGATTCCGGCGGGCACGCGAGCGGGAAGGTGACGGCTGCAAGCGCCGCCAGCTTCCCGGCGTCGTCCGCGGTTGCTGTCCGGATCTGGTGCGTCATAGCTAAAACCCTAGTCCGAAGCGGAGCCCGGGCATCAATGACGACCGGCCTGGTTTGCCGGGCAGGACTACATATCAGATGGCGTAGCGAAGGATTCCGACGGCCTCCACATTTCCCGGCAGATCGGAGCGGCGCAGGGCCAGGACCCGGGCGCCCGCGCCGAGGGCCCGGCGAGCGATTTCCTCGACCACGTCCTGCCCGGCGTCCCCGTCGAGGGTGAGCGCGCCGTCGTCTCCGACAGCACCGTTGACTTGTGCATCCATGTCCACGGCGAGTGTCGCAATGGCGCCGAAGGCGGCGGCCCGCGCCAGGTCGCTGAGGTCGCTCGTGCCACGGCCGTTGGAACGACGCTCCTCAAACGTCGATTGGAGAGCAACAAGATCGGCCGCGTAGATCCGGTCGAGCACACCACGCGTTGCTTCCGCCAGTTGGGCCGGTGTCAGTTCGTCGGGGTTTCCCTCGATGACTTCGGGCGCGAGGTGTGCATAGCCCGTGAGGTTGCGGTAGATGCTGGTGAGTGGTTCCGTCGCAGCGATCACCAGCGGGAGGGAATGCCCGTTTAGAAGTGGGCGAAGCGCGTGGTCGACGGAACGGGCATATTGGGTCAGCCGCACCTTTCGTCCCTCGTCGCCCTGCAGCCGGCCAGATGGGGAGCGGCCGCCGATCGATTCGAGCCCGACGGCACTCGCTGCATCCCGGGGCATGCCCGGCACCGTGATCTCCTCTGCCGGCCGGTCCGCCGTGACCTCAATGAGCCGCGCCCCGTTCTGTGAGATTGCGAGCACGAGCGCCGCGTTCGGGAAGGTGAGGGCGCGAAGCAGCGGGGTGATGGCGAATCGGTCGGACACGCTCACGTGGTCCTCGAGATCGTTGGGCAAACGGAACTCAAGAATTGATGTCGGGGTCACGAAGATGGCCACGCTTCGCCCCATGTCAAACCAGAATTCCGGGGAACCCAGCAGCTCGTCGAGGAACATTTCCATTGCGGCCACTGCGTCGTTGTTTCCCCCTTGGCGGAGCTGTTCGACGGCGGAACTGAACAAGGACCGGGCTCTGGACTGGTTGTCCTCCGAATGGGCCGGGACGCTGCTCGTCGAAAGA
Source organism: Arthrobacter oryzae (assembly GCF_003634095.1). Classification (GTDB taxonomy): domain Bacteria; phylum Actinomycetota; class Actinomycetes; order Actinomycetales; family Micrococcaceae; genus Arthrobacter; species Arthrobacter oryzae. The sequence continues at coordinate 62,667 of NZ_RBIR01000005.1, forward strand.
TACACGGTGACGCTGTGTGGATCGCGCGCGGCGGCCAGCCGTTCCACGTCGTCCCGGGTCGGCATATCGATGTGCATGGGGGTGCTCCTTTTTGCTATCTCTCCGCTGGGTCCCACGAGGAGGGGATTTTCCTGCACCTGCACCTGCTCGATGCGCAGAGCCGGACCGAGGGTCAGCGATACCGGATCAGCTCAGCATCGGACCCCGCGGAGTCCCGTGTCAACAGTCGGCGGAACTTGCAGTACGGAGGAGTTCGGCGCCGGTAGCCAGTTCGGCCAGCCCCCTAGTGGACCGCAGCGGTGCGGATTGTCCCGGTCACGTGGCACTCCGGGAGTGCGTGCAGGTGGTGGCTGGGGCACATATCTCAGGCCAACACATGGACAGCATTTCTTAGCCGGCGGTCGCCTGGAGATGATGCCTGATGGCCTCGACCACCAGCCGGTGGTCGTCGTCGGAGGACAGCCCGGATGCCGTCACGGCGGCGACGACGCCGGCGTTCCGAACCCGCACGGGGAAGGATCCGCCTGCCAGCGTGTAGTCCGCCGGGGCCAGCCATCCGCCCTGCGTGGGGTCGTAGTCCTTGGACGCGAACTCCTCGGCGAGCAGGGCTGTGCTGCGTTCAAAGCGGAGCGTCGTGGCCGCCTTGCGGCGGATCCATTCCTCTTGGTCGGCGGTGGCTCCGGGCAGGACACAGCGAAAGAGGACCAGGTTGTGCCGCCGTATATCGATGGCTACGGAATGGCCCGCGACGATGGCGCGGTTGGCGATGAGCGAGCCGAGGCGCCAGGCATCGTGGTGATCAAAGCCCGGGAAGACGAGTTCTTCCTCGTGCCGGCGCAGTTCGGCGATCCGCGGTGAGCCGGTCTCAGCCATGGAAAGTCTCGTCCGGTGTGGAGTCGGCGTCGTAGCTGAGACCGATCTGGCGTCGGATTTCGTCCATTGCTGCCATGACGGCTACTGATTCGCGGGGCGGAAGGATGGTGCCGGCGGTTACGCCTTCCCTGACCAGTCGTTCCAGTTCGGCGGCCTGGTACTGCATACCGCGGCTGTTGACAGGCTGCTCATAGCGTTCAACAACGCTGCCATCCATGGCATGAACTGTGAAGGGCGTGGGGTTGTACCAAGTGGATTCGATATCGATCCACCCTTCGGTCCCGATGACCATAGCCCGGTTGGCGCTGGCGGCGTCCAGTTCGCAGTCCACAATGGCCTGCTGACCGCCAACATAGTCAAAGATGGCTGCGGTCTGCCGGTCTACCCCGGTAGCGGTCATGGACGCACTGGCGCGAATGGTCTCCGGCGTGCCTAGGATGTCGAACGCAAAGGAGACCGGGTAGATGCCAAGGTCCAGCAGCGCTCCGCCGCCGAGCGCAGGATCGTTCAGCCGGTGGGCAGGGTCCTTGGGCAGGCTCTGGTTGTGGCTGGCGACCACCTTCCGGACCTCGCCGATGGTGCCTTCCTCGATGACTTCGCGGATGCGGATCATGTGCGGGAGGAATCGCGACCACATGGCTTCCAGCGCCACGAGCCCTTTGGATTCCGCGAGGTCGACAATGTCCTGGGCTTCGCGGGCGTTCATGGTGAACGACTTCTCCACCAGCACATGCTTGCCGGCATTCAAGGCCAACAAGGCATTGGCGCGGTGGAACGGGTGCGGCGTGGCGATGTAGACCACGTCAACCAGCGGGTCTGCCACCAAGTCCTCATAGCTGCCATGCGCGGTTGCCACACCGTACTCTTCAGCGAACGCCTGGCTCGAATCCAGGGTCCGGGAGCCGACGGCCTGGACGGTGAAGCCGTTCTGGATCAGGTCCCGCGTTTGCAGCCCCGCGATGAATCCGGTGCCGAGGATTCCCCAGCGGATGCGGCCGTCGGAGGTGCCGGTGGGTTGATTAGTCACGTGCTTGGTCCTTTGGTGAGTCGGTGGTGGCCAGCGGGTAAGCCACAAACGCAAAGTGCTTGGAATCCGGAGACCAACTATTAACGTTGAGGGTTCCTTGGCCGCCGAATAGGGGCCAGGTGTGAAGCGGTGTGGTCCAGTCGCTGGTGGAGACAAGCACGACGGCGACCGGCAGGTCCGCGGGGTGGCCCTCCGTGCCTGCGGGGAAACGGATGTAGCCGGCCAGTTGGCCATCGGGGGAGAGATGGGGGAACCAGTCGACGGTGCCGCTCTCGAGGAGGCGCTCGAAATCCCTTCCGTCAACCTGCACTCGGGCAAGCTGGGCGTGGCCGGGGAGAGAGCTGAAGGACTCCGTGTTGAGGTAGAGCCACTTTCCGTCGGGAGAGTATTCCGGTCCGTCGCAATGGCGGGGGCCCACATCGACGCCGGCGGTAGCGCCGCCGTCGGACGGTATGGTCCTGAGCCGGCCCGGCTGCGTAAAGTCTCCGGCTTCGATGCCGACGTATGCCAGCTGGGATCCATCCGGGCTGACGCCGTGCAGGAAGTGGAAGGAGCCATCGGCGTCGGTGATCCGCTCCGCCGGACCTCCACTCAAAGCTGCCCGGTAGATGTGGCCGTCGTTCGCCGAGAGGAATATGCCGGTGCCGTCGGGCGCCAGGACGTGGTCGTTGTTGAGTTCGGGAATGCCGGTCAGTGGGACCTGGCTGATGGTCCGGCCGGGCAACTCAAACCGCCACAGCTTCCCGTCCCCGTTCAGAATGAGGGCGGAGCCGTCAAGGGTCCAGTTGGGCGCTTCGAGGAGGAGCTCGTCGGTGCTGTAGACAAGTTCGGATTCGCCTGTGACGGACGCTATCCAGACCTCGCAGCGCTGGCCGGGCTGAAGGGTACGCAGCATGCTCAGAGTTCCTTGATCCGGATGTTCCGCCACCGGCACTGCGCGCCCTTGCCCCAGCGGGCCTCGCCGAACACGGAGTCGTTGTCGTGGACTTCCAAGGCGATGTGCCCGCGCTCTCCGAGAACACCCAGGACATCCGCCGGGTTGTAGTTCGGTGAGTCCAGCGTAGCGGTGTCCAGTTCGGCGATCTTGAGGCCGTTGACCCAGGTGGTGATGACCGGCAGGGCGCCGACGCAGCGGATGCGGAGTTCGTTCCAGTCGTCCCAGCGCCAGACGTTGAGGAAGTCCTCGACGTCGGCGGCGTGCTTCAGGCGGGCACGCTTTTCTTCCGTGACGGGTTCCACCGACGTGGCCGGGTTGTCCGCAATCAAACCCGTGGGTCGCCCGTCAGGGTCCAGGGCCACGTTGACGGCGAAGGGTACGGCGGAGAAGCTTGCCAGCCCGTTGCCGAAGAACCCGCCGATACCGCCGGAGGGACGGTGGTCCACCAAGACCTGGAAGCCTTCCCAGGTATCCGGCCGGCGCCGGATCATTACGCCGGTGTCTGCCGGCCAGTCGGGACGCATTTCCAGCACGAGTTCGAAGTCGCCGAATGCCTGCTCGCTCACCAGGTAGCCGCCGTAACCGCTGCCGGGGGAGTCCTGCTCGCCGACCAGGATGCCGTCTTCCACAAACCACCGGGCCGGGTGCTTTTCGGGTTCCACGGGCGGGGTTAAACCCAGGGCGGCAAAGCGTTCCGAGAGGGCCGGACCGCCCGGATACTCGGTGCCATAGACGCGGGGTACCGATCGCCAGCCAGCCAATGTGGTGCCGTCGAACAGCGGGACAAAACGGTCGCCGCCGTCGGGCGTTTCAATGCCTGACATGAACTTTCCCTTACTGCTTGAAGGCTGCGTCGAAGGAGGTGTTCGAGGCCGGGAAGTCGAACTTCTTGAGCGCGGCGAGGGCCTCGGGGGCGCCGTGGAGCCGGTCCATGCCCGCGTCCTCCCATTCGACGGAGATGGGGCCGTCGTAGCCGATCGCGGTGAGCGCCCGGAAGGATGATTCCCAGGGCACGTCGCCGCGGCCGGCGGAGACGAAGTCCCAGCCGCGGCGCGGGTCGCCCCAGGGCAGGTGCGAGCCCATGACGGTGTTCCGGCCGGTGGGGCGGAGCTTGGTGTCCTTGCAGTCCACGTGGTAGATCCGGTCCTTGAAGTCCCAGATGAACGAGACGGGGTCGATGCCCTGCCACATGAAGTGCGACGGGTCCCAGTTAAGGCCGAACGCCTCGCGGTGCCCGATCGCCTCGAGGGTGCGGACGGTGGTCCAGTAGTCGTAGGCGATCTCGGAGGGGTGGACCTCGTGGGCGAAGCGGACGCCGCATTCGTCGAAGACGTCCAGGATGGGGTTCCAGCGGTCGGCGAAGTCCTGGTAGCCGGCCTCGATGACCTTCTCCGGGACGGGCGGGAACATCGCGACGTACTGCCAGATGGAGGATCCGGTGAACCCGACGACGGTGTCCACGCCGAGGGCTTTGGCGAGCCGGGCGGTGTGTTTCATTTCCTCGGCGGCGCGCTGACGGACGCCCTCAGGCTCGCCGTCGCCCCACACGCGCGCCCCGACGATCGCCTCGTGCCGGAAGTCGATCGGGTCATCGCACACGGCCTGGCCCTTGAGGTGGTTGGAGATGGCCCAGACCTTGAGGTTGTATTTTTCCAGCACTGCGAGCTTGGACTCGACGTAGCCGGGCTCGTCCCAGCGCCAGGCGTCCAGGTGGTCGCCGGAGACAGCGATTTCCAGGCCGTCGTAGCCCCAGCCGGAGGCCAGGCGGGCGACTTCCTCGAAGGGCAGGTCGGCCCACTGGCCGGTGAACAGGGTGTACGGGCGGGGCATGTCAGGATCCTTCGGTATTCGTGTGGGTGGTCCGGGGGGACGGGGTGAGCTGGATGAGTGAGCTTTTGGCCGCGGCGCTTTCTTCCACGGCGGCCAGGATCCGCTGGACGGTCAGTCCGTCCTCGAACGACGGCGAGGGCTGGGTGCCGTTGCCCACCGCGACGAGGAAGTCGCGGATCTCGTGCGTGAACGAATGCTCCCAGCCGATCACGTGCCCCTGCGGCCACCAGGCAGCCATGTAGGGGTGCTCGGGTTCGTTGACCAGGATCCGGCGGAAGCCCTGTTCCCGGACGGGCAGGGTGGTGTCGAGGAAGCCGAGCTCGTTGAGGTCCTCGAGATCGAACAGCAGGGCTCCTTTGTCGCCGTAAATCTCCAGCTTGAGCGAGTTCTTCTGGCCCGTGGCCACCCGGGAAACCTCCACGGAGGCGATGGCCCCGGAGGCGAGGGTGAGCGTGGCCCAGGCGGCGTCGTCGACCGTCACGTCCTCCAGCCCGGCAGCGCCGGGGCGCTGCGGGGTGAAGGTGTGCAGCCGGCCGGAGACCTCGGTGACCTGGTCGCCGAGGAGGAACAGCACCTGGTCGATCGCGTGGGAGGCGATGTCGCCCAGCGCCCCGGACCCGGCGGTTTCCTTGTTCAGCCGCCAGGTCATGGGCGAGTCCGGGTCCACGAGCCAGTCCTGCAGGTAGGCGGCGCGGACGTGCCGGACGGTGCCGAGGCGGCCCTCCGCGATCAGTTCCTTCGCCAGCGCCAGGGCCGGCACCCGGCGGTAGTTGAAGCCGATCATGGACTGCACGCCCTGGGTACGGGCGGAGCGGGCGGCCTCGGCCATGGCTTCTGCCTCGGCCAGGGTGTTCGCCAACGGCTTTTCGACGAGGACGTGCTTGCCCGCGGCCAGCGCCGCGATGGCGATTTCCGCGTGCATCCAGCCCGGCGCGCAGATGTCGACGATCTGGATGTCATCGCGGGCGATCACTTCGCGCCAGTCGGTGGAGGACTCGGCCCAGCCATATTTCGCGGCCGCCTCGGCGACCCCGGCGGGGTCGCGGCCGACCAGGACGCGCCGTTCAAAGGCCGGGACGTCGAAGTAGCCGGCCACGTTCCGCCAGGCATTCGAGTGGGCCTTGCCCATGAACGCGTACCCGATCATGGCCACGCCCAACGGGGACTGGCCGGGGGTGGTTTCGTGGGGGTTCATTGCTGGTTCCTAGAGGGTGGAAGCGGTGGGGTCCCAGTCCTCGGGGAGGGCTGCGGAGGCGGGGGCGGAGCTGTCGACGTCCACGAAGGTTCCCGATTCCACGGACTCGGAGATCGAGACCATGGTGTCCAGGACGTGGTAGGCGAGGTTGCCGGTGGCGCGGTGCGGGACCCCGGCGCGGATGGAGCGTGCCATGTCCAGCACGCCCATGCCGCGGCCCTGGCTGGGGCCGGTGGCGGGGATGACCGTCCATTCCTCGTCGCCGGCGTGCCAGAGCTTGATGTCCCCGTCGAAGTAGTTCGGATCCGGCAGGGAGATGGTGGCCTCGGTGCCGGTGATCTCCAGGAAGCCCATCCGCTGTCGCGGTGACTCGAAGGAAAAGACGCTGTGGGAGGACGCGCCGGACTCGAACTGGGCCATCGCGGAGACGTGGGTGGGGACCTCGACGTCGAACTTCTCGCCGGCCCTGGGCCCGGAGCCGATCACCCGGACTTCCTTGGCCTTGGACCCGGTGGCGGCGACGCGGCGCACGGACCCGAAGGTCTGGACCAGGGCGGTTAGGTAGTAGGGGCCGATGTCGAACAGGGGTCCGGCGCCGTACTGGAACAGGAATGCGGGGTTGGGGTGCCAGGATTCCGGCCCGGGGGTCTGGAACGTGGTCATGGCGGTCAGCGGGGTGCCGATGTCGCCGCGTTCGATCAGGCGCCGCGCGGTCTGCAGCCCGGCCCCCAGGAACGTGTCCGGGGCGGTGCCCAGCCGCAGCCCCGCGGCGTCGGCGGCCTTGAGCAGGCCCAGGCCCGATTCGCGGTCCAGCGAGAACGGCTTCTCCGTCCAGACGTGCTTGCCGGCGTTGACGGCGGCCGTGGCCACCTCCACGTGCGCGGCCGGGATGGTCAGGTTCACGATGATCTCGACGTCGGGGTGGTTCAGGGCGGCGTCCACGCCGCCCCATTCGGGGATGCCGTATTCCTTGGCGCGCGCCTCGGCGGCGTCCTCGAAGAGGTCGGCGATGACATGGACCTTGAGGTCGGGGAAGACGGTCAGGTTGTCCAGGTACTGCTTGCTGATGTTGCCGGCGCCGATGACGGCGACGCCCACCGGGCCGCGCCCCGAGGCCTGGTTTGCGGAGGCCTGGTTTGCTGCGGCGCTCATGCGTTCACGCCCTGTGCGCTGGCGGAACCGCGCTGCAGGAAGCCGAGGCTCTGGGCGATGCCGTCGAAGATGTCGCCGGAGTAGTCGTCGAATTCCACGACGCCGACTTCGAGGGACTGCGCCGCGTTGATGACGTCCCACACGGGAATCTTGCCCTGTCCGGCCGGCTGCTGGGCCTTAGTGTCCGTGGAGACGGGGCCGTCCTTGATGTGGATGAACTTCACCCGCTCGCCGAGGCGCTCAAGCAGGGCCACCGGGTCCTGGCCGCCCACGGCGGCCCAGTAGGTGTCCACTTCCAGGACGAGTTCCGGGTCCAGCAGTCCTGCGAAGTACTCCAGCGCTGTCTGGCCCTCGATGCTGGACTCCAGCTCCCAGGCGTGGTTGTGGTAGCCGACGCGGATCCCGTACCCGGCGCCCTTCTTGGCGGCGGCATTGAGCGTCGCTGCAGTGGCCCGGATGTCCTCGGCGGACTGCCAGTGCTCGGCCGGGAGGTAGGGGTCGATCACGGTGCTGATGCCCAGTTCCTTGGCCGCGGCGAAGATCTCGTCCTGGTCCTGGCTCAGCAGCGGGGCGTGGCCGGACGGGGCGGTCAGGCCGTTTTCCTTCAGGGCCGCGCCCAGCTCGGCGGCCGTGGCGACGAAGTTGTAGGGCTCCACCTGGGTGAAGCCGAGCTCGGCGACCTTCTTGATGGTGCCGGGCAGGTCGTCCTGCAGGGCGTTGCGGAGCGTGTACAGCTGGATTGAGTAGGACATTGCGTTCCTTTGCGGGGAGTCGGTTGTTCTCAAGGAGGTGGGCGGGCCGGCGGTCAGCCGGCCGGCGTCGGGGTTGGGGCGTTAGCGGCCGGCGAGGGATCCGCCGATGCCGCCGACGCTGAAGTATTTGTTCAAGCTGGCGAAGACGATGATGGGCGGGAGCATCATGATCACGGCCAGGGCCATGACCCCGGACCAGTCGGTCTGGTTCTGCTGGAAGAAGGACTGGACGCCCATGGGCAGGGTGAAGATTTCGTTGGAGCGTAGGAACACGATAGCCACGAGGTAGTCGTTCCAGGCAAGCAGGAAGGCGAAGATCGCGGTGGAGAGCACCCCCGGGAGGGAGTTGCGCAGCACCACCTTGGTGAAGCTGCCAAAAACGGAGCAGCCGTCGATCCAGGAGGCTTCTTCCAGGCTGATCGGGATGGAGTCGAAGTAGGCGGCCATCATCCAGGTGGCCACGGTCATGGTGGAGCCGACGTAGATGATGGTCAGGCCCATCAGGTTGTCAACGAGGCCCATGCCGGCGAACAGGATGAACAGCGGCACCACCGAGGTGATGATGGGCAGGGACTGCATGACGAAGAGGAGCAGCGAATAGCCGGAGACTGCTTTGGACCGGCCGCGGGAGAGGACGTAGCCGGCGGGGGCGGCAACGGCCACCGATACCACCACGGTGGAAAGGGTGGTGACGAGGCTGTTCTGCAACCAGGTCGCGGCGAGGGTTTTGGAGAACACGTTGCTGATGTTCTCGAAAGTCAGGCCGGTGGCGGTGCTGTTCGGTCCGGGCGTGAACGCGAGGAGGACGGTCACCACGATCGGGACGAGCATGATCGCGGTGATGGCCAGGATGGCGGTGAACCGCCACCAGCGGCCGCGCAGGCCGGCCTCGGAGAGGGCACGGTTGGGCTTGCCGGTGCCAGCTACTCCGATGGCGGGACCGGATTCGGGGTGGGCGTGGAGGACTGCGCTCATTATTCGACGCTCGACTTTCGGATCTGACGGTACAGGATGACCGAGATGACCACGAGGGTGATGGTCATGAGGAAGGCGATCGCGACGCCGGGTCCGGTCTGGAAGTCCTGGAAGACGGTCCGGTAGGCCAGGACCACCAGGGAGGTGGTGGCGTCCACGGGGCCGCCGCCGGTGAGCAGGTAGATGGTGGGGAAGTCGTTGACGCAGAAGATCGTCATGAGGATCCAGCTGATGTAGGTGGACCGGGCGATCAGCGGCAGGGTGATCTGGCTGAACTGCTGCCAGCGGGTGGCGCCGTCCATGCTGGCCGCTTCGTAGACGGTGGTGTCCACGGAGGCCAGGGCCGCCGAGGTCATCATCATCATGAAGGGGAAGCTGACCCAGACCTTGAAGATGCAGACGGTGATGGCGGCGAGGGTCGGGTCGGCGAGGAAGAGCGGCGTGCCCAGACCCAGGTTCCGGAAGATGCTCGGGATGAGGCTGTCCGGTGTGCCTACCAGCCAGTTCCAGGCGGTGGAGGACACCACGATCGGGACCACCCACGGCAGCAGGAGCAGGACCTTGAAGGTGCCGCCGGCGGGGATTTTGGTGCGCAGCAGCAGGGCCAGGCCAAGGCCCAGGAGCCAGGAGCCGAAGACGCCGACGATCGTGAAGACCAGCGTGAAGCGGGCAGCTTTCCAGAACGCCTCGGAGGCCAGGACCGTGGCGAAGTTATCCAGGCCGACGAACTCGCCGGTGTCCAGGAGGGAGCCGTTGTGCGTGGCCTGGATGCTGGCGTAGACGAGGGGGTAGCCGTTGATCAGGATCACCAGGGCGATGGAGGGCAGCAGCAGCCAGAAGAACGTCTTGCGGGTCTGCGAACTGAGCTTGCTCTTGCGGTTGGCGGGCTTGCCGGGCCCGCCGGGGGCGACGCCCCGGCGGGCCCGGTTCAGGCCGGTCTGGGCTGTGGTCAATGCCATTGCGGTGCCGCTTACTTCTTCAGAACCGATTGCAGCCCGGACTGGAACGTCTGCAGCGCGGACTTCGCATCGGTCTTGCCGGTCAGGATGGTCTGGGTGAACTGATTCAGGGCCTGGCCGCCGTCGAGGACGGCAAGATTGGCATTGAGCTGTGTGCCCTGGGCGGCGAACGTCTTGGCGATCGGCACGTACTCCTTGACGATCTTGACGTTGTTGGGATCGGACGTGAACTCGGGAAGCTCGGTGATGGACTTGAAGACCGGCAGCGCGTTCATGAGCTTCTGCTGCCAGAGCTGCTTAAGCTGGCCCATGTAGGCGACCAGGAAGGCCTCGGACGACGCCTGGGAGGGGGTGTTGGTGTACATCATGATGTTGTTCGGGAAAATCAGGGCGGCTTTGTCTCCGTGCGGGCCGGCGATGGGGCTGGCGACCACAAGGTCGCCGGAGGTGTCACCGACACGCTCGGGAACCCCCAGCGTCAACATGCCGTATGCGGCCTTCTTGTTCTTCCACTGGGCGTTGAGGTTGTCCGAGGTGTAGCTGACCGCGGCGGGGTCGATGATGCCGTTCGAGACCAGTTCCAGCAGGAATTCGACGGCCTCGACGTTGCGGTCGTTCATGACATCGAGCTCACCGGTGGGGGTGAACACGCCGCCGCCGTTGTTGAGCATCATCATGATCATCAGGTGGTTGCCGATGTTGTTGCCGGCGCCGGAGCCCGTGGCAAAGCCGACGGCGCCCATGCTCTTGAACTTCTTGCCGGCCTCAAGCAGGGATGCCCAGTCGGTGGGGACCGCGACGCCAGCCTGGTCGAACAGCGACTTGCGGTACCAGAGCGGACGGATGTCCAACTGCCACGGGACGGCAACATAGCCCTTGTCCGTCTTGAACGGCTCCAGGACGCCGGGCAGGAAATCGTTGAACTGGCCGTTCTTCTTCAGCTCGTCGACGACCTTGTCCGCGTAGGCGATCTGGCCCTGCTGCTCGAACTGGAAGGCCTGGAAGCCGCCGCCGGTGGACACTGCCGGTCCGGTCTTGGAGGCGATGGCCGAGGAGAACGTCTGGTAGAAGTTCGCCCACTGGATGGTCTGGTAGCTGGCCTTGAGGTTGCCCGAGGCGGGCGCGTAGCCCTCTGCGATCTTCTTGGCGGCGTCGTTGTAGGCCGGAGTGGCCCACGGCATGTCCCAGAACTTGATGACGCCGCTGCCGCCTCCGGACTGGGAGGCGGAGCCGCCGCCGCAAGCGGCGAGGAGCGGGGCGCTGGCCGCAGCTGCGGCAAAGCCCAGGAATCCCCGGCGGGAGAATGCGGTGGAGGCTACAGAGGACTTGATCGTCACGATGTTTTCCTTTCATGGCCGGCCTGCAGTGGCGCGGCCGGTCTTCTCGACAGTGAGGTGATGCGGAAGGTCTTGCGGGCTGTGCTGTTAGTGCGGTGAGTCGTGGAGCTGCCCGAGAAGGGCGGTCAGGGCGGCGAACCGTTCCAGGTCGGCTGCCGGCGTTCCGGAGTCGACGGCGGCGCGGAGCCGCCTCCAGCTGTGCCGGTGGGCGGATTCGTAGATGGTGGGAAATGCAGTGGCTCCGGCCGACGTGACGGACCGGATCTCTGCCGGCCAGCCTGCAGAGGAATCGGGGAGGGTGATGTCCGCCCGGCCCGTGAAGGTGAGGACGGAAACGGTGGCCGTCGCCGGGACTGAGGAGCTGGTGATGCCCTGCAGGGCTGCCGGCGCCCCGCCGGGGAGGCTGCCGATCACGGTGTAGCCGTTGGCGTTGCGCTGGATGACGCGCAGGCCGGCCAGTTCCACGCCGCAGGCCAGGACGGCTGCAAGATGCCGCGTGAGCAGTACCTCCGGGTCCGTCCCGGGCCGGCCCCACGCCACGGAGTCCAGCAGCACGGCGTCGGCCAGGGCCTCGGCGACGGCGGTCCGTGCCGCGCCCACGGAATCCTCGAGGACGGGGTTGCCGGCCCAGGCCTGGTCAAGGACCACCGCGGTGCCGGCCTCGGCTGCTGCCGCGGCCAGGGCCGAGGGGTCTTCGGCGACGGGGTCAATGACGACGACGCCCCGGACACCTCTGCTGACCGCGTCGGTAGCGGCGTCGGTCCAGCCGGCAGTGCCGGCGAGTGCGACGACGTCGGGCCGGCTGCCCGCCGGGGCGAACGAGACGGGCAGGGAAGCGACGACGGCGCCGACGGCTCCCGTCTGTTCGGCGACCGGGGCGGCCTGGACCCCGAGTGGCCTGGTCCTGAGCGGCGTTGTCATGCGCGGGCCTCCTCGTAGGCTGCGGCGCCGGCATCGACGCAAGCGGCGGCGGCGTCGGCGATCGCGAGGGCGAATTCCAGATCGTGGATCAGGGTGTCCGGGTCCGGGGCCGCTCCGGTGCCGCGGGCGAGTTCGGCGAGTTTGCGCCACTCGCCCTCGTAGCCGTTGTGCCCGTAGGGGCCGAGGACGGTTGTGCTGCCGGCGGTCCGGATCCTGGCCGTGGCCGATCCCGCCTGGACGTAAGACGGCGTGAAGTCGATGGACAGCGTCGCGTCGTCGCCGATGGCCTCGAAGGTCCATGACGGCTCCCAGGTTCCGTTCATGGCGGCGCGGAGTTCGATCGCCACGGCGCCCGCCCGCAGGGAGATGACATAGCCGAACGGCTGGACGGTCTGGGCGTGCAGGACCTCGACGGCCCGGAAATCCGGGGCAAACCGGCGGACCAGGGGGAGGTCGTGAATGGCCAAGCCCATGATCCCGCCGGTCAGTGTGGCCTTCGCCGCGGCAATGTCAGCGGCGGCATCGTCCGCGGGCGTGCCGGCAGCCGCGGCGGCAGGCGGGGGAGTGCGGCCCACGATCTCGGTGGCAAAGTCCTCGAAGCGGGGGTTGGGCGGCAGGACGATCGAGGACCGGATGGTGTGGACCTGGTCCGGCAGGGTGCCCCAGGCGGATTCGGCGGCCAGCCAGCCGGGATCGAAGGTGTGCATGGCGCCGACGACGATCGGCACCCCGGTTTCGGCTGAGACTGCGGCGATGGCCGCGGCTTCCTCGCCGTTCATGGCGAAGGGCTTTTCGCACAGAACGGCCTTCTTGCCGGCGCGGCAGGCGGCAATCACCTGGGTGGCGTGGAACTGGTGCGGGCTGCAGATTGCGACGATCTCGACGGCGGGGTCGGCCAGCAGCTCTTCCATGCTGCTGCTGAAGCGTGCCCCGACCCGTGCGGCCACGGATTCGGCGACGGCCGGGTCGACGTCCATGATGTGACGGACTTCCAGGATGTCCCGCAGCCTGGCCAGGGACGGCAGGTGGATCGCCTGTGTGACGGGGCCGGCCCCCAGGATCCCCACTCCTAGCGGCGCCGGTGCCGCGTGGTCTTGGCTGGACAAGTTCGTTCAAACCCCTTCGTAGTTCCCGAACCGTCCAGAGCAGTCAGGCTGTCCGGGCCGGTGATCTGGCTCACACCCCAAGCTAGAGATACTTTTGCCGAACGTCAAGCAAAAGTTGAAAACTTCGTTCCAATCTTTTTGGAGCGTGACAGGCAGAAGCAGTTCGTGCTATCACTTACTCATGAGTACGCCCACCGGTACAGAGCCCGCAGCCGCAGAGTCCGGCGGCAGCCTGTCCCGGGCCGGCGACCTCTTCCAGCTCCTGCGCGACGGCAAGGCCCGGACCAGGGCCGAACTCGCCCTGACCACCGGGCTCGCCCGCTCCACCGTCGCCTCCCGCATCGACGCGCTGATGGGCTCCGGGCTCGTTGGCCCCGCCGGGGAGGCAAGCTCCAGCGGCGGCAGGCCGCCGTCCCGCTTTGCGTTCAACCCGGCCGCCCGCGTGGTCCTGGCGGTGGACGTCGGTGCCACGCACGTGATGATCGCCGTCACGGACCTCAACGGGAAAGTGCTGGCGGAGCGCCGGCAGGTGCAAGATGTCGCCGCCGGTCCGGTGGTTGTCCTGGACCGCGTGATCGAGGAAGGGCTGAAGCTGCTGGCCGAGGCCGGCCGCGGCACGGCCGACCTAGCCGGCGCCGGGATCGGCCTCCCCGGACCTGTGGAACACTCCACGGGCATGCCGGTGAAGCCGCCGATCATGCCCGGCTGGGACGGGTTCGACGTCGTCCGCCACGTCCAGCGTTCCCTCCCGGTTCCGGTCCTGGTGGACAACGACGTGAACATCATGGCGCTGGGCGAGCGCACGGCGCACTGGCCTGAAGACGAGAATTTCCTGTTCATCAAGGTGGCCACCGGCATCGGTGCGGGCATCATCAGCAGCGGCCAGCTCCAGCGCGGGGCCAACGGAACGGCCGGCGACCTCGGCCACGTCCGGGTTCCGCGCGGGGACGACGTGCTGTGCCGCTGCGGCAACTACGGGTGCCTGGAAGCCCTGGCGTCCGGGCCCGCCGTCGCCAAGGCGCTGACGGACCAAGGCCTGCCGGCGCGCGACGGCGGCGATGTCCTGCGCCTGGTCGCAGACGGTAACCGGCTGGCCATCCAGGCGCTGCGGCAGGCCGGCAGGGACCTCGGCGACGTCCTCTCCACCGTTGTGAACCTCCTGAACCCGTCGGTGATTGTGATCGGCGGAAGCCTCGGCCAGGCCGGGGAGCACCTCATGGCCGGGGTCCGTGAAGTGGTCTACCGGCGCTCGCTGCCCCTGGCCACGACGCACCTGCGGATCGGCCTGTCCAAGGCCGGAGAGGAGGCGGCCATCCTCGGCGCCAGCCAGATGGTCACCCAGCACGTGCTCTCGCCCGCCGTGATCGAGGCAACCCTGCAGGCCACGGGCTAGGGCGTGCCACCGGAAGCGTCAACTCATGCGGTGTCGGCGGAAGCGGAGTCCAGCGAAGCGTCACATTCCGCGGCTGCCGCACGGGCCCGTGATAGCAATGGGACTGATGAAACCATATTTCTTCCCGGCCGCCGGGCATCGGCCCGCTCCATGAGCGACCTGGCCCGGGCGCCGCGCGGCTGGCTCCTCATGCTCTCGATCGGCCTCATCGCGCTGAACATGCGCGGCCCCCTGGTGGCCGTGGCCCCGGTGGTTGCGCAGATGCAGCACGATCTCGGGTTCACCCCGGTAGAACTGGGGTTCCTGACCGGGATCCCGGTACTGTGCTTCGCCCTGGCCGCCCCGCTGGCGTCCCTGGCCGGCCGCAGGCTGGGGCCCGAGTTCGCCATTACCCTGACCCTGCTCGGCGTGCTCCTCGGCGTCGTGGTCCGCTCGGCGGGCGGCGGATCCCTCGTGATGCTGGGTACCGTGATCCTGGGCGTGTCCATCACGATCGGCAACATCGTGGTTCCGTTGATCATCCGGCGGGACTTCACCCCGGCCCGGCAGGGCGCGGCGATGGGCACCTACACCGCGGCTCTCAACATCGGCTCGTTCCTCACCTCCATGGTGTCCGCGCCGCTGGCCGGGCTGCTGGGCTGGCGGCCCGCGATTGCCGCGAGCGGTCTGTTCGCGGTGGCGGCGGGCGCGGTATGGGTGATCGCCGTCGGCCGCCGGGCCTTCATTCCTGAGGCCATCCCAGCGGCGCACCCCGGCCGCCCGGCCGGCAAGCTCACGTCCCGGTGGATCACGGCGGCTCTGACCCTCGGGTTCGCCGGCCAGGCGTTCTCCTACTACGGGGTCACCGCCTGGCTGCCCAGCCTGCTCGCCGACGAGCTCGGCATGGCGCCGTCGGCCGCCGGCGCCGGGTCCTCGCTCTTCCAGATCCTCGCCATTGTGGGCGGACTGGGCGTCCCGCTGGCGGCCCGCTTCGCCAGCACGACGGCGGTGGGCCTCACCCTGGGACTGCTGTGGCTCACGGTTCCCGTGGGCCTGCTGCTGGCACCGGAGCTGTGGTGGCTGTGGTGTTCCCTCGGCGGGGTGGCCCAGGGCGGCGGGATCACGCTGATCTTTCTCGCCATCATCCGGCTGGCCCGGGACCAGGCTTCGGCGGCCCGGATGTCCGCCATCGTCCAGGGGACCGGGTACTCCTTCGGGGCCGTGGCGCCGACGCTGCTGGGTTACGTCCACGGGGTCTCCGGCGCCTGGACCGGCCCGCTGCTCCTGATCCTCTGCTCCGTGGCTGCGTTCATCCTGGGCACCGCGCTGTCCCTGCGCCGCGTGCCGAAACCGCACTAGACCACTCTCCCGCTCCGGACGCCTCCGCCCCCGCCAGGGTGGTGCGGGAACACAGTTAGGGCCCATGTTTTATTGAAAACATGGGCCCTAACTGTCAGTTCGACGCCTTTGTCGGCTGCAGGGTGTTCCGTTGCTGGGCCGCCACCCGGATTTCGGGCTGCCTGTTGCGAAGGGCGGGCAGCCCAGCTGACGGAATTTTGGGGGCTACGCCGGGATGAGCGTGGCCGTCTCGCTGAGCTCGGCGCCGTCGCGCGCTTCGTGCAGGAAGCGGTCGTAGGCCGGCAGCGTCAGGAAGGCCGGGAACTCGTTGCCGAGCGCGACCTCCTCGAAGATGTCCCGCGCGTCGGCGAATCGGTCCCCTTCGAACCGCTCCAGCTTGGCGAATTCCTCGTCCAGCATGTCCTCCACCCACTCGCGGGTCACCACGTCGCCGTGGTCCGTGATGGCGCGGGAGAAGATCCACTGCCACAGCTGCGATCGGGAGATCTCCGCGGTGGCGGCGTCCTCCATCAGGTTGTGGATGGCCACGGCGCCGTTGCCGCGCAGCCAGGACTCGATGTAGCGGATTCCCACTTCGATGTTGTTCCGGATGCCCTGTTCGGTGATGGTCCCCGTGGTGGAGGCAATGTCGATCAGCGCGCGGTCGTCCGGCGTGACGTCCTCGCGGAGGCGCTCCAGCTGGTTCGGGCGGCCGGCGAGGACGCCGTCGAACACCTCGCGGCAGACCGGCACCAGGTCCGGGTGCGCCACCCACGAGCCGTCAAAGCCGTCGGCGGCCTCCCGGGTCTTGTCGGCGCGGACCTTCTCGATGGCGATTGCGTTGGCCTCGGCATCCTTGCGGTTGGGGACGGCCGCGGCCATCCCGCCGATGGCCATGGCGCCGCGCTTGTGGCAGGCCCGGACCAGCTGTTCGGTGTAGGCGCGCATGAACGGCTGGGTCATGGTGACCTGGCCGCGGTCCGGGAGCACGAAGCGCGGGCCGCGGGTGCGGAAGTTCTTGATCAGGGAGAAGATGTAGTCCCAGCGGCCGGCGTTCAGGCCCGCGGCGTGGTCGCGCAGTTCGTAAAGGATCTCCTCCATCTCGAAGGCCGCGGTGATGGTCTCGATCAGCACAGTGGCGCGGATGGTGCCCTGCGGGATGTCCAGCAGGTCCTGGGCCAGGATGAAGATGTCGTTCCACAGCCGGGCCTCGAGGTGGTTCTCGATCTTGGGCAGGTAGAAGTACGGCCCCTTGCCCTGGGCGATCAGGCGGCGGGCGTTGTGGAAGAAGTACAGTCCGAAGTCCACGATCCCGCCGGCGATCGGCGTGCCGTCGATGAGCATGTGCTTTTCCGGCAGGTGCCAGCCGCGGGGACGGACCACGATCGTGGGCAGCTCCCCGGCCGGGCGCAGCTTGTACTCTTTGCCCTCGGGCGAGGTGAAGTCGATCCTGCGCTCCAGCGCGTCCGTGAGGTTCAGCTGGCCCTGGATCACGTTGCGCCAGGACGGGGTGGAGGAGTCCTCCATGTCCGCGAGCCACACCTTGGCGCCGGAGTTCAGCGCGTTGATGGTCATCTTCTTATCCACCGGCCCGGTGATTTCCACCCTGCGGTCCTCCAGGCCCGGGGCCGGGGGAGCGACGCGCCAGTTCGGATCGTTGCGGACGGACTCGGTCTCACGCAGGAACCGCGGATCCTGGCCCTTGGAGATCTGCTGGCGGCGGTCCTGCCGTGCCTGCAGCAGCTCCTGCCGACGCCCGGCCGTTGCCCGGTGCAGCTTGGCAACAAAAGCAAGTGCGTCCGGCGTCAGGACCTCGCTCTGCCGGCAAATCGGCTGAGCAGTCAACGTGATCCCGTTGATAGTGAAGTTGTCAGTGAAGCTGTTCATGGGAGTTGCTCCTTGAAAGTCCGCCGTTGCCCTATCACTTTTGGTCCCCAAAGACGGCCGATGAGGACCATAAGTGATAGGGCAACGGGCGGGGAAGGCTGGGATTAGTGGAACTGGCCTTCTTCGGTGGATCCCACCAGGGCCAGGGTGGATGCGTTCGGGTTGAGCGCGGTCGCGATGTCGTCGAAGTAGCCGGTGCCGACTTCGCGCTGGTGCTTGGTCGCGGTGTAGCCGCGGGACTCGGAGGCGAATTCCTTCTCCTGCAGCTCGACGTAGGCGCTCATGCCTTCCCGGGCGTAGCCGTGGGCGAGGTCGAACATCGAGTAGTTCAGGGCGTGGAAGCCGGCCAGGGTGATGAACTGGAACGTGAAGCCCATGGCGCCGAGTTCGCGCTGGAACTTCGCGATCGTGGCGTCGTCGAGGTGCTTGCGCCAGTTGAACGACGGCGAGCAGTTGTAGGAGAGCATCTGGTCCGGGAACTCGGCCTTGACGGATTCGGCGAACTTGCGGGCCAGCTCCAGGTCCGGGGTGCCGGTCTCCATCCAGATGAGGTCCGAGTACGGGGCATAGGCCTTGGCGCGGGCGATGCAGGGTTCGATCCCGTTGCGGACCTTGTAGAAGCCCTCGGGGGTGCGGACCGGCTGTCCGCCTTCGCGGAGGATGAATTCCTGGTCGCGCTCGTCGACGTCGGAGGTGATCAGGGTGGCGGCCTCCGCGTCGGTGCGGGCGATGATGACCGACGGCGTGCCGGCCACGTCGGCGGCCAGGCGGGCCGCGTTCAGCGTCCGGACGTGCTGCTGGGTGGGGATCAGGACCTTGCCGCCGAGGTGGCCGCACTTCTTCTCCGAGGCGAGCTGGTCTTCCCAGTGCACGCCCGCGGCGCCGGCCTGGATCATGGACTTCATGAGCTCGTAGGCGTTCAGGGGGCCGCCGAAGCCGGCCTCGGCGTCGGCCACGATCGGGACCATCCAGTCTTCGACCGTCTGAATGCCCTCGGAGAACTCAATCTGGTCCGCGCGGAGCAGGGCGTTGTTGATGCGGCGGACGACGGTGGGCACCGAGTTGGCGGGGTACAGCGACTGGTCCGGGTAGGTGTGGCCGGAGTTGTTGGCGTCCGCGGCGACCTGCCAGCCGGAGAGGTAGATGGCCCGGAGCCCGGCCTTGACCTGCTGCACGGCCTGGTTTCCGGTCAGGGCGCCCAGGGCATTGGTGTACTCGCCGGTGCTGTGCTCTTCGGTGAGCTGCTTCCAGAGCTTTTCGGAACCGCGGCGGGCCAGCGTGTGTTCTTCGGAGACGCGGCCGCGGAGGCGGACGACGTCGGAGGCCTTGTAGTCACGGGTCACACCTTCCCAGCGCGGGTTGGCGGCCCACTCGAGCTCCAGTGCGGCGGCCTGCTGTTCGGGCGTCTGCTGGGTGGGCTCAAATGCTGCAGTCATCTTTGTCTCCTTGGTGGGTCCGGGCCGGCCGGCCTGCGTCACTGCAGATCCTGGCTGGTGGTTCCCGGATATGAATCTTTCCGTGAGAACTACTTTTCTGCACTTTCCAAGGGGTTTCTAGACCAAAGCTATGGAAAGAAATGCACTTCTTCGCATATTCTCAATAAATGCATCCCGCCAGCTGGAACCGCCAAGCTTCGTCCCTGCCCTCGCCCGCCGTGCCCGAGGTGGACGTGATCAGCATGGGCCGCCGCGTCCGCCACCTGCGCAAGGCGGCGGGCCTTACGCTCGACGCCCTGAGCGCCGCCGTCGGGACCGCCCCCAGCCAGCTGAGCCTGATCGAAAACGGCAAGCGCGAACCCAAGCTCGGACTGCTCCAGCAGCTTGCCGCGGCCCTCGGGGTCAGCATCGACGAGCTCCTCGGCGCGGAGCCGCCCAACCGCCGCGCCGCGCTGGAAATCGAGCTGGAACGCTACCAGCGCAGCCCCATTTACGAGTCCCTCAACCTGCCGAAAATCCGCATCAGCTCACGGCTTCCCATGGATGTGCTGGAGTCCATGGTGGGCCTGCAGCACGAGCTTGAGCGCCGGCTCAACGAGCAGGTTGCGACGCCGGAGGAGGCCCGCCGCGCCAACGGGGGCCTCCGGGCCATGATGCGGGAGCGGAACAACTACTTCCCGGAGTACGAGGCCGAGGCGCAGAAGGTCCTGGCCTCGGTGGGCCACACGAGCGGACCTCTCTCCCACCACGTCATCGCGGACATCGCCGGGCACCTCGGGTTCAGCCTCCATCACGTGGGGGACCTGCCGCATTCCACCCGCTCGGTGACGGATCTTAAGAACCGCAGAATTTACCTCACGCAGAACGCCCGCAGCGACCACGACCCCAGATCCGTGCTGCTGCAGGCCCTGGGCCACTACGTGCTGTGCCACCAGACGCCGTCGAACTACCGGGACTTCCTAATGCAGCGCGTGGCCACGAATTACTTCGCCGCCGCCCTCCTGCTGCCCGAGCAGGCCACGGTGGAGTTCCTGCAGCGGGCCAAGCAGGCCAAGGAGATCGCCGTCGAGGACATCCGGGACGCCTTCGCCGTCTCCTACGAGACCGCGGCGCACCGGTTCACCAACCTCGCCACCCAGCACCTGGACATCCGCACGCACTTTCAGAAGACCCACAAGAGCGGCATCATCTACAAGGCCTACGAGAACGACGGCGTCACGTTCCCGCAGGACCACACCGGCGCGATCGAGGGCCAGCCGTCCTGCAAAAACTGGACCTCGCGGGTGGTCTTCGACGTCCCGGACAAGTTCAGCGCCTACAACCAGTACACCGACACCCCGGCCGGGACGTACTGGTGCACGGCCCGGACGGAGCGCTCCGCCAACGGCGAGTTCTCGCTCTCGGTCGGGGTCCCGTATGCGCATGTGAAGTGGTTCCGCGGCCGGGACACCACCGAGCGGTCCAAGTCCACGTGCCCGGACGAAAGCTGCTGCCGCCGCCCGCCGGCGTCACTGACGGCCGAGTGGGCCGGGAACGCCTGGCCCTCGGCCCGGGCCCACTCCCACCTGCTCGCCGCCATGCCGCCGGGCGCCTTCCCCGGCGTGGACGAGACCGAGGTGTACTCGTTCCTGCAGGCCCACTCCGGGAGCTGAGCGGCGCAGGTTCTGTGGCTTGCCGCACGACGCCCCCGCAGTTTTCGTCGGATCTCTCGTGACGCTCACGCACTGTTGCGGGGGACCTGACGACCGTTGCCGGCTCGCTTGCGCGGCCGCCCTGCGGCGAGACATTTCTCGTTGAGCACTCCGTGGTGGAGGACGTCATGCAAAACCCGGTGGCTTTCGTCAGTGCCGGTCCAGCGCCCGGTGTCCTTCAGGAAGTGCATGTATGCAAACAGTGAGGCAGAGAAAAAGGATGCAATATCGGCATCGTGCTCATTGAGCGCGTCCACGAATTCAGCGATAAGACCGGGGTCCATTGCGGTCACTGCGGCGCCGCCAGAGATTTCGGCGTAAATCGGGAAGAACGTGGTCAATTGCTCCAGAACGGGAACAACGTCTGGCAAGATCCCGTGCTCCCGGTGCCAATGCACAAATGCGATCAGGGGACCCTGTTCCTGTTCGCCTGGGTTCGACGCAGCGGGAGCTGGTCCGGGGGCGGGTTTCCCGGTCCCGCGCCCGCTGGGGCTCCGACGTGTCGGCTGACGACGTGATTTCTTGGCCAAAATCAATCCTCACTCTGGGTTGTGGCAAGACGCGGACCATCTACCAAAACGCTATGAGTTGGGAACGCGGGGCCTCAAGGACGGGCAGCCGTATGTGGAAAAACCGGGCCGCACAGGGCCACCTCCCGTACGCCGACACCCGGAAGTCTGGGCCCCCGCCATGCCGGGAAGACTATATTGGCCTGTGTCAGCCCATCGATCTTCGCGGGAGCGTGCACCCATGGCCAAGGAACTTGCCACCCAGCTCATCGAACAACTCCAGGCTGCCGGCGTGCAGCGCATTTACGGGATCGTGGGGGACAGCCTCAACCCGATCGTCGACGCCGTCCGCACGACCGGCGGCTCGCAGCAGGGCGGCATTGACTGGATCCATGTCCGGCACGAAGAAGCCGCCGCCTTCGCCGCGGCGGCGGAAGCCCAGCTGACCGGTCGGCTGGCTGTGTGCGCCGGCTCCTGCGGCCCGGGCAACCTGCACCTGATCAACGGGCTGTACGACGCCAACCGCTCCGGGGCGCCGGTGCTGGCCATCGCCTCGCACATCCCAAGCAAGCAGATCGGCAGCAGTTTCTTCCAGGAAACCCACCCGGACCGGCTCTTCAACGAATGCTCGGTCTACTCCGAGCTGGTCAGTACCGCCGAACAGGCGCCGCGGGTCATGCACAGCGCCATCCAGCACGCCGTGGGGCTCCGGGGCGTCGCCGTCGTGACCCTTCCGGGGGATATCGCCGGCCTCGAAGCGACCGCTCCCACCCCGGCCCCGGCCGCCTTCCGGCCGGCGACGCTGACTCCGGACCCCGCCAGCGTGCAGGAGCTGGCGGACGCCATCAATGCCGCCGGGAAGGTGGCCATCTTTGCCGGGGCCGGCGTCGAGGGCGCGCACGACGAGGTGGTGGCGCTCGCCGAGCTGATCGGGGCGCCAATCGGCCACTCGCTCCGCGGCAAGGACTTCATGCAGTACGACAACCCCTACGACATCGGGATGACCGGGCTGCTGGGCTACGGCGCGGCGGCCGAGGGCATCGAGGATGCGGACCTGCTGATCCTGCTCGGCACCGACTTCCCCTATGACCAGTTCCTCCCGGGCACCCGTACGGCGCAGGTGGACCGGGCCGCCCACAGGCTGGGGCGGCGGACCGACGTCGACGTCGCCGTGCACGGCGAGGTCCTCCCCACGCTCGCTGCCCTCATGCCGCTGCTTACGCCCAAGAAAAGCCGCCGATTCCTGGACGCGATGCTGAAGAAACACGACCGGCTCATGAACAAAGCCGTCGGCGCGTACACCCGGAACGTGGGCAAGAAGCAGCCGATCCACCCGGAATACGCGGCATCGCTGCTCGACCAGATAGCGGCCGATGACGCGATCTTCACCGCGGACACCGGCATGTGCAACGTCTGGACCGCGCGGTACATCAACCCGCTGGGCACCCGCCGGCTGATCGGGTCCTACCTGCACGGCTCCATGGCCAACGCGCTGCCGCACGCGATCGGCGCCCAACTGGCCTACCCGGGCCGGCAGGTGGTTTCGGTCTCCGGCGACGGCGGCCTGTCCATGCTGCTGGGCGAGCTCATCACGGCTGCCGCGCACCGGCTGCCGATCAATGTGGTGGTCTTCAACAACTCCACGCTGGGCATGGTGAAACTTGAAATGCTCGTCGACGGGCTGCCCGACTTCGGCGTGGACGTCCCGGACGCCAACTATGCCGACGTCGCCCGGGCCCTGGGATTCCACGCCGTCCGCGTCACGGACCCGTCCCGCATCGAGGCCGCGTACCGGGAGGCCTTCGCGCACCCCGGGCCGTCCCTCGTGGAGCTCATCACCGACCCCAAGGCGCTGTCCCTCCCGCCGAAGATCAAGGGCGCGCAGGTCCTGGGCTTTGCCACGGCCATGTCCAAGGTGGTCCTCAACCGGGGCGCCGGCGAGGCCGTCAGCATGGCCCGGAGCAACCTGCGCAACATCCCGCGGCGCTGAGGCCCGCTCGGTTCGCCGGTGCCTCCGGAGCCTCGGGATTTCTCGAGTTCGCCGGAGCCTCGCGAGTTCGCCGGAGGCTTCCGGCGAACTGGCGGCTTTCCGGCGAATTGGGCGGTTTGTGGCGGTCAGCCGTTCCGTCCGGCGCCCCCTGCGGCGACTTAGCGCGGTCCGCCCTGCCAGAGCGCGTCGAACGGGGCACCTGAGGCCACCCGGTTCCGGATTCCCGCGGTCACAAACGCCTTGGCCGTGCGGGCCGCAGCCAGCGGCGTCGCGCCCTTGGCGAGCTCGGCCGTCACGGCCGCGGCCAGCGAGCACCCGGCGCCGGACACGGCCACGTCGCCCACCTTCGGGGCGGAGAGAACCTCCAGGGTTTCGCCGTCGTAGTAGACGTCGACGGCGTCCGGGCCCTCCAGCCGCACGCCGCCCTTGGCGAGGACGGCGGCGCCGCTGAGTTCGTGGATGCGGACCGCGGCGGCCTTGAGCGACTCGACGTCGGTGATTTCCAGCCCGGAGAGCGACTCGGCCTCGAAGTGGTTCGGCGTGACGAAAGTGGCCAGCGGCAGGATTCGGGACTTGAGCGCCTGGTCGGTGTCCAGGGCGTGCCCCGGCTCCTGGCCCTTGCAGATCAGCACTGGATCGAGCACCACGTTGGCGAACTGCCCGGCGGCCAGCGCCGCGGCCACGGTCGAGATCGTCGCGGGGCTCCCCAGCATGCCGATCTTGACGGTATCCAGCACGGCCGGTGCGCCGGACGCGGCACCGTAGGCCGCCGTCGTCGCCTCCAACTGGTCGGCGATGACCTGCTGGTCCACCGGGACGAAACGGTGGTTCCAGTTGTCCTTGGGGTCGAACGAAACGATGCAGGTCAGGTTCGCGATCCCGAAGACGCCGAGTTCTTGGAACGTCTTCAGGTCAGCCTGCGCGCCGGCCCCGCCGGTCGCTTCAGAGCCTGCGATGGTCAGGGCGACGGCGGGGGAAGAGGCGGTGCCGGCGGTGGCGGCGGCACCGGGATCGGAAGCAGTCAAGACGGCGGCATCGAATGCGGTAGAAGTCATGGTTCCATCCTGCCATCCCGCTAAAACCGCCCGCATTGTGCTGATGAACAGGCATTTCATGAACAATATGACTGCTGCTCTGGTTCGGCATCCTTTTCACATGGCCGCTCCTTTGGCCCTCGCCGGATCCAGGAAGGTAGTGCCGCCGCGCTGAACGTATCGGCGCCCGGGTCGCCGGAATGCTGCGGGGTCGCCGCACGGTTGCGGCGACCCCGCAGCACAGCGGCGAATTCGCGACTCGGAGCCTACTGGGCGTTGTCCGCGAACCGCAGTTGCAGCAGTGTGGCGGCGATGCCCACTGCGAACGTCCCCGTGAGCACCACATAGCTGGCCGCCGGAAGCGAGTCCACCGGATCGGCCACCACACCGATCAGGAGCGGGACGATCGAATAGGGGAACCACTCCGCCCAGCCGGTCCTGCCGAAGAGATTTCCAAGGGCCAGCATCACGAGCGAGAACGCGATGGGAGCCACTTCGCCTCGGCTCCAGACGGCGATCCAGGAGATCACCGGCGCGAGCAGGAACGAAATCACGGCAGCGAGGAAAACATTCGCGATTCCGGTCCCGGCCAGCGCCGCCGAGAACCCCGGGAGCCCCATCGCCAGCCCGATCCCCAGCGCCTCAATCAGGACTATGACGACGAGCGCCATCCACCACGCCGCCGCGACCGCCAGCTTGGCCAGGGCGAACCAATGACGGGCCACGGGCAGCGCCAGCATGTTCTTGGCAGTGGCATCACGGTACTCCCGGCCGAACAGGTAGGCGACGATGAACGCCAGCAGCAGCATCCCGCCGACGCCAATGATCAGCGTGAGCATGTAGAAGTATTCGGGCCACGTGGCCTCGAGCCCGGCGAGGTTGGCTTTGGTGCCCAGAAGACCCAACTCGGCCGCCCGCCCCGGTTCGCGCACGATCCACATGAACAGAGCGATCCCGAGCGGCATCAGCCCGAGCACGGCCAGGGTGGCCCACGGCGCCTTGGAATGATGGAGCTTCCTGAACTCGGTGGCGAGAACCTGACCAAACATCAGGCATCGCCGGCCGTGGACGACGAGCCACTTACCGGGCGGTCCCCGGTGCGCGCGAGGAAGTAGCGCTCGAGATCCAGCGTGAGCAGCGCCTGCTCGCGCTCCTCCGGCGTGTAGGCCTCAGTTGCGAAGGCGCGCGCCTTCGCGGCGAGTTCATCGCGCGACGACTCCTCGATGAGGCGGCCGTCGTGGACGATGCCGATGCGATCCGCCAGATGGGCGATCTCGGCGAGGATGTGACTCGACATGAAGACAGTGACGCCGCGTTCGTCCGCGAGCGAGCGGAGCAGCTCACGGATCTCGACGATGCCGGCCGGGTCGAGGCCGTTGGCGGGCTCGTCGAGCACCAGCAGTTCGGGGGAGTGCAGCAGCGCGCGGGCGAGTGCGAGGCGCTGCTTGTTGCCGAGTGAGAGTTGCCCGGCCCGCCGGTCCGCGTAGGCATCGAGGCGCAGCAGCCCGATCGAGTCGGCGACCGCGCGCGGCGGCGAACTGGTAAGGCGCCGCTGGATATCCAAGTTCTCGCGCACAGTGAGGTTGGGGTAGGCAGTCGCTGTCTCGACCAGGAAACCGATCTTCGAGAAGACTTTCGTCTCGCCGGGCCGGATGCGCCGGCCGAGCACCGCAATGTCGCCACTACTCGGACGGATCAGGCCGAGCACCATGCGGATCGTGGTCGTCTTACCCGCCCCGTTCCTGCCGAGGAACCCGTAAATCTCGCCTCGGCGGACGTCGAGGTCGAGCGAGTCGACGGCGGTGACATCGCGGTACCGCTTGACGAGGGCGCGAGTGGAAACCGCGGTGTCAGGCATCCGTCTCCTCCATGGCCCCATCCTGCCACCAGGCCGGGAGTGTTGACAGGGGCAGGGCGGGTGCACCGGGGCGGGGGCGTCCCCTGCTGCCTGTGACCAGCCCGCCGGAACGCTGCGGCATCGCCGCAAGGCCACGGCGACCCCGGAACGTCGCGGCGAATTCGCGGGTCGGCGCCGTATCAGGCTCCTGAACGCCCGGTCAGGGCTCGAAGCAGCCGGCTCTTGAACTCCTGCTCCCGGAACAGGTGCTGCCACTCAACGCGGACGAAGCGCCAACCCTCATCCATCAGTGCCTTCTCCCGGCGCCGTTCCTCGAAGATCACCTCGGCCGTGGGTCTGTAGTCGAAGTACTTGGTCCTACCGTCGAACTCGAGGGCGATCTTCTCCTCCTTCCACGCAAAATCCAGCCGGTGGCGTCCGGCGCGGCTTGATACTTCCAACTGCGGCTCAGGAGGCTTGATCCGGAGCCGCAGGATCAGCTCGCGGGCCAGGGTCTCGCCGGGAGATTCGGAGCGTGGATCGGCTGTGGCGAGGACGCGGCGGAACGTCCGGATCCCTCGCCGGCCATCCAGCGCATCGGCCATGGCCTGCAGGACGGCAGCATCGGCACCCAGGCGAAGCCCATGGTCTGTGAGGATCAATGCCTGCCTGTAACCCAGCAGCATGGCGCAGTCGGCAATTGTCCGTTCCAGGGACGTCGTTCGAAGGCCGTTCACGACGTCGATGTCGTGTTCGGCGAACGGACGCGTGTGGCAGCGCACATCCTTGCCGTGACGCTCATTGGACGGGTGCACCTTCTGAAGGAGATGGATGGCGTCGTCCACGTCCCACAGATAGAGGCGGCGGAGGCGCGCCGCGGACGTGTGGCTGTACAGGAAGCTGCCAGTCGACGTCGTCCGCGTTCCGTGGGCGTGGGCGAAAATGAGTTGCCGGCTCCGGGCGTCCGGGGGCTGGGCATTCCAGAGGCTGGCGCGGATGTAGCAGCCGTGCCGGAGCCGGACAAGGCCGCCCGCGTCCAGCAATGCACGGATGGCGCGCGAACCGTAGCCGAGATCGAGGAGTTGTTCGGTCCGCCAGAGGTTGCCCGCCGGCGGCAAGGCCAGCAATCGGTTCTGAATCATGCCTTCAGCTTCAGTCCCCGGGCAAACGGGCGGCAGGCCCCAATATCGCTATGTGGAAAACGCCAGGCAGCCGCACCGACCGGCTTGTGGCCAGATCGCCGGATCACGGCGGCCTCGCCGTAAATTGTCGGCGAGTTCGACGGCGGGAGGCCGGGAGGCCCGACCGACGGCGGCAGGCCCGGGAGGCCCGGACCGACGGCGGGAGGAACTGCCGGTTCAGCCGGAAATGTGGGCCGTCGTGCCGCGGATGACGAGTAAAGGTTCGATCAGCTGGCGCTTGGGTTCGAGGGTGGGGTCCTGGATCCGCGCCAGCAGCGTGTTGGCCACCTCGACGCCGACCACGTCGCTGCGGTTATCCACGGACGTCAGATCCAGGTACCGCGACTTGGCCAGCTGGGAGTTGTCGTAGCCGATCACGGAGATGTCTGCCGGGACGGAAAGGCCGCGGGTCTTGACGGCGGCAAGGGCGCCCAGCGCCATGGCATCGTTGGCGGCGAAGAGGGCGGTCGTGTCCGGGAAGTGTTCCAGAAGCCAGCAGGCGGCAACATAGCCGTCCTCCTCCGAGGTCCCCTGGGATTCGCCGGCGATCCGGACCTCGACTCCGGCCTCCACAACCCGGCTGCGGAAGCCTTCCCTCCGGTGGGCAGCGGCGCCGCCGGAGCCGGATACGTGTCCGATCCGCGTGTGCCCCAACCCCAGCAGGTGCTCCGCCGCCAGCCGGCCCCCGCCGTCGTCGTCGTTAGTAATGAGATCGGCGCCGGCCGGAACGCCGTCCCGCCAGCCGGCGACGACGGCGGGCACCCAAGTCCCGGCCATCATGGACTCGCTCGGCTCGGCGGCGATGACGAGGCCTGCCACGTGCATGGACAACAGCCCGTCGGCGGCTTCCGTGATGCGGTTCTCGCCCGGGCGGGAGTCTGCGAGGGTGACCTGGTAGCCGTGCGGAGAGAGGGCGGATTCCATGCCGCGCAGGAGGTCCACGAACCAGAGGTTCCGGAAGTCGTCAATGACGAGCCCGATGCTTTTCGTCTGGCTGCTGGCGAGCGTGGTCGCCGCGCGGCTCGGGCGGTAGCCCAGCTCTGCCATGGCCGTCCGGACGGCCTCCCGGCGCTTCTGGCTGACCTTCGACGGGTTCTGCAGCACGAGTGAGACCAGCGACGGGGAGACGCCGGCGCTCTTGGCGACGTCGTAGATCGTCGGGCGGCGGGATCGAGAGGTGTTCAGCGTCATATGCAGAGCCTTTCATGTCTCATCCGAGGATAACCGCCCAACCATTGACAGGACATATGCACATGGATACGCTCTTATCAGCGCCAATTTTTGTAGCGCTCCAATTTTCTAACGTCGGGCCGTCGGCCTGGCCGAATTTCAAAGGAGAAATCGATGGCTGACAGTCTAGGAGTTGCCGTAATCGGCGCCGGAATGGCAGGAAAGGCGCACGCGGCCGCATATCGGACGGCGTCCGCGCTGTACAGCCCGGTTCTTCCTCCCATCCGGCTGGTCTCCATCGGCGATGTCAACGCCGAGTTCGGATCCCTCGCGGCGAAGCGTTTTGGTTATGAACGCAATGACACGTCGTGGCGGGCGATCGCCGAGGCCGACGACATCGACGTCGTGAGCGTTGTGATCGCGAACTCCCTGCACCGCGAAGTGGTGGAAGGCCTGCTGGCCGCCGGCAAGCACGTCCTGTGCGAAAAGCCGCTGAGCGACTCCATCGAGGATGCCCGCGCCATGGCAGAGGCCGCCCGTAACGCCAGTTCGATTGCCCGGATCGGGTTCACCTTCCGCCGCACGCCGGGCATCGCCTACATCCGCGACCTCATCCGCTCCGGTGTCCTGGGCAAGGTCCTGCACTTCAGCGGCCGCTACTGGACCGACTACGGTTTCAGCCCCTCGGCCCCCATGAGTTGGCGCTACAAGGGCGGCCCCGGTTCCGGTGCGCTGGCCGACGTCGGAAGCCACCTCACGTACGTCGCCGAGTTCCTCTGCGGCGACATCAAGTCCATCAGCGGAGGACGCCTCAGCACAGTGATCGACAAGCGCCCGCTGCCGCTGGGCGCCGTCATGGGCCACGACCACGCCGCGGTCAGCGACACGTTCGAGCCCGTCGAAAACGATGACTACGCGGTGTTCTCCGCCGAGTTCGGGAACGGCGCCGGAGGCTTCGAGGTCTCCCGCGTCGCGGCCGGGCACGCCAACAGCCTGATCTTTGAGGTCTTTTGTGAGAACGGCGCCGCCCGGTTCGACCAGCGCCGCCCGGCCGAAATCGAACTGTTCCTCAACGACGGGCCGGCCAACGAAAACGGCTACCGCCAGGTCATCCTCGGTCCAGGACACCCCTACATCGCCGGTGGCCTGGCCATGGACGCGCCCAGCGTTGGCTTTGGCCAGAACGACGCCTTCGGCTATCAGGCCCGGGCCTTCCTGGAGGAAGTCGCCGGTCTCAGCGAGGCGGAGTCCCTGCCGCGCTGCGCCACCTTCGACGAGGGCGTGCGCAACATGGAACTGCTCGGTGCCGTCACGGAATCCGCGCTCAACAACGGAAAGAAAATCACGCTATGAAACTCGGTGTCTACAACGCAATCCTGCACGACCGCCCGCTTCCGGAGGCCCTGAAGGTCATCGCGGACCTCGGGCTGACCGGAATCGAAATCAACACCGGCGGATTCCTGCCGGCCGTCCACGTCCCCACCATGGACCAGATCCTGGAGAGCGACGCGGCCCGGGACGACTACCTCGCCATCTTCGAGGGTACGGGCGTCTCGATTGCCGGCCTGAACTGCAACAGCAACCCGCTGCACCCCAAGCGTGAAATCGGCGAAAAGCACGCCGAGGACATCCGCCGCTCCATCCGGCTGGCGCACCGGCTGGGCCAGGACCGGGTGGTCACCATGTCCGGCCTGCCCGGCGGGGAGCCCGGCGCCACGACGGTGAACTGGGTCGTCAACGCCTGGAACTCGGCGGCCCTGGACGTACTGGACTACCAGTGGGGCATCGCGGCGGCCTTCTGGAAGGAAACCGACCGCCTCGCCGCGGACCACGGCGTGAAGGTGGCCCTGGAACTGCACCCGCAGAACATCGTGTTCAACACCGCCGATGTCCGCAAGCTCATCGAGCTGACCGGCGCGACCCATGTCGGCGTCGAACTGGACGCCTCCCACCTGTTCTGGCAGCAGATGGATCCGGTCGCCGTGGTACGCGAACTCGGCCCGCTGGTCTTCCAGGCAGCGGCGAAGGACGTCCGCGTCAACAAGGAGAACGCCGCGCTCTACGGAGTCCTCGACAACAGCTTCCGCCGGCTCTCCCCGGAGGAAAACCGCACCAACCTCGGCGGCGACGAGTGGGCCAACGAATGGCCCAAGGACTCCGCGTGGGACTTCGTGGCCCTGGGCCGCGGTCACGACACCGCTTATTGGACCGAGTTCCTGCGCGCGCTGTATGAGGTGGACCCCAACATGCTCGTCAACATCGAGCACGAGGACATCTCCCTGGGACGGATCGAGGGCCTGCAGGTGGCGGCCAAGGTCCTGCGCGACGCCGACGCGGCGCTCTCGGCGTCGCTGCACCTCACGAACTGACGGCCGGGGAAGCCACGAGGTCTCACGAGGTCGCCGGACTGCTGCGAGATCGCCGAACCCTTCCGGCGATCTGGCACGGTTCCGGCGACCTCGACGGCGGGGGAGGTGCCGGCCCTGCAGGCTTCCGGCGAGGTGGACGGCGAGGCCGGGCCGGGCGGCGCCTGCCACGGCGCCGGGGCGGCCTAGGAGTAGTACTTCCCCAGGGTTTCGGCCTTGAACTCGAAGAAGTTGCCGGCCTCGATGGCGAGCCGGGCGTCGTCGACCATTTTCACCACGAAGCGCTCGTTGTGGATCGAGATCAGCGTGGCCGAGACCATCTCCTTGGCCTTGAACAGGTGGTGGATGTAGGCCCGCGAGTAGTTCAGGCAGGCGTAGCAGTCGCAGTCCTCCTGGAGCGGGCCGAAGTCGCGCTTGTACTTGGCGCCGGAGAGGTTGTACCGGCCGGTGGGGTGGTAGAACGCCGAGTTGCGGGCCACCCGGGTGGGGGAGACGCAGTCGAACGTGTCCGCACCGTTCTCGATTGCGGTGAAGATGTCGTCCGGTTCGGAGATGCCCAGCAGGTGCCGCGGCTTGTTCTCCGGCAGCTCCTCGTTGCACCAGCGCACGATCGTGCCGAGGTTCTCCTTCTCCAGCGCGCCGCCGATGCCGAAGCCGTCAAAGTTCATCGCGCCGAGGTCTCGGCAGGCCTTGCGCCGCAGGTCCTCGTACTGGGCGCCCTGGATAACCCCGAACAGGGCCTGGTAGGGCTTGCCGGCGCGCTGGTCCGTGAGCCGGAAGTGCTCGGTGATGCACCGCTCGGCCCAGCGCCGGGTCCGCTCCAGGGACTCCTCCTGGTAGCCGCGGGAGTTCTGCAGCGTGGTGAGCTCGTCGAAGGCGAACATGATGTCCGCGCCGATCTGGTGCTGGACGTTCATGGAGATCTCGGGGCTGAAACGGTGCCGGTCGCCGTTGAGGTGGCTCTTGAACCAGACGCCTTCCTCGTCGACGTGGGCCAGGCGTTCCTTGCCGGGGGCGACGGCGTCGTCGGGTCCCGAATGGTCCACCGATTTCATGTCGATGACCTTCTTGAACCCCGATCCCAGGCTCATCACCTGGAAGCCGCCGGAGTCTGTGAAGGTGGGCCCCCGCCAGTTCATGAAGGCGCCCAGCCCGCCGGCTTCATCCAAAATGTCAGCGCCCGGTTGCAGGTACAGGTGGTAGGCGTTGGCCAGCACCGCCTGTGCGCCGAGCTCGGCGATGGATTCCGGGAGCACTGATTTGACCGTGGCCTTCGTGCCGACGGCGATGAATGCCGGGGTCTGGATCTCGCCGTGCGGGGTGGCGATGGTGCCGGTCCGGCCCAGGAACTCGCCGCCGTTTTCGGCTACCTGCGCGGACGACGGCGGGCACGCCTCGCTCAGGCGTTTGCCCACGCGGAAGGAGAACTCTGATTGTCGGGCGGGCGCGGCAGGCGCGGCGGGCGAAGGATTGGGGTCAGGATTGGCTGGCACGGTTCAAGTGTGCCAGCTAACGCAGCCGTTGCCTTAGTGGACGGGATCCGATGTGGGGTAGTTCTCAGCCCGCCAGGTGTCCCAGTATTTGCGGATTGCCTCCAGCTGATGGGCACCGAGGTCGTAGGTGGAGACGATCGCCAGGGATCCGCCGTCGGGCCGGAGATCGGCGATGGCGGGCTGGTCCGCCACGATCAGCAGGCCCTCCCCGTGTTCGGCGTAGTTGTGGACCGTCAGGCCCACCTGGTGGTTACTGCGGAACCACACTTTGCCGGAGATTTCCTCGCCGGTGGGAAGCGTGAGCGAATACGGGTCCCCCGGCGCGGGGACATCGCTGAGCCCGAGTTTGTCTATCGCGGAACCGCCAGTGCCCGGCACGGAGAAAAAGAACGTCCGGCGCTTGCCGTGCGGATGCCGTTCCAGGGCGAAGCGCAGCTGGTGGAGGAAGGTCAGCCAGCCCTGGGTGATGTCCTCGTCCCACGCGGCCCACTCGGAATTGTGGTCGACCGCCGCCCGGGTGACGCTGACCTCCGTGCCCCCGGGGACAGGTTTCAAGGTGAAGACGTCGCCGCCGTCGACCACCAGGGAAGTATGGTCCGCGCCTTCGACCACGTTCGGCCCGAAGTAGATTTCGTTGATTTCGGCCTCTTGGTCATCGGCGTTCCAGCCGTGCCATTGGGCGATCCTGGCGGGTTCGCGCAGCATGGTCCAAACTTGCTGCGCGTCGGAATTGATCACAACGCTCAGATTGTTCGTCATGGGGTGAATCTACAACGCCCGGCTCCGAACGGGTAGGGCCGAACGGAAGCCCTGAGCAGCCCCGAGCAGCCCCGCCGCGGCCTCAGGCGCGGACGGATTCGAGTTCGTTGCCGATCCGTCGTTCCAGCTCGGCGGCGCCGATGGTCTCCGAGCCGCCGTGAGCCCGGAGCAACAACAGCGCCTCGAGGCGCAGCCGGCGCCACTCGCGTTCCGCGTCCGCGTTCGCGTTGTCGATCGAGCGGAAGATTTCCTTGTCGTACAGGTTGGGCTCGTTGAGCGAGCGCTGACGCACCTTGGCGTTGATCCTGGCCTTGAACGGGTCCGCTTCCATGGCCTCCGGCGCGCGGAGGAATTTCTCGTAGATCCCGGCGCGCTCGTCCTGGCCAAGCTGGCGGCAAATGTAGCTGGAGAGCGCCAGTGAGGCCTCCACCGAGGCCCAGCGGCCAGGGTTGCCGTCGAACGGCAGGACGTTGAGCAGGTCGGCGACCGCCAGGGCGTTGTCGGCGTCCTTGAGGTTAATGAACAGGTCATGGGCGAGGTCGCTGAGATCCTTCAGGCAGCTCCCGGACTTGGTGTTGATGCCCTTAGCCAGCCGTTCACCGAGCAGGAGCACTCCTGCCGCACCAGGATGGGCCGCCGCCGCGGCCTCCACGACCGACTCGGGCGTGCCGTCGTAGGCGGGGATGAGGGCCAGATCCGCGTCGCTGGGGCCGCTCACCAAGGGCGGCGCCACAGGCTGGGGAGGAACGACGACGCCGGTCGCGGCAATGTCGGGCGTTTGGCCCGGTTCCGCGGACGGACCGGACGACGGCGGCACGGGCGACGGAGGCGCGGCCGCGGAAGCGCCGGCGGCGGAATCGTCTGAGGAAGCACCGCTGCCAGCACCGGCGGTGGAATCGCCGTCGAACGATCCGGGGGCGCGTTGTCCCGCGGAAGCTGCGTCAGCCGTGCCGGCGGACCGGAGCTCTGCAGCATCCGGGGTGTCCGCGCGGGGCCCGGCGTCTGCGGCGATCCGGACCGTCGATCCGGCCGCGATCCGCAGCACACCCCCGCCGCTGAGGGTTGCCAGGACCATAGCCGGCGTGCCGAAATCGTCGGCTTCGAGCTCCACCCGGTGCACCTCGGCGGAGCGGTTTCCGTCGGGCAGGATCAGGTGGTCGCCGGCCCGTAGGGATCCAGCCTGCTGTTCACTGTAGTTGCGGGAGGCTGGGGGGTGGGTCATCGGGAGTCCTTAAAGTTCTCTTGCGGTCCGCCCTACAGTCTACAAAATTGGGTGCGCCAAGTTGGGGACGCAGCGGACGCCCCGAGCGTCCCGGGGCCACGCCGGACCCCAGTGGGTGGGCTAGTTGCCGACTCCTGCGAAGGCCAGAGCCTGCCGGATCAGGGCACCGCGGCCGCCGCTGAATTCCAGCTGCGCGTCCGTGCTCATGACCTCCTGCGGGGTCATCCAGGTCAGCTCCAGGGCGTCCTGCCGCGGGGAGCATTCGCCGGTCACGGGGATGATGTAGGCCAGGGCGACGGCGTGCTGGCGGTCGTCGGTGAATCCGGTATGGGATGGGGACGGAAAGTACTCGGCCACGGTGAACGGCACGGGACTGACCGGCAGCTGCGGGAACGCGAGCGGGCCCAGATCCTTCTCAATGTGGCGGAGCAGCGCGGCACGGATGGTTTCGCGGTACAGGACCCGGCCCGACACCAGGGAACGGACCATGGTGCCGTCCTCGTCGGCCTGCAGCAGGGTGCCGACTTCGTTCACGAACCCCAGGGGGTCCAGCCGGACCGGAACGGCCTCGACGTAGACCATCGGCAGCCTTCCGCGCGCTTCGAACAAGTCGTCGTCGGAGAGCCAGCCAGGATTCGGGTCAGGGGTGCGCACATTCATGGTTAAGTTCTACCCCATCCCCGCCCGTTCCCCGTGCCGTGCCGTGGGGCAGGCGCGCCCGCAGCCAGTCGCCGGCGCGCGCCGCAGCAGCCTCAGCCCTCCGCGGGCGCCG
Organism: Arthrobacter oryzae; assembly: GCF_003634095.1. Lineage (GTDB taxonomy): Bacteria > Actinomycetota > Actinomycetes > Actinomycetales > Micrococcaceae > Arthrobacter > Arthrobacter oryzae. The sequence continues at coordinate 97,788 of NZ_RBIR01000005.1, forward strand.
CGGATATCCACAGCGGCGGCCGGGCGGAAACGCCGTTCGCATCCGGGTTGGCCACGTGCAGGGTGGGAACGGCTGCCTCCTCGATCACCGCGGCCTCGTGTCCGGACTCGTTGAGGCGCTCGCACAGGGCGCCGAGGTCGCCGGTGTATTCGAAGCCCAGGCCGGCGCTCCCGGTCCCGGCACCGGCGCCGACCATCAGGATCCCGCCGTTCTTGGCCGTGAACGCTTCCGACTCGACGGTGTCGGGCTCGCCGGTGGCGGTCCCGGTGCCCGTGACCGGGCGGGGTTGGGCGCCGATGTTGCGCAGCGTTTGGGCCGCCCCGACGGCGTCTTCGGCGAACCAGACGCCGACGACGGCGATGCCCGGATCCGCTTCCGGGGACCCTCCCCAGCTGCCGTCGGCCGCACGCGTGGCCGCGTCCGCCAGGAAACTGAAACCGTCGGCGGCGGTGATCCGGCAGGACGCGCCGTGGTCCGCCTCGATGAGTTCCGCGTTGGTGCCCCCGGCCTCGGTGCCGGTGGCGGCGCCGGCCTCCTTGGTGCGGCGGGCGAATTCCTGCAGGTCGCCCACCTCGACGCCGAAGTAGGTGGTGCCGTCCTGATCGGCGCCCTGCTCGACGAAGTGGAGGGCGAGGCGGCCGGAGGCGGCGTCGAACTCCCGCCACGTGGGCTCGTCGACGGTCTTGACCAGGCCCAGGGCGGTGAGCAGCCGCTCCCATTCATCAAGACGGGAGGTGAAGTGGATCGGGCGGACACGCAGCATCGTTACTCCTCGAGTTGTGACGGATTCCGGCTTTCACGGATATCGTCCCACCAAAGCGGCCCGCTAGGCAGTGGGGAGCACAATAGTGCCATGGCTGTTGAACTTGAGGAACTGCTGGTCAAGGATGCCGCCGAGTGGCGCGCCTGGCTGGAGCAGAACCATGCGACGAGTCCGGGCGTGTGGCTGGTGCTGCACAAAAAAGGTGGCTCGGTGACCGAGTTGGACTACGAGGCCGCGCTGCGGGAGGCGCTCTGCTTCGGCTGGATCGACGGGCAGGGCCGGCGGCGGGACGGGGAGAGCTCGTTCCAGCGGATGACCCGGCGCGGACCCAAGAGCGCGTGGTCCGCGCGGAACGTGGAGCGGATTGAACGCCTGGAGTCGGCCGGGCTCATGACCCCGGCCGGACGTTCCGCCGTGCTCAGCGCCAAGTCGGACGGGCGCTGGGAGGCCGCTTACTCGGGGGCAGCCACGGCGGAGGTCCCGGTCGACCTCGCCGCGGCCATCGCGGCAGAGCCCCGCGCGCAGGCGATGTTCGAGGTCCTGACGTCGGTGAACCGCTTCGCCCTGATCTACCGGACGAATGCCGTCAAGCAGGCCGCCACCCGGGAAAAGAAAATCACCGGGTTCGTGGAGATGCTCGCCCGGTTCGAAACTCCGTACCCACAAGCCAAACGGCCCCCGGAGGTGTAGCGGCCGCCCGGATGGCGATCCAGAGAACTCCCAGCCTCCGTCCGGGCGGCAGGGAGTTGGTGCTGGCAGAATAGGGCGATGCTCCTTGTCCAACGTGCACCGCGACCGCCCGCCCGCCCGCCGCTGCAGTCCCAGCGGCGGCTCTTCTTCGCGGCAGCCGGCCTGCTGATCGCGGGGGAAACCATCTTCTGGACCATGCTCGCCGCGGTGCAGTCCAACAGTGGCGCGGCCGCCCTGGACGCGCCCGTGCATGACGGCCTCGTGGCGTCCCGGAACCCGCTGGAAACTGCGTTCCTGACGGCAGTGACCACGGTGACCTCGCCGGTGTCGATGACCGTGATCGGCTGTGTGCTGGCCCTCGTCTGGGCGGTATGGAAACGGGAACTCTGGCGCCCCGCGCTGCTGGTCGGCGCCATGGCGGCAACCTTCGCGGTGTCCACGCTAATCAAGCACGAGGTCGGCCGTGGCAGGCCCGCCGCCATCGACTTCATGCTCGGCCCGGACGACGCCCTGTCCTTTCCCTCCGGCCATACCTTCGGTGCCGGCGTATTCCTGTGCGTGCTGTGCTATCTGTTGCTGGCGGCCCGCGGCACGCGGTCGGTCAAACGCTCGACGTCGGTGCTCGGCTTCGCGGCGGCGGCAGCGGGGACACTGGTGGTCGCCCTGAGCCGCCTGTACCTGGGCTATCACTGGCTGACGGACGTGCTCGCGTCGATGGGCCTGGCGCTGGCTGTCACCGGGGTGGTGATCCTGGCGGACGGGCTGCGTGCCGCCATGGCCGGCCGGGCGGCACCGGTGGCTACCGCGACGGCGGCGGTGACTACGCCGGCGGAGACGGCGTTGCCGGCAGAGGCCCGGCCTGCAGCGGAATACGGGTCAGAGCGAGACGCCCATGGCCTGGGCGATCACCACCGCTGAGGCTGAGGACCACGCCTGCGGGTGGCACGACGCCGGATAGGGCACCGCGACTGACGAGTCTTCCGCCCGCACCCCGGCGAAGACCTCCGGCAGCCGATGCCCGAAGGAGGCTGCCGCTGTGAGCAGCCCATCGGCGAGCACGCGTGCCTCGGCGATGAAACCCTCGGCCAGGAGGCCGCGGATAGCAATGGCGGTGTCGTGGCTCCAGACCGAGCCGCAGTGATAGCTGAAGGGCCAAAAACCGGCAGCGCGGCGCGAAATCGTGTGCACGCCGTAGCCGGAGAATAGCTCCGGGCTCACCAGCCGGTCTGCCACGAGCCTGGCCTCGGCAGGGTCCAGGATGCCCGTGCCCAGCAGGTGTCCCATGTTCGAGCCCGGGACGTCGAGCGGAACCCCATGCCCGTCGAGGGCCATGGCGGGGAACGGGCCGGCGTCGTCCTCGACCCAAAAGCGCTCACGGAACCTGAGCCGTAGGGCCGCGGCGAAGTCCCGGAGCGCCTGGCCGCCGGGCTCCCCGTAGGCATCGAACAGTTCGGCCGTTTCCAGCGCCGCCTGGTAAGCGTAGCCCTGCACCTCGGACAGGGCGATCGGCCCCTCGGCCTGCCGCCCGTCGCGGAACTGCATGGCGTCCCGGGAGTCCTTCCAACCCTGGTTGCTCAGGCCGTGGCCCGTGGCGTCCCGGTAGCTGAGGAATCCGCCGTTTCCCTGCGCGGCGCCGGCGCCCGGGTCTGGGTCCGTTCTGGGTGTCCCGGCGGCGAGCAGCCAGTCAGCGGCGCGTGCCGCGTTGGGCAGCAGCGACCGGACAGCGGCGTCGTCCTGGCCGGCGCGCCAGAGTTCACCGAGCAGGCAAAGCCACAGCGGGGTGGAATCCACGGCCCCGTAGTACACCGGAGGCAGGCGGAGGCCCTGGCTTTCCAGGACGAGCTCCTTGGACCGGAGTTCGTGCAGGATCTTTCCCGGTTCCTCGGCGGCGGCGGGGTCGGTCCGGGTGCCCTGATAGGCGGCCAGGGCCCGCAGCGTGCCCGCGGCCAGCCCGTGGTCCGCCCCGTTATCCAGCGGCAGAAGCAGACGCGCGGCCCACAGCGAGTCCCGGCCGAAGAGCGTGAAATACCAGGGTGCCCCGGCCGCGATGAACGGGGCGTCCGGGAGCTGGCGGGTGGCCAGCCGGAGGCCGCCCACTTCATCGAGGGAGTTGTCCAGGAGCAGGCCCAGTGCCCCGGCGGGCCCGGTCCGCGGCGGCCGGGAGGCGGGCGGACGGGCCGCCACGACGGCGTCGTCATCGTCCGTGAGGATGGCCTGCCATTCGGCTTCGAACGGCCGGCCCCGGCCCAGGCGTCCGCGCCAGGCGAGCCGGCCTTCAGCGGTGACGGCGCCGGGTGCCGCCACCGTCAGGGCCTTGCCGCCCTCCCGCCAGCGCAGCGCCGACTGATCGGCGGAGGAGGGTGCGGATGCGTCGCGGAAGCGGCTGAGCCGGATTTCGGCCATGTCGGTGAAGTCGGCGGCCAGCTCGACGTCGATTTCGACGTCGAGGGAATCCAGTGAGGTGCGCAGCTGCAGGCTGTGCCGCACCACGCCAGGGGTCACGGTCCAGGTCTGCAGGAGCTCGACGGCGGGATCCTCGGTGGGACCCGGGATCCCCCGGACGAGTCCCCGGACGCGCAGGACGCCGCCGGGCTCGGCTTCGACCGTGGCCGGTTCGGGCTCCAGGCCGTTGACCCGAACGAGGGCCCGGCTGAGCATCCGGGTGTCGCCGTGAAGGAGCCCCGTGAATCCGGCCGGGTCGGCCGGATTAGCGGTGCCGGGCGGGGTGGCGGCGCCAGCGAGGCGGCCGTCCGGATCGAGCCACAGCTGCGTGGGGGCGGCTACGGAGCAGTGCTGGCGGTGCAGGCCTGGCTGAACAGTCATCCGCCCACCCTATGCCGGGCACCCGGCGGTCTCAATGCGCCAAGACCCGGTGCCGGCCGTCTGAGAGGTCATGGCGTTGGCCCCCGGCGGCCGAAAGGTCCGCCTGCTGGACGCCGGATGAGTACGCGATCGGGCTTTCATCCATGGCGGGCACTCTTACGATTCGCGTCGTAGGCCCTGGCACGGGAGAGCGCCCCGCCTCGGGTCCAACGAGCGTTCGGGGCGGCGTCATTGAGCGATACCAGGTCGTGTGCTCATCCATTCGGCACGAAGGATTGAAAATACCTCCTTGTCGTATCGATTCCCGTCGTAGACCCAGCTACTGCGAAGAACGCCGTCCGAACGCATACGCAGTCGCTGCGCGACAGCAACACTGCGGTCATTGTCAGTGCGGCACCGCCATTCAACGCGAGACATCCCTCGCTCCATGAAGGCCCACTCCATGAGCAGTTCGACTGACCGGGTGATGAGACCGCCTCCGACAGCATCGGGTTCGAGCCAGCAGCCGATCTCGCAAATGCTCCAGACCGGATCAAACGTGACAAACATGACGCCTCCAACGATCTTGCCGTCGTCCCAGAGGCCATAGATGCGCGCTCCATCATTCGCGGTGGCTGTGGCGTAACGCTGAAGGGTAGCGCGGGCACCGTCGACGGTGTCGGTGACAAAAGTCGGTCCGACCCACGGCCGGATATGCTCTCTTGCCCTGCTCATATGCTCGGCAAACTCGCCGGCATGCCAGGTCTCAAGAGGCTTCAAGACGACCCCGTTTCGCACGACTGTTTCAAACATAGATTCTCCAGAAGGTCTGCCCAGGGTTTGGTTGCACTGGGGGTGGGTAATTTTCACGGACGTGTCCGTCGGCCAGCAACCGCGCGGACAGCGGCAGTGGTTCTCGTGTGCCTGCCCGCGTTCTCAAAGCGTGGCCGTCAACAGGTAGGTGCGGAGATTGGTTTGCTCCCCGGCGTCCCGTGTAACGGGGACCTGGGCTAGTCGGCCGAAGTTTGCTGAGGGCTGTCCGGGCTGGACCACCGCCGACTCGCTCCAGCCGCCGGCCCGGAAAAGTGCTTCCGGGGAATCTGTACAGAAAGGCAGCGGCCGGCCGGCACTCTTGCGCGCGGCCACCAGCGGAGCCATGCCTTCCAAGGCCAACAGGCCGGTGCCAAAGATATCCGCCAGGAAGGTGGATCCTGCGGCGGACAAAGCCGCGGCGTCTCGGACGAGGGACTCGGCATCGGCCTCAGCCAGGTAAAAGAAGAGTCCCTCGGCAACCCAGATCGTTGGTGTGCTTCGGTCAAAACCTGCCTCGAGAAGGCCCGAGGTCCAAGGCCCGGATAGGTCAGCGTGCACGCACCTTCGTTCACATTGGACCGGTGCGGTGCGCAGGATGGCTTCCTTCTCTGTGAACGCCTCTGCGTGGTCGATCTCGAACACGGTGCAGGAGGCCGGGAGCGGCAGCCGGAAGGCCCTGGTATCTAAGCCGGCGCCAAGCAGGACGACCTGCGAGTCCGTGCGGGCGGCGCGGAGGATGCGACCGTCAAAATATCGTGTCCGGACCGGCAGGAACGGATTGTAGTCTGCGGCCTCCAGGGTGGCTTTACCGCTTTCTCCCGCCAGAAGCTCGGCCCACGGATCGTTGAAAAGCCGGTCCGGACGGGCAGTCTCAAGCGCCCTCGCCGCGGCAATCCAACGGCCCGTACCTACAAAGGCTGCCTTCGCCCGCGCGTCATGATGTGGGGTCATTCCTCCACCCTAGTGAACGGGGGCTTGAAGAAAACGGAGGCAACTCATCGTGGTATTTATTCCGTTTTCTGGAGCGACCCCAATGAGGGTCAATGTGCCTGACTCACTCACAAGCATTGAAAGACCGCGACTCAGTAGGCCGCTGGGCATGAACAGCGACCGCGAACGCAATCAAGCGCCGACGGGAAACGTCGCGCTGGTCCGCACGGAGTCGGTCCTTACCGCCGCACAGCGAGCCGGCAGCTTCCTACGGGGACGGCTGCTCATCCACCGGGAAGGCGACGGCCTCGCCCACCACGCGCAGCCGCAGTTCCGTGCCGGGACGGGCGATCGATGCGTTCCAGTGACGGATCGTGATGATTTCCCCGCCGCCGGGGTAGCGGTGGTCCGGAATGGCGCCTGCGGCAAGGACGGGCGGGACGGGAAGCTGGAGCCGTACGGTGGTTTCGGGGCCGAAGTAGTCGGTGTCCACCACGGTGCCGCGGATGGGCCCGTCCTCGGAAATACGGATTTGCTCGGGCCGGAGCATCAGCTGGACCCGGCCCTGGGCCGGCGGGCGGCGCACGGGGATCCCGCCCAGCGAGCACGTGGCCAGGGACCCTTCCATCCAGGCATCCAGGATGACGGCGTCGCCCAGGAACTCGGCGGTGGCCCGGTCCGCCGGGCGGGTGTAGACGACGAACGGGTTGCCGATTTGGGCGAGCTTGCCGCCGCGCATCACGGCCACCTGGTCGGCGAAGGACAGTGCCTCGGCCTGGTCGTGCGTGACCAGGATGGTGGTGACGCCGGCGTCCTTCAGGACCTGGCCGACGGCGCGGCGGGTGGCCACCCGCAGGCCCGCGTCCAGGGCGGAGAACGGTTCGTCCAGCAGCATGAGTTCGGGTTCCCGGGCCAGGGCCCGGGCCAGGGCGACGCGCTGTTGCTGGCCGCCGGAGAGCTGGTGCGGGCGGCGCTTGGCCATGCCCGGGTCCAGGGAGACCATGTCCAGCAGTTCAGCGACGCGTTCCTTGACGCCTCGGCGCCCGCCGGGGAGCTTGGCCGGGTCCAGGCCGAAGGAGATGTTCTGACCGACCGTCAGGTGCGGGAACAAGGCCCCGTCCTGGGCCACATAGCCGACGTGGCGTTTGTGGGCCGGGACCCAGGCGTTCTCGCCCGCCACCTTGGTGCCGTTCAGCGAGATGCTGCCGGTATCGGGGTGTTCGAAGCCCGCAATCAGGCGCAGGAGCGTGGTCTTTCCGGAGCCGGACGGGCCCACGATCGCCGTCGTTCCGCCCCTGGCCACGGAGAGGTTGACGCCCTTGAGCACGGCCTGCGAGCCGAAGTTCTTGGTGACCGCATCGATCTCCAGGTGGCTGTTGGTGCTGGTGGCCACTGAGGCCGCGATCCGCGGTTCGGGGAGACGGGAGCGGGCCTCACGCGACGGGTGGGTATCGGTCACTGTCCGGCTACTTTCTTGGACTGCTGGAAGAGGAGATAGGTCATGGGTGCCGAGATCAGGATCATCAGCAGCGCGTACGGGGCGGCGCCGGCGTAATCGATCTCGCTGCTCTTGCTCCAGAACTCGGTGGCAAGCGTGCTGGTTCCGTTGGGGGAAAGCAGCAGGGTGGCGGTGAGTTCGTTGACGATGCCCAGGAACACCAGGGCCGCGCCGCCGGCCGCGGCGGGGGCCGTCAGGCGCAGCGTCACCCGGAGGAAGGCAAGCAGCGGCGGCTTGCCGAGCGCCTGGGCAGCCTCGTCGAGTTCCTTCGGCGCCTGGGACAGGCCGGAGCGGATGTTGACCAGCGCCCTGGGCAGGAACAGCAGCACGTACGCCGCGATCAGGAGAGCCGAGGTCTGGTACATGCTGGGGGCCATCCGGATGCTTACGGTCACGAAGGCCAGGCCCACCACAATCCCGGGCATGGAGCTGGTGATGTAGTTGGACAGTTCCAGGGACTTGCTGAACCAGCTGGGACGCCGCACGGCCAGGTAGGCCATGGGGAACGCGACGAGGGTGGTGACCACGGCCGCTCCAAGCCCGTACGCAAGGGTCTGCAGGAGGGCCGGCATGAACTCCTCCGCGGCCCAGATTTCCGGGCCGCCGGCGATGATCCAGCGCAGCACGAAGGTCAGCGGCAGTCCGAAGGCCAGCCCGGTGAGCGCGATCAGCGACAGCTGGGCGGGGACCTGATAGGCGTGCAGGGGCAGGCGCAAGGCGCGCGCCTGGGCGCCCGAGCCGATCCGGGCATACCGGGCGCTGCCGCGGCTGCGGACTTCCACGAGCAGCAGGATCAGGCACAGGAAGACCAGGACGCTGGCCAGCATGTTCCCGGCAGTGCCGTTGAAGGTGGACTGGTACTGGACCATGATCGCCGTGGTGAAGGTGTCGAAGCGGATCATCGCGAAGGCGCCGTATTCGGCCAGCAGGTGCAGCGCGACCAGCAGCCCGCCACCGGTCATGGCGACGCGAAGCTGCGGCAGCACCACGCGGAAGAAGGCGCGCCAGGCGCCGAGGCCGAGGGACGCGGCGGACTGCTCGATTGCCGGGTCCAGGCGGCTGAGTGTGGCGGCGGCCGGGATGTACACGAGCGGAAAATAGGACAGCGTGGCGATCAGGACCCCGGACCACAGCCCGCCGAGAGAGGGCACCGCGGAAACCCAGGCATAGCTGTTCACGAAGGCGGGGATGGCCAGCGGGGCTGCGAGCAGGACGGCCCACCATTTGCGGCCCACCAGGGTGGTGCGTTCCACGAGCCACGCGCCGCCGACGCCGAGCACCAGGCACAGCGGCACGGTGACCACGGTCAGCAGCACGGTGTTCAGCAGCAGTTCGCCGACCCGGGGGCGGACGATTAGGGACACGGCGGTGTCCCACCCGGTCGCGGCCGTCATGACGATCACGTAGGCCAGGGGCACCAGGGAAAACAGGGCGATGAGGACCGCCATGATGGACACGACGGAGACGCCCAAAGGCGGGCGGGGGCGCTTGCCCCTGCCCGCCGTCGTCGTGTCGGTCTTCAAATCACCGGATGGACCGGGGACCGCCAGCTTGTTAGTCACTGCGGCTACAGCAGTCCTGCCTGGGTCATCAGCTCGGTGACCTTGGCGGAATTGAGCTTGGCCGGATCCACGGTGGGTGCCTGCAGCTCCGCGAGCGGAACCAGCTTGTCATTGGACGGCACGCCGGAGCCGACGGCGTATTCGAAGGAGGTGCCCTTCTGGAGCACTTCCTGGCCCTTCTTCCCGGTGATGAACTTCAGGAAGGCTTGGGCCGCCGCGGCGTTCTTCGAGGACTTCAGCACGCCGCCGCCGGAGATGGAGACGAAGGCGCCCGGGTCGTGGTTCTTGAAGTAGAACGGCGTGACGTTGTTGGAGTTCTCGCCGGTCTTGGCCTGGTCGCCGTAGTAGTAGTAGTGGTAGATGAGGGCGGAGTCCACTTCGCCGGCGTTGACGGCCTTCATGGCCGTGCTGTTGCCCTTGTAGGCCTTGGAGTTCTCCTTCATGCCCTTGAGCCATTCCTGGGTGGCGGCCTCGCCCTTGAGCTCCAGCAGGGCCGAAACGATCGCCTGGAAGTCGGCGCCCGACGGCGATGCGGCCCACTTGCCCTTCCACTCGGGCTTGGCCAGATCCAGCATGGACTTGGGCAGCTGGTCCGCGCTCAGCTTTTTCTTGTCATAGACCAGCACGGTGGAACGGGCCGCGATGCCGGTCCACTTGTTAGTGGACGGGCGGAATTCGGCGGGCACCTGGTCCACGGTGGCCTTGTCCACATCCGCGAAGAGGCCGGCGTTTTCCACCTGGGCCATTGCGGGGGAGTTCTCGGTGAGGAAGACGTCCGCCGGCGAGGCCTGGCCTTCCTGGACGATCTGGTTGGACATTTCGGTGTCGTCGCCCTGGCGCAGGGTGACCTTGATGCCGGTCTCCGCGGTGAAGGCGTCCACCCACTCCTTGGTCAGGGATTCGTGCTGGGCGTTATAGACCGTGATCTCGCCGGAGGCTGCGCCGCTGCCGGCCTGGGAGGTTGAACCGGAGCCGCAGGCCGCCAGGCCGAGGGCGGCAGTGGCGGCCAGGGCAATGCCCGCCAGTGCGTTGGTGCGGATCTTCATGGGGCTACTTTCTGCAAGGAAGTCGTCGTAGGTGCCCTGACCCCCGTGAGCGGGGAAGTTAGGGCATGCTCACTAACAAAGACTGTAGGTTAGCCAAACCTAAGCAACCAACCTGAGCGGGCGTTAAGTGATCAGGATCACATGAATTACGAAACTATTGCGTGACGTAATTAAGGCGGGATTGAAGAGCGTTACGGGGCGGGCGCCGCAGCGATCGCCGCGGCCGCTTCCAGCACCATCCAGGCCTGAAGCTGCGTGGAGAGCTCGACGGCGGCTCCCTCCGGATAGCTGCGGCGCGCCGGCAGTTCCGTGCGGTCCGAGAAGACCAGGTGGCTGCCCCGGCGGGCGAGCCGGTCCTGCGGCGGGAGGATCCGCCGGCCTTCCCAGAGGGCCTCGGCCGTGTTGTTCACGAGCGTCGCCGCCGTGGTCCGGGTCTCGGCCGGCAGCCGTTCGTCGAGGGCGGCCAGGGCGAGGTAGCGGACCAGGATCCCGGTGAAGAGACCGCCGTCGCCCGTCCCCTCGCAGCGCAACACGGCGGCGGTGCGCCCCAGCAGCGGTGCCGGCTGGGTAAGGGTGTGCGCCACGGCCTCCACCAGCGAGGCCGCCCGCGCCAGGTTCGCCTCGCCGCCGAGCTCCAGCAGGGCGCCGAGGACCGGTCCCTGGTTGTAGGTGTAGATGGTCTCTTCCAACAGAACGTCGCCCGTGCCGGTAATCCGCAGGCCGTCCCGGTACAGGCCCTGGACCGGTTCGTACAGGCGTGCATCCAGCCAGTCGAGCAGCGCCTGCGCCTTGGCCGGGTTCCCTGTCCGTGCGTAGTAGAGGGCCACCGGTGCCGTGGCAGGCGTGTTCTTGAAATCGCGCTTGGTGCTCCAGAACGTGCCGCCGCCGAGGTCGTCCGTGGAGGCGGAGTCGAACTGCAGTGAAAGGCTCTGCAGGACCTTGGCGTTGCGCTCGCGGCCGGCGGTTTTGCGGGTGTCCTCGGCGAGCTTGTCCAACCGGAGCGTGGCCAGGGCCAGCCAGGCCATGTCGTCGTAGTAGTTGTTGACCACGGTGAGGAAGTTCCGCAGCCGGATGCCCGTGACGAGGCGGGAGGCGAGCCGGCCGGCGCTGGGCCGGTTCACGCCGTCGAACTTGGTCCCCGGACGCCCCGGCGACCCCAGTTCCCGGCGGCCGGCGTCCACGAGGCAGTCCAGATAGTGCGCCTGCCACCAGTAGTGCCAGGGCCGGGACAAGTTTTTCAGCCGGCCGGAGGGCCGCAGGATAGCCCCGATGTGGGTCCCCGGCAGGAAGAACAGCCGCTGACCGAAAAGCCTGGTTACCGAGCGGGCAGCTTCGTCCGCACGAAAGGACCAGTTGGGGGCGGCGGAGGCGTCTGCTCGGTTCATGGCTCAAGCCTAATCGCGGGGATGTTCCGATGCCGATCGTGACGGCGGCCGGCAAACGTGCCGGGCAAGCGCGCTCGGGCCCGGTGCGGGCGTCGCGGGGGCGACGGCGGGGTTCTGGTGCGGGCAAAGGTGCGGAATGCCCGGATTCCAGTTAACATTCACTAACTAACGTTCCCTGCGGGGCGCTGCTGCAGCGCCGCCCGCGTCGAGGCTTCACGGCCGGGGTTCAGTTCCACATCAAGGAGGATGTATGGACGTCTTGGGTACTGTCGCGCTGATTACGGGCGGGGCCTCGGGCCTCGGAGCTGCTACGGCCCGGCGGTTGTTCGACGCCGGTGCATCGGTGGTGCTCGTGGACCTGCCGGGGTCCGCCGGAGATGCCTTTGCCGCGGAACTGAACGCGTCCGCCGGCGCGGCCGAGGGCGCCGCCTCTGGCGGGGCTGCGGCCGGAGGCGGCCGCCGCGCCGTCTTTGTCCCCGCCGACGTCACCGACGAGGCGCAGGTGCAGGCCGCCGTCGACGCCGCCTCCGCACTGGGACCGCTGCGGATCCTGGTGAACTGCGCGGGAATCGCCACCCCCGGCAAGGTCCTGGGCCGCGACGGCGTGCTGCCCCTCGATGCCTTCAGCCGCGTCATCCAGGTCAACCTGGTAGGCACCTTCAACGTGATCCGCCTCGCCGCGGCCGCGATGGCCGCCACCGAGCCCGCCAGCACGGAGCTCGGCGGTCCCGAGCGGGGCGTCATCATCAACACCGCCTCCGTGGCCGCGTTTGACGGCCAGATCGGCCAGCCCGCCTACGCCGCCTCCAAGGGGGCCGTGGCCGCGATGACGCTGCCGATCGCCCGCGAACTGGCGCGTTCGCTGATCCGGGTGGTCACCATCGCCCCGGGAATCTTCGAGACCCCCATGATGGCCGGGCTCCCGCAGGAGGCACAGGATTCCCTGGGCCGGCAGGTGCCGCATCCCTCGCGGCTGGGCCGCCCCGCCGAATACGCCAACCTCGCGGCGCACATTGTGGAAAACGCCATGCTCAACGGCGAGACCATCCGCCTCGACGGCGCCATCCGCATGAGCCCGAAATGACCGACGCTCCCTCTGTGGCGGGGCTCCCCGCGGCGGACTTCTTCGACTTCGAAGCCCTGCTCAGTGCACCGGAGCAGGCGAAACTTGCGCAGCTGCGGGAGTTCCTGGCCGCCGAGGTCGCCCCGTACGCCACGGACTGGTGGAACAAGGCCGAGTTCCCCGCCCACATTCTGCCCAAGCTGGCCGCACTGGAGCTCAGCGCGCCCGCCCAGCGCGGCTACAGCCACCTGTTCGCCGGGATCGTCATCGCAGAGATGACCCGGGTGGACACATCGCTCGCGACCTTCTTCCTGGTCCACCACGACCTTTTCGTGGAATCGCTCTACGGCTTCGGCTCCGAGGACCAGAAAGCGCGCCTGCTCGACGACGCGGCCAACCTGCGCACCACCGGGGCCTTCGCCCTCACCGAGCCGGAACACGGCTCGGACGTCGCCGGCGGCATGGAAACCCGGGCCCGGCGGATCCAGGGCGGCGCGGCCGACGGCGGCGATGCCTGGGTGCTCAACGGCGCCAAACGCTGGATCGGCAACGGGACGTTCTGCGACTACCTGCTGGTCTGGGCCAGGGACGAGGCCGACGGCGGAATCCGCGGCTTCATCGTCGACGCCACCTTGCCCGGCGTGCACCGAAGCAGGATCGAGAACAAGATTGCGCTGCGCACGGTGCAGAACGCGGACATCGTCTTCACCGACGTCCGTGTGGCCGAGGCGGACCGCTTCGCCGGCATCAGCAGCTTCGAGGACACCAACGAGCTCCTGCGGGGCTCCCGGATCATGGTGGCCTGGCAGGGCGTGGGGCAGCAGCTTGCGGCGTTCGACGTCGCCCGGCAGTACGCCGTCGAGCGCCAGCAGTTCGGCCGCCCGCTCGCGAAGTTTCAGCTGGTCCAGCAGCAGCTGGTGACCATGCTCGGCAACGCCGTGGCGAGCATGGGCATGATGGTCCGGATCGCGCAGCTGCAGGAGCAGGGCGCCGCCGACATGCCGCAGGTGGCGCTCGCAAAGTCCTATGTCAGCGCCCGGATGCGCGAAACCGTGGCGATGGGCCGGTCCCTGCTGGGCGGCAACGGGATCGTCACGGACTACCGGATGGCTAAGATCTTCTCCGACGCCGAGGCGATCTACACCTACGAGGGCTCCTTCGAGATCAACACGCTGATTGCCGGGCGCGCCGTCACAGGCGTGTCCGCGATCGTCTAGGCGACCGTTAGAAAACCCCTGGCTCCTTCTCGCCGGCCTCGATCCGGTAGTCGAGGCTGTTGTTCTTCACCGGCATGGGGCAGGTGCCGTACGGGGTGAAGGCGCTGGGGTAGTTGATGGCCCGGTTGAAATCCAGGATCACCGTGCGGTTTCCGGCAGCATCGACCCGTGGCCGGGCGGTGGAGACCTTGCGCCACTCGTCGGTACTTTCCCCGTTGGTCTCATCGTGGAACGTCACGGTCAGGGCGCCGAGCTTCTCCTCCTCGGCCTGCAGGCGGAACTCGTGGTCAGAGCCCGGAAGGCGGAAGACGAGCTCGCCGACCGAGCGGTGGACGCCGTCCACGAGCGGGTTGGCCGTGCCGATCGGCACGTCCACGGGCTCGGCAAAGGGCAGGAAGCGGGCCTCGACCACCAGGTCCGGGCGGAAGTCGAAGGTGGGCACGCCGTCGAACCCGGTGAAGACCGGTGACCGGGCGTCCCGGGTGCGGATGGCGTACTTGCCCGCCCGCATGGCGAGCTCCACCACCACCTGGCGGCCGTCGTCGCCGCCGTACTGCACCCACATCAGGGATTCCTCGTCGGCGAGCACGGCGCCGAGAGTCCCGTCCACGGGTTCTCCGGTTTCCACGAGGGTCAGGCCGTCGGATGCCGCCGCGGTGAGGAACGCCGCCGTGCCGTCGGTGGACCAGAGTCCCGGGGCGAGCTCAACGCCCGCCGGCCGGTCCTCCAGCCACTGGAAGGAGGTCAGCGTCAGCCAGCCGTGATCGCTGGCCAGGGCCGTATTGCGGCTGTTCCGGAAACGCTGCCAGCGGGCCAGCTGCGGGTCCGTCACCGAATGAGTTGCGGGGCTCGATCCGGTCCCGGATTCAGGAGCGGTCATGGGCACCTCCAAGGGGTATCAGATCAACTGGCTCGTGGCTGGGACCGTTTTGAGCGCTCAAAACGGTCCCTGCGGCGGGTCAGTTGGGGGCGGGCGGGGTTCCGAGGCTGATGTTCACCAGTTGGGCTGCCGTGGCGCCGGCCGCGGCAGCTGTGTCCGGGTCACCGTCCAGGACCCCGCTGGCCAGGCCGCCGTCGAGCAGCAGGGTCAGGCTGCGGGCGAGCTGATCCGGGTCCGGCGCGCCGGCGCGGGCGGCGAGGTCCCGGATCCAGGCGCGGATCTGCTGTTTGTGGGCCACGGTCCGGTCGTGGACCCGGGTGCCTGCGGCCGACTCGGCGGCGGCGTTGATGAAGGCGCAGCCGCGGTACCCGTCGCGCCGGCAGGCGGTGGTCAGGGCATCGAACAGGCCCACGAGCTGCGCGGCGGGGTCTTCGCCGGCTGCCTCGGCGGCGTCGTGCAGCTGCCCGGACCAGACGCCGTCGACCTTTTCCAGGTACGCCAGGATGAGGTCGTCCTTGGCCGGAAAGTACTTGTAGAAGGTGGCCTTCGCGACGCCGGACTCGGCGATGATGGTGTCGATTCCGGCGGCACGGAAGCCGTGCGCGTAAAAGAGCCGGAAAGCCGTAGCCAGGATCTTCTCCTTGGCGTGCCCGGCAGGGGTGCGGACAGCCGGCGGTGCGGTGGCTGCTGGCAAAGTCATGACACCATCGTACACAGACAAGTCTGTCTATGTCGGGCATGTGGCATTCGGGCCGCGGTCAGGACCCCCGCGCCCCGGCCCGCAGGGGGCACGGGCGCGGGGTCACGCCGGGCGGTTACGGTCGTGCGGCCAGGCCCTGCGCGAGCAGCCGCCAGACCTCCCGCAGCTCGGAGCCGATGGCCGGATCCGCCCATTCCGCGGCATGCAGCGGGTGATGGAACCGTGCGGTCGCGTGCAGGACGGCCAGGCCCGCCGTCGAGGGATCCTCGACGGCGAACTCGCCGGTGCCGACGCCGTCGGCGATGATCTCAGTGAGTTGCGCGGCCAGACGGGCGACGTGGGCATCGACCACTTCCCTCGCCTCGGCGGTCAGCTGGCTGAAGGTGGCAAACAGCTCGGGATCGCTCAGTGCCATGCCCTGTTTGATGGCCGCGAGGCGTTCCAGCCAGCGGAGGAGGCGCTCGGCGGCCGGGCCCTCCGTGTCCCGGGCCGGATCCAGCGGGCCGGCGAGGCGGTCCAGCCAGCGCCGGGCCACCGCGTCCCGGAGCGCCACCTTTGTGGGGAAGTGGCGGTACACGCTGCCGTGGCTGACGCCGAGGGCTTTCGCGACGTCCACCACGGTGGCCTTGGCGGGCCCGAACCGCCGCAGCACGTCCTCGGCGGCGTCGAGGATGCGCTCCTCCGTCAGGACGGCGGCAGGGGTCATCGGCGTTCGCTGTCGAGCATCGCCATCTGGCCGGCGTCGTAGCGCGTGCCTGCGGCGGCCCCGGCAGGGACGGCGGACTCGATCTCCGCAAGGTCCTCAGCGGTGAGAACCACGCCGGCTGCTCCCAGCGATTCGGTGAGCCGCTCGCGGCGGCGGGCGCCCACAAGGGGGACGATGTCCTCGCCCCGGGACAGGACCCAGGCAATGGCGAGCTGCGCGACGGTCGCGCCCTTACGGTCCGCGATACCCCGCAGCCGTTCGACAAGTTCGAGGTTGCGCTGCAGGTTCTCGCCGGAGAAGCGGGGCAGGTAGGCCCGGAAGTCCCGCCGGTTCCCGGTCCCGGCCGCGGGCCAGTGACCGGACACCAGGCCCCGGGACAGCACCCCGTACGCGGTGATGCCGATGCCGAGCTCGCGGGCCGTCGGCAGGATTTCCTCCTCGATGCCCCGGGACACCACGGAGTATTCGATCTGGAGGTCGGAGACCGGATGGACGGCGTTGGCGCGGCGCAGGGTGTCGGCGCCGACCTCGGAGAGGCCGATGTGCCTGATGAGACCCTGCTGCACGAGCTCGGCCAGTGCGCCCATGGTTTCTTCCACCGGGACGGCAGGGTCCAGGCGGGCGGGCCGGTAGATATCGACGTAGTCCGTGCCCAGGCGCCGCAGGCTATAGGCCAGGAAGTTCTTGATGGCGGCGGGCCGCGTATCCACGCCGTTCCAGCCTCCCCGGGCGTCGCGCAGGACGCCGAACTTCACGCTGATCTGGGCGTTCTCGCGCCGGCGGCCCCGGATCGCGTCGCGCAGCAGCATCTCGTTGTGGCCCATGCCGTAGAAGTCGCCGGTGTCCAGCAGGGTCACGCCGGCGTCGAGGGCGGCCTGGATGGTGGCGATACTCTCGGCGTCGTCGGCCGGACCGTAAAGATCGGACATGCCCATCAGGCCGAGGCCGATGGGGGCGGCGCTGGGGCCCGTGGAGCCCAGTGTGCGGGTGGTGCCAAGGGTGGAAGTAGTCATGAAAAGACTGTACGACAATCAGCTGACAGATTTCAAACTTTGTCAGCTGATCGCCCGCCGCGCGGATGGGCGGGGATTCCTGTTGCCGTAGACAGGTCTGTCTGATAGCGTCATGCCAACACGTAGACGAACCTGTCTACTCCGCAGATTTGGAATGAGGACACCATGAAGATTGCAGTATTGGGAACCGGTATGGTGGGGCGCACGATCGCCGGCGCACTGGCGGGTCTGGGGCACGACGTCGTGATCGGCACCCGCGACCCGCAGGCGACGCTGGCCCGGACCGAGCCGGACATGATGGGCGCCGCGCCGTTCGCCCAGTGGCACGCCGCCAACCCCGGAATCAGCCTCGCCCCCTTCGCCGACGCCGCGGCCGGCGTCGAGCTGATCGTCAACGCCACCAACGGCGCCGGCTCCCTGGCCGCTCTCACCGCCGCGGGCACCGAAAACGTCGCCGGCAAGGTCATCATGGACATCTCCAATCCGCTGGACTTCTCCCAGGGCATGCCGCCGTCGCTGAACCCGGTGAACACGGACAGCCTGGGTGAGCAGATCCAGCGGACCTTCCCCGAGGCCCGGGTGGTGAAAACCCTCAACACCATGAATGCCTCCGTCATGGTGGATCCGGCGAGGGTGGCCGGTGGTGACCACACGGTCTTCGTCTCCGGGAACGACGCCGACGCCAAAGCGGCTGTGACCGACCTCCTCAAGGGCTTCGGCCACCGCGACGTGATCGACCTCGGCGACATCACCAGTGCCCGCGGCGCGGAAATGCTCATGCCGATCTGGCTGCGGATCTGGGGCGCGCTGGGCACCGGCGCGTTCAACTTCAAGATCGCGCGGTAGATCCTCCACCCGACGAACTCGCAGGTGGGGCCGTTCTGGCCGCCCACACGGCCCCACCTGCGAACCGGTAGGGAGCCCGGGTCCGGCGCCGGGAGCGGCACCGGAGCGCGCGACACTATCTGAGACGGAATTCCAGCGCGGAGAGCCTGCGGGTAACATCCCATGGGAAGAAGTAATCGGGCTCACAGTATCCAGCGCAGTGTACGAGCCAAGTCGAACCCTCGAAAGATAGTTTCCATGGCTGACACTGCAATGCATTCCGATACCGATCTTGCCGCCGAACTCCGGGCTGATGTCCGCCGCGTCTCCACCCTCCTCGGCGAATCCCTGGTCCGCCAGCACGGGCCCGAGCTCCTGGACCTCGTCGAGCAGGTGCGCCTGCTGACCAAAGAGTCCAAGGAGGCCGCCCGGGGCGGGGCCGACGCCACCGGGCCGTGGAGCTCGTACGACGTCGTCGCCCAGGTCCGCGAACTGCTCGGCTCCCTGCCCCTTGAACAGGCCACGGACCTGGTCCGCGCCTTCGCGTTTTACTTCCACCTGGCGAACGCCGCAGAACAGGTCCACCGGGTCCGCGGGCTGCGCTCCCGGCAGGAAAAGGATGGCTGGCTCGCCAAAGCCGTGGAGGAGATCGCGGACCAGGCCGGCAACTCCGTGCTGCAGGAAGTCGTCAACGAGCTCGACGTCCGTCCCATCTTCACCGCCCACCCCACCGAGGCCTCCCGCCGTTCCGTGCTGGACAAGATCCGCCGCCTCTCGGACATCCTCTCCGAGTCCACGGCGGAAGGCACCTCCGCGCGCCGCCGCCAGGACCGCCACCTGTCCGAAGTGATTGACCAGATGTGGCAGACGGATGAGCTCCGCCAGGTCCGTCCCACCCCCGTGGACGAGGCCCGGAATGCCATCTATTACCTCACCGGCATCCTCAGCGATGCCATGCCGGAAATGCTCTCGGACCTGTCCGAACTGCTTGCCGAGCACGGTGTCACGCTGCCTGCCGAGAAGGCGCCGATCCGCTTCGGCTCCTGGATCGGCGGCGACCGGGACGGCAATCCGAACGTCACCGCCGCCGTCACCCGCGAGATCCTGCAGATCCAGAACCAGCACGCTGTGCGGATCAGCATCGGCCTGATCGACGGACTCATCTCCATCCTCTCCAACTCGACCGCGCTGGCCGGGGCCGACCAGGACCTGCTGGACTCGATCGACGTCGACCTGGGGAACCTGCCGGGCCTGGACCGCCGCGTCCTCGAGCTGAACGCGCAGGAGCCGTACCGGCTCAAACTCACCTGCATCAAGGCCAAGCTCATCAACACCGCCCGCCGGGTCGCGGCCGGGTCCGCGCACGAGCCCGGCCGCGACTACACGGCCACCGCGGACCTCCTGGCCGAGCTAGGCCTGCTGGAACGGTCCCTGCGGAACCACCACGCAGCCCTTGCCGCCGACGGCGCCCTGTCCCGGGTCCGCCGCGCCATCGCCTCCTTCGGCCTGCACCTGGCCACCCTCGACATCCGCGAGCACGCCGACCACCACCATGACGCCGTCGGGCAGCTCATGGACCGGCTCGGCGGCCCCGGCGTCCGGTACGCCGAGCTCAGCCGCGCCGAGCGGCTGGAGGTGCTCGGCTCCGAGCTCGCCTCCCGCCGCCCCCTCTCGGGCCACCCGATCAAGCTCGACGGCGTCGCCGACGGCACCTACGACGTCTTCCGGGAGATCCGGCGCGCCCTGCGCACCTACGGCCCCGACGTGATCGAGACCTACATCATCTCCATGACCCGCGGCGCGGACGACGTCCTGGCCGCGGCCGTGCTGGCCCGCGAGGCCGGCCTGGTCAGCCTCTTCGGCGAGGCGCCCTACGCGAAGATCGGCTTCGCGCCGCTGCTGGAGACCGTGGACGAGCTCCGCGCCTCGGCCGAGATCGTGGACCGGCTGCTTTCCGATGCGTCGTACCGCGAACTGGTGCGGCTGCGCGGCGACGTGCAGGAGATCATGCTCGGATACTCGGACTCCAACAAGGAATCCGGCGTCATGACCAGCCAGTGGGAAATCTACAAGACCCAGCGCAAGCTCCGGGACGTGGCCTTCAAGCACGGCGTCCGGGTGCGCCTCTTCCACGGCCGCGGCGGCTCCGTGGGCCGCGGCGGCGGACCAACCTACGACGCCATCATGGCCCAGCCCAACGGCGTGCTCGAAGGCGAGATCAAGTTCACGGAGCAGGGCGAGGTCATCTCGGACAAGTACTCCCTGCCCGAGCTGGCCCGCGAAAACCTCGAGCTCTCGCTCGCGGCGGTGCTGCAGGGCTCGGCGCTGCACCGCACGCCGCGCACCTCGGAGGATCAGCGCGTACGCTACGGGCACGTCATGGAAACCGTCTCCGACGCCGCCTTCGCCCGCTACCGCATGCTGATCGAGGACCCCGACCTGCCCGCCTACTTCATGGCCTCCACCCCGGTGGAGCAGTTGGGATCCCTGAACATCGGGTCCCGTCCGTCCAAGCGCCCCGATTCCGGCGCCGGACTTGAAGGACTGCGGGCCATCCCGTGGGTGTTCGGCTGGACCCAGTCGCGCCAGATCGTGCCGGGCTGGTTCGGTGTGGGCTCCGGCCTCAAGGCCGCGCGAGAAGCCGGAAACTCGGCCCAGCTCAAGGAGATGATCGAGGGCTGGCACTTCTTCCGGTCCGTGCTCTCCAATGTCGAGATGACCCTGGCCAAGACGGACATGGACATTGCCGGTTACTACGTCTCCACCCTGGTACCGGAGGAACTGCACCACCTGTTCCGCGCCATCCGGGCCGAGTATGAACTCACCGTTGCGGAAATCCAGAACCTCACCGGCGAGCACGTCATCCTCGACGCCCAGCCCACATTGAAGCGCTCCCTGGAGATCCGGGACCAGTACCTGGACCCGATCAGCTACCTGCAGGTGGAACTGCTGCGCCGCGTCCGGGCCGAGGCGGGGGCAAGCATCTCCGGCGCCGAGATCGACGAGCGCCTGCAGCGCGCCATGCTCATCACGGTCAACGGCGTCGCCGCCGGGCTGCGCAACACGGGGTAGCCTCCGGCCCCTGCCCGCCGCGGGATCTGCGGGCGGGCGCCGCGGTGCGGCTAGGGTTGTTCCATGCCGTCGTTCCAGACCAGACTTAAGATCACCGGGCTCAAGCCGGGCACCCCGCCGGAAGCGGTCATGGCCGCCGCCATCGAGGCGCTCGGGACGCGGCACCACGTCGAATCGCACCAGCTTGAGCTCGCCGGCGGCGTCCCGCAGCTGAACCTCCGTTTCCTGGTCGATGCCACCGCCTACCCGGCCGAAAACAAGCAGGCGCTCGAATCGGCAGCCATGATGCGCGACGCCGTCGAACGCGTTGCGCTTACCGGGTCGCTGACGGTGCTGCGCCGCAGCCGCGGCCGCTGGGCTCCCGTCTAGGAAGCCGAGCGTCTAGAAGTCCAGTTCCTCGTCCAGATTGCCCGCGGCGGGATCCACGGGCGAGCGGCTGCCCCGCCGCCGGGTCACGATCACGCCGACGATTGCGCCGATCATCAGCCCGACGCCGACCCCGAGCAGGGAACTTGCCCAGAACGGGAGCCCGGTGGCGGAGCCCATGAAGTACCCCAGCGCCACGGACCAGCTTGCCCAGAGCAGGCCGCCGAGGGCCGCGCAGAGGCTGAATCCGCGCGTCGAGACGTTCGCAATCCCCGCCGCGGCCGTCGTCGCCAGCCGCCCTCCCGGGATAAAGCGGAGGCCGATGATCGCGCCGTAGGTGGAGGACCGGCCTGCCTTCGCGATGGCCGAGTGCACGGCCGCGTGGAACCGCTGGCCCCATTTCCAACGGTCGAGCACGTGGCTCAGCCGCCGTTTGAAGAGCTGGAAGACGAGGATATCGCCAAGCCATGAGGCCGCGGCGGCGAGGAGCACCACGAGGAGGCCGTTGATGCGGCCCTCCGCGGAGAGCGCGCCGCCGGTGATGACGAGCATTTCTGAGGGGACGGGCGGGAAGATGGCGTCGCCGACCACGAAGGGGAAGATCCAGAAATAGATCGCGGCGCCCCAGCTGTCCGCATTTCCCAAGTCCATGGGCACAAGGTACCGCACTTCCAGCCAGTTATCGGGCTTCGCTCAGGTTCAGTCCGCTGCGGTACTCTACCGGGCTCCCCGAGATGGGGTCGACGAACCGGATGGCGCGGGCCAGGAGCTGCAGCGGTTTGGTGTAGTCGTCCGGGGCCTTGTCCAGCAGTTCCGGGTAGAACGCATCGTTGACGATCCCCAGCCCCAGCGAGGCCATGTGCACGCGGAGCTGGTGGGTTTTGCCCGAGTGCGGCTCCAGCCGGTACAGCGCGCGGCGCCCGGGTCCGCCGTCGGGTCGGCTGTTGGGTGCGCCGTCGGGTGCGCCGTCGGGTCGGCTGTCGCTGCGGCCAGGATCCGTTTCGCCGGCCGCGCCCAACATCCGCAGCCGCTCGATCCGGGTTTCCGCGTTGGGTTCGCCGTCGATCACCTCGGCGAGCAGGTAGCTGCGGGACTTGGTCATCCGGTTCCGCACCACTACCGGGAAGTCCACCGCGGGATTGCCCGGGGCGGGCTCCGCGGCCGCGACGCACTCGTATTCCTTTTGAACTTGTCGCTTTTCGAAGAGCACCTGATACTTGCCCCGGGTCTCGGGGTTGGTGGAGAGCAGCAGGATGCCGGCGGTCATACGGTCCAGGCGGTGCATGGGAATCAGGTCCGGCAGTCCGAGTTGGTTCCGGAGCCGGACCAGCGCGGATTCCTGGATGTATGTCCCGCCGGGCGTGGTGGGCAGGAAGTGCGGCTTGTCCACCACCAGCAGGTGATCGTCCTGGTGCAGGATGTTCAGCTCTACCGGGATGCGGGTCTCCGGCGGGAGGGTGCGGTAGTACCAGATGAAGGTGTGGTCCCGCAGCGGAGTGGTCCGGTCGAGGACCACCCCGGCCTCGCCGCGGATCTCGCCGGCGTCGAACCGGTCCTCGATGCCCTGCGGATCGATATGCCCCCAGCGGTGCATCATGTAGTCCATCGCCGTGTCCCAAGGCCCCGCATCCGGCAGGCGCAGGCGGGTTGCATTGACGCCGTCGCGCACGGGGAGGGGGGATTGCATCACGGTTCCATTCTACGTGCCCGGCCCCCGTCCCGACGTGCCTCCGTCCGCTCCGCCCCGCCCCTCACCGCCCATGTCGCCCAGTTCGCGCGCCCTGCCCCTCGCCGCCCATGCCGCCCAGTTCGCGGGAGGCGTGCGAGTTCGCCGTAAGGTCACCGCGAGCTCGCACGTGTCCGGCGAACTCGGGGTCACCCATCGATACCGACGATAAAAAAGTTCTTGACAATTAAAGTTGTCGGTAGACAAGCTGGATGCATGTTGGACATCGAAGTGATCGAGGACCCGGCCGCAGCGGAGGCTTCGCTGGACCCGATCCGTACCCGGATCTTGCGCGAACTGGTCGAGCCCGGCTCAGCAACGCAGCTCGCCGCGAAGGTGGGCCTGCCGCGGCAGAAGGTGAACTACCACCTCAAGACCCTTGAGCGGCATGGGCTCGTCGAGCTCGTCGAGGAGCGGAGGCGCGGCAACGTCACCGAACGCATCCTGCGGGCGACGGCGGCCTCATACCTGATTTCGCCGTCGGCGCTGGCGTCCGTGGCCCCGGACCCGCACCGGTTCTCCGACCGCTTCTCCGCCTTCTGGCTGCTGGCGCTCGCCGGGCGCATGGTCCAGGAGATGGGCCAGCTAATCGCCGGGGCAGCCGCCGCCAGGCAGAAACTCGCCACCTTTGCCATCGACGGCGAGATCACCTTCCGGTCCGCGGCGGACCGGGCGGCCTTCGCCGAGGAGCTCGGCGTCGCGGTGACCCGGCTCGTGGACAAGTACCACGACGGCGACCGCGCGCTTCCGGCAGAATCTGTGGCCGGTTCCCCGGCAGTATCCGCGCCTGCAGGACGCAAGCACCGACTGGTGGTGGCGCTCCACCCGTCACTGAAGGCGCCGGTACCCAAGGCGGCGCACGGAGCCCCGGACAATACAGACACTGCAAGACGGCAGACTACCAACCCACACGCTAAGGAGCAGGACAATGACTGACAAGCGGAATTTCGAGATCGTCTACGACACCGAACTCCCCGGCAGCCCGGAACGGGTATGGGAGGCCGTCACCGAGGGCACCCCGGCCTGGATGTTCCCTACGGACCAATGGCCGGCGGTCCGGACTGTGGACGAATACCCCTCCCACCTGGTGTCCCGGATGGACGGCCCGGACGGCTGGTTCAACCAGCTCGAGCACGTCCTGGAACCCCTCGACGGCGGCCGGGCCCGGCTGCACTATGTCCACAGCGGCATCTTCGCGGACAACTGGGAGGAGCAGTACGACGGCGCCAGCAAGCACACGGCCTTCTATCTGCACACTCTGGGCCAGTACCTGCAGCACTTCGACGGCAAGCCTGTGGTCTTCACGGACGTTCAGGCACCCGCCGCATCCCAAACCCCGGACGGCTTCGACCGGCTCAGGAAAGCCCTCGGCGTGGCAGGCTCGGCCCAGGGGGACGCGGTAGAGCTGGACCTCGACGGCGTCGGGCATCTCACGGCCGAGGTCGACTTCTCCAACGAGAACTTCCTAGGCCTTCGGACGGCGGACACAATGTTCCGCTTCTTCGGGCGGAACGCCTTCGGGGCACCGGTGGGCATGACCGTGCACGACTTCAGCGGCGTCGGCGATGCCGAGACGACGGCGAAGGCCTGGGCCGGGTTCCTGGCGAAGGTCTACTCCTAGGTCTATGCCCGGGCCCGCGACGCGCATGTTGCCTGGCGAGGCGCAGATGCCCTGCCGACACCCGGATACAGGCGTCGGCAGGGCATTTGCGCAGCGCGGGAAGATATGGGCGTCGGCACCTAGGCGATGGCTGCGGCAGGCGGGGCTGACAGGTTACGCCTCAGCTGCGGCGCGGCCTCGAGCCGGTCCTGTGCCGAACGCAATGCCAGCACGGCCGTTTCCAGTTGCTCCGGCGGCAAGGTGAACGGCAGCCGCAGGTACTGCTCGAACGCGCCGCCGACGCCGAACCGCGGCCCGGCGGCGAGTCGGATACCGACGTCGGGAGCCAGCACGGCGAGGGCGGTGCTGATCGGTGCCGGGAGGCGGCACCAGACGGACAGGCCGCCGTCGGGGTATTCCGGTTCCCAGCCCGGCAGGTGCTCATGCAGTAAGTCGAGCAGGGTGCCGCGGTTCCGGCGCAGCGCAGCGAGCCGCTCCGGGAGCGGCTCCGTCAGGGCAGTGACCAGATGCGCCGCCGCGAGCTGTTCCACGACGGGTCCGCCGAGGTCCAGGGTGGTGCGGGCGGCGGCGAAACGCTGGATGAGGGGCTCGCTGGCGCGGATCCAGCCGGTGCGCAGGCCTGCCCAGTGCGACTTACTGAGCGAACCGAGGGAGACCACCGCGGGGCTGAATGCGGCCACGGGAGTGGAGTGTGCGCCGTCGAGATTCAGCTCCCGCAAGGTCTCGTCCACCACCAGCACGGTGCCCGACGCGGCGGCAGCCTTCACGAGGCGGCGCCGCTGGGCGTCGGGCATCAGCCGCCCGGTGGGGTTGTGGAAGTCCGGCACCACATAGGCCATCGCGGGCCGCTGCTGCAGTAGCGCTGATTCCATGGCCTCGAAGTCCCAGCCGCCAGCGCCGTGGTGAGGAACGCCGTGGTTGCCAATTCCGTGGTGACCAGTGCCGTTGCCCGCTGTGCCGGTGCGGCCCGTGCCCGTCGGCCCTGGGGCGGGCATGGCCACGGGGACCGGCCGGCACCCCGCGGCCCGGATCGCGTCCAGGGCGTTCGGGTAGCTGGGATGTTCCACGAGCACCTTGGTGCCCGGCCGGCCGGCCAGGGTGCGGAGCACAATGTTCAGCGCGTGCTGCGCGCCGGAGGTGACAAGGATCTCCCGGGCCGTCGTGGGCACCCCGGCCGCGGTGTACCGGGCGGCGATGGCTTCGCGGAGCGGGCCGACGCCCAGGGCGTCATAGCCGAAGCCCGGCAACAGCGCCGGCAGTTCCGTCAGTGCCGCGGCAAAGGCCCGGTGCACCACTTCGCCGCTGGCCGGGAGGGAGGCGTAGGCCAGGTCCAGGATCCCGTCCGGTACGGCCAGCCCGGGGGCACCGCTCTGCCTTAGTGCACTGTCGCGGCCCCCGGCGTGCCCAGACCCCTGGCTCGGGATGCAGCTGCGGCTCCGGCTGCCCTGACCGCTGCTGAGGAAGCCCTGCTCGCGCAGCAGAGCGTACGCCGCAGTTACCGTCGTGCGGCTGATTCCAAGGCTTGCGGCCAGGGAGCGCTCGCTCGGCAGGGCGACGTCCAGGGCAATGCGCCCGTCGAGGATGAGCAGGCGGACGACGTCGGCCAGCTCGCGGTAGGCGGGGGCGGCACCAACGTTCCACTCGCCCAGCTGGCGGGCCAGTGATCCGGGCGTCAGAGAAATCGGCATGTAGCCAGTATTTCAAACTGGCTATGGATTACAAGGCCAGTTTTCGTGGAGGATGGAGTCCATGTTGACCCGCAGACTCCTCCAGCTCCTGATCGGCCTCGCCATGTACGGCGTTTCGCTCGCAATGTTCATCCGGGCCGGCCTGGGACTGGATCCCTGGGACGTCTTCCACCAGGGACTCGCTGTCAAGACCGGGCTGAGCATCGGCACGGTGGTGGTGATCGTCAGCTTCCTCGTCCTGCTCTTTTGGATTCCGCTCCGGCAGTGGCCCGGCGTCGGCACGCTGTGCAACGCCGTGCTGGTGGGTGTGTTCGCGGACGTCGGACTGGCCCTCATACCGAAGTTCTCTCACCTTGGCGGCCAGATCGGAATGCTCGCGGGGGCCATCGTGCTCAACGGCATCGCCTCTGCCTGCTACATCGGCGCCCGCCTCGGACCCGGGGCCCGGGACGGACTCATGACGGGACTCGCCCGGCGGACGGGCTGGTCGGTGCGGGCCTCCCGCACCGGGATCGAAGTGGTGGTCCTCGGGGCCGGCTGGCTGCTGGGCGGTTCTGTTGGTGTGGGCACGGTGCTGTACGCGCTGGCGATCGGCCCGCTGGTGCAGCTGTTGCTGCCGCGGTTCACCGTGCCGGAAGTGAAGCGGCCAGAGATCCCGGTGGCGGCGGCCGATCCAGCCGTCGCGGCTCCCTGATCGCGGCCTACGCCGGCGCCGTTGCGGGGGCCGGCAGAGGCTGGCAGGCGGGGCAATAGTAGATGTCCCGTTCCTCCGTGAAGGTGCCTGTGCCGGTGTCCTTGCCGAGGACTCCGCGGCGGATGGGGGTGCCGCATTTGAGGCACGGCTGGTGCTCGCGCCGGTAGACCCAGTAGCCGGGACGCCCGGCGGTGCGGCCCACCGGAACGCCGCGCGCGTTCAGCACGGTGGTCCGGCGGCCGGGCCCGAGGTTGGCCGAGAGCAGGACCTGGGCGTCGGTGATCAGGGCGGGGAGATCGGGCACGGCGGAGACGGGCGACGCGGGATGGACGCCCGAAAGAAAGCAGGCCTCACAGCGGTAGATGTTCCCGATTCCCGCCAGCTTGCTCTGGTCCAGCAGGGCGACGCCGATGGGGACGTCCGGGGCGGCGAGCAGGCGGCGCTCGGCCTCCGCGGCATCCCAGTCCGGTCCCAGCAGATCCGGGCCCAGATGCCCCACGATTGAGTCCTCCTGGTCGGTGCGGACCACCTCAAGGATGCCCAGGGAGAACCCGACGGCGTCGGCTGTGGCCGTGCGCAGCACGCAGCGGGCGGTGAACCCGGGCTTCCGCCAGCGTCCACCGGCGGGATAGACCTGCCAGCTGCCCTCCATCTTCAGGTGCGAATGGATGGTCAGCCGGTCCTTCGGCGTCGGGCCCTGGACACGCATCAGCAGGTGTTTGCCGCGCGGCACCACCTCGTCCACGGTCCAGCCCCCGAGCCTCAGGGTGGCAAAACGCGGGACCCGGAAATCGGACGAGACCAGTTCCTTCCCGGCCAACGCGGCATGCAGCTGCGCCGCGGCGCGGAAGACGGAATCACCCTCAGGCACGGATCCTCAACCCCTTCGGAGTGGAGTAGGCCCCGGCCTGGGCAAGGGCGGCGGCCACCGGGGTGTCCAGGATGCCGTGGCCGTTGACCTTCTCCATGATCAGCTTGTCCACCGCGCCCCGGGTCACCACACCCACCAGGGCCGCACCGGCCGCGGCCAGGACGTCGGTATCGTCGCTGAACGCGAGGAGGGTCTTGCCGCCGCGCTCCACATACAACACCAGGGCGCCGTCGACCAGCACCACGAGGGCGCCGGCCTTCCGGCCCGGGCGGTGGCCCGTGCCGGCGTCGACGTTCAACGCCGGCCACGGCAGTGCCGCGCCGTAGGGGTTTGCCGGGTCGGTCGCGGCGAGGGCCAGCGCGACCGGCTCGGGCTTGCCCAGCTGGGCGTCCTCGACGTAGGACCGCAGCCTGTCCACCGTGGCCGGCACGGCGAACTGCGCCGCACCGAGGTGCTCAATGAAGTAGCCGCGGCGGCAACGCCCGGCCTCCTCCAGCCGGGCCAGCACCTTGTACATGAGGCCGAAGCCGCCGAGGATGTTCTCCGCCATGACGGAGCCGCGGGTGACCACGCCGTAGCGGTCCAGGAGGAGTTCCGCCGTGGCCCGGGCGTGGATGGTGGGGTCCAGTTCCGGGGCGGGGAGCGCGGACCAGCGGCCCGCGGCGAGCGGGGGCACCGGCGCAGTGCCGGTCACGGAGCCGTACCGGCCGCCAGTGAGGCCCGGCGAGCCAAGCAGGCCGGTGCCGTGCGCCCGGCCGAGCCGGCTCAGCCGGGGCGCCCTGGCCCGCGGGGCGCGCCCGACCTGCCGGTGCGCGGTGTGGCCGCCGGCGATCAGGGCCCTGACGGGCGCAAAGGTGTCGCCGGTGATCCGGCCCGCCCAGGCGAGATCCCACAGCGCGGCCACCACGTCCTGATCGCTCAGCACCGAATCCATGCCGCCGGCAACCTCGGTCAGCTGCCGGAAGAAGTAGCCGCCGCCGTTGTTCTGCAGGTGCTCCAGGAGCCGCCGCTGCGCGTCGCCGGGTTCGAAGTCGATGGCGGGGTTCAGCGTCAGTTCGGCAGAATCGGCCAGGTGGAGGCTGACCCAGCCGTCGTTGCCGGGCAGCGAGCCGGCGCCGGACCAGAGGACTTCGCCGGCGGCCATGAGCTCGTCCAGCATGGCCGGCTGGTAGTTGGAGACCCTGCTGGCCAGAACCAGAGGCTCCCAGGCGGAGGCGGGAATGGGCACGCCGGAGAGCTGGTCGACGGCCGTGACGATGCCGTCGAGTCCGCGCAGCGCGGACTGCCCGCGGCCGCCGGGCGTTCGCACATTCTGCCAGGCCGGAAGGAACCGGCCGTAGGCGGAGGCGTCCACGGGTTCCACTTCCGCGCGGAGCGCGGCGAGCGAGCGGCGGCGCAGCCTGCGGAGGACCTCGGCATCGCACCATTCGCTCACACTGGCCAGAGGCAGAACGGCGGCCGGTACGGTTGCCGTGCCGTCCGGCGCAACTGCGGGCGGCGAAACGTGCGGACGGAACTCGCCTTCCACCACGCGGCCGTCGGCGGCAAGCCGCTTCAGGGCCGTGCCGACGACGGCGACGCCGAGTCCCAGCCGCGCCGCGGCCTCGGCGGCGGTGAACGGCCCGTGCGTGCGGGCATAGCGCGAGACGAGGTCACCGAGCGGATCCGCGACCGGTTCAATAAAGGCCAGCGGCACGCCCATGGGCAACGGCACGCCGAGGGCATCCCGGAGCCGGGCGGCGTCCTCGACGGCAGCGAAACGTTCGGAACCGCCGATGTTGACCTTGATGGCCCGGTTGGCGCGCAGCAGGGCGGCGAGGTGGGCGGCGGCGTCGGCCTCGGTTGCCGGGGCGACGCCGCCCGCCGCCGTGGGTTCGACGAGCCCGGCTCCGGCGGCCCCAGGCGTCGGAAGAGCCTCGGTTGCCGGGCCAACGCCGGCCGCCGCGGCGGTTTCCGCGGACTCGCTCTGGGCGGCGGCCCCGGCCGGCTCCAACCGGGCGGCGACCTCCTCCGGCGTGAGCGGACCCAGGAGCCGCAGGAGGTCCGCGACGCCCTCCACTCCGCGTACCCGGCGGTCCGGTGCCAGCCGCTGCAGTTCACGCTCGGTGGCGTCGATGACCTTCGCATCGAGCAACTCGCGCAGCTCCACCCGGCCCAGGAGCTCATTAAGCAGAGTGGAATCCAGGGCCAGGGCCGCCGCCCGGCGCTCCGCCAGCGGGGAGTCGCCTTCGTAGAGGAACTGGGCCACGTAGCCAAAGAGCAGGGACTTCGCGAACGGCGAGGGCTGCTGGGTGGTGGTCTGCACGATCCTGAGCTCACGCCGTTCCACCGACGCGGCGATGTCCTTGAGCGCCGGAAGGTCGTAGACATCCTGCAGGCACTCGCGCACCGTCTCCAGGACAATCGGGAACGTCGGGTACTTCCGGGCAACATCGAGCAGCTGCGCCGAGCGCTGCCGCTGCTGCCACAACGGCTGGCGCTTGCCCGGGTTCTGCCGCGGCAGCAGCAGGGCACGGGCTGCGCATTCACGGAACCGGGACGCGAAGAGGGCGCTGCCGCCGACCTCCGCGGTCACGATCTGCTCCAGCTCCTCGGGGTCGAACAGGAACAATTCCGCGCCCGGCGGCTCGTCCTCCATCATGGGGACCCGCAGCACGATGCCGTCGTCGGCGGCCATGGCCGAGCCGTCCATCCCGTAGCGCTGCTGCAGGCGCTGGCCCACGGCCAGGGCCCAGGGTGCGTGCACCGGCATGCCGAAGGGGCTGTGCAGCACCACGCGCCAGTCGCCGAGCTCGTCGTGGAAGCGTTCCACCACCAGCGTCGTGTCGCTGGGGACCACCTCCGTCGCGAGCCGCTGCTCGGCGAGGTACTGGATCAGGTTGTTCGCGGCGTAATCGTCCAGGCCGCTGGCTTTGCAGCGCTCGGTGGCCGGCCCGACGTCGGACGCCGCCAGTTCGCGCATGAAAGCGCCGAGGGCGCGGCCCAGATCCACGGGCCGGCCCAGCGAATCGCCCTTCCAGAACGGGAGCTTGCCCGGCTGGCCGAACGCCGGCGAGACCAGGACGCGGTCGTGCGTGATGTCCTCGATCTTCCAGCTAGTGGCGCCGAGGGCAAAAATATCGCCCACCCGGGATTCATAGACCATTTCCTCGTCGAGTTCGCCCACCCGCCGGCCGCCCTTGGCGGCCGCGGCGGCGGGGCTGGCCGCCCTGCCGCCCGAACCCGCAGCACCCGACCCGCCGGTGCCCTCGACCTCGCTGCCGATGATGTAGACGCCGAACAGCCCGCGGTCCGGGATAGTGCCGCCCGAGGTGACGGCGAGCCGCTGCGCACCGGGGCGCCCCTCGATGGTCCCGGCATTGCGGTCCCAGATGACCCGGGGCCGCAGTTCCGCGAATTCATCCGAGGGGTAGCGTCCGGCCAAGAGGTCCAGCGTGGCCTCGAACGCGGAGCGGGGGAGCGAGGCGAAGGGCGCGGACCGGCGGACGGTGGCGAACCATTCCTCCACGTCGATGGCCCCGAGGGCGGCGGCGGCGACTGTCTGCTGGGCCAGGATGTCCAGCGGGTTGGCCGGCACGCTGAGCCGCTCGATCTTGCCGTCCAGCATCCGTTCCACGGTGATGGCCGTGTGGACGAGGTCTGCCCGGTGCTTCGGAAACAGGACACCCTGGGAGATTTCGCCGACCTGGTGGCCGGCGCGGCCCACCCGCTGCAGCCCGCTGGCGACCGACGGCGGTGACTCGACCTGCACCACGAGGTCCACGGCACCCATGTCGATGCCAAGCTCGAGCGAGGACGTGGCCACGACGCAGCGGAGCCGGCCGGATTTGAGATCGTCCTCGATCAGGGCGCGCTGGTCCTTGGACACGGAGCCGTGGTGCGCGCGGGCCAGCACAGGATCGGCGCCGGCGGTGCTGCCGGCCTGGGCCATCATGTGCGCCGGTGTGGCCGTGGACGTCGGCAGCGCGGCGGCACCGGACGGCGCCGGATTGTGCGGCGTGTCCGGCACCCCCGCCGGTACCGCGGCGGTCACGGCGTTCGGCATGGCGTCAAAGTCCGGCGCCCCGGCGCCGAACTCCGCCCCGGCGCCGAACTCCGTCCAGCCGCCGCCTTCGGCCATGAGCTGGCGTTCGGCGTAGATCTCGTTGAGCCGGGCGGTCAGCCGTTCGGCGAGGCGACGGGAGTTCGCGAACACGATGGTGGACTGGTTGGCCAGCACCAGGTCCACGATCTTCTCCTCCACATGAGGCCAGATGGATGCCTGCGGCTGCAGCCCCGAGGCAGGACCGGAGTCGAAGGCTCCCGCCGCGCCCTGGAGATCGGACATGTCCTCCACCGGAACGGACACCGTCAGGTCCCAGTTCTTCCGGGAGGCAGGGGCCACGATGTCCACCGGCGCCGATCCGGCAAGGAACTGCGCCACCAGCTCCTTCGGCTCCACTGTGGCGGACAGCCCGATCCGCTGGGCGGGTTTCGGCAGTAGCGCGTCAAGGCGTTCCAGCGACACCGCCAGATGCGCACCTCGCTTGGTGCCGGCGACGGCGTGGACCTCGTCGACAATGACCGTGTCCACCTCGCTGAGGGTTTCGCGCGCCTTGGACGTCAGCATCAGGAACAGGGATTCGGGGGTGGTGATGAGGATATCGGGCGGGTGGCTGAGCAGCGAGCGGCGGTCCGCCGCCGTCGTATCCCCGGACCGGACGCCCACCGTAATGAGCGGGGCGGGCAGGTCCAGGCGTTTGGCGGTCTGGGTGATGCCGATCAGCGGCGCGCGGAGGTTGCGTTCGACGTCGACGCCGAGGGCCTTGAGCGGGGAGATGTACAGTACGCGGGTCTTCCGCTTGGGCGTTCTACTCTTTACTGTCGTTTTTGTGGCCGCCCGGCGCCCGCCCTGGGCCGCGGTGTCCACGCCCGGCAGGGGCTCAGGCTCGGCGGGAGCGGAGATGAGCAGCCGGTCCAGTGCCCAGAGGAACGCGGCGAGGGTCTTGCCGGAGCCGGTGGGGGCGACGACCAGGGCGTGCGAGCCGGAGGAGATGGCATTCCAGGCGCCGTTCTGGGCCGGGGTGGGCGCGGAGAATGCGCCCAGGAACCAGTCCCGGGTCGGCCGGCTGAACCGGCCCATGGCGTCGGACGGCTGTGCGCCGCCAGCGAGCTCCTGCCCCTTCATTCCTCCATCATGCCCTACCCCGCCGACACTCCAAGCCGGGCACGATCACGGGCGGCATGAGGGGCGCAACGCCGCTCAGCCTTGCGGGCCCGGGGCTCCCGCGGACCGTGCTGGCAGGCAGGGGCGCAGCCGGGAGCGGCACCCCGGACGGCGCGCTA
Source organism: Arthrobacter oryzae (assembly GCF_003634095.1). GTDB lineage: Bacteria > Actinomycetota > Actinomycetes > Actinomycetales > Micrococcaceae > Arthrobacter > Arthrobacter oryzae. The sequence goes on from NZ_RBIR01000005.1 coordinate 131,044, forward strand.
CTTCGGCTGGAAGGCTCCGATGGTCAGGAGGTGGATGCCGGTGTTGCTGCACGCGTCCCGCGGCTGCGCGACGAACAAAGATGCGGTGTCATTGGGCGGGTAGATCCGGAATCCCGCCGCAGATGTCCGGGTGCAGTCGGGATAGTTGGCGGCCTGCGTGTAGCGCAGGGTGGCGACGCCGGCCTTGCCCGGGGCGAGCAAAACATCGACGGCCGGGGTCGAGTCGTCGCGGGTGGCGGCGGCGCCGATCGGTTCGCCGTTGGCTCCGGCGGTGAGGGAGACGCCGGCGTAGCCCTTGAGCAGGCAGGGTTCGGTGCCGGAATTGGTCACGATGAGTTTCATGTAGACGCTGCCCGCCGCGCCGCCGCCGGTGGCGTCCGTGGTCGCGGTCAGGCCCGCGGCCTTGCACGGCGCGGGGCCGGACTGGACCGTCTGGGACGTCTGCGCAGTCGACTTCGTTGCGGCGGCGGAAGCTGTGGAGGTTGCAGGCGAGCTGACTGCGGTGACGGACGGGGCAGGCGGGGACGTGGCCGCCTGGCTCTGCGTCGTCGCGCCGCCCCCGCAGCCGACGAGCAGGAGGGCCGCCGCGGCGGCCGATGTCACAACCAGTGCGTGCTTGATTCGCTGAGACCTCATGGCTCAACAATCATGCCCGCCGTCGGCTTAGTCAACGATGCCACGGCGGCGAAGCCCGATTGATGCCCGGATTGTAATTTCCGGACATCAACCGAGGTCAACCGTGTTGCGGGCTATTCCCGGGGCGCCGCGCTGCCGTGCTTTACGCGCCCCCGGATAAACGCGGCCCCGCCGAGGGCCAGGCCGCCGAGGCCCGCGGCCAGCGCGCCCCAGCTCCGGGCCTGAGCCCCGCCGTCGTCCCCGGCCGCAGTCTGCGCCGCGGCCGGGGAGGAACCGGCACCGGCCGCGCCTGCCGCGTGGGCCGCGCCTGCCGCGTGGGCCGTGTGGCCGTCCGCGCCCGCCACGGCCTCGGTGACGGTCACGGACGGCGCCGGGGACTTCAGGGATTCCTCGTCCTGGCCCTCCTTCGGGATCTGAGACCAGTCCGTCTGACCCTGCTGACAGGTCTGCAGGGTCGGGAAATAGAGGGTCCTGCCGGCAGTATCGGGCAGCTGAACCGAGAGCACCAGGGTGTCCCGGAGCTCCGGGTCCAGTGGCGTTTTGGCCGTATAGACGATCTGGCTGGTCCGCTTGGTAATGGAGGTGCCGTTGGCCAGTTTCGTGGGCTTTGGCAGGTGCTCCACAATCTTCTGCGCCGTCCAGTTCGGGTTCACCGTGGGCTGGGCATCGTTGAGCTCGGCGGGCAGCGTAATGGTCATCTTTGTGGTGCCGGAGGTGGCGCAGCCGTGCGGAATCCCGAAGGTCAGCAGGGCACTGGAGTTCGCGGCGGTCTTGTCCGGGGTGGCCTCGACGTGCGCGGACGCAGCCGGAAGCCCGGCGAGCATGAGGGCCGCCGTTCCACCGGCCACGGCCGTGGCGGATAGGGTACGGCGGAGAACGGAAGCGTGCAGTGTGGTTTTCACAGGAAGGGGTGCCTTTCGGGCGTACGCGCCGCAGCCGGTGCGGCGCGAAAGTTGGGGGCGGACGCGGCGGCTTCTGCCGGGCCTGGGCGGGCAGAGCAAATCGGGCCGGGTCTGGGCTGGACGGCTGGGCACACGGCGGACCAATTCGGCAATGGTTGAGCCAGCAGCAGGTCAGCGCGGCAGATCGGGCCGCCTCAGATCACGGGGTGCGGCCGCGTCCGGAGTAGGTTGTCAGGCAAGCTCGACGGCGGCGGGCGGCCCCCGGCGGCTATCGGGCCGAAGGTTCCGCCAGGGACGCGGGGCGGAGTCCGCAGGCCAGCAGACGGCCGCCGGCGCGGTGACGGCGTCGGGCAACACCGGCGAGGGGAGTTCGACGAGCGGGCGGAGCCAGGCGGCGAGGGCCCACAGGGCGTCCTCGCCCCGGGCCAGGAGCAGGGCACAGGCAAGAGTGGCCAGGGCGTGGCCGGTCAGCATTAACAGGCCCAGCGAGGAGTCCACCTGATGGGAGTGGAGTTGCATCGGCGTTCCGGCGGGGAAGACAGCCGCTCCGTGGTGATGAGAACCGGCAGCCGGCACTCCTGGAACGGTTCCGCCGAACACGGAAAATGCCTCGTGCAGGGCAACTTGGCCGGCGCCCAGCAGGGCGGATGCCGCCGGGAACTTCAGGTGCAGCCGGGTGGCAGCGGTGCAGGCCAGCCCGGTCAGGGCCACGACGGCCGTCAGGATGCCAGCGCCGGGAAGCTGCCCGCCGGACAGGACGTGGGCCCAAGCTGCCAGCGCGACCGCGGCGGTTGCGAACATGGCCGCACGGAGGGAATGGAAAGGAACCCGGGCGTGGTGTGGTCGCACGGATTCCTCCTGGCCGCTCGCTGTTGGCTGTCTCTCAGCAGATTCTACCGGGCACCGCGGACCAAGGCCGCCGGGGATGAGCCGGTACGGAGCGGGGGACAACGCGGGGACAGAGCGGGAGACAACGCGGAGATGAGCCGGGGCCGCACCGGGAATCAGCGGGCCGCCGGGCCGCGCTGCTAGTCGGTCTCGGGGCCGGAGCAGTAGTGGCAGTCCTCCGGGCAGGAGGCAATGCCGGCGGCACTGGTCTTGGTCCCGGCGGCGATGATGGACGCGGCGCTCGGCTCCTGCGTCCCGGTGGCCAGGCGATCAGCTGTCAGCACGGCCGGCTCCTTCGGGGTCTGCCACGCTCAGTTCGAAGCCGTCGGCCACGTGGAACATCTGCCGGCGGCCGCCCTCGGACACTACCCACACGACGGCGCCGTCACCCGTGCGGTTGTCCACGCGGCCTTCGAGCTCCACGCGGCCGCCCCGGCGGAGGTGGACGGCGTCGCCGATCTCGACGTCGTCCCAAAGGGCGGAGCGGCCGGAGGGCCGATTCTTCTGCAAGGTCATGAGGATTCCTGAGGGTCACGGGGCAACTTGATGTGATCCAGCTAACCGTGGAAGGTCTTGCGGGCTCAATGGTCAAGTGAATGAGGCGTCCGCGTCCCCTTGTGCAGAAGTCCAGTCGCGCGCTGCCTTCCGGCTCAGCCGCGCCTCCTCAGCCACGCAAATGTGGGCGGTGGCGGCGCCGGGATGGCACCGCTTCCTGCGACGCCCGCGGCCGCCCGGCGCCGGCGCAGCTCGAGGGCGAGGCTCTCCTGGCCGCGGGCCATCGCCCAGCGGTGATTGGCGGCGAAGACCGGTTTGAGCAGCCAGCTCAGCCGCCTCAGCAAGGGTTTGGCGGTGCTGACGCGCCAGTCGTAGGTGATGACCGTCTCCGGGCCGTCCGGGTCGAAGGTCCAGCGGCCGGTGCCGTTGAGGTCGCCGGCAGCGGTGAGGGCGAAGCCGCGGCTGGTGACCGGCTCCGTGACCGTAAGCGTCCACTGCAGCGTGTAGGGCAGCCAGCCTTTCGTGTGCAGGCGGACGGGGCGGGGGATGCCTGGCGCGGACTCCGGGGCATCGGCCACCGGCTCGACGCTGAGGTAGACGGACGGCCACCAGCGGGGCAGCGCGGTGGCGTCGCCGAGGACGGCCGCGACCTCCTGCGGCGTGCCCGCCACGCGCCATACGGTCCGGAACTCGTAATCAGCGCTGCCCATCCGGACCTCCAGCCTTGCCCTCGCGGATCCAGCAGATGCGCACGACCGTACTCAGGTGCGGGGAAGCGGTCAACGGGGTGCGGCGGGCCCACGTTTGCGGCGCAGGAATTGGTTGACCCGCAGGAAGAATTCCGCGCCGTCGGACGCGGGGCCCTGCGGAAAGGCCCGGGCAGGGCTCTCCAGCGGGGCAAGCCCCTGGTTTACAGCGGCCTTGGACGCCCGCAAGGATGCCTGCGACATCGCACTCCACCGCCCGGTCAGCTCGGCCACTTCTCCGTGAGCGGCTCCGGCGGGCACCACCGTGCTCACCAGACCGATCGTCAGCGCCTCGGCGGCGGTCAGCAGTCTCCCGCCGTACAGCAGATCCTTGGTCCGGGACGGGCCGATCCGCAGGGACATCCGGGTGGCGAAGGTCGGCGGAATGAGCATGCCCAGCCTTGCGATCGGCATGCCGATCTGCGCCGATGCTTCCAGAACCTGAAGATCGCAGGCGAGGGCCAGTTGGCAGCCGGCACCTGTGGCGATGCCTTGCACCAGGGCCACCGTGGGCACGGGAATGGACTCGATGGCCTGCAACGCCCCCTCGATGGCGGAGAAGGCGTCGGAAACATCGGCGCCGGTGGCGTCCTGCCACTCCCGCAGGTCCGACCCCGAGCAGAACGTCCCGCCGGTGCCGCGTATGACGACCGCGCGGACGGAGGGATCGGTCGCCACGTTGCGCGCCGAGATTTCCAGGGCACGCCACTGGGGGGAACTGAGCGCATTGAATCGTTCACCGGTGCCCACCTCCAGGACGGCGACCCGGCCGGCCGCGGCCGTGGGCGGAAGGTCAAGGTCAAGGTCCTGCTCTGCGGCGGCCGTCACTGGACCGCCCCGCTCAGGCGCAGCGACTGGATCCGGTCCGCGTTCAAGCCCAGCCCCGCCAGAACCTCATCCGTGTCCTGGCCCAGCATCGGCGGGGCCGTTCGGACAGACGGGGGAGTCCTCGTCAGCCGGACGGGGCAGCCCACCACTTTCATGGGGCCCGCTGTCGGGTGCACCAGTTCGGACACCATGTCGCGGGCAAGGACCTGCGGATCCCGCAAAGCCTGGTCCACGGTCTGGATCGGTCCCACCGGGACTCCCGCCGCATCCAGAACAGTCACCCATTCGGCGGTGGTGCGGGCCCGCATGATGTCTTCGAGCAGCGGAATCAGCGTTTCCCGCCGGGCAACCCGGGACGGGTTGGTGGCAAAGCGCTCATCCGCGGCCAGATCGCTGCGGCCGACGGCGGCGGCATACTTGCGCCAGAGGCCGTCATTTCCGACGGCGACCATGACGAATCCGTCCGCGGTGGGGAAGGCCTGGTACGGGGCGATGGTCGGGTGGGCCGATCCGTAGCGCTTGGGGATGTCGCCGCTGGCGAAGTACCCGCTCGAGACGTAGGTCAGCCAGGAGACGGAGCCGTCCAGCAGGCTGATGTCCACCCATTGTCCCGCCCCGGTCCGCTGTTTCTCATGAAGGGCCGCGAGGATGCCGATGGTGGCCCACATGCCGGCCACCAGATCGGCGCTGCTGACGCCCACCCGTACCGGGGGTCCGTCGGTCTCGCCGGTGACGCTCATGATGCCACTGCGCGCCTGGGCGATGGCGTCGTACCCGGCCCGGCCGGCCTCGGGGCCTGTCTGCCCGTATCCGCTGATGGAGGCGTAGACAAGCCCGGGGTTTTCACGCGACAGGTCGTCATAGCCGAGTCCCAGGCGCGCGGCTGTTCCCGGCCTGAAGTTCTCGACCACGACGTCGGCCCGGCGGGCAAGCTCCTGGACGATTTTCAGGCCCTCCGGTGATTTGAGATCCACTGCGAGGCTGCGTTTGTTCCGGTTGACGGCGAGGAAATATGCGGCCTCGTCGCCTTGGAAGGGAGGGCCCCACTGCCTGGTGTCGTCACCGGTTCCGGGCTGTTCAATCTTGATGACGTCGGCACCGAGATCGGCAAGGGTCATGGTGGCAAAGGGGCCGGAGAGAATGCGGGTCAGGTCCAGCACCAGCAGGTCTCCCAGCGCCGTGCCGGGACCGGTCGCGGTGTCCAGCCCGGTTGCCCGCTCGGGAGTGTCGCGTCCCGGCGCGCTCCAGCCAGGGGCGGCGTCGTTGACCACCTCCGTGGCGTGGGCGCTCATACCAGGCCTGCTACACGTTCCGGGGCCGGGGCGGCGAGCGGTTTGGCGAGTTTCGGCAGCAGAATCAATGCGAGCATGCTGATGGCGCAGCAGATGATGATGTAAATGGAGATGGATGTTGAGTCGCCGGTGGCCTGCAGCAGGGCGGCCGCGATGAGCGGGGCCGGTCCGCCGGCCACCACGCTTGCCAGCTGGTAGCCCATGCCCGCACCGGTGTAGCGGATATCGGCGTCGAAACTCTCGGCAATGAGGGCAGCCTGCGGGCCGTACTGCACATCGTGGAGCAGCAGGCTGAGGATGATGGCGAGTCCCACCAGCAGCGCGTTGCCGGTGTTGAGCAGGCCGAAGTAGGGGAAGGCGAAGACGGCGGTCAGGACAATGCCTATGCCGTAGACCCGGCGCCGGCCGAACCTGTCCGAAAGGCGGCCGAAGACCGGAATGCTGATCAGGCCCAGTGCAGCGGCAATGAGGGTGTCATCCAGGATTGAGTTGCTGTTGAGCTTGAGCTGTTTGACTGCATACGTGAGCACAAAAGTGATGAAGAGGTAGAACGGCGCCTGCTCCGAGGTGCGGACCAGAGCCGTCAGCAGGACCTGCTTGGGCTGGCGCTTGAAGACCTCGATCAGAGGGTTCTTGACCACCTTGTTGGCTTTGCGGACAGCCTCAAACTCCGGGCTTTCGACAACGCGCAACCGGACGAACAGGCCCACGCCGATCAGCAGGATGCTGAGGATGAACGGAATCCTCCAGCCGTAGGCGGCGAAGCCCTCCGTGCCCGTGATTCCGGATGTGATCCGGACGACGCCGGTGGAGAGGACAAGCCCGATCGGCACGCCCATCTGCGGCCAGCTGGCGGCGAGTCCGCGGCGCTTCTCGTGGCCCCACTCCATGCTCAGCAGGACCGAGCCGCCCCACTCGCCGCCGACGCCGATTCCCTGGATGATACGCAGCAGCACGAGGATGATCGGTGCGGCGATGCCGATGCTCTGATAGGTCGGGAGCAGGCCGATGAGCACGGTACCGAAAGCCATCAGGAACAGCGTCGCCATCAGCGTCGTCTTGCGCCCGATGCGGTCACCGAAATGCCCGAAGATGGCCGCGCCCACAGGCCGGGCCACGAAGCCGACGAACTGGGTGGCGAACGCCGCCAGGACCCCGGCGAACGCGTTCTGGCCGGGAAAGAACAGCTGCGGGAACACCAGCGCCGCCGCCGTGCCATAGAGGAAAAAGTCGTACCACTCGATCGTGGTCCCGACTACGCTTGCGATCGTGGCACGCCGTACGGCCTGCGCACGGGTCACTTCCTGAACTGTCATCATCACTCCATTGTTCTGACGCATGTGGGCGTGGTGCCCAGGTTGGATTTGTTGTTGCCGGCTAGGCTGCGGCGACGGACGCTAGCGGACCGGAAAGAAGCCGTCCGGCCCCGGGAATGGCCGGCTGGTGGCCGAGTGCCCGGAGGATTTCGTAGGTGGTTGCCGTCGCCGCCGTGACCACCGGGATCCCGAGCGCATCTTCCACTTCCTGGACGGCTGCCAGCGAGGGCATCTGGACGCACGCGGACAGGACCAGGGCGTCGATGCCGGTGTGGTTCAGGCGTGCGGCGATGGACGGCAGCCGGGCCGGATCCAGGCGGCCGACCGCCAGGTTGTCCGCCACCTCTAGGCCGATCACGTCCTGCACCTCGATCCCGGCGCCTTCGATGTAGTCGGCGACCATTTTGGTCAGCTCGGGCAGATAGGGGGTGAGCATGGCGACTTTGCGGGCACCCATGGCCTGCAGGGTCCGGACCAGGGCGCCGGCGCTGCTGGTGACGGGAGCGGGATGCCCGTTCGCGGCGGCCGCCGCGGCGATCACCTCCTCGGAGCCCTCATGCGCCCCGGGGCCCTGTGCCATCACGGCCACCAGGCAGGCGTAGGCGATGACGTCGACGTCGGCGTCGGATACGGCCGTGGCGCATTCCCCGGCCTTGGCCACCATGGCCGCCAGTTCTTCAGGGGTCACGCTCTTCAGGGTCGCCCTGGCGGAGTGGAACGTGTAGGAGTGCCCGCTGGCCTCGGATTGCCGGCGGAACATCTCCGGGAGTTCGGTTTCCATTGTCGTGTTGGAGCTGGGAACGATCAGGCCGATCCTTGAGCTGCCCTCACCGTTTCCGGCCGCCCGGTGGGCGCCTTGTGCTTCAGATGCTGTCATTGCCGCTTCCATATCCCTATCCGGATCTTCATCCGTGTGCCCGTGGCTGACATTAGCTAATCCCACATTGTGGTTTGCAAACCCATCCTGCGGGTTTAACCTGAATGTGTCAACGGTGTTGGCCCCGGAGCGGGGCCGGCTGGCTAGGATGGACATTCACGAAGAAAGTCGGTGGCACGTGGCAGGCGGCAGCACGGTGGCGAAGGAAACGGTGGCGAAAGAACAGGGCGCCGGGACAACTCCGATCCTTGTGCTGCGCAAGGTCAGCGAGATCCTCAACTGCTTCTCCATCGAGGCGCCCGAGCCGACCCTTCAGCAGATCGCGCGCACCACCGGACTGCCCGCCAGCACATGCCAGCGGCTGGTCCAGAACATGGTCCGCGAAGGGTTCCTGGACCGCGACGGTGACCGCTACAGGATCGGCCTGCGGATGGTCCAGTGGGCAGCCCCCGGCACCCTGGGCCTCGATGTGGTCAGGCTGGTCCGGCCCGTCCTTCAAGAACTCCGGGACGCCACCGGCGAATCGGCCTGCCTGTACATGCGCGACGGCGCCTTCCGCACGGTGGTGGCCGTGGCGGAGACCCGTCACGTCGTCATGCGCCCCTTCCTGGTCGGTCAGGTCATGCCGATACACGCCGGCGCGCCGGGGAAGATTTTCCTCGCCTTCGATCCCGGCGCCCGGGAAGCCCTGCTCGGTACGGACCTCACCCGGTTCACGCCGTCCACCCCGGTCAGCTGGACGCAGCTGGATGAGCAGGCCGAACTCGCCCGCCAGCAGGGATTCTTTGCTGCCTTCGGTGAGCGCAACAGCGACGTCGGGTCGATCAGCGCGCCCGTGTTCCGGTATGACGGCCAGCTCGCCGCGGTCCTGGGCCTCGGCTTTCCGATCCAGCGCGTCAGCAGCGACGACGTCCCGAGGTTGGGGCCGATCGTCGCCGCCGCGGGCAAAGCGGCTAGCGCCGCTCTGGGATACCGGGCCCCGGACCAGGGCTGACACGCCAACACCCCGGTCCGCAGGCCGGCGTGCAGGCGCCCATTCGTGCCTTCAGGAATCGGACCCCGGGGGTGGAAACTGGGGGGCCGCGCTCCTAGTGGCGTCGCGTGCTCTGCCGGGCCACGAGCTCCGGAGTGAACACCACCTGGCTGTGGACGTGCTCCTCCGCGTTGTCGATTTCGTCAAAAAGGAGCTCGGCGGCGCGCTCGCCGATTAGATGCCTCGGCTGGCTGATTGAGCTCAGTGGAATGCTCGATTGGGACGCGAAGTCAATGTCGTCAAAGCCGACAATCGCGATGTCCTCGGGCACCCGGAGTTCGTTGGCGGCGAACGATTGCAGGAGCCCCAACGCCAGCTGGTCGTTGGCGGCAAATACGGCGTCCGGCCGTTTGGCGGGCTGGAGATTGCTGATGAGATCGCCAATCTGGCGCCCGCGCTCAAATTTCAGATCGGGGGTTTCGAACAATTGAAGGCTGACCCCTGCCCGTGCCGCGGCATCGGCGGCACCCTGATAGCGGTCTTCGACCTGCTGCAGCGTGAACGGGCCGCCGACGAACGCCGGGCGCACCGAGCCGGCGTCCAGGAGGTGGGTGAGGGCCGTCGCGCCACCGGCGACGTCGTCCACCGAGACCGAACAGAACTGATCGTTGCGGGCGAGCCGGTCAACGAGCACCGAGGGGATGCCCCGCGAACGCATGGTTTCGAGCCGTTGAAGCACCTGTCCGAACGGCGTGATCAGGACGCCCTGGACCCGCTGCTGCTCGAACAGGTCCAGATAGGCCAGCTCCCGCCCGCTGTCCTCGGCGCTGTTCGCCAGGATCAGTGAGTGCTTGTGGGCTTCGGCCACGTTCTCGGCCCCGAGGGCCACATCGGTGAAGAAGGGGTTGCGGACATCCAGCACCAGCATCCCGAGGCTCCTGGTGGACCCGGAGCGCAGGGACCGCGCTGATTCATTGCGCACGAATCCCAGCTGGTCGATGGCGGCCAGGACGCGGCTTTTCTTGTCCGGTGACACCTGTTCCGGCCGGTTAAGCACGTTCGACACAGTGCCGACGGAGACGCCCGCCAGGGCGGCGACATCCTTCAGCTTTGCACCCGGCACGTTGGGCATCCTGAGCCTCCCCACTTCTGAATCGAATCAATCCGCTTCATCAATGTTACGTCGTTCACATTGGCCGTCCGGCTGTTTGCTTCTTGACACGCCTCGGAAACACGCTCTAACGTGTGAGGAGGTTCACAAATGAATCGATTCATTACAAAGGAGTAACGGACATGGCCGAAGCACAGGACGCCACAGTTCGGAGCATCCGCAGGGCCGACCCGGCCGAGGTTCCGCTGCTGGAACTGCGGGATATCCACAAGTCCTTCGGAGCGGTCCACGCGCTGCGGGGCGCCAGCCTGAGCCTGTACCGCGGTCAGGTCACCGCCCTGGTCGGAGAAAACGGCGCCGGCAAATCCACCCTGGTCAAGACCCTCGCGGGGCTGCACCAGCAGGACCGCGGCGAGGTTTTGCTCGATGGTGACGCGGTCTCGTTCCGCGATCCGCTCCATGCCCGCGAAGCGGGGATTGCGGTCATCTACCAGGAACCGACCATGTTCCCGGATCTCACCGTCGCCGAGAACATCTTCATGGGCCGGCAGCCGCTGCGCTCCCTGCGCCGAATCGACCGCAAGGCGATGCGCCAGCAGGCGCTGGAGCTTTTTGCGCAGCTGGGGGTCAAAATCGATCCCGACCGGGCCGCCCAAGGCCTCTCGATTGCCGATCAGCAGGTGGTGGAGATCGCCAAGGCCATTTCCCTCGATGCCCGGGTCCTGATCATGGACGAACCGACGGCGGCTCTCAGCGGCGTCGAAGTTGACCGGCTTTTCGCGGTCACCCGCACCCTGCAGGCCCAGGGGGCCGCCGTGCTGTTCATCTCCCACCGCTTCGAGGAGGTCTTCGCCCTGGCGGACTGGATCACCGTGATGCGCGACGGCGCGCACGTCGCCACTGCCCCGGCCGCCGAGCTGACGGTTGACGGCGTGATCCGGCAGATGGTCGGCCGCGACGTCGCGTCCCTGTTCCCGAAACAGGAAACGCAGATCGGGGGCGCCGCCCTCGAGGTGAGGGGACTGAGCCGCAAGGGCGTCTTCTCGGACATTTCCTTCACCGTGAAGGAAGGCGAAATCGTCGGCCTGAGCGGCTTGGTCGGCGCCGGGCGGTCCGAGGTGGCGCGGGCCGTCTTCGGCATCGACAAATACGATTCCGGCGAAGTCCTGGTCCGCAACGAGCCGCTGAAGTCCTTGTCGCCCCGGGCCTCGATGGCCGCCGGGCTCGCGTTCGTGCCGGAAGACCGGCGCAAGCAGGGCCTCGTCATGGAGCTGAACGTCAGCCGCAACCTCACGCTGACGCTCCGGCGGAAACTGAGCCGCTTCGGCCTCCTCACCAACCAGGCCGAGGCCCAGGCCACCACCGAATGGGCTAAGAAACTCCAGATCAAGGCGGGGTCGCCGACGTCCCCGATCTCGACTCTCTCAGGCGGCAACCAGCAGAAGGTCGTCCTGGGCAAGTGGCTGGCCACCGGCCCGAAAATCCTGATCATCGACGAACCCACCCGCGGAATCGACGTCGGCACCAAGGCCGAGGTCCACCGGCTCATTTCCGAGCTCGCGGGCACGGGACTGGCCGTCCTCATGATCTCCTCGGAGTTGCCCGAGATCCTGGGCATGTCGGACCGCGTGCTGGTAATGCACGAGGGACGGATCACCGCAGAACTTAGTCGCAAGGACGCCACGGAGGAATCGGTCATGACGGCCGCCACGGGAGTCGACCCGATAACCAAGGAGACAACAGCGTGACCACCCTAACCCTGCAACGTCAGCCGTCCACGGCATGGCTGGGGACGTTGACCCGATCCCGTGAATTCAGCGTGTTCCTCGCGCTGGTCATCCTGATCGCCGTCACGGTAGCGGCCAACCCCCGGTTCTTGAGCGGCCAAAGCATCAAAGACTTGCTTCTGAACTCCTCGATCCTCGTGATCCTCGCCGTCGGGCAGGCCATCGTGATCGTGACGAAGAATGTGGACCTGTCGGTCGGATCAGTGCTCGGCCTGACGGCCTTCGCGACAGGAAAAATCTTCATCGCGCTGCCCGATCTTCCCGTGATCGCCATGCTGGTTATCGGCGTCGCCATCGGTGCCGTGCTGGGGGCCATCAACGGAGCCCTGATCGCAGTGGCCAAGGTGCCGGCCCTGGTGGTCACCCTGGGCACCTTGTATATCTTCCGCGGCGTTGACTTCGCCTGGGCCCAAGGTCAGCAGATTAACCCCTCTGACCTCCCGGCAGACTTCCTGGCCCTCGGTGCCGGCACCCTGCTCGGATTCCCCTATCTGGCCCTGATCGCCCTCGCGGTGGTGATGGCTTTCGGCCTCTACCTGAAGAACCTGCGCTCCGGACGGGAGTTCTACGCCGTCGGATCTGACGTCCAGGCCGCCCGCCTGTACGGCATCCGGGTCGGGCGGAAGGTCTTCTCCGCCTTCGTGATCTCCGGCGCCCTCGCCGGACTCGGCGGGGTGATCTACGCAGCCAAGTACGGCAACCTGGACGCGACGGCGGGCCAAGGCCTGGAACTGAACGTCGTGGCCGCGGCCGTGGTCGGCGGGGTGGCCATCGCCGGCGGCGTCGGCACCGTCTACGGGGCCGCCCTCGGCGCCATCCTCCTGACCACCATTACCTCTGCCCTCCCGGTCCTGGGCGTCTCGCCGTTCTGGCAGCGGGCCATGATCGGCGTCCTGATCCTGGCCTCGATCGTCCTGGACCGATACCTTGCCCTGCGCACCGAGCGCCGTCTGAGAGGACACGATTCACATGCTGGTTGATACAGCACCGCCGGCAGCAGAAACCCGCCGCGCCCCCCGCTTCGGCTTCCTGCGCAGCTGGGACACCGCCATCATTCTGGCCCTCGTGGCCAGCATCATCGTCGCCTCCCTGACCGTCAGCGGTTTCGCCACGTCCCGCAACGTCGGGTTCCTCCTCATCGACGTGATCCCGGTCCTGCTGCTGGCGCTGCCGATGACGCTGATCATCATCACCGGTGAGATCGACCTCTCCGTCGCCAGCATCGCAGGCTTCGTCAGCTGCGTGTTCGGAGCGCTCTGGAACGCCGGGATGCCCATGGAGACGATTATTCCGTTGTGCCTTGTCCTTGGCGCCGTATCCGGGGCGCTGAACGGTTTCCTCGTCTCCGTGGTGGGCCTTCCGTCGCTGGCCGTGACCATCGGCACCCTGGCGTTGTACCGCGGGCTTGCCTTTGTCGTCCTGGGGGACCAGGCCGTCACCAGCTTCCCTCGGGCCATCACCACGGGCCTGCAGGCAAAGATCGGCACCACGGGCATTCCCGTCTGGATCCTGCCGGTCATTGTCCTGGTCATCGTCTTCGGTGTCGCCCTGCACTTCACCGGCTTCGGCCGCTCCCTCTTCGCCATCGGTTACAGCGTCGACGCCGCCAGGTTCTCAGGAATCGGCGTCGCCCGGACCAAATTCTGGCTGTTCGTCATCTCCGGCACCATCGCGGCGCTGGTCGGCGTGTGGTGGACCCTGCGGTACGGAAGCGCACGCGGTGACAACGCCACGGGCCTGGAACTGTCCGTCATCGCCGCGGTGCTCCTCGGCGGCGTGTCCATCTTTGGCGGCAAAGGCACGCTGCCCGGCGTGATCGCCGGCGTCGGGCTGCTCGCCATCCTGCGCAACGCCCTCCAGCTGGCCAGTGTCCCCGAGGACACCCTGTCCATGCTCACCGGCGGCCTGCTGATCCTGGCCGTCGTCGCGCCCAACGCCATCACCTGGCTCCGATCCCTCTCCCGAAAAGCTCCAACGACCTGACCACCGTCCACACCACAACAACAACGACGTTCAGTTGAAAGGCACCACTATGAAATTCATGTCCACCACCGGGTCCCGCCGCCTCGCGCCGGCCTACATCGCCGCCGCCACGGGACTCGCGCTGGCGCTGAGCGCCTGCGGCGGAACCACCAACACCTCCAGCACCGCCGGCGGCGGAGCCGCCTCCTCCTCCAGCGCCGCGGCGGATCCGAACGCCCCGATCAAGGAAGGCCTGAAAGTGGCCTTCCTGCCTAAGCAGCTGAACAACTCCTACTTCACCGTCACCGACCGCGGCGGCAAGGCTGCGGTCGGTGAGTACAAGGGCGTCTTCTCCGAGGTGGGTCCGTCCGAAGCCAGCGCCTCCAGCCAGGTGAGCTACATCAACACGCTCACGCAGCAGGGCTCCAACGTCATCGCAACCTCGGCCAACGATCCCAAGGCCATCTGTTCGGCACTGGACGAGGCCCGCAGCGCCGGGGCGAAGGTTGTCACCTTCGACTCCGACACCGACCCCTCCTGCCGCGACCTTTACATCAACCAGGCCACCGCGGAAGGCATCGCGTCCACCCAGATCAAGCTCATCTCCGACGCCATCGGTCCCGACGGCGGGGACATCGCCATTCTGTCCGCCACAGCGAACGCCACGAACCAGAACGCGTGGATTGAGCTGATGAAGAAGGAACTCCAGAAGCCCGAGTACGCAAAGCTCAAGCTTGTCGCGACGGCTTACGGCGATGACAACGCCCAGAAGTCCCAGCAGGAAGTCCAGGCACTCCTCCAGGCCCACCCCACACTGAAGGGCATCATCTCGCCCACGACTGTCGGCATTGCCGCTGCGGCCCAGTACCTGTCCGGCTCCGAATACAAGGGCAAGGTGCAGCTGACCGGCCTCGGCTTCCCGAGCCAGCTCAAGGAGTTCCTGAAGAACGGCACCATGAAGTCCTTCGCCCTGTGGGACGTTGAAAAGCTCGGCTACCTCGCCGCCTACGCCGGTGCGGCCCTCGCCTCAGGCCAGATCACCGGTGCCGAAGGCCAGACGTTCAAGGCAGGCACCCTGGGCGAATTCAAGGTCGGCCCCAACGCCACCGTTCTGCTCGGCGAGCCCACCGTCTTTACCGCCGCGAACGTGGACAAGTACAACTTCTAGGCACTCCCGCTCCGGCGCTGGTGTCACGATCAGCGCCGGAGTTTGGCAGGACCAATTCGCAGAATACTTTTGTCTAAATGAATCGATTCAACCAGCTAATGATCCAGAGTCGAGATCAGGAGAATTCCTCATGAGGGTGTGTTTCCGCTCGTCGGTCAAACCCGGCCAGATTCCCGAATACCGGCGCCGTCACGCCGCCGTCTGGCCGGAGATGCTCCGGGAGCTCAAGGCGGCCGGCTGGAACAACTATTCGCTGTTCCTCGCGGACGACGGGCTGCTGGTGGGGTACGTGGAGTGCGACGACTTCGACGCGGCGCGGGCCCGCATGGCCCTGGCTGAGGTGAACGCCCGCTGGCAAGCCGAGATGGCAGCCCTGTTCGAGGGCGACGGGCAGGCACCGGACCAGGGTTTCCGCCAACTCACAGAAATTTTCAATCTCGAGGACCAGTTGTCCGCGGCCAACGCCGCCAGGGACAACAACCAACGGCAGAAGGAACAATCATGAACACCACAGAAACGGCCCTGGGTCGCCTCGGGGAACTCGCCATCGAGGTCCCGTCCTGGGCCTACGGCAACTCCGGCACCCGCTTCAAGGTGTTCGGCACCCCCGGCACCCCTCGCACGGTCCACGAGAAGCTGGCCGACGCCGCGAAGGTCCACGAACTCACCGGCCTGGCACCCACGGTCGCGCTGCACATCCCCTGGGACAAGGTGGATGACTACGCGGCCCTGAAGGAGTACGCGGCCGGCCTGGGCGTGGGCCTGGGCACGGTGAACTCCAATACCTTCCAGGATGACGAGTACAAGTTCGGCTCGCTGACCTCCTCCAACCCGGGGGTCCGCCGCCGCGCCATCGACCACCACCTCGAGTGCCTGGAGATCATGCACGCCACGGGCTCGCGGGACCTGAAGATCTGGCTCGCGGACGGCACCAACTACCCCGGCCAGGACGACATGCGCGGCCGGCAGGACCGCCTTGCCGAATCCCTGCAGGAAATTTACGCCGGCCTGGGCGAGGACCAGCGCCTGGTGCTGGAGTACAAGTTCTTCGAGCCGGCTTTCTATCACACCGACGTCCCGGACTGGGGCACGTCCTACGCCCAGACCCTGGCCTTGGGCGAGAAGGCGTTCGTGTGCCTCGATACCGGCCACCACGCTCCCGGCACCAACATCGAATTCATCGTCATGCAGCTGCTGCGCCTGGGCAAGCTGGGCTCCTTCGACTTCAACTCCCGCTTCTACGCGGACGATGACCTGATCGTCGGCGCGGCCGATCCCTTCCAGCTCTTCCGCATCATGCACGAGGTGATCCGCGGAGGAGGGTTCGGCAAGGATTCCGGTGTCGCCCTGATGCTGGACCAGTGCCACAACCTGGAAGAAAAAATCCCGGGCCAGATCCGCTCCGTGCTCAACGTCCAGGAAATGACGGCCCGCGCCCTGCTCATCGACACGGACGCGCTCGCCGAAGCGCAGCGCAGCGGCGACGTTCTGGCCGCCAACGGCATCTTCAACGATGCCTTCTACACCGATGTCCGCCCCGCCCTGGCGCAGTGGCGTGAAGCCCGCGGCCTCCCCGCGGACCCGATGGCCGCCTTCAAGGCCAGCGGCTACCAGAAGAAGATCAACGAGGACCGCGCAGGCGGCCAGCAAGCCGGATGGGGCGCATAGGCATGAACATGCAGAACACAGACATGCAGAACACAGCTATGACTCAGAACAAGACTGTCGAAGAACTGATTGCCCGCTCCAACCGCCTCGGCGCGGACAAGAGGAACACCAACTTCGCCGGCGGCAACACCTCCGCCAAGGGCACCGAAAAGGACCCCGTGACCGGCGAGGACGTCGAGCTCCTGTGGGTCAAGGGCTCCGGCGGGGACCTGGGAACGCTGAAGGCCGAAGGCCTGGCCGTGCTGCGGCTGGACCGGCTGCAGGCGCTCAAAAACGTGTATCCCGGCGTCGAGCGTGAAGACGAAATGGTGGCCGCGTTCGATTACTGCCTGCACGGAAAGGGCGGTGCCGCGCCGTCGATCGACACCGCGATGCACGGCCTGGTGGGCGCCGCGCACGTGGACCACCTGCACCCGGACTCCGGCATCGCCATTGCCACGGCCGCCGACGGCGAGGCCCTTACCAAGGAGATCTTCGGCGAGAAGGTGGCCTGGGTGCCGTGGCGGCGCCCCGGATTCCAGCTGGGCCTGGACATCGCCGCGATCAAGGACGCCAACCCGCACGCCGTCGGCACCATCCTGGGCGGCCACGGCATCACCGCTTGGGGCGCCACCAGCGAGGAGGCCGAGGCCAACTCGTTGTGGATCATCGAACAGGCCGAGCAGTACATCCAGGACCACGGCAGGACCGAGCCCTTCGGACCGAAGCTGCCCGGCTACTCCGCCCTCCCGGAAACTGAACGCCGCGCCAAGGCCGCCGCACTGGCCCCCGTGATCCGCGGACTCGCTTCGACGGACAAGCCGCAGCTGGGGCACTTCAGCGACGACGCCGCAGTTCTGGAGTTCCTCGAAGCCGCCGAGCACCCGCGACTCGGCGCCCTGGGCACGTCCTGCCCAGACCACTTCCTGCGCACCAAGGTCAAGCCGCTGGTCCTGGACCTGCCCGCCGACGCCTCGATCGAGGACTCCGTGGCCCGTCTCAAGGAACTCCACACCGCCTACCGCGAGGACTACCAGGGTTACTACGACCGGCACGCGACCCCGGACAGCCCCGCGCTGCGCGGCGCCGACCCGGCGATCGTGCTGGTCCCCGGGGTGGGCATGTTCTCCTTCGGGGCGAACAAGCAGACCGCACGGGTGGCGGGGGAGTTCTACCTCAACGCCATCAACGTCATGCGCGGCGCCGAGGCCGTCTCCACCTACGCCCCGATCGAGGAAGCCGAGAAATTCCGGATCGAATACTGGGCCCTGGAAGAAGCCAAGCTGGCCCGCATGCCCAAGCCGAAGTCCCACGCCGGCCGGATCGCCCTGGTGACCGGGGCGGCGTCGGGCATCGGCAAGGCGATCGCCACCCGCTTCGCCGCCGACGGCGCGTGCGTGGTCATCGCGGACCTGAACCTGGACAACGCCCGGGCCGTCGCCGCGGAACTCGGCGGCGCCGACGTCGCTATCGGCGTCCAGGCCGACGTCACCGACGAAACCCAGATCGCCGCGGCCATCCAGGACGCCATCCTGGCCTTCGGCGGACTGGACCTGGTGGTCAACAACGCCGGACTCTCGATCTCCAAGCCGCTGCTGGAAACCACCGAGAAGGACTGGGACCTGCAGCACAACGTCATGGCCAAGGGCTCGTTCCTGGTGGCCAAGGCCGCCGCCCAGGTGATGATCGGCCAGGACATGGGCGGGGACATCATCTACATCTCCTCCAAGAACTCCGTCTTCGCCGGCCCGAACAACATCGCCTACTCCGCCACCAAGGCGGATCAGGCCCACCAGGTCCGGCTCCTCGCCGCGGAACTGGGCGAATACGGCATCCGGGTCAACGGCATCAACCCCGACGGCGTGGTCCGCGGCTCCGGGATCTTCGCCGGCGGCTGGGGCGCCAAGCGCGCCGCCGTCTACGGCGTGCAGGAAGAGGAACTGGGCAAGTACTACGCCCAGCGGACGCTGCTCAAGCGCGAAGTCCTGCCCGAAAACGTGGCCAACGCCGCCGCCGTGCTCACCGGCAGCGAGCTCTCCCACACCACCGGGCTCCACATTCCGGTCGACGCCGGCGTGGCCGCGGCCTTCCTGCGATGAGCCCGGAAACCTCAGCGACGGACGGCAGCGCATTGAAAAGCAGCGTGTTCGCCGGCAGTCTCTTTGCCGCGATCGACATTGGCGCGTCCTCGGGCCGGGTCATCCTGGGCCGGGTCACGGGCAGCCCCGGCGGGAAGAGCGCCGAGCTGGAGACGGTGCACCGCTTCCCCAACGGGGTCAAGGAGTTCGACGGCGGCCTCCGCTGGGACTTCGACGCCTTGTTCGCCGAGGTCCTCACCGGGCTCGCGGCCGCCGCCACGGCGGCCGCGGCCCGCGGTGAGAGTATCGCCAGCATCGGGATCGACACCTGGGCCGTGGACTACGGCCTGGTTAACGACTCCGGCGACCTCATCGCGGCGCCCTTCAGCTACCGCGATGACCGCAGCAGCGCAGCCGTCGCCCGGGTTCACCAGCTTCTGGATCCGGCCCGCCTCTACGCCACCACCGGGCTGCAGTTCCTGCCGTTCAACACGATCTACCAGCTCGCCACCGAGCCCCGCCTGGACGGGCTGCAGGCGCTGCTCATCCCGGACCTCATCGGGTTCCTGCTGACGGGACGGCGCCGCACCGAGGCCACCAACGCCTCCACCACCGGGCTCTTCGACGCCGTCGCGGGGGAGTGGGCCACGGAGTTCCTGACCGCCCTGAACCTGCCCAAAGACCTGTTCCCGCCGCTCATCCAGCCCGGCGAGACACTCGGCACCCTGCTTCCGGAGATCGCGGAACGGACCGGCCTGCCCCAAAGCACCGCCGTAACGGCCGTGGGCTCGCACGACACCGCCTCGGCCGTCGCCGCCGTGCCCGCGGGAGCCGGAAGTGATGAGGAGAAATTCGCCTACATCTCCTCGGGCACCTGGTCGCTGGTCGGCGTCGAGCTGTCCCACCCGGTCCTGACCGAGCCCAGCCGGGCCGCGAACTTCACCAACGAACGCGGCGTCGACGGCACCATCCGCTACCTGCGCAACGTCGGCGGCCTCTGGCTGCTCAGCGAATGCCAGCGCACCTGGGCGGGGGAAGGCTACCGCCCGGGTCTTGATGAACTGCTCGACGCGGCCGCGACCCTGCCCGCCGGCGGGCCGCTCATCAATGCCGACCACCCCTGCTTCATCGCGCCGGACAACATGCCCGAGCGCATCCGCACCGCGGTCCGCAATACCGGGGCGGTCCTGCCGGAGCATCCCGCGCACATCGTGCGCTGCATCCTGGACAGTCTCGCCGCCGGTTACGCCCGGACCATCGCGGACGCCGAACGGCTCGCGGACCTGACGGCCGACGTCGTGCACATCGTCGGCGGCGGATCCCAGAACCGGCTCCTGTGCCAGCTCACCGCCGACGCCACGGGCAAGCCCGTCGTGGCCGGCCCGGTGGAAGCCACGGCCCTGGGCAACGTCCTGGTCCAGGCCCGCGCAGCCGGTGTGCTCGGCGGCGGACTCCGCGAGCTGCGCGCCGTGGTGCGCGCCTCCCAGAACCCGGTCGAGTACGTGCCCTCGCGCCGGGCGGAACACCACATCACCGGAGGTGCCCTGTGAGGATCGCACTGTTTGCCACGTGCATCGTGGACGCCATGTACCCGAACACGGCGCGCGCCACCGTGTCCATCCTGGAACGGCTCGGCCACGAGGTCATCTTCCCTGCCGGTCAGGCGTGCTGCGGGCAGATGCACGTCAACAGCGGCTACTTCAAGGAGGCGCTGCCGGTTGTCGCCAACCATGTGAAGGCGTTCGAAGCGGAGGAGTACGACGCTGCCGTCGCACCGTCCGGCTCCTGCGTCGCCTCCGTGAAGCACCAGCACCCCATGGTCGCCCGCCGCTGCGGGGACGCCGGGCTGGAAGCCCGGGCGGACGCCGTCGGGCACAAAACCTATGAGCTCTCCCAGCTCCTGGTCGATGTCCTGGGCGTCACGGATGCCGCGGCGCAGCTGGGCTCCTACTTTCCGCACCGGATCACCTACCATCCCAGCTGTCACGGGATGCGGCTGCTCCGGCTCGGTGACCGGCAGCTGGACCTGCTGCGCACGGTCCGGGGCATCGAGGTGGCCGAGCTGCCCGAGGCCGAGCAGTGCTGCGGCTTCGGCGGGACATTCTCGATGAAGAACGCGGACGTGTCCTCGGCGATGCTCGCGGATAAGACGGCCAATATCTGCGGCACCGGCGCGGACCTCTGCTCCGGCGGCGACGCGTCCTGCCTGATGCATATCGGCGGCGGCCTGTCCCGGCAGGGCAGCGGCGTCACCACGATGCACTTCGCCGAGATCCTGGCCAGCACCTTCGAGAATCCCGCCGCCGTCACCGGCGACGTCCGCCTCACCACCGGAAGGACCGCACGATGAGCGGCACATTCCTGGGGATGCCGTCCCTGCCCGTCTTCGGCATCGGCAACCTGCACGAACACGAGCCCTTCCCCAAAGCCGCGCACCGCGAACTCGGCAACACGCAGCTGCGGGCAAACCTCGGCCACGCCACCCGCACCATCCGGGACAAGCGGCTGGCCGTCGTGTCCGAACTCCCCGACTGGGAGGAGCTGCGCGAGGCCGGCCGGGCGATCAAGGAATCCGTCATGGCGCGGCTGCCGGAACTGCTCGTTCAGTTCGAGGCAAACTTCACCGCCCGCGGCGGGGTCATCCACTGGGCCCGCGACGCCGGCGAAGCGAACGCGATTGTCGCGTCCCTCATCCGGGGCCAGGGCGCCGACGAGGTGGTCAAGGTCAAGTCCATGGCCACGCAGGAGATCGGACTCAACGAGTACCTCGAGGCGGAGGGGATCGCGGCGTTCGAGACGGACCTCGCCGAGCTGATCGTCCAGCTGGACCACGACAAGCCCAGCCACATCCTGGTCCCGGCCATTCACAAGAACCGCAGCCAGGTCCGGGACATCTTCCTGCGTGAAATGGAGGGCGTGGACCCGGATCTAACGAACGAACCGGCCCGCCTCGCCGCGGCCGCCCGGGCGCACCTGCGCCGCAAGTTCCTCAGCGCCAAGGTGGCCGTGTCCGGCGCGAATTTCGCCCTGGCCGACTCCGGCACCCTCGCCGTCGTCGAATCCGAAGGCAACGGGCGCATGTGCCTGACGCTCCCGGAAACCCTCATCACCGTCATGGGCGTGGAGAAGCTGCTGCCGGCCTGGGAAGACCTGGAAGTCTTCATGCAGCTGCTCCCGCGGTCCTCCACCGGCGAGCGGATGAACCCGTACACGTCGCTGTGGACCGGTGTCACGCCCGACGACGGGCCGCAGAACGTCCACCTCGTCCTGCTGGACAATGGACGCAGCGCCGCCCTGGCCGACGAGATGGGCCGCTCCGCCCTGCACTGCATCCGGTGCAGCGCCTGCATGAACGTCTGCCCCGTGTACGAGCGCACCGGCGGGCACGCCTACGGCTCCACCTACCCGGGACCGATCGGCGCCATCCTGTCGCCGCTGCTGACAGGGATCACGGCGGAGGAGAACAGCTCCCTGCCATACGCCTCGTCCCTGTGCGGGGCGTGCTACGACGCCTGCCCGGTGAAGATCAACATCCCGGACATCCTGGTGCACCTGCGCGGCGAGGACGTGGACAGCAAACGCGGGAAAAACCGCAGGAAAATGGCGTTGCCCAGCCAGATGGACCTCGGCATGAAGGCGGCCTCTTGGGCATTGTCCTCCGGAAAAAACCTCGGCCTGGTGGAGAAGGCGCTGCCCCTGGGCCGGCTTGCCGCCGGCCCGGATAAGAAAATCACCAGACTGCCGGGGATCGCCGCCGGCTGGACTCAGAGCCGGGACATCCCCGCCCCGCCAGGCCAGTCCTTCCGGCAATGGTGGGACAAGGAACACCAGGCCCCGGCTGCACCGGCGGACGCAACCGACTCGGGGCGGGCCGCCACGGCCGAACCCGGCACAGAGGAGAAACCGTGAACGCGCGCGCAGAAATACTCGACCGGATCCGCTCCGCCCTCCGCGATGCCCCGGCGGTGCCCGATGTGCCCCGCGCCTACCGCCGGGCTTCTGAACTGGGTGAGCAGGAGCTCATCGAGCTGCTGACGGACCGGCTCCTGGACTACAAGGCGAACGTCTTCGTCGAGGGCGCTGCCGAAGTGCCGCAGCGCCTCGCCGCGCTGCTCGAGGGCGCCGGCCGCTACGCCGTCCCGCACGGCCTCGCCGCGTCAATGTTCGCGGAGGCGGACGCCCGCGACGGCGGGTCCGGACGCCGCGTCACCGACGCGCCGGGACGGCGACTGAGCGTCGGGGAACTGGACGGGGTGGACGCCGTCGTCACCGGCAGCGCCGTGGCGGTCGCCGAAACCGGCACCATCATCCTCGACGCCGGCCCGGACCAGGGCAGGCGGGTCATCAGCCTCGTCCCCGACCGCCACATCTGCCTCGTCCGGGCAGGCGACATCACCGCGATCCTTCCCGATGCGCTCCGCCGGCTCGACGCCACCCGCCCGCAGACCTGGATCAGCGGCCCCAGCGCCACCAGCGACATCGAACTCGAACGCGTCGAAGGCGTCCACGGCCCCCGGACCCTGGACGTGGTGATCGTTCGCGGGTGAGCGGGGAGCGCGGCCCTGTTTCTCTGGCGATTAAGGGAATCAGGGCCTTTCCCCGTTTTTAGGCCTCCCGGCGCCGCCTGACCAGCCAGATGACCAGGGCCAGGACGACGGCGCCGAGGGCGGCCGGGCCGAAACGGCGTACCAGCACCGGCCATGCGGCCGAGCCCAGATCCAATTCGGCCGCCGGCGCGGAGGGTGTTGCGGGCGCAGCCGCCATCGGAGGCCGGGCTGCCGGTGTTGCCGGGCCTGCGGAGGCGGCTCCCGCAGCACCCTCCGGTTCGGGCGCCCCCAGTCCGCCTGGTTCTATAGCCCCGACTGGCTCAACGGCCCCGGCCGCCCCGTCACCTACCTTGCCGATCACGCACTGGACAAACTGGGCCAGTAATTTGTCCGAGACGTCCTGGATGACGCCCCGGCCGAATTGGGCCGGTTTGCCGGTGACGTTCATGTCGGTGGTCACGTCCACAGCGGTGCCGTCGCCGTCGGGCGCCAGCACCGCCGTCACCGTGGCGCCTGCCGTGCCGTTGCCACGCTTGTCCTTCCCCGCGGCCGATATGACGACGGTGTGCGTGGCCTGGTTGCGTTCAACGAATTCACCGGTGCCGGTGTAGATCATGGCGATCGGCCCGAGCTTGACCTTGACCGTCCCGGTGAACTGATCACCGTTCACGGACGTGAGCGTCGCTCCCGGGAAACAGGGCGCAATGTCTTCCAATTGGTTGAAGGAATGCCACGTGTCCTCCAGCGAACCGGGAACCACGAAATGGTGTTTGAGTTCCACGTCGTCCTCGCCGGATCCGCTAGAGCCCGGCGGCCGCGATGACGGCCCGCCTTGTCAAGACCTCGGCCAGATGGCGCCGGTAGGACGCGTCCCCGTTGAGATCGCTGGCAGGATCGGTCCCCTCGGCCGCGTGCGCACTGGCGGCGGCGATCGCTTCCCGGGTCAACGGGGTGCCCGCCAGGGCCTGCTCGACGGCGGCGGCCCGCAAGGGGGTGCTGCCCATGTTGGTCAGCCCGATCCGGGCCTCGGCGATGGTGCCGTCCTCCACCCGGACCATCGCGGCCACGGCGACGATGGACCATTGCTGGGCCACCCTGGTGAACTTCTCATAGTGCGCACCCCAGCCGGTGTACTTGGGCACGCGGATGTGGGTGAGGATCTCGCCCTCGGCGACGGCGGTGGTGAAGTAGCCCTGGAAGAAGTCCGCTGCTTCCACCCGGCGTTCCCCGCCCGGTCCGGCCAGGATGAAGGTCGCATCGGCTGCCAGTACCGCCGCGGGCAGGTCGCCCGCCGGGTCAGCATGCACCAAAGCGCCTCCGAACGTTCCGCGGTGGCGGACCTGCGGGTCCGCCACCGTCGCCGCGGCCTTGGCCAGCAACGGCAGGTGCGCGGCAACCAACGGGTCGGTGGCCACTTGGTGGTGCGTCGTCATGGCGCCGATCAGCAGGGCATCGCCGTCGTCGCGCACGCCGGACAGCTCGCCGATCCGGCCCAAGTCGACCACCATCGCCGGGTCGGCCAGACGCAGCTTCATCACCGGGATCAGGCTTTGACCCCCGGCCAGCAGCTTCACGTCGTCGCCGGCGTCGGCCAGCACGCTCAGGGCCTCCGCGACCGTAGCGGGCGCGGCGTAGTCGAATGCGCTTGGAATCATTGCACACCTCCGGTCATCTTGGCTTCTTCAAGGGCGGCCCACACGCGCGACGGTGTGCAAGGCATCCTGATGTCCTTCACGCCCAGATGCCGCACCGCGTCCAGCACGCCGTTCACGATGGCGGGCGTCGAAGCGATGGTTCCCGCCTCCCCGACCCCCTTTGCCCCCAGTTGGTTGGTGGTCGAAGGCGTCTCGGTGCGCGCCGTGGTGAAGTGCGGCAGATCCGGCGCGCCGGGCACCAAATAGTCCACAAACGAGCCCGTCACCAGGGTTCCGGCGTCGTCGTGGACGGCCTCCTCGTAGAGGGCCTGCGCGATTCCCTGCGCCAGGCCGCCATGGACCTGGCCCTCCACAATCAGCGGGTTGACCACCACCCCGACGTCGTCCACGCAGACGTATTTGCGGATGGTGACCTGCCCGGTCTCGGTGTCCACCTCCATGGCGGCAAGATGGGTGCCGTGCGGGAAGGAGAAATTCTGCGGGTCGAACGTGGCGTCCGAATCGAGGTTGGGCTCGAACCCGTCCGGCAGGTTGTGCGCGGAGAAGATTGCGAAGGCGATCTCACCGAGCGCCGTCGACTGTTCGGTGCCTTTGACGCGGAACTTGCCGTCCGTGAACTCGATGTCCTCCTCGCTGGCTTCCATCATGTGCGCGGCCACCACCTTGGCCTTTTCGATCACCTTGTCTGCAGCGGCCAGCACGGCCATGCCGCCGACGGTCAGTGACCGGGAGCCGTAGGTGTCCAGGCCCCGCTGGGAGATCTGGGTGTCCCCGTGCAGCACCTCGACATTTTCGAACGGCACGCCCAGCCTGTCGGCCACGAGCTGGCTCCACGCGGTTTCGTGGCCCTGTCCGTGGGCGGAGGAACCGGTGACCACCTCGATGTTTCCGGTGGGCAGCACCCGTACCTGGGCGTGCTCCCAGCCGCCGGCGGCGTAGTTGAGCGCGCCAAGCACGCGGGACGGCGCCAGGCCGCACATCTCGGTGAACGTGGAAATGCCGATGCCAAGCTGGACGGGGTCGTTACTCTCGCGGCGGCGCACTTGCTCGGCCCGGAGCGCGTCGTAGCCAAAGAGCTCCAAGGCCTTCGCCGTGGCCGCCTCGTAGTTGCCGCTGTCGTATTCGAGACCGGCGACAGTGGTGAAGGGGAATTCCTCGTGCTTGATCCAGTTCTTTTCGCGCACCTCCAGCGGATCCATGTCCAGTTCGACGGCGAGTTCGTCCATCAAGCGCTCGATCGCAAAGGTGGCTTCCGGCCGCCCGGCGCCGCGGTAGGCATCGGTCCACGCCTTGTTGGTGAACAGGTTGGTGCATTCGAACCGGTAGGCGGGGAATTTGTAGATGGAGTTGTACATGAAGGCACCGAGGATCGGGATCCCGGAGGTGACCAGGCCCAGATAGGCACCCATGTCCGCCAGCAGATGCACGTCCAGCCCGGTGACGATCCCGTCTTTGGTGGCCGAGAGTTTGAGCTTCTGCACCTGGGCCCGGCCGTGGTGGGCCGCCATCAGGGATTCGCTGCGGGTCTCGGTGTATTTGCACGGTTTGCCGGTGTGCCTGGCGGCCAGCACGGTGATGGCCTCCTCCGGGGTCACCTGCAGTTTTCCGCCAAAGCCGCCGCCCACGTCGGGGGCGATCACGCGCATCTTGCTTTCCGGGATGCCCAGGGTCAGCGCCAGCATGAGCCGAAGAATATGGGGCACCTGCGTGGCCGACCACACAGTGATCTGCTCGCCGGTGGGGTCCACCACTGTCGATCGGGGCTCCATGAAGGACGGGATGAGTCGCTGCTGGTAGAAGGTCCGCTCAATCAGGACCTCCGCGGCCGCCAATGCCTCACTGACCGGTTTCCCGGTGCCGGCCTCGCCCGAGTCAAAGATCCAAGTGGCCGATTTGTTGGTGCCCAGGTCCGGGTGGGCCAGCACCTCATCCTTCACCGCCTCCTCCAGATCCAGGACGACGGGCAGCTCCTCATAACTGACATCGACCAGCTCGGCGGCGTCGCGGGCGGCAGCGGCGCTGCGGGCAATGATGCACGCAACCACCTCGCCGGCAAAGGCCACCGTATCGACGGCAATCGCGGGGTGCGCCGGGGCCTTTTGGTCGGGCGTTATCGGCCAGGCGTTGGGCAGGCTTCCCTGCTGGTCGGCCACGTCCGCTCCGGTGAGCACGGCAACGACGCCGGGCGAAGACTTCGCGGCGGAAGCGTCGACCGAGGTGATCCTCGCGTGGGCGAAGGGACTGCGCACCATCGCCAGATGCAGCATGCCCGGCAGCGTGATGTTGTCGGTGTACCTGGAGCGCCCGGTGATGAGATGGGCATCTTCCTTGCGGGGCCGGGCCCGGCCGACCTCGGCGGTGGTCATGCCACACCTGCAGATTCGCTGGCTCCGCTGTCCGAGGACACTGTGCCCTCCGCGGCCGCCTGGACGGCGGCGACTATGTTCTGGTAGCCGGTGCACCGGCACAGGTTCCCCTCCAGGCCGTCCCGGATTTCCTGCTCGCTCGGGTGCGGGTTTTCGTTCAGCAGGGATGCGGACTGCATGATCATTCCGGGTGTGCAGAAACCGCATTGCAGTGCATGGCATTCGTGGAAGGCCTGCTGGATCGGGGCTAGTTTGCCGTCCCGGGCCAGGCCTTCGATGGTGGTGACGCTGTGGCCGTCGGCCTGGACCGCGAACATGGTGCAGGATTTGACGCTGACGCCGTCCAGATGGACTGTGCAAGCGCCGCAGTTGGTGGTGTCGCAGCCAATCAATGTGCCGGTCTTGCCAAGCCGTTCGCGCAGGTATTGGACCAGCAGCAACCGGGGCTCGACATCGTCGGTATAGCTCACATCATCGACTTCGACGGTGATCGTCTTGGAACTCGCCATTGAGATCTCCTCTCGCCTTGGAGGACGGGCACGGCTGCCCGGCATCCAGTCTTGATGTGACACAGGCTACTCCTAGGAGGGGGCCAGCGCTCTAGGGAGAATTATGTTTGTGCCCCGCATCCTCGTGTTCAGCGTCGGCCACGGGCTCGTGGTGGATCCGGGCGTCCATACTGCTCAACCGTTCGCCGCCGCCACCCCAGTGCAGCGCAATGATTTCGGCGGCGATGGAGACGGCTGTTTCCTCGGGCGTTCGGGATCCCAGGTCCAGGCCGATCGGACTGGAGAGTTTGGCCACTTCGGCTTCGGTCAGGCCCGCCTCGCGCAGCCGTTCCAGGCGGTCATGGTGCGTACGCCGGGACCCCATCGCGCCCACGTACGCTACGTCGTGGCGCAGCGCCAACTCCAGTAGCGGCACGTCGAATTTGGGATCATGGGTGAGCACGCAGATCACCGTGCGCTCGTCCACCAGCCCGGCGCTGATCTGCGCCTGCAGGTAGCGGTGCGGCCATTCCACCACTACCTCGTCCGCCTGCGGGAACCGGGCGGCCGTTGCGAAGACCGCGCGTGCGTCACACACCGTCACCCGGTAGCCCAGAAAGCTGCCTTGTTTGGCGACGGCGGCAGCAAAATCAATCGCGCCGAACACCAGCATCCGCGGCTGCGGGGCGAAACTGAGGGCAAAGACGCGCATACCTTCCCCGCGCCGCTGGCCGTCCGGTCCGTACATGAGTGTGGCGTTGCGCCCGGCGGCCAGCAGGCCCTGGACGTCGTCGCAGACCGCATGGTCGGCACGGTCGCTGCCCAAGGAACCGGCGAACCCGTCCGGGCGGACCACCAGATGGCGGCCCAACCAGGCCGGATCGGGGTGTTCGATCACGGTGACCACGGCCACCGGCCGGCCGGCGCCGACGTCCTCGGCCACTTGCGGCAGTTGCGGGAAGATCTGGGTGGAGACCGGCTCGACAAAGATATCCAGGATCCCGCCGCAGGTCAGGCCGACCTCGAAGGCGGCGTCGTCACTGATGCCGTAGCGCTGGAGCACCGGCCGGCCGGTCTGGACGACCTCGGTGGCCAGTTCGTAGAGCGCGCCTTCGACACAGCCGCCGGAGACCGAGCCAACCGCCCGGCCGTCGGCGTCGACCATCATGGCGGCACCGGCCGGCCGTGGTGCGGACCGGAACGTGCGCACCACCGTACCGAGCCCCACGGTGTGGCCGGCCACTATGGCGGCGACCAGATCGTCCAAGACTTCACGCATTGGCAATCACCTCTAATAATTCCTCGAAACACTGCATAGAGTGCCCCCCTATAAAGTAGTCAACGTGCGGCAGCACCGCCCTGATTCCCCGCTGAAGGGGCTGGTATCCCGCCTTGCCGCGGTGCGGGTTGGACCAAATGATCCGTCTGGCCAAATGGTGAAGCCGCTCGGTCTGGCGTCCCAGCAGTGCCGGGTCGCCCCGCTCCCAGCCGTCGCTGGCAATCACGACGACGGCGCCGCGCACAATCACGCGCTGGCCCCAGCGGTCGTTGAACGCGCGCAGTACTTCTCCAAGCCGTGTTCCGCCGGACCAGTCGGGGACGGCGCGCCCGACGAGAGCCAAGGCGTGGTCGGCGTCTAGCACCCGCAGTGCCCCGGTCACCCGGGTCAACCGCGTGCCCAGCGTGAACACCTCCACCTGGTGCGGGGCGGCCTGCACCACCCGGTGGGCCAAGCGCAGGAGGCTGTCCGCGTAGGGCGCCATCGAGCCCGAAACATCGATCAGCCAGACCAGCCGGCGGGGTTTGCGCGGCGCCTTCGCGCGGCGCAGCGGCCCCGGTTCCCCGCCGCGGCGCAGCTGGTCGCGCAGGGTCCGCACCCGGTCGACGTCGCCGTGCCGGTCCAGGCGTCTGCGCCGGGTCTGCCGGGTGGGCAAGCGCACCGGCAGCTCCTCGAACATTCGGTGCAGCAGGGCGCGTTCGGCGTCATCCAGGACAGCTACGTCGCGGTGCCGCAGCCGCTCCCGGCGGCTGGCGAGAGCCCTAAGCTGGTCCCGGCCACCCTCCGGGCCGCCGCCGTCGTTGTCCAAGGCGGCGGCGCTGACGGAGGACGCGGAGGCCTCCATCCGCTGGGCGGTCGAGCGCTCCGCTGCGAACCAGGCCTCGAACGCCCGTTCATAGGCGGGCAGATCTTCAGGGGCTGCGCACAGGGTGGCCCGGCCGGCCCAGAACACGTCCGAGCGGCGGTCCAGGGCGAGCCTGCCGACGGCGTCGACGAAACTGCGCGCCCGGTCCGCGGTCACTTTGACCCCGGCCGCGCGCACGGCAGCGGCAAAGCCCAACAGGATCTCCTCCGCGCTGTGCTCTGCGCCCTGTCCTGCCGGCATGACTCAGCCGAGCATCCTGGACAGGGCCGCCGAGACCCGCTCGGTGTCTTCGCGGTACTTGCACAGCGCGCCGATGCTGGCCGCGGCCGAGGCCAGGTCCAGCTCGGGCCGGCCGAGCTGATGCAGCGCCCGGGCCCAGTCGAGGGTTTCCGCCACGCCGGGAGGCTTGAGCACGTCGTCTGTGGCCCGGATCTGCTGGACCACGCGAACCACCTGCTCGGCCAGCAGCGGCGGCACTTCGGGCAGCCGGGTGCGCACAATTTCCACCTCTCGGGCCAGCCCCGGGTGGTCGATCCAGTGGTAGAGACACCGGCGTTTGAGCGCGTCGTGCAGGTCACGGGTCCGGTTGGAGGTGAGGACCACAATCGGCGCGATCTCTGCCCTGACGGTGCCGAATTCGGGAATGGAGACCTGGTACGTGGAGAGCACTTCAAGCAGGAACGCTTCGAACTCGTCGTCGGCCCGGTCGATTTCGTCGATCAGCAGCACGGCCGGGCTTTGCTGCAGCGCCTTGAGGATGGGCCGGGCCAGCAGGAACCGTTTGTCGTACAGCGAGTGTTCCAGCTCATCCACGCTGATTCCCGCGCCGCCACCGGCCTCCACGCTGCGCAGATGGAGAATTTGGGCCGTGAAGTCCCAGTCGTACAGCGCCTGCGAGGCATCGATTCCCTCATAGCACTGCAAACGGATCAGCGGCAGCCCGAAGACCTGTGCGAGTGCCTCGGCCAGCGACGTCTTGCCCGTGCCGGGTTCCCCCTCCAGCAGCAGTGGCCGTTCCATGCTCAGGGCGAGGTAGCAGGTGGTGGCCAGGCCCTCATCGGCGAGGTAGCCGGTGGCGGCCAGCTTTTCGGCCAGCGCTGCCGGGGAACTGATCGACGTCTGCGTCATGACACCAGCATAGGGTCATCGATCCTAGGGGGCCCGGCGGTGGCCCCGGCGCTGCTGCGGCCGGGCGTTGGTGGCCGCGTTCGGCCCGATTATCCGCCGATGTATGACATCTCGATCTTGTGTGCCGCGGGGGGCGCGCCGGCTTCGGGTGTGCTTGCGCGACGCAGTTCCGAGTAGCGGTCCGTGCGGCCACCCCAGAGGGCGGCTAATGCCGCGGACAGATCGACGTCGGATGCGCCGCCTCTGAGCATCGCCCTCAGGTCCGTGCCGGCGGTGGCGAACAGGCACGTGAACAGCTTGCCGTCCGCGGAGAGCCTGGCCCGAGTGCAGCCGCGGCAAAAGGCCTGGGTCACGCTGGAAATGACCCCGATTTCACCACTGCCGTCCGCGTAGCGCCAGCGGTCTGACGTCTCACCGGGGTAATTTGGCGGCACCCGCTCTAGCGGGAAGACAGCGTTGATGCGGGCCAGGACCTCGGTGGAGGGCACCACCTCGTCCATTTTCCAGCCGTTGGACGCACCCACGTCCATGTATTCAATAAACCGCAGGATGAGCCCGGATCCTTTGAAGTGGCTCGCCATGTCAAGAATGTCCTGGTCATTCGTCCCGCGCTTGACCACCATGTTGATTTTCACCGGCCGCAGGCCGGCCGCCTGGGCGACCTCCGCCGCGTGCAAAACTTTGGCCACGGTATAGCCGACGTCGTTCATGGCCTGGAAGGTCTCTTCCCGGAGGGAGTCAAGGGACACGGTCACGCGACTCAGCCCGGCGTCTTTGAGGATCTGTGCCTTCTGCGCCAGTACCGAGCCGTTCGTCGTCATAGCCAGATCCGGCGCCAGCCCATCAGTGGTGCGCAACCGCGCCAGCATCCGGACCAAGACCTCAATGTCCTTCCGCAGCAGGGGTTCCCCGCCGGTCAAGCGGATCTTCCGCACCCCATGCGCGACGGCGATGGACGCCAGCCGGGTGATTTCCTCAAATGTCAGCAGCTGGTCCCGGGGCATGAACACGAAATCCCTGCCGAAGATTTCCTTCGGCATGCAGTAGACGCAACGGAGGTTGCACCGGTCCGTGACGGAAATCCGGAGGTCCCGCAGGGGCCGGCGGAAGGTGTCGGTGATGGAATTGGCGTCCATGCATCGCCCTCTCAGCGCGGCAGCGCACACCGCTTATACCACTCTCAGCGTATGTCACACCCCGGGACCCCACAATGGCCGTCCGGGTCGAATACGCTCCCGGCAGCACAGCCTGCGAAGCCCGTAGCCGTATTCCCTTAGAACAGCGGCCAGGGCACCGCCGACATCTCACCGCTCGGAGCCGGAAACCGCCCTGCCAGGCGCAGCCGGGCGCAGCGCGCGGCGAGCGATGCGATTTCTTCGGCGCTGAGCAATTCCGCCAGGTTCCGGCCCAGCCCACCTTGGAGTCCTTCGCTGACACGATCTATGCCGTCGCGTTCCTCGGCGGTCAGAGCGTCTCCCAGCCAGCCCCACAGCACCGTGCGCAGCTTGTGGTCACGGTGAAAGGTGAGCCCATGGTCCACGCCGTGCCGCTGTCCGTCCGTCATGGCAAGAATGTGGTCACCTTTGCGGTCGGCGTTATTGACGACGACGTCGAACACCGCCATGCGTCTGAGCGCTGGCGAGTCTTCGTGGACGAGGGCGACCATCCGTCCGTTCTCATCCCGCCCCTCGAGAACGCGTTTCCAGCCCGTCTCCGGCACCTGGTCCGTCGCGACCAGGGTCACGGCGCTTTGGGCGGGGTCTTGCTCCTGCCAGAGCTGCACCATTCCTTCGCCCAGCGGACCATCGCGCAGCCAGGTGCGCGGCACGACGTCCCAGCCGAAGACCTGCGAGACCAGGTAGGCGGCCACCTCCCGGTGAGCCAGGGTGCCGTGGGGAAAATCCCACAGCGGGCTTTCGCCTGCTATCGGCTTGTAGACGACCGCCACGCCGCCGATGCTGCCCAGAAATGTAGCGTTTGAAGCCGTGGTGATGCGGCCGGTGAGCGTCAGCTCGGCGGTCACCAGGTCCGGCGCTGGCATCAGACCTCGGGAAGGGTGCAGATGTGCCCGTCGGCGTCTATGGGGTAGCCGCAGAGCGGGCACGCGGGGCGCCCGGCCCCCACGATCTCACGGGTGCGCTTGGCGAATGCGCGTGCGGTGCCGACCGGCATTCGCACCAGCAGCATTTCGGGCACTTCAGTGCCGCCCTCATCAAGCGATTCGTCGTCGTCATCAGCATCGGCATCGGTGATGGGGTAGGCCTCTATTACGACCTGGGCCGTGGTCGGGTCCCAACCCAAGCTCATGGCACCGGCGCGAAACTGCTCCTGAACGGCCTCGAGCTGGTCATTGTCGACAAGTTCAATGGGAGTACCCGTGGGAACGCTGAAGGGGTTTCCCTCGACCGTGATGAGCTCGTCGAGAATTTCGTCGATCTTCTCCGCGAGCAGGGCCGACTGCTGCTTCTCCAGGCCAATACTCACGATCTGCGTCCCTGCGCGCACCTGCAGGTAGAACGTGCGGGCCCCCGGAAGGCCAATGGTGCCAACGACGACCCGATCAGGCCAGGCAAACTCGTGAACACGTGTAGGCATGTCAGTATTCTAGGCACATGATGGTCATGGCGCCTTTTGCCCGGCTCCGCCGCCCACCGGCGCATCGCCAGAGTGGATGCCGTTCGACAGCCAGGACAGATCACCCGCGTCGGTGTTGGTCGCGTAGACGCTCGGCCGACTAGCGCCGTAGCGCACGATCGATACGGAGGCGGGGCCCACGTTAATACGCTGGAACAGGTCAAGGTGCATGCCGAGCGCGTCGGCGAGGATTGACTTGATGATGTCACCGTGACTCACCGCCACCCACACGGCCCCTGGCCCGAACTCGGCTTCGAAGGCTGCATCGTGGCGTCGAATCGCTGCCACCGACCGAGCCTGCATCGCGGCCATGGATTCACCGCCGGGAAAGACGACGGCGGACGGTTGCGACTGCACAACCGGCCACAAATCCTCGGTCGCGAGATCACTGAGCGTGCGGCCCTGCCACTGGCCGTAATCGCACTCGGTGAGATCGGGATCGACCGGCGCGTACGGCGTGCCGGCCTGGCGATCGATGATCAGCTGGGCGGTCTGCTGACAACGCTCAAGAGGGCTCGACACCACCCCGACTACAGGCACGGCCGCGAGCCGGTCTCCCGTCAGGGCCGCCTGGTCGCGCCCTATCTGGTCCAGGCTGACGCCGACGGCCCGACCGGCCAGCAGGCCAGTGGCATTGGCTGTGGTGCGGCCGTGCCGCACGAGAATAACTGTCGCCATCCACCTAGCCTAACCACCCGCTCGACGGCGGTGTGAACCGGACCTGGCAGCGCGCCGAACAGGCAGATAAAGCACTGGCGGAACCCTTCAAGCACGCCGGCGCGCTCAAAGCCGCCCGGACGGACCATCTTGGTTCGGAAATCTCCAAGACTGCTGGTCGTGCAAGAATCGCCGCATGGATCAGGATGAGCGGCAGATGAGGCAGCAGTTGATGGTCCACGAGGCTCTGGTGCAGGCGATGGATCGGCGGGACGAGGTCTTCCAGGTGATTGAGGATTCACAGGACGTGGACGAAGCAATCCGTCGGGTGGGTCAGCTGCTGGGCGTGGGAGAGCTGGGCAGCCGAGCAGTCCTGAACCTGCAGGCTAAAACATTCACCCGCGACCAGCGGCAGGCCATCGCTTCGTATGAAGAAGAACTTAGATCAAGGTTGCCCGATGGGCGCTGAACTGGCCGCGTGCGATCCGCTTACCGGTTGATCGTCCTGGCCTCGCACCCCAGCTTTCAGCGCCGTGAAGTGCATCTGGCGTACGAGAAGACCGGATGCGCCTCTCGGCGCTCAACACTGATGCTGGACGGCGGCGATGTGCCGGTGTAGCCTCGGGCCGGACGTCCGGTTGGACTATTGGGGGAATCATGCGCGACCGCCGTAAACGGCTCATCTATCTCGCGGTCAGTGCCGCTATCTACGCTGTCTCTCTGGTCTTCAGGATCAGGCACTCGATCGCCACGGGCGGCAGTCTCAGCGATTCACTGGCGGCCATAGGACTCGGCGTGCTGATCGTCGTCGTGATCACGGGAACCGTCCTGGCGATCTCCAAGTTCACGCAGAACGCCGCTTTGGCCCGGCTGCGGGCAGAACACCCCGGTGCGTTGATCGTCAGGACGCTGTGGAACAGCACCCTTGCGAATCCTTTCCTGCCCGCGGCTCGGAAGCAGAGTTCCGCGCGCGTTACCGGTTACTACGTGGGGCTGGTCATCGATGACCAAGGCATTGGAATTATCCGTATGACCAGGCGCCCGGCGGAGTTCGGGTTCATTTCGTGGGAGCGTGTCCGCTCCGTCCAGATCGGCCAGGCGCCCCTGTCCCTGATCGGCCGCAGGACACGGCCGACGATCATGATCGCGTATGAAGACGATCCGGGACCGTTTCTGACCAGGATCGAGGTTCTCGTGATCGGCAAGGGGGACAGGGCTGCCGCGGCCGGCCTGCCGGGAACGATTCTCAGCCGACGGCCGGCCGGCACGGGCATCCCGGTGCCAAGCACATGGCTGCCGCCGGCGATCCCGTCCGCCCCCATGGAGCCGTCAGGGCATGTCGTCCCCTGACGTGGCTTCACGTGGGAGCGCACCGTGCAAAATATGAACTAAGTCTGCTCAGGCCTCAGTCGGGGGAAAAGTGCCTCGGAATTGCCGCGGTCTATCGCCGCGCGGACGGAGGGGTCCAGGGGATAGTTCTCATACTCCATGTTCAGGAAGTCGATCGCTGGGGAGGGTGCGAACGGGAAGTCAGTTCCGTAGGTGATGCGGCCCGGGTCAGCTACCTCGAGCAGGCTGGGCAGCGCCGCGGGGCTGGCGGATAGGGCGACGTCGTAATAGAACCGCCGCAAGATGGATTGCTTCTTATCTCCCAGCGCCGCCAGGGCGCTGAGGGCCTGGTCGTTATCGTTGAGCATCGTCAGCAGGATCCTGTAGGCGATGTAAGGCACGAAGCCGCCCGCGTGGGCCAGGATGAACCTGATTCCCGGGAACTTGTCCATCGCACCGGACAGGATCAGGCTGATCGCGGTGCGGGTGGTGTCGAGCAGGAAATCTGCGGCAAAGGCGGGTATGCCCGGCACCGCCGGAGCGGGCAGTTCAGCGGGGTGGATGAACACTACGGCCCGGCGGTGGTGCAGGAATTCCAGCAAAGGCGCAAAGCCGGGATCGCCCAGATAGCGGCCGGCGTTGTTGGCCAGTAATACGATCCCGTCTGCGAGCAGGGTGTCCAGGACGTACTGGGCCTCCGCCAGGGCGCCTTGCACGTCCGGCAGCGTGAGCGTCGCGAAGAACCCGAACCGCTCAGGCCGGGCCGCGACCACCTCTGCAGTGTATTCGTTGATCTCCCGCGCCCGCCGCCGTGCCTCCGCAGCGTCCCCGAAGTACACGCCGGGCGTGGACAGGGACAAGATGCCGGTCTGCACGTCGTGTCTGTCCATGAACTTCAACGCTGAGCGCTCGGACCACGACGGCAGCCCGATGCCGCCGGGGCGCATGCCCTTTTCAAGCATCCAGCGCGCATACCCCGGCGGAACGATGTGCTGGTGAGTGTCAATGCGGTACGGCCGGCCCATCCGGATCCTTGTCCACGTGCTCGTTTCGCTGATACGCGGGACCCTCAGCGGATGTGGACAATCTACTCGCAAATCCGGCCCATGAGCAGACCGCCGGACGGTGCCCTGGAATGAGCTGGACCGTCAGTGGGGCTCTTCGAAATCGTGTGTACCTACCGCCGCGGGCGCTGGGAGCCACTTAGCCGCCCTGCTGGTTTTCCGTGGTCAGCGCGCCCGGGGGTCGAGGTGACAGGGGACGGCGGAGTCTGGAGCGGGCAAATGAACGTGCGGTGACTATCTCCGAGATGGACACGGCCTGGTCGCGAAGGTCGGCGGCATAAATGGCAACGAGGGGTGACCGGCACGCTCCGCGGCCGCCATACGAAGAAGGTCCCCGGACCGATGATCGGTCCGGGGTCCTCCCGTGTGGTTCGCGCTGTCGAAGCCGGCTTGAGGCCGGCTGCCGGTTAGCGGTGGTGCTTAAGCAGGGCCAGGTTCGCCCGGGCAGCGGTAACAGCGGCGCGGGCGGTGGCGTCCGCCTTGCCTGCGGCAGCCTGGGCGGCGGCGATGGAGGCCTTGGCCGAGCTGATGGCAGTGGCAAGATCGCCCTGAGCGGCGGTGAGGGCCGCTTGGTCGGTGGTGAGCTTGACGTTAGCTGCATCCAGGGCAGCCTGGGCCTGAACCTGGGCGGCGGAGTCGGCCGTCAGCGTGCCCTGTGCAGCGGTGAGGGCTGCCTGGTCGGTGTTCAGGACAGCCTGGTCAGCGGTGAGCTTGGCGTTGGCTGCGTCCAGCGCAGTCTGAGCAGCAGCCTGGTCCTCCGGGGTGGTGGCGGCGGCGAGCTGGTCCTTCGCGGTGCTGACCGCAGCGTTGTCGGCGTCGACGGCCGTCTGGTCGTTCGTCACGGCAGCCTGCGCGCCGGTCACAGCAGCCTGGTCCGCAGCCACGGTAGCGGATGCAGCATCGAGAGCCGTCTTGGCGGCAGTCTGTGCGGCAGCGACAGCTGCGGTATCGGCAGTGACCAGCGACTGGGCTGCCTCGACCTTCTGGTGGGCGGCACCCACGAGCTTCGCGCCCGCGGCGCGTGCGGCGGCAATCTGCTTGTTGCCCGCTGCCCGGACATGGCCGGCGTTCGCCTCGGCTGCCGAGATAGCCTTCTCTGCTGCATGCCGGGCAGCTTCGGCTGCCTTGGCCGCGGTGACGCGGGCCGGGACAGTGTGGGCGGCCTTGATATGGGTTACGGGGGCTGCCTGGGCGGCACCAGCACCGACAGTGGTGGCAGCTGCGACGATGGCGACAGCGGTGAGGATCTGGGAAGTTTTACGCATGATGTTGACTCTCTGAGAAGAGCGTCCGGCACCCCGGTGTGGGGTGTCCGACGCCACCTATATGCCCGGTGAGACCCGGTTGCCGTGTTCGGCGGGGCAGTACGGTGTCGCCTTGGGTGAGACCGAGGACGAACGTTAGTTGGCCTAAATAACTTAGTCGAGACGCGGGTGAATATATCAGACTTGTATGACATTTCGGTCCGGCCAGAGTCCGAGCGTCGTCAGTGCTGTGGTCCGGTTGGAGGCGATCGCGTGCTGGGCTGCACGGACGCGGTCCGTGGCCCTGCTGGCCCGAGGCACTGGGCGCGCACCCAAGGCGAGACGCCATTATCTAATGAAGCTGATCGGGCGCTGTGGCATCACCGCGTTGGCGGGGGAGTCCTCGAAGGGCTATTCCGGGGTGCGGGGCCGCATCACGGTGCTTTTGCGGCGCTGTGGACCGGCCGTATTTGCTGGCCAGGGGTGTTGCGCTGAGGCCGTGGGCAATGACGCTGAGGAGCACGGTGACGGCGATGACGGCGACGGCCTCGTCTGCTGCGCTGCCGAGTTCTTCGAGAGCTAGCAGGGCGAAGACCAGGGAGGCCAGCCCGCGGGGGCCGAACCAGCCCACGAAAAGGACGGTGTTCCGGTCGAGGCCTGCGCCGATGAGGGCCAGGGCCACGGGGACCATCCGGATGATGGTGAGGCTGAGGATCGCGTAGAGGATCATGGCGGGGTTGATGCGCTCGACCATGATGGGTACGGCGATAGCGCCGAAGGCCAGCCACACCAGCAACGACATC
Source organism: Arthrobacter oryzae (assembly GCF_003634095.1). Classification (GTDB taxonomy): domain Bacteria; phylum Actinomycetota; class Actinomycetes; order Actinomycetales; family Micrococcaceae; genus Arthrobacter; species Arthrobacter oryzae. The sequence goes on from NZ_RBIR01000005.1 coordinate 169,809, forward strand.
AAACCGCTGGCCTGCTCCAGGAATTGGACTTCCGCAGGGCCGCGCGGGCCGGCCGCGGCGCCGAAGGCCAGGCCCCCACAGAATGCTGCGACGAAGCCGTTCCCGTGGGCCACTATGGAGGCGGCGTACGCGAGGATGGCCAGGGCCAGCACCGTGATGCCCGCGAAGTCCTCGGCGGCCCATTTGTCCCGCCGGGCGATGCGCAGCAGGGCTCCGCCGGAGGCCCCTATGCCTGACCCGATTGCCACGCCCACGGCGAGCTCGAGCAGGGCTCCTCCGGCGCCGGTGGAGCCTTCATGCCCGGCAGCGGCCGCGGCGCCGGCGATGGCGAGCATGACCACCGGTGTAGCGATGCCGTCGTTGAGTCCGCTTTCGACCGTGATGAGACGCCGGATGCGGGCCGGTACAACCGGGTTCGTCACGACGGGGATGCCGAGCGCGGCGTCCGTGGGTGCCAGCGCGGCCCCCACCAGAAGGGCGAGCCGCACTCCGAGGCCCGGGTAGAACCATGCGGCCAGGCCCCACCCGGCGATTACCGTCAGCGGAAGTCTGACGGCGAGCAGCCGCACATACAGGCCCGGGCCCCTGCGGAGGTCCTGGATCCTAATGGGGCTGGTCGGATCAGGCACCTATGAAGTCATGACCGCCGGGCTCAAGACCTTTTTCAGTATTACGGTGTTTTGGTTGCTGGCCTTATGGTGTTGACGGTTGGTTCCGTGTCCGTTGTAGGGTCGTGGCTGTTTGCCGCGGTTAGTCCCTGCTGAGCGTTGAGACGCGTCTTGGCCCCTCAAGCCATGGCCTTTGCCTTGAGGGAATCAAACTCGCTCTGGCTGATGGCCCCGGAATCGAGCAGCGCCTTCGCGTCGGCGATCTGGCCGGTCGGAGTGGACGTCGTGCCAGCGGCCTGCCTTATGTAGTCCTGCTCGGCGGCCTGCTGCTGGGCCACCCGTGCCATCTGCCGCTCGTCCATGCTGCGGCCCCGGGCGATCAGATAGATGAAGGCACCGAGCCAGGGCAGGAAGATCATCAAGATCGCCCAGCCGGCCTTGGCCCAGCCGCTGAGCTCGTGGTCGCCAAACATGTCAAACAAGCAGCGGAAATACACCATCAGTGCGGCGATCCAGATGAAGAACCAGAAACTCCACACCAGGACATCCCAGAAGCTAGTGGTGCCCATCGCTACTCCTCCCATCGTGTCCGCCGGAGCCAGACCCGTGCCTCGCGCACGACGACGGCCGGACCGGCGGAACATTCTGAGGTCCTGACGGGGACCTCAATGGTCAGCCTGCCCGGACTAGAGGAGTGACGCATCGCTCGTGAAGGATGAGGTGTCGGCCGAGCCCTTGGTCCCAGAGCGAAGCCACTCGTGCCGAAAGACCGTGGACAGGCCCGCGTGGCTGTTCAAGAATCAGAATGTGCCCCCGACCGAGCAGTACGGGCTTATCTTCGAAGGTGAGCTGCTGCCGGTGCGCTCCCTGCGCACCGCATGGCTTCTGGCCCTGTGCCTGGGCTTCACGGGCGCGGACCGGTTCTACCTCCGCCGACCCGGCACAGGCACCCTGAAACTTCTAACGCTCGGCGGATTCGGGATCTGGTGGCTCATTGACCTGTTCCGGATCACTAAGGAATACGCCGCTGACGGCGCTTCCATGCCGTTGGCAGGCACCAACTCCCTGCGCCGCGGCCTGCGTATGGCCTCGACCATTCTGGCCGGCGCCCTGGTGGGTGCGTTGTTCTGCGCCGTCGCGACTCCCGCTACCGGGACCATCACCGCCACCGTCACTGCCATGAAGGCACTGCTGAACCCGACCCCGCCGACACCGGTGAAAGAGTGGGTCACCGTCGCGGAGGCCTCCGCCACCAAACCCCCGGGGCTGGTCGTGACCGTCACCGGCAAGCTCCACATTGAGTACGCCTTCACCGGGCCGGCCGTCGTCTACCTCCAACCGGCGAAAGGACCGGCCCTCATCGTTCTTTCCCTGATCAAGGCCCACAAAGGGGCGACCGGCGTCACTGTGAATCCGGGGACGTACAGGCTCACGGTCAGCACTACCGGCAAAGCCTGGCACCTCCTGGTCGAGGAATACCGGCTCCGCAGGTAGCGCCGGGCCGCCGCACCACAAAAGCACCACGAAGGAACTGAAAATGCAGAAAACCCCCGGTTTCCCGGGGGTTTTCTTTGGCGGTGACGGTGGGATTTGAACCCACGTTGGCTTTGACACCAAACAACATTTCGAGTGTTGCACCTTCGGCCGCTCGGACACGTCACCAACCTGACTAGGGTACCGGAGCAAGGCGCCCATCCACAAAACGAGCCCCCGGAGGCGCCCGCACAACGCCGCGCCGAAGTCCGCCACCCTTCCCCGACGCCACTGCGGGCACTAGATTCGTCAGCACAATGACTATCTCTCAACGGCACGCCGCTTCCGACCGGCACGCCACCGCTTATTGGACCGTCGGCCCTGAACAGGGCGAGCTCCGCAGCGAGGCCCTGCCCGTCCCGGGCCCGGGCGATGCCCTCGTCCGGACCCTGTATTCGGGCATCAGCAAGGGCACCGAGCTGGTGGTCCATCACGCGAGCGTCCCGGCGTGCGTCGCCGGGGCTATGGCCGCGCCCAACCAGGCGGGCGACTTCCCGTACCCGGTGAAATTCGGCTACCTCACCGTGGGTGTGGTGGAGGCGGGCCCGGAGGGCTGGGCCGGCAAGACAGTCTTCTGCCTCTACCCGCACCAGGACCGCTTCGTGGTTCCGGTCGAGTCGCTCACCGTGATTCCCGACGGCGTCCCCGCCCGCCGCGCGGTGCTCACCGGCACGGTGGAAACCGCCGTAAATGGCATTTGGGAGGCCGGGCCCCGCCTGGGCGACCGGGTTGCCGTCATCGGCGCAGGGCTCGTCGGCGGCATGGTGGCCAGACTCTTGGCCGGCTTTCCGCTTGAGCGGCTCCAGCTGATCGACGTCGACCCCGCCAAACGCGCGTTCGCGGACGCCCTCGGCGTCGACTTCAGCCACCCCGAGGACGCCCTCCCTGACTGCGACATTGTGATCCACTGCTCCGCCTCGCAGGAGGGCCTGCAGCGGAGCCTGCAACTGGTGGGTGACGAGGGCGACATCATCGAAATGTCCTGGTACGCCGACCGGAGCATCACGCTGCCGCTGGGGGAGGACTTTCACGCCCGCCGGTTGTCCATCCGGGCCAGCCAGGTGGGAGTGGTGGCCCGCGCCCGCCGGCACCGTCGCACCAACGCCGAGCGCCTGGCGCTCGCCGTCTCCCTCCTGCAGGACCCGGTGTTCGACGTCTTCCTCACCGGCTCATCGGCGTTCGAGGAGCTGCCCGACGTCGTGCGGCGGCTCGCCGACGGGAGCCTCGACGCGCTATGCCACGTCATCGAATACCCGTCCGCCGGAGCCCCGGCCCGTGAAGCGCCGTCCACTCAAGACTCATCCGCCCAAGCCCAGCCCACCGAAGCCACGAGGTAGCCCGTGTTCAGTCTGACCGTCCGACGTAACTTCATGATCGCCCACAGCCTTCCGCGCGAAGCGTTCGGCCCGGCCCAGGGCCTGCACGGGGCCACGTTCGTCACGGAGGTGACCTTCCGCCGTCGTGAGCTCAATGACGACGCGATCGTCCTGGACATCGGCGCCGCGGGGGACGTGCTGGACGAGGTCCTCGCCGGGCTGAACTACAAGAACCTCGACGAGCACCCCGACTTCGCCGGCAAGCTGAGCACCACCGAGGCCCTCGCCCGGTACGTCGCCGACGCCGTCGCCGCGCAGATCCGCGTCGGCGAGGACGGCCGCGGCCTCGCCGGGCTGGATGTCACCCTGCGCGAGACCCCCGACGCCTGGGCCGGTTACTCGCTGGACTTCGAAGCCCGGTAGGCACCGCCCATGCCGCCGGCCAGCCCCCGCATCCGGTTTGTGGTGCCCGGCAACGTCCGGCACAACTCCGGCGGCAACGTCTACAACGCGGCGCTCGCCGCCGGACTTACCGTCCTCGGCGCCGACGTGGAAACCTGCCCGCTCGACGGCGACTGGCCCGGAGGCAGCGCGGAGGACCGGCGGCGCCTGGGCCGGCTGCTGCGCGCGGCGCCCGCAAACCCGGCGCCCGCAGAAACGGGATCCGCGACGGGGGAAGCAACGCCGGGTTCCGTGACACTGGTGGACAGCCTCCTCGCGTGCGGGGCGCCCGACGAGCTGGAGGCGGCCGCCGCCGCCGGGCAGCGGGTCTGGATCCTGGTGCACATGCCGCTGCCGGACCAACCGGAGCGGGAACGCAGGGCGCTGCAGGCCGCGGCAGGGATCATCTGCACGAGCCGTTCGGACGCAGGGGCCCTCCGGACCCGCCACGGGCTCGACGGCGTCAAGGTGGCCCTGCCCGGCACGGCACCTGCCCCGTTGGCGGCGGGAAGCCTGTCCGCCCCCTCGGGCGTGCCGCACTTCATCGCCGTGGCTGCGCTCCTGCCGAACAAGGACCAGTCCCTCCTGCTGGACGCGCTCGCGCGGCTGACGGACCTGCCGTGGACGGCGTCCCTCATCGGTTCGGACACCGCCGACCCCGCCTACGCCGCGCAGCTCCGGGACTCCGTGGTCAGGTTGGGCCTGGCCCGCAGGGTCAGCATTCCGGGCGAGCTCCGGGGACCTGCACTGGATGCCCAATGGGGTGCGGCCGATCTCAGCCTCTTGATTTCCCGGGCCGAAACCTATGGCCTGGTGGTCACCGAATCGCTGGCCCGGGGGATTCCCGTAGTGGTGCGCGAGGGAACTGGCGCCGTCGAGGCGCTCGCCGCCGGCACCCCGCCCGGTAGCCCGTCCGGCAGCCAGCCTGGCACACCCGCGCCCGGTCTGCCCGGAGCCGCCGTCGGCCTCGGAACGGACCCCGCACCGCTCGCTGACCTCCTCGGCCGCTGGCTGAGCGATCCCGTTCTCCGGGATGGCTGGCGGGACGCGGCGGCGGCGGCACGCGGCCGACTGCCCGGCTGGGACGCCACGGCGCGGATTGTTTTGGAGTGCCTGTCGGCCGAAACCGCAGACTCGGGAAAAACGGACGGCGCGGGTTGATACCCCTTCTTGATACCGCTGGCGGGGAAGCTGTTGGAGAATGAGCCCATGAGCACCCTGCCTGTGACGACATCGCCGTCGACAAACGCGCCCGCCATCCTCCCGGAACCAGAGAGCCTGACCCCGGAGCGGCTCCGGGCGTGGGCCTGGCACCGGCAGGGCCTGGACGGCTCGCTGGCCGGCTGCACCGCGGAGCAGGTGCTCGCCCGGGCAGGCTGGGCCCGGTCCGTGGGCGGCGCCAACCCGTACCTCACGCTCTTCGCCCGCGCCGGCATCCGCCGCGAACAGGTCGACGCCGACGTCCTCGCCCACCGGATCCTTGAGCTGCCGGCCGCCCGCGGCTGCACCTACGTCCTGGGCCGGGACGACTTCGCCTGGGCCCTGCAGCTGGGCCGGGACGCGGCCGACTCGGCGTTCAAGGTGGTGGGCAGGCTGGGCGTGGACCGCGGCGAGATCACCCTGCTCGAGGAGCAGGTGGTCCACACCCTTGCCGAAGCGGAAGGACCCATGGATCCGCGGCAGCTCAAGGACGAGCTCGGCGATTCCGTGCGCAACCTCGGCGAGGAGGGCAAGAAGAAGGGCGCCACCACCACGCTGCCCACCGCCCTGGGGATCCTGCAGTCTGACGGCCGGATCCGCCGGGTTCCGGCGAACGGGCGCCTGGACCAGCAGCGCTACGCCTACGAGCTCTGGGGCCTGCCGCCCAGCGACCTCGACGACGAGGACGCCCGTGTCGAGCTGATGCGCCGCTACCTGGGCTGGACCGGGGGCGCCACCTTCAAACAATCGCAGTGGTTCACCGCGTTCACCGTGGCCCAAAGCAAGGCGGCGCTAGCCGCCGTCGGCGCCGTCGAGGTGCCCACGGCACTGTCCGCCGCCGGGGGCGACACGCTGTGGATGCTGCCCGACGACGTCGGCCGGCTCGCCGCGTTCGAAGAACCCGCGGGGGAACAGATCCAACTGCTCGCCGGCACGGACTCGTTGTTCCTGCTGCGCCGGAACGCGGCGGACCTGCTCGCCGACGACGATCGGGACAAACCCGCGCTGGGGTCGCTCGCGCTGCAGGCGGACCTCCCGGACCACCCCATTCTGGACCGTGGCCGGATCATCGGGCTCTGGCAGTATGAACCGGCCAAGGAGCGGATCGTGTCCTGGCTTTTCCACGGCCCCACGCCCGCCGTGACGCAGCGGATCGCCGAGGTGGAAGCCTGGATCCGCGAGGACCTCGGCGATTTCCGGGCCTTCAGCCTCGACTCGCCGGCCTCCCGGCAGAAGCGGATCGATGCGCTCGCGGCATCGGCCGCCGCAGCGGAAGCGTTGGCGGGGTCATCCGCCGCCGGCGGCACGGCCGGCTGAACGGAAAGGATCAGGCACGGTGTCCGGCGAAGAAATCCCGCAGCAGCGCCGCGCACTCCTGCTCCCGGACGCCTGCATAGACCTCCACCCAGTGGTTGAGCCGGCGCTCACGGAGGATGTCGAACACGGAGCCCGCGGCCCCGGCTTTCTCATCCCAGGCGCCGAACACCACCCGCGGAATCCTGGCCAGGACGATCGCCCCCGCGCACATGGCACAAGGCTCCAGGGTGACCACCAGGGTGCAGTCTTCCAGCCGCCAGCCGTCGTCGTCCCTGCCCTCCAAAGCCCGGCGCGCCCGCAACCGCGCGGCGGCCTCCCGAATGGCGACCATCTCGGCATGCGCCGTCGGGTCCCCAAGGGCCTCGCGTTCATTTCGGCCGGTGCCCAGCACCGAACCGTCCGGTCCGATCACGACGGCGCCGATTGGCACGTCAGCCGTGGCCAGGGCATTCCGGGCCTCGGCCAGGGCAAGGCTCATCCATTGGGCATGGCGGGGCTCCGGGGAAGTCATGGCTCAATGATAGTTTCGACCCTAAGCATGCTGTTCAGCCGGGCTGTGCAGCCCACAGGTTTAAATAGTCAAGTGTTCGGGAGACGGCAGTGGTCACGGAAACAGAGAACTGGCTGACGCGGCGCTGGGGCAAATGGGTGGTGCCCTACGCGGCCCTCTGGATCACCATGCTGATCGGCGGCGTGGTGGTGGTGATCCTGGCCCTGGCCAGCGCGGAGGTCTACGACAACGTGGTGGACAGCGCCGGGCTCGCCAACCTGGACAAGCCGGCGCTGGCGTTCATGGAGCAGTTGCGCAGCCCCGGGCTGGACGCCTTCGTCACCGGGTTCACCAACATCGGCGGCGGCATCGGCATGCCCATCCTGGCCAGCATCCTGACCGCGATACTGATTTATACCTCCCGCAGCTGGCGGCCGCTGATCCTGATCGGCGGCGCCGCAGCCGTCTCGGTGACGGCCACGTCCCTGGGCAAGAAACTGATCGGCCGTGCCCGCCCGGACCACGCCGACGCCGTGCCGCCCTATGAGAACTCGCCATCGTTCCCGAGCGGGCACACGCTGAACACCACCGTGGTGATTGCGCTGGTTGTGTACCTGGCCTGCCTGCAGATCAAACGGACCAGCGCCCGGATCGCCCTGATCGCCGCGGGTGTGATCTTCATCGTCGCGATGGGCCTCAGCCGGGTCTTTCTGGGCCATCACTGGATGACCGATGTGATCATCGGGTGGGTGCTGGGACTGGCTTGGGTGGGGATCGTGATCCTGGCCCACCGGCTCTTCCATGGGCTCCGGCACCGCGAACATGCCGGCCCGGCGCCCACCTTCGATCACCCCGCCCACCTGCACGACGGCGCCGCCGGCGGCAGCGCTCACGCCGAGACGAACGACGCCGATACTCCCGGCCCCGCGGGACGGTCTTCAGCATCCGGATGATAGTTTTGACCCATGCGCACTCTCGTTGTGGACCACCCGCTGGTCGCCCATAAGCTCACCGTTCTGCGGGACAAGAACACCCCGTCCCCGGTCTTCCGCCAGCTCACCGAGGAGCTGGTCACGCTCCTCGCCTACGAAGCCACGCGTGACGTCCGCACCGAACCGGTGACCATCGAGACGCCCGTCAGCACCACCATCGGCACCGCCTTCACCAAGCCCACCCCGCTGGTGGTCCCGATCCTCCGCGCCGGGCTCGGGATGCTCGAGGGCATGACCAAGCTGGTCCCCACCGCCGAGGTCGGCTTCCTGGGCATGGCCCGCGACGAGGAAACGCTGGACATCATCACCTACGCCGAGCGCCTCCCGGAAGACCTCACGGACCGCCAGATCTTTGTCCTGGATCCGATGCTGGCCACCGGCGGCACCCTGCGCGAGGCCATCAAGTTCCTCTTCAAGCGCGGCGCCTCCGACGTCACCTGCATCTGCCTCCTCGCCGCCCCCGAGGGCCTGGCCAAGCTGGAGGAAGAGCTGTCCGATGCCAACGTGACAATCGTCCTGGCCTCGATTGACGAGAAGCTCAACGAGAAGTCCTACATCGTGCCCGGCCTGGGCGACGCCGGAGATCGTCTCTACGGCGTCGCCGGCTGAGCCGAAACCCTTTAGCCCTTTTCGACCTTGACGGCCGAAACCTCGAACTCGAGCGTGATTTTGTCCGAGACGAGCATGCCGCCGGAGTCAAGGGCGGTGTTCCACTTGACGCCGAACTGCTGGCGATCGATTCGGCGGGATCCCTCGAATCCTGCCCGCAACTGTCCTGCCGGGTCCCGCTCGACCCCAAGGAACTCGATCGGCAGACTGACCTCCTGGGTGATTCCGCGGATGGTCAGATTGCCGCTGACGATGAAATTCCCCTCTTCGATCTGGTCTATCCGTGTGCTGACGAACGTGATCTCGGGATAGCTCGGCGCGTCAAAGAAGTCGTTGGTGCGAAGGTGTTCGTCGCGCTGGGCACTGCGCGTGTCGATGCTGGCGACCTTAATGGTCACCTGCACGGATGAGTTGAGGGGATTTTCGACGTCGGCGTTGATGATTCCCTCAACGTCGTTGAAAGCGCCGCGAACCTTCGTGACCATGGCGTGCCGGGTGGAGAACCCGATCCGCGTGTGGTCCGGATCGAAGCGCCATTCCCCGGAAAGATCCGGTGTTAGTTCCGGCATGCGGACAGCCTCCTGTGTACTTGGGACCAGGCACTGCCGACGGATAGGCAGATGCTTGGCTACCTGGCCCGACAACCACTAGGCGTGGCTGTTCGGGGCGTCATTCGGGCACAATCCTAGCGTCATTGGAACCACCTTGGCCCTCTTCAGCGGCCAAATTGTCCGATCCGCCCCAACGTGACTATCCCTTCAGAATCCAGCGCGCCCCCTGTGGCCGCTTCCGGAACTAGTGGTTTGCCCGAGACCCTGCAACGTCCCGGTGCCAGCTTCACACCCCGGGGATGCCGCTGGCGGAGCCGTCTTCCGCATTGCAGCGGCCCGCGCTAGCCTGTCCGCCATGGACTGGAAACTTGAACTCGTGTTTGTGCCCGTGTCCGATGTTGACCGGGCAAAGGATTTCTATGTCAATAAGGTGGGCTTCAACGCCGACTATGACGAGCGGCCCATGGACGGCATCCGGTTCGTCCAGCTGACGCCGCCGGGCTCCGGGTGCTCGATTGCCATCGGCGAGGGCCTCAACGACGCCCCTCCCGGCACCGCTCCCAGCCTTCAGCTCGTGGTCAGCGACATTCAGGCCGCGCACAAGCAGCTCAAGGACAACGGCGTGGACGTCAGCGACGTCGACGTCCAGGACTGGGGGCACTTCCTCTACTTCGCGGATCCTGACGGCAACAAATGGGCCGTGCAGTACATCCCCGGCCGGCCCAACGGCTGACGCCGCCACATTGCGCGCGGTGACGGCCCCGCCACGGCGAGCCGAGGGCGCGGCACGGGCATGAGGCAGGATGGTCTTATGATCCCTCCCTCCCCGCGCCGAACCACGACCCTGACGGCCCGTGCAGTCCTGTTCGACATGGACGGCACCTTGGTGGATTCCACCAGCATCGTGGAGCAGGTGTGGACCACCTTTGCCGGGCGGTACGGCCTGGACATCGGGGAGATCCTGCGCTCCTCCCACGGGGTCCAGGCGATGGACACGGTCCGCAGGTTTGCCCCGGCCGGTGCCGACGTCCATGCCCTCGCGGCCGAGCTCGGCCGGATGGAGCTGGCCGAGACCCGCGGCATTGTCCCGGTACCGGGCGCGCTGGCGCTGCTGGCGGTCCTCCCTGCGGATGCCGTCGCGCTGGTGACGAGCGCTTCACGGGACCTGGCCGAGGTCCGGATGGCTGCCGCGGGGATCGAGGTGCCCGCCGCCTCGGTCACGTCCGAGGATGTCACCCGGGGCAAGCCGCACCCTGAAGGGTACCTTCGGGCGGCCGCTTTGCTGGGGGTGGACCCGGCCGACGCGGTGGTGTTCGAGGACGCCCCCGCGGGCATTGCCGCAGGGGTCGCCGCCGGGATCCGGACGGTGGCGGTCGGGCCCAACGCCGGTGAACTGCCGGACGGAGTGTTCCACATTCCCGACTACTCGGGGGTCTCGGTGAGCACGCAACTGACCCGCGCCGGGCTCCGGACCCTCGCCTTCAGCTTCTAGGCCCTTCAGTTTTAGGCGCGGCGCCTACCCCGCCAGCAGGTACACGGTGGTCCCGCCCACGGTCCGGGCAGAGAAATTGGCCTGCACCCAGGCGGCTATCAGGGCGGCATCATCGGATCCGCTCTCGCCCTGCATCGTCCGCCCGGCGATGAAATAGTGGATCTTGCCATCGGCCACGTACTGCTGGAACTGTGCCAGCGTGGGCGCGGGATCGGTGCCGTTGAACCCGCCCACGGCCATCACCGGGAGCTGCGTGGCCAGCTGATAGCCGGCGGCGTTGTTGGACCCGACGACGGCGGCGGCCCAGGTGAATTTGCCGGCGTTCGTCTGCAGCGCGGTGACCAGGGCCGCCGACGGCGCGCTGGCCCCCAGCAGGCCGCCCATTCCGCCTGCGCCGCCCGCGCCGGGGCCGCGGACCAGGCCGGTGCCGGTCCCAGCGCCGGTGCCGTTCGCCGCAGCTGCCCCGCCGATGCCGCCCGGCGCGCTGCCGAAGGCGGGCGGCATTCCCGCTCCGCCCCGGCCGGACACGGCCGGCCCGGCGCTGACGATCGACCCGCTGTGGGCCGTGGCCGCGGTGGACAGCGAGTACGCCAGCGGCCCGGCGAGGGCTGCGGCGACGGCGAGCGCCGCCGTCGTCCGCGCCATGATTCCGGACGCCGTGATCCCGGATCCCTTGATGCTGGCGTCTTTGAAGGCCGGGGCCGCGGCCGCCAGCACCAGGCCGGCTGCCGCGAGCGAAACCAGGAGCACCACCCAGCGCAGCCACGGAAGATACGTCGCGGTGCGGCCGAGGAGCTCGGAGGCCATGGTCCCCGCGGCCACGATGGCCGCCGCGAGCACGGCGACCGCCACGGGCTGGTCCCGCCGCTGCCAGAGCAGGACCCCGCCCAGCCCGGCGAGCCCCGCGATTCCGGGAGCCAGCGCCACCATGTAATACGGGTGGATGATCCCGGCCATGAAGCTGAACGTCAGCCCGGTGACCGCCACCCAGGAACCCCAGATGATCACCGCGGCCCGTACGGCGTCGGTGCGCGGGGCCCTACGCCCCAGCCACAGCAGCCCCGCTCCGAGCAGCAGCACCGAGGGAAGCAGCCAGGCGACCTGGCCGCCGAATTCGCTGTTGAAGAGCCGGAAGAGTCCCGGTGTGCCCCAGCCGTTGCTGCCGCCCACGCTTCCGGTTTCGTCGCCGTTCAGCCGGCCCAGGCCGTTGTAGCCAAGGGTGAGTTCCAGGATGGAGTTGTTCTGCGAGCCGCCGATGTACGGCCGGTTGGCGGCCGGAATGAGCTCGACGGCGGCCAGCCACCACCCGGCGGCGACGGCCATCGCCAGGCCCGCAGCCAGCAGGTGGACGATGCGCCTGCCCAGCCCGGCCGGTGCCGCGAGCAGGTACGCCACGGCAAAGCCCGGGACAACCAGCAGGACCTGCAGCTGCTTAGTGAGAAACCCGAAGCCCAGGAGGACCCCGGCGAACAGGAGCCAGCGCAGGCGCGCATCCTGGATGGCGCGCAGCACGGCGTAGGCGGCCGCGGTCATCAGGAGCACCAGGAGGGCATCGGGGTTGTTGAACCGGAACATCAGCACGGCCACCGGGGTCAGCGCCATGACCGCACCGGCGAGGAGCCCGGCACGGTGGGCCAGCCGCGGATCGGCCGTGGCGGGGGCCGCGGCCCGGCGCACGGCCAGATAGAGGAGCCACACCGTGCCGGCCCCCATGAGGGCCTGCGGGACCAGGATGCTCCAGGAGCTCAGCCCGAAGATCCGCACGGAGAGTCCCATCACCCACAACGACGCCGGCGGCTTGTCCACGGTGATGGCGTTGGCGGCGTCGGACGAGCCGAAGAACCAGGCCGCCCAGTCCTGCGAGCCGGCCTGGGCCGCGGCCGAGTAGAAAGCGTTGGCCCAGCCGGACGCGCCGAGGTTCCACAGGTACAGCACGGCTGTGGCCAGCAGCAGGGCCGCCAGTTCCAGCCGCTGCCGCCTGCTGCCCGGGCCGCGGCGCGCGGCGGCGGCCGCGGCCGGGGCAGCCGGGGCGTGCGGGCCTTGCGGGGGCCGACGGCCCAGCGGGGCTTGCGGCCCCGCCGGGTCCAGCGCGAGGGCCGGCGTCGGGCCCGTCCTGGGGTTCAGGGTGTCCGTCATGGCGCCCTAAGCCCCCAGCTTGTAGACCGTGGTGTTGCCCACGGTCTGGGCCTGGAAGTTGGCGGCGACCCAGGTGGCGACCTCGGAGTTGCCGCCGCGGCCCCCGCCCATGCCGCCCAGGCCGCCGCCGGAGATGAAGTAGCCGATCTCGCCGCGGTCCACCATGGCCTGGAACTGCGCGAGCGTTGGGTAGGGGTCTCCGCCGTTCCAGCCGCCGAGCGCGATTACGCTGGTGCCCGTGGCGAGTTCCAGGCTCGCGGCCTGGGTGGCTCCGGAAACAATCGCGGACCACTTGGCACCGGAGGACTTGAGCAGGGTGGTCAGCTCGGCCGAGGTGGTCTCCCCGCCGGGTCCGCCGGGCGCCGCGGGCGCGCCGCCGGTCTCGGCGTTGGTGTCGGCGTTCGCGCGGTCGCCGAATGCCCTGCCGGCCATCCCGAAGCCGCCGCCCATCGCGGACGCGGTGGGCCCTGACGTGGGGATGGAACCGGAGTGCGGCTGGGCGACGGTTGCCAGCGTCCACGCGGTGGTGCCGAGCCCGCCGGCGAGCAGCGAGAGAACCACGACGCCGGCCGTGGCGGCCTTGCGGAGCCGGGCCGGAAGGCCGGCGAGGCTGTCCGCACGCAGGAGCAGTGCCGCGGTGGCCAGGACGCCCAGGACCACGGTGATCACCCGGAGACCGGGAAGCCAGGACGGGTCGCGGCCAAGGAGCGCAGCGGACCAGACCGAGGTGGCCAGTACTGTCACGGCCAGGACTATCCGCCCCGGCCAGTAGGACCGGCCCCGCCACAATTCCACAGACCCGATGCCAGTCAGGGCCGCGACCGCGGGGGCCAGCGCCACGGCGTAGTAAGGGTGCACGGTGCCGCTCATGAAGCTGAAAATTCCGGCCGTGACTACCAGCCAGCCGCCCCACAGCAGGAGCGCCGCCCGGGTTTTCGAGGTCCGGGCCTCGCGCCGGGTGAACCACAGGCCGGCCGCCAGCAGGATCAGGGCAGCCGGCAGCAGCCAGGAGACCTCGCCGCCGAAGCTGGTGCCGAACATCCGCGTAATCCCTGCCGCGCCGCCGAAGCCGACGTTTCCGTTGCCGCCCGGGCCTCCGGCGTTGCCTCCGAAGTTGCCTCCGCCCGGCATTCCTCCGCCGGACCCGGTGATCCTGCCCAGTCCGTTATAGCCGAACGTGAGTTCCAGGAAGCTGTTGGTCTCCGAGCCTGCCATGTACGGCCGGGCCGAGGCCGGGGTCAGCTGGAACAGGACAATGTAGCTTCCGGCCACCACCGCGATCCCGGCGGCGGCGGCCAGAAGGTGAAGGACCCGTCGGCCGAGGGTGGCGGGGGCCGCCCACACGTAGGCCAAGGCAAGCCCCGGCGCGATCAGGAAACCCTGCAGCATCTTGGTCAGGAAGGCCAGGCCGATCACCGCGCCGGCCCCGGCGAGCCACTTCCAGCCGGCCTTTTCGGTGGCGCGGGTGGTGAGGTAGGCCGCCAGCACCAGGCACAGAGTGAGCATGGCATCGGGGTTGTTGAACCGGAACATGAGGGCGGCCACGGGGGTCAGCGCCAGGGCGCCGCCGGCCAGCAGGCCCGCGGCCGGGCCGGACACCCGCTTGACAGTCAGGTAGAGGAGCCCGACGGCGGCTATGCCCATGAGCGCCTGGGGAATGAGCATGCTCAGCGCCGAGAAGCCGAAGATCCGCCCCGCGAGTGCGGGGATCCACAGTGCGGCCGGCGGCTTGTCCACCGTGATGGCGTTGCCGGCGTCGAGTGAGCCGAAGAGCAGCGCGGTCCAGTCCTTGGTTCCGGCCTGGATCGCCGCGGCGTAGAAGGAGTTGCCATAGCCCGTCGCTTCCAGGTTCCAGAGGTACAGCACCGCGGTGAGGACCAGCAGCAGGGCTGCCGAGGGCCTTACCCAGCGCGGCTGGGGTCCGAAGAGCAGCCGTTCCCGGCGGCTCTGGGACGTGGGCGGGCGGGATGCCCTCCCGGCCGACTCAGGTGCGGGGGCGGGCGAATCGTGGACCGACGGCGGGGCGCCGGCGGGGGAGTCAGCCTGGACTCCGGTGGCGGGGTTGATGGTTGAGGTCATTTACTTGGCCGTTTCTGTGCGGGGGAGGGAAGCATCGGTGACGTCGGGCGCCGGGACAGTGCTGTCGACGTCGGGCGCCGGGACAGTGCTGTCGACGTCGGGCGCCGGGACAGTGCTGTCGGCGTCGGGTGCCGGGAGAGTGTCGTGGGGCCGGCCCCGGAACACCACCAGCCGGAAGAGCAGGAATTTGACGGCCGTGGCGGCCAGGTTGGCGGCAGTGACGGTGACGAGTTCAAGCCAGCGGTCCGGGGTTCCTGCCGACGCGCCGTGAACCAGGGCGAGCGCGCCCGAGGTCAGGGCCAGCCCGATCCCGAAAACCAGCAGTCCCTCGAAGTGGTGGCGCGCCGCCTGGCTGCTGCCCTGGATACCGAAGGTGAAGCGCCGGTTGGCCGCGGTGTTGGCCACGGCGGTGGTCAGCAGCGCGAGGAAATTTGCCAGCTGCGGGTCCATGATCCCGCGGCAGAGCAGGAAGATCAGCAGGTACGCCAGGGTTGAGGCCACCCCGATGCTCCCGAAACGGACGAGCTGCCCGAAGAGGCTTCCGCCGAGACTTTGTTCCTGGGCCCGCGAGGAGGCGGGAAGCGGTCCGCGGGCCAGGGCGGCGCGCAGTTCGGGAACGGGGATCCGGCCCGAGACCAGATCCCGGCTCAGCCTAGTCATGCCCCGCAGGTCCGCGAGGGCCGTCTGGACGATGTCCACGCTGGAATCCGGGTCGTCCGTCCAGTCCACGGGGACTTCGTGGACGCGGAGGCCGCATTTTTCGGCCAGGACCAGCAGTTCGGTGTCGAAGAACCAGGCATTGTCCAGGGTATGGGGGAGCAGTTGCCGGGCCACGTCCGCCCTGATTGCCTTGAAGCCGCACTGGGCGTCGCTGAAGTGGGCGCCCATGAAGGAATGGAGCAGGAAGTTGTAGCCGCGCGAGATGAATTCCCGCTTGGGTCCGCGGACCACGCGCGAGTTGCGGGTCAGCCGGGTCCCGATCGCCAGGTCCGAGTGCCCGGAAATGAGCGGGGCAAGGAGGGGGCCGAGTGCCGCGAGATCCGTGGAAAGGTCAACGTCCATGTATGCCAGGACCGGCGACGGCGAGGCAAGCCACACCTTGCGAAGCGCGTTGCCGCGGCCTTTTTCGGCCATGTGGACCACGTTCACCTCGCGGAGCTCGCGGGCTACTCGTTCGGCCGTCTTGAGCGTTCCGTCCGTGCTGGCGTTGTCCGCGACGGTGATCCGGAAGGGGTGCGGGAAGGAGCCGAGAAGATACGCGTGGAGCCTGCGCAGGCATGCTTCGAGGTCCCGTTCCTCGTTGAAGACCGGGATGGTGACGTCCAGCACCGGTGTGGTGATGCGCGTGTCAATGGCGGAGCGCCGGCTGCCGGGTCCGGTGAATGCCGGGACGAACGGGTCCGGGACAGGCGCGTCGGCCAAAGCAGGCCCGGACAGGGCAGGGCCGGACGGCGCGGCGGCCGCAGCCGGGCCGGCCGGCGTCGCCGTGGAATGGGACAGGGTTCCTGGGGCCTGGTCTGTGAACGTCATGGCTCAACTTTCCCGTCGGCCGATATGAGGGCTTTAGGGTCAAGCTGTGCGGGGGCTGTGGAACTTTTCCGGTCCAGGCTTGCGAGCGCACAGGAGGCCCCGGATCGCGTGGATCCGGGGCCTCCTCGTGTTCTGCTGGCTAGGCTGGGCTGGCTGGTGCCGGCTTAGTACCAGTTGTGCGCGTAGTGGAAGTCCAGTGCGCCGCAGGGTGAACCGTAGCGGGACTTGACGTAGTTCAGGCCCCAGTTGATCTGGGTCCGGTAGTTGGTCATGTAGTCCGCGCCGGCGCTCGCCATCTTCGAGGCAGGCAGGGACTGAACCACGCCGTAGGCGCCGCTGCTGGCGTTCGTGGCGGTGGTCTTCCAGTCCGATTCCTTGGTCCAGAGCTTCTGCAGGCACTGCATCTGGTCCGGGGCCCACCCATAGTTGCCCAGCTGGGCGGCGGCGTAAGCCTGCGCGCCGGCGGGGTCGTCGACGGCGACCGGTGCCGGTGCCGGTGCCGGTGCTTGAACCGGGGCCGGGGCGGGGGCCGGGGTGTGAGAGGGAGCAGGCGCGGGGGCCGGTGCGTGGGCAGGCGCGGGTGCCGGAGAGGCGGCGGGCGCGGGAGCCGGCGCGGCGGCCGGCTTGGCCGCCGGGGCCGCGCTGCTGGTCGCCGGCGTCGTGGACCCAGCGACCTGGACCCGTTCAAAGTTGAGCTTGGCCAGCGGATCCGTACTGGTGACGGCCTGGGCGTCCGCAACGTTCGCTGCGCGGGCGCCCGGCTCTGCAGCCTGGCTGGCTGCGCCGCCCCCCACCAGCATTGCGCCGGCGACGGCGACGACGGCGGCACGGTGGCCGGTGATGCCGAGTGCGCCGGCCAGCCGCGACAGGGCGGACGCCTGACGCTTGGCCGGGTTGGCGCGGTGGCGCGACTTGGCGGCGGGGGAATGCGAAACGCCGTCAGGGCGCGTTTGTACCTGGGATTCAGTCATGATCGCCTCTCAACGCCTGCGGAGTTAGCTGTCGGGTTCGGATGAGGTCATCCGGCCGCACGGAATATCACGTGTCGGCTTCACCCCAAGGGCGCATGTGTGCAGAATGCCCGGGAACTCTGGGTCCCCCGCCTCTGCCTGGTCAATCGGAATCCGGGAAGCGGCAGAGTTTGGCGTCCATCCGGATATGCGGCACCGATGGGCGGCGCACTCCATCGACGCTACACGACCCCGGCGCTTAAGTCACATTTCGGTAACAGGAGTCACAGTGGCGGAGTGTCGTCTTGCGCCGGATTCGCCGGCACTCCAAGGAGCGGCGGCTGCCGGCGGTCCCGTGGCCGGCTAGGCCGACGGCGGCGTGGCCGGAAGCCGCACTGCGAACTCCGTGCGCCCGGGCCGCGAGGTGACCTCCACGGTGCCGCCGTGGGCTTCCACGATGGACTGGACGATCGACAAGCCCAAGCCGCTCGTGCCTTCGGAGGCCGGCGCAGCTCCCCGGGCCGCCCCGCGCGGGCTGCCGGAGGCGGCGCCTGAAGCGCTGCCGAAGCGGGACCCGGCAGCGGAACCGGACCGGGCCCCCGCCGTCGCGACTACGGGCTGGGCGGTGGCGGCAGGATTGGTGCGCGCGGCATCGGCCCGGGCAAAGCGGGCGAAGACCCGGCCGAGGAATTCGGGGGCGATGCCGCTGCCGTTGTCCGTCACGCTGACCACGGCGCTGCCGTCGGCCGAGCGCATGACGCCGGTGACCACCGTGGTCCCGGGCTCCGTGTGCTTGCGCGCGTTGGACAGGAGGTTGGCCAGGACCTGCTGCAGCTGGGTCGCATCCCCGCGCACCACTACGGGCTCGTCCGGGAGTTCGAGCTGCCAGGTGCGGTCCGGGGCCATGACTTTCTCATCGCTGACCGTCTCGATGGCCAGTTGGGTGAGGTCGACGTCGGTGACCCTGAGCGGTTGCCCTTCATCCAGCCGTGCCAGCAGCAGCAGGTCCTCCACCAGGGTGGTCATCCGTTCAGACTGGCTTTGCACGCGGGCGAGGGATTTCTCGCCGTCGGGCGTGAAGTGCTCTGTCATCCGCATCAGCTCGGTATAGCCGCGGATGGCCGTGAGCGGGGTGCGGAGTTCGTGTGAGGCGTCCGCGACGAACTGCCGCACCTTCATCTCGCTCTCCTGCCGCGCCTCGAGGGCGTTGGAGACGTTGTCCAGCATCTGGTTCAGGGCGTAGCCGACGCTGCCAACCTCGGTGCCGGGGTGGGCGGCGGATGCCGGGACACGCACCCCGAGGGCCACCTCGCCGGCGTCGAGCGGGAGGCGGGAGACCTTGGTGGCAACCTCGGAGAGCTGTTCCAGCGGCTTCATGGTCCGCCGGATCACGGCCGTGCCGGCGAGGCCGATCAGCACCAGGCCGCCGGCAGAGACCACGGCCATGGTCCAGACGAGCGACGCCAGGGTGTTTTGCTTTTCTTCCAGCGGAAGCCCGGTGACAATGATGTCGCCATAGGGGGCGCGCACGGCCATTAGCCGGTAGGCGCCGGCCGAGAGGGTCCGGTCCACGGGCACACCGTTCGGGGTGAGCGCCAGGAGGACGGCGTTGTCATTCGGGGACAGACTCTTGCGGGTGGCATCACCGGCCAGGAAGCCGGGGTTGCTGACCACCCCGTCCCTGATCCGGGCGTTGAGGGTCCCGACGCCCTGCCCTCTGGCCTCGAGCGGGTCAGGGCGCGGGCCTGAATCGTCGGAGGAGGGCCGGCCGAATTCGCTCGAGCGGTGGGAGGCCTGGCCCAGCTGGGTGTCGAGCTGTCGGGTCAGGAACAGGTCCATGGAGGCGTAGCTGAACAGGCCCACCGCGCCGCAGATCGCCACGAGCAGCGCCATGGCGACCAGAACCAGGCGGGTGCGCAAATGCCAGGTGGAGGGGTTGCGCCAATCGCGCCCGGGGGCGCGGATTACGCCGGAAAGTGAGGGCACGGATCAGTCCGCCGGTTTCAGGACGTAGCCGGCGCCGCGCACCGTGTGGATCATGGGCGCATGGTTGGCGTCGAGCTTCTTGCGGAGGTAGGAAATGTACAGTTCCACGATGTTCGCCTGCCCGCCGAAGTCATAATCCCAGACCCGGTCCAGGATCTGGGCTTTGCTGATGACCCGCTTGGGGTTTTCCATGAGGTAGCGCAGCAGTTCGAACTGCGTGGCAGTCAGGTGCAGCTCCTCGCCGCCACGGGTGACTTCACGGGTGTCGACATTGAGCACAAGGTCCCCCACCACGAGTTCGGCCGTGTCCATGGCGGCCACCCCGGAGCGCTGGACCAGCCGATGCAGGCGCAGCAGGACTTCCTCCATGCTGAAGGGCTTCGTGACGTAGTCATCGCCGCCGGCTGCCAGGCCCGTGATGCGGTCCTGAACGGCATCCTTGGCCGTGAGGAACAGCGCCGGCACCTCCGGCGCGAACGCGCGGATCCTGCTGAGTAGCTCGACGCCGTCGAACCCGGGGAGCATGACGTCCAGGACCAGCACGTCGGGGCGGAAATCCTTGGCAATCCGGACCGCTTCGGGGCCGTCCGCCGCCACGGCCACGGACCAGCCGGCCATCCGCAGGCCCATGCTCATGAGCTCGGAGAGGCTGGGCTCATCGTCCACAACCAGGGCGCGGATGGGCGAGCCGTCCGGATGCGTGAGCTGGGGAAGGTTGTTGGTCATGGAGTGCGAAGTGGCCATTGGACAACTCTCCGATCTGCCGGTTAGGCGGGGCTTTGGGGACCCTGTGCGGCACCTGTGAATCCCAGCCTAGCGAGCTGGACGCCTCTCCGGGGCCCTGCCGGACTCCATTGGCGAAACTTGCGGCAGGTCCTCGGCCGCACGGAAGGTCACGGGCACGGAAGGTCACAGGCACGGCTGCCGGGCCGCACAGCCCAGGCACAGGATCGCTCAGCACGCTGGGGTGAACACCGATCCGCACCCTGAAGGAGAAACATCATGAGCGGTCAGCATCCCGGAACCGGTTCCGGAGCAGCCCCCGAGCCCACCGTCCGCACCACGCCGGCGCCCGTGCCGGTGAGCACACCCCCCGGGGCCGGGCAGGGCGACGCCGGGTACTACCACCCCGCATACTCCGACGCCGGGCAGCGCGACGCAGGGTACTCCGACGCAGGGCAGCCGGCGCCGGCCACGCCCTCCGGCTGGGGCGCGCCGCCCCCGGCGTCCCCCTATACGGCGCCGTCCCCGGGCTGGGGCATGCCCCGGCAGGAGCCCTCGGCGCCCTCGGACGCAGCGGGCTGGGGTGCGCCGGGAGCGTTTCCCAAATCACCCGGCACGGCCAGGCCCTGGACGCCGCGGCGCGGACTTGCCGTCGCCGGAGCCGCGGCAGTCCTGGCGGTCGGCGCCGGCGTGGGGGTCTACGCGCTGACCTCAAGTTCAGCTGCAGCCAACGGAACGGCGCTTGGCGCGGCAGGCGGTGCGGCCGGAGGGCAAGGCGCGGGCGGCCAGGGTTTCGCCCCGGGGATGCCCGGCTCCGCGCAGGGGGGAATCGCCGGCGGCGGGGTGGCCGGGCAGGGCGGCCGCGGCGACTTCGCGGCTGGCGGCATGGGCGGCGGACTTTCCGCGGCCGTGCATGCCGAATACGTGGTGCTGCAGGGAAGTTCGTACACCACCATGGCAGAACAAATCGGCACGGTCAGCGAGGTCAGCTCGTCCTCCGTCACGGTCAAGAGCAGTGACGGTTTCACCCGCAGCTATGCGCTCGGCAGCGACGTGGTGGTGAGTAATCTGCAGCAGCGCCGCCAGCAGGCCGGCGGCACGGGCACCCAGTTAAGCGTGGCGGACATCGTCGCCGGCGGGACAATACGGATCGTGGCGGCCAAGGACGGCTCAGGCTACACCGCAGAATCCGTGATGGTTGTGGCGGCTACTTCCACCGGCCAGACCAACTGAATGCTCCGCGCGGGTCATGCCCGCGGACTCCGGCGGGTCCGGCGGGCATGACCACTCCGTGGACACCGTCGGGGCGGGGCGGCGAGGCCCCGGTTTTGCTGAAATGCGATGCTGTGAATCATTTCCGGACATCAACTGCCTCATCCGAACAAAATTCGGCGCAGTGGGCTTTTGGGCAACCCTCCCGGAAAAACAGTTGTTATTTTATTACACGGGCAGAATTGTGACTTGCGCTACAATTCGGGAATCCGTCTCACTATGTGGGACCCGGAGTCCATTGTTACTTGCACGTTCGCATTGTTACGTTGCACACTTCAATTGTGAACAAGAACTCAACAGCATCTGCAGACGCAGCGTCCTGGATCAGCACACCCGCTGATACCGAGATGCGCTGTTGTCGAATGCACGCCTAACTCTCACACCCCAAGAGTTTCAGGCATTCGCCCCCCAGCCCAGAGTCGGGCGCCCCTCCCCAGTTTTCATTGCGGGGAAAGTAGCATTCGAGCCGCGATGACGGCCATTCACATTGAGGTAAGCATTCCATGTCAGTTGCATCCGGATACGTCCACATCTCCGTCCGTAACGCCAGCAAGGCCGGCCAGGCCTCCGGCATCCGCCAGGGCTTTGGCGGCCGCTCCGCATTCGCCCCCGCCGGATCCGCGGGCAGCTTCCCGGCTCCCGGATATGCAGCACAGGGATACAACCCTGACTCCTACGGCCAGCTCCGCGCCGTTCCGCCCGCCCCCGCCACTGCGCCCACGCCTGTGATTGCCCCGGGCTCCGGCCCCGTGCGTCCGGCCCCCAGCGACAACGTCGCCCGCGGTTTTGTCCTCTACATGGGGATTGATGAGGAAACCGCGGCTGCTGCCGGCACCTCGATTGCCAAGCTGGCCCAGGAGATCCGGGCCTATGCCCAGTCGCTCGTAGCCGGCGCCGAAAGCTACGCTGCCGTCGCCGTCGCGCCGGCCAGCGCCCCGGGTTCCGCCCTCGACGTCGTCCGCTCGACCTTCGGCGACCCCACTGCCGGCGCCCGCCAGCGCACCGAGGCGGCGCGCCTGCAGCAGCCTCAGGATCCGAGGCCTTCCGGCGTGCTGATCGACCTTGCCCGCCGTGAGGTGCACCTCGACGGCGAGTCCCTGAACCTGACGTTCAAGGAATTCGAACTCCTGAACTACCTCGTGGAGAACGGCACCCGCACCGTGGGCCGCGATGAACTCCTCGAGGGCCTGTGGCGGAACGCCGAGGAGGTCCCGAACGAGCGGACGATCGACGTCCACATCCGCCGCCTCCGTTCCAAGCTCGGCCGTCTCGCCAACACGGTGCGCACCGTGCGCGGCCAGGGCTACCGGTTCTACGAGCACCCCGAAGTTGTGGTTTGGGCCGCTCCGGAATACTCCATCTAGCCTGAGCATCACGCAAAGCGTCCGTCCCTGCAAAAGGGACGGGCGCTTTCGCTTTCGCGGCACGATCCCCCTCGGTGCCTCCGCACGCTCGGGAGCGGGCCGCCGCACTAGGATTGGGTCATGAGCGCCCATCACATCAAACGTCTGGTGATCATGCGGCACGCCAAGTCCGACTGGCCCGGCGGCGTCGCCGACCACGAACGGCCGCTCGAAGAGCGCGGCCACAAGGATGCCCCCGTGGCCGGAAAATGGCTGCTCAAGCACGGCATGGTCCCCGATTTCATCCTCTGTTCCAGTGCCCTCCGGACCCGCCAGACCTGCACCTGGGTTTGCCACGCCCTGGGCGACAAGGCGCCGACGCCGAAACTCGAGGACGGCCTGTACGCCGCTTCCGCCTCGCGCATGCTGGCCGTGATCAACCATGTCCCGGACACCGTCAACACGCTCATGGTGATTTCGCACATGCCGGGCGTGCAGGATCTGGCCATGCATCTGGCGTCGCGTGATTCCGACCACGATGCCTACATGGACGCCGCGACCCGCTATCCCACCAGCGGGCTGACCATACTGGAGACGGAAAAGACCTGGGCCGAACTCGACGGGCAGGACGCCAGGCTGACCCACTTCAAAGTTCCCCGCGCCAAATAGCCGCCGAGCTGGGCGGATGTTCATCCCGCCCCATAGCTACCGGTTCCATTCTGCGGTTTACTGTTCCTGTTTGGTGATGTTGTTTTTACAGCGTTTGGGGCGAACGGTACAACCTAAGAGAAATGGTGGATCAACGTGGATTCAGGGCAACTCGTAGGAGTCATTGTCGGCATCATCATTGTGCTGGCAATCATCGCGGTGGCAGTCATGGTCAGCCGCAGGCGCAAGGTGGCCGCGGACCGCAACCGCGCTGCCGAGATGCGTGAACAGGCCAAGGCGGACGAGCTCTCCGCGCAGGAACGTGAGGCCAAGGCGGCGCGGGCCGAAGCGGACGCGAAGGAGGCCGAGCTCGAGGCCCAGCGCCTGCGGGAGGAAGCCCGCGGCCGCCAGGAGGAAGCCGAAAAGGTCCGCTCCGGCGCGCAGGAGCAACTGCGCAAGGCCGACGAATTGGACCCGGATGTGGTCACCTCCGAACGTGACCGTGCGGCGGGGGACATGACGGCCGGCGAGAGTCCGCGGTCCGACACAGCCGCCGGCGGGCCCGTTTCTTCCGAACCACTTCCCGCCGCGCCCGCCTCCGGCCGGCGCGCTGCCGCCGAGCCTCTTCCCGGCGAGCCTCGTCCTGCCGGGCCCACGTCCGGCGAGCCCGTTCCCGGCGAGCCTCGTCCTGCCGGGCCCACGTCCGGCGAGCCCGTTCCCGGCGAGCCCGTTCCGGGCGAGCAGGGGAGCCGCCCGGATATGCCCCGCACCGACACCGCACAAGGTCCGGATGCCGCTCCCCGCGACGGCGGCCCACGGAACCTCTGATTAACTTAGGCGCGAAACCGGAATCTAGCCGGGGTGCCTAGCGGCGGACGGAGGGCCGGGCGGGCGACTTGGCCGCGGGCGGTTTGACCGTTGTTTTAGCGGCGGGTGTGCGCGCGGGTGACTTGGCCGCCTGCGACTTAGCGGACGGAACCCTCGCTGCCGCCGTGGCAGGAGACGTGGCGGCGGCCCGGGGTGCCGCCGGGCGCGCGGCGGTTCCCCGCGCCGTCGGACGCGCGGCCGGTCGCGCTGCGGCGGCCCGCGGGGCGGCTGACCTGGCCCCGCCGCGTGCGGCCGGCGCCGGGCGGCGTCGTGCAGGGTGCACCGGGGAACGCGGGCCGCGGCGCCTGCCGGGCAAAACCGTGCCGGCAAACAGCAATAGCAGGGTCACGGCTCCGGCGGCCGCCGAGAGATAGAAATACAAATCCGGATGCGCGGAATCCACGCGGGTGGACAGGGCATCAGGGTCCGGGTTGAAGGCCAGCCCCCACTGGCGCAGGAAGGCGATCCCGAAGGCGATGAACAAGATGCTGCCCAGGCCGCTCGCGGCCAGGGTCTTGTGCCGGCGCCGGATCACCACCTCGGTCACGCAGGCTACATAGGCCGTGGCGGAAGCCCCGACGAACCACAGAAACACCGTCTCGTGCAGCGTGATCGCGGTCAGGACCAGGAGTGCGAAGGCAGCGAGGAAGGAGCCGATGGCGATCCTCCCGCTGATACCCATGTGACGCATGTGAACAATCATGCCTGAGCGGGCGGCTGCTTCACGACGTAGCCGCGCATGGAGGCCATAATTGCCGCCACGCTCTGTTCCCTGGTCCGTTCGGGGTTGTACGTCTGGCGGTCCAGGCCCACCACGAAGCACGCCCCGAAGATGGCCGTTTCGAGACTGCCCCGGGACACGCCCGGGTCCACGGGATAGGCGGCGGCGACGCCGTCGATGGCGGAGCCGATCACCGCGAGGAGTCGGCCGCGGAGCTCGGCAAAGGTGTCCTGCCACTCGCTGGGGGTCCGCCAGTTTTCGCTGACCCAGAGGCGGGCGAAGGACGGGTACTCGGCCATGAAGTCCATGGCTTGGCCGATCATTTCCTCCATGGCGGCGAGGGGATCGGCGGAGTCGTCCCGGACGCTCAGGAGCCGCGCCATGAGGATGTCCACGCCGTGCCGCAGGAGCTGGGCGATCAGGTCCGATTTGCTGCCGAAGTTGTAATACACCGTGCCCTTGGACACCCCGGCGGCGGTGGCGATCTCGTCGACGGTCACGCCCGCCGCGCCGCGCTCTCCGATCAGGTCCATGGACGCCTCGAACAGTTTCTGCTTCGTGGCGTTCGTCCGGCCGGGCCGGAGCTTTTTCTCCGCGTCAGCGGAGCCTGCCGTGCTGCCGCCACTGGGGCTGGTGGTCATACGGCGATCTCCGGTTTCAGTGTCTTGAGGGTCCAGTATTTGTTCTTGCGGACGGCAGCGGTGGACATTGCCAGTCCCAGCAAAGTGTAGCCAACCAGGCCCAGCATGGTGGGCAGGATGCTTGCGAGGTCGGCACCATAAATCAGGTGCCGCATGCCGCTGACCACGTAGCCCATCGGCAGGATCTGGTGCACCGCGTGCAACGGCTCGGGCGTGGTCTGCCAGGGGAACGTGCCGCCGGAAGACACCAGCTGGAGCACCAGCAGGATCAGCACCACGAGCTTGCCGGGCGAGCCCAGCAGCGCCACCACGCCCTGGATGATTGCGCTGAACGCCATCGCGGCCGCCAGCATGAGGAACCACATCAGCACCGGATGGGCCGGGTCCAGTCCGAGCCCCACGTCCACCACCAGGGTCAGCAGGCTCGCCTGGACGGCGGAGACCGCCAGGAACGGAAGCCAGCCGCCGGCGGCAATCTTCCAGGCCGGTGCGTTCGAGGCCAGCGCGCGCTGGGTCACCGGCCGCATTGCCTGCACCAGCATGAAGATGCCGATCCACAAGGCCAGCGTGAGGAAGAACGGCGCCAGCCCGGCGCCATAGGACCCGGCCTTTGCCTGTGAGACATTGCTGACGGCAACGGGGTCGGCCATCACCTTGGAAAGGCTGTCCTTCTGGGCGTCGTCGGGATTGGGGACTTTGCCGGCGCCGCGGGCGAGTTCACCGGCGAGGGTTCCCGCGCCGTCGGAAGCCGTGGCGGCGCCGCTCTCCAGCTGCGCCGCGCCGTCGTCGAGTTTCTGGGCCCCCTGCGAGAGCTTTCCGGCGCCGTCCACCGCGTTCTGCTGGCCGGCGGCGAGCGCGGCAGAGCCGATGGCCAGCTGGTCAGCCCCGGCGGAGGCCTTGGCGACGGCGTCGCTGAGGGCGGGTGCGGCACCGGCCAGTTGCGCTGTCCCTCCGCTCACCGCTGCGGCACCGTCGGACAGTTTCTGCACCTGGGCGGCGGCAGCCTGCAGTTTGGCAGCTGACGCGGACGCGGACGTCGCCGCGGGGGGCGCCGGCGTGGCGTCGACTTCGGCCACCACCTTGTCGGCCTGGTCCTGGGTGAGGACCCCGCTCGCGACCAGACGGCTGGTGGACGCCACTACCCGGGCCCGCTGGCCCTGGGCGGCGGCTTGTTGCGCGGCCTGTTGGGCGGCTGCGAGCTGCCCCGGGATGGCCTGCATCTGGGTGTTGAGCGCGGCGTTGCCGGCCGCCACCTGGGCGGCGCCGTCGGCCAGTTGTTGGGCGCTGGCGGGCAGGGCTGCCGTCTTGTCCTTGAGCTGGGTGAGGCCGCTGCTGAGCTGGCCGGCCCCCGCGCTGAGGGACGAGGCGCCGTCCCGGAGTTTGACCTCGCCGTTGTATAGCCCGGCGGCGCCGCTCTTGAGCTCGCCGGTGCCTTGATGCAGGGTCACCGTGCCGTCGTGGAGCCGGGTGACGCCGTCGGCCAGCCGGGCTGCGCCGTCGGAGGCCTTGAGCATCTGCGTATGGATGGTGCCGAATCCGGTGAGAAGCCGGTTGGCGGTCTCCTCGCCCACCTCCTTGGCGACCGTAGTGTGCACGGCGGTGGTGAGCTTGTCCACGATCGTGCTGAGGAGATAGTTGTTGGCATCGTTGGTGGTGACATTGAGCATGGCCTGGTTGGCGGCGTCGAAGCTGCCGGGGGAGGCCAGATTCGCGGAGAAGTCCTTCGGGATCTTGAGCGCGAACGCGTAGGTGCCATTACTGACGCCCTGATCGGCTTCCTCGGTGCTGGTGACCGTTTTCCAGTTGAAGACGTGGCCGTCCACCAGGCTCTCGGCCACCTTCCGGCCAGCCTCCAGCCGCGTGCCGTCGGCGGATGCGGCTCCCGTGTCCTGGACCACCAGGGCCGCATCGATCTGGTTCAGCTTGCCGTACGGATCCCAGTTGGCGTAGAGGTACACGGCGCCGTAGAGCAGCGGGACGAGGGTCAGGGCCAGGATGGTCAGCTTGGGAAGCAGCCCCCCGGTCATGCGTTTGAGCTCGGAGCGGGCCAGCCGCAGCACAGTCACTTTGCGTCCTCGGTTTCGGATAGCAGGATTTCGGGTAGGAGCGTTTCAGGTAGGAGCGTTTCAGGTGACGGGCCCGCCGGATCGAGGCGGCCGGTCGGAAGGTCCTGGCGCTCGTCGGCGCTGGTTTCCCCGGTTGTGGGGACGGCGTTGCCGATCACCGCGGCGGGTCCCGTCCAGCCGAGGGGAATGCGGGTCACGGTGGCGACGACGGCGAGCGGGCGCCCGGCGCTGTGCGCCAGTTCCTCCAGCCGCGGCAGCCAGTCCGCCGGGTCGCCGCTGTGCCGGTCGGGGGAGTCCATGACGAGCAGTTCCGTGTCCGGATTGGCGAGGGCGAGCGCCGTGAGGAGCTCGAGCCGCCGGCCGGCGGGCAGTTGCTCGGTCCACAGCCCGGCGATGTCATCGAAGTTGTTCAAGTGCAGCCAGGGGGTGCTGCGCAGTGCGCCGCGGTGGCGGCGCGGGATCAGGGCCAGATCCTCCGTGACGAGGTCGCGGACGCTCAGGTGCTGCTCGGGCTCGTTGACGCCGGGGGAGTCGACCACGCTGCTCGCCTGCCGAAGCGTCTTGATGCCGGCCTTGCCGTCCCAGCCGATGGTTCCCGAGCTGGGGCGCATTCGTCCGCTCAGGGCCAGGGCAAGGGCCGTCCGCTGGTCCTGGCGGGGGCCCTCGACGAGCAGGAGCTCGCCGCGGGGGACCTCCAGTGACGTGGGCGGCAGCAGGTCATCCCGCCGGCCGGTCACGGAGAGCTGTTGTACGCAGAGCAAAGCAGGCCTTTCGCAGAAACGGTGTCTGCTTCAAGACTAAATAAACTGACCGGTCAGTTCAAATAAGATCGCGCGGATGTGATGCACCAGACGCACCCGCGTCCGCCAGGGCTACCGCGCGGCCGGCCGCGGCGGGTTCAGAGCCCGTATTCTTCCAGCAGGCGAAGCCAGACCTCGCTGATCGTGGGATACGAAGGCACGGCGTGCCAGAGGCGGTCCAGCGGCACTTCCCCGACCACCGCGATGGTGGCCGCATGCAGGAGTTCGGCCACATCCGGGCCCGCGAACGTGGCGCCGAGCAGCACCTTGCGGTCCTCGTCGATGACTAGCTGCGCCCAGCCTTCGTAGTGCTCCGCATGCAGGGAGGATCCTGCCACCTGGATGGGGAGCTCCACGGTGGAGGCCCGGAACCCCTCCTTTTCCGCCTGGGCCAAGGTCCGGCCGACGTTGGCCAGCTCCGGGTCGGTGAACACCACATTCGGCACTGCGTGATCGTAGGCCGTCTGGGCGAAAGGGGACCATGGTGCCGGCTCACCGGTGAGCTCGCCCTTCGCCCTCGCGGCGATGGCATCACCGGTGGCCCGGGCCCCGTATTTGCCCTGGTGGGTCAGCATGGCCCGTCCGGCGGCGTCGCCTGCAGCGTAGAGCCACGGGTTGCCGGACGCCTCGTTGTCCGTGGCGTGGTGGACTAGGCCGGTGGAATCGGTGGAGAGCCGCAGGGGGCGGCCCTCGGGGGCGGACAGGCCGACGCTGTCCAGGCCGATCCCCTCCAGCGCGGGGTGCCGGCCTGCGGCGACGAGCAGCTTGTCTGCCGTGATGCTGGTGCCCGCAGCCGCAGCCGCAGTCGCGGCCGCACCCTCGGCCGAGTCGGCGCCCGGAGCGTGGTCCGGACTGTGCATGGCGCCCCCGTCGAGCACAAGGGTGAGGGAACCGTCGTCGTTCTCGCCGACGCTGCGCGTGCCGGTATGCAGGCGGACGTCGACGCCGTCGGCGCGCAGGCCGGCCGCGACCAGTTCGGCGGCCTGTTCCGGGAAGGCGCTCAGAAGGGCGCCGCGGGCCACCAGCGTCACGGAAGCGCCCAGGCGGGCATAGGCCTGGGCGAGTTCGACTCCGGCCACGCCGCCGCCGAGCACGGCGAGCCGGCCGGGAACCGTGCGGGCGGACGTCGCCTCCCGCGTGGTCCAGTACTCGATGTCGTGAAGCCCCTCGACCGGTGGCTGATTGGGCGTGGACCCGGTGGCGACCACGACGGCGTGCCGGGCCGTGAGCGCGTAGCTATTGCCGTCCAGGCCGGCCACCTCCACCTGCCGCGGGGCCGTAACCCAGCCGTGGCCGCGGATCAGTTCAATCCCGGTTTCCTCCACCCACTTGACCTGGCCGTCGTCCTGCCAGTTCGAGGTGAAATAGTCCCGGCGCTTGAGGACTGCGGCAGCATCCAGGGTGCGCGTGACGGCTTCCCGGGCGCCGGGAACGGTCTGTGCGCCGTGCAGTGCAGTGCCTGGCCGCAAAAGGGCCTTCGACGGCATGCAGGCCCAGTAGGAGCACTCGCCGCCCACCAGTTCGGCCTCGATCAGCACCGCCGTCAGGCCGCCGCGGACCACGCGGTCCGCCACATTTTCCCCCACGGCGCCTGCGCCTATGACAATGACATCGAATTCCCGCTCCAGCTGTGCCGTCATGCCAACAGCCTACGCCGCGGCCACCACCTGCCCCGGGCGGGCGCTCCGGGCGCCGGCGGCGTTGATTCCGGCGTCATATGCGGGGCGGGGCCCTTTGCAGGAGCGGAGACCATCGCTAATGTTGGGACCATAATTGGGGGAGGGACGGCTATGGCCGCAGGCAATATCACAGCAGGCAACACCACACCGCTGGCGAGGTTCAGTGCACGGACCCGGCTTCGGGCGCTTCAGGCGGACATCCTGGAGCTGATCCTGGAGCGCGATCTGGGTCCCGGGGACCCGCTGCCGACAGAGAACGAGCTTACGGCCGCACTCGGCGTCGGGCGCAACACGCTGCGGGAGTCACTGAAGGCGCTGCAGGCCGTGGGTGTCATTGAGATCCGGCACGGTTTCGGCATGTTCGTGGCCCCGAGCAACTTCGATGCCCTGACGGACGGGCTGACCTTCCGGGCCCGGATGTCACTGCGCCGCCACGGGGAGGAGGCCATAAAGCTCGTGGAGGTCCGGCAGGCGCTAGAGTCCGGCCTGGTGGGCGCCGCCATGGACCGGATCACGGCGGAACAGCTGGCCGGCATGGAGGAATCCGTGCACCGGATGGAGGCCCTGGCCGCCGCCGGGGAGTCATTCATCGAAGCCGACGCGGAGTTCCACCGCAGATTATTCGAACCGCTGAACAATGAGCTGTTGATCAGTCTCATGGACGTGTTCTGGGAGGTGTACCGCCGGATTCACCTCGAACTCGGCGGACCGTTCGCCGTCGACCTCCATGAGACGGCCGCGCTGCACCGGAGGATTTACGAGGCTGTCGCCTCGGCTGACAAGGCGCTCGCCGCCGAGCGGCTCAGCGGCCATTTCGACGGAATCCGCAGCGTCATCGTCCAGGCCACGGGCTGACCACGGGCTGACTAGGGGCTGAGCCGGACCGCTGCGCAACCCGTCCCGCCGGTTGCCCTATCACTTGTGGCTGCTATCGGGCCGGCATGAGGGCCATAAGTGACAGGGCAACCGGACAGGCAGGGCTTAGGCCACGGCTTAAAGCAGAAGATCCGCCCCGGCGTACCGGAGCGGATCTTCTTTTCTTCTGTGCGCCCAAAGGGATTCGAACCCCTGACCTTCTGTTCCGTAGACAGACGCTCTATCCAGCTGAGCTATGGGCGCATTCTCGGCTCTTGGAGAACTTCTCTCTCCCCGAACCTCGAATTACTTTACGCGAGCCCGGGCCTAGTTACAAATCGAAACGGGTGTAATCTGGCCGACTAGACCGGTCTACGTGACCTTAGTCACAAAAAATGGTTGGACGGGCCAGCGGTTTCCTTGATTTTCCGGGGTTTTTGATTTGTCGATCCCCAGTCATCCCACGTCCGGGCCCGAATCGGGCCCCGTTCCGAGCCCTAGCATTTAGGACACACCACTGAACCCGAGGAAGGGAACCGTAATGGGAGATCTGGCCCGACTGCCGTTGCTTGAAAAGGCACCCACCACACATGCCGGTCTGCTGGCATGGGTTGAAGAGGTGGCTGAACTGACCCAGCCGGACCGGATCTACTGGGTAGACGGTTCGGAAGAGGAGAACACCCGGCTCACGGATGAGCTCGTCGCCGCAGGCACCCTGACCCGGCTGAACGAGAACCTGTTCCCCAAATCCTTCGCGGCGTTCTCGGACCCCGCCGACGTTGCCCGCGTCGAAGAGCAGACCTTCATCTGTTCCAAGAACAAGCGCGATGCAGGCTTCACCAACAACTGGATGGAACCGGCGCAGATGAAGGAAAAGCTGCGCGGCCTGTTCGCCGGCTCCATGCGCGGCCGCACCATGTACGTCATCCCCTTTGTCATGGGCCACCTGGACGCCGAGGACCCCAAGTTCGGCGTGGAGATCACCGACAGCGCCTACGTTGTCGCCTCCATGCGCATCATGGCCACCATCGGCACCAAGGTCCTGGACAAGATCACCGCCACCAACGCGTTCTTCGTCCCCGCACTGCACTCCCTGGGCGCCCCGCTGGCCCCCGGCCAGGCGGACGTCGCGTGGCCCTGCAACCCGGACAAGTGGATCGTGCACTTCCCCGAGGAGCGCTCCATCTGGTCCTTCGGCTCCGGCTACGGCGGCAACGCCCTGCTCGGCAAGAAGTGCTACGCCCTGCGCATCGCCTCGGTGATGGCCCGCGACGAAGGCTGGCTTGCCGAGCACATGCTCATCCTCAAGCTGACCTCGCCGGAGAAGAAGAACTACTACGTCTCCGCCGCCTTCCCCTCCGCCTGCGGCAAGACCAACCTGGCTCTGTTGGATCCGACCATCGAGGGCTGGGAAGTCGAAACCCTTGGCGACGACATCACCTGGATGCGGATCGGCAAGGAAGGCGAACTTCGCGCCACCAACCCGGAGGCGGGCCTGTTCGGCGTCGCCCCCGGCACCGGCTGGGGCACCAACCCGAACGCCATGCGCGCCATCGCCAAGGGCCACAGCATCTTCACCAACGTCGCCCTCACGGACGACGGCGGTGTTTGGTGGGAGGGCATGACCGAGGAAGTGCCCGCGCATCTGACCGACTGGCAGGGCAACTCCTGGACCCCGGACTCGGACCAGCCCGCGGCGCACCCGAACTCCCGCTTCTGCACGCCGATCGCCCAGATCGACATGCTGGCCGAGGAGTACTACAGCCCCGACGGCGTGGAGCTCTCCGCGATCCTCTTCGGCGGCCGCCGCAAGACCACGGTTCCCCTGGTGACCGAGGCCCGCAGCTGGACCAACGGCATCTTCATGGGCTCCACGCTGTCCTCGGAGACCACCGCCGCGGCCGCCGGCCAGGTGGGTGTGCTCCGCCGGGATCCCATGGCCATGCTGCCCTTCATCGGCTACGACGCCGGCGACTACCTCAAGCACTGGATCAGCGTTTCGTCCAAGGCCAACCCGGCGCGGCTGCCCAAGATCTTCCTGGTCAACTGGTTCCGCCGCACCGCCGACGGCGACTTCGCCTGGCCCGGCTTCGGCGACAACGCGCGGGTTCTCAAGTGGGCCATCGAGCGCATCGAGGGCAAGGCTGACGCCGTCGAGACCCCTATCGGGTTTGTGCCGGCCGGCCATGCGCTGGACCTCACCGGCCTGGACCTGACCCACGCCCACGTCGAAGACGCCGTCCGCGTCGATCCGGCGGAGTGGGCCACCGAGCTCGCCTCGATTGAAGAGTGGTACGCCAACTTCGGCGACTCCCTGCCCGAGGCCCTGCGCACCGAACTGGACGGGCTCAAGTCCCGCATGGCTGCCCAGCAGTAAGAAACCGGCCTGGCACCCGGCGCCAGCGAACGGCGGCCCCGCACCTTGGAATAGGGTGCGGGGCCGCCGTTTTTCCGTCGCGGCCGGGTCGCGGCCGGGTCGCGGCCGGGCCGCGCCGGGACTTAGGGCCCTTGGCCGCATCCCGGCGGGCGCCTACGCTGTCCGCATTCCATCAGCCGGGCCGGTGCTGACTGGACAGGGTGCTGGGGACATTCCGGACGGATCCAGCCGCGCCCCCGAACCGCTCGCGGCCAGCGAGACCTCAGGAGTTCCTCATGCTTGTCACCGGCGACATTCATGCCTTGTCCAGTGCTGTCAGCGGTCCGGTTGCGTTGCCGGACAGCCCCGGATTCGCTGAGGAGACGTTCGCGTTCAACGCCGCGACAGTGCACCGGCCCGACGTCGTTCTTGGCGCCGCAGATGCCCAGGACGTCGCAGCCGCGGTGAAATGGGCGGCGGAACGCCGGTTTCCCGTGTCCGTCCAGTCCACCGGACACGGCGCAGAGCTAGCGATCGACGGCGGCCTGCTCATCAACACGCGGCGCCTGCAGGACATGCACGTGGATCCGGTTGAACGCACCGCACGCGTCGGCGCCGGCGTGAAGTGGCGCACCGTCCTGGAGGCGAGTGTGCCGCACGGGCTGCTCGGCTTGCACGGCTCGAGTACCGACGTCGGCGTCGTCGGGTACACGCTCGGCGGCGGGCTGCCTGTACTCGGCCGCGCCCACGGCTTCGCGGCGGACCATGTCCGCAGCATGGACGTCGTCACCGCCGACGGCGAGCTGCGCCGGATCGACGCCGACGCCGAGGCCGAGCTGTTTTCGCTGATGCGCGGGGGTAAGGGCAACTTCGGGATCGTGACCGCGCTCGAATTCAGTCTTTTCCCGTTCAGCGACTTCTATGGTGGCGGGATCATCTATCCGGGGGCCGATGCTGCCATGATCCTGGCTGCGTTCCGTCAATGGCTGGCCACCCTGCCCGATGATGCCTCACCATCGATCTCGCTGCTGCGGCTGCCGGACATGGACTTCGTCCCCGCCCCGCTGAGGGGCCAGTTCGTGGTGCACCTGCGCTTTGCCTTCCTGGGGAACCGCGAGGACGGCGACGCGCTGCTTGCCCCGATGCGCGCGGTCTCAATTCCTTTAATGGACACGGCCGGGCCCATGGGCTACCTCGACGTTGACCAGGTCCATATGGACCCGGCGGACCCGCTGCCCTTCGCGGACGGCGGGGCGCTCCTGAAGGATTTCGACGACGAGACTGTGGCGGACCTGCTCGAGCTCGCCGGGGACGGTTCGGGCTGCCCGCTGCTGCTGGTCGAGATCCGGCCCCTCGGCGGGGCACTGGGCAACGCGGCGGCGGTGCCGGATGCGGTGTCCGGCCGGGACGCGGCGTTCCTGCTCTTCCTTCTCGGTTTCAAGATGCCGCCGATCGCCGAGGCGGTATCGGCATCCATCCGCGGCATCCTTGCCGCGATGGCTCCCCATTCGACCGGGTACACGCTGGTCAATTTCCATGGCGAGCCGGGCGACGAGGCCGACCGGGCGCGGGCGTGGTCTCCGGCGGTCTATGAACGGATGCGGTCCGCGAAGTCCACGTACGACCCGGGCAACCTCCTGCGCTTCGGCCACGCGATCACCGGGACGCCGGCCGCGGGATGAGGCGACTCGGGCCCGGCAAGCGGCCCGGCTGACGCAACGACGGCGGCCC
The DNA here is from genome assembly GCF_003634095.1 of Arthrobacter oryzae. GTDB lineage: Bacteria > Actinomycetota > Actinomycetes > Actinomycetales > Micrococcaceae > Arthrobacter > Arthrobacter oryzae. The sequence continues at coordinate 204,741 of NZ_RBIR01000005.1, forward strand.
CGCCCCTTCGCGAAAAGGTGCGGGGCCGCCGTCGAACTTCAATCCGATGAGATTCAGCTGGCGAGCCAGATGTCCGGGCCGAAGACCTCGTAGTGGATCTTCGTGGCCGGGATGCCGGCGTTGATGGCCTCGTTGCGGATGTTCTTCATGAACGGCAGCGGGCCGCACAGGTACAGGGAGGCGTTCGCGGGCAGGTCCACCTCGCGCAGGGACATGAATCCCGTGTTCGAGCCGGCCTGCGGTTCTTCGAGCCAGAGCTGCAGGTCGGCGCCGTCGAGGCGGTCGACGTCGTCCGTCATCTGGGAGCGCAGCGCCCAGTTATCCAACGTGCTTTCCGCGTGCAGGACCAGGATCTGGCGGTCCGAGCCGGACTCGGCGAGGGAGCGCAGGATGGACGCGGTGGGTGTGCAGCCGATGCCCGCCGAGGCCAGGACCACGGGGCCGTCGCCGTCCTTGAGCGTGATCTCGCCGTAGGGGTTGGAGATCTCGATGACGTCGCCGACGGCCACGTCGTTGTGCAGGACGGGGGAGACCTCGCCGCCGTCGTCGAGCTTGGTGGTGAAGCTGCGGTTCGTCCCGGCGTCGCCGGAGAGGGAGTACTGGCGGACCTGGCGGAGCCCGTCCGGCAGGGTGACCTTGACGCTGACGTACTGGCCCGGGAGGGCGGCGGTGATGGGGGTGGCGTCGGCCGGTTCGAGGGTGAAGGTCATGGACCCGGTGCCGGCGGGGGTCTTGGTGGCGACCCGCCACGGCATCCACATCTCGCCGTTGGCCTGGGCGGCGTAGAGGCCCTTCTCGAGCTTGATCAGGGCGTCCGCCATAAGCCAGTAGACCTCGGTCCAGGCCTCGGCGATTTCGGGGGTGATGACCTCGGCGAGGTCCTCGGCGATGGCGGCAAAGAGGTGCTCGTAGACCACCTGGTACTGCGGTTCGGTGATGCCCAGCGAGGCGTGGCGGTGGGCGATGCGGGAGAGTACGGTCTCCGGCAGGGTGCCCGGGTTGCTCACCAGGTGGCTCGCGAAAGCGGCGATGCTTCCGGCCAGGGCCTGCTGCTGGTTGCCGTTGCGCTGGTTCGAGCGGCTGAAGAGCCCGTCCAGAAGCTCGGGGTGGGCGGCGAAGAGGCGCGCATAGAACTTGGGGGTGATCTCCCCGATGCGGGAACCGACCAGCGGCAGGGTGGCCTCGATGACGGGGAAGGACTTGTCCGAGAGCATGTTGACTCCTGAGATAGTGGCCCGGGGGTCTTCAACCGGACCGCGATGCAAATATCAGCATTTGAAATACAAGTATTTACACCTCAGTTCTACAGGTTGTAGAAAAGTGATGCAAATCGGCCGGCGCGGACGGGCGCAGGCGGGCGCGGGGGGCCGCGCAGGGGGCCGCGCTAAAGCCCGGGACGGAGCCCGATCGCCTGGAATACGGGTGCCATCTGCCGCGCCGTGGGCAGCGAGGCGATGACCAGCCCGTCGAGTTCACGGTAGAAGGCCTCGCGGGCCCGGGCCAGCGCGGACCGGAGATGGCATTCGGTGATGAGCGGGCAGATCCCGCCGGTGGCGATGCAGTCGGCGGGGTCCTGGCGGGTGTCGAGCTGGCGCAGCAACTGCCCGACCGTAGCCTGCCGGCCCGCGCTGCTGAGCCGGGCGCCGCCGTTGCGGCCGCGTTCGACGTCGATCATGCCCAGTTCGCGCAGTTTCGCCATCGCCTTGCTGACGTGGTTGTACGGCGTGCCGACGGCGTCGGCGATGCTCTGGGTGGTCAGGAGCCCGCCGTCGGGAGCCGCCGCGAGCACCATGACGGCGCGCAGGCTCACGTCGGCGAACGCGTTGATCTTCATGTCTTAATCCTACGGGCGGTCTAGTCCACCCAGACGGCGGGCTCGTTGGTATCGGCGGCGAGCTGGCCGAACTCGAGTTCGTGTGTCCCGGCATTCGGGGCGTACGGCAGGACCGCGGCGAACAGGGAGCCGTCCTGATGCTCCGCCGCCACGTGAATGGCGTCCGAGTCCTCCTCTACCAGCGTGATGTCGCAGACGACGGCGGCGGCCCGGAACTCGTCCTGGTGCTGCCGAAGCAGCTCGTGGAGGTCCCGGATCATGGTGTCCGCGTCGAAGTGGGCGTCCGATCCGTCAGTCGCGTCCGCGGGAGTCACGGCAACCAGCCGGACTTCGCCGTCGTTCTGCACCACCAGGGCAAAGGGCAGGAACCCTCCGTTGCGCTCGAGCTGCTCCTGCGCGGCGCCGACGCCGGTGCCGAGCAGGTTCTCCAGATCCGTGGCGCTGGCGTCGGGCACGGAATCGCGCCAGGAGCCGGTGCTTGCGGATTCCTCGGGATGCGCGGCCACGGCTAGCCCCGGACCAGCGCCAGGACGCGGTCGCGGACGCGTTCCATGGTCGCAATGTCCGTGGCTTCGACGTTCAGGCGCAGGAACGGCTCGGTGTTGGACGGGCGCAGATTGAACCAGTAGCTGCCGTCGGTGGCGATGAACGTGCTGCCGTCGAGGTAGTCGACCTCGACGTCCTCGGTGTGGAAGTCCTCGCGGACCCGCTCGACGGCGCCGGCCTTGTCCTCGATTTCCGAGTTGATCTCGCCGGAGGACTGGTACGGCTCGTATTCGCGGCCGAGCTCGGAGAGCGGACCGTCCTGTTCACCCAAGGCGGCCAGGACGTGCATGGCCGCCAACATGCCGGTGTCAGCGTTCCAGAAGTCGCGGAAGTAGAAGTGGGCCGAGTGCTCGCCGCCGAAGATGGCGCCTTCAGCGGCCATGACGGCCTTGATGAACGAGTGTCCCACCCGGGTGCGGACGGCCCGGCCGCCGTTCCGTTCGACAAGTTCGGGGACGGCGCGGGAGGTCAACAGGTTGTGGATGACGGTGGGCGTGTCTTCGCCGAGGCCCTGGGCCCGGGCGATTTCGCGGCGGGCCACCATGCCGGTGATGGCCGACGGCGAGACGGGCTCGCCCTTTTCGTCAATGACAAAGCAGCGGTCGGCGTCGCCGTCGAAGGCCAGCCCGATGTCCGCGCCGTGCTCGACGACGGCGGCCTGCAGGTCGCGCAGGTTTTCCGGTTCCAGCGGATTGGCGGGGTGGTTCGGGAAGGACCCGTCGAGCTCGAAGTACAGCGGGACGATCTCGAAGGGGAGCTTGGGGAGCAGGGCGTCGCCGAGCACGGCCGGAGTGGTGAGCCCGGCCATGCCGTTGCCGGCATCCACCACGATCTTCAGCGGCCGGGAGCCGCGGAGGTCCACCAGGCTGCGGAGGTACTCGGAGTAGCCCTTCAGGACGTCGTGGACGCCTACCAGGCCACGGGTGCCGGCGGCGGGGATGGTGCCGGTGTTCAGGTATTCCTCGGCGCGGGCCTGGATTTCCTTCAGCCCTGTTTCGGAGGAGATCGGCACGGCGCCGGCCTTGGCCATCTTGATGCCGTTGTATTCGGCCGGGTTATGGCTGGCCGTGAACGTGGCGCCGGCGGCGTCGAGGTCACCGCAGGCGTAGTACAGCTCGTCGGTGGAGATCAGGTCCAGCAGCTGGACGTTGGCGCCGCGCGTGGCGGCGCCTTTGGCAAAGGCTTTGGTGAACTCGGGGGAGGAGGGGCGCATGTCGCCGCCCACCAGTACGGTCTTCCCCTCGAGGTCCAGGACGTCAACGAAGGCAGCGCCGACGGCTTCGACGATCTCCGCGGTGATGGATTGCCCCACGATTCCGCGCACGTCGTACGCCTTGAACGAGGCCGAGAGGTCAAAAGTCTTTGTCTTGTCCGTAGTCACGCGTCTTATCTTACGTTGCGGCTTTGCCACGGCGGCCTTGCAGCGCCCGGAAGGCTTTGTCCACATAGCGGGGTGCCGGCTGTGCCGGTGTCGGAGGCGGCTGGGATACTGAATCAATGGCCAGTAACCAGAACGCCCTTTCCGAGCCTGCCCTCTCCGACGCCGCCCTCTCCGGCCCTGCACCATCCGACGCTGCTCTGTCCTACCCTGCCCAAGCCGACGCCGCAGCATCCGGCGCCGGGCTGTCTGCCGATGCGGCCGCCCCGACCCGGGAACAGGCCCAGGCTGTGCTGCGGGAGCTCGTCGGCCATCCGGAGGCACGGTTCCATGACGGCCAGTTCGAGGCCATTGAGGCCCTGGTCGACGGCGGCAGGCGGGCCCTGGTGGTGCAGCGCACCGGCTGGGGGAAGTCGGCCGTGTACTTCGTGGCCTCCCTGCTGCTGCGCCGCCGCGGCGCCGGCCCCACCCTCATCGTGTCCCCGCTGCTGGCCCTCATGCGAGACCAGGTCGCCGCCGCGGCGCGGGCCGGTGTCCGAGCCGTCGCCATCAACTCGGCAAACCAGCTGGAGTGGGACACCGTCCGCGAGCAGCTCGCCGCCGACGAAGTGGACGTCCTGCTGGTATCGCCAGAACGCCTGACCAACCCGTCGTTCCGGGAGAACCAGCTCCCGGAGCTCGTCCGCCGGACCGGACTGCTGGTCATTGACGAGGCCCACTGCATCTCGGACTGGGGCCACGACTTCCGTCCCGACTACCGGCGCATCGCGGACCTCATCACGCAGCTGCCGGACACGGTCCCGGTGCTCGCCACCACCGCCACGGCCAATTCCCGGGTGGTGCATGACATCGAGGAGCAGCTGGGCAAGGATGTGCTGACCATCCGTGGCGCCCTGGGCCGGGAATCGCTCCGGCTGGGCGTCCTGACCCTGCCGGATTCCCGGCAGCGGCTGGGCTGGCTGCTGACTCATCTGCAGGACCTGCAGGGCAGCGGCATCATCTACACCCTCACGGTGTCCGCCGCGGAGGACACCGCGCGCCTGCTGGCCGAGGCCGGGCATGAGGTGCTGGCCTACACCGGCCGCACCGATCCCGCGGACCGTGAACGCGCCGAACAGCTCCTGAAGGACAACCAGGTCAAGGCGCTGGTGGCCACGTCGGCCCTCGGCATGGGCTTCGACAAGCCGGACCTGGGCTTCGTGGTGCACCTGGGCGCGCCGTCCTCGCCCGTGGCGTATTACCAGCAGGTGGGCCGCGCCGGGCGTGGCGCGGCGAACGCCGACGTCCTGCTGCTGCCCGGCTCCGAGGACCGCGACATCTGGCAGTATTTTGCCACCGCGTCCATGCCCTCCGGGGAAAAAGCTGCCGCCGTCCTCACGGCCCTTGCCGAGGCCGGCACGGCAGTGTCCACGGTGGCGCTCGAGGCCCGGGTTGATTTGCGCCGGACCCCGCTGGAATTGCTGTTGAAGGTCCTGGCCGTGGATGGCGCCGTCGAACGCGTCGGCGGCGGCTGGCGCTCCACGGGACGGCCCTGGAGCTACGACGCCGAGCGCTATGGCCGGATCGCCGAGGCCCGGGTGGATGAGCAGGACTCGATGGTGATCTACCAGGACACGGCCGGCTGCCGGATGGAATACATCACCTCCGTGCTGGATGACGAAACCGCCCGCGCCTGCGGCCGCTGCGATAACTGCGCGGGCCGCTGGTTCCCGACCGAAATTGCCGACGCCGCCACGGAGGCCGCCGGACAGACTCTCCGCCGGGCCGGCATCGTTCTGGAACCGCGCCTGCAGTGGCCCAGCGGCATGGACCGCCTCGGGGTGCCGGTCAAGGGCAAGATCAAGCCGGACGAAGCCCTCGCGGACGGCCGTGTCCTGGCGCGCCTGACGGACCTCGGCTGGGGCGGGGCGCTGCGTGAGGCGTTCGCCTCCGGTGCCCCGGACCGGGCGGTGGACCCCGGCATGCTTCAGGCCTGCGTCCAGGTCCTCCGGGAATGGGGCACGGGAGACGCCCGCACCCCGGGCTGGAGCGGTGCCGGCCGGCCGGCCGCGATCATCAGCCTGCCTTCCCGGGGAAAACCGGCGCTGGTGGACTCCCTGGCCCGCGGGATCTCCGAGATCGGCCGCATCCCGTATCTCGGCCAGCTGCAGCTCCAGCATGGCGGCCCCACTGGCGGCCGCGGCGGCAACAGCGCCTACCGGCTCGCCGGAGTCTGGGACCGACTGGTGGTCGGTCCCGAACTGGAGGAGGCCCTGGCTGGAATCCGCGGCCAGAGCGTGATGCTCATTGACGACCTCGTGGACAGCCGCTGGACCATGACGGTGTCCGGGCGCGCCCTCAGGCTCGCCGGCGCCGGCGCCGTTCTGCCGCTGGCGTTGGGCCAGGCCGGCTGACCTCGGCGCCGGCGTGGCGGGGGAGGGCCAGGCTGTCCAGCGTGCTCAGGAGCATGAGGACGGCGATGGCCACGAACGCCGCCCGGTACGGCGCCGCCGGATCACCGGGAGCCAGACCCGCGGCGCCGGGGACATGATTGGCGGAACCAAAGATCCGCAGCAGCAGCGCCCCTACGGCGATCCCGGCCGCGGTAGCGAGCTGTACAAGCGTGGCGGAGACGGCATTGGCGGACGGCAGCTGGGCCGGGGCGACGTCGGCGTACTGGACCGAGGCATAGGCCGAAAACCCGATCGAACGGAAGGCCCCGCTGGCCACCAGCAGGGCGAAGATCAGTGGCTCCGGAGTGCCGGCGTCGAGCAGGGCGCACAGCGCAAAGGTGCCCGCAGAGGCCAGCGACGCAAATACCAGAACGGGTTTGAAGCCGAAACGCCGGATGAGGGGCGTGGTGGCCGGCTTGATCCCGATGTTCCCCACGAACACGGCGGAGACCATGGCCCCGGCGCGCAGCGGGTCCCAGCCGAAGCCGGCCTGGAACATCAGCGGCAGCAGGAACGGCACGGCGCTGATGGTCAGCCGGTAGACAAAACCGCCGGTGGCCGTCGCACGGAACGTCCGCGCGCCGAAGACGGTCAGATTGAACAGCGGCGTGCTGGACCGCCGCATCCAGGCCACGGCAGCGCTCAGGAACAGCAGGCCCGCGGCGATTCCCGCGGCCGCCTGCACCCCGGCGTCCCGGCCGCCGGCCAGTTCCAGGCCAACCAGCAGGGAACCCACGCCGAGCGTCGTCAGGGCCAGCCCCAGCCAGTCAAGGCGCCGCGTGCTGTCGCCGCCGACAGCCGGGACCAGACGCAGCGCGGCCAGGAACGCCGCCAGGCCGAGGGGAAGGTTGACCAGGAAGATCCAGTGCCAGGACAGGTACGTCGTCAGCGCCCCGCCGACGAGCGGTGCCAGGACCGGTGCCAGCAGCCCGGGCCACACCAGGAACGCGGTGGCCCGCAGCAGATCCTTCTTCGGCGTGCCGCGCAGCACCACCAGGGTGCCCACCGGGACCATCATGGCGCCGCCGGCACCCTGCAGGACGCGGCTCAAGGTCAGCATGGTGAGGTCCTGGCTGAGCGCGCACAGCAGCGAGGCGGCGGTGAAAGTCGCGATGGCCAGGCAGAACACCCGGCGGGCACCGATCCGCTCCGCCAGCCAGCTGCTCAGCGGGATGCCCATGGCCACCGTCATCAGGTAGGCCGTCATGGTGATGTTGACATCCGCGGCGGGCACCGAGAAGTCAGCGGCGATGCTGGGTATGGCCGTGGTCAGGACGGTCCCGTCGAGGAATTCCATGAAGAACGTCGCGGCCACCAGCAGGGCCAGCCGCGGGCTCCAGCTTCCCGCGCCGGGGACGGCGCCGCGGGGGGAGGTCTTCATCCGCATGTGCGCCCGCTCCGGTTCATGCGTCGCCGTTCATGCGTCGCGGAGCGAAGGCTCCGAATCCAACACGGCCATGGCGGCGTTATGCCCGCCGATGGCACTGACGGCGCCGCCCCGGCGGGCCCCCGACCCGCAGAGGAGAATCTGGGGGTCGTCCGTCGCCACACCCCAGCGGCGCGCCGGCGTGTCCAGCGGTTCGCCGTCTTCCACGAACGGCCAGTCGAGGCCGCCGTGGAAGATGTTGCCCCGGGGCATACCGACGGCGCGTTCGATGTCCAGGGTGGTCTTGGTTTCGATGCAGGGCCGACCCGCCGAATCCGTCAGGAGCAGATCCTCGATGGGCTCAGCCAGGACGGAGTTCAGGGATGCCAGGACGGCGGACTGCAGTTCGGCGCGCCGGTCCTCGTTGTTTTCCGGGCTGACCAGCCGGTCCGGGGCGTGCAGGCCGAAGACCGTGAGCGTCTGGGCGCCGGCGGCCTGCAGTTCCGGGGACAGGATGCTGGGGTCGGTCAGGGAATGGCAGTAGATTTCACACGGCAGCGGCGAGGGCACCGATCCGGCAGCGGCACGGAGGTAGGCGGAGTCCAGTTGAGTCCAGGTCTCGTTGATGTGGAACGTTCCGCCGAAGGCCGCCGCTGGGCTGACCGAGCCGTCCCGGAGCCGGGGAAGCCGCTTCAGCAGGAGGTTGACCTTGACCTGCGCGCCCTCGCGGTGATGGTTCGGGTTGACGGTGGCAGGGACGGCGGGCACGGCGGCGACGCCGGTGCCGGTGTCCGCAGCCGTGGCAGCATCCCGGCCGGGCAAGCGGTCCGGTGACTGACCCGGCAGTCGGCCCCTTAGCCGGTCCAGGACGGCCGGCGCTACGTTGGCGAGGACCCACGGAGCGGTTGCCGTACGGTCCTGCCCGCCGTGCCGGTAGTCCACCACCCCGCCGGGCCGGACGGCCGTGACCTCCGCCGAGGTCAGGATGGTCGCTCCGGCGTCACGGGCCGCCCGCTCCAGCTCGCCCGAGACTGCGCCCATGCCGCCCACCGGCACGTCCCAGTCGCCGGTCCCGCCGCCGATCAGGTGGTAGAGGAAGCAGATGTTCTGCTGCAGGTCTTCGTCGTCGGCCCGGGCGAAAGTCCCGATCAGCGCATCTGTCAGGACGACGCCGCGGACCAGGTCACTGCGCAGTTCCTTGCTGATGGCCTGCCCGATGGGATGTTCGATCATGGCCTCCCACGCCTCGGCGGCCCCGGCCCGGGCGGCGAGGGAGCGGGCTTCGGACCGCGGCAGCAGTGGTGCGGTCATGGTGGGCCAGAGGGCCTCGGTGAGCTGTCGGCAGGCGGCGTAGAACGCCTCGAAGGCGCGGAATTCGCCGTCGGAAGCGCCGACCGCGGCAAAGGACGCGGCGGTGGCGGCCTGGTCCTCGTTGTCCACGAGCAGGCCCCGGCTGCTGTCCTGGGGATCGGGCGTGTAGGAGGAATAGCGCCGCCGGGCCAGCTCGATGCGCAGCCCGAGGTCCTCGATGATCTGGCGGGGCAGCAGGCTGACGAGGTACGAGTAACGGGAGAGGCGGGCGTCGACGCCGTCGAACGCGTGCGCGGACACCGCGGCCCCGCCGGGGTGTTCCAGCTTTTCCAGGACCAGGACCGCGCGCCCGGCCTTGGCCAGGTACGCGGCGGCGGCCAGGCCGTTGTGGCCCCCGCCGACGATGATGGCGTCAAATTCCGTGTTGCTCGACATGGGCCTATCCTGCCATCCGGATCCGCGTGCGGGCGCGCGGCGTCCGGCCACCGGACAGGGGCCGGGCCCGCCGCTGACGGCATTCCCCGGGAACGCAAAAGGCCCCGGTCCGAGGACCGGGGCCGAACGCGGAGACGGGGGGATTTGAACCCCCGGTGGAGTTGTGCCCCACACTTCATTAGCAGTGAAGCCCATTCGGCCGCTCTGGCACGTCTCCAATTGCTATTAACTAGCCAACCAAGGATACGCAGAAGGTGCCACGCAGTGCAAAACGGCCCCCCCAGAACAACGCGGGGTCACTTCGCGCCCATGTCGGGGCGCCGGATGGGCGCGAAGTGACCCCGCGTTGCTGGTGGTGGCAGGGGTGTGGGATCAGGCCTCCCGGCCGGCCAGGGAACGCCACAGGAAATGCTGGCTGCGGCTCTGCAGGGCCGCAGCCTGCCGGTTGTCCGACGCGCCCGCGTGGCCGCCCTCGAGGGCTTCATGGAACCAGACGTTCGGGATGCCCATCGCCTGCATGCGGGCCGCCATCTTCCGGGCCTGGACCGGGCCCACCCGGTCGTCTGATGTGGCGGTCCAGATGAACGCCTCCGGGTAGTCCACGCCGTCCTTGAGCAGGTGGTACGGGGAGAACGTCTTCAGGAACTCCCACTGTTCCGGGACGTCAGGGTCGCCGTATTCGCCAATCCAGGAATAGCCCGCCGAGAGTTTGGAGTACCGGCGCATGTCCAGGAGCGGGACGCCGCAGGACACGGCGCCGAACAGCTCCGGGTACTGGGTGAGCATGTTGCCCACCAGCAGCCCGCCGTTGGAGCCGCCCACGCAGCCGAGCCGCTGCCGGGAGGTGACGCCGCGGGAGACCAGGTCCCTGGCCACGGCGGCGAAGTCCTCGTACGCGCGGTGGCGGTTCTCCTGCAGCGCGGCCCGGTGCCAGGAGGGCCCGTATTCGCCGCCGCCGCGGATGTTCGCCACCACATAGACGCCGCCCCGGCGGTGCGGTGCCCCGCCGTCGGCGCCGGCGGACTCGGCGGTGCGCCGCTCCAGCCACGCCCGGCCGATCGCGCCGCTGTAGGCCGGGGTCCGGGAGATCTCGAAGCCCCCGTAGCCGGACAGCTGCGTGGGGTTCTGGCCGTCCAGCACCAGGTCCTTGGCGGCCACCTGGAAGTAGGGGACCTTCGTGCCGTCCTGGGACACCGCGAAGTGCTGCTGGACTTCGTACTCCGCCTCATTGAAGAACGACGGCGAGGTCCGGATGACCTCGTGCGTGCTGGCCACACGGGCGTCGGCCCCGGGGCCACTGCCGCGGGTGAGCGTGCCCCGGGTCAGGGTGGTGGGCGTCGTGAAGCCGGTGGCGACCAGCCAGAAGTCGTTCCCCGCCCCCGGCGCCTCGCCCTCGGAAATCACGGCGCCGCCGCCGGTGCCGTCGTCGTCCGAGCCTTCGCCGTCGTCTTCGTCATCCACCGCGAAGGCGTTGACGTCGTGCAGCGGCGGGCAGGCGTCCAGGACGGTGGAGGCCCACGCCGAGTCCCTCCCCGGGCGCCGCGGATCAAGGACCTGGATTTCCGAGGACACGTCGCGGAGCAGATTCAGCAGCAGGAAGTCCCGGGTCCAACTCCAGGACTGCAGTGAGGTGTGCGGATCCGGGGTGAAGAGCACCGTCAGGTCCCGGCTTCCGGCGAGGAAGTCCTCGAACCCGGCCGCGAGCAGGGCGCCCGCGGGGTAGGTGGTGCCGTTCACGGTCCAGTCGCGCTGCGGGCGGAACAGCAGCCATTCGCGGTGCGAGCTCAGGTTCACGTCTGCGGGTACGTCGATCTGCACCCACGCGCCGTCCCGCAGGACCGAGGTGTTCTTTTCGAAGAAACTGATCCAGTCGACCGCGAACGTGCGTTCGAAGCCCGGGGTGGAGTCGTGGGCCACGATCGCCATCATGTGGTCCTCGGGGATGTCGAAGAGCTTCTCGGCCTGCGTCAGGGATTCGCCCCGGCGCAGCTTTACCCCGGTGCGGGCGTAGGAGGAGGTGGTCCGCGGCAGGTCTGCGGCGGTCGTGGCGACGAGCAGGGTGTGATGGTCCAGCCAGGAGGCGTTTCCCTTGCCGGTCGGCAGGTCGAAGCCGCCGTCGGCCGGGTCCACGAAGCCGCGGGCCTCGACGTCGAACTCGCGGTAGCGGTTCGCGTCGCCGCCGTCGGGGGAGAACGCCAGCAGCGCGCGCCGGTGCGGTTCGCCCGGGGCCGGGCGGAGGAAGTTGGCGCCGTGGAAGACCCAATCCTGGCCCTCCGCGGCCGCGAGGGCGTCGACATCCAGGAGCACGTCCCACGCGGGTTCCCCGCCCCGGTAGCTGTCCCAGCTGGTCCGGCGCCAGAGGCCCTTGGGGTTGTCCCGGTCCTTCCAGAAGTTGTAGTACCACTCGCCGTGCTTGCCCACCATGGGGATCCGGTCGGTGGAGTCGAGGACCTCCAGGATCCTGCCTTCCAGTTCGGCGTAGTCGGCGTCCTCGAGGAGCTCTTCGGTGCGGGCGTTCTGTTCACGGACCCAGGCCAGCTGCTCCTGGCCGTAGATGTCCTCCAGCCAGATGTTTTCGTCGACGGGTTCGGGGGAAATGCCTGCAGCCGGTGCGGGACCGGCGGCTTGGCCGGGCGCGGACTGGTGATCAGCTTCTGTGGCGGTCATTTTTCCATCCAAGAACATCGGTGCGGCAGTGGCAAGTCACACGGCGGGTCAGGCGGGCGGCCGGGTTGCCGATACGCTGGATGCCGTGGGCATATCGCGAAGCATCCGGACGGCAGTAATAGGCGCCGGTCCCCGGGGCACGAGCGTGCTGGAACGGCTCCTCGCCAATTGGGCCTCCACTGGACCCGCCGGAACCCTGCACGTGGACGTGATCGACCCGTACCCGGCCGGCCCCGGGCACGTCTGGCAGCCCGGACAGTCGCGGTTGTACCTGATGAACACGCAGTCCTTCTATCCCACGGTCATCCCCGAGGACCGGGAGCTTGCCGAACCCCTGTCCGGAGGCACGTTCGACCAGTGGCGCGAACTGCAGCAACGCCACCCCGATCCGTCGCTGACTGAGGCGGAACGCGACGAGGTGTCCGGGCTTGGCCAGGCAGACTTTCCCAGCCGCGCCCTGTATGGCCGCTACCTGCGGTCCACCCTCGAGGAACTGCTCACCCGGCTGCCGGCGGGCGTCACAGTGGACTTCCATGCGGCGTCGGCCACGTCCGTCCGCCACGCGGCGGCCGGCCCCGGGGAGCCGGAGGCCGCACCGGAGCGGTCCTCGGTGCGGTTCGACGTCGTCCTCGACGACGGCACGGTGCTGACCGTCGACTCCGTGGTGCTGGCCCTCGGCCACCTGGCCGCGCAGTTGAACGCCGAGCAGCGCGAGCTGTTGTCCGCGGCGGAGGAGCTCGGGCTCCTCTACGTGGCGCCGGCGGCACCCGCCGACGTCGACTGGTCCGTGGTGCCGGCTGGCCAGCCCGTCCTGGTGCGCGGCATGGGCCTGAACTTCTTTGACGTCATGGGGCAGCTGACGGAGGGGCGCGGCGGCCGGTTCCAGGTCGCCGAGGGCACCAGCGAACTGACTTACCTGGCCTCGGGCCGCGAGCCGCTCATCATTGCCGCCTCCCGCCGGGGGACCCCCTACCGGGCGAAGGCGACGCTCGCGGGCTACTACCCTGGCGCGGTCCAGTTGCGGTATTGCACCGAGGCTGCGATCGCGAAGCTTGCCGACTCCGGCATCCGGCCGTCATTTGACTACGACCTCTGGCCGCTCCTGCACCGGGACGCCATTTGGGCCTACTACTCGACGCTGGCGCGCTCGCAGCCTGATGCCATTCTGACCGACCCGGCCGAGTTCCTGCGCACGCTGGACGAGGCCCTGCGGCCGCACGCGCATTCGACCGGGAGGTGGGAACACACCACGGAATCGGTGATAGCCGTCCATGTCCGGGAAGTCCACCGCCTGGACCTGCTCGGTCTCGCCGCGCCCCTGGCCGGACGCTCGTTCGGCTCCCGGGCTGAACTGGACGCCGCCGTCGTGGACTACCTGCTCGATGACGCACGGCGCTCCGCACTCGGTGAAGACGACGCAGTGAAGATGGCGATCGGCGCACTGCACCATGGCCGGGCCGTGCTCAAGACCGCCGTGGCCGATAGCGGCATCACGGACGAATCCTGGGTGGCCGGCCTCCGCGGCTGGTTCGAATCCTTCGTGGAAGGACTGGCGAGCGGGCCGCCGGCATTGCGCGCCGCGCAACTGGCGGCGCTGGCCCGGGCCGGGATAGTCCGCTTCGTGGGTCCGGATCCCAAATTCGGCGTGGACCGCCGGGCCCGGATGTTTACCGCGGCGTCACCCTGGGTGGGCGGCGGCACCGATGAACGCCTCGACGCCGGCCCGGGCGACGCTGGAACAGACGAGACCACAGCAGATGCCCGTCTCGGTGCAGGTACGGGTGCAGTTACGGGTGCGGGTCTTGGCGCCGGCCGTCCGGCCGTCGGCAGTGTGACGGGTGCCCTTGCAGGAGGTTTCGGGGCGGGCAGTGCCGTTGCGGGCAGTGCCGGGGCCGCGTCCCGGCCGGGCACCGTGCGTGCCGGGAGCGCGCTGGCCGCCGCGGTGACAGCGACGGCGATGATCGAGGCGCTGGCACCGGCCAACCGGGTGGCGGTCAACGCCTCGGCGCTGCTGGAGCAGTTGCTGGCCGAGGGCCTTGTCCGGCCACGCCTGATGATGACCGCGGAGGGAATCCCGGTGCAGACCTCCGGCCTGGACGTCCTCCCGCATCCGTATCGCCCGCTGGGAGCCAACGGGTCCGTGACGGAGGGACTTTACGTGATCGGACTCCAGCTCTCCGCGGCGCAGTGGGGCACGGCCATCGCCGCCGAGGCGAAGCCGAGTTCCGGCCCCGTCTACCGCAGCGGCCAGCGCACCCTGCGCGACGCCGACGAAATCGCCCGCGACATCCTGGACCGCTAGCAGGCACTTGCGCCTCCGGAGCACCCGCGAAGAATGAGCATGCCCTCCGCCCGGGCTGAGCAACGGACACATGGTGCTTATGTCCGTTGCTGCGGGCCAGGGGAGGGCATGCTCACTGGTGCGGGCCGGGAACCCGGGCTACTACCTCACAAGCCCTTGAGGCATTTCCGGAAGGCGGCCATGGCCGTCCCGTAGTTGACCTGGCCCACGATGTCCGAGGGCCGCGTCGGCTTGACCGGAGCGGTGCATTTCGACGGCACGGGGACGCTCGCCGCGACCTTCACCGCAGTTTTCACTACAGTGCCGGATTCGACGGCGGTGAGCACCAGGGTGCCCGTGCCCGCAGCGGCGCCCGAGGGAACCGCCACGCTCACGGCGGCGGCGCCGCCGCTCACAGGGACCGTCCCGAGGGACGTCACGGTGCCCGCGGCATCCATGAACTCGGCGCGCAGCGAGGCGTTCACCGGGCTGCCCAGCGAGGTGAGGTCCAGCTTCGAAACCGCCAGCGTGATCGCTTCCCCGGCCTTGACCTCGGCCGCCGTCGTGTTCACGACCGCCACCGACCGGCGGGCGAAGTCGGGCGCGACGGGGTTGTGGCCCTGCAGGTACTTGATCCACGCGTCGCGGTCCACCAGCCCGGAGTCCTTGGTGCCGGCGCCTTCCTTGAAGATCCGGAAGTTGTCACCGCCCGTGGCCAGGAAGTTGAACGTCCCGATCCGGTAGGACTTGGCCGGGTCAATGAGTTCACCGTTGACCCGGATCGAGGTGATCCGGTCCCCGGCGGCGCGCCCGGCGTCGTAGGTGTAGTTCACGTTCTTGGACAAGCCCAGCTGCTGGTAGGTGCGGCTGGGAACCGTGCCGTCCGGGTTGGTCTGCCACTGCTGTTCCAGCAGGGTCTTGAACTGCGCACCGCTCAGGGACGTGGTCCACAGATTGTTCACGAACGGCAGCACGGCGTTGGCCTCGGCGTATGTGATGGTGCCGTCGGGCGCGTAGTACAGCTCGTTGCGCAGTCCGCCCGGGTTCACGACGCCGATTTCGGCGGCACCGAGTTCCGGCGCCTTCAGCGCATCCACGAGGGAGTCCGCCACAAGGTTGCCCAGAGTGGACTCGCTGGCCCGGTCATCTCGCACGGCCGGGGAGCCGGCGAATGCGGTGGTGATATCGGCGGTGACCTTGCCGACAGGCTGGTTGCCCACCACGGCGGCGTCGGCCAGGGCCTTGTCCACGATGGCCTTGACGGCGGCGACCCGCGGGTAGGTGGCCACAAGATCGGCCGCCGGCTGTGCTGCACTGGTGGTGCGCTGGACATTACCGGCTTTGTACCCGGTCACCGCCATCGTCTTGGTGTCGACCGTCAGCTGGATCTGGCCGATGAACTCGCCGTAGTTTCCGGTCTGGACGATCGGGCGGGTCCTGCCCGTGGGCTGGCCGGCCGAATCCAGGACGGGCGCGTCCCAGGCGTACTGCTTGTGGGTGTGGCCGTTGAAGATTGCTGCAACGTCCGGACTGACCTTCTGGACCATCTTGGCGAAGGGGCCGCCGGCGGCGACCTCCTGGTCCAAAGTGGCGCCGTCGGGCGCACCGGACCCGGCGCCGTCGTGGTTCTCCACGATGATGACGTCAGCGAGCTTGCCCGCCTTGATCTTCGCCGCGACCCTGTTGATGGCGTCGACGGGATCGCCGAATTCAAGGTCAGAGATGCCCGCCGGCGTGACCAGGGAGGGGACTTCCTGGGTGACGGTGCCGATCACGGCAACCTTCACGCCATTCATGTCCAGGACCGTATACTCCGGCAGGACCGGGGTGGTGGTGCCCTTGGCGTAGACGTTGGCGCCCAGGTACGGGAATTTGGCGTTGCTTCCGCCGGCGGTGACGCGGTCGCGCAGGTCCGCCCACCCGCCGTCGAACTCATGGTTGCCCACCGCGGAGGTGCGCAGGTCCAGGGCGTTCAGCACGTCGATGGTCGGCTGATCCTTCGCGATCGCCGAGGCGAACAGCGAGGCGCCGATGTTGTCCCCTGCCGATATGAACGCCGTGGCGCCCGGGGCGGCAGCGGCGCGAAGCTTCTCGATGGTCCCCGCGAAGAACACGGTGTTGGAATCGATGCGGCCATGGAAGTCGTTGATGCCCAGGAAGTTCAGCTCGACGCTGGCCGGGGTGACAGGCAAGTTCAGGCCCACCACCACGGGATCGTGGTCACTGGCCCGGAACTGGTCCGCGGCGTAGTAGTCGGTGACGTTGTTGTTGTAACGGCTGTACTCCAGCGCCACCGACTCCACGGAGTTGATGTTCCAGATGTCGGCGCCGGAAACCGCGGCGTTGGCAGCCGGCGAGGCGAGGATATGGTCCAGCGAACCCACGAGGCCGCCGAACAGGTAGGAGTGCTTGGCGGACCCGTCCGCGTTCTTGGCCTTCTCGTCCTGATTGACGTACCCGGCGGCCGTGAGGACCTTGATCGGGTCCTCCTTGGCGTAGGAATTGAAGTCACCGATCAGGAAAACCTTGTCCGTGCCCTTGGACTTCTGCAGTTCCTCGGAGAAGGCCAGCAGGGACTTTGCCTGGGCGGTGCGGGCCAGGTTCGAGGCGCCCTGGCCCTTGTCGGTGTCATCCGGCGTGGCGGCCGAGCCCTTGGACTTGAAGTGGTTGGCGATCGCGATGAACTTCTTGTCATCAGAGGCGCCGACGGGCTTGAAGACCTGGGCCATCGGCTTGCGGGCGCTGGCGAACGCGACCGTGTCGTTGTGGATGATGGAGTCGCCGAGAGGTTCGGCGACGGCTTTCTTGTAGATGAACGCGGTGCGGATCATGTCCTCGTCGGCCAGCGGCGGTGCGTTGGCGGGGGTGCGGACGTAGTCCCAGATGCCGGGCGTGGCGATGTTCAGGGCATCCACCAGCTTGGACAGGGCGTCGTCGCGGTTCTTGCCGAACTGCGCCGAGTTTTCGACCTCCATCAGCGTGACGACGTCGGCCCCGGACTTGGAGATGGCGGCGACGATCTTGTCCTGCTGCCGCTTGAAGTTCTCCGCGTTGGCGGCGCCGCGGACGTCGCAGCCGCCGCTGACGGTGATGGGGTTGCCCGCCCGGTCGGTGTAGAACTTGCAGCCGGCGATCTGGTCACCGGTGGTGGGGAAGTAGTTCAGGACGTTGAAGGAGGCGAGCTTGAGGTTGCCGCCCACGGCTGCTGGCGTGTCCGCGCGGGTGGCGCCGAAGCTTGCCGGCTGGACGGTGTCCGCGTTGGCGGGTGTCAGCTGGGTCAACGGCTGGAACTTCCAGGCATTGTTGGCGTAGCTGAGCACCACGTTGGTCTTGAACGTCACCGGCGCGCCGACCCGGACGTGATCCGCCGTGGTCAGGTACGGGAGCACCTGCGCCTTTGTAGCGGCGTCCTTGAGGAAGTTCGTGGTGGCGCCGTCGTCGAGCTTGATGCCGCGGGCGGCGTTCGCCGCGACGGTGGCGGTGTACTCCGCCGAGCCGAAGGGCGCGACGGCGGTGGGCTGTTCCAGAGGGGTGGTGCCGCCGGCCAGGCCGATCTCGCCGTACTGGTTGAGGGAGAAGTTGTCAGCGACCGTGACAGGACCCTGCGGCGTCAGCAGCATGCCCTCGAGGGATTCACGGAACGCTTCGTCGGCCGGGAGGGAGAAGCCGGTGGCCTTGACCTCCGGGGCGGCCTCGGTCAGCTTGGTGACCCCGGCAGTGCCGGCCACGTTGAGCTGGGTCATGCCGTAGTACTCGGCAACGTCGCCGGTGACTTCAAGGTAGTCGCCGATCTGCACGGAGCCGACGGCGGAGGGCGCGTAGACAAAGATGGCGTCCGACGCCGTGTGGTTGGCGGGCGTCAGGTCGCCGCCGGTGCTGGGCGTCTGGAGATAGAAGCCGGCGGAGCCGCCCGTGGGGAAGGCCGCAGTGACCTTGCCGCGGGTGGTGACGGAGGTGCCGGCGAGGGGGCTGGTGTTGCCGGTGCCTTGGATCTCGGCGATGGTCTTGGCTGCCGGGGGAGTGCCGGGGCCCGGATCCACGGGCGGATCCACGGGTCCCGGATCGGCGACGCCGTTGGCGGCCTTGGGGGTGATGGCGGCGTTCAGGGCGAAGTCGGCGGAGTTGTTGTTGCTGTCCGTTCCGCCGCTGCGGTTCATGCTCTTGACGTCCGTGTTGCCCGACGGAGCCGTTGCCGCCTGGGTCTCGAAGGTGTTGGAGGTCCCGTAGCCGAGCAGGTCGGCCACGCTGGCGGGTTCGACCACGGAGCCGGTGGCCAGCGGGTTCAGGGCCGTGGACTGCTTGGCCAGGACGATCGTGCCGCCCGCGCCGGCGGGGTTGAACCCGGTCGCGGTAGCGTCTGCGGCGGGAAGGTCCAGTCCGACGGTGCCGTTGCTGCCGCCCTTGAGCAGGTAGTACCCCTTGCCGGCGATGGCGCCGGTGAGCGGAGCCGTGGTGGACGGGGCGGTGGTGCCCGACGCGGAGCGGTACTGGATTGACCAGCCGTCCAGGGCGACGGGGGCGTCCGAGGTGTTGTACAGCTCGACGAACTTGTTCTTGTAGGCCGCTCCGGCGCTGCCGCCGCTGAGGTAGACCTCATTGATGACCACCGGCGAGTTTCCGGCGGCTGCCGGCGAGACCTCCAGTGCGGCGGCGGGCACCGCTGTCAGCGGCGCTGCGATGAGCCCCGCGGACAGAGCTGTGCCCAGCGCTGTTTTCCAATATGTGATTTTCATCCGCTCTAACTCTCATTAGGGTGCCCCGGGTAAGGGGCACGGTGCCCCGGGTAAAGGGCAGGGTGCAGTGGGTCCGCCGAGTGCAGCGGACAGTGGCCGGCCGGAACTCCTGGTCAAGTCGTGCCGGGCCCATCCAAACAGGGGTGAATGAACAACGTGTGGATTTAACGTGCATTCGGCGGGACGTCCCCCAGCGAGACGCGCCGCAGCCTTCCCGGAGCGGCTCGAGGACCCCGGGCGATGGTGATTGGTGGTGCGGGTGAGCGGTGTCCGGGTGCCTCCACCGGGCGCTCCACAGCAGAATACCGGCCAGTAGTCCTCCGGGAAGGGTCTGGCCGGTATTTCTTACAACAATTTTTGTAATTGGGAGGGGAGGGGCCGTCCGGCCCCTCCCCTTAGTAGTGGCGGCTTAGTAGTGGCGGCCGGGCCCAGGCTTCAGGGCTGCGGTGGCAGCCCGGGCCAGGCGGCGGTGGTTAGGCGTCTTGGGCTCCCTGTCCGGTGTCAGCCACGATCTTGAACATCGCGCCGGTGGGGTCACTCAGCGTGGCGAGCCGGCCGAATGGGGTGTCCTCCGGCGGGTGGATTACCGTGGCGCCGAGCGAGAGGGCCTGTGCAACGGTGGCGTCGGCGTCTGCAACGGCGAAGTAGACCTGCCAGTTGGAGGGAATCTCGGCCGGCAGATAAGCCGAAGCGTCCATGATGCCGGCCTTGGCCGACGGCCCGGCGCCCAGCGTGGTGTAGCGGAATTCCGGCGTGTCGCTCATGACGTCGGTGTCCCAGCCGAACACGTCCTGATAGAACGTGACGGCGGTCGCGTAGTCCTTGGTATGGAGCTCGTGCCAGGCAGGCGCCCCTGCTTCGGCTGCCAGTTCAAAGCCCTTCATCTCCCCGGGCTGCCACACGCCGACTGACGCGCCGGTGGGGTCGCCGATCATGGCCATGCTGCCTTGCTCGGGGACCACCATGGGTTCCATGTAGACCTGTGCGCCGTGCTCGGCCGCGGCCTTGACGGTGGCGGCGGCGTCCTCCGTACGCAGGTACGTGGACCACATGTCCGGCCATGCTGCCTGGTCCGCCTGCTTTTGCATCAGGCCGGCCACGGACTTCCCGTCCTTCGATGCGGTGATGTAGCCGCCGTATTTCTCTTCATCACCGGTCTGGAACGTCCAGCCGAACAGTGCGCCGTAGAACGACTTGGCCTTGTCCGCATCGGATGTCATGAGGTCGATCCAGCACGGTGCGCCATTGGAGTGGTCGGGTGTAGGCATGAGGGCTCCTGCTCTCTGTGGCGTCCCGGCATCGTTGCGCGGGACGCCGGACTCTGTGGTTTGTCGTAGCTTCTGGGTGGTGGCACTGGGTGATGGCCTGTGGGGGTCGTCACCGGGTTGTAGAGACACAGCGAGACTATGACGTGGCACCGACACTTTCAATGGGCCGGCCGGGCGAGATGCCCTGGGCGGGCTCTGCGGTCTTCCAGATGTCCCGGGCCACGGAACGTTGCCGCTGCAGGGCAGATCAGGGCGAATGGCGGCCCGAGAACCGCCCTGATCTGCCCGCCAGAGGGATCGGACCCTGGCCACTGATCCCTGATGGCGCCCTGATGGCGCCCTGGCGGCGCTCCAGTCAGAGACCGGGCCTGTGGATAACCAGCAACGCGAGGCTCGCAGGTGTGGCCTAATGGTCCAATGTCGACGGCCAAACCCCTGCCGCCCGCACTGGCGCGGGGACCCTTCACGATCGGCGAGGCGCGTCTCCTCGGCCTCCCGTCGGGACGCATCAAGGCCCGGGACCTTCATGTGCCCAGCCGCGGCATCCGGATTCCGGCCGGCCAGGGGCACTCCCTGCTCGCCCGGGCACGGCCCTACACGCAGCTGGGGGCGCCGGACGTTGTAAGTTTCTATTCCGCGGCTCTGATCCACGCCTTCCGCATGCCAGGTATGTCGGAATCCCGCCTCCCGCCGTCGGCCTCGCTGCTTCATCTGACCAGAATTGGTTCCGCCGCTCCGCGGCGAAAAGGAGTGGTCGGCCACCGGGCGGCCCTGGACCCCTCCGAAGTCGTAGACCGTGAGGGCGTGCCGGTGACGAGCGAGGCACGGACCTTATTGGACCTGGCCGGAGCCGGACACCTGACCCTGGAGGATCTCGTGGTTATTGCCGACGGGCTGGTGTGTGAGCATTCCCGCTGGCTTCATGCGCGATCCGCGCAGCTCTCCTTGGCGGAGCTCCACGACTACGTTGCACGCCAACGCTGCGCGGCCGGCCTTCCGCTGCTCCGGAAGGCGCTCGCACTGGTGCGGGTGGGCGTCGATTCGCCGCCCGAGACCCGGCTGCGTCTACTCTTTGGCCGCTCCGGGCTGCCGCCCTTCGAGCCGGATTTTGTCCTGATCGACGAGCAGGGCACGCCCCTGTGGGTGGATCTGGGGTGCCCGGCGTACAGGCTCGCGGTGGAGTACGACGGCGGGCACCACCTGACGCCGGCCCAGCACCAGGCGGACGCCTTGCGCGCCGAACGCACCCTGAGCGCGGGGTGGCGCCAACTTGTGCTCAACAACATGGACGTCAGGACGGGGGAGACTGGTTACTGATGCGGGTGCGACGCGCTTTGCGGGCACAGGGGTGGTCCGGTTGAGATTTTCGCCTCTGCAGGGCAGATCAGGGCGAATGCCGGCCCCGGAACCGGCCTGATCTGCCCGCCAGGACCAGGCTGGATACCGTCCAGCCCCAGCCCCAGCCGCATCCGCCTTCACCGCGCAAGAATGCCCCCGGTTCCGGCACTGAGTGCAGGAAACGGGGGCATTGTTCGCGGAAGGTAAGAGATTCGAACTCTTGGTACGGGGTCACCGCACACTGGTTTTCAAGACCAGCTCCATCGGCCGCTCGGACAACCTTCCCTAACGAGTAGTCTTTCATAGGCAGTCCGCTGCCACAAAAACACGCAGCGCTTGCGGACGCGGGCAGCTCCCCGCCATATTCTGGGGAGAGTCGTTGAATTGACCTGGTGACCGCGGTGCAAGTGCCCGGAGCCAGTTAGGAATCGGGAGTACTCCATGAAGGCTGTCTACATCTCAGAGCCCGGCGGACCCGAGGTCCTGGAAGTCCGTGAGGTCGAAGCCCCAGTGGCGGGCCCCGGCGAGGTGCTGATCGACGTCGTCGCCGCCGGCCTTAACCGTGCCGACGTCCAGCAGCGCAAGGGGTTCTACCCGCCGCCCCCGGGTGCCTCCGAAATCCCCGGGCTGGAGGTCTCCGGCAGGATTGCAGGGTTCGGCCCCGGCGTCACCAAGGCGTTCTCTGTCGGGGACAAAGTGGTGGCGCTGCTCTCCGGCGGCGGCTACGCCCAGAAGGTGGCCGTGCCCGCCGGGCAGGTTCTGAGGATCCCCGACGGCGTGGATCTGGTCACGGCTGCATCGCTGCCCGAGGTCGCCGCAACCGTCTATTCCAATCTGATCATGACGGCGCAGCTGCAGCCGGGCGAGACGGTCCTGATCCATGGAGCCACGGGCGGGATCGGCACCATGGCCATCCAGCTGGCAAAGGCTATCGGCGCCCGCGTGGCCACGACGGCCGGCAACGCGGAAAAGGTCGGCACCGCCAAGGCCTTCCTCGGTGCGGACATTGCCATCAACTACGCCGAGGAAGACTTCCCCGCAAGCCTGCGCGCGCAGAACGGGGGCAAGGGCGCGGACGTGATCCTCGACGTCGTCGGGGCCAAGTACCTCGCGCAGAACATCGATGCCCTCGCCGACTACGGACGTCTCGTGGTGATCGGGCTCCAGGGCGGAGCCAAGGCGGAACTGGACCTCGGGCAGCTGCTGCGGAAGCGGGGCGCCATCATCGCCACGGCACTGCGTCCCCGCCCGGTCGAGGAAAAGACCGTGATCATGAACGCCGTCCGCGATGCCGTCTGGCCGATGTTGACCGACGGCAGGATCAGGCCCCTGGTGGCAAAAAGCTTCCCGCTGGAGCAGGTCGCCGCCGCGCACGAATACTTCGATTCCGGCGACCACGTCGGCAAAGTCCTGCTTGTCATGTAGCGGCTGGCAGCTGGCGGCACCGGAACCGGGCAGCCGACCGGCAGCGCGGAGCGGGGCCGACATATTCCGGCCGGAGCATGCGCTGTTTTGCGGTTAGGGCGCCAATGACGATACCCTAGGTCCATACGCGGTATACACGCGTCTTGGGGCGCGTGTATGCTGTGTGATTTCGTGGCTTCGCGATTTCGGGGGGCGTTATGTCGATTCGTCACAGTCTTCTCGCACTTTTGCAGGACCGACCGCGCTACGGCTATCAGCTCAGGACCGAATTCGAGGACCGCACAGGGTCGTCCTGGCCGCTGAACATCGGGCAGGTCTACACCACCCTTGACCGGCTCGAACGCGACGGACTGGTCCACAATGACGGCGGCGACGGCGACGGACACGTCATCTACAGCATCACTCCCGCCGGCCGGACCGAAGTCAACGACTGGTTCGCGGTCCCGGTCTCCCGGGCCAACCCGCCCCGGAACGAACTCGCGATCAAGCTCGCCCTCGGCCTGACGATTCCAGGGACCGACGTCGGATCCATCATCCAGGCCCAGCGGGCCGTCTCCATCCGGGCCCTGCAGGAGTACACCAAGTCCCGCCGCGACACGGCCGCCCTCCAGCGCCCGGCCGACACCGCCCGGCTCCTGGTGCTGGACTCCCTGATCTTCCAGACCGAGGCCGAAGTGCGCTGGCTGGACCTTTGCGAGGCCCGCCTGATGCAGCTCAGCACCCTCCGGACGTAGCACCTCAGCAACCTCCGGACGCCGCCCCCGTGCGCGGCCGCCCGGCCGCGGGAACCGAACCGGCCCGCGTATTTTTGGCTCAGCCCCGCAACAAACTTTCCACCATCCCTGCCGTTCACCGCATCCGGTCGACCGTTCGTCGCGTCAACCGCGCCGCCCGGCGCAGCGCCGGCAGGTGAGGACGGCCACATTGGTAGGGTGCGGGGGGCAGTTCTGCACCGGTGGGCTGCCCGGTTGGGTTTCTCAAGGAGGAGATATGGGCACAATGCCAGACGGCACGCAGGACGCCAGCACAAACAGCAGCACACACGGAACAGTACGGCTCGACGACGGCATCGTTGCCGACCCGTCCCTTCCACCGACCTCGGTGGAGGATGCGGTCCGCGACTCCGCGGACCGCACGTGGACGCCCGCCAAGATTGCGCTGTGGGCGGCCATTGCACTGTTGGGCGGCGTCGCCTGGTTCATGCTCGCAGTCATCCGGGGCGAGACCGTCAACGCCATCTGGTTCGTGTTCGCGTCAGTCTGCACGTACCTGATCGGCTACCGCTTCTACTCCAAGGTCATTGAGCGCTACCTGCTCAAGCCCAACGACCGTCGCGCCACCCCGGCCGAATACAAAGCCGACGGCAAGGACTACGTCCGCACGGACCGCAACGTCCTCTTCGGCCACCACTTCGCCGCCATCGCCGGCGCCGGACCCCTCGTGGGCCCGGTCATCGCCGCCCAGATGGGCTACCTGCCAGGCACCATCTGGATCATCCTCGGCGTCGTTCTGGCCGGCGCCGTCCAGGACTACCTCGTCCTGTTCTTCTCCATGCGCCGCGGCGGCCGCTCCCTGGGCCAGATGGCCCGCGAGGAACTCGGCGTGATCGGCGGCACCGCCGCGCTCATCGCGACGCTGCTGATCATGGTCATCATCGTCGCCATCCTCGCCCTGGTGGTCGTCAACGCCCTGGGCGAAAGCCCTTGGGGCGTCTTCTCGGTGGGCATGACCATCCCGATCGCCCTCTTCATGGGCGTCTACCTGCGGTACCTCCGGCCGGGCAAGGTCATGGAGGTCTCCATCATCGGTTTCGTGCTGCTCATGGCCGCCATCATCGGCGGCGGAGCCGTGGCCGGAACCGAATGGGGCGCCGCGTTCTTCCACCTGGACAAGGTCACCATCGCCTGGGGCCTCATCATCTACGGCTTCATCGCGGCCATCCTCCCCGTCTGGCTCCTCCTGGCCCCCCGCGACTACCTCTCCACCTTCATGAAGATCGGCGTGATCGTGATGCTGGCCCTGGCCATCATCGTGGTCCGCCCGGAGATCACCGTCCCGGCCTTCAGCGAGTTCGCCGGCCGCGACAACGGCCCGGTCTTCTCCGGGGCGCTGTTCCCGTTCCTGTTCGTCACGATCGCGTGCGGCGCGCTGTCCGGATTCCACGCCCTCATCGCCTCCGGAACCACACCGAAACTGATCGAGAAGGAACGCCAGACGCGCCTGATCGGCTACGGCGGCATGCTCATGGAATCCTTCGTGGCCATCATGGCCCTCGTGGCCGCGATCTCCATTGACCGCGGCATCTACTTCGCCATGAACGCCCCGGTGGCGCTGACAGGGGGCACGGTGGAGACCGCGGCCGCGTGGGTCAACAGCCTGGGCCTGTCCGGGGTCAACATCGCTCCCGGTGACCTCGCGCAGACGGCCAAGGACGTGGGGGAGCAAAGCATCATCTCCCGCTCCGGGGGCGCACCCACCCTCGCCGTCGGCCTGGCCCACATCATGCAGCAGTTCATCGGCGGGACCGCCATGATGGCGTTCTGGTACCACTTCGCCATCATGTTCGAGGCCCTGTTCATCCTCACCGCCGTCGACGCCGGCACCAGGGTGGCCCGCTTCATGCTGCAGGACTCGATCGGCAACTTTGTCCCCAAGTTCAAGGAGCACTCCTGGCGTCCGGGCGCCTGGCTCTGCACCGCCGTCATGGTGGTCGCCTGGGGCGCGGTCCTGCTGATGGGCGTCACCGACCCGCTGGGCGGCATCAACACCCTGTTCCCGCTGTTCGGGATCGCCAACCAGCTCCTGGCGGCCATCGCCCTCTCGGTCTGCCTGGCCATCGCCGCCAAGCGCACCGCCCTGAAATATCTGTGGATCGTAGCGGCGCCGCTGGCGCTCGCCGCCGTCGTGACCATCACCGCGAGCTTCTACAAGATCTTCTCGCCCGTTCCTGCGGTGGGCTACTTCGCCAACAACGCCGCCTTTGCCAAGGCTCTTGCAGACGGCAAAACCTCCTTCGGCACGGCCAAGACCCAGGCTGCCATGGAAGCTGTGGTCCGCAACTCCATGATTCAGGGCTGGCTCTCGATCATCTTCGTGGTGCTGAGCATCATCGTCATCATCACCGCTGTGATGGCAACCATCACAGCGCTCCGGAACACGGCCGCGGGCCTGCCCAACACCGAACACGAAGACCCCGCCCAGGCCTCCCGCGTCTTCGCCCCGGCCGGGTTCATTCCCACGGCGGCGGAGCGCGACCTCGTGGCCGAGTGGAACACCCTCCCGGCCGGACAGCGCCTCGAAAAGTCCGGCCACCACTGATGCGGAGCCGGTCATGAACGCGGTCCTCGCAGGAATCCGGGGCGTTGCGGGGTATCTCGGCGGGGTCCTGGGCGCCGACGCCTACACGAAGTATTTGGCGCATCATGACGCCTCGGGGCACACCGGTCCTCCCCTGACTGAGCGGGAGTTCTGGCGTGACCGGGCTGACCGGCAGGACACCACCCCACAGGGGCGGTGCTGCTGAGCGGTGCTGCTGGGCGGTGCTGCAGGGCGGGCACGCCGTCGGGCATCAGCGCGTCCGGCGGCGTCCGCGCCCCTTCCGAGCGGACGCCGGGTCCGCGCGGAAGGGGCGCGTGAGAGTATGAAGCCATGAGCGATCAGCACGACACTCAGCCCGGAGCCCAGTCCGCCGACGACGTACCCGTCGAAGGAACCCCCGTGGATGATGCCCCGCCGCTGGCGGGCGAGCCCATGGCGCCACCGGCCGCCGGCCGCGGCGGAGAACCCGGAGCAGGGCCGAGGCCGCCCCGGGGGAGCGACCTTCAGGATCTGGTGGACCAGCCCGCGAAGGTCATGCGGATCGGCACAATGATCAAACAGCTGCTGGACGAGGTAAGGTCCGCGCCGCTCGACGACGCCGCCAGGGTCCGGCTGGCCGAAATCCACGAGCGCTCCATCAAGGAACTCGAGGACGGCCTCGCCCCGGAACTCGTGGCGGAACTCGAGCGGATCAACCTACCCTTCCCGGAGAACGCCACCCCCTCCGACGCCGAACTCCGGATTGCCCAGGCCCAGCTGGTCGGCTGGCTGGAGGGGCTCTTCCACGGCATTCAGACCGCCATCGCCGCCCAGCACGCGGCCCGGGAGCACGCCTACGCCCAGATGCAGCTGCGCCAGCTGCCACCGGGAACCGTCATCGCGCCGGGGGTCATCATCGGGGAGAACGGCGAACCGGTCCGTGCCGCCGCGCCCCATCGGGGCGCGGACCCCTCCCAGCCGCCCGAGCCCGCCGACCCGGACCACGGTCCCGGCCAATACCTTTAGCGCGACCTTGGGCCTCTTCAGCGCAGCACGGCAAGGACGCAGGGACGACGCCGAACTCGGCAAGGGCCTCTGGCGGCGCGCCCATGACCGCTTCAACCGCGGGCTGGACCGTTACCACCAGGTCCTCGAGGGGGTCGAGGACGAACAGCTCTACGGGGAGCTGGTCGAGATCGCCAACCAGCTCTCCGCCCTCGTGCCGCGGGTGCGGGAGATCTGTGCGGAGGCCCAGCGGCGGTATCCCAGCAATGGACTGGATATCCCCGGGCCGCTGGCGGGGGTCCATCGGGCCCTGTCCACGGCAGGGAATTCGCTCGCCATGACGGCCGAGGCGGCCGCGATGCTCCGGCTCGCCGTGGGGCCGGTCCCGGTGGGCGCGGCGTCCGTGCGGCGGCGCGCGGAAACCGTGGCGGAACAGGTCCGCGACGCCGAACGGCGGCTTGCGGAAGCTGGCGGCCGCGGCCCAGCCCAGGACTGAGCGCGGTCCCGTTATGCCCGGTCCCGGCGGTATTCCCGGTTAAGCGCCTAGCTTAGCTTCGGCCTGGCGCTGGCCGGACGGCGTCGATCTTGGCAGGATAGTTGTATGACTTTTTCACCGGAACTGACTTTCAATGACGGCAACACCATTCCCCAGCTTGGGTACGGGGTGTGGCAGGTTGAAGATGACGTGGCCGAAAAGGTGGTAGTCCAGGCGTTCGAGGCCGGCTTCCGCCACATCGACACCGCCAAGATCTACGGCAACGAAGCAGGGGTGGGCCGTGCCATTGAGCGCTCCGGCCTCAAGCCCGAGGAA
Source organism: Arthrobacter oryzae (assembly GCF_003634095.1). Taxonomy (GTDB): domain Bacteria; phylum Actinomycetota; class Actinomycetes; order Actinomycetales; family Micrococcaceae; genus Arthrobacter; species Arthrobacter oryzae. The sequence goes on from NZ_RBIR01000005.1 coordinate 232,868, forward strand.
ATCTTCATCACCACCAAGTTGTGGAACGCGGACCAGGGCTATGAGTCCACCCTGAAGGCGTTCGAGGACTCCATGCAGCGGTTGGGCCTCGAAACCCTGGACCTGTACCTGATCCACTGGATGCAGCCGAAGCAGGACAAGTACGTTGACACCTGGAAGGCCCTCATCGAGCTCCAGAAGCAGGGCCGGGTCAAGACGATCGGCGTCTCCAACTTCACCAAGGAGGGCCTGCAGCGCCTCGTTGATGAGACCGGGGTGGTTCCGGCCATCAACCAGGTGGAGCTGCACCCGTTCTTCAACCAGGCCGACCTGCGCGAATTCAACGCTTCCAAGGGCATCCTCACCCAGGCGTGGTCCCCGCTGGGCCAGGGCGGCGAGCTCCTCGAGAGCCCGGTCATTGCCCAGATTGCCGCCAAGCACGGTGCGACTCCGGCCCAGGTTGTTATCGCCTGGCACCTGGCAATCGGCAACGTGGTCATCCCCAAGTCGGTGACGGAATCCCGGATCCGCGAGAACTACGCGGCCCTGGACGTCACCCTTGACGAGACCGATGTCCAGGCCATCAACGGACTGGACCGTTCCGCCGAAGGCGCCGGCCGGATCGGCCCGGACCCGGCCGTTTCCGACTTCGCCTAGGCGACAAATCCGAGACGCCGTCACCGCGCTTTACGGCAATAGCCGCAGCAGCTGCCAGGCGTTCGCAGAGGGCCTTCACCCGCACGGGTGGAGGCCCTTCCTGCTGCCCGGGGCATTCGCACGGCCATTCCCCGGTCATGTCTCTGACGATTGCGCCGGGCATTTCCGCGGGCATTTCCCCGGTCCGGGGACGTGCCCGGCCCCGAATCCAGGGGCTGCCCGGACTCAGGCGGCATCCCGGGCCGGGACCGTGCCGATTCAGGCGGCGGCCCGGCGCTCTTTCGCCGGGATTGCGTCGACAATGGCCCAGCCGTCCTCGCCCGAGATGCACCTACTGGCGAAGCGGTCCGCGGCGGCAGCGTCGTCGAAGCTCTCGGAGCGGATGCGGCCGCAGTCGGTGTCTAGGTAGGTGACTGTGAAGTACAGGGCACCATCCTGTGCCTCATCCAAAGTCTGTTGGAAGTGCTGCTGAAAACCCTGGTTGTTTTCCATGATTCCAGTGTGCAACCGACCTCTGACAGCGAAGCTTCACGCCTCCGGCGTGTTGCTCAGCCGCAGCACGCGTTCGCGGGCCAGGACTTCCTGCCTGCGTTGACGCTCCGCGGCCCGGGCCGTCTGCTGCGCCATGGCCGCTGCCAGCTGGTGACGCTTCCGGGCTTCCTTGAGCCCGGCTTCTGCCAGGTCCAGCCGCCGCCTCAGGTCGAGCGCCTCGTCGGCCAACCGCGTGGTTTCCGCTGCCGCGGCGGCCAGTTCCGCCGCCGCGCGGCGCGCGTCCTCGTTCGCAACCGCGGCGGACTCCTCGGCCAGCGCCAGGCCGGAGTGTGCCCGGTCCACCGCCGACGGCGACGGTGCCGTCCGCGCTCTCCCCACAGCCCGGAGCCGGGGCTGCCCTGCCGGCGGCTGATCGCCGGCCGCGCTGGCTGCACCGCCCGCGCCAGCGCCGGGAGGCTCAACCCTGCGCGGCGGTTCCGACGCTCCGCCGGCTGCCCCGCCGTCGGCCGGTCCCCGTGCGGCGCTGCTGCCTGGTCCTTGGCCCGCGGGGCTGCCCGGGAGGGCCACCGCGCCGGCGAGATCGACGACGTCGACGCCGTCAGCCGAGAGCGCCCGGAGGAGGCAGCCGCTCTGGACGGCAGCGGCGGCCCCCGGGTCAGCCGTGGCGGCCCGCAGCGTCTGTTCAACTTCGGTCGCCACCGCCGCACTGATCGACCTGCCCCGTTCAGTTGCGAGAACACGTGCGGCGGCCACCGCTCCGCTCAGGAGCCGCCGCCGTTCCTGCGCGAGGCGGCGGAGCCCCGCTGCGTCCAGCGCGGCCTGCGCGGCCTGCATCGCGTCCCCGAGCTCAGCCAGGTCCCGCAAAATTTCCGGGTGGTGAGCGGCCAGCATGTTCACCGCCCACGCCGCCAGGGAGGGTTTGGGCAGGGCCCGCACCTCAGCGGCCAGGGCACGCTGTGCCGCGGGCGTGACGCCAAGGCGGCTGGTGTCCTGGGCCGCGGCCGTTCTGGCCGCCACGAATTCGCCGTACGGCAACGCGTACAGCGGACCCGCAATGCCCGCGAGTTCCCGGCTTCCCATGCAAGAATCATAGGAGTTCCGGCCCCGCAGCGGGTCCGCTGCCCCGGCATCAGACCCGGTGGCGCCATGTTTTGGAGGAGTTTTCACTTGATCGAAATTGGTGGGCTTCCGGCCCATGTCCTGCTCGTCCACGCCGTAGTCGTACTCGGGCCCATCGCCGGCCTGGGCGCCATCATCTATGCCCTGGTCCGGCGCTGGTGGGGCTACCTGGCGTGGCCCCTGGGTGTACTGTCGGTGGGGCTGGTGCCGGTGACACTCCTGACCGCACAGGCCGGCGAGCAGTTGCAGAAAGCCCGTCCGGCGTCGGCGCTGGTTCACGAGCACGCCGAGCAGGGCGACGTGCTCAAAGTGGTTTCCGTGATCTTTTTTGTCCTCGTCGCGGCAATGTTGATGGTCACCTACGAGCCCCTTGGCCGGCGCTTGGCGTTCCTCGGCGGACTTCGTGGCAACCGGATTGTCCGGGGCATCCTCCTGGCTGCCGGCGCCGTGGTGGGAGCCGTCTTCATTTACCAGAGCGTCATCACGGGGCATTCGGGCGCGGCGTCGGTCTGGGCGCGCTAAACCCGCCGATGGGCGGCCCCGCGGCCGGCTGAGGGCCGGGCCCGGCGCAGCGTCACGACCAGCAGGACCAATGCTGCTATCTGCAGTGCGGCCACCACCCCGATGAGCACCGGCTGGGCGCCATAGAGGGATCCGTACAACGCGCCGCCCACCAGGGCCCCGGCGCCCTCGAATGCCGCGAACACGCCGTAGGCCGTACCCTGCCGGGGCTGGGGCACGAGGTCGGCCACCAGCGCCTTGACCGTGGAGTCCTGGATGCCCGTGGCGGCTCCCCAGACCAGGACGCCGGCCAGGACAAGCCCGGCGTTCGGGGCCAGGGCCAGCACCGGCACCCCGGCAATCAGCACGGGCAGTGCGAAGAGCACGGCCGCCCCGGCACGGTCGTACAGGACGCCGCTGACGAGGGCCCCCACTGCGGCAGCCCCCATGGCGCCGGCATACAGCAGCGGAACCACCGGGACCGGGACTGCCACGTCGGCCGTCAGGTGATAGGAGATGACGCCGAAGGCCACCAGGCCTGCGCTCCAAAAGAATGCGGCCAGGGCGAACAAGAGGAAGACGCCGGAGAGTCCCGACGCCGGAGGGCCGGCGGTCTTCCCGCGGCCCGGTTCCGCACCCGTGGCGGCGGAACCGGGCGCAGAATTTAGAGTCGAATCCGGAACCGGTTCCGGAACCGTCGACGCAGCAGTTTCCGACGCCGGTAAGCCGGCGGGGCCGGCGTCGGCGGCTGCCGTGTCCGCGCCGGGATCTTTGATGCGGCGACGCAGCCACACGAGAATCGCCACCGCCGTCACGGCCGGAACGACGAGCACCGCGAAGGCCGCTGAGAGCGAGCCGGTGGCAACCAGCACTCCCGTGACCAGCAGCGGGCCCAGCAGTGCCCCGGCCAGATCGAGGGATTTGTGGACGGCGAAGCCGCGTCCGCGGCCAACGGGCCCGGCAACGGCCGCGAGCAGAACCGTCTTCGCCGGGCTACGCACTGCCTTGCCAACCCTGTCCCCGATAATGAGCACGGCCGCGAGAGCCAGCCCGGCCGAACCCGCGAGGGGCGTCAGCGCCAGCAGGGGAACGCACACGGCGGTGAGCGCATACCCCGCCATGGTGAAGGTCCAGTATTTTCCCGTACGGTCCGCCCAAGGGCCGAACACCAGCCGCAGGCCCTGGGCGGCGGCTTCCGCGGCGCCGGTCACGAGGCCCACGAACAGCGCGGTGGCGCCGAGCTGGGCCAGCAGAGGGCCCCCCAACGGGCGGGCGCCGTCGGACACCATGTCCGTGGCGAGGCTGACGAGGCCGAAGCCAACCACCGCACCCCACCGCGGGTGCCGCCGCATGCCGGACTCCCCGTCGGGCCGCGCCCGCGGAGGTTCCTGCCGGCGGCCTGTCAGTCCGCGACCGGGCCGTTCCATTCCCTAAGGCTGACGGACGCCCCGAAAAATGACAATACGCAGGTCAGGGCCCCGTAGACCCGCCGTGCCGCTTCAGGAAATATTGGCGAAAGTGGTCCATTCCGGCCCGCGGCTTGGTACTTTTCTCACAGCCGCTCCGCAATGCGCGGGCCGGGGGGACCCACATTGCCGGAATGAAAGGCTTCACCACCATGAGCGCACCTCAGTACCCGGGCTACGCGCCCGCACCCGCAGCCGCGAAGACAAACGGACTTGCCATCGCGGCGCTGGTCTCATCCTTCTTCATCAGCCTGCTCGGCATCATTCTGGGTCACATCGCCCTGAACCAGATTAAGACCACCGGCGAAAGCGGCCGCGGACTGGCCATCGCCGCGCTGGTGATCGGCTATGCCTCCATCGCGGTCGCGATTATCGCGTTCGTTGTAATTGGCGTCGCGGCCGCAAACCGCTAGGGCAAGGACGACGTTCCCCTCCGGCCCACGCCGGGAGGGGACTTTGTCATCCCGTCTGTAGGCCCCGATGACCAGCGCCCCATCCGCGCGACACCCTCACGGAGGAATTGTGAAGCTATTTTCGACCCCGCCCCGCCACTCGGCCCGGGGCCTCAAACCTGTCGCCGCCAGTCTGCTCGGCTCGGCCCTGGCCGGAGTGCTGGCGCTCTCTGTCCTGGCGGTCTCGGCGCAGGCGGCGGCACCGGGCAGCATGGCGGCACCCTTGACCGTCGCGGCAACCATGCCGGCGCCCACCGGGTGGCTGCACACCTCCGGCGGCACAATCCTGGACTCGAACAACGCCCCGTACACGATCAAGGCCGCCTCCTGGTTCGGCATGGAAACTCCTGACTGCATGCCGCACGGGCTGTGGGGGACCCTGACCATTGACGACGCCCTGGCCAACATCAAATCGATGGGCTTCAACACCGTCCGGCTGCCGTTCTCCAACGAGTGCCTGGCCGCGACGTCCATCGCGGGGAACCTGAATTACTGGGCCAACCGTGCCTACGGGCTCGAGGGCAAGACGCCCCTGATCCTGATGGACACGGTGATCGCCCGCGCCAAGGCCAACGGCTTGCAGATCATCCTGGACCGGCACCGGCCGTCCTCCGCTGACCAGTCCCCGCTCTGGTACACCTCCGCCTACCCGGAGTCGAGGTGGATCGCCGACTGGAAGATGCTCGCCGCGCGTTACAAGACCGATCCCACGGTGATCGGCGCCGACCTTCACAATGAGCCCGCCGGGGCTGCGACTTGGGGCGGGGCCGCCGCCACCGACTGGCAAGCCGCGGCCACCCGCGGCGGGAACGCCGTCCTGGCCTCCAACCCCAACCTGCTGATCATCATCGAAGGCATCGAGAACCAGGGCAACGGCACCACCACATGGTGGGGCGGCGGCCTGGCCGATGTGAAGAACAAGCCGGTCACCCTGGCCACACCCAACCGCGTGGTGTACTCCCCGCACGACTACCCGGCGTCGCTGTTTGCGCAGAAGTGGTTCAGTGATCCCAGCTATCCCAACAATCTGCCAGCCGTCTGGGATGCCAACTGGGGGTATATCCAGAAGCAAGGCATCGCCCCAATCCTGCTCGGGGAGTTCGGGACCGCGCTGCAGACCACGTCGGACCAGCAGTGGATGGCGAAGATTGTCTCCTATCTCGGCACCAATTCCATGAGCTTTGCGTATTGGGCGTTCAATCCGAACAGCGGCATCACCGGTGGCCTCGTCCAGGCAGACTGGCGCACGCCGGAGGCCGCCAAACTGGCCGCGCTGGCGCCGATCCTGAAGACCGCCCCGACGCCGACGACGACGCCGACCCCGTCGGCCAGCCCCACGGCGTCCGCGTCGCCAACTGTCACCGCCACTCCGACGCCGACGCCCAGTGCCACGCCGACGCCCACTGCCAGCGCCACACCGACCGCTACCGCGACGCCGTCGCCCGCGCCGACGTCGGGCGGTTCCATCAGCGCGGTTTGGAAGCTCAGCAGTTCCTGGACCGGAGGCTACGTGGCTAACATCGAGGTCACCGGGCTCCGTGCGGCCGCGGGCTGGAGTGTGAGCTGGCCGGATCCGAACGTCACGCGGGTGGCCAACTCCTGGGGCATCACCTGCACGGTCATTCCCAAGGTGTCGGTAACCTGCAGCGGATCGGACTGGGCCACCAAGATCGCGGCCGGCCAGAAACTGGCTGTCGGCCTGCAGGTGGATTCGCTGAAAGCCCCGGTCAACCCGGTGCTGACGCTGAAGTAGCCGGCCGCTGCCGACCCGCACACGAGGGACCCCCGGAAATCGCTGATTCCCGGGGGTCCTTCCGATGGCGGGAGCAATCGAGAGCCAGGTCAGCGAGGGGCCCGCGGTACCCGGTTTGTCTTCCCCGCGACGTATTGACGATCGGACAGGTCCGGCGTAGACCGTGCCGTATCAATCCAATCGCAGGCCGTTGCCTTGCGGCCTGCCGCCTGTGAGGAGAAGACAATGGCCGTCGCAGTCATCATGGAATTTTCCGGTGCCACCTTGGGGCAATACGACCAGGTGATCGAGAAGATGGGGCTCACCCCGGGAGGACCCGGGCCGGCCGGCGCCCTCGGACATTGGGTCGCCGCCACGGACGACGGCATCGTCGTCACCGACCTCTGGCAGACCAGGGAACTCTACGACGCCTTCGCGAAGGATCAGATCGGCCCGTTCACTGCCGAAGTCGGCCTCTCCGCGCCCGCGGTGAAGTATCTGGACGCCCATAATTACTTCACCCCGGGAGCGGATGCCTGACCGCACTAAGAGTCGGCCAGTCTCACCGGACCGTGATCTCTATCCCGGCCACGGCACCTTTCCATGCACCGGTAGGGTCGGGCCGGATCAGTTGGGCGCTGACGTACCCCTTTTGCAGCACCACTACCTTCGACAGGACCCTGGAGCAATCGACGTCCAGGGGCACCGGCTTGGCCCCCGTCCCATCTTGAGTGAGGAACATCTGGACGCCGGGAGTGCCGACGCAGGTCGCGGTGACGGTGTGCGGACCGGCAGTCATCACCGTTACGGCTTTGGTGAAGCCAACCCCTGGCCCGTCGGCCGGGCCGGCGTCGGCCAGGAGCACCGACCCCGGTGCCGTGCCTAGCCGCTTATGCAGTTCCGCGTAGTTGGCCGCTTCCACCTCCAGTACTCCCTGGTCTTTCGCCGGCACGGAGGGCGCAGGCCGGTGGCTTTGCACGGCCGACGTCGGCTGCGCAGCGCCGCCATCCTCATAGGCACAGGCAGCCATGCCGCCAGCGAGCACCATGACACCAATGAGTGCCGCAGCGCGGCGGGCTGTTTTCGGTTCCCCCGGTCCTGACATGGGCCGAGTCTACGGTCCGGTCGCCGAATGGCAAGGATTCAGGGCAACAAATCACTCGCTTCCGGCTTGGATGCCATGGAAAGTGGCTCTTCGCATGCTTACTCTGTGTGCGGCGAACACTTCCGGGAAGTGGCCGACGTGCCGTCTGGGCATGTTGTGTTGTCGCAGTTTCGAACATTGGGGGAGTTCATGGGAGCGAGCAGGACAGCAGGCTGGACCATCGCGGCGGCATCACTGATGTTGGCCACGGGCTGCGGTCAAGGGCCGGGACAGGCGGCACCCGTTGGAGTCCCGCCCGCAGGATCCTCGGCCCCTACGGTGCTGCCCAGCGCCCCGGCCCCGGCAAGCCCGGCGCCGGGCACTCCGTCACCAGCGGTGCAGACCCAGTCGAGTCAGGCGGCCGGCGGAGGACTGCAGATCAACACCATCCCCTTGGGCGGCAGCAACCTCAACGTCGAAGCGAGACTGCCGATCAACGGCTACTGGGCCCGGCCAGGCCAGGAGATCACCTACGACGCCTCGTCCTCCTTGGGCACTATCGGCAAATACGAATGGGACCTGGAGGGGGACGGAACCTACGACCAGACCACGACGTCACCGGTCCTCAAGCACACTTACCCCGCGCCGTTCGACGGCCGGATGATTCTGCGGGTCTCGAGCCCGCTCGGCAGCACCAACGTACTGCAGACCCCGGTCCACATCGGCTCGGTTGGGCCCGGCGGCGTCCGGCCGGGCCCGCCGACCAATGTCAAGGCCGAGGCGGTTTCCGCCGACGGCACGCAGGTGAAGGTCACATGGGAATCCAACGACCCCACGGCTGATTCCTGGGCGGTCGCCGTGAACGGGTTTCCCGCCGGCCGCATGGCAAAGTCGGCCCGGTCGGTCACCGTCACGGACATCCGGCGTGACAAGGACGTCCTCCTGCAAGTCATAGGCATCACCGCCGACGGCGCGCTCGGGGAGCGCGCGGGTACGACGCTGCCGGCCGCCAAATGAAACCCCTGTTCCGCCGCAGCGTATTCGGTGCGGTGGCGCTGGGGCTGATGCCCGAGGCTCATGGGCGGCCCTGACGGGACCGGGGCATCCGCCCACCAACAACAAGAAACCCCGCATTCCCGCTGAATCAGCGGAAATACGGGGTTTTTCTGTGAGCTTCCTGCCAGAATCGAACTGGCGACCTTCTCATTACGAGTGAGACGCTCTACCAACTGAGCTAAGGAAGCAGCCACATGAAAGCCCGGTGAACCGGGCGGATCATGCAAGAGACAACTGTAATAGAGTCCCTGCGTCCGGGTCAAAATGAGCGTCAGCAGCCGCCCGCGGGGCTGGCAAACGGCACCTAACAGACGGTGTTGTCCGCCGGGGCCTTCCCGTCCACGAAGTAGTCATCGACGGCGTTGCCGATGCAGCTGTTGGAGCGGCCGTAGGCCGTGTGGCCTTCGCCCTTCCACGTCACCAGCGAGGCGTTCCCGAGCTGCTTGCGCAGCGAGCTGGCCCACTGCACCGGGGTCGCCGGATCGCCGGTGGTGCCCACCACAACAATCGGGGACGAACCCTTGTACTCCACCGGCGCAGGGGTCCGGACGTTCTTGTACGGCCAGTCCTTGCAGTTGCTTCCGCCGTAGGCGAAGTAATACCCCAGCGTGGGCGAGAGCTGGCGCAGCTTCTGGTCTTCGGCGCGCATCGAGGCGGTGTCGGAAGCCATCGGGTAATCCAGGCAGTTGATAGCGTTGAAGGCGAAGGTGCTGTTCGACGTGTAGGTGCCGTTGGGATCCCGGTCAGCGCCGAAATCGGCCAGCTGCATCATGCCGGTGCCGTCGCCGTTTAGGGCCTGCCCGAGCGCCCGGGTGAGGATGGGCCAGTTGTCATTGTTGTAGAGCGGAATAATGAGGCCGCTGACGAACGTCGACCCGGAGACCTTCCGGCCGTCCTTGGCCGGCAGCGGATTGGCTTCCGCGGCGGTGATGGCGTTGCGGATCTGCCGCACGCCGTTCTCGGTGCCGCCCGTCAGCGGGCATCCGCTGGTCTGTTGGCAGTTGGCGACGTAGGTGTGGAGGGCCTTGTCGAAGGCCACCGCCTGGCCGGCGGTCAGTTCCTCGTAGCTCAGGGCGGGGTCGAGGGAGCCGTCGAGGACCACCCGGCCGACGTTATCCGGGAACAGTGATGCGTAGGTGGCGCCCAGGAGGGTCCCGTAGGAATAGCCGAGGTAGTTCAGCTTTCTGTCGTTGACCACACCGCGCAGGATGTCGAGGTCCTTGGCGGCGCTGACGGTGTCCACGTGGGCCAGGACCGGACCGGTCTTCTCCACGCATTTGGCCGCGATGGCCTTGTTGTCGGCCAGGGCGGCGTTCAGCCCGGCGTCCGTGTCCAGGGCATAGGTCTTGGCGCGGAACGCGTCGCGTTCCGCGTCCGTGAGGCACGTGACCGGTGCCGAGCGCTTCACGCCGCGGGGGTCGAAGCCCACGATGTCAAAGGCGGACCGGACCTTGTCCGAAATGTTGGTGTTGGCCGCGTCCCTGACGAAGTCGTACCCCGAGCCGCCGGGCCCGCCCGGGTTGACCAGCAGGCTGCCCTGCTTGTTGCCCTTCGTGGCCAGTTTGATGGCGGCAAGTTCAATGTGGTCGCCGTCAGGCTTGCTGTAATCCAGCGGGACCTTGATCTTGGCGCACTCGAAGCTGCCCTCGCACGGCTTCCAGTCGACCTGCTGGGAATAGAAGCTGCGCAGCTCCGCCGGGGCCGCTGCAGCGATCGAAGGGTCCGCCTGCCCCGAAGTGCCTGCTGTTGCGGCACTCGACCCGCCGCCACCGCCGAAAAGGCTGCATGAAGCCAGCGTCAGGGCCACGGCCGCGGCGCCGACGGCCCGCATGCCGATCGCCAAGGATCGGGATCTCGCGGACTGGGGTCGAGCAGGCTTCATGCGGTTCTCCTTGGAGGAATAGGAACGAAAGCGTGGATGTTCGTCGGAGCGGCCGGGGCCGTCAAATCAGGCTGGAAGCCATGGACTCGATCGCCAGCAGCGGAGCCACATTGGTAGTGGTGATCCGTTTGCGGGCCTTGTTGATGGCGTCCATGCGGGCGAGGGTAATTTCGGCGGTGGACCGGGAAGCGAAGTCTTCGAGTTCACTTCTGAGTTCAAGGTTGACGAGTTCCACGGCGTTCCCCATCTGGATGATTAGGACATCCCGGTAAAAGGACAGCAGGTCCGTCAGCGTGCGGTCAAGGGAATCAGTGATGGAGCGCTTGGCACGGCGTTTCTGGTCGTCCTCAAGTTGCTTGACCTGGCCCCGCATGGCCGGCGGCAGCGTGCCGCTCTCGGGCGCCCCGAGGGTGGCCAGCAGCGCCGTTTTCTCGGTGGCATCGCGCTCGTCATTCGAGCTGTTGGCTTCCTCGGTGGCGATCTTGAGCAGTTTCTCGGCCATCATGACCGCCGCCGTGACGCCGCGGAGGGACAGCGGAAAACGCACGGTTTCGAGGCGGCGTTCCCGGGCATCCGGGTCGCGCGCCAGGCGGCGGGCGATCCCGACGTGGCTTTGCGCGGCGCGGGCGGCGCGATCGGCGACTGCCGGGTCCACGCCGTCGCGCTTGACCAGCAGGGCCGCGACGTCGGCGGCGGGCGGAAGCCGCAGCGCCACCGGACGGCAGCGGGACCGGATCGTCACCAGGACGTCGGCGGGGGAGGGTGCGCAGAGCATCCAGATGGTGCGGGGCGTGGGCTCTTCGATGGCCTTGAGCAGGACGTTGGTGGTCCGCTCGGCCATCCGGTCCGCGTCCTCCACCACAATGATCCGCCACCGCCCCGACGACGGCCGGTTTCCCGCGGTGGCCACAAGCTCGCGGGCCTCGTCGATGGTGATGGTGACCTTCTCCGTGCGCACGAATGCGACGTCGGAATGGGTTTCGCCGAGGATGGTCAGGCACGCCGGGCACTCGCCGCAGCCGCGCAGGCTGACGTCCGCCTGGTCGCAGTTCAGGGCCGCCGCGAACGCCTTCGCGGCGTTGGAGCGGCCGGAACCGGGCGGTCCGGTGAAAAGCCACGCATGGGTGAGGCCTTCGCCGTGGGCGGCCTGGCGCAGCTGGGCCACGACGGCGTCCTGGCCCTGGAGGTCGTCCCAGACGGTCATGCGGTGCTGCTTTGGGTGACGGCCAGCAGCGACTGGACTCGCTCGAAGATCCGTGCGGCGAGTTCGGCCACGGGCAGGCGTGCGGGCAGCACCAGATAGGCGTCCGGCCGGGCCGCGGCCAGGTCCAGGAAGGCGGCCCTGATCCTGGCGTGGAATTCGTCGGCCTCGGACTCAAGCCGGTCTTCGGCGGCGTCCCCCGCGGTACGCCGCTGCCGGCCGACGGCGGGCTCGACGTCGAGAAGCACGGTCAGGTCAGGCTGCAGGCCTGACGTCGCCCAGGCGTTGATGTCCCGGACCGCCTCCGTTCCGAGGCCCCGGCCCGCGCCCTGATAGGCCACCGAGGAGTCAATGTACCGGTCCGTCAGGACGATCTCGCCCCGTTCCAGGGCAGGCCGGATGACCTGGCTCGCGTGTGCTGCCCGGGACGCCGCGAAAATCAGGGCCTCGGTGTGGGCGTCGATGTGGCCGTGGCCGTGATCGAGCACCAGGGAACGCAGCTTCTCGCCGATCGGCGTGCCGCCCGGTTCCCGGGTCCGCAGCACGGTGAAGCCGTTCGATTCCAGGGCCTTGGCGAGTTCGCCTGCCTGAGTGGACTTGCCGGCGCCGTCTCCGCCCTCGAAGGCAATGAACAGTCCGGGCAACTGTTGAGGGGACGCTCCGGGGCTCTGGGTAGTCACGGTTCTAGACTACCGACAATCACCGACACCAGAGATGCCGCGTAACGGCTTGGGTGCCTTGCGGGGCGCCCGCGTACCCTGTCTGCATGAGTCTCTCTGATGAACTGGCCGCAACCCTGTCGCCGGATTCCCTGGTGGTGGCCGCCGGGCGTCCGCCGCGCACCCGCGACGAGCCGGTCAACCCGCCGCTGGTGCTGTCCTCGACCTACTTCGGCACGGGGCCCCTGGGCGACGGCGACCGCGGCTACGGCCGGTATTCCAACCCGACCTGGGACCCGTTCGAAGAGGCCCTGGCCACGCTGGAGGGCGCGGACCTGCCGGGCCTGCTCTACGCGTCGGGGCTCGCGGCCGTCAGCTCGGCGCTGTCCCTGGTGCCGGCCCAGGGCGTGCTCGTGATGCCCTCGCACAGCTATGCGGGGTCCGTCACCATGGCCACCGAAATGGCGGCCAAGGGGTTCCTGGAATTGCGTACGGTGGACATTGCGGACACCGACGCCGTCCTGGCCGCGCTTGCCCCGGCCGGCGGGCGTGCCGCCAGCATGCTGTGGCTCGAGAGCCCCACCAACCCCATGCTCGGCATCGCGGACATGCGGGTCCTGACCGCCGCGGCACATGAGGCCGGCGCGATCGTCGTCACGGACAACACCTTTTCCACCCCGCTGGTGCAGCAGCCCCTGAGCCTGGGCTCCGACGTCGTGCTGCATTCGGTGACCAAATACCTCTCCGGCCACTCCGACGTCGTGCTCGGCGCGCTTGTGACGTCCGACGCCGGCCTCCGCACCGCCCTGCTGCACCACCGCACCATCCACGGCGGCATCGCCGGGCCGTTCGAGGCGTGGCTTGCGCTGCGCGGGCTCCGCACCCTGGCGCTGCGGATCGAACGCTCGCAGGCATCGGCCCAGGTCCTGGCCGAACGGCTGAGCCGTCACCCCCGGGTGGCCGGGATCCGGTTCCCCGGGCTGCCGTCGGATCCTGGCCATGGACGGGCCAAGGCGCAGATGAAAGGGTTCGGTTCCATCCTGTGCATCGAGGTGGCGCCGGTGGCCGGGCAGAACGGTGGCCTTAGCGGCGCCGAGGCGGCCGACCGCATGATCCGGGCCCTCCACCTTTGGCTCCCGGCCACGTCCCTGGGCGGGGTGGAGTCCCTGATCGAACGCCGGCGCCGGCACACGGCCGAGCCGGAGAGCGTGCCGGACAACCTGGTCCGGATGAGCGTGGGAATTGAAAACGTGGAAGACCTTTGGGCCGATTTGGAGCAGGCGTTGGGGACGTTGGACGGCTAGGCTGGGGGAGTGGACGGACGCATACTAATTTCCTTGGCCGAATACGGGATCTATCTGGTCCTGGCTGTCATTGCCTTTGCCCTGGAGGCATGGGCGTTTTTCGACTGCCTCCGGCACAAGGCCAACGCGTTCGAGGCCGTGTCGAAGCGCACCAAGACCTTCTGGCTGGCCCTGACCGGCGGCGCCTTCGCAGTGGGTCTGTTCTCCCTGCTCTCGCAACTGGGCGGCGGTGGCGGCGCCGGATCGCTCGGAATCTTCGGTCTGGCGGCCGTGACGGCGGCCTCCGTATACCTCGCCGACGTCCGGCCAGCGGTCAAGGACGCCGGCCGCGGCCGAAACATGGGCCCGTACGGACCCTGGTGACCGCTGCCGGCTAACTCCGGGGCGCCACGGCGTCCCAGCCGACCGTCACTTCGCCCAGCCGCCAGCGCGACGGGCCGTCGTGGATGGGCCAGCCGGCGTCCAGGAGGGCCCGGCACATGGCCGAGAAGCGCTGCTTGTTCCCGAATGACGCCAGCGGCGCCGCCTCCAGCCACGCCCGGTCCATCGCCTGAAGGTAGGCGTGGATCCGCTCTCCGGGCACGTTGCGGTGTATCAGGGCCTTCGGCAGCCGTTCGGCGACGTCGGAAGGCATCGTAAAGGCGCCGAAGCGCATCGACACGCTCAGGCTCAGCGGACGCTCGGCGTCGAGCGCCACCCACGCGGCGCGCCGCCCGATCTCATCGCAGGTGCCGTCGATGAACAGCCCGCCGCCGGCAAGACGGCCCTGCACCAGCCGCCAAATGCCGGGCACGTCGGCTTCCTCATACTGCCGCAGCACATTGAAGGCGCGGACCACCACGGGGTTTCCTGCCACGGGCAGCTCGAAGCCGCCCAGCTGGAACTTCAGCCCGGTACGTTCGAGCGCCTGGCCCTGCCGCACACGCTCCGGTTCGATCTCGATGCCCACCACGCGCATGTCCGCGCGCACGGCGCAGAGGCGGTCGAAGAGTTCGACGGCGGTGGCCGGCGAGGCGCCGTAGCCGAGGTCGACGGCGACAGGATCGGCCGCGGCGCGCAGCCGCCAGGCCTGGGGACCCGTCAGCCAACGGTCCACCCGACGCATCCGGTTGGGGTTCGTGGTGCCACGGGTCACGTTGCCGACGGGCCGGCCGCCGCGCGCGCCACGTCCCGTTCCGCCCTGGTTCCGGGGAGCGAGCACCCGTTCAGCCTTTTGCACCACCGGCCAAGCCTATCCTCCGCGTCCCAACCCCCACGCTTCACAGCAACCACGCTTCACAGCAACGCGGGGTCAGATCCGGCCCATGCCGGGCCCCCGGATGGGCGCGAAGTGACCCCGCGTTGGTGTGAAACGCACGTGGTGTAACGCTCTGCGCCGCTCACGGGGGCTCGGCTAGGATGAAAACCATGACTTACAAGCTGATTCTGCTGCGCCACGGCCACAGCGACTGGAATGCCAAAAACCTCTTCACCGGCTGGGTGGACGTTGACCTCAATGACCAGGGCCGTGCCGAGGCCGTGCGCGGCGGCGAGCTGCTCGTGGAGAACAACATCCTCCCGGACATCCTCTACACCTCGCGGCTGAAGCGGGCCATCAACACGGCGAACCTGGCCCTCGATAAGGCCGACCGCGGCTGGATCGACGTCAAGCGTGACTGGCGGCTCAACGAGCGCCACTACGGTGCGCTCCAGGGCAAGGACAAGGCCCAGACCCTCGCCGAATTCGGCGAGGAGCAGTTCATGCTGTGGCGCCGGTCCTACGACACCCCGCCGCCGCCCCTGGCCGACGACTCCGAGTTCTCCCAGGTGGGGGACCCGCGCTACAAGGACCTCGGCGACGCGGTCCCGCGCACCGAATGCCTCAAGGACGTCCTGATCCGGCTCATGCCGTTCTGGGAATCGGACATCAAGGAGGACCTCAAGGCCGGGAAGACCGTCCTGGTCACCGCCCACGGCAACTCGCTCCGCGCCCTGGTCAAGCACCTGGACGGGATCAGCGACGAGGACATCGCCGGCCTGAACATCCCCACCGGCATCCCGCTGGTCTATGAACTGGATGAAGACTTCAAGCCGCTGAACCCCGGCGGCACCTACCTGGACCCCGAGGCCGCCGCCGAGGCCATCAAGGCAGTCGCCAGCCAAGGCAAGAAGTAAGCGGTCCCAGTTCTGAACGGCACCGTCCCGAACGGCGCCAGACGCGACACGCGAAACGCAGACACAGCACAAAACGACGGCGTCCGGCCACCCCCAAGGGGACCGGACGCCGTCGCTGTGTCAGCGGGAAAGCTCGCCTCAGATATGTTCGATCGTGTTCGGCTGCCACGCGCCGGTGACCAGGTAGGTGACCTTCTGGGCAACGGAGACGCCGTGATCGGCAAAGCGCTCAAAGTAGCGGCTGGCCAGCGCAACATCCACCGTGGTGGCCGGCGACTCGTGCCAGTCACTGCGCGCGATCGCCTTGAAAACGCTCAAGTGGAGGTCGTTGACGGCGTGGTTGGCCTTAATGATTTCCCGGGCAACGCCGAGGTCGCGGGTGGCCAACAGCTCCGTGAGCTTCTGGGCGATCAGCAGGTCCTGCTCCGCGAAGCTCTTGAAAGTCTCCCGCAACTGATCCGGAACCACCACGGCGGGGTAGCGCAGGCGCGCCAGCTGGGCGAGGTGACGGGCTAGGTCACCCATGCGTTCCAGCGATGCGCTCATCCGGAGCGAGCCCACGAGCATGCGCAGATCGCTCGCCACCGGACCCTGCAGGGCCAGGATGTCGATGGCCCGCTCGTCGAGGCTGTTTTGGAGGAAGTCGATGCGGGCATCGGCGGCGATCACGTCCTCGGCGAGGTCGATATCCGCGCCCTGGAATGCGGTCGTGGCCTTGTCGATGGCCTCTGTGACCAGCGTTGAGATCTCGACGAGCTGTTCCCTGACTTGGGCTAGCTCCTCCTGAAAAACCTTACGCACGTGTGCGTCCTTTCCTCGGAAATATTGCCTGCAATTGAAGTGGCCGGCCTATTTCGGTTCACCTAACGGCGCTCCAACGCTCCACTCTTCCAGTGTCCGGTGAACTGTTGAGCCCCAATAGGTGAACGTTAGCTGAACCGGTGCCGGAATCGCACGAGATTTCAGTTTTGGACTCGCGGCAGAGCATAAGCTGGAGCCGTGGATCCAATGCTCATCGGCGTGATCGCCGGCCTGATCGGCCTCTCGTTTGGCATGTTCGGCGTCCTCGCGTTCCGGGTGAGTGAGCAGCAGCGGCACATTGTCGACGTCGAAGTCGAGGACCCTACGCTTCCCGAGGGCGCCGCAGAGGTGCTCGCCGTCCTCGGCCGCGCGTTCGTGGTGGTCGACGCGATCGACGGCGTGGTCCGGGCCAGCCCGGCCGCGTACGCCTACGGCCTGGTCCGCGGGCACACGCTGGTGCACCAGCAGCTTCTGGAAATGACCGCCAAGGTGAGGCGCGACGGTGTCATCCTCGAAAAACAGCTGGAGCTGCCGCGCGGCCCGCTAGGCCAGGGAACGATCGTTGTGCAGGTCAGGGCAGCGGTGATCACCGAGGAATATATCCTTCTGCTGGCCGACGACCGCACGGAATTTACCCGCACCGAGGAAGTCCGCAACGACTTTGTCGCCAACGTCTCGCACGAACTGAAGACACCGGTGGGGGCGATCTCCCTGCTGGCCGAGGCGCTCGAATCGTCCGCGGATGACCCCGAGGCCGTCAAACGGTTTGCCAAGCGCATGCACAAGGAATCGACCCGGCTCGCCGCCCTTGTTCAGGACATCATCGAACTCTCCCGGCTTCAGGGCGCCAACGTCACTCAGCAGGGCCGCCCGGTGGATATCAACACAGTGGTGAGCGAGGCCGTGGACCGCTCCCAGCTGCCGGCGGAGACCAAGAACATCCAGCTGGTGGTCGGCGGGCACGCGGAGGCCATGGTCTACGGCGACCAGGACCTTCTGGTCACCGCCCTGCGCAACCTGATCGACAACGCCATCCGCTACTCGCCCGAAAACACCAAGGTGGGTATCGGCATCCGGTCCAAGGACGGCCTGGTGGCTGTCTCGGTGACGGACCAGGGCGAAGGGCTCAGCCCCGAGGACCAGGAGCGTGTCTTCGAACGCTTCTACCGGGTGGATGCGGCCCGGTCGCGGCAGACCGGAGGCACCGGCCTCGGGTTGAGCATCGTCAAGCACGTCATTTCCAACCACGGCGGCGAGGTGACCCTGTGGTCCCAGCCCGGCCAGGGTTCCACGTTCACTATCCGACTTCCTGAGATGGAGGGGCAGGGCGACGCCGATAAGGCAGGCAAGCCTGCTGCCCGTCCGTCCGGCCAGGACCCCAGACCGCAACGACGTGACGCCGCCGGCGTCCATGAGCAAGGAGCTACCGCTTGAGCAGGATTCTTATTGTCGAGGACGAGGAGTCCTTCAGCGACCCCCTGTCTTACCTGCTGGGAAAAGAAGGGTTTGAAGTGGAAGTGGTGGACAACGGACTCGACGCCATCACGGAATTCGACCGCAACGGCGCCGACCTCGTACTCCTGGACCTCCAGCTGCCCGGCCAGTCAGGCACCGAGGTGTGCCGTCAGCTCAGGCAGCGTTCCAGTGTTCCCGTCATCATGCTGACCGCCAAGGATTCGGAAATCGACAAGGTGGTGGGCCTTGAGCTCGGCGCCGACGACTATGTCACCAAGCCGTACTCCTCGCGGGAACTCGTGGCCAGGGTCCGGGCGGTCCTGCGGCGCCAGAACGAGCCGGAGGAACTCGTCTCCAGCACGGTGCAGGCCGGTCCTGTCCGGATGGACATTGAACGCCACGTGGTGAGCGTCGGCGGCGAGCAGATCGCCTTGCCGCTGAAGGAGTTTGAGCTGCTGGAAATGCTCCTGCGGAATTCCGGCAGGGTCCTGACCCGCGGCCAGCTGATCGACAGGGTCTGGGGCTCGGACTATGTGGGGGACACCAAGACCCTCGACGTGCACGTCAAGCGGCTGCGCAGCAAGATCGAACCGGATGCCTCGGCACCGCGGTACCTGATCACCGTCCGCGGCCTGGGTTACAAGTTCGAGCCCTAACACCCGCCGGAGCTGCCCGCTGGGCCCGACCTGTCCCGGGCCCAGGGCGGCCTGGGACGGTCAGGCTGGACGCAAAAGGAGGGGCACCCGCAGGTGCCCCTCCTTTTGCTATGTGTCCGTTTGCCGGGCGCCCAGCCTTGGAGGCTAGGGGCTAACGGTGCTGCTCGGCGTCGGCGTCTCGGTGGAGGTCGGTGAGGCCGTCGCGCTGGAGGTGGCCGTGCTGCTGGCGGTCGGCGTCGGCAGGTACGGCTTGTAGTCGACGATCGTGCCATCCATGACCGGAACCTTGAACTTGGCGTCCTGGTGGGTGCCGCTCTCCGAGATGGTGACCTCGACGATGGCGCCCGGTGCGGCGCCGGCGGGGTTCAGGATCGTCGCGTTGGCGGAGTCGTTGAGCATGATGTGGGAGTTCGGCTTTACCGGAACCTGGGTTTGCGCGCCTTCGGTGCCCTTCATGGTCAGCACGACGTCCTTGGATGAGGTGTTGTACACGGCGCCAAGCACCCGGCCCGGCTTGCCTGCGCCGTCGGCGACAATGATGAAGTTGCGCAGCTGCAGCGGCCCCAGATCAGTGCGGGTTCCGTCCGAGGGGGAGTACTGCTGCGAGGTCTGCTGGGGATTGATGTAGCCGCAGCCGGTCAGGGACAACAGGCCGATGCCAAGTGCAGCCGTTGCCATTGCCAGCTTGCCGCGCTGGCCCCGGTTCATCGCAGTGAAACGCACGTCACGCACTCCTCGAGAGTCTTGAAACATTATTCAGCCATAGCCTAGCCGCAATCGGCCCCAAACGAGGATTCGGCGACTACACATAAGCGCGCTGAAGGACGCGTTGCGGCCGGTCGGAGCCCGTCAGCGCCGGGTCGGAAACCTCTTGGCAGTTAGGGCCGAACGCACTATTATCCGCATCCGTCAAGGGGTTTGAGGGGTCAGATTGAGGCCATTTTCCCCGGATTCATGCGGTTTCCGGCACGTTTCGGTGCCAGTTGTATGCCTTAATCGTGATAAACTGGTCTGCGGGAAAGGGGAATGTCCACATGGTTTTTGAGGTCGGCGAGACAGTAGTTTACCCTCACCACGGTGCAGCCAAAATTGAAGAAATCAAGATGCGCACCGTCAAGGGCGAAGAGAAGATGTATCTCAAGCTCAAGGTGGCTCAGGGTGATCTGACCATTGAAGTTCCAGCAGAAAACGTTGACCTGGTAGGGGTTCGGGACGTAGTGGGCAAGGAAGGCTTGGAGCACGTATTCGACGTGCTGCGGGCCGAGTTCACTGAGGAACCCACCAACTGGTCACGTCGTTACAAGGCAAACCTGGAAAAGCTTGCTTCCGGTGACGTCATCAAGGTAGCGGAGGTCGTCCGCGACCTCTGGCGCCGCGATCACGACCGGGGTCTCTCCGCGGGAGAGAAGCGCATGCTGGCCAAGGCCCGCCAGATCCTGATTTCGGAACTGGCACTGGCTGAAAAGACCGATGAAGAGAAGGCTGCAAGCGTTCTCGACGAGGTCCTGGCTTCCTAGCACAGGGCCGGCCCAAGCAGGGCCGGCGCAGATAAGAATCGAACCCCGGTGGCGTCAGCCGCCGGGGCTTCTTTCTGCCCTTTTTCGACCGCCCCCTCACTTGCGCCGTCACTTTTGGTCCCTCTGAGCGCTCCGGAGCAGCCACAACTGGTAGAGCAACACGATAGTCCGGAGCGCGGGGACGTAGTCTTGTGCGCATGGATACTGCACCGACGAAAACGTCACCGGCCGGTCCCGTCACGGCGGTCATCGTTGTGGCCGCCGGCTCCGGCCAGCGACTGGGCTACGGCATGCCGAAAGCCAGGGTGCCGTTGGGCGGGGACAGCATCCTCACCCACGCCTTGCGCGGCGTGGCGGCCGCCGGGATCGCGCAGCAGATCTGCATTGCCATCCCCCCGGGAGACTCAGAGCTCAAGGCGCTCTGCACGGCGTTCACGCAGGAGCTTGCCGCCCTTCACCGCCGCACCGCTGCGTCCAGTCGCGGCGTCCAGGTTCCGGTCGTGACCGTCGTCGACGGCGGTCCGAGCCGCGCCGATTCAGTCCGCGCCGCGATGGCGGCGCTCCTGCCCGAAGTTGAAGCTGTGCTGGTCCACGACGCGGCCCGGGCTCTGGCACCGGAGTCCGTCTTTCACCGCGTGGTGGCGGCGCTCGGCGCCGGTGCCGCGGCCGTCATCCCTGTGATTCCGGTGGTTGACACGGTCAAGACCGTGGAGGCTACCACCGGCGACGGCGCCGCGGTGGCCCCCGAACTGGTCACCGGAACAGCGCCCCGGGAGTTCCTCCGCGCCGT
Source organism: Arthrobacter oryzae (assembly GCF_003634095.1). Lineage (GTDB taxonomy): Bacteria > Actinomycetota > Actinomycetes > Actinomycetales > Micrococcaceae > Arthrobacter > Arthrobacter oryzae. The sequence goes on from NZ_RBIR01000005.1 coordinate 253,825, forward strand.
GCAGACACCGCAGGGATTCGACCTCGCCACCCTCAAACGCGCCCACCAGGCCGCCGCCGGGTTCGACGCCGAGCGGGCCGCGCTCGTCACGGACGATGCGATGCTCGTCGAACTACTCGGCGTCCCCGTGCACGCCGTACGCGGCGCCAGCCAGTCCCTCAAGATCACCACGCCCCTGGACTTGATCCTGGCCGAGGGGCTCCTCGAAGGTCCCCTGGGCGCACGCTGGCTGGAGGGATGAGCATGTCCACCAACCCGCCAGCCGTTCCCCCGGTCATTCCCAGGACCGGGATCGGAATCGATGTCCATGCTTACGCCGCCCCGGACGAGCCGCGGCCGCTGTGGCTCGGCGGGCTCTTCTGGGAGGGGGAGCGCGGCCTGTCCGGCCATTCCGACGGCGACCCGGTGGCGCACGCCGCCGCCGACGCGCTCTTCTCGGCCTGCGGCGTCGGGGATCTCGGCACGCATTTCGGGACGGACCGGCCCGAGTATGCCGGCGCGTCCGGCGTGACCTTGCTGGCCGAGGCCGCCCGGATTGTCCGGGCCCACGGGTTTGAAATCGGGAACATCGCCGTCCAGTTCGTCGCCAACCGGCCCAAATTCGGCCCGCGGCGGGAGGAATCCCAACAGGTTCTCAGCGACGCCGCCGGGGCGCCGGTCAGCGTCACGGCCACCACGAGCGACGGACTCGGGTTCACCGGCCGCGGCGAGGGCATCTCGGCCGTGGCAACGGCGCTGGTCTATCCTGCCGGCTGACCACCGAAGGTTAACTGCATCAGGCCACGGCCGCCCCCGTCGCCTAGGCTGGAGGGAAGGACCAGCCGTGACACCCCGATTCGAACTGCCAGGAGACCCTGCCGTGAAAAAGCTGCTTACCGCCGTCGCACTCGTCGCCGGGACCCTGCTGACCGGCTGCGCCGGCTCCACCACGCCCGCGACGCCCAGCCCCACACCCAAGCTAAGCGTTGAGGAAAGCTGCAAGTTCCTCAACACCGATACCTTCGTGCCGTCCGGGACCGCGAAAGAGCAGGCCGGCCAGATTGGCCAGCACTACCAGGAAGTCGCGGACAAGGTGGCGCCCGAGGTCGGCGCCCCCATCCAGAAGATGGCCGACATCATGAAGCAGGTTGCCGCGAGCCCCACCGGGACTAAGACGAACGAGCAGACGGCCCAGCTCACGCAAGAGATCAACAAGATCGGGCAGTACTGCAAGTAGGCCGCCGGAACCAGCGCCGCTGCCTGACCGACGGGCTGCAGCCGGCGCCAATGAAGGTGCGGGTCAGCCCCCGGAGCGCCATCGGCTAATCTGGAGCGGTGACCCTGCGCTTTTACGACACAGCATCCGCCGAAGTCCGTGACTTCGTCCCCCTGGTACCCGGCCACGTGAGCCTGTACTACTGCGGAGCCACCGTCCAAGGCATGCCGCACGTCGGGCACATCCGCTCCGCCATCGCGTTTGACCAGCTGACCCGTTGGCTGCAGTACCGGGGCTTCCGCGTCACGGCCGTCCGCAACGTCACGGACATCGATGACAAGATCCTCGCCAAGTCCGCGGCGTCGTTCGGGCCGGATTTTGAAGACGAGCCCGGAGCTGTCCGGAACGAGGAATGGTGGGCACTGGCCTACCGCTATGAGCAGGAGTTCCTCAAGGCCTACGACACCCTGGGCGTCTCCCGGCCCACCTATGAGCCCCGCGCCACCGGCCACATCCCGGAGATGCACGCCCTTATCCAGCTGCTGATCGACCGCGGCCACGCCTACCCGGCCCTGGACGACTCCGGCGACGTCTATTTCGACGTGCGCTCCTGGAACAAGTACGGCACCCTGACCCGGCAGAAGATCGATGACATGCAGGGAGCCCCCGACGCCGACCCGCGCGGCAAGCGGGACCCGCGCGACTTCGCGCTGTGGAAGGGCTACAAGGACGGCGAACCGACGACGGCGAGCTGGGCCTCCCCCTGGGGCGCCGGCCGCCCGGGCTGGCACCTCGAATGCTCGGCCATGGTCACCAAGTACCTCGGCACCGAGTTCGACATCCACGGCGGAGGCCTGGACCTGCGCTTCCCGCACCACGAAAACGAGATGGCGCAGTCCCAGGCGGCAGGCCACGGTTTCGCCAACTTCTGGATGCACAACGGCATGGTCACCTACGCCGGAGAGAAGATGTCCAAATCGATCGGCAACACGGTCAGCCCGTCCGAGATGCTGGAGCTGGCCCCGCCCCGGGTGGTCCGGTACTACCTCGGCCAGGCACAGTACCGCTCGGTACTGGACTACCAGCCGACGTCCCTGCAGGAAGCCGCCGCCGCCGTCGAACGGATCGACGGGTTCATCAGCCGCGCCCTTCGGGCCCTCGCCGGCGGCGACGGGGGCGCCACCGCCAGCCTCGGCTTTTTCAGCTACGGCACCGTCCCGGACGCCTTTGCTGCAGCGATGGACGATGACCTGAACGTCCCGCAGGCCCTCGCCGTCCTGCACGACACCGTTCGGGCGGGCAACACCGCCCTCACCGCCGGCGATCTCGACGTCGCCCGGGAGTCGCTGGCCAGCGTCACCGACATGCTCGGTGTCCTTGGTCTCAACGACACCGCGGCCCCGGCAGTCGACGAACATGCCACCACGGCCCTCGGCGTCCTGGTCGAGGCGCAGCTCGAGGCGCGTGCCCAGGCCCGGGCAGCCAAGGACTGGGCGGCGTCCGACGCCATCCGGGATACCCTGGCCGCCGCCGGCGTGGTCGTCGAGGACGGCCCGGACGGGGCGAGCTGGAGCCTGAAACGCGGCTGAACCTCGTTGCTGGCGGCCGGTGAAGTGGGCCGCCGTCGTCCCTTCCGGTCGAGGATTTAACTCGAGTCAGTAGACTGGAGGTCAGACTTGTCAACGAATCGCGTATTTAAAGGGTGAAACTCATGGCCAACAACGGTCGCCGCTCGGTCAAATTGAAGAAGGGCCCCTCCGTCGGAACCGGCGGTCACGGCCGCAAGGCACTCGAGGGCAAGGGCCCCACGCCGAAGGCTGAGGACCGCCCCTACCACAAGGCGTTCAAGAACAAGCAGCTCTCCGAACGCTCCGAGGCCAAGCGCGCCAGCGGAAGCCGTACCACCAGTGCCGCCGCCCGCTCGGGCCGCTCCGGTCCCAAGGGCCGCGCCACGGAAGAGGTCGTCACCGGCCGGAACTCCGTCGTAGAGGCCCTGCGCGCCGGCATCCCGGCCAAGGCCCTGCACGTGGCCGTCCGCATCGAAATGGACGACCGCGTCAAGGAATCCCTCAAGCTCGCCGCCGAACGCGGCATCCCGCTGATGGAAACCGGCAAGCCCGAGCTCGACCGGATGACCGACGACGCCATCCACCAGGGCCTCGTCCTGCAGATCCCGCCGTACGAATATCAGGATGCGTTCGAGCTCGCCGAAGAGACCCTCGAGGCCTGGAAGAAGGGCCACGTCGCCAACGCCCCGCTCTTCGTTGCCCTGGACGGCATCACCGATCCGCGCAACCTCGGCGCGATCATCCGCTCCGTCTCTGCCTTCAGCGGCCACGGAGTCATCGTCCCGGAGCGCCGCTCCGTGGGCGTCACCGCCTCGGCTTGGAAAACCAGCGCCGGCGCGGCTGTCCGCGTTCCCGTCGCTCGCGCGGCCAACCTGAACAACACGCTCAAGGCGTTCAAGAACATGGGCATCTACGTCCTGGGGCTCGACGGCGACGGCGACGTCTCGCTGCCCGATCTGGCCCTGGCCACCGAGCCGGTGTGCCTCGTGGTGGGTTCCGAAGGCAAGGGCCTGAGCCGCCTGGTCCGCGAAAACTGCGACCAGATCGTCTCCATCCCGATCGACTCCGCCATGGAATCCCTCAACGCCTCCATGGCCGTCGGCATCTCCCTCTACGAAATCTCCCGCCAGCGCTCCGCCAAGTAGCACGCCTTCCGCGAACGCTCCCTCACACCATGTGGGGGAGCGTTTCCGTTTAAGGCGAGAACAGCTAAAGCAACGCGGGGTCAGATCGCGCCCGTCAAGGGCCCCAAGATGGGCGCTAAGTGACCCCGCGTTGCTGTTGGTCGAGAAGGGCGGCTGCCTAGAATTTGTGGCGGTTGGCCAGGACCGGGAGTTTGGCCCGGGCTTCCTTGACGGTGGCGGTGTCCAGGTCGGCGAACAGCAGGCCCGGGGCGCCGTCGAGTTCGTCCAGGATGTCGCCCATGGGGGAGACGACCACGGAGTGCCCGACGCCGGTGGGGGCGGAGCCTTTGGCCGGGACGCCCTGGCTGGCGGGGTCGCCCTGGCCGCAGGCGAGCACCACGGTGGTGGAGTCCAGGGCGCGGGCGCGGGCCAGGAGCTTCCATTGATCGGCCTTGCCGGGGCCCGAGCCCCACGAGGCGCAGACAATGTTGACGTCGGCACCGCGATCAGCGTTTTCCGTGAACAGGTCCGGGAAACGGATGTCGTAGCAGGTGGCCAGGCCGAACGTTACGCCGTCAAGTTCGAAGGTGGCTGGGTTCGTGCCGGGGTCAACCGTGTCCGACTCGGCGAAGCCGAAAGCATCGAACAGGTGGATCTTGTCGTAGCTGGCCTCGAGGCCGCGGCCTGTGACCAGCAGGGTGTTGCGCACCTTGGCGCCGTCGCCCGCCGTTCCCGGCGTGAACATCCCCGCGACGATCACAATGCCGAGTTCCGCGGCAAGGGCACGCACGCTGGAGGCCCACGGACCGTCCAAGGGTTCGGCTATATCCACGAGCGAATTGCCGAAGGACCGCATGGTGGCTTCAGGGAAGATCACCAGGTCCGCGCCGCCGGCCTTTGCCTGGCGCGCATAGGCCTCGACGAGGGCCAGGTTCGCGGCCAGGTCACGGCCGGTGATGATTTGGGCTAATGCTGCGCGCACAATTACCTCCAACTCGGCGCTTCATTCCAGTATGCAGGCGGCGGTTCCGTACACTGCAAAACGTCATGAAAACGAAAACGGGGGCCATTTGTCCGGCCCGGCTAAGCTTTAAGCAATGGTTATGCCCTTTATAGATACAGCTTCCACCGTAGACGCTTCGCGGGCGTTTCCGCTGGGGATCAGCGTTCCGCTTACCGGGTCGCCGGACGTGGACGATCCTCGGGGTGGGTTCGCCAACGTCGCTGTCTACGCGCCCGGCGTGGAGACCCTTGAGATCGCATTTCAGCCGCCCGGGGGTGCCTGGCAGGTCAAGACGCTGCCCAACATTACCGACGGCGTCCACCACGGCATTGTTGAGGGAATTCCCGCCGGTTCGCGCTACGGGTTCCGTGCCTCGCCGGAACACGAGGCCCTCCCGCTGTCCATGCCCGCCGCGGACTTTGATGCCGCCGGCGAGCAGCCGCTGCTGATGGACCCGTACGGCCGGGCTGTGGACGAACGGGAAGATCTGATCACCAGCGTCCGGGTCGGCAACGACTTCGACTGGGGGCTGGACCGCAGCCCCCGCGTGCCGTGGCGCAACACGATTGTCTACGAGGCCCATGTCAAGGGCCAGACCAAGCTGCACCCGGATATTCCGGAGGACCTGCAGGGGACCTACGCCGGGATGGCCCACCCGGCCATGATCGAGCACCTGATTTCGTTGGGTGTCACGGCGGTCCAGCTCCTGCCCGTCCACTTCCACGTCAACGAACCGCACCTGCAGCAGCTCGGACTCACCAACTACTGGGGCTACAACACGGCCGCGTTCTTCGCCCCGCACCCCGGCTACGCCACCGAGGCCGCGCAGGCGGCCGGTGCGCATGCGGTCCAGGATGAGTTCAAGGGCATGGTGAAGCTGCTGCACGCCGCAGGGCTGGAAGTCATCCTCGACGTCGTCTACAACCACACCGCTGAGGGCGGCACGGACGGCCCCACCCTGAGCTTCCGCGGCCTGGGCGAAATGCAGTATTACCGCAACGACGGGCACGGCAAGTACGTGGACACCACGGGCTGCGGCAACAGCTTGAACTTCGGCGAACCCCGGGTGGTGCAACTGGTACTTGATTCCCTGCGCTACTGGGTCAACGAGTTCCATATCGACGGCTTCCGCTTCGACCTGGCCGTCACCTTGTGCCGCAACAGCGCCAACGAATTCGATCCCCGGCACCCCTTCCTTGTCGCCGTCGGCGCCGATCCTGTCCTGTCCGGCGTCAAGCTGATTTCCGAACCGTGGGACGTGGGCTACGGCGGCTGGCAAACGGGCCGGTTTCCGGCCGGGTGGGTGGACTGGAACGATCACTTCCGTGACGCCGTCCGCAGTTTCTGGCTCGCAGACCGCGCCGCGATCGACTCCGGCGGGAACGGTGCCCCGGTGGCCCGCCTCGCGGACGCCCTCTCAGGCTCCACCCGGCTGTTCGAGTCCTCGGGCCGGTCGCGGCTGGCCTCGCTGAACCTGGTCACAGCCCACGACGGCTTCACCCTGGCCGACCTGACCACATACGACCGCAAGCACAACGAGGCCAACGGCGAGCAGAACCGCGACGGGCACGGCGACAACCGAAGCTACAACCACGGCGTCGAAGGCCCCACCGAAGACATGGACATCCTTGCCCGGCGTGCCCAAAGCAGACGGAACCTGATGGCCTGCCTGATGATTTCCCAGGGCGTCCCCATGATCACCGCCGGGGACGAGATCAGCCGGACCCAGCAGGGCAACAACAACGCCTACTGCCAGGACAACCCGCTGACCTGGATTGACTGGACCACTACCGCGGAGTCCCATGCGATGTTGCGGTCTACCAAACGGGTCATCAGGCTCCGCAAGGAGTTCCTGTCCGGCCAGCCGCATGACTACCCCGCCCGGGACACCCAGTCCTATTTCCACTGGTTCGACGTAAACGGCAATCCCATGTCCGCCGACACGTGGAATGACCCGGGCCACCGGGTGATCCAGCTCCTGCTCGGGTCCGACGACGGGCACGTTGACGGCCTGGTGGTGGTCAACGGCGGCGCCGACGACGTCAAGGTCACCTTGCCGCGGCTCAGCAACGAGGACGGCTCCGGCCACCGGCTCTTCGAGCTCCGCGTGACGACCTCCGACCTCCATGACCGGCGTCAGGGCGCCCGCGTTGCCTCCGGTGAGCGGGACCTGGTGCAGGCCAACACGATCAACATTTACCGCACCTAGCTAATCGGCGATTAAGGACCACATGAAGATTTACTCGGCAGACGCCTGGACCATCGAAGAACTCAAGGAACAAATCGGCGACGCCGGCCGCCGTGCCCTGGTGATTCCCGCCGCCGACTCCAAGCAGGCGGTACTTGAGACGTTCCGCGAACTCCTGGACTTCCCCGAGGACTACGGCGTGGACCTGGACGCCCTGCACGATTCGCTGCACGACGCCGCCGATGCCGTGACGGACGACGGCGAGGCCCCCATCACTCTCATCTGGCAGGTCCCCGCCGCGCTCCGCGCGGACCGCTCCTTCGGCGTCATCTGCGAAACCCTGCAGGACGCCGAAGGCTATGCCGGCACGAGCCTGGACGTCATCGCCGTCTGCCTCTAGTGACCCGCGCCAGTAAGTGACTAGGCGTTGACGATGAGGCCCAGCTCCGCCTTGGACGCCAGCGCCTCATGCTTGGGCAGCACCCGCACGGTGTAGCCGAAGGACCCGGACCGGTCGATCACCAGCGTGCCGCTGAAAAGGTGCCGGCCCTTGCCGAGGTCTTCGGCGGCCTTCAATTCCGCCACCGTGATGTCCGTCAGCTCGTCGGTGTCCTCGGCGCGGCCGTAGGCCACCTCGACGGAGACGTCGTCCGGGGAGAGCTCGCGCAGGGCCACGTAGGCATTGACCTGCAGCAGATCGCCGATCTGGGGATCCTCGGAGACGCCCACCGAGTCGACGTGTTCCACCTGGATCTGCGGCCACGCGGCCCGGATCCGGGAGGTCCAGGCCGCCAGGGTCCTGGCCTGGGCGTAGCCCTCCGCCACCGCGTGCCGTCCGGCGATCGCGGCGGGCCGGTAGAGCACGTTGACGTAGTCCTTGAGCATCCGCTCGGCGGAGACCGCAGGTCCAAGGTGGGACATCGTGTGCTTGATCATGGAGACCCAGTGCGTGGGAACGGCCTGCGGGCCCGGCTCCGACGGACCGGCCGCGCCGGCCGCGTCGGAGACGGTCAGCCCGTAGAACCGCGGTGCCACCTGCGTTTCGAGCAGCTCATAGAGGGCCGCTGCCTCGATGTCGTCGCGCTCTTCCGGCGAGGCGTCATTGTTGGCGGTCGGGATCGCCCAGCCGTTCTCGCCGTCGTACATCTCGTCCCACCAGCCGTCCATCACCGAAAGGTTCAGCGAACCGTTCAGCGCCGCCTTCATGCCGGACGTTCCGCAGGCTTCGAGCGGGCGCAGGGGGTTGTTCAGCCACACGTCGCAGCCCGGGAACAGGGTCCGTGCCATGGCGATGTCGTAGTTGGGCAGGAACGCGATCCGGTGCCGCACGGCGGGGTCGTCGGTGAACCGGACCAGGTCCTGGATCATCTTCTTGCCGGCGTCGTCGGCCGGGTGGGACTTCCCGGCGATGACCAGCTGGATGGGGTGCGTCTTGTGCAGCAGCAGCGCCTTGAGCCGATCGGGGTCCCGCAGCATCAGGGTCAGCCGCTTATAGGTCGGCACGCGCCGGGCGAAACCGATGGTCAGGATGTCCGGGTCCAGGACGGAGTCCGTCCAGGCCAGCTCGGCGTCGGCCGCGCCCCGCTTCTTCCAGGCGGCCCGGAGCCGGCGCCGGACGTCCTCGACCAGCGACACCCGCATCTCGCGCCGCAACGCCCAGAGGTCTTCGTCGGAGACGTTGTAGGCCAGGTCCCAGGGCTCCTGTGCCTCCGCGTCGGCGCCGAACTTCTCCCGGGCCAGTGCGGAGATCCGGGGGTCCACCCAAGTAGGGACGTGCACGCCGTTGGTGACCGAGGTGATGGGGACCTCGGAGTGGTCGAAGCCCGGCCAGAGCGCCGAGAACATGCCGCGGGAGACCACGCCGTGCAGTTTGGCCACACCGTTCGCCCGCTGCGCCAGCCGCAGCCCCATGACCGCCATATTGAACACGAACGGGTTGCCGTCGGCGAAGTCCTCGCGGCCCAGGTCCAGGATTTTCCCCACCGGGACGTCCGGGGCGAGGCCGGCCTCGAAGAAGTGCTGGATCTGGGAGATTTCGAAACGGTCGATCCCCGCCGGAACCGGCGTGTGAGTGGTGAAGACCGTGGATGCCCGGCCGGCAGCCAGGGCTTCTTCCCAGCTCAGCGGCTCCGGGCCGGACATCAATTCCTGGATCCGTTCGACGCCGAGGAAGCCGGCATGGCCCTCGTTGGTGTGGAAGACCTCCGGCGCGGGCACCCCCGTGAGCCGTTGGAACTCGCGCAGTGCCTTGACCCCGCCCATGCCCAGCAGGAGTTCCTGCTGCAGCCGGTGATCGCCGCCGCCGCCGTACAGGCGGTCGGTGATGCCGCGGGCAGCCTCGTCATTGCCCGGAACGTTGGAGTCCAGGAGCAGCAGCGGAACGCGTCCGACGTCGGCCCGCCACACGTGCGCCAGCAGGCGCCGGCCGTGGGGGAGGGGAAGGGAAATCTGGACGGGTTTGCCGTTGCCGTCCGGGGAGGCCTCGCGCAGGAGCGTCAGGGGCAACCCGTCCGGGTCAAGGACCGGGTACGTCTCCTGCTGCCAGGCGTCGCGGGAAAGTGACTGCTTGAAGTAGCCGGCCTGGTACAGCAGGCCGACGCCGATCAGCGGCACGCCAAGATCCGATGCCGCCTTCAGGTGGTCTCCGGCCAGGATGCCAAGGCCGCCGGAGTACTGCGGCAGGACCTCGGTGATGCCGAACTCCGGGGAGAAGTAGGCGATGCAGGACGGGGCGCCGTCGCCCAGGCCCTGGTACCAGCGCGGCTGATCCAGATACCGGTCGAGGTCGTCGGCAGCGGCATGGACACGCTGCACCACGTCCTGGTCCGCGGCGAGCCGCTGGAGCTCTTCCCGGCTGACCAGGCCCAGGAAGGTCACGGGGTCGTGGGCGCTCTCATCCCAGATCCCGGGGTTGAGCCCCTCAAAAAGCTCCCGGGTGGGCCGATGCCAGGACCACCGAAGATTGGTGGCGAGCCGGGCCAACGGCCGGATGGACTCCGGAAGAACGGTTCGGACAGTAAATCTGCGGATTGCCTTCACCAGCGAAACACTAACGGACAACTCGTTACCCCGGAACCGCTTTAAGATTCTTTCCGGTAAATGACGGATATGGGTCAGGTCTCAACGGGAATCGTTCCGAAATCGTTCGAGGCCTTAGCATTCTGGCCATTTTGTAGATAACGTCGAGCCTGTGACGAATAACTCGCGAACCAGTGCCGTGTCCAAGCAAAAGCCCAAGGCCCTGATCACGGATGGCCTTCGATTTGGCCGTTTTCCGATCACCGCCGTGCAGCCGTCGGTAGAGGGCGGAAAATTCCCCGCCAAGGCTGTCGCAGGCGAAACCATTGTGGTGGGAGCCACCGCCTTCCGTGAGGGCCACGACCAGCTCGGCGTCAGTGCCGTCCTGCTCGATCCCCGCGGCAAGGAACGCCAGCGGGTCCGCCTCGCCCCGCCGCGCGGACCGCGCGGGATGGGCACGGACCGCTGGGAGGGTCTCCTGACCCCGACCGCCACCGGGAACTGGTCCTTCGTGATCGAGGCCTGGCACGACCGTTACGGCACTTGGCACCATAACGCCGAGGTCAAGGTGGAGGCCGGCATCGACGTCGAGCTCATGCTCGCCGAGGGCGCGGCCCTGCTGGCGGAGGCCTCCGAGGACGCCTCGCGGCCCTCGGCCGACCGGAGAACGCTGCGGATGGCCGTCGTCGTTCTCTCCGACACGTCCCGGACCCCGGAGGACCGGCTCGCCGCCGGCTTCAGCGCCGAGGTGGCCGCCGTCGTCGAACGCCAGCCCATCCGCGAACACGTGACGGTGTCCGAACCGTACCCGCTGCTGGTGGAGCGCGCCCTCGCGGGCTGCGGCTCCTGGTATGAATTCTTTCCGCGCTCCGAAGGCGCCGTGCGCAACCACGAGACCGGGGAGTGGACGTCCGGCACTTTCCGCACCGCCGCGAAGCGCCTCGACGCGGTCGCCGCCATGGGCTTCGACATCATCTACATGCCGCCGATCCACCCGATCGGCGTCCAGCACCGCAAGGGGCCGAACAACACCCTGATTGCCGGACCGCACGATCCCGGCTCGCCCTGGGCCATCGGGTCCGCCGAGGGCGGCCACGACGCCATCCACCCCGACCTGGGCACCTTCGAGGACTTCGACGCCTTCGTGGCCCGGGCCGGCGAGTTGGGGCTTGAAGTGGCCCTGGACCTGGCCCTGCAGGCCGCGCCGGACCACCCGTGGGTGCAAAGCAACCCGGAATGGTTCACCACGCGGGTGGACGGCAGCATCGCCTATGCCGAGAACCCGCCAAAGAAATACCAGGACATTTTCCCGCTGAACTTCGACAACGACCCCGCGGGGCTGTCCAACGAAATTCTGCGGATCGTGCTGCTCTGGGTCAGCCACGGCGTCAAGGTCTTCAGGGTGGATAACCCGCACACCAAACCCGTCTGGTTCTGGGAATGGCTGATCGGCAAGGTCAACAAGAAGCACCCCGACGTCGTCTTCCTCGCCGAGGCATTCACCCGCCCGGCCATGATGCATGCACTGGGCCGCGCCGGGTTCCAGCAGTCCTATACCTACTTCACGTGGCGGAACACCAAGGAGGAATTGGAGGAGTACTTCCAAGAGGTCAGCCACGAATCGCCGGCCTACTTCCGGCCCAACTTCTTCGTCAACACCCCGGACATCCTTACCGAATACCTGCAGTTTGGCGGCCCGCCCGCGTTCAAGATCCGCGCCGCGCTGGCCGCCACGGCAAGCCCGATTTGGGGCGTGTACGCCGGCTTTGAACTCTACGAACACGTGGCCCGGCCCGGTGCCGAGGAGTACATCGACAACGAGAAGTTCGAGTACAAGGCCCGCGACTGGGACGCCGCGGCCGAGACCGGTCGCAGCCTGGCCCCGTACCTGACCCGGCTCAACGAGGTCCGCCGGGCGCACCCGGCCCTCGGAGACCTGCAGAACCTGACGCTGCACGAGAGCACGGACAGTTCCACCGTGGTGTTCTCTAAACACAAGACCCTCCCCGACGGGACCAAGGACACCTTGATCATCGTCGTCAACGTCGACCCGCACGTCACCAAGGAGAGCACCGTGTCCCTGGACCTGCCGGCGCTGGAACTGGATCCGGAGAACCTCACGCACAACGGCCGCTTCATGGTCGATGACCTTCTGACCGGCGAGAGTTGGGAATGGGGGGAGTACAACTACGTCCGCCTGGACCCGCACGTCGAGCCCGCCCACATTCTTAACATCCGGAGGTAGTGCCCTTGAGCTTCAGCACCCAGAATCCCAGCCAGCACTTCAGCCCAAGGGGCGGATTCGAACTGAACGCCCCTGGCCTCCAACACGATCCCCTCTGGTACCGCAAAGCGGTGTTCTACGAGGTGCTGGTCCGGGGCTTCGCGGACGGCAACGGCGACGGCTCGGGTGACTTCCACGGCCTGATCGAGAAACTGGACTACCTGCAGTGGCTGGGGGTGGACTGCCTCTGGCTCCCGCCCTTCTTCCAGTCGCCGCTGCGCGACGGCGGTTACGACATCTCGGATTACAACTCCGTGCTGGACGAGTTCGGGACCATCAGCGACTTCAAACGGCTCGTCGCGGAGGCCCATGCCCGCGGGGTCCGGGTGATCATCGACCTGCCGCTGAACCACACCTCGGACCAGCACCCGTGGTTCCAGGAATCGCGCAAGGATCCCGAGGGGCCCTTCGGCGACTTCTACGTCTGGAGCGACACGGACGAGAAATACGAAGACGCCCGCATCATCTTCGTTGACACCGAGGAATCCAACTGGACCTTCGACCCCATCCGCCGGCAGTTCTTCTGGCACCGGTTCTTCAGCCACCAGCCCGATCTCAACTTCGAGAACCCCAAAGTCATTGACGCGCTCTTCGACGTCGTCCGGTTCTGGCTGGACCAGGGCATCGACGGGTTCCGCGCCGACGCGATTCCGTACCTCTTCGAGGAAGAGGGCACCAACTGCGAGAACCTGCCGCAGACCCACGAGTTCCTGCGCCAGCTGCGCCGGATGGTCGATGAGAGCTACCCGGGCCGCGTGATCATCGCCGAGGCGAACCAGCCGCCCGCCGAGGTGGTGGAGTACTTCGGCACCGAGGAGGAACCGGAGTGCCACATGGCGTTCCACTTCCCGATCATGCCGCGCCTGTACTACGCGCTGCGGGACCAGAAGGCGGCGCCCATCATCGAGACGATGAAGGACACCCCGGACATCCCGGAAGGTGCCCAGTGGGGCACGTTCCTGCGCAACCACGACGAACTGACCCTGGAAATGGTCACCGCCGACGAGCGCGCCGCGATGCTCGGCTGGTACGCGCCGGATCCGCGTATGCGCGCCAACATCGGCATCCGACGCCGGCTGGCACCGCTGCTGGATAACTCCCGCTCCGAAATCGAGCTCATCAATGCCCTGCTGCTGTCCCTGCCGGGCAGCCCGTTCCTGTACTACGGTGACGAAATCGGCATGGGGGACAACATCTGGCTCGAGGACCGCGACGCCGTCCGCACCCCGATGCAGTGGAACCCGGACCGGAACGCCGGGTTCTCCAACGCCGACCCCGGAAAGCTGTACCTGCCGGTGATCCAGTCGCTGGTCTACAACTACAGCATGGCGAACGTGGAGGCCGAGGCGGCGCATTCGGGTTCACTGTTGCGCTGGACCCGCCAGATTCTGAGCGTCCGCAAGAACCACCCCGCCTTCGGGCTGGGCGGATTCAAGCACGTGGAAGCAGACCACGACGTCGTCCTCGCCTACCTGCGCGAGCTCCCCGAGGGCAACGCCGCCGGCGAGGACGCCGAGACCATCCTGTGCGCCTTCAACCTCTCGCAGCACCCCGTGGCAACCACTTTGCGGGTGCCGAAGTTCGCCGGCCGGGGCCTCCGCGACGTCTTCGGCGGCCAGGCCTTCCCGGGGATCGGCGACGACGGGACGTTGACGCTGACGCTGGGCAGCCACGATTTCTTCTGGCTGCGGATCCGCTCCGCATCCTCCAATCCGGCATCCCCGTTTACCCAGGCGATGCCTGTCCTGTCCATCGAAGGCTGAGATGACCCGACCTACCCTTCCCCCGGCCCTGAGCGGACTGCTTGGCGCCTGGCTGCCGCGCCAGCGGTGGTTCCCCGTCAAGAGCGCGGAGTTCAGCTTCGCGCCGGCGGGCGGCCTGCGCCTCGACTCCAGCGACGGTGAGGGGATTCCCGGCGGGGCGGCGTTTGAGGTGCTGCTGCTGGCCGTGACCTATCCCACCCCCGATGGCAACCGGACCGACGTCGTCCAGGTGCCGCTGAGCTTCCGCAATGAACCGCTGCCCGGGGCAGAACGAGCCCTGGTCGGCGAGCTTCCCGGGACCCGCGCCAACCCCGCCCACCGGTGGGTCTACGACGGCGTCCACGACGCCTTCTTCGTCGCCGCCTGGCTGGACCTGATGCGCCACGGCGGGAGCACGCCGTCGGGGAACGCCACCGGCCACCTGGTGGAGTCCGGCTACCGCTTGCCGTTCGCCACGGGAACGGTGAAGGTGCTCTCCGGCGAACAGTCGAACAGTTCGGTGATCGTCGACGACGGCGGCACGGCGGCCATCGTGAAGTTCTTCCGGGTGTTGTCGGAAGGGCACAACCCCGAGGTCGAAATCGGCGCGGCACTGACCGCCGGGCGTACCGAAGAGGTCCCGGCGACCCTGGGGTGGGTGGCGGGGGAGTGGGAGACGCCGGCCGGCGCACCCGAGGAACCGGCCGTTGCAGCCCGTCCCGCCCGCGGCGAACTCGCCGTGGTGCACGAATTCCTCTCCGGCGGACTCGATGCCTGGCGGCTCGCCGTCGACGCGGCAAGCCGGGGGATCGGGTTCGCCGCCGAAGCCCGCGCCCTGGGAGCGGCCACGGCAACCGTGCACCGGCGTCTCGCCGAGGCGCTGGGCACAGCCACCGAATCCGTGCCGGGCCAGGACATCGCCCCCGGAGTAGCCCAGCGCGTCCGCCAGTCCTGGGCGCAGGCCGGCGACGCCGTCGGGCCCTTTCAAGACCAGCTGGACCACCTCCTCGCTCGGCTCGAGGGGACCAGCGCCGGGCAGCTCCAGCGCATCCACGGCGACCTCCACCTCGGGCAGATCCTGCAGGTTCCGGGCCGTGCAGGCGCGGCGCCGCGCTGGGCCATCCTGGACTTCGAAGGCGAGCCGCTGCGGCCCATCTCCGAACGCAACTTCCCCGACGTCCCGCTCCGCGATGTCGTGGGCATGCTGCGGTCCTTTGACTATGCCGCCGGCGCGGCCGTCCGCGAGAATCCCGGTGCCGTGGTCCCGGCGACGTGGGCGGACGACTGCTCCGAGGCTTTCCTTGCCGGCTACGCAGACGTCATCCCCGGCAGCATCGACCGCGACTCGCCGCTCTTTGTAGCGCTGTGGCTCGACAAGGCCCTCTATGAAGTCATCTACGAACTAAGAAACAGGCCGGACTGGCTCTCCATCCCGGTGAATGCATCACGTCGTCTCCTCGGCAGTACAGGCTCCGGCGTTGCCGCCGGAGCCGCAGCGGAAGGTATACAAATGACAGGATCAGCAAGTATCGATCGGCCCGGAACGCCCCTGCCCCTGGACAGTGAAACCCTGGCACGCGTCGCGTCCGGCGAACATCACGCGCCGCACTCGGTCCTTGGCGCGCACCTGGATGACCACGGCCACGTCACCATCCGGGCTGTGAAGCACTTGGCCGAAGCGGTCTCGGTCGTAACGTCCGCGGGCGCGGTCCCCATGACCCACGAATCCGGCGGTGTGTGGGTGGCCGTGATGGAACCGATCGAGCGCGGGCACGTCCCGGACTACCGCCTCGAGGTGACCTACAAGGACCAAGAACCGCAGGTCGTGGACGACCCCTACCGCTACCTGCCGACCATCGGCGAAGTGGACCTCCACCTGATCGGTGAGGGCCGGCACGAGCGCCTCTGGGACGCCCTCGGCGCGCACGTGCAGCACTACAAGTCCTCGCTGGGCGACGTCGACGGCGTGTCCTTCGCCGTCTGGGCCCCGAACGCCCAAGCAGTGCGCGTCAAGGGCGACTTCAACGGCTGGGACGGCCGGGAACACTCCATGCGCTCACTGGGTTCCACCGGCGTCTGGGAACTGTTCATCCCGGGCGTTGTAGCAGGGGCGTGCTACAAGTTTGAACTCCGGACCCGGCACGGTTACTGGGTGGAGAAGGCGGATCCGCTGGCATTCGGGACGGAGATCCCGCCGCTGACGGCTTCCCGGGTGGTGGAGCCCTCGTACGTCTTCAGGGATGCCGAGTGGATGCAGGCCCGCGCCGGACGCGACCCCCACAACTCGGCCATGAGCGTCTACGAGGTCCACCTTGGCTCCTGGAAGATGGGGCTGGGGTACCGTGAACTGGCCAAGGAACTGGTGGAGTACGTCAAATGGCTCGGCTTCACCCACGTGGAATTCATGCCCGTGGCCGAGCACCCCTTTGGCGGCTCTTGGGGCTACCAGGTCACGTCGTACTTCGCGCCAACCTCGCGGTTCGGGCACCCGGATGAATTCCGGCACCTCGTCGATGAACTCCACCAGGCCGGCATCGGCGTGCTCCTGGATTGGGTCCCGGCGCACTTCCCCAAGGACGAGTGGGCGCTGGCCCGGTTCGACGGCGAGGCCCTCTACGAACACGCCGACCCGAACCTGGGCGAGCACCCGGACTGGGGAACGCTTATCTTCGATTTCGGGCGCCGGGAGGTGCGCAACTTCCTCGTGGCCAATGCGCTGTACTGGCTCGAGGAGTTCCATATCGACGGCCTGCGCGTGGACGCGGTCGCCTCCATGCTGTACCTGGATTATTCCCGCGAAGAGGGGCAGTGGCAGCCCAACCGGTTCGGCGGCCGCGAGAACCTGGAGGCGATCTCCTTCCTCCAGGAGGTCAACGCGACGGTCTACAAGACCCACCCGGGGGCTGTCATGATCGCCGAGGAATCCACCGCGTTCCCCGGCGTCACCGCGCCCACGAGCGGCGGCGGCCTGGGCTTCGGCATCAAGTGGAACATGGGCTGGATGCACGACTCGCTCAAGTACATGGCCGAGGACCCTTACAACCGCAGGTGGCACCACGGCACCATCACCTTCTCGATCATTTACGCGTTCTCGGAGAACTTCCTGCTGCCGATCAGCCATGACGAAGTGGTTCACGGCAAGGGCTCCATGTTGCGCAAGATGCCCGGGGACCGGTGGCAGCAGCTCGCCAACCTGCGTGCATTCCTCGGATATCAGTGGGCGCACCCGGGTAAGCAGCTGATCTTCATGGGCACCGAATTTGGCCAGGAGGCAGAGTGGTCGGAGCAGTACGGCCTGGACTGGTGGCTCGCCGACATCCCCGCGCACCAGGGCATTCAGCTCCTGACCAAGGACCTGAACGAGCTTTACCGCGCCACGCCGGCCCTGTACGAGCAGGACAACAATCACGAGGGTTTCCAGTGGATCAATGGCGGAGACTCGGACCGCAACGTATTGACGTTCATCCGCCGGGCTGCGGACGGCACGCCGCTGGTCTGCGCGGTGAACTTCTCCGGCGGCCCGCACACGGGCTATGTCCTCGGCGTCCCTGTTGCGGGTGAATGGCAGGAAGTGCTCAATACCGATGCCACCACCTATGGCGGTTCCGGCGTGGACAACACGGGAACCCTGACGGCGACGCCCGAGGGCATTGACGGACAGCCGGCTACGCTCACGGTCACGCTGCCCCCGCTCGGGGCAGCGTACTTCAAGCCGCTGAGTTAGGCACGACGCCGGGAAAGCCGGCACTCGTTGGCGTTGAGTGGCATCCGCGAGAAGCCCGGAATCCCCGTGATTCCGGGCTTTTTCGTACCCTCAACCGGGCTGCTTTGTCAGCCGGGCCAAGTGGTGGTAGAGTTTATTTCCGCGCTGCTCCCCGGAGTTGAACGGCCACCAAGACCCAGAAGCCTATGGCAAGACTGAGTTTGGATCGCCGATTTGACTAGGGTGAAGCGAGCGGGTAAGTTTGAAAAGTTGCTCCGGAGCGATCCTCGACCGTGTGGTTGTGGTGGTGCCGGGTGTGTCTGTTGTTTGAGAACTCAATAGTGTGCCAAGTTTGTTGATACCAATTTATTGTATTGAATTGGTTGAATTTGCCGGGCCCGCCACACCGTGGTGTGGTCTGGTGTTTTTAGCTGGTTTCAAATTTTGTGCAGCCGTTTTCTCCCGTTTTCCCGGGGGTGGCGGTT
>NZ_RBIR01000006.1 GCF_003634095.1 Arthrobacter oryzae
TCGCCTCGGAGCGGACATAGTCCACGTTGGCGTGCCGGTCGGAGACGTCCTTGGAAGGCACCGTGCCGCTGTCGACGAGGCAAATGGAGCGCACCGGAGCGGTCTGGTTGTTGATCGCGTCCAACAGGACTGCCAGCTCCCTGGGACGGTCAAACGTCACGGCAGCAACTGCAACCGAGGGGGTCATCGCGGGGTCCTTTCAGCACGACCGTCAGTGGTTTTCCCGCCGGCGGAGGGCCGTGTGACGCGAAGACAGGTGGCCGTTGGCATTAGTATCTTGACTAGAGTCCACTGTAATACAGCCCTGTCAGGCACTACGCAATGCCTGCCCTGAGCACGGCGACGGAGAAGTTTCATTTTTCGAAAGACAGTTCCACGGCAATTGAATCCACCCCATTTCTGCAGCTCACCGGTGTTTCCGAGGATGCGGAGCGTGCCGCCGTGTGTAGCCTGCGCTGACACTCCGGGGCCGGTGGTTTTCCGGTGATCATGTACCTGCTCATGATGCTGACGGCAGCGCTCGTGAGCTATGCGGCCACCTGGGGTGCCCGGCTTGTCGGCCACCGGATGGAGTTGTATTCCCCGATCCGCAGCCGCGACATGCATTCGACGCCGGTGTCCCGGCTCGGCGGCCTGGGTATCTTTGCCGGGGTCCTGGTGGCGCTGGTCGTGGCCAGCAATTCGTTCTTCGTCAAGGACATCTTCCGAAGCAACGCGGCGCCCTGGGGCATCCTGGCGGGCGCCGGCGTGATTGTGCTCGTCGGCGTTGCCGACGATCTGCTGGACCTGCGGTGGTGGGTCAAGCTGATTGGCCAGAGCGCCGCGGCGGTAGTTGTGGCCACTTGGGGGGTGCGGATGACGGTCATCCCGTTCATCCCCGAGCCGCTGGTGATTCAAAATGAAGTGGTGAGCGTCGTGCTGACGGCCGGGCTGATCGTGACCACCATGAATGCCTTCAACTTCATCGACGGACTTGACGGCCTCGCCGCGGGCGTGGCGATCATCGGCGGAGCGGCATTCTTCCTTACCGCTTACTGGGTGCACCGGACCGCTGTGCTGCTGGACCGTTCGGACCTGGCCACCCTCCTGACGGCGATTGTGGTGGGCGGCTGCGTCGGCTTCCTGCCGCACAACTGGTTCCCCTCGAAGATCTTCATGGGAGACTCCGGAGCCATGCTGATCGGACTGCTCATGGCCTCGGCCGGTGTGGTGTCCACGGGCCAGATCACCTCGGGGCTCTACGACAGGGCGAGCGGTATCCCCACCATCATCCCGATTCTGCTGCCGTTCGCCGTCCTGTTCCTGCCGCTCCTGGACCTGTGCATGGCGGTTGTGCGGCGGACCGCGCTGGGCCGTTCGCCGTGGTCGGCGGACCGCGGGCACCTGCATCACAAACTGCTGGACATCGGGTACTCGCACCGCGGCGCTGTGGTGCTGATGTACCTGTGGACCTGCATCCTCGCCTTTGGCGGCCTCGCCTTCGCGATCTTCCCGTGGCATATCGTCCTCGCCGTCGACCTCGCCGCAGCGGCAATCATGGCTGTAGTGACCGCATGGCCGTACCTCCGCCACCGGGGTCCGGACCAGAGGGCCGCCACGCAGGACTAGCCTGCCCGGCATGCCGGAGTGAGCTGTTACCGACCCGCTTTACCGAATAATTTCTATCTAATGTAGAATTGCGGGGCGTCGGCGCTTCGCCGCCGGCCCTGACCAGCACCCCCCGCGACGATTGGGATCTCATGACCTCCAACGCCGAACCCGGACCCGCGTCCGGCGCCGGACCCGTTGGGGTCTCCGGCCCCACAAAATCCTTGTGGCTGAAGCTTCTGGCCATGAGTTCGGCAGCCTCCGCCGTCGCCCTCCTGCTGACGGGCGTCGCCGCCTATATCTTCAACGGTGCCGTGGGGTTCTGGTCTTCCCTTTTCGGGGGAGCCCTGGTGATGGCGTTCTTCGCCATCAGCCTCGCCGTCGGCCACTTCGTTGGCCGAAACAACCCCTCCGGTGCGATCGGATTGTTCGTCGCGACGTATTTCGTCAAAGTTGTGGGCTTTGCGGTTGTCCTCTTTGTCATCGGGGCCCCGGCGTGGCTGCACGGCCGCTGGTTCCTTATCGGCGCCGTCGTCACCGTGGTGGTTTGGCAGGCAGCCGAGATTTACGGTTTCAGCAAGGCAAGGCTCCAGATTTACAACGATCCCGACACCCAAAAAGGCGGCACCGATGTTTAGCCGCAAAACTCGCCGTAAGCCAGATGCCGGGCCGCTTTCCGGACCTCAAAACAAGGCAGCCCGAACCCCCAAAACAACGGCCGGCGCCCCCGGTGTATCCGCGGACGGAAGCGACGGCGGATACAACGCCGGCATCGCCGTCTTCAGCTACATTGTTGGCGGAATCATCGTCTGGAGTTTGATAGGGTGGGGACTGGATATTCTGTGGGGAACCCGCTGGATTGTGCTCGCAGGCGCTCTGCTTGGAGCTGCGGGAGGGTTCTATCTTTCTCATATGCACGGCCTCACCAGCAACAGAACTTTAGCTGATGGGGACAATGCTGCACGTGGCCCGTCCAAGGACGAGGAACAGTAATGCCAAATAATTTCACAGGGGGAGAGGCGGGCAGCAATGTCGCCGGTCCCCGACCAACGCCCAATGATGGACACTGCAGAGAGGAAACGCGTTGATCGCGCTTGCGCTCCCGGCCCAAGATTCAGGAACCTTCACGCCTCCTGGAATTGAAGAACTTCACCTGCCGGCTATCCTGCCTTGGGGTGCGGCCGACGGATTTTCCAAGCAGATGCTGCTGGTAATCCTCTCGGTCGTCATTATCGCTACATTCTTTCTGCTAGCTGCGCGGAAGCAGCAGCTCGTCCCCGGCAAGCTGCAGTTCGCAGGCGAGGCCGCTTACAGCTTCGTCCGCAACGGCATCGCCAAGGACATCATCGGCGGCCGGGACTTCATGAAGTACGTCCCGCTGCTGTTCACCCTGTTCTTCTTCATTCTGGTGAACAACATCTACGGTGCGATCCCCGTGATCCAGCTTCCGACCTTCTCGCACGTCGGCGGGGCCTACGTACTCGCACTGATCGTGTACGTGACCTGGATCGGCATCGGCATCAAGAGGAACGGCCTGAAGTACTTCAAGCTGGCAACGGTTCCTTCCGGTGTGCCGTTCTACATTCTTCCGATCGTCGTCCCGATCGAGATCATCTCCAACTTCCTGGTCCGCCCGGTCACGCACAGCCTTCGTCTGTTCGCCACCATGCTGGCCGGCCACCTGATCGTGATGATCTCCGGTGCGGGCATCGAATTCCTCGTGATGCAGGAAAACGTCCTCCTCAAGGGCGCGTCCGTACTCGTCCTTGCCGGCGCCATCGCCATGTACATGCTCGAAGCGCTGATCATGGTGCTGCAGGCCTACGTCTTCACACTGCTGACCGCGATTTACATCGAAGGCGCACTGCACGCGGACAGCCACTAGGCAAAGCGCCAGCGGGCACCACGCCTTAAGGCACAACATAGTCTTCCCCTCACGGGGATGAAGCAACCCAAACAACCTGCCACATGGGTGGCATCTTGAAAGGAAGAAAAATGGAAGGCTCCATCAACGGCTCCATCAACCTCGTCGGCTACGGCCTCTCCGCCATCGGCGGTGGTATCGGTGTGGGTCTCGTGTTCGCCGCTTACATCAACGGTGTGGCACGTCAGCCGGAAGCCCAGCGCGTCCTGCAGCCGATCGCATTCCTCGGCCTCGCGCTGACTGAAGCCCTCGCCATCCTGGGCCTGGTCTTCGCGTTCGTTCTCAAGTAAACAGAACAAACCGAAAATCCAGAACCGAGTAGATAAGGACGGGTGAAATATGAATCAAGCGATCATCTCAGCCGCCACCGAAGGCGGTACTAACCCCCTCGTTCCCAATCCTTGGGAGATGCTTGTCGTCTTCGCAGGCTTTGCTCTCCTCCTGTTCATTGTGGTCAAGTACGTTGTCCCGATGTTCGAGAAGACCTTCGCGGAGCGGGCCGAGGCCATCGAGGGTGGCATCGCCAAGGCCGAAAAGGCCCAGGCCGAGGCCTCCGCAGCGCTCGAAGAGTACAAGCAGCAGCTCACGGAAGCCCGCACTGAAGCCAACCGCATCCGCGAGGAAGCACGCGCCGAAGGTGCCCAGATCCTTGCAGAGCTGAAGGAGAAGGCGGCTGCCGAGTCTGCCCGCATCACCGCACAGGCCCACACGCAGATCGAATCCGAGCGTCAGGCGGCCGTTGTGTCGCTCCGCGCGGAGGTCGGCACGCTGGCCACCACGCTGGCGAGCCGCATCGTCGGCGAGGCTCTGAGCGACGATGCACGGTCGGCCCGAGTGGTGGACCGCTTCCTGGCAGATCTGGAGAACCAGAACGCGGGTGTAGCTAAGTAATGGCAGGTGTATCGAGCGAATCGCTGGCCGCTGCGCTGGCGGCCCTGGAAGCCAAGCTTCCCACCGCGTCGCTGCAGTTGGCGAAGGACCTCTTCGGAATCCTGGGAACCGTGGACAGCTCGGCTGGTTTGCGCCGTGCCTTGACTGACCCGTCCCGCAGCGGCGACGAAAAGTCGTCGCTGGTCAAGCAGCTCTTCGGCGGAAAAGTGTCCGCTGATGCTGTGGAGATCAGTGCCGGACTGGCCAGCTCCCGCTGGGCATCGGCACGGGATATCGGCGATGCACTCGAGACTCTTGCCGCTTCGGTGGTCATCGCTGTTGCCGAGAACAAGTCGGCCGTCTCTGCCTCCGGGCTCACCGGACTGGAATCCCTGGAGAACGATCTGTTCGCCTTCAACCAGTCTGTCGAGTCCAGCCACGAGGTCCAGCGTGCTCTGTCCGAGCCGCAGGCCAGCCCGGCCGCCAAGGTGACTCTCGCGGAGAAGCTCGTACCCGGTGCGAGCGAGGAAGCGAAAGTACTGATCGCGCAGGCCGTCACGGCTCCGCGCGGTCTCAAGGTCACCAAGCTGGTTCGTCGTTTCGCCGAGCTTGCAGCCAAGCGCCAAGAGCGCTGGATTGCGACGGTCAGCGTCACCCGTCCGTTGACGGAGACGCAGACCAGCCGCCTGCAGACGGGCCTCAACGCCCTTTACGGGCGCGAGCTCAAGATCAACATGAACGTCGACCCGGCACTGATCGGTGGCATCCGGATCCAGGTAGGTGACGAAGTGGTTGACGCTTCGGTCGCCGGTCGCCTGGGCCAGCTCCAGCGTCAGATTGCCTAGCTAGCCGGACAAGCACAACCTAACGACAAGAAACCCCGGTCATCGTGAGCAACGATGATCACGAAAACAGGAGAGCAGGGACTGCAGATGGCCGAATTGACCATCAACGCCGACGACGTCCGTAATGCGTTGAACGAGTTCGCGGCGTCCTACGAACCCGGAAACGCAGAGCGCGTAGAGGTCGGCCGTGTAACAACCGCAGGTGACGGCATCGCCCGTGTTGAGGGCCTTCCCTCGGTCATGGCGAACGAGCTGCTTCGCTTCGAAGACGGCACCCTGGGCTTGGCCCAGAACCTTGACGTCCGCGAGATCGGTGTAATCGTCCTCGGTGACTTCACCGGGATCGAAGAAGGCCAGGAAGTCCACCGCACCGGACAGGTTCTGTCCGTGCCGGTTGGCGACGCCTTCCTCGGCCGCGTGGTTGACCCCCTGGGCCAGCCCATCGATGACCTTGGTGACATCAAGGCCGAAACCACCCGTGCCCTGGAACTCCAGGCACCCGGCGTGACCCAGCGTAAGTCGGTTCACGAGCCGATGCAGACCGGCCTGAAGGCCATCGACGCGATGATCCCGATCGGCCGCGGCCAGCGCCAGCTGATCATCGGTGACCGCCAGACCGGCAAGTCGGCTATCGCCATCGACACGATCATCAACCAGAAGGCCAACTGGGCTTCGAACGATGTCACCAAGCAGGTGCGCTGCATCTACGTGGCCATCGGCCAGAAGGCGTCCACGATCGCGGCCGTGCGCCAGACCCTTGAGGACAACGGCGCACTGGAATACACCACGATCGTGGCTTCCCCCGCGTCCGACCCCGCCGGCTTCAAGTACCTGGCACCGTACGCCGGCTCGGCCATCGGCCAGCACTGGATGTACGGCGGCAAGCACGTCCTCATCGTGTTCGATGACCTGTCCAAGCAGGCCGAGGCCTACCGTGCAGTGTCACTGCTGCTCCGCCGCCCGCCGGGACGCGAAGCCTACCCGGGCGACGTCTTCTACTTGCACTCCCGTCTGCTGGAGCGTTGTGCCAAGCTCTCTGACGAGCTCGGTGCAGGCTCGATGACCGGCCTCCCGCTGATCGAGACCAAGGCGAACGACGTGTCCGCTTACATCCCGACCAACGTGATCTCCATCACCGATGGCCAGATCTTCCTGCAGTCGGACCTCTTCAACGCCAACCAGCGCCCCGCTGTGGACGTCGGCGTGTCCGTCTCCCGCGTTGGCGGCGCCGCTCAGGTCAAGTCCATGAAGAAGGTCTCCGGTACTTTGAAGCTGGAACTGGCCCAGTACCGCGACATGCAGGCCTTCGCCATGTTTGCCTCGGACCTGGACGCAGCCTCGCGTCAGCAGCTGACCCGTGGTGCCCGCCTGATGGAACTGCTCAAGCAGGGCCAGTACTCGCCGTTCCCGGTCGAGAACCAGGTCGTCTCCATCTGGGCCGGCACCAACGGCTACCTCGACGACGTTCCGGTTGAAGACATCAACCGCTTCGAGACCGAGTTCCTGGAGCACCTCAAGCACAAGTCCTCCATCCTGACGACCCTGGCCCAGACCAACGTCATGGACGATGACACCGCTGAAGCGCTGAAGACCGCAATCGTGGACTTCAAGAAGGGCTTCTTCGGCGAGGGAGACAACCTCCTGGTCGGTGCGGGGCACGAGGAGCACGCCCCCATCGGCGAGGATCAGGTCGACCAGGAAAAAATCGTCAAGCAGAAGCGCTAGTTTCGCTGGCAGGGACTGCCGGGACCCGCACGGGTTCCGGCAGTCCCGGCCATCGGGATCTTAGGAAAGGATAAGTATGGGAGCCCAGATCCGGGTCTACCGCCAGAAGATTAGCTCGACGACGTCGATGCGCAAGATCTTCAAGGCGATGGAACTGATCGCTACCTCGCGCATCGGCAAGGCCCGCGCACGCGTAGCAGCTTCACTGCCTTACGCAAACGCGATCACGCGTGCCGTTTCTGCTGTCGCAAGTCAGAGCGAAATCGACCACCCGCTGGTCACCGAGCCGGCGCAGATCCGCCGGGCCGCCGTCCTGGTCATCACCTCGGACCGTGGCCTCGCAGGTTCGTACTCGGCGAGCGTCCTCAAGCAGGCCGAAGGCCTCAACGAGCTGCTCCACGAGGAAGGCAAGGAAGTCAAGACGTTCCTGGTCGGCCGCAAGGGGCAGGCGTACTTCGACTTCCGGAACCGTCCGTACGACCGCGTATGGACCGGCAACACGGACGCTCCGGAGTTCGCGACCGCGCGGGAAGTCAGTGAAGCGCTGCTGGCTGACTTCGCAACCGCCTACGAAGAGGGCGGCGTCGACGAAATCCACGTCGTCTACACCCGCTTCAAGTCGATGGTGACGCAGGAGCCGACGGTTGTCCGTTTGCTGCCGCTCGAGGTTGTCGAAGAGACGGCCGCGTCCGAATCGGACCTGCTGCCTCTCTACGAGTTCGAGCCGGAAGCGGAGCAGGTTCTCGATGCCCTGCTGCCGCGCTACATCGAATCACGTATCTTCGCCGCCATGTTGCAGGCAGCAGCTTCCGAGCTCGCAGCCCGCCAGCGGGCGATGAAGTCCGCCGGCGACAACGCGACGGACCTCATCAAGAAGTACACGCGTCTGCGCAACACTGCCCGCCAGGCTGAAATTACGCAGGAGCTTTCCGAAATCGTGGCCGGTGCCGACGCCTTGAACGCGTCCTAGCCAGCACGAGTCCGGATCCAGCTGTACCTGCAACAAAAGATAAACTTAACCCCACGCCATCTACTGAGTGAAGTGAGAGAGATGACTGCCACTGCTACCGAACACGTAGCCGCAACGTCCGGTGCTACCGGCCGTATTGCACGTGTTATTGGCCCGGTTGTCGACGTCGAATTCCCGGCTGACGCAATCCCCTCGATTTACAACGCACTCACCACCGAGATCACACTCAACGGTGAGACCAAGACCATCACGTTTGAGGTTGCCCTGCACCTGGGCGACAACGTCATCCGCGCCATCGCACTCCAGGCCACCGACGGACTCGTCCGCGGTACCAACGTGGTGGACACCGGCGCCCCGATCTCCGTGCCCGTGGGCGACGGCGTCAAGGGCCACATCTTCAACGTGCTGGGCCAGCCCCTCGACGTGACCGAGTCCGAGCTGCAGATCAGCGAACGCTGGCCCATCCACCGCAAGGCTCCCGCCTTCGCGACCCTGGAAGGCTCCACCGAGATGCTGGAAACCGGCATCAAGGTGATCGACCTCCTCACCCCTTACATCAAGGGTGGCAAGATCGGTCTGTTCGGTGGTGCCGGCGTCGGCAAGACCGTGCTGATCCAGGAAATGATCACCCGTGTTGCCCGCAACTTCGGTGGCACCTCGGTGTTCGCCGGTGTTGGCGAGCGCACCCGTGAAGGCAACGACCTCTGGGTTGAAATGGAAGAGGCAGGCGTCCTCAAGGACACCGCCCTTGTATTCGGCCAGATGGATGAGCCGCCGGGAACGCGTCTGCGCGTGGCACTGTCCGCCCTGACCATGGCGGAGTACTTCCGCGATGTGCAGAACCAGGACGTGCTGCTCTTCATCGACAACATCTTCCGCTTCACGCAGGCAGGCTCCGAGGTCTCCACCCTCCTCGGCCGCATGCCGTCGGCCGTGGGCTACCAGCCCAACCTGGCTGACGAGATGGGTCTCCTCCAGGAGCGCATCACGTCCACCAAGGGCCACTCGATCACCTCGATGCAGGCCATCTACGTTCCCGCAGATGACTACACCGACCCGGCTCCGGCCACGACCTTCGCACACCTGGACGCGACCACGGAACTTTCCCGTGAAATCGCTTCCCGTGGTCTGTACCCGGCCGTTGACCCGCTGACGTCGACCTCCCGCATCCTGGATCCGCAGTACATCGGCCACGACCACTACAACACGGCCGTACGCGTCAAGCAGATCCTGCAGAAGAACAAGGAACTTCAGGACATCATCGCCATCCTCGGCGTTGACGAACTCTCTGAAGAAGACAAGATCGTTGTCTCGCGTGCACGGCGCATCCAGCAGTTCCTCTCGCAGAACACCTACACCGCCAAGCAGTTCACCGGCGTCGAGGGCTCCACCGTGTCCATCAAGGACACCGTTGAAGGCTTCACCGCGATCTGCGACGGCGAACTTGACCACGTTGCAGAGCAGGCGTTCTTCAACGTCGGCGGCCTGGACGACGTCGAGCGCCAGTGGGCCAAGATCCAGGAACAGACCAAGTAATATGGCTGAGCTTGAGGTTGAGATTGTCGCAGCGGATCACTTCGTGTGGTCCGGAGCGGCCAAGATGGTCAAGGCCCGCACCAGCGATGGTGAAATCGGAATCCTGCCCGGCCACTCGCCCCTGCTGGCGATTCTGGCCGAAGGTGAGCTGGCTATTGAGCCGGTGTCCGGTGACCGTATCTCTGTAGCTGTCGACAGCGGATTCTTCTCTGTCGACAACAACAGGGTGGTCATTGTCGCTGACAACGCCCAAATGGGCGAAGCGGCTACTGCGGGGATCCGCTAGCACGACCTTGATGAACGATATTGGTTTGCCGTTCATCCTCCTGGCAACTGCGTTTGCGTTGCTGGTCTTTGCACTGTGCCTTTCGGGGGTGCGCCGCTTCAACCTGCGGCGCGCCCTCGGCACGGTGGACGCCTCCATTTGCACGGCTGGAAAAAGCTGGCAGATGGGGGTTTGTCGTTATCAGGACAACGACCTCGAGTGGTTCCGCCTGGTTTCACTCAGTGTCCGTCCCAAACACACCTTCCGGCGCAGTTCCCTGGAACTGCTTGGCCGGCGCAAGCCTACGGAATCCGAACTCCTCAAAGTCCAGCCTGACGCCGTGATTGTGGAGCTCCGCTACGAGGGGCAACCGGTTCTTCTTGCGATGCGCTTTGACGCGTACACGGGACTGTCGTCCTGGCTGGAGGCCGGACCCGTCATCGGCGTCGGCACCTGGCGCTAGCCGCGGTGGACTTCCTGGACGGCCTTCGCCTCTCCGGCGGCTTGGACTTCCTGGCCCGGCGCTGGGCGATCCCGGCATGAGCCAGCAGAGCACCACCAGCTCCACCCGGCCCGGCCGGCCGCGGCCCGAGGGCCCGTCCTGGCTGGGCGTCTGGCAGCACGGCCTGCGGCGGACGCAGGCGCACTTCCGTGCCGTGCCGTTCACGCTGGCCGTCCTCGCGGCCTTCCTGGGCATCGGGGCACTCACCGGAAGCTTCCTGTCCGGCCCGCCGCGCGCTCTGCTGCCCGTCGCCTCCGTCAGCGCCCCGGGGCTGAGGGCGGGGCAGTGGTGGTCGATGTTCACATCCCTGTTTTTCGCCACCAACCTGCTGGCCTACCTCGCGGCCTCGCTCATGATCCTGCTGCTCCTGGGCCTGGCCGAACGGCGGCTTGGCTCGGTGCGGACGGCCGTCTTCTTCTTCGCGGCCCAGTTCGCGGCTGTGACACTGTTCCTGCTGATCACCCAGCTGGCCGGGTATCTCGGCGACGGCTGGCTCGGCCTCATGGTCAATGCCCGGCTGATCGGCCCCTATGCCGCCGTCCTGGCCGTGGCCCTGGCGGCCAGCGGGCTGCTGCCCGCGCTGTGGCAACGGCGGCTGCGGACCGCCGGTGTGGCAGCCTCGCTGCTGCTTGTGCTCTACGTGGGGCATCCGGAGACGGTGGTGTGGCTGACCGGAGCCCTAGCCGGCCTGGCCGCGGGCTGGTGGATCCAGGGCGACCGGGGAACCCTGCACCGCCACCGCTCCACTGGACGTGAAACGCGCAACCTGCTGGCTCTCACGGTCGCCATTTTCGCGGTCGGACCGATCCTCACGGCCGTGGTCAGCACTCCCACCGGGCCGCTTGCCTTGCTGCGCGACGTCGTGCTCAATCCGCTGCCCACGTTGAGCCAGCTGGAGGCGAACTGCGGCGGTACCGTTGACGGCAGATGTCTGGAGGCCGGCCGGGCCGGGTTTGCCGGTCCGCTTGGCCTCGCGCTGGCGGTCGTCCCGGTGGTCTTGCTGTTGATTTGTGCCGACGGCATGCGGCAGGGCCGCCGGTTGGCACTGCGGATCGCGATTATCGTCCAGCTGGGGGTGGCGGCCCTGGCAACGGTGTACCTGGCCCTGTTCGCCCGGATTCCGCACTTCCCCAACCGGCCGCACACGGCAGTGATGGGTTCGGGCTTCGTCCACGTCCTCCCGCTTGCGGCCGTTCCGCTGCTGGTGGTCCTGCTGCTCTGGCTGAACCGGCGGCAGTTCCGGGTGGAGACGACGCCGCGGGCCCGGGGGCTCCTGGGCCTCGTGGTGGGCGGCACGTGGCTGGGGCTGGCCGGAGCCTACACAGTGGCATGGCTGGCGGCAGGCGGAATGGACCGCGACGGCGGGCCGCTGGGCCTGGTGGCTGAACTCGCCCGGCAGTACCTGCCGCTGCCCATTCCCGGGTCCTACAGCCGGCTCTTCCAGAACCGCAACGCAGTGGAGGCCTTTCTGTTCGCCTCCGCCGGCATCATCTTCTGGGGCGTGGCCCTGGCCGCCGTGTGGCTGGTTCTGCGCCGCCGGCTGCACGGCACCGGGCCGAACAGCACCGACCTCGGCTCCGGGGACCGGGACGCGGCCCGGGAGCTCATCCGGCAGGGCGGCGACTCGCTGTCCTGGATGGCCCTGTGGGAACCGAACAAGTTCTGGTTCTCGCCGGACCGGCGCGGCGGCGTGGCCTATCAGCAGCACGGGAACGTGGCCTTGACGTTGGCGGGTCCGTTCGGAGCGGCCGCCGGCCACGAGGAGAGCGCGGCAGGTTTCATGCGCTACTGTGCCGAGCACGCCCTGATTCCGTGTTTCTACTCCTGTACTGCCGAGCTCTGGCCGATGCTGCGGGCGCGCGGTTTCCGCCGCGTTGCGGTGGCCCAGGAAACCAGGCTCGCCGTTCGGGAACTCGAGTTCAAGGGCAAGGAATGGCAGAACGTCCGCACCGCCATCAACCGTGCCGCCAAGACCGGTGTCCGCGCCGTGTGGGGGCGCTACAGCGAATTCCCCGCACCCCTTCGGGCCCAGCTCAGCGAGGTCTCCGAGGAATGGGCGGCCCAAAAGCATGTGCCGGAGATGGGCTTCACGCTCGGCAGCATCGACGAGCTCGACGACGACGAGGTGCTTTGCTGCCTGGCGGTGGACACCGCCGGACGCGTGCAGGGGGTCACGAGCTGGCTGCCGGTGTATGAGGACGGCCGGCTGGTGAGCTGGACGCTGGACTTCATGCGGCGGCGCGGCGATGCCTTCCCGGGCGTCATGGAATTCCTCATCGCCTCCGCCGTGCAGGAACTCAAAGGCACCGTCGAAGTCATTTCCCTTTCCGGCTCCCCGCTGGCGAAGGACCATGGCGACGATGCGCGCGGTCGGGGCGCCGAGCTACCCGGGGATGCCGCGGACACGAACGCTGGCGGCGCAGCGGGCACGGACGGCGAAGCGGCCGCTGACGGCGCGGCGGGCGCTGACGGCGCGGCGGGCGCTGACGGCGCGGCGGGCGGCGAGGCTGACGGCAGGGAGGCTGGAGGTGGCGACGGGGGGCCGGATGGGTTGGCTGGAATTCTTGACGTGGTGGGCCAGGCACTGGAACCTGTCTACGGATTCCGCTCGCTGGCAACCTTCAAGTCGCGTTTCAAACCGGAATACCGCACGCTTTACCTGTACTACCAGGATCCGTTGCAGTTACCGGCCATGGGCCGGGCCCTGAGCCGCGCATATCTTCCCGGGTTGTCCGTCCGGCAAAGCGCACGCCTGTTGCGTACTTTGGTGCGATAGCTGGACTGCCGGCGGAGTGATCCGGCTGGGCATTGGCACTGCCGGATGCAAGCGACGCCCGGCCGGCGGGAAACGCATTGGGTCGGACCCGCAAAACCGGAGAACAAATGTTCTGTGTCCTAATAGCGCAGGGCTAATGGCCGGACCCAAATGCCCCGCGGCATGGGGTGACGGGCCCAAATGCGCCGGCCCCGTAAACACTTGCCAACAATGCAAAAAAATGATCCCCGGCAGAAATGCCGGGGATCATTCTTTGCGGGAATGCCACTAGGCAATTCCCCGCGGAGACTAGACCAGCGTCACGCCGGTAGCCTGGGGGCCCTTGGCGCCCTGGCCGATCTCGAACTGAACGCGCTGGTTCTCGTCGAGGGTCTTGAAGCCGCCGGTCTGGATCTCGGAGTAGTGCACGAAGACATCGCCGTCAGCGTCGTCCGGAGTGATGAAGCCGAAGCCCTTTTCCGCGTTGAACCACTTCACAGTTCCCTGTGCCATTTGTTTCTCCTCATTGTGGATCTTGAATAAGTCCGGCGCACTTCACGCCGCACTCGGTCACTCTGCGAGAAGAACCTTGGCTTCGGACCCGGATACCAGGACCTTGGCGGCAGGAGCTCCACGCTCGCAACATGTCTTGCGAGCATGAAAAACACCTACACAAAGACTCGTATAAGAATTTCATGACACGTCCGTCAGGTCAACGGCCTTACCGGAGAAAAGCATAAATTTTGTGCAAAGAACTGCTGAACGGCATTCGCCGCCCGCCAAGCGCCCGCGGCGTCCGGTTAGAAGAGCCGGGACTCACTGTCGTCAACGCCGCGCATGGCGTCGTAGTCGAGCGTCACGCAGTCGATTCCGCGGTCCTTGGCAAGGACCTTGGCCTGCGGTTTGATCTGCTGGGCAGCAAAGATTCCCCGGACCGGAGCCAGCAGGGGATCCCGGTTGAGCAGCTCCAAATACCGTGTGAGCTGCTCGACGCCGTCGATGTCGCCGCGCCGCTTGAGTTCGATGGCCACGGTGGCGCCGTCCGCGTCCCGGGCGAGGATGTCCACGGGACCGATGGCCGTGAAGTACTCCCGACGGATCAGTGAGAAGCCGGCGCCGAGCAATTCGATCTGGGCGGCCAGGAGACGCTGGAGGTCTGCCTCGACGCCGTCCTTGATCAGCCCGGGGTCTTGGCCCAGCTCGTGGGAGGTGTCGTGGATCTGTTCATGAATGTTGATGATGAGCCGGTCATCGGTCTTGGCGGACTGGACCGTCCACTGCTCGATGACGCCGACTTCGACGTCCACCTCGTCGGGGGTGGAGACCCGAAGGGACGCGGGCGGGCTCATCCAGTTCAGCGGCTTGTAGGACCCGCCGTCGGAATGGACCAGGACCGAACCGTCGGCCTTGACCAGCAACAGCCGGGTGGCCAGCGGCAGATGGGCTTTGAGGCGGCCGACGTAATCAACGGAGCAGCGGGCTATGACTAAACGCACCCGGCCCACTCTACCGTCTGCGGGGCGGTCCCCGGCCTGGGGCAGAATGGAAGCATGCCCCGTTCCAACCGCCCCCGCCGCCCAGCGTCCGGAAAAGCAGCGTCCGGAAAAGCAGCGTCCGGAAACGCAGGCTCCGGCAGGCCTGCCAGGCCCGGAGCCAAGCACGGCCCGGCGCCGGAACTTGACCTGGAGCGCGCCCGGACAGGCTTCGCCCGCCGCGAGAGCGCGCCGGACGGCGAATGGATGGTGCGCTCCATCACAAGCCGTGCCGAGAAGACGTACATCTGCCCTGGCTGCTCCACCGCCGTGCTGCCGGGAATCGCCCACCTGGTGGTCTGGTCCGAGGACCATCTCTTTGGTGCCGCCGCGGGCCTCGCGGAGCGCCGCCACTGGCACAGCAACTGCTGGATCACACGGACATACCGGTATCGCTGACGGCTTTCGCTAAGGTTGTCAGCATGACTTTTGATCCCGCGTCGTACGTCTTTACCCAGCCGGCTGCACCAACCGCCATCCGCGCTTCCACCGTCCTCCCGGCCCGCCGCGAGAACGTCGAGCTCCGGACAGCGGACGGACACCGGCTGGTGGGCGAACTGGCGCTCCCGGAGTCCGGCGAGATCAAGGCAACACTCATTACGCTGCATCCGCTGCCGACTCACGGCGGCTTCATGGATTCACACGTCTACCGCAAGGCCTCCTACCGGCTGCCGGCCCTCGCCGGGATCGCCGTGCTGCGGTTCAACACCCGGGGGACGTCCTCGCCGCGCGGAACCAGCGGGGGAGCCTTCGAGGAAGGCATCGGCGAGCGGCTCGACGTCGAGGCCGCCGTGCGGTTCGCCGTAGACCGGGGCCTGCCGAACCGGTGGCTCGTCGGCTGGTCCTTCGGCACTGAGCTTGCCCTCATGTACGGCGCCACGGAGCCCGTTGCCTCGGAGATAGAAGGGGCGGTGCTGCTCTCGCCGCCGCTGCACCGTGCCACGGACACACATTTGTCGGAATGGGCCAAATCGGGCAAGCCGCTAAAGGTCCTGGTCCCTGAGCACGACGACTACTTGCAGCCGGCTGCCGCCGCGGCGAGGTTCGCCGTCGTACCGCAGGCGCAGGTGGTGGGGGTCGACGGCGCCAAGCACCTGTGGGTGGGGGAGAAGTACGCCGGACGGGTCCTCAACGAGATCGTGGACGAGGTCCTCCCCGCCCGTGCCGGGGCCGGACTGGCCGATGCCGGACCTGCCGGGGCCGGACTGGCCGGGACGGCGCTGCCGCAGGAGTGGGACGGGCCGGTCGCCACGGCGCACGCCTGAGCCGCCGGACGCAGGAATCCGCGCCGAAAAGAGGAATCCGCACCGAAATAAGACAGCCGCACCGTGGATCCACGGTGCGGCTGTCTTATTTCGGTGCGAAAACCGCCTAGCGGCTGTCCTGGCGGGCGATGAAGATCTCCTTGACCAGCAGCAGGATCGCCGCCGCGGTGGGAATGGCGATCAGGGCTCCGAGCACGCCGAGCAGGCTGCCGCCGGCGATCACGGAAATGACGGCGACCGCCCCGGGCACCGCCACGGCCTTCTGCATGATCCGCGGGGAGATGAAGTACGCCTCAAACTGCAGGTAGGCGAAGTAGCAGATGAAAAACACGAGCGCGGTCTGCCAGCCGGCGGTCAGGGCAACGAGGGTCACCAGAAACCCGGCAATCATGCCGCCCACGAGCGGGATAAACGCCAGCAGGGCCACGACGAACGCCAGCAGCGTGCCGAACGGCACCCCGATGATCGACATCACGATGAAGGCAAAGGTGGCGTTCAGCACGGCCACGGCAGCCTGGCCGATCACGTAGTTGCCCACAGAACCCGTGATTTCCTCGGACAAGGCCGCAACCCGGGCGCGGCGCGAGCGCGGCGCCAGCCGGTAGCCCCACTTCTTCATCGAGGGAAGGGCGGCAAGGAAGTAGAGGCTGAGGACCAGCACGATCAGGGCGCCGAACAGCCCGTTGGCCACGATGGAGCCGAATCCGACCACGCCGCCGAAGATGCCGCCCATGGCCTCCGGGTTGTTGACGAACTTCCCCAGTTCCTGGGAGATGCGGTCCCGTATGCCGAACTGCTGGTCAACGGTCCGGAAGAAGTCGGAATCGATGAACTCCTGGACCCATTGCGGCGACTGCTGCACAACCTGCGTTACCTGCTGCACGATCGTGGGGATCAGGGTGGCGAAAAAGGCAGCTACCGCCAGCGCCAGGGTGGCCACGGCCATGAGGATGCCGGCGGCCCGGGGAACATTCTTGCCCTCGAGCCAGCGCACCACCGGGTCCAGCCCGAGGGTGATGAAGAGGGCCGTGACGATCCACAGGAGCAGCTGTGTTGTATTGGAACCGATCCAGTAGACCAGGAGCGCGACGCCGACGCCGACCGTGCCCATGAAGCCCATGTAGAGGGGGTGCTGGGTGGACATGCGGGGACCCGGGCTGCCGAAGCGTTCGCCGATCCCGTCCTCGGCCGCGGTGCCTGCCTCGTGCTCGGGCGGCATCTCGAAGCGAAGCCTCGGCTGGGCTCCGGGCAGGGGCTGGCGCAGGCGCCGGGCCACGGACAGGAGCACGCCGGCCG
This sequence comes from Arthrobacter oryzae, assembly GCF_003634095.1. Classification (GTDB taxonomy): domain Bacteria; phylum Actinomycetota; class Actinomycetes; order Actinomycetales; family Micrococcaceae; genus Arthrobacter; species Arthrobacter oryzae. The sequence goes on from NZ_RBIR01000006.1 coordinate 17,073, forward strand.
CGGCCAGCCGGGGACTGGAAACAGTTGGCTGGGGGCCGCGTTCCTGGCTGCCGGATTCCTGGGTTTTTTCCGGTCCTGCGGAGGACGAATCCGTATGTTCAGTCACTGCGTTGAATGCCCTTAAATCTGTGCGGTGCCACCGCGGCGGCGCTGGTGTGATGATCACCGCAAACACTATCAGCAGGCTTGTTAGCGCAAGGGAGGAGCGCCGTCGCCGACGCCCGCGGCGGGGACCGACCGGACCCTCGATCTGACTCCGTGGTAACAAAATGGTTACTATTGAAGCTACGTGTCCGCTGATGATAGGTGTATTTTGCGTTTCAAGACTGCAGTCGCCCTGGTGCTGCTCGGCCTCCTGACGCTGCTGGCCGGAATTGGCCAGAAGACGTTCTGGGCTCCCCCGGAGACAATCACGGCAACGGCTCCTGCCGGTACCGCCGCGCCGCTGACCGTCTTCAGTGAGAAGCTGAGGACCCTCCACCCCGGGAGCGTCAAGATCAACGTCAAGGGCGAGGGCAGCTTCATGCTGGCCGCCGGACGGCCGGACGACGTCGACGCCTGGGTGGCGAAGACGGCGCACAACACGGTCTCCGGAGTCTCCGACGACGGCAAGTCGTTGCAGCTGACGCACACCGACGGCGAGGCCACCGCGCCGTCGCCCGCCGGATCCGATCTCTGGGTCACCACCGAGAACGCCAACGGTGAGATGAACTACACCTGGGACGCTCCGGCCGACGGCGACTTCTCGCTCTTGCTCGCAACGGACGGCACCAAGCCCGCGCCGAGCTCCATCACGATGACCTTCCCGAACGATACGTCCACGCCGTGGGCCATTCCGTTGATGGTGCTCGGCGGCCTGCTGATCATCGCCGGCGGGGCGCTGCTGGTCCTCAAGCCCAAAGCAGGCAACCGGGGCCCCGGCACCAGAAGCGGAGGCGGCGGCAGCCCGTTCGCCCGCCGCGCGCAGGCGAAGGCCGAGGCGCGCCGCGCCGGCCGGACAGCGCAGGACCCGCCCCTTGGCGTGACGGAATCCGCCGTGACCAGCCCGCAGCCGGCCGCGCCCGAGAACATCGGACCGGAGAACACAGCTCCGGAGAACACTGCGCCCGAGAACTCCGGACCGGAGAAGACCGCGCCCGAGAGCACCGGACCGGAGAACACAGCGCCGGAGAAGACCGCACCGGAAAAGAAGAAGTGGGGCGCCGGCACGATGCGCCGCTCCAGCGTCGTTGTAGCCCTGTTGACGGCAGCGGCCGTTACGGGAACATCGGTGGCGGCCCAGGCTGACCAGACGCCGACCCCGTCGCCGAGCGCCAGCGCCCCGGCCGGCACGGCTTCCGCCTCCACCGGCGCGTCTCCCGGCAGTTCCGCCGCTGACCAGGCGCCCGATTCCCCGGTGCTGCTGGATGCCCAGTTCCGCCGCGTCCTGGAACAGGTTGCCGGTGTGGTTGACGCCGGTGACGCGGCAAAGGACGCCGCCAAGCTCGCGCCGCGCGTGGCGAAGTCCGAGCTTGAGGTGCGCAAGCAGAATTACAAGATCCGGTCGCAGGTCGGCTCCTATGAGGCCCGCATGCCGGTCCGCGCAACCAAGCTGCTGACCACCGTGGTTACCAACAAACGCAGCTGGCCGCGCTCGGTCATGGCCGTGACGCAGGGCGACGGCAACGTCGTCCCGCAGCTGCTCACCCTGACCCAGGAGTCCGCGCGGGAGAACTACAAGCTCGTCAGCAGCACGCCGCTGCAGCCGGGGGCGACGTTCCCGGCGATCGGGCGGGCCGGCACGGAGACCCTCGCGTCCGCGGACAAGTCCGGCCTGCTGTACAGCGGCGACGAAGCGCTCGCCGGCCTGGGCGACCGCCTCACGTCGGCCAACTCCTCGTTCAAGGACAAGCTGGTCGAGGGCAAGTCCTCCCCGTACATCGCGGACACCCTCGCGTACCAGGCCGACGTGGTCAAGTCGGGCGTCAACGGTAACTTTGCCTTCACCCACAAGGTGGCACCCGGTAACACCGTCGTGTTCCGCACGGCCGACGGCGGCGCCCTGGTCCTGGGCCGGCTGGACTTCGCCTTCGACGGCACCCCGAAGTCCTCCGGCGACAAGCTCTCGATCGGCGACGACGCCGCAGCCCTCGCCGGCGGCAAGGAGACCAGCACGGGCATGGTGCTGAACTTCGCCGAGTCGGTGGCAGTCTATGTTCCGCCCGCAGGCTCCAAGGATCCGATGAAGCTGGTGGCCGCGACCCGCGGCTTGGTCGGGGCGTCTTTCAAGTAACCACGGCTTTTGGGTAGCTGCTGAAGGGCGGCCGCAGTGGCGCCGGGCCGGTCTTCAGTGGCTAGAGTGGAGCTATGACTACGCCAGCTTCCCGACCGGTCCCGCCAGTTGCCGCCAACCCGCTGAACCTGCGCGGCGCCGTCGATCTTTCCGCCTTGAAACAGCGGCCGGCGCCGTCCGTCTCCGGTCCTGCCGCCCCGGGTGCCCCTGCCGCCCCGGGTGCCCCTGCGGCACCGGGGGGCGGCGCCGCCGAACACCCAACCCGGCCGTTGCGAGTGGACGTGACCGAAGGGAACTTCCAGGAGCTCGTGGAGCTCTCCGCCCAGGTTCCCGTGGTGATCGCCCTCTGGGCCTCTTACTCACCGGGCTCCGGCCAGCTGGTGGACGTCCTTGAAGACATCGTCGAGAGCTACGACGGCCAGTTGGTGCTCGGCGCCGCGGACATCGATGTCTTCCCGCAGCTCGCCCAGGCCTTCCAGGTCGACGCCGTTCCGACCGCCGTCGCGGTGGTCAAGGGACAGCCCGTTCCGCTCTTCCAGGGCGGGGCGGAGGAACAGCAAATCCGCAGCCTGTTCGATGAACTTCTCAAGGTCGCGGCCGCGAACGGAGTGACCGGGCGGATCGGAGCCGGCGGTCCCGGAAACGGGGAACCGGAGGCGCCGCCCCTGCCGCCGCTGCATCAGGCGGCGTACGACGCGATCGAGGCGGGCCATTACGGGGCCGCCGCCGCAGCCTACCGGCAAGCCCTGAACGAGATGCCCAGCGACGCCGAGGCCAAGGCCGGGCTGGCGCAGGTGGAACTTATGGAACGGCTGCAGTCCCTCTCCGGGCCCGAGTCCGACGCCCTCCGCCGGCTCGCGGCCGACGAACCGGACAACCTCGATGCCCAGCTCGGCGTCGCGGACCTGGACATCGCCGGCGGCCACATCGAGGACGGCCTGGGCCGGATCGTGGCGTTCATCGGCCGTAACTTCGGTCCGGAACGGGAGACTGCCCGGGTCCGTCTGCTGGAACTGTTCGACGTCGTGGGCACCGGTGACCAGCGCGTCGCTAAGGCACGGCAGGCCCTGGCGCGGGTGCTCTTCTAGTGGGATCCGCGCTTTTCGCGCCGCTGGACCTGAGGTCCCTGCGGCTGCAGCACCGCGGCTGGGTGTCTCCCATGTGCCAGTACAGCTGTGAGCCCGGCACAGGCGAGGGAGTGCCCACCGACTGGCACCTCATGCACCTGGGTTCCTTCGCCACCGGGGGAGCGGCCCTCATCCTCACCGAAGCCAACTCGGTCAACGCTGCCGGCAGGATCAGCCCCCGCGACGCGGGCATCTACAACGAGGACCAGGCCGCGGCCTGGGAACGCATCACCTCCTTCGTGCACCGCCACGGCACCGCGGACACCAAGATCGGCACCCAGCTGGCGCATGCCGGCCGGAAGGCGTCCTCCTACTGGCCGTTCTCGGGCAAGACCGGCAGCGTGCCGGCGGCCGACGGCGGCTGGGACACCGTGGGCCCCGGCACGGGAGCCTTCGACGGCTACGCACCGCCCTCGGCCATGACCGAGGCGCAGATCCAGGGCGTGATCGCCGATTTCGCCGCCGCCGCCGTGCGGGCCGTCGGGGCAGGGTTCGACACGATCGAACTCCACGGCGCCCACGGCTACCTGCTGCACCAGTTCCAAAGCCCGCTCGTCAACGACCGCACGGACCGCTGGGGCGGGGACGAGGCGGGCCGGAACCGGCTGACGCTGGCCGTGGTGGACGCCGTCCGGGCCGTCATCCCCGACTCCATGCCCCTCCTGCTCCGGATCTCCGCCTCCGACTGGGCGCCCGGCGGCATTGACGCCGAGGCGTCGGTCCGGATGGCCAGCGCCGCCGCAGAGCACGGGGTGGACCTGGTGGATGTTTCCAGCGGCGGGGCCGTTGCCCACCAGCAGATTCCGATCGGCCCCGGCTACCAGACCGGGTTCTCCGCCCGGATCCGGCGCGAAACCGGGGTCAAAACCGGCACAGTGGGTCTGCTGACCTCGGCCGGGCAGGCCGAGCACGCCGTGGCCACCGGCCAGGCCGACGGCGTGTTCATTGCCCGGGCAGCCCTCCGGGATCCGCACTGGTGGCTGCGGGCAGCGTTCGAGCTCGGCCACGACCTGGCCTGGCCGCCGCAGTACGAGCGCGCCATACCCCGCCACTCGTTCTAACGGACCCGTACGCCTTGCGGACTATCCTTTTCGCGCGCGGGGCCGGTTAGTCTAGCGTCATGACTTCCCAGCCCCCTGCTCGGCAGGCACAACCAGCTCGGCAGGCACAACCAGCCCAGCAGGGACAACCAGCCCCGTCCGGCCCGTTTGCACCGCAGGCCTCTGCCCCGCAGGTCCCTGCGCTGTCCCTGCGCGGGCTCGCCAAGCGCTTCGGTGACAAAATCGCCGTCGACGGCATCAGCCTGGACGTCCCGGCCGGATCCTTCTACGGGGTGGTGGGCCCCAACGGCGCCGGCAAGACCACCACGCTGTCCATGGCGACGGGCCTGCTGCGCCCCGATTTCGGTACCGCGCTGGTCCACGGCGTCGACGTCTGGCAGCATCCGCTGCAGGCCAAGAAGCTGATGGGCATCCTGCCCGACGGCGTCCGGCTGTTCGACCGCCTGAGCGGCGAGCAGCTGGTCACCTACGCCGGGCTGCTACGCGGGATGGACCGGGACACGGTGGCCTCGCGCGTCGCGGAGCTGCTCGCGGCGCTGGACCTGAGCGAGGACGCCGGCACGCTGGTGGTGGACTACTCCGCCGGGATGAGCAAGAAGATCGCGCTGGCCTCGGCCCTGATCCACGCGCCGCGGCTCCTGGTCCTGGACGAACCCTTCGAATCCGTGGACCCCGTCTCCGCGGCGAACATCCGCGACATCCTTGACCGCTACGTCATTTCGGGCGGCACGGTCATCGTCTCAAGCCACGTCATGGACCTGGTCCAGCGCATGTGCGACCACGTCGCCGTCGTCGCCGGCGGCAGGGTGCTGGCGGCCGGCACGGTGGGGGACGTCCGCGCCGGGGCAAGCCTGGAGGACCGGTTCGTGCAGCTGGTGGGCGGCCGGAACCATGCGGAAGGGCTGGAATGGTTGCGCACCTTCTGAGGCTCAAGCTGACCCTGCTGCGCAACAGCGTCCGGCGCAGCCCCTGGCAGCTGGTGGGTCTTGGCATCGGCTCCCTGTACGCCCTGGGCATTGTCGGTCTCTGCGTGGCCGGGCTGCTGTTCCTCCGCAGCCAGGAGATTGAACTCGCCCAGACCGTGGTGGTCCTGGGCGGCGCGGCAGCACTCCTGGGCTGGGCGATCATCCCGGTGGCGGTCTCCGCCGCGGACATGACCCTGGACCCCGCCCGCTTCACCACCTTCGCCGTGCCCATGCCGCAGCTGTTGGCGGGCCTGGCCCTGGGCGGGCTGATCGGCATTCCGGGGCTGGCCACCACGGTGGTCGCGCTCGCCACAGTGGGGACCTGGTCCCGCAGCGTGCCTGCCGCGGCCGGCGCGCTCCTGGGTGCCGTGCTGGGTGTGCTGAGCTGCGTGGTGCTGTCCAAGGTGGTGACCACAGCAACGGCGGGCCTGGCAAGCTCCCGGCGCTTCAAGGACATCAGCGCCGTCGCATTCCTCATCCCGCTCGTGCTCACCGGCCCCATCGTGGCCGGCATTGCGAGGGGCATCTCCGGCTCGGGCGACTTCCCGGCCGCCCTGGCCCGGACATTGTCCTGGACACCGGCCGGTGCGGCCTTCGCGCTCGGCGGCGAGCTGGCCGCCGGCAATTACGCGGCGGCTGCCGTGAAATTCCTGGTCGCGGCGGCCACCCTGGCCGGGCTCGCCCTGGCATGGAAGGCGCTGCTCCGGCGGGCCCTCGTGACCCCGCCCTACGCCGGGACGTCCAAACGGCGGGCCGGCGGCCCCGGCCTGTTCCGGATCTTCCCGGCCACGCCCGCCGCGGCCGTCGCGGCGAGGTCGCTGTACTACTGGCTGCGCGATCCCCGCTACGCCGGCGCGCTCGTGGTGGTTCCCCTGCTGCCGGTGCTGTTCCTGTTCCAGGGCAGCCAAAGCGGGTTCTACGGCCCGTTCCAGTTCGTGGGACCGCTGACGGCGTTCCTCCTGGCCTGGTCCATCTCCACGGACGTCTCCTATGACAGCACCGCGTTCGCCCTGCACGTGGCCGCCGGCGTGCGCGGCGCCGACGACCGGCTCGGCCGGGCGGCAGCGTGCCTGAGCTTCGCCCTGCCTGTGGTGCTCCTCTTCAGCATCGGACCCTTCTTCTTCACGGGGGCGTGGGACAGGCTGCCCGGAGTGCTCGGGCTCTCGCTCGGCGTGCTCTTCAGCGGGCTTGGCCTGGCCTCCGTGATTTCGGCGCGCTACACCGTGAGCGTCCCACTGCCCGGGGACAGCCCGTTCAAGAAGCCCCCGGGCAACGTGGCCCAGACCCTCGCCGTGCAGTTCGGCGGCATGGCCGTCCTCATGGTCCTCGTGGCGCCCGAGGTGGGGCTCGTGGCCGCGCAGTTCATCACTTCCAGCCCCGTGCCGGGCTGGATCGCGCTGGTGCTCGGACCCGTACTGGGCCTGACGCTCTTCGCCGCGGGCGTCCGGACCGGGGGAGCCTGGCTCGACCGGCGGGCGCCCGAGCTGCTGGCACAACTGGCCGTCAACCGCTGACGGGTGCATGCTGGGAGTGCGCAGACCCGAACGCCAGGTGAGCCAGGTAATAAAGGCAGGGACCATGGAAATTGTCATCCTTCCCGGCAGCAAACAGATCGCAACGCTGGCAGCGGATGCGGTGGAGGCCCTTCTGCGCCGCAAGCCCGACGCCGTCCTGGGCGTGGCGACGGGCTCCACACCGGTGCCGGTCTATGCCGAGCTGGCCCTGCGGCACAAGCGCGACGGCCTGGACTTCAGCCGGGCCCGGGCCTTCGCGCTGGACGAATACGCCGGCCTCCCGGCGGGCCACCCCCAGTCCTACCGCGAGGTGATCACGCGCGAATTCACCGCACTAGTGAACATCAGCCCGGCCAACGTTCACGTGCCCGACGGCGCGGCGGCGGACATCCCCGCGGCCTGCCAGGAGTATGAAGACGCCATCCGCGACGCTGGGGGAGTGGACCTGCAGCTGCTCGGCGTCGGAACGGACGGTCACATCGGGTTCAACGAGCCTGGCTCATCCCTGGCCTCCCGGACGCGGATCAAGACCCTGATCGAGCAGACACGCCGGGACAACGCGCGTTTTTTCGGCAGCCTTGCCGACGTTCCCCATCACGTCCTGACCCAAGGGCTGGGCACCATCCTGGACGCCCGCCACGTCATCCTGATTGCCACGGGCGCCCAGAAGGCCCAGGCGGTCCGGGACCTCGCCGAGGGCCCCGTCGCGGCCATCTGCGCCGCCTCCGTGCTGCAGCTGCACCGGCACGCCACCGTCCTCGTCGACGAGGCGGCGGCGTCCTCCCTCCGGCTGGCCGATTACTACCGCCACAGCTATGACCACAAACCCGCCTGGCAGGGCCTGTAGGCACCGCTTTCGCCCCTGCCCGGCACCGCCGTCGGCCTCCAACAGGTCCGGCGGCACGCATCCAACGGCTAAGATGGGTGTCATGACTAGCATGACCGATCCTCTCGAAAACGACCCGATGCGTGAGCTCTCCGGAGCCGGGACGTCGACGGCCACGATCGAGCGCGAGGAACTGCGCCAGGAAGTGGAGCCCGGTGACCGGGAGCGCTTCTCGCACTACGTGCGCAAGGAAAAGATCATGGAATCCGCGTTGACCGGTGAACCCGTCATCGCGCTCTGCGGCAAGGTCTGGACGCCGGGCCGGGATCCGCAGAAGTTCCCGGTCTGTCCCGAGTGCAAGGAAGTTTACGAGGGCCTGCGCCCCGGAGGCGACGGCGGCAAGGGCTCCGGCGACAAGTAAACGGAGCCAATAACGGCCCCGCACTTGGTCCGTTCGCCGTTGACCTGCGCCCTCTCGTGGTGTCGCCCGACGACGTCGTTGTGGTCCGGCGCCTGAACCCGGGGCCTGATTTCGGTCCCTGGCTTCGGCGCCTGAGTACCTTGTCTTATAGCTGTACCGGTACCGTGTCTTAGTACCGCGGCTTAGTGCTGTGTTCCTCGGTGGCGGTGCGTCGATGCGCCGCCACGGTTATTCTGTTCCCCTGCTTTCCGGTCCCTGCTGTCCGGTTTCCGCCTAACGGTCCATCCGAAAAGATTGGTGTTTTTGTGCTTAATTGGCTTTCTCCGTCGGCTGCAGCCATGCGCGGATGGAGGGCGCCCCGGTGACAGAGACACTTTTCGGCGGACCCACGCTGCCCCCCGCATATCCCGAGCGGGCCGCCTGGGGCACCGCCCCGAAGCTGCGCGCCTGGCAGCAGGAGGCGCTGGACAGCTACTTCAGCACCCAGCCCAAGGATTTCCTTGCCGTCGCCACCCCCGGCGCCGGCAAGACCACCTTCGCGCTGCGGGTGGCGTCCATGCTCATCGAGGCCGGCGTGGTCAACCGCGTGACCATCGTGGCGCCCACCGACCACCTGAAGCGACAGTGGGCCGACGCGGCCGCCCGGGTGGGCATCGCGATCGATCCGAACTTCAAGAACGCCGACGGCCAGCACGGCCGCGGGTTCATCGGCGTCGCCGTGACGTACGCGCAGGTGGCCAGCAAGCCCATGCTGCACCGGGCCAAGACCGAGGCCGCCCGCACGCTGGTGATCCTGGACGAGATCCACCACGGCGGCGAGGCGCTGTCCTGGGGCGACGGCCTGCGCGAGGCGTTCGACCCCGCGGCCCGCCGGCTGTCCCTGACCGGCACCCCTTTCCGCTCTGACACGTCGCCCATCCCGTTTGTGGAGTACACCGAGGACCGCGACGGCATCCGGCGCTCCAAGGCCGACTACACCTACGGCTACGGCAAGGCCCTGCGGGACCACGTGGTCCGCCCGGTCATGTTCATGGCCTATTCCGGCCAGATGCGCTGGCGCACGAGTGCCGGCGACGAAATGGCAGCCTCGCTCGGCGAGTCGGCCGTCACGAAGGACATCACGTCGCAGGCGTGGCGGACCGCGCTGAACCCGGCCGGCGAATGGATCCCCGCGGTCCTCGCCGGGGCGGACAAGCGTCTCAGCGAGGTCCGGCGCAGCGTCCCCGATGCCGGCGGCCTGGTCATTGCTACCGACCACGAGGACGCCCGCGCCTACGCCGGGCAGCTGAAGCGGATCACCGGCGAATCGCCCACCGTCATCCTCTCCGACGACGCCAAGGCCTCCAGCAAGATCGAGGAGTTCACCGCCAGCGAGAAGCGCTGGATGGTGGCCGTACGGATGGTCTCCGAAGGCGTGGACGTTCCGCGCCTGTCGGTCGGGGTCTATGCGACCTCGACGTCCACCCCGCTGTTCTTCGCCCAGGCCGTGGGCCGCTTCGTGCGTGCCCGTAAGCGCGGCGAGACGGCGTCGGTCTTCCTGCCCTCGGTGCCGCAGCTGATGGCGCTGGCCAACTCCATGGAGGCCGAGCGCGACCACGCCCTGGACCGCCCGGAGAAGGAAGACAGCGACGGGCTGTTCAACCCCGAGGACTCGCTCATGGACGAGGCCAACCGCGAGGAAAAGGCCTCCGATTCACTCATGAAGGGAAAGTTCGAGGCCCTCGACTCCCAGGCGTCCTTCGACCGCGTGCTCTTCGACGGCGGCGAGTTCGGCACCGGCGGCGAGGTGGGCTCGGAGGATGAGCTCGACTTCCTCGGAATCCCCGGACTGCTTGACGCCGACCAGGTCGGCACGCTGCTGCGCCAGCGCCAGCACGATCAGCTCAACCGCAAGAACAGGCGCGCCCCGCAGGCGGCGGCACCCGAGGCGGCGGCCACCGCCGTCCCCGACCACCGGATGCTCATGGACCTGCGCACCGAACTGGCCAAGAACGTCGCGGCGTGGTCCGCCCGGACCGGGACCCCGCACGGGGTGATCCACACCAAACTCCGCACCGTCTGTGGGGGACCGCCCGTCGCCCAGGCCAACGAGGAGCAGCTGCAGACCCGTCTGCGGAAGCTGCAGGACTGGTTCATCGGCCGGAAGTAGCCGCCGGCACAACGGCGTTTGGTGACCGGCGCCGGAATGCCACACAGGAAAGGGACCCGGCGAGTTCACGACCCGCCTGGTCCCTTTCCTGTGTGCGCGGTTTCCGGTGCGGCCCTACTGGCCGCCGCTGCCGCAAATCTGGCCGTAGGTCTGGCCCGCCTGCGTGTAGCCGGCCTTCATGTTGGCGAGCTTGGCCGTGTCCGGGTTGGGCTTGGCCGACTCGTCGAAGTACTCGATGATGGTCTGCAGCGGAGCCCGGAGGTCATCGGATGCCGCCGCCTTGATGGGCCGGAGCTGGTTGGCCACGCGGGTCATGCCGGCCTTGTCCGACGTGGCTGACTGGGCGGAGACCACGGTCTTGACCCGGGCGCAGGTTTCCGCATTGCTCAGCTGCGGCGAGGCCGAACAGCCGGCGGCGCCAAGGAGCGCTCCGGCGGCAATGAGAACGGTCAGGGTCTTCTTCATGGTGTACTCCGGGGTTTTACGTGTCGGTCAAAATGGCAAGACTGGCGGTACGGCAAGGATTTCGAGTCTACTGCCGCGGCGGCCTCAAAGGACATCGACGCCGCCAAGCTCCATCTCTGCCACGGCGTCGTCGAGGTCTTCGGCGATTCCCACCGTCAAACCGCGCAGCACCGTCACGGAGTAGCCGGCCTGGACGGCATCCAGGGCGGTCGCCTTGACGCAGTAGTCCGTGGCGATCCCCACCACCACGATATCCTCGACGTCGTGGCTCTGCAGCCAGTCATCGAGTCCGATCGCATCCTCGCCGGCGGCGGCACCTTCCGCGTCCTCGGCGTCGGACCCGGCGTCGGATCCGGCGACAGGCATGGCGCCGGGCTTCCGGTCGCCGGTGGGGACGTCGTCGTCAGGGGCCAGGAGGCCTTCAAACCCGGAGTACGCCGCGGCGAACCGGCCCTTGCGGAAGTACGCCTGGATGTACTCGGGATCCAGATCGGGGTGCAGCTCGGCCCCGCGGGTTCGCGCCACGCAATGCGGCGGCCAGCTCTCCACAAAGTCGGGCTCGTCCGAGAAATGCGCTCCCGGATCGATGTGCCAGTCCTGGGTGGCCACGATGTGGTCGAACTGGCCGTGGTGCGCGTCAACGTATTCGCTGATCTCGCCGGCGAGGGCGGCGCCGCCGACGACGGGCAGGGCACCGCCCTCACAGAAATCGTTTTGGACGTCAACGATGATCAGGGCGCGGGACATTTAGTCCTCCTCGTAGATGGTGGGGATGGCAGCCTCGCCGCGCTGCAGCCGGTTCACTACCGCGGGGAGCTCCTTCATGGTCTCCGCGTGGCGCCGGCGGGCGCGCTGGACGCCCTCCGATCCGGTCCACCCGGGCAGGAGCTCGCCGTTCTTGACGAACTGCTGCAGCAGCGGGCGGTCGTTGCCGTCGTCCTCCGGGTGATGGCCGACGCCCACGATCTCGGCGGTGGCTGTTCCGCGCTCGTTGAGCTTGCGCAGCGCGTACTTGCGGCCGCCCTTGCTGGCCTTGTTCTTGGCGGCCTTGGCGACCGGGCTGAACTCGCCGGAATCGTCGGTGCGGCTGACGAGCTTGTAGACCATGCTCGCCGTCGGGGCGCCGGAACCGGTCACCAGCGAGGTGCCCACGCCGTAAGAGTCCACCGGCGCGGACTGCAGGGCCGCGATGGCGAATTCGTCGAGATCGGAGGTCACCACAATCTTCGTGCGGTCATTGCCGAGCTCGTCGAGCAACTGCCGGACCCACTGGGCCTGGGCCACCAGATCACCGGAGTCCAGCCTGACGGCGCCCAGCCGGTCGCCGGCGAGGTCGACGGCGGTGCGGACGGCCGTTTCGACGTCGTACGTGTCCACCAGGAGCGAGGTTTCCGGTCCGAAGGCGGCAATCTGGGCCTCGAAGGCCTCCCGCTCGGTGTCATGCAGCAGGGTGAAGGAATGGGCGGCCGTGCCCACCGTCTTCAGCCCGTAGCGCAATCCGGCCTCCAGGTTGGAGGTGCTGTCGAACCCGGCGATGACCGCGGCCCGGGCTGCAGCAACGGCTGACTCCTCGTGGGTGCGCCGGGACCCCATCTCGATGCACGGGCGGCTTCCGGCCGCGGAGATCATCCGGGAGGCGGCCGAGGCGATCGCGCAGTCATGGTTGAGCACGGAGAGCAGGTACGTCTCCAGGATGCAGGCCTCGGCAAACGTGGACTCCACGATCAGTACCGGGGAGTTCGGGAAGTACGCTTCACCCTCCGGATACCCCCAGATGTCGCCGGAGAAGCTGTAATCGGCCAGGTACTCGAGCGTCTGGTCGTTGACCACTTTGGTGCGGCGCAGGTAGTCCAGCTCCTGTTCGCCGAAGCGGAAGTTCGTGATGCCCTCCAGCAGGCGGCCGGTGCCGGCCACGATCCCGTAGCGCCGCCCGTCCGGAAGCCGCCGGGCAAAGGCCTCGAAGACCGATTTCCGGTGCGCGGCGCCGGACTGCAAAGCACCCTGCAGCATGGTCAACTCGTAGTGGTCGGTGTACAGGGACGTGCGGGGACGGTCCCAGCCAGCTGAGGTACTCACAAATTCACTCTAGTCCCCACCGGCTCCCTCGTCTCGCTTCGCTTCCCCGTGGGGCCCTCGCCGGCGTGGGCCCACCCACCGGCTCCCTCGTCTCGCTTCGCTTCGCCGTGGGGCCCTCGCCGGCGTGGGCCCACCCACCGGCTCCCTCGTCTCGCTTCGCTTCGCCGTGGGGCCCTCGCCGGCGTGGGCCCAGCATCCCCATAGAATGGACAGATGACCCTCAGCGTTGCCCTCGGCCCGGACACACGGGAGAGCACCCAGACAGGAACAGCGACGTCCACCGACGTCCTGACCGCCCCGGACATCCCATGGAACCTCGTGATCTGGAACGATCCCGTGAACCTGATGAGCTACGTCAGCTACGTTTTCCGCAGCTATTTCGGGTACTCGGAGACCAAGGCCAACAAGCTCATGATGGAGGTCCACAAGAAGGGCCGCTCGATCGTGGCGCACGGCAGCAAGGAACAGGTGGAGCAGCACGCCGTAGCCATGCACGGCTACGGCCTCTGGGCGACGGTGGAAAAAGCCACCGGCGGCAACGGGAGCGGCTCGGGCAAAGGCAAAGGAAAACGTGGCTAAGGCATTCAAATACGGGCACAAGGGCATCCGAGGCCATCTGGAGCCGGCAGAGCGGGAACTGCTGCGCAGCTTGTTTGACGACGTCATCTCCATGCTCGAGCCCGAGGAACGCGCCGACGAGGATCCGCTGGCCGCCCTGGTCGGCCTGGACACCAAGGCCCGCGAGCCCTCGGACCGCGCCCTGCGCCGGCTGCTGCCGAATGTGATGAAGAACGACGACGCCGCCTCCCTGGAGTTCCGCCGCTACACCGAGCGGTCGCTGCGCGAAGGCAAGATCGGTGCGCTGAAGGCTGCCGCCTTGAGCCTGGACCGGGAGGACCTCGTGCTGGCCCCGGCCGACGCGAGGCACTGGGCCACCGCGCTCAACGACGTCCGGCTGGTGCTGGCCGAACGCCTCGACATCCGCGACGACGCCGACGCCGACAACGTCCACCTTATGCAGGACTGGTCCGAGGCCGAGGATGTCGAAAGCTACCTCGCCCTCGTGTACAACTTCACCACCTGGCTGCAGGAGTCACTGGTCCAGGCCATGGTGCACTCCCTGGATGCCCGGCGCTAAGCGCGGGGATGTGACTTAGGAGACACGAGTTGCGCGCCACAATGTGATGGCCGGGCCGCTGGCGTTGTCCTATCCTCGAATAATCATGACTTCAGCATCAAGTACGGAACCGGCAGCGGCTGCTGCGGACACCCCAGCGAGCAGCACCGCAACCGTCCCGGCGGGCGCCGGACCGGCATCGGGTCTGGGATCGCGGCCCATTGGGGTCTTCGATTCCGGCGTCGGCGGCCTCACCGTGGCCCGGTCGATCATCGACCAGCTGCCCAACGAATCCATCCTCTACGTCGGCGACACCGCGCACGGCCCCTACGGGCCGCTTCCCATCGCCGAAGTCCGCGCGAATGCCCTCGGCGTCATGGACGAGCTCGTGGATTCCGGCGTGAAGCTGCTGACCATTGCCTGCAACTCCGCCTCCGCCGCCGTGCTCCGCGACGCCCGCGAACGCTACACGGCCCGGTACGGGATTCCCGTGATCGAAGTCATCCAGCCGGCGGTCCGGCGCGCCGTCGCGGCCACGCGCACGGGCAGGGTGGGCGTGATCGGCACCTCGGCCACGGTGGGCTCGCGCGCCTACGAGGACACCTTCGCGGCGGCCCCGGACCTGGAGATCACCTCCGTGGCCTGCCCGGCGTTCGTGGCCTACGTGGAGGCCGGCATCACCACCGGGCCGGAGCTGCTCGCCGTCGCCCGGGAGTACCTGGCGCCGCTCATAGCCGCCGGGGTGGACACCGTGGTGCTCGGCTGCACCCACTACCCCCTGCTCACCGGCGTGATCTCCTTCGTCATGGGCGAGGACGTCACGCTGGTCTCCAGCGCCGAGGAGACGGCAAAGGACGTCTACCGGGCGCTGGCGTCCCGGGGTCTGGAACGTACGGACGCCGCGGCACCGGAGCACAACTTCATCGCCACCGGCGACGCCGCCCAGTTTGAGCACCTCGCCCGGCGGTTCCTTGGCCCCGAGGTCCTCAGCGTCCGCCACGTGGACCACGTCGCGGCGCAGTACCCCACCGGCAGCCTCGCCCGGATCACCCCGGAGATGATCGCCGCCGCCCAGTCCGCCGCCGCGCAGGCCGGTGCGGGCAGGCCGCGGATCTCCAACTTCGTGGGCGGATCCGCGGGCGGGGGAGCACGGCTGTGAGGCTGACCATCGTGGGCTGTACCGGGTCGTTCCCGGGGCCCGGCTCACCGGCGTCGTGCTATCTGCTGACCGCCACCGACGGCGAGCGGACCTGGAAGATCGTCCTGGACATCGGCAGCGGGGCGCTCGGCGCCATCCAGCGCTACACGGACCTGGAGGACATCGACGCCATCTTCCTCACCCACCTGCACCCGGACCATTGCATGGACCTGTGCGGCTTGCACGTTGCCGTGCGCTGGAAGCCCGGCGGCTGGGGACGCGGCAGGATTCCGGTGTGGGGCCCCGCCGCGACCGCGGACCGGATGGCCACCGCCTACGGCCTGGACCTGGACCCGGGGATGCACGAGGAATTCGACTTCAGCAACTGGTCCGAGCGCAAGCCGGTGACCATGGGCCCGTTCACGGTCACCCCGTATGCCGTCAACCACCCGGTGGAGGAGGCATACGCGCTCCGCGTGGAGGTCACTGAGCCGGACAAGGACGGCAACCCGGTCACCCGGGTGCTCAGCTATTCGGGCGACACCGACTCCTGCGCCGGCCTGGAGGACGCCGCCCGCGACGCCGACCTCTTCCTTTGCGAGGCGGCTTTCGAGGAAGGCCGCGACGACGGGATCAAGGACGTGCACCTGACCGGGAAGCGGGCAGGGGAGGCCGCCGTCGCCGCGGGCGCGCGGCGGCTGCTGCTGACGCACATTCCCGTCTGGACATCCCCGACCACCGTCATGGCCGAGGCGAAGGAAGTCTTCGGCAAGGACGTGGCCGTCGCCGTCGCCGGCGTGCACTACACCGTTTAACAGCCACCGTTTAGGCCGGAACGTCCGGCCGGAAGTCTCGGGCCCTGCCCGGCGCTGGCCGGGCCGGGGGAGTCGATAAGCTAAAGGCATGACTTCCCAAGCTCCTTCTGTCCCCGTCATCCGCGCCGACGGCCGCGCCACCGACCAGCTGCGTCCGATCAGCATCACCCGCGGCTGGTCCAAGCAGGCCGAAGGATCGGCCCTGATCGAATTCGGCAACACCCGCGTCCTGTGCACGGCCTCCCTGACGGAGGGCGTCCCGCGCTGGCTCAAGGGCGAGGGCCGCGGCTGGGTGACCGCGGAGTACGCCATGCTGCCGCGGGCCACGAACACCCGGTCCGACCGTGAGTCCGTCAAGGGCAAGATCGGCGGCCGCACGCACGAGATCTCCCGGCTGATCGGGCGCTCGCTGCGTTCGATCATCGACACCAAGGCCCTCGGCGAGATCACGATCGTGCTGGACTGCGATGTCCTGCAGGCCGACGGCGGCACCCGCACCGCGGCCATCACCGGCGCCTACGTGGCCCTGGCGGACGCCATCCGCTTTGCCCGCGAGAAGAAGATGATCGCCAAGAACGCCCAGCCGCTCATCGACACCATCGCCGCGGTATCCGTCGGCATCATTGACGGCGTGCCGATGCTCGACCTGCCCTACGTCGAAGACGTGCGGGCAGAGACGGACATGAACGTCGTGGTGACCGGCTCCGGAAAGTTCGTGGAAGTCCAGGGCACCGCCGAGGGCGCGCCCTTCGACCGCGACGAGCTGAACCAGCTGCTCGACCTGGCCCTGCTGGGCACGGAGCAGCTCGCCGCCATCCAGCGCGATACCCTGGCCGAAGCCCCGTGACGGAGGCTCCGGGCGAGGGAGCGCCGGTGGCCGGCAGCTCTGCCGCCGGCGGGCCCGCGCCCCGGCTGGTCCTCGCCACCCACAACAAGGGCAAGCTCCGGGAACTCCGGGAGCTGCTGCGCGGCCAGGTGCCCGGGCTCGACGTCGACACCCAGGTGGTGGACGCCGGCGCCGTCGGTGCCCCCGACGTCGCCGAGACCGGCGTGACCTTCGCCGAAAACTCGCTTCTGAAAGCGCGGGCCGTGGCGGAAGCCACCGGGCTCGTGGCGATCGCCGACGACTCCGGGCTTTCCGTGGACGTGCTGGGAGGCGCACCCGGGATCTTCTCGGCGCGCTGGTCCGGCCGGCACGGCGACGACGCCGCGAACCTGCAGCTGCTGCTGGCCCAGCTGGCCGACGTCCCGGACGGGTACCGCGGGGCCGCATTCGTCTGCGCCGCGGCGCTGGCCGTGCCCGCGTCGCCAGCCGGGGACGGCCGGGAAGTGGTGGAATACGGGCAGCTGGAAGGGGTCCTTCTGCGGGAGCCGCGCGGGGAAGGCGGCTTCGGCTACGACCCCGTGCTGCAGCCCAGCGGGCTGGAGCGCAGCTGCGCCGAGCTTGAGCCCGAGGAGAAGAACGCCATCAGCCACCGGGGCCACGCGTTCCGGGCGCTGCTTCCGGCCATCGTCGAGGCCCTGGCCGGGACGTAGGCCGCCGGAGCACGCCCTGTGCCTGACGCAAGGAAGGCGCCCCACACGGTGGGGCGCCTTCCTTGTTTAAAGCGTCTATCGCGCTGTCACGGCAGCACTGCGCTGTGGGGTCCTGCGCTGTGGGGTTCTGCGCTAGGGGGTCCGGCGCTCTTCTTCGGGCTCGTGCTCTTCAATGAACTCTTCCACGACGTCCGTGCCGTACTTCGCGGCCTGCCGCTTCGCGATGCCGCCGCGGACGACCTCGATGGCGATCGGGATCACGGAGACCAGCACGATGGCAATGAAGATGATGTCGAGGTTGTCCTTGACCCACGGCACGGTGTCCCCGAGCGCGTAGCCGAGCAGGGTGACCCCGCCGCCCCACAGCACCGCGCCGATCACGTTGTAGGTGAAGAACTTGCGCTTGCTCATCTGTGCCACGCCCACGATGACCGGGACGAAGGTGCGGATGATCGGCACGAAACGCGCCAGGATGAGAGCCTTGCCGCCGTGCTTTTCGAAGAAGGCATGGGCATTCTCCACGTTTTCACGCTTGAACAACTTCGAATTTGGCCTGTTGAACAAGGCGGGTCCGGCCGCGGAACCAATCAGGTAGCCGACCTGGTTGCCGACGATGGCGGCGAGGATGATGAGGGCGGTCAGAATCCAGATGTTGACCTGGATGGTGCCGGTGGCCACGAGCAGACCGGCCGTGAACAGCATGGAGTCCCCGGGCATGAAGAAGCCGATTAGCAGCCCGGTTTCGGCAAAGATGATGCCGCAGATCAGCAGGACAACCCAAGGTGCGAAGGCCGGATTCGCCAGGAAAACCTGCGGGTTGAGCCAGTCGGGCAGTAAGGAGGCCAGGTGGGGCTGCACGGGGCCGGCACCGCCGAGGGCGGACACGGCGAGGTCGCTCATTGCTATTGGGTTCACCAGTTAAGGGTACTTGACCCCCCTCCGTGCGGGAGGTCCCGCCGTCGGGCGCTAAAGTTGAGCCGTGGGTTTGGACTTTACGGCGATCGACTTTGAGACCGCGAACGGCTTCCGCGGTTCACCGTGCGCCGTTGGCCTGAGCAAGGTCCGCGGCGGCGTCGTCGTAGAGGAGGCCTCCTGGCTCATGCGGCCGCCGGAAAACCACGACACCTTCGATTTCCACAACGTCCGGATCCACGGCATCCGGTCGGAGCAGGTGGCTGGCCTGCCGCGCTTCGGTGAGCTGTTCCCGGAGATCGGGGCGTTCATTGGCGGGGACGTGCTGGCGGCCCATAACGCGGCGTTCGATCTCGGCGTGATCCGCTCCGGCCTGGAAGTGTCCGGCCTGCCCGGCCCCGCCTACGATTACGTCTGCACGGTCATGCTGTCGCGGCGCTGCTACTCCCTGGTGTCCAATTCGCTGCCGTACGCCGCCGAGGAGGCCGGCGTTCCGCTGGTCAATCACCACGACGCGGCCGAGGACGCGCGTGCCTGTGCCGGCATCCTGATCGACATCGCCGGCCGCAACGGGGCCGCGAGCATTGCGGAACTCCATCTGTCGCTGGGCCTGGCGGTGTCGCACCAGCCGGCCTTCGATCCCCGGCGCGACCCGTTGTCCAAGGCCACCCTGGCCGCGCTGGAGGCGCTGGCCGGGGGAGCCGCAGCGGCGGCGCCGGGCCGTTCATTCGGTGCCGGCTGGCCGGAGGAGGGCGCCAACCCTGCCCCCAATGCCGCTGCCAGCCCCGGCCACCCGTTGTTCGGTCAGACCGTCGTCTTCACCGGCGAACTGGCCATTCCCCGCCCCGAGGCCAAGATCCGCTCGGCCGAGCTGGGCGCCCGGACCGAAAGCCGGGTGACTGCCCGCACCACGGTGCTGGTGGTGGGTGACGGCTTTGTGGCCGCGGACCTGCGCTCCGGCCGGCTCACCGGCAAGGCGCGCCGGGTCCTGGAGCTGCACGAACGCGGGCGGCGGATCGAAGTGCTGTCCGAAGGGGAGTTCCTGCAGATGGTCGGCGGGCACGTGGCCGCCACCCCCGCCTGAACCGGGACCCTCCGGCAGTCACACGGCGCAACAATCATTCCGGCTATGGCGCACGCGCTCGTAGCCTTGACTGATGAGCAAACTGACGCATGCACCGACTCCCGCCGTGGCGTCCAAGCGCGGAATCGACTGGCGGCGGGTGTTCGCGTTCCCGAATCCGGTGAACGAGTACTCCGCCCGCATCACGGCCGCCCTGGTGGTGGCGCTCTCCGCAGTGACACTGCTCACCGGTTTCGGCTGGGGGCTCGCCGTCATTGCGGCGGGGTTCTGGCTGCGCGTGCTGTTCGGTCCGCGGATCTCGCCGCTGGCCCAGCTCTCCGTCAAGGTCCTGACGCCCTGGCTCGGACGGACCCGCCTCGTTCCCGGTCCGCCCAAGCGGTTTGCCCAGGGGATCGGCGCCGCCGTGTCCACGGCCGCGGCGGTGCTGCTGGCAGCGGGCCTGGCGCCGGCGGCGTGGGTCCTCCTTTCCGTGCTGATCGCGGCCGCATCGTTGGAGGCGTTCGCCGGGTTCTGCCTCGGCTGCACCGTTTTCGGCTTCCTGCAGCGCCGCGGGCTGATCCCCGAGGACGTCTGCGAAGCCTGCAACAACATCTCGCTCCGGCGCGCCTGAGCCTCGCCTGAGACCGGACGCCCGCGTGCCTGTTTCCCGCTGACCGGCCGTGCTACGAGCCGGTGACGGCGGCCAGCCGTGACGCCATGCCGCGGATGACCTCCGGCGCCTCCAGCGCAGCAAGCCAGCCGGCCGGCAGGCACTGCTCGCCGTAGTAGGCGCCCAGGATGTTGCCCGCGATTGACGCGGTCGAGTCGCTGTCCCCGCTGTGGTTCACCGCGACGGCGATCGCCGCGCGGAAGTGGGCCTCAGGCCCGGCAGTTCCGGCCGTGCTAGCCTCCCCGGCTGAAGCTGAAGCTGAAGCTGAACCTGAACCCGCGCCGGCCGCTGTCTCCGTCCCGCGGGCCGGCTGCCCTTCCGATTCCGGGAGGGTGGCGAGCACCGCGTAGAGGGCGACCGCGAGGGCCTCCTCCGCCACCCATCCCTCGCCGAGCTGGCTGACCAGGGCCTCGGGACTGAGCACGCCGCCGGCCGTGGGGGCGTCGCCGGCCAGCCGAAGGACGGCCTCCAGCCGTGCCACCAGATCCGGATCCGGATCCTCACCCTTCCGCAGGACGCCGCCGCGCAGGCGCCCGAGGGCCGACTCCGTGGCTTCGCGCAGCCCCGCGCCGGAAGCCAGGGCGTGGATGACCAGGCTGAAAACCCCGGCGCCCTGGCGGGCCGCGGGGTGGCCGTGGGTCAGGGACGCGGCATCGGCACTGAGCTTGTAGACCGTATCGGGTTCGATGTGCGGGATCAGGCCGAACGGCGCCGAGCGCATCACGGTGCCGCAGCCCTTCGACTCGGGGTTGACGGGCCGCTGGACCGTGCCCATCTCGCCAGTGGCGAGTCCGGTCAGGCATGCGTTCCCGGGTGCACGGCGGTTTTTCAGGACGTCCTGGCCGTCGATCCACCGCGGCGGCTGGGCCGGGGCGGACGGCGGCGCCGCCTCGCCCTGGGTGCCCAGCCAGCGCAAGTACGCGAGCCACAGGCACGCGTTGATGTCCGCGGCCACACCGTCATTGGCCCATTCCAGCGCCTCAAGGAGGCCGTCTGCCGTGTACAGCGTCATTTGCGTGTCGTCCGAAAACGGGGTGCCGGCGTCGAGCGCGGAGAAATCCTGCAGGCCCGCGGGTCCGAACCGGGCCCTGATCGCGGCGATGTCGTCGAATTCGACGGCATAGCCGAGCGCATCGCCGAGCGCACCGCCCAGGAGGCAGCCGTGGATCCGCGAGCCGTGCGCGGGGGTGCCTGACGGGCCGGGTGCTGGGGCTGGTGCGGGGGCGGTGCCGGGCTCGTTGCTCATGTCCTCAAATTTACCCGCCACGGCCCGTCGCGACCCAATGCCGGCGTTCACGTGCCGCCGTTCCCGGGCCGCGGTTCCCGGACGGGGTTTCCGGGCGCGGGTGCCCCGCCGGTATTGCCCGCTGCTATTGCCGTGCCGCGGGCAGGTGGCACGGAACGCCGGTAGGGTGCTGTTAGGACCCCTCCAGCGGTCAGGTGGAGCACCCGCGGGCGGCGCATGAGCCGGGCCGGGCAAGCCGAATAGAAGGAATCGAATGCGCGAACCAGCGTGGCGGAAGACCGGGATCACGCCCGACTACAGATTTTCCCTTGCCAACGAACGGACGTTCCTGGCCTGGATCCGCACGTCGCTGGCCCTGATTGCCGGTGCGCTTGCGATCGACCAGCTGGCCCCCGAGATCGCGCCCGCACCGGTGCGGATCGTCTTGTGCGTCATCCTCGCGTTCCTGGGTGCAGGACTGGCCGTCCTGTCCTACCACCGCTGGGGACTCATGGAGGCGGCCATGCGGCACAACCGGGAGCTGCCTTTTTCCTGGCTGATGCTGGTGATGACGATCGGCGTCGCGGCCGCAGCACTGGTGTTCGCTGTGCTGATCCTGGTGGTGCGGTGAGCCCTGACGCGGCCCGGGATCCCGGGCTGCAGCCTGAGCGGACGTCACTGGCCTGGCGCCGGACCCTGCTGGCCCTCGTCGTCGCGGACCTGCTGATCTGGCGCAGCTGGGCGCTCGCCGCGTCCCGGGGCGCTGGGGGTCCCGTTGACTATCTCGGGATCTGCGCGCTGGTCGCCGGGGCGGCCACCGTGATCCTTGGCCTGTGCGTGCTGGTCCGGGGGCGGGAACTCCGGCAGTCCTCGGCGGCGCCGCCGGCAGTGCTCCTGCGCTGGGCTGCCTCCGCCGTGGTGGCACTTGCGGCCAGCGCCGTAGCTGCGGTGGCGCTGGGACGCTGAACCGGGACACACTTTGGGGACGTTGAACCGGGACACGCTGCCACGGGCAGAACTTCGACCACTGCCGGGGGCCGCAGCAGGCCGTCGGGCCGGCGCCTGGGGCGGTCCACCTTGGCCGGGAAATCGGCACCACGCCGTGGAGCCGCAATCCAGCGAACATCCAGACTTCGCTGGCAGACTGCAGGCGAAGCTACACTCCGGCGGGGTAATGCCACGTCCGGACCACCACCCGGCGGCGGGCCTGCCATGGGGCAACTGCAGCCCGCAGGCGCGCCGCCACCAGCAAAGGAACTCCTCACTATGACTCTGCTTGCGCCAGCCCCCGACACCGCGGGCGTCCAGCCCGCCAGCGACGATTCGGCCCGGCCCGGACTCGTGGCCCGGCTGGCCGCCGAGGCATTCGGGACCCTGCTGGTCGTGGTGGCGGGGTTGGGCGTGCTGCTGTTCACGCTTCCGCAGTCCAATCCCCTCCCCGCAGCCCTGGCCGCGGGCGTGGCTCTGACCGCGGCCATGCTGGCGGTCGGCTACGTTTCGGGCGGACACTTCAACCCCGCCATCACCGTGGGCAACGCCATCGCCGGGCGGATGCGGCTCACCGACGCCGCGGCTTACATCGGCGCGCAGCTTGTGGGCGCCGTGCTTGGCGCCGTCGCCCTATTCGGCGTCCTGCGCACCGTACCGAAAATCGATGACTCCCAGGCCGCGTTCGCCACCGTCACGGCCGGGTTTGGAGAACACTCGATCATCCAGGTGCCCCTGGCCGGCGTCCTGCTCGTGGAGGTCCTGGGTACGGCCCTGCTCGTAGCCGTCTTCCTCGCCACGACGGCGCGCCGGAACCCCGCCAAGGCCGCTGCCCCCTTCGCGGTCGGCCTGACGGCGGCGATGCTCCTGCAGCTGGGGCAGGCGATCGGCAATGTTCCGTTCAACCCGGCCCGGGCCACGGCATCGGCCATCTTCAGCGGCCCGGATGCGCTGGGGCAGCTGTGGCTGTTCTGGGTGGCACCCGTGGTGGGCGCGGCCATCGCCGGACTGGTTTTCCGCGGCTTCGCCCAGTCGGTTGCCCGGCCGGCTTCTCCTGCAAATGCCGGACCGGCAAGCCGGTCCAGGGCTGACACGGCCGCCGACACGGAGTCGGTCCATGAGGAGGCGCACAAGCAGGAACTCACGGCTGCACGGGCGGGCAGGGACGCGGCAGCGTCGACTGACCCGGAGCCCGCCGCGGCTGAGCCGGCGGGCGCCGCGCGTAGGGGCGAGGACACGGCCTCCGGCGAGGACGAGGCGCGCAGTTTCTTCGACCGCAAGGGCGGCAAGTAACCGCCGTCACCCTTCCGGGGTGGTGGCGCAAGAGTGTCGGTGCCACCGGATACCGTAGGAATATGCGGTTATTGCACACTTCCGACTGGCACCTGGGCCGTTCCTTCCACGGCGTCGGCATGCTGGACGCCCAGCGCGACTTCATCGATCAGCTCGTGGCGAAAGTCAGGGACGAGGCTGTTGACGTCGTCCTCATCGCCGGGGACGTGTACGACCGCGCGCTGCCGGGGGTCGACGTCGTCGGTCTCCTCGATGACGCCCTGGTGCGCCTCACTGGTGCCGGCGCCCAGGTGGTCCTGACCAGCGGCAACCACGACTCCGCCATCCGGCTGGGGTTCGCCTCGCGGCTGCTCGAACGCGGGGGAGTGCACCTGCGCACGCGGCTGGACGAACTGGACCAGCCTGTGCTCCTTCCGCTCGGGGACAGCGCATCCGCCGCGGACCCGGCCGGGACCGGGACGGGGCCGGTACTGGCCATTTACGGCATCCCGTGGCTCGAGCCCAGGCTCGTCGCCGAACAGCTGGGCGTGGACACCGCGAGCCACTTTGAAGTCACGCGCGCCGCCACCGAACGGATCCGGGAGGACCTCCTCCGCCGGGGTGCGGCCCGGACCGTCCACTCGGTGGTTTTGGCGCACACCTTCGCGTCCGGCGGCATCAGCTCGGACAGCGAACGCGATCTGAGCATCGGGGGCGTCGGCGCGGTCCCGCTGGATCTCTTCGACGGCTTCGGCTACACCGCCCTGGGCCACCTCCACGGCCGGCAGGCGCTCTCGCCGTCCGTGCGCTACTCCGGCTCGCCGCTGGCCTACTCCTTCTCCGAGGCCAAGCACAGCAAAGGCGGCTGGCTCGTGGACGTCGACGCCGATGGCATCGGCGAGGTCCGCGAAGTCCTCTGGACCGCACCCCGGGCCCTCGCCGTGCTGCGCGGAAAACTGGAGGACCTGCTGGACTCGGCGGACCTCGCGTGGGCCGAGGACGCCTACTGCCAGATCACGCTGACGGATGCCGCGCGGCCCGCCCTGGCCATGGACCGGCTGCGGGCCCGGTTCCCGGACACCCTGGTGCTCGGCTTCGATCCCGAGGGTGCCGGTGCGGCGCCGAAGGCCAGCTACAGCAGCAGGCTCGCCGAAGCTGACGACGACCTCTCCGTCTGCTGCGGCTTCCTGGAGCACGTCCGGGGCCGGCCCGCGTCCGACGCCGAATCAGGGGTGCTCGCCGAGGCCCTCGAAGCTGTGCGCCTGGAAGGAGTGTCCCGGTGAGGATCCACCGCCTTGAGATCTCCGCCTTCGGCCCGTTCGCCGGCACGGAGATGATCGACTTCGACCGCCTCAGCGTCCACGGGCTGTTCCTGCTGAACGGCGCCACCGGCGCGGGCAAGACCAGCGTCCTGGATGCCATCTGCTTCGCGCTGTACGGATCGGTTCCCGGGGCCCGGCAGGATGGCAAGCGGCTACGCAGCGACCACGCGGACGCCGCCGCCGAGCCGCGCGTCACCTGCGAGTTCTCGGCCAAGGGCCGGCGCTTCGAGGTCTCCCGTTCTCCGGCCTGGGACAAGCCGAGCGCCCGCGGCAAGAACGGCTTCACGGTCCAGCAGGCCAACACTCTGCTGCGCGAACGCATCGACGGCGCGTGGGTGGAGAAATCCGGCCGGAATGACGAGGCCGGGGCAGAAATCCTCGACGTCCTGGGCATGAACCGGGACCAGTTCACGCGCGTGGTTATGCTGCCGCAAGGCGACTTCGCGGCGTTCCTGCGGTCCAAGGCAGCAGACCGGCTGGAACTGCTGCAGAGCCTTTTCGGCACCCAGCGCTTTGAAGCCGTGGAACTGGAACTATCCCGGCAGGCCCAGACCGCTAAGGCGGAGGTGGCGGCCCTCAATGCCAGGCTTGACCTTCTGCTGGCCCAGGCCCAGTCCGAAACCGCGGCGCTCGAACTCGACTCCGCGCAGGCCCCGGGCGGCGACGCCCCCGATGCCCTTTTAGGGTGGCTTGGTGACGCCGCGGCAACCGCCGCGGCGGGATGCCACGAGAGAGCCGCGACCGCCCAGCGACATGCCGCCGAGCAGGCCTCCCGGCTGGAGGCCGCTACCGCGCGGGCAAGCCGCCACGCCAAACTTGCGGCCGCGGAACTGCGTCGAACCGACGCCGATGCCGCCGCACCTGTTCTGGCGGAAAAGGCCCTCACCCTGGGCCTGCACCGCAAAGCCGAAGTGCTGGGCGGCCAGCTGCGGGCAGTTCAAAGTGCCGCTGTAGCCGAGGGTGCGGCCCGAACGGCTCTGCTGGAGTCCGCGCACCAGTTGCGGTCCGCGGCCGCCGTGGACCCGGAGCTCGCCGGGTTGGAGCCCATCGATGTCGCCGCTGACAGTGTTGCCGGTGCCGGCAGCGTTGACGTGGATGGCGGTGCCGGCCGGGCGGCCGCTGGCACCGGCAGCCCCGCCCCGTTCGATAGCGCAGCACTCAGGACCGCCCTCGAACGGCTGCGGTCCCTGCGCGCCGTACTCACCGAGCGACTGCCGGACGAATCCCGGCTCACCGGACTCAAGGACCGGCGCAAGCGGCTTGGCCTGCAGTTGCAGAAGCTGGAAACCGGGCAGCAGGCCGGCGCCGCGGCACTGGATGCCCTGCGCACTGAATCGGCGGCCCTGACCGGTGGAATCCGCCCCCTGGAAGAGCTCGCCGCGGAAGTTCAGCTCCGCACCAAAGAGGCCACGGCGGCAGACGAGCTCGTGGCCATCGTTGGCCGCTATCTCGCCGCCGAGGCCACGTGCTCGGCGATCGCGGAACGGCACGTCGAGGCCCGGCAGGAACACCAGGACCTGAGGCAGCACTGGCTCGACCTCCGCGAACAACGGCTCACCAACGCCGCGGCCGAGCTCGCAGCCCAACTTCTCGCCGGAGTCCCGTGCCCCGTCTGCGGCAGCCCGGAGCATCCGGAACCGGCACCGGCCGCGGCCTCGGCGCTGGCGGTCGCCGAGGCCGAGAAAACCGCGCAGGACGCGGCCGACACGGCGGAAGCGGCGCTCGCCGCCCTGGGCCGGGACCTCGCCGAGGCCCGTCAGGGTGTCGCCGTCCTGGCAGCGCAGGGCGGCAGCACGCCTGCCGACGAGGCACGCGCCGATGCAGCCCTGGCCCAGGAACGGGCGGAGGACGCCGGCGCCGCGGCATCGGAGCTTGCCGCCAGCCGGGCCCGGCTGGCCGATGTTGAGGCGGCCATCACCGCCGCGGACCGGGCGCAGGCCGACGCCGCCTCCGGTACCGCCCAAACGCAATCCACCATCGCCGAAGTCGACGAACAGGCACAAGGCCTCGAAGATGCCCTGGACGCGCTCCGGGCGGGCCACCCGAGCCTCGACGCACGGATCGCCGGTCTTGCCGGAACGGCGGGGGTCCTGGAACGCGCCGACGCCGCGCAGTCCGCCGTGGAGCAGGCCGTGGCCCGCACAGCCGAGGCACGCCGGCAGCTGGAACAGGCGCTGCCGGCGGCCGGTTTCACCAGTGAAACCGCGGCGCGGGCAGCACTGCTGCCGGCGCCGGAGGCAAACGGTCTCGAGGCCGCCATCCGGGCAGGACAGGACGAGGCCGCCAGGATCGAGGAACTGTTCGCGGGGGAAGACCTCTCCCTGGCAGCAGCAGAGCGCGCTGCCGGGGACCTCGTCAGCGAGGCTGCCCTCGAGCAGCTCCGGACGGAGTCGGCCGAGGCGGAGCGCACCACACTGGAAGCCGTGCTGGCCGCAGGGCTGGCGGAAAACTCCGTCCGCAGCCTCGGACGCATCGCCGGCGACTACGCGGACCTCGCTGCCGCCGGCCGGGAACCGCGGGAACGGGCCGCCCTTCTTGCTGCCGTGGCGGACGCTGCCAGGGGCGGAGGCGACAACACGTACCGCATGAGCCTGAACAGCTACGTCCTCGCCGCCCGGCTCGAGCAGGTGGCCGTCGCCGCGTCGGAGCGCCTCATCGGCATGAGCGACGGACGTTATACGCTCCAACACACCGATGCCAAGGCCGCGCGCGGTGCCAAGTCGGGCCTCGGCCTGGAAGTGGTCGATGAGTGGACCGGCCAGCGCCGGGATACCGCCACCCTCTCCGGCGGCGAGTCCTTCATGGCCTCCCTTGCCCTGGCCCTCGGTCTGGCAGACGTCGTGCAGCACGAGTCCGGAGGCGTGGACATCGAGACGCTCTTCGTGGACGAGGGCTTCGGCAGCCTCGACGACCAAGCCCTGGAGCAGGTGATGGACGCCCTGGAAAGCCTCCGGGACGGCGGCCGGGTGGTGGGACTCGTGAGCCATGTGGCGGAAATGAAGCAGCGCATCGGCACCCAGCTCCAGGTGGTCAAGGGCCGCAACGGCTCCACCCTGCACATCAGCGACGACGCACCCGTCTGACCCCGGCCCGCAGCCGGACCCCGGCCGTGCCGGCCGGGGTCCGGTATCATTGACCTGTTACCGGGTCGCGCGCATCGGGAGGAGGGACGATGCGCACTATTGAGTGAACCCGGAAAACCATGAACCCTTCACCGTCGTCGCTGACGACTCATCTTGACGTCCCACTTTCGACCGACGAGGCGCTTCTGCGCACCGCGCAGCCGTCGACCGTCGCAACAGGCCCGGCCGCACCGCCGGCCCCCGCACCCCGCGAGGGCGGCCGCTTCGCCCGGCTGCCGCTGCTCGCCGGCCGGGGCTTCATCCCGCTGGGACTCTTCGCCCGCCTGCCGCTGGCCATGCTCACCGTCGGCGCCCTCACGCTCGTCACCGCCGTCACCGGCTCCTATGCCGTGGGCGGCGCCGCCGCCGGTGCCGTCGGCATCGGCTCCGCGCTGGGCGCTCCGGTCTTGGGCATCCTCGCGGACCGGCTTGGCCAGCGCGGGGTATTGCTGGTGTCCGCGATCGCCAACACCGTGGCCATCGTTGCCCTGATCCTCGCGGCCTACCTCGTCGCCGGGGTACAGGACTTTGCCGTAGCCGCCCCCGTGCTCGTTGCCGCCTTCGTGGCCGGGGCCAGCTGCCCGCAGGTCGGACCGCTGGCCCGGGTCCGCTGGATGGCGCTGACAGCCCGCACCGCCGGGGCCGGACCGGCAGCAAGTCCCGCAGACCTGGACACTGCCTTGTCCTATGAGAGCACCGCGGACGAGCTGACCTTCGTGCTGGGCCCGGCACTGGTCGGTATCCTCGCCAGCCTGCTCGCGCCGTGGCTTCCGCTGGCCCTCGCGGCGGCACTGACGCTCGTCCTGGTCCCGGCTTTCGCCGTCCACCCCACGCACCACGCGGTGGCCCGCACCCCGCGGCGTCGGGCTCCCGGATCGGCGGGAGATCCGGCCGCCGGCCGGGCCGGGGCACGGCGCCCGGACACCGCCGGGACACCCGGGCGCGTCCGGAGCATGGCCGCCGTCGCCCTTCCCGTGCTGGCGATGGTGTGCATGGGCACGTTCTTCGGATCCACCCAGACCTCGCTGAGTTCCTTCTCCGCCGGCTTCGCCACGTCCGAGGTCGCCGGCCTGCTCTACGCCGTCATGGGACTGAGCTCCGCGGCGGCAGCCCTCTCGGTCGCGTACTGGCCGCGGCGCTTCACGGTGAACGCGCGCTGGATTGTGTGTGCGGCGCTCATGGCCGGGCTGGCTCCTCTGTTGCTTCTGCCCTCAACGGCGCTCCCCATGGTCCTGGTGCTGCTGGTCCTGGGCCTGCCTGTCGGCCCGCTCATGGTCACGGTCTTTGCCATCGGCGGGCTCGTGGCCCCGGCCGGCAAGCTCGGAACCGTCATGACGGCCCTGGCCAGCGGCATTGTCGCCGGCACGGCGCTCGGATCCTCGATCGCCGGACAGCTCGCGCAGAACTTCGGGTATTCAACCGCGTTCCGGGTTCCGGTGTGCGCCGCCGCGGCGCTGTTCCTGCTGGGGGCGGCAGCCGCCGTCGTGCTCCGCCAGCGCGGCAGGAAGCCGTCGCCGGCCGCCTGAGCCAGGCAGGGAGGCAACCGGGGGCCGTCTGGCCCCTGCGGGCGCTTAGCCGAGCTGCGCCTCGATCCGCCGGGCAGCCTCGGTGAGCGCGCCGGCGACCACTTCCGGATCCTGTGCCGCCCGGATGTAGACCACCGCAAGGGCGGCCGGCCGGCTGCCCGGCACGCGCAGCGGCACTGCCAATGAGGACACCCCGGCGATCACTTCATCATGGCTCGCGGCAAAACCGCGGCGCCGAGCCTCGGCCGCCTCCGGGCGGTACGGGATGCCCGGGGCCGCCGCCTGCCACTCCGGCGCCGTGAAGGCGGACTGGATGGCGATGCCCGGCGCCCCGGCGCTGATCGGATGCCGGGACCCCGGGTGCTGCACCACGGCCGCGCCGCTGTGCCGCGGATCCACGGTCACCAGCGTCACGCATTCCTCGCGGTCCCATACTGCAACGAAGGCGCTCATGGTCAAGGCGTTGGCCAGCTGGGTCAATTCCGGCAGGGCGGCCGACTGCAGATCGCGCGAGACCCCGCGCGCCAGGACTGCGAGGCCCGGGCCGGGCTGGACCCGGCCGCCGCCGTCGCGCACCAGCAGCGAATGGTCTTCGAGGGTGCGCAGGATCCGGTAAGCCACGGAGCGGTGGACCCCCATCGCGTCGGCGAGTTCGGCGATGGTAAGCGGCTCCTGTGCTTCCGCGAGGATTTCCAGCGCCCTGATGCCGCGGGAGAGCGTCTGGGACGGGGAGGCCTGGGCTGCGCCGGCGTTCGGGGTCATGGGTCCATCCTAGGAGCGGGTTCGCTGGAGGCTGCCGGTGGGCTCTTGTGCTCCGCGCCACGGTCAGCTAGCGTTCTATATGGGAATTGTATGTTCGATTATAGAACATCCACTCGGTGTAGAACACTGAAGAACGATGGACCACTGACGGCAGTGAATCTGGAACCAGTGAACCTGCCACCAGTGAATCCAGGTCAGCCGCAACCGAAGCCGGGGGATCAACGATGATTGCCAAGCCGCGGGACCACGCCGGGGACGTCCAGGGCCGGGCGGTTTCCCCGCGCGCCAGCCACTTCAGGGGCAGTCTCGGCAGGTTCGCGACCGGCGTCGCGATCGTGACCTTCGATGGGGCGACCAAGCGCCACGGCATCACCGTGAATTCCTTTACCTCGGTCTCGATGGAACCGCCGCTGGTTCTGGTGAGCATTGCCCGCACCGCCAAGGCCCATGATGAGCTCGCCGGCCGGCCCTTTACCGTGAACATCCTCGGCGCCGAGCAGCGGCAGCTGGCCATGCACTTCGCCGGCCACCCGGGCCCCGAGCCGCTGTGGGTGGAGGGGGACACCGCGCCGCGGCTGTCCAATGTGCTCGCCTACTTCACGTGCAAGCCCTGGGCGGCGTACGACGGCGGCGACCACACCCTGTATATCGGCGAGGTGGCGGACTTCAACTACCGCAACGGCGATGCGCTCGCGTTCGCCAACGGCGCGTTCACCACCATCCCGGAAAGCCAGCTGGGCATGGAGGACCTGCTGTAGCCCGGCCGCAACTGTTCAGCCCCATTCAGCTCAACGAAGACTGGAGACAAGACCAATGGGTATCCGCACCGGACAGCAGTACTTGGACAAGCTCAACGCCATGACCCCGCATGTGGTGATCGACGGCGAGGTGGTCAGCAAGGAGGTCGCCGAACACCCGGCGTTCCGCAATGTGGCGCGCTCCTACGCCAAGCTCTTCGACATGCAGCACGACCCGAGGTACCAGGAGGCGCTCACCTACACGTCGCCGAGCACGGGGGACCTGGTCAATGCGTCGTTCCTGGTGCCGAGGACCGTTGAGGACCTCCAGCGCCGCCGCCGCGCGATTTCCACGTGGGCCGAGGCCTCGCACGGCTTCCTGGGCCGCTCCGGCGACTACATGAACTCCTCGCTCACCGCACTCAGCACGGCCGGGAAGTGGTTCTCGCAGGCGGACCCGAAGTTCGGCGCGAACATCCGCAACTACTACGAGTGGGCCCGGGAGAACGATGTCCTGGCCACGCACACCCTCATCCCGCCGCAGGTCAACCGCTCGGTCTCGGGCTCGGAGCAGCTCGGCGGCCAGCTCTCGGCCCGGATTGTGGAGGAACGCGAGGACGGGATCATCATCCAGGGCGCCCGGATGCTCGCCACGATCGCCCCGATCGCCGACGAGCTCCTGGTCTTTCCGTCGACCGTCCTGCGCGGCACCCCGGAAGACGCGCCCTACTCCTACGCCTTCGCCATCCCCAACGATGCCCCGGGCCTGCGCTACCTCTGCCGCACCTCGCTCTACAACGGCGGCAGCACCCACGACGAGCCGCTGGCCTCCCGCTATGAGGAGATGGACGCCGTCGCGGTGTTCGACCACGTCTTCGTGCCGAACGAGCGCATCTTCATGCTCGGCCACCCGCAGCTGTGCAACAGCTTCTACACCGAGACCGGCGCCGGCGCGCTCATGACCCACCAGGTGGTCACCCGGACCATCGCCAAGAGCGAGTTCTTCCTCGGCCTGGCGTCGGAGCTGGCCGAATCGATCGGCATCGACGGCTTCCAGCACATCCAGGAGGACATCGCCGAGCTGATTATCGACGTCGAAATCGGCAAGGCGCTGGTCCGCGCCTCGGAGGCCGACGCCGGGCTCAACGACGCCGGCGTCATGCTGCCGAAGTGGTCCACCCTGAACGCGGCCCGCAACTGGTACCCGAAAATCGCCCAGCGCTTCCCGCAGATCATCCGCAAGTTCTCGGCGTCGGGCCTCATGGCGCTTCCGGGGGAGGCGGACGTCAACAGCGGGGCGCGGGCGGACATCGAGATGTATCTGCAGGGAAAGACCCTGACCGGCCCGGAGCGGGTCCGGCTGTTCAAGCTGGCCTTCGACGCCTCGATTTCAGGGTTCTCCGGGCGGCAGTCGCTCTATGAATACTTCTTCTTCGGGGATCCGGTCCGCATGGCCGGCGCACTCGTGAACAGCTATGACCGCGAGCCGGTCCGGGCCCGGGTCCGCGAGCTGCTCAATCGCGCGGACTGAGCGGCGGCGGACATTCCCGGACACATGTGTGCCCCATCACATAATTCATGTAGGATGCTGAACACTAACTGACCGTTCGATCAGTAATTCAAGGGTCGTTCAGCTAGTCATCTCGCACCCACCCGGGCAGCACCTCTGCCCCCGGCAATGAAAGTTCCAATGACTGCAACTTCAAGCGTAGATATCCAGGCGGGTCCCAGCAGCAAACATGAGGAACGCAAGGTCCTCGCCGGAACCCTGGTCGGCACCACCATCGAGTGGTACGACTTCTTTATTTTTGCCCAGCTGACGGCAACGCTGCTGTCGCCGCTGTTCCTGGCCCCGCTGAACTCATCCAACCCGGGGCTGGCGCAGATCCTGTCCTTCGCCCTCATCGGCATCAGCTTCCTGTTCCGCCCGCTCGGCGCGATCGTGGCCGGCCACCTGGGCGACCGCCTCGGCCGCAAGGCCATGCTCGTCTTCACCCTGGTCATGATGGGCGCCGCCACGGCCCTGATCGGCATGCTGCCCACGTACGCGCAGATCGGCGTCTGGGCCCCGATCCTGCTCATCACGCTCCGTGTCATCCAGGGCTTCTCCGCCGGCGGTGAATGGGGCGGAGCCGCGCTGATGGCCGTCGAGCACGCACCGCTGGGCAAGCGCGGCCTGTTCGGCGCCTACCCGCAAATCGGCGTGCCCGTGGGCATGATCCTGGCCACGGGACTGCTGTTCTTCCTCAACACTTCCATGTCCAAGGAAGACTTCGCCTCGTGGGGCTGGCGGGTGCCCTTCCTGCTCTCCATCGTGCTGATCGTGGTGGGCTACCTGATCCGCCGCGCCGTGGCCGAAAGCCCGGTCTTCAAGGAAATGGCCGCCCGCAAGGAGGAAAGCAAGGCTCCCCTCGGTGAGCTGCTCCGCAAGCACAAAAAGGCCGTGCTCTACTCGACGATGATCTTCATCGGCAACAACGCCGCCGGCTACCTGCTGATCGCGTTCTTCATCTCCTACGCCACCAAGACGCTGAAGATGCAGACCCCGCAGATCCTGCTGGCCACAACGCTTGCGTCCTTCGGCTGGCTGATCTTCACGCTGGTCGGCGGCTGGCTCTCGGACAAGATCGGCCGCGTTAAGACCTTCCTGCTCGGCTACGCGATCGTCTTCGCCTGGATGATCCCGATGTTTGCCCTCATCGACACCAAGGACATCGTGCTTTACGGCGTGGCGCTGTTCGTCCTCACGGTCGGCCTGGGCCTGTCCTACGGACCCATGTCCGCCATGTATGCCGAGATGTTCCCGGCTAACGTGCGCTACTCGGGCATTTCGATCGGGTACGCTTTCGGCGCCATCCTCGGCGGCGCGTTCGCTGCCATGATCGCCGAAGCGCTCCTGCAGGGGACCCACTGGACCGGCTCCATCGGCATCTACATCATGGTCCTCTGCGTCATCTCCGCCGTCGGCGTCCTGCTCGCCGGCGAAACGAAGGGCCGCCCGCTCGGCGTCAGCCGTCACAACTAGGCCGCCCAAACACCAACGCGGGGTCACTTAGCGCCCATCCGGAACCCCCGGACCGGCGCTAAGTGACCCCGCGTTGCTTGTTGAGCGTGGGTTTAGACGCCCAGGAAGCTGATGGCCCCCTGCTTGAAGGCGCGGCTGGTGATGGCGTTCGTGTGGTT
Organism: Arthrobacter oryzae; assembly: GCF_003634095.1. Lineage (GTDB taxonomy): Bacteria > Actinomycetota > Actinomycetes > Actinomycetales > Micrococcaceae > Arthrobacter > Arthrobacter oryzae. Next base: position 51,336 of record NZ_RBIR01000006.1, read on the forward strand.
CCGCCCCGGAAGCACGAGCTGTTCAACCATCGCGCCGGCCTTGGCACCAAGGGCGGCGAGCTCCGGCATGGAGGCGGCGCGGTCGTCCTTTTCCCCCGCCACGAGGAGCATCGGCATGTGCGGTACGGCCTCCGCGGGGTCGTACGGCTCGGTCTTGATCGCCTCGATCAGGGAAAGCAGCGCGAAAATGTTGTTGCTCGGCAGCAGCATGGCCATCTTCAGCAGCCCCGCAGTGGATTCGTCCGCGATCGGGGTGCCGTCGGCCAGGTACCGCTGTGCGGCAACCAGGTCGAAGTCAGCCAGCGGATCCGCGACGTTGGGGCCGCCCAGGACCAGCCGGTGAACCAGCTCGTGCTGGGTGGCGCCGAACTCCCAGGCCAGCCGGGATCCCATCGAATAGCCGATCACGTCGAGCCCGCTGGACGGGTCTCCGTCGCGCAGGGGACGCGCGCCGGCGTCGAAAACGATCTGCAGCAGGTCCGCGCGGATCCGGCTGGGGGAGTAGGAGTCCATGTCCTCCGGTGCCCCGCTGCGGCCGTGGCCGGGCAGGTCGACGGTGATGACGCGACGGCCGGCGTCCAGGAGCGCGGCAAGCCAGCCGGTGTCCTCCCAGTTGAGCTTGGAGGAGGACGAGAAACCGTGCAGCAGCAGGACCGGACGGAGCCCGGCGTCGTTCTGGGGCTCATGCACCTCCACATACAACTGGGGGTCGGTGCCCTCCACGGTGTGGGAATGCTGTTCGCCGGTGTGTCTGCCGCTCATGGTGTCAGTCCTCATCAAGTACGGCGCTCAGGCGGACCCGGCGCTTCGGTGCCTCTTCCGTCGGGACCGTGCCCACGATGCCGGCGGTGTTGTCCGGCACCTCGAACACGATCAGGGGCTCGCCGACGTTGATTTTGTCGCCGGGCCCGCCGTGGATACGCACTACCTTACCTGCCTGCGGGCTGGGCAATTCCACGGCCGACTTGGTGGTCTCGACCTCGACGAGCGGCTGGTTGCGCTCCACCTGCTCGCCGGGTGAGACGAGCCATTCCAGCACGGTTGCCTCGATGAGCCCTTCGCCCAGATCAGGGAGCGGGAAGGAAATTTCAGCCACGTTTGTACTCCAATACTCGCTGGATCCCGAAGAGGATCCGGTCAATGTTCGGGATGTATTCGTCTTCGAGGTCGCCGGAGGGATACGGGACGTCGAAGCCGGTGACGCGTTCCACCGGCGCCTTGAGGGTGTCGAAGCAGCTCTGCGTGATCAGCTGGGCCACCTCGGCGCCGAGACCGGAGGTCAGCGGGGCCTCGTGGACGACGACGGCGCGGCGCGTCTTGCGCACGGAGGCGGCCAGGGCCCCGGCGTCGATCGGCTTGAGCCAGCGCAGGTCCAGGACCTCAATCTCGATCCCGTCCTCGGCGGCGAGCTCGGCCACCTGCAGGCAGCGGGCCACCATGGCGCCCCAGGCGACGAGGGTCAGATGGCGGCCCTCGCGCATGACCTTGGCGCCTTCTGGGGTGCCGCCGTCGGCCATGTCCACCTCGCCTTTTTGCCAGTAGCGGGACTTCGGCTCCATGAAGATCACCGGGTCCGGCCGCGTGGCGGCGTGCTTGAGCAGGTGGTAGGCCTCGTGCGGGTTCGACGGCGAGACCACCTTAAGGCCCGGCACATGGGCGAAGAGCGCCTCGAGGCTTTCGCCGTGGTGTTCGGGGGCGCGGATGCCGCCGAAGCTGGGCACGCGCAGGGTGATGGGCATGGGCAGGGCGCCCCGGCTGCGGTAGTTCATCCGGGCGATCTGGCAGACGATCTGGTTGATGGCCGGGTAGGCGAAGCCGTCGAACTGAACCTCGGGAATGGGGTGGAAACCTGCCATGGCCAGGCCGACGGACATGCCGAGGATGCCGGATTCCGCCAGCGGGGTGTCAAAGACGCGCTGCTCGCCGTGTTTGGCCTGCAGCCCGTCGGTGATCCGGAAGACGCCGCCGAGCCGGCCGCAGTCCTCGCCGAAGATGACGGCCTTGGGGTTCTCCGCGAGGACCTCGTCGAGGGCGCGGTTCAGCGCCTGCTGCATGGACATCACGGTGGTGGATGCCGGGGTGCCTGCGCTCGTGCTTGCAGCGGCATTTGCGCTTTCGAGAATCGAGTTAGACATGTTCGGACTCCTCGCGCCAGTTGGCGGCCTGGGCCTGCAGGGCAGGGGTGGTTTCCTGGAAGACCAGGTCAAACATTTCGGTGCCGGGGCGGGATCCCAGGGCCTGGATGCCGGTCCGGATCTGCTCCTCTTCCGCCTTCGCCGCGGCCAGTGCTTCCGCAAAGAAGGCCTCGTCCGCGATGCCGTCGGCGAGCAGCCGCTGCCGCAGCCGTTCGAGCGGGTCGGCGCCGGCGCCGTCGCGCTCCTCGTCCAGGGAGCGGTAGCGGCCCGGATCATCGGCGGTGGAGTGCGGGCCGCGGCGGTAGGTCATGGCCTCGATGAGCACGGGGCCGTTGCCGGCCCGGGCGTGCGCGAAGGCGCGGCGGGTGGCCTCGACGACGGCGACGACGTCGTCGCCGTCGATCTGCAGCGCGGGCATGCCGTAGCCGGCGGCGCGGGCGGCGACGGAGCCGCCGGCCACCTGGCGTTCGGTGGGGACCGAGATGGCCCAGCCGTTGTTCTGGACGAAGAACACCACGGGCGCCTTCATCACGGCGGCGAAGTTCATGGCCTCATGGACGTCGCCTTGGGAGGACGCGCCGTCGCCGAAATACGTCAGGGCGACGCCGAGCCCGCCGTCGGTTGTTGCGTCGCTGCCGGCGGCAAGGGTCTGGCCGTGGGCCCAGCCGACGGCGTGCAGGACGGATCCGGCCACCACCGCCTGGATTGGGGCCAGCCGGGATTCCAGCGGGTTGTAGAGTCCGCCGTGCCAGGTGGCCTTGTGGGTGGACATGTAGGCCACCATGTCCACGCCCATGGTCCGGGCGACGCCCATCTCGCGGTACGTGGGGAAGACGAAGTCGCGGGTGGTGTCCACGGCGTATCCGCTGCCCACCTGGGCCGCTTCCTGGCCGAGTTCGGGCGCGTAGCCGGGGATGATGCCCTGCCGCTGCCACGCGATGGCCGAGGTGTCGAGGTGCCGGACGGCCACCATCAGCGAATAGAGTTCGCGGAGCTCGTCGGCGGTGAGGGGCCCGGCAGCGCCGCCGGAAGCCACGGGGAGAAGTGTGTCCATGCCTGTGACCTTAGTCACCGGCGGGAAGGTGGGCAAACAGCCAAGGAATGGCTGGCCATACTGCATAATTCTGCCTCACCCCAGGCCTAAACATGTGGCAATTTGTCTAGCGCCCGTGAATCCGGCCTGCCACGGCCGCGCCCCGCCTCCTGGGGTGCCGCGCGGGCGTAACGGTCGTGCCGGGAGAGTGCCGCTGCGCGAACGCGAAGCGGCACTCCCGCCGGGCTATTCGGACTGCCGGGCGGCCCGGTTGCGGGTGACGCGCGCGCCGATCCAGCAGGCCGCGGCAATGCAGGCCACCAGCACCAGCGTGCTGACCAGCTGCCTGCTGCTGTCCGGGCTGCTGAACCCGACGCCGAAGATCAGCGCCAGGAGCACGAGTCCGAAGATCGTCAGGCCGGGGAAGCCCTTCATCCGCAGCGGCAGCGCCGTGCCGTCGCGGTCGGCGCGGCGGCGCAGGATCAGCTGGGACACGAGGGCGGAGCCCCACACGACGAGGCACGTGGAGCCGACAAGCTGGAACAGGGCCGGCAGGATCTGGTCCGGGAAGAGTAGTTCCAGCACGGCGGCCAGGAAGCCGAAGGCGACGGAAACGCTGACGGCCAGCACCGGCACCCGGGCAGTGTTGAGCTTGGAGAGGAACCGCGGGGCCTCGCCCCGCTCGGACAGCGAGTACACCATGCGGGACGCGCCGTAGAGGTTGGCGTTCAGGGCGGACAGCAGTGCGACGACGGCCACGAGGGTGATCGCCGCGCCCGCGCCCGGGATGCGGGCGACGTCGAGCACGCCGGCGAACGGGGACTTCAACGCCGCGGAAGTGGAGGGCAGGACGGCGGCGATGACGAACACCGAGCCGATGTAGAACACGAGGATCCGCCAGACCACGGTGCGGATCGCCTGGCCGACGCTGTGCGCGGGATTCTCTGTCTCGGCCGCGGCCACGCTGACAATCTCGGTACCGCCGAAGGCGAAGATCACCACAAAGAGTGCGGTGGCGATTCCGCCGAGGCCTGCCGGGGCGAAGTTGGAGGTGAAGTTGCTGAGCCCGGGGGAGGGGACGTCCGGCAGCCAGCCCAGCAGCAGGGCCGCGCCGATGGCCAGGAACATCAGGATGGCGGCGACCTTGAGGATGGCGAACCAGAACTCGAATTCACCGAAGTTCTTCACGCCGGCGAGGTTCACGGCCGTAAACAGGGCCATGAAGATCAGCGACAGCGCCCAGACGGGGATTACGGGCCACACCGTGAAAAGGAGTGCGGCCGCACCGAGGGCCTCGGCCGCGATGACCACCACCAGCTGCAGCCACCAGAGCCAGCCGACGGTCGCGCCGGCCGTCTTGCCCATGGCCTTTTGCGCGTAGACCGAGAAGGCTCCGCTGTTGGGGTTTGCGGCGGCCATTTCGCCGAGGGCCCACATGACCAGGATGATCAGGGTTCCCGCGACGATGTAGGAGATCAGTACTGCCGGACCTGCCGCCTGGATTCCGGCTCCTGAGCCGAGGAACAGCCCGGCGCCGATCGCGCTGCCCAGTCCCATCATGGTCAGTTGGCGCGGCTTCATGCTGTGCCCCAGGGCCGGGGCGGGGACCGCGGAGACCGCGGTGGGTAGCGTCGCGGTGGACTTCGTTGTCATGGCGAACCTTCGTGTGGTTTGGATCTGTGCGTCCTTATGGGACCTATTGAATTTACCGTCTTTGAGCCGCCCGTCCGGATCGCCCGGGCGCCCCTGCCGTGAGAGCATGGTGGCAGTTTGCTCACTGAATCCGGACATTGCCGGCGGTTTGTTCCACCGGGGCCGCTTGGAAAGGAAAAATCCATGGACGTTGATCCGCTGGATGCAAAAATTGTCCGATTTTTCACGGATTCTCCCAGGGCGTCGGTCCTGGAGGCCTCCCGGGTGCTGAAGGTGGCGCGCGCAACCGTGCAGGCGCGGCTGGACCGGATGCAGGACGCCGGTGTGATCGGCTCGTGGGTGCCGCACCCCGATCCGGCGCAGTTCGGCTTCCCGGTGGTGGCGTTCTGTTCCCTGACGATCAACCAGGACCTAGGGCACGACGCCGTCGTCGAGGCCCTGGCACGGATCCCCGAACTGATCGAGATCCACACCGTCTCAGGGAGTTCGGACCTCATGGCCCGCATCGCCGCGCGCTCCAATTCTGACCTCCAGCGCGTCCTCGACGCGATGATCGCCACCAGGACGGTCCTGCGGTCCTCCTCCGTGATCGTCCTCAACACCCACTTCCAGGGACGCACCCTGCCGCTGCTGGAAGCCGCGGCCGCGGGCAAGTGACAGCCCGGCAGGCAGCCGGGCAGACAGCCCCGGCCGGTGGGCCGGGCCGATGCGCCCGGCGGGTGCGCCGGCGGTCGGTACGTCCGCCGTGGGCTAGACGACGCTTAGGTTTCCCGGCAGGCCGGACCGGCCGGTGAGTAAGAGCAAGAGCTCGCCGGCGGACGGCAGCCGGGATCCGATGGCCCCGGCCAGTTCCAGGGAGGCCGCGACCGCCGGTGCCAGGGAAGCCGGCGGCGGGAGCCCCACGGCACGCGCCAGGTCCAGGGTGTGCACGGCCAGCTCGAAGGTCCGGGTCGGCAGGTAGTCGATGAGCGCCATGGCCCCGGCAGGGGTGGCTACCCGGGCATCGTCCGGCGTGATCCGGACCAGGGCGGTGACGCGGTGGACCAACTCCCGCACCGCAGCGGCCGGGTCCTCGCCCAGGGCTTCCCCGGTTTCCTTGCCCCGGAGCGCGATCGCGTCCGGCGAGGTGGCTCCGCGGACGGCCAGGAAGTAGCCCACCGGACCGGCCACCAACTCCCCGGTGGCAGGGGTGGCGAGATAGGTCTCCACGGTTGTCAGGGCGCGGCTAGTATGGCCTGTCAGTGCCCGGACATCCCAGACGCCCAGTGCCGGCAGCGACCACGCCTGGCGGGGTATCTGCCCGGCGAGCTCCAGGAATGCCTGCGCCGCTCCGGTGTAACGGGTCCTGACTGCTGCCGCATCCCGAGCCCCCGGATCCACATCTTCCGCGTCCATAGCCCCGATTAATACCGCTGCCGGAACCCGCGGACAAGCCCGGACCGCAAGCCGGGCTCCGCGGCCGTCGAAAGCCCGGGGCCGCCCGTGTGACCTGAAACATTTTGCGCCCGGACGGCGCAGTCGTATCATTAGTTCTAGTCATTCTGACTATAACTAATCCGGCGGTCGGGCCGGAGCCGTCCGGGCAGCCCCACCGCGGGACCCGTCCGGGGCCCAGGAAGGCGGGGGATCACCGTTTACACCGCAGCAGCCAACGTCTCGGAGCGCCAGCTCGCTCCGCCGTCGCTGGCCATCTCCACGGTGATCTTCGCGCTGCGTCCCAGCGAGCGGTCCGGGCGTCCCACCCTCTGGATCCCGCTGGTGCGCCGCATCCGTGAACCCTTCAAGGGGCTCTGGGCACTGCCAGGCGGCCCGCTCACGCACGCCGAATCCCTCCAGGACGCCGCCTCGCGGAACCTGCGCGAGACCACCGGCCTGGCCCCGAACTACCTCGAGCAGCTATACGCCTTCGGCGGCCTGCACCGCTCACCCACCCAGCGCGTCGTCTCGATCGTGTACTGGGCGCTGGTCCAACCCACGGAGGCCGCGCTCGCAGACGAATCAGAAAACGTGCGCTGGTTCCGTGCGGACCGGCTCGGCGAGCTCGCCTTCGACCACAACGCGATCATCGATTACGCCCTGTGGCGGCTGCGGAACAAGATGGCTTACGGATCCATCGCGTACCACCTGCTGGGCGAGTACTTCACCCTCGCCCAGGTCCGGGAAGTCTACGAGGCCGTCCTGGACCGGGAGCTCGATCCCGCCAACTTCCGCCGGCAGGTCAAAGCCACCCCGGAAATCGAAGAAACCGATCAATACCTTCAAGGCGGCAAACACCGCCCGCCCCGCCTCTACCGCTTCACCGGCCGCCCCGGCCTTGACCCAGACAACAGGAGCACACCATGAGCAGCGTCAACACGGCAATCCAGCTGATCACGCGCGAGCAGGCCGCCGCCACGGCAGGCGCGGCAGCCAACACCTGCAGCCCCGCCCTGGCCCGGGGCCCGTGGGACTTCGACCTCGCGGAGGCCCTCGCCGGAACGCCCGCCTACGGCCCCGGGGCGTCCTCCGCCGACGTCGCCCCGGCGTCGACCCCGCGGCAGGGACAGCTGCCCGAGGAGTACAAGCTGGCCAGCGACGCCGAACTCGACGCCCGGATCCGTGCCGCCAAAGCGGCGCTGGGGGACCGCGCCGTCGTCCTGGGGCACTTCTACCAGCGCGACGAAGTGATCGAATATGCCGACTTCGTGGGTGACTCCTTCCAGCTCGCCAATGCGGCGCTGACCCGGCCCGACGCCGAGGCCATCATTTTCTGCGGCGTGCACTTCATGGCCGAAACCGCGGACATCCTGTCCCGGCCGGACCAGGCCGTGATCCTGCCCAACCTCGCCGCGGGCTGCTCCATGGCGGACATGGCGGACATCGACTCGGTCACCGAGTGCTGGGAACAGCTGGAGGAGCTTTTCGGCACGGAGCCCGACGCCGACGGCCGGGTCCCGGTCATCCCGGTCACCTACATGAACTCCTCGGCCGCGCTCAAGGGTTTCTGCGGCGAGCACGGCGGCATCGTCTGCACGTCCTCGAACGCCGCCACGGTGCTTGAGTGGGCGTTTGAGCGCGGCCAGCGCGTGCTGTTCTTCCCGGACCAGCACCTGGGCCGCAACACCGCCAAAGCCATGGGCGTGCCGCTGGAACAGATGCCCATGTGGAACCCGCGCAAGGACCTGGGCGGCAACGACGAGCAGGCGCTGCAGGACTCCCGCGTGATCCTGTGGCACGGTTTCTGCTCCGTGCACAAGCGCTTCAACGTCGGCCAGATCGCCAAGGCCCGGGCCGAGTTCCCCGGCGTGCAGGTGATCGTGCACCCGGAATGCCCCATGGAGGTGGTCGACGCCGCGGACTCCGCCGGTTCCACCGACTTCATCCGCAAGGCCATCGCCGCCGCCACGGAACCCACCGTTTTCGCCGTGGGCACCGAGATTAACCTCGTCAACCGGCTGGCCGCCGAATACCCGCAGCACACCATCTTCTGCCTGGACCCGGTGATCTGCCCCTGCTCCACGATGTACCGCATCCACCCCGGGTACCTGGCCTGGGTGCTGGAGGCGCTGGTCCGGGGCGAGGTGGTGAACCGCATCACGGTGGACGAGGACGTCGCCGCCCCGGCAAAGGTGGCCCTGGAGCGCATGCTGGCGGCGCGGCCGTGACCAGGCGGCTGGTGATTGTCGGCAGCGGGATTGCCGGGCTCTACGCCGCGCTGCTCGCCTCCGACGCCGCCGCGGACAGCGGCCGTGACATCGAGGTTGTCCTGCTGAGCAAGGGGACGCTGGAGCAGAGCAACACCTTCTACGCCCAGGGCGGCGTCTCCGCCGTGCTGGCGCCGGAGGACGCCGCCCCCGGAGATTCCGTGGCGGCCCACATCGCCGACACCCTCGCCGCCGGCGCCGGGCTGAACGACGCCGAGGCCGTCCGGGTCCTGTGCACGGAGGCCGTCCGGGACATCGCCGGCTTGGGCCGCTACGGCGTGCGGTTCGACCTGCGTGCCGACGGCGGACCGGCCCTGGGCCTCGAGGCGGCGCATTCGGCGCCGCGGATCCTGCACGCCGGCGGGGACGCGACCGGTGCCCGCATCGCCCGCGGCCTCGTCGCCGCCGTCCTGGAACGCGCGGTCCTGGACCGCGCCGTCCACGGCCGGCTCCGGGTGGAGACCAGCGCCTTCGTCACCGACCTCCTGACCGCACCGGACGTCCTGACCGCACCGGCCGTCCTGACCGAACCGGACGTCCGCCCGGGGGCCCGGTCACAGCCCGGTCTGACGCCGACGCCGGCCCGGGTCACCGGCGTGGCATATCTGGCCGGTGGCCGGCCCCGGCAGCTGGTGGCCGACGCCGTCCTGCTCGCCACCGGGGGTGCCGGCCGGCTGTTTGCCCGCACCAGCAATCCGGCCGTGGCCACGGCCGACGGCGTGGCGCTGGCCTGGCGCGCCGGTGCCGCGGTGCGGGACCTCGAGTTCTTCCAGTTCCACCCCACCACGCTCGCCGCCGAGGAAATCCCGGGCGGGCCGCCGGCCCTGCTCATCTCCGAAGCCGTCCGCGGCGAAGGGGCGGTGCTGCTGGACGCCGCAGGCTACCGCTTCATGCCCGGCTACCACCGCGATGCCGAACTCGCCCCGCGCGACGTCGTCTCCCGCAGCATCGCCCTGCACCTGGCCGCCACCGGGGCCGCTCCGGACAGCCCGGTCTACCTGGATGCCCGCGGCATCGAGGCCGCCCGTGGCAAGGGCTTCCTGGCCCGGCGGTTCCCGACCATCACCGCCGCCACCGTGGCCGCCGGCTACGACTGGACCACCGAACCGGTGCCCGTGTCCCCGGCAGCCCACTACTGGATGGGCGGCGTGTGCACCGATCTGTCGGGCCGCACGTCCGTTCCGGGCCTGTATGCCGCCGGCGAGGTCGCGCGCACCGGCGCCCAGGGGGCCAACCGGCTCGCGAGCAACTCCCTGCTGGAAGGCCTCGTGTTCGGCCGTCGCGCCGTCGAGGACTTCCTGCGCGGGCCCGTGCCGGATTCAGCCTGGCCGGCGCCGGCACACGAGGACGTCCACCCGGGCAGCCTTGTCCTGCCCGTGGCGGTTCCGCGGGCAGGGGCTACCGGCGCAGCCGGGGCGCCGTTCAGCCGCGCGGCCCTGGGCAGGCTCATGACCTCGGCGGCGGGGGTGACGCGCACCGGCGCTGAGCTCGACGCCGCCGCAGCCCAACTGGCGCAGTGGGCAGCCGCACTCGAGGCCGCGGACGCTGAAGCTACGGATGCTGAAGCTACGGACGCTGAGGCCGGGGAACTTGAAGCTGGAGACGGCGCCAGCCACGGCGTCCGGCTCTGCCAGGATGCCCATGAGGACCGGAACCTGCTGCTGGCAGCGCAACTTCTCGTCGCGGCGGCACGGCAACGCACGCAGTCCGTCGGCGCCCACTACCGGGCAGACACCGCCGGGCGGCCTGCGGACACCTCCCATCCGGACCGCACTGCCCATCCAGACCGCACTGCCCAGGCCGCAGGGACTGCCCGGCAGCCCGGTACCGCGGCACTGACCTCCGGCCGCCAACACCCGGCCGCCGCCCGCTCCATGCAAAGGATCTAGCCATGACAGCAACCGCCGCCCCGCAAACCGTGCCCTCCCGCACCGCGGCGCTCGCCGGAAGCCTGCCGGAGTCAGCCGTCCTGGCCGTCCTCCGCGCGGCGCTCCAGGAGGACGCCCCCTACGGCGACATCACCTCGCAGACCCTCATTCCCGCGCATGCCCGCGCCACTGCAGTGCTCAATGCCCGCGTTCCCGGCGTGTTGAGCGGCGGAGAGGTCTTTGCCGCGGCCATGAAGCTGACCGACCCGGCCGCCGTCGTCGAATTGCTGGTCCGCGACGGGGAGGCCTTTGCCGCCGGAACCGCCCTGGCCCGGGTGACCGGGAACGCCCGCGCGGTGCTGCTGGCCGAGCGCGTCGGACTGAACCTGGTCCAGCGGATGAGCGCCATCGCCACCAAGACAGCCGAGTTTGTCGCGCTTGTGGACGGCACCGGAGCGCGGATTACCGATACCCGCAAGACGACGCCCGGGCTGCGCGTCCTCGAACGCTACGCCGTGCGCTGCGGCGGGGGCGCCAACCACCGCTTCAGCCTCTCCGATGCCGTGCTGGCCAAGGACAATCATCTGGCCGTCCTGACCGGGGGAGATCCCGCGAAGCTGACGGCGGTGCTGCTCGCTGCCAAGGCGCAGCTCGGGCATACGACGCACTTTGAGGTGGAGGTGGACACCATGGAGCAGATCGAGCCCGTACTCGCCGCCGGGGTGGACACCATCATGCTGGACAACTTCTCCCCGGCCGAACTGGCGGCCGGGGTCCGGCTGGTGGACGGCCGGGCCCGCGTCGAAGCCAGCGGCAACGTCAGCCTCGCCACCGTGGCGGACATTGCCTCCGCGGGGGTGGACGTCATTTCGATCGGCGGCCTGACGCACAGCGTCACGGCCCTGGACCTTGGCCTCGATATTGACCTGGCGGCCGGGCCCGACGCCGATCCGGAGGTTGAGTTCAGTGGCGCCGCGGCGGGGCGCCCCGGCACCGATCCGACGGCAGGCTAAGGGGTACCGTGATATTCCTCGACGCCGCTGCCACCACCCCGGTCCGCCGCGAGGTGCTGGAGGCCATGTGGCCCTACCTGACGGGCGAGTTCGGCAACCCGTCCAGCCATCACTCGCTGGGGGACGCGGCCGCCGCGGCGCTCGCCGGGGCCCGGGCTGCCACGGCCAAGGCGCTGGGCTGCCGCGCCGGGGAGATCGTCTTCACCTCCGGCGGCACGGAAGCGGACAACCTGGCCGTCAAGGGCATCGCCCTGGCCCGGCGCGCCGCCGATCCAGCCCTGGACCGGGTGGCGATCAGCGCCGTCGAACATCCCGCGGTGGAGGAGTCCGCCAGGTATCTCGAACGCGTCCATGGCTTCGCCGTCGACGTGATCCCGGTGGACCGCTACGGGCAGGTCACGGAGGAGGCCCTCGCCTCGGTGCTGGGCCCGCGGACGGCACTGGTCAGCATCATGTACGCCAACAACGAGGTCGGCACGGTCCAGCCCGTCGCCCGGCTCGCGGCGCTGGCCCGCGCCCGGGGGATCCCGTTCCACACGGACGCCGTCCAGGCCGCCGGCTGGCTGCCGCTGGACACCCGCGTGCTGGGTGTGGACGCGCTGAGCCTTTCCGGCCACAAGCTGGGCGCGCCCAAGGGCAGCGGCGCCTTGTTCGTCCGCGGCCGGCTTCGGCTCGAACCGCTGGTCCACGGCGGCGGCCAGGAACGCGGCCGCCGGTCGGGCACCGAAAACGTCGCCGGCGCCGTGGCGCTGGCGACGGCCCTGACCCTCGCCCGCAGCCCGGCGTCGGACCCCGCTTCGGACCCTGCGACGGACCCGGCGCCGGACCCGGCTTCAGACCCCGCGTCGGGCCCGGCCGCACGCGTCGCGGCGCTGAGGGACGAGTTCATTGCGGCCGTGCTGGCCGGTGTGCCCGGTGCGGTCCTCACCGGCCACCCCACCGAGCGGCTGTCTTCGGTGGCGTCCTTCTGCTTCCCGGGCACCAGCGGGGAGTCCGTTCTGCTGGACCTCGAACGCCAGGGCGTGGTCTGCTCGAGCGGTTCCGCGTGCGCGGCGGGCTCGGATGCGCCCTCGCCCGTCCTGCTGGCAATGGGGATCGAGCCGGAGGTCGCCCAGACGGCGGTGCGGTTCAGCTTCGACGGAACCATCACGGCAGCGGAGCTGCAGGAGGCGGCGGCCGCGGTCCGCACCGCCGTCGCCGGGATCCGGGCCCTCGGCACCTGAACCCCCGTTGCGCTATCACCTATGGCTGTTCCGGGGAGTCCACAGCAGCCATAAATGGAAGAGCAACGTCCTTAGCGGTGGCGGGCGCGGCGGAAGATCCAGTGCCGCAGCATCGTGAACCGCACGGCTGTGGCGGCGAAGCCGGAGAGTGTGGTGGTCCAGAGCTCATCGGCCACCGTGGCCTCGGGCCGGAGCCAGTGCAGCACTCCCAGGCTGCCGCCGGTGATCAGCAGCGCCACGAGGATCACGATCAGGCCGTTGAGGTGGTCGCGCTTCATCCGGCGGCGTTCGGTGATCTTGAACGTCAGGCGCCGGTTGAGGGCGGTGTTCATGAACGAGGTCAGGACCAGGGCCGTCGCGTTTGCCGGCTGGGAACCTAACCAGGGCCGGGAGAACGCGTACAGCGCCAGGGACGTCACGGTGCAGACAACGCCGACGCCGGTGAACCGGATCAGCTGCCGCACCACGGGGTAGCGGAGGATTCCGCGGTGCCGCCGGGACTTGGGGCCGTGGACGACGGCGGGGGCAGGGGCCTGCTGTGTGAGCTCGGGCTCCATCCGCTCAGTACAGCTCGCCGACGGGGATGTCGACGGCCAGCCGGTTCGCCGGACCCGCCAGGGGACATGCCCAAGCTTCGTTGTAGGCGCAGGAGGGGTTGTAGGCGAAATTGAAGTCCAGGACGAACTCGGCGTTGGGTCCGGAGCCCCGCACGCCATGGAACGCCCCCTTGATGGTGTCCAGCAGGTAGCGTCCCGCGCCGTAACTGCCGCCCGGCTGACCCGCGGTGGCGTCGCGGAACGGCACAAAAATACCCCCGCCGTAGCCCCGGAGCTTCCAGACCGCGAGCTGCCCCATCTCGGGCAGGTCGAAGGTGCCCAGCCGGACGAACCGGACCAGGCCGTCAGTCCCGGTCTCCACGTTCATCTCACGTCCGGCGCCCTCGGGGGTCAGCGGCACGTAGAAACGGTAGATCGGATCATAGTCCGCGGTCTTCAGGCCGCCGAAGCTGGCCTTGGCCTCCGCGGTCAGCGCCGAAGCCGGGTGGGTGCCGAACATCCGGTCCCGCTCCTGGCGCCAGTAGGAGTGGGCCTCCGCCGGGCTGTCCGCGGCGATCTTGCGCGTGGTGGCGTAAAGGGCAAAGGTCCGCAGCCGCCAGTCCGCGATATCGAGCGCCGACATGCCTGCCACGTCGCCCTGTTCCCCAAAATGCGATCCGTCAAAGTGCTGTTCGGCCATGCCCCCAGCGTATCCGCTTTCCAAAGGCCAATTTTCTGCGCCGGTTTTCGGCCCCGGAACCGGCCGCTACAGCACCGCGCCGGACCCGCGGCGGATTGCCCCGTCCTGCGTGCCGTCCGGCCATAGACTTTCGCCCATGCGCATCCCCCTGCCGAACCCCGCCGGTGCCTCCCTCGACAGCGCCGAGTCCTCGAAGTCCGCCGCCCACGCCCCTGGCAGCGCCGCGCGCGCCGCGGCGTCCCTTGCCGAGCTCGTGGGCTACCGGACGGTGTCCTCCCGGGCGGCGGGCGCGGTCGAGACAGCCGAGTTCGAGGCCTTCATCGCCGCGCTGCCCCGGCTGTACCCGGCGGTCCATGCTGCCCTCGAACTGGAGCTCGTCAACGGCCACGCACTCCTGTACCGCTGGCCGGGCACCGCCCCGGCGGAGGACCGGGCGGAGGACCCGGCGGCCCAGGAGCGGGCGGCCGTGCTCATGGCGCACTACGACGTCGTCCCGGCCGGGGACCCGGCGGAGTGGACGCAGCCGCCGTTCTCCGGCCACAACGACGGCACTTTCCTGTGGGGCCGCGGGACGCTTGATGACAAGGGCCAGCTCGTGGCCATCCTGGAGGCGGCCGAGAGCCTGCTCCGGGCAGGCTACGCGCCGGCGCACGATCTCTACCTCTCCTTCGGCAACAACGAGGAGACGGCCGGCGACAGCGCGGAAGCCGCCGCGGACCTGCTGGCCGGCCGCGGCGTGAAGCCCTGGCTCGTGCTGGACGAGGGCGGCGCGGTCGCGGGCGGCGCCTTTCCCGGCGTGAGCCGGCCTGCCGCCGTCGTGGGGGTGGCCGAAAAGGGGATCCTGGACGTGGAACTGCTGACCCGGGACCCTGGCGGGCACGCCTCCACGCCGCCGCGGATGGGGTCGACAGCCCGGCTTGCCCGCGCCATCACCCGGATCGAGCGCAACCCGTTCCCGCAATCGCTACCCGACGTGACCGAGGAGATGCTGCGCCGCTTCGGCCCGCACGCACCCGCGCCGCTGCGGGCCGCGTTCGCCAACGTGGCGCTGCTTCGACGGCCGATCACCTGGCTCTTCGGCCGGCTCGGCAACGAGACCAACGCGATGACCCGCACCACGGTGGCCATCACGACGCTCGAAGGCAGCTCCGGGGCGAACGTCCTGGCCGCCACGGCCAAGGCGAACGCCAACATCAGGATCGCGGTGGGGGAGAGCGTCGCGGGAACCATGGCACAGCTGCGGAAAATCATCCGGGACCCGAAAGTGGAGCTGCGGGTCGTGGAAGGCAACGATCCCTCGCCGGTGTCCCCGTCATCCGGACCCCAGTGGGACCTGCTGACGGACTGCATCGGGCAGGTGTTCCCCGAGGCGATCATCACCCCCTACATCATGATGGGCGGCACGGACTCCCGCCGCTTCACGGGCATCTGCCCGGCCGTGTACCGCTTCGCGCCGTTCTGCATGGACGTCGCGGCCAGGGGCTCCATCCACGCCGTTGACGAGAAAATTGCCCTGCAGACGCTGGGCCAGGGCGTGCGCTTCTACGAAACACTGATGCGGAGGCTCTGAGCCGGAGCCGGCCCCGGCTACGCTGTCACCATGACTGGATTGGCCTCCTCCAGAACCCCAGGCGCTACCCTGCGCACCGTCGCTGCGCTCGCGCTCGCGGCGGCAGCCCTTGCCGGGTGCAGCAGCGGCGGGAAGGGGACGCCGGTGTGGACTGCGGGCAGCAGCGGGGCAGGAAGCGCGACGTCGGCCCCCACCCCCTCCCCGACGGCGCCGGGCAGCGCATCCGCAGCCCCGGGCTCCACCGCCGCGGCCTGGAAGGTTTTCACCGATCCGGCCAAGACCGTCAGTTTTGAGGTGCCGCAGGACTGGATCGTCCAGTCCGTCGATGCCGATCCGGGTTCGTTGCCGGGCGCGCTGAAAATCGTGGTCAAAGACTCTCAGGGCGCGTACCTCGCCACCCTGCAAACGGGCCGCCCCCCGCAGCCGGCCGCGGCCTGCCCGGCCGGGGCCGCACGGAACTACGTCGTGGTCAGCAGCGTGCCCGTTGACCTGCCGCACGGCGGCGGAGCGGGAACCATCGACCCCCACGTCGTGTTCCGGGTCATCCAGGGCTACAAATACTTCGGCTCCTACGGCATTACCAACCTGGTGGGCGGCACCGGCGGGAAGAGCTGCGCGTTGCAGAATGTGGTCCGTGGCCCGGCCGGCAAGGGTGACTATTCGTTTGGGGACCTGACAGTGCTAAAACCCCTTGCTCCGGACCAGAAAATCGCCCCCGCGAAGGCGTTCGACACCCTCGGCCAGGCGGCCAAGTACGTCAACGACGGGTCCGAATTCGCCGACGTCCAGCGGATGCTAATGTCTCTGAAGATCAAAAACTAGTCCCGCCCCCCGCACATCCCCGGGCCTCCGGCGGCGACTTCTTCCTGCCACCACCTCACCCCCGGAGATACATGGAACGCGCCGTAGCCGCCCGCCTGGCCTTCAAGACCGCCGCCGAGACCAAGGTGGCGCTGGCCGTGGCCGTGGCCCGTAACGCCGGGTACGGCACACTGCAGGAGTCGCTCACGGTGACCGCGGCCGGGGAGGACGTGCCACTGACCGAGCTCTCGGACCACCACGGCGGGCGCTTCCACTACATGGAATTCGCGGACCCCACCGAGGTGCTGGTTGAGTACTCCGCCACGGTGACCGGCCTGGCCCTGCCCGAGGAGCCGGGGCTCATGGAGCTGATCCGCTACGTGCGTCCCAGCCGCTACGCGGAGTCGGACCGGCTGCTGCCGACGGCCTATGCCGAGTTCGGCGGCCTCCAAGGCGAAGAGCTGCTCCATGCCGTCCGCAACTGGGTCTTCAGCGAACTGCGCTACGTCAGCGGATCCTCGCGGGGCACGGACGGCGCCGTTGAAACGCTGCTCCACCGCCGCGGTGTCTGCAGGGACTTCGCGCACCTCGCCATCGCCCTGCTGCGGTCCAAGAACGTCCCGGCCCGGCTGGCCGCCGTGTATGCCCCCGGCCTTGCCCCGATGGACTTCCACGCGGTGGCCGAAGCGCACATCAACGGCGCCTGGCACGTCATCGACGCCACGGGACTGGCGCCGCGGGAGAGCATGCTGCGGATCACGGCCGGGCGGGATTCCTCGGACACCGCATTCCTGTCCACAGTGGGCGGCAGCCTGTCCCTGAAGGAAATCAGCGTCACGGCGGTGGTCGACGAGCTGCCGGCGGAAGACCCGGCGAAGCTCGTCGCCCTCCACTAGCTGCCGAACCGGCCTGGCCCGGCCGACCCGGGCTCCGGCCGAGCCCGGCCGAGCCCGGCCGAGCCCAGCCGGTACCTGCCGTCGTCGCACCGCGTCAGCGCGCGGCTACCGCGGCGCGGAGCTTCTCGGTCAGCCGCAGAAGTTCCTGCTGTTCGGCGGCGGAGAGGGCCGGGCCCACCAGCGCGGCGATGTCGCGGACGTGTTCCCGGCCGATCTGCTTCTGCAGCTCCCTGCCGGCGTCGGTCAGCCGGATGAGGATCCCGCGGCCGTCCTCGGGGGCCGGTGTCCGTTCCACGAATCCGCGCTTTTCGAGCCGCTCCACCAGCCGGCTCAGGCTGGACTGGCTGAGCAGGACGTTGTCGTTGAGCTCGTTCAGGCGCAGCCAACCGGACGGGCAGCGGGAGAGCGTGAAGAGGACGTCGTATTCGTTGAGCGCCAGGGCTTTGAAGGCCGGCGCCGCCTGGAGCCTGCGCATCACCGCCACCTGGGCACGGAACAGGGATTCCCAGGTTTCCGCGGCCAGGCGAACCGGCGATTCCGTGGTCTTGGCGTGCATCACGCGTCCTGGCTGGCGGTCTCTGCCGCCGAGGGGTCAGCGGTGCGGGCTGCCATGGCGGCGGCCACGCGTCCGGCGTGCGTCGGCGGGTCGGGGACATGGGCCGGCTTGAGCGCGGCATATTCCTTGCGCAGTACCGGCAGCACTTCTTCGCCGAACAGGTCCAGCTGCTCCAGGACGGTCTTCAGCGGCAGACCGGCGTGGTCGATCAGGAACAGCTGGCGCTGGTAATCGCCGAAGTACTCGCGGAAGGTGAGGGTCTTTTCGATGACTTCCTGCGGGCTGCCCACTGTCAGCGGCGTCTGCGAGGTGAAGTCCTCCAGCGAGGGGCCGTGGCCGTAGACCGGGGCGTTGTCGAAGTAGGGCCGGAACTCCTTGACGGCGTCCTGGGAGTTCTTCCGCATGAAGAACTGGCCGCCGAGGCCCACGATGGCCTGGTCCGCCTTGCCGTGGCCGTAGTGCTCGTAGCGCTCGCGGTAGAGTCCGATCAGCTGCTGGTAGTGCTCCTTGGGCCAGAAGATGTTGTTGGCGAAGAAGCCGTCACCGTAGTACGCGGCCACTTCCGCGATCTGCGGGGTGCGGATCGAGCCGTGCCACACGAACGGGGCGACGCCGTCGAGCGGGCGGGGCGTGGACGTGAAGTTCTGCAGCGGGGTGCGGTGCTTGCCGGACCAGTTCACCGTGTCCTCGTCCCAGAGCCGGCGCAGCAGGGAGTAGTTCTCGATCGCCAGTTCGATCCCGTCCTGGATGTTCTTGCCGAACCAGGGGTAGACGGGGGCGGTGTTGCCGCGGCCCAGGACCAGGTCCACGCGGCCGTCGGCGAGGTGCTGAAGCATGGCGAAATCCTCGGCGATTTTCACCGGGTCATTGGTGGTGATCAGCGTGGTGGCCGTGGACAGGATGATGCGTTCCGTCTGGGCGGCGATGTAGGCCAGCGTGGTGGTGGGGGAGGAGGAGAAGAAGGGCCGGTTGTGGTGCTCGCCGATGGCGTAGACGTCCATGCCGATCTCTTCGACCTTCTTGGCGATCGCCACGGACGCTTTGATGCGTTCGTGCTCCGTGGGGGTACGCCCTGTGGTGGGGTCGGTGGTGATGTCGCTGACGCTGAAGACGCCGATCTGCATGATGTGCCTTTCCGTGGCCGGTCTAATCCGGGAACTGATTCCACTATACGCGATTTACATGCATTTGCATGTATCGAAGCATGTAACGTCCGCCGCCGCCGAATATTCCCCGGCCTTCCCGGCGAATTGCCCGCCAGGTTCCCGCCCGCGGCGCCGCGCGGGCCTAGGATGCAATCATTCGGCTGGCCGTCAGGTGCCCGCCCGCCCGGAAGGCCCCCATGCGACGTGTCGTAGCTTTTCTGTGTCTGGTGGAACTGACCAGCGGAATCCTGCAGGGCTACTACACGCCCATCCTCACCGACATCGCCCGGCACCTGGGGATCCACGACGCCGACGTCAACTGGTTCGAAGCCGCCCAGCTGATGGTCAGTGCCTTGGCGGTGCCTGTCCTGGCAAAGCTGGGCGACATGTACGGCCACCGGAGGGTTCTTTTGGTCTCCACGCTGGTTACGGCGGCGGCATCCTGGGGCGTCGCGCTTGCCCCGGACTTCTGGACCTTCCTGGCCGCCTGGTCCTTCCAAGGCTTCTATGTGGTCTGGCTCCCGCTGGAAATCGCACTCGTCTTCAGCCGCGTCCATCAGCTTCCCGACGGCGCCGCCCGCACCCGGCGCGCCGCCGGCATCCTGGTAGGCGCGCTGGAGTTCGGGGTCATCGCCGGCGCGCTCGCGGCCGGAGCGCTCGTGGAAGTCTTCGCCGGTCAGCTGCAGCTGGTGCTCCTGGTTCCCGCACTGGCCGTCTCCGCGTGCTGGTTCGCCATCCGGTTCGGCGTGCCGGAGTCCGTCGAACGTAGCGGCGGCCGGGTGGACACCCGCGGGTTCACGCTGCTCGCCGTCGGCCTGCTGCTCATCACCTCCGGGCTGACGTTCATGAGGCTCAATGGAGCCGGCGCGTGGTGGCCGTGGGTGCTCGTGGCCGCCGGCATCTTCGTCTTTGTTCCCTTCTCGCGGTTCGAGCTGCGCCAGGCCGACCCTCTCGTAGACATCCGGATGCTGCGGAACCCCTCGATGTGGCCGGTCCAGCTGACTGCAGGGCTCTTTGGAGTCTCCGTCTTGGGGGCCCAGGCTCCGCTGTCCACCTTTGCCCGGACCGATCCCGCACTGCACGGCTACGGCCTCGGGCTGCGCGCCGGGCAGGTCTCCATCATCATCGGCGTCTACGTGCTGGCGCTGCTCGCGGGGGCGCTGCTATATCCGCTCGTGACGCGCAGGTTCACACCGCGCTGGACCCTCGTGGGCGCCGCGGCGCTCGTGGGCGTCGGGTATCTGTTGTTCCTGCCGTTTCACTCAAGCCTCGCCGAG
Source organism: Arthrobacter oryzae (assembly GCF_003634095.1). Classification (GTDB taxonomy): domain Bacteria; phylum Actinomycetota; class Actinomycetes; order Actinomycetales; family Micrococcaceae; genus Arthrobacter; species Arthrobacter oryzae. The sequence continues at coordinate 71,425 of NZ_RBIR01000006.1, forward strand.
ACGCTGGCAAATATGGCGATCGCCGGCATCGGCTCCGGAGCGTTGGTGGCGGCGCTGCCCTCGGCCGCGGCCGCAGCGGCGCCGCTGAACCGCACCGCGATGGCCACAGGGCTGACCAACACCACCAAGACCGTCGGCGGGGCGTTCGCGTCCGCGGTGTTCGGGATTGCTTTGCTCAGCCATGCGCTGGCCGAGGCCGGTGCCGTGCCAGGCGATGGGCAGACCGCGGCACCCCTGGCCGGCTACCTCACGGTGTGGACCATCTGCGGAGTGACGGGCCTGGCCGCGGCCGCCGCCCTGGTCCTGGTGCCGCGGCTGGCGTTCTCCGACCGGGCCCCGGCCGCCGTCGAACCCCTACCGAGCGGCGCGCATTAGCCCACGATTCCGCGGCAAACAGGACTAAGGACACTACCGTTCGCCGCTGCGTTCACGGGCGGATCGGATGCCGCCAAGTTTTCGAGTACACAGGCGCCGGAAGGACTCTCTGACGTCCCTCGAATCGGGTAGTTCTGCGGCCTTTCGGGCGAAAAAAACAGGTACCCGCTACTCAGGTGCCGTGAATTTCCTGAGACTACGATAAGAGCCGTTAGGTAGTGGGGCAGCCACAGTTGAACTGCCCAGGTCATGAATAGAAAACCTCAAATAGGTGAAAAATACGGGCTCATTGAAAAAGATGGCCAGCGCGCCACAGTTGCCGCGCGGCTTCCTTTCCATGCCCGTCAATAGGGGGCCCGGGCTGTGTGCACGCCCAGGTACCTTGATTCGTCCGAAGTACGGGGGACACCGACAATGGATATTTTTGAAAGTTTAGAATCAGAGGTTCGCTCTTATTGCCGCAGTTGGGACACGGTGTTCGACCGGGCCGCCGGCAGCTCGCTCTACAGCGAAGACGGCAGAGAGTATTTGGACTTCTTTTCTGGCGCCGGAGCCCTGAACTACGGCCACAACAACCCGGTGCTACTGCGGCCGCTGGTTGATTACCTTCTTTCCGGATCGATTGTCCACTCCCTGGACATGAAGACGCCGGCCAAGAGGCGCTTCCTCGAGACCTTCCAGGAGTTGATTCTCAAACCCCGGAAGTTGGACTACAAAGTCATGTTCCCCGGCCCCACCGGAACGAACTCGGTGGAGGCGGCCCTGAAGCTGGCCCGTAAAGTGACCGGCAGGCCGCACATTGTCAGCTTCACCAATGCTTTCCACGGGATGACCCTGGGCTCACTGGCGGTCACGGGGAATTCCATGAAACGGCAGGGAGCCGGGGTTCCGCTCACGAACACCTCGAGCATGCCCTATGACGGCTTCCTCGACGGCCAGGCGCCGGACTTCCTTTGGCTCCGGCATGCGCTGGAGGACAGCGGCTCCGGCCTCGACAAGCCCGCCGCGGTGATCGTGGAGACTGTCCAGGGCGAAGGCGGGCTCCGCGCCGCCCGGGCATCGTGGCTGCGCGGACTTTCGGAGCTGTGCCGCCAACACGACGTCCTGCTGATCGTGGACGATGTCCAGGCCGGATGCGGACGCACAGGGACCTTCTTCAGTTTTGAGGATGCGGGCATCACCCCTGACATTGTCTGCCTGTCCAAGTCCATCTCCGGCTTTGGACTCCCTATGTCCCTGACGCTGTTCAAACCAGGCCTCGATATTTGGAAACCCGGCGAGCACAACGGGACATTCCGCGGACACAACCCGGCTTTTGTGACGGGAACTGCTGCCCTGGAACACTACTGGCAGGACGGCAGATTTGAATTGAAAGTCGCCGGGCTGGTGTCGCAGCTGCACGAGGGACTCGCGCGGCTCGCGGCAGGCGTCGACGGCGCTACCGTCCGCGGCCGGGGTTTGCTGGCGGGTGTCTGCTACCCCACGCCCGATACGGCGGAGAAGATTGCGGCTGAAGCGTTCGCCCGGGGCCTGCTGGTGGAAACCTCCGGCCCGCAGGGTGAGGTCCTCAAGACCATGCCCGCGCTGACCATCAGCCCGGACGAGCTGGGGCGCGGACTCGACATCCTCGCTGAAGCCGCAGAATTTGTGACCGGAGCCCCGGTCCCTTTGGTATCCACTGTTTGAGCATCCGCGCAGGGCCCCTGACGGGCCCCGTGCAGAAGGCCCTCTACGGCGGTAAAGACCGCTCGCAAGAATCGATGCAGATTTCGGGGAGAGAAATGGCTACCCGCAAGGCAACAGAGGCCAACGATTGTGATCTAGAAGAAATGGGCGAGGTGATTCCGCCGGGAAGCGTCATTGTGCAAAAGTTCGGCGGCTCGTCACTGGCGGACGCCGCGGGAATCATCCGTGCGGCCGAGCGCATCGCCAAGACGCGGGCGAACGGATACCGGGTGGTAGCGGTGGTCTCCGCCATGGGGGACACCACCGATGAACTCTGCGACCTCGCCGCCGAGGTATCCACCCGGCCGCTTCCAGTGGACCTCGATGCCCTTCTGAGCATCGGCGAACTCGTGTCCTCGGCACTGTTGGCGATCGCCCTGGCAGAACTGGGCCAGGTGCCCCGCACCTTTACCGGCAGTGAGGCGGGCCTCATCACCGACAGCATTCATGGCAAGGCCCACATCACCGATGTCAGGCCGGATCGCGTCCGCACCTGCTTGGCTCACGGCGAAGTCCCTATCGTTGCCGGCTTCCAGGGCAGGACCAAGAAGCGGAAAAGGGTCACCACCCTCGGACGTGGTGGCTCGGACCTCACTGCGGTCGCGCTTGCCGCAGCACTCGAGGCCGGCATGTGTGAAATATATACAGACGTCGACGGCGTCTACACGGCGGACCCCCGGGTGGTCCCGGCGGCGCGAAAGATAGAAGTCCTCTCAAGCGAGGAAATGCTGGAATTCGCGGCTTCCGGCTGCAAGGTCCTGCATCTGCGGTGCGTTGAATATGCCCGGCGCTTCGGCATTCCGATCCATGTAAGGTCCTCGTTCGTCCCGGAGCCGGGAACTTTGATTCTGCCGGGTCTTGATGGCCGGTCACGCCGTCAGCCCGCGCGGGAGCAGGCGCTGGTGACCAGCGTAGAGGGCGTCAACTCGTCTTCGAAAATAGTCGTTGTTGGAATTCCGGACCAACCTGACAGCATCGCGCGCGTCTTCGAGGTGTTGTCCCGGTCCGGGGCGGACGTCCAGACAGTAGTCCAAAATGCGGCAGGCCCAGACTCGAGCCGGTCCGACGTTGCCCTGCTACTTCCTGAAGCCCAGGCAGTTCCGGCCCTGGCCGTGCTGAACGCCGCGAAGGGAACCATAGGATTCCAGGGTTTGCAGCACGATAGCCACGTGGGCCGGGTGTCCGTCACCGGTCTGGGCATGCGGTCCTCCCCGGAGATCTTCTGCACCTTCCTGAAAGCCCTTTCGGACGCCGACGTCGAACCGGATCTGGTCGACATCTCCGAGACCTGCTTGGGGGCCGTCACACACACCGACAGGCTCGCGGATGCCGAACGTGCTGTCCGCCGGGCGTTCGGCATCACCAAATCGGGCGAGGACGCCACGGCGGGCCGCGCCGGCAGCCTCACAGTCACCGTTGGCCCCCCGGTCGGCACATGGGTTCCCATATCCGGCCGCGATTTGACCCACGTCCCGCGGGACGACAGAGCTGTGGCACGCCACTTCTAGCGAAGGAGCTAAAGGATGGGCAAGACCGCGAGGATCGGCAACAGCCTCACCAGACCCCCGGAGTTGCGCGGAAAAATGTCGACAATTGGCGGTGTGGACGGGGGAGCCGTGTTGACGTCGGCCGCGCCGGATCAGTCCGCGCGCTGGCGCCAGGGCGAGCGCCTGGAACAGCTTTTTGAGGATCGCTGTGACAGCCTGCTGGAACAGGGGCTCGAGGGCCAGATCGCCGTGGATGCCGGGGACGTTGTCCTGACGTATACGGAGCTGGATGAACGGGCGAATCAGGTGGCGCGGCAACTCCTGGTGAGCGGTGCCCGGCCGGGCGACCGCATTGCGTTGCTCTTTGACCAGCCGTGGCGGGCTTACGTGGCGATGCTTGCCGTCCTGAAGATCCACGCCGCCTACGTTCCCCTGGATCCGGGATTTCCCCCGGACCGTCTCCAGTACATTGTTGAAGACGCCAATGCGGCAATGATCCTTTCACTCTCACACCTGAGGGACCTGGTGCCCGAGGTTGCTGCCGTCACGGTGTGTCTTGATGAGGTACAGGCCCAGACCGACGCCCAGGACACTGCCCGCCTGGGCGTTGGAGACCATGGCGGCACCAAGGATGAACTGGCGTACATCATTTACACCTCCGGTTCGACGGGCCGGCCGAAGGGCGTCGCGGTGGAGCAGGCCAGTATCTGCAATTTCGTCCGGGTGGCCTCAGACAACTACGGCATTGAGCCCACGGACCGGGTGTACCAGGGCATGACGATCGCCTTCGATTTTTCGGTGGAAGAAATCTGGGTCGCCTGGATGGTCGGAGCCACCCTGGTGCCAAAGCCGGGACGCTCCAGCCTGCTGGGTGCGGAGCTCGCGGAGTTTCTGCAGGAGAAGCGAATCACGGCTCTTTGCTGCGTTCCAACGCTTCTGGCCACGCTTGAGGAAGACCTGCCCGGCCTGCGGTTCCTGCTGGTCTCCGGTGAGGCGTGTCCGAAGGACCTCGTCATGCGCTGGCACCGCCCAGGCCGCCGTTTCCTGAATGTCTACGGCCCCACCGAGGCGACGGTGACGGCCACGTGGTCGGTCCTGGACCCGGACACGCCCGTGTCGCTCGGCGTGCCGCTGCCGACATACTCGGCGGTCATCCTTGACCCCGGCGAGAGCCGTGTGCTGCCCCATGGTGAAGCTGGTGAAATAGGCCTTGCCGGGGTGGGCCTCGCGCGGGGATACGTGAACCGCCAGGACCTGACGGACCGGGCGTTTGTGCCGGATTTCCTGGGAATCGGGAACAATCCCTCGGGCCGGATATATCGCACCGGAGATCTCGGACGGGTCAACGACGACGGGGAGCTTGAGTACTTCGGCCGGATCGACACCCAAGTCAAGATCCGCGGCTACCGCATCGAGCTAAGCGAAATAGAATCGGTCCTGCTGCAGCTCCCCGGAATTGCCCAGGCGGTCGTTCAGACCTTTGAGCCGCAGCCCGGAACGCTGGAACTGGCCGCCTACTACACCGTCCGCCAAGACGTCGCGGGCGTCGATGCCCGTGACCTCCACCAGATGTTGCGCACCAGGCTTCCCGGGTACATGGTTCCGGCCTATTTTGAAGAGCTCGACGCCCTCCCCATGATGGCCAGCGACAAGGTGGACCGGAAGCGGCTGCCGCGCCCGGAGCACAGGATCAGCGGAGCGTCCGCCGGCTCGTTTACCGCCCCGTCGACCGCCGCCGAAACGGCCCTTGCCCTGCAGCTGGGCGCCGTGCTGAATCTGGACAAGGTCTCTGCCGACGCGCATTTCTTCAACGATCTGGGCGGGGACTCGTTGTTGATGGCGCGGTTCTGCGCCCGCATCAGGAAAGAAACCGCCCTGCCGCCGGCAGCCATGCAGGATATTTACGAGAACCCGACGGTACGGCAGCTTGCCGCTGCCCTCGAGGCCCGGCACAGCGAATCGGTCGACAGCCCGGTCCTGCCGCAGCCCGGCCCTGCGCCCGCGGCACCGGCGCGCCCGGTGAGCTCCTTCCAATACGCTTTCTGCGGTGTCATTCAATTGATGGTCTTCCTGAGCTACACGATGTACACCGCCTGGATCCTGGTCTTCGGCTATGAATGGACGCTGGGCGGAACCACCCTCCTTGACATGTGGCTTCGCACCATGGGTTTCGGTGCCGCCGTGTTCGTGGTCCTGTCCGTGACACCGATCATCGCCAAATGGGTCCTCGTCGGGCGGTGGAAGCCGGGCAGCATCCGGATATGGAGCGTGGCCTATCTCCGCTTCTGGGTCGTCAAGACACTGACGAGGGCAAACCCACTCGCGATGTTCGTCGGCTCGCCGATTTATGTCGTGTACCTTCGGCTCCTGGGCGCAAAGATCGGCAAGGGGGTGGTCATTTTCGACCGCCACGTGCCCGCATGCCCGGACCTGCTGACCATCGGCGACCATACCGTCATCCACAAAGACACCTGGGTCCTGTGCTACCGGGCGCTCGCGGGGAACATCGAGATGGGCCCGGTGACGCTGGGCAGGAACGTCCTCGTCTCCGAGAGGTGCACCTTGGACATTCATACCTCGATGGGCGATGACAGCCAGCTCGGACATGCGTCATCGCTGCAGGCAGGCCAGGCCGTCCCTGCGGGAGAGGTGTGGCACGGGTCCCCCGCCGTACGGGCCAGCGCCAATTACCGGCGGGTCCCGGCAGCCCAGTGCACCACCCGCAGGCGCGTCACTTACAGCCTGCTCCAGCTGTTCAACCGTCTGGTCCTGGTTGTTCCGGCAGCCGTCCTCGGGCTGGCCGCGTTCCTGCCGTCCTACCTCGACTCCGGGCACCTGCAATTGGGCGCCGTCTCGTTCTTCGTCGATGTTGTGGCCGTGACCCTATTGGTGTTCATTGGCGGGCTGATCTTCGGTCTGGTGGGCGTCATCTGCGTTCCGCGTTTGCTGAACCGCTTCCTCAAGCCTGATGTGGTCTATCCGCTTTACGGCTGGCACTATTCGATCCATCGGCTGATCGTCCGCCTCTCGAACATCAGGCTGTACAAGGACATCTTCGGCGACAGTTCCTACATCGTGCACTACCTGCGGGCCCTCGGCTGGGACCTGGGCAAGGTGCAGCAGACAGGATCAAACTTCGGCCCCACGCTGGCCCACGAGTCGCCCTTCCTGTCCTCGGTAGGGACAGGCACCATGGTGTCAGACGGCCTGAACGTCATGAATGCCGACTACACCGACTCGTCCTTCAGGCTCTCGCGGGTCCACATCGCCGGCCACAACTTCCTGGGAAACAGCATCACCTTTCCGATCGGCGCGCGTGCGGGCGAGAACTGCCTCCTGGCCACCAAGGTGATGATTCCGATCGACGGCCCGCTCCGGAGGGACGTGGGGTTGCTGGGCTCGCCCGCATTCGAAATTCCCCGGTCCGTTCAGCGCGACGCCGAGTTCGACGAACTCAAGATCGCGGACGCCATGAACCGGCTCCTCCCGGCCAAGAACCGGTACAACATCGTGAGCATGGTGCTCTTCGTGGCCGTGCGCTGGGTCATCGTGCTCGCTGCCACGCTCGCCGGCGCAGTTGGCGTGTCGGCCCACAGCTTCCTCGGTGTGCTGGCAGTCGCGGGGGCAATGCTTGCCCTGGTGGTGTTCCGCGCGCTGTTCACCATTTTGGTGGAGCGTTCGGTGATGGGCTTCCGTCGTTTGAAGCCGCAGTACTGCTCCATCTACGATCCCTACTTTTGGCGGCATGAACGCCTTTGGAAGCTGCTGGCCCTGGCGCCCCTCCACGGGACCCCCTTCAAGCCCCTGATCTGGCGAATGATGGGCGTCAAGGTGGGCAAGCGGCTCTACGACGCCGGCATGAACATGCCGGAAAAGACCCTGGTCACGATTGGCGATGACTGTACCTTCAACGAGGGCGTCCACATTCAGGGGCACTCGATGGAGGACGGGACGTTCAAGTCCGGCTACGTCGTGATCGGCAACCGGTGCTCCCTCGGCGTGGAAGCCTTCATCAACTACGGGGCGACGATGCACGATGGCTCGACGCTAAGAGCCGATTCCCTCCTGATGAAAGGCGAGGACGTCCCGGAGAATGCGACATATTTCGGGAACCCGGCGCGCGAGGCAACGAGCCTCGTTGCACCCCAACCCCTCGAGGCCGCTGTCTCCAGCGGCGTCCGTCACAGCGGGCCCCGCCACCGGGAGGCTGTCGCGGCGTCCGGTGGACTGCTGCGACTCTCGCGGGGAAGCCGCCGGGGAGGCCACGGAAGCCACAGCGCCCACGGAAGCAACATCGCTCACGAAGGCCACAAGACACCCAAGGCGTCGCGGACCAAGGCCGGGCTGCAGGGTTCCTAACGGGAGAGTAGCCTAGCGGGAGGTTGGCAGGGGAGCGTCCTCGGGGAAATCGTCCGGGAAATCGTCGGGGAATTCTTCCGGGAAGTCATCCGCCCCGGAGGCCGGTCCGGAAGTGCGCCGCCGGGGCAGGGCCTTCTGCAGGGCCCTCCGCTCCCGGCGTCCTTCCACCAGCCGGTACAGGACCGGAACCAGGATGAGCGTGAGGGCGGTGGAGGAGATCAGGCCGCCGATCACCACGATCGCCAGGGGCTGGGAGATGAAGCCGCCGCCGCCGGTGAGGCCCAATGCCATGGGCGTCAGGGCGAACACCGTGGCGAGGGCCGTCATGAGGATGGGGCGCAGGCGCTGGCGGGCGCCGTGCGTGATGGCATCGGCCACGGACATCCCCGGTTCGCCGTCGCGCGGCTGGCGGTACTGGTTGATGAGGTCGATCAACACAATCGCGTTCGTCACCACAATGCCGACGAGCATCAGCATGCCGATCAGTGACGGAAGTCCCAGCGGCACGCCCGTCACCACGAGCAGGGCGATGGCGCCCGTCGCCGCGAAGGGGACGGAGACCAGCAGGATCAGCGGCTGCACGAGGGACTTGAAGGCAGCCACCATGATCACGTAGACGATCGCGATGGCGGCCAGCAGCGCGAGTCCCAGCTGGCGGAACGAATCGGCCTGCTGGGTGGTGGCGCCGCCGATCGTGGCGGTCACTCCCGGGGGCAGGCGGACCGAGGTGAGGCGGTTCTGCACTTCGGTGCTGACCGCGCCGAGGTTGGCGCCCGACGGCGTCACGGAGACCCGCGCGGTGCGCTGACCGTTGCTCGCGGTGATGGAGACGGGGACGTCGACCTGTTCGACGGAGGCGATGCTGCCCAGCGTCACGGGGCCGGCCGCCGTCGGGAGCGGGATGTTCCTGACGGCGTCAATACTTGTGAAGCGGGTGCCTTTGCCGATCCGGACGGGAAAGTCGTTGGTGTCGATGCGGACGGTTCCGGCCGGAATCGGGCTAATCGTCGCGGCCAGGACCCCGGCCACGCGACCTTCGTTCAGGCCGGCCGCGACGGCCTTGGCCCGGTCCACCTTGACCTGGACCACCGGCTGGCTGGCGGCAAGGTTGGTCTCCACCCCGCTGCTGCCGGGCACGCCGTCCATGGCCTTGACCATCGCGTCACTGGCGGTCCGGAGATCGGCGGTGCTGGCCGCCCTGAGGGTGATGTCCACGGTCGAGGTGGTGCCGAAGCCGCCCTGCTGGGAACCGACGGTGATCTTGCCGGCGTCGCCGAGCTTGGCGAGCTGGCCGCGCACCGTGTCCTGGAGCTTTCCCTGGTCGGCTTTTTCGTCCGTCACCACGGTGAACGTCGAATTCGACGCTCCGGAAGAGAGCAGGGCGGAGAAGCCGGTCTGGGCGTTGCCGGTGGTGGACTGGACGTCCTTGATCCCGTCGATGCCCCGCAGGACGTCCTCGACCCGGATGGCCGCAGCGCTGGCCTTGGCCAGGCTGGTGCCCGCCGGCAGGGCCTGTTTGACGGTCATGCTGTTCTCGCCGGAGCGGCCCAGCAGGTCCGTGGCGAGCAGCGGAGTCATCGCCACGGTGCCCCCGAGCACTAGGGCCGCCGCGATCAGCGTCAGGACCGGATGCCGCTGGGTACCGGAAAGGACGGGCAGGTAACCCCTTTGCAGGCGCGTGCTTTGTTCGGCCTCGTGTGCCTTCGCGGCAATGGCGTCCGGGGATCCCTTGACCGCCGGCGCGCGCAGGAACCAGTACGCCAGGACCGGCACGATGGTCAGCGAGACCAGCAGCGAGGAGAGCAGCGCGATGGTCACAGTGAGGGCGAAGGGCCGGAACAGCTCGCCGGCCAGGTCGCCGACGAAGGCGATGGGCAGGAAGACTGCCACCGTGGTCAGGGTCGAGGCCGTGATGGCGCCGGCGACTTCGCGGATGGAGCTCACGATGGCGGTGATCTTGTCCTCGCCATAGCTGAGGTGGCGCTTGATGTTCTCGATGACCACGATCGAGTCGTCCACCACGCGGCCGATCGCGATGGTCAGCGCTCCCAGGGTCAGGATGTTCAGGGAGTAACCGGTAGCGGAAAGCCCGATGAACGTGATCAGCAGGGACAACGGGATGGACACGGCCGTCACGAGGGTCGCGCGGACGGACATCAGGAACACCAGGATCACCAGGACGGCGAAGCCCAGTCCTAGCATGCCCTCCGTGGTGAGGTCCCTGATCGATTTCTCGATGAACGGGGCCTGGTCGAAAACCGGGGTGAACTTGGCGTTGGAGCCTAGCTCGGCCTCGAGCTGGGGGATGGCGTCCTTCACCGCGTGGGAGATCGCGACGGTGTCGCCCTCGGGCTTCTTGGTCACGGACAGGGCGAGGGTTTCCAGGCCGTTCGTTCGGGTGATGGAGGTGCGGGCGTCCTCGACCAGGCTGACGTCGGCCACACTGCCGATCGTCGCCGCACCGCGGGACGCGCCCAGCGGGAGGGCCTTGATGGCGGCCAGGGAATCCACCGGGCTGCCGATCTGCAGCGAGAGGGTCTTGCCCTGCTCCTCGACCGTGCCGGCCGGAACCAGCGAGCCGTTGTTCTTCAGGGCATCACTGATGGACTGGATGCTCGCGCCCGACGCTGCCATGTCCCTGGGCCGCGGCAGGATCTGGATGTGCTGGCTGGCGCCGCCGGTGACATCGGCGCCCCTGACGCCGTCGAGCTTCTGCAGCGCAGGGACACTGAGCCGGGCGAGATCGGCGTTGAGTTCGCTGAGCGGCTTGTCCGAGGACACCGCCAGGAACACGATCGGGAAGTCGCTGATGCTCCCGGCGATCGCCTGCGGCTGGACGTCCTTCGGCAGGGCTTGCCTGGCGTTGGAGATTGCGCGGTCGATCTGGTTCCGGGCCCGGTCCATGTTGCTGCCGTAGGTGAGGGCCAGGGTGATTTGCGAGACGCCGTTGCGGGAGGTTGACGACGTCGATTCCAGCCCCTCGACGCTCTTCAGCGCGGTTTCCAGCGGGGCGCTGACCTGTTTGTCCACGACCTCCGGCGAGGCGCCGGGCATCGAGGTGATCACGGTGATCTGCGGGAACTCGATGGACGGGATGAGTTCCTGCTTCAGCGAGGACATCGTGATCACACCGAAAACCGACGCGAACACCGTGATCAGTGCGATCAGGGCCCGGTTGGCGAGGGACAGCTTGGCGAGCCGGAACATCTCATGGTCTCCTGGGGGTCGTCGAGGCTGCATGCGGGGACCTTCAATGGGCCGCGGCCCCCAAACCAGCAGTGTAGGGCAGCCGCGGGCCCTGCCTAGGCCTCAGCCCGGGGCCGGCCGCCCCCGGGTCACGGTCGGGCGTTGACCTGTTCGAGCTGCAGCGTCTTGGCGGTCTCGGCCTCGAGCTGCGCGGCGAGTTCAGGATTCTCGTTCAGCTTGACCCCGTAGCCGGGCATCATGTCCTTGAGCTTGCCCTGCCAGCCCTTGAAGTTCTTGGGGAAGGACTTCTGCAGCAGTTCGATCATGATCGGCACGGCCGTGGACGCGCCCGGAGAGGCGCCGAGCAGGGCGCCGATGGTGCCGTCGCGTCCGGCAATGACCTCGGTGCCGAACTGGAGCACGCCGCCCTTCTTCGGGTCTTTCTTGATGATCTGGACACGCTGGCCGGCGGTGATGAGTTCCCAGTCGCTGCCCTTGGCGTCGGGGTAGTACTCCCGCAGGGCCTCGACCTTGTCGTCGTGGCGCTTGGCGACTTCCTTGATCAGGTAGGCCGTGAGGTCCATGTTGTCCTTGGCCACGGCCAGCATCGGGATGATGTTGGAGGGGCGGATGGACAGCGGCAGGTCCAAGTAGGAACCGTGCTTGAGGAAGTTCGTGGAGAACCCGGCGTAGGGGCCGAACAGCAAGGAACGCTTGCCGTTGACGTAGCGCGTATCCAGGTGCGGCACCGACATGGGCGGGGCGCCCACTGACGCCTGGCCGTAGACCTTGGCGCTGTGCTGGGCCGCGAGGCTCTCGTCGGTGCAGCGGAAGAACTGCCCGGAGACCGGGAATCCGCCAAATCCCTTGCTTTCCGGGATGCCGGAGGCCTGCAGCAGGTGCAGGGCGCCGCCGCCCGCGCCCACAAACACGAACTTGGCATGAATGGAGCCGTGCTCGCCGCTCTTGGCGTGCTTCAGCGACAGGTTCCAGCCGCCGTCGGAGGCGCGTTTGATGTCACTGACATTGTGACCGTAGTTGATTTCCACGCCGTTGTTACCCAGGTACGTGGTCAGTTCCCGGGTCAGGGCGCCGAAGTCGACGTCGGTGCCCTCGGCGGCGCGGGTGGCAGCGACGCGCTGTTTGGGGTCGCGGCCCTTGATGATCAGCGGGGCCCACTTGGCGATCTCGGCGTGGTCCTCGGAATACTGCATCGAACGGAACAGCGGATTCGGCTTGAGTGCCTCGTAGCGGGTGCGGAGGAACTTGGCGTGGTCGTCGCCGATCACGAAGCTCATGTGCGGAACGGTGTTGATGAAGCCCTTGGGGGAGCCGATCAGGGAGTTGGAGACAAGGTGGGACCAGAACTGGCGGGAGAGCTGGAACTGCTCGTTGATGTTCAGGGCCTTGCCGGGGTCCACCGAGCCGTCCTTGGCCATGGGGGAGTAGTTCAGCTCACACAGCGCGGCGTGTCCGGTGCCGGCGTTGTTCCAGGGGCCGGAGCTTTCCAGGCCCGGCTCGTCGAGACGTTCGAACATGGAGATCGTCCAGTTCGGCTCGAGCTGCTTGATGAAGGCGCCGAGCGTGGCGCTCATGATGCCACCGCCGATCAGTACGACGTCGGCGTGTTGGGTCTTGGAAATGAAAGTCACAATCAGTCTCCGATAGCAGCGGCTCTGGCTGTCACAGAATATCCCCGCACCGCCTACTAACTGAAATTGGCCCCGGGCGTCAAGGCTTTAGCTCGACTTTTGTGAAAACTTCGTTGAGTACCGGGGACGCCGGGTACTTCAGGACCCGGTCCGAGAGGGCCAACGCCGAGATCGGGAAGGCAATGGGCACCGCAGGCACCGTGGCGGCAATCTGCGCATTGATGGTTTGATACTGGGCCGTGCGGTCCTTGCCGTCCGGCAATCCCCGGGCCCGGGCGATCTTGGAGAAGACCTGCGGATCCTGGTAGCCGAATTCGCCGGTGTTCTCGCCGAAGAGCGGGCCCACGAAGTTATCCGGGTCCGAGTACGAGCCGTTCCAGCCGAGCAGGTGCAGGGCGTGGTCGCCCGGGGAGGTGACCTTCTGCAGATACCCGTCGGCCCAGTCCACGGGCACGGGCTTGATGTTGAACCCGACGGCGGTCAGCTCCCGGCTGATCTCGGCGTACACCTTTTCGGGCGTCGGCAGGTAGGGCCGCGTGACGTTGAGCGGATAGTAGAACTTCAGCGCCTCGCCCTTGTAGCCGGACTCGGCAAGGAGTTGCTTGGCCTTGTCCGGGTTGTAGCCGAGCGCGGGCGCGTTGTTGTTGAAGCCGCTGAGTTTCGGCGGGACAAACTGGGACGCCTGGGCGGTGTTGTCGATGAAGAACCGGCGGATCAGGGTGTCTTTGTCCAGCGCCATTTCGATCGCCTGGCGGACCTTGAGGTTCTGCAGGACTGGGATTTGCTGGTTCATGCCCAGGTACATGACGGAAAAGGGATCCCGCTGGATGATCTGCTTGCCGCTCTTGACCAGCTGATCGAAATTGCCCGCGGTGACGGCGTCGTAGCCGTCGATCTTGCCGTCGAGCAATGCCTGCATCCGCGTCTGCGGATTATCGTAGGTCACGAACTTGATGGTGCCGATCTGGCCCTTGTCACCCCAATAGTTCTTGTTGCTCTTCAGGGTGACGCTGCCGGCGTCCCAGGAGGCAAAGGTGTACGGTCCGGTACCGACCGGATGACGGCCGTAGGCGGACATCGGCTGGCCGCCGCGGCTCTGGGCCAGGACGTCCGCGTGGTCGGCCGCAAGGGCCCGCGGGGACGAGATAGCGAAAGCCGGGAGGGTGAGGGCCTGGAGAAATCCCGTGAAGGGCTGCGTGAGGTCGATCCGCACGTTGTCCGGCGCCACGGCGGTGCAGCCCTTATAGATGGACAGCGCCGCCTGGTCGGCGTGGGCCTTGAACACGCCCTTGAACGTGGTGCCGGGGGCCTTCTGGCGCAGCGCCTGGGGGAAATGGAACCAGCGGCTGAAGTTCGTGCAGACCGCGGCGGCATCGAACGGCGTCCCGTCCTGGAACGTGACTTTCCCGCGCAGCTTGAAGCTATAGGCCCGGCCGTCATCGCTCTGCGACCATTCGGTGGCCAGCAGGGGCGTGGGCTGGCCGGTGGTCTGGTCTACGCCCACGAGGCCTTCGAGCACCTGCCGGGTAATGCGGTAGGACTCGACGTCGGAGACCAGGGCCGGGTCGAGCCCCAGCGGCTCCGAGCCGGTGCCGAACGTGAAGAGTGCGGTCGGCGCGGCGCCGGGCGTGGAAGTCGCGGTGCTCGAGCTGGGTGCCGGGTCAAACGTGCCGGTGCAGGACGCCATTGGCAGCACGAGGAGAGCCGCCCCGATGCTGGCGGCAATACGCCGGATTGTCCTGCTGGGCACTGTACTGCTGGGCACTCGGGATCACCTCTGGGAAACTGGATGGTCCGCCGGCTGCGGACCAGCCCCAGTCTAGTTGACGGCGGAGCCCGTCATCTTGTGTGGCGCACAGCATACAAGCCTGTGTGGCGCACGGCATACAAGCGAAGGCCCGCACCCCGGAGGGTGCGGGCCTTCGCTTCTCCTAGTGGTCCAGAGAGTCAGGCTGGAGCCGGGCAGGAGTGCTTGGTGCTGACTACTTCGGCATCAGGACCGAGTCGACCATGTAGACCGTGGCATTGGCGGTCTGGACGCCGCCGCAGACAACGTTGGCGCCGTCAACCTTGAGGGCGTCCTTGGTGCCGGTAACCGTAACCGAACCGCCCTGGACCGTCTTGTGCGTGCCGACGATCTGGTCCGGGGAGATCTTGCCGGGGACTACGTGGTAGGTCAGGATCTTGCTGAGCGTCGCGTCATCGGTCTTCAGGGCTGCGATCGTGGCCGGATCGATCTTCTTGAAGGCGTCATCCGTCGGTGCGAAGACGGTGAATTCGCTGCCGTTCAGGGTGTCCACCAGGTTGACCTTGGGGTTGAGCTTGCCGGAAACTGCGGCGGTCAAGGTGGTGAGGATCGGGTTGTGGGACGCTGCCGTGGCCACCGGATCCAGCGCCATGCCTGAGACCGAACCGGCACCGCTCGGAACCTTGGCGGCGTAGCCGGCGCAGCCGGGACCGACGAGGTTGGCGGCCGGATCCATGGCTGCAGCGGAGCTCGTCGACGGGGACGGAGCCATGCTGGATTCCGACGGTGCGGAGGTGGCCGGGGCCGATGAAGCGGCCGTGGTGGATCCGCCGCAGGCAGTGAGGCTGAGCATGGCGGCAGCTGCGATACCTGCAACGGCAAACGTGGTGCGCTTGATGTTCTGCATTTCGGTTTCTCCTTTGTTGTGCCGATGGTTGCCTGCGGCGATTGTTGCCGCTGCGGCCCTTTCCCGACTGTTGGGCACCGACCCTTGGTTGGTGTCTCAATGGGTATTCGGCTGCTCGGAGTGAACGGATGGGTGGGGGATTGAAATTCTTTTCAAACCCCGGAAATCCCCTGAAAATCCGCCGGAAACCACAAGAACCCCGGTCCGAAGACCGGGGTTCTCTTTGTGTGCGCAAGGGGGGATTTGAACCCCCACGCCCGAAGGCACAGGAACCTAAATCCTGCGTGTCTGCCAATTTCACCACTCGCGCGCGGCGCCGTCGTCGTCCGGGGAAGAACCCCGACGGCGGACGCCAGGGTCCATTGTACCCACTGCCGCCAGTAACTACTCCGCGATTTTCAGGTCGGGGATTTTCAGGTCGCGGCGGAGTTTGGCGACATGCCCGGTGGCGCGGACGTTGTACTGCGCGACGGCGACGCTGCCTTGGGGATCGACCACGATGGTGGAGCGGATGAGGCCCTGGTAGGTCTTGCCGTAGTTCTTCTTCTCCCCCCATGCCCCGTACGCCTCGGCGACAGCGTGGTCCTCGTCGGAGAGCAGCGGGAAGGTCAGCCCTTCGGCGGCCGCGAACTTGGCAAGCTTGCCGACGGGGTCCGGGGAGATGCCCACCACGTCATAACCGGCGTGCTGCAGCGACGCCAGGGAGTCCCGGAAATCGCAGGCCTCCTTGGTGCAACCGGGAGTGGACGCCGCGGGGTAGAAATAGATCACCGTGTTCCGGCCCCGGAAATCGCGCAGGCTGACATCGTGTCCGTCGGCATTTTTGAGCGTGAATTCCGGTGCCGTGGCACCGGCAATGAGTCGTTCAGACACGGGTAACTCCTTGGTGGGGGCTGCGGTGGGCGGGCGGTAAAGCGGTCCGCGAAACGGGTGAACATCCAGCGTAATGAGCCGGGCGGCCACGGACCAAGCCGCTGCTCGCTATACTCTTGGGTATGCCTGATATGGATCGCTGGCCCACGGGCCGCCTATTGTCCACGGCAGCACGTCTCGTAGAACATTCCTGGAACGAAAAATTGGGGGCCATTGGCCTAACCCATGCCGGGGTGATCGCCATGGAAGTGCTTTCGGCGAATGGGCCAATGACGCAAGCCCAACTAGCCCAGCTGGTGAGGGTCCAGGCCCAGACCATGGGCAAGACGCTGAGCCGGCTGGAGGCACACGGGCATATTTCGCGGCAACGCAGCGCCTCGGACCGGCGCAGTCATGTGGTGTCACTGACCGATCAAGGCCGCGAGGCCGTCAGCGCGGCCGCGGACATGGAGCGCTCCGTGCTCGCCGCGACGCCCATCGACCCGGACCTGCTGCGCCAGGAACTCCAGGCTGTTGTCAGGGTGCTGGCCACCAAGTCAGCGTCCGCCGAGGCCAAAGCCATTGTCACCGCCGTTGAACCTGGCCTTGCTGAAAGCGGCCCGGCCACCGCGCCCGGCCTCGCGGCCGGGGCCACCCCACTGAACTAGCCATGGCCTGCAGGGGCCGGCCGTCACCATGACGCCGTGCCCGCGCGGCATCATGCCGTTCGGGGGATGTCCGGGACCGGACCGCCGGAGGAAGATGGGCCCCAAAGAGCGCCGCAACCGGTCGGAGGAAATGGCATGGCTACCAGCAGTCCGTTCGTGATCGTTGTAGGCGTCGACGGCTCCCCGGAGTCACAGGCGGCTCTGGATTGGGGCATGCAGGAGGCGAGGCTCAGGAGCGGCCAAGTAATCGTCGTCGCCTCCTGGCAGTATCCCTACATCACCGACGCCGCCGGACAGGCGTGGGACTACACCGGGTTCGAGCGGGACGCGCAGCTGATCCTCGACGGCGAACTCCGGCGCGTTGACGATCCGGCGGTTCCGGTTACCGGCCGCCTCGTTGAGGGGAATGCCGCTGCCGCGCTGGTGGACGCATCGCGCGAAGCTGACCTGCTGATTGTTGGTTCCCGTGGCCTTGGCGGCTTTGCGGGGATGTTGCTGGGCTCGGTGTCCTCCCAGCTCGCTCACCACTCCCGCTGCCCTCTCCTGATCATCCGGTCCGGGGCCGAAAAGTAGGCGACGGGCGGACCACGCAACTGGCTGGGGACTGCAGCCTACATCGAGGCGGCTTGGATCGAGGCCGCTTGGTTCGCGAGCGTGGCCACAAGGGCGGACATCTTGAGGCCGACGAGCACCACCGCGAGGACGGTCACGCCGATCGTCGCCCACACCGGCGCCAGGCCGCGCCGCGGCGCGACTTCGTGCACGATGACGGAGCGACCTATGACGTACAGCTCCCGGCTCAGGAACACCCACGCCCAGTGAAATGGCCGGACGACGCCGTCCTTGCGCAGCTTGTCCCAGTCCAAATAGGCCAGGAGGGCAGCGACTCCGTAGACCAGGAAGCCGCTGGCCACCAGGAGGAAGTAGGGCACCGTAAAGATCGACGCCGGGTCCAGCGTCTGGACCTGCCGCGCGCCGACGGTCCGCACCCGGAGCACCGGGTTCCAGAGCATCAGCATAATGAGCGGCACGAGCGGCAGTGCCACAATCGTCCAGACGTAGGCGTTGTAGACCGGTGTCCGGTCACTGATGCGTCGGCGTGGTTCCACCAGCCGCTGCTGCGGGGACTGAAAGTGGGGCGCACTGAACTGTCCGGTCCAGGCTGTCCCGTTCCACCATTGAAGCCGGCCCGAGCCGGCAGGGTCTGGATACCAGCCAGGGCCGGGGACTGAACTGTTAGGCGGGACGGTCATGGCGGTTCATCCTTTGCAGCGCGGGGCGTTCAGTATTCAACGAGGTCTCTGCTTCTGAAACAGAGCGTACATGGGGGCGGCTGTGGTAGCGAGGGAGTATCGACGCGCCCGCCGATCTGGAGGACCATTAAAAGGCAATCACCATCAAGGAGGTCAGTGATGTGCTATTCGAACTACAAGGATTTCGGGCGTGACACCAGGAAGGATGCCGCCCGGGAACCCAAGGAGCGCCGGGCGCCCCGGGCGGAGGCAAAGGACTTCAAGTTCTGGGCCTTCCCTCGCCGCAGCAAGGAGTTCACTGTCGAGGAACCGGAGAAAGTTGTGGACCGGTCCCGCGAGAAGGTTTAACAATACGATCTGATTCAAACGGCCGCTGGATCGACGCAGGAACCTGTGCCGGTTCGGCGGCCGGTTTACGGCCGGGCCGGCTGGCGCAGGCCGATCGCTGCGGAGAGGCCCAGGAGTATGCCGCTGAGCGCCAGCAGCGATCCGCCGGCGAGGACGCTCTGCCCTTCCGGTCCGGGAGTCTTCGGTCCTGTCCCGGCGCCCGGCCGTTGCCCGGTTGAAGAAACCCCGTTCTGTCCCGCATCCGATGCTCGAGGCGTGGCAGTAATTGGAGCGCCCGGGGCGGGGACTGCCCGGGGCGACGGGGCCGTGGCGTTGCCTTGGCCCGCAGAGGAAACGGGGGCCGGCGTCGGGGGCGTCGGAACCTGCGCGGGCTGGGCGGTCTGCCCCTGTGACCCCGGCTGCGGCGGGGCCTCGGAAACTGTCGGCGTCGGCGCCGCACTTGAGGGCGGCGGTGACGGTTTCCCGGGCGCAGTGGTCGGCGTCGGGGAGGCCGACGGCGGCGGTGGGGCGGGACAGATCTTCACGGGCACGAGTCCGGCGGGCGCACACGGTGCAGCCGTGGCGGGCAATGCCAGGACCAGCGGCGCGGCCGCGAGCACCAAGGCCGCGACCGACGTGTAACAGGCCTTCCGGGTGGAGTTCATCCTCCCCATCGTAGGGTTCGGCCGCGCTCCCGCCGGGAATTCCGGCCCGGTGAGGCCCCTTTTCGGTGAACAAAAACGGTGTTCGTCACCGGAGGCGCCATCACCTGCGCCACCTCCAACGGTCCAGACAACGGGCAGCAGTCGAGACGGCTCGTCCCGCGGACAGGCAACGTGCCGCCTTTCCGGTGGCGTTCGATTCGGCACCGTTCAGTTAGGCTTTCCATTGATCGGCACTTGACCAGTCTTGGGGGATACACCTTGAAAACGACCACACGCTCCGCCGTCCTGGCCAGCCTGACGGCCGCTGCCGCGCTGGCGCTGGGCACGGCCGCGCCGGCCCAGGCGGGCTGCTCGAATGTCGTCACCAAAGGTGTCGCCGTCTGCGCCCCGGGGAGTACCGGTTCCCCGGCCCCCGCTGTCCCGGTCTACGCTCCGCCACCTGCCCGGGCCGACGTCCCCATGGTTCCGGCCCCGGCATCGAGCAGTTACCCGCCGGCCGCGCCGAGCCAGCCCGTGAAGGGCTTTGCCCCGACGGAGGATCCCGTCATCGCCGGCGTCCCCGCAGAGGCGCCGACCGCCGGGCCATCTCCGAGCGGGACCGCCGCCGCCACCCCGTCAGCAACACCGGGCACGGCCACCTCCCTTGCTGCCACGCAAGACGCGTCAATGGCCCCGTCACCCGGGCAGATCCAAGACGAGAAGACGTCGCAGACCGACGCCGGCACACCTGTGGGGTTCATCGTCGGCAGCCTCGCTGTACTGCTGCTCGCGGCCGGCGCCTGGCAGTGGCGGCGGACCCGGAAGCCCCGCCACGCCGGAGGCACCGGGGCATCGCGGCGGTAAGTGGCGGCGTTTTCGCAGCACTGAATGACACGCCTTAGCGGCCGTCGTACTCCTCGTCTGTGATGTGCTCGCCCCAGGTGGTGGTCTTGGCGGGGTCGTCGCCGTTTTGGAGCATGGCGATGTGTTCCATGAAGCAGCCGGGGGCGGCGGCGTGCCAGTGTTCTTCTCCGGGCGGCGTGTAGAGCGTCTGGCCCGGATGAACATCGATGATCTTCCCGTCCCGGGTACCAAAACGGCCTACTCCCTGGGTGACGCGCAGGTACTGGCCGTGCTCGTGGGAGTGCCAGGCGGTACGTGCTCCGGACGCGAAGCGGACGGTCGCGACCACCATCGTCTGGTCGGACTCGTGGGGAAGCGCGATCGGATCCAGCCACACGTCCCCGGCGAACTGGGCTGCCGGGTTTTTCGTGGTGGGCACGGAGGGTTCGATGTTCATGATGTTCCTTATTTGTTGTCGGTGAAAAGCTGCTTGGCGACGCCCATCGCAGACATTCCCTTTGGCCAGCCGGCATAGAGCGTGACATGGGTGATGGCTTCGATGAGCTCCTCCCGGGTCACGCCGTTCTCGACGGCGCGGCCAAGATGGGAACCCAACTGGTCGGTGTTCCCGCCGGCGGTGAGCACGGCTACGGTGATGAGACTGCGGTCCCGGGCGCTCAGTTCGGGCCGGTTCCAGACGTCCTCGAAGAGCATGTCGTCGGTGAGCTCGGCGAGCTTCGGCGCAAAGTCGCCGAACATCTTTCGGCCGCCTCCGAGCTGCTTGGGCTGGTCAGTCATGGTGATCCTTCTTTCGATCTGTAGGGGTCTGCCCGCCACTGCTGTCACCGTCGGCGCGCCGCTGGCGCCAGTTCGTGGGTGCCGTAGCTGTTGTCGTCGGGGTTGACGGTGACTCCGGGCGCGACGAGTTGGTCGATGCGGTCCAGCACGTCGGTGCTCAGTGTGACGTCGGCGGCGGGCAGGTAGGACTCGAGCTGCTCCATGGTGCGCGGCCCGACGATGGCTGCCGTGACGCCTGGGTGGTTGATCACGAACGCGATGGCCAGCTCGATGAGCGTCAGCCCGGTTTGCTCGGCGAGCTGGGCAAGGTCTTCGACGATGTCGAGTTTCCGCTGGTTGGCCGGGCTTGTCATATCGAACCGGGCGCCCGGACGCGCGGAAGAGGCAGGCACGGACGCTGCGTCTTTGCGCCAGCGCCCTGAGAGCCAGCCGCCGCTGAGCGGGCTGTAGGTGAGGGTGCCCATGCCGTGGCGTTGCACCGTCGGGAGGATGTCTTCCTCGATGCCGCGGACCAGGATCGAGTAGGGCGGCTGCTCGGTGACGAACCGCTCCAGGTTGCGGGCCCGCGAGGCCCACTGGGCTTCGACGATCTGGGATCCGGAGTACGACGAGGAGCCGATGTAACGGACCTTCCCTTGGCGCACGAGATCGGTGAGGGCGCCGAGGGTCTCCTCGACGTCGCTGTCCGGGCTGGGCCGGTGGACCTGGTAGAGGTCGATGTAGTCGGTGTTCAGGCGGCGGAGGGAGTTTTCGACCTCGCGGATGACCCAGCGGCGGGATCCGCCGCGCTGGTTGGGGTCTTCGCTCATGGGCATGAAGAACTTCGTGGCGAGGAATACGTCGTCGCGCCGGCCTTCCAGTGCCTGCCCGACGATTTCCTCGGATGCCCCGCCGGAGTAGACGTCGGCGGTGTCGATGAAGTTTATGCCGGCGTCGAGGGCGCGGTGGACGATGCGGATGGAGTCCGCGGTGTCCTTGTTGCCCCAGGGGCCGAACATCATCGCGCCGAGGCACAGAGGGCTGACCTGCACGCCGGTGCGGCCAAGGGGACGGTATTCCATGGTGGTTCCTTCTCTCGGTCTTTGGCTGCGGCGGTCTCAGGCCTCGGGGATGACCATGGCGAAGCGCTCCTCGCGGGCCTCGTCAGGGTCCGGTCCGTTCCGCATTCCGGTGTCGAGCGCGTCGATGGCGCCGAGTTCGTCCGCACTGAGTTCGAAGTCGAAGACATCGAAGTTTTCGGCGATGCGTGCCGGGTTGGTCGATTTCGGGATGGCTGAGCGGCCCTGCTGCAGGTGCCAGCGGAGCATGACCTGGGCCGGGCTCTTGCGGTGCGCCTGGGCGATGGTGGCGATTGCCGGGTCTTCCATGACGTTCCGGCGGTCCTGGCCCCACCCCGGGTAGAAGGTGATCCCTCCGATCGGTGACCAGGCCTGGGTAAGGATCCCGTGCCGGGCATCGGCTGCCTGTACGTCCGGCTGGGTGAAGTAGGGGTGCAGCTCGATCTGGTTCACGGCCGGGACGACGTCGGTCGATTCGAGCAGTTCCTTCAGGTGGTGCGGCATGAAGTTGCTGACGCCGATCGCCCGCACGCGCCCGTCAGCCAGCAGACGTTCGAGTGCCTTGTACGCGGCGATGGTTTTCTCGAACCGGTCAGGCGCTGGCTGGTGCAGGATGAGCAGGTCCAGGTAGTCCACGCCGAGTTTTCGCGTTGCTTTGTCCCACGCGTGCAAGGTCTGGTCGTAGCCGTAGTCACTGACCCAGACCTTGGTCTCGATGAACACCTCCGATCGATCCAGGCCCGAGCTGCGGATCCCCGCACCGACCTCACGCTCGTTGCCGTACGCGGCGGCCGTATCGATGTGCCGGTAGCCGGTGGCCAGTGCGGCCTCGACAGCGGCCGTGGTCTGCTCGGGGGCGCTTTGGAAGACGCCCAGGCCAAGAGCTGGCATCGTGATGCCGTTGTTGAGAGTAAGTTTCATGTTCATGCCTTTCACGGTATTCAGAGGTGCGCGGTTGTGGGAGGGCACATCATTACCTCCATCACGCTCTCCAGCAGCTCAGCGGACGGGCTCGGCCTCCGGCACGGGCACGGCCATCCGGGGAGTCCGGGTGCGGCGGGCGGCCAGGTCTGCAGGCAGGATGAGGGCGGCGGTGACGGCCAGGGCCAGGAGCAGCAGGACGCTGCCCGTGGTGAGCGCGGCACTGACCTGCGCGGCGAGGTGCGCTACGGCGGACCCCGTGGCGGGGACGGTCGCTGCGGCCGCGGCCGCGACCGCGATGCCGAGCCCGAGGCAGGTGCCTACTTGGTGGAAGGTGTTCACAAGGCCCGATGCGGCGCCGGCGTCGGAGACGGGGGCGCCGATGATGCCGAACGAGGTCAGTGGCGCGAAGGCCAGGCCCTGGCCGGCGCCGATGAGGATCATGGGCAGGGCCACTCCGGTCAGGTATGCGGAGTCGACGCGGACCCGGCTGAGCCAGAACATCCCTGCCAGGGTCAGTAGGATCCCGGTGAGCAGCGGCACCGAGCCCGGCAGCCGCACTGCCAGCCGCGGGATGGCCATTGCGACGGCGAAGTTGACCGCCGTCATGGGCAGGAAGCCGAGCCCGGCCTGCAGCGGGTCGAAGCCGAGGACTTCCTGCAGGAACTGGGTGGTGAAGAAGAAGAACGCGATCATCGCACCCAAGTACAGGAAGCGGGCCACGTAGGCGCCGGTGCGGCGGCGGCTCGCGAACAGCCGCAGCGGCATGATCGGCTGGGCCGCCCTGCGCTCGATCAGGACGAACACGGCCAGGAGCACAAGGCCGGCGGTGACGGCGGTGAGCGTCACGGGGGAGGCCCAGCCGGCGTCGACGGTGTTGATGACGCCGAACACCAGAGCCCCGACCCCCAGCGTGGCGCTCAGCGCGCCGAACACGTCGAAGCGTCCGCGCGCCCGGCCTGTTTCCGGGATGAACCGCGGCGCGAGGGCGATCATCGCGGCGCCAATGGGTACGTTCACGAAGAACCCGGCACGCCAGGAGATCCAGTGGGCCAGCGCCCCGCCGATGACCAGGCCAAGGCTGGCGCCGATCCCCGCGGTCGCGCCGTACAAGGCGACGGCCCGGGTGCGCTCGCGGCCCTCCGGGAAGCTCGCCGTGAGCAGGGACAGCGAGGCGGGCGCGACGATCGCGGCCCCGATGCCTTGGACGGCGCGGCTGGCGATCGCCCACCAGCCCGCCGGGGCCAGCCCGATCAGCAGGGACGCGATCGAGAACACCACCAGTCCGAACACGAACACCCGGCGGCGTCCGAGCAGGTCTCCTGCCCGGGCGCCGAGGAGTAGCAGGCCGCCGAAGACCAGCGTGTAGGCGTCCTGGACCCAGGAGAGCTCCCCGGTGCTCAGCCGCAGGTCTGCCTGCAGGCTCGGCAGGGCGGTGAAGATGACCGAGTTGTCCAGCAGGATCATGAAGTAACTGGCCAGGATGATCGCCAGGATCGCTGCCGGGTGGGGAGCGGGTGTGGGTTCAGGTTTCATGCTTTCCATGCAACCGTGAATCCTCACGGGCCGGGAGTCACGGCCGTTCCGGGTAATGCCAGTCCCTCCCTCGTCCCCGCAACCGCGGGTAGCGTGGATGCCATGACACACAGCGACGACGTGCGGAAATTCCTGACCTCCCGCCGTGCACGGATCACGCCCGAGGAGGCCGGCCTGCCGGTCTACGGTGGCAACCGGCGCGTTGCCGGGTTGCGCCGCGAGGAAGTCGCCATGCTCGCCGGGATGAGCATCGACTACTACATCCGCCTGGAGCGGGGAAACCTCTCCGGGGCCTCGGACAGTGTGCTGGAAGCCTTGGGGCGTGCATTGAAGCTCGACGACGCCGAGACGGCACACCTCTTTGACCTGGCCCGGGCAGCCACCGCCTCCCCCCGGGTGCGGCCCAAGCGCAGCCCGCAGACGGTGCGGCCGAGTGTGCAGCGCGTCATCGATGCGATCACGACGGCGCCGGCCTGGGTCCGCAACGACCGTGGGGATGTCCTGGCTTCGAACGAACTGGGCCGGGCGCTCTACCTGGACCTGATGGCAGAGCAAACCACCCCGCCGAACAGCGCCCGCTTCACCTTCCTGAACCCGAAAGCGCGGGAGTTCTTCGCCGATTGGGAACGCGCGGCGGATGACATCGTCGCAGTCCTGCGTTCCACCGCCGGGAAAAACCCGTACGACAAGGACCTCACGGACCTGATCGGTGAACTCTCCACCCGCAGCGAGGAGTTCCGCACCCGGTGGGCCCGGCACGACGTGAAGTACCACCGTGCCGGCCGCAAACGGCTCCACCACCCGATCGTGGGGGACCTGGACCTGAGCTTTGAGGCGCTCGAGCTGCCCGCGGACCCGGGATTGCGCATCAACGTGTACACGGCCGACCCAGGGACGCCCTCCGAGGACGCGCTGAAAGTCCTCGCCAGCTGGGCCGCGACCCAGCGTGAAACGACGCCGGCCGCGGTCACGGAGAACACATGAGCCACCGTCCCTCCAAGGTGCTCATCGTCGGCGCCACCGGCAGCATCGGCCGCTACGCCGTGGCCGAGGCGCTAAGACAGGGCTATGCGGTCCGGGCGCTCGATGCGGCCGAAGATGTTGTCGACCTCCCAACGGAGCGTGAGCCCGAAATGTTCCGTGCCGACCTCGCCGCAATCACGGCGGGAAGCCTCAAAGCCGGGGACTAGACCCAGGCCTGCACTCCGCATGGCAGTTACGGGCCGCTACGCGGCTACAGGGCGGGGGAAAGACGCCTTAGCTGTGGTGCGCCGGCTCGGATTCGCTTACGCTGTCACCGGAGCCGATGATGATGGGGGTAGGGGCACCGATGAGTGAGCCGGGGGAACCGCAGCGTATGCCGCCGTGGAAGCATGACGAGACGGCCGGAAACCCGGTCCCGCCCGAGGGCTGGCACAACCCGGCCCCGCTGCCACCGGGCTGGGACGCCAGCCGGGTCTATACCTACTCCTCCTTCCAGGACCCCCGTGCCCGCGTCGCACCGCCGACCCGGCCCTTCCGGGGCGCGCTCAAGGTCACCGCGGCCGTTACCGCCGGCGCGCTCCTCTTCACCTTCAGCCTTTACCTGCATGGTTACCTGAAACCGTCGGCGCGCTCCTCTTCACCTTCAGCCTTTACCTGCATGGTTACCTGAAACCGTCGGCGTTCCTCGGCGGCCCCGCGCAAGCTACAGTCCCCGCGAAAGCTCCCGGTACCGGCGGATCCGGACCCTTGATTTACCACACAGGCCAGGACCCCGCCGGGTCTCAGGCACCGGCTAATTCTGATGGGTCCGTGCCCCTCACCGGCTACCCGACCCCGGGCCACGAAGAGGCCGCGGCCCCGCTCGGCCGGCCCGCGCCGGTGTCCGTCATGTCCGCCGCCTACGCTTTCATGGACAAGGACGATAGCGGGCACCCGGTCAGGTACGAC
Organism: Arthrobacter oryzae; assembly: GCF_003634095.1. Classification (GTDB taxonomy): domain Bacteria; phylum Actinomycetota; class Actinomycetes; order Actinomycetales; family Micrococcaceae; genus Arthrobacter; species Arthrobacter oryzae. The sequence continues at coordinate 97,695 of NZ_RBIR01000006.1, forward strand.
CCGTGCCGGCCTATCCACTACGTCACACGCGCCGCCAACTCACCCGCCGCCGGACCGGAGCTCATCCAGCAGGCCATCGCCGATGTCTCCCGCGCCACCGGGCTGGTGTTCATTGACGACGGGCCTACCACCGAGGCGCCGTCAGACGAACGCGAGCCCTACCAGCCGGACCGGTACGGGGACCGGTGGGCGCCGGTGCTCATCGCCTGGGAGACCACCGCCGAGGAGCCCCGCTTCACCAACCCCGACGAGGGATACACCATCCTGGGCATCGGCGGCAGCGAGGACGTCAGCATCGGGGACACGGACTTCACCTACGTCAGCGGCCAGCTAAAACTGAACGCGCCCGGCCTGCACTCCATCATCGAAGATGAAGGCCCGGCCCAGGCCCGTGGCACCATCGAACACGAACTCGGCCACCTTGTGGGCCTTGACCACGTCAAGGACCCGACCCAGCTGATGAACCCGACCGACTCTGCCGGCTTGAACAGCTACCAGGCCGGGGACCTTGCCGGCCTGGCCATTCTCGGCCAGGGGGAGTGCCGGCCCGGAATCTGACCGGGGGAGGGGGCGGTCCGCGAAGGCAGCGTCATCGCCAGTTACACGGCGGATCAGCGCGTGTTTAGCCCCTTGAGTTCCGGCGTCTAGCGTGCAGTACTGCCCACGCAATGAAGGTGACAAGGAACGCTACGGGCAATAGCACCAACGGGTTCCAGCCCTTGAATGTCATAGGTCATCCTCGATCGATTCGCTGCTTCAAACGGCAATGCCGCATTCACCAATTTAAGTTTGCACCGAGCCTATAGGCGGCCATTCATGATCTCTAGGATTTCGCATCGCGTGTGGAAATCACTGTGAGCACGTGATTGGCTGGCAGGGGCGCGAAACCGAGCAGGAGGCCACAGGGGTGCGCGGCCCTGCTCTAGCCGAGACAAACTGCCAGCCCGCCCTTCGTGCAAGCGGTCAGTGTCCTAAGCGATGTTCAGTTTCTGGTGCCGGTGAGGGTCACCTGTGCAGGGCGTCCATGGCTTGGGCCGCGGTCTGGATGCTCACCCACCCGCGCCTGCCGGCCGTGACGGTCCGTGCGTCTAGAGCAGTCCCGTTGTTCTGGAGGATGGCGACCAAGGTGGCGTCGATGATGTCGTCGCGGATCTCGGCCAGCCACGCGCCTCGGATGTTCGGCATCACCGGGACCCGCGCATGGATGGTGATGTAGTGCCCGCCCGTCATGGCGACCGCGATGCAGGCGATGCCGACGAGGACGAGTTTAAGCACGTCCTCCCTGTCGGTGACCACGATGTAGGAGGGCAATGCGATGAGCCCGGCCATGAGGATAGCCCGCAGGATGAAGACCTCCCGGGCGGAGCCGGAGGACCTGCGCCGGCGCATCGTCGCTGCCAAGCGATTATTCCGCACGACCTCTGCCTTCAGCCGCCACTGCCGCTGGCTGCCCAGATGCAGTTTGACGAGGGCCCGGGCGGCCGACAGCTCCTCTGGATGCGCGGCCCGCATCGTTGTAACGAGGTGGGTGTCTTTGTCGGCCCAGGAGCTGGTCAAGCGGCGGTCGATGGCGGCTGCCATCTCGTCCAGGTCAAGCATGGCGGCTCCTTCGGCAGCTTCCTCCACGCGGACCACGGCCGGGGTTGCCGGATCGGGCGCGTAGGCCTCGGAGCGGGATCCATAGCGTGGTGTTTCATCGACGAGCCGATATTCGTTACTCAAAAGTTTCCCCCATTGATCAATCCCGGGCCGGTCGGTACCAGCCGCACGCCGGACGGGACGGCAACTCTGCCGGCCCGAATCCCATTGTGCGATGCACGGGCCCGCGTGACGTTCACGGGCCGGTTTGTGTCAGGAGGCGCCGGGCTCCGTCAGGGCACTCCGGGCTATTTCGGATCAAGCAGCCACCCGCTGTTCGGCCGGGACGGGGAATCGGACATCCGGGCTGGTGTACTCGAAATAGCCCACGGCACCCAGCGCAGGACCCGCGTACGCGTTGACCAGCTCCGGGGCGCCAGCGACGTCCACGAACAGGTCCCGGACCCAGGCCGGGGCCGCCAGGATGCTGAAGATCGGATTGGCGACGTCGTTGCGGTACTGGCGCGACAAGCGCTTCTTCTTGCCGTTGCCCAGGATGTCCACGCGCAGGACCGTGAAGGGCGCGTTCTCGTCGGTGGCGCTGATCCGGATGATGGCAAGGTCCGCGGTGAACTTGCGGCCCTTGGCCAGGTCGCGGAGCCTGTGGGTCGGGGCCAGGTGAACGGTCCATTCACGGTATCGGCCGGTCGAAGCCGCGGTGGCCATGGTGGCGGGGCTAGCTGTCGTCAGCAAAATCATCAGCGAACTCGTCCTCCTCATCGGGCGGGGTGGGGCTTGCGGTCAGCGAAAGTGCGGACCAGACGGTGTCATCGGAGAGGTCCGAGACGTGGACCTCGACGTCGTCGCCGCCGAGCCGGGACAAGGCGCCCCCGCGTCGGCGAGGCCTTCGGCGATCACTCCCCGGTGCTCCCGCAGGACCGCCATGAGCGCCGCGTCGGCGTCAGGGTCGGACGGCTCGTCGGCGTTGTTGACGGTGAAGTCAACGCGCCCACCGTAGCCGTCTAACCCCACGATGACGGATAAGTCCGGGCAACCGCTGAAGGATAGTCCACCTTCTCGAGGATAGACACCACCCTTCCGGCGGTGATGACGGGGACATTGCTCATGGGTTAAATCTTTCAGTTCGTCGGTCATTTGCGGCTCATGTGTGCGGTCGGCGCGTCGTAACTCGCTGGCTCAGGCGGCCCATCCGCCGGGTCAGGTAGCACCCCCGAAGGGGCCTGTACAGGGGCCGGTTCCCTTCGTCATGCCCTGACCTGCGAAAACACCCGCCCGCGCTCTGCCCAAGGCGGTGCATGGCCGGTAAGGTGACACCCGGGGACCCGCTGGGGGTGCCGGCATTTGGGGGACCGTTGACACAAGAGCGCCGGTTGTTCGGCAGCACATGGTCATCGCAGCAGTGCCTCTCGCCGCCGGTCACCCCGGCGTCCACCTTGCGCAACACTGCGACCCGGCGCGTCCCTGTCCCGGTACCGCAGGGCAAGAACCGGCAGGCCAACCATCCAGCCGCAACCGACACCCGCTAAGCCAGCCACTGAAAGAGAGAGCCACATGTCAGACCCGCACCAGTTCCCGCAGAACGCCGTCCAGCAGCAGTGGCCGAGTGAACAGCCCCGGCAGAACCAGAGGTGGGAGTCCAACCCGTACGCCGCTCCGACGTACCCGGGCACGGCGGCCGGGCCGCTGCCGCTCTGGGCACCCCTCTACGGCGCCACCCTGCCGGAGGCCGTCTCGAGGTTTTTCAGGAAGTACGCAACGTTCTCGGGCCGGGCCAGTCGGAGCGAATTCTGGTGGTGGGCACTCGTCAACGGCATCTTCTCGCTGGTCCTGAACGTCGTCACGATGGTCGGACGCACCGTCGGCGCGAGCCTGCGCCCCGACGGCACCAGCATCCCGGGCCCCGTCTATTGGATCGGGCTCATTCTGTCCGTCATCATTTCCCTGGCCATCATCGTCCCAAACATGGCGCTGTCCGTCCGGCGGCTCCACGACGCGAACATGAGCGGCTGGACGTATCTGCTGGGGCTGATTCCGTTCGTCGGACCGATCCTGCTGCTTGTCTTTCTGGCGCAGGGTTCCAAGCCGGAGGGCCAGCGGTTCGACAAGCCGACCTGGTAAACGCGTAAGTCAGAGGGGCCGCCGGGGCAGGACGCTCCGGCCTTGAATGCTGCAGCACCCGGCCAGGCCGTACCGGTCAAGTTCTCCATCGGCAGTGCTGCCGCTACCTTCCAGGGATGTTGTGGCAGCCGGATACCCCAGCAGGTCCCGGTCTCGTGCACTGCCCCGGACCTTTCAAAAACCACCGGAACCCCAGCTGTTCCGCTGCTTCCGGCACAGGGCCAGGTACGGACAATTTCACATACATTTGGAAGACTGACCAGGACGCGACCGGATGCAAGGAGCTGATTGTGAAACTCGTGGATGGCAGTTTCCACCGGGCCCTGTTCCAATTCCGGCCATGAGCATCACGGATTGGGTTGACAGGTGCAGCCGTACCGCGCTCCTGGCTGGGTGCGCCGGCCTTCTGACGTGTTGTTTCCTGACCGGGTGCGCCGACATGGCCGGGAACAGTTATTCTCCGGCGGGTACAGAGACCGGCCGCAACAGCAACAGCACCCCGCACAGCGACAGCGATCCGGGGGGACCGGAAGCTGCACATGCTCGCCGCGGATCCCGTCATGGCTAATCTGCCGGCAGGGCTGGTCAAAACGAACAAGAAGGACACCCCGGCCCACTACGAAACCCCCGTCTTCGGTTCAGGCGGCTCCTTCGGTGCCAGCGTGGTCGTCACCTTCACCAGCGCCGCCAGCCTCCCTGACATCTACAAAATGATCGGCGACAACGCCGTCCGAAACGGCTGGGTAGGCACGGCGGTCGGCTCCATAAACATGACCGACCGGTGGGCGAAGACCTACCCCGAGGGAAGCGTGTCAGTCTTGCTCCCGACCTGCAAGGATCCGAGCGCGACAACGTCCACACGCTCCTGCACTCTGGACGGCGGGATCTGAGATCAGCGAGTACGTGGGCGTGGCACCGCCCGGAGCGGGCCGGCAGTCCGTTGGTATACGCGGTCTTCGCATCGCGGTCCTCATGGCTGACGTCGTGTCGCTGTCGGCCGTCCTCTTCATCCGGGTCATTCTCCCGATGAATTCCGGGCAAGACGGTGAGGCGCTGTTCTGGGCCGGACTACTGCTTGTGTACGGGCTGATTTTGCTGTTCGGAGTGACCCTGATCCTGAACGTCGTCTACCTGATCGCCCTCGCTGTCATGCACGGCCGGTACGATAACGGATACGGCAGGGTCTCCCGTGCACTCCTGTTCCTGCTCCCGGCAGCTACGGCCCTGGGGCTCACCCTCAGGTAACTCCTGTGCCAGAGCGGCCTTGCGGCCTTGCGGTGTCTGATCCGTGGAAGGCTGCCGGATGCCGGATCCCCGAAGCCAGGTCAGGTTGAGAGTCGGTAAGGGCCGGTTCGGGCACGGCGGTTCAATGGTTGAAGACATGGTCAGAACGTGTTCTCTGGATGAGTGCCCGGATGTTGCTGCCCAGTGGCCCCCGCAGGCTAGCACCCGCCCATCCTGCACACCAGGGAGTGCACTACTCGCCTCCGACCTGAGTAAGCCAGGTTTCACACTGGCCTGAGGGACGCACGATGAGGGGTAGGCAATAGCCTGCACCTGGCTGGCTTTCCGCGGGCCTCGCGCAGATCCGTGCACCCGACCCCGGTGATTGAGCTCGCCAGCAGGTACCGTCATCCCATGAGGAGTCATATTCGCTGGGCGGACGGGACCTGGGCGCTGCTTGTCCTGCAGGCCGCCGTGCTGACGTCGTGCGGGCTGGCCATGACTTTCAGCCTCATCGTCCGCTCACCCCCGGAAGCGGTAGGCCAAGGGCTGGTCTTCCTCGGGTCCGTGGCGTTCGCGGTGTCCGCCGTATGGGCGAGGCTGAGAGGTAGGCCCGTCTGGGTGTCGGTGCTGACGACCCTGCCCGCGGCGGTCGTGGGAGGCCTGTCCATGGAGATGCCTGACGCGCTCCTTGCCCATCTGGCGGGGCTCGTCCTGGTTCCTGTGGCGTTGGGCGCGATGCTGGCCGAAGTGCTGTCCCCAGGTGTCCCGCTGGTTGACGTCGAGACGTAAGAGGCGTTCCGGCGTCGAAGGTCAGGCGTTGAAGGCAGCGGCCTTCTCGTCGAGGACGAGGTAGTCGCCGGCGGCTTTCTGGAAACCGGGTCGATCCACAGGGACGAGAGGACGAGGAGGTCTCCGCCGAGTTCCATTCCTGCATGAGGCCCGGCCGATCGGTGGTGAGCATCACCGCGCGTCCCCGATATGGACTTCCTCAGGTCCCCGATGGGAATCCTAGCTTCGTCTTTCTCCCAGACGGTCCGTCGAGAGCAACCATGAGATGTCCTTCGGGCCGAGATGGGGGAGCGGTCACCGGAAGTCTATGCCGGGCGTGCCCCCTGAAGACTAGTACTGCACGAAGCTGAAGACTAGTACTGCACGAAGCCGCTCTGGATGGCCTGCAGGTCAGAGGCCAGGGCCGCCATCTTGGCGGTGGGCTCTTCCGGCTCCCCGCCGGTGTTCCCCTGGCTGTCGCCGAACCATTTGTGCCAGGTCGTGGCGACGACCTCGGGGGTGATGGGAGTGCCGGCGGCAATGAGGGCTGCGAAGTCTTCCATCTCGGAGTCGTACTCGTCCTCGGGCGCCCCGTGCGGCAGCACGCCGAGCAGGTCGTGGGCGTTCAGTCGCTCGGTAATGGCGGTACGCATGCGGGCGTACTCTGGGATGGTCGTGTCCATGGCGTAAGTCTAGGAGCAATCGCGGCGGGGGCGGCGAGAGATTGCCGCTCCAGCGCTTAGCTGGCCAAAGTGTTGGGTGATTTCCTGGCTTCCTTCGAAAGTGACGCTATGTCGAACAGGGTGCGTCGCAGCTCGCGGTAGCGTTCTGCGCCCAGGGCCGCGGACCAGCGCTCTTCGGTGTCCGCGATGATTTGCCGTGAGAGATCGACAGCGGCGCTCCCGGCGGCCGTCAGCGTCACAACCTTGGCCCGTTTGTCCGAGGGATCGGCGGCGAGGCTGACGTAGCCCTCGTGTTGGAGGTAGTTCATGAACTGTCCGATTCCGGCCTTCGTGATGGCGGCACGCTCGGCCAACTCGTTGAGGCGCAGACCTTCAGGCGGAATCAATTCCATGACGCGATAGTGCGAGGGTCTAAGACCGGGAATCGACCTGGCCTGAATCGCCGACCTCAAACTTCCGAATGCGCCGGCCAGAAGGTCAGCGATATGAGGCGCGGGGTCCTCTTGCGCAGCAGCACCATTGACGTCAATCATAAAGTAACTTTACCATTGGCTTAGTAAAGCTGGTTCACCGATGGTGTTGACCCGGCCGTACTTCCATCCTTCGAAAGGGCGCGCCATGCTGGCTGCCATGCTCGAGAACATGAACCTCCTCGGCCGCGACTCGGTGGATGCCGGCAAGTTGGCCGCTATGGCCGCCGCCAACCTCAACGAGCCGGCTGTGCAAATTCTTTCGGCCCGCGCCACGGAGATCACATTCCCCATGGCCAACATGACGACCGGCGGTCTCTGGAGGGTCGAAGGTACTGCCCGGGCAGGCTCCAGAGGGCCGGAGCGCGCGATCGCGGCGGCCCGGTTCAGCATGGTCGTGAAGCTGGTCCAGTCCCCTCTGCTATGGCGCGGCATCGAGAAGGTTCCGCCCAGCTTCAGGGACGGCTTGGTCCGCTACTATCCCTGGCGCACCGAAGTTGACGTTTATGCCTCCGACCTTGCCCTGGCCATGCCCACCGGCGGCCGGCTTCCCCAGATCTACAACATCGAGGAGCTTGACGGGCAACGCGCCGCCATCTGGATGGAGGACATCGCCGAATGCCCCGGAGCGGAGTGGACTGACGATCGCTTCCGGCACGCCGCGATGCTTCTCGGCAGGCTGGCTGGCAGCAGTGAAGTGCGGAATAGCGGCCCCTGCATTTCCTCCGCCAGGGACGCTGACAGGATGCGGTTCTATCTGAACAGCGTCGGAGCCACAGTGTTCATGCCGGGCATCCGCGGTGAGGACATGTGGAAGGTTCCGGCGGTGGCAGAGGCGGCGGATCGGCACCTGATTGCCGGACTGCGATCACTCACGGACCGGGCCGCTCAACTGATGGAAGAGGTCATCGCCCTGCCGGCATTCCCGGCGCACGGCGATGCCAGCCCGCAGAACCTCCTGATCGAAAGCAATGGAGACGTCCCGGGGGGATCAACCAACTTCGCGGTCATTGACTGGGGACTCTACGGAGGGGCCTGCGCAGGCTTCGACCTAGGCCAGCTGCTGGCCGGCTGGGTCTACCAGGGCGCCATGGTCGGCACGGAACTCTACCGGCTCGAACCCCTGTGCCTCCAGGCCTACTGCGAGGGCTTGGCCGATGGGCGCCCGGACATCGCGGAGTCAACCGTGCGTCGGGGCCACGCGGCGTCCATGGCCATCTTCGCCGGGCTGCAGGCGATTCCCACCCAGCGCCTGGCGGAACCTGACTCGGAGGAACTGCGCGCCCTCGTAGCAGGACGCGTGGAGATGGCCCGCTTCGTTCTCGACCTGCTCGCCTCAACCGACTGGCATCCGCGCGCACACCCCCGCGCACCCGAACGGCATTTCAAGTGAGCGGTCCGACCCGGTGACCGCTGTCAGGGCACGCCCCGTAACCGCAGACACTGGTCTCCCTCCGCTACAGAGCGTGCCTCTCGAATCGATTCGCCGCAATGAAACTAGGGCCCCATGAAGCGCAGCAAAACAAAACCCCGCCTCTGCTAGCCGCTAGGCCAGTAAAGACGGGGTTTCTCTGTTGGTGCACCCCCCGGGACTCGAACCCGGAACCCATTGATTAAGAGTCAATTGCTCTGCCAGTTGAGCTAGAGGTGCATCTGTTGTCTTCGTTCCCCGGGGCTTTTTGTTTCCCCGTTGTTCTCCGCAACGACATGAAACTCTACACGAGTTTGGGCATCGTGTGAAATCGAGCGAACCGGGATGCTCCGGCTCACCGGGGAAGGTCCAAAATCAGCGCGAAATCAGGGTTTTGTCCGTTGCTGAGGAGCCAAAGGCGGCCGTCGGGGGCCAGTGAGACGTTGCGAATCCGACCGTACATTCCTGTGAAATAGCTCACAGGCGTTCCGGCGGTTTCGCCGTGGAGGGGAACAACCCACAACCTTTGACCGCGCAGGGCCCCCAGGTAGGCGGTGTTGCCGACAATCTCCAGTCCGCTGGGCGACGATTCCGCCGTCGACGGCCAGACCACCTTGGCGTCAAGGAAGCCCGGGCGATGCGGTGCACCTGTCACGTCCGGCCAGCCGTAATTGCCCCCGGGCACAATCAGGTTGAGCTCGTCGTTGACGTCGGGGCCGAATTCGCTGGCCCACAACCGTCCGGCGCTGTCCCACGCAAGGCCCTGGACGTTCCGGTGGCCGAGGCTGTAGACCGGGTTGCCGCCGAAGGGGTTTCCCGGCGCCGGCCGCCCGTCGGCCGTGAGCCGAAGGATCTTGCCGCCGAGTGCCATCTTGTCCTGCGGCTGCTCGCGGCGCTGCGAGTCGCCCGTGCCCACATAGAGGAAGCCGTCAGGCCCGAACCGGATCCGTCCGCCGTTGTGCGTGCCCGCCTTGGGGATGCCGGTGAAAACGGGTTCCGGGGAACCGAGCTCGAGCCGGTCGCCATGCTGTGCGAGCCGCATCCGGGCGATTCTGTTGTCCGCCGCCGCGGTGAAGTAGGCGTAGAGGTAGCGGTCCCTCGCGAAGTCGGGGGAGAGGGCAAGGCCAAGGAGGCCGCCTTCGCCGCCAGGCACGACGCCGGGTACCTTGCCCAGCGTGCCCAGCCGCCCGCCGCTGACGGTCTTCAGTTGCGCGGTGTCGCGTTCGGAAATGACGGCGGTGCCGTCGGGCAGGTAGACCGTGGACCACGGGACCTGCAACCCGTCGATCCGGCCGGCAACTGTGGGCTGACCCGGTGCGCCCTGCGCGGCCCCGCTTCCTTGCTGACCGGTGGGAGGGGAGGTGCCGCTGCCCGTGCAGGCGGACAAGAACACCAGGGCAACGGCGAGGACGGCAGCCCGGGCCTCGGCCGCGGAGTGCCAGCGCCAGGTCTTGAAGCGCCAGGTCTTGACGCGCCAGCTCTTGAAGCGCCTGGTCTGGGGGCGCTTGGCAGGGCGTCGGGGGAGTAACAAGGGGCGCGCCGCCGGCCGGGGCCGGCTGTTACTGGCGTGTCCGGCGAGGCGGCCGGAATCCGGCGGCCTCGGCGTGCGCCACCGAGACAAACCACACCTCTGCCCGGGTCTCCTCGTAAGCCGGGCTGGTCTCGTCGTGATACGTCATGGACGAAGCGTTGCCCTTGACGGTGAAACCCGCCGGCCCGCTGCCATCGGCGGCAGGAGCCGCAGACCCCTCGCCATAGGGCTGGTCTGCGGCCAGGTGCCCGGCCGGCTCGGCCGTGTGGCTAGCGGACGCTTCGGCCGCGGCGGAGGACGCGGCCGTCTGCATGGCTTCTGCTTCGGCTAGGGACGCGGGCTGCGCCGCGGGGGTTGCGTGCGCCTCCGGCGATGCGACTGCCGCCGGTGATTCGACGACGCCGGCATCTGCTGCCGCCGCTGCCGGCATTGCCCCGGGCGCCGCCGTGCCGACGCCGGCAGCCTCCCCGACGCGGGTCCCGCTGGTCCCGAGACCGGCGTCTTCCTCCGCTTCCGCGGCCGCCGATTCGGCTCCGGGCAGAGTCGGCGAGTGGGGCTCGGTGTACTCGGGGTGGTGCACGGGAAATGCTGCCGCGGCGGACGGTGCGCCCACTGCCTCGGTTTCTGCCGGCCCCGCAACGTGCGCGCCGTGGGCCGGTTCGTGGTGCGGCGGGGCCGCATGCGTGTCCGCGGGTGTTGCGGTTTCCGACCATTGGGTTTCCCACTCGGCGGTCTCCGGGGCGCCCTCGCCGGCAGGTGCGGCTGGTGCCGTAGCGGGCGCGGTTTCCGGCGCCGCGGCTGCCGGCGCGGCCGGCTCGACTGTCGGCTCCGGTGCGGACTGGGGTGCCGCCGCTGGTTCCCCCGCTGCTGCGGCAGGCTCCGGCGCCTGGGTTGCACCGGGCGCTGACATCGCCGCGGCGGCTGCGGCACCGGCTGCCGGCGCCGGGCCGGCCGATGGTCCTGCTTCAGCCAGAGGTGCTGCTTGAGCCGAAGGTGTCTCGGCTGAGGCAGGTGCGCCGGCCGAAGTGCCGGAGGGGCTGCTGGTGCTGGTGGTTCCGGCAGACGTCGAGCCCGCGCCGGCGCGGCTCTTGTTGCGGTTGAGGAGCGCCCAGACCACGGCGACGACCACGATGATGACGATGAGCCAGACAATCCAGTCCATAGCAGAGCCTTTCAGTCCGTATTCAGTCCATGAGGCAGGGTTGCCGATTCTTGACGGTACGTCCGGGCCAAGGCGGCTGTCCAGCTTCCCGGGGCTCCATACGGGACCGCTCCGGGGCGCGCGGAGGGCACCGCGAACAGGCCGGACGCCGAAATACAACGGGCACCGCCGTGTAGCCTCGCCTCATGGATTTCAAGCGACTGCGGATTCTGCGCGAACTCGCCGACCGCGGCACGGTAGGCGCCACCGCGGAGGCCCTGAAGGTGACGCCGTCGGCGGTGTCGCAGCAGCTCAAGACCCTGCAGGAGGAACTGGGCGTGGTCCTGGTGGAGAAGTCCGGCAGGGGAGTGCGGCTTACCGAGGCCGGGCTGGCCATGGCCGGCGCCGCCGCCGAGGTATCGACGGCCATGGCGCGGGCGGAAGCGACGATCGACACTTACCGGCGCGGCTGGCAGACGCGCGTGGTGGCGGCGTTCTTTCCCAGCGCCGCGGAGATGTTCCTGCCGGGCCTGCTCCACCGGGTCAAAGCCATCGACGGGCTGCGCTTCGAGGCGCACTTCGAGGATCCCGGTGTGGCCGGGTTCGCCGGGCTGACCGCGGACTACGACATCGTCCTCGCGCACAGCGTGGACGGTCCGGAGGTGTTCGGCGGCCAGGGGCTGACCGTGGTGCCGCTGCTGGATGAGCCGCTGGATGTCGCGCTGCCCGTGGGGCACGCGCTGGCCGGCAGGCCCACGCTGTGCGCCGAAGACGTCGTTGGATTCCCGTGGATGGGTGTTCCCGAGGGGTTTCCCTTCGACACGGTGCTACGCCAGATCGAGGTACGGGCCGACGCGCAGGCTGTCCGGGCCCAGCAGTTCCCCGATTTGCGTGTGCTCGAAGCGCTGGTCAGCGCCGGACACGGGCTGAGCCTGCTGCCCCGGTATACGGCAGTGGGCAACCAGGGGCGCGGCTTCGTCCTGCGCCCGCTGGAGGGCGTGAAGGCGAGCCGCAGCATCGTGGCGCTGGCCCGGCCCGACGTCGCGGCCCGGACCACCATCCAGCAGGTCCTGGCGATGCTCAAGGCCGAGGCCCAAGGGGTGGCCGAGGCCCCCGAATTTCATGACGCGGCTCACCAGTCGGGAAGTAAATCCACCGCAGATTTCATCATGTGAGACGAGAGTCCACTATTTGATCGAAATATTCCCGGTTTTCCGCTTAACGGTCCCTTGCGGGGTCGTTGGCGTCTGGGGAGGAGCCCTAGACTTTGAGCCATGAGTCAGGACACCCAAAAAGCAACAGAGACCAAGCCGGACATCAAGCCCCGCAGCCGGGTCGTCACCGATGGAATCCACGCCGCCCCCGCGCGCGGCATGTTCCGGGCGGTCGGCATGGGCGACGACGACTTCGCGAAGCCGCAAATCGGTGTAGCGAGTTCGTGGAACGAGATCACCCCCTGCAACCTCTCGCTGAACAGGCTCGCCCAGGGCGCCAAGGAAGGCGTCCACGCCGGCGGCGGGTTCCCGATGCAGTTCGGCACCATCTCGGTCTCGGACGGCATCTCCATGGGCCATGAAGGCATGCACTTCTCCCTGGTGTCCCGCGAGGTGATTGCCGACTCGGTCGAGACCGTGATGCAGGCCGAGCGGATTGACGGCTCGGTGCTGTTGGCCGGCTGCGACAAGTCCCTGCCCGGGATGCTGATGGCCGCGGCCCGCCTGGACCTGGCCGCCGTCTTCCTCTACGCGGGTTCCATCATGCCCGGCTGGGTCAAGCTCGAGGACGGCTCCGAAAAGGAAGTCACCCTCATCGACGCCTTCGAGGCCGTGGGCGCCTGTGCCGCCGGCAAGATGAGCATGGAGGACCTGACCCGGATCGAAAAGGCCATCTGCCCGGGCGAGGGCGCCTGCGGCGGTATGTACACCGCGAACACCATGGCCTGCATCGGCGAGGCGCTGGGCATGTCGCTGCCCGGCTCGGCCGCCCCGCCCTCGGCGGACCGCCGCCGCGACGCCTTCGCGCACAAGTCCGGCGAAGCGGTGGTCAACCTCCTGCGCCTGGGCATCACCGCCCGGGACATCATGACCCGCAAGGCCTTCGAGAACGCGATCGCCGTCACCATGGCGTTCGGCGGTTCCACCAACGCCGTGCTGCACCTGCTCGCGATCGCCCGCGAGGCCGAGGTCGAGCTCTCCCTGGAGGACTTCAACCGGATCGGCGACAAGATCCCGCACCTGGGCGACCTCAAGCCGTTCGGCCGCTACGTGATGACCGACGTCGACAAGATCGGCGGCGTGCCGGTGATCATGAAGGCCCTGCTCGACGCCGGCCTGCTGCACGGTGACTGCCTCACCGTCACCGGCAAGACCGTTGCGGAAAACCTCGCCGCGATCAACCCCCCGGACCTGGACGGCAAGATCCTGCGCGCGCTGGACAACCCGATCCACAAGACCGGCGGCATCACCATCCTGCACGGTTCCATGGCCCCCGAGGGCGCCGTCGTCAAGAGCGCCGGCTTTGACGCCGACGTCTTCGAGGGAACCGCCCGCGTGTTCGAGCGGGAACAGGGCGCCCTGGACGCTCTGGACAAGGGCCAGATCAACAAGGGCGACGTCGTGGTGATCCGCTACGAGGGACCCAAGGGCGGACCCGGCATGCGCGAGATGCTTGCCATCACCGGCGCCATCAAGGGCGCCGGCTTGGGCAAGGACGTCCTGCTGCTGACCGACGGACGGTTCTCCGGCGGAACGACGGGCCTGTGCATCGGCCACGTCGCGCCGGAAGCCGTCGACGGCGGCCCCATCGCGTTCGTCAAGGACGGAGACCGGATCCGCGTGGACATCGCGGCCCGCACCTTCGACCTCCTGGTCGACGAGGCCGAGCTCGAGGCCCGCAAGGTGGGCTGGGAACCGCTCCCGGCCAAGTTCACCAAGGGCGTTCTGGCCAAGTACGCCAAGCTGGTCCACAGCGCCTCCACCGGCGCATACTGCGGCTGATCCTCCGGGCCTGGGTGACCAGGTTTAATAAGGGAAGCTCCGAGGGGCCCCGAACGCACGGCGTCCGCGCCGGGCGTTCGGGGCAGGAGTTTCCCGCCTTCCGCCAAAGCGGGCGGCTCGCCGTTCGGCGTCGGGCAGGGGAACCAGGGGTGACCCAGGGGACCAACACGTGGACAACGCCGTCCAAATAGTGAGACAGGGGCCGGGCTCGTTGACACTGGTCTCGCTCAGAGGGAAAACTGAACGCATGAACGAGATCGTTACCGCCGGTGCCGCTGCAGATGCAAACACTGCAGGTGTATCGGTCGTACTTACCAAGCGCGTGGCTCATTAGCCTCCACGGTAACGATCCGTCACGCGCAACCCCTCGAAGAGCCCTCCGGCTGAGGGGTTTTTTTATTTCCCGCATTGCCAGCAAAACCTAGAAGTTCCACGATCACCGAAGATCCACAAAGGAAGAGTCCGATGAGCAAAGGATCGCCGATCAGCCCCTCGCTGATGGCCACAAAGTCCACTGGAGCCCACAAGGCTCCGGAACGCGTCGAACGTCCGGCTGACGCCGGCGTCGACACTGCTGCCGTCTCTCCTGTCCTCGGACCGAACAACGTCGTACCCCCGACGGTCATGACCGGTTCGCAAGCAATCGTCCGCTCGCTCGAAGAACTCGGCGTGCAGGACATATTCGGTTTGCCCGGTGGCGCGATCCTGCCCACCTATGACCCCTTGATGGCCTCCAAAATGAACCACGTTCTGGTCCGTCACGAACAGGGAGCCGGCCACGCCGCGCAAGGCTACGCCATGGTCACCGGACGGGTTGGCGTCTGCATTGCCACCTCGGGCCCCGGTGCCACCAACCTCGTTACCGCCATCATGGATGCCCACATGGACTCCGTGCCGATAGTGGCCATCACCGGCCAGGTCTCCAGCGGAGTGATCGGCACGGACGCGTTCCAGGAAGCGGACATCGTGGGGATCACCATGCCGATCACGAAGCATTCCTTCCTGGTCACGGACCCCAACGACATTCCGCACGTGATGGCCGAGGCCTTCCACCTGGCGTCCACCGGACGCCCGGGACCGGTCCTCGTGGACGTCGCCAAGGACGCCCAGCAGGGCCAGATGACGTTCTCCTGGCCGCCGAAGATCGACCTGCCGGGCTACCGGCCGGTGCTGCGCGGCCACAGCAAGCAGGTCCGCGAGGCGGCCCGGCTCATTTCCGCGGCCAGCAAGCCCGTGCTCTACGTCGGCGGCGGAGTGGTCAAGGCCCACGCCTCGGCCGAGCTGCGCGAACTGGCCGAGCTGACCGGCGCCCCCGTGGTGACCACGCTGATGGCCCGGGGCGTGTTCCCGGACTCGCACCCGCAGCACGTGGGCATGCCGGGCATGCACGGCACCGTTTCCGCCGTGACCGCCCTGCAGCAGTCCGATCTGCTGATCACGCTCGGCGCCCGGTTCGATGACCGCGTGACCGGCATCCTGAAGTCCTTTGCCCCGAACGCCAAGGTCATCCACGCCGACATCGATCCGGCGGAAATCTCCAAGAACCGCACGGCGGACGTCCCGATCGTCGGTTCGGTCAAGGAAATCATCCCGGAGCTGAGCGAGGCGCTCCGCGTGCAGTTCGAGGCCTTCGGCACCCCGGACCTGACTAACTGGTGGGCTTTCTTGAACAACCTCAAGGAGACCTACCCGCTTGGCTGGACCGAACCCGAGGACGGGCTTAGCGCCCCGCAGCGCGTGATCGAGCGCATCGGTGCCCTGACCGGACCCGAGGGCGTCTACGTCGCCGGCGTCGGACAGCACCAGATGTGGGCCTCCCAGTTCATCAAGTACGAGCGCCCGCACGCCTGGCTCAACTCCGGCGGAGCCGGCACCATGGGCTACGCCGTGCCGGCCGCCATGGGCGCCAAGGTGGGCGACCCGGACCGGGTGGTCTGGGCGATCGACGGCGACGGCTGTTTCCAGATGACCAACCAGGAACTGGCCACCTGCGCGATCAACAAGATCCCCATCAAGGTCGCCATCATCAACAACTCCTCGCTGGGCATGGTCCGGCAGTGGCAGACCTTGTTCTATGAGGGCCGCTACTCCAACACCGATCTCAACACCGGCCACGACACCGTCCGCATCCCGGACTTCGTCAAGCTGGCGGACGCCTACGGTTGCGCCGCCTTCCGGTGTGAACGCGACGAGGACATCGACGCCACCATCCAGAAGGCCCTGGAAATCAACGACCGCCCCGTGGTCATCGATTTCGTCGTAAGCCCCAACTCGATGGTGTGGCCGATGGTCCCCAGCGGGGTCAGCAACGACCAGATCCAGGTTGCCCGCAACATGACCCCGGACTGGGAAGAGGAGGACTGAACATGACCCGCCACACATTGTCCGTTCTGGTCGAAGACAAGCCCGGCGTGCTGACCCGCGTCGCCAGCCTCTTCGCCCGCCGGGCCTTCAACATCAATTCCCTGGCCGTCGGCCCCACCGAGGTCCCGGGCATGTCCCGGATGACCGTGGTGGTCGACGCCGACGGCGAGCTGATCGAACAGGTCACCAAGCAGCTGAACAAGCTGGTCAACGTGATCAAGATCGTCGAGCTCACCTCCGAATCTTCCGTACAGCGTGACCACATCCTGGTCAAAGTACGTGCGGATGCCGCAACACGCCTGCAGGTCACCCAGGCTGCAGACCTGTTCCGCGCTTCAGTGGTCGACGTCTCCACAGAGTCGGTGGTCATTGAGGCTACGGGCCACCCCGAGAAGCTCACGGCACTCCTGTCAGTGCTTGAGCCATTCGGCATCCGCGAAATCGTGCAGTCCGGCACCCTGGCCGTCGGGCGGGGATCCCGCTCCATGAGTGACAGGGCTTTGCGCAGCGCCTAGGCGAGTGCGGAGCCCGCGCAGTACCGCAACACCACAGACTATTTTCACCGGAAAATCCACTCAAGAGGAGTTACGCAAGTGACTGAAATGTTCTACGACGACGATGCAGACCTGTCGATCATCCAGGGCCGCAAGGTCGCCATTGTCGGCTACGGCTCCCAGGGCCACGCCCACGCGCTGAACCTGCGCGATTCCGGCGTCGAGGTTGCCATCGCGCTCAAGGAAGGCTCCAAGTCGATCGCCAAGGCCGAGGACGCCGGCTTCACGGTCAAGAACGTCGCCGACGCCGCCGAATGGGCCGACGTCATCATGATCCTGGCGCCGGACCAGTACCAGCGCTCGATCTACAACGACTCCATCAAGGACAAGCTGGCCCCCGGCAAGGCACTGGCCTTCGCCCACGGCTTCAACATCCGCTTCGGCTACATCAAGGCACCGGAGGGCGTTGACGTCATCCTCGTCGCCCCGAAGGCTCCCGGCCACACCGTGCGCCGCGAGTTCGAGGCCGGCCGCGGCATCCCGGACATCATCGCCGTCGAGCAGGACGCGACCGGGTCCGCCTGGGATCTGGCCAAGTCCTACGCCAAGGCCATTGGCGGCACCCGCGCCGGCGTCATCAAGACCACCTTCACCGAAGAGACCGAAACGGACCTCTTCGGCGAGCAGGCTGTCCTGTGCGGCGGCGTGTCCCAGCTGGTCCAGTACGGCTTCGAGACCCTGACCGAGGCCGGCTACCAGCCGCAGATCGCCTACTTCGAGGTCCTGCACGAGCTCAAGCTGATCGTCGACCTGATGTGGGAAGGCGGCATCGCCAAGCAGCGCTGGAGCGTCTCGGACACCGCAGAATACGGCGACTACGTCTCCGGCCCGCGCGTCATCACCCCCGAGGTGAAGGAGAACATGAAGGCCGTCCTCGCGGACATCCAGAACGGTGCCTTCGCCCAGCGCTTCATCGATGACCAGGACGCCGGCGCCCCGGAGTTCAAGGCGCTGCGCGCCAAGGCCGAGCAGCACCCGATCGAGGCCGTTGGCCGCGAGCTGCGCTCGCTCTTCGCCTGGCAGCAGCAGGACGCCGACTACGTCGAAGGCTCCGCAGCCCGCTAAGCATTGCCGGCTAAATATTGCCGCTAGACACTGCCCGGCAGGGGAGCCGGACACCAATTTCTGGGGTCCGGCTTCCCTGCTGTCCGGCACCGCCGGCACCGCCGGCAACATCAGAACCGCCAGTACCACCTGATTCACCAAGATCCCCACCAGATACACAAGAGAGCTAAAGAGGTCACCGGTGACAAGCACCAAACCTGTCGTACTCCTCGCTGAGGAACTTTCCCCCGCCACAGTCGAGGCCCTCGGCCCGGACTTTGAAATCCGCCAGACTGACGGCTCCGACCGTTCCCAGCTGCTCTCCGCGATCGCCGACGTCGACGCGATCCTGGTCCGCTCCGCCACCCAGCTGGACGCCGAGGCCATCGCCGCCGCCAAGAACCTCAAGGTGATTGCCCGCGCGGGCGTCGGACTCGACAACGTGGACATCAAGGCGGCCACGCAGGCCGGCGTCATGGTGGTGAACGCGCCGACCTCCAACATCGTCTCCGCCGCCGAGCTCACCGTCGGCCACATCCTCAGCCTCGCCCGCCACATCCCGCAGGCCAGCTCCGCCCTCAAGGACGGGGAGTGGAAGCGCTCCAAGTACACCGGCATCGAGCTCTTCGAAAAGAAGATCGGCATCATCGGGCTCGGCCGGATCGGCGCCCTGGTGGCGGCCCGCCTGAAGGGCTTCGACACCAAGATCCTCGCGTACGACCCCTACATCACCTCCGCCCGCGCGGCCCAGCTCGGTGTCCAGCTGGTGACCCTCGACGAGCTCCTGGCGCAGTCGGACTTCATCACCATCCACATGCCCAAAACCCCGGAAACCGTCGGCATGCTCGGCGCCGAGGCCTTCAAGAAGATGAAGAGCACGGCCTATGTGGTCAACGTTGCCCGCGGCGGCCTGGTGGACGAGGAAGCCCTCTACACCGCGCTGCAGGCCGGGGACATCGCCGGCGCCGGCGTGGACGTCTTCTCCAAGGAGCCCAGCACCGACCTGCCGTTCTTCAAACTCGACAACGTCGTGGTGACCCCGCACCTGGGCGCCTCCACCGACGAGGCCCAGGAGAAGGCCGGCGTGTCCGTCGCCAAGTCCGTCCGCCTGGCACTGGCCGGCGAGCTGGTCCCCGACGCCGTCAACGTCGCCGGCGGCGTGATCGCCCCGGACGTCCGCCCGGGCATCCCGCTGATGGAAAAGCTGGGCCGCATCTTCACGGCGCTGACCCACGCCTCCCTCACCCAGTTCGACGTCGAGGTCGCCGGCGAGATCTCCTCCTTGGACGTCAAGGTCCTGGAGCTCGCGGCACTCAAGGGGATTTTTGCCGACGTCGTGACCGAGCAGGTCTCCTACGTCAACGCCCCGGTGATCGCCGAGCAGCGCGGCATCAACGTCCGGCTCATCACCACGCCGGACACCGAGTCGTACCGCAACGTCCTGACCCTGCGCGGGGCGCTCAGCGACGGCAGCCAGATCTCCGTCGCGGGTACCCTCACGGGCCCGAAGCAGATCCAGAAGCTCGTGGGCGTCAACGGCTACGAGGTGGAGATCCCGATCAGCGAACACCTCGTGGTGGTGGCCTACTCGGACCGCCCCGGCGTGATCGGCACGATCGGCCACATCCTGGGCATGAACAACATCAACATCGCCGGCATGCAGGTGGCACGCCAGGCGGAGGGCGGCCAAGTGCTCGCCCTGCTGACCATCGACAGCGCCGTTCCCCAGCAGGTCCTTGACGCGATCAAGGCCGGGATCGGCGCTGACATGGTCCGCGAGGTTGACCTCGAGGACTGAAATCCTCCCCGCAGGGCGCCGGCGGCGGCATGACCGCCGCCGGCGGCCACGAGCGGACGGCTGGTCTGCGTACAATGGCTAGGACCTAAATTACAGGTCTTGGCCGGCAGACCGGCCTTTACTTTTGCACGCCCGGCACGGGACGCCTTCAATTCCGCAGGAAATGAACTGCGGCGTGCGCACGCAATCCAGCTTTCAGGAGCCCAATGAACGCCGTCCAGAGGTTCATCAGAAGCAGAGTGCTTTTGTTGACCGCGTCCATTTTGATCGTGGCCATGTGCCTGTCCGTCCTCGTCCAGGGTCAGTCCCAGGCGGCGCTGAGCAGGACCGTGGACCAAAACTCGCGGGGGCTCTACGACGTCCTGGTCCAGGCCAAGGCGGGGGGTAGCGGCGGCCTCATGCAGCCCGATATCGCCACCGGCCAGGGCGGCATCAGCTTCGATCAGCTGGATTCGATCCGCAAGCTCTCCGGCACCTCGGTGGCCGCGCCGATCAGCCTGGTCTCCCGCGTCACGCAGAACCTTGAGGCGCCGCGCCTGGATGCCACCGACTACCTGGGCTTCAACGCGGGCCTCGCGGGCACCGCGGGGGACCCGACGGCCACGGATCCGAGCAAATGGCCGGCCGCGGAATCGGTCCTGAGCGACACGCCGAAGAAGTACCGGCTCACCGCCAGCGCCGTCAGCTCCGACGGCCACTCCGACCAGACGCTCTTCAAGACCACGGCCGAAGGCTCGCTCGGCAAGGCCAAGCTCGTCGAAGAGCAGGTTGCCGGCGGCAAGAACGTCCGCATCCAGGGCCCGGCCGGCGAGACCGGCATCAAGTTCCCCAACCCGGCCGGCGGCTCCGAGCACAACCTCTTCAACCTCTCGGTGTCCCTGCCCATGGCGCCGCCGGTGACAGAGTCCGTGGTCGCCGTCGACCCCGTCTCCGAACGCGCGCTGCTCGGCACGGCCGGTGACTTCCTGGCCCCGCTGGAGAAGGCCCCGCCCGCGGACGCCCGCAACGCCGGCGCGATCGGCCGGCACTTCGAGAGCCTCTTCACCAACGGCATCAGCATGGACCAGCTCAAAGAGGGCCCTGACTTCCTCGGCGTCAAGCTCAAGTACTGGGCGCCGCTGATGACCCAGTACCAGCAGGCCAAGCGCGACGGCCAGCTCACCGCCGATTCGCAGGCTATTCCGCTGATCGTGCGCTCGGGCACCGCCCTGGACCTGAAGTACTCGGTCAAAATCGAGGAAATCGACGACTCCGGCAACGTCACCAAGGACGTCGGCACGGTCACCCGCTCGCTGGACAAGGACTACCTGCCGTTCGTCTCCAAGTCCCCGTTCGCCCTCGCCTGGCCGGGGTCCAAGGACCTCTCCAATCTCATGGGGGACACCGGATCCTTCAGCCAGGGCCTCAACAACCCGGCCACCTGGACCACCAACTTTGCCGCCGCCCCGAAGTACAAGGACGGCGAAACCGCCGCCAACGGCGCCGTGGACAAGAGCGCCACTCCGGGCGACTGGGTCACCGTGAACCGCCTGCCGGACAAGGCCGCCAACGGCGCCGCCGTCGACCAGACGCAGCGCAAGCCCGTGGACGAACGCGCCTACCGGGACAACCTGGAAACCGGCAAGAAGCTGGCCACCCCGCTCGCCATGGTCTACGGCACGTTCGACCCCGCCACCGTCAAGGAAGCGGCCGGCGACGTCAACCGGCTGCCCCTCGGCGGGTACGACCCGGCGCCGTTCACCCTGACCAAGGACTCGTCCGGAACAGCCGTCAACACCGAACTCAAGCCGTCCCTGAGCGCCACGGGCCTGGCCAGCCAGTCCGCCGGCGCCATCACCGACTTCTACGGCCTCGCGGCCGCCCGCGGCTACGACGCCAACGCCAACGTGATCGACGCCGTCCGGGTCCGCGCCAAGGTCCCCGGCAGCTGGAAGCAGGCGCAGCCCGAGGTGGAAAAGCTCGCCAACGAGATCCGCGGCATGGGCCTGCAGGCCACCGTGGTGGCCGGGTCCGCCCGCGAGGACGCCAACATCGCCGTCCCCGGCTACAGCAAGGACGACGCCGGCAAGGAGTCGCCGCTGGGCACCGTGCAGCAGTCGTGGGTCCGGCAGGATGCGGCCGACGCCGTTTCCGGTTCCCTGACCGCCACGAACCTGACCCTGCTGTTCCTGACCCTCTGCGGCGCGGCCCTGCTGACCGGTGCCTCCACCGTCAGCTACGTGCGCAAACGGCGCAGCGAGGCCGGCACCCTGCGTGCCATGGGCTGGACCCAGCGCAAGATCCGTTCCTGGGTGCTCGCCGAATTCGGCGTCGGCGCGGCGCTGCTGGCCGTCGTCGGCATCGCCCTGAGCCTGATCACCTGGAGCGCGGCGACGGCGATCGTCTCTGCCTCGGTCCTCGTGCTGTACGCAGGTGCGGCATTCGTCGCGGCCCAGCAGTTGCGCCACCGCGAGGTGGTCGACCAGGAGCCGCAGCACGACGAACGGCTCATGGCGATTGATTCGCCGCTGACCTTTGCCAACCGGCAGCTGAGCACCAACAAGTTCAACACCATCGCCCTGGCCGTCGCCGTCGGCGTCTTCGGAGCCTCCGTCGGTGGCCTGGTGGCCCTCCTGATCGACATTCCCCGGGCCGCCGGAGCCAGCGCGCTCAGCGGGCTGGCCGCGGCCAGCATCGCGCTGCCAAGCATCATCCTGGGCGTGTCCGGGGTGACCGTCGGCCTGGTCCTGACCATGGTCACCGGGCGGTTCGAGCTGCAGGCCAAGCGCCAGTACCTCGGCACGCTGCGGGCCATGGGCTGGAACCCGGACATGCTGGGCCAGGTCCGCTTCTTTGAAAACGCCATGGTGGGAACCGTCGCATTGCCGCTGGGCGTCGTGGGCGCCCTCGGCATCGGCCTCCTCCTGGCCCCCTATGCCGCACTGTGGGCCGCAATCGCCGGTCTTGTGGCTGTACTTTGCTGGATTCCTATTGCAACGAAAGTGGTCCAATGACTAACGAGCTGAACCTTGACCGGGAGGCACACGACCGGATGACCGCCAGCACCCGGCGCGGCGGGCACAAGACCCGTGCCAACACGATCGTGAAGGCCACGGACCACGCCACACCGCTGGAACTGAGCAACATCACCATCCACTACGGCGGCGGCAAGGGCGGTGCCGAGGCCGTCAACGTCGTGGACGACTTCAACATGACGCTGCACGCCGGCGAGATGCACTGCGTCGCCGGCCGCTCCGGCTCCGGCAAGACCAGCATCCTGACCGTCGGCGCGGGCCTGACCCTGCCGACGTCGGGCCGGGTGTTCTGGGAGGGCGACTCGCTCGAGACCATGGGCGACGACGAGATCGCCGACCGCCGCCGTGCCCTGATCGGTTACGTCGACCAGGGCGGCGCCCTGATCGACGGGATGAGCGCGCTCGAGAACGTCCTGCTGCCGGCCGTGCCCGACGGCGAGGTCGAGTTGCGCCGGGACATGGCCAAGGACCTCCTGGACCTCGTGGGCCTGGGCCGGCGCATGCGCCACCGCCCGGCCCAGCTCTCCGGCGGTGAGCGCCAGCGCGTGGCGATCGCCCGCGCCCTCATCCTCGGCACCCGCGTCCTGGTGGTCGACGAGCCCACGGCCAGCCTGGACCGCGCCGCGGCCAACCGCATCATCAGCATCCTCAAGGACACCACCTCGGACGGCATCGCGGTGCTGGTGGCTTCACATGACCACGAACTGGTCCGCCAGAGCGATACCCTGACCGAACTGATCTAGATTTAGACCGTGACTTCTACAGATAAAACCCCGTTCTACCTCACCACGGCCATCACGTACCCCAACGGGGTGCCGCACATCGGTCACGCCTACGAGTACATTGCCACCGATGCGATGGCCCGCTTCAAGCGCCTGGACGGGTACGACGTCTTCTTCCTGACCGGCACCGACGAGCACGGCATGAAGATCGCCCAGGCCGCGGAGAAGGAGGGCATCACGCCCAAGGAGCTGGTGGACCGGAACGCCGAGATCTACAAGGCCGCGCACGCTGCCCTGGGGATTTCCTATGACCGCTTCATCCGCACCACGGACGCCGACCACTACGCGGCGTCGCGGGCGATCTGGAAGAAGATGGAAGCGAACGGGGATATTTACCTGTCCAAGTACGAGGGCTGGTACTCGGTCCGCGACGAGGCGTACTACGGCGCGGACGAGACCGTGGTCAAGGACGACGGCGTGCGGTACTCGCGCGAATCGGACACGGAGGTCACGTGGACGGCCGAGGAGAGCTACTTCTTCCGGCTCTCGGCTTACCAGGACAAGCTGCTGGCGCTGTACGAGGCGCACCCGGAGTTCGGGGCACCCCAGTCGCGGTTCAACGAGGTCATCAGCTTCGTCAAGCGCGGACTGGAGGACCTGTCCATCAGCCGCACCACGTTCGACTGGGGCGTCCCGGTGCCGGGCAACGACAACCACGTCATGTACGTGTGGGTCGATGCGCTCACCAACTACCTCACCGGCGTCGGCTACCCGGACCTTGAATCGGAATCCTTCAAGAAGTTCTGGCCCGCCGATCTCCACGTGATCGGCAAGGACATTTCCCGGTTCCACGCCATCTACTGGCCGGCGTTCCTCATGAGCGCCGGGCTTGAGCTGCCGAAGCGGATCATGATCCACGGCTTCCTGCAAAACAACGGCGTGAAGATGTCCAAGTCCCTGGGCAACGTGGTGGCACCCGCGGACTTCGTGGAGCAGTACGGGCTGGACCAGGTGCGGTTCTTCTTCCTGCGCGAGGTCCCGTTCGGCGCGGACGGCAACTACAACCACGAGGCAATCGTGGGCCGGATGAACTCCGACCTCGCCAACAACTTCGGCAACCTGGCCCAGCGGTCGCTGTCCATGGTGGCCAAGAACTGCGAGGGCCGCGTGCCGGCGCCGGGCGACTTCACCGAGGCGGACACCGCGCTGCTCGGCCAGGCCAACGGGTTGCTGGAGCTTGTCCGCGCCGCGTTTGAGAAGCAGGAGTTCAGCCGCGCGCTGGAGGCCATCTGGGCTGTCCTGGGAGACACCAACGCCTACTTCGCCGAGCAGGCCCCGTGGGTGCTGCGCAAGACCGACGTCGAGCGCATG
Source organism: Arthrobacter oryzae (assembly GCF_003634095.1). Taxonomy (GTDB): domain Bacteria; phylum Actinomycetota; class Actinomycetes; order Actinomycetales; family Micrococcaceae; genus Arthrobacter; species Arthrobacter oryzae. The sequence continues at coordinate 122,506 of NZ_RBIR01000006.1, forward strand.
AACACGGTGCTCTACGTGACGCTGGAAGTGCTGCGGATCGTGGCGATCCTGGCTCAGCCGGTCATGCCGACGGCGACGGCGGCCATCCTGGACACGCTCGGCCAGCCCGAGGGTGAGGCCCGCCAGTTCGCGGCCCTCGGCACGCCCATTGCCGCCGGCACTGAACTGCCTGCTCCGAGCCCGGTGTTCCCGAAGTACGAGGAGCCTGCCGAGGCCTGAGTCCTTGCGGCTCTGACGCTCCCGCACCCCCTGAACCGGGGTGCGGGAGCGTTTTTCGTCCGGCCGGGCGTTTCGGATACTGAGACAACTTGACCAGAATGTGGATGACTTGGCTACGCTGAAAATATGAGCGCATCCACCATTGATCTGGCAGTCATCCCGGGCGACGGCATCGGCCCCGAGGTCACGGCCGAAGCCCTGAAAGTCCTCGAGAAGGCCGCGGCCACCGAGGGGATCGTGCTCCGGCAGACGCACTACAAACTGGGCGCGGAGCACTGGCTGGAGACGGGGGAGACCCTGCCCGCTGCCACCCTGGCGGACCTTCGCACCCGCGATGCCATCCTGTTCGGCGCCGTCGGGGCGGCCCCCGGCGACACCCGGATTCCCTCCGGCATCATCGAGCGCGAGCTGCTGCTGAAGCTGCGCTTCAGCCTCGACCACTACGTCAACCTGCGGCCCTCACGCCTGTACGCCACCGTCGGCAGCCCGCTCGCCAACCCGGGCGAGATTGATTTCATCGTGGTCCGCGAGGGCACGGAAGGCCCCTATGTGGGCAACGGCGGCACGTTGCGCGCCGGCACGCCCCACGAGGTGGCCACCGAGGTCTCGCTCAACACGGCCCACGGCGTGGAGCGCGTGGTCCGCGACGCGTTCCGCCGGGCCAGCGAACGGCCGCGCAAGAAGCTCACGCTCGTGCACAAGCACAACGTCCTGGTCTTCGCCGGCCAGCTCTGGAAGCGCACCGTCGAGGCCGTGGCCCAGGAGTTCCCCGAGGTCACCCACGACTACCTCCACGTTGACGCCGCCACCATCTTCATGGTCACCGATCCGGGCCGTTTCGATGTGATTGTCACCGACAACCTGTTCGGTGACATCATCACCGATCTCGCCGCGGCCGTAACCGGCGGGATCGGGCTCGCGGCCTCCGGCAACATCAACATGGACCGCACCGCGCCGTCCATGTTCGAGCCGGTCCACGGCTCCGCCCCGGACATCGCCGGCCAGCAGAAGGCCGACCCCACCGCCGCGATTCTCTCCGCCGCGCTGCTGCTCGACCACCTCGGATTTGCCGGCGCCGCCCGGAAGATCGAGGCGGCAGTCACCGCCGACGTCGAGTCCCGCGACGGCGGCGTCCGCACCACCAGCGCGGTCGGTGACGCCATCGCGGCTGCGCTGTAGCAGCTGCCCTGCCGGCTGCCCCGAGGGGGCCGCGGGAGCGCCGCCGCAACGGGCGTAAGCTTGTTTCGAATCACCAATATGCTGCCGTGGTCCGAGGGTGAACCACGTTCCCACGCCAGGCAGCCGATCGTGGAGGAACCATGACTCAGACTGCCCATGGCGTCGAATTCACCCAGCACCTGTCGGAGACCCCGAAGTCTGCTGAAGAGCGTGCTGCCATCCTGGCCAACCCGGGATTCGGCGACTATTTCACCGACCACACCGCGATTGTCGACTACAGCGTCGACGCCCAGGGCAACGGCGGCTGGCACGACGCCCGCGTTGAGCCGTACGGTCCGATTTCCCTGGATCCGTCCGCCGCCGTGCTGCACTACGGCCAGGAGATCTTCGAGGGCCTCAAGGCTTACCGCCACGCCGACGGCTCGATCTGGACGTTCCGCCCGGAGGCCAACGCCGCCCGCCTGAACAAGTCCGCCCGCCGCCTGGCCCTCCCCGAACTCCCGGAGGAGTACTTCCTCGGCGCCATCCGCGAGCTCGTGGCCGCGGACAAGGAATGGGTGCCCTCCGGCGACGGCGAGGCCCTCTACCTGCGGCCCTTCATGATCGCCACCGAGGCCTTCCTTGGCGTCCGGGCAGCGCGTGAGGTCTCCTTCCGCGTGATCGCCTCCCCGGCCGGCAACTACTTCGGCGGCGAGCTCAAGCCCGTCTCCATCTGGATCTCGCGTGAATACGCCCGCGCCGGCCGCGGCGGAACCGGCGCCGCCAAGTGCGGCGGGAACTACGCCGCCTCGCTGATCGCCCAGCAGGAAGCCGAGGCGCACGGCTGCAAGCAGGTCCTGTTCCTGGACCAGTTCAATGACAACGCCGTCGAGGAGCTGGGCGGCATGAATGTCTTCTTCGTCATGAAGGACGGCTCCTTGGTCACTCCCGCCCTCTCCGGCACCATCCTGGAGGGCGTGACCCGCTCCTCCGTGATCCAGGTGGCCCGGGACATGGGCCGCGACGTCACCGAACGCAAGATCACCCTGGACGAGTGGCGCGAGGGCGTCGCCTCCGGCGAGATCGCCGAGGTCTTCGCCTGCGGCACCGCCGCCGTGATCACCCCCATCGGCGTGCTCAAGGACGCCACCGAGTTCATCGGCTCCGAGGACGCCAAAGCGGGGGAGACCACCATGGCCATCCGCGCCCGGCTGCTGGGGATCCAGACCGGCACCGTGGAGGACACCCACGGCTGGCTGACCCGCCTCGCCTAGGCGCAGAATGCCATAGTGCACGACGGCGGCCCCCACCTTCGGGTGACGGGCCGCCGTCGGCGTCTGCAGTCAAGGCAGCGCATCATTCCGCCCAGCAATCAGCGCATCATGCAGTCCTTCATTCAGCGCAGGGCATCGCAGGGCATTCAATGCAAGGATGGGACCGTGACCTCCGAGACCTCCCGCGGCACTGTCCGCAGCAGCGAACTGACCCGGTACCGCCTCGCACCGAACCCCGGGCCCATGAGCCTGGACGGTACCAACTCCTACCTGATCGGCGCGGCGGGGACGGCCGGCAGGGTCGCCGTCGACCCCGGGCCCCTCGATGAGCCGCACCTGCGGGCGCTGGCCGGCGACGGCCCGGTGGAGCTGATCCTGATCACGCACCGGCACGCGGACCACACCGCGGGCGCCGCGAGGTTTTCGGCTTTGACCGGCGCGCCGGTGCGGGCCGCGGATCCGGCACACTGCCTCGGCGCGCCCCCGCTGGAGGACGGCGAGACGATTCACGCGGCCGGGGTGGAGATCCGGGTTTTGGCGACGCCGGGGCACACCTCCGATTCGGTGTGCTTCCACCTGCCGCAGGACGGCCCTCACGGCTCGGTACTGACCGGGGACACGATCCTGGGCTCCGGAACCACCGTGCTGGATTACCCCGACGGCATCCTCCGCGACTACCTCGAGTCGCTGGACCGGCTGGAACACGTCGGCCCCGCCGCCGTGCTGCCGGCCCACGGCCCGGTGCTGCCGGCACTCGACGACGCCGCCCGCGCCTACCGCAGCCACCGGCACGGCAGGCTCGCCCAGGTCCGCGCCGCCCTCGAGTCCCTGGGCGCGGACGCCGGAGTCGGCGCCGTCACGGACGCCGTGTACGCCGACGTCGATCCCTCCGTCCGCCGGGCCGCGGAACTCTCCGTCGCGGCGCAGCTGGACTACCTGCGGACTCAGCCACCCAACTAGCCGGCGGTGGGCTTTATGCCGCGCTCATTACGGACTCAGCCGCGGGCTAGTTGGGAGGGGCGCCCGCCGGGGACGGTAGGCTAAGACCCATGCGTATCGCCCGGTTTGTAGTCGATTCTGATCCCCTCTACGGCATCGTGGAAGGTGAGCCCGGCAGTGAGGAAGTCACTGTCATCAAGGGTGACCCCTTCTTCCACGGCGTGGAACGAACCCCCATGAAGCACAAGCTGGAGGACGTCCGCCTCCTCGCGCCGATCATTCCGCGCAGCAAGGTGATCGGCGTCGGCCGCAACTTCGCCGAACATGCCCGGGAACTGGGCAACGATGTCCCGCAGCAGCCCCTGCTGTTCCTCAAGCCCAACACCTCCGTGATTGGCCCGAACGATCCCATTGTCCTGCCGGAGTTCTCCGAGGACGTTTCCTTCGAGGCCGAGCTGTGCGTGGTCATCGGCCGGATCTGCAAGGACGTGCCCGAGGACCGTGTGGACGAAGTGATCTTCGGCTACACCTGCGGCAACGATCTGACCGCCCGGGACGTCCAGAAGACGGACCTGCAGTGGGCCCGGGCCAAGGGTTTTGACACCTCCGCCCCGCTGGGCCCGTGGATCGAGACCGAGCTCGACACCGAGGACCTGCAGATCCAGGGCCGGCTCAACGGCGAACTGCGCCAGGACGGCAGCACCAGCCAGATGATCCGTGGTGTCCGGGAACTTGTCTCCATCGTCTCCCGGGCCTTCACCCTGCTGCCCGGCGACGTCATCATGACCGGGACCCCGGCCGGCGTCGGCGCGGTGCAGGCCGGCGACCGCTACGAGGTCGAGATCGAGGGCATTGGACGCCTCTCCAACCCGGTGGTGCGCCGCTAGGGTTTTCCGCGCCGATTTCGGACAGCCGCACCGTGGATCCACGGTGCGGTTGTCTGTTTCCGCGGCGGTATGTTCGCGGCCGCATTCCGGGCAGGGGGCCAGGGCAGAGATTGGTAATGTTGGTACCACTATGACTACTGCTTCCGCGCCCGACGCCGTCTCCAGCTCCGCCCCGCTTGCCGCCCCCGCCGGTGAAGTCACCGCTGACACTCCGGTCCGTGTCCGGTTCTGCCCCTCACCCACGGGCACCCCGCACGTCGGACTGATCCGCACGGCCCTCTTCAACTGGGCCCACGCCCGGCACACCAAGGGCACCTTTGTATTCCGGATCGAGGACACGGACGCGGCGCGCGACTCGGAGGAGAGCTACCAGCAGCTGCTCGAGGCGCTCAAGTGGCTCGGCATCACTTGGGAAGAAGGCGTTGAAGTCGGCGGCCCGCACGAGCCCTACCGCCAGTCGCAGCGCCTGGACCTGTACAAGGACGTTGTGGCCAAGCTGATCGACGCCGGCTACGCCTATGAGTGCTACTCCTCGCCGGAAGAGGTCGAGGCCCGCCACCGGGCTGCCGGCCGCGACCCCAAGCTCGGCTACGACAACTTTGACCGCGAGCTTTCCGAGGAGCAGCTGGCCGCCTTCAAGGCCGAGGGCCGCCAGCCCGTGCTGCGCGTGCGGATGCCGGATGAGGACGTCACGTTCACCGACATGGTCCGCGGCGACATCACCTTCAAGGCCGGCAGCATCCCGGACTACGTCATTGTCCGCGCGGACGGATCCCCGCTGTACACCCTGGTCAACCCGGTGGACGACGCGCTCATGGGAATCACCCACGTGCTCCGCGGCGAGGACCTGCTCTCCTCCACGCCCCGCCAGGTGGTCCTCATCCGCGCCCTCATGGACGTCGGCGTCGCCAGCTACATGCCGGTGTTCGGCCACCTGCCCTACGTCATGGGCGAGGGCAACAAGAAGCTTTCCAAGCGCGACCCCCAGTCCAACTTGTTCCTGCTCCGGGACCGGGGCTTCATCCCCGAAGGCCTGCTGAACTACCTGTCCCTGCTCGGCTGGAGCCTCTCCGCCGACGAGGACATCTTCACTGTGGAGCAGCTGATCGAGCACTTCGACGTCAACGATGTGCTGGCCAACCCGGCGCGCTTTGACATCAAGAAGGCCGAGGCCATCAACGGCACCCACATCCGCATGCTCGGGGCCGAGGACTTCCGCGGCCGCCTGGTGCCCTACCTCCAGGCCGCCGGCTTCGTGGGGGAGAGCCTCACGGCCCGCGAGGAGGAGATCCTGGCCGAGGCCGCGCCGCTGATCCAGGAGCGCATCTCGCTGCTCGGCGAGGCGCCGGAAATGCTGGCCTTCCTGTTCAAGGCCGACGACGCGATCGACGTCGCCGACGACGCCCGCAAGGGCCTGCCGGAGAACCTCACCGAGGTGCTGGACGCCGCCCTGTCCGCGCTGGAGCCCGTCACCGACTGGACGGCCGAGGCCATCCAGACCGCCCTGAAGGAGGCCCTCGTGGAAGGCCTGGGCGTCAAGCCGCGCCTGGCGTTCGGCCCCGTGCGCACGGCCGTCTCGGGCCGCCGGATCTCCCCGCCGTTGTTCGAATCCATGGTCATCCTGGGCAAGGACTCGTCCCTGGCCCGCCTGCGCGCCTTCCGCGGCTAAGATGCTGACGGCGCGACTGGGCGCTGCCGGTGTCAAAGGGATCCTCTTCGACATCGACGACACCCTGGTGGACCTCGAATTCGCCATGACGACGGCCCTCCGTGACGTCAGCGAGCACCTCCTGCCCGGCCTGGACGAGGCCGGGTGGCAGCGGTTCGGGCGGATCTTCACCCATGAGACCACCCACTTCTACGACCGCTACCTGGCCGGCGAGCTGACCTTCAATGAGCAGCGGCTGCTCCGGGGCCGGGCGGCACTGGGGTATTTCGGCGTCGAACTGGCAGACGGCGAGCAGGCCCACCACTGGGTGAGCTCCTACGCCAGCCGCCAGCACGGCTACATCCGCGCGTTCGACGACGTCGGACCGCTGCTGGACGCCCTGGACGCCGCCGGGATTCCCTACGGGGCCGTGAGCAACAACGTCCATGACTACCAGCGCGTGAAGCTGGACGCGGCGGGCCTGGGGCGGATTACCGTGCTGGTGGGCACCGATACTGTCGGCGCCGCGAAGCCGGACCCGGCCATCTATCTCGAGGGTGTCCGGCGGATCGGCACCGACGCGGGCCAAACGCTGTACGTCGGTGACAACCGGCTGCTCGACGCGGAAGGCTCGACGGCGGCCGGCCTCCTTGGCGTCTGGCTCAACCGCGGCGGGGAGCCGGCCCCGGACTTCCGCGGACGCGAAGTCGCCTCGTTGCTGGAACTGCTGGCCTGACCCCGGCCGGCGCCTGCACGCTGCCGGCACCGGAATTGAGCTGGTACCGGAAATGAGCTGGCACCGGACACAGTTGGCACCTAACAAGACGGCCCCGCACAAAACGGCCCCGCCGGAAGGGAAATCCCTTCCGGCGGGGCCGTTGGCGTAACCGGTTAGGCCGAGGCCTCTTCCAGGCGCCTGTCGCGTGCCAGGCGCCGGTTCCGCAGGGCAACGTAGGCACCGACGGCGCCCAGGGTCAGGAGGGCTACCAGGCCCAAGGCCACCGCCGCGTCGGCGTTGACCATGTTCGACGGCGACACCGCGGCGGCGCTTGAGTACAGGGTCCCCGTTCCTTCGGCGATCTTGGCGTTGCCGTCGGCCAGCTTGTCCGCGCCGGTGGACAGTTTGGTGGAGCCCGATGCCAGCTTGGTGCTGCCCGCGGAGAGCTGGGATGCGCCGGTGGCGAGGGCGGTGGAGCCCTTCAGGAGCCCGGGGTTGGACGGATCCGCGGGATCTCCCGCGATGCCGGCGTTCAGCGCCAGCGTGCCGTCGGCGAGACGTGAGCTTCCGTCTGTCATTCTGGCGGTGGCCTTGAGCAGGCCGGGGTGCTCGGGGTCGCCCGGAACCCCGTCCATGCCGACGCGGATCTTGGCCGTGCCGGCGGCGAGGAGCTCGGTGCCCAGGACGACGCCGGGGCTGTTGGGATCCCGGCTGTTGAGCTTCCCGGCCAAGGTGGCGAATCCGGCCGTGAGCTTACCGGTTCCCGCATGGAGCTGGCCGGCACCGGTGTTCAGCTGGGTGCTTCCGGCCTGCAGCTGCCCGGCACCGGACTGCAGCCGGGACGCCCCGGCTTGCAACTGGGACGCACCGGCATCAAGCCGGTGGGCGCCGTCAAGAATCTTGGCAATTTTGTCCTTGACCACGGCCAGCGGGACGAGCCCCTGGACGGGATCGTTGGCCGCGGCCTGCAGCAGCTCCAGTGCCTGGGCCAGCGCGGCGGTCCCCGTGCCGGCCTCGGGGTTATTGTTGGCCCCGCGGTAACCCTTCAGTTGGTCGGTTCCGGCCTTCAGCTGGCCGGTTCCGGCAGCCAGCTGAACCGTTCCCGCCTGCAGGCGCCCGGTTCCGTCGGCCAGCCGGGCCGCGCCGGCGTCGATCTGCGTGGCGCCGTCGGCGAGGTTGTTCGGTGCCGTACCGGAGCTGGTGGGTGTCAGGGCGGCGGAAAGCTGCACGGCGCCGGCGGCAAGCTTCTGCGCGCCGTCGTCCACCTTATAGACGCCGGGCGCCAGCTTATTGTTGACGTCTGTTTGAATCTTGACCGCGCCGGTAGCGAGCTTTTGGGCCCCTGCTTCGAGCTTGTCCGCTCCAGGGGCGAGCTTGCCGGCGATTCCGGCCTGGATCTTCGTGGCCCCATCCGAGAGTTTGCCGGCTCCGGCGTCTGCCTGCCCTGCGCCGGTGGCGAGCTTGGCCGCTCCGTCCTTCAGCTGGTGCGCCCCGGCAGAGGCCAGCCCGGCCCCGGCGTTGAGCCGCGCGGACCCGTCCGTGATGCGTCCAGTGACCAGGGTGTAGAACCCCAGCAGCGCAATCAGCAGCAGGGCCAGGATGGCGATGGCGATCTGTTGCCCCCGGGTTCTGCTTTGGGCGATGGCGGCACGACTCTGTGACACAGATGATTCCTCTCGACGGTCTTGCCGGCAGCGGCTGTGCTTCCGGCCACCCCGGCCTCTGTGATGCAGCTAACACTGGAAAAAGATCGTAATTCTGCCCGCAGCGGTGTGGGGGAGGGGTGGTTACTCGTTGGTAACTTACCGAGCGTAAACTTGTTACTGCCGAATTGGCAAGGGTTTGCGCGGGTTTTGTGGCCCCGGCCGGGAAGTCCGCGCCTTCCGGAACCACCGTCCCGCCGGCGCATGCCCGATTTGTGCAAGTGAAAACTCTCGGGTAAAGTAATTACTCGTGCTGAGGCGCCGGGAGCGAGGGTTTAGACCCAAACATCCGGTCCGAAAGTGCCATTGGGATATGGTGTAATTGGCAACACTACGGTTTCTGGTACCGTCATTCTAGGTTCGAGTCCTGGTATCCCAGCTCTGAAAATCCACGGATTTCCGCGGATTGTCGGATGTTTTCAAACGGCTGGTCCGATTTGAAACAGCAGCCGAATGTGTGAAACAATCATTTGGCTTGAATGGCAGGAATGCTGTTCTGGAGAGTACGCGGCCCCATCGTATAGCGGCCTAGTACGCTGCCCTCTCACGGCGGTAACGCGGGTTCGAATCCCGCTGGGGTCACCAATGAAACGGTCCCGGGCATCAGCCCGGGGCCGTTTTTCGTCGTCCCCGTCTTCCCGTGTGGGGGATCCCCGTGTGGCCTACAGCGCCGCTGCCGCGTCGCGGACCCTGACCATCGTGCGAAGGTTCCGGGTGGTGGTGGTTGCCTTGTACTTGGCCTTCGAGGAGAGCTTGCTGAAGGGGCTGTCCAGCGTTCCGCCGGTGGGGGCAAGCCAGGCCAGGGCTTCCGGGCCCAGCAAGGTGAGCTCGGTCCCGTCCAGGGCGCTGCCGGACTCGAAGAGTTCCGCAAGTACCGCCTCATCGGAGGCGAGCGTCAGGTAGGTGTGGGTGGACGCGTCATCGGCCGGGTAGGGGCAGGCTTCGATGAGTGCTGCCACGCGGTCCGAGGTCAGCACCACCACCCAGGCGTCATAGCCGAAGGTTTCCCTCAGGCATGCCTCGAATTCCTGTTTGACCCCCGCAGGGTCCAGCTCGCTGGCCAGCACCACGTTGCCGCTGGCCAGCAAGGTCTGCACGCCCGAGAACCGCCGCGAGTTCAGGGCGGCCTTGAGATCGGCCATCTTGATGTTGATGCCGCCCACGTTGATTCCCCGAAGGAACACCGCATAGTTGCTCATGGGCACAGCATACTTAGTCGTTGGTTTTGCGCAGCGCCTCGGTCAGGACGCGGCCGGCGTTGCAGACCACCTCGGCGTGCAGTCTGCCCGGCTGCCGTGTCAGGCGCTCGATCGGGCCGGAAATGGACACGGCGGCAATCACGCGGCCAGACGGCCCGCGCACGGGGGCCGAAACGGAGGCGACGCCCGGCTCGCGTTCGCCCAGGCTCTGGCCCCAGCCGCGGCGTCGTACTCCCGCCAGGACGGTAGGGGTGAAGCGGGCCGACTGAAGGCCTTCGAGCAGGCGGTCGTGGTCCTCCCACGCCAGCAGCACCTGGGCGGCGGAACCGGCCTTCATGGACAGCTGGGTGCCGACGGGGATGGTGTCGCGCAGGCCGATGGGACGCTCGGCGGAGGCCACGCAGACGCGCCAGTCGCCCTGGCGGCGGAAGATCTGGGCGCTTTCGCCGGTGGCGTCGCGCAGCTGCATCAGCACGGGGCCGGCGGAGGCGATCAGGCGGTCCTCACCGGCGGCGGAGGCGAGCTCCACCAGGCGGCTTCCGAGCACGAACCGGCCCTGGATATCCCGGCTCACGAGCCGGTGATGCACCAGGGCGAGAGCCAGCCGGTGCACCGTGGGCCGCGCCAGCCCGGTGGCAGCCACCAGCTGCGCCAGGGTGGTGGGGCCGGCCTCAAGTGCGTCAAGCACATGGGCCGCTTTATCGATGACACCGACTCCACTAGAATTGTCCATGTAATGATATTGACGTCTCATTATCTGAGATGCAAGTCAACGCGCTGGCGTATTACTTGGCAGTGCTGGTTCAGTGGAAGCAATAGCCCATAGGAACGCACAATAATTACCGCAGTGAAGGGAGAAGGCCGTGGCAAAGACACTGGCCGAGAAAGTCTGGGACGCGCACGTGGTGCGCAAGGGGGACGGCGAAGGAGCCAACGCCCAGCCGGACCTTCTCTTCATCGATCTCCATCTGGTGCATGAAGTGACGTCCCCGCAGGCATTTGAGGGCCTGCGGCTGGCCGGGCGCAGGCTGCGCCGGCCGGACCTCACCATCGCCACCGAGGACCACAACACTCCCACGCTGGACATCGACAAGCCAATCGCCGATCTCACCAGCCGGACCCAGATCCAGACTTTGCGCAACAACTGCCAGGAGTTCGGGGTCCGCCTGCACTCCCTTGGCGACGCCGAGCAGGGCATCGTGCACGTCGTCGGCCCCCAGCTGGGCCTCACCCAGCCCGGCATGACGGTTGTCTGCGGCGATTCGCACACCTCCACGCATGGCGCCTTCGGCGCCCTCGCCATGGGCATCGGCACCTCCGAGGTGGAGCACGTCATGGCCACCCAGACGCTGTCCCTGAAGCCGTTCAAGACCATGGCCATCAATGTTGAGGGCACGCTGCGCCCCGGCGTGAGCGCCAAGGACATCATCCTCGCCGTCATCGCCAAGATCGGCACCGGCGGGGGACAGGGCTACGTCCTCGAATACCGCGGCTCCGCCATCCGGGCGCTGTCCATGGAAGCCCGGATGACCATCTGCAACATGTCCATCGAGGCCGGAGCCCGTGCCGGGCTGGTGGCCCCGGACCAGACCACCTACGACTATATGCACGGCCGCCCGCATGCGCCCCAGGGCGCCGAATGGGACGCCGCCGTCGAGTACTGGAACACGCTGAGCACCGACGACGACGCGGCGTTCGACGTCGAGGTGGACCTCGACGCCGACACCCTGGAACCGTTCGTGACGTGGGGGACCAACCCGGGCCAGGGCGTGTCCCTGTCCGCGAAGGTGCCCTCGCCGGAGGACTTTGGCGATGAGAACGCCAAGGCCGCCGCCGAACGCGCCCTGCAGTACATGGGGCTCGAGGCCGGCACTCCGATGAAGGACATCAGGGTGGACACGGTGTTCCTGGGCTCCTGCACCAACTCACGGATGGAGGACCTCCGGGCCGCCGCGGACATCCTCCGCGGCCGCACGAAGGACCCCAACATCCGGATGCTCGTGGTGCCTGGCTCGGCCCGGGTCCGCCTGGAGGCCGAGGCCGAGGGGCTGGACAAGGTCTTCAAGGACTTCGGCGCAGAATGGCGTTTTGCCGGCTGCTCGATGTGCCTGGGCATGAACCCGGACCAGCTGGAGGTCGGCGAGCGTTGCGCCTCCACCTCCAACCGCAACTTCGAAGGCCGCCAGGGCAAGGGCGGCCGCACCCACCTCGTCTCGCCGGTAGTGGCCGCGGCGACGGCGGTCCGCGGCACGCTGAGCTCGCCGTCGGATCTCGACCCCGCCCCGGAGTCCGCGGCGCTCCGCGTCGGCGCCGCGTAGCCCCCGCCGAGATCTGACCCCGGATCGACGCACCCGATTCACCTAGTCTCGATCCACACAGCCCCGGTCCCCACAGTTTCGAAGGATCCGCCATGGAAAAGTTCACCACCCACACCGGAATCGGTGTCCCGCTGCGTCAGAGCAACGTCGACACCGACCAGATCATCCCCGCCGTCTACCTCAAGCGCATCACCCGCACGGGCTTCGAGGACGCGCTCTTCGCCGCGTGGCGCAAGGACCCGTCCTTCATCCTGAACCAGGCGCCGTTCAACGCAGGCTCCGTCCTGGTGGCCGGACCCGACTTCGGCACCGGCTCCTCCCGCGAGCATGCCGTGTGGGCACTGAAGGACTTCGGTTTCAAAACCGTGCTGTCCTCCCGCTTTGCCGATATCTTCCGCGGCAACTCCGGCAAGCAGGGCCTGCTGGCCGCCGAGGTTGCCCAGGACGACATCGAGCTGATCTGGAAGGAGCTCGAGAACGCCCCGGGCACCGAAGTCACGGTGGACCTCGTTTCCAAGACCGTGCAGTGCGGCACCATCGTGGCGCCCTTCGAGATCGATGATTACACCCGGTGGCGCCTCCTTGAAGGCCTGGACGACATCGGGCTGACCCTCAAGCACGAGGAAGACATCACCGCGTTTGAGGCCACCCGGCCCGCCTTCATGCCCAAAACGCTGCCGGCCCGCCTGTCCTAAGAATCCGCCAGCTCCGGGCCTTCGTCCGGGGTCTGCCACAGCAACGCGGGGTCACTTGCAGCCCATCCGAACCTCCGGGATGGGCCGGAAGTGACCCCGCGTTGCCGTTTGGGTGAGGGGTGTCCCAAGCTGCGTCCAGGGCGGCGGCTGAAGCGGCGTCTGGATGGGGGTCCGCGCCAGCCCACGGCACCCCGTATTTCAGATCGGTAACGGATGCTCCTATGCTTAGCTGGAGCCTTTGTAAGGATTTGGGGGCGAGTAGTCGTGAGGAAACCGGTATATGAGTAGTGTTCTGACAATCCGCGGAGGCGTCCCGCTAACTGGCCGCGTCACCGTTCGCGGGGCCAAGAATCTTGTGCCCAAGGCCATGGTCGCTGCCCTGCTGGGCAATGAGCCGTCGGTGTTGCGCAACGTCCCCGAAATCAAGGACGTTGAGGTTGTCACGAGCCTGCTTCAGCTCCATGGCGTCCGGGTTGATAAGGACCCCGTGAGCGGTGACCTGACGCTGGACCCGAAGGGCGCCAAGACGGCCTCCAGCACCGCGATCGACGCCCACGCCGGCGACTCGCGCATCCCGATCCTGCTGTGCGGGCCCCTGATCCACGCCATCGGCGAAGCTTTCATCCCGGACCTGGGCGGCTGCAAGATCGGCGACCGTCCGATCGACTACCACCTGAATGTCCTGCGTCAGTTTGGCGCCGTGGTGGAAAAGCGCCCGGGCGGCATCCACATCTCCGCGCCGAACGGCCTCAAGGGCGCCAAGATTGCCCTGCCGTACCCGTCGGTCGGCGCCACCGAGCAGGTCCTGCTGAGCGCCACCCGCGCCGAAGGCATCACCGAGCTCTCCGGCGCGGCCACCGAGCCGGAAATCGTCGACCTCATCGCGGTGCTGCAGAAGATGGGCGCGATCATCAGCGTCCAGACGGACCGCACCATCCGGATCGAAGGCGTCCGGGACCTCGGCGGATACAACCACCGGGCCCTCTCTGACCGCAACGAATCGGCCTCCTGGGCCTCTGCGGCCCTCGTCACCCGGGGCGACATCTTCGTGGAAGGTGCCACGCAGCGGGACATGATGACGTTCCTGAACACCTACCGCAAGGTTGGCGGCGGCATGGACATCGGCGACGACGGCATCCGCTTCTACCACCGCGGCGGCAAGCTCAACCCGCTGGTCCTCGAAACGGACGTGCACCCCGGCTTCATGACGGACTGGCAGCAGCCCCTCATCGTCGCCCTGACCCAGGCCGAGGGCGTTTCGATCGTCCACGAGACTGTGTACGAGAACCGCTTCGGCTTCACGGATGCGCTCATCCGCATGGGCGCCAATATCCAGGTCCACCGCGAGTGCCTCGGCAGCGTGCCGTGCCGCTTCGGCCAGCGCAACTTCCTGCATTCGGCCGTCATCTCCGGACCCGCGCAACTCAAGGGCACCGACATCGACGTCCCTGACCTGCGCGGCGGATTCAGCCACCTCATCGCCGCCCTGGCCGCGACGGGCACGTCCCGCGTCACCGGAATTGACATCATCAACCGCGGCTACGAGCGCTTCACCGAAAAGCTCGCGGGCCTCGGCGCCGATTTCGACATCACGTCGGCCAAGTAGCGGGGGCCCGGTGAAGGAATCGGCCAAGAGCCACGCCACGTTTGTGGCGGTCGCCGCGATCGTCCGGCCCGTGATGAACCTGCTGATGAGCAAGAAGTGGGAGGGCCTTGAGAAGCTGCCCGCCGGGGGCTTCATCGCGGCCCCCAACCACTGCACGGAGATCGATCCGCTGGTGGTGGGGCACATGCTCTACAACCAAAAGCGGATGCCGCACTTCCTCGCCAAGGCCGGACTCTTCAAGGTTCCGGTGCTGGGTGCTGTCCTGCGCTCCACCAAGCAGATCCCGGTGGAACGCTCGACGACGGGAGCGAACCTGGCGCTGCAGCTTGCCAAGGAGATTGTGGACGAGGGCGGGGCAATCATCATTTACCCCGAGGGAACCCTGACCCGGGACCCTGCGCTCTGGCCGATGAGGGGACACACCGGCGCGGCCCGCATGGCGCTGCAGAGCGGCATTCCCGTGGTGCCCATGGCCCATTGGGGTGCCCAGGAGGTTCTGCCGCGTTACTCAAAGCGCATGTACATCTTCCCGCGCAAGACCTCGCGCCTGGTGGTCGGCGACCCGGTGGACCTGAGCGCCTTCGCCGGCCGCCCGCTGGATAGGGCAACGCTCGCCGAGGCCACCAATGTCATCATGGACGCCATTACCGGCCTCCTGGCCGGGCTGCGCGGCGAACAGCCGCCGGCCGAGCGCTGGGATCCGGCGGCGCACAATCAGCCAACGCAGGGCCGCTTTGTCGAACAAAGCGGAACCGGGGACAGCGCCATCCGAGACGGTGGCGCATCAAACGACAACACGGGGGACAGCGCCGGATGACGGTCAACTTTGAAGGAGCCTCTTCCGCAGGCACCGTGGCCGTCCTGGGGGCTGGCTCCTGGGGTACCACTTTCGCCAAGGTGGTCGCGGACGCGGCCACTGCTTCGGGGGTTGAACGAAACGTCCGCCTCTGGGGCCGGCGCCCGGAAATCGTGGACCAGATCAACACCTTGCACCGCAATGAGCAGTACCTGAAGGACATCACGCTGCCGTCGAGCATCACCGCGTCCAAGGACGTCGCCGAGGTCCTCACCGGCGCGGAACTGGTCATCCTTGCCGTTCCGGCGCAGACGCTGCGGCCGCAACTGCAGGCCTGGAAGGAACACCTGGCGCCGGGTGCCGTCGTCGTGTCCCTCATGAAGGGCCTCGAACTCCACACTGACGCCCGCATGAGTGAGGTCATTTGCGCGGAACTGGACCTCCCGGCCGACCGCGTCGCCGTGGTGTCCGGGCCCAACCTGGCCATGGAGATCGCCCGCGAAGAGCCGACCGCATCCGTGGTGGCTTGCGCGGACCCGGTCACGGCAGGCTGGATTGCCCGCAGCTGCACCGCGCCCTACTTCCGCCCGTACACCACCACGGACGTGATCGGCGTCGAAATCGGCGGGATCGTCAAGAACGTCATCGCCCTGGCCGTGGGAATCTGCGAAGGCAAGGAGATGGGGGACAACACCAAGGCCTCGGTGATCACCCGCGGGCTGGCGGAGACGTCCCGGCTGGCGCTGGCCCTGGGCGGCGACGCCCGGACCATGGCGGGCCTTGCGGGCTTGGGCGATCTGGTGGCAACCTGCTCCTCGCCGTTGTCCCGCAACCACACGGCCGGCAGGCTGCTCGGCAAGGGCCTGACCCTCGATCAGGTCACCGCCGAAATGAAGCAAACGGCCGAAGGCATCAAATCCAGCCAGGCGGTCCACGAACTCGCCGGAAAGCTCGGCGTCGACATGCCGATCACGGCCGCCGTCGTCGCCGTCCTGGCCGGAAAACTGTCCGTAGACGAACTGGGTCCGCTGCTGCTGTCCCGCGACCTGAAACCCGAAGGCGACCACTGAGCATGTCAGAGATCAACATGACCACAGCAGCCCCCACGGGCCAGTCCAAACCCCGCGTGGCGGTGCTCTTCGGCGGCCGCTCCAGCGAGCACGCCGTCAGCTGCGTAACAGCCGCCGGCGTCCTCGGCGCCATCGATAAGGACAAGTACGACGTCATCCCGATCGGGATCGCCAAGACCGGTCAGTGGGTTTTGGCCTCCGGCGACACCAACGAGTGGTCGCTCTCCGCGTCGTCATTGCCCGAAGTGGCGCCCTCGGCGCAGACCGTGGCCCTGGCCGAGATCGGCGGTGAACACCAGCTGATCGTGGCCTCCCCGAACGCGGTCCCGCAGGAGCTCGGCACCGTGGACGTCGTTTTCCCCCTGCTGCACGGACCGTTCGGCGAGGACGGGACCATCCAAGGCCTCCTGGAACTGTCCGACACCCGTTACGTGGGCGCAGGCGTGCTGGCGTCCGCCGTCGGGATGGACAAGCACTACATGAAGGTTGTCTTCGAATCTGCCGGGCTCCACGTGGGACCGTACATCGCCGTGACCGACAGGCAGTGGCTCACAGATCCCGAGACGGTCCGCAAGCGCGTGGACCAGCTCGGCTTCCCCGTGTTCGTCAAGCCGGCCCGGGCGGGCTCTTCCATGGGCATCTCCAAGGTGGATTCCCTCGAGGGCTTGGATGCCGCGATCGAGGCGGCACGCGAGCACGATCCCAAGCTGGTCATCGAGGCCGGCATCACCGGCCGCGAGATTGAATGCGCCGTTTTGGAAGGCCGCGGGACCGATGCTCCGCGGACCTCCATGCCGGGCGAAATCTCCGTGGCGGGCGGCGGGCACGAGTTCTATGACTTCAACGCCAAATATGTCGACGACGCCGCAGCCCTCAGCTGCCCGGCCGACCTCCCCGACGAGGCGATCACCAGGGTCCGTGAACTGGCCGCCGTTGCCTTCGACGCCGTCGGCGCCGAGGGGCTGAGCCGGGTGGACTTCTTCTACACGCCCGAGGGCGAACTGATCATCAACGAGATCAACACCATGCCCGGGTTCACGCCCAAGAGCATGTACCCGCAGATGTGGAAGTCATCGGGCCTGGGCTACGCCGAACTGATCGACGAGCTGATCCACCTCGCACTGCACCGCAAGACGGGCCTGCGCTAGGGCGAGCTGGGCCCGGCGGCCGGTAAATTGGCCTGCCGCCGGGCCGCGTCAGTCCGGCTATGTCAAAGCGTCTGTGGCTCCCGATACGAAATCGTCAACTCGGTGATCTCGGGTGCGTCCAACTCCCATGTGGCGAGTCCGAAACCTTTGATTTCGCATTTCTTGTCGACAATGACCGACTCGCGTAGTGAGGATCTCCCGGACGGAACCCGCAGATATTTGAAATATCCGATTCCCCTAAATGGTGAGAATCGGAATCCGGCTCGATTCATTGCCTCGCTGTCGGGGTCAGCTGGCACTAGACAAAGAACGATCCCTTTTTCCGATTCTGCTCCGCCGTTAAAGACTTCAAATTCTACGTCGACCGCTCCGTGTCCTGACGACCCGACCCATGTCACCGCTTCCGCCAGTGGCTGCTTCTCCCATTCCGCGGCATCGTTGAGATCCCAGATGGGAGTCGGCACCGCCAGGGCTTCCTCGACGGCGGGCGGACGTCCGTCGGAAATATCGTAGGGCAACTCGGCGAGAGTCTTCAGCGTCTGGATCATAAACGGGGTTGGCTGGACCGCGTGCCCCTCCGGTCGCGGCGTCTGGTGGAGTGAGGTGTGGCCGACGGACGAGACAGTGGGCGCCATCGAGTTGACTGCCTTCAAGAACTCCAAAGCTTCGGAATGCGCGCCATCTGCCCTGTTCGTAATGATTGACAGTGGGGGAATGTAGTCACTGTGGCGGAAGCGGGCAAGAACATTGACCCGTTCGGGGAACTGGCTCTCGATCTCTTTGAGAGGGGTTCCGCCAAGTGCGAGGCGCTCCACATCAGTCAGGGCCTGTGCATCGGGATACTCCAAGAGATCCAACTGGGGAACCTCCGCTATGGCCCGCGAGCCAGGCAGGGAAGCCGCTATCATGAGGGCTCCGTACCCACCCATGGAACTCCCGTACAGGGTGACCATGTCCGCTGGAATCTCCCGCCGGACGCATAGTTCTTTCAGGAAGGCGGCAAGTTCTTTGGTTATGTCCGTCGTGGTGCTGACGAACCAGGAAGCGTGGAGCTCCGGAGCAGCATGAAGCATGGGATCGCTGAGTGAGACGACATCCCATTCGTCAAATCCGGAGGCCCAGGACCATCTTGGGAAGAATGGAATCTGAGGCGCAACGGAACGAGGTTGTGCTGAGGGGAGCAGACACAGCAAGTGCTTGGGTGCCTCCGCGAATTTCACAAACGCTTCCACGGGAAGACCGTCCGAGGTCATGCCGGTTATCACCCGGTTTGTAGCAGAAAACTCAGCCGAGCGGCTTACCTCGGATAGTGGCCGGCGCCCCTTCAGGGCAAAGTCCAATACGGATGACATCAGCGGCCTCTACATTCCCGGTCAAGTTCAGTTCAACTCACTGATGTTAGCAACACTAGACCGTGGCAGATTCCGCTTCATGCCGCCACTTAGAGACCATGGAGAGGCACTCATGAAATGGCCCCTCCGCGGACATTGAGTTGTTTTCACTTAGGGACTGTTATTTGCTGGGCGGTAGGTTCTGCAAGTCCTCTTGACCCACGCACTTCCGGGTCGCCTTGATCTTAAGCGCCGCAGGGGCGAGGTCTGCCAGCACGGTGGCCGAACTGATCTTGTCCGGATCCATCAGCAGTTCCGTGGCGGGTTCGCGGCCGAACGTGGTCAGCGTCCACACCGGATTACCTTCCTTGATAACCCAGTCCACGCCGTTGACGCTCACGCAGCGATCCGTGGTGGGGCCGGGAACGTTGACTCCGCAGCGAACGATCACCACGGACGGATCCCCCCACGCCGCGGTGGCCTGGGCATTCGTCTTGCGGAGCTTTGCGTCCCCGATAGTGTCGGGAAGGGCCAGCATCATCGGCGCACACGCAGCATTGGCGGCATCCTTGGCGGGCGTGACGTCCACCACCGGGGAACAGGAGGTCAGGGCAAGCCCGACCGCTGCCGCGGCGACAGCCACGGGAAGACGCACGGCAGTGAGGCGGCTGAATCGGAGCATTCATCCAGCTTAACCCGCCCGCGTGGCGCTACTGCCGCATTCGCGGGGGCGAGACTAGCATCATGTGAACCACCTGAGTCTTACCTTCAAGTAGACTGAGGCCTCGTGCACCTCTGGGGCTCTGCCGACAACGACGTTAGTGTTGGCCGCAAAACGCACACCTGATTCCATATCGCACCTTGGGGGGACAGCCGATGCCGTCGTGCGGCCAAAAACTCATGTCAGCTCGCGTCGGGCTGGGAGCGCTGCTTCTGGCAGCCTCGCTCATAGGCACAGCCAGCGCCGTCAACGCCGACGACGCCCTTCCCGCAGACCCTCCGGTGGTGACCAGCCCGGTGCCTGCCCCCGATCCTAATCCAGCCCCCGCAGATCCTGCGCCCGCTCCGCTGCCCGTGGAACCGCCGGTCATCGTTGATCCCGCGCCGGTTCCTGTGCCCGTGCCGGCGCCTGCCCCGGCCCCCGCTCCGGCTCCCGCCCCGGCAGGCAGCGCCGCTCCTGCCCCGGTCCAGACCCCCGCTGGCACCCCTCGGCCTGCACTAACTGTGCCCCCGGCCCTTGCACCCGCTCCGGTGCCCGCCCAGGCCCCGGCTCCCGCGGGAGCGACGCCGTCTGAGACGCCGTCCCCGTCACCCTCGCCAACTCCGAAGCCGGCGCTCTCGACGGCTCCTGCGGTAATCGCCACCCCTAGCCAGCCGCCCGTGACGGTGAAGCCCGAAATCCAGGCCGCAGTCGCAGTAGCTACAGGCAGCCCGCTTGGAGTTCAGCTCATCACTGTGTTGATCCTGCTCGGTGCTGGTTTGGCGTACTTCCGCTTCCTCGGCGGAAAGAGCCAAAATAGCCCCGTCAAGGCCGGAAAGTAAGTCTCCGGTGATACCCCGTGAATTTTCCGACCGCACACCTCAGGCCCAGTCCCTTCGCATAACACTGCTGACCCACTCCTACTGGCCCGAACAGAGCCCGCCCCAGCGGCGCTGGACCGCCATGATCAAGGAGTTCTCCCATTCCGGCTGGGACGTCGACGTCGTGACCCCGGTGGCGCACTACCCCTTCGGCCGGCGGGCCTTGCCCCGCAAGATGGCCGGGAGGCCCTTCGGGCTGCAAAAAGGGCAATTCACCGAGAAAATACTTCGCGTTCCCTACCTCCGGCACGGCAACTCCCGTGCGGCTCGCCTGCTGGACCAGGCTTTTTCGGCGGCTCTTTCGATTCCGGCCGGATTCATGGTCCGGAAGCCCGACGTCGTGATTGTTACCGCGCCCGGGCTGCCTTCCCTGGCGGCCGGCTATGTGCTGGCCAAGGTCCGCGGCGTTCCGTTGATCGTCGAAATGCGGGATGCGTGGCCCGACTTGGCCCGCGATGCGCGGCTGGTCCAAGGCAGCGTAAAAAGCGTCGTTGAGCGCGTGGTCGAATTTGTCCAACACCGGGCCGACCTCGTGGTCACCGTGACGGAGGGGTTCGCCGCTACGCTGCGGGCGCGTGGTGTCCGGAACGTGGCGACGGTTAGCAACGGCGTGCACTTGGACTCCATCCCCGTGCTGGGTCCGCCGGAGACCGAGCGGGACATATTCGAAGCCGTGTATCTGGGAAATCACGGCGAGAGCCAGCGCCTGGACGTCGCCATCCGGGCGAGCGCACTCGTGGGGGAATCGATGCACCTGCACATGGTGGGCCACGGCACGCAGCGGCCGGCGCTGGAGAAGCTGGCGCGGGAACTGAAGGCACCGGTCACGTTCCATCCGCCCCTGACAGGTGAAGCGATGATGGAACGCTACGCGTCTGCCGACACGTGCGTCGTGTCCCTTCGCGATGACTGGAAATCCTTCGAAACCACCGTGCCGTCAAAGACCTACGAGGTCTTGGCCATCGGAAGGCATGTAACCGCGATGGTGCGCGGGGAAGCGGCCCGTATTGTCATGGACGCGGAAGCCGGGGACATCGTTCCCAGCTCTCCGGAAGCCGTGGCCGATTTGTGGCGCCAGCTCGCAGCTGACCGGAGCCGGCTTGTACGCAACGGGGACAGCCGTCAGTGGGTCAAGACCAACGCAGAATACGGGCACCTCGCGGACCTCTATATGGACCTCATTTCGCAGCTCCTTGCGGAAACCGATAGCCGCAGATGATCCAGCTCCTCAAGAATTTAAGCCTGGCCACCAGCGTCGTCACCCAGCACCTCGCCGATGACCCTTTCCTCCTCTACCTGCAGGCGGCCCGCCGTCTGCCCGCTGTCGCTCGCCCGTTGGGCCGGGCAATGTCGGCTGGCTCGCCGCGTAACTCGGTGGCCGCGCCCGTGATCCTCGCGGCGCTGAGCAACGGTCAGGACGCCGACGTTCGGCGACGACTCGAACTTGCAGTGGATGGCCCCGTCAGGGGAGAGCAGGCCCGGCGGTTGGCCGACATCGCCTTGTCTGCCGGCTTAACGGAGCTATCGGACACACTGCTGGCCAAAGCCGCGAATGCTACCCGCCTT
The DNA here is from genome assembly GCF_003634095.1 of Arthrobacter oryzae. Classification (GTDB taxonomy): domain Bacteria; phylum Actinomycetota; class Actinomycetes; order Actinomycetales; family Micrococcaceae; genus Arthrobacter; species Arthrobacter oryzae. Next base: position 144,362 of record NZ_RBIR01000006.1, read on the forward strand.
AAGTCTGCACACGCCCGCAGGCTGTGGCATGACGGGAACCTCAGCGGAGCCGTCACCGCCCTCGACGCTTCCGGCCCCGCCGGACGGCGGCAGCAAGCGCGGCTTGCGGGGGAAGCGGCCGTCTACTCCGGTTTTGCACCCTCGCTGGAGCGCCAGGAGTTCTCGCCCGTTCCCGGCCGGGTCCTGCACCTGCTCACCAACTCCCTGCCGCACACCGCCAGCGGCTACGCCCAGCGTTCCCACTCCATCATGGTGGCGCAGCAGGAAGCCGGCTGGGACGTCCTGGCTGTTACGAGGCTGGGATATCCGGTCCAGGTGGGAAAGCTCTTGGCCCGCGCCAGCGACGTCGTCGACGGCGTCCGGTACCGCAGGCTCCTCCCGTCACGGCTGGCGCCGACAATGGACGCGCGCCTGCAGCAGCAGGCCGAGGAACTGCTCCAGGTGGCGCTGGAATTCAGGCCCAACGTGCTCCACACCACCACCCACTTCGTCAACGGCATGGTGGTCCGGGCAGTGGCCCAGGCGCTGGGGGTCCCTTGGGTATACGAAGTCCGCGGCCAGCTGGCCGACACCTGGGCAGCGACCCGCGGGCCTGAGGCCCGGGACAGCGAAAAGTACAGGCTTTTCCAGGAACGGGAAGCCGAGGTCATGCGGGACGCCGATTTGGTGGTAACGCTGGGGCACGCCATGAAGGCCAACATTGCCGCCGCGGGCATCCCTGACGAGAAGATCATCATTGCGCCCAACGCCGTCGGCGGAGCCTTCCTTCAGGAGCCCCGTGGTACAGGCGAGGCCCGCCGTGAACTCGGTCTGCCGGAGGACGGCCTCTTCATCGGCACTGTCAGTAGCCTGGTCGCCTACGAGGGCCTGGACGACCTCGTTCGTGCATTCGCCCTCCTGGCACCGGCCTTTCCACAGCTGCGGCTGCTGATTGTTGGCGACGGCGTGGCCCGCCCTGGCCTGGAGGAGCAGATCCGGAAGCTGGGCTTGGGTGACAGGGCAATTTTCACCGGCAGGGTGCCCAGGGACCACACCCCGCTTTATCACCAGGCCCTGGACGTGTTCGTAGTACCACGTAAGGACCTTGACGTGACCCGTGCGGTGACTCCGCTCAAGCCAGTGGAGGCGCTGGCGAGTGCGCGGCCGGTAGTGGCTAGCAGGCTTCCGGCACTTGAAGAGATCGTCGACGAGGGTGTCAGCGGCTTGTTCGCGGCGGCCGAAAGGCCCGAACAGCTTGCCGCCGCGGTGGCACGGATTCTGAGAGACGAGCCGCTGCGAACATCTATGGGAGAGACGGGAAGGGCCCAAGTTCTGCTAACCCGGACTTGGTCCGCAAACGCAAATGCGATGGCCTTCGCCTATCGCCGCGTATCAGGGGGAATGACCTATTTATAACCAGGAGGACCAGCTAGTGTTAGTAGAAACGGCATCCATGCCCGCGCCAGCGGGAGTTCAGGCGGTGTCCGTTGACCTGCGGCGCCTGAGCCGAGTCGGGTCGCGGCCAGCGTTTCTTGACTACTTGGTGCAGCTCTGGGACTTTCGAGAGTTCATTTTTTACGATGCCCGCGCTCGCGTCCGCAGCGGAACCAGGCGCGACCGTTTGGGGAGCGCGTGGTTGTTGCTCAACCCCGTTTTCAATGGTCTGACTTACTACATAATATTCGGCATTCTTCTCCAGACCAGCGGGGGAATCGAAAATTATATAGGATACTTGGTCACCGGCATCTTCGTTTTTCAATTCAGCGCTGGCGCAATAACATCCGTGGCGCGGTCTATTCAGGCTAATCGGACGATGATCCAGGCTTTTAACTTTCCCCGCGCAGCCCTTCCCATTGGAGCGAATCTGCGGGAGGAACTTTCGGGTGTGCCGTTGATCATCGCAATGCTCCTGATCGTTGTGGTGCTGCCGCCTGCTGAGTTCATTGGGCCGCTGTGGCTCTTGGTGATTCCGGCACTGCTACTGATGTCAATTTTTAACCTTGGCGTCGGACTTACACTTGCACGAGTAATTTCGCGGGTGAACGACGTTTCTCATCTTCTGCCGTTCGTAATCCGTTTGTGGATGTATGGTTCAGCCATTTTCTACTCCTACGAGCGTTTCATCAAGCACCCCGCATTGCTGGAGATTATTAAGTTGAATCCCCTTTTCAACGTGATTGACATTGTGAGGGACTGTGTACTTTACAATCGGATACCTGAATGGCATTCATGGGCTGCCCTCGCGGTCTTCGCCTTAGGCTCGCTAATTGTTGGACTTGTCTTCTTCTGGCAGGGGGAAGAAAACTATGGCCGCGACTGAAGATACGGTCTACTTTGACGGAAACCCCTGCGTTGTACTCGATTCCGTAAGGATGAGTTACACGGTGGTCTCAACGGCGGATGTTCCTGCCGATAAGTCTCCTATTCGCCACCGGTTGTTCAAGAGGACCTTAGGGCGTGACAATAAGGTCCGCGTCGATGCCCTGAATGAGCTGTCCCTCATTGTGGAACGTGGCGAGTCTGTTGGAATCATCGGTCGCAACGGCTCTGGTAAGAGCACGCTGATGAAGCTCATCAGCGGCCAGGAGCTGGCCACGTCCGGGGCCGTCTACGCGTCAAGCACGCCGATAATGCTGGGCGTAAACGCGGCGCTCGTTCCTGATCTTTCAGGGGACCAAAATGTCATTCTGGGGTGTCTGGCCATGGGAATGGAAAGGGCATTAATAGATGAGAAGTTCGACAGCATTGTGGAACTTTCAGGGTTAGAGAAGTCCATTCATCTGCCGATGAAATCGTACTCCTCCGGTATGGGATCGCGGCTCAGATTCGCGATCGCTGCGGCCGTTGACCCCGAGATCCTACTCGTGGACGAAGCCTTGAATACGGGCGATGCGCAGTTCATCGACCGAAGCCGCAAACGCATGGACGAACTACGGCGTAATGCCGGATGCGTGTTCCTGGTCAGCCACAGCCTCTCCACGATCGAGGAAATGTGCACGAGGGTGCTTTGGATTGATCAAGGTGACCTGATCATGGACTCGGAACCCCAGGAAGCCACAGCCGCCTATAAGGACTACACGGACCATCTTTCGAAGGGCAACAACATTACAGCGGCAAAAATTAAGGATGACGCGCGCTCACGCTTGACGATTACGGAGATCCTCCCCAGGACGCAGGGCCGGCGCATCGGGGTACAACTGTGATGTCGGTCCGTCAGGTCAGGTCGGCGATATGGCACTTCCGTCATGGCGGCCTCATCCAACTTCGTCAGTGGAGACTCCGGCGGCTCGCCGAAGCCGGGCAGCACATCCCAGCCAACATCAAAGGCGCCGAGGGCGGATGGAAAGGCAGGGGAAAGCGGCGTCAGCTCAGTTTTGTCCCCTTTGAATCCCCTGCCGCGAAACCACGCCGAAGTGACCTTTGCGTGGGCGTCATCCTAGATGATTTTTCAAGTGCCGCATTCGGGTTTGAGTGGAACGCGGTGCCCTTGTCCCGTGCAGGCTGGCGCGATCAGCTCAAAACGTCACGCGTGGACTTCGTCTTTATTGAGTCGGCGTGGAACGGCAACGGAGGCGAATGGCAGCACCAGTTGACCGGCGCCTCGGGCCCCAAACCTGAGTTCTTGGCTTTGATGGAATGGTGCCGCGAAAGCGGGATCCCCACGGCATTCTGGAACAAAGAAGATCCGCCTCACTACGAGGACTTTCTGCCTGCCGCGCGGTTGTTCGATGCCGTCTTTACGAGCGACAGCCACAAGGTCCCTGATTACATTGCGGAACTGGGCCACGAGAGGGTGAGTGTACTGCCGTTTGCAGCGCAGCCTGCCCTGCACAACCCGATTCGCCCGGGTCATGGCTTCCAGTCCCGAGGCGTGGCCTTTGCTGGCATGTACTTCGCGCACAAGTACCCGGAGCGGAGGGATCAGCTGGACATGCTGCTCGGCGGAGCTTCCGATGCCGCCGAGAAGGACGGATTCGAACTCGAGATCTTTTCTCGACAGTTGGGCGGTGACTCCAACTATCAGTTTCCGGAGCCGTTGAGTCAGCGCGTCGTCGGGAGCCTCACCTACGCTCAGATGCTCACGGCGTACCGGTCATACCGGGTGTTCCTCAACGTCAACTCTGTTATCGATTCACCTAGCATGTGCGCTCGGCGGATCTTTGAGATCACCGCTAGCGGCACGCCGGTTGTGAGCTCGGCGTCGAAGGCCATAGCAAACTATTTTCCGCCCGATGAGGTGCTTGTCGCGACGTCCCGGTCGGAGTCCGCAGCCCAGATTCGGTCCTTGGTTGCAAACGCTGACTACAGGGATCGGGTTGTGCACAAGGCCCAGCGCCGCATTTGGGAAGCGCACACCTACGCCCACCGGGCCGAAAAAATCGTCGCTGCAGTTCTCCCGGGCCGAGAGCAGATTCCCGCACTCCCGACGGTCAGCGCCATTGTCAGCACTTTCAGGCCTCACCAGCTTGAACATGTCTTTGAGACTCTCGGCACCCAGCGAGGAGTAGACCTGGAACTCGTGTTGCTGACACACGGATTCGAGGTGGCGGAGGAAGTCCTCTCGCAGCTCGCGACACGCCACGGCGTGAGGAGGTACAGGTTCCTTACTGCGGGCATGGAACTGACCTTGGGGGAGTGCCTTAATCTTTGCGTGGCGGCATCCACAGGCGAGGTCCTGTCTAAATTTGACGACGACGACTTCTATGGACCTGATTATCTCTTGGACATGCTGAATGCCCTCGAATTTTCTCAGGCCGCCGTCGTAGGGAAACAGGCGCACTACATGCATTTCCTGGCTAATGAGGCGACGATTTTGCGTTCCGGGCACAAGGAACACCGCTTCAGTCGCTTGGTTGCCGGTCCCACCATCACGGCGGCGCGTTCGGTGTTCGAAAGCCATCCTTTTGAGGCACGAAGTCGTGGCGAAGACACTCGGTTCCTTGAGTCTGTTGCCCAAGGTGGCGGAGCGATCTATTCAGCGGACCGTTTCAACTACTGCCAGATGCGGCGGGGGACCGGACACACTTGGGACATCGCAGACGAGGAACTTCTCGCGTCCGGGCCAATAAAGCTTTTTGGCAATCCAATTGAGAACATCACCATTTAGGGGGAAACATAGTGACTAACATTGAAAAAGTCGCGGTAATCGGTCTGGGCTATATCGGCTTGCCTACAGCGGCCATTCTTGCCACAAACGGGCTTCAGGTAGTTGGAGTCGATGTCAATAAGCGGACCGTGGATTCGGTCAACGCCGGGGAAGTCCCCTTCGTGGAGCCAGACCTTGGGGCCCACGTTGCTGGCGCCGTTAGCCAAGGTAAGCTTCGGGCAACCCAGGACACACCCAAGGCCGACGCATACATTGTTGCGGTGCCGACGCCCTTCAGGGCTGATCGTTCTGCCGATCTGAGCTACATCGAAGCTGCGGCGCGGGGCATTGCACCTCAACTCGAGGGCGGTGAGCTCATCATCCTGGAATCGACATCACCTCCGCGCGCAACTCGTCACATGGGGGATTACATCCTGAGCCTTCGGCCGGACCTATCACTCGATGGGTCGGATGGAAGGCCCACAATCCATTTGGCGCACTGCCCCGAACGTGTCCTGCCGGGCCGCGTGATGATTGAACTCGTCACTAACGACCGCGTTGTCGGAGGCGTAACCCCCGAAGCGGCAGAGCTCGCAAAGGGCTTGTACTCCACCTTCTGCCAAGGGGAAATCCTTCTCACCGACGATGTCACGGCGGAAATGGCAAAACTCGTAGAAAACTCCTATAGAGACGTCAATATTGCGTTCGCGAACGAGCTGTCCATCATCAGCGACGGATTGGGCATCGACGTCTGGGAACTTATTCGTTTGGCTAACCATCACCCCCGTGTCAACATCCTTCAGCCAGGTCCCGGCGTGGGTGGGCACTGCATCGCGGTTGATCCATGGTTCATCGTTGCTGAGGCCCCGGAGGATGCCAAACTCATACGGACGGCGCGCCAGGTTAACGATGCGAAGCCGCTCTGGGTTGTGGACAAAGTCATTGATGCCCTGGAATCGGCACCATTAGGCACCGAGGTGGCCGTTCTCGGGCTCGCCTTCAAGGCCAATATCGACGACCTACGCGAATCTCCCGCCATTGAGATTACGAAAATGATTGCCCAGCGTGCTCCCGAGACTGTCTTGAACGTGGTAGAGCCACACATTGTCCAGCTGCCCGAACAGCTTCGAGAACATGAAAATGTCAAGTTGACCGATCTGACCGTCGGCTTGAAGAGCTCAGGAGTAGTTGTGTTGCTAGTCGACCACGATGACTTCAAAACAGCGGAGCTTACGGACCTCGAGTCCAAGTTTGTCATCGACACTCGCGGCATTCTGGCGGTTTGATTCGCCACAGTACGTATTGGTCGTTGACTGTCAGTCGGACGACAACTGGTGACAAATCTCGAGAGGGAAATTAGCATGGGCTTCATCGGAGAGACCCGGTTCAGTCTTCTGAAACCTGACTCACCGGATTGGGTGGCGTCGAATGGCAGCCGGTTCCGGTCGTCAGAGGAATACCGGAACTACTTGTATTCCACTGAACGGTTAGACGTAAGGTGCGAGATCTTCTTTGACGTCTCACTGCCGCAGTTGACCCTAGCCTCAACTGGAGTGGAATATCGCCATGTGGTGTCCTACTCCGAGTCGCTGCCGGCGAAATACCAGAAGCGGCTGGAACAGGCCGAGCGGGAGTTCGAATTCCTTGTCCTTGACCGTCAGTCGGAAGGCTCTACCGGGAGTTCCTCGCTCGAAATCGCCAAACAGATCTTTGGGCCGGACGGCTCGGAGAACCGCGCAGGGACCCCCTTTGGCTGGTTCCGACTCGACGACGATGATCTGCTGTCGGCGGACTATTTCCAGCAAATGTTGCCCTACATCACTGCCGCAAATGCTGGCATGCAGGTCAGTTTGGGGACAGGCCTCACTGCGCTGGTCGAGGACGGTCGCTTCTACAATCCGCGGATTTCTTATTCCCCAATGATCGCCATTGGCTTGCTAAGAGTCTGCATGTTTGATGGCAGCGGAGAGCTTATCCGGCCTATAGAGGTGCCGCATAATCAGTCCGACCGCTTTAACCCGCTGATCCTTGACTCTAGGAAGATCAGCTATCTGTGGCTTCGGCACCCGACTCAAGACACAGCTCTGCGCAAAGCCGAATATGGGTCGTCTGAGCAACTCGAACAGACGCTGAAGGATTTGTCCAGATTTCCCCGCGTCCTCTCCATGGACGACGTGGTTCGGGCATTTCCTTTGGGTGGAGAGCGATTCTCGCCGGCTCCGAACACCGATCTCACGTTGATTGCTGCAAGCCCAGCCGTCTCGGGCCTCGACGAGCAGGGACTCCGTCTGGAGACAGGTCGAACCGATCGCCTCATCCAAGTCGAGATAACTCTCGACTGCGGGCCCGAAGCCGGTGCAGGAAACGCGTTGCTTGGCCTCGGACTTGTTGATTCGGAGGGGAAGCCCTTAGGCCCGGACGTGATGCGCGAGGAGCTGCGTCAGCGAGGATTGCTGTACTCCGAAGTGCCCGGAATCGGGCACTTTCGATACCTCAACCTGCGGCCTGGCCAAGCGGACTATTCGACGACTCTCAATCTGCCGCGGGGCGTCTTCTGCACCTCAATTCTCATCAGGCGGTGGAATAATTCTGCGCTGAGCATTCGAGTGACACGTTGTGAAGTCTTTGGCTTCAAAATCCGCGACAGCCGGGGGACTAAAACCAAGGCGGACCGTGTGTTCATCTGGGGTAGTTGCGTTTCGCGGGATCCTTTCGAGCTCGAGACGACCGTAGACCTTGTCGACTACCGAGCCCGGGCGTCCCTCGGGAGTGCTTTCGCCGATCGTCCGTTGGGGTGGGAGACACAGGTTGATATCGACTCTCTCGCCAGCCCGTTTCAGCGCCGCATGGTGACGACCGACGTCACCAAGACTCTGGCCGGTGATCTGCGAAACACAGACTTCGACGTCCTGGTCTTGGACTTCATTGACGAGCGCATGAGTACGGTGGAATTCGGTGGTTCTGTCGTGACGGACTCGCCCGAGTTGGCGGCTACTGGATTCGCTGCTGATGCCGAACGCAAACGTGAGCCTTGGACCGCTGAGGGATGGGCACAGCGCAGAGCGGGCGTGAGCGCGCTTCTTAGAGTTGTCGATCCTTCACGTATTATCGTGAATCGTGTCTACTGGGCGACGAAAGACGACGCAGGACAGGAATTTGCGCAGGGCTTGTGGATTGCGAAGAACAATGCATTTCTTGGCCAGCTCTACGCCATCTTCGAAGCGGTACCGGGGATCCGTTTTATAGATTATCCAGAGTCCCTAAGGATTGCGGATTCCGACCATAAGTGGGGGCGGCAGCCATACCACTTCATTCCGGCACTAAACGAACATTACCTCTGGGAGTTAGAAACGCTGCTTGCCGCCGGCTGAGTCTAATCAAGCATGTGGTGCGGAGAAGCAGGCACGTCTGGACTGGTGGATAATTGATCTGGCGGTGACTAGAGCAAATACCAGGTGGCAGCTTTACGAATCCGAGTTTCGCCGGTTCTCTGATCGACGTAGGAGGACCCATTCCTGCCGCCCATAGATCCCCCATAGACTGGGCCTTGGTACCGGTGTGTGACCTCGACGTTGCCAGTTTGCACAGGGGGAACGACGTTTCCCAGGGGCGCATTTTGATAGTGAATGCTGATGTTTACGTTGGTGTACATGCCAATATCCGCACCGGCTGCGGTTGCGACGTTAGTGCGCCACGCTGCCTGACCGCGTGAACAGATCACGTCATTAATGTAAACGTTCTTTGTGATGGTTTGCTTCGTGTCGAACAGAAGACATTGTGCTGCCGATGCTGCCGTGTCGATAATTCCTCCAGTAATGCGGATGTCACTGACACCGGAAAGCGAATTATCAAAGCCGTCCTTGCCAATGAACACTGTGGTTGCCTTCGTATCCCGGAAATTAGGACTTACGATGTCGAAATGCCTCACGCTGTTTAAATACAAAGCAACGTGAGCCGAATAAGATCTTCTGCGTTTCCGGACAACAGGCGTCACGAGTGCGACATTTTCGCAGAAGCCGAAGTTGAACTGACTAAAGTTGTTGATCCCGGCTGCGTCAGTGTTCGAGTCTTCCGCCAAGCAGTTGATGTAGCGAATGTTGGAATGCCAGTGCCCCACGGCGCCGAGGGCCTTGAAGGCTGCGCCTCCAGTGGAAACGTTACCTGGCGCGTTTCCTGGATTACGGCTGATGCAGTTCTCATATGTAATATCCGTGACCGCGCCCCCGCCTCCGATCCGGTAGGAGTGCTCCGGCGCCCCGTCAATAGTCCAGTCATGGAATCGAAGCCCGTACGTGTTGTAATCCAACACGGACTCGATGAGCAGCCCGTTCATACCGCTGAACGGGCCGGCGAATGACGAAGGTGAAGTGCCTGAAATGGTGGCGCGCGGGAAGCTGACATTCGCCACGTTGTTTTGCACGTACACGCCGAGGATGAAGTTGCGGATGTCAATATTAGAGATACATGAATCCGCGAGGTTCAGTATCCGAACCGGGCGTTGGAAGCCCGAGACCTCAATTCTGTCGATGCGAACGTTCGTGCGGGCTGTCGTGTTCACGGATTGGGCATTCCCAATGACGACCCCGTTCAAGCCCGGGGTGTCTCCTTGTGTGGAAACGACTCGGAGATGGCAAATGTGTACGTTGCTGCCGGCGACGTAGACGCCCTGATCGTACGTCGTGGCATGTCCGGGAGTTTGGACGTCCAGAAGGTCGGCATTGAAGCCATCGTTGGTGACGACGGCCCATGCGCCGATAGTGGTCTTAACGAGTTTCGAGCCGTTGGATACCAGCGTCATATTCTTGGGTGCGCTGATGGAGGACGTGATGAGATACGTTTTTTCAACCCCTAAGAGGAGGGTCTTTCCCTGTGCCGCGGTGAAAGCGTTCTGCAGCGCCGCCGTTCCGGCCACTGTTCCGTCGCCAGCGCCGGGATAGTCATCGGCGAAGATCGAGACTGCCGTGGCTTGAGCTATATTTCCGGTCGCTGTCGGACGGGCGAGGGCCTGGGCTGCTGGGGTTCCCTGAGGGCCGGCGGCGAGTCCGAGGCTTGCGAAAACGATAGCTCCCCGCCGCGTCACTGACATGACCATCAGCCTTTCATCCGGCTACAAGCATCCCCTAAGCCAGAGTGAACCGCCGATCTTGGAAAAACCTTTGGTACAGGACACAACCGCTCGCCTCGTTGTCCGGACGTTGAAGCCGCACTTACGCTCAGGTGCGAAAATCGGCTAAATCGAGGCGATCAGGTCAGACACGTCGCGCGTGAAAGACGTCAGCGAGTAGTTGTGTCGAACATATTCCTGGCCATGAGCGCCGCTGGCCTGGAAGATTGGTTCCTCTCTGTTCGCCAAAATGTAATCCCGCATGCTGTAAATATCTTCATGGATGTACTGTTTTGGGTACAGGAACTCGACCCCGCGCCAAGGCAAAAACATTGCCTGATTACCTGCGGCAAAGGCCTCGGCAGGCGCCACATGGAAACTTTCAAAATCACTGAGCGAAAGAACGAACCCGATATTGGCAAGTTCGGTGGAGGTGTCCACCCAGCCTGCGTATGACACTGCTTCGGACAATCCGTGGTCGACGATGAACCTGTCACACTCCTCGTAGTAGAGTCGCTCGTCGTCGTCGCGGATGACCCACGGGAGTTCCTCTGGTCGCTTGCCGTAGATGGTAAGCGTGTAGCGCGAATCCTGCAGTCGTAGGCTGTAGAGCAATCGAAGTGACTTCAGCAGCCCCTTGCGCTTGGGCACCGGGCCCACAAGCCCGAGACGGAAGAGTCTGTCCTGGCCAACGCCTTGGGCGTATTTGTCCTCCACGATGAAGTTAGGAATCACGCGCACCTTAGTGCGGTCGACCTCGAAGGTGCGGATCATGTCCTCAGCGGTGTGAGCACTGACCGAGAAGAAGCAGTCAACGGCCGATTGCCTAATCTTTAGGCCAAAGTCGCGGGTCAATTCAAAGAGGTGCAGCCTTACGATCAGTTTCTGGTACGTTTTCTTGTGCTCGGCGTACCACACCGCGTTACCGAGCAACCATTCGCAGAAGATGACATCTGCCCAACCCAACAACTCGGCGCTTCGTTCCTTGTCATGGCTATCATGGCCGGGCCATTCATCGATCCGGACGTCGTAGACTACTTCCAGCGCGGGAATTGCGGCTTTGATGAACTTCAGATCGCTGCCGGCAATCAGGAGACGCAGCCGAAGGTTCTGACGGATCCTAGTTATGTCGCCAAGCTCCAGAGCCTCAAGGGTCTCGCGGATTCTGGGCCGGACTTTGAGGCTCTGCATGGCTATCGAGTGGCGCTGAACAAATGCCGAAAACTCCAGCAGGCTTGCGTCCGGGAGTTCATCCGAATCGAATTTGTACAACTGTTCGATTGCGTGGCGGACTGCAACGGCCCCCCTGAGTTTCAGGTAGCTCAGCCCTGCCGACGAGAGAATCTGTTCGGCTTGTTCCCAGACCGTCAGGTGCGAGGCCAAGTCGCGTGCGCTGTACTGCTGAGTGGCTGACCGAACGACACTGACCGTCTTGTGATACACAATGCCCGGCTCATCAAGGTAGGACACTTTCCGCGCACGCGTCAGGACTGTCAGCAGGAATATCGTATCCTCGCCCATGTGAAGCTCTTCAGGCCATTGGATGGAGTGATCGAGTAAAAGGGACCGCCGCACCAACGTTGAATTGGTCGTGCTCTGAGACCTGACGATCTGCGAAATTTGGGCAACCGGTGGTGCATCGGCCTTGAAGCCAGCGACGCGGTCGACGACGACGTTTGGCTTTCCGAGCTCGGCTAGTTCCAAGGCAGTCCGCACCAGATCGGCGGACTCGTCAACCGCGAGGCAGTATTGGGCGTGCAGTGCCCCGGCATGGACTTCATCATCCGGATCCAGGAAGAAAACGAATTCGCCCTTTGCCGCGGTTACGCCGACGTTTCTGGGCCGGGATGGGGAGCCGCTGTTGGCGTCGAGCGCCACGATGCTCCATTGGGGGTGGTGGACTTGTCTGTCCCGAATTTTGTCGACAGTCCTGTCTGAAGAGCCATCATCGACAAAAATCACCTCAAATTCGGATCGCTCGAACTCCAGGCCAACTTTCTCTAAAGAAGCAAAGCAGCGGTCGATCTTCGTTTCCACGTTGTAGCAGGGAACAATTATGCTGACTTTCATTGCATCGACCTCGTCGTTTGGGTTTCCAGATGCTTTTGAACCTATTGCGTTATTGAGATCAGACATGATAGAAATCACCGCCGATTGCGGCGCCTGCGTGTTGCAGGACTGTTTCAATGTAGTCCTGAGGGGCGATGATATCTGCGACCTTGTGGGAGGAGGTAAATTCGTACTTCAAACCCGAGCCGAGGACGATTGGTGAGTCCACATAAGCGGTATGGAGTTTGGCACGCCTGATGTCCTCCGGAGTAACCTGTGTGTCCGGCGCTAGCACGACGAAATGAGTCGTTGGTATGAGCGACTCTGGCAGGACTCCTTGCCGAAGCGCCAGCGCAACTGAGACTACCGTGGCCCCGTACTTGTTGAATTCAGAGTAGAGACTGCGCACCTCTTCATCGGGTATGGCCGGGGAGAGGAGCAACAAGACGCCTCGTGCAACAGAGGAGAACCCGCTAAAAGACGACAAGGCTGCAGAAGCCTCTGCCGCATTTACGACCGGATAGACCACCGTCAGGCGGTCATCGGGACGCTGGTAGCTTGAACCGACGACATCAAGAATTTGTTCGAAACGCGCACGGTATGTGTGATGTTCCAGCACATTGTGAAGCGCGCTGTCGCGCTTCCTCTCAATCTCGTCAGGTGTAAGTCCCACGAGCGCACTTCGATCTCGGCCGACTATTGCCAGCGTGTCGCCGAAGAACTCTTCCGCTGCTGCAAAGTCGTTGCTCAGTACCAGGGTGTTGCTCGACATTAGTTCGAAGACGCGCCGAGCAAACATTGTAGAGGAGCCGGTGACCGTGTTGATGTTGAGCCCAAAAATGCTTGACTTGTACACCGACGCCAGTTCGGCATGAGAAACCGCCGGAACAGTGTAGGGGAGTAGTTCTGAGGGGAAGATGTGCAGTTCATCGGATGAACCGAAGAAGCGGTCAAAGATCTTGATCTTTCGGCCCGTCGCCATAATCTGCCGGAAGATTGCCAGCATTTCTGCAGAGCGATCTTGATGGTTCGCATACCAGCTTCCGGCGAAGACGACCTCATCAGTCCGCGATGAGCCACCTATGGGATTGAAGAGCTTCGGCTGGGTGGCAAAGGGCAGGCAATGGACGCTGGGGTGTCCATAATCGTCGCGGTATTTCTCGACACAGTTTCGGTCAGTGGTGAATACGTGATCGAACTTGACGGCGGTATCCACAAAGTCATGCACCCTGTCGGGATAATGAGTCGGATCTTCTTTATTCCAGAAGACCGTAGGTACGCTTTCAGCTCGACACCATTCCAGAATATCCAGAACCTCGCGGCGATTTTCATGAGCGAAGTTACTACTGGCGTAGATTCTTCCCTTCCAGGGCCTGGTGCGAGAATCTACGCCTGACCATGCTGATTCGCATAGAAAAAGATCCGGCCGTTCTTCCTCGAGCTGCTGCTGCCACGTGGCTGGGTCAAGAACAATAGGATCGAACTCATACTTGAAACTGTTATACGTGAATTCGTCGCAGATAATAGCAACTTTGAATTCCTTCGGCTGCTTGGCCGCAGGCGGGCTAGCGATCCGTTGTACACGGCGCTCAGACTGCCTGATATGAGAGTCATTGACCGATTCGAGTTGGAGTTCGTTGGCGAGAAGCAGCTCGCCCTCGGCCTCTTCCCACGTTTGGACCGCAACTCTGAGCTCCACAGCGGAGCGAGGAACACCTACTTGGAATGTGCGCGCGCCGGCAGTACGGGCATCGATGTAGGCGTAGGCTCCATATTCCTGCGAGTGATCGAGACCTGATACGACTTCGGTTGTACCGTTGGATGTGACGCAAGCCACTCGCAGGAGGCCGCTTCTTGCAGTGTCCAGGCCTGTGGCCTTTACGACGTCCAAGGTCAGCTTGAAATTTGACTGGCCCCTGGTTGCAACGCGGATCCACGTCGGCGCCTTGCTAGGGGCGAAGACTGCGGCCTTAGCAGTTTGGGGGTTGAAGAGGAGACCCTTACCGTCCGACTGGAGCGGCCCGATGCCTGGCGGGAGACCTTCCGCAGCAGACGGCGGAAGTGCGGTGAATGTGATGCCGTTTCGGATCGGTAGGCGCTGCGCACTTGCGTTCCATGCGGCGAAGCCTAGCTCAGCAGTGACGCAATTGTCCGGCGCGTGGAGCCGGAAAATGAACTGGCCATCACTGTCGGGTTCGATATAAAAGTAGTCACCAAGGGGGCCAGTCGGGATCTCCACCCGGGACGACACATCCGTACCAAACTTGTCCAGGAACTTCACAATGACGACGCCGACCTTCGGGGCCCCGAAGGCGGCGGGGTCCAGGACATTAATTCGACCCTCAAGGTCCTTGGTTTCGTGAAGAGAGACCGCACTCCAGACAGGGGACTTGCCGAGGACCAAGGACCCCTCCGAGTCCTCGTCGGGGGAAATAGTCCCATGGCCGGTGATCTGCCCGGTCTGGCCCAATGACTTTGTTGGCAACGGTTGCCGCACCGTTTGCTCGATCGATACGCCGTTTTGAAGACTGATGGACCCCGGGGTCGCCTTCCAGGCTGCAAAGCCGAGCGCCACGGAGGCGCAGCCGGTTGGCGTTCGGAGTGTAAAGGCCGGAACTCCCTCGGGGCCCGGAATCAGGTAGACGTAGTGACCGTTCTTGCCTGAGGCAAGCTTTGCTTCGCTCGCCAGTTCGCCCCCGCTTCGATCGAGATACTTGATCCAGATGACGCCGGCCTTAGCGGCAAGGTGCCCGCTGCCTTGGACTAGACCTACTTTAACGGTGAGTTCGGAATTGCCTGCTACCTCGGCTCTCAGCCATTGGGAACGCTTGACGAGGGCGATACCCGAGTTGGCCGGAAGTCGCGGATCAAGCCGGAACTCGGTTCGTGGCAGGCCCGTCGGGGAATCGTGCCACGTGCGCTGAAGCTTAGCGCGGGGCTTATCGAGAATGGTCCGAAGCATGCAGTTCTCTCCAAATAGCTGAAAGCTGTGTTCTAAAAAGGTGTCAACGTTGGCGCCGGTAGGGCGGTCAGGCAGCGAAGTCTTGGACCCGGAGCCCGAGTCCGAGCAGTTGCGCCAGCGCCGCCATGGTGCGGTCGGCTGCGCGGCCATCGCCGTATGGATTGACGGCGTTTGCCATTGAATCAAAATGCGTCTGGTCATCAAGGAGTCGTGTGACCTCTTGAACTATCCGGTCCTCATCGGTGCCTATAAGGAGTACCGTCCCAGCGGTAACAGCCTCGGGACGTTCAGTGTTGTCCCTCATGACGAGCACCGGCTTACCCAGGCTGGGGGCCTCTTCCTGCACTCCGCCCGAATCCGTCAGTACGATGTGGGCCATCGCAAGCATCCGGGTAAATTCGCCGTAGGCCAGAGGTTCTGTGACCTTGACGTTGGTCCGCCCGTTCAGTGCTGGAAGAACAGCCTCCCGCACAGCTGGATTCTTGTGGACCGGCAGGACAATATCTACGTCCGGATAGGCCTCTGCCAACCTGGCCAAGGCTCGTCCCACTCCCCGCATAGCATCGCCCTGATTCTCACGCCTGTGGGTCGTGACGAGCAGAATCCGCCGCCCGCCAGCAGCAAGGGTCTCCAATGTAGGGTCCGAAAAAGGCATTTGCTTGCCCGCAGTTGCAAGCAGAGCATCAATGACAGTGTTGCCCGTAATGACTATGTCATCGGGATTCACTCCCTCGGCTACAAGATTCGCTTTGCTGATGCTCGTCGGAGCCAAATGCAGGCTGGCGATCTGGCTTGTCATTTTGCGGTTTGCCTCTTCCGGGAAAGGAGAGAACAGATCCCCGCTGCGAAGCCCGGCCTCCACATGGACCACGGGGATGCCGTGATAGAAAGCAGCGATGGCCCCGGCTGTAGATGTCGTCGTGTCACCCTGGACAATCACGGCGTCGGGCTTATTCGAGCTGAACAGGCGGTCCAAGCCGTCGACTGTTCGGGTCATGATCGCCGAGAGCGACTGGCGCTGCTGCAGAATGTTGAGGTCATGGTCCGGAACAATTCCGAAAAGCTCATTGACCTGATCCAGCATCTCCCTGTGTTGTCCGGTAACGGTCACAATGCATTCAAAGTCTTTTGACTGTTGAAGGGCCGCTACGATGGGCGCCATCTTGATGGCCTCGGGCCGGGTGCCGAAAATTGGCATGATGCTAGGCATTAAAGTTTCCCCCAGATGAATGAAGCCAAGTACCGTTGCATGCTATCCGACTTGACAGAGCAGGCGTGAATCTTCACGGCTACCGAGATAGGGTGTGGCGTGACAAAGATGCTCGGGCGGTGAGACCGGAGGCGATGATGCGCCCGCAAAGACGTATGGCTGCCGATGAGGCGCTCAGAGTGCATCCATTGTTCACCTCGGCAGTCCTTCGAAAATTCCGGGCCTCAGCCTAAGATTCCAAGGATTGGGCGCGCCTTTTCAGTCATTAGGGCGGCCGCGCAAAGCTTGTGCTTGGGGCATTGTTCCAATGACGGCATTCTCTAAGCGCCCTCCGTCCCCCCGGGTATTGAGGAGGCTAATCGAGGTCCGGTTGGCTCGTGATCGAGGTGTCACGGTTAGCCAGCGAAGATCAGTGCCATCAGCAGGCCCGGGACGCTCAACGAGACGATGATTACGCAAAGGAGGGCCACGCGGCGCTTTCGCCGGTAGGCAACCTCCATTGGGAACTCGGCCGGGCGCGCCTCCTTCTCGACTACAGAAAATGATTCGTGAACTTGTCCGTGGCCGTCGGTGAACGGCTCCGCACCAGGAACCAGCAGTTCGTCCGGAATTTCGGCGTGGAACGGCCGCCGTCGCAGATGCCTGGGAGCGGCAACGAGCGGCGGAGTTTGCTCGCGGTCACGCTCCACTGTCAGTCCCCCTTTTTTTGTCCGGTCATCGCCATTTTCGACGACGTCCACCGGGCCATCCTCAATTCTTACACCACCGTGTGTCGGATCTGCATCCGAATCACGGATCGGATCGTGTGGGCCATCAGCCGGCGGCGCACTCGGGCCGCAGCGACACGTCGATCAGGCCCCCGGTTTCGATGATGAAGCGCCGGAGCCACTGCCACGGGCTGAGTTCCGGGTGCGAGGCCACCATCTGGACCTCCGCCGTCGTGCACTGCCCGATCAGGCGTCCGGCACGGGTGACGTGGTAGCTGGACGTCACCACCGTGACGGACTTCCAGCCGTTCGCCTCGATCAGCCGCCCGACCGCCTGGGCCTCGCCCCGGGTGTCCAGGCCATTGGGGCGGAAGCAGATAAGGGAGGCGTTGGGAAACGTGGCGGATTTGCAAGCGTCGTCCGCGGCTGCGTTGCCGGAAGTATCCGTGTGGGACAGGGCCAGGACCGGCACCTTGTATTCCTCTTGGACCTGCTGTGCGACGGGCAGCCGCTCGGAGCCGGCGCCGCCCAGCATGATGACGGCGTCGGTGCGGTGCACGCTCAGCGGGTCAACGTTGACGAACAGCTGAAAACAAACGATCAGCCACACGGCCGCGGCCCCCACAACGAATGTGAGCACCTGACGGGCCACGGTCTTCAATGCGGGGACGGAATGAGGCACGCGTATGAGTCTGACATGGAGGGTCCTCCGGAAGAAATACGCACCGCCGTGCCCTGATGGCGCCGCTATGTCCCTTCCCCAGTTGTTGTCGGCCCGGCGCGGTAGCGTAGGGCTGTGCCCGAATCTGCAGTTCCCGAATCGCCCGTGCCCGAATCGGCCATGCCCGAAACGACAATGTCCGGATCACACATGCCCGAATCGCCGCTGACCGTTGCCGGACTCTCCGAGTCCGAGCTCCTCGAACGCATCTTCCCGCGCCTGCTCCGCGGGTCCGCGGCGGCATCCTTGCTGCTCGGCCCGGGCGACGACGCGGCGATCGTCGCGGCGCCGGACGGGCGGACGGTGCTGAGCATCGACACCCAGGTGGCGGACCAGGACTTCCGGCTCCAATGGAACAACGGCTACCGGACGTCCGGGTACGACGTCGGCTGGAAGGCCGCCGCTCAGAACCTCAGCGACATCAATGCCATGGGCGCCCGCGCCACCGCCCTGGTGGTGAGCCTGACGATGCCCCCGGAGACCCTTGTCTCGTGGGTGGAGGATTTCGCCGACGGCCTCATGGCCGGGATCAACGAACTGGGGGCAGCGGGCTGTGCCGTGGCCGGCGGAGACCTTGGCCGGGGCCGCGAACTGGCCGTCAGCGTGGCGATCCTGGGCACCCTTGACGGCAAGGAACCCGTGCTGCGTTCCGGAGCCCGGCCGGGGGACACCGTGGCGCTGGCGGGAACGGTGGGCCGCGCCGCCGCCGGGCTGGCCCTGCTGGAATCGGACATCCAGGTGGGGGACCTCAGCGCCGAACAACGGGCCCTCATGGACACCCAGTGCAGGCCCCTGCCGCCGCTCGCTGCCGGCCCGCTGGCCCGTGAGGCCGGCGCGTCGGCCCTCATGGACATCTCGGACGGCCTGGCCCGGGACGGCAACCGCATGGCCGCGGCCAGCCACGCCGTGCTCAACCTGGACGCCGCGGCCCTGAAGGAACTCGCGGTGCCGCTGCTGCCGGCATCCGAGCTCCTGGACGCGGATCCGATGTCCTGGGTCCTGGGCGGCGGCGAAGACCACGGCCTGCTGGCCACATTCCCATCGGGGCTTCAGCTCCCGCCCGGTTTCACTGCGATAGGCTCGGTAGAGGCCCCTGCACCAACGGAAAGCACGGGAGTAAAGATCGCGGGAAGGCCCGCTGACGCTGTGGGATGGGATCACTTTGCAGACTAAGATTGCCGCCAACGCGCAAGCGATGAAGCGGTGGCTGGTCAAGGCGGAAACCACGCTCGGAAACCACAGCGACCGCCTGAACGCCATCAATATCTTTCCCGTGGCCGACGGCGACACCGGCACCAACCTCTACCTGACCGTCCGGGCCGCAGCCCACGCCGCCCACGGCACGGACCCCGGAGCCGGGGCGCACACCGCCGCGGACCCGGCCCCGCACACGCCACAGCACCCCGCACACGTCGTCGCCGCACCGGACCCCGCCCTGCACGACGTCGGCGCCGTCCTGGCGCAGGCCGGCCAGGCGGCCATGGAACAGGCCCGCGGCAACTCCGGAACACTGTTCGCCGTGTTCCTCTGCGCCGCCGCGGAACCCTTGGCCGGACACACCAGGATCAGCTCGCCCCTGCTGGCGGCGGCCCTGAACCGGGCCCAGATCCGGGCCTGGTCCGCCCTCAGCGATCCGGTGCCGGGCACCATGCTCTCCGTCATGGAGGCTGCCGCGCGCGCGGCAGCTGCTGTGGACTCCGAGCACGACGGCGATGACAGCAACCACACCCTGGGCCTGGCCCTGGACGCCGCCGTCGAGGCTGCCCTGGCGGCCGTGGTGCGCACCGAGGACCAGCTCGACGCCCTGCATGCCGCCCACGTGGTGGACGCCGGCGGGGTGGGCATGCTCCTGATCCTGGACTGCCTCCGTTCCGCCGTGCTGGGCGAGGAGCTCCAGAGCGAACTGCTGGACGGCCTGCACGGCTACGACGTCCAGGACCCGCACATCCACATGGGCATGCCCCGCGACGACGGCGTCGAGGTCATGTGCACCATCTCCCTGTCACCGCTGGACGCCGCCATGATGCGGCAGCGGCTCGACGAAATGGGGGACTCGGTGATCATGAGCCAGGTGGGCGGTGCCGCCGATGCCGCCGGACACTACCGCTGGCGCGTCCACGTCCACGTCCTGGACGCCGAACCCGCCGTCGCGCTGATCCGTTCCCTGGGCGAGCCCACGGATATCTCCGTGAGCGAGCTCGCCCTGCCGCGCGACCCGGACCCAAAAGCGGCCACCGCCGCCCCGGCAATGGCCACTGAAACCCGAAACCCCGACGGATATGCACGCTGAACTTGAACTGGGCCTGGAGCGCCGCATCGGCAAACGCTCCGCGGCCGTCATCGAAAAGCACCTTGGCATCGATACTGTCGGCGGCCTGCTGAACTATTTCCCCCGCCGCTACCTCAGCCGCGGCGAGCTCACGCCCATCAGCGAGGTCCCGCTGGATGAGGACGTGACCCTGATCGCCCGGGTCATCTCCAACAGCACCCGGCCCATGCGCGCCCGGAAGGGTTCGCTCACCGACGTCGTGATCTCTGACGACGCCGGGACCGGCGGCGCGCTGCCGGGCACGCTCAAGGTCAGCTTCTTCAACGGGTTCCGGGCCAAGGCCGAACTGCAGCCGGGCCGGCGCGCCATGTTTTCCGGCAAGGTCACCCGCTACGGCGGATCGCTCGGGTTGACCAATCCCGATTTCCTGCTGCTCGACGAAGACCCCGACACCCCGGGCATCGATCCGGAGACGCTCGCGGCCATGCCCATCCCGGTGTATCCGGCCACGGCGAAACTGACCAGCTGGTCCATCCAGAAGGTCATCTCCACGCTGCTGAACACCGTGGAGCTGGAGGCCCTCGACGATCCGCTGCCGCCGGAGATCGCGGCCCGGGAGAAATTCCTGCCGGTTGCCGACGCCTACCGGCTGATCCATGCCCCGCAAACCCCGGCGGACTTCCAGCGCGCCCGGGACCGTTTCCGCTACCAGGAAGCGCTCGTGCTGCAGTCGGCCCTGGCCCGCCGCCGGGCCCAGCTGGCCGCCGAGGAGGCCACCGCCCGGCGCCCGGCACCGGACGGACTGCTGCCCGCCTTCGACCGGCAGCTGCCGTTCACGCTGACCGCCGGCCAGGCCGCCGTCGGCAAGACGCTCGCCGCGGAGCTCGCCCAGGACTCGCCCATGAACCGGCTGCTCCAGGGCGAGGTGGGCTCCGGCAAGACCATTGTTGCCCTGCGCGCCATGCTGCAGGTGGTGGACGCCGGGGGACAGGCTGCCCTGCTGGCCCCCACCGAGGTCCTGGCGGCCCAGCACTACGAATCCATCCGGCGCACGCTCGGGCCGCTCTCCCGGGACGGGATGCTGGGCGCATTCGGGCCCGACGCCGTCCAGGTCACCCTCCTCACCGGCTCCATGCCCACCGCGGCGCGGAAGCAGGCCATGCTGGACGCGGCGTCCGGGACGGCGGGAATCGTGATCGGCACCCACGCCCTGCTCAGCGAGAACGTCTCCTTCTACGACCTCGGGCTGATTGTGGTGGACGAACAGCACCGCTTCGGCGTGGAACAGCGCGACGCCCTGCGGGCAAAGGCCAGCAAGCCGCCGCACCTGCTGGTCATGACCGCCACCCCGATTCCCCGGACTGTGGCCATGACCGTGTTCGGGGACTTGGAAACCTCCGTGCTGGACGAGCTCCCCGCGGGCCGCGCGCCGATCTCCACCCACGTGGTGGGGCTCGCGGAGCACCCGGGGTGGGCCGGCCGCATCTGGTCCCGCTCGCGGGAGGAGATCGACGCCGGCCACCAGGTCTACGTCGTGTGCCCCAAGATCGGCGAGGACGACGACGGCGACTTCACCCCGGGCGAGGCAGAGCCGTCCGCCGCGGACCTGGAAGGCGACAACGGCGCGCGCGAGCTCGCCTCCGTCACCGGCGTCGTCGAACACCTCCGGGACGAGCCCGCCCTCGCCGGGGTCACCGTGGCGCCCCTGCACGGCCGGCAGGACCCCGTCCTGAAGTCGGAGACCATGGCCTCCTTCACCGCCAACCAGACGAAGCTCCTGGTCTCGACAACCGTGATTGAGGTCGGCGTGGACGTGCACAACGCCACGCTTATGGTGATCCTGGACGCGGACCGTTTTGGCATCTCCCAGCTCCATCAGCTGCGCGGCCGGGTGGGCCGTGGCGGCCTGCCGGGGACCTGTCTGCTGGTCACCACCCTGGAGCCGGGCCATCCGAGCCGCCGCCGGCTCGACGCCGTCGCCGCCACCACCGACGGCTTCGAGCTGTCCCAGGAGGACCTCAAACTCCGCCGGGAGGGCGACATCCTGGGCGCATCGCAGTCCGGCGGGCGCTCCACCCTGAAGCTGCTGCGCGTGCTCGAACACGAGGACATCATTGCCAAGGCCCGGCAGGATGCTCAGCGGATCGTGGCCGCGGACCCATCCCTGGCGGGCCAGCCGGGTCTCGCGGCGGCCATCGACGAATACTTGAACCCCGAGAAGGAGGCGTTCCTTGAACGCGGCTAGGACCACACATCAAGGGCAGCGGCCGCTATGAGCCGGATCATTGCCGGCGCCGCCGGCGGCAGCCCGCTGACCAGCGTGCCCGGAAACCTGACCCGGCCCACGACGGACCGCGTCAAGGAGGCGCTGTTTTCCCGGCTCGACGCCTTCAACGTCATTGCCGGCGCCCGGGTGCTGGACCTGTATGCAGGATCGGGCTCGCTGGGCGTGGAGAGCGGCAGCCGCGGCGCCAGCTCCGTGGATCTGGTGGAGTTCGATGCCAAGGCCAGCGCCGTGTGCCAGAAGAACGCGGACCTGGTCAACACCGTGGCGGCCCGCAAAGTGGTGTCCGTGCACCGCTCCAAGGTCGAATCGTTCCTGGAGCGGACCGCCGACGCCGTGCGCTGGGACCTGGTGTTCCTGGACCCGCCCTACCCCTTGGACGAGCCTGCACTGGCCGCCGTCCTGGCCAAGCTGGTGCCGCACCTGGGTGAGGGCGCCGTCGTGGTGGTGGAGCGCTCTTCCCGGAGCCCCGAACCGGCGTGGCCCGCGGGCCTGGAACGGTTTGCCGAGAAGAAGTACGGCGAAACCCGGCTGTGGTACGCCGAACCCGGCGTGGAGCCTGCTGGGGGCGTGGACGCGGAGGACCTGGAAGCCGCCGACGTCGTGGACGCAGGAGCCGGGGACTAGCCGGACAGCACGTCCAGCTCCACCCCGGCGAGGACCTTGGCCGGGTGCGGCCCGCGCGCCGTGAGCGCCGCCGTCCAGGCCTCGGGCCACGGGCCCTGCGTGCCGGTCAGGATGATGTTCCCGGGGTACCGGCCCGTGAACATTCCGGCTTCCGCGAAGGCCGCGACGCCGGTCATGGCCTGGCGCAGGGCCGCGACCTGGCTGCGGACCAGGGTCAGCCCGGGTTCGTCGCCCACGTTGACTATCAGCACCCCGCGGGGCGTCAGCCGTGCCGCGGCCTCCTGGTAGAACGCGGTGCACGCGATATGCTCCGGCGCCTCCGGCCCGGAGAAGATGTCCAGGATCACGACGTCGAAGCGCAGTTCCGCCGGAAGCTCGGCGAGGGCGTCGCGGGCATCGCCGATCACCGTGTGCAGCTGCGTGCCCGCCGGCAGGGGCAGCTGCGCCAGCACGAAGTCCAGCAGTTCGCGCTCCAGCTCCACGGCGTACTGGACCGATCCGGGCCGGGTGGCCTGGATGTAGCGGGCCAGGGTCAGGGCGCCCGCGCCCAGGTGCAGCGCGCTGATGGGCTCGCCCCACGGGGCGGCGAGGTCCACCACATGCCCGATACGGCGCAGGTATTCGTAGAAGATGTCCGAGGGATCGGCCAGATTGACGTGGGACTGCTCGGCGCCGCCGATGCTCAGCACGAAGCCGCCGTCCGTAAAGGGATCCGGTTCGATTTCCGCGTGCTGTCCCGTGGTCCGCAGGAAACGCGAGCCGCCCGGCTGCTGCTCCGGCATTGTCACAGCCTGTCCCACAGGGTCGCGAGCCGCTCGGCGGCCTCCTCCAGCACGTACAGCTGCTTGCAGAAGGCGAATCGCAGCAGGCTGCGGGTGCGTTCGGCGCCGTCGGCGTGGCAGAAGACCGGAACCGGGATGGCGGCGACGCCCACCAGGGCCGGAAGCCTGCGGGCCAGTTCCACAGAATCGGTGATGCCGAGCGGGGAGGTGTCCACGTTCACGAAGTAGGTGCCCTGCGGTGTCAGGACGTCGAGGCCGGCCGCGCGGAGTCCTTCGCTGAGGATGTCCCGCTTGTACCGGAGCGTGTCGGCGATGCCGGTGTAGAACTCGTCCGGCAGGCCCAGCCCCAGCGCGATCGCGGCCTGGAAGGGCGTGCCGGAGCTATAGCTCAGGAACTGTTTGACGGTCCGGGCGGCGGCCACGAGGTGCTCCGGCCCGGAAAGCCATCCGATCTTCCACCCGGTAAAGGAGAAGGTCTTGCCCGCGGAGGAAATGGTAAGGGTGCGCTCTGCCGCGCCGGGCAGGGTGGCCACGGGGATGTGCTGCACCCCGAAGGTCAGGTGCTCGTAGACTTCGTCGGTGATGATGACGGCGTCGTGCCGCTCGGCGAGTTCGACGACGCGCTGAAGCACCTCGCGGGGGAAGACCGCGCCGGTGGGGTTGTGTGGGTTGTTGACCAGCACCACCTTGGTGCGCGGGCTGAAGGCCGCCTCGAGCGCGGCGAGGTCCGGCATGAAGTCCGGGGCCAGCAGCGGGGCGGTGACGTGGGTGGCGCCGGAGAGGCCGATGATGGCGCCGTAGGAGTCGTAGAACGGCTCGAACGTGAGCACCTCATCGCCGGGACCCACCAGCGCGAGCAGCGAGGCGGCGATGGCCTCGGTGGCGCCGGTGGTGACGATGATCTCGGTCTGGGGATCGGGGGCCAGCCCGTAGAAGCGCTGCTGGTGGACCGAGATCGCTTCGCGCAGCGGCAGGATGCCCTTGCCGGGCGCGTACTGGTTGGCTCCGGCGGCGATTGCGGCCTGGGCAGCTTCCTTGATCTCCACGGGGCCGTCCTCGTCCGGGAAGCCCTGGCCGAGGTTGATGGCTCCCGTGCTGAGGGCCAGCGTGGTCATCTCCTCGAAGATCGTGACGCCGAGGGAACCGTCGGGGGAGAGCAGGTTGGCGCCGGTGGCGGCGCGCTGCCACGGAAAGCCGGGCCGGGGCTGGGCGGGGCCGGTCATCGGGCGCCTGCCGCGTCGGAGCTGCCGGTGGCGGCAGGGGCAGCCGGCGTGCCCGCACCCCGGCCGGTGAACTTGTCCATGGTGGAGTAGATGCCAAAGACCTTTCCGCCGACGAAGTCCCACGCCCGCACCGGCAGGACGCCCTTGAGGACCTTGCCCAGCCGGGCCATGGCCGGGGCGATCAGCAGCGGCTGCCCGGCGGCGGTCGCCCGCCAGGCCCGGTTCACGGCATCCCCGGGCGTCATGAGCGGGGTCAGCAGCGGCCCGCGCGCTCCCTGGAACATGCCCGTGGAGATGTAGCTGGGGCAGAACGTGGTGACTTTCACGTGGCCGTAGCCTTGCTGCTCAAGTTCAAGCCGGAGGGAATCGCTCCAGCCGATCACCGCCCATTTGGAGGCGGCGTACACACTCATCCGCGGATTCGAGACCGTGCCGGCGGCGGAGGCGACATTGAGGATCCGCCGGGGGCGGCCGGCGTCGGCCATCATGGCCGGCAGGAACTCGAGGGTGACATACATGGGGGCCAGGGCGTTGATCTCCATGGTCAGGGCAATGTCGTGGTCCGGGGTGTGGTCCCAGAAGTACGCGCCGCGGACAATTCCGGCGTTGTTCACTAGGAGCGCGAGCGGTCCCTCGGCGCGGGCCTCGAGCGCGGCCTCGGCGATCGCCGCGCGGTCCGCCAGATTGACTGTCCGGGGGACGGCGCGGGCGCCGAGGGCGGTCACTTCAGCGGCGGTGCTGGCCAGGGCCTCGGCGTCGACGTCCCAGAGGATCACCACCGCGGCGCCTTCGCTGGCGGCGCGGAGGGCGTACAGCCGTCCCATGCCCATGGCCGCGCCGGTGACCAGGACCACGCCGCCGGCCACGGTGAAGGGCTGCACAGTGGAAGGCCGCGCGGTGAAACGCAGGGCAGTGAACGGCAGGGACTTGAAAGGCAGGGCGAAGCGATTGCTCGAGGCTGACATGCAGTCATGTTATCCCGGCCCGTGGCGCGGATACGGTAGGTTCGGACCATGAGACGCGCCGTATGCCCTGGCTCCTTTGACCCCATTCACAATGGCCACCTGGAAGTTATTGCGCGCGCCGCGGGCCTCTTCGACGAGGTGATCGTGGCCGTGTCCACCAACTACGCCAAGAAGTACCGCTTCAGCCTCGAGGAGCGGATCGACATGGCCCGGGAAACGTTCGCGTCATTGAGCGGCATTGTGGTTGAACCCGTGGGGGAGGGGCTGCTGGCCGAGTACTGCCGGCAGCGGGGAGTGTCTGCGATCGTCAAGGGCCTGCGGTCCTCGTCGGACTTCGATTACGAGCTGCCGATGGCCACCATGAACCGGCAGCTCACCGGCGTCGAAACCGTGTTCCTCCCGGCGGAAAGCCACTACCTGCACCTGTCCTCCACCCTCATCAAGGAGGTCTTCTCCCTGGGCGGGGAGGTCTCGGACTTTGTGCCCCGGTCCGTGCTGAAACGCCTGGTTCCCGGCGAGCCGGTGCAGGACCACGCCCGCAAAGTGTAAGCTTGACCGGTACTCGGCGGCCTGCTGCCGGTTGCGCGGCCCCTTCCGGGACCGGTCCGGCGGTGTTCCGCCGCTGGCCAGCGCCCGGTTTGAGTCCGTCCGGAAGTTCAGGCTAAGATGGTACGTCGGTCATATGTTCAACAGGAGTTCTCATTAAACGAGATGCTAGTTCGCCCCTGGCGTTCGACGTCAAGGACCTCGGACGCAGTCCGGGAAGCATGCGGACGCTGACGGAACATGTACCCGCACCAAGTGATCTTGGTGTGGCACTCATTGGCGTGCAGGAAGGCTCGGATGTTGAGCTGGACCTGCGGCTCGAGGCCGTACACGAAGGAATTTTGGTATCAGGAACCGCGCTCGTCAAAGTAACTGGCGAATGCGGCCGATGCCTGGATCCCCTTGCGTATGACCAAGAGGTCGATGTGCAAGAACTTTTCTTCTACGAGGACGCTGTGTTCTCCGACGAAGAAGACGAAGAAGAGCAACGTCGAGTCGAGCACGATCTAATCGATCTTGAGCCGGTGTTGCGGGACGCAGTTGTAACCATACTGCCGTTCCAGCCGGTGTGCCGGGAAGACTGCCAGGGCCTTTGCTCCGAATGTGGAGTGCGCCTGGAAGACGAGCCGGGGCATCACCACGAGGTCGTAGATCCTCGCTGGGCCGCCCTGGCTGACTTGGCTAAGCCTGACCGGCAAAACTGATTTGTAAGTGTTTTTCTAGAGAGAAATGAGTTAGCCGTGGCTGTCCCGAAGCGGAAAATGTCTCGCTCGAATACCCGCGCCCGCCGCTCCCAGTGGAAGGCAACTGCCCCCGCCCTGGTGAAGACTGTCGAGAACGGTCAGGTCACGTACAGCCTGCCGCACCAGGCAAAGGTCGTTACCGACTCGGCTGGCACTGCGCTGTTCCTTGAATACAAGGGCCGCAAGGTCGCAGACGTCTAATCCGCCACTAGGCTGAAAAAGATGTCTTCAACTGAAGAGCTTCTGAAGCGTCTCGGTGTCACTATTGACGCCGGGACGCTTCGTCTTGCGCTCACGCACCGGTCCTACGCCTACGAAAACGGCGGCATTCCCACCAACGAACGGCTCGAGTTCCTGGGTGACTCCATCCTGGGCTTCTCCGTTACTGACGCGTTGTACCGGGACAACCCCACGCTGCCCGAAGGTGACCTGGCCAAGCGCCGGTCCGCCGTCGTCAGCACCCGGGCGCTGGCCGGCATCGGCCGCAGCATCGGGCTGGGCGAGTACATCTACCTCGGACAGGGCGAAAAGCTCACCCAGGGCAAGAACAAGGCGTCCATCCTCGCGGACACCATGGAGGCGCTGATCGGCGCCACCTACCTCTCCAACGACATCGAAACGGCCCGGCAACTGGTCATGCGCCTGGTCGGGCCGCTGTTGAAGGATGCCGCAGCCCTGGGCGCGGGAACTGACTGGAAGACTTCCATCCAGGAGCTGGCGGCCAGCCGGCAGCTCGGAACCATCAACTACGCGGTCGAGGGCTCGGGGCCGGACCACGCCCGGACGTTCGAGGCTGTGCTGCGGATCGGTGGCACGGACTACGGCACCGGCAGCGGCAATTCCAAGAAGGAAGCCGAACAGGAAGCCGCCGCCGACGCCTGGCGCCGGCTGACCGCCCCGTCGGCACCGCCCGCGGCATCGGCAGCCGAGCCGCAGCAGCTGCAGACCCAGACGGGCAGCTAGGCAGCGGCGTTGCCTGAACTGCCCGAGGTCGAGGTGGTCCGGCGCGGCCTGGTGAGCTGGGTGCGCGGCCGGACCATCACCTCCGTCGACGTGCTGGATCCGCGCTCCCTGCGCCGGCATGCGCTGGGCCCGGAGGACTTCGCCGGAAACCTTGAAGGGGCCCGGGTGCTGGACGTGGTCCGCCGCGGCAAATTCCTGTGGATGCCCCTGGCGGACACGCCCGCCGTTTCCGCAGACGCCGCACCCGGCGTCGCGCTCATGGCCCACCTGGGCATGTCCGGGCAGCTGCTCATGCAGGATCCCGGCGTCCCGGACGAAAAACACCTGAAAGTCAGGCTGCGGCTCAGCCCTGCCGCCGGCATGCCCGAACAGCTCCGCTTCGTGGACCAGCGCATCTTCGGCGGGTTGTTCCTCACCTCGCTGATCCCCACCGACGACGGCGGCCCGGGCGGCCTCGCCGAAACGCCGCTGCCGCTCATCGCCGAGGAAGCCGCCCATATTGCCCGGGACCCGCTCGATCCCTGTTTTTCCTTCGACGATTTCTACCGGCGCCTGCGGGCCCGCAAAACCGGGCTCAAACGGGCGCTGCTGGACCAGGGCCTGGTCTCCGGGATCGGGAACATCTACGCGGATGAGGCCCTCTGGAAAGCCCGGCTGCACTACGCCCGGCCCACCGACACCCTGCGCCGGGCCGACGCGCTCCGGGTGCTCGACGCAGCCCGCGAGGTCATGCTGGACGCCCTGGCCGCCGGCGGCACGAGCTTCGATTCGCTCTACGTCAACGTCAACGGCGCCTCCGGGTACTTCGACCGCTCCCTGAACGCCTACGGCCGCGAAGGCCTGGAATGCAAGCGCTGCGCCGCCGCCGGCCGGGTCAGCCTCATGAAGCGCGAACAGTTCATGAACCGTTCCTCCTATACCTGCCCCGTCTGCCAGCCCAAGCCGCGCAACGGCCGCTGGTAGGAGAGCCGGGCTCCCCGGACTCCCTAGGGCGTGGTTTCTTTCCCCCGCGGGCCGTAGTGCTCCGCCAGCCTCGCCAGGCCGTCGTCCAGGGACACGGCGGGGGTCCAGTCCAGGAGCTCGCGGGTCTCGCGCTGGTCGAACCAGTGGGCCGTGGAGAGCTGTTCGGCGAGGAACCTGGTCATCGGCGGCTCGTCGGCCCGCCCGGAACGGCCCCAGACCTTCTCCACGACCGATCCGGCGGTCCGCGCGAGCCTCCCCGGCACGCTCCACGACGGCGCGGGGACCCCGCCCGCGGCACAGATACCCGCCAGTAGCTCGCCGACCGGACGGGGCTCGCCGTTGCTGACCACCAGCGCCCGGCCGTGGATGTGCTCCATGCGGTGCAGCGCGGCGACGATGGCCGAGGCGGCGTTGTCCACATAGGTGGTGTCGATCAGGGCCGCACCGGCGTCGAGCAGCGGCAGCCGGCCGCGGCCTGCACGTTCCAGCACCCGTTCCACCAGTTGCGTGTCGCCCGGCCCCCAGACGATGTGCGGGCGGACCGCCGCGACCCGGAATTCCGGCGAGTCCGCGGCCAGCGCCAGGAGCTCGGCCGCGGCCTTGGTGCGGGAGTAGTCGCCGTGCGCGCGGGCCGGGTCCGCCGGCTCGGCGCCCAGCCCTGCGATGGCAGCCCCGGAGTTGGCCACGGACGGGGACGAGACGAACACCAGGTCCCGCACGCCGGCGTCGCGGGCCGCATGGAGCAGACGGCGGGTGCCTTCAACATTCACGTCGTCGAAATCGGCGGCGCGGCCCGTGAAGGAGACCTTTGCCGCCAGGTGGATGACGGCGTGGGCGCCGGCCACCGCGCGGCGGACGGCCTCGGGGTCAGTGACGGACCCGCAGAGGTCCGCGGCGCCGTCGACGCCCGAGGGACGCCGCTGGAAGGTGGTGACGGCGTGGCCCTGACGGACCAGCAGCCCTGCCACTTCGCGGCCGAGCAGGCCGCTCGCGCCGGTGACGAGGACCCTCATGGCGTGCCCGGACGGCCGCCGGCCAGCACCGCGGACGCCCACCGGGACAGGCGGGTCCTGTCGATCTTGGCGTTGTGGCGGATATCGGTCGGCTGGGAGGGGACCACGAGCACGGCGGACACGCTGACGCCGGCCTCGCGGGCTGCAGCGCGCACGCGCCCGGCGAGCTGCGGTGCGGCCGGGCCTGCCCGGCGCGCAGGCGGAACGGTTTCGACGACGGCGGCGACGGCCTGGGTCCCGGCGGGGCCGACCCCGATGACGGCGGCCAGCCCGACGCCGTCCAGGCGCTCGATGGCCTGCTCGGCGCCGACGGGCGTCACCACAGCACCCGGTGCGGTCACGACGTGCGCGAGGCGACCTTCCACCCAGAGCCGCCCGGCGGCGTCGAAGTGCCCGACGTCGCCGGTGCGGTGCCATCCGGCCGTGCGGACACTCTCTCGCTGGGTGAGCCAGAGCCTGTCATAGGCTTCCTTCACATGCGGGGCGCTGACGAGGATCTCGCCGGTGACTCCGGCCGCCGTGACGGGCTGGTCCCCGGGGGCGGAGCCATCCGAGGCGAGCGGGATGACGGCCACGCGGGCGCCGTGGACCGGCAGGCCCACGCACACGCCGTTGCCGGCCCCAGCCACGGTTCCGGCGGCGGCATCGGCCGCGGCGGAGCGGATCTGTTCGAGACTGATGTCGGTGACCGGCAGGGCCTCGGTCATCCCGTAGGGGGTGTGCAGTGACGCCAGGGGCACCATTCGCTGCACCTCTGCGAGGAGGGATTCGGGGACGGGCGCGCCGGCCGAAAGCAGCAGCTCCACGCGCCCCAGAGCCTCTAGCCCGGCCCCGCTCAGGCCGCCCCGGGTCACCAAGACATTGCGCAGTGCAGCGGGCGAGGCGAAGATCACCGTGGCGTCGATCGCCGCGGCGGCGTCCCCCAGCGCGCGGGCCGTCAGGGTGCGGGGCACGGTGACGTCCATGGCGGGCGTCACCGAGACGGCTCCAAGCGCCGGTCCCAGCAGGGCGAACGGAGCGAAGCCTGCCACCAGGCGCGCGCCCGGGCGGATCCCCAGCGTCGCGGCCACGGTATCCCGCATCGCGGCCAGCTGCCGGTGCGTGTACAGCACGCCCTTGGCCGGACCGGTGGAGCCGGAGGTGAAGAGTACGGCCGCGGGGGCGTCCGCGTCAGGGTCAGCGTCCGGCACCCGCGACGCCGGCTCCGGGCTGAGCCCGGCTCCGCGGCGTGCGAGGGCGGCGAGGGAGGTCTCCACGGCGAGGACGCGGCGGCGGCCGGCCGGCAGGTCCCGCACACTGATGCGCCTTCCGGACCAGCCGAGTGCCGCGGCGGCCGCCAGCGCCCTGTCGATGCCGATCAGGAAATCCGGGGTCGCGCCCTTCACGGCGCGGCTCAGCCCGCGGGTGCCGAGGCCGGCGTCGGCCACCACCACCACGGCGCCAAGCCGCAGGCAGGCGTAAAGGACCACGGTCAGGTCCACGCCCGGCGGGACCATCAGGCTCACCCGGCTGCCGGGCCCGACACCGGCTTCCTTCAGGCCTGCCGCGAGGGCGGCGATACTCCGTTCCAGCTCCTGCCAGCTGAGCGAGCGGGCGACGCTGCCGTCCGGGGCCATCTCCGCGACGGCGGTGTCCCCGCCGGCAGGTCCCGCCGCCAGCTCGGTGAGCGGGGCCCAAAGGGGCGGTAGCCCGGTGCCGGGGTCCGGCGTCGGGGGTTCCGGCGCCGGACCGTCCACGGGACCGTTGTCCTTGTCCCGGCGGTGCCCGGCGAGCCATTCGAAGACGGGGGCGGCAATGTTCCGGTCTTCGGCAACCAGATGGCCAGCACCCTCGAAGCGGTGCACCTTCGCGTCCGGCAGCCGGCCGATGAGGTCCTTGAGGTACCGGTCGGAAAAGATCGGGTCCCGCGGGCCCCAAAGCATCAGGGCCGGAACCTTCAGTCCGCGCAGCCCTTCGGCGACGCGGCTGAGCGCCGGGAAGCTGGGATGGGACGGGTCGGCGGGAATGTCGGCGACAAAGTTCCCCACGCCGGCGCGCCGGCCGGTGCCCCGGTAGGGGGCCATGAAGGCGCTGCGGACATCCGCGGCCAGCGGCGGGTGGGCCAGGGAATGCGTCACCCGAAGGAAGGTGTCCGACGTCGTGGTTCCCCAGCGGTGCACGGCGGGGTGCAGGGCAAGCCGCAGTGCAGGCGGGATGTTCGTACCGGCGGGCTGGTGGACGGCGGTGTTGGTCAGCCCCACCCCGGCGAGCT
Organism: Arthrobacter oryzae; assembly: GCF_003634095.1. Classification (GTDB taxonomy): domain Bacteria; phylum Actinomycetota; class Actinomycetes; order Actinomycetales; family Micrococcaceae; genus Arthrobacter; species Arthrobacter oryzae. Next base: position 176,809 of record NZ_RBIR01000006.1, read on the forward strand.
GCCGCGGATGTGCCAGGGCCCAGCCGAGGCTGATCACGCCACCCCAGTCGTGGCCGACTGTGACCACAGGCCCGTCCAGGCCGAGCGCGGCGGTGAGGTCGCCCAGGTCGTTGATCCGGTCCGCCAGGCGCCGGAACGTGCCGGTGCGCTCGGAGAAGCCCATATCCAGCTGGTCCACGGCCACAACCCGCCACGGATGGGCGGGATCGGAACCGGCCGCCAACAAGGTCCGCCACAGGTAAGACCAGGTCGGGTTGCCGTGCACGCACAGCAGGGTTCCGGCAGGAGTGAGGCCGCGGCGGGCCAGCTGGGCGCCGTTGTCGAGCAGGTGCCAGCGGCGCACGGTACCGGGCGCATCGGCGCCGGAGGTGGACGGCACATCGATTTCGCGCGACCACTCGGGGTCGACGCCGGTCCAGGCGGCGGTTACCAAACGATTTCCACCATGGCGGTGTTCAAACCGGAACCGACGCCCATGCACAGCACGCGGTCCCCGGCCTCGAGGGTCTCGGCCTCGGCCGCGAGGGTCATTGGCAGGGATGCCGGGCCCACGTTGCCCCAGTGCGGGAACGTGATCGGCACCTTGTCCGGGTCCAGGTCGATTGCGTCGATGATCGCCTGGGTGTAGGCCTTGCTCACCTGGTGCGTCACATAGCGCTCCATCGAGGTCCAGTCCCACTCCGGCTGCGCCTCCTGCCAGGCGTCGACGACGAGCTGCAGGCCGCCGTCGAGCAGGCCCTTGGTATCGGTGGCCATCCCGTCGATGCCGCCCACGCACAGTTCATGGTGTTCGGTGCCGGCACGCATCACGCCGCCGACGATCCGGTGCGCCCCGGGGTGTTGGTCCGCGGGGCCCAGGACCGCTGCGGCGGCTCCGGAACCCAGCGTGAGTGTTGCGAACTCGCGGTTGAAGTCCTCGCGGGTCGTCTCGGGCCGCTGCAGCCGCGCGAGGGTGGCCTCCTGCGTTGCCTGGGCGTCCTCGCCGTTGACGATCAGCGCGTACTTGATCTGGCCGGAGTCGATCATGTTTGCCGCCAGGGTCATCCCGTTGACGAATCCGAGGCAGGCGTTGGCCAGATCGAAGTTCATCGCTGACGACGGCAGGTTCAGTCCGTGGTGGATCTTCACCGCGACAGACGGTTCAAGGTTGCGCCGCGTGACCGAGGTGTTGATCAGCAGGCCAATGTCGGCCGCGTTAATGCCGGACTCGGCCAGGGCCTTCGCACCCGCCTCGATTGCTGCGTCGTCGAATGATGTCCCGGGGGCCCACCAGCGCCGGTGCGTGATGCCCGCGACCCGTTCGAGCAGCCTCGGCGGGAACTTCAGCCGCCGCAGGGTTGAAGCCAGCAGGCGGTCGAAATCCGTGGAACTGACGATCGTCGGAGCCTCGACGCTGCTCACCGAAAGCAAAGCGGTGTTCTCGTGCCGGAATGTTGCATTCCCTACCAAATCAAGCCCCTGTTCGTGTCTGTCCTGCGCTCCGGCCGTTGACTGCACCTTAAAGCACAAGCCCAAGAGCTTAACTATGCCCGGTGCGGGTCTGTTCCTGCACATGCCGGCTGCCGCATCTGCGGCGGCTTCGCACGGGTTCTGCGCAAAATTCCCGCGGCTCCGCAGTAGATTGTATGTACCCGGGGCGTCCCCGAACATCCGCGTCCGTCCAAAACCATGCTATTCGCCCACCACCATGCCCAGCCCGCCGAGCGAGAGATCCGAAGTACCTTGCATCTGAAGAGCCTGACCGTCCGGGGATTCAAGTCGTTCGCCTCCGCGACGACCTTCGAATTCGAACCCGGCGTTACCGCCGTGGTGGGCCCCAACGGTTCCGGTAAGTCGAACGTGGTGGATGCCCTGGCGTGGGTCATGGGCGAGCAGGGGGCCAAGACACTCCGCGGCGGCAAGATGGAGGACGTGATCTTCGCGGGCACCTCGGGCCGGCCGCCCCTCGGCCGGGCCCACGTCTCGCTGACCATCGACAACAGCGACGGCGCCCTGCCGATCGAATACAGCGAGGTCACCATCTCGCGCACCCTGTTCCGGACCGGCGGCTCGGAGTACGCCATCAACGGAGCGGGCTGCCGGCTGCTGGATATCCAGGAACTGCTCTCCGACTCGGGCCTGGGCCGCGAGATGCACGTGATTGTCGGCCAGGGCCAGCTGGATAAGGTCCTGCACGCCACCCCGGAGGACCGGCGCGGTTTCATCGAAGAGGCCGCCGGCATCCTCAAGCACCGCCGCCGCAAGGAAAAGACCGTCCGCAAGCTCGAAGCCATGCAGGCCAACCTGTCCCGGCTCAGTGACCTCACCGGCGAAATCCGGCGGCAGCTGACCCCGCTGGGAAAACAGGCGGAAGTTGCCCGGCGCGCCCAGAGCGTCCAGTTCGAGGTCCGCGACGCGCGCTCACGCCTCCTGGCCGACGACCTCGTGCAACTGCAGTCCGCCTTGGCGCAGGAAGTCGCGGATGAAACGGCGCTCAAGACGCGCCGCGCCGTCGTCGAACGTGACCTCGACGCCGGCCGCCAGCGCCAGGCGGCCCTCGAACAGCTCGCCGCCGAGGCCACGCCTACGCTGAACGCCGCCCGGGAAAACTGGTACTCCCTCTCCACCGGGCGCGAACGGCTCCGTTCCCTCGGTTCCCTCGCCGAGGAACGCCGCCGCCTGCTCGGCGCCGCGGACGTGGTTGCGGACACCGGCCGGGACCCGGACCAGCTGGAACAGCAGGCCGCCCGCGTCCGCGACGAGCAAGCCGGGCTGGAAGGCCAGATCCTGGAACGCACGGCGGCGCTGGACACGGCGACGGCCGCGAAACAGGACGCCGAACGTGCCGCCGCCGCCGAGGACAAGCGGCTCGCGGCCCTGCTCCGTGCTGCCGCGGACCGGCGCGAAGGCCTGGCGAAACTTGCGGGGCAGGTGGGCGCGGCACGGTCCCGGGTCGAGTCTGCCCAGGCCGAGCTCGGCCGCCTGCGCGAATCGCTCAAAGCGGGGGAGGAGCGCCGCCGGCAGGCGCACAGTGAGTTCACGGCCCTCGAAACGCAGGTCGCAGGGGTTGAAGACGGCGAGGAATCGCTCGACGCCGAGTACGAGGCCGCCAGTGAGGCCCTGGACGCCGTCCTCGCCGAGATCGATGAACTGGAAGCGGCAGAGCGGGAGGGCGAGCGGGAACGCGGAGCCCTCAAGGCCCGCCGCGAAGCCCTGCAGCTCGGGCTGAACCGCAAGGACGGCTCCGAGCACGTGCTCGGGGCCGGAAATTCCGGGATCCTCGCCGCCGGCGTCTTGGGATCCCTGGCGTCCATGATCACGGTGGAGGCCGGATTCGAACCCGCCATCGCTGCCGCACTGGGTGCCGCCTCTGACGCCGTGGTGGTCCGGGACCGGGAGACCGCCGCCGCCGCCGTGAAACTGCTCCGCGAGGACGACGCCGGCCGCGCCGCGCTGCTGCTGGCCTCCGCTGGCGTGGCCGACGCTCCAGGCGGGTCCGATGCTCCGGGCGGGTCCGCGTTGCGGCCGGTCCCCGCCGCGGGCGGCGGCACCACGTTGCCGGCGGGCGCGCGCTGGGCCGCGGAACTGGTTTCCGCGGGGCCGGACGCGGCCGGCCTGCCGTTGGCCGCCCTGCTGGCGGGCATCGCCGTCGTCGATGGCCTGGACGCCGCCGCACAGCTGACCGCCGCGCACCCCGAACTCACCGCCGTGACCCGGGCAGGGGACGTCTTCACGGCGTTGACCGTCACCGGCGGCTCCGCGACCGCGCCGTCGCTGCTGGAAGTCCAGGCGGCCGTCGACGACGCCGCCGCGAAGCTTGCCTCCGTCACGGCGGGGCTCGAACGCAACCGCTTCTCCCTCGCCACCGCCCGGACGCGGCGTGCCGAGGCCCGGGACCGTGCGGACGCGGCCCTCGCGAAGCTCCACGACTCCGACGCGAAACTCGCCGCCGTCGCCGAACGCCTGGGCCACCTCAACTCGGTCCTGCGCAGTGCCGTCGGGGAAAGCGAACGCCTGGCCGCGTCCCTGGCCAGCGCGGAGGCCAACATCGTCAGCGAACAACTTGCCTTGGAAACGGTGACCGCACGGCTCGCCGCGGCCCAGGAGGCCCCCGCGGAGCAGGAACCCTCCCCGGAGCACCGCGACGCGCTGGCCCTGGCCGCCTCGCTGGCCCGCACGGCCGAGATGGAGGCCCGGCTGGCGCTGCGCAGCGCCGAGGAACAGCTCACGGCCACCCGCAACCGGGCCGCGTCGCTGGAACGGGCCGCGGCCACCGAGCGCCGTGCACGGGAGGAAGCCGCGGAACGGGCCCGCCGCCGGCGGGTTCAGGCCGGGCGCGCGGCCGCTGTCGCCGACGCCGCGCAGCAAGTGATCGGTTTCATCGACGTGTCCGTGGAGCTGGCCCGCAGGGAACGGGACGGCGCCGAGGAACGCCGGGAGGAAATGGAGCGCGACCTGGCCGCCGTCCGGAGCGGTAACGACGCCCTGGCCCGGGAACTGGCCGAACTCACTGACTCCGTCCACCGCGACGAGCTCGCCCGCACGCAGCAGCGGCTGCGGATCGAGGCGCTGGAACTCAAGAGCGTGGACGAGCTCGGGCTGACCGCCGAGCAGCTCGTGGCCGACTACGGGCCGGACCGGCCGGTTCCCGTGCCCGCCGGCGGCGCCGCAGACAAATGGGCCGCCCTGCGCGCCCCGGTGGACGAGGAGGGGCGCGAGATTGCCGAAGGCACGCCCTTCGTCCGGGAGGAACAGGAAAAGCGGCTCAAACGCGCCGAACGCGACCTCTCGGCCCTAGGCAAGGTCAACCCGCTGGCGCTCGAGGAGTTCGCCGCGCTCGAGGAGCGCCACCAGTTCCTCAGCACCCAGCTTGAAGACCTCAAATCCAGCCGCAAGGACCTGCTGGACATCATCAAGGAAGTCGACGAGCGCGTCCAGAAGGTTTTTGCCGAAGCCTTCGAGGACACGTCCCGGCAGTTTGTCCGCGTCTTCGCCCGGCTGTTCCCGGGCGGCGAGGGCCGGCTGGTCCTGACCGACCCCTCGGACATGCTCACCACCGGCATCGAAGTGGAAGCCCGGCCGGCCGGCAAGAAGATCAAGCGGCTCTCGCTGCTCTCCGGCGGCGAGCGTTCCCTGACGGCGGTAGCGCTGCTGGTGGCCATCTTCAAGGCCAGGCCCTCGCCGTTCTACGTCATGGACGAGGTGGAGGCGGCCCTCGATGACACCAACCTGGGCCGGCTCATCACCATCTTCGAAGAGCTGCGCGAATCCAGCCAGCTGATCGTCATCACCCACCAGAAGCGCACCATGGAGGTTGCCGACGCCCTCTACGGCGTCACAATGCGCGGCGACGGCGTTTCCACGGTCATCAGTCAACGGCTCGGTGCTGACGTATAGGGTCAGCCCCCACAGGCGCAACGAAAACGCTGGCCACGGCCCATTTGGGGTTTGTGAGAAGCTAGGGGAGTGAACGACATCCTCCCTATTATTCTGCCCATTCTCGCTGTCCTGGTGGTCCTCGGCGCGCTGATTCCGGTGCTCATGAAGACCCGGAAGAACGTCAAGAACTATCCCGGCACGCGTGACGCAAACGATCCCGTGCAGGCGCGGGGAGCCGGAACCTTGGTGGAGGACCGTCCCGCGCCGGCTCCGGAACGATCCGCACCGGACGGCGTCGGGCTCGCAGGTCCCGAAACGGTCGAGGTGCCGGACAACGCCGCCGGCCTGGAAACCGTGCCGGTGGAAACCCCGCTGCCGGTGGCCGGTCGCCTGACCCGCCTCCGCGAGCGGCTGGTCAAGTCCAACACCATCCTGGGCAAGGGACTGCTGGCGCTGCTCTCCGCGGACAAGATCGACGAAAACGTCTGGGACGAGGTCGAGGAAACCCTCCTGCTGGCCGACCTCGGCACGGAACCGACCATGCAGCTCGTGGACGCGCTCCGCGAACGCGTCAAGGTGATTGGCACCCGTTCGCCCGAGCACGTCAAGGCGCTGCTCCGCGAGGAACTCATCAAGCTGGTGGATCCCACTATGGACCGCAGCCTGAACGTCCAGCGCCACGCGGACAAGCCCGCCGTCATGATGGTGGTCGGCGTCAACGGCGTCGGCAAGACCACCACCGTGGGCAAGCTCGCCCGCGTGCTCGTGGCCGAGGACAAGGACGTGCTGCTGGGCGCCGCCGACACCTTCCGCGCCGCCGCCGCCGAGCAGCTGGCCACGTGGGGCCAGCGCGTGGGCGTGCCCACCGTGAAGTCGGACATTGAAGGTGCGGACCCGGCATCGGTCGCCTACGAGGCCGTCAAGGCAGGCATCGACCAGGAGGTCGACGTCGTCATGATCGACACTGCGGGGCGCCTGCAGAACAAGGTCGGCCTGATGGACGAGCTCGGCAAGGTCAAGCGGGTCATCGAAAAGCTCGCCGAAGTGGACGAGGTGCTGCTGGTCCTGGACGCCACCACGGGCCAGAACGGGCTCAACCAGGCCCGGGTGTTCGCCGAGGTGGTGAACATCACCGGGATCGTCCTGACCAAGCTGGACGGCACCGCCAAGGGCGGGATCGTGGTGGCCATCCAGAAGTCCCTCGGCGTGCCGGTCAAGCTGATCGGGCTGGGCGAAGGAGCCGACGACCTCGCCCCGTTCGACGCCGAGGCGTTTGTGGACGCGCTGCTGAACTAACAGGCACCACCGCAACAAGAAGTGCCCCGGTCCACAGGACCGGGGCACTTCTTGTTAACCGCAGCCCCGGCTGGGGCGTCGGGTCAGTAGCTGAAGTTGAGCACCGTCACGGTGCCGGCCGTCAGCTTGAACTTCTGCGTCTGGGAACCGTAGGAGAATCCCGGCACGGTGGCCCGTTTCGCGGCAGGAACGGGACCTGCCTTGGCTCCGTCGATCACAGTGCTGTCCTGGGCGTCCAGACGGGGGCCGCTGAGCTGGGTCATGGTTCCGCGAAGGGCATAGCCGGGCAGCGTGAGCGACACCTCGGTCTGGGCGGCCTTCGCGGGGTCGTTTTTGTTGACGATGACCACCGTGGTGCTGCCGTCAGCGTTCTGCAGCGCGTAGGTGTTGGACGAGCCGCCGCCCTTGCTGTCCAGATTGAGGAACTTCCCCGGCGCCAGGTCGGCGACCATCGCCATGCCGAAGTAGTTCGCACGGGGGACCATCTCGCCATTGGGCTCCAGGTAGGCGCCGCCGCTGCAGATCACTGACATTGGCGGGCCGCCCTTGCAGGTGGCCATTGAGCTGTGGAAGCCAAGCCTGGTGATGCCAAGCCGGGCGGCGTTCAAGGAATAGTCCGCGGCCCACAGCGCTGTCGCATGGGTCTTGGTTGTCTGGTTGGAGCCGGGGCATGCGGACATTCCCGTTTCCGCGAGCCATGTCTCCATCCCGGCAGATTTTGCCGCGTCAAGGGCATGCTGCTGGTAGCTGGCGGCGCGCTGGTGAATTGCCTGTCCCAGCAGGTTGGGGATTGTCGGGAAGCCGTCCGACGTCGTGTCAGTGCAGCTGTAGAGCGGGTAGTTATGGAAGGACAGAACCTTCTTCTGCGGCAGATCGGCATCCATAAAGGGCTTCCACCACTTTTGGTCATAGACTCCAGGTCCGGAGATGACCACGTTGGGGGCGGCAGCGTAGATGGCGTCGGCATACGCCTTAAGTTCCGTGACGTACTTTTCGATGCCGTAGTCGGCCGGCCGCAGTTTTGTATAGGCAAACCCGTTGGGTTCGTTACCGACGGTGAAGCTCAGCAGACGCGGGCCGAAGATCTTTGACGCGTACTTGATCATGTCCGCAGCGCGGTCGGGGCTGTAGTGTCCGAGGTCCACGGTGAGGCTGATCTTGGCATTGGTCGCCTCCAGGAGGGCGGCCACCCGCTGGAAGTCATCCGGCGTGACCACCTTGGCCGGCCGTGTCTTGTCTCCCGTGTAGCTGGCGGGCAGCGCCTCGCCCGTGGAAGTCCAGAAGAACCGGCGATCGACAGCGTTTCCTCCGAATCGCAGCACGGTGTCCTCGGAGTCCTTGAGCAGCTTCACCATAGAAGCGTTGGTGGCGCTCAGCGCGGGGTCCGCCAGATCGGTTGCTTCCAGCGAAATCCCGACCGTGCCCTTGTTCAGGGTGGTTCCCACGGGCTCGTTCTTCACCGTCAGTTCCAGCGGATCCACGTTCTCCAACGGGGAACCGCTGGGCGGCGGAATCTGCTTGTAGTACGTGACGGCCGGAGCCTTCCCGGTCGGGGCAGGCTTCACCGGCGTGTCCTGGACGGGAGCTTGAGCGGTGCCGGCCTTGTTGGCGTTCAACGACACCGTGAGCAGCACGGCCACCAGTGCAACGACGGCGATGGCCGCGATGACCGCGATACGACGCATCCTGGTGACTCTGCGGGGTGGCCGGGCTCTTATGGAGTCAGGCTCCTGGTCGGTTAACGGGTGGTCAGTGTCGGGCATGACGGATTCTCCAGCAGTCTTGGTTGGTTTGCCCTTAGCCTAGTCAATTACTGGAAGCGCGAGCGCTGACACTCAGGAGAACGGACGCTGGAAGGTTTCGCGGGCCGTCAGCCACACGGCCGCGGCGGCCAGCAGCACGCCTCCAGTGACGCCGAAGGCCCAGCCATAGCCGAGCCGGTCCGCCAGCAGCCCGGCCACCACGGGCCCGACGATCGCGCCGCTGTCGGAGGCCATTTGAAAGACCGCCAGGACCCGGCCGCCCGAGCGTTCATTGCCGATCACATCGGCAATGGCAGCCTGTTGCGCCGGTCCCAGCAGCCCGGAGCCGATCCCGGCGCAGGCGGAGGCGAGCAGGAACCAGGGCAGCTCGTGCGTGAACCCGATCGCCGCCGTGGCCGTGCCGGTGACCAACAGCCCGGCCAGTAGGAGCGGCTTGCGGCCCAGGCTGTCCGCCAGCCGGCCGGAGAATGTCAGTGCCACCGCGTTTCCGCCCGCAAACACGGCCAGGGCCCAACCGGCAGACTGCGGCCCGGCGCCGAGCGCCACGACGGCGAACAGCGGCACCGTGGCCATCCTCACCCCGAACGTGGCCCAGCCGTTGGCGAAGCTGGAAAACAGGCCCGCACGGTACGCGCTGTCCCGCAGCGCGTCGCGGAGCTCCATCGCCGGGGCTGCGGCGCCGGACTCCCGCGAGGCGGCCGGCACGTGACTGAGCTGGGTCTGCACCACGAAGGCGGCCAGGAGCAGGGCCGCCGCATAGGCGAGGAACGGCACCCGCAGGCCGAACCCGGCCAGCAGCCCGCCGACGATCGGTCCGCAGACATTGCCAATCAGGAAGGCCGAGGCATAGGCACCGGAAACCCGGCCCCGGCTCTCCGGCGGCGCGAGCCGGACCACCAGTGCCATGGACGCCACGGTGAACATCACCGAGCCCGCGCCGCCCAGGCCGCGGAAGATCAGCAGCTGCCAGTAGTCCTGGGCGAAGGCGCAGGCCGCCGTCGACACCGCCACGATCAGCAGTCCGGCGACGTAAACGGGCCGTTCGCCCAGCTTCACGATCAGGGCGCCGCCAGCCGGGGCGAACACGAGCCGCATGAACGCAAAGATGCTCACGATCACGGCAGCCGCCGTCGCGCCGACGTCGAACGTGGTCGCGAACTGGGGCAGCACCGGTGCGACGAGGCCAAAGCCGATGGCGATCAGGAACGCCGCGACCAGCATCACCTTGATATCCCGGGGCAGGCGCGAACGCCCCGGAGCCCCGGAGGGCACCTGCGGGGCTGCTTCGCCGGCGGGGCGGGAGGGGTTGCTCATAGTGCTGTCGTCCTTGGCTGGAAGCGGGGCCCGTGGCGGCCGGCCCCCAAGAGAGAAATTAAACGGATGAAACATAACCGTAACAAGCATGAGACGCACCATTTACGTCCGGGAGGTTCTTGTAACTTCCCGGCAATGCAAATCCTCCGCCAGCGAAACACAGCCCCGCGAAAATCTTTACTAGAACGCAAATAATGCGTTGGGACCGGCGGACCACTCCGCACCTAAAAGCAAGAGAGGACGTAGACCATGGAACTCACCGCAGGTCTCGTTTGGCTCCTGGTCGCCGCAGCCTTAGTGCTGTTCATGACCCCGGGCCTAGCATTCTTCTACGGCGGCATGACTCGCGCCAAGTCGGCTTTGAACATGATGATGATGAGCTTCGTCGCCATCGGAACCGTTGGCATCATGTGGGTCCTCTGGGGCGCTTCGATGGCTACGAGCAACGACGACAACTTCTACCAGATCTTCGCGAACCCGTTCAGCCACTTCGGCCTCCACGGCTTCACCGAGCCCGCTGATCTGCTCAAGGTCGGCTACGCAGCCACCTTCGCGATCATCACCGTGGCCCTGATCTCCGGTGCTGTCGCCGACCGCGCCAAGTTCTCCGCCTGGGTGGTCTTCACCCCCATCTGGGCCACCCTGGTCTACGCGCCGCTGGCCTTCATGGTCTGGGGCGGCGGCCTCTTCTCCGCTAACGGCTGGTTCGGCAAGACGTTCGCACCCGTCATCGACTTCGCCGGCGGCACGGTGGTCCACATCAACGCCGGCGTCGCGGGCCTCATCCTGGTCCTGATCATCGGCAACCGGAAGGGCTTCGGCAAGGACCCGAACCACCGCCCGCACAACATCCCGTTCGTCATGCTCGGCGCGGCCATCCTGTGGTTCGGCTGGTTCGGCTTCAACGCCGGCGCCGCCGCGACCGTAGAGCAGGCAGGCCTCATCTGGATCAACACCCTGGCCGCCCCGGCCGCCGCGATGCTGGGCTGGCTCGCCGTGGAACGCTTCCGCGACGGTCACCCGACTTCCCTCGGTGCCGCCTCCGGCGTCGTGGCCGGCCTTGTTGCCATCACCCCGGCCTGCGCCAACGTCTCCCCGCTCGGCGCGATCGCCCTCGGCGTCGCGGCCGGTGTGGCTTCCGCGCTCGCCGTCGGCCTGAAGTTCAAGTTCGGCTACGATGACTCGCTCGACGTCGTCGGTGTCCACCTCGTCTCCGGCGTCATCGGCACCGTGGCGATCGGCTTCCTCGCCACCCCGACCCAGGGCCCCGCAGGCCTGTTCTACGGCGGCGGCACCACGCAGCTGGTCGCCCAGACCCTCGCGGCCCTGATCTCCATCGCCTTCACCGCGGTGATGACCTTCATCATCGCCTTCCCGATCCACAAGCTCATGGGCTTCCGGGTCTCCCAGGAACAGGAAGTCGTCGGCGTGGACCTGAGCCTGCACGCCGAGACGGCCTACGAGTTCGGCGTCGGCGGCCACGGCGGCAGCTTCCAGCCGCTGCACGAGCTCATTACCGGCAAACCGCAGGAAGACAGCTCAGTCTCCGCAGCACCGGTGGACGTCGCGTCCAACGGCAAGAAGAACGCAACGGGTAAGGAAAGTGTGGGGGCATGAAACTGATCACGGCAATCGTTCGTCCGGAAAAGCTGGAAGCTATTCGCGAGGGCCTGGAGGCCTACGGTGTGCAGGGCCTCACGGTCAGCGCGGCAAGCGGCTACGGCCGGCAGCGCGGCTACACCGAGGTGTACCGCGGCGCCGAGTACAACGTGGACCTCCTGCCCAAGATCCGGGTAGAAGTCCTGGCCACCGACGAACAGGCCGACGACATCCTGGATGTCATCATCGCCAGTTCAAACACGGGCCGGGCCGGCGACGGCAAGGTCTGGACGATGGACGTGTTCGAGGCCGTCAGGGTCCGCACCGGAGAGCGCGGCTCGGCAGCGATCTAGCTGCTCAGCGTCCGCCCCGGAAGGGAGCCGGACATCGCCGCACTGACACTGCAGCACTGACACTGCCGCACTGAAAAGGCCAAACTGACAAAGCGGGCCGGATGCCTGAGAAGGCATCCGGCCCGCTTTGTCGTGTGTCTTCGTGTGCCGTGGGTCGTGTGCCGCGGGCGCGCATTGCGCGACTCCGCTCAGCACACTGCGGGTCTGCCGCTACGCCGGCCAGTCCGCCGGACCGGGGCTTCCGGCGGGGTATTCCTCCAGCGGGACATTCCCGGCGGACCAGGATTTGAGTACCGGCGCCAGGATGCGCCAGCAGTCCTCGGCGGTATCGGCACGCACGGACAGCAGGGGATCGCCCGTAAGGACCCCTTCCAGGACTTCGCCGTACGGGAGGAGCTCGGAGGCGCTCAGCTCCGCATGCAGCGTGGCCCGGTCCAGGCTCAGGACATCGCCCGGGCCGTTCACATCGACGTCGAACTGCAAAGTATCCGGTCCGAATCCGATCCTGAGCTGGTTGGGGGAGTCCACGCCCGTGAACCCCTTCGGCAGATAGGGCACCGGCCGGAAGGTCACCACGGCTTCCTTGCGCATGCCGCCGAGCGCCTTGCCCGAGCGCAGGATGAACGGCACGCCCTCCCAGCGCCAGTTGTCGATCTGCACTTCGACCTCGGCCAGGGTCTCCGTCTCCCGGGCGGGATCTACCCCTTTCTCCTTCACGTAGTCGGGGATCTTGCGGTCGTCGATGGAGCCGGCGGTGTACCGGGCGCGGCGCGTGCTTTTTGCGTAGGGCGCCTTGATGCTGCTGGCGCGCAGCACGGTCGCCACGGCGTCACGGAGGTCCCGCTCATCCAGGGACGCCGGCGGCTCGATCGCCATGAGCGCCATGATCTGGAGCAAGTGGCTCTGGATCATGTCCCGGAGGGCGCCGGCGCCGTCGTAATAGCGGGCACGGCCCTCCAGCGCGAGATCCTCATCGAAGATGATCTCCACCTTCTCGATGGTTGAGCGGTTCCAGACGGGTTCGAGGAAGGCGTTGGCAAAGCGCAGGCCCAGGATGTTCAGGACGGTCGCCTTGCCCAGGAAGTGGTCCACCCGATGGATGTGGTCCTCCGGGACCAGCGCGGCGAGGGTCCGGTTCAGGTGCCGCGCGGACTCCACGTCCGAGCCGAACGGCTTCTCCATCACCAGCCGGGTGCCGGCGGGCAGGTCCTTCGGCGCCAGCGCCTCACAGGCCAGCTGGCTGACATGCGGCGGAAGCGCGAAGTAGACGGCCACCGGGCCCTCAAGCTTGGCCAGCAGCCCAGCGAGCTGCCCCTCGGCCGTGACGTCGAGCTGGTGGTAGGTGCTGTCCTGCCGGATCCGTTTCAGCTCCCGCTTGCCGTAGGCATCGGCCTGGGAGTTCTCGTCCGCGAACGACTCCTCGATGCGGTCGAGCCACTGTTCCGGCGTCCAGGGATCCGATCCCGCCCCTACCAGGGTGAGGCCGTCGGCGCGTCCCCGGGCCACCAGGCGGGCCAGCCCCGGCAACAGGAGCCTGCCGGTCAGGTCGCCCGAAGCGCCCAGGATGAGTAAGGTTTTTACAGTTGTTTGGCTGGTCACCTACGCCAGCATGCCATCTTGAAGGCGCATCTTGGTACCCTAGATAGTCGAGTCCCGTTGTCGAGGCGGTTCGTTCAGGCGAACACCAGCCGCGACGCTGGCGTGCCGGACCGGCCGCCACCTGTAGATCCACTGAAAGAAGTGCACGGCGCGTGTTCAATTCACTCTCTGACCGGTTGACAGCAACCTTCAAGAATCTGCGTGGCAAGGGCCGCCTGACCGAGGCGGACGTTGACGCCACAGTCCGCGAGATCCGGCGTGCCCTTCTGGACGCCGACGTCGCCGTTCCCGTGGTCCGGGAGTTCACCGGCCGCGTGCGCGAGCGTGCCCTCGGCGCGGAGGTCTCCGGCGCGCTGAACCCGAGCCAGCAGATCGTGAAGATCGTCAACGAAGAGCTCGTGGAGATCCTCGGTGGCGAGACCCGCCGGATCCGCCTGGCCAAGACCGGGCCCACCATTATCATGCTGGCCGGCCTCCAGGGCGCCGGTAAGACCACCCTGGCCGGCAAGCTGTCCAAGTGGCTCAAGGCCCAGGGCCACAGCCCCATGCTGGTGGCGTGCGACCTTCAGCGCCCGAACGCCGTCACCCAGCTGCAGGTGGTCGGCCAGCGCGCCGGCGTGCCCGTGTTCGCCCCGCACCCGGGCGCCACGTCCACCGAACTCGACCACCCCGCCGGTGACCCGGTCGCCGTGGCCCGTGCCGGCGTCGAGGAAGCCAAGCGCACCCTGCACGACGTCGTGATCGTGGACACCGCCGGCCGTCTCGGCATCGACGCCGAGATGATGGAGCAGGCGCGCCAGATCCGCCGGGCGATCGTCCCGAACGAAGTCCTGTACGTGATCGACGCCATGATCGGCCAGGACGCCGTCAACACGGCCATGGCCTTCGACGAGGGCGTCAACTTCACCGGCATCGTGCTGTCCAAGCTCGACGGCGACGCCCGCGGCGGCGCCGCGCTCTCCGTCACCTCGGTGACCGGCAAGCCCGTCATGTTCGCATCCACCGGCGAAGGCCTGGACGACTTCGAGCTGTTCCACCCGGACCGCATGGCCTCGCGCATCCTGGACATGGGTGACGTCCTCACCCTGATCGAGCAGGCCGAGAAATCCTGGGACAAGGATGAAGCCGCCCGGATGGCGCAGAAGTTCGCCGACCAGGAAGACTTCACCCTGGACGACTTCCTCGCCCAGATGCAGCAGATCCGCAACATGGGCTCCATGAAGAAAATGCTCATGATGATGCCCGGCGCGCAGAACATCCGCCAGCAGCTCGAGCAGTTCGACGAGCGCGAGATCGACCGCGTCGAGGCCATCGTCCGGTCCATGACCCCGCACGAGCGCGTCGCGCCGAAGATCATCAACGGCTCCCGCCGCGCCCGCATCGCCCGCGGTTCCGGCGTCCACGTCTCCGAGGTCAACGGCCTGCTGGAGCGGTTTGCCCAGGCCCAGAAGATGATGAAGAAGATGGCCGCCGGCGGCGGCATGCCCGGCATGCCGGGGATGCCCGGCATGGGCGGCGGGGCCCGCAAGGGAGCCAAGACCGCGCCCAAGAAGAAGGCCCGCTCCGGCAACCCGGCCAAGGCTGCCCAGGAACTGCGCGACGCCGAGACCCGGCGCGCGGCCGGCACCAAGGCCCTGCCCACCGGGGCGTCCTTCGGCCAGCAGGGCGGCGACTTCGATCCGTCCCAGCTGAACCTGCCCAAGGGCTTCGACAAGTTCCTCGGCGGCAGCAAGTAGCCGCAGCTGCTGATGCCGCCGGGACTGTGTCGCCGGCGGCAGCAGCGCTGAAGTGCCATATGGTTAGACCATGTTCAAGCAGCGCGTAGTCTTCGTTCACGGGGATGGCAGCTTTGGCGCCGCCGCGTGGCCCAAGCAACACGGAATGGCGCTGGAATACGACGCGCTGTTCCTGCGGCGGCACGGGTTCGACGCCGTCGCGGAACCGCTGGAAACAAACTTCACCGCCGACGCCGCAATCGTGCTCGCATCGCTGGCAGACGACGGCCGCGGCGAGGCCGGCGGCCACGTGGTGGCCCACTCGCAGGGCGCCATCGCCGCCATGATGGCCGCCGTCGAGCGTCCCGACCTCGTCCAGTCGCTGACCCTCGTGGAGCCGGCCTGCCTGTCCCTGACCGCCGAGCTCCCGGCCACCGCCGCGCACCGGGCCCTCATGCAGCCGCTCTTCGACGTCCGGCACAACCTCAGCGACGATGACTTCCAACGGGAATTCATCCGCCGCGCTTTCTCGGCCGATGCCCCGGGAGCCACGACCCCCGAGGCCCTCCGGGCCGCGCACCGGCTCCGCCTGCAGGCCCCGCCGTGGGAAGCCCCGCTGCAGATCGTCCCGGGCGTGCCGACGCTGGTCCTGACGGGCGGCTGGGAGCCGCTGTATGAGGAAATCGCCGGCTACCTGCGCGAGACCGGTGCCCTGCACCGCACGGCGGCGGGAGGGCACCGGCCCCAGGACTCAACCGACGGGGACCGGGCCATCCGCTCGTTCATCGCCGAGGTCAGCCGGCTCCAGCACGCCCGCGCGTCCTAGCCTGTACCGCTAGGAGGCCGCGGGGCCTCCGACGGACGGCTCCGGCAGGTAGACCTTGCCGCCGGAGGCCAGGAACTCATTGCTCTTCTCCCGCATGCCGGCCGCCATCTGCGCCAGGGCCGCCTGTGAATCCGCCGAACCATAGTTTCCGGTGCCGTATTCCTCCCGGATGTCCTGGCTGATCCGCATCGAGCAGAACTTCGGCCCGCACATCGAGCAGAAGTGCGCCGTTTTGGCCGGCTCCGCGGGGAGCGTCTCATCGTGGAAGGCCTCGGCGGTCACTGGGTCCAGGGACAGCGCGAACTGGTCCCGCCAGCGGAACTCAAACCGCGCCTTGGACAGGGCATCGTCGCGTTCGTGGGCGCCGGGGTGGCCCTTGGCGAGGTCGGCGGCGTGGGCCGCGATCTTGTAGGTGATCACGCCCGTCTTCACGTCGTCCTTGTTCGGCAGCCCGAGGTGCTCCTTGGGCGTGACGTAGCAGAGCATGGCGGTGCCGTAGCGGGCAATCTCCGTGGCGCCGATCGCCGAGGTGATGTGGTCATACCCCGGAGCGATGTCGGTGACCAGCGGCCCGAGCGTATAGAAGGGGGCGCCCTTGCAGAGTTCCTGCTGGCGCTCCACGTTTTCCCGCACGAGGTGGAAGGGCACATGCCCGGGACCCTCCACCATGACCTGGACGTCGAACTCCCACGCCCGCTGCGTGAGCTCGGCCAGGGTATCCAGCTCGGCAAACTGCGCCGCGTCGTTGGCATCCGCCGTCGCGCCGGGCCGCAGCCCGTCACCGAGGGAGAACGCGACGTCGTACTTGGCGAAGATTTCGCAGAGCTCGTCGAAGTGGGTGTAGAGGAAGTTCTCCTGATGGTGCGCCAGGCACCAGCCGGCCATGATCGAGCCTCCCCGGGACACGATGCCCGTCACCCGGTTGGCCGTCAGCGGCACGTAGCGCAGCAGCACTCCGGCGTGGATGGTCATGTAGTCCACGCCCTGTTCGCACTGTTCGATTACGGTGTCCCGGAAGATTTCCCAGGTCAGGGCGTTCGCCTCACCGTTGACCTTCTCCAGCGCCTGGTAAATCGGGACCGTGCCGATCGGGACGGGGGAGTTGCGGATGATCCATTCGCGCGTGGTGTGGATGTCGTCACCGGTGGAGAGGTCCATTACCGTGTCCGCGCCCCACTGGGTGGCCCACTGGAGTTTGTCGACCTCCTCGGCGATGGAGCTGGTCACGGCCGAGTTGCCGATATTGGCGTTGATCTTGACCAGGAACGCCTTGCCGATGATCATCGGCTCTGACTCCGGGTGGTTGACGTTGTTGGGAATGATCGCCCGGCCCGCGGCCACCTCGCTGCGCACGAGTTCCACATCGCAGTTCTCGCGCAGCGCGACGAACCGCATTTCCTGGGTGATGACGCCGTCCCGCGCGTAGCGCATCTGCGTGACGGTCCTGCCGTCGACGGCGCGGCGGGGCACCGGGCGCCCGCCCCGCCACTCGGCCGACGCCGCACCCCGACGCACGGCCGACTTGCCGTCGTCGAGCAGCTCCCGTTCCCGCCCGGCGTACGGTTCGGTGTCCGCCCTGGCCTCGATCCAGGCGGTCCGGAAAGGCTCCAGCCCGCGGACCGGATCACTGCCCGGTCCTGCCGTGCGGTAGACCCGGAACGGAGGGTTCTGGGCGCCGCCCGGTGAAGGCTCCAGGGCAATCTCGGTCACCGGAACGCGGATGCCGTGCTCCGGGTCCGTGCTGAAGGCCAGCGAATGGGACTTCAGTGACTGTGTGGTGGCCGCCGGCTGACTTTGGGTTGGCTCGTTGCGGGCCGTCTGACTTTGGGCAGGGCTGTGCTGTGTAAATGGGGTGTTCACGGAAATGCTCACTTCCTTCGCCGGCATTACCCGGACAGGTTCAACGGTCGCAGGCCGCGTCAGCCCGATCTCAGCCCCTGCAGGGGCACCCGTGTGGTCGTAGACGAAGCTACCACGTGCCGCCATCGGGCGGTCCTGTGTGACGCGGACGGCGGACCGCCGTGGGACTAGGCTTGACGCCATGACCGGCATCATCGAGTTCAGCGGCCCCGTCCTCACCGCGGCTGACCAGCTGCGCCACGGGCTCTGGGCGGTGGACGGGCAGCTGACCTTCCGGCGGCCCGCGACTGCGCCGGACCTTGTCCTGGACGGCTGGGTCATCCCGGGGCTGGTCGACGCGCACTGCCATATCGGGCTCGGCCCGGGCGGGGACGTTCCCGAGGACACCGCGGAAGCCCAGGCCCTGGCGGACCGCGACGCCGGAACGCTGCTGGTCCGCGATGCCGGCGCCGTCCACGACACGCGCTGGCTCCAGCAGCGCGCTGACCTTCCCCGGATCATCCGCGCCGGCCGGCACATCGCCAGGACCCGGCGGTACCTTCGCGGCTTCGCCGTCGAGGTGGAGCCGGAGGATCTGGTCGAGGCCGTCCGGAAGCAAGCCCGGGCGGGCGACGGCTGGGTCAAACTCGTGGGGGACTGGATCGACCGCGACGCCGGCGACCTCGCCGCCAGCTTCCCCGCCGGAGCACTCAAGGATGCCATCCGCGCCGCCCATGACGAGGGGGCCCGCGTCACCGCGCACTGCTTCGCCGAAGGCACCCTCGATGACATGCTCGACGCCGGCATCGACTGCATCGAACACGGCACCGGGCTGCTGCCGCGGCACCTGCCGCGTTTCGTGGAGCAGGGCGTCCCGATCGTTCCCACCCTGATCAACATCGCCACGTTCCCAGACATCGCCGCCCGGGCCGAGGCGAAGTTCCCCCGCTACGCGGCCCACATGCGCTCGCTGTGGGCGCGGCGGGCCGAACGGATCCTCGAGGCCCACGAGGCCGGGGTGGCCATCTTCGCCGGGACCGACGCCGGCAGCGTGATCGGGCACGGCCGGATCGTGGACGAGATCCAGGCGCTGCACGCCGCCGGCCTGCCCGCCGCGGCCGCCCTCGACGCCGCGGGCTGGTCCGCACGGACTTGGCTTGGCGCGGAGTCGATCGCGGAAGGGGCAAGTGCGGATGTTCTGCTCTGCGCCGAGGACCCCAGGGTGCACCTCGGCACCCTGTCGGAGCTGCAGCACCTCGTGCTGCGGGGCCGGCTCGTCCGCTAGGAATAAATTGAAGCTTCAAGTAATTTAAGTCTATGTAAGGTCACCGAGAGCCGGTGGCCACAGAACCCCGGAGCGTTTCGATGACTGCAGAAGCCAGCACCCAGGATCTCCTTCCCGCCGCACTCACCATGGGCACTGTGATGCTCAAGGTCGGCGACATGAAGCTCATGACCGACTACTACCAGCGAGCCCTCGGCCTGGAGACCGTCGCGGAACAGGACGGCGGGCTCTACCTTGGCCGCCAGCAGAAGCCCCTGGTCCACCTGGCCCCCGCTCCCGGGCTGAGCCTTCCGTCCCGCGGCGAGGCCGGACTCTTCCACACCGCTCTTCTCTTCGAGGACCAGCACTCCCTGGCGGCTACCGTTGCCAGCGCGGCCCAGTATGAGCCCCAGTCCTTCACCGGCAGTGCGGACCACCTCGTCAGCGAGGCCTTCTACTTCAACGATCCAGAAGGCAACGGCATCGAGCTGTACTGGGACCGGCCGCGGGAGGCGTGGTCCTGGGAGGGCAAGAACGTCGTCATGGACAGCCTCGCCCTGCCGCCGCAGCGCTACCTGAACGAATACCTGACCGAGGAGTCGGTGACCGGCCAGCGCGAGGCGGCTGCCGGCGTCGGGCACGTCCACCTGCAGGTGGGCGACGTCCACTCCGCGCACGAGTTCTATGTCGGCATTCTCGGCTTCGAGAAGACCGCGGGCTGGCACGGCCAGGCATTGTTTGTTTCAGCCGGCGGGTACCACCACCACATGGCCATGAATGTGTGGAACAGCCGCGGCGCCGGGCCCCGGCGCGACACCCTGGGCCTGGGCGAGGTCCTCATCCAGGTGCCCTCCGGTGACGACGTCGGGGCCCTGGCCGACCGGCTCAAGGTCGCCGGCCTCGCCGCGCACCACACCGGCGCCGAGCTGCGCTTCGAGGACCCCTGGCGCAACCGGATCCGCGTCGCCGTTCGCTAAGGCCGGGCCTTCCGGGACATGCCCGGCGCGGTCGGCCAGC
Organism: Arthrobacter oryzae; assembly: GCF_003634095.1. Taxonomy (GTDB): domain Bacteria; phylum Actinomycetota; class Actinomycetes; order Actinomycetales; family Micrococcaceae; genus Arthrobacter; species Arthrobacter oryzae. The sequence goes on from NZ_RBIR01000006.1 coordinate 196,752, forward strand.
AATGGACATGGCTCCTATATGTCCAGTGCTCGCGGCCGGCGGAGGGCATGTCCAGTCGTGGTGGCCAAGTCGCGCTAGGCTGAAGTGACGCCACAAACAGCGGTCCACGTGCCGCCGAACCCTAAAGGACTAGCTGCATGGGATTCACCGAAATCTTTGTGTCCACCCACGAAGACGCTCTCAAGCGCGCCAGCGCCCTCGAGAGCGGCGGCCCGGCGGCCTCCGGGGCCGTCCGCATTCCCGATATCAGCGACTTCGAGGTGGAACGCCTCGGCGATCTCGCCGGCGTGGCAGTGCACGCCGCGGGCGCGGACTATGAGCTGGCGATGGTGGATGTAGCCAGCGACTCCCTGCTCGGCGTCCCCGCCGCGATGGTCCGGACGCTCGCGGAACTCCTCAGCTACGAAACCGAGGGGGAGGGTGACGTCCTGGAGGACGTCGCCGCCAACTGGGCCGCCGAGGAAGACATGCCCTTCGGTCCCGACGAGTCCCGGGCCTACGTCCGCCGGATCGCCGAACTCGCCGCCGCGGTGGACCCCGCCACGCGGTCCGGACTCTACGTCTGGACGTCCTGACCCGCCCCGATTGCCCTGTCCGGGCCGCGCGCCGGGACACCGGGCCCGTGTCAAGTCGAAATCCTGCCGGTGATCTGGCACAATGAACAGGTACTCGATCTGCGTGGCCCCTCTCTCCGCGTCCGGATCTTGTCCTTCAGAACCCCCTAGTATGGCCCGCCCCACGGGTGCAGAACGCCGGGCTCGACCCCGTTTCAGAAACAGGAGTGACCACAAAAGTGGCCGTAAAGATTCGCCTTAAGCGCTTTGGCAAGATGCGCGCACCGTACTACCGCATCGTCGTCATGGACTCACGCTCCAAGCGTGATGGCCGTGCCATCGAAGAGATCGGCAAGTACCACCCGACCGAAGAGCCCTCGTACATCGAGGTCGACACGGACCGTGCCCAGTACTGGCTCGGCGTCGGCGCACAGCCGTCCGAGCAGGTCGCCGCGATCCTCAAGATCACCGGTGACTGGCAGAAGTTCAAGGGTCTCCCCGGCCAGGAGGGAACCTTGAAGACCAAGGCTCCCAAGGCTGCCTTCGTCACCCCGGAAAAGGGTTCCGTGATCATCCCGGAAGCCATCACCAAGAAGGCCAAGAAGGACGAAGCTGCCGAGGCTCCCGCCGACGCCGCCGAAGCAGAGACCACCGAGGCAGAGTAAATTGCTGGCAGAAGCGCTCGAACACCTGGTCCGCGGGATTGTTGACAGCCCCGAGGACGTCAAGGTCAGTGCGAAGAACAACCGCCGCGGGGAAACCCTCGAGGTGCGAGTTCATCAGGACGACCTCGGACGGGTGATCGGCCGGCAGGGCCGGACCGCACGCGCATTGCGCACTGTGGTCGCGGCGCTGGCGGATGGCGAGCCGGTCAGGGTCGACGTCGTCGACACGGACCGCCGCCGCTAACGCGTTCAGCACTACTTGTCTTTAGTCCGGCCCCTTCACCAGATAATGGTGGAGGGGCCGGACTGTTTTCCGCGCAAACCCAATAACGACCAACCCCGAACAGAGGAACAGATGCAGCTCCAGGTGGCACGAATCGGCAAACCCCACGGCATCCGCGGCGAAGTGACCGTCCAGGTGCTGACCGATGCGCCCGGCGACCGGTTTGTCCCCGGCACCCAGTTCATCGTGGAGCCCGCGTCGGCGGGGCCGCTGACAGTGATCAGCGCCCGCTGGAACAAGGACATCCTGCTGTTGGGCTTCGACGAGATCGAGACCCGCAACGAGGCCGAGGGCCTCCGCGGCGCCAAGCTGTTCATCGAAACCGAAGGCATCGGCGCCGACGACGACGACGAAGGCTGGTACGAGCACGAACTCGTGGGCCTGGACGTCCGCGTGGGCGGCAACGTGGTGGGCAAGGTGTCCGCACTGCACACCCTGCCGGTCCAGGATCTCCTGGTGGTCACCACCACCGAGGGCGCCGAGGTCCTGATCCCGTTCGTGGAGCAGATCGTGCCGGAGGTCAACGTGGGCGAAAAGTACGTCGTTGTCACCCCGCCGGCCGGACTCTTCGAGGTCAACACCGACGAGTTCCCGGAAGCGCCTGCCGCTGAAAAGCCGGCCGAGGCCGACGCCGCCGGGAGCGACGCGTAAATGAGGATCGACGTCGTCAGCATCTTCCCGGAGTACCTGGCACCGCTGGAATTGTCCCTGATCGGCAAAGCCCGCCAGGACGGCCTGCTGGACCTGAGGGTCCACGATCTGCGGGAGTTCACCACCGACCGGCACCGGACGGTCGATGACACCCCCTACGGCGGCGGGGCCGGCATGGTCATGAAGCCCGAACCCTGGGCGCAGGCCCTCACCGCGGTCGCGGCCGAACGCCCTGCGGAGGCCGGAAAGCCGGTGCTGATTGTCCCGTCGCCGGCGGGGGAGCGGTTCACCCAGGCCACCGCCCATCAGCTCGCGGAGGAGGACCAGCTGGTCTTCGCCTGCGGCCGGTACGAGGGCATCGATGAACGGGTCCTGGAATGGGCGGCGGACCACTTCACGGTGCGCCCGATGAGCCTGGGGGACTATGTCCTCAACGGCGGCGAGGTCGCCGTGCTGGCCATGGTTGAGGCAATCGGGCGCCTGCTGCCCGGCGTCGTCGGCAATCCCGAATCCCTCGTGGAGGAGTCCCACTCGGACGGGCTGCTGGAGTACCCCGTCTACACGAAGCCCTCCAGCTGGCGGGACCGGGACGTCCCGGCGGTGCTGCTGAGCGGCAACCACGGCAAGATCGCCCAGTGGCGCCGGCACGAGCAGTACAGGCGCACCGCCGAACGCCGCCCTGATCTGCTCGCCGAATTCGACGCCGGCAAACTGCCCCGCGCGGACCGCACGGCCTTCGCCGATCTGGGGTACGACGTCGTCGACGGCCGGCTCAAGCAGCGTCCGGACGCCTAGCCGACGGGATTGGGCTAACCGGCACCACGTGTGGCAAAATTAGTCCTTGTGCCTGCTGGGTTGCGAACCTGCCACAGGGGGAGCGCCACCAACAGCCCGGCACCCCGGCTCCGTCTATTCCAGACAGGGCCGGATTGACAAAATTTCGGCGGAGATTTCCGGGCGGCATTCGCCCTCGGGCTTGTCCGCCGTAACCCCAACGTGAGTGACCTGTGGCGTTCACCAGGAGTGGATCAATGCATATCCTCGATTCCGTAGACGCAGCCTCGCTGCGCACCGATGTTCCCGTCTTCCGCGCGGGTGACACCATCAAGGTTCACGTGAACATCATCGAAGGCAAGAACTCCCGCGTCCAGGTCTTCCAGGGCTTCGTCCTGGGCCGCCAGGGCGATGGCGTCCGCGAAACCTTCACCGTCCGCAAGGTCTCCTTCGGCGTCGGCGTGGAGCGTACCTTCCCGGTGCACTCCCCGATCATCGACAAGATCGAGCTCGTCTCCAAGGGTGACGTGCGCCGCGCCAAGCTTTACTACATGCGTAACCTGCGTGGTAAGGCCGCGAAGATCAAGGAAAAGCGCGACTTCCAGACCGGCAAATAAGCCTTTCGTCTGTCACGACAGGCTTTCGCCGCGGGTCCTTGGACCGTGTCCGGTGCCTCAGCCAGTGCGGCGCCGGGGCTATCCGCAACAGCGCAATTTAGTTCACGACAGCGCCAGGGGATACCGAACATGGAACAGCCAAAACGCCAGCCCGGGAAACCGGGCTGGCGTTTTGCGTTGCTTGCCCTGGTCCTCGCGGTGGCCATCAGCGCCGTGGTGCGTTCGCTGTGGCTGGATATCTACTTCATCCCGTCCGCTTCCATGGAACCGCTCCTGCGCACCGGGGACCGGATCCTGGTTGCCCGCACCGGCTCCCAGCCCCTGAACCGGGGCGACGTCGTCGTCTTCGACGGCCGTGGCTCCTTTGCCCCGCTGAACAGCGGCAACGGCCCCGTGGCGGATGCCCTCGCCGACGCCGGACGCTGGCTTGGCCTCGCGGGCAGCGACACGACGTATGTCAAACGCGTCATCGGGCTGCCCGGAGACCGCGTAGTGTGCTGCGACGCGGCCGGCCGGCTCACAGTGAACGGCCAGCCAGTTGCGGAACCCTACCTCTACCCGGGGGATGCGCCGAGCACGACCAAGTTCAGCATCGAGGTGCCGCCTGGCCGGCTGTGGCTCATGGGGGACCACCGCTCCGTGTCGGCCGATTCCCGCAGTCTCCTCGGCGCCCCCGGCGGCGGCATGGTGCCGTTGGAACGCGTCATCGGCAGGCCGGTACAGATCATCTGGCCGCTTGATAGATTTGCAGCAGTAGCGCGGTCCGAACCGGCCGCGACAACGACGACGACGAACGGACAGTAGATGCCCGAGACCGAACCGCGCACTCCGGATCCGCAGGGCCAGAACCTGCCCCGGGTAACCTCCGCGGCGATTCCCGACGAGCCTCAGGCCGAGCCTTCCACCGCGCGGCTGCCGCAGGCCCGGGTGGAGGACGGCCGGGCCTCCGGCGCGGGGGTCGGCACGGCTGGTGCGGGCGCCGGCGCGGCGGGTTCCGGTGCGGAGCCCGGTGCGGGCACGGGCACCGGCACCGCTCGTGCGCGCGCTGCGGCGGCGGCGCCGTCGGCGGCTTCGGGGGACGAGGGCGCCGGAGCACTCCGCGCCGATCGGGCCGGCGGGGAACGTCATGCCGGACCCGCCCACGCCGGCCGCTCCCCACGGCGTGCCCGCAAGGCCAAGGCGCGGGAAGGGCACAGCCCGTTCTTCCTGTGGCTGAAGGAAGTGGCCACGGTGGTGGTCGTGGCCGTGGTGCTCTCCTTCCTGATCAAGACCTTCCTGTTCCGGGCCTTCTATATCCCGTCCGAATCCATGGTCAATACCCTCGATGTGAACGACCGCATCTTCGTCAACCTCCTCGTGCCGAAGCCCATGGCACTGGAACGCGGGGACGTCGTGGTGTTCAAGGACAGCCAGGGCTGGCTCACCCCGGCGGCGGAGAAAAAGAAGGGGCCGTTCACGTGGGTGCAGGACGGGCTGACGTTCGTCGGTCTGCTGCCGGACAACTCGGAACAGCACCTGGTCAAGCGCGTCATCGGGCTGCCCGGAGACCACGTGGTCTGCTGCGACGCGGGCGGTCAACTGACCGTCAACGGCGCCCCGCTGAACGAGAAGTACATCAACCCCGCCGAGATTCCCCAGGTCCACGACTTCGACGTCGTCGTGCCGGCGGGCAAGGTCTGGGTCATGGGCGACAACCGCAACCACTCCGCGGACTCACGCGCCCACATGGACACCAACGGCGGCTTCGTCAACGAGTCCGATATCGAAGGCCGGGCCGCGGTCATCGCGTGGCCGCTGAACAGGATTTCGGCACTGGATAACTATCCGGACGTCTTCCGCGCGGTCCCCGCCCCGGCCGGAAAGTAAGCGCACCGCCATGTCCGAAGCCCCCACCCTGGACTACGAACGCCGCTTCCGCGGCTCCGGTGCGCGGCTGCTCGCGGGCATCGACGAGGTCGGCCGCGGTGCCCTGGCCGGCCCCGTCAGCGTGGGAATCGCCGTCGTGGACCTGCAGCGGCAAAAGCTCCTGTCCGACGTCCGGGACAGCAAGCTGCTCAAGGTCGCGGACCGGGAGCGGTTGGTGCCGCTGGTGCGGGACTGGGCCGTCGCCTCCGCCGTGGGTCACGCGTCCGCGAACGAGATCGATGAACTCGGAATCATCGGCGCCCTGCGGCTTGCCGGTAACCGCGCCTGGTTCGCGGTCCTCGCCGCCGGCGTCACGCCCGAGGTGGTCCTGCTGGACGGCAGCCACAACTGGCTCTCGCCGGATCTGCAGCCCTCCCTGTTTGACGACGGTCCCGCCGCACCCGGCTGCGACGCCCCGGTGCACACGCTGGTGAAAGCGGACATGCAGTGCCTCAGCGTCGCCGCCGCCAGCATCATCGCCAAGGTGGAACGCGACACCATGATGAGCGGGCTGCACACTGAGTACCCGGCCTACGGCTGGGACGAGAACAAGGGCTACGGCACCGCGGCACACAAGGAAGCGCTCCGGGTTGCCGGTCCCACGCCGTACCACCGGGTCAGCTGGCAGCTGCTCTAGCCAGCAGGTGAACCCTCGCTTGCAGGTGATGGGCCCGGCAATCCCGGCCGCCGGGCCTGCACGGGCGGCTCCCGGGGCGCGCGGAGCCGGCGGGCTGTGGCGCACGGCCCGCGCCCGATGGTGCAAGATGGAACCATGAGTGCCGAGGACCTTGAAAACTATGAAACCGACATGGAGCTACAGCTCTACCGCGAATACCGCGACGTCGTCGGGCTGTTCAGCTATGTGGTCGAGACCGAACGGCGTTTCTACCTTGCCAACCACGTTGACCTCCAGGCCCGCAGCGCCGACGGCGAGGTCTACTTCGACCTGACGCTGCAGGACGCCTGGGTGTGGGACGTCTACCGCTCCGCCCGGTTCGTCAAGAGCGTCCGCGTCATCACGTTCAAGGACGTCAACGTCGAGGAACTGCCGCGCAGCGAGGAACTCGCCCTGCCCAAGGTTGAGGACCTGGGCACCTGACCCTAATTGCCTGGCCCTCGCCGGGCGATTGGCAGATGTTCACTCATGGGTAATCGCCTCTGTTGAGAAATTCGTTTACCTGCAGTGCAACCTCGTCGGTGATTCCCGTTTGCCAGTTGGTTGTGAACAAGGGCTGATCGGCATAGAAGTCAGTGTCATCGTCGACAATGGCGTACCGCGTAACTTCCGGATGCTGGTCCAGCCACATCTTCACCTCCTCGCCACGAAAACCTGTGTCCGCTGTCGGTGTGACGTCAAAAGTCTTGCAGACGTGTCGGTCGACTTCCTCACGGCCGTCTTGGAAGTACCGCCATGTGGACGTAAGAACAACGACTGCGTCAGTTTCAAGGATGATCCTGCGGACCCTGGATGCCAGGACAGGATCGATGCCCATGAAGCCGTGATAGCGCTGTCTCGTACCTACGCGGTTGACGACTCCATCAATATCGAGGAAAAGTACTTTCATTCCTCTTCCTCCTGCAGTTCGTCTGGTCCTGCCTTGATTATGCGATCAGGAGCGCTGGCCCCGCTGCGGTTTCCCTTGCCGTTATCCACATAGCCAAAGTGTGCCCTGTGTCCGTCCGTGCCGGCGCTGCACGCTGGAGTCATGAGAGCCAAGGATCTGCTGGGTCGGCGCGGGGAGGAACTCGCCGCCGGGTATCTTGAATCGCTCGGCATGCGCGTGGTGGACCGCAACTGGCGCTGCCCCGAGGGCGAGATCGACATTGTGGCGCTCGACGGCGACGTCCTGGTGATCGCCGAGGTGAAGACCCGGAGATCGCTGGCGTACGGGCATCCCTTTGAAGCCGTGGGCGTGGAGAAACTGGCCCGGCTCCATCGCCTCGGGGCGGCGTGGTGCCGGGACCATGAGCCGCGGATGCTCCGGCGCCGGGTGGATGTAATCGCCGTGCTGGACGACGGCGTCCGTGAGCCCGCCGTCGAGCACCTCCAGGGGGTGGGGTAGATGGCCCTGGGCCGGACCTACTCCGTGGCCCTGGTGGGTCTCAACGGCTACATCGTGGAGGTCGAGGCCGACATCGGCCAGACCCTGCCGGCCTTCGTGATCCTGGGGTTGCCGGATGCCGCGCTGAACGAGGCCAAGGAACGGATCCGCTCCGCGGCGCAGAACTCGGGGATCCCGCTGAGCCGACGCAAGATCACGGCCAACCTCATCCCGGCGTCCCTGCCCAAGCGGGGCTCGGGCTTTGACCTCGCCATCGCCATGGCGGTCCTGCGGGCGGCCAATGACATCCGGTCCACGGGCCGCACCGTCTTCATCGCCGAGCTCGGGCTGGACGGCCGGCTGCGGCCCGTGCGGGGAATCCTCCCGGCCGTGATGGCCGCGGTGCGGGCCGGCTATCCTGAGGTCGTCGTGGCCCGGGCCAACATGGCCGAGGCCCAACTCGTCCCGGGCGCACGAGTCCGGGGCTACACCACGCTGGCCCGCCTCGCCTTCGACTGCGGCGCGGACCCGCAGGACCTGGCCCTCGACTTCGAACCCGAGGCCGACGACGCCGGCTGCCCGGAGACGGGCGCCGGCTCCGCGCTGGCGCCGGACATGTGCGATGTCTCCGGCCAGGGCCCGGCGCGCCGGGCCTTGGAAGTGGCGGCCGCCGGTGCCCACCACCTCCTGCTCACGGGCCCGCCGGGCGCGGGGAAGACCATGCTGGCCGAGCGGCTGCCAGGCCTCCTACCGGACCTGGGCGACACCGAGGCCATGGAGGTCACCGCTATCCACTCCCTGTGTGCGCTGCCCTCGGGCTCCGTGCAGCTGCTGCGCCGGCCGCCCTACGAGAACCCGCACCACACCGCGACGGCAGTGGCCATCATCGGCGGCGGGTCCGGACTTCCCCGGCCCGGGGCGGCGTCCCGGGCCCACCGCGGGGTGCTCTTCCTGGACGAGGCGCCGGAGTACGACCGCGGCGTCCTGGACGCGCTGCGGCAGCCGCTGGAGAGCGGCGAGCTGGTTATTCACCGCTCGGCCGGGTCCGCAGCCTACCCGGCCCGGTTCCAGCTGGTCCTCGCGGCGAATCCCTGTCCCTGCGGCAAGGCCACCGGGAAGGGCGTGGACTGCGTCTGCACCCCCACGATGCGCCGCCGGTACCAGTCCCGGATGTCCGGACCCCTGTTGGACAGGGTGGACATCCAGCTGGAGGTGGAGCGGGTCTCGCTCGCCGGCTTCGGCCAGCCGGCTGCGGAGGAGGCAACGGCCAGCATCGCTGAGCGGGTCCGTGCGGCCCGGAACCGCCAGCTGGACCGGCTGCTGGGGTTCGGGCTGGAAACGAACGCACAGGTGCCGGGGCGGCTGTTGCGCGGAGTCCTGCGGCTGGATGCCGCCACCACCCGCATCCTGGACTACGCCCTGGAACGCGGCGTCCTGACAGCCCGCGGCTACGACCGAGTGCTGCGCTTGTCGTGGACGCTGGCGGACCTGTCCGGGCGAGACGTGCCGGACGCGGACGACGTCGGGCAGGCCCTCGGCCTCCGCCAGGCCGCCGCGGCGTCCCCGTGAGCGTATCGATCCCGCCGGCACGTGCCAGCACCTCGAGCCCCACGAAAGGAACCACCATGATCGATGACGAACGGACTGCCCGGGCGGCCCTGTCCCGGCTGTTCGAGCCGCAGGACGCGGCCGCCCTGGCCCTGGTGCAGGCCGTCGGAGCGCAGGATGCCCTGCGGGTTGCCTGCGGCCGGCTCAGGGCCGGCCCGGAGCTGGAGCAGGAGATCACCGGGATCCTGGCGGACAGCGGCTCCGGCGGCGCCTGGTCCGGGCTTGCCGAGGCGCTGAAGCGGTGGGCCCCGCGCATTCCAGATTTGGCCCCGGAACGGGATCTCGCCACCATCCAGCGACTCGGCGGACGGATCATCATTCCCATGGATGAGTTGTGGCCGCGGCAGCTGGCGGACCTCGGCCTGCAGGAACCCCTTTGCCTGTGGTGGCGCGGCGTAGAGCAGGAGCTGCCCCGGGCGGACAGGGCGATCGCCTTGGTGGGTTCCCGGGACAGCACCAGCTACGGGGCGTCGGTGACGGGTGACCTCGCATACTCGCTGGCCCAGCGCGGCTTCACGATCGTCTCCGGCGGCGCCTACGGCATTGACGCCCACGCTCACAGAGCGGCCCTGGCCGGAAGTGCGGGCGGCGTGCCCACCATTGCCGTCATGGCCGGGGGAGTGGACCGCTTCTACCCGGCCGGCAATGAGGACCTGCTGCGGGCGGTGGCGGACCACGGAGCCGTGCTGGCCGAGGTCCCGCCCGGGTCCGCGCCGACGCGATACCGGTTCCTGCAGCGGAACAGGCTTATCGCGGCACTGGCGTCGGTCACAGTGGTGGTCGAGGCCAGGTGGCGCTCCGGCGCCCTGAACACGGCCCACCATGCCGAAAGCCTGGGCCGGGCCGTGGGCGCCGTGCCAGGATCAATCCACAGCGCCAATTCCGCCGGCTGCCACCGGCTACTGCGTGAAGGCGGGGCCGTGTGCGTCACGGATGCGGGGGAGATCGCCGAGCTCGCCTCCCCGAGCGGAGAGTCGATGCCGGAGGACAGGGCCGGCAGGACGGAGGCGCACGACGGCCTCACCCTCGAGGACCTGATCCTGCTCGATGCCCTGCCGCTGCGGACCGGCAGCTCCGTCGAGAAACTGGCCTCGGTGGCCGGGCTGAGCCAGGATTCGGTCCGCGCGGGGCTCGGCCGGCTGGGGCTGCTGGGGCTGGCCGAAACCCGCGGCGGCGGCTGGAAACGCTCCGGGAAGTCGAACTGACGTGACCGCGGACCCCGGGACGGGGCGGCGCGGGCGAACGGTGAGTGGCGGCTCGCCCGGCCGGCTCCTTGAATGCCGCCGGAATACTGCCAGAGTAGGAGGGTGCCTACCCAGAATCTCCCCGCGTCGCTCGAGGACGCAGCCGCACGCTTCGGCCGTTATCTGGAGGCCGAGCGCGGGCGGTCCGCCCACACGGTCCGGGCCTATCTCTCCGACGTCGGCAGCCTCCTGGCGCACGCCGCCTCCGAGGGGGTTCAGGACCTTGCCGGGCTGGAGCTCGGAACCCTGCGGCGCTGGCTTGGCGCCCAAAGCGAGTCCGGGAAGTCCCGGGCCACCCTGGCACGCCGTGCCGCGACCGCCCGGGCCTTCACCGCCTGGGCCGTCCGCGAGGAACTGATCGCTGCCGATCCCGCCCTGCGGCTCAAGGCCCCGAAGCGGGAAAAGACGCTGCCCGGTGTCCTGCACCAGCAACAGGTCCGGCGGCTCGTGGCGGACGCGGAGACTGCCTCAGCCGAGGGGGAACCGTTGGCCCTGCGAAACCGGGCCATGGTGGAGCTGCTCTATGCCACCGGTGTCCGGGTTGGCGAGCTGGCGGGCATGGACGTGGACGACCTCGACCCGGACCGCAGGACCCTGCGCGTGCTCGGCAAGGGCAACAAGGAACGCACGGTGCCCTACGGACTGCCGGCGGCCCTGGCCGTCGACGACTGGCTCCGCCGGGGCCGCCCGGCCCTCGCCACGGGGACCAGCGGCCCGGCTCTCTTCCTGGGGTCGCGCGGCGGGCGCGTGGACCAGCGCCAGGTCCGCAGCGTGGTCAAGGACATGCTGGAGCGGCTGGGGGACACCGCCGCCACCGGGCCGCACGCCCTGCGGCACTCGGCGGCGACGCATCTGCTCGACGGCGGGGCGGACCTGCGCGCCGTGCAGGAGATCCTGGGCCACAGCAGCCTCGCGACCACCCAGCTCTACACCCACGTGTCCGTGGAGCGGCTGCGGCAAAGCTACCAGCAGGCGCACCCTCGGGCCTGAGGATCGGCCCGTCCGGCGCTTCCCGGAGGGTCCCGGGAAACCCGCGCGGCGCGCCGGGAAAGACGCGCCGAATCCTACTGGCGTAATTAGGAGGCGTAGGGCAGAATAAAACTCACGCCCGGGAAGTTTCAAGTTGAGCTTGAAGCTGGAATGCTTCACGTCCAGCTTGGAAACCGGTTGTAAATTAGGAGATTGGCAGGACCGCCGGCACAATTTCGGATCCGCGCAACAGACAGACATCCAGGCACAGGTCGTTGGGGAAGACGTACCTACAGCTATGGAGGATGGAATGTCTGTTGCACTGACCCGCGGTGTGTTGTTTGTTCACTCTGCCCCGACGGCCTTGTGCCCCCACGTCGAGTGGGCCATAGGGTCTGTCGTGGACAAGCGGACAGACTTGGAGTGGACTGCTCAGCCTGCCGCGCCCGGAATGTTCCGGGCCGAGCTGTCGTGGACCGGAACCCCGGGCACGGGGGCTCAATTGGCGTCCGCCCTGCGCGGCTGGGCGCACCTGCGCTATGAGGTGACCGAGGAGCCGAGCCAGGGGGTCGACGGCGGACGCTGGTCGCACACCCCGGAGCTTGGAATCTTCCACGCCACCACCGACGTCCACGGCAACATCATGGTCTCCGAGGACCGCATCCGTTACGCCTACGAGTCCGGCGCGGGCGACCCCTCGGCGGTCTATCACGAGCTCTCCCTTGCCTTGGGTGAGGCCTGGGATGAGGAACTCGAACCGTTCCGGCACGCCGCCGAGGGCGCCCCCGTGCGCTGGCTGCACCAGGTCGGCTAGGACCCGGCCGGGTCAACCCCGCCCCAGCAGGTCAAGCAGCAATTCCATAGCTACGCACGAAAAAGAGCGATGGCGGCATGTGTTCCAGGGAACACATGCCGCCATCGCTCTTTGGTGCGGGTGCGGTGCAACTACACGCTGCGTACCGCGATCACGGCGTTGTGGCCGCCGAAGCCGAACGAGTTGCTCAGCGCGGCGATGCTGCCGGCGGGCAGGTCGCGGGCCGTCGTGACGACGTCCAGCGGGATTTCCGGATCCTGGTTCTCCAGGTTGATGGTCACCGGGGCCTTGCGGTCGTAGATGGCCATGACAGTCAGCACGGCTTCGACGGCACCGGAGGCGCCCAGCAGGTGCCCCATCTGGGACTTGGTGGCCGAGACCGCGACGCTGTCCACGTGCTTGCCCAGGGCGGCCTTGAGGGCCGCGTACTCGGGCTTGTCGCCGACCGGGGTGGAGGTGGCGTGCGCGTTGACGTGGACGATGTCTTCGGGCTGGATGCGGCCGTCGAACATGGCAGCCTTCAGCGCGCGGGTGGCGCCGAGGCCTTCGGGGTCCGGGGCGGTGATGTGGTAGGCGTCGGCGGTGACCGAGGTGCCGGCGAGCTCGGCGTAGATCCGGGCGCCGCGGGCCAGGGCGTGCTCCTCGGCTTCGAGGACAAGGGCGCCGGCGCCTTCGCCCATGACGAAGCCGTCGCGGTCACGATCGTAGGGGCGTGAGGCGTGCTCGGGATCGTCGTTGCGGCGCGAGAGCGCCTGCATGGAGGCGAAGGCGGCGATCGGCATCGGGTGGATGGCGGCTTCGGCGCCGCCGCAGACCACGACGTCGGCCTTGCCGGCACGGATCAGGTCCAGGCCCACGTGAACGGCCTCGGTGCCGGACGCGCAGGCGGAAACGGGGGTGTGGGCGCCGGCGCGGGCGCCCAGGTCAAGGCTTACCGCCGCAGCCGGGCCGTTGGGCATCAGCATGGGAACGGTCATCGGCAGAACGCGGCGGGGGCCCTTTTCGCGCAGGGTGTCCCACGCGTCCAGGAGCGTCCAGACGCCGCCGATCCCGGTGGCGAAGGCCACGGCAAGACGGTCGTGGTCGATCTCGGTGATGCCGGAGTCGGCCCACGCTTCGCGGGCGGCGACCACGGCGAACTGGGTGGACGGGTCCATGCGCTTGGCCTCGACCCGGCTGAGGACCTCGAGGGCCGGGGTCATGGCGCGTGCGGCGAAGTGGACAGGCAGTTCGTACTTGGCCACCCAGTCGTCCTCAAGCGTGTGCGCGCCGGAGACGCCCTTGAGCGCGTTCTTCCACATCGTGGGGACATCGCCGCCGATGGGTGTGGTGGCACCCAGACCGGTAATGACTACTTTGCGTGCCATGGGATCACTCTCTGTCGGTGCGCCTGCCGTGTCCGGAACCGCGAACGGGATGACCGGGGCCTGCGTTGGGGAAAACTCGGGGGTGGTGCGCTAATGGTGCTGGTGCTCCGGTCCGGGCGCTTTTGCAGCGCCCGGACCGGCCAGCGGGTCCGCCGGTGCCGGCGGAAATCAGACCTAGGCCTGGGCGTTGGCGATGAAGCCCACGGCGTCGCCGACGGTCTTGAGGTTCTTGACCTCTTCGTCCGGGATGCGGACGCCGAACTTCTCTTCGGCGTTGACCACGATGGTCATCATGGAGATGGAGTCGATGTCCAGGTCTTCGGTGAAGGACTTGTCCAGTTCGACTGCCTCCGGGGCCAGGCCGGTTTCCTCGTTGACGATTTCAGCCAGGCCGGCCAGGATTTCTTCGTTGCTAGCCATTGATGGCTCCTTTTCTAGTTGTTGCCCTCGGCTGCCGGTGGAATGCCGGCCGTCGTGGGCGGAAATGATTCAAACCGAGGGTTCGGCTTGGTGCGGGAATGCGTGGTGTTGCACAGCAGGATCTGAACCTCAGGACATGCGGTGCAAGGGTCGAACAGGCGGAACGTATTCAGTTCGTGAACGGGGTGGCTGCCTAAGGAAGCACAATCACCTGGGCGCCGAAGACCAGACCGGCTCCGAAGCCGATCTGCAGCGCCAGCCCGCCGCTGAGCTCGGGGTTTTCCTCAAGCAGGCGGTGGGTGGCCAGGGGGATGGATGCCGCCGACGTATTGCCGGCTTCGGCGATGTCACGGGCAATCTTGACGGTCTCCGGAAGCTTAAGCTTCTTGGCCATCTCGTCGATGATCCGCATGTTGGCCTGGTGCGGAATGAAGGCGGCGAGGTCCTCAGCCTGGATGCCGGCGGCGTCCAGCGCCTGCTGGGCCACCTTGGCCATCTCCCACACGGCCCAGCGGAAGACGGTCTGGCCGTCCTGGCGCAGGGTCGGCCACAGGGATGCGTCGGTCATTGCCGCTTCTTCGTCGCTGACAGCCCCGCCGCGCTTGCCGGTCAGGGCAAGTTCGCGGATGTCCAGCATGGAGTGGGTCATGCCGATGGCGTCCCACTTGCTGCCGTCCGAACCCCACACCGAGGGGCCGATGCCCGGCGTGTCGGAGGGACCGATGACGACGGCGCCCGCGCCGTCGCCGAGCAGGAAGGAGATCGTCCGTTCCGTGTTGTCGATGACGTCGGAGAGCTTTTCGGCCCCGACCACCAGAACGTACTTGGCCGCACCGGAGCGCACCAGGGCGTCGCCCTGGGCGATGCCGTAGCAGTAACCGGCGCAGGCCGCGGAGATGTCGAAGGCCGGAGCGGGCGTCGCGCCGAGGCGGTCGGCCAGGCTCGCCGCAGCGGACGGCGTGGCGTACGGGTGGGTGACCGTGGAAACGATCACGGCGCCGAGCTGAGAGGCCTCGATGCCGGCCTTCTGAAGCGCCTCGCGGGCGGCTCCTTCGGCCATGTCGATCACGCTGACATCGGCGGGCGCGCGGTGCCGGGTCACGATGCCCGTGCGCTGGCGGATCCATTCATCGGACGAATCGATCCACTGGCAGACATCGTCATTGGTCACGATCACGCTGGGCCGGTAGGCTCCGACACCCATGATGCGGGTATTTTCCTGCACGGGTGCCTGCTTCAGAGTCGGAACGCTCATGCCCCTCCCTCCAGTTCTGCAAATAGGGCCAGGGCCGCGGAAAGGTCGTCCGGGGTCTTGACGGTGACGGTCTTGACGCCTGGCATGCCGCGCTTGGCGAGGCCGGCCAGCGTCCCCGCGGGAGCCAGCTCGATCACGCCGGTCACGCCGCGCTGCACCATGGTCTCCATGCACCGGTCCCAGCGGACCGGGCGGGAGACCTGGGCAATCAGGCTGTCGACGACGGCGGCGCCGTCCTCGACTGCCGCGCCGTCGAAGTTGGACAGCAGCGGAACCTGCGGGTTCCGGGGATGCAGCGACGGGCGCAGGGCCTGGAGGGCCGCAGCGGCGGGCGCCATGTGCGTGGTGTGGAACGCACCGGCAACCTTCAGCGGAATGACCCGGGCCTTGGCCGGCGGGTTCTCGGCCAGGGACTTGAGCTGTTCGACGGTGCCGGCGGCCACCGTCTGGCCCGCGCCGTTGACGTTGGCGGCGGTGGCGCCGGATGCCTCAATGGCTGCCAGGACCTCCGCAGGGTCGCCGCCGACGACGGCACTCATGCCGGTCGGGGTGGCGGCGGCCGCGGCGGCCATGCTGTTGGCGCGTTCGCGGACAAACGTCATGGCTTCGGTTTCCGTCAGGACGCCGGCCAGCGAGGCCGCGGTGATTTCGCCGACGGAGTGGCCGGCCAGGATCACCGGCAGCGTGCTGAGCTCGACGTCGAAGAGTGACTTCGCGGCCACCAGGCCGGCGGCGACGATCAAGGGCTGCGCGACGGCAGTGTCCTTGATGGTTTCCTCATCAGAAGTGGTTCCATGGGCGGTGAGGTCGATGCCTGCTATTTCGCTGAGGGAGGCCAGGAGGCCTGCGACGGGTGGCAGTTCCAGCCAAGGGGCTAGAAAACCAGGGGTCTGGGAGCCCTGTCCAGGGCAGACGATTGCAAGCACGTAACCAGCTTTCCAAATTACCGCGTGAACATTCGTGTTTGCATGCACCAAGCTCACTGGGTCAGTTTGTAGGAAGTCTACAACGGATTAGGAGCCGTTGCGGGGAGGCTGACGCTCCGTGGGGGCCTTCGGCGGCGCCGATAGACGGCCCACCACGAGGGCGGTCTGGAGCACGAACGCCTCCCGCGGCAGGAGCGGGTCCCAGCCGGTGACGTCACAGACGCGCTTGAGCCGGTAGCGCACCGTATTGGCATGGACGAAGAGTTCGCGGGCTGTCGCCTCGAGCGAATGCCCCAGTTCCAGGTAGGTGCCCAGGGTCTCCACGAGCCCGTTGGAGGCGGCCAGCAGGGGGCGGTAGATGTTCTTGACCAGGGAGCGGCGGGCAGCGTCGTCGCCGGAGATCACACGCTCCGGAAGCAGGTCGTCGGCGGCCACCGGCCGCGGCGCGGAGGGCCAGGCGCGGGCCGCGGTGAGGCCGGCAAACGCGGACTGGGCGGAGCCGCTGGCCTCTAGGAGGGAGCCCGCCTCGGGACCGTAGACCACCGGTCCCGGGGCGAAGAGCTCGCTGAGCTTCAGGTATGCGGTCTCCCGGTCCTGGACGCCGCCGAGGATGAGGATGAGGCGGTCGCCCTGGATCCCCACGAGGGCGTCCTCGGCGAAGCGTCCGGCGGTGCGGCGCAGTTCGCTGACGTAGCTGGCGCTTGGTTCGGACGGGGAATTTCCGACCATCACGGTGAAGCGCTCCTGCGCTTTCCAGCCCAGGGCCGCGATCCTGGACCGCAGCGCGTCCGTGTTCTCGCCGCGGAGGATGGCATCGACAATCAGGGCTTCCAGGCGCGTGTCCCAGGAGCCGCGGGATTCCGCGGCCCGGGCGTAGACATCGGCGGCGGCGAAGGCGACCTCCCGCGAGTAGCGCAGCACGGCTTCCCGGAGGGCCGACTGGTCCGCTTCCGGGGCGATGATCGGGACCTGGTCCTCCACCACCTCCACCACGATCCGGATGAGCTGGAGCGCCTTCTGGAGGCTGATGGAGCGGGTCAGCTCGGTGGGGGCGGTCCCGAAGACGTCCGAGAGGATCCACGACGGCGAGCTGGGCCGTTCGTACCAGGTGACGAACGCCGCGATGCCGTTCTGGGCCACCATGCCCAGGGCGGAGCGTTCGTCCGAGTTCAGCCGGCTGTACCACGGCAGTGACTTCTCCAGCTGCCGCAGTGTCGTCGTCGACAGCTGGCCCACGCTTGCCCGGAGCTTCTTGAGCGTCTCCGCTTTCTCTGGAGTCATCGCCCTCGAGGCCGGCTTGCGTTTTTCGGGAGTGGTGATCGGCTCTGCCATGCATCGAGCATACGGGGCGCGCCGCCCAAGCTCCATTTGTGCGAAGGCTACAACTGCCGTTGTCCTGCGTCACAGGACCCCCGAAGGGAGAAAGCGAGGGAGAAGGGGAGGGAGAGGGGGAGGGAGAAGGCGAGGGAGAGAAAGGGAAAGGGGGAGCGAACCGGGCGGGGGAAGAGGGCGGTTAAACGTCCGACGGCGGCCCCCACCTTTCGGAGGGAGCCGCCGTCGGACGCGGTGCGTGGCGGTTATCTGGCCCTGCGGCCCCGGAGCGTCCGGTTAGGAGTCGCCGCCGGCGTTGCCCGTGGTGCCGGCGTTCACGTTGTGCAGGCGGTACTTCTCGATCGCCTGGGCCGGAGCCTGGGCGTCCACCTCGCCGCGGCGGGCCAGCATCTGCAGGGAACGGACAACCACGGAGTGGATGTCGTTCTTGAAGAAGCGGCGGGCAGCGGCGCGGGTGTCGGAGAAGCCGAAGCCGTCCGCACCCAGCGAGGCGAACTCGTTCGGGAGGAACTGGCGGATCTGGTCCGGCACTGCCTTCATGTAGTCGGTGACGGCGACGATCGGGCCGGTGGCGCCGGCGAGCTGTTCGGTGACGAACGGCACGCGTGCGGGCTGGCCGGGGTTGAGGAAAGCGTCTTCCTCGGCGGCCATGGCGTCGCGGCGCAGTTCGGTCCAGGACGTCACGGACCAGACATCGGCGGAGACACCCCAGTCCTCGGCGAGGATCCGCTGGGCTTCGAGGGCCCAGGGGACGGACACGCCGGAGGCCAGGATCTGCGTGCGCGGGCCGTCAATCTTGGCCGGCGCGAGCAGGTAGATGCCCTTGACGATGCCCTCGACGTCGAGTTCCGCCGGTGCCGGCGGCTGCACGATCGGCTCGTTGTAGACCGTGATGTAGTACATCACGTTCCGCGACGGGTCGTTGTCGGCAGGGCCCGGGCCGTACATCCGGTTGAGGCCGTCGCGCATGATGACGCCGATCTCATAGCCGTATGCCGGGTCGTACGTGACGACGGCCGGGTTGGTCGCCGCCAGCATCGGGGAGTGCCCGTCAGCGTGCTGCAGGCCTTCGCCCGTCAGGGTGGTGCGGCCGGCGGTGGCGCCGATGATGAACCCGCGGGTCATCTGGTCCGCTGCGGCCCAGAAGGAGTCGCCCGTGCGCTGGAAGCCGAACATCGAGTAGAAGACGTAGACCGGGATAAGCGGTTCGCCGTGCGTGGCGTAGGACGTGCCCGCGGCCGTGAACGCGGCGACGGAGCCGGCCTCGTTGATGCCGGCGTGCACGATCTGGCCGGAGATGGACTCCTTGTACGCCAGGACCAGCTCGCGGTCGACGGAGAGGTAGTTCTGGCCGTTCGGGTTGTAGATCTTCGCCGTCGGGAAGAACGCGTCCATGCCGAAGGTGCGTGCCTCATCCGGAATGATCGGCACGATCCGCTTGCCGAACTCCTTGTCCCGCATGAGGTCCTTGAGCAGGCGGACGAATGCCATGGTGGTGGCGGCCTGCTGCTTGCCGGAGCCGCGGTTGGCGACTTCGTAGACCTTGTCCTCCGGGAGGGTGACCTCGGTGTGCTTGGAGCGCCGCTCGGGGACGAATCCGCCGAGTTCCTTGCGGCGGCCCATGAGGTACTGGATCTCCGGGGAGTCCATGCCGGGGTGGTAGTACGGCGGCCGGTAGAGGTCCGCCTCGAGCTGTTCGTCCGTGATGGGGATGCGCAGGTGGTCGCGGAAGGCTTTCAGGTCCGCGAGGGTGAGCTTCTTCATCTGGTGCGTGGCGTTGCG
>NZ_RBIR01000007.1 GCF_003634095.1 Arthrobacter oryzae
ACCACTGGGTTGATAGGCCGGATGTGGAAGCGAGGACTAACGACTCGTGAAGCTGACCGGTACTAATAGGCCGATAACTTACACCACACACCCTCCCCGTGAACGGATTCAAAAGACGTTCACACCATGGAGAGGGTACAAAGAAACAAGACTGCTTGCGTCCACTATGTGGTTCCCAACCAACAAACCCGTTGCTTGAGGAACCAACAACTAAATAACAACACCACACCTGCGACCACACGTCGCAGAGCACATGTTGTAACCACACAGACTTCCCCACCCCACACCCCCACCAGGGCCGTGACAGGGTGGCGGACACAGGGTTACGGCGGTCATAGCGTGGGGGAAACGCCCGGTCCCATCCCGAACCCGGAAGCTAAGACCCACAGCGCCGATGGTACTGCACCCGGGAGGGTGTGGGAGAGTAGGTCACCGCCGGAACATCATTACACGGTCGAGGACCCCCAACCACAGGTTGGGGGTCCTCCCGCATTTAACCCCCCAACCACAACCCGGCATGCCGCCAGGCGCGCAGCCGCCACCGGCAACGACGGCGCGACCGCCCCCCCGGCCAGGCCCCGCAGCAGACCGGCCCGCACCGCCCCCCACGCGGGCCCCCACGGCCGGGAAACCCGGCCAGGGAGCAGGGGACGAGGACGGCACGCGCCTCAATGTATCGCGCGGGAGGCAGCCACTCCGGCGGCCGGATCCCCACGCCGGGCGGCGTTGAAAGTGAGGCAGGACTCACCGCGGCCGCGCGCCGCGAAAACGGTCCCGACGGAGAGGCGTCCGCTCTCGGCGCAATTTGACGGCGATCGGCGCCGATTACGGTGATTTTCCCCAAAAAACGCCGAAAACACGCGGAATTTGCCACCTCGGCGGCGCCAAGCTGGTAAGTTTTCGAACAGTGGTTTGTACGCATGCCGTGTGCAGGCTCCAGAAATCATGACCGTCCAGGAGGACATAAATGGCTAAGAACCGTAGTGAACTTGTTGCAGAGGTAGCAGGCAAGGCCGGCACCAGCCAGGCAGCAGTCAACTCCGTGCTCGACGCACTGTTCGAGGTCTTCGAGACCTCTGTCGCCGCGGGCGAGAAGATCACCATCCCGGGTTGGCTCGCCGTCGAGCGCACCGACCGTGCAGCCCGCACCGGCCGTAACCCGCAGACCGGCGAGACCATTCAGATTGCCGCTGGCCACAGCGTCAAGCTGACCGCCGGCTCCAAGCTGAAGGCTGCAGTCGCCAAGAAGAAGTAGTCTTCTTCGCAGGCTTGAAAGGAGCGGCAACCCTCGGGTTGCCGCTCCTTTTGCGTGTCACGGGCACGGCCGGGATTGCTGCCGGCCGGGTCCCGTGCCAAGGCCGGGAGGCGGGTTCGCTGAGCTGGCCCTCTGAGGCCGATTCGCTGAGCCGGGCGGCGTAGCGGACAATGGAGGTGTGCCTTCCGCAGTAAATCCCACGCCCACAACCGCAGCGCCCGTACCTCCCGGCGACGTGCGCGGCACCGGCCAAGGCCCCGGCGGGGTTTCCCGGCCGTGGCTGCTCGTCGGCCTGGCGGCGTTGTTCATAGGCCTGGTCGCAGCACTGATCTTCTCCGGCGCGGCTGCCGCCCGCGGAGTCTCGGATCCCGGCGCCTTGGTGCGCTGGGGGTTGCCCGTGAGCAAGGCAGTTCACAACGTCGCAGTGGCCACCGTGATCGGCGGCCTGTTCTTTGCGGCCGGCATCCTTCCGCGGGACAGGAACGGCTCGCGTTCGAAGGTCCGCAACGCGCCGGAGCACCCCGCGTTCACCCGGGCGCTGGCCGTGGCCGCGACGGCGGGCGCCGTCTGGACTCTCTCGGCGATCTCCGTCCTGGTGTTGGGTTATGCGGACATTGCGGGGCAGGGCATTTCCGGAGACCCGGAATTCACCCGCTCCCTCGTTTACTTCATGACGGATATAGACACGGGACGCGCTTGGCTGGCCGTGGTCATAATCGCCGCCGTGGTCACCACTGCCCTCTTCGGTGTACGTTCCCGCGGCGGGCTGGCATTGACCCTGATCCTGGCGCTGGGCGGACTGGTTCCCCTCGCCCTGATCGGTCACTCGTCAAGCTCCAGTGACCACGAGGGCGCCATCAACTCCCTCGGACTGCACCTGGTGGGCGTCTCGGCCTGGGTGGGCGGCATCATCATGCTGGCGCTGCTTTCCGGCGTGCTGGGCGGCACCGGTGCACGCGGCACCGGTGCGGGTGCGTCCGCGCGGACCGCCGACATCACCGAACCCACTCTCCGCCGGTTTTCGTCCCTTGCCGGCTTTGCCTTCGCCCTGGTCTTTGCCTCCGGCGTGATCAATGCCAGCATCCGCCTCACCACTTGGGACGATCTCTTCGGCTCGGCCTACGGGCAACTGATCCTGGCCAAGACGGCGGCGGCCCTCGTGCTGGGCGGCATCGGGCTTATGCA
Organism: Arthrobacter oryzae; assembly: GCF_003634095.1. Lineage (GTDB taxonomy): Bacteria > Actinomycetota > Actinomycetes > Actinomycetales > Micrococcaceae > Arthrobacter > Arthrobacter oryzae. Next base: position 2,441 of record NZ_RBIR01000007.1, read on the forward strand.
CCGCCGCTGGGTCATCCCGCAGCTGGGCAACCGCGCCATGGGCCGGTCCGCCCGCAGCGTGCTCTGGCAGCTGGTGGTCGCGGAGCTGATCGTCATGGGAGCGACATCAGGGATCGCCGTGGCACTGGGACGCTCTGCTCCGCCACAGCCCACCACCTTCGCACCCGACGCGTCGCCGGCCTTCATCCTCTCCGGCTACGAGCTGCCACCGGAACTGACGCCGGTGCGATGGCTTACGGAGTGGCGGCTCGACTGGCTCTGGATCGCCGTCGCGCTCTTTGCGCTGGTCTCCTACGTTCTGGGCGTGCGCAAGGTGCAGCGACGCGGCGACTCCTGGCCCTGGTTCCGGACCGTCAACTGGGTGATCGGACTCGTGGTCCTCACCTACGTGACCTCGGGGCCGCCGTCGGTCTACGGCCGGGTGATGTTCTCCGCGCACATGGTGGACCATATGGCCCTCACCATGGTGACCCCCATCTTCCTGGTCCTCGGCGCACCCGTGACGCTGGCACTCCGGGCGCTCACTCCCCGGCGCGACAGCTCCCGCGGGCCGCGTGAATGGCTGTTGATCGTCATCCACTCCAAGTTCTCGCAGCTGGTGACCCACCCGCTCTTCGCGGCCGCCAACTTCGCCGGGTCCATCGTGCTCTTCTACTACTCCGACGCGTTCGGCTACGCCATGCGGGACCACGTGGGCCACGAGCTCATGAACCTGCACTTCGCGCTCACCGGCTACATCTTCGTGCTCACCATGATCGGCACCGACCCGCTGCCGCGCCGCGCACCGTACCCCATGCGGTTGCTGCTCCTGTTGGCCACCATGGGCTTCCACGCGTTCTTCGGCGTCGCCATCATGGGCGGCACCGGGCTCCTGGCCGCAGACTACTTCGGCAACCTCGGCCGGACGTGGGGCGCCTCCGCCCTGCTGGACCAGCAGATGGGCGGGGCCGTGGCGTGGGGCATCGGCGAAGTACCCACGCTGCTGGTGGCGATCGGCGTCGCCATCATGTGGTCCCGCGCCGATGACCGCGAGTCCAAACGGACCGACCGGGCGGCGGACCGGAATAACGATGCCGATCTCACTGCTTACAACGATATGTTTGCCAAGCTGGCCGAGCGAGATGCCAGGCTTGGCGAACGCAATTCCAAGCTGGAAGGACGCTGATGACCGAAACCGTACGCACCCACCTCCGGGTCCGGGCCTCCGAGCTGGTGGGCCGCAACTGGCTGAACACCGGCGGCAAGACCCTGGACCTCGAATCCCTGCGCGGCAAGATCGTCCTCCTGGACTTCTGGACGTTCTGCTGCATCAACTGCCTGCACGTCCTGGACGAACTGCGCCCGCTCGAGCAGCAGTACTCCGACGTCCTTGTGACCGTGGGCGTGCATTCGCCCAAGTTCGAGCACGAGGCCGACCCCGTGGCGCTGGCGGCCGCCGTCGAACGCTACGAGATCCGTCACCCGGTCCTTGACGACCCGGAACTGGACACCTGGAAGGCCTACACGGCCCGGGCATGGCCGACACTGGTGGTCATCGATCCCGAGGGCTACATCGTGGCGCACCTCTCCGGCGAGGGCCACGCAGACGGCCTGGCCGTGCTGATCCCCGAACTGATCGCCGAACATGAGGCCAAAGGCACCCTCCACCGTGGAAACGGCCCCTATGTGGCGCCGGAACCGACGTCGGGCACGCTGCGCTTCCCGGGCAAGGCCCTGTTCCTGCCCGCCGGCCGCGGCATCGGAACGGCCGAGAACGGCTCGTGGCTGGTTACCGACACCGGCCACCACCGGCTCGTGGAACTCTCCACCGACTTCCAGACGGTGCTGCGCACCTACGGTTCCGGTGAAAAGGGCCACGCCGACGGCAACGCCGCCGGAGCCCGGTTCAACGAACCGCAGGGCTTGGTGCTGCTCCCGGAAGACGTCGCCGCCGAGGCAGGCTACGACGTCGTGGTTGCCGACACCGTCAACCACCGCCTGCGCGGGCTGTCCCTAGCCGACGGAACCGTCCGGACCCTTGCCGGCAACGGCGTGCAGCGGCTCCTGGAGACGGGTCCGGCCCGCGTGGACGAGGAAGGCGCCGCCTACGGTGCCCGGCTGGAGCCGGATCCGCTTGCCGTGTCCCTGAGCTCCCCGTGGGATGTGGTCTGGTCGGCCAAGCTGAACGCCGTGGTAGTGGCGATGGCCGGCGTGCACCAGATTTTCAGCTTCGAGCCCACCTCCGGGGCCGTGAAAATCATTGCCGGCAACGGACTCGAAGGGCTCCTGGACGGCCCGGCTGCCGAGGCCTGGTTCGCCCAGTCCTCCGGCCTCGCCGAGGACGCCGACGGGAACATCTGGGTGGCCGACTCGGAAACCTCGGCCCTGCGCAAACTGGTAATTGACGACGCGGGCGGCATCGCGGTCGAATCTGCCGTGGGCAAGGGCCTGTTCGACTTCGGCTTCCGCGACGGTCCGGCCGCGGAGGCGCGGCTGCAGCACCCGCTCGGCGTCACGGTGCTACCCGACGGCTCGGTGGCGATCGCCGATACCTACAACGGCGCCGTCCGCCGGTACGACCCCGCAACGGGCACGGTCTCCACGCTGGCACGCGGACTGTCCGAGCCCTCGGATGTCATTGTGGACCACACCCGCGTCGCAGGTGCCGAGCCGTTGCTGGTGGTGGTCGAGGCCAACAAGCATCAGCTGGTCTACGTGCCCATCCCCAAGGAAGCGCAACAGGTGGACGAGGGCGCGGCGCAGACCCACCGGCCCAAGAGCCCCGTAGCGCCCGGCCTGCTTGAACTCGCAGTCCGTTTCACGGCGCCCACCGGGCAGAAGCTGGACGACCGCTGGGGCGATCCCACCCAGCTGAAAATATCGTCCACCCCGCCCGAACTGCTGGTGTCCGGCGGCGGGACCTCCGTGGGCCTGCGCCGCACCCTGGAACTGTCCTCCGACGTTCCCGAGGGAGTCCTTCACATCACCGCCCGCGCGGCCGCGTGTGACGGCCCCGAAGACGCCGACGGCGAGATTCCGGACCACGCGGCCTGCCACCTGTACCAGCAGGACTGGGGCATTCCCGTCATCCTCCAGGCCGACGGCGACACCGAGCTGGTCCTGGACCTGCGCGGAATGGACTAGGGCCTGCGCCGACGCTGATGCGCCGACGCTGATCAGGAGGCTGCTGTCCGTGACCCGCCGTCACTGACGGCAGCCTTTTGGCTTAATCCCGGCCCGGTGTCCTCCAGATTCCGTGAATGCGACCTGCGGGCTGCCCCAAGAACCTGCCCGGCGTGACACGAAACTGTCCACATAGCGTGCCCCGCGGGTGCCGAGGACCAGCTTTGTGCGTGAACGTAAGCCTATGGACATCGCGAAGGCCTTGAATATCTGCGGGGGAGCCGCCCGGCGGCCGTCCCTCGCCCGCTTGGGCATCGACGACGCCGCCCTCCGCCGTGCCGTGCGTTCCGGAACGGTCCAGCAGCCGTGCCGCGGACTGTACGCGCTCCCGACGGCGGCACCCGACTACGTGGCGCTGCTGCAGCGCAGGCAACTGCTTACTTGTGTGAGCGCGGCTCCCTTCTACAGGCTCTGGGCCTTGGAGCAGACCGGCCTACGGCATGTGTACCACCGGCGCGGGGACGCCGTCGGCGCGGAATCGGGGCACGGCGGGCTGTTGTTTGAGCCGCACCCGCACAGGCCGGTCGCAGCCCTGGGCGATGTCCTCATCCACGCGCTGCGGTGCGTGCCGTTCCGGGAGTCCTTGGTCATGGTGGAGTGCGCGGTCGGCAGGGGCGACATGACGCTGGATTTCCTCCGGGAGCGGCTGCCCGGAACGCGCAACGGGCGGGCACGGGAGATTCTGGAATGGGTGGACCGGGGCTCGGAATCCCTGCTTGAGACCCTGGCCCGAACGTATTTCCGGCAAGCCGGGATCAGGGTGGAGCCGCAGGTGCACATTGACGGCGTCGGGTCTGTGGATTTGCTGCTGGAGGGCAAATTGATCGTGGAACTCGACGGACGACACCACGGCGACTGGGCCCAGGTGAGGAAGGACCAGCGCCGGAACAACCGCTCCGTGGTTCAGGGCTACGTAGTGCTCCGCTACTACTATGCCGACGTGGTTCACGATCCCGCGGCCATGGTGGCCGAGGTCCTGACCGTCCTTGCAGGCGTGAAGTCACCCGGATAGGTGTGAACGTGTCACTACCGGCAGGTTTTGGGGCGCGGGCAGGGTTGAAATCCGCGGATTTCAGGGGGGACCGTGCTCTCGCAGGGCTCAAAGTCTGCTTTGTGTGACTCTGCCCTGCGTGACGGGGCCGTCGGGCCGCCGCCCGAACGGTGTCCTAGTAGTTGAGCTGGGGCGTGAGCTTGACGGTGTCCCCGTCGATGTCCAGGCGGGTGGTGAAGCTGAAATCGTGGACGGCGTTGATCTCGGTCACGGCGCCCGTAAACAGGTCCACCTGCCGTGCCTTAATCCGGGCCTTGCCGTCCAGGGGAGACACGACCCAGCGGCCGCCGAAGGGTTCGATGTTCACCTTGGGGTAGTCCGTGATGCTCCAGTCGATGGTCCCGTCAATCACGCGGTTGTTGGTGGCGTGGTAGAACGGGCAGTCGGGCTGCAGCTTCTGCTGCTTGTCGGCCTCGGCGGCGCAGGAGTCCAGGAATTCCTTGACCTTGCCGCTCACGGCACCCTTCAGCGCGTCGGTGGCCTTGGTCATAAGATTCAGCGACGCCGGGCGCGCGTCCCCGCCGGCCACCGTGGCCCGGGTGGGCGGGGCCGAGAAGTATTGGCCGTTCAGGCCGGCCTCGTACTCGCCGGGGTAGAACACGGCGAAGGAGTTGCGCCCGTTGGGCATGTTCACCGGCACGCCGTTGAGGGTGGCCTCGCTGGAGTTGACCACCGTGACGTCCAGGACAGGCAGAGCGGCGGGGACGAACGACCACTTGTTGAAAAACAGCCACTCTGTGCCGGAGCGCTCCAGCAGGAACTCGGTCCGCTGCCGGCTGCCGTCGATGGTGTACTCCATGGGCACCATGACCTGGTTTCCGCCGCGCTCAACTGCGTCGCCAAGCTTGACGTCGGAGATGCGTGCGGCCGCGGTTTGCAGTGCGGTCCCGTCGAGCATGGCCGGGTTGCTTTGTGGCACGGAGGCGCGCAGGAGACCCAGGGCCTTTTCGCCGTCGCCCTTCTGCAGGGCGCTGAGATAGTCGCGGACGGGCTGCTGGGGCCCGGCGATGGAAGCGTTCACCAGATTGATTGAAACGATGCCTGCGGCCACGGCAAGCATCAGTCCCAGCAGCCACCCTGCTGCGATTTTGACCAACGCCTGACTCATGTGCACGATTCTTACGTTACCTGCACCCCACCGGAAACCCTGTCTCACGGCCCGCCTCTGTGACGCGGGCCATGGCCGCGCGAGGCCCGGCGGCAGGGCGGGAACGCTCCGTTCGGTGCCGCCGGGGCCTGTCCTAGCGGCGGCGGCGTTTCGGGGCCGTGCCGAAGACTCCGCGGAGCAGTTCCTTGCCCAGTTGCGTTCCCAGCGACCGGGCCATGCTTGTGAGGCCGCCGCCCAAAGCCCCGCCCCAGGCCGCGGCGAGGTCTCCGCCGGGACCGCCGCCTGCCGGTTGGGCCTGCCGGGGCGCCTCCCGCCTGGCGGCGTCGCCGTAGTCGGGTGCCGGGGCCGGCACGGGCCGGCTGCTGGGACGGCCCAGGATTTCTTCCTCGATCCGCCGGGCCTCGGCCTCGACGGCGTTCGGATCCACGGCGCCGTCCTGATTTCCCCCGGCGCTGCCTGGGCGCGAGGCCCCGGAGGCTGCTCCGGTGGAGGCCGCGCCCTGACCGGTGATCTTCTCGTAGGCGGAGACGTTATCGACGGCGGTGCCGTACTTGGGCAGAAGCGCGGAGCCTGCCACGGTACTGGCAATCAGGGAATCGGTGCTCGGACCCATCACGGACTCCGGGGCGCGGAGCCGGGTCAGCGCGACGGGGGTCGGTGCGCCGTTCTCGTTCAGGACCGTGATGACGGCCTCGCCAATGCCGGCCGTGGTCAGGGTCTCCTCGAGATCGTAGTCGCTGGTGGGAAAGGTGGAGACGGTGGCCTTGAGCGACTTGGCGTCCTCAGGGGTGTAGGCGCGAAGGGCGTGCTGTACCCGGTTTGCCAGCTGCCCGAGGACGTCCGCGGGGACATCCTTGGGCGTCTGCGTGACGAAGAAGATGCCGACGCCCTTGGAACGGATGAGCCGGACGGTAGTGGTGATGGCGTCAAGGAAGGCCTTCGAGGCGCCGTTGAACAGCAGATGGGCCTCATCCAGGAAGAAGACGAGCTTGGGCTTGTCGAGGTCCCCGGCCTCCGGCAGGTCCTCGAAGAGGTCCGCGAGCAGCCACATCAGGAACGTCGAAAACAGCGTGGGCTTGGTCTGCAGTGTGGGCAGCTCCAGGCAGCTCACCATGCCCCGTCCGTCAGGGGCGGTACGCAGCAGCTCGGCGGTGTCGAATTCGGGCTCGCCGAAGAACTTCTCCATGCCCTGCGCTTCGAGCGTGATGAGTTCGCGCAGGATCACCCCGGCCGTTGCCTTGGAGAGGCCGCCGAGTTCCTCGAGCTCGTCCTTGCCCTCAGCCGAGGTCAGGAAGGCGATGACGGCGCGCAGGTCCTTGAGGTCGATGAGCTCGAGGTTGTTCTTGTCCGCGAAATGGAAGACGAGCTGCAGGCTGGATTCCTGGGTCTCGTTCAGGTCCATGATCCGGGAGAGCAGGATGGGCCCGAACGAGGTGATGGTGGCGCGGACCGGGATGCCTTTTCCGTCGCCGCCGAGGGCCAGGAATTCCACCGGGAAGGTCTTGCCGGACCACGCCTGGCCGATGCTCTCCGTGCGGGCCAATAGCTTTTCGGTGCCCGTGGCGGCGGTGGCCAGGCCGGAGAGGTCGCCCTTGATGTCGGCCAGAAACACCGGCACACCCGCAGTGGAGAGCTGTTCGGCCATCATGTGCAGCGTGACGGTCTTGCCTGTGCCGGTTGCTCCGGCCACCAGGCCGTGCCGGTTCATCATGGCAAGCGGCAGCCGGACGGGAGCGTCCTTGTGGAGTTCGCCGTCGACGATTGCCGCTCCGAGCTCGATGGTCGGGCCCTCCAGGGTGTAGCCCTGGACGATCGTGGCGACTTTATCAGCAGTGGATTTGATGGCCATGCGGTTAGCTTAGCCGGGTCCGGGGTTCCCGGACCCGGCTACGGGCCGCCTATTCGGCGAGGGCCTTGAGAACCTCCTTGGCCACGTCCTCGCTGGACTGCGGGTTCTGGCCGGTGATGAGGTTTCCGTCCCTCACAACATGCGAGGTCCAGGCCGCGCCGTTTTCCACCAGTGCGCCCTTTTCCTTGAGGACGTCCTCCACGAACCACGGTGTGTTGGGGCCGGTGCCGCCGCCCAACTCCTCCTCGTTGGTGAAGACGGTGAGGCGGCGTCCGGCGAAGGCGAAGGTGCCGTCGTCGTTCGTGGCGCTCAGCAGGCCAGCCGGGCCGTGGCAGAACGGCGCGATGATCTTGGCGGACGCGTTGGCGCGGGTGAGGATCCGGCCTAGATCGGCATCCTGGTAGAGATCGGCCATGGGCCCGTGGCCGCCCGGCATGATGACGGCGTCATAGCCGGCGACATCGACGTCGCCCAGCACCAGCGGGCCGGACAGCTCGGCGTCGATCGACTCAAGGTATTTCCGGAAACTGTCCGCCCGGTCCTGGCCGCCGGCGGATTCGGCCGCAAGGCTGACCTCGTCCACTGTGGGCTTCCGGCCGCCGGGGGTGGCGATGTGCACGGTGTGGCCCGCGTCGAGGAGCGTCTGGTGGGAGACGACGAGTTCCTCGGCCCAGTAGCCGGTGGGGTGTTCGGTGCCGTCGCGCATGGTGAGGGCATTTGCGGCCGAGACGACCATCAGGATGTTAGCCATGGTGTGGTTCCTGTTCTGCCGGCGGGGCCGGCGGGTTGTGGAAAGGTTTAGCGGGCTGCGTGGAGTTCGGCGTAGGTGGCGTCGTCAAGCACGACTCCGGCCGCCGCGAGGTTTTCTTCCAGATGCTTGATGGAGCCAGTGCCGGGGATGGGCATCATGACGGGGGAGCGGCGCAGCAGCCAGGCCAGCGCCACCTGGGAGGTGGTGGCACCAAGGCGCTTGGCGGCCGCGTCCAGCGGACCGCCCGGCCGGGCGAGCTCACCGGCGGAGATCGGGGCCCACGGAATGAAGCCGATGCCGTTCGCCTCGGCGTAGTCGAGGACGTCTTCGGAGCTGCGGTCGGTGAGGTTGTAGCGGTTTTGCACCGTGGAGACCGTGAAGTACTTGCCGGCTGCCTCCAACTCCTCCACGCTGACCTGGGAAAGGCCGAGGGCTTTGACCTTGCCTTCCTTCTGCAGATCGCGCAGCACGGCGAATTGCTCCTCGCGGTCCACCTTGGGATCGATCCGGTGCAGCTGCAGGAGGTCGAGGGAGTCGACCTTGAGCTTGCGCAGGCTCAGTTCCGTTTGCTGGCGCAGGTACTCGGGCCGGCCCACCGGAACCCAGGCGTTGGGTCCGGTGCGGGTGAACCCGACCTTCGTCGCAATCCTGACGCCGTCCCGGTAGGGGTGCAGCGCCTCGGCGAGGATTTCCTCGCTGATGTTGGGGCCGTAGGAGTCAGCGGTGTCAATGAAGTCGACGCCAAGCTCCACGGCGCGGCGTACGACGGCGACCGCGGCGGCACGGTCTGCCGGTTCGCCCCAGACGCCGTCGCCGACGATCCGCATGGCGCCAAACCCGAGCCGGCGGACGGTTCCCAGGTCCTGCAGGGCGATCGTGGCGGAATTTTCCGGATGCTGTGCATTGTCATGGCTCATAGGTTAGGGAACATTCTCAGCCTGCTGACTATTCCACGGCTCCCTCACGGGGAGCTCCCGCCCGGGCCTGGCGGAGCGCTATCCGGGTGTCAGCGGGGCGCCAGTCGGGACGCGCTGCCGGCGTGTTTTCGGCGAATTAGGTGCAGATACCGAATTACACTACCGATTTGAGATTCTGCCTTAGACTGTGGCATGCCCAACTCGCTCCCGCGCATCGTACTGGCCTTTGTTGTGACCCTCGGCCTTGTCTTCCTGGGTGGAAGCCCGGCCTCGGCCGCCACCTCCCCGGGACCGGGACTCGACGTCTCCTGGCCGCAGTGCGGCAAGCCCCTGCCAAAGCAGCCCTTGTTCGCGGTGGTCGGCGTCAATTACGGCCTCGCCAACAACACGAACCCGTGCCTGGCGAGCCAGCTCACCTGGGCGAAGACGGCCAAGGCTCCCGCCGCGACGTTGCAGCCGAGGGTGGCGTTGTACGTCAATACGGCCAACCCCGCCCGGCAGGGGTCTTGGTGGCCCAAGTCGAACACTTACGGCGGCGCTACGGTCACCAACCCCTACGGCAATTGCGCCACGGGTTCGCTGAGAGCCTGCTCCTACATCTACGGGTGGGCCAAGGCGTCCGACGACGCCAGAAACCGCGGCGTCAGCAGCCCGCAGTCCTACCTCTGGTGGCTGGATGTGGAATCGGAAAACACCTGGCAGACGGACAAGACCGCCAACGTGGCCGTCCTGGAAGGCATGACCGCCTACTTCAAGCGGATCGGTGCCAGGGTGGGCCTCTACTCCACCGGATACCAGTGGGCGCGGATCGCCGGAACCGTGAAATCGACCAGCCCGCTGGCAGGATTGCCGAGCTGGCTCGCTGGTGCGGGATCAGCCTCGCGGGCCAAGTCAAACTGCGCCCTGCCCGGGCTCACCCCGCGCAGCCGCGTCTCGATGGCGCAATACATTTCCGGCGGCATGGACTACAACTACTCCTGCAGCTGAGCCGGCCGCAGAAATATCCCGGGGGCCGCCGTCGTTGACCCCAGTGTGCCCGCGCCGGAAATCGGCGCCGCCACGGACCGTAGTCCCAATCTCCGGTCCGTACACTGCCCCGCAACGAAAGGCCGGCTTCTTCCGTGACTGTTCCGCTTTCCATCCTTGACCTCGCAACCATCGGCCCGGGCCAGACGGCGGCTGAGAGCTTCGCCGGAAGCGTGGCCATGGCCCGGCTCGCCGAGGAACGGGGCTACCGGCGGATCTGGTACGCCGAGCACCACAACATGTCCTCGATTGCCTCCTCGGCCACGAGCGTGCTGATCGCCCACGTCGCCGCGCACACGTCCAGCATCCGGCTCGGCGCCGGCGGCGTGATGCTGCCCAACCACTCCCCGCTGACCATCGCCGAACAGTTTGGCACCCTGGAGACCCTGCACCCGGGCAGGATCGACCTCGGGCTGGGCCGCGCACCGGGCAGCGACCAGAACACTATGCGTGCCCTCCGCCGCGATCCGATGTCGGCAGAGAGCTTCCCGCAGGACGTCTTGGAGCTCCAGGGCTACCTGACCGGGCCCACCCGCATCCAGGGCGTGGAGGCTACCCCGGGCAAGGGCACCAATGTGCCGCTGTACATCCTGGGTTCCTCCCTGTTCGGGGCCAGGCTGGCCGCCCAGCTGGGCCTGCCGTATGCGTTCGCCTCACACTTCGCGCCAAACGCGCTGCAGGACGCGGTGGCCGTCTACCGCCGTGAATTCCGGCCCTCCGCGCAGCTGGATGCCCCGCACGTGATCGCCGGAGTCAACGTCATTGCCGCCGACTCGGCCGCCGACGCCCAGGCGATGTTCCAGGCCACCAAGCGCGCCAGGGTCTCGCTGTTCTTCGGCAACGGCCGCGTGTTCAGCGACGACGAGGCGGACATGATCCTGGACTCTCCGCAGGGCCAGCACATGGCGCAGATGATGAAGTATTCCGCCGTCGGCACCCCCGACGCCGTCATTGAGTACCTGGACGAGTTCACCGGGCACGCCGACGCCGACGAGCTGATCGTGGCACATCAGAGCACCGGCACCGAGGCCCGGCTCCGTTCCGTGGAACTGCTGGCCGACGCCGCCCGGCTCGTGCGGGCGTAAGCGCGGCCTAGAGGTCCCGGCGCGCGCCCTCGGACGCCGTGACGGGGAAGATGTGCGGGGCGGTGTACCCGGCCCGGGCGAAGTGGCCGGCAATGCCGGCGCTCACCCGGGCGGCGTCGTCGTCCCGGACCAGCGCGAGGGCGGCGCCGCCAAAGCCGCCGCCGGTCATGCGCGCGCCGATGGCGCCCAATTCCTGCGCGCTGGACACGGCGAGGTCGAGTTCGGGGGTGGAGATCTCGAAGTCGTCGCGCATGGAAGTGTGCGAATCGTTGAGGAACGGCCCGATGGCGGCAGCACCGGAGGTCCGCAGCGCCGCGACGGTGTCCAGCACCCGTTGGTTCTCCGTGATGATGTGACGGACCCGGCGGTAGGTCTGCCCGTCCAGCACTGCTGCGGCGCGGGGGAGGTCCTCCGGGCCCAGTGCCCGGAGACTGCCGACGGCCATGCTGCGGGCGCCGTCCTCGCAGGAGCGGCGTCGGCTGGCATAACCGCCGTCGGCATGGGAGTGGCTGGTGCGGGTGTCGATCACCAGGAGCCGCAGGCCTGCGCCCGCGAAGCCGAGGGCGACGGCCTCGGTCAACAGGCTCTGGCAGTCCAGCAGGATGCCGTGATCCGGCTCGCCCAGGAGCGAGGCCGACTGGTCCATGATGCCCGTGGGCGCGCCGACCACCCTGTTCTCGGCCAGCTGGCCGACCCGGGCCAGTGCCTGCCGGTCCAGCCCGAGGTCCCAGAGATCGTTCAGGGCCAGGGCTACCGCGCATTCGATGGCGGCGGAGGAGGACAGGCCGGCGCCGGCCGGCACATCCGAGGTCAGGGCCAGGTCCATCCCGGCCAGCCGGGAAACGGCGCCCGGACCCGCGGCGCCCGCGCTGCCCGGACGCGCGGCGCCGGAAGCTGCGCCGCCCGGAGCTGCGCCACCGCCGCCGGCCGCCGCCTGCGTCAGCGCCCAGACCACGCCCAGGGGATACGCGGCCCAGCCGGTGAGGGAATCGGGATCGAGGCCGTCGAGGCTGACCTCCACCACGCCGGGGAAGTCTCTGCTCGCGACCCGCAGCCTGCGGTCGGCCCGGGCGCGGGCCGCCACTGTGGTGCGCTTGTCGATCGCGAGCGGAAACGCGAAGCCGTCGTTGTAGTCCGTGTGCTCGCCGATCAGGTTGACCCGCCCCGGCGCCGACCACAGGCCGTCCGGTGCGCCGCCAAACTGGCTCGAGAAGTACTCATACCCCAGGGGGACCTCGTTCATGGCCGGGCGGTTTCCTGTTCCTTTAGCGGCTGGTCTGGCACGGTGTGCCCTGTCACTGGCTGCCCGGGGCGGAGCGACCCGAGATCAGCCTTTTCGATCGCCGCCCGAAGCCGGCCGGCCGCCGTTTCCGGCGGGATGTCAGCGATGAACGCGCCCATGGCGGCCTCCGAACCCGCCAAATACTTGAGTTTGTCTTCCTCCCGGCGGGGTGAAGTCAGCTGCAGCATGAGCCGGATGTCGTCCCGATGGGCGTGCACGGGCGCCTGGTGCCACGCCGAAATATACGGCGTGGGGGTGTCGTAGAGCGCGTCCACCCCGCGCAGCAGCCGGCCGTACAGCAGGGAGAACTCATCGCGTTCCTCGTCGGTGGTGGCGGCGAGATCCGGGACGTGCCGGTGCGGGAGCATGTGCACTTCCAGCGGCCAGCGTGCGGCAAACGGGACAAACGCGGTCCAGTGCTCGCCCTGGAACAGCACCCGCTCGGACTGCTGCTCAAAGGCCAGGATGTCCGCGAACAGGGAGCCGCCGTAGTTTTCGATCGTGCGGACCAGCTGGGCCGTGCGGGGCGTGATGTACGGGTAGGCGTAGATCTGCCCGTGCGGGTGGTGCAGCGTCACCCCGATCGCCTCCCCGCGGTTCTCGAACGGAAAAACCTGCTCGACGCCGGGCAGCGCAGACAACGCGGCAGTCCGGTCCGCCCACGCCTCCACCACTGTGCGCATCCGGGACAAGGACAGTCCCGCGAGGGAGCCGGTGTGTTCGGGGGAGAAGCACACCACTTCGCACCGGCCCACGGACTGCTTGGCGCGTCCCAGGCCCACCCGGACGAGGTCGTCCTGGCCCGCGGGCGCGGCGGGCCCGGTCAGATCGGGGCCGAAGGACGGGGACTTGTTTTCGAAGACCACGACGTCGTACAGGCTTGGGATTTCCGAGGGGTTCTCCGGCGATGCCGGGGCCAGCGGGTCCAGGTGCGACGGAGGCAGGACCACCCGGTTCTGCCGGGCGGCCGCAATCGAAATCCACTCGCCGGTCAGGACATCCTGGCGCATGGTGGCGGTGGGCGGCCGGACCGCCGGCTCTCGAAGGTCGTCTCCGCGTTCGGGCGCCAGGACGGTGTCGGCGTCATCGAAGTAGATGATGTCCCGGCCGTCGGAGAGCTTGTAGCAGCGTTTTGTAATCTGGCCCATGTCAGGAGCTCCTCGCGGGGTGGCCGCTGGTTGCCGCTGGCTCGGCGGCTGGATCGGCTGTGGTGACGCGTCGGACGGCCAGGAGCAGCCCGTGCTCCGGGTTCAGTACTGGCATCGGGAGCCCGGATTCCGCCAGGAAGCGGCCGGTCGCCTCGACGCCGCCCGCAAGCCATGCCGGGGGCGCCGTCTGCAGGAACGCCCGCCGGTCCTCGGGGGCAGGGTAGACCGCTTCCACCCGGTACCCGGCCTCGGGCAGCAGCCCGGGCAGGCTGATCCGGCCGGGGACTTCGGCGAACGAGGTCGCCACGGACACCAGGGCATAGAGTGCCTCGCCGCCGTCGTGGGATACGACGCCGTGGAGGCGGAGCGCCGGATCGGGCTCGTCGGCCCGCACCATGCGCCCGCTGTGCAGCAGCGGACGGTATTCCTTGAACAGCGCGATTGCCCGGGCAAGCTCGGCGCGCTCGGAATCGCCGAGGCCCCGGACATCCCATTCGAGGCCGAAGTGCCCGAACATCGCGGTGATGGCCCGGAAGGAGAGGTCGTGCGTTCTCGCGGTGGTGTGGCTGGTAGTGGGTCCGATGTGTGAGCCGACGAGCTCCGGCGGGACCACCATGCCGGTCCAGCGCTGGATGGTCTGGCGTTCCAGGGCGTCGTTGCAGTCCGAACCCCAGACCCGGTCTGTGCGTTCCAGGATGCCGAGGTCCACGCGACCGCCCCCGGAAGAGCAGCTCTCGATCTCGACGCCGGGGTGGGCTTTGCGGAGCTCGTCCAGCAGCCGGTAAACGGCCCGGGTCTGCGCATGCACGGACGGGCGACCGGCGTGCCCCATTTCGGTCAGGTCCCGGTTCTGGTCCCACTTGAGGTAGGCGATGTTGTTGGCGCGCAGCAGGGCATCGAGCCGGTCGAAGATGTACTGCCACGCCTCCGGGTTGACCAGGTCCAGGACCTGCTGGTGCCGCCACTGCAAGGGCAGCCGGCTGCCCCCGGCGGTGCGGGGTGCCGGCCCGGCGATCCAGTCCGGGTGGTTGCGGGCCAGGTCCGAGTCTTCGTTGATCATTTCGGGTTCGACCCAGAGGCCGAATTCCATGCCGTGGCCGGTGACGGCGTCGATCAGCGGGGTCAGGCCCGCGGGCCACAGATCATCGTCGACGTACCAGTCGCCGAGGCCCGCATGGTCGCTGCGCCGGCCGCGGAACCAGCCGTCGTCAAGAACGTAGCGTTCCACGCCCAGCCGGGCGGCGGCATCGGCGAGCTCCAGCAGCACCGGCAACCGGTGGTCGAAGTACACCGCCTCCCAGACGTTCAGGACCACGGGACGGGCCTTGCCGGACCGCGCGCCGGGGTGGTGCGGGCGCCCGCGGAACCAGGCATAGAACGCATCGCTGATGCCGTCCAGCCCGGCGGCCGAGTACGCCGCGAACAGCCACGGCGTCTCGTAGCTGGCGCTCGCGGCGAGGGTGATTTCGCCGGTTCCCAGCAGTTCCGAGGCGCCGATGACCGTCCGGCCGTCGGCGGCGGCATCCACGAAGCTCTCGTGATTGCCGCTCCAGCCCAGATGCACGGCCCAGACCTGCCCGTGGCGGTTGCCGAAGCCGGGGGTGCCGGCCGCGAGCAGGAGCGAGGAATCATGGCCCGTCCGGCCGTGCCGCCCCGAACGTACCCACGTACCCTGGCGCAGCGGCAGGCGCTGCGGATGGGACTCCCGGCACCAGCGGCCGGTCAGGTCCAGGATCTCTGTCGCGGCGCGGCCCACCGGCAGCACGGCCGCGAGCTCGTCAAGGCTGTAGGAGCCGTCTCCGTCGTTGTCGAGCCGGTGGCGAAGCTGGAGCAGCCCGCCGTCGTGGATCCGGATCTCCGTGCGGACGGTGACCCCCGCTTCGGCGTCGGCCTGGGTGATGACGGCCGAGCAGTCCTCCCCGCCGGAACGCTCGACATTCACGACGCGAAGGCGAGCCGAGAACGCCTCGCCGTTGCGGTGGCCGCGGAGACCCGGCCGGCCGCGCCAGCCCGAGGACGCCTGCGGGATCAGCCCCAGCGTGACCGGAACGTCGAGGGCAGAGTGCGGCACGGGGTCGCCCAGCAGCGAAAGATCGGGCAGGGCCGGGCCGAGGTCGGCACCGAAGTGCAGCATGGCGGGCTCGCCGGTACTGAAATCGATGAGCAGCGACGTTCCGCCACGGCGCAGGTAGAGGGGCTCTCCGTGGAGGGCGCCCAGCGGGGACGCGGTCTCGGCAGCAAGTGTGAGGTCCGGGTTGGTCACGGTAGCTCCAGGCGTAGGGGTTTGCAGGTGGGCGGGAATGTTCCGGTCAGCCTGAGGCGGCGCCGTGGGCAGGGGCAGGGACCGGGGCGGTGCCGCGCGGGACACCGCCGGTGGGGGCAAGCCGGAGCCGCCCGACGCGCTCGCCGAGGATACGCCGGGCCTCACCGCCCAGGAGGTCGTCGCTGATGAGCTCATCGGCATCTTCGAGGCTGGCGATGGTGCTGATGCCGAGCGTGCCCCACTTTGTGTGGTCCGCCAGCACCACCACCCGGCGGGCCGCGCTAACGAAGGCCCGGTCGGTTTCGGCTTCCAGCACGTTCGGCGTCGTGAATCCGGCGTCGGCATCCACGCCGTGGACGCCAAGGAACAGCACGTCCAGGTGCAGCTGCCTGAGCGAGGACGTGGCCAGCGGCCCGACGAGCGCATCGGAGGGCGTGCGCTCGCCGCCGGTCAGGATCACCGTGGACGGGGAGGAACTCTGGTGGAAGACGTCGGCGATCCGCACCGAGTTGGTGACCACGGTGATCCGCGGACCGGCGGACAGCAGCTGGGCCAGCGCCCACGTGGTGGTGCCGGCGCTCAGCCCCACCGCCATGCCCTCGCGCACCTGCGCGGCCGCCTCGTGCGCAATGGCCATCTTCTCGTCCTTGAGTTGGGTCACCTTCAGCTCGAAGCCAGGCTCGTGGGTGCTGGCTCCGCCCGGCAATTTGGCCCCGCCGTGGATCTTCTCCACCGCGCCCGCCGCGTCCAGGGCCTCGATGTCCCGCCGCACGGTCATCAGCGAGACGCCGAGCATCTTGGCGAGGTCCGCGACGCGGACGATCCGTTCTCGCTGGACCTCCGCGAGGATGGCGGAATGACGGGCTGCGGCTAGCATGTGGAGTCCTTACAGGCTTGAGTGGGTTGGAAGGCTTGACTGGTTGGAATGGGCGGCGGACGTGCCGACCAGTTGGGCGGCACGCGAACGGACGACGGCGACAGCACCGGCCGCGAGGCCGAGTCCGCCGTCGAGCTCGGCGCCGGTGAGAAGATCAACGCCCGCCAGCGGCAGCCGGACGTCGTGCGCCCCGTGGTTGATGCAGAATGTCCAGTCGGTTCCGTCCTTGATGCGCCGGGCAACTTCCACGTCGGCCGGCAGATCCGGAACCAGCGGCTCCACCCCGGCGTCGGCACAAACGACCGTGAGCAGTTCGCCCAGGCCCTCGGGTGCGAGCGTCGTGGCCACATAGTAGGAACGGCCGCTTCCGGCCCGGTTGCGGGTGACGGCGGGAGAACCGGCAGCCGGGCCCTCGGCGACGGCCGCAAGGACCTCGGCAGTGGTGGCCAGCCCCAGTTCGTTCCAGCAGGTGCCGGGGCCGAAGCTGCTGAGCTGGACGCGTTCTCCGGCACGCAGCGGAAAGAACTCTTCCATCTTCACGCCCAGTAGCGTGCTGAACGCGCCGGGGTAGCCGCCGAGCCTGATGTGGTCATTTTCGTCCACGATACCGGAGAAATACGTCACCACGAGGTGGCCGCCGGCGCGCACGTACGCGTCCAGGTTTGCGGCCCCGGCATCGGTCACGAGGTACTGCATGGGTGCGACGACCAGCCGGTAGCCGGAGAGGTCCTCGGTGCTTTGGCGGAAGTCCGTGGGGATCCCGGCCCGGTAGAAGGCATCATGCCAGCGACGGGTCTCCGCGACGGCCGAGGCATCCACGCTCGGGTGCGAGTCCAGCTCGGAGGCCCAGCGCGCGTCGGTGTCGTGGAGGATGGCGACGTCCACCCGGCCGGAGGCGCCAGTGACCACCGAGCCGCTGACTTCGGCCAGGCTGCGCAGCGCCTGGCCCAGCTGGACCACTTCGCGCCAGATCTTCGTCTCCGTGCCGGCGTGCGGCAGCAGTCCGGAGTGGAACTTCTCGGCGCCGGCACGCGAGGCCCGCCACTGGAAGAACAGCGCGCCGTCGGCGCCGCGGGCAACGTGCTGCAGGGAATTGCGCAGCATCTCGCCGGGGGCCTTGGCGATGTTGCGCGGCTGCCAGTTGACCGCCGACGTGGAATGTTCCATCAGCAGCCACGGCTTGCCCTTGGCCCAGCCCCGGGTGAGGTCCGCTGTGGCCGCGAGTTCCTGGAAGTTCCGCGGGTCCTCGGCGATGAGGTAGTGGTCGTTGGAGACCACGTCCATCTCCTCGGACCAGCGCCAGTAGTCCACCGGCTGGTGCAGACCCATGTTGAAGCCCATAAAGTTGGTGGTTACGGGATGGTCCGAGTGCGAGCGGATGATCGCGGCCTCCGCCTTGTAGCATTCGAGCAGCTCATCGGAGGAATAGCGGGCGAAGTCCAGCTGCTGGGTCGGGTTAACCCACGTCCCGGAGGTCCGCGGGGGCAGGATTTCATCCCAGGCCGAGTAGCGCTGGGACCAGAAGGCGGTGCCCCACGCGGCATTGAGCGCCTCGAGGCTGCCATACCGGTGTTCGAGCCAGCGACGGAACCCGGCGGCCGCGCCGTCGGAGAAGTCCGGCTGGTTGTGGCAGCCGTATTCGTTGTGCACATGCCACATGACGACGGCGGGATGGTCCTTGTAGCGGGCGGCGATCTGCTCGGTCAGGGCAGCTGCGGCACGACGGTAGTCGGGGCTTGAGGCGGCGAAAGCCTGCCGCGAACCGTAACTGTGCCGCACGCCGTCGGCCGTTACCGGCAGCGACCGGGGGTACTTGTGGCTGAACCACGGCGGCGGGGAGGCCGTGGCGTTCGCCAGGTCCACCCGGATGCCGTTGGCGTGCAACAGGTCCAGGACCCGGTCCAGCCAGCCGAACTCGTAGACACCCTCGGCCGGTTCCAGCAGTGACCAGCTGAAGATGCCCACGCTGACCAAATTGACGCCGGCCTCGCGCATCAGCCGGACGTCCTCGTCCCACGTCTCCTCCGGCCACTGCTCGGGGTTGTAGTCGCCGCCGAAGGCCAGCATCGGCGAGCCCTCGGAGCCGAGCCGGGCGGTGATGTAGTCCATGGCTGAGGTATTGGGGTTGGTGTCGTTGACGTTGTTGTCCACGTTTATCCTTTGCTGGAGCCGAGGGTCAGGCCCGCTACGAAATGCCGCTGCAGGAGCAGGTAGATGACCAGGGCCGGGACGGCGGTGATCATGGCGCCGGCGGCGATCAGGTTGTAATTGGAGAGGAACTGGCCCTGGAGGTTGTTGATGGCGGTGGTGACCGGAAGGCGGTCACCGCTTTGGATGAACAACAGCGGCCAGAAGAAGTCGTTGTATATGAAGATCACCTCGAGGGTGCCCATCGCGGCCAGGGCCGGGCGGCACAGCGGCAGGATGATGTCCCAGTACTGGCGCCAGACGCCGGCCCCGTCCACCAGGGCCGCCTCGGTCAGTTCGGGCGACAGCGCCTTCATGTAGTTGGAGAGCACGAAGGTCACGAAGCCGATCTGGAAGGCGGTGTCCACCGCGATCACGCTGATATAGGTGTTGAGCAGATTCCCGGAATCGCTGAGCGCGTACGGCAGCTCGAAGTGCTTGAACATTTCAAAAAGCGGCGCCGCGAGCACCTGCGGGGGCAGCAGGTTTCCTGCGGTGAACATGATCAGCAGGGTGATGTTGAACTTCCAGTTCACCCGGCTGACAGCGAACGCCATCATGGAGGCGAAGAAGAGGATCAGGAACACGGACGGGACCGTGATGAGCACGGAATTCCAGAACAGCTGGGAAAAACCGCCCTGCGTCCAGGCCTGCGTGAAGTTGTCGAAGTTGAAGGCGCCTCCGGTGCTGAAGTAGCCGTACTTGTCCGTGTCCGCCTTGGGCCGCAGGGCGGTGAAAATGGCCCAGCCGAGGGGGACCAGCCAAATGGCCGCCATGACGATCAGGAAGACGTGGGTGCCGTAGTGCCGCCTGCCCTGCTTGTTGTTGGCCGGCCGGCCCGGACGGTGGCCGGTCCTGCCCGGGCCGAAGCCGGGCTGGCCGGTGGCCACCGGGCTCCCGGCCGCGGCGGCATCGGTTGGATGGGCGATGCTCATGCCTCTTTGTCCTTTCCGAACGCACGGGACAGATAGAAGGTAATCGGGATCAGCGAGATGACGAGCAGGATGACGGCCAGTGCCGAGCCGATCCCGATCACCTGTCCCTCGCCCACCAGGTTCTGGATGACCAAGGCGCTGATTAGTTCGAGGCCGTTGGTGCCGCGGTTGATCACGTAGACGATGTCGAACGCCCGTAGGGATTCGATGACGGTGATGACGATGATGATGACGTTGACCGGCCGCATGGCCGGGAAGATCACCCGGAAGAAGGTCTGAGTCGCGCTGGCGCCGTCAATCTGGGCCGCCTCACGCAGGGTGGGGTCCACTCCCTTGAGTCCGGCCAAGTACAAGATCATGACGTAGCCGGCGTGCCGCCAAGTGGCGGCGAAGAGGGCTGCCCAGATGTTGACCCCTGAATCCCCGAACCAGTCCACGGCCTGGGGCGTGCCAGCGGTTCCAAGGAGGAAGTTCAAGAGGCCGCTGTCCCGGTTGTAGAACAGCTGCCAGATGATCCCGATCAGGGCCAGGGAGAGCATCACGGGGGCGAAGAAGATGCTCTGGTAGATCCTGGTGCCGCGGATGTTCTGGTCCAGGAGCACCGCCAGCAGCAGCCCCAGCGGCGTGGCGACCAGGGCCAGGAACGCCAGCCAGAGGACGTTGTGCTGCACGGCGGGCCAAAATGGCGGGTAGTCATGGGCGACGAACTGGTAATTCTCTGCGCCGGCGGGTTTGATGTCGGTCAGCTCCAGCCCGTTCCAGCGGGCGAAGGACAGCCCGACCGACATGAGGGTGGGAATCCAGACCAGGACGAGCTGGATCAGCGTGGGGATGCCCACCATCATGCCGAGCACCACTTTGTCGCGGCGGGACAGCCGCCGAACCCGCCGCGCGGGAGCGGCAACTGCCTTGCGCCCCCGCGCCGACGGATTGGTAGAGACACTCATGAAGATTCCTTGCCTTGGGAAATGCTGTGGGAAATGCCGGGGAAACGCCGGGGAAACGCGCATCGGATCTGCGCTGGGGAGATAAGCCCCCGGGAATATTGGGCTTTGGAAATGCGGTGGCGTGCGTCGTTACTGGGCGGCGTAGAGGGACTTGGCCTGCGCCTCCAGGTTCTTCACGTCGACGGTGCCGTCCTTGATGAACGTCTGCAGGGCCGGGATCATCACGTTGTTGGCCATGGCCGGCAGGGCATCGCGGTCGAAGAACTGGCTGATGTTCTTGGCGCCGCTGATGGCCTCCGCCAGCTTCTTGTTCAGCGGCGTGAACTTTGAGGTGTCCGTGCCCTTGGCCGTGGCGATGTTGGACGAATCAACCGAGGCGTACACGTCCTGCCCTTCAGGGGTGCCGACGTAGGCCAGGAAATCCCTGGCGGACTGGTTCTGGCCGCCCTTCTTGGAGAGCAGGAGGCCGTCGATGGGAGCCTCGATCGAGTCCCGGCCTTCCACCGCGACCTCGGGGAACGGGAAGAAGTCGATGTCGTCGGCGACCGCCTTGTCCGTGTACTGCTGGGTGAGGAAAGAACCGAGCAGGTACATCCCCGACTTCTTGTCTGCGAGGGACTTCGCGGAGTCCTGCCAGGTCATGCCGAGGGCGTTCGGGTTCTGGTACGGCAGGAGAGCCTTCCAGGTGTCGAAGACATCGCTGACCTTCTTCTGGTCCCAGCTTTCTTTGTGCGCGGTGAGGTCCATGTGGAACTGGTAACCGTTCAGCCGCATGTTCAGGTAGTCGAACGTGCCCATGGCGGGCCAGCCGTCCTTGTCCGCAAACTCAATGGGGATCAACCCGTCGGCCTTCATCTTGGTGCAGAGCGCCTTCAGCTCATCGAACGTCGTGGGGACGGCATACCCCTTCGCCGCCCAGAGGCTCTTCCGGTAGAAGAAGCCCCACGGGTAGTTGTAGTTGGGGATCAGGTACATCTTGCCGTCCGCGCCCGTCGAAGCCTTTTTCAGGGCGTCGGAGAAGTTTCCACCGACCTTTTCCCAGACGTCGTCGATCGGGGCGAGCAGTCCCTTGCCGGCGTAGTACTGCATGCGGTAGCCCGCGAACCAGGTGAAAGCATCGTCCGGGCTGCCCTGGAGATAGGTGTTAATCTTGTTCTGGAAGTCGTTGTGGGCCACCACATTGGTGGTGATTTTGACGCCGGACTTCTTCTCGAAGGCGTCCGTCACTGCCTTGTATGCGGCCTTGGGAACCTCATCGGAGGATCCGGAGCCGAAGGTGGCCGTCTTCGCCCCGCTGCCGGCAGCGCTGCCGCCCGTGCAGGCTGAAAGCAGTGGAATGCCGGCCATCGCGACTGCTCCGGCACCGAATGTCTTCAGTAGCGTCCTCCGGTCCCACCCGCCTTGGCTGGAGGCCCGGAGCAGTGCGTCTTCATGCATGGTCATAATTTCTCCTTTGAAATACGGCGGGTGACGTGAAGCAGATCACATACTTAGATATCATAATCGCACAATAAGGAACGTCAAGTAGCAAAAAGGAACATTAGGGAGAGTTGGGCCCGCGCGGCATCCGGAGCCGGGTCCGCCGGCTCCTTCCGTTGACTTCGCGCCGGTGCGCTCTTAGCGTTAAGGCCCTCAGGACGCCGACGTGGTCCGCCGGCAGGCGGTGGCGCCCGGATCCGCGGATACATGGCGAAAACCCAGGTGCACCCATGAAGATCAAATCCACACTCGCCGCCACGGTGATCGTTCTGCTGTTCTTGGGCGGCCTGGTGGGCTGCCGATCCGTTCCCGCGGCGGCTTCCTCAACCGCGTATTTCGTCAGTGCGGACGGCAGCGACGCCAACGACGGCACCTCACCCCGATCGGCCTGGCAGACCCTCGAGAAGGTCAATGCCGCCGGGTTGCGGCCGGGGGACTCGGTCAGCTTTCGCCGCGGGGACATCTTCTCCGGCGGCCTGACCGTCCGCGCGAGCGGCACCGCCCGGCAGGGGATCACCCTAAACGCCTACGGAAGCGGCCAGTTGCCCGTGGTCACGGCGGGGCTGGAGGGCACGTGCGTCCGGCTGGACGGCGACTTCATCACCGTGGACGGCCTGCAGGCGGAATCCTGCGGCTATGCGGGTTTCAGTGTCTACGGAGACCACGGTTCCGTTCGGAATTCGGCCGCGAAGAACAATGCCGCAGGCATCAAGATCAGCGACGGCTCCGACTTCGGCAGCTACACGAACAATAGGCTCAGCGACAACAACATCATGAATGTCAACACTCCGGGATCGGGCTGCGGCACCGCGGCGGCCGTGCAGTGCAGTGACGATTCGGGTGCCTTCGGCTTCCTCATCAACGGCAGCGACAATGAATTCGCGGGCAACACCGTCACCGGGTCCACTGCCCCGTCCTACGACTTCGGCCACGATGGCAGTGCGTTTGAGATCTTCAATGGCAACCGGAACAAAATCCACCACAATGTGGCGGTGGATAACAACGTCTTCTCCGAAATTGGGCGCGGAGGCGGCGGCACGGCCGACGGCAACATCTACAGCTACAACCTCATCCGGGCCACCTGCGGCACAGGGTGCGCCCAGGCCATGGGCCTGATTGCGCGCGGCGGGACGTCCTCCTTCGGCCCGACCAACGCCACCACGTTCGAGCACAACACGGTGTGGCTCAACGGCCCGGACTCCCAGGCGTTGGTCTGCCACTCCTCATGCCCGGCCTCCACGGTCGTTCGGGCGAACATCCTCGTGGCGGTCCGCAACTCGCTGTGGATGGACGGCGGCGGCTGGACCGAGGAGCGGAATGTCCTGAACGGCCCTGCCAATATTGTTCCGGGTCCGACGTCCACCACCGATCCCGCCGGCTTTGTGAATGCGCCGGCCGATCTCCACCTCTCCGCCGCAAGCCCGGCAATTGACCGCGCCGGACCGGGCCTGTTCCCCGCGGATTTGGACGGCCGTCCGGTCAGCCGGGACGGCGACTGCCACGGCGGCGACGCGACTGACGCGGGAACCTACGAGTACCAGCGCTCAGGTTGCTGACCGGGCGGCGCGGGGGGAGTCCGGCGACGGCGGCCGCCAGCCGGCGGGCCTGCCCTTGACAATACGGAACTGAACCGGTTTAGTAATACCCATCACTTAACCGGTTCAGTGCAGGAATCTGCCAGAGCCAAACCCGAAGGGATCGGCTCCATGGCAGTCACCATCAGCGACGTCGCACAAGCGGCCGGCGTCAGCAAGGGTGCCGTGTCCTATGCCCTCAACGGCCAGCCGGGCGTCAGCCCGGACACCCGGGAGCGCATCCTGAGCGTGGCCAAGGACCTCGGCTGGAAACCGAGCCTGCGGGCGAAGGGGCTGTCCTCCGCCAAGGCATACGCCCTGGGCCTCGTGGTGGCCCGTGACCCCTCCTTGCTGGGAACCGACCCCTTCTTTCCGGCCTTCATCGCCGGGATCGAGACGGCGCTCGCCGAGCACGACTACACCCTGGTCCTCAGCGTCGCCACGGCTCCCGGCGCCGAGGAACGCTGCTACCGCAAACTGGTGGAGAACGGAAGGGTCGACGGCGTGATCCTCACCGACGTCCGGCATGACGATTCCCGCATCCCGCTCCTGCTTGAACTCAAGGTGCCCGCGGTTACGGTGAACCGGCCCGACGCCGGCTCGCCGTTTCCGGCCGTCTCCGTGGACGAGTCGGCCGGCATCATCGCTGCCGTGGAACATCTCGTAGCGCTGGGGCACCGCCGGATCGCGCACGTGGGCGGCGGCCAGGAATACATTCACGGACGGAACCGGCGCGAAGCCTGGGAAAAGGCGCTGGGCGCTGCCGGCCTTCCGGCTGACCTCTTTGCCGCCGCGGACTTCACTGCCGCCGGGGGAGTCGCCGCCACCGCCGGACTGCTCCGCCAGGCCGACCGGCCCACCGCCATTGTCTACGCGAACGACCTCATGGCCACCGCCGGCCAGTCCTATGCGCAGTCGCTGGGGCTCAGCGTCCCCGGAGACCTTTCCATCACCGGCTATGACAATGCCGAGTTCACCCAGTACCTCAACCCGCCGCTCACCACTCTGGCCACCGACCCCATGCTGTGGGGCCGGGTTGCGGCCCAGGTCCTGCTGAACCAGCTGACCGGCGCCGGCCGCGGGGAAGACACGGTGCTCCCCGCGCCGCGCCTGGTGGTCAGGGCCTCCACC
This sequence comes from Arthrobacter oryzae, assembly GCF_003634095.1. Lineage (GTDB taxonomy): Bacteria > Actinomycetota > Actinomycetes > Actinomycetales > Micrococcaceae > Arthrobacter > Arthrobacter oryzae. Next base: position 27,213 of record NZ_RBIR01000007.1, read on the forward strand.
GGGCCGGCCCCCACTGACCCCGGGCCCGCCCGCCACTAGCCTGCACGATCCCCACTGCTCGTCCCACACGAACCCCAACCCTGGCGCGTGCTGCCAGCAAACCCCTCCCAAGGAGACGCAATGAAGCGCTTTTCAACTGCTACGCGAGTGATGTCCGTGGCCGCCCTAACTATCATGGGAGTCGGCCTCGCCGGCTGCGGCGGCGGGGCGGGCGGGGGCTCGGCGGCGTCCGCCACCACGGCCAAGGGCCCCATCAAGATCTGGTACTCCAACAACGAGTTCGAAGTGAAGTGGGGCAAGGACATGGTGGCGTCCTGGAACGCCGCCCACCCGGACCAGCAGATTGATGCCCAGGAAATCCCGGCCGGAAAGAGTTCCGAGGAAGTCATCGGCGCTGCCATCACCGCGGGCAATGCCCCTTGCCTGGTCTTCAACACCGCTCCCGTCGCGGTGCCGCAATTCCAGAAGCAGGGCGGCCTCGTTTCGCTGGATTCGTTCCCCGACGGTGCCCAGTACATCAAGGACCGCACCGGCGACCTCGCCGATCAGTACAAATCCGCTGACGGCAAGATGTATCAGCTGCCGTGGAAGTCCAACCCGGTGGTCTTGTTCTACAACAAGGACCTGTTCAAGAAGGCGGGCCTGGACGCCGAGCACCCCAAGCTGAACACCCAGGCCGAGTTCCTCGACACGGCCCGCACCCTGGTCAAGTCCGGAGCCGCGGCCAACGCCGTGTGGCCTTCGCCCTCCAGTGACTTCTTCCAGCCCTGGTTCGACTTCTACCCGTTCTATGCCGCCAGCTCGGGCGGGACCAACCTGCTCAAGGACGGCCAGGCTACCTTCGACAGCGATCAGGGCAAGCAGGTCGCCACCATGTTCCAAACCCTGTACAAGGAGAACCTGGCCTCCAAGGAGGTCTATAAGGGTGACTCCTTCGCCGAAGGCAAGGCCGCCATGTCGCTGGCCGGACCGTGGGCCGTCGCCGCGTACAAGGGCAAGGTCAATTGGGGCGCGGTTGCTGTCCCAGGCGTGCAGGCCCAGGCCAGCGGGTCCACCTTCTCTGACGCGAAGAACGTCGCGATGTACTCCGCCTGCAAGAACCAGGGCACGGCGTGGGACGTCATGAAGTTCGCCACGAGCAAGGAACAGGACGGCAAGCTTCTGGCCGCAAGCGGCCAGATGCCCATGCGCAAGGACCTCCCGGCCACCTACGCGGACTACTTTGCCAAGAACCCGGCCTACAAGCAGTTCGCGGAGGAGGCCGGCCGCACCGTCGAGGTGCCGAACGTGTCCAACTCGGTGCAGATCTGGCAGACCTTCCGCGACGCATGGGGCAAGTCCGTGATTTTCGGCAACCAGAGCATCGATGACGCGTTCAAGGGCGCTTCCGACAAGATCAACCAACTGGCAGCCCAGAAGTAACGGGTGATTCCCCCATGTCACTCCGCACTTCTGATGGCAGCCCCGTAACCGGGGCGCCGGTTGGCGGAACGACGGACCAGCGGCTGGTTACCAGGAAACGCAAGAATTTCCTGGGCCGCCAGCCGCTGGGATTGTTGTTCAGTGCCCCGTACGTTATCTATGTCCTGGGCGTGCTGGCGTTTCCGCTCGGCTACGCCGTCTATATCTCCTTCCATGACTACTTCTTCACCGCTCCCGGCGTTCAGGTCGACCGTCCGTTCGTGGGCCTGGACAACTACATCACCGTCCTGACGGATCCCGCCGTGCAGCGGTCCTTCGCGAACATCGGCGTCTTCCTCGTCATCAACGTCCCGTTGACCGTCGGTCTGTCCCTGGTCCTGGCCAACGCCCTGAACCGGGTGACGAAGCTCAAGACCTTCTTCCGGGTCAGCTACTACGTTCCGTACGTCACGGCGAGCGTCGCCGTCGTCGGCGTCTGGCTGTTCCTGTTCCAGCAGAACGGCCTGGTCAACGCCGTGCTAGGGCCGCTGGCCCCCAATCCCTCGTGGCTGGTGAACTCCTGGCTCGCCATGCCGACCGTGGCGCTGTTCGTGACCTGGAAGCAGCTGGGATTCTTCATCCTGCTGTATCTGGCCGCGCTGCAGAACATCCCGGACGAGCTGTACGAGTCCGCCTCCGTGGACGGCGCCAACAAACGGGTCCAGTTCTGGAACATCACCGTTCCCGGCGTCCGGTCGGCCAGCGTGCTGGTGACGCTGCTGGCGACCATCACCGGCGCCAACCTCTTCACCGAGCCGTACCTGCTCACCGGCGGCGGCGGCCCGGACGGCGCCTCCACCTCGCCGGTGTTCCTGATGTACCAGATGGGCATCCTGCAGGGAAACCCGGATGTGGCCGCCGCGCTGGGCGTGGTGCTGGTGATCGGCGTGCTGCTGATTGCCCTGATCCAGAAACGCCTCGTGGGCGGGAAGGAGGACTGACATGTCGACTCTCAACAAGGCAGCAGCGCCGAACGATAAGAATCACGGGAGCAACAGCGCCGGCCGCGGCCCCGGGCGTCTTTTGGGCGGTCGCCGCACCGAGGGGTCCGGAAAGGGGTCCGAACCGGCCTCCGGCGTGGAAAAGCGCAGGAACCTCGGCGCGGGCGGCTTCGTGCTCCTGGCCGTGGGCGCGTTCGTCTTCCTCTTCCCGTTCTATTACATGTTCATCGGGTCGCTGCAGACCTCGCCGGACACCTCGGTGGCCGGGGCGTTCCCCAACCCGGCGAACATCACGGGTGAGAACTACTCGAACATCAACAACTCCATCAACCTGCTCCAGGGCCTGGTCAACTCGGGCATCTTCACCGGCGGCGTCATCTTCTTCACCGTGGTCTTCGGCCTGCTGGTGGGGTACGCCCTGGCGCAGATGCAGTTCCGCGGCAAGGGGCTGGTGTTCGGCATGATGCTGCTGGTGCAGATGATCCCCTTCCAGCTGCTGCTCATCCCGCTCTACGTGATGATCGTGCGGGACTACGGCCTGGCGGACACGTACCTCGGCATGATCCTGCCCTTCGCGATCAACTCCACCGCCGTGTTCGTCTTCCGCCAGTACTTCATGCAACTGCCCTCCACCCTCTTCGAGGCGGCCAGGATTGACGGCGCCTCCGAGCTGCGGATCCTGTGGCAGATCGCCATCCCGCTGGTGAAGCCCGCGATTGTCACGGCGATCCTGCTGACGTTCATCGGGCCCTGGAACGAGTTCCTCTGGCCATTCCTGGTCACCAAGGACCAGTCCATCCAGCCGCTCGCCGTCTCCCTGGCGAACTACATCTCCAACATCGCGGCGACGGCGTCCAACCCGTTCGGGGCCATCCTGGCCGGCGCGTGCGTCCTCGCGGCGCCCGCCGTCGCACTCTTCATCTTCTTTCAGCGCCAGTTCATTTCCACCAATATCGGCTCCAGCGTAAAGGGTTAATTCATGACCTCCCCCCAGACTTCCGTACTGCCCACTGTCCCCTTCACCCTCACCCGCGCCGGCGTCATCATGACGCCGGAACCGGGCAACGAATTCGAAGCCGAAGGCGTGCTCAACCCCGCCAGCGGCCGCGGCACCGACGGCGAGCTGTATCTGCTGCCGCGCCTCGTCGCCAAGGGCAACGTCTCCCGCGTGGGACTGGCCAAGGTCATCATCGAGGACGGCGTCCCCACCGGCGTCGAACGCCAGGGCATCGTCCTGGCCCCCGACGAGGGCTGGGAGCGCGGGCTGAACAACGCCGGCACCGAGGACCCCCGCACCACCTGGGTGCCCAGCCTCGGCAAGCACCTGATGACCTATGTCGCTTACGGCCCGCTGGGTCCGCGCCTGGCGTTCGCCCACTCCGAGGACCTGCGCCACTGGGCCCGCCTGGGCCCGTGCCTCTTCGGCTACCAGGCCGACCTCTCCATGGACCTGAACCTGTTCCCGAACAAGGACGCCGTGTTCTTCCCGGAGCCGGTCAACGACCCCGACGGCGTGCCCTCCTACGCGATGCTGCACCGCCCCATGTGGGACCTCGGCTGGATCCGCGAAGGCGAAGGCGAGCACGTGCCGGCGGGAATTACTGACAACCGTCCCGGCATCTGGATCTCCTACGTGCCGGTCGCCGACGTCGAGAAGGACATCAGCAACCTCGTCCACATGGCCAAGCACCGGCTCGTGGCATTGAGCGAGTTCCCGTTCGAGGAACTGAAGATCGGCGGCGGTCCCGCTCCGATCCGCGTCGACGAGGGCTGGCTGCTGATCCACCACGGCGTTTCCGGCGAGCTGGCGAAGTCCGCGTTCGACCACCAGCAGAACGTCAACTACACCGCCGCCGCGATGATCCTCGACGCCGATGACCCCTCCAAGGTCATCGCGCGCAGCGACAAGCCGCTCCTGGCGCCCGAGACGGAGGACGAGATGTCCGGAATCGTGCCCAACGTCGTCTTCCCGACCGCGATCGAGAAGATCGGCGAGCAGCTGTTCGTGTTCTACGGCATGGCTGATTCGAAGATCGGCGTCGCCAAGCTGGACCGGATTCCCGCGGCCAACTAGCCCGTCCCGCCCGCAGCCCAGTCCGAGAATCCGCCCAGCCCTGCAGGAGTACCGATGACGAACAACAATGTCCGCACCACACTGAGAACGAAAGCGCCGGCGTTCGCTGTGGCCGCATCGATGCTCCTGCTCGGGGCGGGGACTGCCGCGGCGGCGCCCGCCGCACGGCCCGGCCAGGCGCCGGCGGTGCTGACCGCCCCGGCGGCCGGCACCGCCGGAACCCCGCTGACCAACCTTGCACACCTGAACTTCCTCATGGACACCGTGCCGCTCACCCCCGTGGACGGCCACACCACGTACCAGATCACAGAGCACCCCTCGGCACAGGCGCCGTGGACGTACTCGGACAAGAAGGCCGACGGCAGCTACACCCGGGTCGGCGGCGGAGATCTGGACCCCGCCACCGGACACTGGAGCCAGGGCGCCTTCAACGCCGACGACATCGCCCGTACCGCCGTCGTCTATCTGCGGCACTGGAAGCAGACCGGTGACCTTGCCAGCAAGGAACGCGCCTTCCAGGCCCTGCGTTCGCTGACGTATCTGCAGACGGCAAGCGGCCCGAACGCCGGCAACGTGGTCCTGTGGCAGCAGGCCGACGGCACACTGACCCCGAGCGCCAAGCCCGTGGAACTGCCCGATCCCTCCGATTCGGCCGAATCCTACTGGCTGGCCCGCACCGTGTGGGCCCTCGGCGAAGGCTATGCGGCCTTCGCCGACGCCGACCCCGCCTTCGCGTCCTTCCTGCAGGAGCGCCTCCACCTCGCGCTCGGCTCGCTCAACAAGCAGTCCCTCGCCAAATACGGCACCTATGACACGGCCGACGGCACCAAGGTTCCGGCGTGGCTGATCACCGGCGGCGCCGACGCCTCCGCGGAGGCTGTGCTGGGTCTCGCCGCCTATGTCAAGGCCGCCCCCGGCGACGGCACGGCCTCCACGGCGCTGTCCCGGCTGGGCGAAGGCATCGCCGGGATGTCGTCCGGCTCCGCGACGCAGTGGCCGTTCGGCGCGATCCTGCCGTGGAACAAATCCCGGACACTCTGGCACGCCTGGGGCGGCATGGCCCCGGCCGCCGTCGCCACCGCCGCCGAAGTTCTCCACCAGCCCCGGCTGCTCGAGGCCGCCGTCAAAGATTCCGCCGGATTCACTCCGCAGCTGCTCGCCGCGGGCGGTCCCAAAAACGCCTGGAGCCCCACGCCGGGCGAGGCACAGATTGCCTACGGGGTGGACTCGCGCGTCCAGGGCCTCGTTGCCACCGCGAAAGCCGCCAAGGCCCCCGGGCTGCTGGACCTCGCCGCCATCACGGCCGGCTGGTTCTTCGGCGCCAACCCCAGCGGCGCACCCGCCTACAACCCGGCCGCCGGCACGGCGATCGACGGGATAGAAACCGATGGCCGGGTGAACCCCAACTCCGGTGCCGAATCCACCATCCACGCCCTGCTGACCATGTTGGCCCTGGACAACAACCCGGGGCTTAAGGCCAAGGCCCTGGGGATCAACCGCACCGTCGCCACCCACGGGCTGAGCGTGGCGGAGGCCGAGTCCGGCACTATCACCGGCCCCGGCTCGGCGGTGAAACCTGCCTCTGCCTGGACCGGGGAAGCCAACATCTCCGGCGGCGGCTACGTCTCCCTGGCAGCTGGTGCGTCCCTCAGCGTGCCCCTGCCCGCCGCGGACGAACCCCGGAACATCTATCCGATCGTCAACCAGGGAATTACGCCCTCAGGCAGCACCAGCTGGTCCGCCGGCAAGGGTCCGCTCGGCAGCACCCCCAACGGCGGCGCTGGCGCGCAGGGCATCACCGATGCGCCGGGCATCCTCTTCCCGTTCGCGCTCAAGCGCGCGCTGCCCGCCGGGGCTGCCGCCGTCGTCGGCACAACGAACGGCGACGTCGCTCTGGATGCCCTGCTGATCCAGCCCCAGCTCTCCACCGTGTCCGTCTCCGGCCCCGGCGGCCAGTCCACGCTGTACGTCAGTGCGGCCCCGGAACCCATCGAGCGGAAGGTGAACCTTCCCGAAGGTTTCCACCTGAGCCAGGAGGCCTTCGATGCCTCCGGCCAGCCCGTCGCCCGGGGGCCGCAACCGAACGGCGCCGGTATTTCGGGCCGTGTTGCCGTAGCCCCCGGCGGATTCACCTGGGTGACGCTGGTCCGTAACTAGTACCGCTGAACACTGACCACTGATCCCTGACCGCTGGCCGCTGATCCCTGACCACCGCGGCTTGGCATGCACTTCAAAGACAGGAAGATTGTCCCCATGCAGAAAATCACCACCCAGGCACTGCTCGAAAGTTACGAGGGAGCGCTCACGTTCAGCAATCCGCTGACCGACACCATCTCCACCGAGCAGTTCTCCGCCGAGTACGCTGAGCGACCGGAATGGGCTGTGGGCCCGTTCCGCAAGGATGATTCGCTTTCCTTCCGGCAAGTCCAGGACTGGGAGGACCCTACCGGCATCGGCTGGACGGCGGATTCGATCTTCAACCCGTCCCTCATGGAGCGGGACGGCAAGCTGTACCTCTTCTACCGTGCGTCTCCGCGCAAGGAATCAGTCTCCAGCCGCATCGGCGTCGCCGTCTTCGATCCCGAAAACGGATGGCAGGACAACCCCGCCAATCCGGTCATCTACCCCACCCTGGACAACGAGATCCTCGGCTGTGAAGACCCCAAGGTCTACCAGGCCGATGGCCGGTACTACATGTTCTACAACGGGATCTGGACGATCGACCACAGCGACGGGCAGTCCGGCCAGAACGCCGATGCCTACCCCCTGGGCGATGTTGGCTGCGACATCAACCTTGCAGTGTCCGATGACCTCGTCCACTGGGAAAAGCTTGGTTTGGCTGTCCCCCACGAGGTTTCGCGGTTTTGGGCCAAGGGCGCCGTCATTCCCCGCAACGCCCAGGGCGAAGCGGTCAAGATCGACGGGCACTACCTGATGTATTTGTCCGAGGGCTGCGGCGGGACCACGCACGTTGGCCGGTCCTCCGACATGGTGGAGTGGACGTTTGAGCCGCAGGACTACCTGGACCTCGGCCAGCTGGGCGGCTCGCTGCACGAAGTGGCCTGCGCAATCGTCAGCGACGACGAGCGGAACGAGCTGGTCCTGGACTTCTTCTATGCCGACGCCAACGGCGACTTCGCCGCGGCGCAGGCACTGTATGACATCAGCCAGCCCTTCACCCAGAAGGCGATCAACGAGGGAGGATCGCTGGCGTGGGGCGGGCTGCTCAAATTCGGCGGCAGCTGGGTCTTTGCCCAGGGGTGGGACGCCCCGAAGGGATCCCGGGAAATGTACTTCTACCGCGCCGATCACAGCTAGCGGCCGGCCGGCAGCCTAGGGCCGGCAGCCTAGGGCCGGGCTGCCTAGGGCCCGCCGCACGGGGGCTGACGGCCTGCCCCCGGGCGGCGGGCAGACGTTACACAGTTGCAACAGCCGTGACACCGCAGCGAAATCGGCCCCGGGGGATACTGGAAGAGCGTCCTTCGCGGACGATTCTCATGCAGGCATTGGGGACTACCCGAAGGACGGCTCCCATGCCCACTCCGTTCAACCAGTCGCTCGCGGACTCCGCACTGCTGACCAAATCACTGCCGCTGGGGCTGCTCCGGGCGTTTGTGCAGACGGACGCCGCCGACGACGGGCTGACGCCGCAGTTGCTGGCCGAGCTCAAGATCCTGGCCCGCACCCCCGGGCTCCTGGTGGCGTGCAACTACGGGGGAACTCTTTGCACCGCGGAAGGAATCTCGACGGAGACCCTGCCGCTGGCCAGCGCGGCGATCGCGCTCCGTGCGCTGGCCGCCCTGCCGAACACCCACGCCGCCGTCATTTCCGGCCGGTCCCTGCGCGACCTCGCCGCAGTCTCACGCCTGCCCGCCGAGGTGCATCTGGTGGGCTCGCACGGCGCGGAGTTCGACATGGGCTATGCCCACAGCCTCTCGCTGGCCACCGAATCCGTCCTCCAGCAGGCTCAGCAGGCGCTCGCCGAAACGGTCGGGGCCTACCGGGGCATCAGCATCGAGCGCAAGCCCGTTGCGGTCTCCGTCCACACGCGGTCCGCCGCGAAGGACGTCGTCGACCTTGCCGCCCGGCAGGCAGCGCGCATTGCCCAAGAGGCCGGGCTGCACTTCATTGTGGACGGCTCGGTGCTGGATCTTTCGGTCGTCGAACCGTCCAAGGCTGCGGCCATGGAGCACCTGCGCTCCGTGCTCGGGGTCAGTGCCGCCCTCTACGCGGGCGACGCCTCCAGCGATGAGCTGGCCATGGCGACGCTGCGCGGGCCGGACATGGCCTTGCGCGTGGGGGAGGGGCCCACCGTGGCCGGCCACCGGCTCCGGGACCCGGAGTCCTTCGCCCGGGTCCTGGCGATCCTGTTCGAACTCCGGCGGGCATGGCTGTTTGGCGAGGACGCCGTCGGCCTGGAACGGCACTCGATGATCGGCAACGGCTCCGCCACCGCCCTGATCACGCCCGACGCGAAGATCTGTTGGATGAGCCACCCGCTGCCGGACTCCGGGTCGCTGTTCGCCCATCTGCTCGGCGGTGATGCGGCCGGCCACTTCTCCGTGGAACCGGTGAAGTCCTCGCAAGTCCTGGGCCAGCGCTACGTGGACAGCACCATGATCGTCGAGACCCGGTGGGCCGACGTCACGGTGACGGATTATCTGGAGCCGGCACCGGAAGGGATCACCAGCCTGGTGCGGGTGCTTTCCGGCACCGGCACGGCCCGGATCGTGTTCGCCCCGCGGCCGGACTACGCGAACGCACCGTTCAGCATGGAGGCCCGCGGAACGGAACTGCACGTGGTGGGAACCGCCGATCCCATCATCCTGCTGGCGCCGGGTGTGACGTTCTCCATCACCTCGGACGGCCGCCACGCGACCGCCACCGGCGAGGTCGACCTGCGGGACGGCCCGGTGGTCCTGAACCTGCGCTGCGGCGACACGGAACCGCAGCCCGCGGTGCCGGACGACGAAACCGGGCGCCGCTCCGCCGTCGCCCATCATTCGCGGCGCTGGGTCCATGAGCTGCAAATGCCGGGCGTCAAACCGTCCCTGGTCCGCCGGTCCGCGCTAGTGCTGCGGGCCTTGGTCCACGAACCCACCGGCGCCGTGCTGGCCGCGCCCACCACCTCGCTGCCGGAGGGAATCGGCGGGACCCGGAACTGGGACTATCGGTACTGCTGGCTGCGGGACGGGTCCATGACAGTCAACGCCCTTGTGGACCTGGGCTCCACGGCTGAGGCGGAGGGCTTCCTGGCCTGGCTGGGCCGGATCCTGGCCCACGCGCCGGGCCCGGAGTGGCTGCGCCCGCTGTATTCGGTGACCGGGGCGCCGCTGTCCACCGAGGCCATCATCGAGAGCCTGCCCGGCTACGCAGGATCGCGCCCGGTCCGGATCGGCAATGCCGCCGACCATCAGGTGCAGCTGGACGTCTTTGGTCCGATTGCGGAGCTGATCCACGCCCTCAGCGCCCGCCTGGGCGTGCTCTCCGACGCGCACTGGGAACTGATGGTCCAGATGGCCGCGGCCGTGCTGGCCCGCTGGCATGAGGCGGACCACGGCATCTGGGAGGCCAGGCGGGCGCCGCGGCACCACGTCTATACGAAGGTGATGTGCTGGGTGGCGCTCGACCGGGCCCTGCGCACGGCCGCCCGGCACGGCCGGGACCCGCTGCCGGCCTGGGAATCCACGGCCGCCACCATCCGGGAGGATGTCCTGCGCGAAGGCTGGGACGAGACGGCGTCCTCCTATACGGTGGCGTACGACAGCCCGGACCTGGACGCGGCCGTGCTGCACATCGGCCTCTCCGGCCTGCTGGACGTCAACGACCCCCGTTTTCTGGACACCGTCACGGCAGTGGAGCGGGAACTGCGGGTGGGACCTACCGTGTTCCGGTACCGGTACGACGACGGGCTGCCGGGCCTGGAGGGCGGCTTCCACATCTGCACCACGTGGCTGATCGAGGCGTACGTGGCGGTGGGCCGGATCGAGGAGGCCTGGGACCTCTTCGACCAGCTGGTCAACCTGTTCGGGCCCACGGGCCTGCTCCCCGAGGAATACGATCCCGGCACTGAGACCCACCTGGGCAACCATCCGCAGGCATACTCGCACCTGGGCTTCATCCGCTGCGCACGGCTCCTGGACGCACACCAGAAGAACTGATCGGCAGCTCACGCCCGGAGCGGCCCCGGGGCAACGGCACAGCGGAAGGGCAGCCGGCTACTCGCAGCCGATGCCGTCACCGTCGCGGTCCAGCTTGCTGCTGTACCCCGGCTGGCCGGCGTGGATAGGCGCCGCGCCGGCGGCCCGGACCGCGGTGCAGTTCGCATAGTAGACCGCAGCCGGGGGCGCCGGCGCGGGAGCGGGAGCCACCCGGGCCGGGGCCGGGGCGGGCACGGCGGCCGGCGCGGGCTGGGGTGCGGGTGCGGCTTGCGGGGGAGTGCCGGCCGGCTGGCTGGTGGGTGCCAGGGCGCCCGGGCAGTCCGAGAGGACCCGGACCATGGCGTCGTGCTCGGCCCGTGTCACCCACAGCCCGTAGCTGGATTTCACCGAAATCTGGCGGGCAACGTAGCTGCAGCGATAGGACCGGTTCGGCGGCAGCCAGGTGGCGGCGTCGCCGTCGCTCTTCCTTTGGTTGGCCGGGCCGTCCACCGCCAGCAGGTTCAGGGGATCATTGGCGAAGGACAGCCGCCGGGCGGCACTGAGCTGCTGGGCGCCCTTCTGCCAGGCGTCACTGAGAGCCACGACGTGGTCGATCTGAACCGCGGAGCTGGTGGTGCTGCCGCGCAGGAACTTGATGGCGGCGGCCGTGTAGGGGTCGTTCAGGACGCCGGAGAGCACCACGCAGCCGCGGGTCCCCGGCTTGAGCGCAAGGGTCTTGAGGTCGCGGCGGAGCACGTCATTGCGGGTATCGCAGCCGTTGTGGTCAACATCGGCCCAGGCCGGGCCGAACTGGGCGCGCGAGTAGCCGGTCTTCGGTGCACGGCCCTTGACGGGCAGCGTCGCCAGCACCTGGAGCGCTTTGCCGGCGACGGCTGACTGCCCGTGCTGGGCGCCGCCGCCGGAGACGTCGATGCCGGGGGCGGCGGCGGTGGTCGTCGGGGAATCCAGCGGAGTGCTGTCCGCGCCGGTTGACGGAGCTTCGGGGGCCGTGCCCGTTGAGGGAGCAGCGGCGGCCGTTCCCGGGCGGACGACGCCGGTCCCGGACGCCGGGGTGCCGGACGCCGTGGTCCCGGACGCGGGGGTGCCGCACGCCGACGTCGCCACAAGCAGCACCCCGGCCACGCCGCGGACGATCCAGTCCACCGCGCCGAACTTCCGGCGGCGGCCGTCCCGGGCTTGGGTGGTGCCTGAATCGGTCGTGCCTGCTTTGACGCTGCCTGCTTTGACGCTGCCTACATCGGGGGTGCCCGGTTCGACGCTGCCTGATTTGAAGCTCTGCAATTCTTCCCCCAGTTCATGCTGTTGCCCCGGGGATCCGCGGGGCGGCTTAAGACCGGTCCCAGCCTACCGGCGCACACACCAACGCGGGGTCACATCGCGCCCATGCGGCGGCCCGGGATGGGCGCGATGTGACCCCGCGTTGCTCTGGAGGGGCAGGGGAACCGCAGGGGGCAGGGGAACCGCGGGAGGCAGGGTACCCCCGGGAGGCAGGGCGCCCCCCGGGAGTCAGGGGCGGGAAGCCGAGAAGATGGCCGGCGCGCCGCCGTCGCCGGTGGCCAGATCGGCCAGGATCCTGCCCACGGCGGGCGTGAACTTGAACCCGTGCCCGGAGAAGCCGGCGCCGATCACCACCGGGCCGATCCGGTCCAGGACAAAGTTCTCATCCGCGGTGGTCGTGTAGGTGCAGCTGATGTCGGTGAGGGAGTCGGCGTCGACCCCCGGCAGCCAGTCGCGGGCGTAGCGCTGCAGGGCTGCCCGCTGCCCGGGCTCCGGGGCGAAGGTCCGCCGGTCCGGGTCCACCACGGGGCCGGTCCCGTGCCACCCGGCCTTGATTCCCTCGCCCGGAGTTTGCATGCCGTAAACGGGGGAGCGCCAGTATGCGTACGGGTTCCCGTGGCCCGGCATGTGGTTAAACCCCGGCCACAGGGCATGGGCGTCCGTGACGGCGAAGTGAGCGGGCTGTTCCTGGGTGACCGTCAGCCGCGGCAGGGGTGCCACCCCGGCGAGCAGCTTCGTGGTCCAGCCGCCGGCGGTGACCACGGCCTGCCTCGCGGAGAGCACCTCGGACCGGCCGTCGGACTCGACCGTGAGCCGGACGCCGTCGTCGAGGACTTGAAGCTCCAGGACCTTGACGTGATGGCGGATCTCGGCGCCAAGGCCGGCAGCCAGGCGCTGCATTGCCGGCAGCGCGGCGTCCGGGTTCAACTGGCCGCCGTCCGGCATGTGCAGCACGCGCTGATCGAACCTGATGCCCCGCCAGCGCGCGGCCGCCTCCTCGACTGAGAGGAACTCCGCGCGGAGTCCGGCGGCCAGCAGCGCGCTCCGGATCGCGGGCAGCCGGGGGTCGGGGCCATGGTTGACGACGCCGGTGCGGGCCAGCAGGCGCTCGCCGCTGTCCGTTTCGAGCTCGTTCCACAGCCGGGCGGACTCGGCCAGCATGGCGACGTAGTCCGGATCCGCGTAGCCGGGATTGAAGTTCCGGGTGGCGCCGTGGGAGGCGCCATTGCGGTGGCCGGGCCCGAACTGCTCCAGCAGGGTTACGTCCCGGCCGCGCCGGGCAAGCGCCCAGGCCGCGGCGGAGCCCATCGCACCGCCGCCGATGACCGCTGTGTCCAAGGTTGTTCTCATGGGTCCTCCTCCGGGTTGGTGCCGGCCCGCCCGGCAGGATCGAGCCAACGGAATCAAGCCAGCAGCAGGGCCACGCCGATCATGGCCGGCACAGCTACCACCGTAGTGATCAGCACGGTGTCCTTGGCTACTGTGACGCCGGTACGGTAACGACTGGCCGCGACAAACACGTTTTGAGCGGTGGGCAGCGCCGCCGTGACGACCGCCGCGAACAGCGCCTGCTCGTGCATGCCGAGGGCAAAGCGGGCAAACAGGTAGGCCACCAGCGGGTGGACGATCAGCTTGAAGAAGCTCGCCAGCAGGCTGTCAACCCGGCGCCCGGTGGCCGCCTGCAGCGGTTTGGAGCCGTTAAGGCTCATGCCGAACGCGATCAGCATGGCCGGGATGGCGGCCCCGCCGATCAAATGAATGGGCTCCAGGATCAGCGGGGGCACCTGCCAGCCGGTCCCGGCCACCACGAGGCCCAGCGCGGAGCCCACGATCATCGGGTTGCGCAGGATCATGAGGACGAAGCTCAGGGGCGTGGTCCGGTGCGAACTCGTGGTGGCATCCAACGCCATGAGGAACATGGGGGTGAAGAAGGCCAACTGAAATATGAGCAGGGGCGCCACGTAACTGGCATCGCCGAGCACAAAGACGGCGATGGGAATGCCGAGGTTGGCCGAGTTGGCCAGGGACGCGCTCATGGCGGAGATCAGGGCCTCCGGGACCGGGCGCTTGAGCGCAAAGCGCACGATGCCAAAGAACAAGACCGCCGTGATCAGGGCTCCGACGGCCGTCACGAGCAGCGGCGCGGCAAAGACGTCGTGCAGCTTCGCCTTGCTCAGCGTCTCGAACAGCAAGGCCGGGCTCGCCACAAAGAACGTCAGGGCGCTGAGGACGTTGCGGGCGTTCTCGCCCAGGATGTTGCGCCGGCCCACGAACATGCCGACCAGGATGATGGACCAGACGACGAAGAAGCCTGCCAGCACCCCTAGCACGCGGTCCTCCGCGGCGGGGCGGGAGCGCGGCGGGCAAAGGTCACCGCTCCAGAGTAATCAGCTTTATTCCACGGGGCGCCCTATTACGCCCGACGGCGTGCGGGCGCGTGTTATGCGCGCAGGTCCGGTTCACACCGGCGTTCACATCGCAGTTCACACCGTCTGGGGCGGGCGGGGGCTGCCGGCGCTAGTTGAGCGCGGCGTTGTTCAGCGAGTGCGGCGGGCGCAGGAGACCCGGGGTCATTCCCTCCGCGGGGTCGTTGCCGATCTGGACAATCCTGTTGTCCTGATCCACGTGGACCACCTTGGGGTTGTACGCCTTCGCCTCGTCCGTGGTCATCTGGGCGTAGGTGATGAGGATGACGATGTCGTTCTCGTGCATCAGGTGGGCGGCGGCGCCGTTGATGCCGATCACGCCGGAACCGCGTTCGCCGGCAATCGTGTAGGTCTCGAGCCTGGCGCCGTTGGTGACATCGACGATCGCCACGAGCTCGCCGGGGAGGATGTCGGCGGCCTCCAGCAGATCCAGGTCCACGGTGACGGAACCGACATAGTGAAGGTCCGCGTGCGTGACCGTCGCGCGGTGGATCTTGGATTTGAATATTGTGCGATTCATAACGTCAACAGTCTAACGCGGGGCCGCCGCGGGCGCTGTGGCCCACTGCACACGCGGCAGCCCGCCCAGGCATGCGGCCGCAAGCCGGGGCAGCCGGAATACCGGGCCCGTCACGCAGTCCGGTCAGAGCGGTCCTCCGGTCCCGGATTCAACGCGCCGGCCGCCGTCGCCGGAACGATGGACGCCGCCGTCGCCGCCAGAATTTCCCGGGCCGCCAGGAGCGCCGGTCGCTTGGCACTGGACCGCCGCACCGAGGTGAACACCGTCCGGTGCGGATCTCCGGGGAGGTTCAGGAGCTGGGCGCTGGTGCCGCGGCCGGTCCAGACGAGGTCGGGCATCAGGGCCACCGCGTTCCCGGATTCGATCAGCCGGATCTGGGCCTGGAGGTCGGCGGTTTCAAAGCGGACGTCGGGCTCGAATCCGGCGCTCCGGCAGGCCTGCTCGGCCCAGTGCCGGGAGGCCGCCCCGCGGGGCTCCATTACCCAGGGCAGACCGGCGGTGTCCGCCAGCGTTCTGATGGCGGCGCGTTCCGGGGCGGAGGGCGGAACGGCGAGCCGGATGGCGTCGCTGGTCAGGGCCACGCGGTCCAGCTCGGCGTAGTGGGGAGCGGCGTGGCCCGGATACTGTTCGGCGATCACGAGGTCGAAGTCCCGGGCCCAGGTCTCGTGGAGGGCTGTTTCCGGTTCCCGCTGGGTCATTTCCACGCGGACTTCCGGGTAGCTGGCGGACATCCGTGTCAGGGCCCCGGGCATGAGGGCCAGCGCGGCGGACTGGAACACCGCGATGCGTACCGTGCCCGTCACCGTGGTCAGCGACGCGGCCAGGTCCGCCTCTGCCTGCTCCAGGGTCTCCAGGAGCTGGGACGTATGTGCCACAAGGACCTCGGCCTGCGGGGTCAGCTGGACCCGGCGCCCGGTCTTGCGGAGCAACTCGACGCCGGCTTCCTTCTCAAGCAGGGCCAACTGCTGGGAGACCGATGATGGGCTGTACTGAAGGGCTTCGGCGACCTCGGCCAGGGTGCCCCGGATCTTCAGTTCGCGGAGCAGGCGCAGCCGCCGGACGTCGAGCATCGCTATTCCCTTGTAAATCTAATGGAAATTGATTAGGAAAATTCACTTTATCTAATGCAACGAGGCTTGCATACTGTCTCTTACTGAGTAGCCCGTCACGGGGCGGATTGATGGGCGCAACCCTATGTAGGAGACCCTGATGAGCTCGAAGGATTTGTCACAGTCGATCATGCGGCGCAAGCCCATCGACGACATTGAAGAAGAAAACAAGCACAGCGGATTGCACCGGAGCCTCGGGCTCTGGCAACTGACCGCCATCGGCGTTGGCGGCATCATCGGCGTCGGCATCTTTTCGCTCGCGGGCCTGGTTGCCCACGGCAGTGCAAGCGAACCCGGCGTCGGCCCGGCCGTGCTTGTCTCGTTCCTGATCGCCGGCCTGGCGTCTGCCGCCGCGGCCCTGTCCTACGCCGAGTTCGCCGGCATGATCCCGCGCGCAGGGTCGGCCTACACCTACGGCTATGTTGCCCTCGGCGAGGTGATCGGCTGGTTCATCGGCTGGGACCTGCTGCTGGAGTACATCGCCATCGTGGCCGTGGTGGCCATCGGCATCTCGGGCTACTTCGACGCCTTCCTCGCCGGCATCGGGATCCACATGCCCGCCTGGATGACAGCGACGCCGGATGAGGGCACGGGCGGCATCGTCAATGTTCCCGCCATCCTCGTCTGCCTGCTGGTGACCTGGATCCTCTCCCGCGGCACTAAGACCTTTGGGCGCTTCGAACTGGTCGCCGTCGTCATCAAGGTGGTCCTGATCCTGTTCATCATCGGCCTGGGCATCTTCTACATCAACACCAAGAATTACGACCCCTTCATGCCCAGCGGCTTCGGCCCCGTGGTGGCCGGCTCCGCCACGGTGTTCTTTGCCGTGTTCGGCTACGACGCCATGAGCACCGCGGCGGAGGAGGCGACGGACGGCAAGAAGCACATGCCGAAGGCCATCATCTACTCGCTGATCATCGCCATGCTGCTCTACGTCGCAGCCACCCTGGTGCTCACCGGCATGCAGCACTACACGGAAATCGACCCCAAGGCCGGCTTCGCCTCCGCCTTCAACAGCGTGGGCCTGCCGGTGATCGCGACGATCATCTCCGTGTTCGCGGTCCTGTCCATCCTCACCGTGATGCTGACCTTCCTGCTCGGCTGCACCCGCGTCTGGTTCTCGATGAGCCGGGACGGCCTGCTCCCGGGCTGGTTCTCCAGGACCGACCGGAACGGCACGCCGCAGCGCGTGACCTGGATCGCCGGGGGCGCGGCCGCCATCCTGGCCGGCATCCTCCCGATCAAGGCCGTTGCGGACCTGACCAACATCGGCATCCTGGCCGCGTTCGTCGTCGTCTGCACCTCGGTCATCGTGTTCCGCTACAAGAAGCCGGACGCCCCGCGGACCTTCCGGCTGCCGCTGATGCCGGTGGTTCCGGCGTTTGGCGTGCTTGCCTCCGCCTTCCTGATGCTCCAGCTGCACTGGGAAACCTGGCTGCGGTTCGTTGTCTGGCTCATCATCGGGCTCATCGTCTACTTCACCTACGGCCGCAAAAACTCGCTGATGAACCCGGACAGCCCGCGGCACGAAGAGATTGTGGAGATGCACCGCCCCCTCGCCTGACGGCACTTCCCGCCCCGCCCCCGTTGCGCTAGCGCTCATGGCCCTCAAATCCTGTGGATGCCGTAAGCGATAGCGCAATGGGGGCTTAACCGGCGGGGTGGTTTCCGAACGTTCGGACGGGATCGTTAAGCATCGGTTTTCCTAACCGGTATTGCTCAGAAAACATCGCTTTATCTTATGAAAATCCGGTCGCATACTGATTCATAAGAGGTCCACATTTTGAGAAAGAACGAGTTCCAGCCATGACCAACATCTCCACGGAATCCGGCGCGACCACCGGCAAAGAAGCCACGCACGCCGCCGTCTCGGAAGGCTCGACGGTCCTTGAAGCCGCAGCCCTGGCCGAGGACACCATCGCGCTGGTGCGCCACTGGCTCACCGAAGCCGCCAAGGTCCCCGCCGACGCCTCGGCCGAGCAGCTCGCCGGGGTCCTGAAGGACCCCAACGGGCTGGACTTCACGGTCGGGTTCGTCGACGGCGTCGTCCGTCCGGAAGACCTGCAGGTCGCCGCCCGCAACCTCGCCGCACTTGCCCCCAAGGTCCCGGCGTTCCTGCCCTGGTACATGCGCAGCGCGGTCCGCCTCGGCGGAACCATGGCTCCGATCCTGCCGCAGGTGGTCATCCCGGTTGCCCGGCGCGTGCTCCGTGAGATGGTGGGCCACCTCATTGTGGACGCCACCGACGCCAAACTGGGCCCGGCCATCGCCAAGATCCGCAAGGACGGCATCAAGCTCAACGTCAACCTGCTCGGCGAGGCGGTCCTCGGCGAGCACGAGGCGTCCCGCCGGCTGGAGGGCACCCACGCCCTGCTGTCCCGCCCGGACGTGGACTACGTTTCCATCAAGGTCTCCTCGACGGTGGCCCCGCACTCGGCATGGGCCTTCGACGAGGCTGTGGAGCACGTCGTGGAGAAGCTCACCCCGCTCTTCACCCGGGCGGCGTCCTTCCCCAAGCCGAAGTTCATCAACCTGGACATGGAGGAGTACAAGGACCTGGACATGACCATCGCGGTCTTCACCCGGATCCTCGACAAGCCCGAATTCAAGGACCTCGAGGCCGGCATCGTGCTCCAGGCCTACCTCCCGGACGCCCTCGCCGCCATGATCCGCCTGCAGGACTGGGCCGCCGCCCGCCGCGCCGGCGGCGGTGCCGCGATCAAGGTCCGCGTGGTCAAGGGCGCCAACCTGCCGATGGAGCAGGTGGAAGCCTCCCTGCACGACTGGCCGCTCGCGACGTGGAACACCAAACAGGACTCGGACACCAACTACAAGCGTGTCATCAACTACTCGCTGCACCCGGACCGGATCCGCAACATCCGGATCGGCGTCGCCGGCCACAACCTCTTCGACATCGCCTTCGCCTGGCTGCTGGCCAAGCAGCGGAGTGTGGAGTCCGGAATCGAATTCGAGATGCTGCTCGGCATGGCCCAGGGCCAGGCCGAGGCCGTCAAGAGGGACGTCGGCTCGCTCCTGCTCTACACCCCGGTGGTCCACCCCGCTGAGTTCGACGTCGCCATCGCCTACCTGATCCGCCGCCTCGAAGAGGGCGCCAGCCAGGACAACTTCATGTCCGCTGTCTTCGAACTCAGCGAGAACGAATCCCTCTTCGAGCGGGAGAAGCAGCGCTTCCTTGGCTCCCTCGCCAAGCTCGACGACGAAGTCCCCGGCCCGAACCGCCGGCAGAACCGCGCCCTCCCGGCCGCGCCGCTGCCGCGCGACTCGTTCGAGAACACCCCGGACACGGACCCGTCGCTGCCCGCGAACCGCGACTGGGGCCGCGCTATCCTGGGCCGCGTGGCGACGTCCACCCTGGGCAACGCCGCCGTCGAGGCAGCCACCATCAACGACGAGGCGACCCTGAACGCGGTCATCGACACCGCCGTCGCGAAGGGCAAGGCCTGGGGCGCACTCTCCGGCGCCGAGCGCGCCGAGATCCTGCACCGCGCCGGCGACGTCCTCGAAGCCCGCCGCGCCGACCTCCTCGAGGTCATGGCCAGCGAAACCGGCAAGACGATTGACCAGGGCGATCCCGAGGTCAGCGAGGCCGTCGACTTTGCGCACTACTACGCCGAATCAGCCCGCAAGCTCGACGACGTCGACGGCGCCACGTTCGTCCCGTCCAAGCTCACCGTCGTGACGCCGCCGTGGAACTTCCCGGTCGCCATTCCCGCCGGCTCCACCCTGGCCGCCCTCGCCGCCGGCTCCGCCGTCGTGATCAAGCCAGCCAAGCAGGCCCGGCGCAGCGGTGCCGTGATGATCGAGGCCCTCTGGGAAGCCGGCGTCCCGCGCGACGTCCTCACCATGGTCCAGCTGGGCGAGCGGGAACTCGGCCGTCAGCTGGTCTCCCACCCGGCCGTGGACCGCGTCATCCTGACCGGCGGCTACGAGACCGCCGAGCTGTTCCGCTCCTTCCGCAAGGACCTGCCGCTCCTGGCCGAAACCAGCGGCAAGAACGCCATCATCGTCACCCCCAGCGCGGACCTGGACCTCGCGGCCAAGGACGTGGCGTACTCCGCGTTCGGCCACGCCGGCCAGAAGTGCTCCGCCGCGTCGCTGGTGATCCTCGTCGGCTCGGTGGCCAAGTCCAAGCGCTTCCACAACCAGCTGATCGACGCCGTCACCTCGCTGAAGGTCGGCTACCCGGAAGACCCGACAAGCCAGATGGGCCCGATCATCGAGCCCGCCAACGGCAAGCTCCTCAACGCCCTCACCACCCTCGGCGCGGGCGAGACCTGGGCCGTGGAACCGCGCAAACTCGACGACACCGGCAAACTCTGGAGCCCGGGCGTGCGCTCCGGCGTCCGGCGCGGGTCCTACTTCCACCTCACCGAGTTCTTCGGACCGGTGCTCGGCGTCATGACCGCCGAGACCCTCGAGGAAGCCATCGCCATCCAAAACCAGATCGACTACGGCCTCACGGCGGGCCTGCACTCGCTCAACAGCGAGGAACTGGGGATCTGGCTGGACACCATCCAGGCCGGTAACCTCTACGTAAATCGTGGCATCACCGGCGCGATCGTCCAGCGCCAGCCGTTCGGCGGCTGGAAGAAATCCGCCGTCGGCGCCGGCACCAAGGCCGGCGGACCGAACTACCTCGTCGGTCTCGGCGAATGGGTCAGCAAGCCCAGCACCGCAGACGCCCCGGCCAGCGCTCCCGCCCACTCGGGAGTCCGCCGGCTCGAGGACGCCGCCAAGGGCTTCCTGACCGCCGACGAACTCGCGCCGCTGCAGCGGGCACTGGCCTCCGACGCCCGGGCCTGGGCCGAGGAGTTCGGCACCGCCAAGGATGTCTCGGGCCTGAGCGCCGAACGCAACGTCTTCCGCTACCGCGCGCTGCCCGTCACGGTCCGCCTCGCGGAAGGCGAGCGGCTTGCCGGCCTGGTCCGGACCGTGGCCGCCGGCGTCCTTGCCGGATCCGCCCTCACCGTCTCCACCGCCATCGAGCTGCCCGCGCAGCTGCGCGCGGTCCTCTCCGGCCTTGGCATCGCCGCCACCGTCGAAAATGACGCGGACTGGCTGGCCTCCGCCGGCACGCTCGCCGCCGCCGGCAAGCTCTCCGGCGCCCGGATCCGACTGATCGGCGGGGACGCCAAGGCGCTGGCCGAGGCCACGGGCGGCCGCCCGGACCTGGCGGTCTACTTCCACCCGGTCACCGAAGCCGGGCGCGTGGAACTGCTGCCGTTCCTGCACGAGCAGGCCATCAGCATCACGGCGCACCGCTTCGGCACGCCCAACCACATCTCGGATGATCTGATCTAGCCGGGGGCTGCCAAAACCCTGGCCCGGGCGTGCTAAAACGCCATCGCCGCCGTGCAAGCACCGAGAGGTGCGGGCACGGCGGCGACGGCGTTAAAGGGCGAAGGCGTTAAGGCGTCCTGCGGCAGGTCGTTATCTGAGTCGGCTATCCGGCGCGCGCCTAGCCGAAGTACCAGCCCGGCGGGACCCAGGAGGCAGGGACCGCGTGGGCGGAGAAGTCGTCGCAACCCGAGCAGAAGTAGGTGACTTCGCCGAGTTTGCTGACCGAGCCGTCCCTGCGGTGCGTGGCCGGGACGAAGGTCTCAAGGTAAATGAACTCGTCCGTGCCGCAACGTTCGCAATACGGACTGGCGACATATTCGGACTCCGCCAGAGTGGCGGGCCGGATGCCCCGGCGGTCCGGGCCGGCATGCTGGGCGGGGCCGGCATGCTGAGCCATGCCGGCGTGCTGCACGGCGGGCCCGGCGTGGTGCATGGCCGTTGCCGGGTGCGCTGGCGCGATTACCGGATGGACGGCCTTCGATGGACGGACTGAAGCGGGGACGGGGATGCGTGAATGGTTAAGGGCTGGCATCATTGACGGCCTATCCCGAACACCTTGGCGCCAGCCATGCGGCATCAGCGCCGACAGCGTTCGATTTTCGAATCGTTGTCGTGGGCCTCTGCTTGACCTCGAACAGTAGATCTTAGGTAGTGTCAGGATAGATGAAGTACTTGCATCGTTCAATGGTCAAGTAAGTAGTCACCTCCGTACGGGTAGCCCTTCGCGTAAGTACCTAGGGGGACCGACGCCGCGCCGCGGCCCGCCCGGACCGGCTGCCGGACCGAGCGCGGCGTGGCCCAAGCCGAGGCTCAGGGCGGGCCGTGGGCGCCGGCGGGCGCAGGCTTCAGCCGGGGCTCAGGCCGGGCGCTTCAGGGTCCGGCCCACGATCGCCTGGGTGAGGGCATCGATCACCTCGGTATTGGCCAGGGGATTGCGAATGAGGGTGAAATCCACATCGCCCACCGGCGGCAGATCGAACCGGCGGGTGATGATCTTCAGGTCCTCAGGCACCAGGGAGGACGGCATGACCGCCACCCCGATCCCGGCCCGGACCGCGGCCAGTACGCCGCTGATTTGCCGCGTGGTGCAGGTGATCCGCCAGGTCCGGCCGGTGGACTCAAGGGCGTCGATCGCAAGCTTGCGGCTAAGGCTGGGCGAGGGATAGGCAATCAGCGGAACCGGATCGGCAGGATTCAGTGTGGTCTGTTCCAGGCCGACCCAGGCGAAGGCATCCTGCTGGACCACGGTCCCGTCTTTGGCCCCGGCAACCCATTTCACGAAGACAAGGTCCAACTGGCCGGCGTTCAGGCGCTTGTAGAGCTGGTCGCTCTGGCCCACCGTGAGCTCAAGGTTGATCTGCGGATAGATCTGCCGGAACTCCCTGAGGATCCGGGGCAGCCCGGTGATGGCAAGATCGTCGGCCGTGCCGAAGCGCAGGCGCCCGCGCATGGCGGAGCCGGAAAAATAGCGGGCGGCGGCGTCGTGCGCGGCGAGGATGCTCCGGGCAAACCCGGCCATGGCGTCACCGTTGTCCGTCAGCCGCACGTCCCGGGTGTCCCGGGCAACCAGGACCCGTTTGGCGGCGGACTCCAGCTTGCGGACGTGCTGGCTGACCGTGGGCTGGGCCAGGCCGAGGCGCTCTGCGGCCTTGGTGAAACTCAGGGTCTCGGCGACGGCCAGGAACGAGCGGAGCTGGGCGGGTTCGAACATGGAGGTCTCCCGGATCAGGCGCCGCGGACGGTGCATTGCATTTTGTAATGTGAGTTATGCGAAGAATAGTCTTCCATAATCTCTTGGGGCCAGCCTAGCGTTAAGACCATCCCGCTCACCCGCTCTTTTGAGGACTTTTCTGTGGCACCCCCTCCGCCGCTAGAGGCGAACACAGCTACCTTGCCCGACTCCATCACCCAACCAATCGCCGTCGTCAACGGGCGCCTGCCGTGGCGCCACACATTCATTTCGCTGAAGATCCGCAACTTCCGCATCTTCGCGATCGGGCACTTCATCGCCGTGGTGGCGCTCTGGATGCAGCGGATCGCCCAGGACTGGCTGGTGTTGCAGCTCTCCGGTTCCGTCACCGCCGTCGGCGTCACTGTGGCCTTGCAGTTCCTGCCGTCCCTGTTCCTCGGCCCGTGGGCAGGGATGATGGCGGACCGCTTCGCGAAGCGGAAGATTCTCATGCTGTGCCAGTCAGCGGCCGCAGTCTTGGCCGCTACCCTTGCCGTGCTGGCACTGAGCCAGCGGATCGAGGTCGGGCATGTTTATGCAATCGCGCTGATCCTGGGCCTCGTGACCGTCCTGGACCAGCCGGCGCGCCAGGTGTTCGTCAACGAACTGGTCGGACCCGGCTACCTGCGCAACGCGATCAGCGTCAACTCCACGATCTTTCAGCTCGGTGGCCTGATCGGTCCGGCGCTGGCCGGACTCCTGCTGACCGCCGTCGGGGCGGGGTGGGCCTTTGCCGCCAACGCGGTGGCCTGCTGCTTCACCGTGACCATGCTCCTGAGCCTGCGCAAAGATCAGTTGCAGGTCAGCGTTCCGGTTCCCAAGCGCCGCGGCATGCTGCGGGAAGGGCTGAACTACGCGCTCAGCAAGCCGACGATCTACTGGCCCTGGCTGATGGCAGGGTTCGTCGCCGTGTTCGCCATGAGCCTGCCGGTGCTGCTGGCCGCCTTCGCCGACCACGTCTACGACGCCGGTGCCGGCGGCTATGGCCTGCTGAACACCCTCGTGGCGCTCGGGGCGCTGGCCGGAGCAATTACCTCCACCCGGCGGCGCGAGCTGCGGTTGCGCTCGGTGGTCCTGGGGGCCGGGATGTACGGGCTCATGCTGTGCCTGGCATCCCTGGCGACGTCCATGCCCTGGTTCGGGGCGGCCATGGTGCTGGCCGGCTTCTGGTGCCTGATGTTCCTCACCGCTGCCAACCAGCTGGTCCAAGTCAGCGCCAACCTCGCTATCCGCGGGCG
Organism: Arthrobacter oryzae; assembly: GCF_003634095.1. Lineage (GTDB taxonomy): Bacteria > Actinomycetota > Actinomycetes > Actinomycetales > Micrococcaceae > Arthrobacter > Arthrobacter oryzae. The sequence goes on from NZ_RBIR01000007.1 coordinate 51,511, forward strand.
CGTCATGAGCCTGTACATCATGGTGCTGATAGGCGGTCAGGCGATCGGCGGCCCGATGATCGGGTGGCTCGCCGAGCACGCGGACCCGCACACCGCTGTCCTCGTTTCCGGCGGGGTGCCGCTGCTGGCCGCCGCGACAATCGCCGTCGTTCTGGCGCGCCGCGGGCAGCTCATGCTGAAAGTGGATCTGAAGGACCGCCGCCGGTTCCTGCGGATCGTCCCGAGCCAGGGCCGGCGGCAGGAAACCGCTACGACTTAGCCTTTTCGCGCCGAAATAGGACAGCCGCTGCGTGGATCCACGCAGCGGCTGTCCAATTTCGTAGCGGATACCCGGGATCGGTGCAGAAACCCGGGAACCGCGGAAACCCTAGCCCGCCACGGGCAAGTGCGGGTACTCGGGCTCCCGCTTCTGGAACTGCAGCACATCGGGGTTCTGGACCACGCCGTCGCGGATTTCGATCGCGCGGCGGATGGTCTCGTTCGCGGTCCACGCCTCGGGGCCGGCAAGCACGGTCTCGAGGAACGGCAGCAGGGCCTCGCTGATTTCCCAGCTGGAGGAATTCCACAGGTAGGAGGGGCTGTGGTCCACGGCGTAGTAGTCGATGTGGTCCCCGACCTTGAACATCGGTTCGGCGAAAGTGGTCGTTTTCGCCCAGCTGAAGCCCATGCCCTCATCGCAGGATACGTCCACGATCAGGCTGCCGGGACGGAAAGCGGCCAGGTCCTCGGTGCGCAGGTAGGTCAGTGGCGCGTTGGGGTCCTGCAGGGTGCAGTTGACCACGATGTCGCGCTCGGCGAGGAACGGCGCCAGCGGCACGCGCCCGCGCTCGGTGATGACCTCGCTGAGGAACGGCGCCTCGTTGTCGTGATCGAACTGCGCGATCCGGACCGAGTGGATGGGCGAGCCCACCGCGGCAACCCCGCGGTTGGTCAGCACCTGCACGTCGTGGACGCCGTGGGCGTTCAACGCGGTCACGGCCCCGCGGGCGGTTGCCCCGAAGCCGATCACGACGGCGCTCAACCGGCGGCCGTAGTCGCCGGTGGATCCCGTCAGTGCCAGGGAATGCAGCACGGAGCAGTAGCCGGCGAGCTCGTTGTTCTTGTGGAAGACGTGGAGGCCGAAGCCGCCGTCGCTCGCCCAGTGGTTCATCGCCTCGAAGGCGATCAGCGTAAGTTTCTTGTCGATTGCCAGCTGCGTGATGGCCCGGTCCTGCACGCAGTGCGGCCAGCCCCAGAGGACTTGCCCGTCCCGGAGCTCGGCCAGGTCTTCGGGCTGCGGCTTGGGCAGCAGGACGACGTCGGCGTCGGCCAGCAGCTCCTGTCGCGGTGCGATGCGCCCCACGAGCGGCGCGAGCTCGGCGTCGGAGAGCCCGAATCGCTCGCCGTAGCCTTCCTCGAGGATCAGCCTGTCCCGGATTTCCGGCGCGATGCGGTCCAGATGCAGGGGGTGGATGGGGAGGCGCCGCTCGTCGGGTTTCCGGGTGGTGGCGAGGATGCCCAGGGTGAGGTGGTTCGAGGAACCGGTCACTTCTTCTTGGGGCTCGCCGTCTTGGCGGCCGTCACCTTGTCCAGGGAGCTGGCCGGCGCTGATGCGGCCCTCTTGTCAGCGCGCTTTTCCTTGATGGACTTGCCGGCTTTTTTGGATGCTGCTTGACGGGGGGACTTGTCAGCCATGATTGCTCCTGTAGCGGAACCGAAGAGGTTCCTGACTTCTGACCATACAGGTAGCAACCTAATGGGAGCCGTGGCGGAGCGGCATGGAGTCAAGGCGGGGATTGGAGCGGCTGACGGGAATCGAACCCGCGTATCAAGCTTGGGAAGCTAGCGCTCTACCATTGAGCTACAGCCGCAGTGGGGCCAGCCAGCGTGCTGGACTTTGCCCCGGTGAAACAACGAGATTTACATTACCCCAGTCTGGCGGCGTCGTTGAACACCTCCGGTGGTGAAATCGTGGACCGGCCGGTCCACGGGGCGCGGATCCCCCGGGCAGCGGCGGGCAGCGGCTTGGCCGGACGCGGCGCCGCAACGGTTCGCGGGGCATCTTGGCCGCAGGGGTGCGCGGGCCGCAGGCGCCCACCCCGAAGATATGTCAGCCATGGAATATACGCTGCGTGAAATATCCGGTGAAGTCATACAAGGTGGCTGCGCCCGTCAGTGCGGCCCGGCATGGCGCCGTGCGGTATTTTTGACCTTGTGCTGATCTCTGACCGCGACATTCGAACCGAACTCGACTCCCAGCGGATTGTCCTTGAACCGTTCGACCCTGCCATGGTCCAGCCGTCCTCCGTGGACGTCAGAATCGATAAGTTCTTCCGTCTGTTCGACAACCACAAGTACGCTCACATTGATCCGGCCGAGGAACAGCCCGAGCTGACCCGGCTGGTGGAGGTGGAGCCGGGCGAGCCGTTCATTCTGCACCCGGGCGAGTTCGTCCTCGGCTCCACGTACGAGACCGTGACGCTTCCGGATGACATTGCGGCGCGCCTCGAGGGCAAGTCCTCGCTGGGCCGGCTCGGGCTGCTGACGCACTCGACGGCGGGGTTCATTGATCCGGGGTTCTCCGGCCACGTCACGCTGGAGCTGTCCAACATGGCCACGCTGCCCATCAAGCTGTGGCCGGGCATGAAAATCGGCCAGCTGTGCTTCTTCCGCCTTTCCTCGGCAGCGGAGCACCCCTACGGGTCCGGGGAATACGGCAACCGCTACCAGGGCCAGCGCGGCCCAACTGCCAGCCGCAGCCACCTGAATTTTCACCGCACCGACATTTAGGGGCGGGCCGGCGCAGTTCCTGGCGGCTTCAGGCCGGGCCGGAGGTCCGGTAGGCCGGCCGCCTGACCGGACGGCGGAATAGCCGGACGATCGGTTCCACGAATCGAGCGGCCAGCGGCCCCGCGATCGCCATGATCAGCACGTAGGCCGTGGCAAGGGCCGCCAGCTCCGGTGGCACCACGCCGGAGGCGACGGCCAGGCCGGCGATGACGATGGAAAATTCGCCGCGCGCAATGAGTGCGGCCCCCGCCCGGAAACGGCCGGGAATCCCGATCCCGGCCCGCTTGGCCGCCCAGACGCCCGTGACCACCTTGGTGGCCGCGGTGACTATGGCCAGCAACAGCGCCCAGCCGAGGACCGGGGGGATGGACCGAGGGTCGGTGTTGAGGCCGAAAACCACGAAGAAGATCGCGGCGAAGAGGTCCCGGAGCGGCTCCAGGACGCGCGTGGCGCTGTGGGCCGTGGCCCCGGATATCGCGATGCCGAGCATGAACGCGCCCACCGCCGCGGAAACCTGCATGGCGGCCGCGAGCCCCGCGACCAGCAGGGCGGCGCCGAGCAGATTGAGCAGGAAGACCTCGGAGTTTTCGCTGTGCACGGCCTTGGAGACGTGGTGGCCGTGCCGCAGCGCCACAACCAGGACCAGGCTGACGACGGCCAGGGAGATGCCGACGGTCTGCAGTCCCAGCACGATGCTGACGCCGGCCAGCGTGGCGGTCAAGACGGGCAGGTACACGGCCATGGCGAGGTCCTCGAAGACCAGGATGGAAAGGACCACCGGGGTCTCCCGGTTGCCGATCCGGCCGAGGTCGGTGATCACCTTGGCCGCGATCCCGGACGACGAAATATAGGTCACCCCGCCCATCACCATCGCCCCCACGACGCCCCACCCCAGCATCAGCGCGAGGCCCGCCCCGGGCACGAAATTGAGCAGCAGATCCAGGACGCCCGCCTGCCAGGACCGCCGCAGCCCGGTGACGAGCTCGGCCGCCGTATATTCCAGACCAAGCATGAGCAGCAGGAGGATGACGCCGATCTCCCCGGAAAGGTGCGCGAACTCGTGCATGCCTTCGAGTTTGACGAGGCCTCCCGCGCCGAAGAACAGGCCGCCCACAAGGTAGAGGGGAATCGGAGACATCCCGATCCGCCCGGCCAGTCTGGCCAGCAGACCGAGGCAGAAGACGACAGCCCCCAGCTCGATCAGGGTCAGGGCGAGCGGATCCATGCCGCTTATCCGTTGCGGAGGATGCTGGCCGCCGTGTCCAGGCCTTCTTGCGTTCCCACCGCGATGAGGAGGTCACCGGGGTGGAGCACGACGTCGGGCGCCGGCGAGGGCAGGACCTCGCCTTCGCGCATGATGGCCACGATCGACACTCCGCTGCGGGTGCGGATGCATGCCTTGCCCATCGGCTGGTTTTGGAAGGGTGACTCCGCGCTGATCGAAAACTGGCGGGTGACAATGCCGGGGACTTCCCGGTGGGCTTCGGAGAGTTGCATGGCCAGGCGCTGGCCGCCCAACAGGTTCCCCAGGGCGGCCGCCTCGTCCGCGGTCAGCGGGACCGAAGCCAGGCAGGTGTCAGGATCGTCCCACGTCGAGACAATAAGCTCCGTCTGGCCTTCCCGGTATTCGACGACGCCGATCCGGCGTCCCGAGGCAGTCATGAAGTCCTTGCGCCGGCCGAGGCCGGGGAGGTCCGTTTCATCCACGTTCATATCCTCAGCCTAGTGCTGGAGGAGGAATTTCGGACGTCCTTAGGGCCGGGGGAGAACCGCGATTTCAGTCCGGTCCGGTGCCTTGACCGGCAGGAGGACGAGCAGGCCCGCCAGGAGCACCGCCATGATGCCGGCGATGCCCCACCGCTGGGCCTCCCCGGTGGCGACGAGCGGGGTGGCGACCGTGATGCACAGGGTGAACAAGGCCGGGGCAAGGAAGCTCACGGCCCGGCCCGTGGTGGCGTAGAGGCCGAAAAGCTCGCCGGATTCGCCATGCGGGGCGAGCCGGGCGAGGTAGGCGCGGGAGGAGGACTGGGCCGGCCCCACGAAGAGGCAGAGCAACAGCCCGAAGGTCCAGAAGGTGGTGGTCCCGGCCCAAGTGCCGCCGAGGAATTCGTAGGTGGCGTTGCCGAGCCACAGGATGGCGCTGCCGGCGAGCAGCAGCCCGGCCAGGGACGCGATGATGACGGCCTTGGGCCCGATCCTGTCATCGAAAAAGCCCCCCAAGATGGCGCCGACGGCCGCCACGACGTTGCCGAAGATCGCGAAGAAGATGACGTCCTTGAGTTCGAAGCCAAAAGTTCCGGCCGCGATCACGCCCCCAAAAGTGAATATCGCGGCCAGGCCGTCCCGGAAGATGGCGGACGCGAGCAGGAAGTAGATGGTGTGCGGGCTGGTCCGGTAGATCGCCCTGATCCGCCGGACAAGCAGGCCGTAGGAGGCGAAGAAGCCCAGCCGTGGGCTGTCCTCCGCGCGGGGCAGTTCCGGCACGGCGAAGAGCACTGGGAGGGCGAAAATCAGGAACCACAGGGCCGAGAACACGGCCACCAGGCGGATGTTGAGGCTGTCCGCCGTGGAGGCGCCAAACCAATCGAAGCTGGGCTGGACGAAGAGCTGGAGCACAATCAGCAGCGCCACGATGCCGCCGAGGTACCCCATGCCCCAGCCGAAGCCGCTGACCTTCCCGATGTTCCGCGGGGTGGAAATCTGGGCGAGCATGGCGTTGTAGTTGACCCCGGCGAATTCGAAGAAAACGTTGCCCAGCGCAATCAGCGTGACGCCGAGGACCAGGAAGTCCGGCCGCGGGAAGACAAAGAAACACAGCCCGGTCAGGAGCGCGACGGCGGCCGTGTTGACGCCCAGCCACAGCTTGCGCCTGCCGCCGGTATCCGACCGCTGCCCGGTGACGGGCGCCAGGAGCGCGATGGCCAGCCCGGCGACGGCCAGGGCGGTGCCGAGCACCGCCGAGGCCTGGTCCTCGCCGCCGAATGATTTGGAGGTCAAATAGACGGTGAAGACGAACGTTGTCATGACGGCATTGAAGGCTGCCGAACCCCAGTCCCATGCCGCCCACGCCAGGATGCGGCCCTTGTGCGAGACGGGACTTCCCGATTCCAGTTCGGACGACCCTCGCGTGGCCTCGGCGGCGGCAGTGTTCATAGCCTGAATGGTAGCGGCCCAAGGTGCCCGCTGACCGTCTCGGCGGAGTGTCCCGGCGCGGTGTTGCCGCCCGGCGATTAGCGGCGGCATGACTTTTGCTACGAATTGTTCAGCAGCCGGCGCCCCTGCCAAAAGAATTTGTACACGCTTGGTAAACTGTCGGCACCGAACCTAACAAATGACCCGCCTGCTCCAACTTGCTGAAAATCGAAATTCTGACGTTGCGGAGACACCAGTGATCACAGTTCTTGCCCTGCACTTTGCGGTGGCTGCTGTGGCCCCGCTGCTGTTCCGAAAGTTTGGCAGGAATTCGTTCTACGCCCTGGCCGCGGTCCCCGCGGCCTCTTTTATCTGGCTGCTCCTGCAGCATGCCGCCGTCTATTCGGAGGGAACGAGCTCCGGCGATGGCATGCCGGCGCCGGGGGCGATCACCGAAGTGTTCCCCTGGGTCCCCGGGCTGCAGCTCGAGCTCGCCTTCCGGATGGATGCCCTGGCCTGGATCATGTCCCTGCTGGTGTTGGGGGTAGGCACGCTGGTGTTGGTCTATTGTGCCCGGTACTTCAAGGACAAAGACGACTACCTCGGCGGTTTCGGGGCGCAGCTCCTGGCGTTCGCCGGGGCGATGTTCGGGCTGGTCACCGCCGACGACCTCCTGCTGATGTTCGTTTTCTGGGAACTGACCACAGTGCTGTCCTACCTGCTGATCGGCTATGCCCGTACCCGGCTGTCCGCACGGCGCTCGGCCCTCCAGGCGCTCATGGTGACGACGGCCGGCGGGTTGGCCATGCTCGTGGGGCTCATCATCCTCGGGTCAACCGCGGGGACCTACCGGATCCAGGCCATCCTGGACCAGGCCCCGGCGCTGGTCACCGGGCCCGCGGGCGGAGCCGTGGACGCCGCCGTCGTCCTGATTCTCATCGGCGCGATCACCAAGTCCGCCCTGATCCCGTTCCACTTCTGGCTTCCCGGCGCCATGGCCGCCCCCACGCCCGTCAGCGCCTACCTGCACGCCGCGGCCATGGTCAAGGCCGGGGTGTACCTGGTGGCCCGTCTCGCCCCCGGGTTCGCTGCGACCCCGCCGTGGCTGCCGATCGTCCTTGGCCTGGGGCTGGCCACCATGCTGGTAGGCGGCTACCGGGCCCTCCGGCAAACTGACATCAAGCTCATCCTCGCCTACGGCACCGTGAGCCAGTTGGGCTTCCTGATCATGGTGGTGGGACTCGGCACCCCCGAGGCGGCGCTCGCCGGGCTCGCCTTGCTTCTGGCGCACGGGCTGTTCAAGGCCACCCTGTTCTTGGTGGTCGGCATCATTGATCACCAGGCCGGGACCCGGGACGTCCGCGAACTGTCCGGCGTCTACGGCTCTGCCCGGGCCTTGGCGATCGTGGCGGCAATCGGCGCGGCCTCGATGGCGGGCATCCCCCCGCTGGCCGGTTTCGTGGCCAAGGAATCGGTGTTCGAGGCCTTCATCCAATACAGTCCCGAGTCGGCGGCTGGCCCTTGGCTACTGGCCGGTGTGGTCCTGGGCTCCGTGCTGACCTTTGCCTACAGCGCCCGGTTCATGTGGGGCGCCTTCGCCGTGAAGCCCGGCGTGGGGCCCACCGCCTTCAAACCGATTAAGCCTGCCTTCCTTGCCGCGCCTGCGGTCCTGAGCGTCCTGACCATCGTTTACGGGCTGTGGCCGGCCCCCGTTGACGGCTGGATCCAGCCCTACGCGGAACTCTTTGTCGGCGCGGCCGCTCCCGACGGCGGGGCCGCCACCTCCTCGCCCGGGCACCTGGCGCTGTGGCACGGCCTCACCCCGGCCCTGGGGCTGACCGCGGTGACGTTCGCGCTGGGCCTTGCCATGTTCTACGGCCGTAATGCCGTCGCCCGGGTGCAGGCACGGGTGCCGGGCTGGATCGACGCGGATCGCGCCTACCAGCAGGCGATCGGCGCCCTGGACGACGTCGCGGTCTGGGTCACGGGCCGGACCCAGCGCGGCTCGCTGTTCTTCTACCTCTCGGTCATCCTGACTGTGGCGTTCGTCCTGCCACTGACGGCCCTGCTCGTGGCCAACAAACCGCTGCCGCCGGGGCTCTATGTCATCGATCCGGGTTCGCCGCTCCAGATTGTGGCGGGCGCCGGGATCGTGATCGGCGCGCTGGCCGCGGTCCGCGCCAACAAACGGTTCCTGGCCGTGCTGATGGTGTCCGTCACCGGCTACGGAATCGCCCTGTTGTTCGCGCTGCAGGGCGCTCCGGACCTCGCCCTGACCCAGATGCTGGTGGAAACCATCATCCTGGTGGCGTTCGTGCTGGCCATGCGGAGCCTTCCGGCAGGGCTGCGGGACAGGACCGGCGGGAAATACCGGGTCATCCGGGTGGTGATCGGGTTGTCATTCGGCATCACCATGATTTTCGTGGCCATCTATGCCCTCGGCGCCCGGGTGGCCGCGCCGGTGTCCCTGCAGTTCCCGCAGCTGGCCTACGAGGGCGGCGGCGGCCTGAACGTCGTCAACGTGACCCTGGTGGACATTCGTGCCTGGGACACCTTCGGGGAGATTTCCGTCCTGGCCCTCGCGGCCACCGGCGTGGCCAGCCTCATCTTCGTCCGGGGCCGCGGCGACCGCATCCGGACGTCGGCCAACGTCGAAGCGGGGACGGTGGGGCGGCGGACCGGGGCCAGGGGCACCACCCGGGACGATGCCGCCCTGGCGATGAACCGGCGGTTTGCTGCCGCCACCCGCGACGCGTGGCTGGTGGCCGGCCGGACCCTGGCGCCGGAACGCCGCTCGATCATCTTCGAGGTGGTCACCCGCCTGATCTTCCACTCGATGATCGTGTTCTCCCTGTATCTGCTGCTGGCCGGGCACAACCTGCCCGGCGGCGGCTTCGCCGGAGGGCTCACCGCCGGCCTCGCCCTGACCATCCGCTACCTCGCCGGCGGCCGCTTCGAACTTCGCGAGGCCACGCCGGTGGGTGCCGGCACCCTGCTGGGAATCGGCCTGGCCACGGCGGCGGCCGCCGGGATGACGCCGCTGCTGCTGGGCGGACAAGTGTTCCAGAGCGCGATCGTGGAGCTGTGGCTGCCCGTCTTCGGAGACATCAAGTTCGTGACCTCGACCATCTTCGACATCGGCGTGTACGTGGTGGTGGTCGGCCTGGCCCTGGACGTGCTGCGCAGCTTGGGGGCGGAGATCGACGAGCATTTCGAGGAACAGCCCGAGCTGTCCGAAGACGGATCGCCCGGGGACGGGCTCTCCGGGGACGGCCGCTCCGAAGGCAGCCGGCCCGGCAGCAGCGAAGCCGGGATGGTTGCCGCCCGGGGCGCCGGGCCGGAATCCGCCGAGCGGGAACCCGCAGGGACGGACCCCGCCAATGCGGAAACAACTGCCAAGGGGACAACATGAGCGTCAACCTGACCCTGCTGACGATCATGGGGGCCCTGTACGCGTGCGGTATCTACCTGATCCTTGAACGCAGTCTCACCAGGGTCCTCCTGGGACTCATGCTGCTGGCCAATGCCACCAACCTGCTGATCCTTGCCACCGGCGGATACGCCGGGCTGGCACCGATCTTCGACAAGAACACCCCGGCCGGGGACTACAACGACCCCCTGCCGCAGGCCTTGATCCTGACCTCGATCGTGATCTCCTTCGCCGTTACGGCTTTCATGCTGGGCATCATCTACCGGACCTGGGTCCTGGCCCGCCAGGACGAAATCCAGGACGACGCCGAGGACCGCCGCGTCGCGGAAACGCCCAGCTTCGACGCCGAGGACGACTCCGTGATTCCGGTCGAGACCTCGGAGTTCCCCCTTGCCATGTTCGGCAGTGACGGCGCAGGGCTGATGGACACCGCCGTCGGCTCCGGTTCCGGCACCGGCAGCAGCGCGTCCGCGGTCATGTCCGGGGACCGCGTCGTGAGGGCCGAGAAAGCCGCCTCGGAAGAACAGCCGGGCTCCCTGAATGTCGACACCAGCAAGGAAGGAGACGGAAAGTGAACATCGCCAGCCTTGCCCCGCTCGCCGTCGTACTGCCCATCCTGGGTGCCGCCCTGACCTTCCTGCTGATCCGCTACCCGCGGGCCCAGCGGACGGTCAGCATCGCCGTCCTGACGCTGACCCTGCTGCTGGAATGCTGGTTGCTGGCCTCGGTATGGGGAGGCGGGACGGCCGCGGTGAACATCGGCGGCTGGATGCCGCCCTGGGGCATCGTGCTGGTAGTGGATCAGTTCTCCTCGCTGATGCTCGTCGTGTCCTCGGCCGTGAGCCTTGCGGTGCTGATTTACGCGACCGGGCAGGGCATGGCGGACGGCGACCGCGACGCGCCGGTCTCGATCTTCCACCCGACCTACCTGATCCTCGTGGCCGGGGTGTCCAACGCCTTCCTCTCCGGGGATCTTTTCAACCTCTACGTCGGCTTTGAGATCCTGCTGACCGCCAGTTATGTGCTGATCACCCTCGGCGGGACGGGCCCGCGCATCCGGGCCGGCGTGACCTATGTGGTGGTCTCCGTGGTCTCCTCGGTGCTGTTCCTGATCGCGATTGCCATGATCTACGGCGCCACGGGAACCATCAACATGGCGGACCTCGCCATCAAGCTGGGGGACCTGGACCAAGGCACCCGGACATTGCTGCACGTGATGCTGCTGGTGGCCTTCGGCATCAAGGCCGCCGTCTTCCCACTGTCCTTCTGGCTCCCGGACTCGTACCCCACAGCGCCGGCCCCGGTCACCGCCGTGTTCGCCGGGCTGCTGACCAAGGTGGGTGTCTACGCCATGGTCCGTACGGAGACGCTGCTCTTCCCGGGGGACGCGCTCAACGCCCCGCTCATGGTGGCGGCGCTGCTGACCATGGTGGTCGGAATCCTCGGCGCCCTGGCCCAAAGCGACATCAAGCGCCTTTTGTCCTTCACCCTGGTCAGCCACATCGGCTACATGGTGTTTGGCCTGGCGATGTCCTCGGTGGCCGGCCTGGGCGCCGCGGTCTTCTACGTGGTCCACCACATCACCATCCAGACCAGCCTGTTCCTGGTCACCGGACTGATCGAACGCCGCAGCGGCAGCTCATCCGTGGACCGCGTGGCCGGGCTGGCCAAACTCTCCCCGGTTTTGGGGGTGCTCTTCTTCATTCCCGCGATGAACCTGGCCGGCATCCCGCCGTTTTCCGGATTCCTGGGCAAGCTGGGACTCCTCCAGGCGGGTGTCCAACTCGGCACGCCGCTGGCTTTCGCGCTGGTGATCGGCGGGGTGCTGACGAGCCTGCTGACCCTGCTGGCAATCGCCAGGGTCTGGAACCGGGCATTCTGGCGTAAGCCGGAGGACGCCGAGCACCCCGACCCGGTGCTCCTGGCAGCGCCGGAGGACTCCGCCACCGGAGACCGTGCAGGGAAGACGAACGTGACCCTGCTTCCCCGCACCATGGTGGGCTCCACCCTGGGCCTGGTGGTCTTCGGCGTGGCCCTCACGGTCTTCGCCGGGCCGCTGTTCAAGGTGGCCGACCAATCCGCCCAGGAGATGCTCGACAGGTCCCCCTACATCCAGGCGGTGCTGGGCGAGAACGCGCCGGTGCCGCCGGTGCCCCAGGCCGAACGGCCCGGCCAGCAAGGCGGCGGGAAATGAACCGGAAAAAGGTCTCCCTGCGCCAGGAACTGCCACTGCTGGTGTGGCTCGTGTTCGTCTGGTGCGCCCTCTGGCAGAACTTCAGCCCCGGCAATCTCCTCTTCGGCGCCCTAATCGCGGTGCTGGTGGCGCGCGTCTTCTATTTGCCCCCGGTGGAGCTCGGCGGCCGGTTCAACGTCCTCCGGGCCGTCCCCTTCGCCATCATCTTCCTCGGCAAGGTCGTCGCGGCGAGCTTCCAGGTCCTGTACCTCGCCGTCGCCCGCGGGCCGCGCGTTGTCAGCGCAATCGTCGCCGTGCCGCTACGGAGCCATTCCGACATCCTCGTCACGGCCACCGGGCATGTGATCTCGCTGATTCCGGGATCCCTCGTGGTGGAGGTGGACAGGTCCACGTCCACCCTCTACATCCACGGCATCAACGTCCGCAACGCCGAGGACGCGGCCAAGCTGCGCAAAGACGTCCGGGACACCGAGGCCGGGCTGATCCGGATCCTGGGGACCAAAGAGGAACTGTCCGCCCTGACACAGGAGAGTGCCGCATGATGCAGATCGTCCTGACGGTGTCCGCCGTCGTTCTCTCCCTGGCCGCCGCCGGGGCGATCGTCCGGATCGCGCGTGGGCCTTCACTGCTGGACCGGGTGCTGGCCGCCGACGTGCTGCTGGCCATCTTCGGGGCAGCCCTGTGCATTGACATGGCCGTCAACCGGCACCTCAACAACCTCATGCTGCTGGTGGCGATTTCCCTGATCGGCTTCGTCGGCTCCGTCACCGTGGCCCGGTTCGTGGCCGACCGGAGGGAGAACGTCCGTGAATCCTGAAACAGTGATCGACGCCGTATCCGCGGTGTTCATGGTGACCGGCGCGCTGATGTCCCTCGCCGCCGCGATCGGGCTGTTGCGCTTCCCGGACCTCATGAGCAGGATGCACGCCGCCACCAAGCCCCAAGTCCTTGGCCTGTTCCTGCTGCTGACGGCCCTGGGCCTGCAAATGCGCACCTGGTGGGTCTGGCCGGTCCTGCTGGTGGCCTGGCTCTTTCAGCTGCTCACCGTCCCCGTGTCAGCCCACATGGTGGGGCGGGCCGGCTACCGGACCAAGCACCTGCACCCGGAACTGTTGAGCGCCGACGAGCTTGAGGCCGTAGTCCAGCAGGCGGCGGCCAAGCGCCGGGCGGACGGGGACACCGGCCGCTGATACCGGACGTCGCCACTGAACACCGCAACTGGGCGCTGAACTGGACCGCCACTTTCTGGATCCCGGCGGGAGGACTCAACATTCGTGGTCGCCGTTCGTCCGGATCCGAAAAAAGTGTCGGCCACGCAGCTTCCTGCGTGCCAGAATCCTCACATGACCAAGGAACGCAGTGAACTGAAGAGCATCGGATACGAAATCTTCATCGGCATCCTTTCGATCCTGTCGATCGTCAATCTGCTGCTCCTTTATCTCGTGCAGGAGCAGTCGCTCGATACCGTGCTGACGGTGATGAACAGTATCTTCAGCATCATTTTCGTTGCCGACTTCCTCTTCAGGATCGTCACCGTGCCGTCGGCGGGCGCCTATTTCTTCAAGCACTTCGGCTGGGCGGACCTGTTGGCCAGCCTGCCGTTGGCACAATTCAAGATCCTGCGCGTCTTCCGGCTGATCCGGGTGTACCGCCTGCTCCGCGATGTCGGCATCCGCCAGGTGGGCCTCGCCCTCAGCAAAGACCGGGCCGGCAGCTCCCTGTACATACTGCTGCTCATGGGCATTTTCGTGCTGGAATTCGGGAGCCTATCGATGCTCCGCGTCGAGCAGGGCGCCCCGGGGGCCAACATCACGACCGCCTCCGGCGCCATCTGGTACACCATCGTCACGATCTCGACAGTTGGCTATGGCGACCAATATCCGGTCACCAACGCGGGCCGTATCATCGGGTCAGGCATCATCGTGGTCGGTGTCGGCATTTTCGGCACCTTCACCGGTTACCTGGCCAACTTCTTCCTCGCACCGAAGAAGAAGGAGTCCGCGCCGCCGGTCGCTGCCGCCGACACGAGTGCCGCGACGATCGAAGGGCTCCGCCAGCGCCTCGACGAGTCCGAAGCGACGCTCGCCGAGATCCGAAAGCTCCTTGCCGGGCCAACCTCGTGACCCTCTCCACCTTGCCGCCCGGGGATGGTGCCGGGGGCCAGTGAAAGTGGGGGACCCGTCGCAGCGGCCGCGGGAAACGGCTCGGGTTAGACGACGTCCTGGGTCTTGGCGTAGCGGGTGATCGCGCGCTGGGTGCCGCGGTTGGCGAGGACCTGGATGACGGCGCTGACGGATGCGGAGATCAGCGCGAACGTCAGGGCCGAGCGCAGCGTCGTGGGGACGTCGTCGTGGTCCTTGGGCGGCTTGTTGCCCGTGGACTTCTCCCAGACGGTGTCAACGACCTTGGTGCCGACATAGCCGGCAAGCAGGCTGACGCCGGTGCCGAGCAGCTTGATGAAGAGGTTCATTCTTCGTAACTCCTTGGGGGAGGAAACAGGGCTGCCCCTAGCCTAGCGTTTCTTGCCCGGCGGTCCTGACAGGGGCCAAGGCCCCTGTCAGGCGGCGGCCGCCGGACGTACTTTCGAGCATGGAACAGCCCCGCACCCGCCCGCCCCGCGACGTCCGGGGCGCCCCAACGAATGGCCAGAGCTGGCGGCAGCTTTACTTCTGGGCGGGCATCTCCGCCGTGGTGTTCATCGCGTTGCTGGTGCTGGCCCTGGTCCTTGACTTCCTTGCCCCGCCGCCGGTGGACGGGGGAGCCGAAACCCTCGAGTTCATCGCCCGGAACAAGGGGATCTACGTCACCGAACAGCTCCTGTGGACGGTGTCCAACATCCTGCCGGTACTGGTCTTCGTGACCCTCTTCGTGGCGCTCGCCCCGGTCAACAAGAGCCTGGCCCTTCTGGCGACGGTGATCGGCGCCCTGCCTTGGGCATTGTTCCTCGCCGTTCCGGTCACAAGCCGCGGATCGCTGATCCTGGTCTATCTCAGCGACCGGTACGCCGCGGCGTCCGGCACTGTTACGTTCGACGACGCCGCCCGGCTCAGGTTCGCCACCGCGGCGGAGGCTGTGATCGCCGAGAACAATACTCCCGCCGCCGTCGGCGTCCTGTCCGCGCTCGGCATCCTGCTGATCTCGCTGCCCATGCTCATAGGCGTATTTCCCCGCGCGGTGGCGTGGCTCGGGGTGGCCGCAGGAACCGTGGGGACCATTGCCGAGGCGCTGCGGCAGGCCGTTCCCGGGTTTTACCCGGCCTACGGGATCCTGATGTGGGCCTGGTTCCTGGCGGTCGGAATTGCGCTGATCCGGCTTTCCCGGAGAACGCCCCGTGCCGCCGGCGGCCCTGTGGCCTAGTTGTCCGGTGCCAGGACCGTCCGCAGCGCCTGGCTGTCCGGTGCCTAGTTGTCCGGTGCCAGGACCGTCCGCAGCGCCTCGACAACGAGGTCATGGTCTGCCTTCTGCGGCAGCCCGGAAACAGTCACGACCGCCACGGACCCGGTGCCGCGCACGTAGATCGGGAACGCCCCGCCGTGGGCGGCGAACTCCATCTGATCGAACCAGGCGTTGTCCTCGATCCTTCCGCCGGCCGCGCGGGCCCGGAGTCCCACCAGCAGGGACGGGACCTCGTAGCGCTGGGTCGTGCGCTTCTTGGCGTTGATCCAGCGTTCGTTGTCCGGGGTGGCGCCCTCCAGCGCCGCGTGGAAGAGCACCTGTTCGCCTTTGGTGATGTCGACGGCGATGGGCAGCGAGCGTTGCCTGCCCAGTTCAACGAGGAGCAGCCCGAGGTCGAGGGCGTCGTCCTTGCTGAACGATGCGAACTGGAGCGCATCCATCTCGGCGAGCACGCGGCCAATGAGCGCCGCCAGGGAACCGTGCGGTTGCGGCTCGGCCGAGTCCGGGTCGTACTCGGCGGAGGGATCTGGCGTGGCCGGTGTCTGCGTCAAAATGGTCCAGCTTTCCGATCGGTGACAAGGCAGCCCGCGGGCGCGTCCGGGGGCCGGCAGGTCGACTCTACCAAGCGGCCCAGCCCGGCCGGGGAGCGCCTGCTAGCCTCCCCGGATTATGACGCCACACCACTGAAAAGCCGGGCCGTTCGGGTGTAAACTGAGCCAGCCCACAAGGGCGAAATAATTACGACAGGGGAGCGCCGCCGTCGGGCATCGCCGGAAGAATCCGGGGAAACCAGTGGTGGGCGCTGAGAGTGCGGACAGCCGCAGACCCTCGAACCTGATCCGGTTAGTACCGGCGCAAGGGAGTCGAGTTCTCAGGGTGCGCGGAGAGCGGCGGAAGCCGAGGCCGGAGCACCCTCCCCTCCTGTTCCTCAGGAGGACGACATGACAGATATTTCAGCACAGCAGGGTCCCGCCAGCCGCTCATCAGCCCGGCACAACTACACCTGGCGGGTGGTGGACATTGTGGTGGCCGCCCTGATCGCCGTGGCGGGCGGCGTTATCTTCTGGGCCTGGGACCAGGGCGCCAACCTGATTTCGACCCCCCTCAGCGCACTCTATCCGCCGCTCACCGGACTCTACGCCGGCGGCTGGATGATCCCCGCGGTGCTGGGCATGCTCATCATCCGCAAGCCCGGTGCTGCGATCTTCTGCGAAACCGTGGCGGCCACGGGCGAGCTGATCATGGGTTCGCAGTACGGCACCACGGTAATGATTTCCGGTGTCCTGCAGGGCCTTGGCGCGGAACTGGTCTTCGCTGTTTTCCTCTACAAGAAGTTCAACCTGCCGGTGTCCCTGCTGGCCGGCGCCGGCGCGGGCCTCTTCTGCGGCCTGAATGACTCCTTCCTGCCGTGGGGCTGGAACATCGCCTACGAGGCCGGAGACAAGCTCGCCTACATCGTCTTCACCACCATCTCGGGCGCCGTGATCGCGGGCGGACTGGCCTGGCTGGCCACCCGCGGCCTGGCCAAGACGGGCGTGCTTGCCTCCTTTGCCTCACGCAAGGCCGCCACGGAGCCCGTCTTCTCCTGACCGCCGTTCCTGAACCCCACTCCCGGTACGGCACTCTTGGAATTGCACTCTTGGAATTGCATAGGCGACTCATGACAACTTCACCAGGCGTCCGTCCGGCCGCCGTCACCGCACGCGGCTGGGGCTGGCGGCACGCCGGACGACCCCGGCCGGCGGTCAACGGCCTTGACCTGGACATCCGGCCCGGGGAGCGCGTGCTCCTGCTGGGCCCCTCCGGCGCCGGCAAATCCACACTGCTCCATGCCCTGGCGGGCGTGCTGGGAGACAGCGCCTCCGGCGGGCCGGGTCCGGCCGGCGACGCCGAGGATTCTGACGAGACCGGGAGCCTGCTGATCGACGGCGCCCCGCCGCGGGCCCGGCGCGGCCGTGCCGGGCTCGTGCAGCAGGACCCGGAAACCCAGGTGGTGCTCTCCCGCCTCGGCGACGACGTCGCCTTCGGCGCGGAGAACCTTTCGGTCCCGGCGCCCGAGATCTGGCCGCGGGTGCGCGAGGCGCTCGACGACGTCGGGCTGGGCCGGCTGCCGCTGGACCACCCGACGTCGGCACTCTCCGGCGGGCAAAAGCAGCGCCTGGCGCTCGCCGGGATCCTCGCGATGCGGCCGGGGCTGCTGCTGCTCGACGAGCCGACCGCCAACCTCGACCCCGCCGGCGTCCTGGAAGTCCGCGACGCCGTGGGCCGCTGCCTGGACAAGACCGGCGCCACCCTGGTGGTCGTGGAGCACCGGGTGGCGGTCTGGAAAGACCTCGTGGACCGGATCGTGGTGCTGCAGCCCGGGGCCGCCACGGACTCCGCGGTCCTGAATTCCGCGGTCCTGCTGGACGGGCCGCCGGACCAGGTCCTGGCCGAGGCGCGGGACATGCTCATCGGTGCCGGCGTCTGGGTGCCCGGCTACGTTCCGGCGACACGGACCCGGACGGCCCCGGCCTCCGGGCAGCTGCTGCTCGCGGCGGATGGGCTCGCGGTCTCCCGCGAGCGGCCGCGGCGGGCCGGGCTTCGCGAGGGTTTCCGCAGCATTGCCCCGCGGGCCGTGCAGTCGGGCATCGCGACGCAGGTTCGCGCCGGGGAGGCCCTGACCATCACCGGACAGAACGGCTCGGGGAAGTCAACCCTGGCCCTGACGCTGGCCGGTCTCCTGCGCCCCGTGGCGGGAACGGTCTGTGTCCCGGCCGGGCCCGGTAGCGGCCCGGGCGGGGGTGCGGGAACCGATCCGTACCGGTGGAAAGCCCAGCAGCTGATCTCCAGGATAGGGACGGTGTTCCAGGAACCCGAGCACCAGTTCGTCACCGGCAGGGTCCTCGACGAGCTCATGTTCGGGCCCCGCCACCTCGGCTACGGCGAGGAACGCGTGGACGAGCTGCTGGAGCGGCTACGGCTGACAGACCTCGTGGATGCCAACCCGTACACGCTCTCCGGCGGCGAGAAGCGGCGCCTCTCGGTGGCCACCGTGCTGGCGGCGCACCCGCAGGTGCTGGTCCTGGACGAGCCCACCTTCGGCCAGGACGCCAACACCTGGGCAGAACTCGCCTCCTTCCTCTCCGAACTCCTCGACGCCGGCACCGCGGTGGTTTCCGTGACGCACGACGCCGAATTCAGCGCCGTCCTTGGCGGCACCGAACTGCGCCTCCACACGCGGGAAACCGCCGCCGGTTCGGGACCTGGCGGCGCCGCCAGCGCTGCCGCCCCGGACAGTGGCCTTCCAGAGGGGGCCGCGTCATGAGGGACGCGCTGAGCCTCCGCGGGAACCATGCGCTGCTGACCCGGGCCAATCCACTCGTTAAGTTCACGGCGGTCACCCTGATCACCCTGGTGCTGGCGCTCTCCATTGACTGGGTCTCGGCATCGGTGGCGCTCACCTTCGAACTGCTGCTCCTGCCGCTGGCCGGGCTGACAGTGGCCCTGCTGTGGCAACGCGGCTGGCCGCTGATCCTTGCGGCGGCGCTGGGCGGCTGGAGCACCGCCATCCTTGCGCCGGAAGCCGGTTCCGTTCTGTTCGACGCCGGGATCTGGACCATCAGCACCGGCTCGCTGCAGCTTGGGCTCGGCTTCATGCTCCGGGGACTCGCCATCGCGCTGCCGGCGGTGCTGCTGATGAGTTGCACCGACCCCACGGACCTGGCCGACGCCCTGGCCCAGAACGCAAAGCTGCCGCACCGGTTCGTCCTGGGCACCTTGGCCGCCATGCGGCTGGTCGGGATCATGGCCGAGCAGTGGCAGACCATCGGGATGGCCCGGCGCGCCCGCGGCGTGGGCTCAAGCGGCAATCCCTACCAGCGGTTCCGCGCCACCATGGGCCAGAGCTTCGGGCTGCTGGTGCAGGCGATCCGGAGCGCATCCCGGCTCGCCGTGACCATGGAGGCCCGCGGATTCGGCGGCGCGACGCGGACCTGGGCCAGGCCGTCCACGTTCAGCGGACTCGATGCCTGGGTGCTGCTGGGCGGTCTCTGCATCGCGGCGGCGGCAGTTGCAGCGGCCCTCGCGGCGGGGACCTGGAACCTCGTGTTCCTCGCGCACCAGTAGCAACGGCTGCCCTGCTGTCCGCCTGGGGCCTCTGATCGCCGTCGTCCGCACTGCGCGCTGTCCGTCGTCCCCACTACGCCGTCGCGGTCCACGTTTATCGCATGATGCGGGTATTACTGTGACATTGACGGCATTCCGGCGCGAATGCCGGGGGTTAATAAATCATCCGTGATATTTTCGGGACATGACTCAACCGACTGCTGAACACGTAGGCCTCCTGCTCCGCGAAGCTCGCGGGGCGAAAGGCTGGACCCAGGGCCAACTCGCTGCCGAGCTGGGCACCAGCCAAAGCGCCATCGCCCGGATGGAACAGGGCAAGCAGAACCTGAGCCTGAAGATGATCCAGCGGCTGGAGACAATCGTCGGGCGCAGCATCGTCAAAGTGGGCCGGCCCCAGATGACCCACCTCCGGGTCGAGGGCGGCCGCACGCTCTCCGGGGCGGTGGACGTCAACAGCAGCAAGAACGCCGGCGTCGCGCTGCTGTGCGCCAGCCTCATCAACCGCGGCACCACTACGCTGCGCCGGTTGGCCAGGATCGAGGAAGTCAACCGGATCGTGGAGGTTTTGACCAGCATTGGCGTCGAATGCACATGGCTCAACGCCAGCGACCTCCAGATCCGCCGCCCGGCAATGCTGGATCTGGCGTCCATGGACGTGGAGGCGGCCCGGCGGACCCGCAGCGTCATCATGCTCCTGGGCCCGCTGCTGGACGAGGCCGAAACCTACCGGCTGCCCTATGCCGGCGGCTGCGACCTCGGCACCCGCACTGTCCAGCCGCACATGCAGGCGCTGCGGCAGTTCGGCCTCAGCGTCGAGGCAAAGTCCGGGTTCTACGCGGTCCAGGCGCCGCCGTCGGACGGCCACGACCGCTCCTTCGTGCTCAGCGAACGCGGCGACACCGTCACCGAGAACGCCATCATGGCCGCGGCCCACCGTCGCGGCACCACCATCATCCGCAACGCGAGCCCCAACTACATGGTGCAGGACCTCTGCTTCTACCTGCAGATGCTCGGCGTGGAGATCGAGGGTGTCGGCACCACCACGCTGAAGATCTCCGGCCGCCCGGCGATCGACGTCGACATTGAATACTTCCCGTCCGAGGACCCGATCGAGGCGATGAGCCTCATCACCGCCGGCATCGTGACGAACTCCGAAGTCACCATCCGCCGCGTCCCGATTGAGTTCATGGAGATCGAGCTCGCCACGCTGGAACAGATGGGCCAGCAGCTCGAGGTCTCCGGGGAATATTTTGCCCGCAACGGCCGCACGCGCCTGGTGGATGTCACCACCCGGCCCTCGGAACTGCGGGCGCCGGAGGACAAGATCCACCCGATGCCCTTCCCCGGCCTGAATATTGACAACCTGCCCTTCTTCGCCGTGATTGCCGCCAACGCCCACGGCCAGACGATGATTCATGACTGGGTCTACGAGAACCGGGCCATCTACCTGACGGAGCTGAACAAGCTGGGCGCCCAGGTGCAGCTCCTCGATCCGCACCGGATCTATGTCAACGGGCCCACCAAGTGGCGTGCCGCGGAGGTGGGGTGCCCGCCGGCCCTCCGCCCCGCCGCCTGCCTGCTGCTGGCCATGCTGGCCGCCCGCGGCGTGTCGGAGCTGCGGAACATCTATGTCATTGAGCGCGGCTACGAGGACCTGGCCGAGCGGCTCAACACCATCGGCGCGAAGATCGAGTACTTCCAGGACTAGTCCCGGACTAATCCCAAACAACGCGGGGTCAGATCGCGCCCATCCGGAGGGGCAGGATGGGCGCGGAGTGACCCCGCGTTGGTGCAGGGGTTTCGGGCGGAGCCTGACGCGCGCGCGGATCCTGACGCACAATAGATTCATGCGCACGTTCGGCGTAGAGGAAGAACTGCTGATAGTGGACCCCGAATCGGGGATGCTGCTTGCCCTCGCCGACCTCATGCTGCCCAGCCTGGTGCCGCCGGACAAGGGCTCGGCCCGGGTGCTTGCGGGACAGAAACCGGTCTACGAAGGCGGCGCCGACTTCAGCTACGAACTCAAGCTCGAACAGATTGAAACCCAGACGCGGCCGTGCCTGGACTACAAGGAACTTCTCCGGCAGCTCAGGCAGGGCCGGGCACTCGCGGACCACGCGGCCCGCGCCCACGGCGGCCGCGTCGCCGCCCTCGCCACGTCGCCGCAGGGCGCCGCCACCCACCTGACGCCGAAACCGCGCTATATGACCATGCAGGAGCGGTTCGGGCTCACCGTCCGGAACCAGCTGACCTGCGGCCTCCATGTCCACACCTTTGTGGAGACGCCCGAAGAAGGCGTGGCTGTGATGGACCGGATCCGCGACAAGCTTGCCGTGCTGATCGCCCTGAGCGCGAATTCCCCGTACTGGAACGGTGCCGAAACGGGATTTGAAAGCTACCGCACCCAGGCGTGGAACCGCTGGCCGGGCTCGGGCCCCAGCATGATCTTTGGCAGCCTGCCCATCTACCGGCGGGTTGTGACCCGGCTCGTGGAAAGCGGCGTCCTGCTGGACGAGGGGATGATCTATTTCGATGCGCGGCTGTGCCGGCAGCATCCCACCGTGGAGGTCAGGGTTGCCGATGTCTGCCTGCGGGCCGAGGACGCGGCGCTGATCGCCGTGCTGGTGCGCGCCCTCGTCGAATCGGCCTCGAGGGAATGGAACGACGGCGTCGATCCCGCCCCGGTGCCCACGGTGCTGCTGCGGATGGCCGCCTGGCAGGCCAGCAACTGCGGACTGCGCGGGCAGTTGCTGGACTTCGGAACGTTCACCCCGGCCCCGGCCGCCGATGTGGTCAGGGCACTCGTGGATTTTGTGGCCCCCGTGCTGGAGGAGCAGGGCGAACTGGATCTGGTGCGTGAAGGGGTCGACAGAATCCTGGCGGAGGGCACCGGTTCGCAGCTGCAGCGGGGGCCGTTCCGGGCGGGCGGTCTGGCCGGCGTCGTCGAACATGCCGTCGAAGTCACAGCGCGGGGAGCCATCGTCGGGGAACCGGCGGTCTCCCGCTCGCCCCTGGGCAGGGCGCCCCAGGGCTGAGCAGGAGACCGCCGGCCGCCGCCGTCATGGGCCATGGAACCCGGCAACAATCTGCGGGCGCGGGCATCAAGAGCAAATGATGCTGAAATGCCGCCGTATTTGTTCCCGAATGCTGGCGTGTAATCACGGTCATTTATCGGTTGCTCCAGACCGATTTCCGATTAATTAAGCCGGGTACCCAGACGCCCCAGCGCTAACGCTGCGGACGCCCATCCCGGGTAGTGGACGCGCCAAATGCAAGTAGTACCTGCACTGACCAAAATTCAGTTGCCGCGCATTCAGGTAGTGCCTACTCGGGCGTACTGATAGGACTGTCGCCTTTACTGGAGGAGCAACTCCGGGGTTTCCGGAGTGTTCCCACAAGGTCTCTCACAATGTCATTTAACGCGCCGAGGGGGCGGTTTTGCTGAGCTACATAAGCGCTGGTCAACGGCCCGCAATGCTCGCACAGCCCGCCGCGGCTCCACCTTTCTCCGGCACGTTCCCTGCCGGAATTGGCGGGGAGCGATGCCGTGAAATGACCCGCCCAACATCCCAAAGTACTGGCCGGCTCCGCGGCCGGAACTGAACATCAAACGCCCTAATTCAACCTGGCACTGGGGTGCCGTACTCCAACAGAGGAATTAAATTAACATGGTCTCGATTTACGTTTTACTCATTGTTTTCTTGATCACTTTTGTGGTCGCGGCAGCTTTGGGGCGATCGTGGTTCTACCGCCGCTTGCGCCGCCCCGAGCTGCTCCGCAGAATTTGCCTCCTTGCCGGCTCGACGCTGCTGGCGGCGAATCTGGCCTGCTTTGTTTTCGACGCGTCCGAGCTGTGGCGGACGGCCTGCCTCACAGCCACGCTTGGCGGTCTCGCGTCCCTGGGCGTTACCCTGACGGCCCTGCGCACCGGCGGAGTCCCGGCCCGCCAGCCCCGCAGGGTTCTCGCCATCGGCGCCCACCCGGACGACCTCGAACTTGCCTGCGGCGGCACCCTGGCCAAGTTCGTTGACTCCGGACATGAGGTCCAAGGGCTCGTCATGAGCGATGGCAACCGTGGCGGCGACGCCCTGGAACGCTCCCTCGACGCGCAGCGTGGCGCCTCGTTCATGGGTCTCACCGGCATGACGCACCACAACTTCCCCGACACGGACCTGTCCAGGCACAGCCAGGAAATTGTGGGCGTCATCGAAATCGCCATCGCCAGGTACAACCCGGACATCATCCTCACGCACTCCAACCACGACCAGCACCAGGACCACCAGGCCGTCCACATGGCCACTCTGCGGGCGGCCCGCCAGCACCACTCGATCCTCTGCTACGAGAGCCCGTCGGCAACCCGGGAGTTCAGCCCGAGCGTCTTCGTCGACATCGACGACTACGTCGACGCCAAGGTCCAGGCAGTCAAGATGCACAGTGACCAGCTCGCCAAGCCGTACATGACACCCGAGCGGGTCCGGGGCATCGCCTCCTTCCGCGGAGGACAGGCGCGGCGCCGGGTCGCCGAAGCCTATGAACCGGTCCGCCTGCTGAGCACCGAAATGGAGAAGCTGTGAAGCCCCGCGTCCTGGTCACCGGCGCCGGCGGCCCCGCGGGCCGAGCCATTGCGGCCCAGCTGAAGGCCCGCGGCATTCCCGTCCTCGGCACCGATATCCGCGAGCTGCCCGCCGGGTCCGGAATCACGGTTGTTCCGGTGCCGCCGGCCTCGGACCCGGACATGGTTTCCGCCCTGCGCAGGCTGGTCGTCCAGGAGGGCATCAACCTGGTCATCCCCACGGTCAGCGACGAACTCCCGCAGCTTGCGGCGTTCCGCTCCGCCTTCGGGCCCGACGTCCGCGTCATCATCGGCGACGCCGGTCCGGTGGCCCTCGCTAACGACAAGCTCTTCACGGCCTGGCAGTTGCACGCTGCGGGGGTGCCCGTACCGAGGTTCGGCGTCCCCGGGGACTTCGCCGACGCCGGCGCAGCCATGGCCGCGCTCGGCGGGCCCGTGGTGGTCAAGCCGCGGGTCTCCCGGGGCGGGCGCGGCGTTCTAGTCATCGACGGCAGTGAGAACGTGGACTGGCACCGCCTGCCGGAAGGCCAGATTGTCCAGGAGTTCATTCCTGGTGCCGAATACGGCCCCATGGTGTTCGGCACGCCGGCGTCCAGCGGGACCGCGCCGTTCGTCGTCGTCGTGGAGAAGACCGAACTGGCGCAGGGCATCGTCGGGAACGCCGTGACCACCCGCCGCGCCGAAGCCGGCGAGGCCTCGGACGCCGGCAACGTTGCGATGGACGCCGTGCGGGCGCTGGGCCTCACCGGCCCGGTCGACGTCGACGTCCGCCGGCGCGCCGACGGGACCCCGGTGGTACTGGAAGTGAACGCACGGTTCGGCGCGAACAGCGCGCGGGCCCCGGAACTGCTCGACGCCGTCCTGGCGTCGTTTGACCTTCCTTCTTTCAATCCGGGGTCCTTCCGGCAAAGCACAGGAGTGTACGCCCATGTCCTCGTTTGAATCCGCCGCCGCGTCGGCCATTCCGGGGGCTCAGCTCCTCCTGCTCCTTCTCGGCCTGCCGGTTCTGGTGTTCGGGCTCGTGAAGCTGCTGGTGCTGCCGCTGTCCGTCTGGTTTGAGCTCCGGGCGGCCCGCCGACGCCGTCGCGAAGCGCCCACCTTGCTGGATGAGTGGCCCAGCGTGTCGATCATTGTTCCGGCATTCAACGAGGCGACCGTCATCGAAAACTGCGTCCGCTCGATCCAGCTCACCCGGTACGACCGGTACGAGGTGGTGCTCGTAGATGACGGCTCCACTGACAATACGGCCGAGCTCATGCACGCTCTCGCCGCATCGGATCCCCGCATCACGGTCCTGACCCAGACCAACGCGGGCAAGGGGGCCGCCCTGAACCTGGGCATCAGCCGGGCCACCGGCGAGATCCTCATGTTCGTCGACGCGGACGGGATCTTCTCCCAGAACACGGTCCGGCGGATGCTCCAGGGATTCACGGACGGGCGGATCGGGGCCGTGTGCGGCGATGACCGGCCGGTGAACCTGAACCGGGTCCAGACCCGGATGCTGGCCTTCATCAGCCACGTCGGCACCGGGATGGTCCGGCGGGCACTGACCATGATCCGCTGCCTTCCAATCGTCTCCGGCAACATCGGGGCATTCCCCCGCCGGGTGCTGGAGGAGATCGGGCCGTTCCGCGAAGACACGGTGGGCGAGGACCTGGAGCTCACGTGGCGGGTGCACCGGGCCGGCTACCGGGTGGTCTTCGCTCCCCGCGCCCTGGTCTACGCCGAATCGCCGTCAACCGTGCGTGCGCTTTGGCGCCAGCGCGTCCGTTGGGCACGCGGGCTGCTGCAGACCATGGGCGTCCACAAGGGCATGATCGGCAACGCCCGGCATGGCCTGTTCGGTGGCTACCTGCTCTTCAATACCGTCACCATGGTTATTCTCCCGGTGTTCCAGATCCTGGTGCTTCTGGATCTGGTCTTCCTCATTGCGCTGGGCCACAGCCCGCTCGGTGCCGATGTTTGGGCATTCCTGGGCTGGGTGGGGCTGTTCGTCACCTTGCTGCTCACGGTGTTTGCCCTCGCCATGAACAGGGCGTGGAGGGACCTGCGGCATGTCTGGGTGCTCCCGCTCGTCCCGCTCTACTCCGTCTTCACGAGCCTGACCATGGTGGCGGCGCTGGTGCAGGAACTCCGCGGCAAGGAGGCGCGCTGGAACAAGCTGACGCGCACCGGGGTGGTCAGCGTCACCGCGCCGGCCGGGCGCGCCGAGGCCAGGGTTTGAGGCGCAGACCGGCCGCGTTCCCTGCCCTGGCACTCCTGTCGGTGCTGGCCCTTGCCGCCACGGGCTGCGCCGGACCGCGGCAATCGACGGCAACCCCCGCAGAGCGCACCGTCGGCGTCGGCTACGAAACCGTGGTCGGGGCCGCCTCGACACTGCCGGAGCTGGCCAGACGGCTCGACGAAGTGAACGCCAACAGCGTTACCATCAGCGTCGGGCGGCTGGACTGGACGGCGTTCCCCTGGGACGCCCACCCCGAGGTTGAGGCGGCCCCGGGCCGTGACCACGTGGCCGACGCGGTCAAGGCGCTGGGGACCGGCGGCGACGGCAAGAAGCGCAGGATCACCCTGACCGTCGACCTGCTGATCCCGGCCTGGATCAGCACGAACCCGGGCTTGGCGGCCATTAATTTCGACGGCACCCGGTCCAAGGACTTCGCCAGCGTCACCGCCCTCACCACCGGACCCGTCGGGGATCGGCTGGTGGACTTCGTGGCCGAGGTGACCCGGCGGTACCACCCGGACGCGGTGGCGCTGACGGAACTGATGTTTGACAACAACACGTACGGCGGAGACGACCGCGACTCCTACCGGCGAGCCAGCGGCCGGACGGACTGGCCGCGGCTCGCGAACGGGGACATCGACGTCGAAGATCCCAGCATTGGGGCCTGGCGGTCGAAGTCCGTGGCAGCCGTCGTGGCCAGGGCGGCGGCGGCCGCGCACGCCAACGGTGCCACCCTGGACATGGACGTTCGGGCGCCGTGGCACGATCCCGCCGGCGACCGGCCCGAGAGCGGCCACGACTACGGGATGCTCGCCGCGGCCGCGGACCGGCTGGTCATGTGGGACTACTTCGGGCTCAACGACGCCGCACCCTCCTATTCCGCCGAGCTGGCCAAAGCCATGGCAAAGCGATCCGGCAGGTTCGCCATCTCGGTCGGAATGTGGTCCAAGGCCGGGCGCATTTCGGCCGCTGACCTGACGGCCGGGCTGGAGGCGTCCGTCGCCGGCGGGGCGGCCGCCGTCGCCGTCACACCGTCCAGCATGCTCGACGACGACGCCTGGCGGGCGCTCAAGACGGCTTGGACCTGAGCTTGGGCACTTCCCGGTTCAGACCTGCTTGAGCGCCTGGCCGAGGTCGCGGATCAGGTCCTCGACGTCCTCCAGACCGACCGACAGCCGCACCACGCCGTCGCTGAGCCCGATCGCCGCGCGTCCCTCCGGGCCCATGGCGCGGTGCGTCGTGGTGGCCGGGTGCGTGATCAGGGATTTCGAATCGCCGAGGTTGTTGGAAATGTCGATGATCCGCAGCCCATCCAGCAGCGCGAAGGCTGCCTCCTTGGCGCTGCGGCCCGGGGAGGGCGACAGCTCCAGCGTGAGCACGGTCCCGCCGGCCTTCATCTGCTTCACCGCGAGATCGTGCTGCGGGTGGGACGGCAGCAGCGGATACTTGACCCAGCTGACCGCGGGCTGGCCCTCAAGCCACTCGGCCAACCGCAGGGCGGAGGCGGAGGAATGGTTGACGCGCAGGGCCATGGTCTCCAGGCCCTTGGTGAGGACCCACGCGTTGAACGCGGAAAGCGAGGGCCCGGTGTGCCGCATGAGCTGTTTGACGGGCCCGTCGATGAATTCCTTGGTGCCCAGGATCGCGCCGCCGAGCACGCGTCCCTGGCCGTCGATGTGTTTGGTGCCGGAGTAGACGATCACGTCCGCGCCGAGGTCCCCGCAGCGCTGCAGGAGCGGGGTGGCGAAGACGTTGTCGACCACCACCGTGGCGCCGGCCGCGTGTGCGAGGTCGCTCACGGCGGCGATGTCCACGATTTCCTGCATCGGGTTCGACGGCGACTCAAAGAAGACCGCCGTCGTCGGCTCGGCCAGCGCAGACTTCCACTGCTCGAGGTCCGGGCCGTCCACGAAGACCGTCTCGACGCCCCAGCGCGGCAGGATCTCGTTGAGAATCACAAAGCACGAGCCAAAAAGCGACCGGGCGGCGACGACGCGGTCCCCGGCCGCCAACAGGGCGCCCAGGGCGGTGAAGACGGCGGACATGCCGGATGCGGTCGCAAAGCAGGCCTCGGTTCCCTCCAGCAGCCGGAGCCGCTCCTGGAAGGTCGCGACCGACGGGTTGCCGTAGCGGGAGTAGACGAAGCGCTCGTCCTCGCCGGTGAAGGCACGCTCGGCGGCGGCCGCGGACTCGTAGACGAATCCGGAGTTGAGGAAGATCGGCTCGGCGGTTTCCTGGAAGCCGGTGCGGTCAAGGCCGCCGCGGACGGCCTGGGTATCGGCGGACCAGCCGGCGGCGTCGGGATTGAAAGTCACTTAAATCTTTCCAAGGTTGGTGGGCAGGCCGCGGTTCTTCCAGCCGTTGACGGTGCGTTCGCCAAAGCGGTCGGTCTCGCCTTCAAAGCCCTCAAGAACGTTGTAGGAGGTGTAGCCGGCGGCTGTCGCGGCCGTCGCGGCGGCAATCGACCGGGCGCCGGAGCGGCAGAGGAACACCAGTTCAACGGTGGTGTCCGCCGGGGCCTGCCGCCGTAGCTGTTCCACGAAGTGCGGGTTGGGCGCGCCGCCGGCGAGGTTCCACTGGATGAAGAGCGGATCGCTTCGCCGTTCACCCGCGGACGCGGTGTCCGGGACGCCGATGTGGGCCCATTCGCCTTCGGTCCGGACGTCCACCAGGATGGCTCCGGCTTCCAGCTTGGTCCACGCGGCCTGCGGGCTGAGGTCTCCTGCGTAGCTCATGCGTGCCCCTCGAACGCCTCATCGGCGCCAAACTCGTCGGAGTCGAGTTCATCAACGGCGTTGGCCACGGCGGCGTCCGCGCTGGCGATTGCCGCGGGCAGGACCAGCGCCTGCGCCACGATCACCGTGCTGCCGTTGAACGTGGCGGCGGGACTTCCGTGCAGCACATAGCCTTCGGCCAGGGCGGCCGAGACGCGCTCACAGAAATCACGGTCATCCGGGCCGGTGAACAGGCGGTAGGCCAGCTTTTCCTCGCCGGCGGAGGGCACGCCGGGGGCGCTGCTGTTGGCTGCCGCATCGGGGACGGCGGGGGTGGACGTGTCGGGCACGACGGATCTCCTTTATTTCACGCTTGCAGCTCGAATTCTCGATTGCCGAGTATTCACCTGAGGCACCCCGCCGCGAAAGGGAGGGTTGCCGACCGGCCAGTCAGGGCTTGGCACCGGTTCTCATTACTCCCCAAAAACGTAACACTTACGACGCCGGCCCGCACCGCCGCCGTCGTCATGTTCCGTAACCGGAGCGCGCCAAGGGCGGCGGCCGCCGTGATGCAGGCGTCGCGGCGGGGGCGAGTAGTGGCGGGCTCCAATTTCGGGTACTGCCCACTCGTGCGCGGCCGGATACTGCGCCGTGTACTGGTGGGACCGGTCCGACGCGTCGGCCGTCTATCGCCTTCTGCAAATCCAACGTGACCGTCAATAGGGGCCCGAACTCCGCTGCAGCCGCATCCACGGCCCGGCAAGTGACGGCGGAATGGAGCAAATATGGGTCCGCGCATACTGGTTACCGGGGTTGCAAGCGCCGCCGGCCGGACCATCGCGGCTCAGCTCGCCGCCCGCGGCATCCCCTGTCTCGGCTCCGACGCCCGCGCCGACACCCGTGCCGACAGGGACGGCCCGGCAGCAGCAACGGTGAAGCTCCTGCCGGCGACGGACCCGGACATGCTCCTGGACCTGCGCCGGCTGGTGGACCGGGAGGCCATCAACGTCATCATTCCGACCCTCACCGTGGAACTCCCGGTCCTGGCCGCGGCCCGGGCCGGATTCGGCCACGACGTGCGGATCATCGTCGGCGACCCCGCCGCGGTGGCCCTCGCCAACGACCGCTTGTTCACCGCGTGGGCGTTGCAGGCGGCGGGCATCCCGGTCCCGCGCTTCGCAGTACCGGGGGATCTGGCCGCAGCGCCGGCATCCCTCGCGGGCCTCAACGGCCCCGTCGTGGTCAAACCCCGGATCTTCAAAGGCTCCCGCGCCGTCCACCTGCTGGCCGGGAGCGCGTCCGTGAGCTGGAAGAACATGCCAGCCGGGCAGCTCGTCCAGGAGTTCATCCCGGGCACCGACTATGTGGCCCTGGTGTTCGGCACCCCGGCCCGGAACGCGATGGCCCCGGTGGCGGTGGTCCTGGAGAAGACCAAAATCCCGTACGGGCGAGCCGGCAGCGACGAAGTCAGCCGCAGAGTGCCGGCGGGCGAGGCCGCGGATGTGCGGAAGCTGGGACTGGCGGCGGTCCGCACGCTCGGGCTGACCGGGCCGGTGCAGGTCCAGATCCGACGCCGCGCCGACGGAACTCCCGTGGTGCTGGGCGTGTGCGCGACGATGGGGGAGAACAGCACGTGGGCGCCGGAACTGCTCGACGCCGTGCTGGCAACCTTCATGCTTCCGGCCTTCAACCCCGCCTCCTTCCGCCGCTGCCCGGGGGTTCCCGCGGACGCGCTCGGGTGACGAAAGACCAACGCGGGGTCACTTACGGTCCATGTCGGGCGTCGCCACGGGCCGTAAGTGACCCCGCGTTGCTATTCGATGGTGGCGAACAGGGCGTTGAGTTCGGCGGTGAGCTGCTGGCGCAGTTCCGGGGTGCCGATTTCCTGGCCGTCGATGTGGTTCACCGGCGCCAGGAGCCGGATGCTCGAGATCAGCCAGACGGCGTCGGCGTCCAGCAGGTCCTTCGGCTCCAACGGGCCGTAGCCCAGCTCCCAGCCGGCAGCCTTGGCCGCGGTGAACAGGGCGCCCTGCGAGGTGCCCGGCAGGATGCCGCTGTCCAGCTGCGGGGTGATGAGGCGCCGGACCGTGCGGACACCGCCGGCGCCGTCGTCTGAAGTTTCCAGGTGCGCCAGCAGCACGGTCGACGTCGGCCCCTCCAGGACCCGGCCGTCCGCGGACGTGAAGATGACGTCGTCGGCGCCGTGTTGGTGGGCGTAGCGCAGCGCGGCCATGTTCACGGCATAGGAGAGGGTCTTGGCGCCGAGCAGGAGCCAGGGGGCGCGCTCGCCGACTTCGCTGTCGTAGCCGCGGTCCAGCAGGATGACGTCGATGCCGGTCTCGCGCTGCCGGCGCCCCGCCGCCGCAGGGGCGGAGGCCTGGACCCAGCAGGTGGGGGCGGAGGCGCCCTCCGGCCCGCGGGTGACCAGCAGCTTCACCACTACCTCGTCCTCTGCCGTGCCGCCGGCCGCCGCGGGAGGATCCTGGCGCCTGTACTCGCCGATGGCGGTCTCCACCGCCCGCCGCCAGGCGTCCTCAGCCGGAATATCCAGTTCCAGCAGGCGGGCCGAGCCGGCCAGCCGGGTCAGGTGCGCCTGGATCTTGCGGGGCCGGCCGCCCACGGCCAGGAGGGATTCGAAAACGCCGTCGCCGCGGGTGGCGCCCAGGTCCGTGGCCATCAGTTGCGGCTTCGACGCGTCCGCCACGCGCCCGCCGTCGAACGCCGGATCCAGGAAGACCAGTACGGTCGCGGGCGAGGGAACAGAAGCTGGGGTCATGCCTACAGCTTAGTCTCGGCCGTCCCGGGATAGGATTTGCAGGTTGCCCGTTCCGGAACTGTTCCGCGGGCCTGTAGCTTGAGGGGTTCGCCTGTGCTGTGGCCATTTCCGCTGGCGGAAACTTTACCGTCTTGGGCGATTCTGATCCTGACCGTGATCGACTTCGCCATCCGCGTGCTGGCCCTGGGCATCATCCCCGGCAACCGGCGCCCCACCACCGCGATGGCGTGGCTGCTGGGCATCTTCATTTTGCCTACGCTGGGCCTGGCGTTGTTCCTGCTGTTCGGCAACTTCCGGCTCTCGCGCAAGCGCCGCGCGCAGCAGGACGCGGTCAATACCCGGGTACGCGCCGGGACCTCGGAACTGGCGATGCTGGAAAGCCACTACTCCGGACCGGAGTGGGTGGCTTCTGCCGCGGAACTGAACAAGACGCTGGGCTCACTGCCGATGGTCGACGGCAACCAGGTGGAGCTCCTGCCCGGCTACCCGGATTCCATCAAGGCGATGACCGAGGCCGTCCGCGGCGCCCGGTCCTTCATCAACGCCGAGTTCTACATCATGAGCTCGGACCACATCACGGATGACCTGCTGACGGCAATGGAGGAAGCGGCCGAGCGCGGCGTCGAGGTCCGCGTCCTGTTCGACCACCTCGGCACGCTCCGGATCAAGGGCTACCGCAGGCTGATCGCCCGGCTCAAAGCCAGCAAAATTCGCTGGCGGCGCATGCTTCCGCTCAACCCGCTGCAGGGGCAGTGGCGCCGGCCGGACCTGCGCAACCACCGCAAGATCATGGTGATCGACGGTGAGATCGCGTTCACCGGGTCCCAAAACCTGATTGAACCGTCTTACAACAATCCCAAGCACCGCAAGGTCGGCCGCGAATGGGTCGAGCTGATGGCCTGCCTGCGCGGGCCGATCGTCACCACGCTCAACGTGGTTTTCGCCACCGACTGGCTCAGTGAGACCGACGAGTCCCTTGAGGAGCAGCTCGCGCACCGGCCCGAACTGCACGCCGGCAACATCACCGCCCAGGTGGTGCCCAGTGGCCCCGGGTTCATCACCGAAAACAACCTGCGGCTCTTCAACACCCTCATCTACTCGGCGCAGCGCAAGATCTCGCTCTGCAGCCCGTACTTCGTCCCGGATGACTCGCTGCTGTATGCGGTGACGACGGCGGCGCAGCGCGGCGTCGAGGTGGAGCTCTTCGTCTCGGAAAAGGGCGACCAGTTCCTCGTCCACCACGCCCAGCAATCCTACTATGAGGCGCTGCTTGAGGCCGGGGTGCGGATCTACCTCTACAAGGCGCCGTTTGTTCTGCACGCCAAGCACTTCACCATTGACAACGAGGTTGCCGTGCTGGGCTCCAGCAACATGGACATGCGCTCCTTCTCGCTGAACCTCGAGGTTTCGGTGATGCTCCTCGGCGAGGACATCGTCCAGCGGATCCGTGCCGTGGAGGACACCTACCGCAGCATCTCCCACGAACTCGTGCTCGATGACTGGATGAAACGGCCCATGAAGATGAAGTACGTGGACAACGTGGCAAGGCTGTCGGCAACACTGCAGTAGCCGGCACCGGCGGAACTTAGCCTTGGGGAAACTCGGTGCCGAGCGCCGACAAAACGCCGAACGCCTTGGTCCGGATTTCCTCGTACTCCTCCTGCGGGGTCGAGTCGGCGGTGACGGCACCGCCGACGCCCAGGCTCAGTTCCGCCGTGCCCTCGCCGGCGGCCGTGGTCACCAGGGTTCGGATCGCCACGGCAAGGTCGGCAGACCCGTTGAGGGAGAAATAGCCGATCGCCCCGGAATACACGCCCCGGGGTGCGGCCTCCAGCCGGTCCAGGATGGCCATGGTGCTGACCTTCGGGGCGCCGGTCATCGAGCCGGCGGGGAAGCAGGCCGCGACCGCCTCGGCCCGCGGCATCCCCGGCCGCAGCCGCGCGTCGATGGTGCTCACCATTTGGTGGACCGTGGCGTAGCTCTCGATCGCACACAGCCGGCTGACGGCCACCGAACCCGGGACGGCGAAATGGCTCAGGTCATTGCGCAGCAGATCCACGATCATGATGTTTTCCGCGCGGTCCTTGGCCGAAGTCACCAGCTCCTGCCGCAGGGCAGCATCCGCGCCCGGCTCCGGATCCCGGCGGCGGGTGCCCTTGATCGGCTCGGCCCGCATCCTGCCGTCCGCGGCAATCTGCAGGAAACGCTCCGGTGACGTGCTCGCCACCGTCAGCTCGCCGAACCGCAGATAGCTGGCGAACGGGGCCGGGTTGCCGCGCCGCAGCTCCAGGTAGGTCTGCCACGAATCCGTGCCGTGGGTGCCCGCGGGCACGGCAGCGGTGAGCGCGGTGGTCAGGCAGACCTCATAGGTGTTGCCTTCCGCGATCTCACGCTGGGCCTCGGAAACCTTCGCTTTGTAGGCGGACTCCGCGTCTCTGGCGGTGAAGTGCGGCGTGGTGGCGCAGGGCGCCGGGGGTCCCTGGGCGGGGGAGGAGGGCCCGGCAGGTCCGCCCGCGGGGGCAGCCGGCGCCGAGGCGGCGGCGACGGCCGCGCGGGCCGCCCCGAGCCAGTCCGGGGCGTCGGGGGTGTCCAGAGCCAGGAGCCACGCCGTGCCCTCGGCGTGGTCGAGCACCACGGCACGGCCGGCGAAGATCAGGCAGGCATCGGGGGTGGGGGCCGCGACGTCACTGCCGCCCGTTTCGCGCTTGAGTTCGTAGCCCAGGTATCCGAGCCAGCCCAGCGTGAACTCGCACGGGTAGCCCGCCGGGGCCGGGAGCGCCCGGCGCCCCCAGACGCCGTCGAGCCAGCGGAAGAACGGACCGTCGGTGGTCACCGTGGCCTGGCCCGCACTGACGCGGGTCAGGCCGGAACTGTGCCGGACCGCCTGGCCGTAGCGGCCGCCGTCGTCGGCCAGGATGCTGAAGCGGCTGCGTTCCGCGGCCTGGGGGGCGAGGCCCGCGGGGTCCAGCGAGGAGTCGAGCCACACGGCGTGGGTTGAGCCGCCGAAGAGCGCCGCAAACAGCAGCGCAGCCTCCGGCTCGGCGTCGATCCGTTCCGCCCGCAGCTGCAGGCCGTCCCGGGCGGCGAGTTCGGGGAGCAGGGCGGGGGCGACGGCGGGAAGGTATTGAAGGGCCTGCAGGACGTCGTCCGGGGCCGAGCCGTCCGCCCGGTTGAGCACGTGCACATCGGCGTGGGCCGGGACGTCGTCGGCCGCCAGCCACTGAGCCTCCTGGTCCGCCCACTGGTCCCAAAACGGTTCGTAGGTCTCCCCGTCCCGGTCCAGCGCCCGGGCGCGGCGGTCGGAGTCCGAGGCATCCGCCCAGATCACGGCGTCCAGCAGGGGCCGGGCCGCCGCAGCGGCGGCGCCCACCCCTTCCACCAGGACGATTTCGGCCGGGCGCGTGGTGCGGACCCCGCCGTCGTAGTGCCGTTCCCAGTCCCAGCTGACCCACTCCGCTGGCTCCCCGCGCCGCAGCGGCGACAGCACCGTGGTGACGTAGCGTTCGATCCCGGCCGTCAGCCCGTTCCAGCCGGGATAGATGTCCTCAAGGTGGAAGAGCGAGACTTTGTGGTGTTCCCGGAGCCGTGCTGCCAGTTCGATGGCCAGAGTGGTTTTGCCGGAGCCGGACCGCCCGTCGATTGCGATGATGACGGGTGCGGGGCTCATGAGATAGAGCGTACCCGCTGCTGTGCTTTGGGTTGATCGCTGGGTTGATCGTCGCCGTGATCTTGCCCGTCGAGGCGCTGAAGCTGGGCGCGGACGTGCTCCACGATCCCCGGCACGGAACTCCGGATGAGGTTCCAGGTGGTGTCGAAATCGGTGTGGCCGCCGTACCAGGGGTCCTCGATGCCCTGCTCCAGGGGGTCCTTGTCCGCCACCGCGGGGTCAAAGCTGCGGAGCATGCGGATCTTGGCCAGGGACTCGCCGTCCGGTGCCGTCTGCCGGAGCCAACCGTAGTGGTCGACGTCGAGGGCCAGGATCAGGTCGCGGCTGACGAACCATTCGGCGCGCCATTCGCGGGCCACATGACGGTCCGAGGAAATGTTCCGGGACGTGAGTTTGCGCGCAGCCCGCGGATCGATCGGGTGGCCGGCTTCATACGCGGTGGTGCCCGCGGAATCGACCAGGGCCCCGGTGAGGCGTTCGGCCCGGAATGCCTCTGCCAGCATGAGTTCGGCCATCGGAGACCGGCAGATGTTTCCGGTGCAGACCGCGATGATCCGGTACTGGCTCGACATTGAGGTCATAGCTAAGCATGAACGATCCCGCGCCTCTTGGCTAGCGGAGACCCCTCGGATGTTACAAATTTTGTCAAACGCAAATCATTCCGTGTCATGCCCGGGACGGCCGGCGCGTGGCGCGTCCGGCCCGAGGTGCTGGAGCAGCGCGTCGAGGATCGGGAGCTGGCCCTTCACCAGCCGGGCGCGGGCTTCTGCCTCGGTGGACCATTCGGCGTGGTCGATCTCGGGGAAGCTGCGGATGGTGCCCGAGCCCTTTGGCCACTCCAGGGCGAAAGTGTTGCTCACAATGTGTTCGGGGTGGAAGTCCGCGTGGGCCGTGAAGACCGTGATGATCTTCCCGGAAGGCTGACGGAAATTGCCGAGCAGGTGGTAATCGGCGGAGGGTGCCGGCGTGCCGATTTCCTCTGCGAACTCACGGTGCGCGGCTGCCAGCGGGTCCTCCCCGTCGGCGTATTCGCCCTTGGGGATGGACCAGGCATGGGCATCCTTGCTGGCCCAGAACGGTCCGCCCATGTGGGCTATCCAGACCTCCAGCCGCGGTGTGCTCTCCGGTGGAAGCGGGCCGCCCGGCCGGGACGCGGCGCCGCTGTCAGGGTGCACCCGATACAGCAGAATGCCGGCGCTCCGAACGATCATGGCTCCTCTGTTCCTACGCTTTCTCACTCGGAATCGTGCAGGCGCGGGGCCGGCGGTTGCCTTCATCCCAGGGCCCAAGGCGGCCCGAGGACGGGCCGAAGAACCGGGCCCGCCCGGGGGTGGCGCACCCGGCGGAAGGGAGAGAGAATCCAAATATCAGGCTCACACTGACCAGAAGGAGTGATCGGCCATGATCACTGCGGCGCACGCGCGCCCGGTGGTTAGCCGGGACGGGTACCTGCCCATCGAGGACCACGGCCTTATCGGCGACGGCTCCACATGCGCCCTAGTGGGGCGTGACGGAGGGATTACCTGGCTTTGTCTTCCCGAGTTTGACAGCCCTCCCTTTTTCGCCGGGATTCTTGACGCTGAGTACGGTGGCCGCTTTGACATCGCGCCGATCCATACTCTGTCCTCTTTCCAGCGCTATGTCGAGGATTCCTGCGTGCTGGTGACTTCCCTCGTATCGGACCGGGGCGTGCTCCAGGTGACGGATGCCCTGACGCTGCGCTCGGGGGCCGACCTGTCGGAGCCGGTGCCCGCAGGCCGGTCCGAGCTGCTCCGACACGCGCGGGCGGTGGGCGGAGACATCCCGCTGCGCATCAGCCTGACACCGAAGGCCGGAGTGACTTTTGACGCCCTGGCCACCGGGTGGAGGTTCGACTGGCAGCAGGATGGAAAGCAGGAGGTCTATCTCTGGTCCTCCGTTGAACTCCGGCCCGAGGGGCCCGGACTGGCCGCGACGCTCACCCTTCGCGCGGGCGAGACACTGACCATGGTCCTGCATTGGTCGGGACGGTTCCGGCTCCGTCAGCACCCCGAAAGCAAGAAGCTCCTGGACCAGACGGTTTACGCGTGGCGCCGGTGGGCGACGGGCCTGGACTGCGAGGGATCCCAAGCGGAGCTGATGAAACGTTCCGCCTTCACGCTGAAGCTGCTCGATCATGCGGAGACGGGCGCCATCCTGGCGGCCGCGACCTCGTCCCTGCCTGAATGGCCCGGCACGCCGCGAAACTGGGATTACCGCTACACGTGGGTGCGCGACGCTTCCTTCTCCAACTACGTTTTCAGGCGCATCGGCGATCCCAGTGATGCGGACGTGTTCCTCGCCTGGGTCCTGACAAATGTTGAACGCGATGGCAGGCCGCAGGTCATGTATGCCCTGGACGGGTCGCAGCCGCCCGAAGAATGGCAGGATCCCCAACTGAGGGGCTACCGCGGCTCGGCACCTGTCCGCTGGGGCAACTTGGCCAGCCACCAGCTCCAGCACGATGTATACGGCGAAATAATCGACATCGCCTATCAGTGGTCGACCAGCGGCAGGCGGGTGGACAAACAGCTTTGGGCGGCGCTGACACCCATCGTGGAGATGGCGATCAGGAGATGGCGCGTCCCCGACTCCGGCCCCTGGGAAATCCGCACACCGGGCCGAACTTTCACATACTCGGCGGCGCTTTGCTACGTCGCCATTGACCGCGCCATCCGGATCGCCCGCAAAGACGGGCTTCCGTACCCTAAGCGCCGCTGGGAAACCACGGCCAGGGAGATCCGGCACGCCGCGTTGACCCAGTCCTGGGACGCCGAGAGGCGTACCTTGACGGAGCATCTGGGCGGCAGCGGAGGCCTGGACGCCTCCTTGCTCACGCTTCCCATCCGAAACGTGATCGATTTTGAGGACCCGCGAATGGTGGCCACCACCAGGGCAATTGCCGCCGGGCTCGACGCCGGGAACGGGCTGTTGTTCCGCTACTTGCCGCAGGTTTCCCCGGACGGGCTCCCCGGCGGCGAGGGCGCGTTTCTGCTCTGCAGTTTCTGGCTAGTGGACAACCTGGCGGGACAGGGGAGGGTGGAGGAGGCCCATGAACTCTACGAGTCCCTGTGTAGCCGTGCCAACCCGCTGGGACTCCTGCCGGAGCAGATCCATCCCGATACCGGGGAATTCCTCGGGAATTTCCCGCAGGCGTTCAGCCACGTGGGCGTGCTGGCCAGCGGGCTGCGGCTCCTAAAGGCGCAGCGCAGGGACGCCAGGGATGACTTCCCGTCCTGAAAGGGGCAGCTAACCCGCGTCCGCGGCTGCGGCGCCTAGTGGATCGCGGCCAGGAGGACGCCGACGCCGACGAAGAGGCCGCCGAAGGTGCGGTTCAGGACTTTTTGTCCCCGGGCGTCATGGGTGAAGCGCTGGAAGGATCTGGCCGCCGCCGCGAAAAAGAACCACATCACCGCGACGTCGATCACGATCACGGTGGCGGCCAGGACCGCGTACTGCGGCAGCAGCGGCTGCTCCGGCCGGATGAACTGGGGCATGAAGGCCAGGAAGAAGACCACGGCCTTGGGGTTGAGCAGATTGACCCAGAGGCCGCGGCGGAACATGGAGAACGCCGGCTCGTCGCGCAGGGCGGCGGCCTTCTCCTGATCCAGGTCCGGTTTGTGCAGGAACTGCCGGATGCCCAGATAGACCAGGTAGGCGGCCCCGGCATAGCGGATCACATTGAAAGCGACCGGCGAGCTCGCCACTAGCACCCCGACGCCGAGGGCCACGATCAGGATGTGCACCACGAGGGCTGCCTGCTGGCCCAGGATGCCCCAGATGGACCGGCGGAACCCGGAGTTCAAGGAGTTGCTCATGGTGTTGATGGCGCCCGCGCCGGGAGTGAAGCTGATCAGGACGCCGGCGCCGGCCAGGGCCAGCCAAAGGGAGGGTTGCACCAGCCAAGTTTACGGTCCCGGACGGGGTGTGCCCGATCGGATGACGGTCCGGCGGCGTTCATGCGCCGCGTTCATCCGCCGGGGCCGGGATTCAGTCGCCGCGGAGGCCGTAGCTGAGAATCATGTTCCCCTTGCTGGTCTGTTGGGATTCCTGCAGCACCAGCCGGGTGAGGGGATCGCCGTCGTTGAAGAGCCGCCGGCCGCTGCCGGCGATCACCGGATGGACGATCAGCATCAGGGAGTCGAGCAGGCCGGCGAAGAGCAACTGGCGGACCAGGGAGATGCTGCTGAAGACCCCTATTTCGCCGCCGTCGCCGTTCTTCAGGGCCGCCACGAATTCCTCCAGCGGGCCCTCGATCAGGCGCGAATTCTGCCACTTGAGATCCCCGGCCAGCGTCCGGGATGCAACGTATTTCGGCAGCGGGTTGATGAAGCCGGCGAAGTCGTTGTCCGTTTCGGCGTTCGGCCAGTAGTCGGCCCACTGCTGGTAGCCGACGCGGCCCAGAAGCCCGGTGTCGATCCGGCCCATCATCTCGCCCATCCCGGCGCCAAGTTCCGCGTCGAAACTGTCGAACTGCCACAGGAACGGGTCTTCAACCACGCCGTCCACGGAGCAGAACAGGCCGGCCGTCACTTTGCGCATGGATTTCTCCTTTACTTACGGGTTCTTTTCGAGCACCCTACCGGCAGATCGGGAAGCAGGGAATGGCTCAGAGAAACTCGGTCGCGGCAACCCTGGACGGCGGCTGTGCCGCCGTCCAGGGCAGGGCTTGCGGCCGGAGCGGTGACGGGACGGCCGGACCGTCCCGTCAGGAGGGTCGGCCCGGGCGGTGCCCGGAGTCAGCCGTTGGAGGTGGCGCCGCCGGCGGCGTCGTCCGCATCCCCGTCGTTCAGGCCGCCATGGCCGCCGCCGGGACCGGCCTGGGTCCCGGTCACTTTGAAGTTCGCATCCAGCAGGACGGTGGCACGGGTGCCGTCCGCCTTGGTGATGTGCGCTTCGTAGGTGGCGCCGTCGGCGTCGGTCTCCATCCGCTCGATCGTCGCGGCCGGCTGGGCGGCCTTCACTGCCGCCTCGACCTTCGTGGCGGTGTCGCCGGTGAGGACCACCTCCGTCTTGCCGTTGGCCTGGTGCGGTCCGCCCTGGCCGCCGCCGGGTGCTCCATACCCGTTCCCGTACCCGTCCGGCGCCGCCGTGCCCGACGAAGAGGTGCCCGACGAAGAGGTGCCGGTGCCGTCGGCGGCCATTGCAGGGATGGCCGACGCGCCGATCGCGCCGCCGCCGATCACCGCGGCGAGCATGATGCCGGCCGTGGTCTTGTTAATCTGTGCCATGGTGAAACTCCTTTGCTGGGGCCCGGGAAACCGGGCCGGCCGAGGACTCGGCCTGCCCCCAGCCTCCGGCGTGGAGTTATGGCAGCCCTTTCGTGGGGCTGTGCCGGTGCTGTGACACAGCCCGCCTAAGCCCGGGCGATCACCTCGCCGTTGGGAATCAGGAACCAGCCGTCGTCGGTGGAGCCCCACCGGTGCCAGCCGGCGGAAATCCGGGCCAGGTCCGCCTCGGTGGCCAGGCCGTATTCGAGGGCCTGGTCGGCAAACGATGAATGCAGCACCCGCTCGCCCCACACCCGGGCCTGCCATCGCCGCTGCTGCCCGGTCGCATAGAGCCAGTTGCTGCTCGACGGCGCCACGTCCGTGAACCCGGCGGCCTGCGCCCAGGACACGAGTCGGCGGCCGGCGTCGGGCTCAGCGCCGTTCCGGCGGGCGATCCGCTGGTACAGCTCCATCCAGTCGTCGAGCTCGGGGATGGCCGGATACCAGCTCATCCCGTGGAAATCGGCGTCGCGCACCGCCACGATTCCGCCGGCCTTGGCTGCCCGGCGCATCTCCCGCAGGGCCGCGACGGGATCCGTGAGGTGCTGAAGGACCTGATGGGCGTGGACGACGTCGAACGACTCGTCCGGGAAGCCGAGATCGTAAACGTTGCCGGTGGCAAAATCGACGTTGTCCACACCTCGCTCGGCGGCGAGGGCTGCGGCCTGGGCGACGATGTCGGGGGAGCGGTCCAGGCCGGTGACCCTGCCGGGGGCCACCAGTTCCGCAAAGTCGCAGGTTATGCTGCCGGGCCCGCAGCCGACGTCGAGCACGGACACCCCGGGCGTGAGATGCGGGAGAACGAACGCTGCCGAGTTCTCCGCCGTGCGGGAAGCGTGGGCGCGGACCACCGACTCGTGGTGGCCGTGCGTGTACACATCGTCAGGCTGCTGGGCACTCATATTCGAACGCTACCCTCCCGCGATTAAAACGGGCAGACCCGCCCGACGCGGCTCAACCGGCGCCGGGCTCCGGAGCGGGCCCGCGGGCCGCTTCCTCTCCGGCCCGGACGGTCGCTTCGATCATGGAGTTCATGAACCGGGTGACGATTTCCAGCTCCTCCGGCGTGAAGTCCGCTATCGCTGCGCCCATGTGACGGGCCAGCGGGAGGAACATCGCGCCGCCGTCCCGGTAGGCCTTGGGCGTCATGAGCAGCTGCACTTGGCGACGGTCCGCGCCCGCGCGCTCGCGGAGCACGTGGCCGGAACTGTGGAGCCGGTCAATCAGCGCGGTGGTGGCG
Organism: Arthrobacter oryzae; assembly: GCF_003634095.1. Classification (GTDB taxonomy): domain Bacteria; phylum Actinomycetota; class Actinomycetes; order Actinomycetales; family Micrococcaceae; genus Arthrobacter; species Arthrobacter oryzae. The sequence goes on from NZ_RBIR01000007.1 coordinate 93,021, forward strand.
GGGGAGCTGAGATTCAGCTCTTTCCGAAGGATTCCCGGCGTGACGATCTGGTTCCGTGCCGCGTGCCGCATGATGACGGCGAGGGCGTTGAGGTCCGTGCGGTGCATGTCATTGCGTCCGCCGGCTGAGTCCACATAACGGTTGGCTTCCAGGGTGAATTCCTGCAGTAGCCGGACGAGGGGCGGCGGGCCGGCCTCTGGGGGCGGGCCCGGGACTTCGGATGACACGGCGGACCTCCTTCGTCCTTGATCCGGCCGCGGCGTCTGACCGCGGCCCTTGAGCGTCGACGGCGCCCACGGGAGTCTACTGCGTTTACCGCTCAAACCCGACGGCGGCCGCACTCCCCATTCTCCTCCGCCGAATCAGGCGATTAAATCAGGTGCCAAAGCCCAATTTAGACTATCTCCATGATGGAGATAGTCTACTATGGAGTTTATGCCCGGCCTCGCCCCGAAGCCCACCTTGGGAGGACACATGAAAACGACGTCGCCTACAACCACGCGCGTCCCGTTCTGGCTGCGGTGGCTGATTCCCGCAGTGCTCGTCGTGGCCTGGCTGGCGATCGCCGGCATTGGTGGTCCGACGTTCGGCCGCCTGAGTGAGGTGTCATCAAACGATCAGGCCTCCTTCCTTCCCGCCGGGGCTGAGGCCACCGAGGCCCAGGACTGGCAGGCCAAGTTCCGGGACTCCAAGGAGATCCCCGCGGTGATCGTGGTGGAATCCGATGCGGCTTTCACCCCGGCTGAGCTCGGGGAAGCCGCCGCGCTTAAGGGCAAGCTGGAGGCCCTGCAGGTCGGCAGCACGGTGATCGGCCCCATCCCCTCCGCGGACGCCAAGGCGGTGCAGTTCGTGGTGCCCATCGCTTCCTCGGGCGAAGTGAAGACGGCGGTCAAGGAACTGCGCACCGAGGTTCAGGCCTCCGCGCCAGCGGGAATGAAGACCTTCGTCACCGGGCCGGCCGGGCTCGCGGCGGATCTTGCCAGCGCCTTTGCCGGAATCGACGGCATCCTGCTGCTCGTGGCCCTCGGCGCCGTGTTCCTGATCCTGCTGATCGTCTACCGCTCCCTGCTGCTGCCTGTCATGGTGCTGCTCACCTCCGTCTTTGCGCTGTGCGCCGCGATCCTGCTGGTGTTCGGCATGGCCAAGGCCGGCTGGATCCAGCTGAACGGCCAAAGCCAGGGCATCCTGTCCATCCTCGTGATCGGTGCAGCCACTGACTATGCCTTGCTGTACGTGGCCCGGTTCCGCGAGGCCCTGACCCACACCACCAACCGCACGGCCGCAGCGATCGCCGCGTGGAAAGCGGCCTGGGAGCCGATCCTGGCCTCCGGCGCCACGGTGATCATCGCGCTGCTCTGCCTGCTGTTCTCCGATCTCAACTCCAACAAGGCGCTCGGGCCGGTGGCCGCCGCGGGCATCCTCTGTGCGCTCTTTGCGGCCTTGACCCTGCTGCCGGCCCTCATGGCGCTCTTTGGCAGGGCAGCGTTCTGGCCGTTCCGGCCGAAACTGCTCCCGGAAACCGAACGGGAGCCGGAACTGGTCACCGGCCTGGAGGGGCAGAAGGGGCTCTGGCGGGCCACCGGTTCCCTCGTTTCCCGCCGGCCGCGCACGGTCTGGGTGGCCTCGGTCCTGCTCCTGCTCGTGGCGGCCACCGGCCTCCTGCAACTCAAAGCCAATGGCGTCGCCCAAACCGATGTCATCCTCACCGCCTCCAACGCCGTCGACGGGCAGAAGGCCCTGGGCCTGCACTTCGATGCCGGTTCGGGCAGTCCGGCGGTGATCGTGGCCGACGAGTCAAAGGCCCAGGCAATCCTTGCGAAGACCAGGGCCAGCGACGGCGTCGGCGACGCCTACCTGCTGGCCGAAGGCGGCGTCCCCATCATGACCGGCGCCGCGGCCAGCCCGGCCGTTCCCGGCGCACCTGCGGCTCCGGCCAGCCCGGCTGACCCGGCCGTGCGGGACGGGAAGGTCCTGATCAACGCGACGCTGAACTATGCCGCGGACTCCAATGAAGCCGAAAACGTCGTGGTGTCCCTCCGCCAGGAACTGAAAACGGTGGACAGCAGCGTGCTGGTGGGCGGCGTGACGGCCACGGCCCTGGATACCAATACCACCGCCCAGCGCGACCTCGTCACCATCATCCCGGTGGTTCTGGGCGTCATCCTGGTGATCCTCATGTTGCTGCTGCGTTCGGTGCTGGCACCGGTGCTGCTGGTCGCCTCCGTGGTCCTGTCCTACGGCGCGGCGATGGGAGTCTCGGCCTTCGTGTTCAACAACGTCTTCGGCTTTCCGGGAGCGGACGCCACGGTTCCCCTCTTCGGGTTCGTCTTCCTGGTGGCACTGGGCGTCGACTACAACATCTTCCTCATGAGCCGGGTCCGGGAGGAGTCCCTCAAACACGGCACCCGGGCCGGCATACTGCGCGGGCTGGTCGTGACGGGCGGGGTCATCACCTCCGCGGGCGTGATCCTCGCAGCCACCTTCGCGGCCCTGGGGGTCATCCCGATCATGTTCCTGGTGCAGCTCGCCTTCATCGTCGCGTTCGGCGTGCTGCTGGACACGGTGCTCGTCCGCTCGCTGCTGGTGCCCGCGCTGGCTTACGACATCGGCCCGCGGATCTGGTGGCCCGGCAAGCTCGGCCGCCCGGAGCGCGGCACTGCGGCCCGCCGAGGAGCCCCGCCCCTCCGGCCTGCGGACAACCCTGCCGGCAATGAGGAGGCGGGAGTCCGTTAGGCGGACGCGAAAGCCGCAGCCGCCGTCACTGTCCCTGGTCCCCCCACCAGGCGACGGTGGCGGCGGCTGCTTCGTTCAACGAGGTGGGGGCCAGCCCCAGTGCGGCCTGACTCGCGGCGGAATCCATTACGAACGGGCGCTCGAACTGGTACAGCGTCTCCCCGAGTTCGCGCATGTCGGGTGAAAACACACCCATTGCCTTCAGTGCCCAGCCCGGGAGCGCTGTGACGCGTGGCGGCCGGGTGCCGGCCGCGTCGGCGAAGGCGCCAGCGATCTCACGCTGGGTCAGCGCGGGTCCGGTCGGAGCGTGCCACACCCGGTTCCATGCCGGGGGCCGGTCCGCCGCGGCAATCATGGCCGCCGCGAGGTCCGGAACGTAGGTGAAGGAATGCGGCTGGTCCGCCCGTCCGATCACCATCAGGGATTTGCCCGCCAGTACCGGCTTCACCATGCGCTCGCCGGCGTGCGCCCCGCGGACCCGGGGGCCGAAGAAGTCGCTCGCCACCACGCTCACGGTGTCCGTCGCGGACTCCGCGCGGGCCTTCAGGAGAGCCGTTCGGATGCCGCGTTTGCCGCCCTCGGCCTCGCGGGGTCCGTCCTCGGTCATGGGCCGTTCCGGCTCGCTGTAGGAGTACAGGCTTTCCGGGAACACGACGACGGCGCCTGCCGCGCCCGCGGCGGCGAGCACGCTCGCCTCGGCCGCAGGCAACTCCCTGGCCCACGCCTCGGCGCTATACCGCGAGCCGTGAATGCAGTGGAAGACCGCCGCCGCGCCTTGGAAGGCCGCGCCCAGCCGGGCCGGGTCCGAGACATCGGTGGACAATTTTTCGACCAGCGGGTGGTCGGGCCCGCTGCCGGACCTCGTCAGGACGCGCACGCGGTGGCCCGCATCGGCCAGCTGTTCCGCGACTGTCCAGCCGACCGGGCCGGCTCCCGTAACGGCGTACAGGCGGGGCGTTTCGCTCCCGGAAGAGTCAGGGTGGGACATTTCGATCTCCTTAGGCGACGATCTCCGTTTATTGAGAGCAGTGCTCTCTTTAATCAGGATGGGCCGCCGGACAAAGCAAGTCAAGAGCAGTGCTCACATTTGTTGACAGTGCTCTTGTGTGTGAAATGCTGGACGCATGCCGGAGGACAAGAACCCAGAGGACAAGAACGCAGCCGTCAGTGAAACCACCGGGGAGGCCGTCGGGCCCAGCGCCGCCGCCACCCGGCCCGGCACGCCGCGCGAGCGTGCCCGTGCCCGGACCGTAGCCGACATCCTCCGCCTGGGCCGGGAGCAGCTGGCGCTGCACGGAGCTGCCGCCCTGTCCCTCCGCGCTGTGGCCCGGGACCTCGGCGTCGTGTCCTCGGCGGTCTACCGCTATGTGGAGAGCCGGGAGGAGCTGCTGACCCTGCTCCTGATTGACGCGTACAACGAACTCGGCGATGAGGTGGATGCCGCCGTCGCGGCGGTCCCGGAGGGCGATTTCGGCGGCCGGTTTGCCGCCCTGGGCGGTGCGGTGCGGGGCTGGGCGCTGCGCGAGCCCTCCCGCTACGCCCTTCTGTTCGGCAGCCCGGTGCCCGGCTACCGGGCGCCCGCCGAGCGGACCACGGCTCCCGGGACCCGGGTGATTTCCGCCCTCATGACGATCCTCGACGGTGCCTTCCGGGCCGGGCAGCTTTCGGCGCAGGGGCGGCCGGGTCCCGCCGTGCCCGCCGGGCTGGCCCGGGACCTGGCGAAAATCCGACTGGAGTTCGGGTTGGCCGTGCCGGATGATCTCCTGGCCCGCGGCGCTTTGGCTTGGACCTCGCTGTTCGGTGCAGTCAGCTTCGAAGTCTTTGGCCAGTACGGCGAGGACTCCTTCACTGACCGCGGACAGCTCTTTGACCACCATCTCGCGGTGCTGGCCGACGTCGCCGGACTGCGGGCGGCCGGCGCCGTCCCATGAGCCAGCTCCCCTGTTGCCCCGCGGTGGCGCTCGATAGACTGCCCCTGCGCCCGCATGGGCGCGCCCGGTGCTTCCAGGAAGGATCCATCAATGTCTGAAGAGAACATGTCAGAAGAAAGCATGTCTGCAGAGAACAGGCCGGACCAGAGCAGGACCGGAAATGCAGCGTCAGCCGACGCCGAGGCGCGGGCCGGGACGGGCTCCGCGGAGGATGTGGCGGAGGCCGCAGCGGCCGAAGGGCAGTACGCCGAAGGCGACTACGGCTCCGCGGGCACGGCCGGCGAAGTGCCGCCCACGGCCGTCGAAGGGGCCTACGCGGCAGGAGACTACGGCGACGCCGGCGTGGCCGGAGCGGCCGCCGTCGGCGACGTGGAAGGCGACTATCCCGAGGGTGACTACGGCGAGGCAGGCGCTGCCGGTGAGCCCGCCGCCGTCACCGAGGAGGGGGAGTATCCCGAGGGTGATTACGGAACGGGCGGAGTAACGGGCGTCCGGCGGCTCGGCGGCCGGGAGGCGGGCGCGCCGTCCGCCGACGATGCGGAGCGGGGCGGGAACCAGGAGCGCGGCGGGAACTAGGGCGGGAACTGCGGCGGGTCGACGGCCAGCCGGCTCGCGCCGCAGTTCCCGCCCCAGGTTCGCGCAGGGCGAAATACTGCCCCCGGAAGCGGCAATGAGGCTGAAATCCGGGAAATGCGGGTCAAGAAGAGCGCCCTTGGACCGGAGCCGGGACAAAGTTGAGTCGATGTCGCTCAACTTTGGATTGACTTAAGTTCGGGTCTGGGTAAAGTTGAGTGTAGATCGCTCAATATCTGTCGGACCCGGCTGGTGAAAGCCACTGTGGGTCCGCGGCCTTCTCGAAGATTCCAAGGAAAGTAAGGAAGCAACCCATGTCACGTGCAGTAGGTATCGACCTCGGAACCACTAACTCCGTCGTCTCAGTTCTCGAAGGTGGCGAGCCCACCGTCATTGCCAACGCCGAGGGTGGCCGCACCACGCCGTCGGTGGTTGCCTTCTCCAAGTCCGGCGAGGTCCTGGTCGGCGAGATCGCCAAGCGCCAGGCAGTCAACAACATTGACCGCACCATCGCGTCCGTCAAGCGCCACATGGGCACCGACTGGACCGTCGCCATTGACGACAAGAAGTACACGGCGCAGGAAATTTCCGCCCGTATCCTCATGAAGCTGAAGAACGACGCCGAGTCCTACCTCGGCGAAAAGGTCACCGACGCGGTTGTCACCGTCCCGGCCTACTTCAACGACGCCCAGCGCCAGGCCACCAAGGAGGCCGGGGAAATCGCCGGCCTGAACGTCCTGCGCATTGTCAACGAGCCCACCGCGGCCGCCCTGGCATACGGCCTGGACAAGGGTAAGGAAGACGAACTCATCCTGGTCTTCGACCTCGGCGGCGGAACGTTCGACGTGTCCCTGCTGGAAGTCGGCAAGGATGAAGACAACTTCTCCACCATCCAGGTCCGCGCCACCGCCGGTGACAACCACCTTGGCGGCGACGACTGGGACCAGCGCGTCGTGGACTACCTGCTGAACCAGCTCAAGGTCAAGGGCATCGACCTCACTAAGGACAAGATTGCCCTGCAGCGCCTCCGCGAAGCTGCCGAGCAGGCCAAGAAGGAACTCTCCTCTTCCTCCAGCACCAACGTCTCCCTCCAGTACCTGTCCGTCACCCCCGACGGCCCGGTCCACCTGGACGAGCAGCTGACCCGCGCCAAGTTCCAGGACCTCACCAAGGACCTGCTGGACCGCACCAAGAAGCCGTTCCAGGACGTCATCAAGGAAGCCGGCATCAAGCTCTCCGAGATCGACCACATCGTGCTCGTCGGCGGCTCCACCCGCATGCCGGCCGTCTACGACCTGGTCAAGGAACTGGCCGGCGGCAAGGAGCCCAACAAGGGCGTCAACCCGGATGAGGTCGTCGCCGTCGGCGCAGCCCTGCAGGCCGGTGTCCTAAAGGGTGAGCGCAAGGACGTGCTGCTGATCGACGTCACCCCGTTGTCCCTTGGCATCGAGACCAAGGGCGGCATCATGACGCACCTGATCGAGCGCAACACCGCCATCCCCACGAAGCGGAGCGAGACCTTCACCACCGCGGATGACAACCAGCCGTCCGTAGCCATCCAGGTCTTCCAGGGCGAGCGTGAATTCACCCGCGACAACAAGCCGCTGGGCACGTTCGAACTGACCGGCATCGCCCCGGCCCCCCGCGGCGTCCCGCAGGTGGAGGTCACCTTCGACATCGACGCCAACGGCATCGTGCACGTTTCGGCGAAGGACAAGGGCACGGGCAAGGAACAGTCCATGACCATCACCGGCGGCACCGCGCTGTCCAAGGAAGACATCGACCGCATGGTCCATGACGCCGAGGAGCACGCCGCCGAGGACAAGGCGCGCCGCGAGGCAACGGACACCCGCAACACGGCCGAACAGCTCGCCTACTCCGTGGACAAGCTGATCGCCGACAACGCCGACAAGCTGCCGGAAGAGGTCAAGACCGAGGTCAAGGCCGACGTCGACGCCCTCAAGAAGGCCCTCGAGGGCACCGATGACGCCGCCGTGAAGACCGCGTTTGAGAAGCTGCAGGCTTCCCAGAGCAAGCTCGGTGAGGCCATCTACGCCCACGCCGGATCCCCCGACGGCGCCACCGGCGCTGAGGGTGCCCCCGCAGGCGAGAAGGCAGCGGGTTCCGATGAGGACATCGTCGACGCCGAAATCGTCGACGAAGACGAGAAGAAGTAATCATGCCGCACCACGGTAACGAAGAAGAGCACGGTTCTTCCGAGAGCCGGCGCGAGGCTGAACAGCGGGAGAACGAGCCGCAGAAGCCGGTGATCCACGACCACCGCAAGGTGGATCCGAAGACCGGCCAGGCCCGCCACCCCGGCCAGGAGCACGCCGAATCCGGGGACGCCCTGTCCCAGGCGGAGGACATCCTCAACAGCGTTGAGGTGCCCGCCGCGGAATCGGTGGCTCAGGGCGCAGCCGGCGCCGCCGAGGCGGAGGAGCTCAGGGATGACCTCCGTCGCCTGCAGGCCGAGTACGTCAACTACCGCAAGCGCGTCGAGCGCGACCGGGCCGTGGCGGGCGAGATGGCCGTCATCGGCGTCCTGAACGCGCTGCTTCCGGTACTCGACGACGTCGACGCCGCCCGCCAGCACGGCGACCTCGCGGACGGTCCTTTCGCCGCGATCGCCGCGAAGCTGGAGACCGCGCTGAAGACGTACGGACTGGTCCGCATCGATGAGACCGGCGTGGAGTTCGATCCGACCATCCACGAGGCCCTCATCCAGCAGCCCGGCACGGATATCGAGTTCGATACCGTCAGCCAGGTCCTGCGCTCGGGCTACAAGTCCGGCGACCGCGTGCTCCGGGCGGCGCAGGTAATCGTGGCGGTACCGGCGTAATTTCGCCTTCGGCGTGACGCATCCGCGCCTTCGCGGATGAGGGGGCCCCGCCCCTCCGCCGGGTGGCCAAGGATCTACGATCCTCGGCCACCCGGCTCCGGCAGGCCCGATGCCACTCCCGGGCCCCCTCATCCGCTACGGCGTTCAGCGGTAATCTCGCCTAAGGTGAGGTGACTACGGGCTCGGAGTGATGCATGGGCCCCGGGAGTGGCATCGGGCCTGCCGGAGCGTGGTCGCTTGGTCCGCAAGGACCAAGCGACCACGCGAAGGGGCGGGGGCCCATGCATCACGCAGAGCCACGCAACACAAGAATTAGAGAGGAAACGCCATTGGCTAGCCAGGATTGGGTGGACAAGGACTTCTACAAGATCCTTGGTGTCGCCAAGGACGCTTCCGACGCCGACATCAAGAAGGCCTACCGGAAGCTTGCCCGGCAGCACCACCCGGATACCAACGCGGGCAATGCGGCGTCGGAGAAGAAGTTCAAAGACATCTCCGAGGCCTATTCGGTGCTCTCTGATGCCGATGAGCGCCAGCAGTACGATGCGATCCGTGCCATGGGCGGCGGCGCACGCTTTGCCCCCGGCGGAGGCGGCGGGGCTGCCGGCGGAGCGGGCTTCGAAGACCTGTTCGGCGGGCTCTTCACCGGCGGCGGCGGCCGCCATTCCGGCGGGTACAGCACCGCGGGCGGCATTCCTCCCGAGTTCGCTGATCTCTTCGGCGGCGGAGGCGGATTCGGCGGCGGAGGCCAGTCGTTCCAGCGCGCTCCGCAGAAGGGGGCGGACCGCACCGCGTCCACCTCGATCTCATTTGCCGGGTCCATCCGCGGCACCACGATCGGTCTGCGTGAACCCGACGGCGAGGTCATCGACGTCCGGATCCCGGCCGGCATCAAGGACGGGCAAAAGGTCCGCGTCCGGGGCAAGGGCCAGTACGGTCCGGCAGGTAACGGCGACCTCATGGTCACCGTCACGGTCAAACCCCACGATTTCTACGTCCGCGATGGCGACAACCTGCGCATCCACGTCCCCGTCTCCTTCCCGGAAGCGGCCCTGGGCGCGGATATCGAGGTTCCCACGATCGATGGCGACAAGGTCAAGGTCAGGGTCCCCGCCGGAACGCCGTCGGGCCGCACGCTGCGCGTCAAGGGCCGCGGCGTCAAGCACGCCAAGGCCACCGGCGATCTGCTGGTGACAATCGACGTCGCCGTGCCGCGGAGGCTGAACAAGGAAGCCGAGGCTGCCGTGAAGGCCTTCGCCGCGGCAACCGCCGATGAGGACGTCCGCACGGGCCTGGCAACCAAGGCCCGGCTCTAGGAACGGGAGCCAGCCATGGGCATCGACTTCGATCAGCCGATCTTCGTCATCTCCGTTGCCGCGGAACTTGCGGAGATGCACCCGCAGACCCTGCGCCAGTACGACCGCATGGGCATCGTCTCGCCCAGCCGCGCCCCGGGCAAGTCGCGGCGGTACTCGCAGCGGGACGTCAACATGCTCCGCGAGGTCCAACGGCTCTCCCAGGAGGGGGTCTCGCTGGAGGGCATCAAGCGGATCCTTCAGCTCGAGAACCAGGTGGCCGCCCTGCAGCGCCGGGTCACTGAGCTGACGGAGGAGCTGGGGCGCCGCCGGCAGACCGCCGATTCGCGGATCTTCGCCGCCGGAACAGCCGGCGACGTCGTCAGCCTAGCCCGAGGCAAGCGTCCGCAGGCACGGTCGCAGGCCCTCGTGGTGTGGCGGCCGCGCGGCATCGAATAGGCCGTAGGCAGCAAAAACAGCTGTGCCCGGGACCCCTGCGGGTCCCGGGCACAGCTGTTGTTGTGGCCGGATTGCTCCCTACGGGCCCCTACTTGCCGGCGGCGATGAGCTGGTCTACGGCAGCGCGTTCGCTCCGCCCCCAGGTTTCCCGCGTGACCAGGGCCGCGGTGAGCCCGATGGCTCCGCATGCCATGTAGACGATTGCCACGCCGCTCCAGCCCCAGGCGGCGGCAGTGGCTGCTGCGATGAGGGGGATGAAGCCGGAGATGGCGGCCGAGAACTGGTAGCCGATCGAGGCGCCCGAGGTACGGGTGTTGGCCGGGAACAGCTCGGAGAACCAGGCGCCCTGAGAGCCGGCGAGCATGTCGTGGAGGACTGGCAGCCCGATGATGTAGACGAGGATGACCAGGAACGGGACGCCGGTGTTGACCATGAGGAACATCGGGAAGCCGAAGAGAATAATGCCGGCGGAGCCGATGACATAGAGCTTACGGCGTCCGATTCCGTCGGTCAGCCGGCCCCAGAGGATGGTGGTGACGACGCCCAGCGCTGCTGCCAGGACGAGGCCGGTCAGGCCTGTCTGGCGGTCGACCAGCTTGTTGGCAACGATGTAGGACAGCAGATACGTGACGATGACGTAGAAGCCACCAGACTCGGCCAGGCGAAGGCCGATGACCCGCAGAATCGTGCGCCAGTCATTCTTGATGACGGTCAGGAGCGGGTTCTTGACGAGTTCGCCTTTGGCTTTCGTTTCCTCGAATTCGGGGGATTCGCTGACCTTGAGCCGGATGATGATGCCGGCGATGATGAGGATGGAGCTGGCCAGGAATGGAATCCGCCAGGACCATTCGTTGTTCCAGCCGGTGGTTGCCAGGAAGACGAGGTTGGCCAGCAGCAGTCCGAGCGGGACGCCGGCCTGGGGGATGCCGGTGTACCGGCCGCGCTGGCGCCAAGGAGCATGCTCAAAGGTCATCATGATGGCGCCGCCCCACTCCGCACCGAACGCCAGGCCCTGGATGATCCGGATGGCCACGAGCAGGATCGGGGCCGCGACGCCGACCTGCTGGTAGGTGGGCAGGAGCCCGATGAGGAAGGTTGAGGCGCCCATGACCAGCAGGGCGCCGACGAGGACTGGTTTGCGGCCGTACTTGTCTCCGAGGTAGCCGCCGATCAGCCCGCCCAGCGGCCGCATCGCGAAGCCAACGGCGAGGGTGGCGAACGCCAGCAGGGTGGCGGCGACCGGATCCTGGCCGGGAAAGAATGCGGTGCCGAAATACAGGGCGGCCGCCGTGCCGTAGGCCAGGAAGTCGTAGTTTTCGATCGTGGTGCCGACGGCACTTCCGATTGCCACCTTGAGCTTGTCCGGTGAACCGTGTTCAGCCTGGCGGGTTTGTGTTTGCGTGAGCGTGCTCATCAGCGTCCATATCTCCTTCGATATGGGACGGGGGAGTCTTCCCCTATCCCGGGTGCCGCGGGCCATGCACCAGGCGACGCCGTCAGCGGGCGTCAGCGCGGGTGGTTCTGTCCCTCGACGTTTCCAATGTTGTAAAAACTGCGGATGTGCTCACCCACAGCGCGCCTGGATTCATTCGCATCCCGCCGCCGGATGGCGTCGAGAATGTGCCGATGTTCGCTGCGAACGACTGTGGCGGTCTTCTTCCAGTCCTCCAGCCGCGCGTAGGCCTCGATCATCTGGCGGTTGATGGCGGTCCGCAGCGACCCCATCAGGTGGGAGGAAAGCGTGTTGCCGGTTGATTCGGCGATCCGGACGTGGAATGCGGCATCCAGCCGGTTGAACTCGGCGGTGGAAATCTCGGGATCCTCCATCGCGTCCAGGATCAATTCCAGTTCGTGGAGGTCCTGTTCGCTGGCCCGCACCGCGGCTTCCTCGCAGCACCAGGTTTCCAGGGCGATCCGGGTCTCAAGAACGTCTTTCTGGTCGAACTGCCCCAGTGCCAGCTGGAGCTTGAGCAGGTTGACGAAGCCGGATCCGGGCTCGCCCACCAGGACCGCCCCGCCTTCGGCCCCGCCGCCGGGCCGGATGTCCACGATGCCCAGTGCCTCCAGGACCCTGAGGGATTCCCTAAGCGACGGCCGGGAAACCCCCAGGAGTGCCGAGAGGTCCCGTTCGCTCGGCAGCTTGTCCCCTGCCTTGAGCCTGCCGTCCAGGATTCTGTCCTCGATCTGGGACATCACCTGCTCGTAAGTCCGGACCCGTTGGACCGGTTCCCATGCTTCTGCGCTCATGTTCGACCACCTCGTTGATTGCCATGCCGCCGGCTGGGCGCCGGCGGCACTTCCATCGTAATCGCGGCCTGACGGTCAGACCTATGCGTGCTGCAGCATCTCGGTCCGGAACTCCGTCTCCAGCTGCCGGCGGATCTGGACCGCCAGAAGCGTTTCGTCGGCGTCGACGTCGTCCCACGAGACGGTGCCGTCCTTGGGTACGTCGCGTTTGAGCTTCATGCCGTGGGCAAGCCCCAGCGGCAGGGCGTTGCGCTCCAGCGAGATCCGGGCCGGGGCCAGCTTGCCGAACGCCGTGTAGCCGCCTTCGCCGTCCAGGATTTCTCCTGCTTTGAGGTCCTTCTTCGCCGTCGTCATGACGTCTCCGCGGAAGCCGGTCGGCGACCCGGTGGCTTCACCGCGCAGCACGGCCGAGGCGATGCTGACCCCCAGTTCGAGCCCGATCATGTGGTACGGGCGGTACAGCGAGCCATAGCGCCCCGTCGAGTCGGTCTTCACCCCGTACTCGGCAAAGCACTGCGCGGCGTAGTCCGTCTTCGCCTCGAACGTGACATAGACGCCCCAGCGGAGATCGCGCTCAACTTCGGTGCCGTCACGGTGCAGGCTCGAGGCAATTTCCACAGTCCCGCGCCTGGTCAGGATGCCGCCCACCGACTTCTCGCGGTAGATGTTCGGGAGATCATCCACTCCGGCCGGCGGGAAGAAGAGCCCATCGTCCTGCGGGGTGAGCCCGGTCCCGTTGGCCACGGCCGCCATTTCGATCGCGGACTTGGTGCCGTCGAGGAAGGAGTTGAACATTTTCGGGTTGAAGTCGCCGGAGGCGAGCTGCTCGTCGCTGAAACCGTAGTAGTTCCAGACCGTGTCCGGGGTGGAGTAGTTGTATTCGGGGAGGTATTTGGTGCCCTTACCGGCGGCGACGATATCGAAACCGACCGTCCGGCACCAGTCGACCATTTCGCAGATCAGGGCCGGCTGGTCGCCGTACGCCATGGAATAGACCACGCCGGCGGCCTCGGCGCGGCGCTGGAGGATCGGGCCCACCATGCAGTCGGCCTCGACGTTGACCATGATGATGTGCTTGCCGTTGTCGATGCTCTGCACGGCATGGGCGGTCCCGACGATCGGGTTTCCCGTAACCTCCAGGATGACCTCAATTTCCGGGAGCCGGATGAGGTCCGCGGAGCTCTCCGTGACGAAGGTGGTGCCGTTGCGGAGGGCCTCCGCGAAGTTCTTCGCCGCGTACCGCTCGGCCGGCCAGCCCGTGCGCCGGAGGGCGCCCCTTGCCTTGGGGACGTCGATGTCGGCAACGCCGACAACGTGGATTCCCTCCGTGTTGAGTGCCTGCGTGAGGAACATCGAGGCAAATTTGCCGGCGCCGATGACGCCCACCCTAATGGGACCCTGCGTGGCGGTTCGCTTCTGCATGAGCGAGTAGAGATTCATGTGGCTACTTCCTCGTAGTATTGCTGGGAGATTTAGGTCTGTTGGTCAGACCATCTGCTGTTACAACCATGGCATGAATTTCTGGGATGTGTCAACGGTCACGTTCTCCCGTGACGTCGGGACGCCCCGGGCAAGTAGCCGCTAGGGCGAACTGAGTACTCCGGAGCGGAAGCGGGTAACGGGCCTTCCGATAGTCGGGTACCTGAAACGCGTGACTTCAGGCCTGGCCCGCGCATTGAATTGGGGTGTCAGAAAGTCTGGCGTGACGCGCTCAAAGCTTCTCCGCGAAGCCCGGGCGCAGCCAGCGCAGCAGCGTAGAGGCCGGGGGGCATCGCATGCATGAATCAGCCGGGTTTGATCCGTCCACGTTCAGTTCGTCCACGTTCGGTTCCGCCCTATTCCATCCGCCCACATTCCATTCGCCCCCGGTCCAATCGTTGCGGGGCGGGACCCGGCTGCGGTCTGAAACGTCTGCGGGCCTGCGATGAATCCGGGGTTCCAGCCGGCCGTCCTGTTTGCCGCCTCCCTGCCCGGCCACATCCTGATGTCCCTGGGTCAGTCCCTGGTGGTGGTCTGCCTGTGCTTCGACTTCGTCCGGGCCGTCTCCGTGCCGCGGTCCCACCGCCGGTATGTGGCCAACACCGTGTTCCGCACCCTGGCGCTGCCGTCGATTGGCGTCATGGCGTTCAGCGTGCTCATCGATGCCCTCTCCGGCTCGTGGACGGACGTCGCGGCCGGGGTCTTCGTCATGGTTTCCGTGATCTTCCGCTGGCACCATGACACCGATGAAGACAGCTGGTGGAAGGGCAAAGGCAAGGCCCTGGGCCGCTGGCTCCGGAACCGGACGGCGTCCCGGTCCCTGGTGGCTCCGGCCGCGGCGTGAAAAAGCCCTTGCTGTCCGGGCGTCCCAGGGTGTCCAATCCTTAAGACAAGGCCCTGCAGGGCACGAGTGGATGCTACGCCGGGAGGTTCTCATGCCGTCGAAGGGCGCCAAGACTCCGTCGAGGGGTCCGGTCCGGGGCACGTCTGATCTCCGACGTGCAGATGCCAACGGCGCGCCGCCGCCGGAGCAGCCGGACAAGATCCGCAATGTGGCGCTCGTGGGGCATTCCGGCGCCGGGAAGACGATGCTCACCGAGGCCCTGCTTGCCGCTACCGGGGCCATCGCGCGCAAGGGCTCGATCGCCGACGGCACTACCGTGAGCGACTCGGATCCCGCCGCCATCGCCCAGCAGCGCTCCGTGGCGCTGGCAGTGGTGCCCGTGACGTCCGGAGACAACAAGATCAACCTGCTGGACACCCCGGGGTACACGGATTTCATCGGCGAACTGCGCGCCGGACTGCGCGCGGCGGACGGGGCGTTGTTTGTGGTCTCAGCCACCGACGACGTCGACGCCGCGACCACCGCGCTCTGGAGCGAATGCCAGCGGCTCGCGATGCCGCGGGCCGTGGTCATCAGCCGGCTGGACCATCCGCGCGCGGATTTCGACGCCGCCGTCGCCCGCTGCCGCCTGGCCTTCGGCGAAACCATCCTGCCGCTCTACCTCCCGGTTCACGCCGACGCCGGCACCGGCCTGCTGGGGCTGCTGACCGGAACAGTGTCCGAATACGCTCCGGACGACCCCGTGCCCGCCACCCGCGCGGCCAACGACGCCGAGCTCGCCGCGTCGGAGTCCGCGCGCGGCGCGCTGATCGAGGGGATCATTGCCGAGAGCGAGGACGAGACGCTCATGGACCGCTACCTCGGGGGTGAGGACATTGCCCCCGAGGTCCTCATTGCGGATCTGGAGACGGCCGTCGCCCGCGGGTCGTTCCACCCGGTGCTGCCGGTATCCGCGGAATCCGGACTCGGTCTGGCCGAGCTGCTAGACGTCCTGGTGCGCGGGTTTCCGACGCCGGCGGAGCATGCCGTCCCGGCGGCGACGGACTTTAATGGTGTGGCCGTCCCTCCGTTGGATTGTGATCCCCAGGGACCGCTGCTCGGCGAGGTGGTCCGCACGACGATCGACCCGTTCCTTGGCAGGGTCTGCCTGGTGCGGGTCTTCTCCGGGGCAGTGCGGGAGGACGCCGCGGTCCATGTGGGCGGCCGTGGCATGTCCGGCCGCGGCCACGAGGACCACGACAGTGACGAGCGGATCACGCACCTCTATTCGCCGCTGGGATCGGGCCTGCGCCCGGTTCCGTTCTGCGTGGCCGGGGACATCTGCGCCCTGACAAAACTGGGCAATGCCGAGACCGGCGACACGATTTCGGCCAAGGAGCTGCCGCTGCTGATTGCCCCCTGGGACATGCCGGACCCGCTCATGCCGGTTGCGGTGGAGGCGGCCACGCACGGCGACGAGGACGCCCTGGCCCGGAACCTGGGGAAGGTCACTGCCGGGGACCCGACCCTGCGGGTGGAACGGAACTCCGAAACCCACCAGCTGATCCTGTGGTGCATGGGCGAGGCGCACGCCGACGTCGTCCTGGGCAGGCTGCGGGACCAAGGCGTGAACCTGCAGACCGTCCCGGTGATCACCCCGCTGCGGGAGACGTTCGGCGCGCCGGCAGCGGGCCACGGCAGGTACGTCAAACAATCCGGCGGCCACGGCCAGTACGCCGTCTGCGACATCGAGGTGGAGCCGCTGGACCGCGGTGCCGGGTTCGAGTTTGTCGACAAAACGGTGGGCGGGGTGGTTCCCGGGCCGTTCATCACCTCGATCGAGAAGGGCGTCCGTGCCCAGATGCAGAAGGGCGTCTCCGCCGGGTTCCCCGTTGTGGATATCCGGGTGACGCTGGTCGGCGGAAAGACCCACAGCGTGGACTCCTCAGACGCCGCGTTCCAGGCGGCCGGCGCACTGGCCCTTCGGGAGGCCGCGGCGGCCACCCGCATCCAGTTCCTGGAACCGGTCTCGTCCGTGACCATCAGCGTTGCGGAGGAGCACGTGGGCGCCGTGATGAGCGACTTGTCCTCCCGCCGGGCCCGGCTGACCGGAACCACGTCCGCCGGGGATGACAGCACGGAGATCAGCGCCGAGGTTCCGGACCAGGAACTGTTGCGGTACGCCGTGGAGCTCCGCGCGCTGACCGCCGGAAGCGGCCGGTTCCGGCGCAGCTACCTGCGGCACGAACCGGTGCCCGCCACCGCGGCGCCGGTGGTCCCGAATAAGAACAGCATCAGCCGTTGATGACCTGCGGGACGCCGAGGGCTTTGAGGCCCTCGACGCCGAATTCGAGGCCGTAGCCGGATTGCTTGGCCCCGCCGAAGGGGACGCGGGGGTCCACGGCGCCGTGCTTGTTGATCCAGACGGTGCCCGCCTCGATCCGCGCCGCCACCTTCCGGGCCGCGGCAGGATCGGCGGACCAGACGGAGGCGCCGAGTCCGACGTCGAGGGCGTTGGCCATGGCGACGGCCTCGTCCACGCTGCTGTAGCGGATGATCGGCAGGGCGGGGCCGAACTGTTCCTCGGTGACGAGGGGATTGTCGTTGTCAATGTCGGCCACGAGCGTGGTGGGGTAGAAGTGGCCGGCCCGGTCCGGGTCCGGGTTGCCGCCCAGGAGCACGCGCGCCCCGGATTCCTTGGCGGCGTTCACGAGCGCCGCGACGACGTCGTACTGCTGGCGGTTCTGCAGCGGGCCCAGGACGCTGGCCTCGTCCAGTCCGTTGCCCATCGGCATGGCGGCGGCGACCGCGGTGAGCTCCTCGCAGACAGCATCGTAGATGGCATCGTGGACGTAGAGGCGTTTGAGGGCCGCGCAGGTCTGGCCGGTATTGATGAACGCGCCCCAGAACAGGCCCTCGGCGATGGCCTTCGGGTCGGCGTCCGGCAGGACGATGCCGGCGTCGTTGCCGCCGAGTTCCAGGGTAAGGCGTTTGACCGTGTCCGCGGAGGACTTGATAATCGCCCTGCCGGTTGCGGTGGAACCGGTGAACATGATTTTGCCGACCGCGGGGTGTGCGGCCAGGGCCTCGCCGACGTCCCGGCCGCCCGAGACGGCCGTGAGGAGGCCCTCCGGGAGCTCCTGGTTCAGGACGTGGACGAGGGCCAGGACGGACAGCGGGGTGAACTCGGAGGGTTTGACCACAACCGCGTTGCCCATCCGCAGGGCCGGGGCCACCTGCCAGACCGTGATCATCATGGGCCAGTTCCAGGGACCGATTGCGCCGACGACGCCGATAGGGCGGTAGTGCAGCTCGGCGCGGGTCTCGCCGTCGTCAACCACGGTTTCCGGATCCAGGGGCGTGGCGGCTGCCGCCCGGAGCCAGGCGGCACAGGCGCCGACCTCGAAGCGGGCGTTGGGGCCGTTGAGCGGCTTGCCCTGTTCGCGGGAGAGCAGGCGCGCCAGTTCCTCGGCGGAACGTTCGACGGCGTCGGCCGCCCTCAGGAGGGCGGCGCTCCGGGCCTCGTGACCCAGTGCGGCCCAGACCGGCTGCGCGACCGCCGCTGCGGCGATGGCCTGCTCAAGGTCCTGGACGGTGTGGACGGGCGCGTCCCCGACAGGTTCGCCGGTGGCCGGGTCGATGAGGGTCCGGACCGCGCCGGACGTCGGGGTGATCGAGGCGAGAAGGGCGTCGTAGGTTTCCATGGTGTACTCCACATCGAGTAGGTGAGCCGTACTGTCCTGTCCGAGTTTGCTCCGGGGCGCCACCCGCAGTCTTGTCTTTGCGCGAACTGCAGTTGATCCGTCGCGAACGATCGCGATGGCCAGGGCGACCCCTGCGCCGGAGGCCGTTGCGCTGGACTCCGTGGCGCGGGACGCTGTTGCGCTGGGGAACAACAACCGGTCGCTGATCGACAAGAGGGTGACGGGCGTCACCTGCCATGCTGGATTTCACGGTGCATGGCACCTCCTCCGATTTCTCAGACCGCCATTTCCCCGACTCATTACCGCTAAGAAGGATCCGATGAGTATTTCAAATTCCGAATCCCGGACCGCAGAAGACAATCCCCGCACGGAGCACTCCACCGCGCTCCGTGCCGGCAGCGTCGGCGTCATGGGCATTCTGTTCTTTGTCCTGTCCGCCCAGGCGCCGTTGACCGGAATCGTCGGGGCGTCGCCGCTGGCCGTGGCCCTCGGCAACGGTGCCGGCGCGCCCGGCGCGTATCTTGTGGTGGGCATCGTGATAGTGATCTTCGCCGTCGGGTTCGTCGCGATGAGCCGCAAGATCCAGGCCAACGGCGCCTTCTACGCCTATGTCACGGCCGCGTTTGGGCGAAAGATCGGGGCAGGAGCGGCATGGCTCGCGCTCCTCGCGTACAGCACGGTCCAGGCCGCGATGTATGGGCTGTACGGGGCCGCCTTCTCGGGCGTGCTCGGCACCGCGGGAATCACGGTTCCCTGGTGGCTGCTGGCCGGGGTCACCATGGCGGGCGTGCAGGTGCTGGGATCCCTCAACATCGAACTCGGGGCGCGCGTTCTGGCAGTCCTTGTAGGCCTGGAGGTCGCCATCCTGCTCATGTTCGGCTTCACCGTGCTGTTGCGCGGCGGCGGACCGGAAGGGATAAGCCTGGCGGCGTCATTCTCGCCTGCGGCGATCGGCGCCGGCGCCCCCGGGGTAGCCATCATGTTCGCTGTCGCCTCGATGTTCGGCTTCGAATCCACGGCCATCTACTCGGCGGAGGCCAAGGACGCCCACCGTACGGTGGCCCGGGCCACGTATCTGTCGGTGGGAGTCATTTCAGTGTTCTTCTCCTTCATCTCATGGATGCTGGTCAGCTACTACGGCCCCGCGCACGTCATGGATGCGGCGGGCGCGGCCCTCGAATCGGGCGACTCCACCTCCTTCGTGCTTACGCCGATGGTGGAGCTGTTCGGGCCGTGGGCCGGGACCGTCACCGGTATCCTGCTGGTGACCTCCCTGCTGGCCGGCATCATCGCCTTCCACAACGGCATCAACCGCTACCTCCATTCGCTGGCACTGCGCGGATCGATGCCCCGCGTCGTCGCCCGGACCAACCGGCACAAGGCCCCCGCCGTCGCCGCGAGGATCCAGACCGTTGTCGCTTTCCTGCTCGTTGCCCCGTTCGCGGTGCTGTCATTGGATCCGGTCCTGACCCTCTTTTCCTGGTTCAGCGGGCTGGCCGTGGCCGCGCTTCTGGTGCTGTACATGCTCTGTTCCTTGGCTGTCGTGGCGTACTTCCGGCGCGAAAGGGAAGCCGGCCAGCTCTGGCAGACTGCGGTGGCGCCAGTGCTCGCCACCGCGCTGCTTGGCTGGGTCCTGTCCCTCGTGATCAGCAACTTCACCGCGCTGATCGGCGGCAGTGCAGAAACGGCCGTGGGCCTGCTGGTCGCCGTCCCCGTCGTGTTTGCGGCTGGCGTGCTGGTGGAAGCCGGCATCGAGCGCAAGGCGGCCCGCTCGGGAGTCGCTGCCTAGCGACGGACCCTGCCTGGGGCCGCAGGCCCGCCCCCGATGTCTTATTTCGACATGTTTAGTCCTCATCCTTGCAGCCCGGTCCGTAACATTGGAACTAATACAGGCTCCGGCTTGCCAAGTTCGCTGTAAAGGACTATTAGACGATGTCACTCGAATCATTGCCCGTCCTGGACTTCTCTCGACTGAGCGCCGGCCCGGAAGAGGCCTCCCGGTTTCGGGACGAACTGCGCAATGCCATGCATGAGGTCGGGTTCCTCTATCTGGCCGGCCACGGCATCCCGCAGGAGCTCACTGACGCCATGCTCGACGTCTCCCGCCGCTTCTTCGAACTGCCCGATGAACAGAAGCTCGCCGTCGAGAACGTCCACAGCCCACAGTTCCGCGGCTACACCCGGGTCGGCGGCGAAATTACGGACGGAGCGGTCGACTGGCGCGAGCAGATCGACATCGGCGTCGAGCGTGACACTGTTGAGCCGGGCGCCGGTGTAGCTGACTACTGGCGCCTCGAAGGGCCCAACCTGTGGCCAGGCGCACTGCCAGAGATGCAGGAGATTGTCTCGGAGTGGACCGAGCGGCTGAGTGCCATCTCCCTCGCGCTTCTGCGGGCGCTTGCCGTGTCCCTGGGAGCGCCCGAGGACACCTTCGATGCGGCATTCGCCGCGCGGGCCTTCCCGCTGCTCAAGATTGTGCGTTATCCGGGCGAGTCCAACCCGGAACCCAAACAGGGTGTCGGGTCCCACCGCGACGGCGGCGTGCTTACGCTCCTCCTCGTTGAACCCGGGAAGGGCGGACTCCAGGTGGAGTACCAGGGGAAGTGGATCGACGCACCTCAGGTGCCCGGAACATTCGTGGTCAACATCGGCGAGATGCTCGAGTTGGCCACGAACGGTTATCTCAAGGCCACCCTGCACCGCGTAATCTCGCCCCTGCGCGGCACGGACAGGATCTCTCTTCCGTTCTTCTACAACCCCGCGCTGGACGCGACGATGCCCAAGCTCGCGGTGAGCCCGGAGTTTCAGGCCAAGGCCCGCGGCCTGTCGGTGGACCCGACCAACAGCCCTATTCTGGAGACCTACGGGGACAACGCCCTACGCTACCGGCTCCGGGCCCACCCTAATGTCGTCGCAATTCACCACGCGGATCTGATCGCGCACTGACGTCGCGCCGTCCCCGCGGGGGCCGCATCGTTCCCATGCCGCAACGGGTCCCGCCCGCGGGTGCTGCCACCGGCGGGTCTCCTCCGCGGCGGGTGACGGTCACGCGGGGGCGCCGCGCCGCCAGTCGCTGGGGGACACGCCGAAGGCGTCCCGGAACGAGCGGCTGAAGTGGGCCGCATCCAGGAACCCCCACCGCCCGGCCACGGCCCCAACCGGCATGCCGGCCAGGAGCGGATCCCGAAGTTCGCGGCGCGCCCCTTCCAGCCGCTGAGTCCGGATCCAGCTCGCCACCGTGGTCCCGGATTCATGGAAGACGTTGTGCAGGTGCCGCGTGGAGATGAAATGGGCCGCCGCGATGGAGGCTGGCGAGAGCGCCGGATCGGCCAGGTGGGCATCGATGTACTCGCGGACGGATGCCGCCATGAGGGCCTGAGGCCTCATTCGGTCCGGGGACATGTCCAGTTCCGAATGCAGCATCGTGGAGACCAGATCGAGAGCGTTCGTGGCGAGGCGGGAGCCGCTGGGACCGCTCAGCGCGTCCAGGTTCTCCGCGAGGTGGGCGATGAAGGGCCCGACGATCGCGGCCAGACCGCCGTCGGCGGCCATCCGCACAGCGGAAAGCTGCGCGATGCAGTCCGGCGGCAGGGGCAGCGCATCCCAGGGAAACATCACCACCATGAGCCGGGCGTCCCCCTCGAAGGCAAGCGTGTAGGGGCGGCTGGTGTCATAGATGGAAAGATCGCCCGGATGCAGGACCGCCTCACGGTTGTCCTGAATGAGGAGCCCGGTGCCCTGCAGTTGGAGATTGAGCTTGAAGTAGCGCTGGTTGGACTGCGCAATCAGTGCCGGCGTGCGGTGGACCTCATGGCTCGTGGAGGAAACCTCCACGAGTGCCACACGGTCCAGCCTGCGGGACCGCATGCGGCCGCGGAAGTTGTCCGTATCTGCGCTCGAGGCGGCCAGGGGAACGAAGGACTCCGCGACAAGGTGCTTCCAGTGCTCGAAGGATTCTGCTGTGCTGGTGCGGACATCCTGTCCTGCGGGACTGGGCGTTGGGCGGGCTGCAACTGCGGTCATAGAAGTTCCTGACGGCGTCGTATTTCGGGGAATGTGTCGTGGGACACAGTCCTTTCAGGGTAGCGCCGCGATCTGCTGCTGTCATCTTTTTTCGACGTTCGGCGAAAAAAGATGACCGCCGCGCCTAGCAGGCCAGCAGCGCCAGGAATCCCTCCAGCTGCTCGTTCAGCCCCAGCTCCACCTGGCCCGCCGGGGCGAGCGCCGCCGAGATCTGCGCACCGAGGAGGAGGTTGAGCAGCTGCCCCGCCAGGGCGGCGTCATCGACCGCAGTGGTGACATTGCCGGCTTCCCGCGCCTCGGCGAGATGCTGCCTTATCGCCGCAAGCCACTGCTCCATCGACTCCCGGTGGATCCGGGCCTTATCGGGATCGTTGATGGCCTTCTGCCAGAACGGAATGACAATCCGGGCCTCGTTGATCCGCTCCTCATCCAGGGGCAGCACCTCCACGCAGAATGCCCGCAGGGCCGCGAGCCCGGCCTGCCCGGCCGTAAATTCTGCGATGCGCTCGTTGGTGCGGTTAAAGACGTGTCCGAATGCGAAGGTCAGCAGGTCATCCTTGGTGGGAAAGTACGGCTTGAGGGCGCCGTTTGCAAAGCCGGCCTCGAGGGCAATCTCCCGCATGGTGGCACTTTCGATGCCGAGCCGGGCGATGATGCGCCACGTGGCGTCGACGAGTTCGAGCCGCCGCTGGTCGTGGTCGACAATCTTTGGCACCGGACAGCTCCCCAATTATTTTGCGTCGGACTCTTGTGGCACAGCTTACATTTCCGTATTCTCTACAACTATAGAAAATAAAGTTCCGACCCGCCAGGGTCCCCGAACGAAAGCCGTCATGATGACCGCACAACCTGACACCCGCACCTCGTTTAGCCAGAACAGCCAGTACAGCCCGTACAGTCTGGCCACGGGCGCCGAAGTCACCGCAGTCCAACGCATCCTGCGCGCGGCGGACCTGCTGGGCGAGACCGGGCGCATCGCGTACCTGGGCCTCGTGGACCCCGCCAGGGATGCGCCGTCCGGAACCGCGGACCGCCGGTTCCGGGTCTTCGTCCACGACGTCTCCGGAGGGCGCCCGGCCGACGTGACTGTCTCGGTCACCAGCGGCGCGGTGATTTCCGTCGCCGAGCTGGATACGGCGGCAACCGGGGAGCTCCCGGTCCTGGAGGAGGAATTCGAGGTGGTCGAGGAGCTCCTGGCCACGGACGGGCGGTGGCTCAAGGCGCTGGCGGACCGCGGTTTGGACGTCAGCAAGGTCCGCGTGGCCCCGCTGTCTGCCGGGGTCTTCGAGTACCCGGAGGAAAAGGGCCGCCGGATCCTGCGGGGCCTGGCCTTCGTGCAGGATTTCCCCGAGGACAGCGCCTGGGCGCATCCCGTTGACGGGCTTGTCGCGTATGTGGATGTCGTCGCCAGGACGGTGACGCAGGTGCTGGACACCGGGGCCGTTCCGGTTCCCGCCGAACACGGCAACTACACCGACCCGGAGCTGACCGGGCCGCTGCGGACCACGCAGAAACCCATTCACATTACCCAGCCGGAGGGCCCCAGCTTCGCGGTCACCGGCGGCAACCACGTCGAATGGGAAAAGTGGAGCGTCGACGTCGGCTTCGATGTCCGTGAAGGGGTGGTGCTGCACAACCTTGCCTTCCAGGACGGCGACCGCCGGCGGCCCATCATCAACCGGGCGTCCATCGCCGAGATGGTGGTCCCGTACGGGGATCCATCGCCGATCCGGTCCTGGCAGAACTACTTTGACACCGGCGAATACCTGGTGGGCCAGTACGCCAATTCGCTGGAACTGGGCTGCGACTGCCTCGGCGAGATCACTTATCTCAGCCCTGTCATCAGCGACGCCTTCGGCAACCCGCGGGAGATCCGCAACGGCATCTGCATGCACGAGGAGGACTGGGGGATCCTGGCCAAGCACAGCGATCTCTGGACGGGCATCAACTACACCCGCCGCAACCGCCGCCTGGTGATCTCCTTCTTCACCACCATCGGCAACTACGACTACGGCTTCTACTGGTACCTCTACCTCGACGGCACCATTGAGTTCGAGGCCAAAGCCACCGGCGTCGTTTTCACTTCCGCCTACCCCGAGGGCGGCTCGGCCAACATCTCCCAGATCGCCCCCGGACTGGGCGCGCCGTTCCACCAGCACCTCTTCAGCGCGCGCCTGGACATGGCGATCGACGGCTTCACCAACCGGGTGGAGGAGGAGGACGTGGTGCGGCAGGCCATGGGCGAAGGCAATGAACGGGGCAATGCGTTCTCCCGAAGGCGCACTGTCCTGGCGCGCGAGTCGGAAGCAGCCCGGGAAGCCGACGCCCGCAGCGGCCGGACCTGGATCATTTCCAACCCGGAATCGCGAAACCGCCTGGGTGAGCCCGTGGGCTACAAGCTGCACGCCCAGGGCCAGCCGAACCTGCTGGCCGACCCCGAGTCGTCAATCGCCCGCCGCGCCGCCTTTGCCACGAAGGACCTGTGGGTCACCCGGTTCGCGGAGGATGAGCGGTACCCGACAGGGGACTTCGTCAACCAGCACGCCGGGGGAGCGGGCCTGCCGGCGTACATCGCGCAGGACCGTGACATCGACGGCCAGGACATCGTGGTGTGGCACACCTTCGGGCTGACGCACTTCCCCCGGATCGAGGACTGGCCCATCATGCCGGTGGACACGGTCGGCTTCAAGCTCCGGCCCGAGGGCTTCTTCGACCGCAGCCCCGTGCTGGATGTCCCGGCAGGCTCGCAGCCTGTCGCCGGCGGACACTGCCACAGCTAAACTGACGCCGTGAGTGTCGCCCCCAGTTTGGGCTGCCGGACCGTCATTGCCGGCATCGGTTTCCATTCCAGGACCGCCGCCGCCGCAACGGCGGCGTCGTGCCTCGCGCACCTCTGGCTGGTTGCCGAAAACCAGCACGGGACATGGCTGAACCTGCTCATGCTCGCCATGGTGGCGGTGTGCCTGCCGTGCGTGGTGCACATCTGGCGGCATGGGCGCGACGGCGGTCTGCGCCTGGCCGGCGCCGGCCGCCGCGTCATGGCCTCGGCCCTGGCAATGACCGGGGTGCACGCGGCCCTGCTCCTCGGCGGCGGGGCCGGAGGTTTGGGCCACGGCCACCACGGCGCCGTTGCCGCGGCGGCCGGCGCGGCGCCGTCGGGCTCCGGAGCCCTGCTGGGGATCATCGCGCTGGAAATCACGACGGCGCTGTTCGCCGCGACGCTCCTGGCCCGGCTCCGGACGCAGCCGGACCGCGTCAGTCGTTGAAGAGCCCGGCCAGGTCTTCCGCGGTGAGGGTTCCGCCGGTGAGCGCGTCGCCCTCCATGACGTCGGCGAAAAGCTGTGACTTCTTCGCCTTGAGCGCCATGACTTTCTCCTCGATGGTGTCCTTGGCGACCAGCCGGTAGACCATGACGTTGCGGGCCTGGCCGATCCGGTGGGTGCGGTCCACGGCCTGGGCTTCGGACGCCGGGTTCCACCACGGGTCCAGCAGGAACACGTAGTCGGCCTCGGTCAGGTTCAGGCCAAAACCGCCGGCCTTGAGGCTGATGAGGAACACCGGCGCGGCGCCGTTCTTGAACTCGTTCACGACGTCGGTGCGGTTGCGCGTGCTGCCGTCGAGGTAGCAGAACTCGATGTTCTCCTCGACCAGCCGCTCCCGGACCTTGCCCAGGAAGCCGGTGAACTGGCTGAAGATCAGGGCCCGGTGGCCCTCGGCCACGAGGTCCGCGAGCTGCTCGAACAGGACATCGAGCTTGCTGGAGCGGACCCCGGAGAGCGAGGGGTCGATCAGCGAGGGATCCAGGCTGAGCTGGCGGAGCAGCGTCAACGACTGGAAAATCGTGAAGCGGTTCTTGTTGACGTCCTCAATCAGGCCCAGAATCTTTTGGCGCTCCCGCTGCAGGTGCGTCTGGTAGACCTTCTGGTGCCGCGGATTCAGCACCACTTCCAGGATCTGTTCCTGCTTGGGCGGCAGGTCCCGGATGACCTGTTCCTTGGTCCGGCGCATCATGAGCGGCCGCACCCGGCGCCGGAGCTTGTCCAGCTGCGCTTTGTCGCCGTTCTTCTCCACCGGTTTCTGGTAGTACTCGGCAAACCGCTTGGGGCTGGAGAAGAGCCCGGGGGCCACAATCGAGGTCAGCGCCCAGAACTCCATCAGGTTGTTCTCCAACGGGGTGCCCGTGATGGCGAGCTTGAAGGCGGCCGGCAGTTTGCGGGCGCACTGGTAGGCCTTGGACTGGTGGTTCTTGACGAACTGGGCCTCGTCCAGGACCAGGCCGGCCCATGCCCGGGCGGCGTAGGCCTCGTAATCGATGCGGAACAAGGCGTAGGAGGTGATGATGATGTCCGCGCCGGCCATCGCCGCGGCCGGATCCGAGCCGCTCTTGGCGAAGGTTTCGCCGATTGCGCGCACAGTCAGCCCCGGCGCGAACCGTGCCGCCTCCGCCTCCCAGTTGCCCACCACGCTGGTGGGGGCGACGACGAGGAACGGGGCGGCGCCGGCCTGGGCGTCATCGCCGGCGGCATCCTTGGCGGCGCACATCAGAGCCAGGGCCTGCACGGTCTTGCCCAGGCCCATGTCGTCGGCCAGGACGCCGCCGAGTCCGTGACGGTACAGGAAACTCAGCCAGTTGAAGCCCTCCAGCTGGTACGGGCGCAGCTCGGCGTTCAGGCTCCCGGGCAGCGGAAGGCCCTTGATGCCGCCTTCCAGCAGGCCGCCGACAGACTCGCGCCACGCGGCGGCCTGCTCGTCGACGATGCCCAGGTGGGCGAGCTCGTCCCACAGCCCGGCCTGGAACCGGCTGATCTGCAGCGGGGCGTCTTTGTCGCCCGGGTTGTCCTGCAGGGAGCGGGCCTCGTCGATCAGGGCCCGCAGCTGGTGCAGCTCCGGCAGGTCCAGCGAGAAGTAGGCGCCGCTGGGCAGCAGCATGCGGGTCTGGCCGGCAGCCAGGGCGGAAAACAGTGCCGCGAAGGAAACCGGCTGGCCCTCCAGGGTGATAACAATACCCAGATCGAACCAGTCGCGGCTGTCCGTCGCCTTCGTGGAGATCGCCACCACGGGGGCTTCCTCGGCCTCGCGGTAGTCCGCGATCTCCCCGGAGGTGTCCACCGAGATGTCGGGGAGTTCCTGGAGCCGGGGGAGTACGTCCTCGGTGAAGGCGAGCGTGTCCAGCCCGGACAGTTCGGCCGTGGCCGCGAGGCGCGGCGTGCCCCAGCCTCCGGTCGCGGATTCGCCCAGCGCGGCCACCACGTCCCAGGGTTGCCCGACGCCCTCGAGGATGCGGGCCTCGGCGGGGTCGTCCCGGTAGCCGTGGTCCCCGGGATGCCGCCACAGCGGCTGTGCCGTGACGAGGGTTCCGGACTTGTAATGCCATTCCCAGTGCAGCCGGACCCGGTGGTCGGCCCCGTAGTTGGCCAGCAGGGACAAGGTGGGGACGGCCAGCGAGGGCAGCTCCACGGACTCGTCCGACGCCGTCACCCGGGCGGTCTGCTTGAGTTTGGGGTAGAAGCCGGTCAGGAAGCGGCTTTCGTCCTTCGCCGGGATGTGCAGGGTGGTCCCGCCCGTGACGAAGGTCAGCAGCTCTTCGCTTAGGCCGCTTTCCAGCGGGGCAAGGCTGATGGCCGGGTCTCCGACGGCGACGCCGGGCAGGGCGCCGCCGTCGGAGACCAGGAAGATCCCGTGCGCCGGGCGGCCGATGGTCCCGACCGTCGCCGGGTCCACCACCTCGCCTTCGACCGTGATGGTGGGGGCGAGCTCCAGCCCGCCGTCGTCCCCGCCGGCGCCGAACCGCGCCAGGTTCAGCCCGACGGCGGCCGGCTCCTGAACGATCCGGACCGGCTCGGAGCCGCGGCTGTGCACCAGGGCGAGGCCGATTTTCTGGGCCTGGGACAGCAGGCTCCAGAGGTTCTTGCCTGCGTACGTGTTGAGCCCCAGCCACAGCCCGGTGCCGGAGTGCTGGCGGTTCGCGACGGCGGTGTGCGAGGCAAGGAATTCCTGCATCCACTCCACATGGGCCTCATTGCATTCGCGCCGGTAGTTCAAGTAGCTCAGCGTGCTCCAGGAAACGTCGCCGCGGATCCACTTGCCCTTGGCCCCCATGATCACGGGCCGCGCCTTCAGCTGGCGGACGCTGCGGAGCGGATCGCGGCGGCCCGTGTAGGAAAAGTGCGGGGCGGGTTCCTCGACATCGAACTGGAGCGCCAGCGGGGTGCCGTTGGCGGACGGGGTGATGCCGGGACTCGCGATCAGCGGGCTGAGCGCCTGCTCCCAGTCGGCCAGCTCCGGCGGCGCGGCCTGGCGGGAGAGCCGCGTGGACTCGGCCGGGGCCAGCAGTTGGAGCCGGATGGCGGGGTTGTCCTCGGCAGAGAAGAGCAGGGCCGCCACGTGCTTGCAGTCCTTGCGTACCGGGCAGCTGCAGACGCCCACCGTGCAGCTCCAGCCCCCCGCCTTCCGGACAAGCTTCGCCGTCGTGGAGTAGGGCACGTCGGCACCGCCCCGGACTTTGCCGAGCAGAAGCCCTGTGGCGGCATCGAAGGACATCCCAGAAACGCGGCTCCCCATGGCGTAAGCAAGCCCGGCCGCAAGGGAGCGGTCGTTGATGGCGGGGGTCTGAATTGCCAGTGCCGCACTCTCGTCCGGATGGGATGGCATGTGCGCACTACTTTCGGCAGGAGGTCATCTGATCCATCTTAGCGAGCCTTGGCAGGCCGCCGGAACTTCGCGTCTGCTAGCGGAACGTCCCCCAGACTTCGCTTGACGTTCAACTGCGGCACGGCTGCCGGCCGTGCAGACGGGCCTACCGTGGAGGGGTCCGGAGAACCAGCAGTCCAAACCAGCAGTCCCAGAAGCGAGGATTCCGCATGACCAACGCTCCGTCCACCACCCAGTCCGCCGGCCGCTACCCGACCGTGCTCACCGCGGAGAGCCTCAGCGGCGGGAACGAGGACGTCGTCGACGCGAACGTCGCCGTTGTCAACGCCATGTTTGAGGAGTTGCTGGATGAGGACGAGATCTCCCCGGCCGCGCTGCGCAGCTACTACGTGGATTTCTACCTGTCCCAGGCACTGGCCGGTGGTTTTGCCCAGTACGTGTTCACCGCGCCGGAGCGCGAGGAAATCGACCCCTATGTCCGGGAGGGCCTGGCGGGGATGGGCGCCGCCGCGCATCTGGACCTGTTCAACCGCACCGTGGCGGCCTTCGGCGCCCTGACCGACACCGACGTCGACACCTACCTTGACGGCGGCAGTGGCTGGGCCGCCGTAGGCGACATCGAAGAAGACGCCACAGATGACGCCGACGCAGATGATGCCGGCACAGTTGAAGGGGACACTGGGGACGGCGGCGCGGAGGGCACGGTTTCCGATGCCGTGCGACGCATTGAAGAGCTGGACGGGGAGTTCGAATCGGTCCTCGAAACGGAGGACATCGTGGCGCTCAACGCCGCGTGGCTGCGTGGCCAGGCCGACCTGCTGGTCCTTGCCGACGGGGACCTCGATGCCCACATCGCCGGCCGGGTGTCCCGGATTTCGGACCTCGCGGAGCGCCAGGCCGCCGCCGCGGAGCAAGCCTTCGAGGACGCGCCCGAGTTCGAGCAGATCATCCGGGAACTGTGCGACATTGCCGGTCAGACCCTGGAACGGATCACCATGGGCGATCCGAACTATGAGCACAACGGGGAGAGCACCCTGGCCTGGCACTTCACCACGGACCAGGGCGAATTCCTCATGCTGGAAGACGACGACGAGGCCTTCATGCTGGACCCCCGGAGCAAGGAAATCCTTGCCGCCGTCGAGTTCGAAGAAGCCGGCTCCTAAACCGTCTTCCCCGCGGCCCCGGTGTCGGCGCATCCGGCGCGCCGCCGGGGCCGGCGGACGGCCCCGGCGGTCGCCCGCCGTGGCCCTCTAGTAGCCGCCCGCCGCTGACTTGATCATCTCCCCGGAAGGCGACACAAGGTACCAGACTCCGCCGACGCCCTGGCCCGTGATGTCTCCCGCGGCCTGGTCCTTGGAGTAGTAGTAGAGCGGCATCCCGTTAAGGGTCACCTGCAATTTGCCGTTAGCCGCGGGTATGGTTCCGACTTTGCCGGTCACCCCACTAACAGTGGGGGTGGCCGACGTCGAGGTGACGGGAGGCCACGAGGTAGCACACCCGGCGGTGCACGCGCTGGTCCCGGAGCCTTTCGTGTCGTTGGCGAAGGCATAGACGCTTAGTCCTTGGGCGCCCACCACGATCTGACCGGCCGAGGACTGGCCCACCGAGAGCACCGCCGCGGACGTGGACGCCGGCGCCGAACCGGCCGCCGCGCTGCTGGATGACTGCGCGGGCGTGGAGGCGGCTGAGGACGTGGGCGCAGTCGACGTCGATGTCGATGTTGCGCCGCCGCATCCGGACAGTAGCGCGGCAAGGGCGAACGCGGACAGACCGATGCTGAGATGCTTCTTCATTGCTGCTCCTTGACTCGAGCCGGCCCGACTCGCCAAGCCGGCGCTACCCGCTAAGACGTACCGGGAGCGCTAAAAGGTTCATGTCGGGCCCGTCCAGGCGCACACTGAATTATCGGGCTGCCCTGTACGCCCTCTGTAGCAGGGCAACTGCCTCCGGGAGGTGGGAGATGCCGCTGGACGACGACGTCGTGGCCGCGATCTACCGCGACCACGGGGCGGCCCTGAAGCGCTTTGTCCTCGGCGCCTGCCGCGATGCGCAGCTCGCCGACGACGTCGTCCAGGAGACGGTGCTGCGGGTCTGGCAGCGGGCGCCGCAGATCACGGGCAGCCTGCGCAGCTACCTGTTCCGGACGGCCCGCAACATCATGATCGACCACTACCGCAAGGCCCGGGGGCGCCCGCAGGAAACCGGCGAACGCGACGTTGCGGCCACCCCCGACGGCACCATCCCCGACGCCGCCGGCCGGATCGATGACCTGCTCAACAAGATCCTCATGGAGGAGGCGCTCCTTCGGCTCAGCACGGAACACCGCGAAGTGCTGGTGGCACTGCACTACCGCCGCTATACGGTCCAGGAGGCATCGGCCCACTTGAAAATCCCCAGCGGGACGGTGAAGTCCCGGGCGTTCTACGCCGTGCGGGCCCTGCGGGCAATCCTCGACGAAATGGGGGTGCATCGGTGATCGCGGCCGGGCTGCACCGGCTCCTCGGCGGCGACGTCGGCCGGAGCAGCCGGGGATCGCCGGGGATCGCCAACTTACATTTTCGCCAGCTTGGCCCGCACCGCCATGTAGATGCCGTAACAGATCAGGCCGATGCCGACGGCGGCCAGCAGGTACACGCCGAACGGCTGCTCGCGCAGGGCTTTGAGGCTGCCGTCCAGGCCCGTCGACTCTTCCGGGTGCGCCTTCACGGTGGCGATGATGATCAGCAGCCCCACGAGGAGCAGGACGAAGCCCTTGGCGGCGTAGCCCACGACGCCGATGGTCGTCACCGCGGTGCGCGTCTGTTTCCCGGACGGCATCCGCAGGTACTTGAGGAAGGACTTCCTGAAGCCTCGAATGGCGTAGACGATGCCCGTGACGGCGACCGCGGCGCCGAGCAGGATCAGGAGCGCCACGCCTCCCGGGGCCTTCATGAGATTGATGGTCAGATCGCTGGTCGACTGGCGGTGGTCGGCACGGGCGCCGGTGGCGACCGTTGCCAGCGTGAGGGCGAACGCCGCGTAGACCACGGCCTGCACTCCGGCCTTGAGCTTCTTGGCGACCTTCTTCTTGGTCGGCAGGTGTTCGAAATCGAAGATCGCGTCGGACGTCTGCCAGATGGCCAGGGCAACGCAGGCGGCAAAGGAGGTCCAGAGCAGCAGCGGGCCGGCCGGCTGCCCGGCGAGTTGTTCCACCGCTCCGCTGACGTCGGCCTGGCCCTTGCCGCCCATGGCGAGCCGGATCGCGACCAGCCCGATCAGGAAATGCAGGAGCCCCGACACCGCAAACCCGGCCCGGGCCACCACTTCGAGGGGCTTAGAGTTGGTGACGTCTTCGGCGACTTCCGCGGCGTCCTTCAGTTCTCGTTTGATGTTGTGTCCTTCGTGCTGCCCGGTGCTGCCGGTGCGATTCCTGCCGGAGCTGGCAGCTCCGAATATTTCACTTTCCGTAATCGTGCCACGCGAGGGCGGCCCGGAACAGATTCCCGCGGCGCTGATATGCCGACCGGCTGATATGCCTAGCGGCGGCGGTAACTGAGGTCGAAGATCAGCCTGCCGGCTTCGTGTGCCTTGTTCTCGAAGCTGGTGAGAATCCGGCCCTCAAACCGCGGCGCCCAGCCGCCGGTCTCGTCGATGCCCTCGTTGGGACCGGTGTGCTCGGTGCTGACCGGCGCCCGGCCTTCCTTGACCGGCGCCCCGCCGACGCGGGACTCGACGCCGGATTCCCAGACCTTGGTGAGGGGGCTTTCCGCACCGGCGCGCTCGCCCTCATGCAGGTTCTCGAACGCCGCGGAGCCGGCCATGACCTCGCGCACGTGGACGGCGTAGTTGGACCAGTCTGTTGCGATCCGGAAGATGCCGCCGGGTTTGATGGCCCGGGCGGCCAGATCGGCGAAGGCCGGCTGGATAAGCCGGCGCTTGTGGTGCCGGGACTTGTGCCACGGGTCCGGGAAGAACACCCAGAGTTCCGTGACCGAGCCGGCCGGGAGCATGGTGGCGAGCACCTCGGGGGCGTTGGCCTCCACCACCCGGACGTTGCTCAGTTTGCGGCTGTTGATCTTGATCAGGGTGTTGGCCAGGCCCGGGGTGTAAACCTCCACGGCCAGGAAGTCCTTGTCCGGATTCTCCTCGGCGGCGTGGCACACGGCATCGCCCAGCCCGGAGCCGATCTCCACAACCAGCGGAGCCGTCCGGCCGAATTCGGCCTCTGCGTCGAAGACGTAGTCGGGGTGGACCGAGGTGTTGGCGACATGGCGGGGGACCTCCACCGCCCAACGGTCCGAGTGCTCCTCCCAGGCAGTCTGGCGGCGGCCCTGCAGGCGGGTGCCGCGGCGCACGAAGCTGACCGGACGGCCCCCATATGTGCCGAACGAGGCCTGGCTGCCGGGGGTCACGGGGCGCGGCAGCCGGGTGTCATCCGGGGCGCCGGACAGCGGCGTTTCCGGCGTGCCGGGGTTTTCTGGGGATTCGCTCATCCTTTCCAGAATAGTTGAGTTTGCGGGCCCGGCCCGCCCCGGGAATCCGCCAGGCACCGGGCGACAAGGCCTCCGGGCCCCCGGACTGCAAGAATGGGGCGGGTGACCTCAGCCGGGAAAACTGACCAGCAGGATCTTTCGCTACGGGCCGTTCCCAGGGACGAGCCCGCCGGACCGCCGCGCGCCGCCGGCCGCCGCCTCCTCGCCTACATGGGTGTCTGCCTGGTCCTGATCGGGCTGAACCTCCGCACCGTCTTCTCGAGCTTCGCGGCGGTGCTGCCCGAGGTGACGGCCGACGCCGGCCTGCCGGCCTGGGCGGTCATGGTCCTCACCACCGTTCCGGTGACCCTGCTGGGCGTGTTCGCCCCGCTGGCCCCGGGACTGGCACGCCGGTTCGGCGCCGAACGGGTGCTGCTCGGAGCCATGGCAGTGCTCACGGCGGGGCTGCTGCTGCGGCCGGTGGAGCTTCCCGCGGCCGGCCACCTTCCGGCCCTGCTGGCCGGAACCGCCGCGTGTGGCGCCGCCATTTCGCTGTGCAACGTGCTGCTTCCGGGCGTCGTCAAGCGGGACTTCCCGCACCGCCTGGGCCTCATGGGCGGGTTGTACACCACGGCAATCTGCGCCTCGGCCGCCCTCGGCGCAGGGTTTACCTTCCCGCTGTTCCGGGCGACGGGGCAGTGGACAGCGGCGCTCTGGTTCTGGGCGCTGCCGGCCGGCGTCGTCCTCTTGTTGTTCCTGCCCCCGGCCCTGCGTGCCCGGCCCGTCGGACCGCCCCGGATCGGTGAGGGCGTCAGCGTCTGGCGCTCCGCCGTGGCCTGGCAGGTGACAGCGTTCATGGTCCTGCAGGCCATGATGTCGTTCAGTGTCTTTGCCTGGCTGGCCCCGATCCTGCGCGAACGCGGCGTGGACGGCAGCACCGCCGGCCTGATCGTCTCGGCCTCGATTGCACTGCAGATGCTGGGCTCGCTGTTCGCCCCGGCGCTGGCCACCCGGTTCCGGGACCAGCGCGTAATCAACATGGTGGCGGCGCTGATGACCGGCGCCGGTTTTGCGCTCAGCATCTTCGGCCCGGTCGATTTCCTGTGGCTGTGGACCGGGCTGCTGGGCCTGGGCCAAGGCAGCCTGACCGCGGCGGCGCTGACCCTGATCATGGTCCGCACCCGGGACGGTCACACCGCGGCACACCTCTCGGGCATGATGCAGGGCGTGGGCTACGGGCTGGGCTCCAGCGGCACCCTCCTGGTCGGCCAGCTCCACCAGGCCACCGGGTCCTTTGCCGCGGCGGGCGTCCTGTTCCTGCTGGTGGGCTCGCTCGCCGCCGTGTTCGGATACCGGGCCGGGCGGGACCGCTTCGTCGGCGGCTGACCCACCCCGGCTGCCCCCAAAATCACGATGCGCTATCACCTGTGGCTGTTCTGAGCCTCCAGAACAGCCACAACTGATAGCGCAACCGGGTGTCAGGCCAACGGGAGCCGGATCAGAGGGTCAGGTCCTTGCCCTTCGTTTCCGGGATGGTGAAGACGAAGACCGCGGAGACGGCCAGGAGCAGCACGGCATACACGTTGAACAGCTGCGGCATCTGCATGGTGGTGCCGAGCCACTGCTGGAGGTAGGGTGCGGTGCCGCCGAACACCGCCACGCAGATCGAGTATGGCACCCCGACCCCCACGGTGCGGATGCTCGTGGGGAACAGCTCGGCGTAGACGGCAGGAACGATCGACGCGCTGGCGGCGATGAAAATCAGCATGACGGACATGCTGACGGCCAGCTGCCAGGCGGAATCCTTGAGCAGCGCCGTCATCGGGAAGTGCATGATGCCCGCGCCGATCGCACCGGACCAGAGCACCTTCTTGCGGCCGATGCGGTCGGCCAGCTTGCCCCAGAACGGCAGTGCCGCGATGAACACGATGTTGCCGATCACGCCGGCCCAGAGGGCCTCGCCGCGGTCGATTTTCAGCGCGGTGGTGGCGTAGCTGGGGGCGACGACGCCCCAGATGTAGTAGATCACCGTCAGCCCGACCGTCAGGCCGATCACCTGGAGCGCCTGCTTGCGGTGGCGGACGATCTGCGGCCAGATCGGAGCGCGCTTCTCCGCCGAAGCTTCGCCTTCGAAGACGTCCGTTTCGTGCAGCCGGGACCGCATGATCAGCGCGTAGAGACCCATGGCCGCGCCGACCAGGAACGGGATGCGCCAGCCCCAGGCGTTCATGATTTCGGTGCTCAGGGCCATGTTCAGCACGGCACCCAGCAGCGTCCCGAACAGGATTCCCACCGTGCCGGAGGTGTAGATCAGGGTGGCCCAGAAGCCGCGGTGTTCCTTCGGCGCCATTTCGGACAGGTACGTCTGCGACGACGGCAGCTCGCCGCCGTGCGCCAGGCCCTGGACCAGGCGCGCCACCAGGAGCATCAGCGATGCCCAGGCGCCCATTGCCGCGAAGGTCGGCGCGATGCCGATCATCAGGCTGCCCACGGACGCGAGCCCCACGGCCAGGGTCATGGACGCCTTGCGGCCGATCCGGTCACCGATCCAGCCGAACAGGAAGCCGCCGAAGGGCCGGGCAACGAAGCCGACGGCGAAAATCGCCAGCGTGGACAGCACCGCGGACGCCGGGTCCGACTTGCTGAAAAGCTGGCTGGCGATGAACGGCGTGAACGTGGCGTAGATGGCCCAGTCGTACCACTCGACGGCGTTGCCGATGCCGGTGCCGATGAGCGTCTTGCCGGTGGATGTTCGGGTTGCCGCCGGCGTAATCGCGGTTGCAGTCATGGTCTTCTCCCTCGGGGGTGGCAGCTAGGAAAGGGTGGCGGCGTTGGCCGTGGCGGGAGCGTCGGCTGCCGCCAGTGCGGCCAGCCTCGACACGGCGAGCTCCGCGTAGAGTGCGGCGCCGTCGGCCAGCACGGCGTCGTCGAATGTGGCGTACGGGGAGTGATTGAACGCGGACGCGGCGGGGTCGGCGTCGTGGGGGACGGCGCTGAGGCCGATGAACGTGCCGGGGACCTCGGCGAGCACCCTGGAGAAGTCCTCGGAGCCGCTCAGCGGGGTGGCCCAGCGGGCGAGCCGGGAATCGCCGAACAGGCCTTCAATGACGTTTTCCGCGGTGTGCGTTTCGTCCTCGTCCGTGATGGTGAGCGGGTACTCCTGCTGGTAGTCGACGTCGACGTCGAGGCCGTGCGCCGCCGCGATGCCCTTCAGCAGCCGCGGCACAGCGTCCATCATTTTCTGTCGGGATTCCTCGGAGAAGGTCCGGATGGTGGCCTCGATGCGCGCGGTTTCCGGGATGATGTTGCGCTTGGTGCCGGCCTGGAGGACCCCGACGGAGAGGACGACGGGATCGAACATGTTGAACTGGCGGGTGACCATGACCTGGAGGGCGGTGACCATTTCGGCGGCCGCCGTCACGGGGTCCTTGGCCGAATGCGGGGCCGAACCGTGGCCGCCGGCGCCGAGCACGGTGACCACCAGGCCGTCGGACGCGCTGAGCATGACGCCGGGTTTGGTGCAGAACGTGCCGTGCGATTCCAGGGCGGAAAACACGTGCATGCCGTAGGCCGCGTCCACCCGCCGGCCGGCGGCATCCAGCACGCCTTCGCGGATCATGTGGCTGGCACCGTCGAAGCCTTCCTCGCCGGGCTGGAACATCAGGACGACGTCGCCGGCCAGCCGGTGCCGGCGTTCGGCCAGGAGCGTGGCGGCTCCTGCCAGCATGGCGGTGTGGAGGTCGTGGCCGCAGGCGTGCATGGCGCCGTCGATCCTGGACGTGAAGTCCACTCCCGTCTTCTCCTGGACCGGCAGGCCGTCCATGTCCGCGCGCAGGAGCACGGCCGGGCGGGAGCCGGCGCCCGATCCGGGCCCCTGGCCGCGCAGCACGGCGGTGACCGACGTCGTGTCCCGGCCCAGGGTGATCTCGAAGGGAAGCCCGTCGAGGGCCTTGAGTACCTTCTCCTGGGTGCGCGGCAGCGCCAGGCCGATCTCGGGTTCCCGGTGCAGTTCGTGGCGGAGCCGGGCAAGGTCCGCCTGCATTTCCCGGGCGTCTGCGGTGATCGGCACGTGTTCTCCTTCAACTCTTGATGCTGGCTTGGTTCGGGTCCGGTGGGGACCTTCTGCGTCTATTCTGAAGTGACATGGTTCACACGCGGCTGAAGGCCTGAAAAAATGCAAAAAATGAGAATTAGCGCAGGTTTCGTGCATTACCAAGGGGAGAAATAGTGGAACTCAGCGAAGAGGACCTGGCCCTGATCAACGTCCTGCAGATTGCTCCGCGGCTGAGCTGGGCCGACGCGGCGCAGGTGCTGGGCGTGCACGCCACCACCCTCGCCGCCCGCTGGGAACGGCTGCGGGCCGACGGCGTCTCCTGGATCACCGCGCACCTGATCGGCGACCCGCTTCAGATGTGCCTGGCCTTCGTCGCCGTGGATTGCGAAATGCACCGGCGGGCGGACGTCACCGCCAGGCTCGCCAAAATGCCGGAAATCGTCACGGTGGAGGAGGCAGCCAGCAACCGGGACCTCATGCTGACAGTCATTACGCCCTCCCTGGACGATTTCAGCATGAAGGTCATCTCAAAGTTGAAGGAGATCGACGGTCTCCTCAAATACCAGACCGCCCTGTGCACCCGGTTGCATTCGAGCGGCGGCTCGTGGCGGCTCAACGTCTTGAGCCGCGCGCAGCAGGCCGCCGTGCGGGCGGTGGCCGGCCCCGAGGCCACCGGAATCGCCCAGCCGGCCGCCCGGGAACTGCTGCCGGAGAGCCACCTGGCGCTCCTGCCGTTCCTGGCCAAGGACGGTCGGGCCACCGCGGCGGACATTGCCCGCGCGCTGGGCAGGCACCCTGCCACGGTCCAGCGGCAGCTTAATCGTGTGCTTGCCAGCGGGATCCTGTCCTTCCGGTGTGAGGTGGCCCAGAGGTTCTCGGCGTTCCCCGTGACCTGCCAGTGGTTCGTCAATGTTCCCGCCGGCCGGCACGAGGCCGCGGCCGCCGAGCTGAAGACCATGCGGAACGTACGGCTCAGCGCCTCCACCACGGGTCCGACGAATTTCGTAATCATCATGTGGCTGCAGTCCCTGGCGGACATCATGAACATTGAGCTCGCCCTGCAACAGAAGGTGCCGGGAATTGTGCTCGTGGAAAGCGTCGTCATGCTGAGCACAGTCAAGCGCGTGGGTTGGATGCTGAACCCGGATTCAAGGGCGAGCGGCGCCGTCGTAGTTCCGGTCCAGGGGCTTGACCAGGCCGGCTGAGAGCGGCAGGCGGGACAGGACGTGCCCCGCTTGTAAGCTGTGGCATGTGCCCCGAAAAGACCCGCATCCTCACCAGGAACCCAGTCAGGAGCCCAGCCGGGAACCCAGCCGGGCGTCCGTCCCGGAGTCAGCCGGGATCTTCCACCGGAGCTACCTGCTGGTGACGCTTGGCGCCTGTGCGCTGGTGTTCCTGGCGGCTTTCGAGTCCTTGGCGGTGACCACCATCATGCCCCTCGTCAGCCGGGAACTGAACGGCGCCGACCTTTACGCGCTGGCCTTTGCCGGCCCGCTGGCCACCGGGGTGATAGGCATGGTGGCCACCGGCAGCTGGTCGGACCGCAAGGGGCCCGTGGCGCCGCTCCTGGCCGCTGTGGGCACGTTCGCGCTCGGCCTGCTCATCGCCGGCACCGCCGGGACGATGCCCGTGCTGGTGTCCGGTCGTCTGGTTCAAGGGCTTGGCGGCGGCGGTCTAACAGTGGCCCTCTACGTG
The DNA here is from genome assembly GCF_003634095.1 of Arthrobacter oryzae. Lineage (GTDB taxonomy): Bacteria > Actinomycetota > Actinomycetes > Actinomycetales > Micrococcaceae > Arthrobacter > Arthrobacter oryzae. The sequence continues at coordinate 131,981 of NZ_RBIR01000007.1, forward strand.
GTCATTGCCCGGGTCTATCCGCCGGTGTTGCATGCCAAGATCTTCGCCGCCTTCTCCGCGGCCTGGGTCATCCCGTCCCTCGTCGGGCCTTTTGCCGCCGGCATCGTCGCGCAGGTGGCCGGCTGGCAGTGGGTCTTCCTGGGCGTGGTCGGCCTCGTCGTTCCGGCCCTGCTCCTGACGGCCCCCGCCCTGCGCGGCCTGAACGGAACCCCTGTGCAGGGTCCGGGAGAACCCGCCGCGGCCGTGGACTCCGCCGCCGTATCCCGGCCCCCGGGCGGTCTGGCCAAGTTGGCGCTGGCAGCGCTGGCTGCGCTCGCCGTGCTGGGCCTGAACCTGTCCGCCGAGGTCCCCGGGGCCGGCGACGTGCTGGCAGGTGCCGCCGTCGCCGTCGCACTCCTGGCCGTCCGCCCGCTCATGCCGCGCGGGACGTTGACCGCCCGGCGCGGCCTGCCAAGCGTCATTCTGACCCGCGGCCTCGCGGCCGCCGCATTCTTCGGCGCCGAGGTGTACCTGCCATACCTGCTCGTGGAACGCTATGCCTTCGCGCCCACCTTTGCGGGCCTCACCCTAACCGGAGGCGCCATCGCCTGGGCGGCGGCCTCGGCCATCCAGGGCCGGCTGGGGACCCGCTTGGAGCACCGGAGGGCGGTGCGGATCGGCTCCGCCCTGGTCCTCGGCGCCGTCGTCCTGGCCCTCGTGACAACGGTGCTGGCGTGGCCGGCCGCCGTCGCGATCGCGGGCTGGATCTTCGCCGGGGGAGGGATGGGGCTGATGTATCCGCGGTTGAGCGTCATGACCCTGGCTCTCTCGACCAAGGACACCGAGGGCTTCAACAGTTCGGCCATGTCCATCTCGGATTCGCTCGGCGGTGCCCTGGCCCTCGCCGGCACGGGAATCGTCTTCGCCGCGTTTTCGACGACGACGGCGGCGTCCTTCGCCGGCGTCTTCGCGCTCACTGCGGCGATCGGCGTCGCGGCCGTGGCTGTCTCGCCGCGCGTCGCCGTCGCCCCGGCCGCCGCCGGGACCCGCGCCTAGGGGCCCGCTCCTAACGGCGCGCTCCTGACGGTGCTGTCCCGCAGGGTCAGTGCGCAGGTCACCACGCCACGGCATCACAGCAAGCAGGAGCCCCGGCCGGATATTCCGGTCGGGGCTCCTGCGTATTACGGGTTGATCGTGCCGATGTTCAGTCGACAGTCTCAGCCAGCTGTCAGACAGTCAGGGGTCAGACAGTCGCGCGGACGTCTTCCTCCGCGCGGACGGCCTGCCATTCCACAATCCGCGCCTGCTGCAGCGGCGTCTTCCGGTTGAAGTGCCAGGCCGCACCCAGAAGCAGGAACCAGATGGGGGCGACGAAGAGCGCCAGGCGGGTGTCGTCAGCCTGGGCCAGCGCCACCAGCATGAAGACGAAGAAAGCTAGCACCACGTACGGCATGAACGCGGAGCCGGGCATCTTGAAAGCCGAGGCCGCGTGCAGGGCCGGCCGGCGGCGGCGGAAGACGATGTAGCTGATCAGGATCATGGACCACACAAACATCGTCAGCACCGAGGCCACGGAGGTGACGATCGTGAACGCGCCGATTACGGAGTCGCCGGCGTAGAGCAGGACCAGCCCGGCCAGCAGGAAGATGCAGGAGAACAGCAGGGCATTCTGCGGGACCTTGCGCAGGCTCAGCTTTCCGAACGCCTTCGGTGCGTTCCCGTCCTGGGCGAGGCCGTAGATCATGCGGGAGGTCGAGTAGATCCCGGAGTTGGCGCTGGAGGCGGCCGAGGTCAGGACCACCAGGTTGATGACCACGGCGGCAATCCCCAGCCCGGCCAGCGTGAACATGCCGATAAACGGGCTGCTCGCCGGATCGATGGTGCGCCACGGGTTGACGGCCATGATGACCACCAGGGCGCCCACGTAGAACAGGAGGACGCGGACCGGGATGGAGTTGATGGCCCGCGGCAGGTTCTTCTCCGGGTCCTTGGTTTCGGCGGCGGCGGTGCCCACCAGTTCGATTCCGGCGAAGGCGAAGATGGCGATCTGGAAGCCCAGGATGAAGCCGAACATGCCGTGCGGGAACATGCCGCCGTCGTTCCACATGTTGGCGAGGTTGGCCTCCGCGCCGTTCGGGGAGGTGAAGTGGGTGGCGATCATGACCGCGCCGGTGATGATCAGGGCCACGATTGCCACCACCTTGATGATGGCAAACCAGAACTCCGCTTCACCGAACGCCTTCACGGTGGGGAGGTTCAGGAGGATCAGGACCACCGGTGTGAGAAGCGCAGGGATCCACAGCGGCGTGCCGGGCGCGAGTTTGTCCACGTAGCCGGAGATGGCGACGATGTCCGCCACCCCGGTAACCACCCAGAAGAACCAGTAGGACCAGCCGGTGAAGAATCCCGCCCAGGGGCCCAGCAGGTCCCCGGCGAAGTCGCTGAATGACTTGTAGTTCAGGTTGGAGAGGAGGATCTCGCCCATGGCCCGCATGACGAAGAACAGCATGAAGCCGATGATCATGTAGACGAAGATGACGGACGGTCCCGCGAGGGAGATGGTCTTACCGGACCCCATGAACAGGCCGGTGCCGATCGCGCCGCCGATGGCGAGCAGCTGGATGTGGCGGTTGCCGAGGGCCCGGGCGAGGTGCGGCTCGTGGTTCCCGGCGCCGGCCGGGCCGTGTGGTGCAATGTCAGATTTTGCGGTGCCAGATTTTGCAGTGTCAGATTTTGCAGTGGCCGGGGCGGCCGTGGTGATGCGTTCAGACATGAGGCTTCTTCCTTGTCACAGGCGGCCACAGCGGGCGGGGGGTCCGCGATGCAGTCCGCACGGTCCCGTCACAATGTGACGGAGGTAACAGTTTTGGCGGGTAAATCAAGATTAGGGCCGGTATTGGGCGGCCCCTGTAGTTGCGGCAGTCCGCGCGGGAAGACCAGCCGGTCCGTGATACGCCGTGCTGACCCCCGTGGCGGGTGATCCCGGACAGCACGGCAACCGGCCTGGAGCCAGCCTCCTCCCGGGCTCTAGGGGGAAGTGCGGGGACGGCGCGGCCGATCTTCGCCCCCGTTGGCGGCGCCCGTCCGGGAATCTCCCGCCCTCGCGCACGTTCGACAACTGTCGATCATCTTAGCTTCAGTTGTCGTCCGCTGTCTTTTGTCACATTTCTTGCGCGCCGCTGGCGTCAGCGGCCTCCTCGCTGCCGATCTGCACGATTCCGACCTGGACCGTCACCGGGTGGGGGCTCAGATGCTGCCGCACGGCTGCCGCCACGGCCCTGGCCACGTGCGGGGCGGGGTGCGCCCCGCTCACGCCGATACGCACCTTGACCGCCGTGACTGGCCTGCCGGTGTCGGAACTTGCGACGTCGACCCTCGACCGCGCTTCTCCGGTCACGGCCGAGCGGGCCGCGCCCGCGATCGTCTGCCAGAGCGGGCGCGCCGGGTAGACCGCCGTCACGCCGGCGACCGCCTCGATGACCGACTGCAGTTCCGCGGCCAGAGCGGCGGCGTCCGGCGCGTGCGTGCCGTCGCCGGGAGACAGGGGCTCGGTCATGGCTTCTCCTGAGGGGTGGGCGGGCCGCCGGGGCCCACCGTCGGGGCCGGCGCGCCGGCAACTGGAGCCCCGGCAGCTGGCGCCCCGGGTCCGGGGTTCCGTGGCTCCAGGACATCGGTGATCGTCACATCGATCGCCGTGATGTTCAGTTCCGTTTGCCGGGAAAGCACCGTGGCCAGTTCCTGGCGCAGTGTTGCGGCGCGCTGTTCCAGGGGATGCCCGTACACGACGGCGAGTTCGACTCCCACGGTGATCGGCGCCCCGGGTTCGGTGAGGTCCCCGTAAAGGCGGCACTTGCCGGCGGCGGCGCCGGGAAGGGAATCCGCAACAGAACGGATCAGAGCCGAAACCGAGCCCTCTGTCTCGGTGAGGACATCGCCGGGCGTGTCGGCGCGCAGGGGGATGCTCCTGCCGGGCCGCAGTTCCAGCCGCAGGTTGCCGAGGATGGTCTTCATCCAGTCATCGCTTCCGCTGCCGGCCGCGGCGGTGTCGGCGTCGAGCAGTTCATTGCCAAGGGCCGCGAGCCGCCGCAGCGAGGCCAGCCCGGACTGGCATTCGGGGCACTCCGCAAGATGGCCGGGATCGCCGATCTGTCCGGTGTCCAAGTATTCGCTCAGGTCTGCCAGGCTGTGCCCGCAGCTGAGCGCGTCGGAAGGGGTGCTCATCGCCAGTCCTCCATTTCGCGGGCCAGGCTGATGCGTGCCCGGGCAAGGCGGCCACGGACGCTGGCGGTGCTGATGTTCAACGTTTGCGCAATTTCCTCATAGCTTTGGTCATTGAACGCCCTCAGTACCCAGCAGCGGCGCTGTTCCTCGGGCAGGGCGGCAAGGGCGGCCTTGAGGGCGTCCATCCGCGAGCCGCTCAGGGCGGCGTGTTCGGGGTGTTCCTTCTCAGCGGTGCGCGCGCCGGCCTCCAGCCTGTGGTCGAGATCGCCGAGGTCCGCATGGGTCTTTCGGCGGCGCAGGTGGTCAATGCTGCGGCTGCCGGTAATGCGCAACAGCCAGCCCTTCACGGCGTCGCCGTCGCGCAAGGTGTGAAGCTGCTTCCAGGCCTGCATCAGCGATTCCTGCACGACGTCGTCGGCGTCGGCGAGCGAGCCGGTCAGGCGGCGGGCGGAGGCCCGCATGACGGGACCATGCCGGCGGGCCAGCGCCTCAAAAGCGGCGGTGTCGCCGTCGGCGGCCCGCCCTGCCAGCAAAGCGTCCGGCACGAGGTCCAGCTGGTGCGGCGCCGAGGGCGAATCAGTCACGCGCTTGTCTCTGCTTTCATCACGGCACTCAGATCCATGGCTGAGGGCGGGCTACTCCTTGCTGAAGCCTTCCTTGAGCTTGCGCGCGGCATCCTTGATGTTTTCCCCGAGGTCAGCAGCGGCATCCTTGACCCGGTCCCCTGCGTCCTGCAGTTTCGCCTGGGCCTGCTCGTACTGGCCCTCGCGCTTGAGATCCTGGTTGCCCGTCACGTTGCCGGCACCTTCCTTGGCCGCACCGATGTGGTGGATGACCGTGCGGTTAGCCTTGTCGTCGATTCCCATGATGTTCCCTTCGAGTTCCTACTCTGTGAAGCGGCGTTGCAGTGCATCCACCCGGTCAGCGGGCGCGGCCGGGTCCAGCCACCTTGGTCCTGGTGCCGCTGGTGATTCGGACCAGAACCGGCAGCGGATGGCCCAGCAATGCGTCGATGCCCCGGACCAGTTGGTCGGCGGTGTCCGCGATCTCCCGGGGGGAGGCTCCCTGCCGTGCCTGTAGCTGCAGCCGGAGTCCGGTTTTGCCCCGGGTTTCCCAGGCCGAGACCGTGGTGCCGAGTATCAGGGGGCTGCCGTCCAGGGCTTGCTTGACGGCCGCCGAGACGAGTCCGGTTTCGACCACAGTGGTGCCGAGGCCGCCGTCAGTCTCGCGGGCCACCCGGGGTGTCCGGCCGCCGCCCTGCGATGCGACCCAGGCGATGCTGAGCGCGGCCGCCAGGAGGGGAGCGGCGACTCCGGCCACGGCCCACCAACTGCGGGCCGGGCCAGGGAGCGGCGCCGCGGCGAGGAGGCTTCCGGCCCGGTCCATGAGGGAGGACCCCGCGGCTGTCCAAAAGGCAGCGATGTCCGGCAGGATTCCGGCCGCCGCCGTGGCGGTGCCGGCGGCGAGCAGCACGAGTCCCGCCAGGGCCAGCAGGATCCGGTTCAGTACCCTGTTGGTTTGGCTCATTGCCCCAGCGCCCCTTCCCTGGAGATGTGGATGGAGGGTGTGATGCGGCGGTCCAGGGCATACGTGGCGAGCTCGGCGTCCACCGCGGTGCCGATCTTGTCCCGGTCCGCGGGGATGCCCGACGTCGGGCGCACCAGGACGCGGACGGCCCGCCTGCCCACCGTGGTGCTCACCTGCCCGCGCGCCAGCCCCGCTGTGAGGCGCGCCCGCAGGGACACGGCTGAGGCGATGACCTCGTCATCGACCACGACGGCGCTCCGGTCGCTGTGCACGGCGTGCCGGGACCGGCGGCCGGGCGTCGCTGCGGCCGCGAACAGCACCAGGCCAAGGGCTGCCAGGCCTGCGCCGGCCGCCACCAGCCCGGCCGGGGGCGTGTTGGCCGGCACGCCGGCGAGCCAGCGGCCCAGCCGGTCGGGGCTGGCCAGGAGCGGGCTTTGCTGAAGCAGCGCCAGCACGGCCTCGAGGGCCAGCCAGAGGAAGATTGCGGCAAGTGCGCCGGCGGTCAGGGCGGACGCGGCGGCCCGCGAGGAATGGGTCTCCCGGCGGACGAGGCGGCGGATGACTCGATGCTGGCTCACGTCGCGTTCCTTTCCATGGGATTCGGGTGCGGCCGGCCGGCCGGTGCGTCCACCCTGGCGGGGCCGGCGGGCTGTTTGGCCCCGCGGAGCCGGATATCGACCCGGCCCAGCGTCCGGCCGGTGAGGTCCAGGCCGCGGGAAATAATAGTTGCCCGGGCCGCCCGGGACAGGTCGAAGACGGTGCCGCCGTCCACCCCGCGGAGCGGGCCCGGTCCCCGGCCCCTGCCGAGCAGCGGCGGCAGAGCCAGGTGCACGGAGACTGTTGCGCCGAGCCGGCCCGCATCGTCCTCCAGCACCGCGGCGACGTTGGCCCCCGGGACGCCGAAGGCGCGCGCCGCAATGGTCTCGATGGTGTGCCTGAGCGCGGCCGGGGCGATCCGGGTGTGCCCCGCCCGCGTCATGAGGAGGAGCGCTTGCCGCGCAGGGCGTCGAGCACTCCGCCAAGATCAAGCCGGCCCTCGGCGGCGCGGCCCAGCACGGCCCCCGCCCCCATCATCAGCGCGGTGAGCAGGAAGCCCCAGAACCCGAACGCCAGGGCCGCCCCGGCCAGGACTGCTCCGATGGCCAGGCCGGCCAGGGTGGGGCTCAAGCCACCCTCGGCTCGGTCCGGGCGTCGGCGGCACCGTCGTCGTCGGAGGCTACATGGATGTCAGTGATGGTGATGTTGACTTCGGTCACCTCCATGCCGACGAGGTCCTCGATGGCCGTGTAGACGGCGTCGCGGGCGTTATCGGCCACCTGCTGGAGCGGGTGCGGGTATTCGACCACCAAGGTGACGTCGACCGCCACCTGGGTCTGTCCGACTTCCACGCTGACGCCCTGGGTGAGGTCCTTCTGGCCGACCTTTTCCCGCAGGGTTCCCAGCGCGCGGGCCGCTCCGCCGCCGAGGGCGTGCACGCCCTCGATTTCCTGGATCGCGATGCCGGCAATCTTCGCCACTACGCCGTCTGCGACGGTGGTCGCGCCGCGGCCGTCCGCCCCTGCGGCCGGAGCGGGGTCCGTCAATGCGGGGGTCTTCGCCGCGACTGCCGGGTTGGTGTGCTTCTGAATGTCTGCCGGGGTGTGCGTCTGGGTGGTCAAGGCAATCACTCCTGATCGGTTGAGGGTGGCGCTCCGTGGCGCCGTCATAGGTAAGACGGGCCCGGAGCGGGAATCCTCACGGTCGAAACGGAGTGAACTGCGTCACATGCGGCGCGCGCGCTTTACTGCGCGGCCAGCCGGGTGGCCCGGAGGACGGCGTCGGAGAGGGACGCCGCCTCGCCCTCGGGGCCGACGACGAGGCGATGCCGGGTGTCCAGGACCTCGATGCGCCACTCGGGTTCCTCGATCCCGAGCTCACGGGCAAGATCCTCGGCGGTGAAGAACTTCTCCGGGGTATGGTGCGCGCCCCACGGCGGCAGCCCGTCGGGGTGGTGGCCGACGATCAACAGCGTGCCGCCGGTCCGCACCGCGGCCGCCGCGAGCTGCAATGCCTGTTGCCACGGCATCAGGGTGGAATGAAGGAACTGGGCCGTGACGAGGTCGAACAACCGGTCCGGAACCCACGTGGCCAGGTCCTGCTGCACCCACTCGATGTTGGCGTCCTGGCCCCGTTCCCGGGCGTGTGCGGCCGCGCGTTCAAGGGCGACGGCGGAGACATCCAAGGCCGTCACTGCCCATCCGCGGGCGGCGAGCCAGATGGCGTCCGCGCCCTCCCCGCACCCCAGGTCCAGCGCCTTGCCGGGAGGCAGCTGCGCCGCCTCCGCGATGAGCTGCGGATTGGGCTCACCGCTCCACATCCTGGAGCGGCTGCTGTACTTTTCGTCCCACATCTGGGCCGCGGTGCCGGGCATCTCAGCATCGGTCGCGGCGTGGTCATGGCTGTGGCTCTCTGTCATGGGTTCCCCTCATTGCGGCGCTCTGCCGGGTTACGCTGTGTGTTTGGCTTAGGGCCATCGGGCTGCGGACCGCGGGCGGCCGCGGCGGGCACGACGGCGGTGACGAACCCGGCCGGCGCGGACCGGCGCCGGGTCTCCCTACCGAAATTCCGGTGCTCCTCAAGGGCCAGTCCGAAGGACCCGACAAAGTCTGCCGCGCTCTTCCTGGCCGGGGGAGTGTTGTCGATGCCAAATGTCAGCGGTTCGCCGACGTATGACGCGGTGGCCCTGGCGTACCGCATGTACGGCGATCGCGAGGCGACGGTGTCCCGGGAGAAGTAGTCGAAGGCCACGACGCTTCCGGGTGCGCTGCCGGCGATGCGGCGCAGCGTTGCCTCTACCGAGGCGCGGTCAAGGTACATGGTCACCGCCTCCCACAGAAAGAACGCCGGCTTGCCGGGGTCGAATCCGGCCGCTACCAGGTTCTCCATCCAGTCCTCGGTCTCAAAGTCGGCGGATACGTACGTGGCCTGATGCGTCGACAGGCCGGCTTTCTCAAGCATCTTCAGCTTGAACGCCTGAGTCCGGGGAAGGTCGATTTCAAAGCATCGTATGCGGTCTTCCTGTGCCAGCCGGAAAGCCCGGGTGTCGAACCCTGCGCCGAGGACCACGAGCTGGTCAACGCCGGTCAGATGCCGCTGGAGGGCGGCATCGTAGAGGCTGGTCCGCGCCGTCGGCTGGTGGTGCATCGGAGCCGGTCCCTGGTACGGGTAGCGGTAGATCCGGGGAACGTAGCCGGTCAGCAGGTGGCCCACGAGGGTGGGGGCAGTCTCGAGCCGGAACCCTTCCTGGGACACATTTGGCATGACTGCCATCAGCCGGGCCGCCGGGACGTCCGGTCTCGTTTCGAGGCGGTGCTGCATGTAGCGGGCGTAGAGGGACGACAGCAAGGTTGCCGAGACGCCCGTGCGCCGGCTGTACGCGAGCAGCCTCGGGACGCCCGCGATGTAGCCCGCGATCCCGATGGGCAGCAACAGCACCTGGAGGGCGCGAAAGAAACCTGCGGCGGCCAGTTCCGGCATCGGGCCCCGTCTCCTCTCATCGCCTGTCCGCCCACCATGCTCCTCCGGGACGCGGCGGCGGTCAATGATGCGGCGGCCGGCTGCGATCGCGGGCGACGGCGGCGGTCATCGGCCGCGGTCACGGCCCGGCCTTGACGCCGCAAAGTGCGGCGGAGGCGAAGTGACACACGGAAAACACGCTCCGGAAACGATTTCGAAACGTGGGTCGTGAATGCTGGGCGCAAGACGTTGAAACGCTGGGGAAGGCAATGATCATGGACGTTGACGAAGCACGGCACATCCGCCGCTCCGGCGAGCTGAACGTGGGCGATGAGATCGAGGCCTGGCATAACGGCAAACTCTTCCACCGGGGCACGGTGACCCAGACGGTCACTGCCGTGGACCTCTTCTGGATCCTGGATTCCCGGACGGGTACGCGCCGCCTGATTGACGCCGAGGCCCTGGTGATCCTGCGTGCGGCACCCCCGGGCGCTGCCCGCACGGCGTCCCCGGCGCCCGGCCCCACGTCCGTCCGCATACCCTCCCAGTCGCCCCACATCCCGCTGTTCCAGGCCCCCCGCCTGGCGGGCTAGGAACGGCCCCGAAGTCCGCGGATAGGGGGCCGGGTCCCGCCGGATGATAGACTGGTGAAACTTGATGTGCAGTGATGCCCACTTTGGTTCCGGTTGACCGGCTTCGGCCCGCCTTTCGGATCCCCTGCCGGATCCCTTCGGGAATGCGTTCGCAGGCAGTGGGTTTTTTTCATGTGAGAGGCACATCCTGCGTCGATGAACGCGTTCCATTTGGTCCCGGCGGCCGCTTGCTGAACTTTGGCAGCAGCCCGGTTGATCACCTGACTTTTCTTCGGCGAACCCCTGGGCCAACCGGCACCGGGGGCCGATATCCGCATGGATACCGCCTGAAAGACCTTGAAACACATGACTACTTTCGCTGCCCTCGGCACGCCCAAGGCCCTTGCCGACACCCTTACCGCCCAGGGAATCGTTGAACCGTTCCCCATCCAGGTCAAGACCCTCCCGGACACCCTGGCCGGACGCGACGTCCTCGGCCGCGGCCGCACCGGCTCCGGCAAGACCATCGCTTTCGCCATCCCGCTTGTAGCACGACTCGCTGAGCGGGAAGCCAAGCACTTCCGCAAGCCCGGCCGCCCGATGGGCCTGGTCCTCGCGCCGACCCGTGAGCTGGCCACCCAGATCAACGCGACCATCGAGCCGATGGCCAAGGCCATGGGCCTGAATACCACTGTGATCTACGGCGGCATCTCCCAGGCCCGCCAGGAAAAGGCCCTGCGCGCCGGCGTCGACATCGTCATCGCCTGCCCGGGCCGCCTGGAGGACCTGATCCGCCAGCGCATCCTGACCCTCGAAGGCGTCGAAATCACCGTCCTGGACGAGGCCGACCACATGGCCGACCTCGGCTTCCTGCCGGTGGTCAAGAAGCTCATGGACATGACCCCCAGGCAGGGCCAGCGCCTGCTCTTCTCCGCCACCCTGGACAACGGCGTTGACAAGATCGTCCAGCGTTACCTGTCCAACCCGCTGACGCACGCCGTGGATGAATCACAGGCCGCGGTGACCACCATGGAACACCACGTGCTCGTCGTCAACGACCAGACCGTCAAGAAGCAGCTGATCGTCGAGCTCGCCTCCGGCGCCGGCCGCCGCGTGCTCTTCCTGCGCACCAAGCACCACGCCCGCAAGCTTGCCAAGACCCTCACCGACGCCGGCATCCCCGCCGTCGACCTGCACGGCAACCTCTCGCAGAACGCCCGTGACCGCAACCTGGCCGAGTTCTCCTCCGGCGAGGTCCGCGTCCTGGTGGCCACCGACGTCGCGGCCCGCGGCGTCCACGTCGACGACGTCGAGCTGGTCATCCACGTGGATCCGCCCACGGAGCACAAGGCGTACCTGCACCGCTCCGGCCGTACGGCCCGCGCCGGTTCCGACGGCACGGTTGTGACCCTGACGCTTCCCGAGCAGCAGTCCGACGTCAAGAAGCTCATGAAGGCTGCCGGCGTCGAGGTCAACTTCGAGCGCGTCACCGCCAGCTCGCCGCTGGTCGCCCAGCTGGTCGGCGAAATGGCCGACAAGATCGACCCGCGCACCCGCGCCGCGCTGCTGGCCGCCAAGTCCAACCAGGGCGGTGGCAGCTCCACCGGTGCCAACGCCGAGCGCAAGCGCGCCCGCCGGACCACCCAGGCTGCACCCACTGCGGGTGGCCGCGGCGGCCGTGGCGGACGCGGACGCGTCGGAGCCGAGGCTCCCCGCACCGACCTTCCCCGTGCCGAACGCCGTGCCGTGGCCTACGAAGGCCAGGCTGCTGCCCGCAACGCCGCAGAGCGTGTCATCGAGCGCAACGAGGACCGGCAGGATGCCGAGCGCGCCGAGCGCCGCAGCGTCCGCGCCCGCTCCACCTCGTACGGCACGCACCGCAACGATGTTCCGTCCGCAGGCGGCCGCGCTTCGGCCGGCCGAGGTTCCGACGGACGCGCCGCAGAAGGACGCAGCGACACCCGGGGCGCTTCGGCTCCCCGCAGCGGCGCACCCCGGACCGGCGGCGCACCCCGGACCGGCGGCGCACCGCGCACCGGCGGCGCATCCCGCACGGGTGGCGCAACCGGCGGCCAGCGCGGCGGACGTCCGGCCACGGGCCAGCGTGCCGCGGCCGGCGCCAAGTCCGGCGGCAGCAAAGCCGGAGGCAGCGCGGCTGTCTGGTCCTCAAACACCGGCGGCACCTCGGGCGGCTCCTACGCGGGCGGCGGCAACGGCCGCTCCGGCGAAGGCCGTCCGGCCCGCAGCGGCCCCCGCCGCGCTTCGGCTCCGGCCTCGAACGAACGCCGCAGCCGCTAAGGTTTCGGGTTTCCGCTACGAAAACGGACGGCCGCTACGGGGATCCCCCTAGCGGCCGTCCGAAAACGCGGCGGCTGTCCGAAAACGCCGCATAAAAGGGCTGAAACTTACCAGCCGCGGGCGCGCCACTCATCCAGATGTGGGCGTTCCGCACCCAGGGTGGTGGGCTTGCCGTGGCCGGGGTGCACCACGGTGTCATCCGGGTAGACGTCGAACAGCCGCTCGCTGACATCGGTGATCAGCTGGGCAAACCGCGCCGGATCCTTCTGGGTGTTGCCCACGCCGCCGGGAAACAGCGAGTCGCCGGAGAAGATATGTGCCGGCCCCTCCGGGTCTTGGTACACCAGGGCAATCGAGCCCGGGGTATGGCCGCGCAGATGCACGGCGGTCACGTCGAAGCCGTCGAAGGTGCCGACGTCCCCGTGATCCAGCAGTACATCGACCGGCACCGGCAGCCCGGGGGCGTCTTCCGTCCCGGCCGCCGTCTTCGCCCCGGTCGCTTCAACCAGCCCCGGCAGTGCGCGGACGTGGTCCCAGTGCTGGTGGGTGGTGGCAATTAGCGCCAGCTTCGGCGCCGCGGCAGTGTCCGCGGCGGCATCCGCGAGCAGTTCCTCGATGGCGGCCAGATCATCGGCCGCATCGATCAGGAGCTGCGCGCCGGATACTTTGCTGGTGAGTAGATACACGTTGTTGTCCATCTCGCTGACCGAAATCCGGCGGATGGTGATGTCACGTAAAGAGTGAATGAGCGAGTCCATGGGCTTCAGTTTACGGACGCGGTCATTCACGGCCCTCGGACACCCAGGTGGGGTCCGCGGAGCGGGAGCCGACGACGGCATCCGCGGCGGCGTCGAGCGCCTCGAGTTGCGCCGGCGTCAGGACCAGCGCCAAGGCGCCGAGGTTCTCATCGATCCGGTCCGCCTTGCGGGTGCCGGGGATGGGGACCACCGGCAATCCGAACTTCCGGCCCTGGCCCAGAAGCCAGGCCAGCGCCACCTGGGCAGGCGTCGCCGGTTGCCCGGAGACGGTCAGCTCGGCGGCGACAGTCTTCACGGCTGCCACCACGCCCTGGTTGGACGCTGCCGCACTTTGGGCGAAGCGCGGGATGTTGCGGCGGAAGTCGTTGCTGCCCAGCTTTGACGCGTCCACTGTGCCGGTGAGGAATCCCCGGCCCAGCGGCGAGTAGGGCACGAAGCCCACGCCGAGCCCGGCCGCGGCAGGAACAACGTTGCGTTCCACATCGCGGCTCCAGATGGACCATTCGCTCTGGACCGCGGCGATCGGGTGGACTTTGCTCGCATCGCGCAGCTCCTCGGCCGTCACTTCGGACAGGCCCAGGTGCCGCACCTTGCCGGCCTGTACCAGCTTCGCCATGGCCTCCACGGTTTCCACAATCGGAACGCGGAGGTCACGGCGGTGCATGTAGTACAGGTCGATGGTGTCGGTGCCCAGCCGCTGCAGGCTGCGGTCCACGGCCTGTTCCACGTAGGCGGCGTCGCCACGGATGTCGGTGTAGCCGGCCGCTGGGTTACCCACCAGGCCGAACTTGGTGGCCAGCTGGACCTCGTCCCGCCGCTCCTTGAGCAGCTGCCCGATCAGCTCCTCGTTGCTGCCGCCGCCGTAGATGTCCGCCGTGTCCAGGAACGTGACTCCGGCGTCGACGGCGTCGTGCAAAGTTTTCAGGGCCTCGGCCGGGTCCACTTCCCCGTACACAGGGGTCAGGGCCATGCCGCCGAATCCCAGGGGGCTGACCGTAAGGCCGTCGCCGAGCTGGACTGGTGCTGCCGTCATCTGGATCTCCATTCGCGCGCTGAATAGTTCCGGAGAAGCTCCGTCCCTGCCAAGAACCCCGGGGCGCGCGCGGCTATTCCTGCGCTCCTGCCCGTTTGCTTCCCGGCAGCGGCCCCGGACACGGCGTGTTGCCGGCGATTCACGCGCCGGGCTTGGACTAACTGGGCGGGAGCGTCGGGGAAGCCGCGGCCTTCCCGGCCGGCAGGAGTTTCAGGCCCGCAGCGCAGCCGACGATCCCGGCGATGAACAGCAGCTTGAGCGGGCTGGCCGGTTCGACGCCGGTGGCCATCGCCCAGCCGACCGTCAGGGCCGCGCCGATCCCCACCCAGACCGCGTAGGCGGTACCGAGCGGGATGCGCTTCACAGCCGTGCCGAGTCCGGCCATGCTGAGGGTGGCCGCCACCGCGAACACCAGGGTGGGCAGCGGGCGGGTGAACCCTTCCGACAGGCCCAGGGCCGTGGCCCAGACCGCCTCCAGCACGGCGGACGCGAGCAGGATCAGCCAGGCAAGGGCTGCGGAACGGTCTTCGGGGCGGCTATTCGATGCCATGATCATGCCACCAGCTTCAGGCCGACGACGCTCGCCGCGATCCCGCCGAGCAGCAGGATCCGGGCCGCCGTCGCGCGTTCAACCCTGGTGATAATCGCGTAAGCGGAGGTCAGCACCACGCCTACCCCCACCCAGACGGCATAGCCGGTGCCGGGCGGGATGGACTGCATCGCGACGGCGAGGCCCCCTGTGCTGGCAAGGACGGAGACGAGGAAGACCAATCCCGGGACCACCCGGCGGCGGCCCGTGGCCTGTGTGGTGCGGTGCAGGGCGGCGGCCCAGACGGCCTCCAGGGCCCCGGAAAGAATGAGTATTAGCCACGACATGAGAGCTCCTGTGGCCAGTCTTGTCGCGCACCGGGTACTGAACCGTCGTCCGGAGGCCCCGGACAGGGGGCCTTGGCGTCCAAGTTTAGCAAGGCCGGCTTAGCGCGCGACGGCGTCGCTCCAGACCGTGAACGTGCGCCCCACCGGGTAGTGCCGGCACGGCTCGTCCGGCGCGGCAAGGTCTCCGGCGTCGATGTCGGACGCCGCTGACACCACGGCCCGGCCGTCGGCGTTGGCCAGCACCGCCCGGGGGCCGACACGGCGCAGGGCCGGCATCGCCCAGCGTTCAAGGCGCTGGACCGTGACGTCGACGCCCACGATTCCTGCGACCGGGCCGTCGGGGCGGGCGAAGACCGGGTGCGTGAAGGTCAGGACGTACTCGTCGGTGCAGAGGAAGTCCACGTAGGGCCCGGTGACATGCGCCCTGCCCGTTTCGACGGGGATCCTGAACCACTCGGCCTTGACGTAGCGGCTGATGGAGTTGGGGCTGAAGTTCGCCAGCGCATCCACCGGTTCCAGGTCCGGTCCCTGCCACCAGGCGATGTAGCTGCGCTCGGGCCCGAGCAGCCCGGCGTTGGCGATGAATCCCGCGCCGGCTGCGTAGCCGCCGGGCAATTGCACGAGCTCCTCGACCACCGGCCGGATGAGCTTGTCCACGGCCGTGCCGGTGACCTTCCCGGACATGGCGGCCAGGGCGGCCCCGGTCTCGGCGGCCCAGGCCGCAAGGCGCTGCTCGATTCCGGCGATGGTGGCGTCGAGTTCGACGGCGGCCTGCTCGGCTGCCGTCGCTACGGGGGCGGGCTCGGCCGATGCTGCGGACGGCCCCGCGGCGGAGGTGGCTTCGGACATGATTCCTTGCCTTAGCTCGAAGGTGCCGGGACGGGGTGATGAAGGTCGTGCGGTCGATAGCGGCCGATGGCGTCAGTGCGGCGGATCAAAATCGTCCGGCCAGTAGCGTTTGGCCTGCTCGGCCAGCAGCCAGTCGGTGGTGGCCGAGATCAGGGCCTTGACCTCCGTTTCGGCGGCCCCGGGCCGGTGGCACTCGATCGCGGCGGCCACGTCCTCGAGGATCACCCTGGTGCGCGCGCGGTACCCGGAGTCGGCACAAGGCAGCAGCGTGAACGTGCCGAGATCGGCCTGCAGTCGGATGAGTTCCCGGGCCAGCCGGGCCGAGCGGGCAATGGCCGCGACTTCCAGCAGGAACTCGGACAGCGCCAGGCGCCAGCTCGGGGGATCATCGTCCGCCGCGGGAATGAACGACCGCAGCGTGGCGACGTCGGCGGCGTCGGAGCGCCGCGCCGCGACTCCCGCGCAGGCCGCGGCGATCGCCTGATAGTGCAGCGCCAGGTCCCGGATCTGCAGCCGGCTCAGCTCGTGCAGTTGCGCCAGGGCCCGTTCCCGGGAGGGCAGCACGTCATCGGCTATGAAGCTTCCGCCGCTGCGGCCGCGCGCGGTCCGGATGATGCCCGAGGCGCGCAGCTGGGACAGCGCCTCACGCGCCGTCACCGCGGACACCCCGAGGGCCGCGGCCAGTTCGGTTTCGTTCGGCAGCCGCTGGCCGCTGGTCAGCAGGCCGGTCTCCACCGCCTGCTCGATCCGGCCGCACACCTCATCAACGAGGCCGCGGGATTTGATCGGCGTGAACACGGCCGCGAGGCTCCGGGAGGCGCCCTCGGGCGACAACAGCATCAGGGCCTCCCTTCCCTCCAGCGGTATGCGAACCGCCCCCTGCCGGGGCGTTCGCGCAGGTCTGAGTGCAAGGTCCGGGACCGGCGCCGCCGTGCGCCGTCCGGGCTGATGACATCCTAATCCCGGTTTTGCCGGAGGGTCTATACATAAATCCTATGAAGTAATAGCATTTTGGCCAGCAGTCCGGTGTGGCCTGGATCACATTGCGCTGCGTGGCACCTGCTTGGACTAACCGCAACGACGCAACCGCAACGACGCACCGGCAACGACGTAAGGCGCACCGCATGACCGAAACACTGGCCGCTGGCTCCGCGACCGGGACCGAAGAGGTTCCGGCGATCCGCCTCCGCAAGCTCACCAAGGTATTCGGGGACACCGTCGCGGTTAATGCCGTGGACCTGGACATCCGCAACGGGGAATTCTTCTCCATGCTCGGCCCGTCGGGATCAGGCAAGACCACGGTCCTGCGGCTGATCGCCGGCTTCGAGCTGCCGACGTCCGGCAGCATTGAACTCGAGGGCAAGGACGTCACGGCGACGGCGCCTTTCCAGCGGGACGTCAACACCGTTTTTCAGGACTACGCACTGTTCCCGCATATGTCCCTCGTGGACAACGTCGCCTACGGGCTGCGCGTGCGCGGCATGCCCGCGAACCAGCGCCGGGAGCGGGCCAGGGAGGCCCTGGACCGGGTCCAGCTCGGGAAATTCGTGGGCCGCAAGCCCGCGCAGCTCTCCGGCGGCCAGCGGCAGCGCGTTGCCCTGGCCCGGGCGCTCGTCGTGGAGCCGAAGGTCCTTCTGCTGGACGAGCCGCTCGGCGCGCTGGACCTGAAGCTCCGGCAGCAGATGCAGGTCGAACTCAAGGAATTGCAGCGCTCGCTGGGGATCACCTTCATCTTCGTCACTCACGACCAGGAGGAGGCCCTGACCATGAGTGACAGGATCGGTGTCTTCAACAACGGCAGCATCGAACAGATCGGCACCGCGCACGACATCTACGAGCGCCCCGGAGGCATTTTCGTGGCCAATTTCGTCGGGACCTCCAACATATTCGACGCCGGCCAGGCCGCGGGCATCTATGACCGGGCGGAGCCCCTGTGCATCCGGCCCGAGCGGCTGCGCGTGGCCTGGAACGGCGGAGCGGAGGGCCGTGCGGGCACCTCGTCCCGGCCCGGAACGGTGACGTCCTTCGTCTACGTCGGGCACGCCACCCAGGTGCGGGTGCAGCTCGACGGCGGCCCCGCCGTCGTCGCGCTCGTTCCGGAAAAGCTTCCCGGCAGCGACGCGGAGCTGGTGAACCGGCACGTGACCGTGAGCTGGGACGACGACGCCGTCGTCTGGCTTCCGGCCCACGGCGCCTGACGCCGCGCCGCGCCCATTCGTCGATTTACCCCCATCGAAAGGTAAGGATCATGGCACCAAGAACGAAGGCCTCCCTCGTGGTCGGGGTGGTCGCGGCGGCGGCGCTCGCGCTCGCCGGCTGCGGAACCAGCGGCGGATCGGGCTCCTCGCCCTCGGCGCAGCCGGTCAAGACCGAGATCGGCGCCGGTGAAGGCCAGCTGTCCATCCTCGGGTGGCCGGGGTATGTCGAGGACGGCAGCAACGACCCCGCCGTGGACTGGGTGCATCCGTTCGAAAAGGAGACCGGATGCAAGGTCAGCTTCAAGCCGTTCGGCACCTCTGATGAGGCAGTGACGCTGATGCGCACCGGTCAGTACGACGTCGTCTCGGCTTCCGGGGATGCCTCGCTGCGCCTGGTCGCCGGCCAGGATGTGCAGCCGGTCAACATGAGCCTGCTGAAGAACTACCCGGATATCTACCCGTTCCTGAAGGACAAAGCCTGGAATACCGTCAACGGCACGAACTACGGCATGCCGCACGGCTGGGGCGCCAACCTGCTGATGTACTCCACGGACAAGGTCACCCCGGCGCCCACTTCCTGGAGCGCGGTGTTTGACGACGCCGCCAAGCACACCGGCAAGGTCACGGCCTACGATTCGCCCATCTACATCGCCGACGCCGCCATGTACCTCATGGCGCACAAACCGGAGCTGGGCATCAAGAACCCGTACGCGCTGGACAAGGACCAGCTGGCCGCCGCCGTGGACCTGCTCAAGCAGCAGCGCACGCACATCGGCGAGTACTGGAGCGACGTCGTCAAGGAGGTCCAGGCCTTTACTTCAGGGAGCACCGTGGTCGGCACCACCTGGCAGGTGGGGGCGAACATCGCGGCGTCCGACGGCGCTAAAGTGGCGACCCTGGTTCCGACAGAGGGTGCCACCGGCTGGTCGGACACCTGGATGATCGGGGCCAAGACCAAGAACGTCAACTGCGCCTACAAGTGGCTCGACTACATCGCCAGTCCCAAGGTGAATGCCCAGGTGGCGGAGTACTTTGGCGAATCCCCGGCCAACGCGAAAGCCTGCGCGCAGACCAAGGACCCCAAGCACTGCGAGACGTACCACTCCAGTGATGCGGCCTACGCCGGAAAGATCTGGTACTGGACCACCCCGGTGGCCGAATGCCTCGACGGCCGCAAGGACGTCAAATGCACCGACTATTCGGAATGGACCAAGGCCTGGACGGCAATTAAGGGCTGATTCCGGTCCTCAGACCGTACTGACTCCGGAAAGAACAGCCGGCCCGAGGGCCGGCGGAATATAAGGCGAGATGGCACAACAGACGCAACAGCTTCCACCCGGCGCACCCCGTAGTTCCGGGGCCGTACCCCGGGCGAAGGCCAACGCCTTCTCGGCGCTGCTCCACCGCTCGCCCCGGCTGAGGCTTGCCGCGTTGCTTACGGCCCCTGCCGGCTGGCTGGTGCTCGTCTATATCGCCGCCCTGGCAGCACTGCTGATCACCGCGTTCTGGACCGTGGACACCTTCACCGGGCAGGTGTCCACGGTCTGGACCACTGAGAACATCGTCACCGTGCTGACGGATCCGGTGTATCAACGGATCACGCTCCGGACACTGTGGATCGCCATCGCGGTCACAGTGATCGACATGATCCTGGCGCTGCCCATCGCCTTCTTCATCGCCAAGGTGGCCGGCGCCCGCTGGGAGAAATTGCTTGTGGTGGCCGTGCTGATGCCGCTGTGGGCCAGCTACCTCGTCAAGGCCTACGCCTGGCGGAATGTCCTGGCCGAGGGCGGGCTGCTGGAGTGGCTCGGCGCGCCGATCGGCTTGTCGTCGCCGGGCTACGGCGAGACGGCGGTCATCCTGACCCTGTCCTACATCTGGCTGCCGTACATGATCCTGCCGATCTACGCGGGCTTTGACCGGGTGCCCGACTCCCTGCTGGAAGCCTCCGGGGACCTCGGCGCGAAGCCGCTGACCACCATGCGCCTGGTGATGCTTCCGCTGCTGGTCCCGTCCATCATTGCGGGCACGATTTTCACGTTCTCCCTGTCCCTGGGTGACTACATCACGGCCCAGATCGTCGGCGGGACCACCCAGATGCTCGGCACCGTGGTCTACGCGAACGTCGGAGCCGCGAACAACCTGCCCTTTGCCGCGGCGGTATCGCTGGTTCCGATCGCCATCATCATGTTCTACCTCTTCGTCGTCCGCCGTACCGGCGCCCTGAACAACCTGTAGCGAAAGGCGCATCATGAGACTTTCCCGCGGCGCCAAAGTGGTCCTGGGCGTCATCACAGCGCTGGTGCTGTTGTTCATCTACACCCCGCTGATGCTGGTGGTGGTGAACTCCTTCAACGCGGACCGGACGTTCGGCTGGCCGCCGAAGGGCTTCACGCTGGAATGGTGGGGCAAGGCTTTTGACTCACCCGGTGTGAGGGACGCCGTCGTGTCCTCCTTGTGGGTGGCGCTGGTGGCGACCGCCATCTCGCTGGTGCTGGGGACTCTGCTGGCGATGTCATTGCAGCGTTACGCGTTCTTCGGCCGCGACGTCATCAGCCTCCTGGTGATCCTGCCGATCGCGCTGCCCGGCGTTGTCACGGGCATCGCCCTGAACAACATGTTCACCACCATCCTGGGCGTGCCCCTGAGCCTGTGGACGGTGGTGATCGCCCACGCAACGTTCTGCATGGTGACCGTGTTCAACAACGTCATTGCCCGGCTCCGGCGCATGAGCGCCGGCCTGGAGGAAGCCTCCGCCGATCTCGGTGCCGGCGTGTTCACCACATTCGGGCTGGTGACCTTTCCCCAATTGCGTTCGGCCCTGCTGGCCGGCGGGCTGCTGGCCTTCGCGCTGAGCTTCGATGAGATCATCGTTACCACGTTCACGATCGGGGCCGGTGAGACCACCCTGCCGATCTGGATCCTGCAGAACCTCTTCCGCCCGAATCAGGCGCCGGTGGTCAATGTCGTGGCCGTCGTGCTGATTGTGGTCTCGATCGTTCCCATCTGGCTGGCGCAGCGGCTGGCGGGGGACTCGGTAGGCGTCAGCGGGGCCCGCGTGAAGGCCGCGAAGGCCTAGTCCGTGCCGGGCTCCGCCGGATCGATGGAGACGACCGCCAGGAAGCCGCGGCCCAGGATTTCCGGCGACGCCGTATCAGCCCCGACGACGGCGTCGTAGCGGTTCAGTTCCACGCGCTGCGCCTCCGGCGCTGGCTCCGGAGCGGCGGCGCCGGACGCGGCGCCGTCCGCAGCCCCGGGGCTGACGGTCGCCTGTCCCTGCAGCAGGATGCCGAACTGGCCGGCGAACACCGGATGGGCGCGTTTCTTGGACAGCTCGATGATGGACGTGTAGCCCTTGAAAGATCCGTTGCGGGTGATGACGTTCAGGTCCCGGATGTCTCCGGTGGGCAGTGCCCCGGCCGACTCGGCGTCCCCGGAGAACCGGAACGGGCGGTACTTTTCGAGCGGATGCTCTGCGCCGTCCACGCTCAGGAGCAGCAACTCGCCGTCAATCACGGTCAGCACCCGCTCCATCCCGGCAAAGGCCGAGAAGGCGCCGGCCTTGGAAACTTCGGCAATGCTGATGCGCCAGTCCCAGGCGTTGTCCGGCGCCGTGCTTTGCCTCGCGGTTTGAACGGACGGGGTCCGGGGATGCCGTGCCACTTCGCGCGTCACCCCGCCGCCGTTGCGCCAGGGGAGGGCTTTGAGCTCGGCATAGCGGATGATCTCCATGGTCTCAGCCTATCTGCCTGCCTCGGCGCTTCGGCCCTCCCTTCGGGGCTGCGCCCGGGCAGCTGTTGCTGCGGGCGGCGTTGACGCAAAGTCGGCGGCGGCGGCCCGGTCTTGCTAACGTCAAAGGCAGGAAGCGCGCAGAAGGAGCCCGAATGTTCGTCAAAGTGTGCGGTCTCAGCACCCCGGAATCGGTCCGAACCGCGGCCGGGGCCGGCGCGGACGCCGTCGGCTTCGTCCTGACCCGCAGCCCCCGGGAGGTCACCCCGGAACAGGTCCGGAACCTCCTGAAGGACCTCCCGGACGGCCTGCCCGCGGTGGGGGTCTTCCGGCACGAGCCTGCCGCCGACGCCGTGGCCATCGCCCGCCAGAGCGGCCTGGCTTGGGTCCAGCTTCACGGCGACCGTTCGCCCGCGGATGTCCGGACAGTCCACGACGCCGGGATGAAGCTGATCCGCGCCGTCACCATGGACGCCGCGCCGGAAGCCTTTGGCGACTGGGGCGAGGACATGCTCCTGATCGACGCCGCTGTCCCCGGCTCCGGAGAAGCCTGGGACTACGGTTCCGTCCGGACCAAGGGGCTTGACGGCCGGCGGTGGCTCCTCGCCGGCGGCCTCGACCCGGCGAACGTGGCCCGGGCGGCCGCGGAGGCCGGGGCGTGGGGCGTCGATGTCTCCTCCGGCGTCGAGTCGGCACGCGGCATCAAGGACCTGGCCAAAATCGGCGACTTCGTGCGGTCAGCCAAGTCTCCGGCATGAGGCCGGCCCGGTGCGGCACGGGGTTTTAAGGCGAGCAGCGCAACGCTGAGGGCCTACAGCGCACGAGAATGGCAGCCGGGGGACGGGTCCCCTGCTGCCATTCTCGTGACGACCCGGCATCAGGCGTTGCTCCGGGCACCCCTATCGGCGCCCGTCGTCTTGGGGTCAGTTCCTAGGAGCGCTTGATCACCACGTGATCGATGTATTCGTCGCCCTTCTGCTGATCGTGCTCCGCCCCGAGCTGTACCTTGCTCAAGCTGCTCCCGAGCATGTTGACGCTCGTGCTGCTGTAGCGCTGCACGCCGTCGAACCATACCTGGACTGTCGACGCGGCGCCGTTGGCGGTGACCCGCATGATGACGTGGTGCCAGGCGCTCAGCGTGATGTTGGAGGAGATCAGCTTCGTGTAGACAAAGGTGCCGTTGGGCGCGGTCACCCGGAGCCACAGCTGCCCGTTGCTGTTGTAGCGGTAGATGTCGGCAACCCGGGTGGATCCGGAGAAGAAGCGGAAGTAGGGGACATCATTGCCGGAGACACCGGCAACGGTGATATTGAACCAGCCCTCAGCGTACGAGGTCTTGGTCCCAGCGGTGAACGCCGGGGAGGAAAGGTTTGCGACCGACCCGATGTCCGTCGTCACGTGCAACTTCACGGAATGCGTGCCGGCATAGGGCTTGGCGGTGGAAAC
Organism: Arthrobacter oryzae; assembly: GCF_003634095.1. GTDB lineage: Bacteria > Actinomycetota > Actinomycetes > Actinomycetales > Micrococcaceae > Arthrobacter > Arthrobacter oryzae. The sequence continues at coordinate 154,962 of NZ_RBIR01000007.1, forward strand.
GGCCGCCGTGCCTGTGCCCGATACCGTGGGGATGAGCCCGCAGAGGCCGCCCGACTCAAAACCGGTCGCGACAACAACGGTGCCGGGATAGGAGTTGGTCGGTGCGGGACTGCAGGATGCGGCGGTCGCAACCTGGGCGGAGCCGAAAACAAGGGAACCGGCTACGAGCATTCCGAGCGTCCCCACCGTGCTGAGTGCTTTGAGTTTTCTCATTGAAGATACTTTCCGTGAGTGGTTCGTCTTGTTCATGTATCGCGTTCGTGCCGCGTCGCCGGGCGGACTGGCCACTTTCACGCCAGCCGCACCAGCTGCACGATTGCAGAGATGCCGACTACGGCCAGCAGGGCTGCGGTGATGATCAACATGGTCCGCGGAAGTGCCTTGTCCGGCTTCAAAACGCGCAGCACATCGCAGCCTACGAGTGCCGATACCGTGGCCAGCCCTGTCAGGAAAATAATCATTTCGCACGCACCTCGACGCGCTGTGGCCGCTTGAGCGCAAGTCCCAAGAAGGCGAGGGTCACGGCCGACAGGATGCATACACCCGCCGGAGGGGCCCACAACCGCGCGTAGATCATCGCCGTCGCCACGAGGGTGGACATCGCCAGGCTGAAGGCGATGGCGACGGCGATGGCGAGGGGGAGCGCGCCGGTGGCACGGGCCGAGCGCGTCGGGGCGAACCGGAGGAGCAGAACCAGTGCTGTTCCAGGGCCGGCCAGCATCAGCAGGCCTATTACCGCCAGGCGCAGGCCCTCAGGGCCGACGAACGAAAGCGGTATGGCCGCCACGGCGACGGCCGCCGTCGCATAGCCTAAGTAGCTGCGTTCACTTGCCATTTTTGACTCCTCCGATATGAAAGATCACGCCGCCGGAGTTCTCAAAAACCTTTGTCCACCCCGGGTTGGCGGCGCATGTGGTGACAAAACTGTGAAGACCGCCCGCAGGAGCTGAGCCGCGAAGTTCGGCCGCGTTCTGCTGGCTTTGGGTAACGATGAGGTAAGCGCCCGCGTTATGGGCGATCTGGTTGACCGCGTCACAGCTGAGCGGCGGGGCGTTGGGACCGGGCTCGGCAGCAAGGAGCGCCCGGTAGTCATAGTCCGCGTAGTGCTGGAATCTCCAGGGGGTGTTGCGAACCGCTTCGATGAGGATGGCGCCGGTGGGCGCCGTCGAATAGAGGTGGTTCACTACGGCGATTTCATCTTCGCTGAAGCTCTCCATGCTGTCATTGCCGTACCGCGAAACCACCGTGGTGGTGGCCAGCACAGCGCCCATGACCAACAGACCAAGGGCTCGCTTCAGGCCCACTCCGGCCGATTTATCCGACATCAGCGGCAGCACCGTCAGGCACACCGCAAACGGCAGGCTGAAAAGGTACAGGCGAAGGAGCAGCTCGCCGCCATAGGACTGGAGGGGAATCAGTACCAGCGGCGCAACAGCCCCGGCCGCGGCTGCCAGCCACGGCGCCTTTCGCCGGTAGCCCACAAAGGCGCCGACGGCGGCGAGGATCCAGACCAGGGCGACCTCGGCCATGCGGGTATAGACGACGAGAAGATGTGCGTCGCTGCCTGACACCCTGTTGCTCAGCGCGCCGAGGCTGTTTGCCCCGATGTCGCCCAGCGAGCCGAAGAGCTGGCCGAAGTGCCCCTGCAGGAATGTTGAAGCCGCAAAGAGCAGCCAACCCACGGGCAGGAGCACGGCAAGGACGGGCAGGAAGCGGAGCCGGAGCCGCCCGGTCAGAAGCATGGCGGCCAGGATGGGAATCACGGCGAAGGGGCTGAGCTGATGGGAGGCTGTCATGGCCAGAAGGAAGAGCGCGCAGACCACAACAAGGGCCGCCGCGTCCGTCCGGGGCAGGTCCAGGACGCCCTGGCGGGGGACTGCGCCGTCGAGCTTGGTGACATTCCGGGCAAGCCAACGGGAGAAGCGGGTGCGCTCGGTGGGCCAGGCCCATCCGCCAAAGACGCTCAGCAGGCAGGCGATCAAGGTGAGCATGAGGACGAACGAATAGGCCTGTGGCGACAGATAGTCCTGCCCAACCCAACTTGCCAGATAGAAGATCCATACGGCCGCCCACGCCTGGCGCGGATTTGCCGTCAGGCGCCTGGCCAAGGCCAGGAGCGGTGCCAGCAGGAGGAGGTTGATCCCGATCGGCGCCCAGGTCGCGAGGCCCATCAGGTCCTTGGCCCCCGTGGCTCCCGACAGCATTCCCAAAAGGCTAAAGAATCCCGGCCAGCTGAAGTACGCATCCAGGTTCGAATCGAGCTGGCCCGATTGTGCAATCGTGTCGGCGATGCCCAGGTGGCGGAAGCTCGCTTCCAGCCGGGGCAAGCCGTGGATGATGGGGTCGGCGCCGTCCAAGATAACCACCGTGACCAAGACCTGCCAGGTGAGGAGACTCGGAACGAGGCGGCGAAGACTCAAGGAGGTGACGAACCCGGCCAGGCTGAGCGCGAGAGCTATGAAGTAGGCCGGCGGCAGGGCGCCAATGAGCCCGGCCCCGCCGATCAGCAGGGGATCGACCTGGGTCATGCTCCAGACGCCGAGGGCGAGGGCGGCTGCGCCTGCAGCGGCCAGGGCGCCGACGTGCCACGACGGCGTTAGTCCGAGATTGCGGTGGGTTGGCGGTTTGACGCTGCCGTCCCGCGCGCCCGTCTCATGCCGGTTCGAGGTGCGCTCTGGGAGGCTTGCTGCCGTTTCGCGTGTCATGACTTCTCCATTCAGGTCGGCAGGTGGCGCGCCGCTGAAGGAATCTCGCCTGCGGCGGCGGGCTTCAGTCGGGTCAGGGTGATCAGACGCCGGGCGGCGATCAGCGAGGCTGCCGTTTGTGCAACGGCCCAGAGCACGGACACTCCGGTGAGGCCGTAGCGTTCGGCTACAGGCGCGGCGGGTACCACGACCAGGAGGGCGACCAGTGCCGCGACTGCCGTGGATTCCAAAAGTCGCCCTTGGGCCCGGCACAGCCCGTAGTAGACCTGGGTCACGCAGCTGAGGAGGAGTGCCGGAACGAGTACGGGAAGAAGGACCCATGCGGACGCGTACTGTGACCCGAGGAAGCCCAGGAGCGCAGGGCCGGCAAGCATCAGTATCAGCCCCGCTACGAGCGTGAGCAGGAGACTGGCCCGCAGCGCGGAGGCCACGAGTCCGGGCCGTGCCCGCGTCCCCGCGAGGGCGGTCTGCAGGGTGAATCCGGCTGACTGCGGCACGAAGAACACCGCGGAGGCCATCATCCACACCATGTACCACGCAGCGGTGGGTGCGGCGCCCAAGGTGGCCGCGACGATGAGCGGGAGCAGGTACCCCGGAGCGCGGTCCGCCAGCATGAGGGCATGGTTGGGGAGCCCCGGCTTCAGGAGTCTCAGGGCCGGGCGGGGCCGGAGACCATGCCGCCAGTCGGGGGACACCTTGGCCCGGCCAAGTTGGTTGAGGCCCACGAGGACACTAGCCAGCGCCCCGGCAGCGACAGCGCCCACCACCGCCGCCAGGTCACGGATCCCAAGGGAGAATGCCGCGGCCAGGACCGCGAGCTGCACGAGGCTCTGCGCGAGGCTCCTGACCAGGGTCCGATCGGCACGTTGCTGGGCTACGCCGACGTGGTCAAGCTGATAGGCGCACGCGGCCAGGAGCGCCGTGGCCAGGAAGAGATCGGTGACCAGGGGATCGTTCCATGCCTCGCCCACCCCCGTGCCGATCCAACGCGTGATCATCACCAGCAGTCCCGCCCCCAGCAGGGAGAACGCGGCGACGGTGAGCAGGCTCGTGGCGATCAGGCGCCGTCCGCCGTCAGTTTCGGCGGGCAGAAGCGTCAGCGTGGCCGGCCCGACGCCGAGCATCCCCAGCTGCACGGTCAGGAGGGCTGCAGACACCACCGCCGAGCCGAGGCCTATTTGCGCCGGCAGCAGCACCAGGGCCGCGAGGGCCCAGAACAGGAACCCGGTAACCATGGGGGCGATCCTCGCGGCGGCTAACCAGGCCGCGTTCCCGCCCACGGAGATGGGTTTGTGGGCCGGCCGCAGGAGTTCACCGAACATGGCGCTGTAGTTGTAGACGAGGAAGCCCGCCCAATATGGCAGGAAGCGCGGTGCGCGGAACAGGGACATGCCCGCACCCCGCAAGGTCGCCAGTAGGGGCAGAAACACCAGCCAGCCGTGGCGCCGATGCTTGCGGACGGTCCGGGCCATGCCGGCCCCGTCCTGGAGCCATTGGTCCTTGGCGTAGGCGAACGTGTCGCCGAACCGGTGCCGGACCACAACATTGTCGGAGACGCCGAGCCGGTAGCCGGCCTGCTCCAAACGGATCCGCAGCTCCACATCCTCCCCGGAGCGGAAGTCGTCGTCGAAACCCACCGCGAGGAGCACGTCGCGGCGCATCAGCGTCGCGCTGACGCCGAACCAGCCGCGTACCCGGCTGTGGTTGTGGTGCCATGCCAGCGCCGCGCCCCAGTACCCGGGCCCGTCGGCTTCGCTGGCCAATCCGAACTGCAGGCCGTCGTAGCCGCCGGACTCGAATTCGGCGAGCAGCCCGCGCAGACTATCCGGTGGAAGCACGACGTCGGCGTCGATCAGGGCGACGACGTCACCGGTGGCAAGCCGGGCGCCCAGCATCCGCGCGGCCGGCAGGCCGCGCCCCTCGTCGGAGATGACGGTCGCCCCGCATTCGCGGGCGATTGCGGCTGTATCGTCAGTCGAGCAGCCATCGATCACGATCATCTCGTGCGGGTGCTGGCTGCGGATGGATTCCAGGCACTCGGCCAGCCAGGGCGCGGCATTGCGCGCCGGAACCACAACCGATACCAACAGATCGCTCACGTCACCTCGCCTCACTCATCCAGTTTCGAGCGGACCAGGTTCGCGATGTAGTCAGAGGCCTGGTCCGCGGACCAGGCTGCCGGCAGCCGGAGCAGCCAGCAGGGAACGTCTTCCAGGGCCCGGCGCACCACGGCGGCCTTCTGCCCGAAATGCTCCTCCAGGGGGACGAGGCTGGTGGCGCCCAAAGCCTCCACGAGCCGCCGAGACACCATGGGCAGCTCCGAATGGAAGTTGCCGACGATCCGGGACGTCATCCACTCCGCGCTTCGTGCCTCCAGCCGGGCGTCGGCACCGTCAAAGCGTTCGAGGAAGATGGCCAGCTGGGCCGGCGCCGCCGAAGAAATCCGCTCGGCACCGAAGACGTGCTCGGGCTGAACCATGCGGTGCTCAGGGGACCAGCGCCGGGTGAACGCGGCCGTTTTCGGGTAGCGGACGATGACGGGATGAACCGCCGTTGCCAGGTGGGCCACGGGAGTTGTGAGCCATCCGGGGGCCAGCGGCTTGCGCGTCCCCCGGAACATGTCCGGGTAAATAGCCCGGTGGTGGGGTTTGATGAACATCGGTTTGGCGTAGCCCATGAGCATTCCGCCGGCGCCCATGAAGGCCCAGTCGTCTGCCATGAAGCGCACGTCGTGCATCGCAACCAGCTTCGCCACCGTGCTCGTCTTCCCGACGCCGCCCCAGGCCGGCAGCAGGACCCCGGAGCCGCGGAAGTCCACTACCGCGGCATGGATCATTGCCGTCTCGTCCCGGACACACAGACGATCCAGCAGCGGAATCACCGAGGTGAGAAGCTCGCCGGCGCCTTCGACCCGGTAGCCGTCCTTCGTCTCCATGATCTGAACGCGGTCGGCCGGGATGTACAGGGAATCCCCCGTGAAACGGTACGCATCCTCCGCGTGCGACTGGCCGGAGACCGGTGATACTTTGCCGCCGATGCTGATCCGACGTGGCGCGCGCGACTCCCCGAGGAAGGGCGCGAACATATCCCGCAGCTGCGGTTCACCCGGCGTCCCGGCCTCCACATCTATCCCCACGATCCCGTGGACGTCGAAGGAGGCCCCTGCCGAAGCACTGGTCGGCTGTTTCACGTCGCGTTCAGACTGGCTCATAGTCCAAGCTTTCTGGGTTTGGGGTGCTGCGGTCAGGTGGATCCGGTTGCAGGCGCTGCACCAGGCGGTGTGTGAAGAGACGGTGAGTGAAAAAGCGGTGTGGGAAGACGGATTGTGCGGGGACGGGCATCCCTTCCAAGAGGTTCACTGGACTTCCCTCCAGGGATCTTCTGGCGACGCCGGGACGGGTTTTTGCGGGACGGGCGCGTTGGGCAGGCGCCTGCCGCGGACATAGCCGGTAGCGGTGGCGGCGAGCACGGCGATGATGGCTGCCGCGCGGCCGATGCCGGCCCGGTCCTCGCCGCGGAGCCAGCTGCCGACACCGGCAAACACCGCCCTGGGCAGGATCTGCCGGACGTAGCGGCGTTCCGGGCCCAGTGCCCGCTTGTGGCCGACCACCTTGCTGACCTGAGCCTTGGATATTCCTTCGGCCCAGGAACGTGTAAGCATGTAGCGCAGGGTGCCCCGGCCGGCCGGAACGTGATGGTGGACCAGGGCCGCGGGCTCGTAGACCACCCGTGACCCGGGGGCTCCGATCACCGCGCGGATGCACAGCTCGGTCTCCTCGCAGCCGAACGGAACGGCGTCCTGGCGTCCCAGCGCCGTGTTGAAACCGCCAACACGGTCCAGGACCTCGGCCCGGAAGGACATATTCGCGCCAATGAGGTTGCGGACCTCGGCGGCGACTTTGGGCATTCCCCGGTACGTGCAGCCGACAATCCAGTCGAGCTCGCTGGCGAAATGGCCTGGCCGCCCGGCTTCCCAGAGCGGTTCCACCCGGCCGCCCACAGCAAGGACATCGGGATCGTCGTACAGGGCAACCAGCCGTTCAAGCCAATCCGGCTCGGCTTCGGCGTCGTCGTCGAGGAACGCCACGATCTCTGCCTTGGCGACGGCGGTTCCGGTATTCCGGGCTCCGGAGAGGCCTTTGGCACCGTTGTTCTCCACAATCACTGCGTCCGGGACGGTGAAGATCAGGCGCTTGTAGAGGTCCACGTTGTAATCGACGACGACGATCGTCTGCTTGGGCGGGACGCTCTGGGTGCGGACCGAGTCGAGGGCGGCCATGAGCAGGTCCCAACGGTCCTCCGAGTACGAGCAGATGACCACAGATGCCGCCGGCAAACCGGAGTGCTCGGACATTCTACTCACCCGCCCGGAGGCCAAGAACGCTGCTCGGATCGGTGGGAACATGCGGGAACACCAGGTTTGGATACTTGTACTTGACCCGTCGCAAGGCCTCGGGGCGGGCTCCGGCGGTCGGCGCCTCCCAGCTCACCCGCTCGCGGGCAAGAGTGCGCAGAACCCTCCATCCGTCCCGGAACGTGTGCAGATTCGACTGGCCGGAGATGCGGGAAAGCTCATGGCTGGGAACCTCGGCAATGCGCAGGCCGGCCCTGGAGGCTCGCACAATCAGTTCCGTTTCTATCTCGAAACCGTCCGACTTCAATTCCAGGATGTCGACGCATTCACGGCGGAGCGCGATGTAGCCGTAGCAAAGGTCCGAGTAGTCGCTGTGGAGGACGGCGTTGGCCAGGAGGGTGAGCGCCTTGTTTCCCCCGCTGCGCAGCCAGGTGAGATCATCTGAGCCGCCGCCCGTCACATATCGGGATCCTTTGACGAAGTCGTACTCGTGCTGGAGCGGAGTCACCAGCCAGCCGATTTCCTGGGGATCCATGCTGCCGTCGCCGTCAAGCATGACGATGATGTCCCCTGAGGCCGCCGCGAATCCGGCACGCACCGCGTTTCCCTTGCCGGGGCGCGTTTCCGCCACCACCACCACGTCCAGGCGCAGGGCCCGGGCGACATCGACGGTTGCGTCCAGGGAACGACCGTCAACAATTACCACCTCATCCACATATGAGGGCATACGCCGCAGAACCCACGGCAGGTTCATCGCCTCGTTCAAAGTGGGAATTACCACGCTGACGGACGGGTTTGCCGGCGGAGGCGCCGTTTGAGGACGCACGTTCGGCTTGAGATTCGGGATGGACACTGGCCTCACCACTCAATGACGTATTCTCTGCTCGTCTCAACTGCAGCGCTTCCCGGCCCTACCAACCCGGAAATTAGACCCAATGCTGACGCTGATCAGTTATCGACAACTTAGTTGTTACCCCAGGCTTAAATACTGGTCACGGCACCTTGCGTTAACCTTGGATTAACTTGAACATTCAATTAAAATCGCCGCGAAATCGTTGATGAGATGATGCCTCCGTGCCAGACTGGCCGGATGCGAACACCCGTTCATAGGGGGAGCGTGCCGGGAGGCCGCCGGCGTCCCCTCCCCTCCCGGATCATGCTTGTTCCCGCCATCGTGCTGGTCACGACGCTGGTGGGGTGTGGGGCGGATGCCGGTCCAGCGGGCGAGCGGCCGATGTTCACGTCCCGTTCGGCGTTGCCGGCGGATCCGTCAGCCACGCCGGACGCCGCAACCCAGTCCCCTGGCCCCCAGGCTGCCGTGCCCGGCGGGACTGCAATGCCCAGCCAGGCCGCGGAGGCCGGTGACGGGTCGGCGGCTCCGCCGGCGCCGGGCAGCGGGAGTGCGCCGCAGGCGGGGCCAGCGCCGCTTTCGGCCCGCACCACAGATGTGAAAATGACCGGTGACCTGCCCGGCTGGAAACAGGTCTTCGTCGAGGACTTCTCTGCCGGTGACGTCCCGCTCGGCGGCTTCCCCGGCCCGCTCTACAGCGCCAAGTGGAGCGCCGGCTACAAAGACGGGACGCCGGACACCGCCGCGCAGCGCAGCGGCAAAAAGGCGCGCTCCGGCTACTACCCGTCGAAAGTTCTCAGCGTCCGCAACGGGGCCCTGGACTGGTACCTGCACTCGGAAAACGGGATCTCGATGGGGGCGGCACCGACGCCCAGGATCCCCAACGCCAGCTCCAACCCGCCGCGCGCCAACAGCCTGCTCCACGGCCGGTACTCGGTCCGGTACCGGGGCGACGCCATCGCCGGATTCAAGACGGCCTGGCTTCTGTGGCCGGACAGCGGCGTGTGGCCACGTGATGGCGAGGTGGATTTCCCCGAAGGGGACCTGGCCAGCATCATTTACGGCGCTGCACATTTCGCCCGGAACGGCAGGGACGCGTTCGAGAAACTGGATTCGGACCAGTACGTGACATCGTGGCACGTGGCCACGATGGAGTGGAGTCCCGGCCGGATTGAGTTCTTCCTGGACGGCCAGTCCTTGGGGGTCAGCACCAAGGCGCCCAAGACGCCCATGCACCTGATCCTGCAGACCGAGTCCTGCCTGACCGGCTGCCCGGCCCCGGCGGCGCGGGGCCACCTTTCGCTCGACTGGATCAGCGTCTGGGTGCCGGCCTGAGCCGAACGCCCGGCGGCAGGTGTGCCCTGGCCGCAGGTCCTACCGGCGGCGCACGGTGAAGGAGTCGGAGAACGTGTATCCGTCTGCGGGAACGAACCGGGCAGCCAGTTCATCCGCCGTGGCCGTGACGTCGAGCGTCCCGAGGGCGGGATCCCGGTTCCTGCCGGACGTGCTGGCGAAATACCGCATTTCCGGGTCGTCGGCATGTACATCGTAGAGCCCGACACCGCCGACGCCTACGGTGGCGAACACGGTGCCTGAGCCCTTGACCATGGAGCCGTCGGTATCGGCCAGGCACCCGGAGGTGAAGCTGGCGGGAACGAGTTCCGCGCAGGCCCCGCCCGTGGCCAGTTGGTGCGTCCGCTGATAGACGTGGTCGTGGCCGGACAGGACGAGGTCCACTTTTTTCTCGATCAGCATGTTGGTGAAGTCCTGCCCCGCTAGGCAGCCATAATTTCCGATGCTCAGGCAGGGGGTGTGCATGCCCACCACCGTCCACGGGATATTCTGCGACTTGGCCTCGTCGATTGCGTCCGCGGTCCAGCGCCAGCGTTCGCTGTCCCTGGAATAGTCCAGCGGCTGCCCGTCCCGGAAATCGATGCCGGGGGAGACCAGGATGAAGCGGACAACGGGCTTCTGCGCGGGGACATCTACCCGCCACTGGGTGCCGTATTCGCCTTGGATGCCCGGCAGTTTGTTGGGCAGGCACTGGACGAATTTCGCAATGTCGCCGTCGTGGCCGTCGCTCTCGTGGTTTCCGGTCACCAGCTGGTAGGGAAAGTCCCTGCCGAGCCGGGCAGTGACCATGTCGCAGAACTGCTGTTCGATCCCGGCCTTGTACGCGAAGTCGCCGAGGGCGAGGTTCAGCTGGGGTTCGAGGCCGGCCACGACGTCGAGTACCTTCTTGGCGCCCGTACTGACACCGATGTCCCCCTGGGCGGTGAAGTGCACCGACCCGGCCGGCAACGGCGCTGCACTGGGCGACGGCCGGCCACCCGATGACGGCGGTGCCGGACTCGACGACGACGGCGTGCCGGGAACCGGGGACGGTTCCGGCGGCCCGGGCTGGCACGCGGCGAGCAGCAGGGCGATGCTCAGCACCCATGCGCCTGTGGCCGCCTTGCCACGTTTCCCCAGGGACCTGGCCACGATTCCTCACATCATTTGGTCGATCGGGATTGTGCGGGTGAAGCTGTGCACAGAATCCCGTGAACACGGGTGATTGCCCGGCATTTACAGGCCAGACTAGCCCGGCCCTGGAACGATGGCCAGAGTAGCCCGTGCCCGGATGCGGGCCGCAGGCATGGGCTGCGGCCCGCATGTCCAGCCCGGCGGAAGACTCCGCGCCCCGCGTCAAGGGCCGGCGGGACCTAGCCCGGGACGGGCTTCCTCGTTAGCATGCAGGGTGGGGGAATACCCCGATTGTCCCGGCGGGACAGGCCCGCCCGTGCTCGAAGGAGACCATTGTGACTCTGCCCGAAGGCTTGACCCCCGGAGTGTGGACGCTGGACATGTCCCACAGTGAAGTCGGCTTCAGCGTCCGCCATGCGGGCATCAGCAAGGTCCGGGGGCGGTTCAATGAGGCCACCGCCGAGGCCAGGGTGCGCGAGTCCCTCGCGGATGCCAGCCTGCACGCCACGGTGAAGACGGCCAGCTTCGACTCCGGGGACGCCAACCGCGACGGGCACGTCCGCGGTCCGGACTTCTTCGACGTCGAGAAGTACCCCGACATGACGTTCCGGGCCACCGGGATCCGTGGCGAAGGGGAGGACTACGTGCTGACCGGCGAACTGACGATCCGTGACACCACCAAGACCGTGGAACTCGAGGTCGAGTACACGGGCGTCGCGGTGGACCCCTTCGGCGCTACCCGGGCCGGATTCAGCGCCGAGGCGGACATCAGCCGGAAAGAATTCGGCCTGACCTGGAACGCCGCCCTCGCCGCCGGCGGGCTGCTGGTCAGCGACAAGGTAAAGATCAATGTTGAGGCCGCCATGGTGAAGCAGGCCGATACCTAGGAGCCGTGACGAAAGTCAGCGAAATGATCCCGGCCCCTCCCTAGGTCCAATGTCACTCCCACGGGCGAGAATGGATTCATGAAGACACTCCTGAACATCATCTGGCTGATCTTTGGCGGGCTTTGGCTGGCCCTCGGATACTTCTTTGCCGGCATCATCTGCTGCCTGCTGATAGTCACCATTCCGTGGGGCCTGGCCTCCTTCCGCATCGCGTCCTTCACCCTGTGGCCATTCGGCCGCATGGTGGTGGACAAGCCGGGCGGAAGCGGTGTCTTTACCCTGCTGGGCAACGTCATCTGGCTGCTTGTGGCGGGCATCTGGATCGCCATCGGGCACGTTGTCACTGCCTTCGCGATGGCCATCACCATCATCGGCATCCCGCTGGCCATCGCCAACCTCAAGCTCATCCCGGTCTCGCTGATGCCGCTGGGCAAGCAGATCGTTCCGAGCAATACGCCGTTTGTGCCGACCTACGTCCACGGCCGCCGCTAGGGCTGTGGTGCAGGCGGGGCGGCCCTGCTGTCATTTCTAAGGAATCCGGGAGGGGATCATGAGCGAACTGGCGTCGGGCGACACAGACCTGATGCTGGTGATCGTCCGCGAGTTCAGGGCACCTGTCCAGGTGGTGTGGTCTGCATTGACGGACCCGGACCAGGCACCGCGGTGGTGGGGTCCGCGCGGTTTCCACGTTCCGCGTGAGAGTATCGACGCCGACCTTGAAGTCGGCGGCCTGTACCGCGCCTGCATGGTCCAGGACAGCACCGGGGAGGAATTCTGGTGGAGCGGAGTGCACACCGACATCGAGCCGCCGCAGCTGTTCGTGTTCACCCATGCCTGGGATAAACCGGACGGCACCCGCGGGTTCGAGACCGAGGTGACCATCCGGTTGGATGAGATCGACGGCGGCACCCAGATGACGTTCACGCAGGGCCCGTTCGACTCAGCAGCCAGCCGGGACCGCCACGGCGAGGGCTGGCGTGAATCGTTCGACAGGCTGGCCGATCACCTCAGCGTTGCCGCCTGAGCGCCGGCGGCTGCCGACACTCAGCCGGCCTGCCGGTTACGCGAGCTCGCCTTGGAGGTTCCGGCGGGCCGCCTCCATCCACAGTTCGCGGCCGCGGTCGGTATGGAAGAGCGGATCAAGCTGCAGCAGCCGGCGGACCACCGCGGCGCGGCCGGCGGCGAAGTCGGCGTCGCCGATGTGCGCGAAGTCTTCCCTGACCGCGGCCCGGTAGCGGGCGTAAGCCTCCGGGGCCCCGCCAAGGACGGAGAGATCGGCGTCGCTGAGCAGGGCGCCGGCGTCGTCGCCGGGCTCCGGGCAGTGGTCCGCCGTCAGCAGCACCAGGCGCACCACCTCGTCCACCTCGGCGGCAGGAAGGTCTGCATGCCGGAGCCGGTCCTGGGCCAGGCGGGCCGACTCGTCCTCGTCCTGGCCTGCGACGCCGCGGTAGACGGCGTCGTGGAACCACGCGGCCAGGACCACGTGCCGGGGCGCGCCGGCCGGCTCGCACAGCCGGTCCAGAGCCTCCAGCACGGCCAGCAGATGGGTGCGGCCGTGGTATTTCCGGTTCTCCTCGCCCCAGCGGTCCATCAGATCCAGGAAGAGGGCGTCGTGGCCCGGCAGCGTCTCGTTCCAGCGGTTCAGGAGCGGGACCCGGAGGGCCTTTCCACGTCGTCGGGCCGGGATTCGAAGGCCGCTCGCAATCAGCTTGCGGACCAGGACCCGGCCTTCCACGGGGATGGCCCCGGCGGTCACCAGGGCCGCGTGCCGGGACTCGGGAACGTCATAATGGTCGCCGTCGAACGCCCGATCGGGGATGCCGGCAGCGGCAGCGAAGGCGTGCAGCTCATCAAGCGAGGTGTCGGACACCAGATGGGAAAAGTGCGTTCCGTGGGCAGGCCAGAGAGGGGGATCGACATAGACGGCCATGGTGGAAGTCTAACGCCGCCCGCGGCACGCGGGGCCGGGCCGCGGGCATCTGCGCGCTGCGGACCGGGCCACGCAGCGACGGTTGTCCCGGCGTCGTCAAGCTGCCTCAGGGTTGTTTATGCGGTAAATAATCCGTTCCAAAACCGCAAATGAGGATTATCATGGAGATATGCCTAAGATTCGCATCTCCGAAGCAGCCCGCTTCCTCGGTGTCAGTGACGACACCGTCCGGCGCTGGACCGAGCAGGGAAACCTCACTGCGCTCAAGGATGACTCCGGCCGTCTGGCCGTAGACGGGTTGGAGCTCGCACAGCTGGCCCGGGAACAGGCCCAGCTTCCGGAGGACCCTGCCCGGGTGGGCAGCTCCGCCCGGAACCGCTTCGTCGGACTCGTCACGGCGATTACGGCGGACACCGTGATGGCACAGGTCGAGCTCCAGTGCGGGCCCTTCCGGGTGGTGTCCCTGATGAGCAGCGAGGCCGTTCGTGATCTGGGACTGGAACTCGGTTCCGTCGCAACCGCCGTGGTGAAAGCCACCACCGTGATCATCGAGACCCCCAAAGGAAAGGCCGTCATATGAAACTGCCGCGCAGGCTCACCGCTCTGATCGCCGCCGCCACGGTCTCCATTGTCCTTGCTGCGTGCGCGGGAGCGCCCGGCAGCGGAGCGGGCGCGGCATCGGGCACCGGCGGCTCAACGTCAGGCGCGGGGGAGGCCAAGCCCACCGGAACCCTGACGGTCTTCGCCGCGGCCTCGCTGAAGGCCACCTTCACGAAGCTCGCCGCCGAGTTCGAGGCGGCGAACCCGGGCACCAAGGTGGCTCTGAGTTTCGCCGGCTCCTCCGATCTCGTCACCCAGATCAGCCAGGGAGCCCCCGCGGATGTCATCGCTTCGGCGGACACCAAGAACATGGCCAAGCTCGCCGACGCCGGACTCCTGGACGGTCCCGCCAGGAACTTCGCCACCAACGTCCTCGCGATCGCCGTCCCGCCGGCCAACCCGGCATCGATCGCCTCGTTCGCCGATCTTGCCCGTCCCGGGGTCCGGGTGGTGGTGTGTGCCGGCCAGGTCCCCTGCGGCGCCGCGGCCGCCGCCGTCGAAAAATCCACAGGCGTGACGCTGAAGCCGGTCAGCGAGGAATCCTCTGTCACCGACGTCCTGGGCAAGGTCACCTCGGGCGAGGCCGACGCCGGACTCGTGTACGTCACGGACGTCAAGACCGCCGGCGACAAGGTAAAGGGAATCCCCTTCGCCGAGGCGGGCCAGGCAGTCAACACCTACCCCATCGCCACGGTGGGCGCCAGCAAGAACAAGGACCTGGCGGCGGCCTTCGTGGCGTTGGTCACCGGCGCGGCGGGCAAGAAAGTCCTGGGCGACGCCGGGTTCGGCACGAAGTGAGTCGCGGATGAGGCACGGTTACCAGGGCATCCCGCGCTGGATCTATGTCCTCGCCGCGGCAGGCGCCGTATTCGTCCTGCTGCCCTTGGCCGCCGTCGTCGCGAAGGTCAACTGGCCCCAGTTCCTGCCCCTGGTCACCTCCGAATCGTCCCTCACGGCCCTGGGGCTGAGCCTGCGGACCGCCGCGGCCAGCACCGCGCTGTGCATCGTGCTGGGCGTCCCGCTTGCTCTCGTCCTGGCCCGCGGGCAGTTCCGCGGGCAGCGGCTGCTCCGTTCCTTCGTGCTCCTGCCGCTGGTCCTGCCGCCCGTCGTCGGTGGCATCGCGCTGCTCTACACCTTCGGCCGGCAGGGGCTGCTCGGGCGATCGCTCGAACTGGCGGGCATCCAGATCGCCTTTTCGACCACGGCCGTGGTCCTGGCTCAGACCTTCGTCGCCCTCCCGTTCCTGGTGGTGAGTCTCGAAGGCGCCCTGCGCTCGGCCGGCAGCCGGTACGAGGCCGTCGCGGCGACGCTCGGCGCCCGCCCCACCACGGTGCTGCGCCGGGTGACCCTCCCGCTGGTGCTGCCCGGGCTGGCGTCCGGCGCCGTGCTCTCGTTCGCGCGCAGCCTGGGCGAGTTCGGCGCCACGCTCACGTTCGCCGGGAGCCTGCAGGGCGTCACCCGCACCCTGCCGCTGGAGATCTATCTGCAGCGCGAGACCGACGCCGACGCCGCCGTCGCATTGTCACTCCTACTTGTCGCGGTGGCTGTCGCCGTCGTCGGACTGTCCTACCGGGGTCCGGGAGCGGCCGCCGCGCGTGGCTCCGGCGCGGCGCCGCGCACCCCGCGCGCAGGTTCGGCGGAGCCCGCGCTGGAGCCGGTGGCACGGTGAGCGTCCGCATCAACGCCGCCATTGCCGCCCGCGGCTTCGACGTCTCCGTGACCCTGGCGCCGGGGGAAACCCTGGCCGTGCTCGGTCCCAACGGGGCCGGCAAATCCACACTGCTTTCCGTCATGGCGGGCCTGCTGCGCCCGGACACCGGCAGCGGCGAGGTGGACGGCAGGGTCCTGTTCCAGCTCGGTGCCGGGGCGAACACCTGGACCGCTCCCCACCGCCGCGGCACCGCCCTGCTGGCCCAGGAGCCACTCCTGTTCCCGCACCTGAGCGTGCTCGACAACGTCGCCTTCGGACCCCGGAGCGCCGGCGTGGGCAAGGTGGCGTCCAGGGAAACCGCGAGACGCTGGCTGGCCGAAGTCGACGCCGCGGAGCTCGCCTCCCGGCGACCCGGCGAGCTGTCCGGCGGCCAGGCGCAACGGGTGGCCGTGGCGCGTGCGCTGGCGGCCGACCCCGACGTCCTGCTGCTGGATGAACCCATGGCGGCCCTGGACATCCATGCCGCGCCGTTGCTGCGCCGGCTGCTCAAGCGGGTCCTCGCCGGGCGCCGCGCCGTCATTGTCACCCACGACATCCTGGACGCGTACATGCTCGCGGACCGGGTGATTGTGCTGGAGGAGGGCCGGATCACCGAGGAAGGCCCCGTCCGCGAGGTGCTCCGGCGCCCGCGCAGCCGCTTCGCCGCCGGTCTTGCCGGACTGAACCTGGTGGCGGGAACCGTGACCGCCGCCGGCGTCCGTTCGGCCGAGGGGCTGGAATTCGCCGGCCAACATGATGATCCGCTGGTCCCCGGGCAGGCCGGAGTGGCCGCGTTTCCGCCGTCGGCGGTGTCCGTCTTCCTGAGCGAGGCCCATGGCAGCCCGCGGAACTCGTTCCGGGTAAGGCTCACGGATCTAGAGCCGCACGGGGACCAGATCCGGGTCCGCGCCGGCGACCTGTCGGCTGACATCACGCCCGCCGCCTCCGCGGACCTTGGCCTGGCGCCGGGGCTGGAGGCCTACTTCGTGGTCAAGGCCGCGGCGGTGTCGATCTACCCGGCGTAGCGTGGGCGCAGCCCCGGGGCGCTGGGCCTGGGTTTCGTCCTGGAGCGACGGACGGGCGGGGCGGATTGCCGGACGAGCTGGGCGGGGCTGAGTGGCCGGCCGGGTGATTCGCCGGGGAGCGGGGCGGGGCTGACTGAGTGCCGGACGGGGTGGGCCTGACTGAGTGCCGGGCGGGCTGGGCGGGAGTGCGGCTCTGTGGCGAGGTTAGTCGCCGGCGGCGCGAACGGGGTGCTGGCTGACGATCGAGACCCGGTTGAACGCGTTCATCGTGATCGCCAGCCAGCTGACCGCGGAGAATTCCTCCGGCGTCAGGTGCTTCCGCGCCTGGGCGCCCTCATGGTCTCGGGTGCGGGCGTCGGCGATGGAAGTGATCGCCTCGGCCAGAGTCAGTGCAGCCCGTTCCTTTTCGGAGAAGAGCGTGGTGTCGCGCCAGGCGGAGAGGACAGCCAGACGCTGGGCCGACTCGCCGCCCTTGACGGCATCGCCCACGTGCAGGTCAAGGCAGTAGGCGCAGCCGTTGATCTGCGAGATGCGGACGTTGAGCAACTCGATGAGCTTGTCGTCCAGTCCCGCGTCCTCGGCCGCTTCCTTGGCTTTGAGCCCAAGCCCGTTCAGTGCGCGCCAGGCCGCCGGGTGCTGCTTGTCCAGGAATACACTCCGGTGCTCGGGATTTTGCGGTGCGGACGACTCATTCATGGGTTCCACAATACCGACGAGTTTCGGTCCGGCCCGGAGCGTCGCGTGACAATGCTTGTCAAACATGTGACAAGCTTTCGGGGTGGGAGTGTTTGGCTCGGTGGCCGGTTCCTTGGGGGACCCGGCCGCCGTGCCGCTCCTTCGTGGGGCCGCGTTTCGCCTACTGAGCCCAGTCAGAGCTTGCTGCGCAACATTCCCTGGCCCCGGCCCCGCGCAGGGCATGTCCAGCTCCTGAGCCCGTCAGTGGACATGTCCAGTGGTCAGGCCCGACTACGGGGAGCATGTCCAATGGCCGGGCGCGTTGCTGGGGGATATGTCCAGCCTTCAGTCCCAGGAGTGGACATATGGGGATTATGTCCAATGGCTCGGACCGGGGGAGGGAATGTCGCCTTGTCCGGCTTGGCGGCGGGGAGCATGTCCAATCTTCAGGTCCTGGCGCCGGCTCGGCGGCGAACATGCCCGGTCGTACAGGGTCGGCGGAGGGCATGTCCGGAGCGGGGCCGTTCCTGGCGTCAAGTCCGATGCATGTATGCATTTTGACGCCCAGAAGCAGGGGACATGCTCATTCTTGGCGCCCACATGCTCATTCTTGGTGCCCATGGACACGGGACATGTCCATTCCTGGTCTCAGGCAAAGGGCATGGTGGGATTATGTCCAGTCCTCGCGGCCGGGGAGGGGCATGTCCCGGGGGTCCCGTGCCGCGAGGGCTGCGGGGAGTCCGGCCCTAGACAGCCGTTTCGCCGTCGGCAAACATGGACCAAAAGGAACCCGCCGTAAAGTTGAGCGGAGTAGACTCAACTTTAGTATCAGCATGTTCCCGGAAGGAGCTCTCTTTGGACGCCAAATTCACCACCAAGAGCCAGGAGGCTCTGGCGGCAGCCGCAATGAACGCCTCGACGGCGGGGAATCCCCAGCTTGAACCCGCCCACCTGCTCAAGGCGCTCATGGACCAACGCGAGGGTGTCGCCGTCGCGCTCCTCCGCGCCACGGGGACGGACCCAGATTCCGTCAGCGTCCAGGCCAGCAGCGCCATCAAGGCCCTTCCGTCCACCTCCGGCAGTTCGGTGCAGCAGCCGCAGCTGTCCCGCACTGCCCTGCAGGCCATCAAGAACGCCCAGAACGAGGCCGAGCGGCTCGGAGACACCTTCGTCTCCACCGAACACCTGCTGCTGGGGCTCGCCTCCGGAAGTGACGCCGTCGGCAAGCTGATGCGAGACTCCGGCGCCTCCCACGAGGCCCTCCTCGCCGCGCTGCCCGGTGTCCGCGGCGACCGCAAGGTGGACAATGCCGATCCCGAGAACACGTTCCAGGCGCTGGAGAAATACGGCACCGACCTCACCGCGATTGCCCGCTCCGGCAAGCTGGACCCGGTGATCGGCCGCGACGCCGAGATCCGCCGCATCATCCAGGTGCTGAGCCGCCGGACCAAGAACAACCCAGTCATCATCGGTGAACCCGGCGTGGGCAAGACCGCCGTCGTCGAGGGACTTGCCCAGCGGATCGTGGCCGGCGATGTCCCCGAAAGCCTGCGCGGCAAGACCCTGATCGCCCTGGACCTTGCCTCGATGGTGGCCGGGGCGAAGTACCGCGGTGAATTCGAGGAGCGGCTCAAGGCCGTCCTGGAGGAAATCAAGAGCTCCGAGGGCCAGATCGTCACGTTCATCGACGAGCTCCACACCGTCGTCGGGGCCGGCGCGACCGGGGACAGCTCCATGGACGCCGGCAACATGCTCAAGCCCATGCTGGCCCGCGGCGAGCTGCGGCTGATCGGCGCCACCACCCTCGACGAGTACCGCGAGAACATCGAAAAGGATCCTGCCCTGGAACGCCGCTTCCAGCAGGTCTTCGTCGGCGAGCCGAGTGTGGAGGACACGATCGGCATTCTGCGCGGCCTCAAGGAGCGCTACGAGGCGCACCACAAGGTTTCCATCTCGGATTCCGCCCTGGTGGCCGCCGCCACGCTATCCAACCGGTACATCTCCGGCCGGCAGCTGCCGGACAAGGCGATCGACCTGGTGGACGAGGCGGCGTCCCGGCTGCGGATGGAAATCGACTCCGCACCGGAGGAGATCGACCAGCTGCGCCGCCAGGTGGACCGCCTGACCATGGAGGAACTGGCCCTTGCCGGCGAGACCGACCCCGCCTCGGTGGAGCGGCTGGCGGCCCTGCGCGCGGACATGGCGGACAAGAAAGAGGAGCTCGCGGCCCTCAACGCCCGCTGGGAGGCCGAGAAGGCCGGCCTGAACCGGGTGGGCGACCTGCGGGCCAAGCTCGACGAGCTCCGCTCCGCGGCCGACAAAGCCCAGCGTGAAGGCGACCTCGAAACGGCGTCCAGAATCCTCTACGGCGAGATCCCCGCGCTGGAGCGGGAACTGAACGCCGCGGCCGAGGCCGAAGCGGCCGTGCCCGACAAGTCCGGCCAGATGGTGGCCGATGAGGTCACCGCGGATGACATCGCCGAGGTGATCTCGGCGTGGACCGGCATCCCGGCCGGGCGCATGCTGCAGGGCGAGAGCCAGAAGCTCCTGAACATGGAAGAGGTCCTGGGGGAGCGGCTGATCGGCCAGAAGAAGGCCGTTGCCGCGGTCTCCGACGCCGTGCGCCGCGCCCGCGCCGGGATCAGCGATCCCAACCGGCCCACCGGTTCCTTCCTGTTCCTTGGCCCCACCGGCGTCGGCAAGACGGAGCTCGCGAAGTCCCTTGCCGACTTCCTCTTCGACGACGAGCGCGCGATGGTCCGGATCGACATGTCCGAATACTCGGAGAAGCATTCCGTGGCCCGGCTTGTCGGTGCGCCCCCCGGCTACGTCGGCTACGAGGAAGGCGGTCAGCTGACCGAGGCCGTCCGCCGCCGCCCGTACTCGGTGCTGCTGCTCGATGAAGTGGAAAAGGCCCACCCCGAGGTCTTTGACATCCTCCTGCAGGTGCTCGACGACGGCCGACTCACCGACGGCCAGGGCCGCACCGTGGACTTCCGCAACGTGATCCTGGTGCTCACCTCTAACCTGGGCAGCCAGTTCCTTGTGGATCCCAACCTCGACGCGGCGGCCAAGAAGAATGCCGTCATGGCGACCGTGCATGCCTCCTTCAAGCCGGAGTTCCTGAACCGGCTGGACGAGGTGGTGCTGTTCGATCCGCTGAGCGTGGAGGAGCTGTCCCGGATCGTGGAGCTGCAGGTCAAGGAGCTGGGCGAGCGGCTCAAGGGCCGCCGGCTGAACCTTGAAGTTACCGAGGGCGCCCGCGCCTGGCTGGCGGTCACCGGCTTTGATCCCGCCTACGGCGCCCGGCCGCTGCGCCGGCTGGTGCAACGCGAGATCGGCGACCGGCTGGCCCGGGCCATCCTGGCCGGCGAGATCTCCGACGGGGACACGGTTGTGGTGGACACCGCGCCGGACCTGATGGAACTCACCATGGGCGGCCATGACGCCACCGACCGGCCCGACGGCGGCGCCTCCACCGGCACCGGCCTCTCGGTCCGGCGCAAGGACTAGCCGCCGGCAGCAGTGTCGCGCCAGCGTCCGCCGGCAGCCGGGTTCGTCCCGGCTGCCGGCGCGCTAACGCCGTCGTGCGTCGGAACTTGCGGGCGCCGTGGGTACTGCCGGCGC
This sequence comes from Arthrobacter oryzae, assembly GCF_003634095.1. Classification (GTDB taxonomy): domain Bacteria; phylum Actinomycetota; class Actinomycetes; order Actinomycetales; family Micrococcaceae; genus Arthrobacter; species Arthrobacter oryzae. The sequence goes on from NZ_RBIR01000007.1 coordinate 175,771, forward strand.
GCTACGACGCCCGGGGATTGATAAGGCCGAAAGGCCGCGCAAACCTACGGGAGCAAGGACTCCATGATGACGTTGCCGGCATCCGTCACGGCGTAGCAGTCGACGCGGCGGTCGCCCTTGCCCCAACTGCTCGAGCTCGGGTACGCCAGCTTGTAACTCAGCGCGTAGGCGCCAGCCATGTCCGTCAGCGGCGCGGCTTTGCAAGCATCGCGCGCCTTCTGTTGAAGCATTTCCCGGCCGGGGTAGGAGTCCGCACCCGCGTACTTCACCACGGCGACCAGTTGCGCCGAGTGGCCGGTGGTGCAGTCCACGATGGTGGACTGCTGGGCATCCGGATCGAAGTCCTTGAAGCAGTCACGCAACTGGAAGTCCATCGGGCTGACCCCCTCCAGCGGCAGGCTTCCCCGGCCGGCCGCGGACGACGCCGAACCCGACGCCGCTGCGGGGGCCGGGCCGCCGTCCGCGGACGACCGGGTACTGCCGGCGAATGAGGCCACCGCCAGCCACACCAGAAGTACGAGAGCGATGAGCGCCGCCGCAGCCACGCCGAGCCGCTTGCGCCCCTGGCGGCGGATGCGGCGGACCAGCGGGCGTATGCGGATCGAGAGTGCGGTGATGATGCCGGAGACTGCGAGGCCCGGGCGCGTTGCGGCCGGAGGCTTGAGGCCCCAGGGCGTCCCGGTCCGGTGCTCATCCGGGGGCGCAGCCGGAGGGGCCGCCGGAGAGGGCCCGGCCGGGTAACTGTCGGCTTCAATAACGGGCAGGGCGGACGTCGGCAGCCTCGAAGGCGGCGGCGGGACGGACCAGCCGCCGCGCCTTGGATTCTCTTCGGTCACTGAGAATTTCACCACTTCCGTGCATCTTGGCCGGGGCTGGAGGCCCGGCGTCGTGGCCCGTTTCCGGGGGCACACCACGAAACTCTATCGAACAAGCCCGGCGCGGCGCATGCGCGGCGGGCCGTGGCCCGTCCGCCGGAAGCGCCACACTGTCCACAGGGCGCGGGCCGGCAAGCAGTCGGGGCCGAAAGCATGTAATCTAGGTGTACGACAAATTGACCAAACATTCCGGGGCCTCACCGATCGCCAAAGGTGACCACCTCCGGTCCAAGTACAAAAGGGGGTCACGCCATGGGGCGCGGCCGTCAAAAGGCAAAAGCTACCAAGCAGGCTCGGGACATCAAGTACTACTCCCCGAACACTGACTATTCGGCCCTTCAGCGCGAGCTCACGGGCCCGGGAAGTCGTGCCACGAACCACTTTGCGGATGATCCGGTCGAGCCGGATTACTCGGCGTATGTGGATAAGTACGCGGACGATTTGGAAGACGACGACGACGAGGTTGACTCCCGTCGGATAGGTTAGTCGACGCATCCTCCCGGCAGTTTCTTCGGGAGGATCCTTCCGGCACTGCGGTGCCAGCCAAAGATTTTCAGGCCGTCGGCCACACCTGTCTCAGGCGTGGCTGGCGGCCTTTCTTGTGCCACCGGGCGAATACCGGGCGAATACTCGGCACGCCAGCGGCCCGCGCCGTCGGTGTAGTTGTCACCGGCTGGACCTCGGGCTAGGTTGATCGTGCCGGATTCTCCCGGACACCACCCGCCGGCCCGGAAGGACTGCCATGACCATTCGCACAGGATTCGCCGAGGGCGAGCTCTGCTGGACCGATCTCCAGACCAGCGACGTGGGGGCAGCCAAGGCCTTCTACGCGGAGGTTTTCGGCTGGCGGTACGAAGACTTGCCCACCCCGGACGGCCGCAGCTACGCGAAGGCATACCTCGGTGGGGATCTGGTGACGGTGATCGCCCCGCAGACCGCGGAGCAGGAATCCTCGGGCGACCCGGGACGGTGGAATGTTTACTTCGCAGTTGACGATGCCGGTGATCTGGCCGCCGAGCTGGCCCACTCCTCCGGGCGCCTCGACTTCGGCCCGGAGCAGGTCGGCGACACCGGCATCATGGTCTTCTTCGCCCCGCCCGGCGGCGGAACCACCGGGGCTTGGCAGGCGGGCACCCATTTCGGCGCCGCCCGGGACCAGGAAGCCGGCGCCCTGGCCTGGGCCGAGCTCCTGACGCCGGACCCCCAGGCCGCCGTCGGGTTCTTCCAGCACATCCTCGGGCACGACGTGACCGAATACCCCCAGGACGACGGCGGCACCTACACCACGCTCATGGTGAACGGCGCCGAGGTGGCCGGGATCGCCCGGGTCCCAGGCGATGCACAGGACACCCTCCAGCCCGGGTGGCAGGTCTATTTCGGCGTCTCCGACGTCGCGGCAGCGGTTCAGGCCGCGGTGGCCGTGGGCGGCGTCGTGCTGATCGAACCCGAGGAGGCCGGGGAAGCCGGCAGCATCGCCACGCTCCAGGACCCGCAGGGCGGCGTGTTCAACCTGTTGGAGGTCTAGGGCCGCCGCTTAAACCCATCGAGTGCTCCCCAACCGCCGTTTCCTGGTCTCCAAACGGCGGCTGGGCCCACTCCGGCGAGGCCCCTGCCTGAGCCTGCGAGGGCTGGGAGCCGGTGGGGACTTGGGAGGCTAGGGTGCCGGTGGGGAGCACTCGATGATGGTGCGGGCGGGATCAGGCGTAGGCGTTGACCAAACGGACGGCGCCGCCGTCGACGCCCTTGGCGCCCTGGACGTAGTCCGGGCCGGTCTTGACGATCGAGTCCGAGTTCTCCTGGACCGTGCCCATGATCCAGGACGGCAGGCCGCGGTCGTTGAGCCGGTTCACGGCGGCGTCCGCGGCCTCCGGGGAAACAATGGCGACCATGCCGACACCCAGGTTCAGGGTGCGCTCAAGGTCGGCGAGCGGGACGTTGCCGAGCTCGGCGACCAGCTTGAAGATGGCCGGGAGCTCCCAGGTGGAGCGGTCCACGGTGGCCAGCAGGCCCTGCGGGAGGACGCGGGCGAGGTTGGCCGCGAGTCCGCCGCCGGTCACATGGCTGAAGCCGTGGACAGCCTTGCCGCCAGCGGCGGAGCCGTTGACCGGGAAGGTGCGGGCCAGGTCCAGGCAGTCCGCGGCGTAGACGCGGGTGGGCTCGAGGAGCTCCTCGCCCAGGGTGCGGCCGAGTTCGGAGACATGGCGTTCCAGGGCCCAGCCGGCGTGGTTGACCACGCGGCGGACCAGGGAGTAGCCATTGGAGTGCAGGCCGGAGGAGGCCATGCCGATCACGACGTCGCCGGCGCGGACACGGTCCGGGCCCAGCAGAGCGTCGGCCTCGACCACGCCGGTGGCGGCACCGGCGACGTCGTACTCGTGCTCCCCGAGCAGGCCCGGGTGCTCGGCGGTTTCGCCGCCCACCAAGGCGGTGCCGGCGACCGAGCAGGCGGCCGCGATGCCGCGGACGATGTCGGCGATGCGCTCGGGGACAACCTTGCCGCAGGCGATGTAATCGGTCATGTAGAGCGGCTCGGCGCCCACGACGACGATGTCGTCCACCACCATGCCGACGAGGTCGTAACCGATGGTGTCGTGGATGTCCATGGCCTGGGCGATTGCCACCTTGGTGCCGACGCCGTCGGTGGAGGTGGCCAGCAGCGGCCGCTTGTAGGTCAGCAGCCGGGAGACGTCGTAGAGCCCCGCGAACCCGCCGACGCCGCCGATCACTGAGGCGTTGTGGGTTGCCTTGACGGCATCCTTCATGAGCTCGACGGCGCGGTCTCCCGCTTCGACGTCGACGCCGGCGGAGGCGTAGGTGATGCCGGCGTTCTGGGCGGCATTCATGTCAGCGGCCGGGGAGGCGGAAGTCATACTGGCTCTTTCTTGTCGGCTGAGGTGACGCGGTCGGCATCGGTGAGCAGTTCTTCGAATTCGGAGTCCGGGCCCGGGTCGCAGCCGGTGGCGCCGGCCTTGGCGGCCGGGTCGTCCGCGATCGAGGTGCCGGGATCGGCGTCGGACGCGGCGGACGGTGCCGGCGCTGCCGTGGCGGGCAGCCCGCCGAGGTCCGTGCGCTCAAGCAGGTTCTTGCCGAGCTTGTCCGCGCCCGGCAGCTCGATCGGGTACTTGCCGGTGAAGCAGGCGGTGCACAGCCGTTCGCGCGGCTGCCGGGTGGCGCCGATCATGCCGTCTTCGGAGATATAGGCGAGCGAGTCGGCACCGATGGCCTGGGTGATTTCCTCGACGGTGGCGCCGTTGGCGATCAGTTCCGCGCGGGAGGCGAAGTCGATGCCGTAGAAACAGGGCCACTTGACCGGCGGGGAGGAAATCTTGATGTGGACGCTTGCGGCGCCGGCTTCCCGGAGCATCCGCACGATGGCGCGCTGGGTGTTGCCGCGGACGATCGAGTCATCCACCACCACGACACGCTTGCCGCGGATCACGGATTCGAGGGCATTGAGCTTGAGCCGGATGCCGAGCTGGCGCAGCGTCTGCGAGGGCTGGATGAACGTGCGGCCGACGTAGGAGTTCTTGACGAAGCCGTGCGCGAAGGGGATGCCGGATTCCTCGGCGTAGCCCACCGCCGCGGGGGTGCCCGATTCCGGCACCGGGATGACGATGTCCGCTTCCTGGGTGTTTTCGCGGGCCAGCTGGCGGCCCATTTCCACGCGGGATTCGTATACCGAGCGGCCCGCAATGGACGCGTCCGGGCGGGCGAGGTAGACATATTCGAAAACGCAGCCGGCCGGCGTCGCCTCGGCGAAGCGCTGGGAACGGACGCCGTCCTCGTCGATCGCGATGAACTCGCCGGGCTCGATCTCGCGGATGAAGCTGGCGCCGACGGTGGCGAGGGCGGACTGCTCGGAGGCCACCACCCAGCCGCGTTCCAGCCGGCCCAAGCAGAGCGGGCGGATGCCGTAGGTGTCGCGGGCCGCGTAGAGGGTGCCCTCATCCATGAAGACGAAGCAGAAGCCGCCCTTGATCTTGGGCAGCAGCTCCATCGCGGTCTGCTCAAGGGACTTGCCCTCTTCGCCCTCCAGGAGCGCCGTGACCAGCGCCGTGTCCGAGGTGTTGCCCTGCTTCATCTCGCCGCTGAGCTGGCCGCCGTTGCGGTCCTCGATCATCGCCTTGAGCTCGGCCGTGTTGGTCAGGTTGCCGTTGTGGGCCAGGGCCACGGTGCCCGTGGCGGTCGCGCCCAGGGTGGGCTGGGCGTTGGCCCAGTGGCTCGCACCCGTAGTTGAATAGCGGCAGTGGCCGACGGCCAGGTGCCCGGTCAGGGTGTTCAGCGTGGTCTCGTCGAAGACCTGGGAAACGAGGCCCATGTCCTTGTAGACGTTAATCCGCTTGCCGTCGCTGGTTGCAATACCAGCCGACTCCTGACCGCGGTGCTGCAGTGCGTACAGCCCGTAGTAGGTGAGTTTTGCTACTTCTTCACCGGGTGCCCAGACCCCGAAGACGCCGCATGCGTCCTGAGGGCCTTTTTCGCCTGGGAGAAGATCATGAGAAAGTTTTCCATCGCCGCGTGCCACTGGTCGATTATCTCACGATGTGCGCTAAGACTTTTCCGGCGGCCGGATTATGACCTGCCGCCCCTAGATGCGGTTCCCGTCGTCGTCGGCGTCGGAGACCGAATCGGGGACGGGTTCGACGACGGCGCGCTCGGCGCGGCGGACGCTGACCCGGTCCAGCACGAGAGCCGCCACGGCCCCCAGGATGACGCCGCCGGCTGCACAAAGAATCATGAAAAAGCCGAAAACGGAGCTGGCGTCGTAGCTGGCATCACCGGGGAGTGCAAAGGCGATGATGGCAGCCGCGGCCACGCCCACGAGGCCGCCCAGGATTAGGAACGGCACATACTTCGGCGCCCGGCGGACGGTGACCTCGCGCCGCGCCGGGACGCCGCCCGGGACCGGTTCCCCCAGGGGGTCGTTGCCTGCGGTGCCGGGGGTTTCATGGGAAGACATGCCGTTAAGCCTACTGCCCTTCGACTCATTGCCGGTGACCGATTCCCGGCGCAGACTAGGGGTGGGGAAAGGCTAGGTACAGACGAGCGAAGGAACCGCCATGTTAGCCTCGGCCGACCGTGTTCGCGAGGAGCAGCGCTTGCTCTGGGATGAGTTCTCGGCGGGCTGGAAGAAATGGGACGCTGAACTGCTCGGCTGGCATGCCCCGTTCGGGGACGCCCTGCTCCGGGAGCTCCGGCTTCGCCCCGACTCCACGGTGCTGGACGTCGCGGCCGGCTCGGGGGAACCCGCGCTCGATGTCGCGGCGCAGGTACCGGAGGGCCGCGTGGTCCTGGCCGACATTTCGGCCGGGATGCTGCGGGTGGCCGAAGAGAAGGCGTTGGCCAGGGGCCTGGACAACGTGGACTTTCAAGTGTGCGACTCGGCCGCCCTGCCGTTCGGTGACAACACGTTCGACGCCGTGTATTGCCGGTTCGGTTTGATGTTCTTTCCGGTGATGTCCGCGGCCATGCGAGAAATGGCGCGCACCGCCAAGCCCGGCGCCAGGGTGGGCGCCGTCGTCTGGGGGCGGGCCGCCCAGAATCCGTGGGCCAGCCTGATCCTGGGCACGATTGCCCGGCACAGCGAGCTGCCCATTCCGCCCGCAGGGAACCCCGGGCTGTTCCGCTGCGCACCCACCGGGTTCATGACCCGGATGTTCAAGGACGCCGGGCTCACGGAAGTGACCGAATATCAGGTCAGCACCGAGCTGGTGCATGAAACCCCCGAGAGCTACTGGGAGTTCATGACCGAAATTGCGACCACCGTGGCCATGGGGCTGGCCAAAGCCGACGACGAGTCGCGGGCCCTGATCCGCTCGGACGTGTTCGAGCTGCTGGGCCGGTATCAGCACGACGGCGCGATCCGGCTCCGGTCCACCGCCACGGTGGTGGCCGGGACCAAACCCTAGGCGGCCGCCTGCTGGGTTTCCGCGCCGTTTTCAGACGGGCGCACCGGTTTCAGACGGGCGCACCGGGGATCCGCGCCGCCCCCGTCCGGGTTCCGAGCCGTGGTCCGAAATCGTAGCGAGGATTGCCCGGCGTGGGGCCGGGGTCCGAGCTGGCCGGGTCCGAGCTTGGAACGGTGGTCCGAAATCGTAGCGGAAACTGCCCAGCGTGGGTCCCGGGTCCGAGCTGCCTGGGATCCGAGTTTGGAGCGGTGGTCCGGAATCGCAGCGAGGACTGCCCGGCGCAGCCCGGGATCCGAGACACCCCTGTCCGGGTTCGGAGCCGTCGTCGCGGAACCACCGCAGGATCAGCGACGGCACGACGGGAGTGTCTGGCGCGGAACACCCGCCGCAGCCAGGAATGCCGCAAAGGTTGCCGGGCTGGACAGCTCGGACCATGTCCAGCGGATCACGCGTCGGCCCGTGGCGCGGATCCTGTCCTCCCGGCGCTTCTCGTCGGTGAGGGCCTGAGCCGGTGTTCGGCCCTGGAGATACTCCGCTTTCCGGTACTTTACGAGGCCGTCGAATTCTCCGCACAGCTTCTCTTCGGCCCAGTCAAAGTCTGTGAATGCCACCAGCCCCCGCGCATCGCGGATTTCGACTTGAAGGAGGGGAACCCGGAAACCGAGCCGGTGCATCAGCGCGCGGCTTACCGATTCTCCGGGGGAGCCGGACGCGGGATCAGCAAACTTCAAGGCCATCCGGATTCGCCGGGCCGCGGCTTTGGAGTAGTTGCCGTCAATGCCAGCGTCCAGGTCCTCGCGGCTGACCGGTGCCAAGTTGTCAGGCTGTGACCGGAGGACGTGGTCGAAGACCGTGACGCCCTGCTCGAACGATTCGAAGGCTGCCAAGTCCAAGGCTGTCCGGACGCGGTCCGTGACCAGGAGCCCGCGATGTTCCTCGATCTGCGTCGAGTCAAAATCGACGAAATGACGCCGGACCCCGGCGCGCGAGCGTCCGCCGCCGGCGTCGGATGTGCAGGCCCGGACCACATGTTGATGGCCGAGCAGCGGCATGTCCCACAGAGCAGCGGACGACTGGCGGCAGAACACGGTGCGGCTCCTCAGCGTGGCGGCTGCCGCCCGGATGAGGACCGGATACCTGTCCCACGGCGTCAGCGCGTCCCATTCCCGTGCCCGTACGTAGACGCCCTGCCGGATACGCCGGAGCTGCCCCGATTTTGCCTGCCGCGCGAGGGTTCGGGCGTCCTGGCCGAGGCGTGCGAGATCGCTGCTGAGAATCAGTGGCAGTTCCATGTGCCGATCGTGGCCCCCGAGGCCGGACCGGACAACCGGCGGCGCCGCGGATGTGGACAACTTATCCGCGGTGTTCCGAGTGGCGCACCGATTTCGGACACGCGCACCGATTTCAGACGGGCGCAGGCAGGATCCGCGGCGCGGTTGTCTTATTCCGCTGCGGCGGTCTGAAAGCGTAGCGGAATCTGCCGGGCTGAAGCCGAAGCCGAAGCTGCGGCGGTCCGAAAGCGTAGCGGAATCCGCCGGGCTGAAGCCGAAGCCCGAGCCTAAGCTCCAGCCGAGCCGAAACCCGAGCCTCAGCTCCGCCCGGGCCTGACCCGGGGCCGCGCTGCTAGACGCCCAGCTCTTCCTTCAGCGCAGCGACGTGGCCCTGGGCCTTGACCTGGTACTGCGCGAGCTTCACCTTGCCCTCGGGGTCCAGCACCACGGTGGAGCGGACGATGCCCTCCGTGACCTCGCCGTGGATCAGCTTCTCGCCCCAGGCGCCGTAGGCGAGAGCCACGGCATGGTCCTCGTCGGCCAGAAGCGGGAAGGTCAGGGCGAAGTCGCCGGTGAAGTGAGCCAAGGCGTCCGGGGCATCGGGGGAGATGCCCAGGACTTCGTAGCCCGAGCCCTGCAGGGATGCCAGGTTGTCACGGAAATCGCAGGCCTCGGTGGTGCAGCCCGGGGTTGCGGCCTGCGGGTAGAAGTACACGATGACGTTCTTGCCGCGGTAGTCGGCGAGGGAGACCGGCTTGCCCTCGGCATCGGGCAGCGTGAATTCCGGGGCCGGCGTGCCGGGCTGGAGTTTGACAGTCGGATTGGCGCTCATGGTGATCCTTAGGGGGAGGGGACAACTGGTCTGTGGTGCACAACACCTGCGCCGAGGCCTGTATTCCGTCGGTTGCCGGCGGTGTGCCGGCGGTCCAACGGATGGTGCGACGGCCGGCGTTTGCGGCGTCTTTTGGGCGGAGGGTAGGGCGGTGTGACGGCGGTCCGGGAGAGCCGACTGTGTGTCGTTCAGCGTCCTCCTCAGCTCGGCAGCTGCGCCGGGTCTGGGCCGTCGTGACAGCCTCTTCATAGCTGATGCATAGGTGGGCTGGTTAAAGTCAGGCCTCTATGGACGATCACACGACACGAGAGCCACGCACCGGATCACGACGCGCGGGCACCGGCCGGGGGCGGGCGCCTCGCCGGGTCCGGGCCGTGATCCTCGCAGCCGTCGCCGCGGTGCTGGCACTCGCGCTGGCGACAGGGATTTACTCCTCCGCCCAAGCCCGCACGGCGGCGAATCTCGCGGCGGCGTCGGCCGCGCCATCAGCTCCGACGACGGCCCAGGCCAGCAACCCGGCCCCGGCGGGGCTGGACGCGGCGGCCCGAAAGTCTGCCCCGTCCCCGCCGGCCGGGTCCATCGACGCGGCGCTCGACGCAAAGGTCAATGCCATCATCGCGGCCAACAGCCAGTACCAGTTCGGCGTGGCGCTGGTCGATCTTTCCAAGGGCGCAGGCTCTGCGGACGCCCACGAATACGGTGTCCAGGAGAAGTTCGTGGCGGCCAGCACGGCCAAGGTCCTGGCAGCGGCGGCCTTCTACCATCTGGTCGAAACCGGGGATGCCAGCCTCGAGGACCCGATGGGGAGCTACACCGCCGGATTCCAGCTCCGGGAGATGATCCAGCAAAGCGACAACGACTCCTGGTCGCTGATCATGGATGCCGTGGGCCACGAGGAGCTGACGGAGTACGCGGCATCGCTAGGCGTGAGCTACGACCCCGAAACCAATACACTGACGCCGGCGGAAATGGCGACCATCATCTCCGGCGTCTACTCCGGCACGCTCCTGAACGCCGGGGACACCGCGCAGCTGCTGTCCTATATGCAGGACACCAACTACGAAACGCTGATTCCAGCGGCCGTTCCGGAGGGCATCACGGTTTTCCACAAGTACGGCCTCCTCGGCGATGAGCTTCACGATGCCGCGATCCTGGCCCAGGGCAGCACCGCCTACGCCCTCGTGATCTACACCAAGGGCCAGGATGAAAGCGACATTCCCGAACGCACCGAAGTGATCCATCAGCTGACGCAGGCCGTTGCGGGCGCCCTTTTTTAGGCCGCGCGTGAGGGCCCGTTCGGTGCCTTCGGAAATCCGCGGCGGAATCAGACCGCGGCACCGGGGATCCGCGGCGCCCCTGGCCGAAACCGTGGCGGAAAGCCGAAGGCGGTGGAGCAGTCGTCCGGCGCTTAGACGCCCAGCTCCTCCCGGAGGGCCCGCACGTGGCCCTCCGCGCCGACCCGGTACTGGGCCAGGAACACGTTGCCGTCCTGGCCCACCACAATTGTGGACCTGAGGGTTCCTTCGTGGACTTCGCCGTCCACCAGCTTCTCGCCCCAGGCCCCGTATGCCAGGGCTGTGGCGTGGTCTTGGTCCGCGAGCAGCGGGAAGGTCAGGGCATGCTCGGCCGCGAAGGCGGCCAGGTCCTCCCGTGCGTCGGGGGAGATGCCCAGGACCTCGAAGCCCGCACCTTGGAGTGCGGCAAAGCTGTCGCGGAAATCGCAGGCCTCCGCGGTGCAGCCGGGGGTGGCGGCGCGGGGGTAGAAGTAGATGATGACGTTCTTGCCGCGGTAATCGGACAGCGAAATCCGGCGCCCCGCGGAGTCGGGCAGCGTAAACCCGGGGGCCGGGGCGCCGGACTGCAGTCGGGTGGGGGCGTGCAGCTTGTTGGTTACGGTGCGTTGCATGAAGTTCCTTCCATCGAGGGGTCGGTGGCAGCGGCGGGCTAATCCGGGTCAGATGCTGTATTCCGCTGGTCCGCGGACGGTGGCCAGCGGACCGGGGACGAAGCGGTAGCCGCCGCTGCGGACGGTGACGAGGGCGTGCCGGCAGCCCTTGAGCTTCCGGCGCACCCGGCCGACGTACACATCGATAGACCGGGTGGCCGCACCAGGGGTGTCGAACCCGTCGAGGCAATGCTGCAGGTCCTGCCGGGTTACCGTGCGGGAGCAGTTCTGCACGAGGCATCTCAGGAGGGCGAACTCCACGTCCGTCAGGGGCACCCGCTCGCCGTCGAGCCTGGCCTCCCCGGCCGCGAGGTCGACGGCGAGCCGGGCGATGTTGCCGGGGGCAGGCGCCAGCGGCGCCCCGCCGTCGCCTGCCGCCCCGCCGTCGTCGTCAGCCCTGGCAAGCAGTTCAGTCCAGACAGGAAGTTCGGCTCCGGCGGGAACCTCCGGTGCGGTTCCCGCCGGGGTGCCGTCCTCTCCGGGGGATCGGACGACGGCGGACGTTGCTGCCCCGGCGGCGGGCCTAAAGTGGACTTCCGCCTCCGGGGCACATCTGAGGGCGCGGCCAAGCACGAGTTCGGCCGCCCGGGCCAGGACGGCCGGGTCACAGTCGGCGTTGTCCGGCAGGGTGACCCAGACGGCCAGCCCCTTCGCGGTGAGGCCGGCCTGTCCAGCTCGTCCGATCTGTCCAGGCCGTCCGACCCGGCCGACAGGCCCGGTCCGGCCAACCGGGCCGCGCTGTCCGTAAGCCGCGTGTGCCGGGCCGGCCGCGGCCGGCTGGCTCATACGCCGCCGCGGCGGATCAGCTTGCCGGTCGGAGTCCGGCCGTCAACCAGGGTGCCGCGGAGGTAAGTCTGCCGGACAACGCCGGAGAGCGCCTTGCCGTCGTACGGGGTGATGGGGTTCTTGTGCTTGAGCTTGGAGACATCCACGACGTACGCCTCGTCCGGGGCAAAGACGGCGAAGTCGGCGTCGTACCCCAGCGCGAGCTGGCCCTTGTTGGAGAGGCGTGCCAGTGCGGCCGGCTTCTCGGCCATCCACGAGACCACCTGTTCCAGGGGGATGCCGCGGTGCCGGGCCTCGGTCCAGATCAGGGAGAGGCCCAGCTGCAGTGAGGAAACGCCGCCCCAGGCCACCGCGAAGTCCCCGTTTTCCAAGTCTTTCAGGTCAAGGGTGGACGGGGAGTGGTCCGAGACGATGCAGTCTATGGTGCCGTCCTGCAGGCCTGCCCAGAGCAGCTCGCGGTTGGAGGCCTCGCGGATCGGCGGGCAGCACTTGTAGGCGGTGGCCCCGTCGGGGATTTCCTCGGCCATGAGGGTCAGGTAATGCGGGCAGGTCTCCACCGTGAGGTGGACGCCGTCGCGCTTGGCGCTGGCGATCATGGGCAAGGCGTCGGAGGATGAGAGGTGCAGGATGTGGGCGCGGGCGCCGGTCCAGCGGGCCCGTTCGATGACCTCGGCGATGGCCTTGTTCTCGGCGCCGCGTGGGCGGGAGGCCAGGAACGTCGAGTAATGGTCGCCGCCCGGGTGGGGTGCCCGGTCTATCGCGTGCGAGTCCTCGGCATGGACGATCATGAGCGAGTCAAAGGCCTTGAGCTCGGCCATGTCCTCTTCCATCTCGTCAGCGTCCAGGTGCGGGAACTCGTCCACGCCCGAGTGCAGCAGGAAGCATTTGAAGCCGAACACGCCCTCGTCGTGGAGGCCGCGCAGCTCGGCCTTGTTCCCCGGCACGGCACCGCCCCAGAACCCGACGTCTACGAACGCCTGGTCTTCGGCCACCTCGCGCTTGAGCTTGAGCCCTTCGACGGTGGTAGTGGGCGGGATGGAATTCAGCGGCATGTCGATAATGGTGGTCACGCCGCCGGCCGCGGCTGCCCGGGTGGCGGAGGCGAAGCCTTCCCATTCGGTGCGACCGGGCTCGTTGACATGGACGTGGGTGTCCACGAGGCCCGGCAGCAGGGTTTCGTCGTCGGCAAGTTCAATCACTTCTGCGCCGGCAAGACCGTTGCCCAAGGGCTCGATTGCGACGATTTTGCCGCCTCGCACCCCAACTTCACGAGCGGCGATGCCGGCGGTGGTGAGGATGCGCCGTCCCCGGATGACGAGGTCAAAGCGTTCTTCAGACATTGAGGGGCTCCTTTTTGCGGGCACTTTTCGCCGGCGCGGTCCCGGCCGGGACCAGGCCCGGCAGTTCCGCGCCGATGCGCTGTCCTAATTGTTCAAGCAGGGGACCTGCTTCGGCTATACATGTTTCCAAGCTGGCCTCCAGAGAAGTCAGCGGGTAGACCTCCCGGAATCCGGATTCCTGCTGCTGCTCGGATGTCAGGGTGGTGCGGCCGCAGACCGCGACGACCGGGACTCCGGCGCGCCGGGCCGCCCGGGCAACGCCCGCGGGAGTCTTGCCCAGCAGCGTCTGCTCGTCCAGGCTGCCTTCGCCTGTGATCACCAGGTCCGCTCCGGACAGCCGGTCTGCCAGTCCGGTGAATTCGAGGACGACGTCGATGCCGGGCCGGCGGGCCGCGGCCAATGCCGCGATCGCCGCGTAGCCCACGCCGCCGGCTGCGCCCGCGCCCGGAGCCTCGGCCGCCCGGAGCGCCCGGGGGCCGATCTCGGATGTCAGGACCTGCACGAAGTGGGACAGAGCTGCATCCAGGAGCCCGACGTCGGCGGGGGTGGCGCCCTTTTGCGGGCCGAAGATGTGTGCGGCGCCGGAGGGTCCGAGCAACGGGTTGTCGACGTCGCTGGCGAGCACGAAACGTGCCTCGTCCAGACGGGAGTCGAATCCGGAGAAGTCGATCCAAGCCAGCCGGGCCAGGGCTGCCCCGCCGAGCGGCAGCTCACGGCCGTCGGCGTCGAGCAACCTGGCGCCAAGACCCTGCAGGACGCCGGCGCCGCCGTCGGTGTTGGCGCTCCCGCCGACCCCGAGGACGATCTGCCGACACCCGGCGTCGAGCGCTGCGCGGATCAGTTCGCCGGTGCCCAGGCTGCTGGCGCCGGTGGCGCTCGCCGAATCCGGCGCTGCACCGGCGGGGCTGCCGGGCAGCACGGCGAGCCCGGAGGCGGTGGCCATCTCGATGACGGCAACGCGGCCGCGGACGGCGAAGTCCGCGCGGACCGGCTCGCCGGTGGGGCCGCTGACGACGGCGCTCCGGCGGCCGAACCCGGAGCCGACGGCGGCATCGAGGGTGCCCTCGCCGCCGTCGGCAACGGGAATCCTGAGGACCTCAAGATTGCCGCCACAGGCCCGTTGGAGCCCATTTTCAACGTGCCGGGCAACGTCCGGGGCCGAGAGCGAGCCTTTGAACTTGTCCGGCGCTATGACCACCCGCATCTCAGGCCTGCATCGCCAGGATGGCGGTGGGGGCGTCGGCGCTGGTCTCGGCCAGTTCCTCGAACTCGTTGACCGCGTTGATCTCCACACCCATGGAGATGTTGGTGATCTTTTCCAGGATCACTTCCACCACCACAGGAACCTTGAACTCGCCGGCCAGCGCCTTGGCCTTGTCGAAAGCGGACGCCAGGTCGTTGGGGTCCTCCACTCGGACGGCCTTGCAGCCCAGGCCTTCGGCCACCTTGACGTGGTCCACGCCGTAGCCGCTTGCCGTTGCCGAGAGATCAGTGGAGTTGATGTTCTCGAACGCCAGGGACACGTTCTGTTCCATGTTGAAGCCGCGCTGCGACTGGCGGATCAGGCCCAGATAGGAGTTGTTGACCACCACGTGGATGTAAGGCAGGTTGAACTGCGCGCCCACGGCCAGTTCCTCGATCATGAACTGGAAATCGTAGTCACCGGACAGGGCAACGACGGTCTCGTCCGGCTTGCCGCGGACAACGCCGAGGGCGGCCGGGGCGGTCCAGCCCAACGGACCGGCCTGGCCGGCGTTGATCCACTTGCGGGGGCCGAACACGTGCAGCATCTGGGCGCCGGCGATCTGCGACAGGCCGATGGTGGACACATAGGTGGTGTCCTTGCCGAAAGACTTGTTCATCTCCTCGTACACACGCTGCGGCTTGATCGGGATGTTCTCGAAGTGCGTCTTGCGGTGCAGGCTGGCCTTGCGTCCGGCGCACTCGGCCGCCCAGGCGCTGTAGTCCGGCAGGGTGCCGGCAGCCTTGCGCTCGCGGGCGAGTTCGACCAGCCCCGCCAGGGCCGCGCCGGCGTCGGAGGCGATGCCCAGGTCCGGCGAGAACACGCGGCCGATCTGGGTGGGCTCGATATCGATGTGCACGAACTTGCGGCCGGCCGTGTAGGTGTCCAGGCCGCCGGTGTGGCGGTTGGCCCAGCGGTTGCCGATGCCGATCACGAAGTCGCTGCGCAGGTAGTTCTCGTTTCCGTAGCGGTGGCTGGTCTGCAGGCCCACCATGCCGGCCATCAAGGCGTGGTCGTCCGGGATCGCGCCCCAGCCCATCAGGGTGGGGATGACCGGAACGCCCAGCAGTTCGGCCAGTTCCACCAGCTGCTCGGAGGCGCCGGCGTTGATGATGCCGCCGCCGGCCACGATCAGCGGGCGTTCGCCGGCCGTCAGCATGTCGAAGGCCTTTTCCAACTGCTTGCGGCTGGCCTTCGGCTTTTCCACGGGCAGCGGCTCGTACGTCTCGATGTCGAACTCGATTTCGGCCATCTGAACGTCGATCGGCAGGTCCAGCAGCACCGGGCCCGGGCGGCCAGAGCGCATCAGCTGGAAAGCCTTCTGGAAGGCGCCGGGAACCTGGCCGGGCTCCAGGACGGTCATGGCCATCTTGGTGACGGGCTTGGCGATGGACTCGATATCCACGGCCTGGAAGTCTTCCTTGTGCAGCTTGGCGACCGGGGCCTGACCGGTGATGCAGAGCATCGGGATCGAATCCGCCCAGGCTGCGTACAGCCCCGTGATCATGTCCGTGCCGGCGGGACCGGACGTGCCGATGCAGATGCCGATGTTGCCGTCCGCCGCACGGGAGTAGCCGTCGGCCATGTGGCTGGCGCCCTCAACGTGGCGGGCCAGGGTGTGGCGGATGCCGCCGTGGGCCCGCATCGCGGAATAGAACGGGTTGATTGCCGCCCCTGGCAGGCCGAACGCCTCGGTGGCGCCCTCCTTTTCCAGAATGGCGACGGCTGCGTCAACAGTGCGCATCTTCGTCATGGTGTGCTCCTTGAAAGTCTGTTTTGGTTGTGGAGGGGGAGCCGCCGTCGTGAAGTACGACGGCGGTTGCCCTGTTTTGCCTGGTTCCGGCCTGTCGCCGGGCTGCCTACTTCCGGCCTGGGTTACTTTCGGCCGCTGAGCTGGAGGACCTGCTTGAAGAGGCCCGAGTGGTCCAGTCCGCCGTCGCCCTGGTTGACGGTGGCGGCGACGAGCTGCGCGACGACGGCGCCGAGGGGGACCGCGACGTTGGCTTCGCGTGCAGCGGAGGTGACGATGCCGAGGTCCTTGTGGTGCAGGGCCAGGCGGAATCCGGGGTCGAAGTTGCGGTCCAGCATCTTCTGGCCCTTCTGGTCCAGGACCTTGGAGCCGGCCAGCCCGCCGCCGAGGACCTTGAGGGCGGCGTCCGTGTCCACGCCGTAGGCCTCGAGGAAGGCAATGGCCTCGGCCAGGACCTCGATGTTGACGGCCACGATCAGCTGGTTGGCTGCCTTGACGGTCTGGCCGGAACCGGACGGGCCGACGTGGACGATGGTCCTGCCGACGGCCGTCAGGACATCCTGGGCGGCTTCGAAGTCAGCGGCGTCGCCACCCACCATGATGGACAGTGCAGCGTCGATGGCGCCCTGCTCCCCGCCGGAGACCGGGGCGTCGAGGGGGCGCATCCCGGCTGCTTTGCCGTCGTCGGCCAAACGCTTGGCGACGTCGGGGCGGATGCTGGATGCGTCGATCCAGAGCGCGCCCTGCTTGGCGTTGGCGAACACACCGTCGGCGCCGCTGACCACGCCCTCGACGTCGGGGGAGTCCGGGACCATGGTGATGACGACGTCGGCGTCCTTGACGGCGTCCGCGATGCTCGTGGCGCCCCGGCCGCCTTCGGAGACGAGCTTGTCGATCTTGTCCTGGCTCCGGTTGAAGCCGGTGACCGCGTGGCCGGCCTTGACGAGGTTGATGGCCATGGGCAGGCCCATGATGCCGAGTCCGATCACTGCAACGTTGCTCATTGTGTTTCCTTTACTGAAGTCTGTTAGCGCGGGCGGGTGGGGCTAGCCCGCGGCGTGCTGGCGGATGGCCCAGGCGAAGGCGGTTTCCGCCGGTTCCTTGTATTCGAGGCCGATGTAGCCCTCGTAGCCGAGTTCGCGGCTGCGGGTGATCCATTCGCCCAGCGGCAGGGTCCCGGTTCCGGGGGCGCCGCGGCCGGGGCTGTCGGCGATCTGGATGTGGCCGAAGTCTTTGGCGTGGCCTTCGATGACGGCAGCGACGTCGTCACCGTTGACCGCCAGGTGGTAGAAGTCGGCCAGGAGCTTGATGTTCTCCGCGCCGGTTTCGTTCTTGACCCGGGCGATGACGTCGAGAGCATCGGCCGCGGTTAGCAGCGGGTAGCGGGGTGCGCCGCTGACCGGTTCCAGCAGGACGGTTCCGTCGATCCGGGCGACTCCGGCGGCTGCGGCGGCCAGGTTCTGTACGGCCAGTTCGTCCTGTTCCTCGGGGGAATGCTCCTCCTGGCGGTTGCCGTAGAGGGCGTTGAAGGCGGTGCAGCCGAGTCGCGCGCCGATCCCGGCGACGACGTCGATGTTGTCTTTGAACTCGGCGCTGCGGCCTTTCCAGGACACGAGGCCCCGGTCTCCGGCGGGCATGTCGCCGGCATTGAAGTTCAGGCCGGTGAGCTGCACGCCGGCATCGGTGATGGCGTTCTCGAACCGGGTGACCTGAGCGTCGGTAGGGACAGAGGTCTCGAAGGGCCACCAGAATTCGACGGCGTCAAAACCGGCGGCCTTCGCCGCGGCCGGGCGTTCCAGGAGAGGGAGCTCCGTCAGGAGGATGGAGCAGTTCACGGTGTACGTCATTGTGGGTTCCTTCCGGTGTGGGCGGGAGCTGGATCCCGGGCTTCGTTGCCTTGCAGACCGTTTCCTGCGATTTCCGCTTTGTGGAATTTAGATTCTGCTTTATGAAAAGTGTAGGGAAGCTAGGGCAGGAGAGTCAAGGGGTGCGCGTCAAGGGGCGTACGTCCGGGAGGGGCGCGGGGGTGCTGCGGATACGGCGAAGGGTGGTTCTACCGCTTCGTGGGATCTTTCCGGGCTGCCAGGCCCACGAGCGCGCCGATGCCCAGGCCGATCAGCAGGCCTGTGAACGGCTTGTCGACGGTGGTGACTCCGATGGCGAAGCCGAAGGCCGCGCCAAGGAGCATTCCGATCCACAGGGATTCGTACTTCACAGCCTCAGGCTAGCAAGCATCGCCCGGGCCGCAAGGGCCTCGGGCTTGGGAATCTCATTTGGTGCGGAGGCGCGCACGGCCCCGGAACCACGAAAGAGTCCGGAACAACGAAGGAGTCCGCCCCGACAGGCGGGGCGGACTCCACAGGGTGACTCACCACAACGCGGAACAGCGCTCGCTGGAGCAGCAATGTGCGGACCAGCACTGCGTGCACCGGTCCGGCGCGGACATGCCTTAGGTCAGGCGGATCTGGCGGTTGACGTCCTTGTAGAGCAGGTAGCGGAACGGACCCGGGCCGCCGGCGTAGCAGGCCTGCGGGCAGAAGGCCCGGAGCCACATGAAGTCGCCCGCCTCCACTTCCACCCAGTCGTCGTTGAGGCGGTAGACGGCTTTGCCCTCCAGGACGAAGAGTCCGTGTTCCATCACGTGGGTTTCGGCGAAGGGGATGGAGGCCCCGGGCTGGAACGTGACGATGTTGACGTGCATGTCGTGGGCGAGGTCGTCGGGGTCCACAAAACGGGTGGTGGCCCAGGCCCCGTTGGTGTTCGGCATGGGCCGCGGCTCGACGTCCTGGTCCCGGGTGACGAAGGATTTGGCCGTGAAGCCTTCCAAGGGCTCGTATGCCTTGCGGATCCACTGGAAACTGGCGGCCTCACCGGCGGAGTCGTTGGACACTTTCCAGTCCGAGCCGGCGGCGAGGTAGGCGTAGCCGCCGGCCTCGAGATGGTGGATTTCGCCGTCGAGGGTCAGTGTCAGCTCGCCCTTGGTCAGGAAGATCACGCCTTCGACGCCGGCCTCTGCCTCGGGCTTGTCGCTGCCGCCGCCCGGGCCCACCTCGACAATCAGCTGCGAGAACGTCGTGGCAAAGCCGGCGATGGGCCGGGCGATGATCCAGGACCGGGTGTTGGTCCAGCCGGGAAGGTTGCTGGTGACGATGTCGCGCAGCACCCCCTTGGGGATGACGGTGTACGCCTCCTTGACCACGGCGCGGTCGGTGAGGAGCTGGGTCTGCGGCGGCAGACCGCCTTCGGGTGAAAAGTAGTTGCTCATGGGTGTGTCCTTTTCGATGAGGGGGCGGAAGAAGCGGCCAGCCGCGGGTGGGCCAGCTCGGTGAGTTGGGAAAGTCCGACGCCGGCCAGCGCCAGAACTTCATCGGCGCCGACAGCGCCACATTGGACGCCGCGCAGCACAAAGGCTGCCAAGGCGCGTGCGGTGGCGGGCTCATCCATGACGCCGCCGCCGGTTTGTTCCACGTAATTGCGAAGCCGGGCAGCGGCAGCGGGGAGCCCCTGCCGGTAGAAGGCGTAAGTCGCGGCAAACCGGCTGGGCAGCTGGGCCGGGTGGAGGTCCCAGCCCTGGTAGTACCCGCGTTCCAGCGACCGGCGGACCAGCCGGCCGTGGAGCTGCCAGGCTTTTTCCACGTTGTCGCCCACCGGGATGATGTTGGTGGAGCCGTCGGAGAGCCGGATGCCGGTCCCGGCCACGGCAAGCTGCATGACTTCCTTGGCGAAGTCCGCCACGGGATGTTCCATGGACTGGTATTCGGCCGAGATCTGCAGCGACGCGGAGTAGTCGTACGTCCCGTAGTGCAGCCCGCTGATCCGGCCGGGCACCGCGTGCGGCAGGCGCGCCACCGGAGATGTCCCGTCCGGGCCCAGGATGAGCTGCGGCGTTTCCACCTGTACCTCGAACCGGAGCCGGCCCGCGGGGAGCGAGTGAACGTCCTCGAGCCGGGACACGGCGAAGGCCATGGCTTCCACCTGCGCCACGGTGGTGACCTTGGGCACGGTGAGGATGAGCCCATCCGGGAGTTCGCCGGCCGCAGCCAGCTGCGACACGAAGAGGTCCAGGGTCCGCAGTCCCCGGGCCCGGGTGGCGGCCTCGAAGCACTTGAAACGGATTCCGATGAACGGCGGCGCGGTGCCGGCGGCGACGGCGGCGGCGACGGCGGACGCCGCGGCAACAGCGGCGGTGTCCTCGGCGTCGTCGCCCCGGTCCCCGAACCCGTCCTCGAAGTCCAGCCGGAGGTCCTCGATGGGCTGGGCTGAGAGTTTGGTCCGGACCCGGGGCGCGACGGCCGCCGCCAGGTCGGCGTCCTGGCCCTGCAGTGCGCATAGGCTTTCGATGCCTCCGCGGGCGTCCGCCGCGGCGAGGGCCTGGGCGCCCCAGTCGGCGGTGAACTCCGGGCTGAAGCGGTCGGCGGGAACGTAGACGGTGTGCACGGGCTGGCGGGAGCCGTCATCGCCCGGGTAGTTGCGCTCCAGCAGCCGGTCGGTGTCGGCGAGCTGCGCGTCAATCCTGGCGAGGTCGGCCCCGGAGAGGGACGGTGTCACCGGTCCCTGACTGCTTCGGTGTAGTCCTGCGCCGGCGGAGGTGGCTGCCATCCCTCAGCCCACCAGTTCGTAGGCCGGGGTGGTGAGGAAATCGGTGTAGTCCTCGGACAGGCAGATGTCGCCGATCAGGCGGCTGGCCGGAAGGTAGTGCTTCGCAAAAGCGTCCTCGCCCACCTCGCCGCGGAGCTTCTCGGTCTCCTCGGCGAGGATGGCGGACACCAGTTCGCGGGTGACGGTCCGGCCGGTGTCGGCGAGCACCGAGTGGTTGCGGATCTGCTGCCAGACCTGGGACCGCGAGATTTCGGCCGTGGCGGCGTCCTCCATCAGGTTGTGGATGGCCACGGCGCCGTTTCCGGAGATCCAGACGGCGGTGTAGGCCACGGCCACGTAGAGGTTCAGGCGCATGCCTGCCTCGGTCACCTGGCCCTGGGCGGAACGGATGTCCAGAAGCTGCTCGGCGGTGACGCTGACCTCGGGCCGCTGCTTGTCCAGCTGGTTGGGCCGCGCACCCAGGACTGAGTCGAACACCTCGCGGCAGATCGGCACCAGGTCCGGGTGCGCCACCCAGGAGCCGTCGAAGCCGTCGTTGGCCTCGCGGGTCTTGTCCGCCCGGACCTTCTCGAAGGCCTGGGCGGTCACCTCGGGTTCGCGCCGGTTGGGGATCACCGCCGCCATCCCGCCCATGGCAAAGGCGCCGCGGCGGTGGCAGGTCTTGACCAGGAGTTCGGTGTAGGCCCGCATGAATGGCGCGGTCATGGCGACGCTGGCCCGGTCGGGAAGGACAAAGCTCTCGCCGGCGTCCCGGAAGTACTTGATGATGCTGAACAGGTAGTCCCAGCGTCCGGCATTCAGGCCGGAGGCGTGGTCGCGGAGTTCGAAGAGGATCTCGTCCATCTCGAAGGCCGCCGGGATGGTCTCGATCAGGACCGTGGCGCGGACGGTGCCCTGCGGGATGCCGAGATAGTCCTGCGCGAAGACGAAGATCTCGTTCCACAGCCGTGCCTCGAGGTGGCTCTCCATCTTGGGCAGGTAGTAGTACGGTCCGTGACCGTTCTCCAGGAGCCGCTTGGCGGTGTGGAAGAAGTGCAGGCCGAAGTCCACCAGGGCGCCGATCGTGTGTTCCCCGCCGATCAGCAGGTGCCGTTCGCCCATGTGCCAGCCGCGGGGCCGGGCCACCACAACGGCGAGCGGGGCGTCTGTGCGCAGCGCGTACTCCTTGCCTTCGGGCGAGGTGTACTTCAGTGTTCCCTCGGCGGCGTCGCGGAGGTTGAGGATCGATTCGACCACGTTGGACCAGGTGGGCGTGCTGGCGTCCTCGAGGTCGGCGAGCCACACCTTTGCGCCGGAGTTCAGCGCGTTGATGGCCATCTTGGCCGGGGCGGCCGGCCCGGTCATCTCGACCCGGCGGTCCTGCAGGGCGGCCGGTGCCGGCGCCACGCTCCAGTCGGCGTCGCGAATTTCCTGGGTCTCCGGCAGGAAATCCAGGCGCCCGGTCCGGGCAACGTGCTCGCGCTTGACCGCGCGGGCTTTGAGCAGTTCGGCGCGGGTTCCGGCAAAGCGGAGGTGAAGTTCCTCGACGAAGGCGAGAGCCTCCGGGGTCAGGATTTCCCCTGCCCGGTCGACGGGTTGGGGATCGGTGACGGTGAGAGCCATTTCTGGTCCTTCCTGGGCTTGAATAAGGCTGTGGATCAGGCGTGGGCCGGAACGGCGCGGGTGGCGGCGCGTGCGGAGTTCTCGCGCGCCGCCGCGGCAACGGCGGCGGCGACGTCGCCGGCAACTTCGGGGTCGAAGACGCTGGGGATGATGTAGCTGGCGTTCAGTTCCTCGTCCGCCACCCGGTTGGCGATCGCTTTCGCGGCGGCCACCAGCATCGACGGCGTGATGTCGGCGGCGCCGGCGTCGAGCAGTCCGCGGAAGAAGCCCGGGAAGGCGAGCACGTTGTTGATCTGGTTGGGGAAGTCGCTGCGGCCGGTGGCGACGACGGCGGCGTGCTTCGACGCGATCACCGGGTCGATTTCCGGCGTCGGGTTGGCCATGGCAAAGACGATCGCATCCTTGGCCATCGACGCCACCTGCTCTTCGCCGATCACGTGCGGGGCGCTGACGCCGATGAAAACGTCCGCTCCCTTGAGAGCCTCGTGGAGGGTTCCGGAGAAGCCGGCCTCGTTGGTGTTTTCCGCGATCCAGCTGCGGTGCTCGTCGTCGTACTCGGCGCCGTGGTGGATCGCGCCCGAGCGGCCTGCGGCGATGATGTGGTTGGCGCCCTGCGCCTTGAGCAGCTGGATGATGGCCGAGCCCGCGGCGCCGACGCCGGACACCACGATCTTGACCTCGGAGAGTTTTTTGTCCACGACGCGCAGTGCATTGACCAGGGCGGCGAGCGTGACGATCGCGGTGCCGTGCTGGTCGTCATGGAAGACGGGGATGTCGAGTTCCTCGCGGAGCCGGTTTTCGATCTCGAAGCAGCGCGGGGCGGCGATGTCTTCCAGGTTCACGCCGCCGTAGACAGGGGCGATGGCCTTGACGATCCGGATGATCTCCTCAGTGTCCTGGGTGTCGAGGCAGACCGGCCACGCGTCGACGTTAGCGAACTGCTTGAAGAGGGCGGCCTTGCCTTCCATGACCGGCAGCGCGGCGGCCGGCCCGATGTTGCCCAGGCCAAGGACGGCGGAGCCGTCCGTGACGACGGCGATGGTGTTGCGCTTGACTGTCAGGTTCCTCGCGGCGGAAGGGTCCTCCGCGATCGCCAGGCACACGCGGGCGACGCCGGGGGTGTAGGCGCGGGAGAGGTCGTCGCGGTTGCGCAGGGCCACCTTGGGGACCACCTCGAGCTTGCCGCCCAGGTGCATCAGGAAGGTGCGGTCCGAAACATGCTGGACCTTCACGCCGTCGAGCGCGTTGAGAGCGTCCTTGACGCGGGCCGCGTGCTCGTCGTCGGTGGTGTTGCAGGTGACGTCGACGACGAGCGTCTCGTGGTGGGATTCGGTGACGTCCAGGGCGGTGATGGCCGCCCCTGCTGCGCCGACCGCTGCCGCCAGCTCGCTGGTGGCGGTGAAGCTGGACGGCGCTTCCACGCGCAGGGTGATCGAATTTCCGGGGCTGGGGTTCGCCATTGAGTTCCTCCTGGTATGGCCCGTGGCGGGCCGCTCACACTTCCGTGAATGTTCTCGTATTATGGATATTATTATCTGCTTAGTGGAAAAACAACCCTTGCTGGGTCATTGATCAGGTGTCGGGGTGCTGTATCTTTGATTTTCAGCTGGATTTCACGATGTGGATAAGAAATGTCGACGCCGACGCGCAGGAGAGAATCTTTATGGCTGATAAGCCCTCGGGAGGCGTGCAGTCCGTTGAGCGCGTCTTCGAACTTCTGGAACTGATTACCGATGCGGGCGGCGAGGTCACCCTCAGCGAGCTGTCCAATTCCACCGATCTGCCCCTTCCCACCATTCACCGGCTCCTGCGCACCCTTGTTTCCTTGGGGTACATCCGGCAGCTGCCCAACCGCCGGTACGCGCTGGGGCCCCGCCTGATCCGCCTGGGTGAGGCGGCTAACAAGCAGCTCGGCTCGCTGGCCAGGCCCCAGCTCAAGTCGCTCGTGGACCGGTTGGGTGAAACGGCCAATATGGGCGTTCTGGACTCCGACATGGTCATCTACGTCGCGCAGGTGCCGTCGCTGCACTCGATGCGCATGTTTACCGAGGTGGGTAAGCGCGGCTACATGCATGCCACCGGCATGGGCAAGGCGATCCTGGCCCAGCTGGACGACGACACCGTCCGGGGCATCGTTGGACGCCAGGGGATGCCGACGCCCACCCCGAAGAGCATTGGCGACGTCGATACGCTGCTGGAAGACCTGAAGCTCATCCGCCAGCGTGGCTACTCCATTGACGAGGAAGAGCAGGAGGTGGGGGTGCGGTGCTTTGCGATGGCCATCCCGGATGCCCCGACGCCGGCCGCCATTTCCGTCTCCGGGCCCGTGTCCCGTGTTGACCAGGCTTTCGCGGACAAGGCCGTTCCGCTGCTGCGCGAGGCCGCCCGCGCGATCTCGGACGAGCTCAAGCAGGGCTGAAGCGCCAGGGCGTCCGACCGGAAGGGGGCCGCTTTCGACGCGCGACTGGTGGGGCCCACGGCTGTGGGCCCCACCAGCTTCTGCGATTCCGGCGATGCGGCTTCCTAGGGCTCGTCCGCGGCGACCGTGGACTGTTCCACCGGAACTTCTCTACCGTCGCAGTCGATGAGTTTGCCGTTCTCATAGCGGTCGCCCTCGGCCAGGCATCTGAGGTCTTCCTCGCGGATCGCCCGGCCCGTTCCGGCCA
This sequence comes from Arthrobacter oryzae, assembly GCF_003634095.1. Lineage (GTDB taxonomy): Bacteria > Actinomycetota > Actinomycetes > Actinomycetales > Micrococcaceae > Arthrobacter > Arthrobacter oryzae. The sequence goes on from NZ_RBIR01000007.1 coordinate 200,589, forward strand.
CGAACACTGACTGGTTCTCCGAGTTGCCCGTCTTCAGGTGGTTGAAGAGCAGATTCAGCAGGATGGCCATGAGGGCTGCAGAGCTGATGCCGGAGTGGAAGATGGTGCTGAACCAGGCGGGGAACTTGTCGTAGAAGGTCGGCGCGGCGATCGGGATCATGCCGAAGCCGATGGAGGCGGCGACGATGATCAGGTTCATGTTGTTCCGGTACTCCACCTTGGCCAGGGTGCGGATGCCGCTGGCGGCCACCGTGCCGAAGAGCACGATCCCGGCACCGCCCAGGACCGCCGTCGGAACCGCCGCGACTACGCGGCCGAGCACCGGCAGCAGGCCCAGCAGGACGAGGATGACGCCGCCGGCTGCGACCACATAACGGCTCCTGATCTTGGTGACGGCCACCAGGCCGACGTTCTGGGCGAAGGCGCTCTGCGTGAAGGAGCCGAAGACCGGCGCCACGAGGCTGGATACCATGTCTGCCCGCAGGCCCGCGGCGATCCGCTTCGAGTCAACCCGGGTGCCCACGATTTCGCCGACGGCCAGGATGTCGGCCATGGTCTCGGTCAGGATGACCAGAACCACGATCACCATGGAGATGATGGCGGCGACCTCGAAGGTGGGCACGCCGAGGTGGAACGGTGTGGGGAAGGCAGCGATCGGGCCGTCGCCGACCTTCGAGAAGTCCGCCATCCCGGTCACGACCGCGACCCCCGTTCCGATCACCATGGCCAGCAGGATGGACAGGCGGGAAATGGTGGCGCTGCCGACCTTGCTCAGCAGCAGGACGAGGGCCAGGGTGATAGCCGCCAGCCCGATGTTGGCCACGCTTCCGTAGTCCGGGGACTTCTTGTTCCCGCCCATGGCCCAGTTGGCCGCCACGGGCATCAGCGTGAGGCCGATGGTGGTGATGACAGTTCCGGTGACCACCGGCGGGAAGAACCGGACGATCTTGGAGAATACCGGGGCGATCAAAAGTCCGATGGCCGCGGAGGCAATAACGGCGCCGAAGACGGCGGGGATGCCGCCTCCCCCCGAGACGATGGCGACCATGGTGGCCACGCTGGCGAAGGAGACACCCTGGACCAGGGGGAGTTGGGAGCCGAAGAACGGCAGGCCCAGGGTCTGGAGGAGGGTTGCCAGGCCGCCCATGAAGAGGGCCGCGGCGATCAGGATCCCGATGTCTGCGGGAGCCAGCCCGGCGGCCTGGCCGACGATCAGGGGGACGGCGATGATGCCGCCGTACATGGTCAGGACGTGCTGGAATCCATAGGCGAAGCTGCTTCCGAGGGAGAGCCGCTCGTCTTCGGGGCGGGGCGTGCCGCCGGACCGCGGATGCAGCGGCCGGGCGGTCAATTTCTTTCGTGCGTTCATGGCAGACTTTCTGGTTCATGGCGGACGTCGTCGTCCGGCTAACAATGTCTGGCTAACGGGTAGTGGGTTGCCGGTACAGCGGTTGCCGGCGCCGCCGCCGGTTCGGACCGGCGGCGCCAGCAGCTAGGGCCTGCGGCGCAGGGAGTTCTAGCAGAAGCCGGCGATGCCGCGCCACGCGATTTCCGCAGGGCTGGCGTCTTCACGCTGGACGGTGGCCTCAATCAGGCCGTAGGGGCGGTCGGCGGCAAAGAAGACCTCGTTGGGGTTGTCGAGGCCGAACGGCGAGAGGTCGACGAGGAAGTGGTGCTTGTTGGGCATGGAAAACTTGATCTCGTCGATTTCGGCGTGCGCCTCCAGGACCTTGGCGCCCATGTCGAAGAGGGTCTGCTGCAGGGCGTGGGAGTAGTTCTCGCTGAAACCCTCGAGCAGCAGGCCCTTGACGTCGTCGTAGCTCTTGTTGAAGTCGATGGCGCCGAAGTCGGTGCCGGCCTTGAAGCGCCAGCGGGCGGAGACATCCGTTGCGAGGATGCGGTCCGACGTCTCCTGGAGGGTTGTGTATCTGTCCCTCGGGAAGCCGCTGAAGCCGGACTGGGTCGACTTCAGCACGGTGAGGTCCTTTAGCCCGGCGATGAGGTGCTCGGCACCGCCGTCGCGGACCAGGACGGCCGTGCGGACTTCCTGGCCGCTGCGGACGAAGGAGTGGTCGTGCTCGGCTCCGTGGGCCTGGATCCGGTCCCATTTGTAAGACTCGGCCGCCCAGCGGCCGCCGCTGATCCAGTCGAAGCTTGAGGTGAAGTGCTTGCCCAGCCGCAGCAGGAAGGCCTCGGGGGAGCCGATGCCGTCCCTGGCGAAGGCGTAGATGGTGTTCTTTTGGGTGTCCGTGGCCACCACATGGCTGTTGTCGCCTTCGAGGTGGGCCGCCGCCAGGTCCCCGCGCAGCTGCGAGGTGACGTTCAGGTCTTCGATCTCGTGGCGGCCGGTGTCCCGGGTGATCTTGACGACCCGGACTTCCGCTTTGCCGTACTGGTTGTGGCCGAGGACGATCTTGTTGCTCATGGTCTGATTCCCAACGTCAGGTATGTGGCACCAAAGTCCCACATAGAAATTAAGCGCTTGTTTCCCGCGCGTTTCTCGTTCCGTCGGCCCACAAAAAAAGAGCCGACATCAGTTGATGTCAGCTCATTACGACCCTGCCTGCTGCTCCCAGGTTACGTGACCTGCGCCACGAATTGCTTTCCAGCGTAGCCCGGCCCGGGCGTGGTGTACATCACTTTCCGAAAATTCGGTTTGTGACTGCGCCGGCCGGGAACCTTGACCGCCACCGGCGTCGACCCCTATTCTCTTCCACATAGCAATAAATTTTTTTCGCAAAGCGGAACCACGATCGCGTGGTTCGGCCCTCGGCGAAGAAACGGCCACACATGACTGAGGAGGAGTCCATGGACTCGCAGGAGAAGGACACCGTCCCTGACTTTCCGGCGCCGGGCCAGGAGTTGTACCTGCCTTTCGGCGGTACAGACCCGGACTTCTACATTCCGGCCGACTGCGACCGCAAGGACCGCGGCTTCTCCCGCTGGCTCCGCGCGCTCCCGATCTTCGGGCGGTAGTCCGCCGGCGTGAAGATCCGGAAATAGAGATTTCACACGACGAAACTGGGCTTCCATCGGGTGTGGGGCGCCGTGCGGGGGCCGTGGTGCTACTCTCAATCTTGCCAACGGCGGGCAGCCCGAACCCGGGACGCTATCTACCAGGCGCAACCTTCAAGGCACATGCTGAAGACTGGTCACCGTCGCATCCGGCCCCTGCGTCCCGTGACGGTGTACCGGCTTCCGCAGCAAGGGAGTCGCAGCATGACTACAACCGTTACGGCCCAGAAGTTCCTGGCCAGGTCCATCGAGTTGGCCACGGCCAACGTCCTGACCGGCGGAGGCCCGTTCGGTGCGGTGGTTGTCACCGCGGACGGGCAGGCGTTCGACGGCGTCAACCGCGTCACCGCCACCAACGATCCCACTGCGCACGCCGAAGTCACAGCCATCCGGCGGGCGTGCAGCGAACTGGCCACCTTCGACCTCGGCGGGGCCACGCTTTACTCCAGCTGCGAGCCATGCCCCATGTGCCTGGCCTCCGCGCTGTGGGCGCGGGTGCAGCGCGTGGTGTTCGCCGCAGACCGGCACGATGCCGCCTCCGCCGGGTTCGATGACGCCGTCTTCTACGAATACTTCGAAAGCAATCAACGCGACGCGCTCATGCCGGTGGGCAGGCTGGAACTCACCGACCCGCAGGCCCCCGCCATCCTAGCTCCGTTCACCACCTGGAACTCGCTCGAGTCCAGGATCGACTACTAGGCCCGGGGCGTGCGGCCATGCTGGATCTGCTCCCGCTGCTAGGCGCCTGGCGGTCCGGCGACGGGCCCGTGCTGCCGGCGGCGGCCCGGCTGGGACCGCTTCTAAGGGGCGCCCGCACCGGCCGGGACCCCTGCGACATAATGGCCGGCATGCCGGAACGTCAGGAGGTCCCATGGACATGAACACCGTTGAGGCTGTGGTCCGCACCGCGGACCCGGCCGAATGGCGCGACGGGGACGCCTGGCTCGCCGGGGGCACCGTGCTCTTCTCTTATGGCAGTCCAGCTTTCGGCCAGGAACCGCTCCGGCGGCTCCTGGACCTCGGCTCCACTGGCTGGGCACCCCTCGCGGTCTCGGCCGCGGGCATCGAGGTCGCGGCAACCTGCACCATCGCGCAACTGTATGCGGTCCCGGATTCGCACGCCGGCCGGGAACGGGCCGGGGACTGGCCGGCCGTGGCGCTCGTCCGCCCCTGCTGCGACTCCTTTGTGGCTTCCTTCAAAATCTGGAACATGTCCACAGTGGGCGGCAACCTGTGCACCGCACTGCCGGCCGGACCCATGATCTCGCTCTGCGCGGCGCTGGATGGCACAGCCACCGTCTTGGGCCCCGGCGGTGCCAGCCGCACAGTCCCCGTGCTGGACTTCGTGACCGGTGACGGGAGGAACTGCCTTGCTCCCGGGGAGCTCCTGCGCAGCGTCAGCCTCCCGGCGTCGGCCCTGTCCTCGCGGGTGGCCTTCCGCCGGTTGTCCCTGAGCAACCTGGGCCGGTCCGGGGTGCTGCTGATCGGACGGCTCGACGCCGACGGCAGCCTGGTCCTCACCGTCACCGCAGCCACCAAACGCCCCGTGCAGCTGCGCCTAGATGCGCTGTCCGGCGCATCGACGTCGGCCGCCGCCCTCTCCGAGGCGCTGGACGCGGCCATCCCCGACGAGCTCTACCACGACGACGTCCACGGAATGCCCGCCTGGCGCAAGGACATGACGTACCGGCTAGCCCAAGAAATCCGGGCCGAACTGGCCGCCCCGGCAGGCCACCATCCAGCACGCGTATCCGGTGACTTCTGGCCGCCGAAGGTCCATCCCCCGCGCGCCGGATCCCCGACGGACGGGGCCTGATCATGTCCATCGAGATCAACGGCGTCCCGGCGGACGCCGAACCCCGTCCCGGCCAGTGCCTGCGGACGTTCCTGCGCGAGCAGGGGAACTTCGGCGTGAAGAAAGGGTGCGACGCCGGCGACTGCGGTGCGTGCACGGTCCATGTGGACGGCATGCCGGTGCACAGCTGCATCTTTCCCGCGGTCCGGGCCGAGGGCCGCGCCGTCACCACCATCGAAGGTTTGGCTGCCACCTGTGCCTCCGGCGGACATGACGCCGCCGCACTCCACCCGATGCAGCAGCAGTTCCTGGACCGGCAGGGTTTCCAGTGCGGTTTCTGCACCGCAGGCATGGTGATGACGGCGGCCACCTTCGATGACGAGCAGAAGGCGAACCTGCCGCGGAACCTCAAGGGCAACCTGTGCCGTTGCACCGGCTACCGCGCCATCGGGGATGCCGTCTGCGGGCCGGAAGGGCACCCCGACCTCTCGGCACCGGGCTCCCCGGCTGCCGGTGCGGGAGCCGCCAGGGCCAGCCGGCCGGAGCCGCTTCCCGGCCAGCTGGGCGACGACGTGCCGGCACCCGCCGGCCTTGCCGTCGTCACGGGACGGGCCCGCTTCACCCTGGACGTCCCGGCCGAAGAACTGCCCGGACTGCTGCACATGAAGCTGCTGCGCTCCCCGCACGCGCACGCCCGGATCCGCTCCATCGACACGACGGCCGCGCTGGCGCTTCCCGGCGTCGCGGCGGTCTTCACTCACGAGGACTCCCCGGCCCAGCTGTTTTCCACCGCGCAGCACGAGCACTTCACCGATGACCCGGACGATACCCGTGTGTTCGACGACGTCGTGCGGTTCATCGGCCAGCGGGTCGCCGCCGTCGTTGCCGGCACCGTGGCGGAGGCCGAAGCCGGGGTGCGCGCACTGCGGGTCGACTACGAACTGCGGGACGCCGTCTTCACCCCGGAGAACGCCATGCTCCCCGGGGCTCCCGCCATCCACGGCGACAAGGACGCGGACACATCCCGCATCAGCCGGCCGGACCGGAACGTTGTGGCGGAACTGCATTCCGAACTCGGCGACGCGTCGGCAGGATTCGCGGCGGCGGACTTCATCCACGAGCACACGTACCGCACCCAGCGGGTGGCGCACACGGCGCTAGAAACCCATGCCGCCATCGCGTCCTTCGACAGTGAAGGACGGCTGCAGATCCGCACGTCCAGCCAGGTCCCTTTCCTGGTGCGGCGGACCCTGGGCCGGGTCTTCGGCCTGCCGGAGGACCAGATCCGGGTGGTCGCGGGACGGGTGGGCGGCGGCTTCGGCGGCAAGCAGGAGGTGCTCACCGAGGACGTCGTGGCGCTCGCCGCCCTGAAACTCAGACGCCCCGTGCAGCTTGAATTCACCCGGGCTGAACAGTTCACGGCGGCCACCACCAGGCATCCGTTCACCATCCACCTCAAGGCCGGCGCCAGCCGCGACGGCCGGCTGACCGCCCTTCAGCTGGAGGTGATCACCAACACGGGCGCCTACGGCAACCACGCGCCCGGCGTCATGTTCCACGGCTGCGGCGAGTCCCTGGGGGTGTACAAGTGCGCCAACAAGAAAGTGGACGCCCACGCCGTCTACACCAACACCGTTCCGTCCGGCGCCTTCCGCGGCTACGGGCTGAGCCAGATGATCTTCGCCATCGAATCCGGCATCGACGAGCTCGCCGCCGGGATCGGCATGGACCCCATGGATTTCCGCCGCCGCAACATGGTCCGCGAAGGAGACGACATGCTGTCCACGCGCGACGAGCCACAGGAGGACGTCCGGTACGGCAGCTACGGCCTGGACCAGTGCACCCGGCTGGTGCAGGACGCCCTGGCCCGCGGCGGGGAACGCTACCGGACCGGGGGACTCGAGGACCTCGGCCCGGACTGGGTCACGGGAGAGGGCTCCGCCCTGTCCATGATCGACACCGTCCCGCCGCGCGGCCACTTTGCCCACTCACGGCTCCGGCTCCTGCCCGACGGGACCTACGCCGCCGCCGTCGGGACGGCCGAATTCGGCAACGGAACCACCACCGTCCACGCCCAGCTTGCCGCCTACGCCCTGTCCACCACCGCCGCCCGTGTCACGGTGCGGCAGTCCGACACCGACCTCGTCGACCACGACTCCGGGGCGTTCGGCTCGGCTGGCACCGTGGTGGCCGGGAAGGCCACCCTCGCCGCCGCCGAGGACCTCGCCGTGCGCATCCGCGCCTTCGCCGCCGGACTCCGACAGATCCCCGCCGCCGGGTGCGTGCTAGAGACGGACGCCGTAGTCTGCGACGGAACCCGCGTGCCGCTGACGGAAATTTACGACGCCGCCGAACGCGCCGGCGTCGAACTCGCCGCCGAGGGCCATTGGGGCGGAACGCCGCGCTCCGTTGCGTTCAACGTCCAGGGTTTCCGGGTGGCCGTGAACACCGGGACCGGTGAGCTGCGGATCCTGCAAAGCGTCCAGGCGGCCGACGCCGGCGTGGTGGTCAACCCGCGCCAGTGCCGCGGCCAGATCGAAGGCGGCATCGCCCAAGCCCTGGGCGCCGCGCTGTACGAGGAACTCAGGGTGGACGACGCCGGCCGCGTCACCACGGACATCCTCCGGCAGTATCACATCCCCTCCTTCGCGGACGTGCCGCGCAGCGAGGTGTACTTCGCCGACACCAGCGACAAACTGGGCCCGCTCGGCGCCAAGTCCATGAGCGAGAGCCCCTTCAACCCGGTGGCGCCGGCGCTCGCGAACGCCATCCGGAACGCCACCGGCGTTCGGTTCTCGGAGCTGCCCATCTCCCGCGACAAGATCTACTTGGGTCTCAAGGAAGCCGGCCTGGCCCCCCTCCCGCTAAAACCAGCGCGGGGTCAGATACCGCCGATGCCGGGGCCGGACATGGGCTGTACCTGACCCCGCGTTGCTGTTCCTGCGGGGATTCGGTGAGGGCGGGCTGGGGTGTGCCTGGGGCCGTAGCAACCGTTTGTGACTGGCCGCATTCCGGCAACCCTTGACTGATACGTGATCCAGGTCATACCGTTATTTCACTACTCGATACCCATATTCCGCATTGTGGAATGAATGCAATGACGCTCCTGCCGGTAGTTCTCGGCACATATCCCAGCGCGGAACGCATGGAAGACATCTTAAAGAAGCGAGATCACGATGCAGACGACCCCGTTGACCGGCGTCGAACCGGCTACCGAGACCGCAGCTGACTTGAGCAAAGCTACCCACCCGTCCATGGGTGTCGACGCACTTTGTGAAGCAGCCAGCGCCGCCTCCGGCCGCACGATCAGCCCCTCCCTCTACAACATTGACCTTGCCCCGACGAAGCGGGAAGGCCGGCGCTGGACCAGCTACAGCATTTTCACCCTCTGGGCCAATGACGTCCACAGCCTCGGAAACTACGCCTTCGCCATCGGCCTCTTCGCCCTCGGACTGGGCGGCTGGCAGATCCTTCTCGCCCTCGGCGTCGGAGCCGTCCTGTTGTTTGGGCTACTGAGCTTCTCCGGTTTTATGGGCGTCAAGACCGGTGTCCCGTTCCCGGTCATGAGCCGGATCAGCTTCGGCATCAGGGGGGCACAGATCGCCAGCCTCCTGCGCGGGGCGGTGGCCGTCGCGTGGTTCGGTATACAGACCTACCTGGCGTCTGTCGTGCTCCGCGTCATGCTCGTGGCCATGGTCCCCTCGCTCCGGGAGCTGGACGCCAACTCCCTCCTCGGCCTCTCCACGCTGGGCTGGGCCTCGTTCGTGTTCCTCTGGATCGTCCAGTTGGTCATCGTCAGCTTCGGCATGGAAATGATCCGCAAGTATGAAGCCTTCGCCGGGCCCATCATCCTGGTAACCATGGCGGCCATGGCCATCTGGATCTTCGTCCAGGCCGGCGGCTCCATCGCCTGGACCTCGAACCACGCCCTCGAAGGCGCCGAAATGTGGCGCACCATCTTCGCCGGCGGTGCGCTGTGGGTTTCCATCTACGGAACGTTCGTCCTGAACTTCTGTGACTTCACCCGGTCCGCCGTCTCCAAGAAGGCGGTGGTACGAGGCAACTTCTGGGGCATCCCCATCAACATGCTCCTCTTCGGCGCGATCGTGGTGGTCATGGCCGGCGGCCAGTTCAAGATCAACGGCACGATCATCAAGAGCCCGTCGGACATCGTCCAGACCATCCCGAACACGATGTTCCTGGTCCTGGCCTGCCTTGCGCTACTGATCCTGACCATCGCAGTGAACCTTATGGCCAACTTTGTGGCTCCCGTCTATGCCCTGACCAACCTCTTCCCGAAGCACCTGAACTTCCGCAAGGCGGCTTGGGTCAGTGGCACGATCGGCCTCGTCATCCTGCCGTGGAACCTGTACAACAACCCGATCGTGATTGTGTACTTCCTGGGTGGACTCGGAGCGCTGCTCGGCCCGTTGTTCGGCGTCGTAATGGCCGATTACTGGCTGCTGCGCCGCGGCAAGGTCAACGTCCTGGAGCTCTACACCGAGGATCCGGCGGGAGCCTACTTTTACAAGAAGGGCTTCAATCCCCGGGCGATCATCGCTTTGGTGCCTGCCGCCTGCGTTGCTCTCCTGGTCGCCTTTGTTCCGGCGCTGGAAGCCGCCGCCCCGTTCGCGTGGTTCGTCGCAGCCGGAATCGCCGCGGCGATCTACTACGCCATCTCGGACCGCTCGCGGCGGCTCGAGGACGTCGACGGCGAAGCAATCGCTGTCGCCAGCAACCACTAACCCATCTGTCCGAAAGCGGAAGCACCATGCGCATTCTTGTCGCCAACGTCAACACCACGCAGTCCATGACAGACTCCATCGCCGCCCAGGCACGCCAGGCCGCGCTGCCGGACACGGAAATCGTGGGGCTCACTCCCCGCTTCGGCGCCGATTCCTGCGAGGGAAACTTTGAGAGTTACCTTGCGGCTATCGCCGTCATGGACAGGGTCCTGTCCTATCCGGAGCCGTTCGATGCCGTCATCCAAGCTGGCTACGGCGAGCACGGCAGGGAAGGGCTCCAGGAGCTCCTCGACGTTCCGGTGGTTGACATCACCGAAGCGGCCGCGAGCACCGCGATGTTCCTGGGCCACAAATACTCGGTGGTTACCACGCTGGACCGTGCCGTCCCGCTGATCCAGGACCGGCTGAAGCTGGCCGGCCTCGATGCCCGGTGCGCCTCCGTCCGGGCGAGCGGAATGGCCGTCCTGGAACTGGAGGAGCAGCCGGAGCGCGCGGTGGAGGCCATCATCGAACAGGCCCTGCTGGCAGTCCGTGAGGACAAGGCGGAAGTCATTGTCCTCGGGTGCGGCGGCATGGCAGGCCTGGACGAGGAGATCCGCAAGCGTGCCGGCGTCCCCGTGGTGGACGGGGTGGCGGCCGCCGTCACCATCGCCGAATCGCTGGTCCGGTTGGGGCTGAGCACATCCAAAGTCCGGACCTATGCCACTCCGCGGCCCAAGACGGTCATCGGATGGCCGCTGGCGGGGGCCGCCACGGCGGCGAGGCCCTGAGCCGGAGCTAGAGGCGCCCGACGCCGTCGGACATGCGCTCTGTGCTGGGCAGCGACGCGGGGTCACTTACGGCCCATCGGAGGGGCCTTAATGGGCCGTATCTGACCCCGCGTTGCTGTTCAGGCCTATAGTCGGATGATGGAACAGCGAATGTTGGGCAAGACCGGACGGAACGTCTCCATCGTTGGTTTGGGGACATGGCAGCTCGGCTCGGACTGGGGGAACGTGGACCCGGCACAGGCGCAGGCCATCCTTGCCGCTTCGGCCGAGGCCGGCGTCACCTTCTTCGACACCGCCGACGTCTACGGTGACGGGCGCAGCGAACAGGCCATCGGCACGTTCCTGGCGGACAACCCGGGCCTGGACATCACGGTGGCCACCAAAATGGGCCGCCGGGTGGAACAGACGCCGGAAAACTACAACCTGGCCAACTTCCGGGAATGGACGGACCGGTCGCGGCGCAACCTGGGCGTTGAACAACTCGATCTGGTCCAGCTGCACTGCCCGCCGACGGCTGTCTACAGCAACGCTGAGGTCTACGACGCGCTGGACACCCTGGTGGCCGACGGCGTCATCCGGAACTATGGCGTCAGCGTGGAGCGGACCGACGAGGCCCTCGAAGCCATCCGCCACGAGGGCACGGCCACAGTGCAGATCATCCTCAACGCCTTCCGGCTCAAGCCCCTGGACGAGGTGCTTCCCGCCGCCCTGGCAGCCGGGGTGGGCGTCATCGCCCGGGTTCCGCTCGCCTCCGGGCTGCTGTCCGGCAAGTACACCAAGGACACGTCATTCCCGGAGAACGACCACCGGAACTACAACCGCACCGGCTCCGCCTTCGACGTCGGGGAAACCTTCTCGGGTGTGGACTTTGAGCAGGGGCTCAAGGCGGTGGCCGAGTTCGAGGAACTGGTGCCCGACGGCGTCAGCACGGCCCAGGCCGCGATCGCATGGATCGCGGCGCAGGACGGGCTCAGCACCGTGATCCCCGGTGCACGCAACCCGGACCAGGCGCGCTCCAATGCCGCCGCCGCGGACGTCAGGGGCATTGACTCAACTTTCGACGTCGGCGTCCACGAAATCTACGACCGCTATTTCCGCGAATCGATCCACCCCCGCTGGTAGCACCCCCCGCGTTGTGTGGGGGTGCCGGACGCTAGCGTGTGTCGGCGGCGGAGGGGGCCGGACAGTCTGGTTGACCCAATTAGCTGCCAAGGAACGGTCCCCGAGTGATTTCATCCAGCATCGAAGGCTTTATAGACCGGCTCGCGGCCGTCGAAACCGGGCCGGGGTGCAACAATCTCTTCGACCACACCGTGCCTGGAAACGCCCTGCGCCGGCGGAACCTCGCGCTATACCTGAGCGAAATGCTGGACCGCTCCCCGAAGATGTTGCTGGTGGGGGAAGCCCCCGGTTTCAGGGGCATGGGGATCACCGGGGTCCCCTTCACCAACCGCACGATGTTCCAGGGCCCCGCGAACAGTTTCGGGCTGTTCGGGCCGGGGAAGGGATATGCGCTGCCGCCGGAAGCTGCCGGAATTGCGGCGGAGCCGACGGCCACGGTCATGTGGCAGGTCCTGGCCGAACTGGACTTCCTGCCGCTGCTCTGGAGCGCCTGCCCCTGGCATACCCATGTGCCCGGGCGGCCGCTGTCCAACCGCACCCCCACCGTTGCCGAGGCCGCACTGGGAACCCCGTTTTGGCAGGCACTGGCGGAGGATTTCTCCATCGAACACGTGGTGGCTGTCGGGAACGTGGCGTACCGCAGCCTGCAGCAGAGCGGCCTGGACGTGCCGAAAATCAGGCATCCCGCCCACGGCGGCAGGGCCGGTTTCAAGCGGGGACTGGAAGAGCTGCTCGCCCCCTCCCGCTAAACCTAACGCGGGGTCAGATCCGGCCCATGTTGGGGCGTCTTTTGGGCCGTATCTGACCCCGCGTTGTTGGGGGTGGTGAGTGCGCGACGGCGTTTGGCCCTAGTCGAGGAGGTGCAGCTGGTCCGGGGTGTCGAGGTCCTCGCCGCCGGAGAGGTCGCTGCAGTCCACCAGATCAACCAGGTCCGGGTGGGCCTGCAGGAATTGCCGGGCGCCGGCGTCACCCGCGGCCGAGGCGGCAGCTTCGGGACGCAGCGTGACATCCATCAGCAGCGGGTGTCCGCGCCGGAGCGTGCCGTCGGGTCCGCGGTATGCGGCGGCCGTTACCCGGCGCGGCCGGTGCGACGCGAGCAGCCGGGCCACCATGTCCGGAGTCAGCCCGGGCTGGTCCACGAGCGCGATGAGCACGTGATCCTCCGGAGCCGCCGCGGCAACCCCGGCCCGGAAAGAGCTGCCCATCCCGGACTCCCAGTCAGGGTTTTCGATGACCTTGTGCCGGCTGAGGTCGGTGGCGGCGAGGACCGCTGCTGCATCAGCGCCGAGCACTGTTACCACTTCCCGGCAACCGCCCTGCAACAGCATGTCAGCGAGCACTTCAACGAGCGTGCGGCCGCGGAACCGGAGCAGCGCCTTGGGGCCGAGCCCCAGCCGCGTCCCGGCGCCGGCAGCAAGCAGCACCGCCGTCGTGCCTGTCGTCGGGCTCAGGGCTCCGCTGTCGCTCATCTGCCCACACTAGCGCGCGCCCCTAACGCAACGCTCAGGAGTCGCCGCCCGCTCCGCCGGTGGTCCCGGCGTTGACATCCAGGAGCTTGTAGCGGTCCATGGCGTACGACGGCGCGCCTTCCTCGACGTCGCCCCTCGCCGCGAGCAGTTGCAGGGTCTTCACCACGATCGAGTGGGTGTCGTTCTTGAAGAAGCGGCGGGCGGCGGCGCGGGTGTCGGAGAAGCCGAAGCCGTCCGCACCCAGCGAGGCGAACTGGTGCGGGAGGAACTGGCGGATCTGGTCCGGGACGGCCTTCATGTAGTCGGTGACGGCGACGATCGGGCCGGTGGCGCCGGCGAGCTGTTCGGTGACGAACGGCACGCGTGCGGGTTGGCCGGGGTTGAGGAAGGCGTCTTCCTCGGCGGCCATGGCGTCGCGGCGCAGTTCGGTCCAGGACGTCACGGACCAGACATCGGCGGAGACGCCCCAGTCCTCGGCGAGGATCCGCTGGGCTTCGAGGGCCCAGGGGACGGACACGCCGGAGGCCAGGATCTGGCTCTTCGGCCCGGTCACCTCCGACGCCGACACCCGGTAGATGCCCTTCAGCACCCCGTTGACGTCGAGGTTCTCGGGTTCGGCCGGCTGGAAGATGGGCTCGTTGTAGACCGTGAGGTAGTACATCAGGTTCCGGTCCGCGTGGCTTCCTGCGGCGCCGCCATACATCCGCTCCAGGCCGTCGCGGATGATGTGGCCCATTTCGTACCCAAAGGCGGGGTCGTAGGTGACGACGGCCGGGTTGGTCGCGGCCAGCATGGGGGAGTGGCCGTCGGCGTGCTGCAGGCCCTCACCGGTAAGGGTGGTGCGGCCGGCGGTGGCGCCGATGATGAACCCGCGGGTCATCTGGTCCGCTGCGGCCCAGAAGGAGTCGCCCGTGCGCTGGAAACCGAACATCGAGTAGAAGACGTAGACCGGCACGAGCGGCTCGCCGTGCGTGGCGTACGAGGTGCCCGCGGCCGTGAAGGCCGCCACTGCCCCGGCCTCATTGATGCCCGGGTGGATCAGCTGCCCCTGCGCCGATTCCTTGTAGGCCAGGACAAGCTCCCGGTCGACGGAGAGATAGCCCTGGCCGTCCGGGTTGTAGATCTTCGCCGAGGGGAAGAACGCGTCCATGCCGAAGGTCCGGGATTCATCCGGAACGATCGGCACAATGCGGTGTCCGAACTTCTTGTCCCGGAGCAGGTCCTTGAGCAGGCGCACAAAGGTCATGGTGGTGGCGGCCTGCTGCTTGCCGGAGCCGCGCTTGGCCACCTCATAGGTTTTGGGGTCGGGAAGCTCCACGGGCGCGTGGTCCGGCCGCCGTTCGGGGACGAATCCGCCGAGTTCCTTGCGGCGGCCCATGAGGTACTGGATCTCCGGGGAGTCCATGCCGGGGTGGTAGTACGGAGGCCGGTAGAGGTCCGCTTCGAGCTGTTCGTCCGTGATGGGGATGCGCAGGTGGTCGCGGAAGGCTTTCAGGTCCGCGAGGGTGAGCTTCTTCATCTGGTGCGTGGCGTTGCG
>NZ_RBIR01000008.1 GCF_003634095.1 Arthrobacter oryzae
ATCCACTACTGGTCCCGCGGCGGCCCCACCGCCACCGACAACGGAACCCTGCTCTGCTCCCACCACCACCACGTCATCCACAAAGAACACTGGACGATCCACCTCAAGAACGGGACCCCCTGGTTCATCCCGCCACCCCACCTGGACCCCACCCAACAACCCCGCCGCAACCACTACTTCAAACCCGCCCACCTCACCACCGCCGCATAACAACCGCGCGACCGGGGCCTGGATCGATACGCCCTCGGTGCCGCCGTAAACGGCAGGTTGGGCGGTGAGCGGCGGCCCCGGCCGAAGTACCGTACGCACCAGGACAGTCCGAGCGGTTTCTAGCCCGGGGAGTGAGTGACTTCTAGGCCCATATGGCGCGTGCACGAAGTCGATAAGCGAAAATGCGACCAACACAAAAAACCCCACCGCAGCGAGGCAGTCCAAAAGTGCTGACAGACCGGCAGCAGGCGCCTGGATTCAGGCGCAAACCGGCCACGAGGATGCCGAGCAAAAATGCCGGGCAAAGATGCCGGCACACGGGCCGTGACCAACGAATTCAGGCCAACGGCTATTGGCGGCCCTAGTTTGCTATGCGAAGGGGGCTTGTCAGCGCGCGACCCCCACCAGGGCAGATTCAGCGCTTGACGGGAGGCGCGAGCGGGAGCAGGGCAGCTCCGGCCGTGGCCGTGTCGGCGGACATCTCCCACACTCGGCGCAGGGCACAGAATTTCCACCAGTGGTGCTTTAGGACCTCGGGGTTGGCCCGCTGGGGACGAACTTCCGTCTCGCCCACCGCCACGGCCAGCAGGATTGGCGATTCTCCGTGCTGCCATGCCTCCCACTCCCCCGCGACGGGATCCACCAGGCTTTCCTCTGCCTTCATGCCGGCGACGAGCTGCATGACAACCTTGTCATCCAGCGGTTTGACGGTGCCGTCCCGGCTGGTGCCTTTGGTCTTGTAATCGATGAGGCAAGTCCGTCCATTGATTCTCGCCACGAGGTCCAAGGTGCCGGCGTAGCCGACTGTCTTGTTCCACACCGTAATCTCCGGTGCAATCGGCTCTACCTGGAAGAGCTCCCACCATTCATCAAAGCGGGCCGCGAAGGCTTCTTCACCGTTGGCGGCCAAAGCTTCACGCGTTTCCTTCATCTGGTGGGGCCGACCCAGTGCGCGCAGTGCAACCTGCTCGCAATAGTTGTGGACCCTGTCGCCGCGCTTGGCTGCATCGTCCCGATAGGACTCGGCCGCTTTCGCTGCCCTGCTGACCGCCTGGCGCAGTTTGGCGGGGCTCCCGAGGATGCCAGCAAGCTCCGGATCCTGGGCCAGGCTGTTTGCGCCCATGTATCCGAACCAGCCGTCAAGCCCGTGAGGCTGTTGGCCGATCACCGTTGTGATCGAGGGAACAGTGAATTGTGCCGACGTCGAGCGTGCGTACATACGCCCGTAATCAGTGGCGTGGGCGAGGAGTGGGGCGGTCATAAAGAAACTCTTTCACGGGGGTGAGACAACGGTGAAAAGCAAAATGGTCCGCCCCGCTGAGTCAGCGGGACAGACCATTTCGTTAGTGGGCGATACTGGGTTCGAACCAGTGACCTCTTCGGTGTGAACGAAGCGCGCTACCACTGCGCCAATCGCCCTAACGACATTGAATGCTAGCCCACCCGGGCGGATTTTAGAAATCGGCCTCGCCGCGCTGGTTCAGTAGCCCGCACTATTGACAGTTGCCCGGACGTCGCCTCGGCACTCTCCCACCGGTTGCCCATGAATGCCAGCACTTTAAACTCACCAGGCCAACCTGTGCACGCAACCCTCCCGGGCCCGGCTACTCCCCTCCAAGACGACACGGCAATCCTCGGCGCATCAAACGCACAACTCGTCACCCGGACCACAATTGATGCTCTCCGCCCGGTGACCGTTGACGTTGCCGCCCTCGGACCGGATTCCTCCCCGGGAGCCAACCGCCTCGCCCAGAATCTCAGATACCGGCCTCCGGGACGCATCAAGCTAATTACAGCGCTGTAATTAGCAAAATCCCCTAGAAATCAAGGAACTAGGGGCATTGCGGCGGCGCCAAGACCTCTCGATTTGTAGATTCCCAGAACCTCCTATAGAGTTCTTACTCGTTGGAACGCGAGGAAATGCCGAATGCGGCACGGAAATCTGCTCCAATAATGCGGACGTAGCTCAGCTGGTAGAGCACCACCTTGCCAAGGTGGATGTCGCGAGTTCGAATCTCGTCGTCCGCTCGCAGGACACTGTCACGGCAATGGTTCTTCGGAATCCTGCTTACACGGTGGGTTGGCCGAGAGGCGAGGCAGCGGCCTGCAAAGCCGTATACACGGGTTCGAATCCCGTACCCACCTCGGTGAAAACCATGGTGTCCGGTTTCGGCCGGATGAATTGGGCGATTGGCGCAGCGGTAGCGCGCTTCCCTGACACGGAAGAGGTCACTGGTTCGATCCCAGTATCGCCCACCAAAGCAAGGAAACTTGCTTGATGCAGCACCACCGGCCAGACCGGCATGGACTTCATATTGCGGACGTAGCTCAGCTGGTAGAGCACCACCTTGCCAAGGTGGATGTCGCGAGTTCGAATCTCGTCGTCCGCTCTCTTGTGTATTAGATTCACACAAATCCACTCCGGATTCTTCCGGTTGCGGGCGATTGGCGCAGCGGTAGCGCGCTTCCCTGACACGGAAGAGGTCACTGGTTCGATCCCAGTATCGCCCACCAACATACAGCTCCCCCGGGGGCTGTTTTTTTCTGCCCTTTTGCCTCGACTCCCCCATTCCCCGGCTCAGGCGCCCTGTCCTGAGGTTCACTTCCGACCCCGTCGTATAGGGGTCGTACCTGGGCCGTACCGGGACCGGGCGCCCCTGAGACTGATTCCAGGCCTGCCTCGCGCTCCCGGCCTCCGGATCGGGCCACAATACCCTTGACAGCAGCTCGCGGAGATTAAGTTCGGCTATTGGCATGACCGGGACCGGCGGTTACTATCGAAGCCGGAGGAGCGATCTGGCTCCGCGACCGAAGGGAGGTGCCCGTGGGTTTACTTGACGATCTGAAGGGCAAGGCTCAGCAAGTCATTGGTGGCAATGAACAGGCCATCAAGGACGGCATCGAAAAGGCCGGCGATTTCGTCGACTCGAAGACCGACGGCAAGTATGCCGACAAGGTTGATGCAGTGCAGCGAGGCGCTTCCGACTTCGTGGATAACGCAGACGACAGGCCGAATACGGTTCCCGTCGCCGAGCAGGCTCCCGTCGCGGCTGAGTCTCCTGCACCCGGGGCACCCCGGCAGCAGGGCCTTTGACCCAGGTACGTCAGCGAGGTGCCGGTCCCGCCGAGAGGCGGCGCCGGCACCTTCGGCATTTAACAGCCCAGAACCAAACATTGCTTTGCATAAGAGGTGACGACATAGAAGAAGGCCCGAGACGGTTAAAGCTCTGCCCGGTTCAGCTTGGCTCAGCCCGGCTTGGCCGGTTCCGTCCGGCTTCGGCTTAGTGGTTCAGCCCAAGCCGCTACTGCTCAGGAAGGCTCGTGGTTCTGGCCTTCGCGGGCCAGCGCGGTGAGCCGGGAGACGGCCCGGAAGTACTTCTTCATGTACCCGCCGGTCATCATTTCCTCGGTGAAGAGCTGGTCGAACGGCACGCCGCTGGCGAGGATGGGCACGTCCTTGTCGTAAAGCCGGTCCGCCAACACCACAAACCGCAGAGCCACTGCCTGCTCGGTGATGGTGTGCACGTTCTTCCAGACGACGCCTTCGATTCCATCCAGCAGCTGCCGGTAGCGGCTGGGGTGCACGCCGGCCAGGTGGTTGATCAGGGTGCTGAACTCGTCGCGGGCCACGGTCTTGCCGTCGAATTCGGCCTGCATGTGGTGGGTCAGGTCGTCGTTGCGCAGCGGCGCAGGCGCTGCCGGGAGGCCACGGTGCCGGAAGTCGTCGCCGTCGATCCGCACGACGTCGAACTGGTCGGCCAGCACCTGGATTTCGCGGGCGAAGTCGACGGCGGCAAAGCGTCCGTCGCCGAGGGAGCCGGGCAACGTGTTGGAGGTCGCGGCAAGCTTCACGCCCGCATCGGCGAGCTCGCGCATGAGCCGGGACATTAGTACGGTGTCGCCCGGGTCGTCGAGTTCGAATTCGTCAATGCACACGAGCCGGTAGTGGCTCAACGCCTCCACGGTCTTGCGGAAAGACAGCGCACCAACGAGGTTGGTGTATTCGACGAACGTGCCGAAGGCCTTGGGTCCGGGGGCGGCGTGCCAGAGGGACGCCAGCAGGTGGGTCTTGCCGACACCGAATCCGCCGTCAAGGTAGATGCCCGCCCGGGAGGTGTCCTTCTTGCCGAAGAGCCGCTTGAACAGGCCGTCGCCGTCGCGCGCGCCGACTCCAGCTGCAAAATGCTCCAGCGCGTGAACGGCATGCGCCTGGCTGGGCTGGGCGGGATCGGGCCGGTAGCTGGAAAACGACACCTCACCGAACCGCGGCGACGGGTAGAACCCGTTGAGGAGCTCGTCCACGGAAACTGCCGGCGTACGGGCGGCGAGCTGTTCGATATGTACCAAGGTGGTCCGTTCTGCTGGTCTCTTGTCCCCAGCAAGAATACCGGCAAAGCCCAGCCGCCCTGCGTGCGCTGGCGCGAACCGGCGGCCCAAGTGAGCAAGTGCACATTTCCCCGTGTGAACCCGGTGGAGCAAACCCGCAGGCCCGTGACTAGTGTTGTTACAGGCCCGGCGCCGCGCACGCTTGAAGCGCCAAGGCCTCCTGACCGTTTCAATGAAAGGCCATCACCATGTCCTACCCCGTTGAGCAGAACGCAAAGTTCGCCGCCTACGCCCACCCGGAGCGGCTGGTGTCGACCGAATGGCTCGCCGCGGCGATCGACGCCGGCGGGCTCGACGGCGGCAAGCTCGTGGTGGTGGAGTCAGACGAGGACGTGCTGCTTTACGAGACAGGCCACATCCCCGGCGCGGTCAAGATCGACTGGCACACGGACCTGAACGACGAGGTCACCCGCGACTACATCGACGGCGAGGCTTTCGCCGCGCTGGCCGCCGCCAAGGGGATTTCCCGCGACAGCACCGTGGTGATTTACGGCGACAAGTCCAACTGGTGGGCTGCGTACGCCCTGTGGGTCTTCACGCTGTTTGGCCACGAAGACGTCCGGCTCCTGGACGGCGGGCGCGACAAGTGGATCGCCGAAGGCCGTGCGGTCAGCACCGAAACTTCAGTCCCCGCGCCGGGAACGTACCCGGTGGTGGAACGCAACGATGCTCCGATCCGCGCCTTCAAGGAGGACGTCCTGGCCCACTTCGGCAAGCCGTTGATCGACGTCCGCTCGCCTGAGGAATACACCGGCCAGCGGACCCACATGCCGGCCTACCCGGAAGAAGGCGCCCTGCGCGGCGGGCACATCCCCACTGCGGCCTCCATCCCCTGGGCCCGCGCGGCCGCCGAGGACGGCACCTACCGCGACCGCGGCGAACTCGAGGCGTTGTACCTGGGCGAGGCCGGACTCAAGGAAGGGGACGACGTCGTGGCGTACTGCCGGATCGGCGAGCGGTCCAGCCACACTTGGTTTGCCCTGAAGTACCTGCTGGGATTCGAGACCGTCCGGAACTACGACGGCTCGTGGACCGAGTGGGGCAACGCCGTGCGCGTCCCCATCGCCAAGGGCACCGAACGCGGCACGGTTCCGGCCTCCCGCTAGGCCCCGGCGTTACCGGATGGATCCAGAACCGGTCCGGGCCGCGACCGGGACACGATTCGCGACCGGGACACAATTGCCGTGCGTGCGTAAGCTGGAAGGGATGAATACTCCTGCCCTCCCCGCCGCACTGGCGGACATTGTTGACGATTTCCAAGCCCTGACCGAACCTGAGCGGCTGCAGTTGCTGCTTGAGTTCTCGCAGGGCCTGCCGGAACTTCCGGAGCGGCTTCGGGACCACCCGGAACTGCTGGAGCAAGTAGTTGAGTGCCAGACGCCGCTCTTCCTCACCATCGAAACGGAACCGGGCGACGGCGACTCGCCCGAGCGCGTCCGGCTCTACTTCAAGGCACCCAGGGAAGCCCCGACAACCCGCGGCTTCGCCGGTGTGCTCCATGAAGGACTCGACGGCCTCAGCGCGGCGGAAATCCTGGCTGTCCCGGATGACATGCCCGAACAGCTGGGCCTCACCCGGGCCATCACTCCCCTGCGCATGCGCGGCATGACGGCCATGCTCGGCCGGATCAAGCGGAAAGTCGCCGCGTTGGTTCCGCGGCAGCAGCCCGCGCAGTCCTGAATTCCGGCACCTCGAGAGCCAGCCGACATGGCCCGCAAACACGCGTCCCAGGGAACTCCTGCCACCGCAGCCCTGGCTGCAGCCGGAGTCGACTTTGTCGCGCATCCCTACGCCCACGATCCCGCGGCGGCCAGTTACGGCCTCGAGGCGGCGGAAATGCTGGGCATCGACCCTGCCCGGGTCTTCAAGACCCTGATGGTGGACGTCGATGGCCGGCTCGCCGTCGGCGTCGTTCCCGTCAGCGGAAACCTCGACCTCAAAGCCATGGCCGCCGCCCTGGGCGGCAAGAAGGCCGCGATGGCGGACCCGGCCGCGGCGCAGCGCCGGACCGGATACGTACTCGGCGGCATTTCGCCGCTCGGGCAGCGCCAGTCCTCCCCCACGGTGGTGGATGACAGCGCCCTAGCGCTGACGACCATCCTCGTTTCGGGCGGCCGGCGCGGGCTGGACATTGAGCTGGATCCTGCCGAGCTCATTCGGCTCACGGCCGCCCGCACTGCCAGGATCGGGACCCGGCACGGCTGAGGCACCGCGACGCCCTGTCAGTCCGGAAGAGAGTTTCCGAGCCCCTGCTCCTGGTCGCCGGGGTTGGTGCGGGGCGCCAGCTGAAGCCGGAGCCAAGCCGCTACCAGCCGCTCCCAGCGCTCCGGATCCACGTTCCATTCCTTGGTATGCCGGGCGGTCTCGAAGGGCTCGAACGTGACCATCTCCGGATTCTTCTCCGCCAACTCGGCAGACGGCCCGTAAGGGACGTATTCATCGTCCATGCTGTGCACAATGAAAGTCGGCGTGCGCAGCTCGACGGCCCGTGAGACCCAGTCCATCGTTTTGAGGTCCACCGGGGCGGCCAGACCGGTCAGCCGCCGGCCCAGCGGGTGGCTGAGCATGAGTTGTCCATAGCGCCCGACTGCCGACGGGATCCGGTTCAGCTCGGCATGGTGCGCCAGCACGTTCACCCAGTCGATTACGGGGGCGTCCAGGACCATTGCCCGGATCAGGCTGCGATGCCGGGAGAGATCGGCCGTCTGGAGGCAGATCGCGCCGCCCATCGACCAGCCGAACAGGACCACCTCCCGGGCGCCGTGCTGCAGGGCGTAATCGATGGCGGCCTCGACGTCGCGCCATTCCGTGGAGCCCAGTCCGTAACGCCCGTCGCTGGCGGAGGGGGCCATGCCGTCGTTGCGGTAGGAGATCAGCAAACTGGACATGCTCAGTTCCCGGGCAGTCCGGACGGCCCGCAGCCCCTCCTGCCGCGAGGCACCGCGCCCGTGCACCATGATCGCCCAGACGTCGGGAGCCGCCTCCTCTGACGCCGGTGCGCCCCGGACCAGCCAGGCGGGGGCGTGCCCGCCGTCGACGTCAATGAGCACGTCTTCCATCGAAAGCCCGAGCGCGGCAGGATCCGGGTAGGCTGCCCCGCTCCACCAGCCCCGCCGGGCGGAGGCCAGGTCCCCGCTGTAGACGGACTCCACTTCCCGCAGGACGGTGCGTTCCGCCGGCGAGTAGGAAAGAATCCGGCCGATCCGTGCGTGGCCCCGGCCGCCGTCGAAGAAGAACCCGTACACACCGTCCACCGTGGCATCCGGGGTGGCGGCGAGGATGACCTGCAGGGCCCGGCCGTCGCGGATGACGGCCAGCACTTCCTGGTCCGCCTCGCGGAACCTGGCCGGGGTGATGACGCGGCGGGCGAAGTAGAGCGCCAGGGCCGAGGAACCGGCGGCGAGCACGCCCGCGGCCGCGCTGCCTCCAATGATGCCCCCCAGCGCCCATTTGGCGCTGCCGGAGCGGCCGGCGTCAAGGGATGCAGCGGGGGCCGGCGCGGCGGCAGTTGCCGCACCGCGGGCGGTCCGGGACAGATCCGGGCGGAGGCGCAAGGAGGAAGCCATGGCACCATTCTGACCGAATCGTGGCCCATCCATGACATTTCGCCAGCTCAGGACGCATTACCGCGCCGGCTGTGACACGCCGCGCGCCCCGCACGGGCACAACCATGCGGCGCACCACCGGCGCGACTAGGCTGGGGTCATGAGTGATCCAATCGTCATTTTGACAGAAGAGCCCCTCGGTGCGGATGACCGCGTCAACATTGAAACCCTGATTGCCGGCGGCGATGCGCCCCTGCTGGTCCTGGTCCCGGCCAATACCGAGCGGCACTTGGTGGTGGATTTCCTGGAAAACCTCTCCATGCTCGAAATCGCCAAGGCCTTCCGTGAACTGACGGCACACTCGGACCCCAACGAGGAGCGGGCCGAAGCCGCCGACACCCTGGCCGCTTCGCTGGCCGCGTTGGCGGGCCTGGGCGGCGGGGTCTCGGGCGAAATCGTCGAGGGCAAGGCAGTCGAGGGCCTGGTCGCCAAGGTTAAGGAACTCAGTGCCGGGCAGGCGGTGGTCATCACGCGCCCGCATGCTGTAGCGGACACCTTCCACACCGACTGGGCCACCAAGGCCCAGGACAAATTGGGCCTGCCCGTCCTGCATCTGTACGCCGGTTCGGGATTTATCGGGGACTCCTGAGCGTTATTGAGGCTATGAGCATCTTTAACAGGTCCAAATCCATGCCCTCGGCAGTGCCCGCCCCGGCACCCGCCGACTCCGGCACTGCGCAAGTCCAACAGGTGCCGGTCCAACAGGTGCCAGCCCAAGAGGCGTCCGGCGGACAGGCGCCCGTCGAAAAGACGGATGCCCAGTGGCGCGAGGAATTGTCCCCGGAGGAGTACCGCGTGCTGCGCCAGGCCGGCACCGAGCGGCCGTACACCGGCGAATACTGGGACACCCACACCCGCGGCGTCTACAAGTGCCGGGCCTGCGGCACCGAGCTCTTCACCAGCAACGAAAAATTCGATTCGCACTGCGGCTGGCCGTCCTTCTGGGCGCCGCTCGCGGAGGGCACCGTCCGCTACATCCATGACCGCACCTTGGGCATGGAGCGTGTGGAAGTCCGTTGTGCCACGTGCGATTCCCACCTCGGCCATGTGTTCGACGGCGAGGGCTACGGCACCCCCACGGACCAGCGGTTCTGCATCAACTCGGTCTCCCTGAAGCTCGTTCCCGCAGACGACGCCACGCAGTAGTCCGCCTGCGGGCGGAGGGCCTGTGGGGACCGGAAGGCTCCCGCAGGCCTCCCACTCCTTCCGCTGGACCAGCCTTTCCGAATCACTTGCCACAGTCTTTCTTATGCTCGAGGCAATTTTGCATTAGAGCTTCTGATTGCTTGCTACGCTCGATTTAGATCCAGCGACACGCTCCACAGCAACCAGAAAGGCGACCGTCGACGATGACCACGACCGCTATCACCGCCCCAGCCCCGATCACCGCCAGCAACCAGGAATGGCTGCGGCTCAAGGCTGCCGCCACGGCGCTGCAGGCCCTCCAGATCAAAGACGGATCCGTGCCGGATGTCGACGCCCACGACGCCGCCGCCGGCTACGTCGAAGAGATCACCGCCGCGGTGACGGCCCTGTCCCCGTCCTTCCCGCACGACGCCCGCTACCTCGAACTGCTGGTCACCGACTTCGGCCGCTGGGCCGACGCCGGCTTCGGCGTCCCGGACTTCCTCGACTCCCTGCAGGCTTTCCAGCCGCAGCAGCACCGGGTCAACGGATTGCAGCACCTCGTCGTCTTCCCGATGTACACCCAGAACGGCAGCAGCAACCGCCTCGTGGAGGCCGTGCTGATCGAGGTCATCTGGCCCGAGTTCATCGGCGGCCTGGAACAGGGCGAATACTCCAACAAGTTGTTCGTCCCGATCCGCTTCCTCGACTTCACCCCGGGCTATGACACCAACTCCGCCGTCCTCTTCCCCGAGACCGTCGCCGTCCGCGAGACCCCGACGTTCACGTGGGGCGCGATCTTCGCCGACCGCGAGGCCGCCCGCTTCCGCCGCGTCCTGCGCGCCGCTGCCGAGATCACCTCACTGCAGCTGCCCGACGACGCCGCCGCGCTGCTGGAGGACCAGGAGCTGACGCAGGAAACGTTCGTCATGTGGGACCTCATCCATGACCGCACCCACATGCGCGGGGACCTGCCGTTCGATCCCTTCATGATCAAGCAGCGCATGCCGTTCTTCCTGTACTCACTCGAGGAACTGCGTTGCGACCTCACCGCTTTCCGCGAATCGGTGAAGATCGAGAAGGACGAGGACGCCGACCCGGAAGCACGCCGGCATGCCAAGCTGGTCCAGTACGCGGTGATCTTTGACCGCATCTTCCGCTTCGCCATCACCGGCAACCGCGTCCGCAACTACGACGGCCTCGGCGGCCAACTGCTCTTCGCGTGGATGCACCAGCACCACGTCCTGCACTGGACCGACAGCAAGCTCAGCATCGACTGGGACGAGGCGTCCGACGTCGTGGTTGAACTCGGCGCCCGGATCGAGGAACTGTACTGGCGTTCCATCGACCGGCCCAAGATGGCCCACTGGCTGGCGGCCTACGAACTCATCTCCGGTACCGTCACGCCCAACCCGGCCTCCGTCTGGGCCAAGGGTCCGGACGCCCTCCCCCTGGACGGGCCGCCCCGCGGCCTGACGGACCAGGTTCTCGACGACGAATTCCCGCTCTCCATGTTCTTCGAGGCCCTCGAAAAGAAGATGCGCACGGTCATTGAATCCACCGCCGGCATCACGGGGTCTTCCGATACCGGGGCCTCGGACACCGCCAGCGGCACCCAGGCACTGAACGCCGGATGAGCGCCGGACGCACCTTGAACGTGCTGGTTGCGGGGGGAAGCGGGCCGTCGGGGATCGCCACGGCCCGCGCCCTGCGCGACGCCGGCCACAGGGTCTTCACGGTTGGCTCGGACGCCGCCCGCATCGCCGCTGCCGCCGCCGAGGCCGGCAGCGGCGTCACGCCGCTCGTGTGCGACCTCGCCAGCCTGGCCGACGTGCAGGCCTTGCGGGACACCGTCACCGGCACGGCGGGAACCGTCGACGGCGTCGTCCACCTTGTGGGTGGCTGGCGCGGCGCGAAGGGCATCACGGACCAGAGCGACGACGACTGGGACTTCCTGGAACGCAACGCGGTCACCACGCTGCGCAATGTCACCCGCGTCTTCTTCGATGACCTCGCCGCCTCGGATACCGGACGCTTCGCCATGGTGTCCTCCACGGCAGTGAGCGCCCCGACGGCGGGTGGCGCCAGCTACGCCGCGGCCAAGGCCGCTGCCGAAGCCTGGACGCTGGCAGTGGCCGACGGTTTCCGCCGGGTCCACGCGGCCGACACCCCCGGCAGCACCGACGCGCGCCCGGCAGCCGAGAACCCGACACAGGGGAATACTGCACCGGTGAATGTCACAGCAGGGAATGCCGAACTGGGCAGCGCCGCCGTCATTTTCGTGGTGAAGGCCCTCGTGGACCCGGCCATGCGGGCCAAGTCCCCTGAACGGAAGTTCCCGGGCTTCACGGACGTGGCCGACCTGGCGGCGGCAGCCGCCGCACTCTTCAGCACTCCCGCCGGTGACCTGAACGGCCAGCGGCTGCTCCTCAGCCGCTGAGGCGCCCAAAACCCGGCGCCCGGCGCCCCGCACCAGCGCCCCGGACTTAGCCCAAGCGGCCTAACCTCTTAGACTGAAAGCGTGAGCAAACCGATGACCAGCACAGTTGAAACTGCCCCTGCCAGCACTGCGGTGCGGCTCCATGACCCCTCCGTCCGCGGCTTCGCCTCGGACAACTACTCCGGTGTGCATCCGGAGGTCCTCGCGGCCCTGGCCGCCGCCAACGAAGGCCACCAGGTCTCCTACGGAGAAGACGAGTACACCGCCCGCCTGAAGCAGCTCATGGAGGAGCACTTCGGCGAAGGGATCGAGTGCTTCCCGGTGTTCAACGGCACCGGCGCCAACGTCCTGTCCCTGCAGTCGTTGCTGCCGCGCTGGGGTGCCGTGATCTGCGCCTCCACCGCCCACATCAACATGGATGAAAACGGCGCGCCGGAGCGCATCGGCGGCATCAAGCTGCTGCAGGTCCCCACGACCGACGGCAAGCTCACTCCCGCGCTGATCGACCAGGAAGCCTGGGGCTGGGGCGACGAGCACCGCGCCCAGCCGCTGGCGGTCTCCATCACCCAGACCACCGAGCTTGGCACGTGCTACACCCCCGACGAGGTCCGGGCCATCGCCGAGCATGTCCACTCCAAGGGGATGAAGCTTCACATGGACGGCGCACGGCTGGCCAACGCCGCCGCGCACCTGGGAGTTCCGCTGCGGGCCTTCACCCGCGACGCCGGCGTGGACATCCTCTCCTTCGGCGGCACGAAGAACGGCCTGCTGTTCGGCGAAGTTGTGATCGCCCTGAACCCGGAAGCCGCCCACGGCCTGATCTACCTGCGCAAGATGAACATGCAGCTGGCGTCCAAGATGCGGTTCATGTCCGCCCAGTTCATTGCCCTCCTCGAGGGTGACCTGTGGCTGCGCTCGGCCTCCCACGCGAACGCCATGGCCGCCCGGCTCCGCGCCGGCGTCGAGTCGATCCCCGGCGTTGAACTGAGCCAGAAGACCGAGTCCAACGGCGTGTTCGCCGTACTGCCTGCCGGTGTAGCGGACCGGCTGCGCGAGTCCTTCCGCTTTTACGACTGGAACGAGGCGGCCCGCGAGGTCCGCTGGATGTGCTCCTTCGACACCACCGAGGAAGACGTTGATTCATTCATCGCGGCCATCAGGCGCGAGCTCGCAGCAGCCTAAGGCCCGTCCTGCTTCACCTGCCCGGCGGCGAGCCTGCCGGGCAGGGGGCCGGCCGTTGCATAATCTTCCAAGGTGAGCTCCCTCGATCAGGTTCCGGCAGATTTCCTCTTCGCCTTGGGGACCCTTCGACAGGCACGGTGCCGCAGCGAACTGCACCTGGACGAGATACCGGCGCCGTCACGGCTCGCGCCGTACGCGGTTGCCTTGGGGGCCGAGGTGATCGGCCCCGGCAGTGCCCCCGGCGGCGCCGCGGTCCACGGCCCGGCGGCAGCGGCCCTGGCCCGCGCATCCGCGAGTGACGACGTCGAACTGGCCACCGGCCGCTTCATCCTGCTCCACGATCCCGACGGCTCAGCCGTGTGGGACGGGGAATTCCGGATCGTCACCTACATCCGCGCCCAACTGGAACCGGAGATGGGCAACGACGAACTCCTGGGTTCGGTCGCGTGGACGTGGCTGGTCGAGGCACTGGACAATCACCAGGCACCGTACCGCTCCGCCGGCGGCACGGCCACAAGGGTGCTCTCGGAGAGCTTCGGGACCCTCTCGGACAGGCCTGATTCCATCGACATAGAGCTCAGGGCTTCCTGGACCCCCGCCTCCCCGGACATCACCTCGCACCTGGAGGCGTGGTCGGACATGGTCTGCACCTTCGCCGGGCTGCCGCCGCTGCCTAAGGGTGTCACGCCCCTGCCCCGGCGCCCCCGGGGACACGCATGAGGCGCTTATTCGTGCGCGGTCACGGCCTTATACGCCATGTTGTCGGTAAACTGTAGAGATCATGACCCCTCAAAATCCGGAAATCAGCACGGCCGGCGCCGTTCCCAATTCGACAGAAGCCGCTGACACCACAGCCCACATCACGGTGGAAGGCTTCGACAGCCTGGTCCCCGAAGTGATCGACCTTGACGCCCCCCGCGACGGCGTGCCGCTGGTCATCGAGACCCAGTCCGGCCTGGAACGCTGCGCCGCTGCCCTCGCTGCCGGTCACGGCCCCGCGGGCGTGGACGCCGAGCGGGCCTCCGGCTTCCGCTACGGCCAGCGAGCCTTCCTGGTCCAGATCCGGCGCGAAGGCTCCGGTACCTGGCTGATCGATCCCGAACCGTTTGGGGATCTCAGCATCATCAACGACGCACTGCGCGGTGTCGAATGGATCCTGCACGCCGCCAGCCAGGACCTGCCGTGCCTGTCCGAGCTCGGCATGTGGCCGGACAAACTCTTTGACACCGAGCTCGCCGCACGCCTCGCCGGACTGCCCCGGGTAGGCCTTGCCGCCGTCATTGAACAACTCCTGGGCTTCGGCCTGGCGAAGGAGCACTCCGCCGCCGACTGGTCCACCCGGCCGTTGCCGGAACCCTGGCTGCGGTACGCCGCCCTCGACGTCGAGGTCCTCACCGAACTGCGCGAGGAACTGATCGAGCTCCTCGTCGCGGACGGAAAGCTGGAGTACGCCGAGCAGGAGTTCGCCGCCATTCTTGAGGCCGGACAGGCGCCGCCGCGCGTGGACCCATGGCGCAAAACCTCCGGGCTGCATCAGATCCGGGACCGCCGTCAACTGGCCGCAGTCCGGGAGCTCTGGCAGGAACGCGATTCCCTCGCCCAGAAGCGCGACGTCGCCCCGGGCCGGCTGATTCCCGACTCGGCCCTCGTCGCCGCAGCCAAGGCCATGCCCTCCACGGTTCCCCAACTGCTCGGCACCAAGGGCTTCCACGGCCGCGCCGCCCAGCGTGAGGCACCCCGCTGGCTGCGCTGCATCAGCA
The DNA here is from genome assembly GCF_003634095.1 of Arthrobacter oryzae. Classification (GTDB taxonomy): domain Bacteria; phylum Actinomycetota; class Actinomycetes; order Actinomycetales; family Micrococcaceae; genus Arthrobacter; species Arthrobacter oryzae. Next base: position 14,709 of record NZ_RBIR01000008.1, read on the forward strand.
CGGCCAGGGCCCTGGAGGACCTGCCGCCGCTGCACCTGCCCACCAACGCTCCCCCGCCGCCGCGCGTTTGGGCGGACCGGGACCCGGAGGCGGCCGCCAGACTGGCCACCGCCCGCCCGAAGCTCCAGGCCAGGGCCGAGGAGCTGAACCTGCCCGTGGAAAACCTGCTGACCCCGGACTACCTCCGGCGGGTTGCGTGGCGTCCGCCCGTCGAGCTCAGCGAGGAAGGGGTGGCAGAGGAACTGGCGAACCTCGGGGCACGCCAGTGGCAGATCGAAATCACCGCTCCGCTGATTGCCGACGCCTTCCTGCACCCCGAACCACTGCCCGCGAAGGAGCCCAGGGTTCCTGCGGAGGCACCTTCCGCTTCGGCCGGCTAGCCGGTTCTCTCGGGACCGCTCTCCCCCTTGCCAGTCATGTTACTGACGAGTAACATTATGCGTGATGTCGCCCGGATTCCTCGCGCCTGTGGCAGGCCCTGCCCAGGGCCCTCTTGCCGCCGGCGCGGTCCCGGCACCCATGTCTCAATGAGGAGTGTCACGTGAGCCCAGCCAGCACGAGCGGAACAACCAGCAACGGACAACGAAGTACCGCGAGTTCCCGCGCCGTTCGCGACGTCGTCTTTGTCGACGGCGTCCGCACCCCCTTCGGCCGCGCCGGCGAAAAGGGCATCTACGCCGGCACCCGCGCCGACGACCTCGTGGTCAAGTGCATCCGCGAGCTGATGCGCCGCAACCCCTCCCTGCCGGCCGACCGGATCGACGAGGTCGCAATCGCTGCCACCACCCAGACCGGCGACCAGGGCCTGACCATCGGCCGCACCGCCGCCCTGCTGGCCGGACTCCCCCGGACCGTCCCCGGCTTCGCCATTGACCGCATGTGCGCCGGCGCCATGACCGCCGTGACCACGACGGCGAGCGGCATCGGCTTCGGCGCCTACGACGTCGTCATCGCCGGCGGCGTGGAGCACATGGGCAACCATCCGATGGGCGCCGGCTCCGACCCCAACCCCCGTTTCATGTCCGAGCGGCTCGTGGACCCCGCGGCCCTGAACATGGGCAACACGGCCGAAAACCTGCACGACCGCTTCCCGGCCATCACCAAGGACCGCACCGACGCGTACGCCGTCGCCTCGCAGGACAAGCTGGCCGCGGCCTACGCCAAGGACCAGATCCAGCCGGACCTCGTGCCCGTCGCGACCATGAAGCCCGGCCAGGGCTGGACTGTCAACACGGTGGACGAGCCCCCGCGCCCGGGCACCACAGTTGGCGACCTGGCCGGGCTGCGGACCCCGTTCCGCGCCCACGGTCGGGTCACCGCCGGCAATGCCGCCGGACTCAACGACGGAGCCACCGCGGCCCTGCTCGCCTCGGCCGACGCCGCCGAAGAGCTTGGCCTGCCGGTCAAAATGCGTCTGGTGGCCTACGCCTTCGCCGGCGTCGAACCTGAAGTCATGGGCATCGGCCCGGTCCCGGCCACCGAAAAGGCACTGAAGAGCGCCGGGCTCGGCATCGAAGACATCGGGCTCTTCGAGATCAACGAAGCTTTCGCCGTCCAGGTCCTCAGCTTCCTGGACCACTTCGGCATCTCCGACGATGACCCCCGAGTCAACCGTTACGGCGGCGCGATCGCGGTCGGGCACCCCCTGGCGTCCTCCGGGGTCCGGCTGATGAACCAGCTGGCCCGGCAGTTCGAAGAGGACCCCACAGTCCGTTACGGCATGACCACCATGTGCATCGGCCTGGGTATGGGCGCCACCGTAATCTGGGAGAACCCCCACCACCAGGACTACGGCACGGCGTCCGCCACTACCGATGCCAGCACCGAATCCGTCGCTACCGAGACTGGAGCCACAGCATGAGCGCCTCAGATTTCCGCAAACTTGCCGATCTCTTCCCGAACGAGACGGTGACCCATTCCTACGTCCAGGACATCGAGCTGCCCGCCGTAGGTGGGAAGACCACTGAGGGCACGAGCCCCGGCACATTCGCCCTCATCACCCTGGACAACGGCCTGGACCATTCCAAACCCACCACGCTGGGGCCCAATACGCTGGTGGAGCTCGGGACAGTTCTGGAGGGGCTGAAGGAGCGGGCCGCCCGTGGCGAGATCGCCGGCGTCGGCGTCACCGGCAAGCCGTACTTCCTCGTTGCCGGCGCGGACCTGTCCACGGTCAAGTCGGTCAGCGGCCGCGAACAGGGCCTGTGGATGGCCCAGCTGGGCCACGAGGTCTACTCGACCCTGGCCAACCTGGGCGTGCCCAGCTTCGCGTTCATCAACGGCCTGGCCTTGGGCGGCGGGCTGGAGATCGCGCTGCAGTCCACGTACAGGACGGTCTCCACGGGCGCCGGCGCGCTGGCCCTGCCCGAGGCATTCATCGGACTGATTCCGGGCTGGGGAGGGGTCTACATTTTGCCGCGCCTCATCGGCCCGGAGAATGCCCTGAAGGTCATGATCGAAAACCCGCTGAGCAACAACCGCACGCTCACGGGTCCGCAAGCCTTTGACCTCGGCGTCGCGGATGCCATGTTCGAACCCGCGGACTTCGTCGAGCAGTCCATCGCCTGGGCCGCCAAGGTCATTGCCGACACCGTCGCCCCGGAGCGTGCGAACGCCGTCGACCCCGCCGACCCGGAGGTGGCTGCGCGCTGGGCCGCCGCCGTCGCAAAGGGCCGGGCCTTCGTCGAGGCCAAAACCTCCAACGCCTCCCCCGCCCCGGCCAAGGTCCTGGAGGTCATGGAGGCCAACCGGACCCTGACCCAGGCCCAGTCCGCCGAACTGGAGTGTGAGACCCTCGCGGACCTCATGCAGACCGCCGAGTTCCGCTCCACCGTCTACGCGTTCCTCGACCTCGTCCAGAAGCGCTCCAAGCGTCCGGCGGGCGCCCCCGACCGCAAGCTCGCCCGCCCGGTGGGCAAAGTCGGCGTGGTGGGCGCGGGCCTGATGGCGAGCCAGTTGGCCCTCCTCTTCGCCCGCCAGCTGAAGGTGCCGGTGGTCATGACGGACATCGACCAGGCCCGTGTGGACAAGGGTGTCGGATACGTGCACGCCGAGGTGGACAAGCTCCTGGCCAAGAAGCGGACCAGTCCCGACGCCGCGAACCGCACCAAGGCACTGGTCAGCGGCTCCGTGTCAAAGGAAGCCTTCGCCGACGCCGACTTTGTGATCGAGGCCGTCTTCGAAGAGCTCGCCGTCAAGAAACAGGTCTTCAAAGAGGTGGAGGCGATTGTGTCGCCCGAGTGCATCCTCGCGACCAACACCTCTTCGCTGTCCGTCACGGAGATGGCAGCGGACCTGGAGCACCCCGAACGGCTGGTCGGCTTCCACTTCTTCAACCCGGTGGCCGTGATGCCGCTGCTGGAAATTGTCCGTGGGCCGAAGACCGACGATGCCGTGCTGGCCACCGCGTTCGAGCTCGCCAAGGGCCTGAAGAAGTCGGCCGTGCTGGTCAAGGATGCCGCGGCGTTCGTGGTCAACCGTGTCCTGCTGCGCCTCATGGGCGAAGTGACGGCCGCCTTCGACGAGGGCACGCCCGCCGACGTGGCGGACAATGCGCTGCGGCCGATGGGCCTGCCGATGACCCCCTTTGTGCTCGGCGCGATGGTGGGCCTGCCGGTGGCCCAGCACGTTCAGGAATCGCTGCACGCGGCTTTCGGCGACCGTTTCAGGGTCTCGGAGAACCTGCAGTCGCTGATCGACCACGGAGTGAAGTCGATCTGGGCCGCCGAGAACGGCACACCGCTTCCGGGTCCGGACGGCAAGCCCTACATTCCGGCCGAGACCCTGGCGCTCATGTCCTTCGGCACCACGCCGTCCACCGCTGAGGAGGTCCTGCGCCGGACCCAGGATGCCCTGGCGGAGGAAATCGGCCTCATGCTCGAGGAGGGCGTAGTTGCCGGCCCGGAGGACATCGACCTCTGCATGATCCTTGGCGCGGGCTGGCCCATGTTCCTGGGCGGCATCACCCCCTACCTGGACCGGGTGGGCGCCTCGGAGCGGGTCAACGGCAAGAAGTTCCTGGCACCGGGGGTGGCGTCTGCGCCCACTGCCGGCTGACTAACCCCGGTTTCGCCACGTAGGCGCCGCCATCCCCGCCAAGTTGGCAGCGGGACGGCGGCGCCTACGCGAGGGTGACCCGACCAGCCCGGCGGCACCGGGCCCTGCTAGCACTCGCAGATCATCAGCACGTTGCCGTCCGGGTCCTTGAAGTTGAACCACCGGCCGTCCTGGATCTCGCTGACTTCCGAGCCCGTGCCCTGCAGGTGGACGTGGGCAGCCTCGATGTCCGCCGTATTGAGGTGGAACGCTGGTACACGGAAGACGGCATCCGCGGCGGCACCAGTCAGATTTCCCGCAGGTTCCCGGCATCGAGTTGGAGAATCCGGTGCGCGGTGGCACGGGCGTAGGCGAGGTCGTGCGTGACCATCACGACGGCGGTTCCCCGCGCCGCCGCGGCCTTTACGGCCCGGCCCAAATGTTCGAGGCCGGTCCGGTCCAGCCCGACGGTGGGCTCATCCAGGGCCAGGACTGCCGGTTCGCGGGCCAGAACAGTGGCCAGGGCGAGCAGCCGCTGCTGCGAGGATGGCAGTTCGGCCGGGTGGACTGTCTCGGCAGCCGCGGACAGCCCGACGGCCGCCAGCGCTGCCCGGGCCTTCCCCTCGGCGCCGGCCTTTCCGAACAGCTCCCGGAGTCCGAACAAGGTTTCCCGGAGGACGGTCCGCTCGAAGAGCTGGTCCCGGGGATGCTGGAAGAGCAGGCCCACCGAGGCCGCAACCGTCCCCACCGGCACGCCGGTGATGTTGCGGCCGCAGACCCGCACCTCTCCTGCCGCGGGCCGCAACAGCCCGTTGAAGTGGCGCAGGAGGGTCGATTTGCCGGTTCCATTGGCTCCGGTTACGGCAACAATTTCGCCCGGGCGGACCGTGAGGTTTACATTCTGAAGGACCAGCACCGGCTGAGGGCCCACCCGGCGGCGTGAATCCCCGCCGTAGCAGAAACTCACCCCGTTCAATTCGAGTCCTGCCATTACGGGTGCTACGGCGCCGTGTGTGCCAGCACCGGGACCGGGCGCGGCCACACCGTCCTTCTGGGCGCCGGTCTTCTGGGCGCCGCCCTCCAGGACTCCAGTCTCCCGGTCACCGGTGTCCGGCTCCCCGCCGCGGCCGCCAACCACTGGCACGAGCACGCCGGAACGCTCCAGCTCGGCCGAACCGGCCAGTTGAGCCGGCGTCCCCTCGGCGGTGACCACGCCGCCGACCAGAACGGTCCAGTGCGTGGCCTCTCCGGCGAGCCGGTCGGCGGCCTGGCTTAGGAGGACGACGCCGGTGCCTGCGCCGCAGAGGCCGCGGATCAGGGCCTCGATCTGCGCTGCACCGGCCCCGTCCAGCGAGGCCAGCGGCTCGTCGAGGATGAGGATGTCCGGTTCCGCGATGACGGCGCAACCGACGGCGAGTCGTCGCAGCTCACCGCCGGAGAGCGTGGCCGGGTCCCGATCCAGCAGCCCGGACAGACCCACCCGTGCCGCGGTGCGCTCCACGGCGCGCAGCATGGCCGCCCTCGGGGTCGCACGGTTTTCCAAGCCGAACGCCAGTTCCTCGGCCACGGTGGCCCGAACGGTGGAAAGCATGGCGGCCGCGTCCTGCGGGACATAGGCCACGCGGCGGGACCATTCCGCGGGGTTGAGCCGGGGATCATCCGGCGCCCCCTGGAACTCCAGTCGGGTGCCGTCAAGCTCCAGGCTGCCGCGGAATTCCCCGGAGTGGCCGGCCCGGAGCCAACCGGCCAGCAGTTTTCCGAGCGTGGATTTGCCGCTCCCGGAGCCACCCAGGACGGCCGTCAGGGCCCCTGGAGTCACCGAAAGTGCGGCGCTGCCCAGCGCCGGGCGGTTTTCGCCGTGGAACGTGAACGAGCCGATGCTGGCCCGCAGCGCCGTCCGGGTTGCCGCGGTCACCGCGTCACCCCGGCGGGCCACGAGACCACGAGCCGAGCGACGACGGCTGCCGCTGTGAGCACCAGTGCGGCCGCCCGGAAGCGCCGCTGGGCGGTTGAGTCTGCGACGTCGCGGTAACTGGTGCGGGGCCCCGCGTTGCCGAAGCCGCGGGCGTCAAGCGCCTGCGCGCGGCTGCCGGCGTCGTCCATCAGTGCCAGCACCAGGGGCACCATCTGCAGCCGGAGGGTGCCCATGCGGGACAGCAGGCCGCCGCGGACCACCATCCCGCGCGCTTCCTGGGCTTGCCGGATCCGGTCCAGGCGCCCCGCGACGGCGGGCAGGAGGGTGAGGGTGGACGCCAGCACGAAGCCGAACTGCGGCGGGATCCTGCGGGCGGCGAGGGCGGAGAGGAGATCGGGAACGCTCACGGTGAAGGAGAAGAGCAGGAAGACCAGGACACACGCGGTGGTCCGCGTCCCGAGCTCCAGCGCGAATTCGAGGCCTTCGGCCGTGACCCTGGCGGGGCCCCATTCTGCCAGGACGGTGTGGCCTTCGGGGAAGAAGAGACCGTGCAGCACCAGGAGGGACAGGCACAGCGGAACCAGGATGACCGCCGCTGCGGACAGCACCCTCCCCGCCACTCCCCCGCGCACCGCAAGGATCGCCGCGGCAACAGCCACGGCGGCAGAGAGCGGCCAGCTGGCTGCCGCCGTCGTGACGACGGCGGCGCCGACAGCCGCAGTCAGCGCGGTGAACGGGTGGAGGTGATGGGTGCGGGTCACGGAGTCAGATGCGTCACGGTCGAGGTTTCAGAGGCTTAACAGTTCAGAGATTCAGCGGTTCAGGGATTCAACGGTTCAGAGGCTCAACGGCGCCGGGAGTCACGGGCTCAGGCGTCCGGCGCTGCAGGCGACTTGCCGGCCAGGACCCGGAAGCGCCGCACGAAGGGGAACTGGAAGGTGGTGCGGCGGGGCAGTGCATAGGCGAGGAGCGCGGCGATCGTGAAGACAATGGCCTTGTCCATGGGATCGGAAATCAGGGCCTGCTTGGTGATGGCGGCCAGGAGCGTGTCGCCCATGGCGCGGAAGGCGCTGACGATCGCCCCGGTGCCAAGGCCCGAGGTGCCGCCGAACACGAACGCGGCGATCGGGGCTGAGATGACACCGGCGATGATGCCGGTGACGAATCCGGCGATCGGCACGAAGTAGAAGCGGCGGAACAGGCCCCAGCGGGCGGCCATGCCGGCGAGGAAGCCGATCAGGGCGGCCCCTGCGGCGAAGGGCAGCACAGTGGGGTTGAAGAAGGACCAGACAATGCTGCTCAGCGCGCCCGTGGCGGCCCCGGCGGCCGGGCCGGCGAGAACGCCGATCAGGACGGTGCCGATCGCGTCAATGTAGAACGGCAGCCCGGTGCTGCCCATGAGCTGTCCGAGGACCACGTTCAGGACCAGCGCCACGGGGATCAGGACCAGCGTGGAGGTCGGGAGGACGGGCAGGACGGCGATGATCAGGAGAACCGCGCCGAGCAGGAAACCGCCCAAGGCCACGAGGGCCGAGAAGCTGGCCGGGCCGTTGGCAATATCCGCGGGCTGGGTGAGCACCAGAAACACGTAGGTGGCGGCGATGGCCGCGGCCCCTGCGATTTCGAGCAGGCGGCGGCTGCGGCCGGCCGCCTGTCCAGGGGCGGGGACGGTGAGGGCTGGCTTCGACATGGGGGTGTTCCTTTGGCTGGGTACAACGACATCCGCCTCATGTCACCTCGGCGCAGCTACCATCCTAGCGAGCGGCCACCTTTCTGGCGATCCGCGGACGCCCCCGGGACCACGTCCGGCCGGTCCGCTGCTTACGCCGACGGTGACTTCGAGGCCGCCGGCGCCGTGCCCACTGCTCGGGCGAGGGCGCCGACCGAGGAAATCAGCTCGTCGAAGCAGTGCCCGGGGTTGTTCTCGGAGACGATCCTGGCGTTCGGCGGCAGCCCCCACAGCCCGCGGAAGTCCGCCACCGTGGTGCCGACCAGCAGCGGCGAGTCCGTTTCGACGTCGACCGTGGCCGGCCGGATGGTGAACGGCGTGCGTCCCGCCGCGACGCAGGCCGCAAAGGCGTCGTGAACGTGCGCGACGTATCCCTGGTCGTATAGCCGGTGGAATTCCATGTAGAAGCGCACGGCGTCGGACAGGCAGGCGACGAGCCGGTTGCCGGAGCGGCTGCGCTGGCCCTCGGGCTGCTCCGGGAGAACCAGTTCAGGTTCCGGCGCGCCCGCGGCCTCGGCGAGCCGGCGCAGGTGCTCCGGCCGCATCTCGATCCGCTCGGTGGTCTCCAGGGCGCAGACAATCGGCAGCTTGTCCTCGGGCAGCCCGCGGTAGGCGGCAAACACTTCCTTGGCCGCATGCGGGTCGACCGAGGTGTTCCATTCGGCCGTCGGCGTCGTGTTGCCCTGGTAGTAGTAGCTGCCGCCCATAATGACGAGCCCCTTGAGCAGCCTGGGCAGTTCCGGCTCACGGCGCAGGGCCAGCGCAAAGTTGGTCAGCGGACCGGTGATCAGCCCGGTAATTTCGCCCGGATGCGCGCGTACTTCCTCCACCCAGACGTCGACGGCGTGCCGCGCCGAGATCTGCTGCACCGGCGGCGGCAGCTCCGCGTAGCCGATCCCCTGCGGCCCGTGGGTCTCCTCGGTGGTGACCAGCGGGATCTCCAGCGGAACCTCAGCGCCGATGGCCACCTCGATGCCCTCCCGTCCGCACAGCTCCAGCAGCGCCAGGTTGTTCAGCGCAACCTGCCGGGCGCCGACGTTCCCGGCCGTGCAGGTGATCGCCCGGATACCGACCTCGGGCCTGGACATCAGGTAGACCAACGCGAGGGCGTCGTCGATCCCGGTGTCCACGTCCATCAGGATCGAGTGCGTCACGGGCGTACCCGCCGCACGGTTGCCCGTGGCCTGATCAGTTGAGGTCACCTCGCTCAGAAGAGCGCCACCTTGGGCGTGCGCGGGAAGAGGTCATCAAGCTCGGCGAGGTCGGCGGCACTGGGCTTCCAGGCGACCGCGGCGGCGTTCTGGCGCACCTGCTCCGGCGTCGTGGCACCGGCGATGACGCTGCTGACGGACGGCTGGGCGGCCAGCCAGGAGAATGCGACCTGGACTTCGTTGAGGCCGCGCGCGGTGGCGAACTCGCCGAACGCACCCAACTGTTCCCAGTCGGCGTCGTTGACCAGGTTGGTCCGGGTGTGGCTGAGGCGGGACCCTTCCGGGGCCCGGCCGGCCGAGTACTTGCCGGTCAGCAGCCCGTTGGCGAGCGGGAAATACGGCAGGACGCCCAGGCCGAAGGCCTCGGCGGCCGGCGTGACCTCGAGTTCGGCACGGCGGTCCAGCAGGTTGTAGTGGTTCTGGCTGGAGATGAACCGCGCTCCCCCGCGGGCGCGGGCAACGAACTCGGCCTCGGCGATCTGCCAGCCGGCCCGGTTGGAGTGGCCGATGTAGCGGACCTTGCCGCTGGTCACCAGCTCATCGAGGGCAGAAAGGGTCTCATCGACGGGCGTCAGGGGATCCGGGGTGTGGAACTGGTAGAGGTCGATCCAGTCCGTACCAAGCCGGCGCAGGGAGGCCTCGGCTGCTTTGATGATGTAGCGCCGGGATCCGCGGGCGCCGAAGTCCTCGCCGTTGGCCCCGCGCATGTCCATGCCGAACTTCGTGCCGATCAGGGCGTCCTCCCGGCGCGCGCCAAGGGCCTTGCCAAGCATGGTCTCGCTGAGGCCCGGCTCGCGGCCGTAGGTGTCGGCAACGTCAAAGAAGGTAATCCCGGCGTCGAGGGCCGCATGCACGACGGCGTCGGTCCCCTCCTGCGATTCGGTAGCTGTCCCGGAACGGCCCAGGTTGTTGCAGCCAAGTCCCACGACCGAGACGGAGAGTCCGGAATTTCCCACACGGCGATATTCAGTCATGGTTTTAGCCTATAACGGCCCGGCGGGCGTTCCGTCCGGGCCGTCCACGGTGCAGGGCCCCGCTAACCCGCAGGCAGTTCCAGGCCGTGCTCGTCCATGGCGTCTTGGAGCTGCGCGAGGGTGCGCGGGCAGACGCCGGGCATCCCGGCCAGCCTGCGGCGGCCGAGCACCACCAGATGCTCGAGGGTTTCCACCCCCGCATGCGCGAGGGACTTGCGCGCGGGCGCGTCCAGTCCCGCGGGGAGTGGGGTGCTGCCTGGTCGAGAAGATTTTCGCGTCACTGCGGTGCCTTCCAGTCGGTTGCCCCCAAACTGATGTGAGCCGTGCCCGGCCCCTGACTTGCCGGTGAAACTTAGAGCCTGAGCCCTAGAGGATGAAGCTGTTGGCCGGTTTCGGTGAGTGCTTGAGCTTGAATGTCTCCTCGCCAAACGGCGCGGCGCCAATGCTCAGCTTGGTGAAGTCCAGGTCTTCGCCCCGGATGCACACTTTGATGGCGTTGACCGTCTTATTGACGTCGGGGGTGAGGCAGAAGATGTTGAGCCTCGCGTCGGAGAACTCGCTGCGGTCCACAACGCCCAGGCCCCGCCACGCCAAGTGGCTGATGAGGGCGTCTTTGGCTTTTTCCTCAAGGTACCGGTCGCGGCTGGTCCCTTCCTTGGTCTTCAGCGCGTACTGGGCCACCACCCAGAACTGGTCTTCCTCGGGGATCTCGGCGTAGCCGTCCTCGGCGCACTGCACCGCGAAGGCATCCATGAGGCCCTCGGAGGCTTCTGCGTTTTCCACGTCAGTTTCGTCAGTATTGCTCTGGTGCCCGACGACGCCGTGGTTCATCACGAACTGGCTGTAGTCCTCATCAAACCAGGCTTCCCGGAAGTGCAGGGTGCCCTCGTCGTCGCGTTTGTAAACCCGGATAATTCCACTCATATGCCAGTTCCTTCCTGGGCCGTGCCGCGCCGCCTGAGCGGGCGCCGCACGGGGTCGTGCTCAACAGACGTGCTGGCTACAGCAGCGGCAGGCTGCCGGTGCTGGGGTGCTCCTGGCCGGGCAGGGGCCGCGCAAACGGCACCTTGGTGCCCAGGACCTGGGCGACGACATCGTGGGTGATCTGCCGGGCGGTCAGCCCGACGCGTTCGAGCACCTGGTTGCGGGTTCCGTGATCGAGGAACTCCACCGGGAGGCCGACCTCGTTGAGGGCGGTGTCCACTCCGGCGGCCCGCATTTCCTGCCGGATCCGCGAGCCGACCCCGCCGGCCCGGACTCCGTCTTCAATGCAGATGACCAGGCGGTGGCCCGCGGCGAGATCGATGATGGACCTCCGGACCGGCAGGACCCAGCGGGGATCCACCACCGTGGAGCTGATGCCCTGGGCGCCGAGCCGGTTGGAGACGTCCAGCGCGAGTTCGGACATGGCGCCGACGCTGACGATCAGGACGTCGTTCTCGCTCGAGCTCGCGGGCCGGCGGGCCAGCACATCCACGCCGTCGCTCAGCCGTTCGAGCGCCTCAACCTCTGCCCCGACGCTGCCCTTGGAGTAGCGGATCACGCTGGGGGCATCCTCGATGGCCACGGCCTCGCGCAGTTCCTCCCGCAGTCGGGTGGCATCGCGCGGCGCGGCGAGGTGCAGCCCGGGCACGATCTGGACCATGGCCATATCCCACATGCCGTGGTGGCTTGGGCCGTCGGGCCCGGTGACGCCGGCCCGGTCCAGGACGATCGTCACGCCGGCCTTGTGCAGGGCGACGTCCATCAGCAGCTGGTCGAAGGCGCGGTTCAGGAAGGTCGCGTAGACCGCAACCACGGGGTGCAGTCCCCCGAATGCCATGCCGGCGGCCGAGGTGAGGGCATGCTGTTCGGCGATGCCGACGTCGAACACGCGGTCCGGGTGCCGGGCGGCGAATTTGTGCAACCCGACCGGAATCAGCATGGCCCCGGTGATGCCGACGATGTCGTCGCGCTCGTCGGCGATGTCGGCGATCTCATCGGCAAAGACGGCGGTCCAGGACTTGGCCCCGCCGGCCTCGGTGGGGGCGCCTGTTTCCGGATCGATGATTCCGACGGCGTGGAACTGGTCCGCCTCATGGGCGCGGGCCGGGGCGTAGCCGTGACCCTTTTCCGTCATGGCGTGCACAATCACGGGACCGGCGTAGTTCTTTGCCGTGGAAAGGGCGTTTTCCATGGCCTGGAGGTTGTGGCCGTCGACCGGGCCGATGTACTTCATGCCGAGGTCCTCGAACATGCCCTGCGGGGCCCACCAGTCTTTGACACCCTTCTTCATGGCGTGCAGGCTCTTGTACGTGAACTGGCCCGCGGGGCCGCCGTTCTGAAGTTTGCGCTTCCACCACTCGAGTGTTCCCTCATAGGCGGGGGCGGCGCGGAGGGAATCGATGGTGGGGCGCAGGGACGCGAGGTAGTCGGCAAACCCGCCGACGGTCGGGGCGTAGGAGCGGCCGTTGTCGTTGACCACAATGACGACGCGGCGTTTCTTGTCCGCCGCGATGTTGTTGATGGCCTCCCAGGCCATGCCTCCGGTCAGGGCGCCGTCGCCCACCACCGCGACGACGAAGCGGTCTCCGTCTCCGGTGAGTTGCCTGGCCCGGGAAATTCCGTCCGCCCAGGACAGCGACGAGGACGCGTGCGAGCTTTCGACGATGTCATGCTCGGATTCGCCGCGGTCCGGGTAGCCGGACAGGCCGCCCTGCTGGCGAAGTGTGCTGAAATCCTGGCGCCCGGTGAGGAGTTTGTGCACGTAGGACTGGTGACCGGTGTCGAAGACGATGCTGTCGCGGGGGGAATCAAAGATCCGGTGCACCGCGAGGGTGAGCTCGACCACGCCGAGGTTCGGGCCCAAGTGCCCTCCCGTCTGGGAGACGTTGCCGATCAGGAATTCCCTGACCTCGGCTGCCAGCTGTTCCAGCTGCGCCTCTGACAACTTGCTCAGGTCCTGCGGATTCCGGATGGTGTCCAAGATTCCCAACGGCCCCTCCTTCGGGTGGTAGACATGCCTTTTAACTCTAACGCCTCCCGGCGGGCCGTCGCGCCGGAAAAGGGAAAGCCCCGGTCCGTCGGTGACGGGCCGGGGCTTTCTCGTTGGACTGCTGAGCCTCCGCTAGTGCGCGGAAATCTGGCGCAGGACGTACTGCAGGATGCCGCCGTTGCGGTAGTAATCCGCCTCGCCCGGGGTATCGATGCGCAGGACCGCGTCGAAGGACGTGACGGTACCGTCCCCGGCAGTTGCCGTGACCTTGAGGGTCTTCGGCGTCGTGCCCTCGTTCAGGGCGGTGACGCCCTCAACCGCGTAGGCTTCCGTGCCGCTCAGTCCCAGGCTGGCGGCGTTCTGGCCGGCCGGGTACTGCAGCGGCAGGACACCCATGCCGATCAGGTTGGAACGGTGGATCCGCTCGTAGCTCTCGGCCACGACAGCCTTGACGCCCAGGAGCGCGGTGCCCTTGGCTGCCCAGTCGCGGGAAGATCCGGAGCCATACTCCTTGCCTGCCAGGACCACCAGCGGGGTGCCGGCAGCCTGGTAGTTCTGCGCGGCGTCGTAGACGTAGGCCTGCGGGCCCTCGGCCTGGGTGAAGTCGCGGGTGAAGCCGCCCTCAACGCCGTCGAGGAGCTGGTTCTTGATGCGGATGTTCGCGAACGTGCCGCGGATCATGACCTCGTGGTTGCCACGGCGTGAGCCGTAGGAGTTGAAGTCCTTGCGTTCCACACCGTTGGCCAGCAGGTACTGCCCCGCCGGGGTGTCCGACTTGAAGGAGCCGGCCGGGGAGATATGGTCCGTGGTGACGGAGTCGCCGAGCTTGAGCAGCACGCGCGCCCCGGTGATGTCCTGGACCGGATCCGGCGTGGCCTTCATGCCCTCAAAGTACGGGGGCTTCCGGACATACGTGGACTTCTCATCCCACGCGAAGGTGTCACCGGCGGGGGTGCTGAGCGCCTTCCAGCGGTCGTCGCCTTCGAAGACACCCTCGTAGCCGCGGGCAAACATTTCCTTGTCGATCGAGGAATCGATGACCTGCTGGACCTCGACCGGGTTCGGCCAGATGTCCTTCAGGAAGACGTCGTTGCCGGCCTCGTCCTGGCCCAGGGCGTCGTTGTCGAAGTCGAAGTCCATGGTGCCGGCCAGGGCGTAAGCGATGACCAGCGGCGGGGAGGCCAGGTAGTTCATCTTCACGTCCGGGTTGATCCGGCCTTCGAAGTTGCGGTTGCCGGAGAGGACCGCGGTGACGGAGAGGTCGTTGGCCTGGATGGCCTCGGAGATCTCGGCGTCGAGCGGGCCGGAGTTGCCGATGCACGTGGCGCAGCCGTAGCCCACGATGTAGAAGCCGAGCTTCTCGAGGTACGGGGTCAGGCCCGACTTGTTGTAGTAGTCGGTGACCACCTTGGAACCGGGAGCCACGGAGGTCTTGACCCACGGCTTCGAGGCCAGGCCCTTGTCCACGGCGTTGCGGGCCAGAAGCGCGGCAGCCAGCATCACGGAAGGGTTGGACGTGTTGGTGCAGGACGTGATCGAGGCGATCGAGACCGCGCCGTGGTCGAGCTCGAACTCGCGGCCGTCCGCCGTGGTGACACTGACCGTGTTCGACGGGCGTCCGTTGGACGTCGGTCCGTGGGAGTGCGGGGCCTGGTCCGTGAAGTGGCTTGAAGCGCCCGTGAAGGAGGGCGCGTCGGAGGCCGGGAAGCTTTCGTCGATTGCCTCGTCGACGCTGCCGCCAACCAGGTCTTCCTTCACGTAGTTCCGCAGGTCCTCACGGAACTGGGCCTTGGATTCGGTGAGGATGATGCGGTCCTGGGGGCGCTTCGGGCCGGAAATCGACGGGACAACCGTGGACAGGTCCAGCTCGAGGTACTCGGAGAACTTGATCTCGCGGGAGGGATCGTGCCAGAGGCCCTGTTCCTTCGCGTAGGACTCCACGAGGGCCACGTTTTCGTCCGACCGGCCGGTGAGGCGCAGGTAGTCGAGGGTGACGTCGTCGATCGGGAACATCGCGGCGGTAGAGCCGAACTCGGGGCTCATGTTGCCGATGGTGGCGCGGTTGGCGAGGGGCACGGCCGCGACGCCTTCGCCGTAGAACTCCACGAACTTGCCGACCACGCCGTGCTGGCGCAGCTGCTCGGTGATGGTGAGTACGACGTCGGTGGCGGTGGCGCCGGCCGGGATGGATCCGGTGAGCTTGAAGCCCACGACGCGCGGGATCAACATGGAAACGGGCTGGCCGAGCATGGCAGCCTCGGCCTCGATGCCGCCAACGCCCCAGCCCAGCACGCCAAGGCCGTTGACCATGGTGGTGTGCGAGTCGGTGCCCACGCAGGTGTCCGGGTAAGCCCGCAGGACTCCGTCGATTTCTCGGGTCATTACGGTGCGCGCAAGGTACTCGATGTTGACCTGGTGCACGATGCCGGTGCCCGGGGGGACAACCTTGAAGTCATCAAATGCCGTCTGGCCCCAGCGCAGGAACTGGTAACGCTCCCCGTTGCGCTGGTATTCGATCTCCATGTTGCGCTCCAGCGCGCCGGAGTTGCCGAAGGCGTCAATCTGGACGGAGTGGTCAATGACCATTTCGGCCGGTGCCAGCGGGTTGACCCGCTTCGGGTCTCCCCCGAGCTCCTTGACGGCCTCACGCATGGTGGCGAGGTCAACGACGCACGGCACGCCGGTGAAATCCTGCATGATCACGCGCGCCGGCGTGAACTGGATCTCGGTGTCGGGCTCGGCGCTGGGGTCCCAGCCTGCCAGTGCGCGGACGTGGTCGGCCGTGATGTTGGCACCGTCCTCGGTCCTCAACAGGTTTTCAAGCAATACCTTGAGGCTGAACGGAAGGTTTTCTGCACCTTCGACGGAGTTCAACCGGAAAATTTCATATTCGGATCCGGCTACATTAAGTTTGCCTTTTGAACCGAAGCTGTCCACAATGCTCATCGCAGGACTCCTCTCGCAACAGTTTCATCTTTGTCGCGCCACTGAACCCTTGCTAGTTAGGTCGGCCTAACTAATACAGGCATCAGTACATAGTTGTACGCGATGCAGGTACGGAACGCAGGGAACAGCCGTTTCGATAACGGCAGTCTCACTTACAGCAATGCTAATAACGGCAGTGCTACTAACATCAGTGCTAATAACGACAGTGCTGCTACCCACAATGCTGCTGACTACAGTGGTGATTGGAGCGCGACGACGGACTACTCCGCCCATCCTAGTGGCATCAGGGTTGGGGAGTCAGTAACGCCACAGTCTCCATGTGATGGGTGTGCGGGTAAAGGTCAAAGGCGCGCAGCCCCGCCATCCCCCAGCCGCCCTGCCGGAAATAGCCGAGGTCGCGGGCGAATGACGCCGGATCGCACGAAACATAGGCGATGGCCCGCGGGCCGGCGTCGATCAGCTGCTTGACTACTGCCTTACCGGCTCCGGCCCGCGGCGGATCCAGGATAAGGGCGTCGAAGTTCCGGGGTTTCTGCCGGAGGACCCGCTCGACGCGGCCCTGGACGATCTCCACCTGGGCGGCGTCGTGCAGGTTCTTGCGTGCATCGCGGCTGGTTCCCGGAGCTCCCTCGACCGAGAGCACGGATCCGGTCACCCCCACGGCGTCGGCCAGCGGCGCCGTGAACAGCCCGGCCCCGGCGTAGAGGTCCGCCACGACGGAGCCCGGCGCGAGGTAGCCGCCGTCGTGCAGAAATCCGGTGACGGCACCGACCAGCGTTTCCGGGGCATCCCGGTGGATCTGCCAGAAGCCGTCGCCGGTCACCCGGTAGTCGTGGCCCGCCGCGGACTCCTGGACATAGGTGCGGCCGCGCAGCTGCAGCACCTCACCGGTGGCCGGGTCCAGGCTCGCCACCGAGACGTCCTCGGGCAGTTGGGCCAGGATGGCGCTGAGCCGCTTGGCCCGGGTCCCCGGGGCAGACACCAGCAGCACGAGCGGGCGGGAGCCGTTCGCGGGAGCAGCGACCTCGACGCGGTCGATGCCCTGCAGGTCCATCTCCCAGAGCCGCAGCGCGTTGATGCCGTCCACGGCCAGCGGCATTTCGCGCACGGGCAGGATGGCATCGGAGCGGTGGGCGTGCATGCCGAGTTTGCCGGCCGGGGTGACGGCAAAGCCGGCGCGGGTCCGCCAGCCGAGGCCTTGCACGGCACCCGTGCCGTCGCCGGCGGCGATGCCGACGGCTTCGACTGTGGCCTGCTCTGGCAAGAGGTCGACGCCGGCGAGCCGCTTGAGCTGTTCGGCCACGACCTCGGCCTTGAGGCTGCGCTGGCGCGCCAGCGAGATGTGGCCGAGCTCGGCGCCGCCTACGGGCGGATGGCGGTGCGACCATGAGCGCGCGGAATCGGCGAGGTCCCAGAAGTGCGGCACCCGGTCCGGCGAGGGCTCGAGGACCTCCACTACGTCGGCGCGCCAGAATTTGGCGGCCGCGCCGTCGTCGGTGAGCCGGACGCGGACCTTCTCGCCGGGGATTGCGTGGCGGACGAACACGACCCGCCCCTCATGCCGGGCAACGCAGTGCCCGCCGTGGGCGACCGGTCCGACGTCGACGACGAGGTCGTTGTGGGTGTGCAACTGGGTGTCGGGGGTCATTGGATATCCTGCAGTTTCTTGGCTTCTTCGGAGGACTTGAGCTGCCACGGCACGCTGGCCACCATAACGCCGGGCTCGAAGTGCAGGCGGGTCTTGATGCGCAGCGCCGTCTGGTTGTGGACCAGCTGCTCCCACCATTTACCCACGACGTACTCCGGGATGTAGACCACGATCAGGTCGCGCGGGGAATCCCGGCGCATGCTCTTGATGTACTCCATGATCGGGGTCACCGTTTCGCGGAACGGACTGGCCAGCACCGTCAGGGGCACCGGGATTTCGAGTTTCTCCCAGTCCGCGACGGTCGCCTCGGTCTCCTCCGGGCTGATGTCCACGGTGATGGCGTCCAGCCGCGACGGGCGCGAGGCCCGGGCGTAGGCGAGGGCGCGCAGGACCGGCTTGCGGACGTGCGAGACCAGCAGCACGGCGTGCACCCGGGTTGGCAGGGCGCGCGGCGAGGAGTCCTCGTCCACGGCGAGTTCCTTGGCCACGTTGTCATAGTGCGCCCGGATGCTCCACATGATCAGGAACAGCACGAACATGGCCAGCAGGGCGATCCAGGCGCCCTGCGAGAACTTGGTGATCAGGACGATCACCAGAACCAGGGCAGTCATGCCGAAGCCCAGAGTGTTAATGGTCCGGGACTTGATGATGCGCAGCCGCACCGAAGGGTCCTTGGACAGTTTCAGTTCCCGCCCCCAGTGCCGGATCATGCCCAGCTGGCTCATGGTGAAGGAAATGAAGACGCCCACGATGTAGAGCTGGATGAGCTTTGTGACATCGGCATTGAAAGCGAGGATCAGGACGAGGGCGCCGGCGGCCAGGGCCAGCACGCCGTTGCTGAAGGCCAGCCGGTCGCCACGGGTGCGCAGCTGCCGCGGCAGGTAGCCGTCCTGGGCCAGGATCGAGCCGAGCACCGGGAAGCCGTTGAAGGCCGTGTTGGAGGCGAACACCAGGATGACGCCGGTGGCGGCCACCACAACGTAGAACGGAATGGATCCCGCGCCGAAGACGGTCTGTGCGATCTGGCTGATGGCGGGATTTTGAATGTATCCCTCGGGCAGCGGCTTGCCGTTCAGGAGGAATTCCGTGGCCGGATCCTGGACGATGTGCACCTTGGTGGCGTTGGCGAGGTAGATGATGCCGGCGAGCATGGCGGAGGCAATGACGCCGAGCAACAGCAGGGTGGTGGCCGCGTTCTTGCTCTTGGGCTTCTTGAAGTTGGGCACGCCGTTGCTGATGGCCTCGACGCCGGTCAGGGCCGCGGCGCCGGAGGAGAAAGCCCGCAGCAGCAGGAACGCACCGGCCAGCCCGACGAGGCCCTGATCGAATTCCGGTTGCGGCACGATCGTGAAGGCCGCCGACGGCGCCTGCGCCAGTTGTCCGGTCACGGCCTGGAAGACGCCCACGGCGGTCATGCCCAGGATGGAGGCCATGAAGATGTAGGTCGGGACGGCAAAGACGCTGCCGGCTTCCCGGATGCCGCGCAGGTTCACGAGGGCCAGGATCACCACGCCGATCGTGGCAATCGCGGCCTGCTGGCCGTGCAGCGACGGCACCGCGGTCGTCAGGTAGGTCGCGGCCGAGGACATGGACACCGCCACGGTCAGCACGTAGTCGACCAGCAGCGCGGCGGCCACGGTGAGGCCCGCATACTTGCCCAGGTTCACGTTGGCGATCTCATAGTCGCCACCGCCGGAGGGGTAGGCATGGACGTTTTGGCGGTAGGACGCCACGACGGTCAGGAGCACCACCATGACGGCGAGGCCCACCCACGGCGCGATCGTCACCGCACTCACCCCGGCGAGGGCCAGCGTGAGGAGGATTTCGTCCGGTGCATAGGCCACGGACGAGAGCGCGTCCGAGGCGAAAATGGGCAGCGCGATGCGCTTTGGCAAGAGGGTGTGGGCCAGACGGTCGTTCCGGAAGGGCTTGCCTACCAGCACCCGCTTCACGGCATTGAAAATTGTCAGCACCACACAAAGCTAGTCTGATTCGGACGCGATGTCATGACGGCGAAGTTTGCGCGTGCAGGGCCGCCGCACGGTGCCTCGCGGCCGTGGCCGTCCGGCGGCCCGTGGCCGGTAGAGTTTTACCCAGTATCAGACGCAAAACCAAGAGGAGGCCCATGTGGCGCACTTCGTGATCATGGGTTGTGGCCGTGTCGGGGCAACCCTGGCGCACACGCTCGAGGACGCAGGCCATTCGGTGGCCATCATCGATCAGGATGACCGCGCCTTCCGGCGGCTCCGCACGGGATTTTCCGGACGAAAAGTCACCGGGGTCGGGTTTGACCGCGAGACGCTGAAGCGGGCCGGCGTCGAGGAGGCCTATGCTTTCGCGGCGGTCTCCAGCGGCGACAACTCCAACATCCTCGCCACCCGGGTGGCGCGGGAAACCTTCCACGTCCCCCATGTTGTGGCCAGGATCTATGATCCGGGCCGCGCCGAAATCTACCAGCGCCTCGGGATTCCCACGGTCGCCGCGGTCCGCTGGAGCGCCGACCAGGTGCTGCGCCGGATCCTGCCCGAACAGCACATCGCCGGCGACTTCCGGGAGCCCTCGGGCCGGCTGGTCCTTGCCGAGGTGGACCTGAACCCCGACTGGATCGGGCACCCGATCTCCTCGATCGAGAAGGCGGCCGGCATCCGGATCGCGTACCTGACCCGGTTCGGCGAAGGTGTGCTGCCAGCCGCCGGCACGTCCTATCAGGACGGCGACACCGTTCACGCCATGCTGAACGTGGACCGGAGCTCCGAGATCGGCCATATCCTCGCCAAATCCCCCGCCAAGGAGTCCTAAGTGAAAGTCGTTATCGTCGGTGCCGGAAGCGTCGGTTCCTCGATCGCCCGCGAACTGCTGGCCCACAAGCATGAGATCCTGCTCATCGACGAGAAGCCGGAGGTCATCGGCCGGAGCGGCCTCCGCGGCGCCCACTGGCTGGTCGGCGACGCCTGCGAGCTGAGCACCCTGCAGGACGCCAAACTCGAGGACGCCGACGTCGTGGTCTCCGCCACCGGTGATGACAAGGTCAACCTCGTGGTGTCCCTGCTGGCGAAGACGGAATTTGGCGTCGGACGCACGGTCGGGCGCGTTAACAACCCTAAGAACGACTGGATGTTCGACGACTCCTGGGGAGTCGACGTCGCGGTTAACACCCCGCAGCTCATGACCGCGCTGGTCGAGGAGGCTGTGGAGATCGGCGACCTCGTCCGGCTGCTGACGCTGCAGACCGGAGTGTCCTCGCTGGTGGAGTTCACGGTCCCGCACGATTCGCACGTGATCGGCCTGACCGTGGGCGATGTCCAGTGGCCCGAGGACTCCACCCTGGTGGCGATCCTGCGGGACCAGGCGCCCATCACGCCGAGCCGCGACGACGTGCTCGACGGCGGCGACGAACTCTTCTTCGTGACCACGATCGCGGCGGAGGACGAGCTTCGTTCCCTGCTGGCTCCGGAATCCCCGCCCGAGGATCAGCACCCGGTGACCTCGGACCAGCACGGCCACGCCAGCCAGCCGGCCTCGGACGACGGCTTCGACGGCTAAGCCCGGCCTTAAACCACAGATGCGCTATCACTTATGGCCGTTCCCAGCCTTGGGAACGGCCATAACTGATAGCGCATCGGGTCAGTTGGGCTCGTCGGCTCCGGCCGGCACGCGGGCCGGCCGGGTCAGCAGCCAGGCAATCCAGACGCCGAGGATGTACAGCGGGGCGCCCATGAGGAGCCGGGTGGTGGCCAGCGCGGCGAAGCCCTGCTCCCCCATGAAGTAGAGCGGCACCTGCACCACGAGCCGCAGCACCAGCACGGCCACGATCACCCAGGTGCCGATCGCGTAGGCCCTGACCCGCTTCGGGTCCTTGCGCCAGTCCAGGCCTTCATTGCGGATGAAACCGAAGAGCAACCCGGCAATCGGCCAGCGCACGGCTACGGAGATGGACATGGCCAGGATGTAGCCGAGGTTGGTGAAGAACCCCAGGACGTAGAAGTTCTCTGCCTTGCCCGTGGAGGTGGCCAGCCAGGCGGAAAGCCCGACGCCGATGAAACCGGCCAGCGCCTGGGTCAGCGGCTTGCGCTGGACCAGCCGGGCCACGGTGAAGACGGCGGCCACGGCCAGGGACGCGATGACGGCCAGCGTCAGGTTTTCCTTGTCGATGGTGAAGGCAACGAGGAAGACGAGTCCCGGCAGGATGCTTTCCGCGATGCCCTGCAGGCCGCCGGCGCTCTTGAGCACGTCGATGTTGCCGTTGCTGCTCCGGTGCAGACCGGCCTTGGCCGCATAGTCTCCTGCCAGCTGGGCTACCGTCGGCTGCGTGACGGCCGGCGGAGGAGTGGCGGACCGGGAGGTCCCCGGCTGGGACACGTCCCGATCGGCGCCTCCGGGCTCCCCCGGCGCCGGCCGGCTGGCATTCTGGCCGGCCCGACGGGCCTGACCGGGCTGATCCTGGGGTGCCCGCTCGGGGTGTTCGGGCAAGGTCATTGCTCCTCCTGGCGGGAGAGTATTTCGTAGCGTGGATTGAAGATCGTGGGCAGCCCGTCGCGGATGGTGACCATGCCCTCGAGCCGGAGTTCCGTTCCGGCGTCCACACCGGGAATCCGGCGCCGGCCGAGCCATACGACGCGGAGCCGTTCCTTGGGCCCCGCGGGCCGCTGGCGCTGCGCGCCGGGACGCACACGCTGGGCGGACACTGCCGGGACCGGCAGGGTGCTGGCCGATTCCTTGCCCGGACCGGCCTTGGCGCCCGCCGCCAAGGAGCGCGCGACGGGGGCCTCGTGGTCGATCACCATGGCGACGAAGGCTGCCACCTGGTTGGCCGGCATGTAGGTGACGGACTCGATGAAACCGTGGCACAGCACCCGGCCGCGGTCCGGCAGGTCTCGGACTGACAAGGCGGCGGTTGCTTTCCTGCCGGGGGCATCAGCCAATCTGGGTTATCTCCGGTCCGCGTTCGGGCTGTTCGAGGTCGGGTGCGGCCTGCGGGGACGGGGCGGTGTCCTTGGGAAGCCTGAGCTGCAGCAAATCACGCGGCGGCATGGGGTTCTCGCCGCGGACCACGACGATCTGCCGGAAGAGCCCTTCCAGCGCGGCGGCAGCATCGCGGTCCAGCGCCGCCTCGCCGCCGAAGACGCCTCGGAGGAACCAGCGCGGACCGTCTACACCGATGAAGCGGGCCACGCGGTACCCCTGGCTGCCGTCCGCGCCGCCTGCGGGGAGTTTCGCCACGAGTTCGGTGCCGAAACTGCCTTCGATTTCCTCGATCTGGCCGCCCTGGCTGCCGACCGACTGGCCGATCTGCTCACGGATCTCATCCCACAGGCCCTCCGAACGGGGTGCCGCGAAGGCCTGAAGCTGCAGGCTTGAACCTTCCAGGTCCATGGTGACGGCGACGACGCGCTGGCTGGCCTCTTCGACTTCCAGGCGGAGCTGGAGTCCCTCGCGGGGAGCGATCAGGAGTGCACCCAGGTCCACATACCCGTCCTGGCCTTCGATTTCCGAGACGTCAAAGGGACCCGACGCGGCCCGGCCGGCGGTCTTGGCCGAGTCCCCGGCCGGCGTCGTGCCGTCAACACTCGCAGCGGCGTCAACACCAGCGTCCGGCGCTTCTCCCGGATCTGTCAGCTGCTCCTGTTTGGCTTTCCTGCCGCGCCCAAAAACCATGGCGTTGTCTCCTTCAGTTGTGATCCTGTGCCGTCGCCGGGCGGCGTCCGGGCGCCGCCCGCGTTGCCGCCGGTTCCCCGGGGTTGCCTGCTCAATTTGTCCTGCATCGCTTATCTTGCCGCAGTGCTTGTGCGGCACTGCAATCCCCGGATGACGCTCTTGGCCAGGCCGGGCCCTGTACTCAGGCCAGCTGATCAGGCCGGCTAATCAGGCCGGTCCGCCGAAGCCGCCGGTGGAGCCGAAGCCGCCGCCGCCGCGAATCGAGCCGCCGAGCTCCTCGACGGGGAGGAACCGTGCGTATTCCACACGCTGAATGACCATTTGTGCAATTCTATCGCCGCGTCGCAGCTCGATCGCCTCGTCCCGGTCCGTATTGAGCAGCGTCACCGCGATTTCTCCGCGGTAACCGGCGTCCACCGTGCCGGGAGCGTTCACAACCGTCAGTCCGTGCTTCGTGGCGAGGCCCGACCGGGGGTGGATGAGCGCAACGAAGCCGTCCGGGAGCGCAATCGACACCCCTGTCGGGACGAGCCGGCGCTCCCCCGGCGCGAGGACAACGTCCTCGCGGGCGCGGAGGTCGGCGCCCGCGTCGCCCGGGTGCGCGTACGACGGCGGCTCGAGCCCGTCGTCGAGCATCTTCAGCTGAACGGTCAAGGTGGGTGTTCCGTACTCTGCCTCGCCGGCCGCCGGTGCGGCGCTGGCGACAGCGGTGTTTTCTTCAGTCACAGTCCCCAACTCTAATGCCCGCATCGAACATCGTCCTAGCCGCCGCCACCCGGCATGTGCACGCCGCCGGCGCGGGTGCGGCGGGCGGTAGCGGCATCATCGCAGCGCCTATTGTCCCCCGTGTTGTCCCCAGGGGCGGAACGGGGAGGCCGTGGGGCCGGGACGGGGCCGCATCCGAGGTGAAATAGCCGTCGAAAGATGAAAAGCTGGGTTCATGCCCGAATCCAGCGCAGCTGCGCCTGCCCCCAAGAGCGCCTCGAGCGACTCCACTGTTGTCTACACCGAGAAGCTCTGGCCGAACTTTTGGATCTGGCTTGTGTCCGCGGGCCTCTCCAGCGCCGGGATCCTCATGCTCGCGCCCATCAGCATCTGGGCTGGCATCACCGCGGCAATTGTCATCTTCATCATCATCACCGTGCTGCTGATTGTGTCCACACCGTCAATCACCGTCACGAGGACCACCCTCTCGGTGGGCAGGGCAACGATCGAGCGCGGCTATCTGGGCGAGACAACGGCATTCCGGGGCAAGGAAGCCACGGCGGAACGGGGCACACGGCTCAACGGACTGGCGTTCCTGTGTATCCGCGGCTGGGTGGACCCGGTCGTGCGGATCCAGATTGAAGATCCCTCCGACCGCACCCCTTACTGGCTCACCTCAACCCGGCATCCGGAGCAGTTGATCGCCGCACTCCACTCCTGACGGCCGGTTGTTCACCGGTTTTTCAGTAGTCTTGGCGACTGTCCCCTGCTCGTAAGAGGCCGATCGCTAATGAGCCGTGCTTGTAAAAAGGCGGGCTCCCGGATGCCGGGAGCCCGCTGCCTGGCCTAGCCTTCACAGTCCTTGCAGTACTTGAGGCCGTCCTTTTCGCGGGCAATCTGCGAACGGTGGCGGACCAGGAAGCAGGAGGCGCAGGTGAATTCGTCTGCCTGGGCGGGCAGGACCCGGACCAGCAGTTCCTCCCCGGACAAGTCGGCGCCGGGAAGTTCGTAGCCTTCGGCAAGGTCGGACTCATCTTCATCCACCACGGCGGAA
Organism: Arthrobacter oryzae; assembly: GCF_003634095.1. GTDB lineage: Bacteria > Actinomycetota > Actinomycetes > Actinomycetales > Micrococcaceae > Arthrobacter > Arthrobacter oryzae. The sequence goes on from NZ_RBIR01000008.1 coordinate 39,555, forward strand.
GGCTTCTCCGTACGCCGCGCCTTCAGAGCCTCGATCGAATCCTCGCTGAGGTCCTCTTCGGTCTTGCGCGGCGCATCGTAATCAGTCGCCATTATTTGTTGCTCACACTCCGCACTCGTTCGATATGGTTCGCCGCTCCAAGGGCCCTGCCGGGAGGGTAACCCCGGGCTCCGGGAGCGGTTCACCGATGTCAACGCCGGACATGCGGTTTTTGTGCCCGGTGTCGGTCATTTTTGCTTAAGCGCCTGCCGAACGCCAGAGCCCATCGCTCGGTTTCACCACGGAGCCTCCGCAGACCGGCCGGAATCGGCGGAAAGTCGCGGAAAATCACGGCGCGCCTGCCGTCCTAACCGGAAATGTGTCCCGCTGGTGGCAGAGTTTCGATTGTTAGTAATGCCAGGGTGGAGGATTTGTATGCAGGATCTACGGCTTGTAGGCGTCCACGACGACGGAGAGCATCTCCTGTTGAGTGGCACCGGCGGCGAGATGTTCCAGCTGCCGATCGATGAAGCACTTCGGGTCGCAGCGAGCCGGACGGGGGCCAAGGCCGCCTCCAGCGCGGCCGGGCCTCCCATTGCCATGTCTCCGCGCGATATCCAGACCAGGATCCGCAACGGAGCCACCGCCGCCGAAGTGGCGGAGCTGTCCGGTATTGCCTTGGAAAAGGTCCAGCGCTATGAAGGACCTGTCCTCGCCGAGCGCGAGTACATTGCCCAGCAGGCGCGCAAGGTGGAAGTGGCCTCGCCTGCCCCGGGGCACGACACGTACCGGTCCGTGTTCGGCGAGAACCCGGCTTCCCTCAGCGACATGGTTGAACACCGCCTGAGGGCTTACGGCGTCGAGCCCTCAACACTGGAGTGGGACTCCTGGCGGCGGCCGGACGGCAGTTGGAATGTCGTGGCCCGCTTTGAGCCCAAAGCCGGCGGCCCGGCCGGGATCGGCGAGGAACCTCCGGCCATGTGGACCTTCCATCCTGCCCGGAAGTCGCTGCAAAACGCCAACCGCTGGGCCCAGCAGCTGAGCGAGCTTGAACCGCTCGAAGGCCCTGTGCCCACGCGACGGCTCACGGCCGTTTCCGACCGGCCATTCGACTTTGAGACCGATGCCGAGGCCGCGGCCCGCACGGCGACCGGCCAGCACAGCATCATTCACCAGATGCTGCTGCAGCAGGACCGGATCCACCAGGAGCAGGATGCTGACGGCCTGCTGGACATGCTGCGTTCCCGCCGCGGACATCGGATCGGCGTCGATGAGGACGCCGACGACGCCCTCGCCATGCTCCTGACCACCGGAGTCCCTGCGGCCCACCCCCGGGCCACCGACGTGACAGAAGCGCCCGAGACGCCGGAGGCGGCGGACCCGGAACCGGCCGCCGAAGTCGTTGACTCGGACGCCGACGACCCCGACGACGTCGAATCCGCGCAGCCTGCCGCTCCGGCCGAGGCCCCCGCCCCGGCCGAAACCGACCCCTTCACGCGGCGGCGCGACGGCCGGCCGTCCATGCTGTCCCGGCTGAGCCTGGCGCCGCGGCTGCCGGAGGAAGACGACGTCCTGAAACTGCACGACGGCGTCAGCACCGAAACCCGGGAAATCACGATCGCGGCCTCACAACTGCGCCCGGCGGGCAAGTCCCCGACAGCCAGCCCGGGCCTGGACGAACTGATTGGCGGCGGCAGCTCACGGCGGCAGCAGCGCGAGTCCCAGGCCTCAACCCGGAACGATGCCACGTCCGAGCAACCGGAGCGCCAGCCGGCCAAGCCAAAGCGGTCCAGTGTGCCCAGCTGGGACGAAATCGTATTCGGAACCCGCAACGACCAGTAGTTCCAAGCGGCGGTGTACTCCCGGGCACGGGAGGCCCGCGCGCCCAAACGGTCCGGCCGGTAGCCGGAGCTCCGGCCAACGGGCGCGCTCAGCCGCCGGCGCTGCTAGACCGGCGCAGTTAGACAAGTTGAGCCTGGGAACTAACCCTTGATTTAGCCTGTGACTTAAGCGCGGGGCGCCTTCGAGCCGTCCGCCTTGAAGCACAGCAGCGGGACTTCCCGCTCGGCCTTCGTCAGCGAACCGTGCTGGCCCACAACTTCCAGGGCCGTGGGCCGGACCCGGCGCGTATCGTAGAGCGCCAACGAGTCCCGGGCCGCAATCATGACGTCGCCGATCCGCGGGGCAACCTCGGCACGCACGTCACCGAACAGCCCGCCCGCGATCGCTTCCTCACGGGTGAAGGCCCAAATCCTGTCTCCGAAGCGGGACCGCCAGTTTGCCAGCAGACGCGCGTGGGCGGCGTCGTCCCTGCCATCCTCAAGGTACAGGTGGACCATCCGCGGCTCGCCTGCGGTATGCCGGACGCCCTCGAGCAGGGCCGGTTCAGCGGAGTAGTCGATCCGCTGCGACTCGGGCACGTCCACCATGCCGTGGTCCGCGGTCAGCAGCACGGTGGTGCCGGGCGGCAGACTGGCGTTGAGCCTCCGCACGGTGGCATCGAGTTCTTCGAGCTGGTGTTCCCACTGGGGCGACTGGCAGCCGTGACGGTGGCCGGCCTTGTCGAGCTCATTGACGTAGAAGTACATCAGCGAGGCCCCGGCCCCGGCCATGGCCTCGGCGGCCGCGCCGGTCCGGGCATGCGAGGTGGTACCGGTAATGAACCGGCCTCCCCGCAACGCAGCCTGGGTCATGGCCGAGTCGCTGAACTGCGGGAGGCTAACAGTGGTGACGTCCACGTGTTCCGCGGCCCGTTCAAAGACGGTGGGGAACGGCTGCCACTTTTGCGGGTCAACGCCGGCGTCCCAGTTGCCGAGCATGTTCACTACCCGGTCCTGGTCCGGGTCCAGGACGTCATATCCGACCATGCCGTGCTGGCCGGCCGACAGCCCCGTGCCGAAACTCGCAAGGGAGGCGGCGGTGGTGGAGGGGAACGCCGAATCCAAGGCCACGGGCACCTGGCCCTGACCGGATTGCAGCACCGAACGCAGGAACGGGGTGTGGGCGGTCTTCTGCTTCAGCAGGCTGCGTCCGAGCCCGTCGGCCAGCACCACGCAGATCCGTTTGGCGGCCGGGAGGTTCAGCCGGTTCTCGAACCCGGGGACACCCAGGCTTGCCGCCGCGCTGGTCAGCACCTCGGCGATGGAGCGCTGCCCGAACGCCGGGGCCGGCGGCAGCGGCGACCCGCCGACGGCGGCGGCCGGAGGATGCGCGGGGAGTCCGTTCCCCGCGGCGGGGCCGCCCAACGCTATTTCCGGGAGCTGGTCTGGGGCCTGGTCTGTCGCACGGACGCGGGCCATGTCAGCGCTGATGACCGCGGCTGAGGCGGTTGCTGAACACGCCCATCCGCGGCCGGGGCGGCAGTCCGGGCCCGGTGTGCGGAGCCGGGGCCACAGAGCCGGTGTTAACGGCGCGGAGGGCGCGGGCGAAGAGCTTGGCGTCCTGCACCGCTTGCAGGCCGTCCGCTTCGGCGCTGATCCGCAGGACAATGTCTTCCTGGGCGATGGTACCGCTGTAACCGTGATCGGCCTCGCACTGCGGGTCCCCGCAGCTGGCGGGGCCCATGTCGAGGCGCTGGCCGCCGGACCACGCAATGGACAGCGTCAGCTCACGGACGGGGTCGGAGGGCTTGTAGTCCTGCGGCTGGGCGTAGACGTAGCTCAGGACCACCGAGCGGATCTGCGTCACGGGGACGGACTCGGTGGAGACCTGGGCGACGGTCTGCTCCCCCGCTTCGTCGAGCTGCTGGTCGTCGACATGCGTGATGACCAGCATGTCCTCCGTCAGGACCAGGACTGTGATGTGGCGGCGGACCTCGGCCCGGTCGAAGTGTGTTTCGAGATGGACCAGGTGGGCCACGCACTCGCGGCCGTCCAGGGCATCGGCGACGACGTCGGCCACGAGCCGCGGATAGAACCCGGCCTGCTGGAGAGACCCTTCCAGGCTTTGGCCCTGCGCACTGTGGTCGTGGAGCCCGTGGTGGTGCGCGGTCTGGCGCCCGGGGGCAGTCGCCAGGGGCTTCGGTGTTGGAGGCTGGGAGCTCATGGTCTCCATTTTCACAGATCGGCTGGGGACTTGCTAACTGCCGGGCCCGAAAGGCGGCGGGGGCCACAGGTGGGTGCAGCGGCCGGGAGCGCTAACTGCGCATCGCCCGGCGCGCGCTGTCCGTCCGCTGGGCGGCATTGGCGATCCTGACGTCGGCGGCCAGGATGGACGCGCCGTCGGGTCCGGCGAGGACGGGGTTGAAGTGCACGAGCGCGATCTCCGGGTGGTTGTCCTTGAGCCGTGTGAGCCGGGCGGCGAGATCCTCCAGCGCCGCGGCGTCGACGGCGGGCAGGCCCTGATAGCCGAAGAGCTTCCTGGAGGCCCGGGGCGCGCGGATGAAGTCGTGGAGGTCGGAGCCGGTAAGCGGCGGCGCCCGGTGGGCCCAGTCGTCGAGCAGGTTCACGGCGTCTCCGGCGAGGCCGAAGGAGATTACCGGCCCGAGCAGCGGGTCCTCGATGGCACGGAAGGTGCAGGCCTGCCCCACCGGCACCATCGTCTGGACTTCGAGGGACGGGGAACCGTACCGTTCCAGCGATTTGCGCATCTGCCGCACGTTGCGCCGCAACGAATCGGCGTCCTGGATGTCCAGCCGCACGCCGCCGAGATCCAGCCGGTGCCGCAGTGCCGGATCCGTGGTCTTCAGCGCCACGGGCCAGCCCAGCCGGTCGGCCGCCGCCACGGCTTCCTCCGCTGTCTGGAATCCGACGGACGGGACCACCCGGATGCCGTAGTGGCCCAGCAGCCGCGCGGCGGTGTCCTGGTCCAGCAGGACCAGCTGTTCACCGCCCACGTTGTGCAGCAGCTGCTCCAGATCGGCCCGGGCGGCGTCGGGGTGGCAGCCTTCCGGTTCCACGAACAGGCCATGATCGCGGTCCAGCCACTGGGCATACCGCACGACGGCGGCAAGGGCCGCCACCGCCGCGCCCGGGTTGGAATAGCACGGAACGGGAGGGGTGAGCAAGGGCTGGTCGGTCGGCACGGGGTCCGCGCCGACCATGCCCTCCACATAGATCGAGGGATCAAGGATTCCGCTAAAGGCGGCAACCACGGGCTTGCCGGCCGCCGCGGAACATTCAGCCAGCACACCGGCGATCTTCTCGACGGTCAGCCCGCGCGCCGGAAGCAGCGCCACCACCAGCGCATGAACTGTGTCCGGGGCCAGGGTTTCCTGCAGGCTCCGGCGCAGGGCCGGCAGCGCCCGGGACATGCCGGCGTCGAGGTCGACGTCGGCGACGATCCGTTCCACTCCCAGCCCCTGAACGGCGGCACTGTCCGCGACCACTTTGCCCAGGGCGCGCGAATTGCTGAACACGGCTATTCCGGGGCCCTTCGGCAGCGGCTGGCTCGACACGATCTGGGCGACATCCATGAGCTCTTCGATAGTCCCGACCCGGATCACACCCGCCTGACGCATCATGGCGTCCAGGGCCTCGGGCGGTGCCAGCGTGGTGCGGACCGCGTGCCCGGGCGGCAGGTTCAGTCCCATGGCGTCGGACTTGGCCACGATCACGGGCTTGGTCCGGGCCAGGCGGCGGGCCAAACGGGAGAACTTGCGCGGGTTGCCGATCGATTCCAGGTAGAGGCCAACCGCCGTGGTGTCCGCGTCGTCTTCCCAGTACTGCATCATGTCGTTGCCGGAGACGTCGGCGCGGTTGCCGGCGGAGAGGAAGGTCGAGATGCCCACCCGGCGGCGGCTGGAGGCGGCGTAGAGGGAAACGCCGATCGCGGCCGACTGGCTGAACAGCCCCAGCCCGCCGCGGCGCGCCAGTGCCGGCGCCATCGAGGCGTTCAGGGACACGGCCGGGTTGGTGTTGACGATGCCCAGGGACGCCGGGCCGATCACGCGCATGCCGTTGGCGCGGGCCTGCCGCACGAGTTCGCGCTGGCGGGCGAGGCCGCGTTCGCCGTCGTCCGCGTACCCGGCGGTGGCCACCACGATCCCCTTCACCCCGGCGGCGGCGCAGTCCTGGACCACCTTGGGGACCTCGTCGTACGGGACCGCGATGATGGCGAGCGTGACCGGGCCGGGGACCTCGGAGAGCCGGGCGAAGGAGAGCATCCCGGCGAGCTCCAGCGCCTCCGGGTTGATGGCATAGACCGGGCCGGAGAACCCGCCTTCGATGATGTGCTCGAGCAGCTGGTACCCCACGGTTCCCCACTTGCGGCTCGCTCCGATCACGGCCACGGAGGACGGGGCGAGCAGTTCCTGGATGCTGCGGGCCTCGGCGCGATGCTCGCGGGACTCCATCACGGCCCTGGACTTGTCGGTGGGATCGATGTTGAATTCAAGGCTGACCACGCCGTCGTCGAAGTGCCGTTTGACGTCGTAGCCGGCATCGGAAAAGACCATGAGCATCTTGCGGTTTTCCGGGAGCACTTCAGCGCTGAACTTGCGGATCCCGTTTTCGCGGGCGGCGGCGGCGAGGTGTTCGAGCAGGATGGAGCCGATCCCCCGGCCCTGGTGGGCGTCGGCGATGTTGAAGGCAACCTCGGCCTCCGCCGGATCATCCAGCCGGTCGTAGCGGCCGATGCCCATGATCTCGCCGCCGATGGTGATCACCAGGGCCACCCGGTCCTTGTAGTCCACCTCGGTGAAGCGCTTGAGTTCCTTGCTGGACAGCCTCGACTTGAAGGCGAAGAAGCGCATGTAGATGGATTTCTGCGACTGGCCCACGTGGAAGGCCTGCACCGCGTCCGCATCGGAGGGGTGGATGGGGCGCAGGTGCGCTGTGCCGCCGTCGCGCAGGACAACATCGGCTTCCCAATATTCCGGATATACGCCGTCCGCGGGCTGATCCACCATAGGCTTAGCCTAGTCATAAAGTTTCGCAGCACCCGTTCAGCACCCCTCAGAAGGACCCACCAGCCCCATGGCACGCCGCCAAACCACGCCCCCGGCAGGGGACGCCAGCACCGATTCCGCAGGAATATTCACAGAGAACATCGTCGATATTGATGTCACATCAGAGATGGAGGGCTCGTTCCTCGAATACGCGTATTCGGTGATCTATTCGCGAGCCCTGCCGGATGCCCGCGACGGACTTAAGCCCGTGCAGCGGCGCATCCTGTACATGATGTCCGACATGGGGCTCCGCCCGGACCGCGGCCACGTCAAGAGCGCCCGCGTGGTGGGCGAGGTCATGGGCAAGCTGCACCCCCACGGCGACGCCGCGATCTACGACGCCATGGTGCGCATGGCCCAGGACTTCTCCCTGCGGCTGCCGCTGATCGACGGGCATGGCAACTTCGGCTCGCTCGACGACGGCCCGGCCGCCCCCCGCTACACGGAGGCCCGGCTGGCCGCCGCGGCCCTGACCCTCACGGACCACCTCGACGAGGACGTCGTCGACTTCGTTCCCAACTACGACAACCAGCTGACCCAGCCGGACGTGCTGCCGGCCGCGTTCCCCAACCTGTTGGTCAACGGCGCCACCGGCATTGCCGTGGGCATGGCCACGAACATGGCCCCGCACAACCTCGTGGAAGTCATTGCCGCCGCGCGGCACCTGATCGAGTGCCCGGACGCGACGCTCGAGGACATCATGAAGTTCGTCCCCGGCCCCGACCTGCCCACCGGCGGCCGGATCGTGGGCCTGGACGGCATCCGCGACGCCTACGCCACGGGCCGCGGCTCCTTCAAGACCCGGGCGAAGGTGGAGATCGAGCAGCTCTCGGCCCGCCGCACCGGGCTGGTGGTCACCGAACTGCCCTACATGGTGGGCCCCGAGAAGGTGATCGAGAAGATCAAGGACGCCGTCAACGGCAAAAAGCTCACCGGCATCAGCGACATCGTGGACCTCACGGACCGCAAGCACGGCCTCCGCCTGGTCATCGAGCTCAAGAACGGCTTCAACCCCACAGCCGTGCTCCAGCAGCTCTACCGCTACACCCCGATGGAAGATTCCTTCGGGATCAACAACGTCACGCTCGTGGACGGCCAGCCGCAGACCCTCGGGCTGCTCCAGCTGCTCTCTGTCTACGTGGACCACCGGATCAACGTCGTCCGGCGCCGCACCGCCTTCCGGCTGGGCAAGAAGAAGGACCGCCTGCACCTGGTCGAGGGCCTCCTGGTCGCGATCGTGGACATTGACGAGGTCATCCAGATCATCCGGTCCTCCGACGAGGTTGCCGCGGCCCGGACCCGGCTGATGTCCATCTATGACCTCTCCGAAATCCAGGCCAACTACATCCTGGAACTGCGGCTGCGGCAGCTGACCAAGTACTCACGGATTGAGCTGGAGAAGGAGCAGGAGGAACTGCGCCGGGAGATCGCCGAGCTCGAGGCCATCCTGGGCTCCCCTTCGCTGCTCCGCGCCCTTGTCTCCGACGAACTCGGCGAAATCTCGGACAAATACGGCACTCCGCGCCGGACCGTGCTGCTGGAATCGGAGGCGGTGTCCCCCACTGTCGCGGCATCCATGGCCGCCGTGCCCGGAGCCAAGGGCAAGGCCGCGCCGCTGGCGCTGGAGATCGCGGACGACCCCTGCTGGGCCATCCTTACGGCGTCCGGGCAGATCGCTCGCACCGCCAACCAGGACAGCCTGGCAGAGGCCGGTCCCCGGACCCGGCACGATGTATTCTCCTCCGTGGTCAAGACCTCCGCGCGCGGCGAAATCGCGGCCGTCACCTCGCAGGGCCGCATGCTGCGCCTGCAGGTCATGGACATGCCGGTGCTGCCGCCGACGTCGGGCACGCCGAACATGGCCGGCGGCGTGCCGGCCAAGGACTTCATCACGCTCCTCAAGGGCGAGTCCCTGGTGGCCTTCGCGCCGCTGGATTCAGTCCTGGCAATCGGAACCGCCCAAGGCGTCGTCAAGCGGGTGCAGCCGGACTACCCGCTGAACCGCGAGGACTGGGAAGTGATTGCGCTCAAGGACAAGGACACCGTGGTTGGCGTTGCACCCGCAGGGTCCGACGACGACGACCTCGTCTTCATCACGCGGGAGGCCCAGCTGCTGCGCTTCAGCGCCTCGGCCGTCCGCCCGCAGGGCCGGACCGCCGGCGGCATGGCCGGGATCAAGCTGGCCGCCGGGGACCGGGTGGTGTTCTTCGGGACCGCCGGCCCGGCTGACGCCGACGCCGTCGTCGTGACCATCGCGGGCACCGAAGGCGCCCTCCCGGGCACGGCCCCGGGGGCTGCAAAGGTCACCGCACTGGCCGAATACCCGGCCAAGGGCCGCGCCACGGCCGGCGTGCGGGCCCACCGCTTCCTCAAGGGCGAGGACACCCTCCTCCTCGGCTGGGCCGGCCACGGTCCGGCCAAGGCTTCCTCCCTTGCCGGCGTGGCGCGCTCACTCCCGGGCGAGCACGGCCGCCGGGACGGCTCCGGAATCCCGTTGTCCCAGGCGATCGACGCCATCGGGCCCAGCATGGCGTGGCCTGAGGCGGCGGAAGCCGAGGGCTAGGGCGTCAGGTACCGGACGGCCGGGCCCGCTTCCGGCGAAGGGGTTACCGGCCCCGCCCACCGCTCAACCATTCGCCACGAATGGCCGCTATTTGGCCCGGCTTTGCGGCCATTTGTGGCGATTCGCCGGGGTGGACTGACCTGCGAACCCGTGACGGAGTCGGGCCCACGGTGGAACCTGAGATTTCGACTTCGAGGTGAGGTGCCACTGCCGGCACGGGCTGCAGAAGTAGGCTCCTGACCGGTCCGGAGGCGTAGCCGGCCAAGGGCGGAGCCGAACCGCGTCGCCGCAACGCACAGAGCCCGGTGGGGCCGCAGTTTCGCGGCCCCACCGGGCTCTTCATTGTGTTGACGTCAGCCCGCAGCATGGCACGGATTTGCCTGAGGCCGGCGGGCAGCCTCTACGGCATGGTGTTGAGGTTCAGGATGTTGCCCTCGGTGTCCAGGAACCACGCAGCCGAATTCCCGTCCGGCGTGGTCGCGATGCCGTTCTCGGTCTTCAGGCCGGGAAAATCGTATTCCTCGAAGACAACGCCCTTGGCCCGGAGCTCCTCCACCGCAGCCGGCAGGTCGTCGACCAGCCAGCCGATCTGCGTATTCTTGGCCGTGCCGGCATTGGGCGTCTCGTAGAGGAGGAACCGGGTTCCGCCGCCGCATTTGTACTGGAGATTGTCCGTGGCGTCAGGGTTTTCGGGTTCGAGCCCGAGCTTGTCGCGGTAGAAATCACGCGCACGGGCGATGTCCGCCGCCGGTAACACTGCGGCGACTTGCTGATCCTTGAGCATGGCTATCCTCTTTCCAGGCCCGCCCCCCGGAAGGAATCTTACTCCTCCTGGGGGTCCCGCGTCCCTGAGAAACCGGGGCCGAATTCCCGCCGCCTCAAGAGCAACGCGGGGTCATATAGAGCCCATGAAAGCCGTTGGCATGGGCGCGAAGTGACCCCGCGTTGCTTCCCGCCCTCTAAGTCCGCACCCGGATCGCGCATGACGTTGGCGCGCCAGGCGGGAAGATTGCCTTTACACTGCTGGAATGCCAATCACCCCGGATATCAAGGACTGGACCTGGGTCCTGTCACGGCCATGCCCCGAGTGCGGGTTCGATGCCTCCGTTGCGACCCCCGCGACGGTGCCCGGCATCGTCACCAGCATGCTGCCGCGCTGGCGGGCCGCACTGCGCCGGCCGGACGCGACTGAACGTCCCGATGAGGCCACATGGTCTGTCCTCGAATACGCCTGCCACGTCCGGGACGTCTTCACAGTCTTCGACCACCGCCTGTCCCTGATGCTGACCGAGGACGACGCCCGGTTCGACGACTGGGACCAGGACAAAGCGGCCATCGAACAGGACTACGCCAACGCCGACCCCGCCGAGGTGGCCGCCGAGCTCACTGCCGAGGGTGAGCAGATTGCCGCGTCGTTCGCCCGAGTCCCGGAGCAGGACTGGAGCCGCAAGGGAACCCGGAGTAACGGCTCGGTCTTCACCGTCCTGACGTTCGCGCAGTACTTCCTGCACGACGTCGTCCATCACCTCCACGACGTCGACGGCTAGCACGTCGACGGTCAGCGTCGTTGACGGCCGGCGTCGTCGACGGCCGGCAGTGTGGACGGCGGTGCACAGGTTCCGGTTCCTATCCTCCGGCCGGCTGGAGATCCTTGTCCCACGCCATGCTGCGGTTGACCGCCGCGTAGCCCATCTTGACGTAGAGCGCGAGGGCCCCGGTGGGGTTCTCCGAATCGACGTCCAGTGAGGCCACGTCCATGCCCGCCGCTGTAAAGCGGCGCATGGCATCGGCCAGGAGCGCTTGTGCGATGCCCCGGCCCCGGAATTCCCGCCGGACTCCGAGGAGTTCCGTGTACCCCTCGCGGAACCCCCTGCTCACGGCTCCGTCGGCGTCGTGGGTGGCCAGCTGGTAACCGGCCACCGTTCCGGTGGAACGGTCCAGCACGACCCCGCTCAGGTCCGGGCGCGCCTGCGGATCGTTCACCACGAAACCCCACGCCTCCTCGTCCCGGGGCTCGCTGCCCCAGTGGTCCAGAAACGCCGCGTTGTGCGCCAAACGCACCGGCTCATGCAGCGCCGGCCCAAACGTCACAAGCTCCAGTCCCGGGTCCAGGACGGCCTCGGGCACCGCCTGGTTCAGCGGCCGGTGCATCTCGTTGTAGTAGCGGACAATCCGGTAACCGGCCCCGGCAAATAGGGCCGCCTGATGCTGGTGCTGCTGCTCCGTGAAGAGCCGCAGCCTCGGGCGCGCGGCAGCGGCGCGTGCGTCCCCGGCCCGGCCGGCCGCCCCCGCAGCCCCCGCAGTTCCCGCGTCCCTTGCGTCCTCTGCGAAGCGTTCCCTGGTCCGCTGTTCCATCCAGCCCAGCAGCCCGGTGCCGATCCCGCTCCCCTGCCACTCAGGGTCAACGCAGCCCGAGCCGTTTGCCTTGTCACCGTCGCGGTTCTTGGTGATCCGGCCGTACGCCCGGGCAACGCCCCCGGCGTCGAAGCCGAGGATGGTGTTTGCCGCCACCGGGTTGTTCTTCGACTCCAGAATCTGCTCGAGGTCGGCACGGCGCTCAAACCAGACGGGCTGCTCGACGGCGGCCGTCCGGGCGATCAGGCCGGCCCACGCGTCCAGGTCCCTGTGTTCCGCCGCCCGCCAGGAGAGCCGGGGATCGAGCGCGGGCCCCGGTCTGGGGCCGTCGTGTTGGTTCATGGCATCAGGCTAATGTGCGGGCTACCTCCGCGCCAGCACGGGTGCCGCCGCCGGGCCCTCGCCCGTGGCCACCGCGGCAGCCGCGGCATCGAGATCGAGTCTGGTCTCCGTGGCGTCGATATCGTTCGGGTTGTGGGTGACCAGGACAACGGTCCGGTCACGCAGGCCGTCGCGCAATTCGGCAAGCATGATCCTTCCCGATTCCGCATCGAGGTGGGCCGTGGGTTCATCGAGCAGGATGACGTCGGCGCCGGTCATGAGCGTGCGCGCAACGGCCAGGCGCGTACGCTCGCCGCCGCTGAGGAACGCCCCGCCCGGGCCGATCCTGGTGTCCAGTCCTTCCTCAAGCCGGGACAGCAACGGACCGAGTCCGACGGCGTCGAGGGCAGCGCGCATCTGCTCGTCGTCGCGGGCGGTCGGAGCCGTTCCCGCCGGCGCTGCGTTCCCGGACCCAAGCGCGGCACTGTCCGTGCTGGTGGGGGCCGGTTCCGGCCGGGCCAAGAGGAGGTTGCCGCGGATGGTCGAGTCGAACAGGTGCGCCTCCTGCGGGCACCAGGCGGCGCGCCCGCTCAGGTACAAGTGGCCGCCGGCGGCCGGCAGGAAGCCCAGGATGGCCGCCAGCAGGGTGGATTTGCCCGAGCCGGAGGCGCCGGTGACCGCGAGCCAGCGTCCCGGGGCCGCCTCGGCCGTGACTCCGGCAAAGACGTTGTCACCGCCGGGCCAGGCGGCAGCGAGGTCCACCAGTTCGATTCCGGGCGCCCCGCCGGGCCGCGGAGCCACGTGCACCAGGCCGCCGGCAGCGGCTTCGCCGCCCTGCGCTCCGCGCCCCGCTTCCGGTTCCAGGACGCCGGCGTCATTGATGCGCCGCAGCACCGCGCGCAGCGCCGGATACTGCCGCACCGCCGTGGTGATGGCCGCGTAGGGCTCCACGAGGGCGAGCTGCACCAGGACGACGACGGCGACCGTCGCCGGCTGGGCCGCGCCGCTAAGGGCCAGCGGGGCGGCCAGCACGGCGCTGGCCAGCGCGGCGCCGGCGCAGGCCAGGACCGTCAGGGATTGCCCGAGCCCTTCCGCCCACGCAGAACGCTGTGAGGCGGCGGTTGCGGAACGGTCGGCCAGGCCGATCGCGCCAAGTACGGGTGCGCTCACGCCATTTGCGTTCAGTTCCGCCCGGGCGTCCAACGCGGCGGCGACGCCACGAAGCACCCCGGAGCGGAGCCGCTGTTCGGTGCCGGCAGACATGCGGTCGGCCGCCAGCGCCAAGGCGGGGGCAACGACGATGCTGAGCAGAGCGGCCGCGCCGACGGCGGGCAGCGTCACCGGAAGCACCAGCCCGATCCCCAAGACCGCGGCCGCTGCGACAGCAACAGCGGTCAGCGGCGGCAACACCACGCGGGGCAGCAGTTCCCGGACAGTGTCGACGTCGTCCACCACCGTGCCCAGGACATTGCCGCCCTGCAGGAGCCGGCGCAGCGACAATGCGCGGCGGCTCAGCGATTCCCACAGCAGGCCCCGGAGCCGGGTCAGGGCGACGAACACGGCGTCATGCAGCAACAGCCGCTCCGCGTACCGCAGCCCCGCCCGGCCGACCCCGAAGAATCGCACGCCCACCATCGCGGTCAGCAGATACAGGATGGGAGGCTGTTCGCTGGCGCGGATGATCAGCCAGCCGGAGAGCCCGGCGAGGGCGACGGCGAACAGGGCCGCCAGGGTGCCCACCACTCCGGCGCCCGCAAACCGGCCCGCCACCGGGGCCAGCAGACGCCGCAGCTGGGCCGCAGCTGAACCTGTGCGGCCGACTGAACCGTCCGGGCTGCCGGACTGCGCGGATGTGGCGGACGGAACAGGCGTTGGGGACAGAACAGGCGTTGGTGACGGAACAGGCGTTGGGGACAGAGCTGCCGACGTGGTGCCGCCCAACGGCCGCACCACCGCTCCGCTCACATCCGCCTTCACGTCGGCGCCTCCCCCGGCGGATCCCGGCCGCAGCAGGACGGGGTCCTGATGTTCGGCGGCTTGGTCCTCGGCGCCGGTTGGCCCCACCGCGACCAGGGTGTCGGCAAGCTCCCGGGTGTGCCGGTCGTGTGCGACGAGGAGGACGGTGACCTGCCCCCGGAGCCCGGCGAGGGTCTGATTGACCACCGTGGCGCTCAGCCGGCCCAAGTGGGCGGTCGGTTCATCGAGGAGCAGCAGGCTGGCGCCGGCCTCGATCCGGGCCAGCCCGCGGGCCAGCGCCACCCGACGCAGCTCCCCCGGACTCAGCTCGGCCGGGTGCTTGGCTGCCAGGTGCTCCGCGGCCACGGCCGCAAGGCACCGCCGTGCCGCAGCGTCGCTTTCCGCGTCCGCGGACTTGTCGCCCGGGTTACCGGCGTCGCTGCCGGCCGCGGCGGCGTCCGGTCCAGAGCCGGGAACACCGAGATACAGGCGGACCTCAGCCAGCACTGTGGAGGCCACCATGACGGGATGCTGTGGCACCCAAGCGAGTTCCGGCGTCGTGAATCCTCCGATGCGTCCGGTCACCACCGTTCCGGCACCCGTCCCGACGGTCCCCGCGAGGACGCCGAGCACCGTACTCTTGCCGGCGCCGCTGGGACCGTCAAGGGCCGTGATCCGGCCTGCGGCGGCGGTGAAGCTCAGCGGCCCGACGGCGGTGTCCGCCCGTCCGCCAAAGTGGACTGTCAAAGCGTCGACGGTGACCGCGGGCGGAGTAGTGGACCGGGCAGCGGGCCGGCCTGCGGCCGACCCGGCAGCACGCGCCCCGGATTCCGGGATCAGCGGCGCGGCTCCCGGATCCGCCAGGACGGCCGTGGTTTCGGCGAGCGCGGCCCGGCCTTCGTCGCTGGCGTGGTGTGCGGTGCCCAGCTCGCGGAGCGGCAGGTAACAGTCGGGAGCCAGGATGAGCGCGAGCAGGCCCGCCTCCAGGGCCATGTCGCCATGAACCAGGCGGACGCCGATAAACACGGCAACCACCGCCACGGAGATCGTCGAGATGAGCTCCAGGGCGAGGGCCGAGAGGAAAGCCGTGCGCAACGTTCCCATGGTCCGGGAACGGTATTCCTCGGACATGTCCTCCAAGGCCTTGCGCTGGGCAGCGGCCCGCCCCAGGCCCACCAGGACCGGCAGCCCCTTGGCGAGTTCGAGCATGTGGCCGGAAAGCCGGGCCAGGGCGGACTGGGCCTCCCTGACGCGCTCCTCGGTGAACCGCCCGATCAGCACCATGAACAAAGGCACCAGCGGCACGGTGAGCACAATCACCACCGCGCTGATCCAGTCGGCGAACAGGATGCGTGCGCCCAGCAGCAAGGGCACGACCGCACAGTTCACCAGCGCCGGCAGGAACTGCGTGTAGTAGTTGTCCAGGGCATCCAGGCCCCGGGTGGCCAAGACGGCGAGGCCGCCGTCGGTGGGCCCGGAGGCCCTCGTGGCATTCCGGAGCGCGTGCCCCAGCAACTGCGACCGCAGCTCCTCCTTCACCCCGAGTGCCGCCCGGCGCGAGGCGACTGATTGGGCCCAGACGGTCAGCGAGCGCAGCACCACCCCCGCGGCGCCAAGGACCAGCTGATTGGCCCAGGCGGGGTCATGGGCGGCAAGCCCGGCGAGCATCGATGCGACAGATTGGGCGATCAGCACGAGGGAGAGTGCCTTCAGGGCGGACAGCAGGCCCAGGAGGTACAGCGCGGAACGGGTCGCCGGGCCGGCGGGGAACGGTCTCATCAGGGCAGCTAGTCCTTCTGTACCAGCGCTTTGGCGGCGATCGCCGGAAGGAAGCTGTGGGCCTGTGGAATGTGGGCTGCGCTCACCCGGCGCCGGAACACCCAATACGTCCAGGCCTGGTACGCCAGGACCAGGGGCAGCCCGATGCACGCCACAATGCTCATCAGGCCCAGGGTGTAGTCCGAGGAGGATGCGTTGGAGACCGTCAGGTTGAACGCGGGATTCAGGGTGGACGGCAGCACCACCGGGAAAGCCGCGCCGAAGATCGACGCACTGCCCAGCAGGAGGAAGGCCCCGAGTGAGATGAAGGCGCGGCCCTCTGCACCCTTGCGTGCGAAGTTCCAGGCCAGGACTGCTGCCACGACCGCGGCGACGACGGCGGCCATGGTCCAGGCCTTGCCGCTGAGCAGCTGCAGGCTCACCGCCCAGCCGGCGATCGGCAGGAGCAGGACAGGCAGGAGCCGGACGAACCAAGCCCGTGCCCGGTGGCGGACCTCGCCGTCGGTCTTCAGTGCCAGGAAACCCAGACCGTGGAGGAGGGAGAACCCGACGACGGCGAGCCCGCCGAGCACGGCATAGCCGCTGAACCAGGCGAACGGTCCGCCCTGGCGGTCACCGTTGGCATTCAGCGGCAGTCCCGTGGTGGTCAGGGCCAGTGCGGCGCCGACGCCGAACGCCGCGACGAACGAACCCGCCGCGATGGCCCAGTCCCAGCGGGCCCGCCACTTCGGGTTATCCACCTTGCCGCGGTATTCGAAGGCGACCGCGCGGAAGATCAGCGCCACGAGGACCAGCAGGAGCGGCAGGTACAGCGCCGAGAACAGCGAGGCGTACCACAGCGGGAAGGCCGCGAACGTGGCGCCCCCGGCGGTCAGGAGCCAGACTTCGTTGCCGTCCCAGACCGGCCCGATCGTGTTGATCAGGACGCGGCGCTCCGTGTTGTCCCGGGCGAATACCTTCATCAGCATGCCGACGCCGAGGTCGAAGCCCTCAAGAAAGAGATAGCCCGTCCACAGCACCGCGATGGCAATGAACCAGATGGTGGGTAGCAGTTCCATGCTGAGAATCCTCTGCGCTTTTCGTGTGGTTGCTGGTAGGTGGGGTGGCCGGCGTTAGTAGGCGAACGCCAGGACGTCGTCGCCTTCGGGCTTGCCCGGGGCTCCGCCCGGGGGCGTCCCGTCGTCAGATTTGTCCGCGGGGGCGTGCATGAGTTCCGGCATGGAGGAGGCCACGCCGCCGCGGATGTACTTGACCAGGAGCTTGACCTCCACCACCAGCAGCACCGCATAGATGGCCGTCAGCACCACAAGGGAGGTCATGATCTCGCCGGCCGAGACGCCCGGCGAGACGGCCGCTGCGGTAAACATGAAGACCTGGTCGATTCCGCTGGGGTCCGGGTTCGGGGCTACGACGAACGGCTGGCGGCCCATCTCGGTGAAGATCCAGCCGGCGGCGTTGGCGCCGAACGGCGCGAGGATGCCGAAGACCGCCAGGCGCATGAGCCCGCGGGAGGCCGGCACGGTCCCCTTGCGGGTGGCCCACAGCGCCACGAGGGCTGCCAGGGCGGCGATGCCGCCGAAGCCGATCATCATCCGGAAGCCCCAATACGTGACTTCCATGACGGGCACGTACTGGATCGGCTGCCCGGCGCGGTCACCGTAGATGGGGTTATCCGGCAGGGTGGTGCCGTATTTGGCTTTGTATTCGTCCAGCAGGCTGTTGACACCCTTGACCTCAGTGCTGAAGTCTCCCTTGGCCAGGAAGGACAGGATGCCGGGGACCTCGATCACGGCCACGATGTCGTTGCAGTTCTTGGAGCCGAGGTTCCCGACGCTGAGGACCGAGAAACCGGTGCCGTCGTGGCAAGCGGCCTCGGCGGCGGCCATCTTCATGGGCTGCTGCTCGAACATGAGCTTGCCCTGCAGGTCCCCGGTGACCGCGGTGCCCGCGAAGGAAATCATGGCGACCACGGCGCCGATCCGGAGCGAGCGGATCCAGACAGTGTGGTCGTTGCGGTCCCGGCCGGGGATGGCTGCTGCCTCGCCCGGAATGACCCTGCCGTCGGCCCCGACCGTGTCGATACCGTCGTGGCGGCGGCGCCACAGGTGATACCAGGCGATGCCCAGCAGGAAGGCTCCGGCGACAGCCAGTGCACCGAACAGCGTGTGCGGCACCGCAACAAGGGCGGTGTTGTTGGTGAAGACGGCCCAGGCATCGGTCATGACCGGCCGGCCGTGGATCATTTGGATGCCGACGGGGTGCTGCATCCAGCTATTGGCCACGATGATGAAATAGGCCGAGAAGACGGAGCCGATCACGGCGATCCAGAGGCAGGCCAGGTGGAGGCCGGGCTTGAGTTGCTTCCAGCCGAAGATCCACAGTCCCAGGAAGGTCGATTCGACGAAGAAGGCCAAGAGCGCTTCCATGGCCAGCGGGGCGCCGAACACGTCACCGACAAAGCGGCTGTACTCGCTCCAGGCCATGCCGAACTGAAACTCCTGCACAATACCGGTGGCGACGCCCATGATGAAGTTGATCAGGAAGAGCTTGCCCCAGAACTTGGTCATCCGGAGATACTCCGGCTTTCCGGTGCGGTACCAGAGCGTCTGGATCACCGCCACCACCAGCCCGAGGCCGATGGTGAGCGGCACCATCATGAAGTGGTAGACCGTGGTGATTCCGAATTGCCACCGTGCGATTTCCAAGGCGTCCAAGGCAGTCCCTACTTTTGGCTAGGCTCGAGCAACTTCTACGTCACGTAGAAGTATGACTTCTACAGAGTGTAGAACACATTGACGCCACTCCGTAACCCAGACTCCCACGCCGCGTCACACCCCGCAATGGGCCGGAGAGCCCCTAAGCCGGCGCCGCCGGACCCCGTCCGACACGCCGGAATGCCGTGTTCTACTTCATGTAGAAAGAATGCGCAAAACACGGTAAATTTAGAAGCGAAGTGTTCACATAAACCGCCCCGGCAGGCACCAGCAAGTACCCAGCTCCGGAGCGGCAGTCATAGAAGGATGTATGCAATGGCAAGTCTCGGTGAACTGGAACGGGCAGTGATGGATCTGCTCTGGGCAGGCCAAGAAGCTGCGACCGCCAATACGCTGCGGGATCTTCTCGCACAGAGCACCCGCCCGCAAGACGGCTCGGCCGGACACGAGGGCAAGGACCTCGCGGTCACCACCGTGCTGACTGTGCTCTCCCGCCTCGAGCGGAAGGGACTGGTGGAACGCGAACGCGGCACCCGTCCGCACCGCTACCAGGCCGTTTCCAGCCGTGCGGACCACACCGCGGAACTCATGCATGAAGTCCTCGGCTCGGCTCCTGACCGCGAGGCCGTACTGGCCCGGTTCATTGGTTCCGTCACGGACAACGAGGCAGAAACCCTGCGCAAGCTGTTGGGCCGCAGCTAGCGCCCGATGTTCTGGACCTCATATTTCCTGGCGGTCCTGGCGATAGCACTGGCGTGGCCGGTGCCTATCCTGCTTTCGCGCGCCCAGTGGCCGGCGCGCTCCCCCTTCACGGCGATGCTCCTGTGGCAGGCGATAGCCCTCGCCGGCGGCCTGTCCATGATCGGCGCCATGCTGGTCTACGGGCTCGAGCCGGTCGGGGACAATTTGCTCTCCGGCCTGCGGGCCCTGGCGGGGATGGTCTTCAACAATGCGCCCACCACCGATCTGGGCTTCTGGCACATCTTCGCGCTCTCCGCCGCTGCCCTGCTGACGGCCCACCTCGTGTTCACCCTGCTGCTGACGTACTACAAGATCCAGCGGCAGCGCCGGCGCCACAGGGAACTGCTCGACCTTCTCGCCTCGCCGTCCGCGGACGGCCCCGGAACCGTCGTCCTCAACGTTGACTCACCCGTGGCCTACTGCCTGCCCGGCGGGGCGCGTTCCGTGACGGTTCTCTCCGACGGACTCATGGCCGCACTGGAACCCGATGAGCTCCGCGCGGTCCTCATTCACGAAAACGCCCACCTGAGCCAGCGCCATCACCTCCTGCTCTGGGCCTTTGCCGCGTGGCGCCAGGCCCTGCCGTGGCTGCCCACCACGCGGCTGGCACAGGAGTCGGTCAACTCCCTGATCGAGATGCTCGCCGACGACGTCGCGCTCAAAACGGAGAGCAAAGCTACCCTCATCCGGGCGATCGCGATTGTGGCCAGCGGCTCCCAGGCCGCTCCGGCGGGGCGCCTGGCGTTCGGCGAATCCGGCCTACCCGATGCCGATCCGGGCCAGCCCGGCGCCACCGGGGGCACCGGCTCGGCCGGCACGACGGCGTCCCGCGTCAGCCGACTGCTCTCGCCCCGGCCGCCGCTTCCCGAGGCGCTGCGCGTCGCGGTCCTGGCCGCCTGTGCGCTGCTGCTGGCGTTGCCGACCGCCCTGCTGCTGGTCCCGGGCCTGCTCGGCTGAAGCCCTGCATTTTCAGGGTTCATCTGCACGGAAGGCGTGGTGGCCCTCATGCGGACGACTCATGCGGGCGTTGAGCAGCGTCCTAGCAAGGCCGCGGCCGCACACGCGA
The DNA here is from genome assembly GCF_003634095.1 of Arthrobacter oryzae. GTDB lineage: Bacteria > Actinomycetota > Actinomycetes > Actinomycetales > Micrococcaceae > Arthrobacter > Arthrobacter oryzae. The sequence continues at coordinate 59,915 of NZ_RBIR01000008.1, forward strand.
ATGGCAACGAGAACTAATCTCCTTGCCATTTTCAGGTTACAGCTCACCAGGGGGCTTGCCGCAAGGCCCCTGGCAGCGACCAGAATGGTGAGCCGCGGCCAAATTACCTGCGGACATGGCGACTCCTCTGGGCCGCGCGGTTCCACGCTCCGGGGGGGCGCAGGCCGGAAGGTAAGTATTTGGATTGGAGTTCCACATGTTCGACGTGATCATTAGCGGCGGCGGCCCGACCGGGATGATGCTGGCCAGCGAGTTGCGGTTGCACGACGTGGACGTGCTCGTGCTGGAACGGGACGCGGAGCCAAACAACGCGGTCCGCTCGCTCGGCCTGCACCCGCGCAGCATCGAGATCATGGACCAGCGCGGGCTGCTGGACCGGTTCCTCGCACACGGGCGGCAGTATCCTGGCGGCGTTGGCCGCTTCGCCGGGATCGATAAACCGGGCCCGGCGAATTTTGACACCGCACATGGCTACGTCCTCGGCATCCCCCAGCCGGTCACCGACCGCCTGCTGGCCGAACGCGCCGCCGAGCTCGGCGCACAGATCCGCCGCGGCTGCGAGGTTAAGGGAGTCGAGCAGGACGAGGACGAGGTGAGCGTCGGGCTCGCCGACGGCACACGGCTGCGTTCCCGCTGGCTGGTCGGCTGCGACGGCGGACGCAGCCTGGTGCGCGGGCTGCTCGGCATCGGCTTCCCCGGCGAGGCCGCCAGCACCGAGTGGATCCTCGGCGAGGTGGAGCTGACCATGCCGCCGGACGAGCTCGCCAAGGTGGCCGACAAGGTGCGCAAGACCCACAAGGGGTTCGGCATCGGCCCTGCCGGAAACGGTGTGTACCGCGCGGTTGTGCCCGCGGCGGCCGTGGCCGGGGATCGCTCCGTCCCGCCGACCCTGGCGGAGTTCCGGACGCAGCTGCGGGCCTACGCGGGCACCGACTTCGGCGTCCACTCACCACGCTCGCTATCCCGTTTCAGCGACGCCACCCGCCTTGCCGAACAATACCGGGCGGGCCGGGTCTTCCTCGCCGGCGACGCGGCGCACGTCCACCCGCCGCTGGGCGGGCAGGGTCTGAACCTCGGCATCCAGGACGCCTTCAACCTCGGCTGGAAGCTCGCCGCGGAGGTCAATGGGTGGGCGCCGGACGGACTGCTGGACAGCTATTACGTCGAGCGCCACCCGGTCGCCGAAGACGTGCTCACCATCACCCGCGCCCAGAGCGAACTGCTCTCCCCCGAGCCCGGCCCGCGGGCCGTGCGCCGGCTGCTGACGGAGCTGATGGACTTCGAGGACGTCCGCCGTTTCCTGGCGGAGAAGATCTCCGCGATCGGGGTCCGCTACGACTTCGGCGAAGGACCTGAGCTCCTCGGCAGACGACTGCGCGATATCCGTCTGACGCGGGGGCGCCTCTACGAGCTCACCCGCGAGGGCCGCGGGCTCCTGCTGGACCAGACCGGCGAACTCTCCGTGACAGGGTGGCAGGACCGGATCGACCACGTCGCGGACGTCAGCAGGGAACTGGACGCGCCCGCGGTCTTGCTGCGACCGGACGGTCACGTTGCATGGATCGGCGATGACCAGACGGACCTGCTTCGCCATCTGCCGAGATGGTTCGGAGACGCCGCGGAGGGTGCCGGAGACGCTAACGATCGGCACGTCTGACGTGATGAGGGACGGCGCACGGGGTCTGAGTGTCCCTGCCCCGGTCAGGCGTCGATGCGCTCCCGGTCCAGGCTCGCGGCGCCTGCAATGATGAAGTCCTTGCGCGGCGCCACGTCCGAGCCCATGAGGAGGTCGAAGGTCTCCTCCGCCTGCTTGGCGTTTTCGATCCCGACCTTGCGGAGTGTGCGGTGCCGCGGGTCCATGGTGGTTTCGGCCAGCTGTTCAGCGTCCATCTCGCCCAGACCCTTGTATCGCTGGATCGGTTCCTTGTAGCGCTTGCCCTCCTTGGCGAGCCGCGCCAGCAGGACATGGAGCTCAGCCTCGGAGTAGGTGTAGATCATCTCGTTGGCCTTCTGGCCGGCATTGATGACCTCCACCCGGTGCAGGGGCGGGACGGCCGCGTAGACGCGCCCATGGTCGATCATCGGACGCATGTAGCGGAAGAAGAGGGTCAGGAGCAGCGTCCGGATGTGGGCGCCGTCGACGTCGGCGTCGGTCATGAGAATCACCTTGCCGTACCGGGCCGCGCTGATGTCAAACGTCCGGCCGGAACCGGCCCCGACCACCTGGATCAGGGCCGCGCACTCGGCGTTGGACAGCATGTCCCCCACGGAGGCCTTCTGGACGTTAAGGATCTTGCCGCGGATCGGCAACAGTGCCTGGAAGTCCGAGGACCTGGCCAGCTTGGCGGTGCCCAGGGCGGAGTCGCCTTCGACGATGAACAGTTCGGAGCGTCCGACGTCGTCGGTGCGGCAGTCGGCGAGCTTGGTAGGCATCGAGGAAGTCTCCAGCGCATTCTTGCGGCGCTGTGTTTCCTTGTGGACGCGCGCCGAGATGCGGGATTTCATCTCGCTGACGATCTTTTCCAGCAGCAGTGCCGACTGGGCCTTGTCGTTGCGGTTGGCCGAGGTCAGCTTCGCGGTGATCTCCTGCTCCACCACCTTGGTCACGATGGCCCGCACCGCCGAGGTGCCCAGGATTTCCTTGGTCTGCCCCTCGAACTGCGGTTCGGCCAGGCGGACGGTCAGGACTGCGGTCAGGCCGGCGAAGATGTCGTCTTTTTCGATCTTGTCATTGCCGGCCTTGAGCTTGCGGGCATTGGTCTCCACGGCCTTGCGGAAGGTCTTGAGCAGGGCCTGCTCGAAGCCGGACTGGTGGGTTCCGCCCTTGGGCGTGGAGATGATGTTGACGAAGCTGCGGACCGTGCTGTCGTAGCCGATCCCCCAGCGCAGCGCGACGTCGACCTCGCAGTCGCGTTCGACCTCGGCGAGCTGGCTGTGGCCCTTCTCGTCGATGACGGGGACGGTTTCCTTGAACTTCCCGGCGCCGTGCAGGCGCCAGATGTCCGTGACGGCAGGGTCGGCGGCGAGGAAATCGACGAACTCGGAGATGCCGCCGTCGTGGTGGAAGACTTCCTCGTGCGGACCCGATTCGCCCGGGGTGCCCGCCAACCTGCGTTCATCCCGGACCGTGAGCTTCAGTCCGGGTACCAGGAACGAGGTCTGGCGGGCCCGGGCGGCGAGGTCGTCGTAGGAGAATTTGGCGTCGGGCGTGAAGATCTGCCGGTCTGCCCAGTAGCGGATCCGGGTTCCTGTGACGCCGCGCTTGGCCTTGCCGATCACATCGAGCACGGAGCCGTCAACGAAGGGTTCGAAGACGGAGGCCGGGTCCGGCTTGGTGCCCCGGTCCTTGAAGCGGCCCGGCTCGCCCCGGCGGAAGGACATCTTGTAGATCTTGCTGCCACGGTCGACCTCGACGTCGAGGCGGGCCGAAAGGGCGTTGACGACGGAGGCGCCCACGCCGTGCAGGCCGCCCGAGGCCGTGTAGGAGCCGCCGCCGAACTTTCCGCCGGCGTGCAGCTTGGTGAAGACCACCTCGACGCCGGTCAGCCCGGTTTTCGGTTCGACGTCCACGGGGATGCCGCGGCCGTCGTCGTGGATCTCCACTGAGTTGTCGGCGTGGAGGATGATCTTGATGTCGTGGCCGAACCCGGCCAGGGCCTCGTCGACGGAGTTGTCGATGATTTCCCAGAGGCAGTGCATGAGTCCGCGGGAATCCGTGGAGCCGATGTACATGCCCGGGCGCTTGCGGACGGCCTCGAGGCCCTCCAGCACGGAGAGGTGCCGGGCGGTGTAATCAGAACTGGGTGCCACGGGTCGTGAGCTCCTTCGAGAATCGGGACAGCTCCGGCAGCATACGCAGGCGGGCAATCACAGTATTTAACGCTCTTCCTAGGTTAGTCGGACTCGAGCTCCACCCCGGTCTGCCACTCCCCTGAGGAACTCATCGGCAACCCGCCGTTATTGAGACGTGATACGCGGACAGCGAAAGTGGCCCATCCCTTCGATGGATTGGCCCCGAATACTGGTTATATAGGTATACCGATCTACTAAGGAGGCCGAACATGACAACAGCAGTTGCGGACCGCACACTGACCGCCGCAGACCGGTGCGATCGTTGCGGAGCACAGGCATACGTCCGGGTTGTTCTCGGTGCCTCCGGCGGTGAGCTTCTTTTCTGCGGCCACCACGCACGCGCCGTAGAGCCGACACTCAAGCCGCTCAGCTCAGACTGGCATGACGAGACTGACCGCCTTCACCAGAAGGCTCCGGTTCCGGTCGACTAGACCTCACCGGTTCCGGCTCGGCCCGTCCGGGTTCCGAGCGACCTGAGACCACTGCACCAGGGTCCCTCCTTTCCGGAGGGGCCCTGGTTCGTTAAGCACTGGTTCGTTAATCCCTGATTCGTTGGGGAACCGGATCGTTCGTGACTTCTTCGTTGGGGCTGGCGTGTTCGACGTCGTCTGACCGGGAGCCTGGCTGCGGCAATAACAAAGCGGGGCCGTCTCCGGCCCGCTTCCCCTTGGGAGGACGGGCGGGAGATGACCCCGCTTTGCTGTGAACCGCATTCAGACTGCGATCCGGGATTAGTCCAGGTAGTCGCGCAGGACCTGTGAGCGCGACGGGTGGCGCAGCTTGGACATGGTCTTGGATTCGATCTGGCGGATGCGCTCGCGCGTCACACCGTAGACCTTGCCGATTTCGTCTAAAGTCTTCGGCTGTCCGTCGGTGAGACCGAACCGCATCGCAACCACACCGGCTTCGCGCTCGGAGAGCGTGTCAAGCACCGAGTGCAGCTGTTCCTGCAGCAGGGTGAAGCTCACGGCGTCGGCGGGAACCACGGCCTCGGAGTCCTCGATGAGGTCACCGAACTCCGAGTCGCCGTCCTCGCCCAGGGGCGTGTGCAGGGAGATGGGCTCGCGGCCGTACTTCTGGACCTCGACGACCTTCTCGGGGGTCATGTCGAGTTCGAGGGCCAGTTCCTCGGGCGTGGGTTCGCGGCCCAGGTCCTGGAGCATCTGGCGCTGGACGCGGGCCAGCTTGTTGATGACTTCCACCATGTGCACCGGGATACGGATGGTGCGGGCCTGGTCAGCCATGGCGCGGGTGATCGCCTGGCGGATCCACCACGTGGCGTAGGTGGAGAACTTGAAGCCCTTCGTGTAGTCGAACTTCTCGACCGCGCGGATCAGGCCCAGGTTGCCTTCCTGGATCAGGTCCAGGAAGAGCATGCCGCGGCCGGTGTAGCGCTTGGCCAGCGAGACGACCAGACGGAGGTTGGCCTCGAGCAGGTGGTTCTTGGCGCGCTTGCCGTCGTGGATGACGAATTCGAGCTCACGCTTGAGCTTGGGATCCATCGTGCCGTCATCGGCGGCGATCTTCTCCTCGGCGAAGAGGCCCGCTTCGATCCGCAGGGCCAGATCGACTTCCTGCTCAGCGTTCAGCAGGGCGACCTTGCCGATCTGCTTCAGGTAGTCCTTGACGGGGTCGGCTGTGGCGCCGGCGGACATGACCTGCTGCACGGGGGCGTCGTCGTCGTCGGCGTCGGAGTACACGAAACCGGAGCCGGTGGTCGCTGCGGCCTTGCCGGCAACCTCATCGCCTTCCGCTTCGTCACCGAGTTCGGCGGCATCGGGGGTGATGTCGTCGAGGTCTTCATCGACGTCGACGTCATCGTCACTGGCTGATTTGCCGGCGGCCTCTGCCGCGGCTTTAGCGCCGGGCTTGGGCCCGCGCTTCTTGGGCTCAGGCTTGGCGACTCCGTCGCCACCCTCTGCGGAAGCGGCGTCCTTGACAGCCTTATTGGCTGCACGCGTGGCGGCACGCTTGGCGTTTGTCGCCGCCTTCTTCTCCTCAGGGGACATTTCGGCCTGGTCGGCGGGTTCCTTCTTCGCGGAAGACGGGGTCACTGAAAACCTTTCTAGCTGCGGTCTGCGGATCGCCATACGGGCAACACCACTATGACCCTGTCAAGTCCGTGTTTGACATCAGGCGCAACCACGGCCAGCAGAGCCACTTAGTAGAACTGCCGGGGCGGCCTTAATGTTCCCTGTTTCCAAGGTTCATTACGGCGCTTGATACACGGACCCAACCGGGTCTCGGCAACCATTGTCTCACGATTTTCCGCGCGGGTGCCTTTCGGGGCACGCGTCAAGCGTTTGCGTCGTCAGCTCACGCCGCGTCCGGGGCAAACTTCTGCCAGGCGGCCTCCCGTCTGGCCGCCCAGCCGCAAAGGGTGCCGCGCCGGCCAAGTTCTGCCAGCAGTTCCGCCAGCCTGTACCCCGGGTGGCCCTCCAAAGCCTGCCGGTACAGGGCATCGGCATACGAGCCGCGGCCGCGGCACCATTCGATCCAGCCCCGCGCCGTCGCGGCGGCCGCAGTCGGCTCACCCTCGCCGAGGGCGGCGAGCAGCTCCAGGACCCGCTCAAGCCTGACCATCAGGGCCCAGTCCGGAATCGACGGGGCCAGCCCAAGCAGAACCTCCCCGTAGCCGGGGACAGCCTCAGCACCGGGGCGGGGGCCGGGGCGGAGGCCGGGACCAGCGGCGGCACTCGTTGGCCCGGGCGCCGCGGACAAGGTGCCAGACATGGAACTGGACAGGGTGCCGGCCGCTGACCCGGGAATTGGACTCGGCGTCGGCCCGGGCCGCGAAACAGCAAGGGCGCCCGGCCCGCAGTCCGCCTCGAAGATGCCGAAGTCCTCGGCGCCGCGTTCGGCTGCCGGGCGCCCGGCTGCCGCCATCACGAGCAGGGCATCCCGCCACGGCGGGATGCATAAGCTGGCCCGCAGGTAGCCGGCCAACTCCGGTGGCAGCTTAAACGGCCAGTCCCCAGTCTTGGCATCGGGGCTCCCGGCAGAGATGGTCCCGGGAGCGCGGGTCCCGGTTTCTGGGGCCGGGGCCTCCGGGCGCAGGCCGAGGGGTCGTTCCGGGTCCTCGACGGTCCGCAGGACCAGCGTCCAGATATCGAGCACCTGGGCAAACTGTGACCGGTCCCGCTGTCGCGGCGAAAATTGCGTCATCCAGCCCGATTCCGCCGCGTGCACCGCCGGATCCACCGACGTGGCAACCGGCGCGCTTGCCCGCGCGTCCGGGGCGGCGCCCACCATGCTGCCGCGGAACACCATCTCCGCGTTCAGTCTGCTGTTTCTGATCTGCTCGACCGGCCGACCAAGCGGTCCGCAGCATTCCGGATCGCTGCAGTATGCGTTCTGCCAGAACTCGGTTCCAATAATCCAGGCGTCCCGCAGCGGCATCCCGGCAGCCTGGAGCGCAAGTTCGAGTTCCTTGAGCAGGCCAGCCCATACAGTGCGGGGGCCTTCCCCGGCGTTGTCCGGGTCAGTGGGGGCGCCATTAACGCCGACGCTGATGCTGTCGGCATCGGTAAAGAAGGCCAAAAGTGACCCGTCAGCCGCTTCGTCCGCCTGCAGGTAGGACACCACGTGCCGGGCAAATCCGGCGAAGGTGTCCCGTGGGCCGGATCCGGGCCGGCGCTTGGCGACGGCACGGGCCCGTCCTGCCGCCGGGTCGCCTCGTCCGCTGCCGTTGCGGCAGGTGCCGGAGGCGCCTTCGGGATCGGGGAGGTCAACTCGCAAGGTTGCACCAAGCCGTTTGCCTTGCATGGTCATGGCCACGAGGCTGTTCTCGGGCCAGTAGCCCAGGGAGTGCGGGATGAAGCCAAGGATGTCTTCGGGCCCGGTAATTCTCAAGTGATCGGAAGCTGTCATAAGCCCAGCTTCGCCATGCACCGATCCGTGCGGGAGTCCCGGGGTTCGCTATGTGGATAACCGGGCGGACAACCTGAGGGTCACGAACGTCAGGCACCCCCAAGCCGCGGACCTGCCGGAGAGTGCGTCAGGGGGTCCGGCGGCGCTCCGCAACCAGTCTGCGCTGCTCGGCGAGGGCCGAGAGCAGCGGCGGAACCGTGACGCCCTGGAGCGCCATCTGCCGCCGGACTTTCCGCCGCGTGGCGATGATGGCGGCGGCTCCGCCGGCGAGCAGCAGGAACTGCACGCTGAGGGCGATGCGGAAGGGGTCAAGGGCGTAGAGCTCGCCGTGGGAGAACCCGCTGGCATGCAGGAGATCGAGCACCAGCCCAATGAGGTAGATGGACACCAGCGCGGCGATGAAGCCCCCCACGTTGACAATTCCGGTGGCGGTGCCGAGCCGGTGCGCCGGGTTGAAAGTCCGGGCGAAGTCGAAGCCGATCATCGAGCCGGGGCCGCCCACGGCCAGTGTCACCACGAGGACGGCCAGGAGCCAGAGCGGCGCGCGCCCCGGCAGAAGAAGGACGGAGGCCCAGACCAGTGCGGTGCACCCGGAGATCAGGAGCACCATGGTGGACCGCCGCAGCGGATGCCGCGCAACGAACCTGCCCATCAGCGGCCCGGCGGCGATGGCCGCAGCCACGTACAGCGACATGAGCGCCGAGACGGTTCCGCGGTCCAGCCCCTCGGCGGATATCAGGAAAGGGTACCCCCACGTCATGGCGAAAACCGTGCCGCTGAACTGGACGGTGAAGTGGCTCCACAGCCCGAGCCGGGTCCCGGGTTGCCGCCAGGCGTGACCCAGCGAAATCCCGGTGGCGCGCAGTCCCTGCGACTTGGCGGGCGGGGGGTGCCCGGGCGGAAGGTCCTGGAGCAGGATCAGGACAAGAACGACGGCGAGCCCGGACATCGCGGCGAGCGTCAGGAAGGCAGGGGTCCACCCCGCGGAGTGCAGGATCATGGCGAACGGCACGACGCTGAAGAGTTGGCCCAGCTGCCCGGACATGCCGGTCAGCTGGGTCAGCAGCGGCACGCGCGCCGCGGCGAACCAGAGCGGAATGAGCCGGATCACCGAGATGAACGTCATGGCGTCGCCGGCCCCCACCAGGACGCGTCCGAGAACGCCGCCCGGGATGTTGTCCGCAAACGCGAGTTGAAGTTGGCCGAGTCCCATCAGCACGCCGCCGCCGGCCAGCATGGCCCGGGAACCGAAACGGTCCACGAGGATGCCCACCGGGATCTGCAGCGCGGCGTAGACCAGGAGTTGCAGCACGGTGAAGAAGGAGATCTCGGCCGCGCTCGCGTGGAAGCGTGCCGTCGCCTCCAGACCGACCACCCCGAAGGAGGTCCGCTGGCTGACCGCCACAAGATAGGCAAAGATCCCGACGATCCAGATCAGCCAGGCGCGGGGAGAGGTCACTCCCCTATTATGCCCGGCCTTTGGATATATCGTATTTATTCGCCGGGTTCTTTACGGGCCAAGTAGGCCTCCACCGCGGCGCCCAGGGCATCGGCGTTCGGGATTTGGTCGTTCTCATCGGCCAGCAGCGATCGGCGGACCGTCCCCTCGGCTTTTTCGTCGTATCGGGTCTCCAGCCTGGAGACCACCTGCTGGACTTCCTCGGAGGCCTCGATTTGCTCGGCTATCTGCCGGCCCACCTCGCGGCCCGCCTCGCGAAGGCGGTCGGTCGGCAGCATGAGGGAAGTGGCGGCACCCAGGTACTCCAGGCCGGCGACGGCGGCCGTCGGGTACTCGGCTTCGGCAAGGTAGTGCGGCACGTGGATCACGTAGCCGGCGACGTTCCGGCCCGCCTCCGCCAGCCTCAGCTCCAGGATGTGGCCCACGGCCGCGGGAACCTCCACGGTGGGCTTCCAGACCGAGATTCCCTCAATCAGCTCCGGCCGGTTGCCGTGCACGGTCACCCCGACCGGCCGGGTGTGGGGCACGGGCATCGGAATCGAATGGATCCAGGTGACCAGGTTGACGTCGAGTTCCTGCACAATGCCGACGACGGCGCGGGCGAAGCGCTCCCACTGCAGGTCCGGTTCGAACCCGGCAAGGAGCAGGAACGGGCTGCCCAGCCCGTCGACCAGCCGATAGAGCGCCAGGGTCGGCGCCTGGTAGTCCTGCAGGTGGTCCTCGACAAAGCTGACCTGCGGCCGGCGGGACCGGTAGTCGATCAGCTGGTCGGCGTCGAACTCGGCGATCATCTCGGCGTCGAGCGTATCCAGCAGCTCAGCGGTGATCTGCCGGACCACGTGGCCGGCGTCGGCGAAGCCGGTGAACCCCATAACGAGGTTGAGTCCGCGCAGTTCGGGGCTGGAGAACAGCACGTCATCACGGACGAAGAGCGACTGGGGGTCCAGCAAAGAGCCGGAAATCCGTTCAATCACGGCGTGTTCCTTTCACGATTGGCGGCGGCGGGAGAAGCGGGGCGCGTTCCGGCTCTCAGGCAGGTTCGGCGGAGGCAGAACCAGCACAGTCAGGCGGATCAGTCCGGAGAACAACTCGCCTCACGGCAGGCCGCTAACACTACAACGCGCCGCCGCCCGGGCTAATTCCTGCGCGGGGTGTGCTCCAGCTCTCATTCAATTGAATTTCCGGGCCGCGGAGAGGCTACGATCGGAACTGCCCCTTGGGCTTGCCAGCAAACACCGGGTTGCGTCCCAGAACGACGGCCGCCCGGGATCCGCGGCAGGACGCCGAACATGCAGTTCCTGCCGAAAATCACCGAGAACCAAACAGAGAATTGAGGACTGTCCTCGTGGTCAAGAATAGTGAAGTCAAACTTAGTGCAGTTGCAGGGGTTCAGTTGAAGTCCCCCAGCGATGCCCTCGTCATCGGCGTCGGGCAGGGCCCGGACGGCCCCGTCCTGCTCGACAACCCGCTGACGGCCAAGGCCGCCGAGGCCCTGGCTGAGTCACTGAATGTTCTTGGCATCACCGGCGCGGCAGACCAGGCCCACCGCCTCCCGGGCCTGCCGGAGGCCGGGGCCACCATCCTGCTCCTGGCCGGCGTCGGCAAGCTGCCGACGAGCAAAGCCTCAGCCAAGCAGCCCCTCTCCGAGGAGGCCCTCCGCCGTGCCGCCGGCTCGGCAGTGCGCCAGCTGGCCGGCGTCAGCACCGTGACCCTGGCACTCCCGACGACGACCCTGGCCGAGGTCGCCGCCGTCGCCGAGGGCGCCGCAATGGGCGCCTACTCCTACACGGAGTTCCGGTCCTCCAAGGACGGGCTGAAGGATCCGGTGAAGAACGTCGCCATCCTGACCGACTTCGCGGCGGACAAGGCACTCCAGCCGCTCCTGCGCCGGGCGTCCCTGATCGGCACTGCAGTCAACGCGACGCGCACGCTGGTCAACCAGCCGCCGAGCCACCTCTACCCCGAGTCGTTCGCCGAGGCCGCCAAGGAGCTGGCCAAGGGCCTGCCGGTCAAGGTGACGGTCTGGGACGAGAAGCGCCTCGAGAAGGAGGGCTTCGGCGGCATCCTCGGCGTCGGCAAGGGCTCCACACGCCAGCCGCGCCTCGTGAAGGTCGAATACGCTCCGGCCAAGGCCACGGCGAAGATCGCGCTCGTGGGCAAGGGCATCACCTTTGACACCGGCGGCATCTCCATCAAGCCCGCCCTGGGCATGGGGGACATGAAGAGCGACATGGCGGGCGCCGCCGTCGTGCTTAACACCGTGCTGGCCATCGCTGGCCTGGGCCTTCCGGTCAAGGCGACCGCCTGGCTGTGCATTGCCGAGAACATGCCCTCCGGCGCGGCCCAGCGTCCCGCCGACGTCCTGACCATGTTCGGCGGCAAGACGGTTGAGGTCTTGAACACCGACGCCGAGGGCCGCCTGGTCATGGCCGACGGCATCGTGGCCGCCGGCCAGGAATACCCGGACGCCATCATCGATGTCGCCACCCTCACCGGCGCCCAGCTGATTGCCTTGGGCGACCGCACCGCAGGCGTCATGGGCGCCGATTCCGTCACCGCCGCCATCAAGGCTGCCGCGGACCGCGCCGGCGAGCTCGTCTGGCCGATGCCCCTGCCCGAGGAGCTGCGCGCCAGCCTCGACTCGCAGGTCGCGGACATCGCCAACATTGGCGAACGGCACGGCGGCATGATGACCGCCGCGGTGTTCCTGCGCGAATTCGTCGGCAAGGGCATGGACGGGGAGCAGATCCCCTGGGCACACATTGACATCGCCGGCCCGTCGTTCAACAACGGCAGCCCCTACGGCTACAACCACAAGCAGGGCACGGGCTGCACCGTCCGCACGCTGGTGGCCTACGTCGAAGACCTCCTCCCGGCTTCTGCCTAACAGCACCGCCTGACGGCACCGCCTGACAGCACCGCCGAACAGCACTGCCGAACACGCCCGTCCGGACTTGCACGGCTTTGTGACCGGGGCCCTGATGCCCCGGCCACAAAGCCGCGTGACTCTGGACACAAGCGCTCCACAAACACCGTTACAAGGTGGAGCATGTATTAGTGGTTCGCTAAGGTGAACCTAGTTTTACCGGTTTCAAAGCAACAGACCCCAAAAGTTTCATTCATGAAAGGGAACCGGCCGGCTGGCACAATCACAGCAGGCAGGTTCCAAGACCAGATGATGCGTACTCTCGTGTCATCGTTCACGCGAGGGAGCGTTTTAGTGGCCGATCAGGCAACTGCGCAAGAATTCGACATCCTGGTACTCGGCGGCGGCAGCGGCGGCTACGCCACCGCCCTGCGTGCTGTCCAGCTCGGCCTCACCGTCGGCCTCATCGAAAAGGGCAAGCTCGGCGGCACGTGCCTCCACAACGGCTGTATTCCCACCAAGGCCCTGCTGCACTCCGCGGAGCTGGCCGACCACGCCCGCGATTCTGCCAAGTACGGCGTCAATGTGACTCTTGACAGCATCGACATCAACGCGGTCAATGCATACAAGGACGGCATCATTGCCGGCAAGTTCAAGGGCCTGCAGGGTCTTATCAAGGGCAAGAAGGGCATCACCGTCATTGAGGGTGAAGGCAAGCTTCAGGGCACCGACACCGTCGTCGTGAACGGCACCGCGTACAAGGGCAAGAACATTGTCCTCGCGACCGGCTCTTACTCCCGCACGTTGCCGGGCCTGGAAATCGGCGGCAAGGTCATCACCTCCGACGAAGCCCTCACCATGGATTACATCCCCAAGAGCGCAATCATCCTGGGCGGCGGCGTGATCGGCGTCGAATTCGCCTCGGTCTGGAAGTCCTTCGGCGTCGACGTCACCATCGTTGAAGGCCTCCCGTCGCTGGTCCCGAACGAGGACGCCACGATCGTCAAGGCCTTCGAACGCGCCTTCAAGAAGCGCGGCATCAAGTTCTCCACCGGCGTCTTCTTCCAAGGCGTTGAGCAGAACGACGACGGCGTCAAGGTCACCCTGGTGGACGGCAAGACCTTCGAAGCGGACCTCCTGCTCGTCGCCGTCGGCCGCGGCCCCGTCACAGCCAACCTCGGCTACGAAGACGCCGGGATCACTATCGACCGCGGCTTCGTCATCACCAACGAGCGCCTGCACACCGGCGTCGGCAACATCTTCGCCGTCGGCGACATCGTTCCGGGCGTCCAGCTGGCGCACCGCGGCTACCAGCAGGGCATCTTCGTCGCCGAAGAAATCGCCGGCCTGAAGCCCGTGACCGTCCAAGACGTCAACATCCCGAAGGTCACCTACTCCGAGCCGGAAATCGCGACGGTCGGCTACACCGAGAAGGCCGCCAAGGAGAAGTTCGGCGAAGACCAGATCCAGACTCAGGAGTACAACCTGGCCGGCAACGGCAAGAGCTCCATCCTGGGCACGTCCGGCCTGGTCAAGCTGGTCCGACAGAAGGACGGCCCCGTGGTCGGCGTCCACATGATCGGTGCCCGCATGGGTGAGCAGATCGGTGAAGCCCAGCTGATCGTGAACTGGGAAGCCTACCCGGAGGACGTGGCCCAGCTGGTCCACGCCCACCCCACCCAGAACGAATCCCTGGGCGAGGCGCACCTGGCGCTGGCGGGCAAGCCCCTCCACGGCTAAGCAGCCCCGCCCGCAGCACCGCAAGAACTCAGAGCTTGGTGCACCCGGCCCGAAATGCCGGGTGCACTAGGCTCGACCAAGGCAGCAATCATCCGCACTAAAATCAATAAGGAGAACGGGGACGACATGTCTGAATCCGTTAACTTGCCCGCCCTCGGTGAGAGCGTCACCGAAGGAACCGTCACCCGCTGGCTCAAGCAGGTCGGTGACCGGGTAGAGGTGGACGAGCCGCTGCTCGAAGTCTCCACCGACAAAGTAGACACCGAGATCCCCTCTCCGATCGCCGGCGTGATCGAGGAAATCCTCGTCGCCGAAGACGAGACCGCTGAAGTCGGAGCCCCCCTGGTGCGCATCGGCTCAGGCGAAGCCGCCCCGGCCGCAGCAGAGGCTCCGGCCGCCGCGCCTGCCGAAGAGGCCCCTGCCGCCCCGGCCGCCGAGGAGGCACCGGCCCCCGAGGCCGCGGCTCCCGCCGCCCCGGCCGCTAAGACTCCCGCCGCTGCACCGGTTTCTGCTCCGGCCGGCGAAGGACACGACGTCACGCTCCCGGCCCTGGGTGAAAGCGTCACCGAAGGCACCGTTACCCGCTGGCTGAAGAGCGTCGGCGACGCCGTGGAGGTCGACGAGCCCCTGCTCGAGGTCTCCACCGACAAGGTCGACACCGAAATCCCGTCCCCCGTCGCCGGAACCCTCCTGGAGATCCGCGTCAACGAGGACGAGACCGCCGAGGTCGGCTCCGTCCTGGCCGTGATCGGTTCCGCCGCCGCCGCCCCGGCTCCCGCCGCCGCACCCGCTCCGGCCGCCCCCGAAGCGCCCAAGCAGGAAGCTCCGGCGGCACCCGCCCCGGCAGCAGCTCCCGCTGCCCCGGCCCCGGTGGCCCCGAAGCAGGAAGCTCCCGCGAAGACCGAAGCGGCCGCATCTTCCGAGTCCGGCTATGTCACTCCCCTGGTCCGCAAGCTCGCCAACCAGCAGGGAGTCGACATCGCATCCCTGGCCGGCACCGGCGTCGGCGGCCGCATCCGCAAGCAGGACGTGCTGGCGGCCGCAGAGGCCAAGGCCGCTCCGGCCCCGGCCGCAGCCACCGCCCCGTCCGCCGCCCCGGCAGCTGCGCCGGCCGCAGGTGCGGTGTCCTCACTGCGCGGCACGGTGCAAAAGGCACCGCGCATCCGCCAGGTCATCGCCCGCCGCATGCGGGAGTCCCTGGACATCTCCACCCAGCTGACCCAGGTCCACGAGGTCGACATGACCAAGGTGGCCAAGCTGCGCGCCAAGGCCAAGAACTCCTTCCAGGCCCAGAACGGCTCCAAGCTGACCTTCCTGCCCTTCATCGCCAAGGCTGTTGCCGAGGCGCTGAAGCAGCACCCGAAGGTCAACGCCTCCTACGACGAGGACAAGCAGGAGATCACGTACCACAACGCCGAGCACCTGGCGATTGCCGTAGACACCGACAAGGGCCTGCTGGTCCCGGTCATCTCCGACGCCGGCGACCTGAACCTCGCCGGACTGGCCGGAAAGATTGCCGACGTCGCGGACCGCACGCGCAACGGCAAGATCGGCCCGGACGAGCTCTCGGGCGGGACGTTCAGCATCACGAACATCGGTTCCGTCGGCGCCCTGTTCGACACCCCGATCATCAACCAGCCGCAGGTGGCCATCCTGGGCACCGGCGCGATCGTCAAGCGCGCCGTGGTGGTTTCGGACGAAAACGGCGATGACTCGCTGGCCATCCGCTCCATGATGTACCTCTCCCTGACGTACGACCACCGCCTGGTGGACGGCGCGGACGCAGGTCGCTTCCTGCAGACGCTGAAGGCGCGCCTCGAAGCGGGCGCGTTCGAGGCGGATCTGGGGCTCTAAGCTCCAGCCCGCCCGATCGGGTAATCGAAGGGCACCTTCCCGCCAGGGAGGGTGCCCTTCGCTGTTTATGGACAGTTTGTCGCTAAGCTAAAGCCCATGACCATTCTTTTCTACTTCCTGCTGTTCCTGCACATCGTCGGCGCCTCCATGGTGGTCGGTATCTGGATCGCCAATATGAAGACCCCCACGGTGCACCCGCGCCAGCGGGACGGTGCTTTCGTGCAGCTGATCACCGGCATCGCCATGATGGGAATCCTGCCGATTCTGCACAACCAGAACCCGGCCGAGTTCGATCCCAACTACGTCAAGCTCGGCATCAAGTTCGCCATCGGCCTCGCCGTGGCCGCGCTTGCCTTCATCGGTGCCCGGAAGGTCAAGAAGGGCGAAGCTGTTTCCACCGGCCTCGCCCACAGCGTCGGCGGCCTGGGGCTGCTCAACGTGGCCATCGCCACCCTCTGGCAGTAGCCCTACCCTCAACACAGACGACGGCGACGCACCCACCACGGGTGCGTCGCCGTCGTCGTCCCTGATCCCGACCTCCTGATCCGGACCTCCTGAGCAGGACCGACGGCAGTGCCGGCGGCGGGTCCGACAATCCACTGACAGCGGACACCCGTGCGGCGTCCGGGCAGATTCCCTAGGATAGACACGGCACGATCCGGCATCACGCCTGATCGCTGATTCACAACGACGTCGAGGAGTGGACATGGCAACAACACGCACCGCACACACTGTATGGAATGGCGACCTGATGGCGGGTTCGGGGAACACCACCCTGGACAGCTCCGGGCTGGGCAACTTCGACGTCACGTGGAAGGCGCGCGCCGAGTCCGCCGAGGGCAAGACGAGCCCCGAGGAACTCATTGCTGCGGCTCACTCGGCCTGTTTCTCCATGGCCTTCAGCAACGGCCTCGCGCAGGCCGGGCACACCGCCGAAGAAATCAACACCAAGGCCGATGTCACCTTCGTGCCCGGCACCGGTATCACCGGCAGCCACCTGACCGTGACCGCACGCGTGCCCGGCCTTTCAGCGGAGGACTTCCAGCGCATCTCTGAGGAAGCCAAGACCGGCTGCCCCGTGTCGGCCGCGCTGACCGGCATCGAGATCACCCTCGACGCCACGCTGGTCTCCTAGGACCAAGCAGTCCGGGCCGGCCCAAGACCGGGACGCCCGTCAACGCCGAAGGCCCCCGTTCCCCCTTTGAGGGGAACGGGGGCCTTCGCTGTCCGGCCTTAGGCCGGGTTGCCGTTCTGCCGTGCGGGCAGCGGTGCGGGCCGGACCCGGCGGTAGCCCTCACGCAGCGGCGGACGGTCCGTGGGCAGTTCCTGGATCATTTCCTTCAACGCCCCGATTCCGTATTCCAGCTGCGGATCCGTGCCGGCGGCGTAGGCATGCGGCGGGAACGTCACCTCGATGTCCGGGGTGACACCGAAGTTCTCCACGCCCCAGCCCACACCACCGCCGAACCACGTGGCGTAGCGCGGCTGCGTGACGCCCGTTCCGTCGGCCAGCGCGAACCGGTTGTCTATGCCGACGACGCCGCCCCATGTCCGGGTGCCGATGACGGGACCGATCCCCCGCAGTTTGGAGACCTGGGTGATGATGTCGCCGTCGGAGCCGGCGAACTCGTCGGTGAGGATGATGACCGGACCCCGGGGCGCGTGGTGCGGGTACGTCCGCGGCTTTTCCCCGCGCGGCATGCTCCAGCCGGTCACCTTGCGTCCGATGAGTTCGGCCACGAGCTGGGAGGTGTGGCCGCCACGGTTCCGGCGGACGTCGACGATCAGCCCGTCCAGGGCAGTTTCGGTGTCGAGGTCGCGGTGCAACTGGGCCCAGCCATTGGCCATCATGTCCGGGATATGGAGGTAGCCGAACGTCCCGTTGGAGGCCTCCCGGACGGTCCGCCGGTTCCCGGCGACCCATTCCTGGTAGCGCAGACGCTCCTCATCCTTGACCGGGACCACTGCCACGCGGCGGTGTGCGCCCTCGGCGCTGCCGTGGCCGGCACCGTTGCGGAGGGTCAGCTCGACGGCGCGGCCGGCCGCACCGACCAGTTGCATCGCCGGGGTCAGCGAGTCCGTGAGTTCGACGCCGTCGATCGCCAGCAGGATATCGCCGGGCTTGGCGTCGGCGCCCGGCCGGGTCAGCGGCGAGGTGGCCAGCGGGTCGGAGGACTCGCCGGCCAGGATCCGGGTGATTTTCCAGCCCTCGCCGGTGAACTCGAGATCCGCGCCGAGCCGCCCCTGGGGGCTGCTGCCGTTCTCGGTCACGGCCATCGGCCGGACGTAGGCGTGCGACGTGCCGAGTTCGCCGTGCAGCTCCCACAACAGGTCCACCAGATCGTCGTGGGAGCCCAGGCGTGCCACCACCGGACGGTAGCGGGCGTGGACAGACTCCCAGTCCTGGCCGGCCATGTCCTCGGTCCAGAAGAAGTCGCGCTGGAGCCGCCATGCCTCGTCGAAGGCCTGGCCCCACACACTGATCGGGTCCAGCTGCACCCGGATGCGGCCGAGGTCCACCTTGACCAGCTGGCCCGAATCCTCGTCGGCCTTGGCGCCGGCCGGCGTAACCCGGATCTGCTTGTCCTGGATGAACACCACCTTTTCTCCGTCGCCGGAGATCCGGTAGCTGTCCAGGGCCTCCACGATGGTGGAGGTGCGGCGCTTGGCGAGGTCATAGCGGACCAGGCTGGGCGCGGCAGTCTTGTCCTCGAGGCTGGCCCGGCCTTCGCCGGTGGTGCCGGAGAGTTCGCTGTCCAGCCACAGCAGGGCGCCGGCGGCGGCGGTGAGCGACGAGTAGTTTCCTTGCGGCACAGGGACGCCGATGACGCGGTGCGCGAGGCCTTCGGCGTCGACCCGCACGGATGGCACCGCCGCCGCGGCGGACGGCGCTGCCGTGCCGGTGCCTGCAGGTGCCCCGGCGTCAGCGTTGATCTGAAGGTCGGTGCTGTCGATCTGAAGGTCGGTGCTGGGGCCGAACGGGGAGGGGGTGTCCGCGGCGAGGGCCACCAGGTACGGCTTGATCGGACTCGGGAAGGACAGATCGAAAGAGTGGCCGTCGTAGACCGGATCGAAGCTGCGGTTGGAGAGGAACGCGAGGTACTTGCCGTCCGGCGTGAACGACGGCGACTCGTCGCGGAACCGGCCGTCCGTGACGTCAATGATCTCGGTGTCCGAGCCGCCGTCGACCCTGGTGATCCGGATCCGGCTGCGGGAGCCGAAAGACGTCACCGGCTCGGACCAGCCGAGCCAGGCGGAATCCGGGGACCAGCTGAAGCCCTCGATGCTGCCCTCGCCGATGCTGCTGAGTTGGGACATGGTGCCGGCACGCGTGTCCACAAGGTAGATGTCACCGAACGAGGTGCCGACGGCCAGCCAGCGCCCGTCGGGGCTGGCCTCGATGGCGCTGGCCCGGCTGGGCTTTGGGAAGTCGATCCGGGTGAGTTCACCGGTGCCGGCCAGCCCCCGGGCGTCGGTGCCGGGACCGGTCGCGCCGGCATCGTCGCCGGCTCCGGAGCGCTCAGGGCCGGACCCCTCGCCGCTGTGTGCAGCGGACCCGGCGGGGACCGGGCTGGCCACCGGGCGGCTTGCCGCTGCGGGGCTTGGGGCGGAGCCGGTCAGCGCGGCGGCGGATACGGGCCTGGGAAGTGGCGTCCCGGCGCCGGTGCCATCGGACTGCGCTGGCGCCTGCACGGGCTGCTGGGCAGCCTTCGGTGCCACCAGGGATGCGCCAGCCAGGGGCGCGGCAATGGACTTCAGGTAGAGGGCATCCACGCCGGCGTGGTCGGCGACGTAGGCGATCCGGCCCTCCCCGAACGGCCGGGGCAGCCGGGCGCGCACTCCCGGGGTGGCCTCGATGACGCGCGAGGGGCCGTCCTTGTGCCGCAGCCAGTGGACGGTTCCGTGGGATTCGACGGCGCTGGACGCACCGGTGCGGTCCGGGATGACGTCGCCGAGGTGCCGTGAGGGCTTGAGCGGGGCGGGACGGCGTGCCTGCGAGGCGGAGCCCAGGGTTATGTCGAGTTTGACCGCCTCGGCGTCGAGGCTGTCCAGGAGCCAGAGTTCGCCGGCGGATTCGAAGATGACGCGCTCACCGTCCGTGGCGGCATGGCGGACGTAGAAGTCTTCGTGGTCGGTGTGACGCCGCACGTCGCTGCCGTTGGGCAGCACCGAGTAGAGGTTTCCGTAGCCCTCGTGGTCGGACAGGAACGCGATTCGTCCCTTGACCCAGAGCGGGTCCGTGAGGTTGCCGTCCAGGCCGGGCGCGAGCCGCTCATATTCGCCGTTTCCGTCGGTGTCGATCCACAACTTGCCGGCCGCGCCGCCGCGGTAGCGCTTCCACCAGGCTGGCTCGCGCGAGAGCACGCTGGCGAGCACCACGGGGCGTTCATCGCCTACGACCGGTCCGAACGCCACTGACTCGACCGGGCCGAACGGGAGTTCCTGCGCCCAGCCGCCGGTGACGGGAAGGCTGTAGGCGTGGGTGTGACGGCTGTCGGACTGGCGGAACGCGCTGGTGACCAGGACGTCGCCGTCGGGGGTGAAGCCCTTGACCCGGGTGGAGCTGTGGCCGAAGTAGCTCAGCTGGCGGTAGCCGCCGCCGTCGACATCCGCGGTGACCACCTCGGGGGCCGTTCCCTGGACAACCGTCCAGACCAGGCGCTTGCCGTCAGGGGTGAAGCGGGGATTGCGGACCGGCAGTTGGAGGGAGGAGACGCGCCAGGCACGGCCCCCGGCCACGGGTGCAATCCATACGTCGTCCTCGGCCACGAAGGTGACCAGATCGCCGTGGACATGCGGGAAACGGAAGTAACTCGAGGGGGTCATCGTTCGATCATAGCCACAAGGGCCGCCGCGGCCGGGAAAGTTTCGCCGCCGTGCCGGGCGTGGTGAGATGGATCATGCGAATCCTTGTTGCCGGAGCCTCCGGGCTGATCGGAACGGCCCTTTCCAACGCGCTGCGCACCGAAGGGCACGACGTCGTGGCCCTGGTCCGGCGTCCCTCGTCGTCGCCGGGCGAGTTCCAATGGGACCCCGCCGCCGGCCGGATCGATGACACCGCGCTGAAGGGCGCGGATGCGGTGGTCAACCTCTCCGGCGCCGGAATCGGAGACCGGCCGTGGACCCGGGCACGGATCGATGAACTCCGCAGTTCCCGGCTGGGGGCGACGCAGACCCTGACCGGCGCCATGGCACGCCTGGACACGCCCCCGGCCGTTTTCCTGAGCCAGTCGGCCTCGGGCTACTACGGCAACGCCGGTCCCGCCGTGCTGCGTGAGAACGCCCCTGCCGGTTCAGGCACACTGGCCCGGATCTGCGTGGATTGGGAGGCAGCGGCGCATGAGGCGCCCGACGGCGTCCGCGTTGTCACACCCCGCACCGGCGTCGTCCTGAGCCGCTCCGGCGGCGCCCTGGGCCGGCTGATGCCGCTGTTGCGCCTCGGCATCGGCGGCCCGCTCGGCAACGGCCGGCAGTACTGGCCGTGGGTCACCCTGCCGGACGTCGCGGGCGCCTTTTCGTTCCTGCTCTCTGCCCCTGTGTCCGGGCCGGTCAACGTCTGCGCGCCCGAGAGCGCCGACGTGAACTCCCTGATCGGCCGGCTGGCCGAGGCCCTGCACCGGCCGGCGCTGCTCCGGGTTCCCGCCCCGGTGCTGCGGCTCGTCATGGGTCAGCTCGCCGACGAACTGCTCCTCGCCAGCCAGAAACTCGAACCGGCGGTCCTGGCCGGTAACGGCTTCGAGTGGCAGCACCCGTCCCTCGCCGAGGCCGTGGCGTGGGTGGCGGACCGGGACTAGGAACGGCCTGCAGGCCGGGGCCGGCCGGTTCCGGTTAGCCTCGAGCCGCTGGACGACCGCGGCCGGCTCGGGCCGGCTCCGGCTGGCTCCGGCTAAGACGACTCCACTGAGCGGACACTGCTTGCCGGACCCGGCTAACCGGCAGGATCCCCCGCGAGGACCTGCGCAATCCGCCACCGTCCGTCAACGTTGACCAGGACCAGGCGCAGCCTGGATTCTCCCCCGGCCGGGGCCCGCGCCACCACGGCCCCGGCTGTATCGCGTTCCTGGTACGCGGAGGTTGAGGTGCGGACGGCCACGACGGTCCGGGCGGGGCCGGGCTCCGCGACTGTCCGCACGCTCGTCAGCACGGTTTGGAATCCGGACAGGATGTGCCCGGACTTCGCCAGCGGGGCGGCGATCCCGGCGTCCGCGGCCGCGGCGTCCGAGCCCGGAACGTTCACTTCCTCGAGCAGCCCTAATCTCCCCGATCGAAAAGCCTGTGAACGCAAGGCGGCAAGCCCCCTCACTGCCTCTGCCGGGTCTGCAGATCCCAGGAGATCCCGGAGCTCGGCCGGGATGGCGTCGACGGCGGCGCCGGGCGTTGCCGGGCCCGGCGCCGCCGTCGGCGGGTGGGATGCCGCGAATAATTCCGGGATGCCCGCTCCCCCGGGCAGCCGGGCCACCCCGAAACCGGCGAGCAAGACCACAGCAATCACCGATCCGGCCCACAGTTTCCGACGACCCCGACGACGGCCCGGCGCCGGAGTGCCGCGCCTGCTGGCAGGCCCGGCTTCTGCCCGCATACCGCGACGGGTGCCGCGTCGGGTACCGGGCGCAGGCTCCTGCCGGGCGAAGTGGCCGGCGTCGTGCCGGATCCGATCCCCCGCGTCGCGGCGTGCCTCTTTAGGAGCGTCGTCCGCGGTGTCCAGCACGCCGTCCGTCACGCCATCCCGCCCGCCATCCCTCACGCCATCCGTCACGCCGTTCCGCACGCCGTTCCGCACGCCGTTCCCAACGCCGGCCGGTCCCGTCCTGGCGGAGCGCCGACCGGAGTCGGACAACGGACCAGCCTCCGACCACGGTCCGGCGGCGGAGCGCCTCGCAGTGCCACCAGAGGCAGCGTGCCGCCCCGCGGTGGGCGACATCCTGGAATGCGCCCCCTGTGCCGCTGCGGGAGGCCGCGCCCCTGGCACCGCCGTGCGAGACCACGCCCCTGCCGGAGCCGTGCGCGCGGCGCGTGTGTTGGCAGCGAACGGGACGCTGCCGGGCCGGTGACCGATATCCGCCGGGGCGCCGGTCTCATGTGCCGCGGCGGGACCGGCAGCACGTCTCTGCGCCAATTGCGGTCGCCCTGGCGCCCACCGGCGGAACCACCCGCGGACCCGTTCCGCCCGACGCTCCCGGGCATTCCGCGGCACGGCGCCGCGGGTCAGCAGCTGCGGAACCACCGACGGATGCGCTGTGACGGAGAGGTCCACCGGCTCGGCCGCACTGCTGCGATAGACCGCGGCGGCCAGCTCCGCGGCCGTGGGGCGGCACCGTGGATCCTCCGCGAGTCCGGCCTCCAGGGCCGCGGCCAGCGCCGGCGGGACGTCCGGCACCAGAAGCGGCAGCGGCGGCCGCCGGGCACCCGGGACCGGCGGCCTGCCCGTCAGGCAATACCAGCCGAGGGCCGCGAGTGAATACACGTCGCGCTCCGGCTGAAGGCCCGCCCGGACTGCATGCACCGGGGAAGGATCGGAAAAGCCCGCCGTCCCGGCGTCGCCGGCCGGTCCGGCGTCGGCCACTAACCGGGCCATGCCGGCATCGGCAAGGAGCGGCTTTCCGTGCGCCGTGAATAAGACGTTTCCTGGTGAGACATCGCCGTGGCTGACGCCGTTTTCGTGCAAGTACTCCAGAGCCTGCCCGATCGGGGTCAGGATCGTCACGGTTTCACCCGCAGCAAGCCGGCCCCGGCCCGCCACGAGCTCGGCCACCGATCCCCCGGGCGCATAGTCCAGTAACAGCCCTAGCGCGTCGCCTCCTTCCGGCCGGGACGGCGGAACACGGAGGCGCAGCACGGTGTGGGCCCGGAGCAGGTGGTCGTGGTCCAGCGCCGAGAGTATAAGGAGCTCCCGCCGCATTGCCTGACCGGTCTCCGGAGCCCCCATCCCGCCGTCGTCCTCCCCCGCAGCGCCGACGGTGTCGAAGCACTTGAGGGCGAATTCCCTGCCTGTTGACCGCTCGGTCACCAGCCACACCGCGGCTGTCCCGCCGCGCCCGAGCAGGCGTCCGACGTCGTAACCGGGAACCTCGGGGCCGGTACTGCCGCTGTCGCGGAAAGCTTCCATATCCAAGAGATAGCCGATCCCGCGGAAGCGTGCAGAAGTTATCCACAGGCAAGCCCTGTGCCGCGACCCTGACCAAGGACCACCAGCCCGGCAGGACCGTTGAGGGCGCTGAGGACGCTGAGGACAGGGGTGAGAGCTTAAGCACACAAACGGGCAGTGGGTGCGGCGGGGTCTAAGCTTGATGCCATGACTCTTGAGTTCAAACAGTTGGGTCTCGCCCCGGACTTCATCGACTACACGCGCGGATGGGACCTCCAGCGCGAATTGCACGAGAAGGTCCTCGCCGGAACTGCGCCCAGCACCGTACTACTGCTCGAACACTCCGCCGTTTACACCGCCGGAAAGCGCACCGAAGACCACGAACGGCCCTTTGACGGAACCCCCGTCGTGGCCGTGGACCGCGGCGGCAAGCTCACGTGGCACGGCCCCGGCCAGCTGGTGGGCTACCCGATCATCAAGCTGAAGAATAAGGCCGGCATCCGCGACTACGTGGAGCGGCTGGAATCGGTGATCATTGCCGTGCTCGCGGACTACGGCATCGAGGCCGTGCGCATCAAGGGCCGCGCGGGGGTCTGGATCGAACAGGACGCGAAGGGCCCGGACCGCAAGATCGCAGCCATCGGCATCCGCGTGCACGAGGGCGTCACCATGCACGGCTTCGCGATCAACTGCAACAACGATCTGGCCCCCTACGGCCAGATTATTGCCTGCGGCATCACCGACGCCGGAGTCACCACGATCGCCCAGGAACTCGGCAGGGACGTCACCCCGGCGGACCTCGTGTCGCGGATCACCGAAGAACTGCGCAACAATGAAGAAGCCCTAGTTGCAACCCCAGAAGGAGCTCTACTGTGACACTGGCACCAGAAGGCCGGAAGATGCTGCGCATTGAGCAGCGAAACGCGGCCACACCGGTGGAACGTAAGCCGGAATGGATCAAGGCCAAGGTCCAGATGGGCCCCGAGTTCGTCCAGCTCAAGAATCTCGTCAAAAAGGAAGGCCTCCACACTGTGTGTGAAGAGGCCGGCTGCCCCAACATCTTCGAGTGCTGGGAAGACAAGGAGGCCACCTTCCTGATCGGCGGCTCCGAATGCACCCGTCGCTGCGACTTCTGCCAGATCGACACCGGCAAGCCCTCGCCTGTGGACATGTTCGAGCCCACCAAGGTGGCACGTTCGGTGCAGGCCATGCAGCTCCGCTATGCCACCGTGACCGGCGTTGCCCGCGACGACCTCGCCGACGAGGGCGTCTGGCTCTATGCCGAAACGGTCCGCAAGATTCACGAACTGAACCCGGGCACCGGCGTCGAACTGCTTATTCCTGACTTCTCCGGCAAGCCCGATCACATTGCGGCCATCTGCGACTCCAAGCCCGAGGTCTTCGCCCACAACGTGGAAACCGTGCCCCGGATCTTCAAGCGCATCCGCCCGGCCTTCCGCTACGAGCGCTCCCTGGACGTCATCACCCAGGGCCGCAAGCTCGGCATGGTGACCAAGTCCAACCTGATCCTGGGCATGGGCGAAACCCGCGAGGAAATCTCGGAAGCACTGCGGGACCTGCACGAGGCCGGGTGCGACCTGATCACCATCACCCAGTACCTGCGCCCGTCCGAGCGCCACCTTCCGGTGGATCGCTGGGTCAAGCCGCAGGAGTTCGTTGACCTGCAGCAGGAAGCGGACGAGATCGGCTTCCTGGGCGTCATGAGCGGCCCCCTGGTGCGGTCTTCCTACCGCGCCGGCCGGCTCTGGGCCACCGCGATGCGCAAGAAGGGCTGGGAAATCCCGGCCGAGCTCGCCCACATCGAAAGCTCGGGAAGCACCCGCCAGGAAGCCAGCTCGCTGCTCGCGGCGCATTCCTGATCCTGCCGCAACACCGTTCCTCCTAGGGGCCGGCACCGGATGATTCCGGCGTCCGGCCCGTAGCCGTCAATCACGTAGAATTAAGGCACTATGGCGAATTCCCCTGATTCCAGCACCTCCAGCCCGGCTTCCGATGCTCCGAAGCGCGGTCTTTTCTCCCGTAAGCCCAAGGAAGCAAAGGCCAAGAAGCCGAGCCGGCTGAAGCAGATCGGCGAGGTCTTCCAGATGACCCGCCGCCACGATCCCATGGTTCCGTGGCTCATGTTGCTGGCGTTCCTGGGTGTAGTCGCCGTCAGCCTCCTGGTTGGTTTCCTGCTGGATAACTGGGTCACCGGCCTGATCATCGGCATCGCCTTGGGCGCCATTGCCGCCACCTTGATCCTGTCCCGCCGCGCCGAGCGCGCCGCGTTCGCGCAGATCGAGGGACAGCCGGGTGCCTCCGGCGCCGCCTTGGGCACGCTCAAGCGCGGCTGGATCACCGAGGACCAGCCGGTCGCCGTCAACCCGCGCACGCAGGACGCTGTCTTCCGCGCCATCGGCCGGCCCGGCGTTGTGCTGGTCAGCGAGGGCCCCAGCAACCGGGTCAAGCCGCTGGTCGACGCCGAACGCAAGCGGCTCGCGCGCATCCTGCCCAACGTCACCATCCACGTGATCGAGAGCGGCCGCGGTGAGGGCCAGGTGCCGCTCAGCCAGATCGCCAAGAAGATGAACAAGCTCAAGGGCGAACTGACCAAGACCGAGGTCAGCGCGGTATCCAAGCGCATTTCCTCGCTCGGCGGCCGCCTGCCGATCCCGAAGGGCATCGATCCCTACAAGGCCCGTCCGACCCGCGGGCGCTAACCTACCCGCAGCAGCGTTCGCCAGCAGGCCAGCAAGACAGAACCGCCCCGGTTGACGGCCATCTCAGGCCGCCAGCCGGGGCTGTTCTTGTTTATGTCCGACGTCGTCCGGCACCGGCGCGCTGGGCTGCGGCCGCCAGGACCCGGGCAGCGGGACAGCGAACGCACGACCTCTGGAGACACACATGAATTTCCCCTCGACCCCCATCATGATCCGCATTTTCCGGGGGCTGGCGATCGCCGAGGCGTTCAGTTGGGCCGCCTTGCTGCTCGGCATGGTGCTCAAATGGGTCACCCGGACGACGGAACTCGGCGTAGAGATTGCCGGTCCGATCCACGGCGCATTCTTCATCGGCTACGCGATCGCGGCGTTGAGTCTGTGGGCGAAGCTTCGCTGGCCGCTCCGGGTTGCCCTGCTCTCAGGGCTTTCGGCCGTCTTCCCGTTCGCGACCGTCTGGTTTGAACGCTGGGCCGGCCACCACGGATACCTTGCAGTGCCGGCCGGAGAGACTGCGCCGACGCCAGCCCGGGAAACGGCCGCGTTGTAGTCCCGCCCGGGACCTCGGGTTCCGTGCGCCCTGGCAACGTTGTGCCGCCATCGCCCATTTGACGCAGACGGCCGGTATGCGGGGAGGTTCACCGGCCATTCGTGGCAAACGGACGCCCAACGTGGAGGTCTCGCGGCCACTCGTGACAAACGGACGCGGGTGAATCGAGCCCTGCCGTCGTCGTTGCGGCCATTTGACGCAGGTGGCCGGTATGCGGGGACGTTTACCGGCCATTCGTGGCAAACCGCCGCCCAACGGGGATGTCTACCGGCCGTTGGTGGCGAACGGCCGAGGGACCATCGCGCCTGGCAACGTTGCTGCGCCCATTTGACGCAGACGGCCGGTATGCGGGGAGGTTTACCGGCCATTCGTGGCAAACGACCGCCCAACGTGGACGTTGACCGGCCATTCGTGGCAAACGGCCCAGGGTGAAGCGTGCCCTGGCAACGTTGATGCGCCCATTTGACGCACATGGCCGCTACGCGGGGAGGTTTACCGGCCAATCGTGGCAAACGACCGCCCAACGTGGACGTTGACCGGCCATTCGTGGCAAACGAGCGAAGGACCGCCGCGTCCTGGCATCATCTCTGTGGCCATTTGACGCAGGTGGCCGGTATGCGGGGAGGCTTACCGGCCATTCGTGGCAAACGGACGCCCAACGGGATGTCTACCGGCCGTTGGTGGCAAACAGCCGAGGGTGAATCGAGCCCTGCCGTCATCGTTGCGGCCATCTGACGCAGATGGCCGGTATGCGGGGAGGTTTACCGGCCGTTCGTGGCAAACCGCCACCCCACGGGGAGGGGCTACATCCGCAGGAGCACGGTATTCATGGCCCTGTCGTGAAGGCCGCGCTGGTCCGGGTCGAAGATAACGGCGGGGATGACGAGGCAGAGGAGCAAGGTCCGCACCAGGGCCGCGAGCGGGCCCGCGGGGCCGCCGCCCAGCCGGACCACGTGGATGCCCACGATCCGGTGGCCGATGCTGTAGCCCAGGGTGCCGATCAGCAGGATCTGCTCAATGGCAAACACGGCCAGCGTGGCCCACGAGTCGCCGGCGAAGGCGAAGTTGCTGATCACCAGCGCGATCGCCCAGTCGATGCAGATCGCCAGGAAGCGGCGACCGGCGCGTGCGATCGATCCGGGCCCGGCCGCCGGCAGCCCAAGCCGCTCCCCCGGGTACTTCGAGATGCCGGAAGTGTCCGGGCCGGTGAGCCATGAACCGATGTCTTTGCGATCTACCACCATCCAAGCTTATCGGCTCAAGCCCGTCCACAGTGTGGGCAGCCTTGTGTCACACTGTGGAACCAGATAGGTCACACTGTGGACCGGCGACTAGCGTTTACCTGTCAGGGCATTCTGTAACCTCCCCGAAACAATACGGACACTGGGGGGAAATCCCGTGTCCTTAGGGTGGTAACAGTTGCTAGTGGCTCAGGAGCGGGGATGCTTTTTGCTTTCCCGCTGTTGGACTGCCCTGGACCAATGTGCCTGACGGCCAGATTTTTCATATGCGTAAGGAGCATAGATGTTCAAGACTGCGGACGAAGTCCTCAAGTTCATCAAGGACGAAGACATCAAATTCGTCGATATCCGCTTCACCGATCTTCCTGGCGTTCAGCAGCACTTCAACGTGCCCGCCAAGAGCGTTGACGCCGACTTCTTCGTCAATGGCCAGCTCTTCGACGGATCATCGATCCGCGGCTTCCAGGGCATCGCCGAGTCTGACATGCAGCTCATCCCGGACGTGACCACGGCATTCATCGACACGTTCCGCATGGAGAAGACCCTCGCGCTGAACTTCTCGATCGTGAACCCCCGCACCGGCGATCCCTACCACCGCGATCCCCGCGGCGTAGCCGAAAAGGCCGAGGCCTACCTCGCCTCCACCGGCATTGCCGACACCGCGTTCTTCGCCCCCGAGGCCGAGTTCTTCGTCTTCGACAACGTCCAGTACCAGTCCTCCCCGCAGGGCAGCTTCTACAAGATTGACTCCGAGGAAGCGCACTGGAACACCGGCCGTGAAGAAGAGGGCGGAAACCTCGGCTACAAGACCCCCGTCAAGGGTGGCTACTTCCCGGTTTCCCCCACCGACAAGCAGGCCGACCTGCGCGATGCCATGTGTGTCGCCCTGGACGAGGCCGGCCTTGAGGTCGAGCGCAGCCACCACGAAGTCGGTTCCGCCGGCCAGGCTGAAATCAACTACAAGTTCACCACCCTGACCCACGCGGCTGATGACCTGCAGAAGTTCAAGTACGTCATCAAGAACACCGCCGACGCCTGGGGCAAGTCGGTGACCTTCATGCCGAAGCCGGTCTTCGGTGACAACGGCTCGGGCATGCACTGCCACCAGTCGCTGTGGACCGGCGGCGAGCCGCTGTTCTACGACGAGAAGGGCTACGCCGGCCTGTCCGACACCGCCCGCTGGTACATCGGCGGCCTGCTGAAGCACTCCTCCGCCGTCCTGGCCTTCACCAACCCGACGGTGAACTCCTACCGCCGCCTGGTCAAGGGCTTCGAAGCTCCGGTCAACATGGTCTACTCGCAGGGCAACCGCTCCGCCGGTATCCGTATCCCGATCACGGGCTCCAACCCGAAGGCCAAGCGCATCGAGTTCCGCGCTCCGGACCCCTCCTCGAACCCGTACCTGGCGTTCGCTGCCCAGCTGATGGCCGGCATCGACGGCATCCGCAACCGGATCGAACCCCCGGCTCCGATCGACAAGGACCTCTACGAGCTCCCCGCCGAAGAAGCCAAGGACATCCCCAAGGCTCCGGGCACCCTCGAGGAGGCCCTGGATGCACTGGCCGAGGACAACGAGTTCCTGCAGGCCGGCGGCGTCTTCACCCAGGACCTGATCGACACCTGGATCGAGTACAAGTACGAGAACGAGATCCGTCCGCTGTCGCTGCGCCCGAACCCCTTCGAGTTCGAGCTCTACTACGGCGTCTAGTCTGACCAAGCGGCTAGGCACGGTTTAGCCCGCCGGAACTCCGCCAGGATTCCGAAACAGGAAGGCCGGCCACGGATATCAATCCGCGGCCGGCCTTTTTGTGTCTCCTCCCAGGCGCCGAGCGCCCCGGCGGCCGGGCCCAAGCGGCCTCAACGCTTTCCGTACTTCTTGTGCACCGCCTGCTTGCTGACGCCGAGGCACACCGCGATCGCCTCCCAGGAGAGTCCGGCCTGCCTGGCGCGGAGCACGACCTCGGTCTCCGTGCGAGCCAGTTCCTTATGAAGCTCCGCCACGGAGTAGAGGGCCTCGGCCGGGCCCTTGCCGTCCATCGAACCAATCAGTGTTTTCATTCCGCACCTCCCGGCGTCAACCTTAGTTGACCTCTGGGGCCGGCGTCAACGAAAATTGACGCCCGGACCGTCTGCGCCGTTGCCCGGCCCCATCGCCCGGCCCCGCCCTGACACTCCCCGGAACGCCCGGGATCAGAACGCCCGGTACATGATGCGCTGCGGGCCGGCGTCGCCGCCTTCGTAACGGCCGCGGTCCTCGAATCCTGCCTTGCGGTAGGCGGCCAGAGCGCCGGGGTTAAGTTCGTTGACGGAGAGTACGACGCCGGCCTGGCCGCTGCCCAGCCCGGCCGTCAGTTTCGCGGCCTCCCGCACTGCGGCGTCCGCGGCGAGGGTGCCAAGGCCCTTGCCCTGCCGCCGCCGGTCGATCAGGAACCCCCGCAGCAGCCAGGCCGAGTCGTCGTCGGGCCAGCCCGCCAGGGTGGCCGCCCCGGTCTGGAGCGTCAGGACCCCCGCCGCGGTGCCGTCGGAGTCGACGGCGAACGGGTGCCGGGAGTCTTCCTCAAGCGCGATCAGTATCATCCGCAGCGGTTCGCCGACGAATTTCTGCTGCCCCTCGCCGAGCTCCAGGAGGGCGATCTCACCCAGCTTGATGGCGCGGGCGTCGTCGTCGAGGTTCTTCAGGGGCAGCAGCCACACATGTCCGGACATGTAGACAGCGTACCCGCGCCGGCGGCGGCGGCCGCCGTGAGGAACCGGGGTTAGAGCGCAGCGTCCTTGGGCGGCCCGGCCGGATCCATCCAGAAGACCTCCCAGAGGTGGCCGTCCGGGTCCTGGAAGCTGTGGGTGTACATGAAGCCGTAGTCCTGGGCCTCCTCCGAGGCCGTGCCCCCGGAGGTCAGGGCGGTGCGGATGACCTCGTCCACGGCCTCGCGGCTCTCCAGCGAGAAGGACATGATGGCCTCGGCGGTGTCCGCCGTCGCGGCGATCGACTTCGAGGTGAAGGTCTTGAAGTAGGACTCGACGAGCAGCATCACGTACGCACCGTCATTGACGATCATGCAGGTGGCGTTCTCGTCGGTGAAGTCGGGGTTGAAGGAGAATCCCAGCGCCGTGAAGAACTCCACGGTCGTATCGAGATTCCGGACGGGGAGGTTAACAAACAGTTGTCTGGCCATCCGCCCAAGGTAGCACCGGGCGGCAATCGTGTCAGCAGCCGCTATTGGCCATAGAAGACCCGCTCAAAAACGGCCCTGGCACGCCGGCTCAGGCGCAGGTAGTCCTCCTCCAGTGCCGCCGCATTTCCCTGGCCGTAGCCGCACCAGCGCGCCACGGCTTCCAGGTCGCGTCGGGAGGAGGGCAGCAGGTCCGAGGGCCGGCCGGTCCAGATGACGTTGGCCGAACGGATCCGGCTGGCCAGCCGCCAGGCCCGGAGCAGGATCACGACGTCCCCGGCATCAATCAGGTCCAGCGCGGCAGCCGCCTCGAGCGCCTCCACGGTCGACGTCGTCCGGAGTTCCGGGTGCTTGCCGGCGTGGCGGAGCTGGAGCAGCTGGGCCAGCCATTCGACGTCGCTCAGCCCTCCCCGGCCAAGCTTCAGGTGCCGGGCAGGATCGGCCCCGCGCGGCAGGCGTTCGGCTTCCACCCTGGCTTTGACCCGCCGGACCTCGCGCGCGTCCTGTTCCGATAGCGCCTCCGGATACCGGATGGGATCGATCAGGGCGATAAAGTCCTCCGCCAGGGCGTCGTCGCCGGCCATGGGGCGTGCCCGCAGCAGCGCCTGGGCCTCCCAGACGAGGGACCACCGGCGATAGTACTCGGCGAAGGACTCAAGGGACCGCACCATGGGTCCGCTCTTGCCCTCGGGGCGCAGGTCCGCATCCACTGACAGCACCCGTTCGGCCAGAATCGCCGGCTTGAGCGGCTGGGTCAGCAGGCTTGAGAGCTTGCCCACGATCTGGAGGGCCTGGGCCTGCGCTTCCTCCTCCGGCACTCCGGGGAGTCCGCGGTGGACGTACATGACGTCCGCGTCCGAGCCGTAGCCGATCTCCCGGCCGCCCTGCCGGCCCATCGCCACCACCAGCACGTGCGTCTTGAGCGGTTCCTCGGCCGTGATGATCGTCTCCGCCACGCGCAGCGCCCCCAGCACGGCTGCCCGGTCCGTGTCGGCGAGGGCTTCGCCCACCTGGTCCTGGTCCAGCAGCCCGGCACTGTCCGCTATGGCGATCCTGAGGATTTCCCGGCGACGGATCAGCCGGATCAGCCGCATGGCGCTCTCCGGGTCCGCGTGCCGCGACATCTTCGAGGTGATCTCGAGCCATTGGTATTCGAAGCTGAGCGGGACCAGTTCCTTGTCGGTGCCGAGCCACGCCACGGACTCGGGCGAAACCTCCAGCAGGTCAGAAATCAGCCGGGAGTTGGCCAGCACGTGGCAGAGCCGCTCGGCAGCCGCCGTCGAATCCCGGAGCATGCCCAGGTACCAGTGCGTCGTGCCGAGGGCCTCGCTGACGCGCCGGAAGGCGAGCAGCCCGGCGTCGGGGTCCACGCCGTCCGCGAGCCAGTCCAAGAGGATCGGCAGCAACTGGCGCTGGAGCGCCGCGCGGCGGCTGACGCCGGCGGTAAGTGCCTCGATATGCCGCATGGCGCCGGGGGGATCCAGATAGCCGAGGGCGGCGAGACGGCCCTGCGCGGCCTCCGGCGTCAGCCGTGCCTCTTCGCTGCTGAGCGTGGCGACCGTATTGAGCAGCGGGCGGTAGAAAATGCGTTCGTGGAGTTCGCGGACGGAACGCTTGGTCTTGCGCCAGGCCGCGACCAGGGCGTCGGGCTTGGGCCGCTCGGTGGAGAACGGTCCCAGGACGGCCTTGGCCAGGGAGCGCAGGGACGCCTCGTTCACCGGCATGAGGTGCGTCCGGCGCAGCTGGAACAGCTGGATCCGGTGCTCCAGCAGCCGCAGATAGCGGTAGTCGCGGTCGAATTCCGCGGCGTCCGAGCGGCCGATGTACCCGCCGGCCGACAGCGCGGCTATGGCCGAGGTGGTGTCCCGGCAGCGCAGCGATTCATCGGACTTGCCGTGCACGAGCTGCAGCAGCTGGACGGTGAATTCGACGTCGCGCAGTCCGCCGCGGCCCAGTTTGATCTGCCGCTGTTCCTCGTCGGCCGGAATGTGCTCGGTGACGCGGCGGCGCATGGCGCGCACGGATTCGACGAAGCCTTCCCGGCCCGCCGAGGACCAGATCAGCGGCGTCACGGCCGCCTCGTAGCGTGCGCCCAGGGCGGTGTCGCCGGCGATGGTCCGGGCCTTCAGGAGGGCCTGGAATTCCCAGCTCTCCGCCCAGCGCGCGTAGTAGCTCTCGTGCGAGGCCAGCGTGCGGACCAGCGGGCCGGACTTGCCCTCGGGCCGCAGGTTCGCATCGACCTCCCACAGCCCGGGTTCGCGGCTGGTGGACATGATCGCCCGCGAGATCCCGGAGGCGAGGGCGTTGCCGATCGTGGTGGCCCGGGAGTCCTCCAGCGCGCCGGAATCCATCACGTAGATGACGTCGACGTCGGAAATGTAGTTCAGTTCGCGCGCGCCGCACTTGCCCATGCCGATCACGGCGAGCCCGACGTCGGCGACCTCGGCGGCGCCGAACTGCTCCCCTGCTTCGGCCCGGGACACGGCGAGGGCCGCCTCGAGGGCCGCGCCGGCCAGGTCCGCCAGTTCCGCGCCGGCAGCCGGCATGAAATCCAGCGGATCGGCAGCGCAAAGGTCCTTGATAGCGAGTTCCACGAGCCCGCGCCGGTAGGCAGTCCGCAGCGCCGCGTACGCTTCCTGCCCGCTGAGCGCGGCCACCGGCCGGGCGGAGTTCGGATCGGCCCGCACCGACTGCAGCAGCCGCGCCCGCAAGGCCCCGGCGTCCGCCGCCAGCGGTTCCGGGCTGGCGCGGACGTCGAACGCATCGAGGTGTTCGGGGTGGCGGATGAGGAATTCACCCAGCGCCTCCGAGGCGCCGAGGACCCGATACAGCGGTTCACTGATTTCGGGGTCTGCCACGGCCCGCCGGCGCAGGTCCGGGTGCTTCTCGATCAGGCGCACCAGCGATTGCAGCGCGGCATCCGGGTTCGCGGCCAGCTGCAGCCCGGCAAAGAGGGCGTCCTGGTCCAGCCCCTCCAGTTCCCGGGCGGCGAGGAACCGTTCGCCCTTGTCGAGATCACTGAAGCCGGCGGCAATCAGGCGTCGTGCCAGGCTCACCGGGGCCGCCTACAGAATGCCGAGGTTGCGCTGCAGCTCGTAGGGCGTCACCTGGAGGCGGTAGTCCTGCCATTCTGCCCGCTTGTTGCGGAGGAAGTGCTCGAAAACCTGCTCGCCGAGGATCTGCGGCATGAGTTCGGAATCCTCCATGGTGCGGATGGCGTCGTGCAGGCTCGCCGGGAGCGGGTCGTGTCCCATGGCGCGGCGTTCGGCCGAGCTCAGTGACCAGATATCGTCCTCTGCCGCGGCGGGGAGCTGGTAGCCCTCCTCGATGCCCTTGAGGCCGGCCCCCAGGAGCACTGCGTAGGCCAGGTAGGGGTTGGCGGCTGAGTCGATCCCGCGGTATTCGATCCGCGCGGACTGGCCCTTGCCCGGCTTGTACAGCGGGACCCGGACCAGGGCGGAGCGGTTGTTGTGGCCCCAGCTCAGGTAGCTCGGCGCCTCTCCCCCGCCCCAGAGCCGCTTGTACGAGTTGACGAACTGGTTGGTCACGGCCGTGAACTCCGGCGCGTGCTTGAGGATGCCGGCAATGAACTGGCGGGCCGTCTCGGAGAGCTGGAACTCTGCACCGGCCTCGTAGAAGGCGTTGGTGTCTCCTTCAAACAGCGAGAAGTGCGTGTGCATGCCGGAGCCCGGGTGGGCCGTGAAGGGCTTGGGCATGAAGGTGGCGTAGGTGCCCTGCTGCAGCGCCACTTCCTTGATCACCGTCCGGAACGTCATGATGTTGTCCGCGGTCTGCAGTGCATCCGCGTAGCGCAGGTCGATCTCGTTCTGGCCCGGGCCGGCCTCGTGGTGGCTGAATTCCACGGAGATGCCCACGGATTCGAGCATCGTCACGGCGGTCCGGCGGAAGTCCTGTGCCACGCCGCCCGGGACGTGGTCGAAGTAGCCGCCCTCGTCCACGGGAACGGGTGAGCCGTCGGGACCGGGCTGCTGGGACTTGAGCAGGTAGAACTCGATTTCGGGGTGGGTGTAGCAGGTGAAGCCCATGTCCGCGGCTTTGGCGAGCGTGCGCTTGAGGACGTTCCGGGGATCGGCGGCGGAGGGTTCGCCGTCGGGCGTGAGGATGTCGCAGAACATGCGCGAGGTCGCCTCGGTCTCACCGCGCCAGGGCAGGATCTGGAACGTGGCCGGGTCCGGCTGGGCGAGCATGTCGGATTCGAAGACGCGGGCCAAACCCTCGATGGAGGAACCGTCGAATCCGAGCCCTTCTTCGAAGGCGCCTTCCACCTCGGCCGGGGCAAGAGCCACGGACTTGAGCGATCCCACGACGTCGGTGAACCACAGGCGCACAAACCGCACGTCGCGCTCTTCGATCGTCCGCAGGACAAACTCTTGCTGGCGGTCCATACTGGCCTCTTTCCGGTTCTTCCATCCGTTCCCCGGGCCCGACGTTCAAGGGCCCGCGGTTGCTCACGGTTCACTTTACTAATCATTGGCACCGATTGCTGAAGCCGGGGCTCCGCGTAACACACCGTTAACACAATGGCCGGGGATTTCGCGCCGTCCGGCGGGATTGGGCCGCCGGGAAAGCCGCGCGTGTGACCTGATTCACCGGCCTCGGCTGGTTCCCCGGTAGCTGTGGCACCCGGTATCGCACTACGCTCGTGGCATGGTCCCCAGCAACAGCCCCGATTCCAGCACGCCCGCCGAACTTGCGGCCCCCTACGGCAACGGCCCGGCCGCGGCCGGGACAGGACGCGCCGCCGGCACCGCAGGCAGCGCCGGGACGGCAGCGGCCCCGAAACCCCTGGCCAGGGTCCGCACCCATCACCTCCACCAGGTCAAGACCGACGGCGGGCACTTCGCGATGCTCACCGCGTACGACCAGTACACCGCCGAGATCTTTGACCAGGCCGGCATCGAGGTGCTCCTGGTGGGCGACTCCGCCTCCAACAACGTCTTCGGCAACGAGACCAGCCTTCCCGTGACCGTGGACGAGCTTCTGCCGCTGTGCCGGGCCGTCGCCCGCTCCGCGCGGCGTGCCCTGGTGGTCGCGGACCTGCCGTTCGGCAGCTACGAGGTCTCCGCCCAGCAGGCGGTCGCCACCGGGGTGCGGTTCCTGAAGGAAGGCCTCGCCCACGCCGTCAAGATCGAAGGCGGGAAGTTCTATGCCGACACCGTCCGTGCCATGGTCCAAGCCGGCATTCCGGTCATGGCGCATATCGGCTTCACCCCGCAGAGCGAGCACGCCCTGGGCGGCTACCGGGTCCAGGGCCGCGGCGATGACGCCGCGCGGTTGATCGAGGACGCCGTCGCGCTGGCCGACGCCGGCGCGTTCTGCGTGCTCATGGAAATGGTCCCCGCCGCCACGGCGGCCGCCGTGGACGCCGCCGTCGACGTCCCAACCGTCGGCATCGGCGCCGGGAACGCCACCACCGGGCAGGTCCTGGTCTGGCAGGATATGGCGGGTCTGCGCGGCGGAAAGATGGCGAAGTTCGTCAAACAGTACGCGGACCTGCGCACCTCGCTCAGCGACGCCGCGAAAGCCTACGGGGAGGACGTGCGCTCCGGCCACTTCCCCGGCCCCGAACACTCCTTCTAGGGGGGCTCCGGAGTACGTTTTCCGGGCCACACCCGCCGCCCCCGAGGCTTTCGCCATGGATGTGCCCACCCTGACCTGCAGTGACACCTCATCCTTCCCGGAGGATGTGGCACGCCGGGAGTCCGGGCAGGCTGACCATTAAGGTCCGCATCAGGACCTCAAGATGTTCCGCAGGACCGGCCGTCTTCGTGCGCGACGCGCAGGTCCGGCTCCGGCGGACACGATGGGAGGAGTAGCGATGGGCACCACTAGCTTCTGGGACGTCCTGCTTTGGAGTTTCTGGTTCTTCATCTGGATCGCCGCACTGACGGTGTATTTCCGCTGCTTGTTTGACATGTTCAGCGACCACGAGCTCAGCGGCTGGGCCAAGGCCGGCTGGGCGATATTGATGATCTTCCTGCCCTGGCTCGGCGCCCTGATCTACCTGATCGCCCGTGGCCGCAGCATGGCCGAACGCCAGATGGCACGGGTGGCCAAGCAACAGGCTGCCCAGCAGGAGTACATCAAGCAGGCCGCCGGCACCACGTCCACTCCGGCCGCCCAGATCGCCGACGCGAAGGCACTGCTCGATTCCGGAGCCATCAGCCAGAGCGAGTTTGATTCCCTGAAGGCCAAGGCCCTGGCCTGACGCCACAGCGGGCTACGCCCGACATGAGGCTCACGTGGCTTGGTCACTCGACGGTGGTTCTGGATATCGACGGGATTCGGGTCTTGACCGATCCGCTGCTGCGTCCTCATGCCGGGCTGCTCCGCCGTCTGGCACCGCGGCCGGACCCGGCGGCGTGGAGCCGGCCGGATGCGGTGCTGCTCTCGCACCTGCACCACGACCACGCCGAGCTGCGCTCCCTTCGAATGTTGGACGGGGCGATCCTGATGAGCGCTCCGGCGAACGTCGCCTGGCTGCATCGCCAAAAATTGATGCCCACAGTCGCACTGGGGGACGTCTGGACGCCGGTGGGCGGCGGTGTCCGGATTCGCCAGGTACCGGCCCGGCATCACAGCCGTCCCATGCCGCACCGGCCCAACGACGCCAACGGCCAGCTGGTGCGGGGTCAATCGGGCATCGTCTGGTTCGCCGGTGACACGGGGTTGTATCCGGAGATGGCGGCGCTGCCCGCCCTGGCAGGCGGCCCAATCGACGTCGCCGTGGTACCGGTCTGGGGGTGGGGTCCGCGGCTGTCGGCAGGCCACCTGTCGCCGGAAAGCGCTGCGCGGGCGGTCGCGATGTGTGGCGCGCGGTTCGCCGTGCCGGTGCACTGGGGAACGCTGCACCCGCCGTTCGTCGCACACTTTGCCCGGAGCTGGCTTGAGCAGCCCGGGCGGCGGTTTGCCGTCGCCGTGGCGGTCCAGGCTCCTGCCTGCACGGCAGTCGTCCTGGCACCTGGCCAGTCATGGGAAACCCCGGCCTGAGCCGTCCGCTCAACCGCGGGACGCCGTCGTGGCACGCTGGCCACAGGACTCAAGCATCGCCACGAGCACCCGGTGGAGCTCCCCGGCGCCCTCTATCCGCTCGGGCAGCCGCGCCATGAGATCGGCCGGGCCCAGCAGCACAGCGCGGTCCTGCCAGCCGCCAAGGCCCCCGTGGGATCCCACGAGGCCCTCGAACGCGGCGACGTCGCCGGTCACCGCATCAACTGTGCTGTTGACGTAGAGATCCGGTGCCTTCGGACGCATCAGCGCCTCTCTGAGGACCCGCGCGGCATGGGACCCGAAATCGGCCAGCGGGTCCGTGCCCTCCACGGCACCGCTGGCGAGGTTGATGCGCCCGCCGCTGCCGATCGCCCACGGTCGGCCGCCCTCGTCGACGCCGGCAACGAACCCGACGCCTGGATGGCCAACCAGCCCGGGGACGAGGGCCGGCCACTGCCGGTCGAGGGCGTCGAGAGTCCAGCGCCGGTCCCCCCGCACATAGACCAGGCCCAGGTTGCCCGAGCCCACCACGACGACCGGCTCTTCGGCGTCGCGGCCCGGAGCATGTGTCTGCTGTGCCTTGGCGAGCACCTGATCGGCACGGACGGCGAGCTTCCCGCTCATCCCGCCGCCCGCAATGTCGCCGGCAATGGAGTCCGCGCGCCCCAGCCCCTCGACCGAGGCATCCACGTTCTGGACCTGTTCGTCGATGAGCTCCGCACACAAGTCACCCAGCGTCTGGCCATAGAGGTCAGCGAACGGGGTGCCCTGGGACTGTCCGTGGTCTGAGAGCACCATCATGCGGTACCGGCGGGGAGCGGTCCCGGCCAGCCGGGCCAAGGTTCCCAGGGTGCGGTCCAAACCGTCCAGGGCGGCGAGCGATTCGGGCCGGAACATGCCCGCGTGGTGGGCGATCTCGTCGTAGTCCACGTAGTCGACATAGATGCTCTTCGTGCCGCGGCGCAGCTCCTCTGCCACGAGGAAAGTGTTCAGGTCCCGCAGGAGGCTGTTGGTGACGGCCCGCAGCAGGGCGAAGGTCCAGTCTCGATGCACACGCGGGTTGAGGTCGCGTTTGACCTGACTGCGGGCCTGCCAACGCTCCTTGAAAATCTCCCCGGCGGTCCGCGTGAGGCTGCGCATGAACCCGTTGGGCGAGGCGAAAAACCAGGCGAACGCACGACGGGTTTGGGTGGAGCCGCGTCCCATCTCCACCCGGCTCATTGTCATGAGGGACCGGGGCGCGTCGCCGGTGAACAGGTTCGAAATGGAGACGCCGTCGTCGTATAGCAGGCCTTCGCCGGTGCTGTGCCTTTCCTCTATCACCCGGGCGTCTGCCGGACGGTTGGCCACGAGGACCCGGCCGAGCTCACGGTCGTACCACCGGAAGGCAGGAACCCCGTCCACGGTGCCGTGCAGAATGCCCAGCTGGCTGGCTGGCGTGGTGCATGGCAGCTGGGGGGTCCATTCGCGGAACGTGTACTCCCCCGATGTCAGCCAGCGCCGGATATGGGGCACCGCACCGGACTGGACCGCCCACTGCAGCACGGGGAAAGGGACACCGTCGAGCTGCACGAACAGGACGCCATCCACCTCCGGATCGGTCACCTCCTGCTGCCGCCGCGCCCGTCCTGCCAGCGAAGTGATCAGGCCCTCATCGGTACCGGCCGTGGCCGCCCAGGAGATGAGGGTGCCGACGACGGCGCTGACCCAGGTTGCGGCCAGGGCGGTCCAGACCGTCGATTCGATCCCGGGCACCAGCCGGATGGCGACGTACATGATCAGTGCCTGGCCGAGCAGGGCGGTGAGCCCCACCGCCAGCCAGCCGACCCTGGCCGAGATCTCCACCAGTACCGGACGGAAGACCAGTCCGACGACGCCGGCCACCGCGGCCACGGCGGCGTATGCCCACCAGCTTGTTGCCGAGAACCCCGGCAAGAGCGCGCCGGTGATGATGAGGGCTACGGTCGAGGCAGCCCAGGCAGCGCCCAATCTGGCCAGGTCGGCGACTCGGACGCCGCGGGCGCGGGTGGCGCTCGTCGGCATTTTCTCAGTATGGCTGGCCGCGACCGGCTGGCACTCACCCGCACCGGGTGAGAATGACGGATATGGGGACGGTCTAGTCGTCCTCGTCCTTCTCCCACGCTTCGTTGCGCGCCTTGACCTTTTCGAGGGCGTGCTGGGCTTCCTCGCGGGTCTTGTACGGACCGATCAACTGGCTCCAGTCGGACATCGCGTCCTCTTCGATCTCGTGAGTGTTGACGTTGTACCAGTATTCGGGCATTGGTGCTCCTTCGCGTACCGCCGGTCCGGGAGGCTCAAGCCGCCTGGTGTCCGGGTTGTGTTTTCGGGTTGTGTTTTCGGGTTGTGTTTTCGAGACTGTGTATTCGGGGCTGTGTGTTCCCAGGCTGTGTTTTCCCAGACTGTGTTTTCCAGGCTGCGCCCGGCAGCTTATATGATCAATCTATGCCTTCTCTAGCTTCGACTGCACCCATCGGCACGCTTGTCCCGGGGACAGTGAGCCCGCAGCTTGCTGTGCCGCCGTCTATCCCGCGCCCGGAATATGTGGGCAAGCCGAGTCCGGCCAAATTCACCGGATCCGAGGTCAAGTCGGCAG
Organism: Arthrobacter oryzae; assembly: GCF_003634095.1. Lineage (GTDB taxonomy): Bacteria > Actinomycetota > Actinomycetes > Actinomycetales > Micrococcaceae > Arthrobacter > Arthrobacter oryzae. The sequence goes on from NZ_RBIR01000008.1 coordinate 100,945, forward strand.
AGACCATCGAGAAAATCCGGATCGCCTCCCGGATCGCGGCCCAAGCCATCGTGGAGGTCGGCAAGCACATCGAACCCGGCGTCACCACGGACCAGCTGGACCGGGTGGGCCACGAGTTCCTGCTGGACCACAAGGCGTACCCCTCCACTCTCGGGTACCGCGGCTTTCCGAAGTCTCTCTGCGCCTCGCTCAACGAGGTCATCTGCCACGGGATCCCTGACACCACTGTGGTCCGGGACGGCGACATCCTCAACATCGACATCACCGCCTTCATTGGCGGCGTGCATGGCGACACCAACTACACGTTCCTGGTCGGCGACGTCGACGAGGAATCCCGCCTCCTGGTAGAGCGCACCAAGGAATCCTTGAACCGTGCCATCCGGGCGGTGGCGCCGGGACGCGAAATCAACGTGATCGGCCGGACCATTGAGTCCTACGCCAAGCGCTTCGGCTACGGCGTGGTCCGCGACTTCACCGGCCACGGCGTCGGCGAGGCCTTCCACACCGGGCTGATTATTCCGCACTATGACGCCGCTCCTGCGTACAACACCGTCATGGAAACGGGTATGGTGTTCACGATCGAGCCGATGCTGACCCTGGGCACCGTTGACTGGGACATGTGGGCCGATGACTGGACTGTTGTGACCCGCGACCACAAACGCACCGCACAGTTTGAGCACACACTGCTGGTCACGGAGTCCGGCGCTGAGGTTCTCACTCTGCCATAGACCGCGCTCCACCCGGTCGGTCCCTGAGGACCGGTTGTTCACCAGTTCCAACCTGTTTGCTACCAGTTTTCCCCTGTTTCTCGCCGGCCCCGGCCGGTACCACAGCCCGCCCCTGCCACGAACGGAACGATTTTGGCCAAGAAGGACGAGAAGTCGAAGAAGAACGCCCCCCTGATCGGCATTGACATCGGCGGCACCGGTATCAAGGGCGGCATCGTGGACCTGAAGAAGGGAAAGCTGATCGGTGATCGCGTGCGGTTCCCCACGCCGCAGCCTTCCACTCCGGAGTCGGTGGCCGAAGTCGTCGCACAGGTTGTCGCCGAGCTCTCCGCCCGTTCCGACGCCCCCGACGCCAGCAGCCCCGTCGGCGTGACCTTCCCGGGCATCATTCAGCACGGAGTGGTCCATTCGGCCGCCAATGTGGACAAGTCATGGCTGGAAGCTGACATCGACGCCATGCTCACCGCCCGTCTTGGCCGCCCCGTGGAGGTCATCAACGACGCCGACGCCGCCGGTCTCGCCGAAGCCCGCTTCGGTGCCGGCGAGGGCGTTGAAGGCACCGTGCTGGTGATTACCCTCGGCACCGGCATCGGCTCTGCCTTCATCTTCGACGGCAAGCTGGTCCCGAACGCCGAACTCGGCCACCTGGAAATCGACGGCTTCGATGCCGAGACCAAGGCCTCCGCCGTGGCCCGTGAGCGCGACGGACTCAGCTGGGAACAGTACAGTGTGCTGCTGCAGCGCTACTTCTCGCACGTGGAGTTCCTGTTCTCCCCGGAACTGTTCATCGTGGGCGGCGGCATCTCCAAGCGTGCCGACGAGTACCTGCCGCACATGAAGCTGCGCACCCCCATCGTCCCGGCCGAACTGAAGAACGACGCCGGCATCGTGGGCGCCGCGATCGAAATTGCGCTGAAGCACAAACTGGCCAAGTAGCTCAATGACCGGGCCAGGCTCTGGCGTCGTTATCGTCACCGGCGCCAGCCGCGGCATCGGGGCGGCGATCGCCCTGCGGGCCGCGGCGGCCGGCTACGCCGTCGTGGTCAACTACTCCAACGACGACGCCGGTGCCGCTGAGGTGGTACAGGCCATCACCGGGAGCGGGGGAACTGCGCAGGCAGTGCGCGCCGATGTCAGCGATCGGACCGCGGTTTCCGGACTGTTCGACGCCGCAATGGGCCTGGGCCCGCTGGCCGCCGTCGTGAACAACGCAGGCATCACCGGCAACCTGATCGGCCCCTTGGTGGACGTGCCGGAAGACACTGTCCGCCGTGTCCTCGACGTCAACGTGGCGGGCCTGATCTTTGTCTGCCAGGAGGCTGTACGCAGGATGGGCCGCGACCACGGCGGCAGTGGCGGCTCCATCATCAACATTTCCTCCACGGCGACAAAAGCCGGTTCGCCCGGAACGTGGGCGCACTACGCGGCGTCCAAGGGCGCCGTCGACGTCCTTACCGTGGGGCTGGCGGCTGAAGTGGCGGCGGAGGGCATCCGGGTGAACGCCGTGGCTCCGGGGAGCACAAACACCGGACTGCACGCTGCCGCCGGCATGCCGGACCGGGTGGAGCGGCTCAATTCTACGATCCCGATGGGCCGGGGCGCGGAGCCTGGCGAGATTGCGGCAGCAGTCCTGTGGCTTCTGTCCGGGGAGGCCTCCTACGTTACCGGCGCGGTGCTCCCGGTCGCTGGCGGCCGCTAGATCCAACGCCCCCCGCGAGCCCGTGGGGCTGGAGCCGGTGGTGGCCGCGGCTTCCCCTCCGCTGCCACCACCAGAGTCTGTGGTGGTGCCCTTTACCCGGTTAGACCGGAACAGTCCCTGGGACTGAAGAACACAAATCTTACGACGGCGCCTGAAGCGTGCTCTTCTGCGGGGTCTTGCCGTCCCGGCCCTTGGTTTCTGCCTCGTGCCGAAGCAGGGAAATCGCGGATTCGAAATCTTCCAGCGATTCGAAGGCCTGGTAGACGCTGGCGAAGCGCAGGTAAGCAACCTCATCGAGCCGTTGCAGCGGCTCCAGGATTGCCAGCCCGACCTCGTGGGCTTCAATTTCGGCGGCGCCGGATCCCCGGATTGTCTCCTCGACTTCCTGGGCCAGCAGCGCGAGATCGTCTTCCGTGACCGGGCGGCCCTGGCAGGCCTTGCGGACGCCGTTGATGACCTTGCTGCGGCTGAAGGGCTCGCCGACGCCCGATCGCTTGATGACGGTCAGGCTGGTGGTTTCCACAGTGGTGAACCGGCGGCCGCATTCGGGGCACTGCCGGCGGCGTCGGATGGCCGAACCGTCGTCGGCGATCCGGCTGTCCACCACGCGCGAGTCAGGGTTTCGGCAGAACGGGCAATACATGTCTTTTCCTCCCCTGTCGCAATCCGCAGCATCAGCGCCGCTAGCTAGCGGGCGCGGCTGTCAGCCGGCCCCTGCAAACTCAGTTTACGACTAGATGTAGCTGAATAACAAGCCTGTAATTACTACATGTAGTGGTTCGGGCCCCTGGACTGCGGGGGAACTGCTGGGGCCTACCGGGCGGCGAAGCGCGCCGTGACGGCCTCGCCGTGGGCCGGCAGGTCCTCCGCGCCGGAGAGGCTGACGATGTGCCCGCTGACCTGCTCCAATGCCGAGCGGCTGTAGTTGATGACCTGGATGGCCCGCAGGAAGGTGGTCACGTTCAGCCCGGAGGAGAAGGCCGCGGTGCCGCTGGTCGGCAGCACGTGGTTGGAGCCGGCGCAGTAGTCGCCGAGGCTCACGGGGCTGTAGTCGCCCACGAAGATCGCGCCGGCGCTGCGGATGCGCGCGGCCACCCTGGCGGCGTCGGCGGTCATGATTTCGAGGTGCTCCGCGGCGTACGCGTCGCAGGCGGCGATGCCCTGCGCCAGGTCTTCGACGAGGACAACGCCGGACTGCGGACCGGAGAGCGCTTCACGGACGCGGCCGGAGTGCTTGGTTGCCGCCGCCTGCCGCTCGAGTTCCACGCGGACGTCCGCCGCGAGGGCCTCGGAGTCGGTGAACAGGACCGAGGCCGCCTTGGGGTCGTGCTCGGCCTGGCTGATGAGGTCCGCGGCAACGAGGGCGGGGCTGGCGGTGGAGTCCGCGAGGATCGCAATCTCGGTGGTGCCGGCCTCGGAGTCGATCCCCACGACCCCCTTGACCAGCCGCTTCGCGGTGGCGACGAAGATGTTGCCCGGACCTGTCACCACGTCCACGGGGTCGATCCCGGGCAGGGACGCCGGGCCGGAAGCATCGGCGGGGATGCCATACGCAAAGGTCGCGATGGCCTGGGCCCCGCCGATCGCGTAGACCTCCTCGATGCCCAGCAGGCATGCCGCCGCCAGGATCGTGGGGTGGGGCAGTCCGCCGAAGTTCTTTTGCGGCGGCGAGGCCAGGGCAATGGATTCGACGCCTGCGGCCAGTGCCGGGACCACGTTCATGATCACCGAGGACGGGTACACGGCCAGGCCGCCGGGAACGTAGAGCCCCACGCGTGCCACGGGCACCCAGTTTTGACTCACGACGGCACCCTCACCGAGTTCGACGTCGACGTTCGCCGGCCGCTGGGCGTCGGCGAAGCGGCGGGCCCGGCGGATGGACTCCTCGAGCGCCGCGCGCACGGCGGGGTCGAGGTCCGCGAGGGCCGCGTGCAACGCCTCGGCCGGGACCCGGGGGTGCGTCTGCTCGACGCCGTCAAAGGACAGTGCCAGTTCCCCGAGGGCGGCGAAGCCGCGCGTGCGGACGGCGGAGATGATCTCCAAAACCTTGTCCTCGGCGTCGGCCAGGGTGTTGGACTGTGCCCGGGGAACGGCCGCGCGCAGTCCGGCGAGGGACAGCTGCTTGCCGCGCACATCGACCGTGCGGAAGTTCAGGGCAGCGGGAATCGGGGTCACGGTGCTGTCAGGAGTTAGGCTCACCCGATCATTTTACGTGCCCGGCGGTCCGAACCGTCGCTGTGACGCCGCCGCGGCCCGCTCCGCCCGCGCCTGCCGGCCCTCCGGTGACCCCGGGGCGTCAGGCGCGGGGCTTATTGCCGGAGCCCGGGAAGAGGGCGTTGAGGAAGATGGCCAGGGCGATCGCCCCGGGCCAGATGGCGAGGACCGCGTAGGACCGCAGTGAGAAAGCGACGCTGGCATTGGCCGAGGTATCGGCCGGCGCTCCCCACAATTGTGCGCTGAGGATGCCTGTCCCCCAGGCGAGGAGCGTGCCGGCAACGCCGGCGAGGACCATCAGCAGGATGGTGCCGGGCCGGGGTTGTTCGTGTTTGGACCCGGCCACGAACGATCCTGCAATGCAGCCGGCGAGCAGGCACAGTCCTCCCAGCACCAGGTCCCTGGGCAGCCAGGTCGCGGTGTTCGTGCCGGCGGCGAGGTCCGGGTTTCCGGTCAGCAGGTTCAGGCCCGACGGCGACAAGAGCCACCAGAGCAGACCCACCGGGATGCCGGCGGCCGCGATGACGGCGGCCTTTTGCCACCGGGTCCGGCCTGGTGCGGGCTGCCGGCCCGGTTCCGCGGACGTCTCAGGCTGCTCGGACGTCTCAGGCTGCGCGGACGTCTCCGGCTGCGCGGGCGTTTCCGGGTGCGCGGGCTCGCCGGTGTGCCGGACCGAACCGTCTACTGCGGGGTGTGTCATGCAACAAACGGTAACAAGGATTCCGCCGTCCGGGCACATGACGCCGCGAGAGGCAACATGACGGCGGCCGGAAACAAGTGCCCCAGCGGCGGCAAGCGGAATACGCTGGCAGAGTAGGGACATGACACGCACGTGCAGCAAGGGGTTGGATCGCAGTGGCCACAGATGAGGGAATCTTCGAGGGGACTTTCAGGGAAATGTTCCGCCGGCACGCCGCGGGCGTGGCCATCATCACCGCCAACCACAACGGCGTCCCGTTCGGGTTTACGGCGACGTCGGTGGCGTCGCTGTCCGCGAAGCCGCCACGGTTCACGTTCAACATGGCCAGGACCTCCCGCTCGTGGCCGGCCGTGGCGAACGCCACTTACATCGGCGTGCACATGCTGGGACTGGAAAACCAGGACCTCGCCGACCGCTTCGCCCGCGGCGGAAACCGGTTCGACGGCGACCACTGGGAACTCGGGCCGCACGAGGTACCCGTGCTCAAGGACGTCACCGGGTGGCTGATCGGCAAGGTGCAGATGCGGCTGTCATTCGAGAACAACGCCGTCGTGGTGGTCGAGGTGGTGGAGGGCCAGGTCGGAGCGGACGGCGCTCCCCTGCTCTACCACTCCGGGGGTTACAGCCAGCCCGTTCCGCTCGACTACGAGATCTGAAGGGCCCGCCGCGCCGTTAGTTGTCCAGGCACGTCGGGCCAAGCAGCACCTTCAGGTCCCCGAACAGCGACGGGCTCGGGTTGACGCGCAGATGCACCGGCAGGCCCATGACCTCCACCCGGGTGTCGCCTTGGAGGTGCAGCCGGACCTCCGAGTTCCCGCGGTGGGTGCGCAGGACGTCACCCAGCTCGGTGACGACGGCCTCGGTGGCCTTGTGGGTGGCCATGGTGATCACCACGGGCCCGTTTTGGCTGTCGCTGAGGTCCGGCACGGAAAGTTCCATGCAGTTCAAGGTGACGGCGCCGTCGTCGCGCCGCTGCAGGCGGCCCTTGACCACCACGATCAGGTCCTCTGCCAGCACCGAGGCGATGGGGCCGTAGACCTGGCCGAAGAACATGACCTCCATGGAACCGGCGAGGTCCTCGATTTCGGCGCGGGCGTAGGCGTTGCCGCTGGCCTTGGCGATCCTGCGGCTGAGCGAGGTGATCATGCCCGCGATGGTCACGATCGCGCCGTCCTGGGGCCCGTCCTCGGCGATGATCGAGGTGATGGACCGGTCCGCGTGCTGGCTCAGCAGCCCTTCCATCCCTTGCAGCGGGTGGTCTGAGACGTAAAGGCCGAGCATGTCGCGCTCAAACGCCAGCTTGTCCTTCTTCTCCCATTCCGGGAGGTCGGGAATTTCCGTGCTGAGCGAGGCCTCCGGCTCCTGGTCCTCAAAGCCGGCGAAGAGGTCGAACTGCCCGATCGCCTCGTTGCGCTTGAGCGTGATCACGGAGTCGATCGCTTCTTCATGGATCATCGCCAGGGCCCGGCGGGGATGGCCGAGCGAGTCGAAGGCGCCTGCCTTGATCAGGGATTCGATGGTGCGCTTGTTGCAGACCACCGCGGGAACCTTGAGGAGGTAGTCCTTGAAGGACGTGTAGGCGCCTTCCTTTTCGCGCGCCGCCACCATGGCTTCGACGGCGTTTACGCCGACGTTGCGGATGGCTCCCATGCCGAAGCGGATGTCTGTGCCCACCGGGGTGAAGTTCAGGGCGGACTCATTGACGTCTGGCGGCAGCACCGTGATGCCCATCCGCCGGCATTCGTTGAGGTAGATCGCCGACTTGTCCTTGTCGTCGCCCACCGAGGTCAGCAGGGCAGCCATGTACTCCGGCGCGTAGTGCGCCTTCAGGTACGCGGTCCAGTAGGAGATCACGCCGTAGGCGGCCGAGTGGGCCTTGTTGAAGGCGTAGTCGGAGAACGGCAGCAGGATGTCCCACAGGGTCTTGACGGCGGCCATGGAATAGCCGTTGTCCTGCATACCCTGCGAGAAGCCGGCGAACTGCTTGTCCAGCTCGGATTTCTTCTTCTTGCCCATGGCGCGGCGCAGGATGTCGGCCTGGCCCAGGGTATAGCCGGCCAGCTTCTGCGCCACGGCCATGACCTGCTCCTGGTACACGATCAGCCCGTAGGTCCCGCCCAGGATCTCGGAGAGCGGTTCCTCCAGCTCCGGGTGGATCGGGATGACCTCCTGGATCTTGTTCTTGCGCAGCGCGTAGTCGGTGTGCGCGTTGGCGCCCATGGGTCCGGGCCGGTAGAGGGCCAGCACCGCGGAGATGTCTTCGAAGTTGTCAGGCTTCATCAGCTTCAGGAGGGAGCGCATGGGCCCGCCGTCGAGCTGGAAAACGCCCAGCGTGTCTCCCCGGGCCAGCAGCTCGTAGGACGCCACGTCATCCAGCTCAAGGGTTTCGAGGTCGAGGTCGATGCCGCGGTTCATCTTGATGTTTTCCAGGGCATCGGAAATGATCGTCAGGTTTCGCAGCCCGAGGAAGTCCATCTTGATCAGGCCGAGGCCCTCGGACGTCGGGTAGTCAAACTGGGTGATGACCTGGCCGTCCTGGAAGCGGCGCATAATCGGGATGACGTCGATGATGGGGTCCGAGGACATGATGACGCCGGCGGCGTGCACGCCCCATTGCCGCTTCAGGCCCTCGATGCCCAGCGCCGTCTCGAAGACCTTGGCGGCCTCCGGGTCGGTGCTGATCAGCTGGCGGAAGTCCCCCGCCTCGCTGTAGCGCTTGGACTGGGGGTTCTGGATGTCGGCCAGCGGAATGTCCTTGGCCATCACGGCCGGCGGCAGCGCCTTGGTCAGCGTCTCGCCCATGCTGAACGGGTAGCCCAGCACGCGCGAAGAGTCCTTGAGGGCCTGCTTGGTCTTGATGGTGCCGTAGGTGACGATCATGGCCACACGTTCGTCGCCGTACTTGCGCGTGACGTAGTCGATGACCTCGGAGCGGCGCCGGTCATCGAAGTCGACGTCGAAGTCAGGCATGGAGACGCGGTCCGGGTTGAGGAAGCGTTCGAAGATCAGGCCGTGGTGCAACGGGTCAAGGTCGGTGATGCGCATGGCATACGCCACCATGGAACCGGCGCCCGAGCCACGTCCGGGGCCCACCCGGATGCCGTTGTTCTTGGCCCAGTTGATGAAGTCGGCCACCACCAGGAAGTAGCCCGGGAAGCCCATGGAGGTGATGACTTCCAGTTCATAGTCGGCCTGCTTGCGGACCTTGTCCGGGATGCCCTGGGGATAGCGGTACTGGAGTCCCTTATCCACTTCCTTGACCAGCCAGGACGTTTCGTCCTCGCCCTCGGGGCAGGGGAACCGGGGCATGTAGTTGGCGCCGGTGTTGAAGGAGACTTCGCAGCGTTCCGCGATCAGGAGGGTGTTATCGCACGCTTCCGGGTGGTCGCGGAACAGTTCCCGCATTTCCTGCGGCGATTTCAGGTAGTACCCGCTGCCGGAGAAGGCAAAGCGCGAGCCGCCGTTGTCGTAGGTGGGCTCCAGGAGGGTGGAGCCGGACTGGATGGCCAGCAGCGCCTCATGCGCCTTCGCGTCGTGCTCGTGCGTGTAGTGCAGGTCGTTGGTGGCCACCAGCGGCAGGTTCAGGTCCTTGGCGAGGCGCAGCAGGTCCCCGGTGACGCGCCGTTCGATGTCCAGGCCGTGGTCCATGAGTTCGCAGAAGTAGTTCTCCGCACCGAAGATGTCACGGAATTCCGCGGCGGCCTCAAGCGCCTCGCGGTACTGGCCAAGCCGCAGCCGGGTCTGGACTTCACCGGACGGGCAGCCGGTGGTGGCGATGAGCCCCTCCGAGTAGGTGTTCAGCAGCTCCCGGTCCAGCCGGGGCCATTTGCCGAAGACCGAGTCCAGCGAGGCGATCGAGGAGGCGCGGAAGAGGTTCCGCATGCCCACGTTGTTGTAGCTGAGCAGGGTCATGTGGGTGTAGGAGCCACCGCCGGAAATGTCATCCTTGCGCTGGTGCTCCTCGCCCCACCGCACGCGGGTCTTGTCCCCACGGGCGGTCCCGGGGGTCACATAGGCTTCGACGCCGATGATGGGCCTGATGCCCTGGTCGGTTGCCCGCTTCCAGAAGTCGAAGGCGCCGAACAGGTAGCCGTGGTCCGTCGTGGCGAGGGCCGGCATGCCGAGCCGCTCGGTTTCGTCGAACAGCTCACCGAGCCGGGCGGCACCGTCCAGCATCGAGTACTCGGTGTGGTTGTGGAGATGGACAAACGAGTCGTTGCTGGAAGTCACCGGACCATTCTAGTGCCGTGCGGCGGCCGTGGCGTGACGCCACGGCGCCGGCAGCGCAGCTGGCGGACGCCGCCGCGCCGTCACGCCGTCACGCCGGGCGGGTTCAGGCGTTTCCGGACTCCAGGACCTCAAGGGCGTACGAGAGGTCCTGCGGGTATTCGCTGGTGACGGTGACCCGCTCCCCCGTCCGGGGGTGGTCGAAGGAGAGTTCCCGGGCGTGGAGCCACTGCCGGGTGAGCCCGAGGGTGGCGGCCAGCCTTGGGTCGGCGCCGTAGGTGAGGTCACCGGCGCAAGGGTGGCGCAGGGCGGCGAAGTGCACCCGGATCTGGTGGGTGCGGCCGGTTTCAAGGTGAACTTCCACGAGTGAGGCCTTGCCGAAGGCCTCCAGCACTTCGTAGTGCGTGATGGAGTCACGGCCGTCCTCGATCACGGCGAAGCGCCAGTCATGGCCGGGGTGGCGGCCGATGGGCGCGTCGATCGTGCCGGCCAGCGGATCCGGAAGGCCTTGGACAACCGCGTGGTAGACCTTGTCCACGGTGCGTTCCTTGAAGGCCCGTTTGAGCGCGGTATACGCATTTTCGGTCTTGGCGACCACCATGACGCCGGAGGTGCCGACGTCGAGCCGGTGGACGATCCCCGCACGCTCCGGGGCGCCCGACGTCGAAATCCGGTAGCCGAGTCCGGCGAGGCCGCCGACCACGGTGGGCCCCACCCAGCCGGGCGAGGGGTGGGCGGCAACGCCGACCGGTTTGTCGATGACAACGAACTCGTCGTCATCCAACAGGACCTTCAAGCCTTCCACGACTTCCTCCACGATTTCCAAGGGGTCCCGGCGCTCGGGCACCACGACGTCCAGCACCATGCCGGCGGCGAGTTTGAGGGATTTCCCGACCCTCTTAGCGTTGCTGCTGACGTTGCCTTCGGCGATCAGGACCGCCGCCTGGGAACGGGAAATATCCATCAGCCGGGACAGGCCGGCGTCCACGCGCGAGCCGGCAAGGTCCTCCGGAACCGTGAACCGGCGGTGCTCTGGCGCTGCAGCCCCGGCGTCGCCGGCCAGCTCTGCCATATTTTCAGCCGAGGTTTCAGACATCTTTGGCCACCGTTTCCTTCGTGTGGCGCGAGCCGTCGAGGGAAATGCCGCGGAGCGTAAGCAGGCAGATGATCACGACGGCCGAGACGACGGCTGAGTCGGCGATGTTGAAGATCGCGAAGTTCGGGAGCTGGATGAAGTCCACCACGTGGCCCATGGCGAAGGACGGCTCGCGGAACAGCCGGTCGGTCAGGTTGCCGAGTGCGCCGCCGAGCAGCAGCCCGAGTGCCAGCGCCCACCACAGTGAGCCGAGCCGGCGCAGCTGTAGCAGGATCGCGACGGACACGGCCACCATGATGATCGTGAACACCCACGTCACGTTCTCGCCGATCGAGAACGCCGCCCCGGAATTGCGGATGTAGAACCAGTGCAGCAGCGGCGGAAGCACGGGTATCCGCTCGCCCTCCGTCATGGTGCTCGTGACCCACAGCTTGGTCAGCTGGTCGAGGGCATAGGCGAACACGGCGATCGCAGAGAACAGGACAAACATCGCCGCCCGGCGCGGCCGGACAGGGCCGGACTGTACCGCCTCTGCGGGCTGTTTGGCGTCTGGTGAGGGTGCTTCAGTCATAGTGCTTTCGATCGGGAGCCAGTACGGAGACCGGGGATGGTGCCCGGCAAGTCCCGGCACCGGCAGCGGCGGCGGAACATTGCGGGAAAGGAAAAGCCGGCGGCCGAGGAAACCTCAGCCACCGGCTTTCAGAATACTTTGCTTTTGCCTAGCTGGCTTCGCCAACCTCGGGGGCAGCAACGGAGCCGCGGGCGTCGAGGTCACGGAGCTGGCCTTCGATGTAAGCCTTCAGGCGTGAGCGGTAGTCGCGCTCGAAGCCGCGCAGCTGCTCGACCTTGCGTTCCAGGACGGAGCGCTGCTGCTCGAGGGCACCGAGGATCTTGCGGGACTTTTCCTGCGCGTCGTTGACCAGGCTGCTGGCCTCGATTTGCGCCTCAGCAATGATCTTGTCCCGCTGCTGCTCGCCGTCGGCGATGTGCTTGTCGTGCATCTGCTGCGCCATGGCCAGCAGGCCGGCGGCGGACTCGGATGCCGGGGTGGCGGCGGTGCGTGCCGGTTCGACGGCCTGGGCCTTGGCGGCCTGCTCGGCGTCCCGCTTCTTGGCAGCTTCTGCCGCCGCCTTTGCCTTTGCCTCGGCCTCGGCCTTGGCGGCGTCTTCCTTCTCGGCCTTGACGGGTGCCGGCACCTTTTCCACGACCGGAGCCGCGGTGGTGGAGCTGGCAGGCGTGCCGGCGCCGAGCTCGGCGAGCTTCTTGCGCAGCTCGTCGTTCTCCTGGTTCAGGCGTCGCAGTTCCACGACGATCTCGTCCAGGAAGTCATCAACTTCATCCTGGTCGTAGCCTTCACGGAACTTGGTCGGCTGAAAGCGCTTGTTGACAACGTCTTCTGGCGTCAAAGCCATCTGGTCACCTCGTTGGTCTAGTTAGTCAGTAGGCCTTCCGGCCGTCAAAACTACGGTACCTAAATATGGTCTGGTTCCTCTAATTCAACACCGCAGTGTCAAACCGGAGTTTCTATCGGTTCGGGCATCAGCCCGGGTCAGTCGCTATTCGTACTGCTCAGCGTTCGTGCGTCGCGGCTCATGCGGCGATCGACTGGGAGTACACCAGGCCCTTGACGAACCACATCGCAACGCTCACGGCCACAAACAGCAGCAGGAATCCGACGTCGAGCGACATCCCGCCCAGCCGCAGCGGCGGGATGAGCCGGCGGAGCAACTTCAGGGGCTTGTCCGTGACCGAATACACAGCATGCGCGGCCACGAGGGCCATTCCGCGCGGCCGCCAACTCCGGGCAAACATCTGCACCCAGTCGAAGACCAGGCGGATGATCAGTGCCACGAAAAAAAGCAACAGAGCGATATAGACGAGCCCAAATACAATTCCCATGAGCTAACTCATATCTCCATGTTCATTCCGGATACCGCGGTGTCCTAAGGAAAGTCCTGCTTCTATTTCAACACGGATAATTCCGCACGGATGCCAGGCAGGTCTCCCCCGCCTGGCATCCGTGCGGAATTTACGGCTCTAGCTTTGGTTGAAGAAAGTCGCCTGGGTCTCGCTGGTCTTCTTGTCATCGCCAATGACCTCGATGTACGACGGCGAGAGCAGGAAGACCTTGTTCGTCACCCGTTCGATGCTGCCGCGAAGGCCGAAGACAAGGCCGGCGGAGAAGTCCACGAGGCGCTTGGCGTCAGCTTCGCCCATGTCGGTGACGTTCATGATCACGGGGATGCCGTCGCGGAAGCTTTCGCCAATGAGCTTGGCGTCGTTGTACGACCGCGGATGGATAGTGGTGATCTGCCGGAGTCCGGTGGTCTCTTCGCGGCTCGATGCCGCGCGCTTTATAGGTGTCACAGGTGCGCGATATTCCTCTTCGGCGGCGTAAGGCTCTTCCCTGGGGACCTCGCGGACGGGCGCCGGGGCACGTCGTTCCTCGCGGTCCTGCTCCATGGATTCGTCCTCATCCTTGTGCGGTGTGGGGTGCTCAGACTCGTAATGTTCGTCGCCGTCGGCGAGCCCAAGATAGATCATTGTCTTGCGCAGAGCGCCAGCCATGGTCGACTCCTAATCTTGTCCGTAAGCGGGCCGCTTAATGACTAGATAGCCTTGGAATCCCCGCCAGTACCTTCCAATACGTCGAACTTACCGCAGCGCCGGACGCGGACCGAGAATATCGGAGCCAATGCGGAGGTGTGTCGCCCCGAACCGGACGGCTTCTTCGAGGTCCTGGCTCATCCCGGCCGATATTCCGGTGGCCTCCGGAAATTGCGCGGCCAGCTGCCCGGAAATGCCGGCCAGTTTCTCGAACGCGGCCGCCGGTTCCGCACCGAGAGGCGCAACGGCCATGACGCCGGCAAGCCGCAGCCCGGCGGCACCGGCGAGCTGTTCGGCCAGGCCCAGGACCTCGTCGGGGGCGGCGCCGCCCCGGTGGGCCGCCGCCAAATCGCCGGCCTGTTCGGCCAGGTTGACCTGAATGAAGCAGTCCAGGGCCGGCCGGCCGGTGCGGTCGGATTCGGCGGCCATCGCCTTGGCGAGGGCGGCAGCCAGGGCGGGCCTGTCCACGGAATGCACGGCCTGGGCGTATTTCACCACGGACTTGGCCTTGTTGCTTTGGAGCTGGCCGATGAAATGCCAGCGCAGGCCGAGGTCCCCGAGCTGGGCCGCTTTTTCCGCGGCCTCCTGGTCCCGGTTTTCCCCGACGTCGGCAATGCCCAGCGATGCGAGCCGCCGGATGTCCTCCGCGGGGTGGAATTTGGTGACCACGATCAGCCGGGGCGGGTTCGCCTGCCGGCCGGCGGCGGTCACGGCCGTGGCGATTCTGCGCCGGACTGCCGCCAGGTTCCGCTCCAGCTCCGCCAGCCGGGAGTCCTCCACCGGCCCGGCCGGCGCGGCTGGAGCAGAACCGCCGGCCACATCAGGGTTCGGCGGGTTGGCGTCCCGGCCCTGCACCTGCTCAGTCATGACCCGGCGCTCCCGTTGCGCCCGGGGCGGCCGTCCACACGAGGCCGGCGAAACGTCCGGTCTGGCTGTTGCGCCGGAAGGAGAACAGGGTGTCGTCCTCGAGGGTGCAGCCTCCGCAGTATTCGATCGCGACGCCGTCCGCCTCAAGCTGGCTCCGCACCCCGGCCGGGAGGTCCAGTCCGGGGGTGCCGGTGGACGTGGTGCACCAGGTGGCCGGGACGGTGGCGGCAACATCGGCGCGCAGGCCCTCGGGCACCTCATAGCAGCGCCCGCAGACGGACGGGCCCACCCACGCGCCGATGCGGTCCGCGCCCAGTTCCCGCAACCGCGCGACCGCGGCCGGCACCACGCCGGCGGCCACACCCGGCCGCCCGGCGTGGACGACGCCCAGCACCGGCTCACCGGCCGGGCCCTCGCCGACCAGCACCACCGGCACGCAGTCCGCCACCATGACGGCCAGCGGCTCGGTCAGGGTCACCATGGCGTCGGCGGTGGGGGCGGCCGGGGCGCCGGTCACATTCTCCCCGCCGGCCCCGCCGACGATCGTTGCGACGTCGGCGCCGTGGACCTGGTTCATGTATTGGAAGGAGCGGCCGCCCAGTCCCGCGGCCGCTTCGAGCTCCGCGCGGCGGCGGCGCACTTCCTGTGGGTCATCGCCAACATGCAGCGCCAGGTTTCCGGCCCCGGCGTCGGTGAAGGCCACCCACACGCCGGGCCGGACTTCAGCCCGCCAGGAAAACAATCACAACACCGCCATCGATACGTTCGGAATTCTTGCGTTCACATGATCCACCGTAACCCGCCACAAAGCAGCATGGCACCGCCGGGCGGCGGTGCCATGCTGAAAGCGGGTGGTCTACTTCACGAATTACTTCAGGAAGTCGGGGACGTCCAGGTCATCGGAGTGGCGGCCGGACAGGTCCGGCTCCACGACGGCCGGAAGGTCGACGTCGAAGCCAGAGTCGGCCGGGACAGCGGAGGGACGCTGCTGGCCCCAGCCGCCGTAGCCGGAGGCGCCGACGGCGGCGTGCAGCGGCTGGACCTGTGCGGAGGCGGGTGCCTGCGCCGGGGCCGGGGCTGCGGACGCCGGGCGCTGCGGCGCGGCCGGCAGGGACTGGTCCATGGACGGCGAGGTAGCCTTGACGTCGTCGAAGCCCGCGGCAATCACGGTGACGCGTGCCTCGTCGCCCAGGGCGTCGTCAATCACGGCGCCGAAGATGATGTTGGCCTCGGGGTGGGCCACTTCCTGCACCAGTCGTGCCGCCTCGTTGATTTCGAACAGGCCCAGGTCCGAGCCGCCCTGGATGGACAGCAGGACGCCGTGGGCGCCGTCGATCGATGCTTCCAGCAGCGGGGAGGCGATGGCGAGCTCGGCGGCCTTGACGGCACGGTCCTCGCCGCGGGCCGAACCGATGCCCATGAGCGCCGAGCCGGCGCCCTGCATGACGGACTTCACATCGGCGAAGTCGAGGTTGATCAGGCCCGGCGTGGTGATGAGGTCGGTGATGCCCTGGACACCCGAGAGCAGGACCTGGTCGGCGGAACGGAACGCGTCCAGGACCGAGACGTTGCGGTCGCTGATGGAGAGGAGGCGGTCGTTCGGGATCACGATCAGGGTGTCGACTTCATCGCGCAGGGCGTCGATGCCGGCCTCGGCGGACCCGGCGCGGCGGCGGCCCTCGAAGGTGAAGGGGCGCGTCACGACGCCGATCGTCAGGGCGCCAAGGGAACGGGCGATGCGGGCCACGACGGGCGCGCCGCCGGTGCCGGTGCCGCCGCCTTCGCCGGCGGTGACGAAGACCATGTCCGCGCCGCGGATGACCTCTTCGATTTCATCGGCGTGGTCCTCGGCGGCCTGACGGCCGACCTCGGGGTTCGCGCCAGCACCGAGTCCACGGGTCAGCTCACGCCCGACGTCGAGCTTGACGTCGGCATCGCTCATCAGCAATGCCTGGGCATCGGTGTTGATTGCGATGAATTCGACGCCGCGAAGACCGACCTCGATCATGCGGTTGACTGCGTTCACGCCACCGCCGCCGATGCCGACGACCTTGATGACGGCCAAGTAATTCTGCGGAGCTGCCACGTTACGTGTCCCTTGTTCGTGTACTAATGCGAAAACTTATCGAGTCGTCCTTGAAGCTTTGAACCTTAACCTTCGACTTGAAGGTTATAGTTATGTCAAGTAACTCATGTCTGTGACGGTATTTCCTATGCCGGGGACATTCAATAACCGGCGCCGCGTGTCGCGGGAATACCGGTCAAATAGCCCCGTATCTGGTCCTGCAAGGCCCGGATGTCCCTCAGGGGGCCGCCCGGGCGGTGCCCGCGGGGAGGCCGCTTCATCAGCGCCGCGCCGGCCGCCCGTCGGGGCCGCCCCGGAACCGGCCGCCCGCTACCGGGTAACGGGGTGCCGTGGCACGCTGACATCGTAAACCTGTACCGGATTTTTCGGGTCGGCCGGAACCTTCAGGAGGGCCGCGAGAACCCGGGCCTTGAGCTCCTTCTCCCCCGCGTTGCCCCATACGATGGACTGCCCGTCGACGAGCTTGAGCTGGACGGCGTCCGCGGAGGCGGCCGAGGCGTTGGAAAGTTGTGAGAGCACGTCCGCCGGCAGCGCCCCGAGCACCGCGGTGATGGCCTGGAACAGGTCCTTCGGCAGCGTCCCGCTGCCGCCGTCGATCACCGGGAGCGGGACCGAGCTGGCGTCCTTGGTGGTGCTCAGCTGAACACCGTCGACGTCAACGAGCTGGAAGATGTTGCCTTGTTTGACAAGGGCCACGGGGATGCGTTCGGTGATACGCACCTGCAGTGTGGATGGCGGCAACGCCTTCGCGGTGACGTCCTTGACCTGAACCAGGGGCTTCAGGAGCGCCCGGACCTCCTGCTCGCTGATCTGCGGCAGCGGTTTGCCCATGAGCGGCGCCAGGGCGGTCTGGACCTTTTCAGGGCTCACGATCTTGGTGCCCTGCACGGAGACCGTCCGCAAGGCGAGCACCGGCGAGTAGACGGCGGCCGCGACGATCCCCGCGATCAGCACGGCAACAATGCCGATGGTGCTGAGCAGGATGCGTTTGCGGCGTTTGCCTTTCGGCTCGGGGAAGGACAGCACGTTGTCGGCCGGTGCGGCCGCCGCGCCCGGGCTGTTCCGGGCGTGGCCGTTCCCCGTGTCGGAGGAGTTCTTGGATGCCGAAATGACATCCGTGCCGGTTCCGCCGGACGCTGGCCCGGCGCCGGATCCGGAACCGGTGCCGGACCCGGTGCCATTGGTGCCGCCGCGGTACTGGGGGCGCCTGGTGCTAGCCACCGGCGGCCTCGATCCTCAATGCCTCGACGATTTGCGGGCCGTAGGCCGTGACGTCGCCCGCGCCTGCGGTCAGCACGATGTCCCCGGGCGCGGCTGCGGCCACAACGGCCTGCACCGCTTCCCCGCCGGGGCCGACAAGGCTGCCGCCGGCTCCGAGGTGCTCGGCGATCAGCCCGCTGGTGACACCGGGAATGGGGTCTTCGCGGGCCGGATAGATGTCCAGGACCAGGGCCGTGTCCGCGCTGTTGAGAGCCTCGGCGAACTCGCGGGCGAATTCGCGGGTCCGCGAAAACAGGTGGGGCTGGAAGAGCACGTGCACCTTGTGCTGCCCGGCGACGGCCCGCGCGGCGGACAGCGCGGCGCGGACTTCCGTCGGGTGGTGGGCATAGTCGTCGTAGACCCGGATACCGCGTCCTTCGCCCTTGAATTCGAAACGGCGCGAGGCTCCGGAGAAATCCGCCAGCGCCGCGGCCGCCGTCTCCGGCGCGACGCCGAGTTCGAGCGCGACGGCGAACGCGGCGGCCGCGTTGAGCGCGTTGTGCCGTCCCGGAACCTGGAGGTCAAGGCCGAAGGTTCCGGCCGCCGACGAGATGCCCATCCGGCCGCTGTCTTCGTGCAGCCGGATGGCGGCGTCGGCCGCCGTGCCGTAGAGGACCACGCGGGTGTTGCCGCGGGCCAGTGTGCGCTCCGCGAGGGCCTTGGCCCCGGGGTCGTCCGCGCAGGCCACCAGGACGCCCTCTGCCGGGAGCAGCGCCGTGAAGCTGTCGAAGGAGGCATACACGGCCTCGGCGGTGCCGTAGAAGTCCAGGTGGTCCGGCTCGACGTTTGTGACCACGGCGATCGTGGGGCGGTAATTCAGGAAAGAGCCGTCCGATTCGTCGGCCTCGGCGACGAAGATCCCCGAGGAGCCGTGGGCCGCGTTGACTCCGAGCGCCGGAACGTTGGCTCCGATGGCGAAGGACGGGTGCAGGCCGGCTCCTTGCAGAAGGACCGTGATCATCGACGTCGTGGTGGACTTGCCGTGCGTTCCGGCGACGGCCACCACGGTGTCATCGGCCATGGTGGCGGCCAGGGCCTCGGAGCGGTGCAGTACCGGGAGCCCGGCCGCGCGGGCCGCCGCGAGTTCGGGGTTGTCCGGCCGGATCGCCGAGCCGGCGACCACGGTCTGGGCGTCGCCGAGGTTCCCGGCAGCATAACCGACCGCAATCCGTGCGCCGGCGGCCGCGAGGTCCGTCATGACGGGCAGCGCCTTGGCGTCGGAGCCGCTCACCGGGATGCCGCGCGCCACCATGATGCGGGCGACGGCGGACATGCCGACGCCGCCGATGCCAATGAAGTGCACGCGGCCCAGGGAAGCCAGGGAAGGGGTGGGGTGATGTGGCTGGGTCATGGCTCTACTGCTTCCTGCCGTGCTGTGTGGGACGCTGCTGTGTCGGGCCCTGCTGGTTCCGGCTGAGCTGGTTCCTGCTGTGCTGGTCAGAGGACGCGACCTCGAGGATGAGGTCGGCCATGCGCCGGTCCGCATCCCGGATCCCGAGCTGTTCGGTGCTGGCGGCCATCCGGGCCAGCCTGTCCTTGTCCAGCAGCAGGGGAATGATGTTGTCGCGGATCCAGTCAACGGAGAAGGCCTCGTCGTCGACGATCAGCGCCCCGCCGGCGGCGACAAGGCCCGCGGCGTTCAGGGCCTGTTCGCCGTTGCCAATGGGCAGCGGGACGAAGACGGCGGGCACACCCACCGCGGCGACCTCGCAGACGGTGGCCGCTCCGGCCCGGGCCAGCAGCAGGTCCGCCGCGGCGTAAACGGTTTCCATGCCGTCCACGTACTCCACCTGGCGGTAACCCGGCGCGGCGAGCGGCTTGCCGTCGGCGTCGTGGACGGACTTGCCACGGCCGGTGATGTGCAGGGTCTGCACCCCGGCGTCGGCGAGGGCGCCTACCGCCGCGGCGAGGGACCTGTTGATGCTCTGTGCCCCCGAGGAGCCGCCCGTGACGATCAGGGTCGGTTTCGCCGGGTCCAGGCCGAGCGCTTGCCGTGCGCCGGCCCGGGCGGCAGCGCGGTCCAGCCCGGAGATTTCCGGGCGCATGGGCATGCCCACATGCCGGGCGCCGCGGAGTTTGGTCGCGGCGAAGGCGACGGCCACGTGACCGCCGAGGCGGGCGCCGACCCGGTTTGCCAGACCCGGGCGGGTGTTGGCCTCGTGGACCACGATCGGGATCTTCCGGCGCCGGGCGGCAAGGTACATCGGGGTGCACACATAGCCGCCGACTCCCACCAGGACGTCGGCCCCGGCTTCATCGAGGATGGAGCCCGCCTGCTTGACCGCGCCGGCCATCCGGCCGGGAAGCCGGAGAAGGTCCACGGAGGGCCTGCGCGGGAGCGGGACCCGGCTGATGGTGGCCAGCTCCAGCCCGGCAGCCGGAACCAGCCGGGCTTCCATCCCGCCGGGGCTGCCGACGGCCAGGAGGTGCACCCCGGGCCGCGACTGGCGCAGGGCGCCGGCGATGGCCAGGAGGGGACTGATGTGTCCGGCGGTTCCGCCGCCGGCAAGGACCACGGACAAAGGCGACTCGGTGTTCATAAAGGGATGTTTACGCTTTCGTGCGGTTCTTGGATGCGGAGTTTGTGCTCGTGGGCTTTTGGCCTGCACTGCCCGCCGGTTTCCGTGCAGGGTTTCGTGCCGGGTTCGCGGCGGGGCGGCCGGCCGGTTTGCTTGCATTCCGGGCCGCCCGGGCCCGCCGCACTGAATTGGCGAAGGCAGCCGGGCCGAACCTGAGCATCTTCTTCGGCTGCATTCCGGGGTCCATCTGGGCCCGGGCCAGTGACAGGACGACGCCCACCGCACATAGTGACATCAGCAGGGCCGATCCGCCATAGGAGATGAAGGGCAGCGGCACCCCGACCACCGGCGCCAGCCCGGTGACCACCGCCATGTTGACGCTGGCCTGGCCGAGCAGCCACACCATGATGGCGCCGGCCAGGACGCGGTGGAAGACATCGTGCTGGGCGACGACGACGCGGTAGATGGCGGCACCGAGGATGGCGAACAGGACCAGGACGACGAGGGTCCCCACCAGTCCGAGTTCCTCGCCGATGATGGCGAAGATGAAGTCGTTGTGCGCTTCCGGGATCCAGCTGTACTTCTGCCGGCTCTGGCCCAGTCCGACGCCGAACCACCCCCCGGAGGCGAGCCCGTACAGTCCGTTGGTGGACTGGTAGTTCAGGTCTGAGCCATCGGCGCAGGTCTGGCCGGTCCAGGACAGGATGCGGCACATCCGGTTCGGGCTGGTGACGGCGAGGATGGTGGTGCCCAGGGCCAGGACCGCCCCGGCAATTCCGAAGAAATAGAGCCGGACGCCGGCGAAAAACAGTGCGGCGGCGACGATGACCATCACGATCATCGCCGTGCCGAGGTCGTTGCCGGCGAGGATGAGTCCGAGCACGGCGGCGGCGCCCGGTAGCACGACGGGAATGAGCGCATGGCGCCACTCGTGCAGGAGCTTTGCCTTGCGGTTAAGCACTGTGGCCATCCAGAGCGCGAGGGCGAGCTTGGCCGCTTCGGAGGGCTGGAAGGTGAAGGGTCCGACGTCGATCCAGTTCTGGTTGCCCAGTGTGCTGCGCCCCACCACTAGGACCAGGCCCAGAAGCGCGATGGCCAGGAACATGGCCGGCCAGGCAAAGCGTCTGAGCCACACGACGTTCACGCGGGAGAGGACAAACATCGCGAAGACGCCGATCGCGGCGAACCCGCCTTGCTTGAGGGCTGCGGAGTAGGGTGACTCCCCCGCCGCGATGGCTTCGACGCTGGAGGCGGAGAGGACCATCATGATCCCGATCGCCGTCAGGGCCAGGGTGGACCCGAGGATCAGGTAATAGGTGGAACCGTTGCGCGATTTGCCGGTGCCTTCGAGGGCGGACCAGAATCCGCGGCCCCAGGACCGCACCCTCGCCGCGGGAGTGACGGACGGCTTGCGGGGCGCCGAAGCGGTATCCGGCCGCATCACTTCCCCGGCGGTCTTGCCCCCGGAGGGCCTGATGCCGGCGGCCTTGCCGCCGGCGGTTCGAGCCGCCGTCGTACGTGTGGGCGTGCTGACCATTGTTACTCCTCGCTGGTCTGAGCCTGCCCTTCCACGAGCTCGCGGACAGCTTCGATGAAGGCATCGCCACGGTGAGCGTAGGAAGAGAACTGATCCATGGAAGCAGCCGCCGGCGCCAGCAGCACAGTGTCCCCGGAGGCGGCCAGCTGCGCCGCCGAGGCAACAGCCTGGGCCATCACAGTCTCGCTGAAGATCGGCGATGGGCCTGCGTCGGCTTTGACCGGTCCGGCAGTCTGCACCTCTTCAGTCTCGCCCTTCCCCTGCCCGATCACGGGGACATCCGGCGCGTGTCGCTGCAGCGCGGCCTGCAGTTCGCTGGAGTCCGCGCCGATCAGTACGACGGCCTTGAGCCGGTGGGCATGTTCTTGGATGAGGGAGTCGTAGTTCACGCCCTTGGACAGGCCTCCGGCGATCCACACCACATTCTGGAATGCCGACAGTGCGGCGGACGCGGCGTGCGGGTTGGTGGCCTTGGAATCGTTGACCCAGAGCACCCCCTCGTGCCGGGCCACCGGCTGGATCCGGTGGTCGCCGGGGAGATAGTTCAGCAGCCCGGTGCGGACTGCGGACGGTTCCACCCCGTAGGCCCGGACCAGGGCGGCCGCGGCCAGCGCATTGGCCACCATGTGGCGGGGAGCGGCCGAGCCCAGGTCAGCGCTGGAGGCGAGTTCGGCCGCGCTGTCTTTGCGCTCGGCGATGAACGCGCGGTCCACTAACAGCCCTTCCACGACGCCGAGCATGCTGACGGCGGGTGTGAGCGTGGTGAATCCCACGGCCCGGCAGCCCTCCACAACATCCGCGTCCTCGACCATGCGCTCGGTCTCGATTTGCTCGGCGTTGTAGATGCATGCCTTTTGGGTGTTCGCGTAGACCTTGGCCTTGTCGGCCAGGTAGGAGGCGTAGGAGCCGTGCCAGTCCACGTGGTCTTCGGCGACATTTAGGCACACGCTGGCCACCGGTGACACCGAGTGGCTCCAGTGCAGCTGGAAGCTGGAGAGTTCGACGGCGAAGACGTCATAGTCCACCGGGTCGCGCAGGGCGTCCAGGATGGGGGTCCCGACGTTGCCCACGGCGATGGCCTTGAGTCCGGCGGCCTGGAGCATGGACTCGGTCAGGCCCACCGTGGTGGTCTTGCCGTTGGTGCCGGTGATGGTCAGCCAGTCGGCGGTCTTGCGGCCCCGCCGTTCGCGGAGCCGCCAGGCGAGCTCGACGTCGCCCCAGACCGGGATGTGCGCCCGCGCGGCGGCGGCGAGCAGGGCCTGGTCCGGGCGCCAGCCCGGCGACGTCACCACGAGGTCCGGCTTCTGGCCGTCGATCTTTGGAACGGATTCCACGGCCTCTTCGCCCAGCAGGACGTCGGCCGCGCCGACGATCTTGAGGGTGTCGGCCTGGGCCAGCGCCCTGGCACTGGTGGCGGCGTCAACCACCACCACCCGGGCGCCGAGTTCGATCAGAGTATCGGCGGCGGCGAAGCCGGAGACGCCGATGCCGGTGACCACAACGCGCAGGCCGGACCAGTCGGAGTCCCAGCTCGTGAGCCCCTGGAGCCGCGGCGAGGTGGTGAGGGGTGCGGGGATAGGTCCGGTCACAGGAGTACCACCCATTCGGCGTAGAAGATGCCCAGGCCCGCGGCGACGAACAGCCCGCACAGGATCCAGAACCGGACCACCACGGTCACTTCGGCCCAGCCTTTGAGTTCGAAGTGGTGCTGCAGCGGTGCCATCTTGAAGAAGCGTTTGCCCTTGGTGAGTTTGAAGTAGCCCACCTGGATGATGACCGAGAGGGTGATGAGGACGAAGAGCCCGCCAATGAAGGCCAGGAGCAGTTCGGTGCGGGAGAGGATGGCGAAGGCCGCAACCGCGCCGCCGATCGCCAGGGAGCCGGTGTCGCCCATGAAGATCTTGGCGGGCGAGGTGTTCCACCAGAGGAATCCGACCATCGCGGCGCTGAGGATGGCGGCCAGCAAGGCGAGGTCCAGCGGGTCGCGGACCGAGTAGCAGCCGGCGCCGGCCTGCCGCGGAGACCCGCACGCCTGGTTGCTTTGCCAGATGCCCATGAGCGTGTACGCCCCGAACACCATGACCGAAGCACCGGCGGCCAGGCCGTCGAGCCCGTCCGTGAGGTTCACGCCGTTGGTCGCAGCGGTGACGATCAGGTTGGACCACAGGACAAAGAGGATCGCGCCGATCACGGTGCCGGCAAAAGCCAGGTTGAGCCAGGGAATGTCGCGCACCAGCGAGATCTGCGTGGAGGCCGGGGTCAGGCCTGCGGCGTTCGGGAACTGCAGCGCCAGCACGGCAAAGATGATGCCCACGGCGGCCTGGAGGATCAGCTTGGCCTTGGCGTTCAGTCCCAGGCTGCGCTGTTTGGAGATCTTGATGAAGTCGTCCAGGAAGCCCACCAGCCCCATGCCCACCATGAGGAACAGCAGGAGCAGCCCGGAGGCGCTCGGTCCCGGGGAGTGCGGGTTCATCATCCACATGAACAGGTGGGTGAGTCCGTAGCTGACGAGGACCGCCAGCACCACCACGGCGCCGCCCATCGTCGGCGTGCCGCGCTTGGTGTGGTGGGAGGTGGGTCCGTCGTCGCGGATGAATTGTCCGTAGCCCTTGCGGACCAGGAACCGGATAAATAGCGGGGTGCCCACAAACGCGAGGAGCAGGGCCAATCCGGCGCCCATCAGCAGTGCAATCACAGCTGTGCACTCCCTTCGGTGGCGGTTGCGGCGGGTCCCACAGCAGGTCGCTCGGGAGAGTTCTTGGGGGCCTGTGGGGGTAATGCTATCCGATCCCCCAGATGGCGCAGCCCGATGCCGTTCGATGACTTAAACAGGACAAGGTCGCCGGGGAGGAGCTCGGCCTGGAGCAGTTCGTAGGCGTCCTCCGCGGTCTCGGCGAACACGCATTCATCGCCCCACGAGCCCTCGTTCACGGCCGAGACATACAGCGAGCGGGCCTCCCGGCCCACCACGACAAGGCGGGAGATGTTCAGGCGCACCACCTGCGTGCCGACGGCCATGTGCTCCCGGATGGAATCCGGGCCAAGCTCGAGCATGGCGCCCAGGACCGCCCAGGTGCGGCGGCCCTGGCCCAGCTCGGCCAGCGTCCGCAGCGCCGCCCGCATGGATTCCGGATTGGCGTTGTAGGCGTCGTTGATGACGGTCACGCCGTCGGGACGTTCCGTGCGTTCCATCCGCCAGCGGCTGGCCGGGGCCTGGGCGCTAAGGGAGGCCGCGATCTGCGCCCCGGGGATCCCGGCGGCGTGCGCGGCGGCCGCAGCCGCAAGGAGGTTCCCGATGTGGTGGGCCCCGATCAGCTTGGCGGCGACATGGTACTGAGCCGTTCCATGCTGTTGTGTTCCCTGCTGGATGGGGTCGCCGGGCAGGCTGAGCTCGAACTCGGGGTGGCCCGCGGCGTTCAGTTCCACGCCTTCGGCCCTGACCACATCGGGTTGGGCTACATCGGTTTGGCCGCTGTTGTCCCGGCCGGTGCCGGCCGGGCCGGCGGTGTACCCGAGTACGCGGGCCCGGGTGCGGGCTGCCATTGCGGCGACGCGGGCGTCGTCCAGGTTCAGTACGGCGGTGCCCCCGGCCGGCAGCGCCTCGACAAGTTCGCCCTTGGCGACGGCGATGTTGTCGATGCCGCCGAATTCGCCGGCATGGGCGGAGCCGACGCCGAGGACGACGCCGATCTCCGGGCGGACCATGTCCGCGAGGTACCGGATGTGGCCGATGCCCGTGGCCCCCATCTCGATGACGAGGTAGCGGGTGTCGTAATCGGCCTTGAAGACGGTGAGCGGGACGCCGACCTCGCCGTTGTAGGACCCCTGCGGGGCCACGGTGGCTCCCCCGGCGCCGGCAGCGGCGAAGATGCCTGCCAGCAGGTCCTTGGTGGTGGTCTTTCCTGCGGATCCGGTGATACCGATCACCGTGAACGCGGCGCCGGCGGCTGCGCGGCGGGCGCGGATCCGGCGGACCGATTCGGCGGCCAGCGCGCCCATGGCCAGGACGGCGTCCTCGACCACGACGGCGGGGAAGGTTGTCCCGGCCGCGTCGGTGACCTCGCGCTCCACGAGCGCCAGGACGGCGCCCCGGTCAAAGGCCGCGGCCACGAAATCGTGCCCGTCGGCGTTCTCCCCCGGCTTGGCCACATAGAGGGAACCCGCCGTGGCCTCGCGGGAGTCGGTGACCACGGATGCGGGGCTAATGCCCGGTTCCGCGGCCAGCCGGCCGTTGGTTATGTCGGCGATTTCCGCCGCTGTAAATGCAATCATCTCGGTTTAGGACTCTATCCGGTGGTCTTCAAGAACGGTGAATCCCCGTGCTGTCAAGGCGTTCCGGAGCTCTACCCGGTCATCCAGGGCCAGGTTGACTCCCTTGACCTCCTGCCACACCTCGTGGCCCCGGCCGGCTACAAGGATGACGTCCTCCGGTGCTGCGAGCTCCACGGCCTTGAGGATGGCGGCGTCGCGCGGGAAGACCTCCAGGACGGTGCAGTTGAGGCCTTCGCCGTCCTTTGCCGCCTGGGCGCCGGAAAGGACGTCGGAACGGATGGCCGCCGCGTCCTCGTCATGGGGGTCGTCGTCGCTGACAATGACGACGTCGGCCAGCCGCGCCGCGATGGCGCCCATGGCGGGGCGCTTGCCCTGGTCGCGCTGCCCGGTCGCGCCGAAGACGATAATCACCTTGGACCCGGCGTCCGGGGGCCGGACGGCTTCCAGGGCACGTTCCAGGGCGTCCGGGTTGTGGGCGAAGTCCACCACGGCCGCCGGGGCCGTGGACACGAGCTGCATCCGGCCGGGCACGGCAACGGTGAAGGGGTCGGCGGCGTCGAGGGCGGCCTGCACGGCGGACGGGGCGTAGCCGCCGGCCAGCACCATGATGGTCGCCAGTGCGGCGTTGGCTACGTTGAAGCTTCCCGGCAGCCCGCTGTGGACCCGTAGCTCGGCGCCGTCGCGGTGCCGGAGCACGAAGTCGGTGCCGAGTCCCCGCGGGGTTGTCTGGACCACCGTCCAGTCGGCGGTCGCCTCAGCGGTCCGGGCAGCACTCCTGTCAGGCTCGTCGTGTCCGGTGCTGGTGTCGTGTCCGGTGCTCGTGGCGAGGGTCGTGACGGGGATGCCGGCGGAGGCGGCGAGCTTCCGGCCCCAGGCGTCGTCCACGGTGACCACCGCGGCCCGGGCGCGTTCGGGGGTGAACAGCCGGGCCTTGGTCTGGAAGTACTCCTCCATGGTCCCGTGCAGGTCCAGGTGGTCCTGGGTGAGGTTGGTGAACCCGGCGACGTCGAACACCACTGCGTCCACGCGGTGGAAGGACACTGCGTGCGAGGAAACCTCCATGGACGCCGCATCAAGCCCGCGTTCACGCATCAGGGCCAGCAGGGCGTGCACGTCCGTGGATTCGGGGGTGGTCAGCAGGCTGGGGATCGGCTCGCCGCCGGCAAGAATCTCAATGGTGCCGATCAGCCCGGTCCGTTTGCCCAGCGCCCGCAACAGGGAATTGATGAAGTAGGTGGTGGTGGTCTTGCCGTTGGTGCCCGTCACCCCGAACAGGGCCGGAGCCAGGGCCCCCTCGGGCCGGCTCTGGTAGATCAGCGCCGACAACCGCCCGACCACGCTGCGGGGCTCCGGGGCGAGCAGCACGGGGACCGGGATGTCGTTGGAGAGTGCCAGCAGGCGCGCTCCGGCGTCATCGGTCAGGACCGCCACAGCGCCGGCGTCGACGGCCTGTGAGACGAAGTCCGCCCCGTGCCTCGCGGCGCCCGGCAGGGCCACGTACAGGTCCCCCGGGTGGACCGTCCGGGAGTTCAGGGAGATCCCGGTGACCGGGACGGAACCGGATGCCCCGGGAACGACGACGCCGATCGACTCACCGATGGCTGCCAGCGGCACTGCGACAACCGCCGTGGGCCGGAAGCCGGGGGTGGAGTCGCGGCCGGACGGCGCGGAAGCGTCGGGGGCGGTGAGCTCTGACAAATGGATCTCCGTTGCGGTGCTAGTAGATCGGGCACTTTGTGGATCAGGCACTGCGCACGGAGACATGCTCCGGCCCGCAGGCGCTGTGGTGCGGCGCCGGTTCGTAACTTCCGGGTGCCGGGTGGGACAGGGCTACTTGGCGTACTGCGGCAGCCGGACGGGTTTGCCGGTGGAGGGCTCGACGTTGTACGTGCGCAGCGTCTGGCTCATCACCGAACGGAACACCGGTCCGTTGGTGATTCCGTAGATGCTTCCCTTGGGCCGTTGCAGGACCACCTCCACAATAAACCGCGGATCGTCCATGGGCGCCATTCCGATGATCGAGGCGGTGTACCCGCAGAAGCCGGATTTGCCGTCGTCGCACGGGGATTCGGACGTGCCCGTCTTGGCACCGACCCGGTAGCCGTCAATGGCGGCTTCCTTGATCTCTCCCTCGGTCACGGCGCTCTCCAGGATGTCGCGCACCTGCTTGGCGGTCTCCTTGGAGACCACCTGCTGCGGGTCCTTGACGGGGACCTTCTCCTCGGTACCGTCCGGATTGATGTAGCTGTCGATCAGCCGCGGCTGGAGCATTACGCCGCCGTTGGCGATGCTCTGGTAGGCACGGACGGTTTGGAGGGTGGACTGGGCAACGCCCTGCCCGAATAGCACGGTGTACTGCTGGCGCCCGTCCCATTGGTCGGCCGGAGTCAGGATGCCCTTGGATTCCGCCGGGAGGCCGATGTCCGGGGCGTCGCCGATGCCGAACTTCCGCAGCCAGCCGTAGCGCTGGTCCTTGCTCAGCCGCTGGCCGACCATCACCGTTCCGGTGTTCATGGAGAAGCCGACGATGCCGGCGAGTGTCCGTTGCTCCGTGCCGTGTTCGAACGCGTCGCTGAAGGTCTGGCCGTCCACGGTGTAGGTGGGCGGAATCGTGAAGGCATCCAGCGGCTTGGCCTTACCCTCTTGGATCACGGCGGCGGCGGTGATCATCTTCTCCACCGACCCCGGCTCGTAGGAGGCGGTGACGGCCCGGACGCCGCGGTCCTGGGCGGCAACCTTGCCGGGGTCGTTGGGATCGGGGGCGTCGGTGTCCGCCATGGCGATGATGTTGCCGGTCTTGACGTCCGAGACCACAATCACGCCCCATTCGGCGCCGAGTTTATCCTTCTGGCTTTGGATCGCTTGCTGGGAAAAGTACTGCAGGTCAGAGTTCAGCGTGAGCTTGATGTCCTTGCCGTTGACCGCCGGGGTCAACTGGTCCACACCCACCGGGATGCGAAGGCCGTCCGCGCCGATCTCGAAAACCCGTTTGCCCGGGGTGCCTTTGAGGATCTCGTCCTGGGTCTGCTCCAGCCCCGCCTGGCCGGTGGTGCCGTCCTTGAGGAACCCGACAATCCCGCCGGCCACGGAACCGTTGGGATAGACCCGTTTGCTGGTGCCTTCGGTGACAATGCCCGGGATCTGGAGCTTGGACACCTGGTCCTCGATGTCCGGCTTCAAGTCCTTGGCCACGATGTAATAGCGCAGAGTTCCGGTCAGGGCCTGGCGCAGCGCGTTCCGGTCCATGCCGAGCACGGCGGCCAGTTCGGAGATGCCCTGGTCTCTGGTGACCGTGACCAGTTCATCCTTGCCGTTGACCGTTTCGAGCCGGCGGAAGGAGTCGGTCTTGGTGTTGACGGTCTGGTCCACCACGATGTTGTAACGGATGACGCTGCTGGCCAGGACCGTGCCCGAGGAATCGAGGATGCTGCCGCGCTCTGCGGGCAGCACAATGGGCGTGAGCCTGTTATTGAGGGCGGCCTCGGCCATGCCCCCGACATCCAGCCCCTGGACCATGAACAGCTTGCCGCCGACCACCAACAGAAGCGACAGCATGATGCCGAGGCCCCAGCGGAGCCGCCGGGTGGCGTTTGGGGCTTTCGCCTTGCTTGCCTTGCCGGAGTTCTTCGCCACGGTGAGTCCTTGCTGCTTGCTGTGCTGGTGGTTGGTCAGTGGAGGTTACTGCCCGGGCACCTTCTGCGCGGGGGCCGGAACCGATCCGCCGTGGAGCTCCACGGCCGGGGCCGCGGGCTGCACGGGTTTGGCAGCGGCGGCAGCTGCCGGGGCCGGCACGGCGTCGGCCGGTTTCGTGTCGGCTGGCTTGGTGTCTGCCGGCTTGTGCTGGGCGAGCGGTTCGTTCTCCGTGGCCGGCGGAACGACGGTGAGCTGTCCGGCCACGGCGGGCGCGGCGATGACCGAACCCGGAGCGTCGCCCTTCACGGCCGGCTTCGCCTTGCCCGTGACGCTCAGGGTGGAGAGATCGATCTGGCCCTTGGCGAGGGAAGCCACCATGCCCAGTTCCGTGGCCTTGGCGGCGAGGTTCTGCGGGGCATCGAAGTTCTGCACCTGTTGGGTGAGGTCCTGGTTCTGCTTCGTCAGGGTGGTCTGCTCGCTGCGGAGCTGGACCAGCTGGTACTGCGCGGACGAGACGGAGATGTTCAGGACCAGCACGGCCATGAGCGCAATCGCCAGGAGGCCGAAGCAGAGGACGACGAACGGCGCGCGGCGCTTGCGGGGGGCCGAGCGGACCAGCGACAGCGGGGTGCGCGACTTCCGGGCCGGACCCGTGCCGGGGAGAACGCCGGGCAGGGCGCGGGCGGTCGCGCCTTGGGCAACGGGGTAGCTGTTGACTGCGGCGTAGCTCATGCTGCTCTCCTGGCTTTGATGCGTTCGACGGCGCGCAACCGGGCGGAAGCTGCGCGGGGGTTTTCTGCTATTTCGTCGGCGGTGGGCACCTCAGTGCCCTTCGTCAAGGTTTTGAGTTCGGGTTTGTGCTCTTCGAGCTCAACCGGGAAGCCGAGCGGGGCCGAGGACTTCGATCCTGCCTGGAAGAAACTCTTGACGATCTTGTCCTCGAGGGAGTGATAGGACATGACGACGACGCGGCCGCCCACGGCGATGGCCTCGATGGCCGCCGGGATGGCGCGCTCCAGGACGTCCAGTTCCTCGTTGACCTCGATCCGCAGTGCCTGAAAGGTGCGTTTGGCGGGGTGGCCGCCGGACTTGGCGGCACCGGCGGGCACCACCGAGCGGATCTGTTCTACGAGTTCCCCGGTGGTGGTGAAGGGTTTCTCGGCGCGCGCGGCCACAATTCTGTTGGCGATGCGGCCGGCAAACTTTTCTTCGCCCCATTTCCGGATGATCCGGACGAGGTCCTCTTCGCTGTAGTTGTTCACGACGTCGGCGGCGGTCTGGCCGCGGCTCGTGTCCATTCGCATGTCCAGCGGCGCGTCGAAGGAGTAGGCGAAGCCCCGCTCCCGCTCGTCCAGTTGCAGGGACGAGACGCCCAGGTCCATGAGCACGCCGTGCACTTCGGTGAAGCCCAGGTCCTCGAGGACCTCCGGGATCTCGTCGTAGACGGCGTGAACGAGGTCGGTCCGGTTGGCGAAGGGCGCCAGCCGCTCCCCCGCCAGGGCCAGTGCTTCCTCGTCGCGGTCGATGCCGATCAGGTGAAGATCGGGGAAGCGCTGGAGGAGGGCCTCCGAGTGGCCGCCCATGCCGAGCGTTGCGTCGATGACCA
This sequence comes from Arthrobacter oryzae, assembly GCF_003634095.1. GTDB lineage: Bacteria > Actinomycetota > Actinomycetes > Actinomycetales > Micrococcaceae > Arthrobacter > Arthrobacter oryzae. The sequence continues at coordinate 131,996 of NZ_RBIR01000008.1, forward strand.
CCGGAGTCTCGCCGCGGCTGCGGGCGGCGTCGAACCCCGGGGCCAACAAATTGATGCACCGGTCCTTGAGGACCGGTACATGGCGTTCGGACGTAGGCTTCGCCTGGTCGGGATCAGTCATGCCTTCGTCCTTCCGTCGGCGAGTGTGGTGGTTGCACCTTGCTGTTTGATGCTCTTACGCAACGTTCCTTGGTCCAGATCCCCATCCGCGCCTACCCTGCGCCGGCCTGGCTCCGGGGAAGTGAGCCAGGACAGCAACCGGATGGGCGGCTGGAGATCTCGATCAAGGAACGTGTGTGCTGGTGGTCAGTGGGGATTCAGAGAATCCCCGGGATGGCGTCGTCGGTTTCCGAGAAGGCGGTTTCCTTTTCGGCCAGGTACTCACTCCAAGCCTGGGCGTCCCAGATCTCCGCCCGGGATCCTGCGCCGATGACGGCGAGTTCCCGGCCAAGACCTGCGTATTCCCGGAGCGCTGGCGGAATCGTCACGCGCCCCTGCTTGTCAGGTACCTCGTCCGAGGCTCCAGAGAGGAAAACGCGGATGTAGTCACGGGCCTGCTTGGAGGAAATTGGAGCCTCCCGCATCTGCTCGTGAACCCGGCCGAATTCCGCCTCACTGAAGACGTAGATGCAACGCTCCTGGCCCCTTGTGAGAACCAGCCCGCTGGCAAGCTCCTCGCGGAACTTCGCTGGGAGGATAATTCGACCCTTTTCGTCCAGACGCGGCGAATGTGTGCCGAGAAACACGGCCCACCGCCTGTCTGTTCTAGGAAGTCCAACGTCCCCTGTGCTGCCACTACCCTCTTACGTCCTCCACATTACTCCACATCGCTCCACAGTCAACGACACGCCCGGGATGTTTAGACAAATTTGCGGATGTTTATCCCCTTTCTTCCCAGCATTTGCAGAGATTTGGCAGGGGTGGTGGAAAGTGGAGCGTTTTTGTGTGCCCGCGGCGATCACGGCTGTCCCGCCGGGCAGGAGGGCCGGCGCAGGCGCGGAGTAATTCCTTGGCGTGGCCATTATGGGAGCCGGCGACCTGGAAAATGGCGCCTTAAATGGCAAAAGACCCGCCGAAGCGGGTCTCGCGCTGCCCCCCCGGATTGGCCGGTGGCGGAAAGTGGAGGGCTCACAGAACCCCTCGTGGAGACGTTTAGGGTTCGCCCCTGTGACGTTCATCCCAGCGCTGCTCAAGATTGCTCATGAACGAACTCCGCGGCTTCCCCGGCTTGCGTCCGCCGGCCGCTTTGGCCTTTCCCACTGCCGAACTGCGCATGGTGGCGAAATACACGCCGGCGCCCATCACCACGAAGCCCAGGACCCCGACAAAGATGTTCTGCATCGACACACCCACCAACAGCAACAGCACCCCTGCGAGCGTAGCTAGAACGCCAATCACCAAGTGCCGGGTGGACCAGGATCGCCCGGGGACCGATCCCATGGAGCTGGCAAACTTGGGATCGTCTTCATGCAGCTGCTTCTCAAGTTGCTCCAGCAACTTCTGTTCGTGCTCCGAGAGCGGCATCACGACCTCCTCAAGTCTGCCATCGTCGCAGCGCGACGCGGCCATTGCCCTAATCCCCTAACGCCCGGGATTCCGAAGTGGTTCCCCATCGCCGTCATTGGCGAAAAGGGGCAATTCAAAAGTCCCGTTCAGGTCTTCAGCTGGCTAGGTCGTTGCCCGTGTGGTCGATCCAGTCGTCCTAAACCTAGGTATTAATAAGGATAGATTGTCGCGGCCCGTTCTGAAAGACAGTCTTAAGGCCCTGTCATTCCCTGCTGAGGCTTAACGGCGCCGCAAAGCGCCTAAACGGTGCCTGGTTGACGCCGGCAAGAGCCCGGCGGCTTATTCGGCGTCTCCCCCCGGATCCAGAAGGCGCGCCGGCAGAACGGATTTATTGCCGAATTTCCGGGTGACCGCATCGAGGGCCTGTTCGGCGGCACGCCAGTTGTCGTCCCGGCGGTCCAGGCTGAGCTGCAGCGGGGCTTCGGCGGCCACGTCCAGCTGTTCGGCCCGGATGCCCACGAGCCGGACTGTCATGGGCCGGTCGCCGACGGATTCCAGGAGCTGGACGGCGACGGCATAGAGAAGCTGGGCGCTGTCGATGGGGGTGCTCACGGTTCGGCTGCGGGTGATGGTGGAAAAATCCGCGTATCGAAGCTTGAGGGCGACGGTGCGGGCATGCATTCCGGCGCCGCGGAGGCGTTCCGCAGTACGGTGTGAAAGCCGCAGCAGTTCCCGATGCAGCAGGGCGTCATCCGCCGTGTCCGTGGCAAACGTCTCCTCGGCCCCGATGCTCTTTTCCAGCCGGACCGGGGTCACCGGCCGCGGATCGATGCCCCAGGAGAGCCGGTAGACGTGCTCCCCCGCGGCGCCGAGGAGCTTGCGCAGAGAGGGCAACGGCGAGGCCGCGACATCCGCCACCGTCCGGATCCCCCTCCGGGCCAGAACTTCCACGGTCTTGCCGCCGACTCCCCACAGTGCGCTGACGGGAAGGCTATGCAGGTACGGAACGGTCTCCTCGGGCCGGATCAGCAGCAGCCCGTCGGGTTTGCACCGGGTGGAAGCGATCTTGGCGACGAACTTGCTGGCAGCGATTCCCACCGAGGCCGTGATTCCCAGTTCCCGGAAAACGCGGGCCCGGATCAGCTCTCCGATCTCCTGCGGCGCACCCAGCCGCCGGATGGCTCCCCCGACGTCGAGGAAGGCCTCGTCAACGCTGAGCGGCTCCACGAGATCGGTGATGGACCCAAAGATGGCCATGATCTGGCCGGACACTTCGTAGTAGAGCTTGTGGCGGGGCTCGATGATGACGGCCGAAGGGCACATGCGCGCTGCTACCGCCATGGGCATCGCTGATCTGACGCCGAAGGCCCGGGCCTCGTAGGAGGCCGAGAGCACCACGGACCGCTCCGCCGGATAGCCCACAATGACGGGCCTTCCCTTGAGCTCGGGCCGGCTGCGCAGCTCCACCGAGACAAAGAACGCGTCCATATCCACGTGCATGATGCTGCTGCGCCGCAGTTCCCGCAGTGCGTCCTCGCTCAGTCGCCCAGCGGGCTGGAGATGGCGCTCGCCCGGGAGCTGGGGCTGCAGTTTGGCGGGCATGGTCGGCTGCGCTCTCTGCTGTTTGTCTGCGTCCGGCCCCACGTCTTCAATCCTATGCCCGGAGACTGACTAAACTGGAGGCTGATTCCGCTTCAACACCAGGAGGAAAATCCCTGTGAAGGTATTTGGACAGCGCAAACGTGCCGCAGCGGCCATCGCGGCGGCAGGCACGTTATTGGCCTTGGCCGCATGCACACCTGCCAGCACCGGAACTCCGGCGGCGGGGTCGGCATCGACCCCGGCCGCATCGCCGCAGTCCTCCACCACGGCGCCGCCAAGCCCGTCCGCGGAGCCCGGCACCTCGGCCACCGTCGGTGCCCTGGTTCCCGGTTTCCCGCAGACGCTGCTGCCGCTGATGCCCGGGGCCAAGGTGGTGTCGTCCAGCTTTGACAAGACCACGGTGCCGGCCACCGTGGCCCTCGTCGGCAGCATCAGTGCCCCGGCAGCCAACGTCCTGGCGTTCTACACCAAGGGGCTCGGGGCACACGGCTTCAAGGCCGTGCCCGGGGACGCCGTGGGCACCGTGCCCTCCAAGGACTTCCTGCGCGGGGACAACGAGACCGTCAACATCTCCATCATGGAGACCGGCGGCGTCTCCACGTTCACGATCGGCGCGAATGTCGCTGCCGAGTCCGTCAAGTGACACTCGCTGAACAGCTGCGGCTCGAGCAGGCGGCATTCGTCGCCTCTGTGGCCAGCCAGCTCACGGATTTCCTGACCAGCCGGCAGGCCGTGATGTCCGCAATCTCGCAGGACATCGATCCGCTCATGGGCTCGATCTCGAACCTGGTGACGGGCGGCAAGCGCCTCCGTGCCCTCATGTGCTACTGGGGGTGGCGCGGCGCTGGCGGCGAGGCCGGCGCCGCCGAGGTGGTGACGGCAGGCTCGGCCCTGGAGCTGTTCCAGGCCGCGGCCCTGATCCACGACGACATCATTGACCGCTCGGATACCCGCCGGGGTGGTCCGAGCGTCCACCGGCGCTTCAGTGACCTGCACGAGACCCAGGGCTGGGCGCTGGACAGTGAGCGATTTGGCCACGCGGCCGCCATCCTGACCGGCGATCTTTGCTTGTCCTTCAGCGAGGAGTCCTTCACCGAGATCGGGCACCGTGCGGCCTCCGGCAGCCCGGCGCGGCTGATCTTCAACCTCATGCGCGCCGAAGTGATGGCCGGGCAGTATCTGGACATCCTGGAGGAAGTTGCCGGGCCCCGGCGCGACCGGGCCGGGGCGGTCAGCCGGGCGCAGTCCATCATCAGGTTCAAGTCGGCCAAGTACTCCACAGAGCACCCTCTCGCCCTGGGCGGGGCCCTGGCCGGCGCAGGCGATGAGTTGCTGCGCGGCTACTCCGCCTTCGCGCTGCCGCTCGGCGAGGCGTTTCAGCTGCGGGACGACGTCCTGGGCGTCTTCGGCGACCCGGTCACTACGGGAAAGCCTGCCGGCGACGATCTGCGTGAGGGCAAGCGCACGGTACTGGTGGCATTCGCCCTGGACCAGGCCTCGCCGGCGGAATCGGAATTCATCGACGCCAAGCTGGGCAGCCCAGATCTGAGCGATGCCGACATCGAGGAGATCCGGCGGATCATCGTGGACTGCGGCGCGCTCCAGGCGACGGAAGTGCTCATTGACGAATTCGGGAAGGCTGCCTTCGCCGCCCTGGACCTGCTGCCGTTGGAGGAATTGCCCAAGACGGCGCTCCGCAAGCTGGCGGAGGCCACCGTCAGCCGCGCCTCCTGAGGCCTGCGTCCACGAAACAGTTCCTGCGTCCGGGAATCCCGGCCCGCTCACGGCCACGCTCGGGTCTGGTGGCAGGATTTCCCGTGCCCGAAGAGACTTTGGACCATACACCACGGGCCGTGCAAAGCGGCATGCGCTTTACACGGCCCGCAACGGCGCGTCTTTGGGGGTGCTGTCCGCCGGGAGGGCTGTCAGCCGGCTACTACCAGGCCAGGGACTGGGCCCGGCGGCGGATTTCGGTCTTGCGCCCTTCGCGCAGGGCATCGATCGGCCGGCCGCGGAGGGATTCGTCCGGGGTGAAGAGCCAGGTGATCAGTTCCTCATCTGAATATCCGGCGTCCGAGAGGACAATAATCGTGCCCTTCAAGCTCTCCACGGCGTGGCCGTCCTGGATGAAAGCCGCCGGTACCGAACGGATGCGCCGGTCACCGATTCTGATGGCCGCCAGCGCACGCTCGTCCAGCAGTGCATGGACTTTGGTAATAGATACGTTCAGTAGCTGTGCGACATCGGGCAGGGGCAGCCATTCGCCCACGAGGCTTTCTACATTACTCACGGATAAAGATTGCCACGCGGGGTGCCCCGCCGCATAGTCGGGCGCCGGGGAAATGACGTCCGCGGCTGCCGCCGATCGGCCCGGCCGGGAACGCGCCCGGCTCACCGCGGACCCGCCGGGGGCGCCGTTGGGCCGACACGACGCCGAAATCCGGTTTACGGAATATCAAACAGTTCTTGTGCTAATTACTAATTCGTGAGAGATTCACATGGATCACATTTGTAACAGCTATAACATTTGTCACACTGGTAACACCAGTTGTACCGGCCTGACCGCAGCGTTGCCGCTGAGAAGAGGATCTTTCCAATGACAACCGCACGTTCGCCACAGCACCACCCGAGGCCCAGCCTGCCGCTGATCGCGGCGACGACGGCGGCGCTTCCCGCCGTCATGCTTTCCTCGCTGGCGATCGCCCAGCCAGCCGCGGCCGAGCCGCGGCCGCGCGCCGTTCCGGCGACACTGGCGGCGGCCATGCGAGCCCAGGCGGTGGAGGCAACGTCCGTCAAAGCGGCAGTAATCCCCGCGGCGTCCGTTCCGGCAACCGTCCCTGGCGCGCTGCGTCCGGCGAAGCTGGCGGCTCCCGCCGTCTACACGATCGCCCGCGGCGACACCATCAGCGCCATTGCCGGCCGCTACGGCCTGGACACCAGGGCCGTGCTCACACTGAACAAGCTGCAGGCGAACACCGTGATCTACCCGGGGCAGAGGATCAAGCTCACGGGCTCGGCGTCGGCGGCTACCAAGGCCGCCCCCGCGCATTCCGCCGCCGCTAAACCGGCCTCCGCCAGTTCCGCCGGCGCGGGCCGGATCTACGTCGTGAAATCGGGCGATACCCTGGGCGGCATCGCGGTGCGCCACGGCGTCGGGCTTTCCGAGGTCCTGAAATGGAACGGGCTCAACATGGGCTCCATCATCTACCCCGGTCAGAAGATCAAGGTTGGCGGGTCCAGCACGGCGGTTCCCTCCGCTCCGGCCGCAACACCCGCCGTCCGCCCGGCGCCGTCGACGCCGTCGGGTTCCTACACCATCAAGGCCGGCGACACCCTCTCCGGCATCGCGGCCCGCAACGGCGTCAGGCTCTCGGATGTCCTGTCCGCCAACCGGCTGACGGTCTCCAGCATCATCTACCCGGGGCAGAAACTCGCCATTCCAGGCGCGTCGACGATTGCACCGGCCTCGAGCAAGCCGGCCGCCAGCACGCCGCTGGTTCCCAGCTCGTTCCTCGGGTTCAGCTACCCGGCCGCAGTGGTCACCTCGGCTAACCAGAACAAGGCGCTGCTCAACGCCTCACCGGTCCCCAGCCGCGAAGAGATGAAGTCAATCGTGGCTGACACGGCACGGCGCATGGGCGTGGACGCGAGCTTGGCCCTGGCCTTTGCCCTTCAGGAATCCGGCTTCAACCAGCGCGCCGTGTCGCCGGCCAACGCGATCGGCACCATGCAGGTCATCCCGTCCTCGGGCACGTGGGCCTCGGACCTGGTGGGCCGCAAGCTGAACCTGCTGGACCCGTACGACAACGCCACGGCGGGCATCGCGATCATCCGCCAGCTGGTCCGCACGAGCCCGAACCTGGACGCTGCCGTTGCCGGCTACTACCAGGGTCAGTACTCGGTCAGCCAGCACGGCATGTACGAGGACACCAAGGCTTATGTGGCCGCCATCAAGGCCAACAAGAAGCTGTTCGGCTGACCTGCCGCGCGCAGGAGCCGCCCGAACAGACGTCACCGCACGCTTAGGGCAGGCTCCGGCGCCACGGAGCGTGAGGCTACGGGCCCGGATCGCATGTTGATTCGGGCCCGTTTCCGTCCAGCGACTACGATTGTAAAGTGCAGGAATACGTGTCGGACGCTCTCGTCGGGAACCTGGTGGATAATCGCTACCGGGTTCAATCCAGGCTTGCCCGCGGCGGGATGTCCACCGTGTATCTCGCCACGGACCAGCGCCTTGAGCGCGATGTCGCACTGAAGGTGCTCCATCCCCACCTGGCTGACGACCCACAGTTCCTGGACCGGCTGGGGCGCGAAGCCAAGGCGGCGGCACGGTTGTCCCACCCCCACGTAGTGGGCGTCCTGGACCAGGGCGAGGACGGCCGCCTCGCCTACCTGGTCATGGAGTACATCAAGGGACACACCCTGCGGGACGTCCTCAATGACAAGGGCGCCCTGTCACCGCGGCTGGCCCTGGCGCTGATCGATCCGGTGGTCGAGGGCCTGGGCGCCGCGCACGCCGCCGGCATGATCCACCGGGACATCAAGCCGGAAAATGTCCTGATAGCAGACGACGGGCGGATCAAGCTCGGCGACTTCGGACTGGCACGTGCCATCTCAACGTCCACGAGCACCGGCGCCCTGATCGGGACCGTCGCCTACCTCTCCCCCGAGCTCGTCCTGGGCAAGCAGGCGGATGCCCGCAGCGACATCTACTCGGTGGGCATCATGCTTTACGAAATGATCACCGGCCGTCAGCCGTTCGACGGCGAGGTGCCGATCCAGGTCGCCTACCAGCACGTCAATTCCACGGTGGACGCTCCGTCCGTGCGGGTGCCCGGGCTGGCCGCGGAGATCGACGAGCTCGTCCAGTGGTGCACGGACAGGGATCCGGACAAGCGCCCCGTCGACGGAAACGCGCTCTTGTCCGAACTCCGGCACATCAGGACCAACCTCAGCGACGCCGAACTCGATCTCCAGCCCCCGGCGGCCATCCGCAGCTCGCTGCCGGCAGCGGCCGCCCCGCCGGGCAGCCCGCACCCGGCGTCGGATGCGCGGGACACCGCCTACGTGCCGGCTCCGCCGGAGATGCCCACCGAAGCGTACGGCCGGCTCCAGCAGCCCACCGAAACATACGGCAGCCTCCAACGCCCCACCGAGATGATCGCCCGCAACAGCGGCAACCCGACCACCGTCATGTCCAATGCCCCGCAGCGTCCTGCGTATGGGCCGTTGTCCACCCCGGACGAGGTCGCCTACCCGGGGTCCGGGTACGACGAGGAGGGCGACGTTGCGACCGCCCCCAGCAAGCGCGCCCAGCGCAGGCTCGATCGGGACGAGGAAAAGGCGCGGCAGCGCGCCGCCGCCACGCCGACCAAGACCCTGCACGAAGGGAACCCCCGACGCCGCGGGCTGCTGTGGATTGTCCTGATCGTGGTCGCGGCGCTGCTCGCCGCCGTCGCCGGCTGGTTCTTCGGCATGGGACCGGGCTCGCCCGGAACGATCCCGCCGGTGGCCAACAAGACGGTTGCCCAGGCCCAGGAGCTGCTCCGGACCGCCGGGTTCCAGTCGACGGTCAAGGATGTCTTCAACGACGACGTCTCGCCGGGCCTGGTGGTCGGCTCCGAACCGGCTGCCGGCCAGGTCATCCGAAAATTCGAGCCGGTGTCCCTTGCCGTCTCCAAGGGCCCGGAGCTTTTCCCGCTGCCCGAGCTCACAGGCAAGACCCTGGACGAGGCCAAGAAGGCCCTCAACGGCGCCAAAATGGCTCTAGGGCCGGTCACCGGGACATACGATGAGTCGGCGCCTGCCGGGACCGTGCTGGCCCAGGTGCCGCACGGTGGAAAGCCGGCCAAGCACGGCACTCCGGTGGGCCTGACGGTCTCGAAGGGCCCGCAGCCCATTCCGGTTCCCGATGTCCGGGGCCAGGACCGCGGTGACGCCGTGGGTGCCCTTGAGGCGGCCGGGCTAAAGGCCGCGGTCTCCCCGGAGCCCGTCAATGACCCCAAGGTTCCCAAAGGCTCGGTGGTGTCGCAGGATCCCGCCTCGGGCAACCTGACCAAGGGCGGAACGGTCACCCTGACCATCTCGAAGGGCCCGAAGCTGGTCCATGTTCCCAGTTTCATCGGGAAACAGGCCTCGGAAGCCCAGAAGGCCCTGGAGGACCTCGGTTTTACGGTCCAGGTGGACAACATCCTGGGCGGATTCTTCGGAACAGTCCGGGCACAGGATCCGGTGGACACGAACGTGCCGGAGGGCTCGGTCATCACGCTGACCGTGGTCTGAGCGGAGCCGCACCCGGCTCAGGGAAGGCCCCACGAAAGAAGGCCCCACGAAAGAAGGCTCCGCCCGGCTGGTACAGCCGGGCGGAGCCTTCTTTGTCAGGACTTCAGTCAGCGCTGCGGGTCAGCGCAGGGGTTTAGCGCTTGGCCAGGGCACCGGCCACGAGGAAGGCCATTTCCAGGGACTGCATGTGGTTCAGGCGCGGATCGCAGACCGATTCGTAGCGGTCAAGGAAGGCCTCCTGATCGATCGGGTCCGCTCCGCCGAGGCATTCGGCGACGTCGTCGCCCGTCATCTCCACGTGCAGTCCGCCCGGAACAGTGCCGAGCGCATGGTGGACCTCGAAGAATCCGCGCACTTCGTCGATGACGTCGTCGAAATTGCGGGTCTTGTAGCCGTTCGGCGACGTCACCGTGTTGCCGTGCATGGGGTCCGTGACCCACAGGACCTGTGCCCCGGAGGCGGTGACGCGCTCGACGATCGGGGGCAGCTTTTCGCGGATGTTGCCGGCGCCCATGCGGGTAATGAAGGTGAGCCGGCCGGGCTCCCGCTCCGGATCCAGCTTGTCGATCAGGCGCAGGGCATCGTCGCCGCTCGTCGACGGGCCGAGCTTGACGCCGATCGGGTTGCGGACACGGGAGAGGAAATCAACGTGCGCGTGGTCCAGTTCGCGGGTACGTTCCCCGATCCACAGGAAGTGCGCCGAGGTGTCATAGGGCAGTCCGGTGCGCGAATCGATGCGGGTCAGGGCGCGCTCGTAATCGAGCAGGAGGGCCTCGTGGCTTGCGTAGAACTCCACCCGTTTGAGCGCCTCGAAGTCGGCGCCGCAGGAGGCCATGAACTTGATGGCGCGGTCGATGTCGCGGGCCAGCGACTCGTAGCGGGCGTTCGCCGGGTTCTCGGTGAAGCCCTTGTTCCACTGGTGCACCAGGCGCAGGTCCGCGAAGCCGCCCTGCGTGAAGGCCCTGATCAGGTTCAGGGTGGAAGCGGAGGTGTGATACGCCTTCAGCATCCGGCTGGCATCGTGCGCACGGGACTCGGGGGTGAAGTCGTAACCGTTGACGATGTCGCCGCGGTACGCCGGGAGGGTCACGCCGTCGCGGGTTTCGTCGTTGGAGGAGCGCGGCTTGGCGAACTGGCCCGCCATGCGGCCCATCTTGATGACCGGCATGGCCGCACCGTAGGTGAGGACCACGGCCATCTGCAGAATGGTCCGGACGCGCGCACTGATCTTGTCCGCCGTGGCCGCCTCGAAGGTCTCGGCGCAGTCGCCGCCCTGGAGCAGGAAGGCCTTGCCCTGCGCGGCGGCGGCAAGCCGTTCCCGAAGGATGTCCACCTCGCCGGCGAACACGAGGGGCGGCAGGACGGAAAGTTCCTTGACGGACGCCTCGAAGACGGCCTGATCGGACCACGTGGGCTGCTGCGAGGCCGGGAGCTCACGCCAGTTGTCCAGTCCGGGATAGTTGGCGGCTCCGCTCTGGGCGGTGCTGGTCAGCGGGGAAACTGGTTTCTCAGATAGCTCGGTCACCCTCTAAGGATAGATGTCCCATCCGGGTTCGTCGGCCCCGCCTGTCATTCGCATGCCGGATTCCGTCACATGGCATCCGCGCAGCCGCTCAGTCGGTCCCCGGAGCCTCCGGGCCGTCGTCGGCTGTCGGAGCCGGCGCGTCCTGCCCGCGGGCTGCCGCCGGGTCTGTGGGCACCGGTTTCTGCGCTGTGTCCGGTTCGGCGTCCTGCGTTGTGTCCGGTTCGGCGTCCTGCGCTGTGTTCTCCACCGGGGCCGCCTCTTGGGCCTTGCCCGTCTGCCGGAGTTTCACCACGGCGGCGTACTCGTCCACGTATTCCTGGCCGGACAGCCGCATGAGTTCATACATGATCTCATCGGTCACCGAACGCTGGATCAGCCGGTCATCCTCCATCCCGTAGTAGCGGCTGAAGTCGAGCGGCTCGCCGAAAATCATGCCGATGCGCCGGATGTTGGGCATGCGCTTGCCGATCGGCTGCACTTTGTCCGTTCCGATCATCGCCACCGGAATGACCGGCACCCGGGCCTGCAGCGCGAGCCGGGCAACGCCCACCTTGCCGCGGTACAGCCGGGCGTCGGGGCTGCGTGTCCCCTCGGGATAGATGCCCAGGAGCGAACCGCCCTTGAGCACGTCCATGCCGGCGTTCAGGGACTGCGCGGACGCGGCACCGCCTGACCGGTCCATGGGGAGCTGGTTGGTCAGCCGGAAGAAGGCCGCGGTGAGCCGGCCCTTGATCCCGGTGCCGGTGAAGTATTCAGATTTCGCCAGGAAGACGACGGGACGCGGCACCATGACCGGCATGAAGATCGAATCCGAGAAGGAGAGGTGGTTCGAGGCCAGGATGGCGGCACCCTCGGCCGGGACGTTGTCGAGGCCCTTGACCCAGGGCCGGAACAACAGCTTCAACACCGGTCCCAGGACAAACGTCTTCATGAACCAATAAAACACTCGGTGACCTCTCGGGAAGGCGGCTGGCCGGCCGCCCGAACCGGGTCCGGCCAGGACTTCAATGGACACCTTACTCTAGTGAGTTTTGCCGCCAGGGATGACACGATGGGCTCATGACGGAAAGCCATACTTCCCCGGGACCCGCCGCTTTCAGCTACCCCGGCCACGGCACCAACGCCCGCACCGGCGTGGCCATCTGCCACGGCTTCACCGGCAGCCCGCTGAGCGTCCTGCCGTGGGCCCGGCACCTGGCCGACCGGGGTTTCGCGGTGTCGGTGCCGCTGCTTCCCGGGCACGGAACCCACTGGCGCGACCTCGCCCGGCAAGGCTGGCGGGACTGGTACACGAGCTTTGAGACGGCGTACCTTGACCTGGCCGCGCGGACCAGCGACTGCTACGTCGCGGGGCTTTCCATGGGCGGCACGATCGCCCTGCGCACCGCGGCCCGCCACGAGGTCGCAGGCGTGGCCGTGGTGAACCCCGGCCTGAGCTTCTATGACCGCAGGGTCCGGGTGGTTGGACTGCTCAAGTATTTCCAGCGCACCACCACGCCGGTCCGGGAGGAGAATTCCACGGCGCCCACCACCGACGACGGCGACTATTCCCTGACGCCGCTCGCGGCAGTTCACCAGCTGCGCCGGCTGTTCTCCGCGACGCTGAGGGAACTGCCGGCAGTGCAGGCACCCGCCCTGGTCTTCAAGTCGGACGCCGACGTCGTGGTCCCGCCGTCGTCGCTGGAGCTGCTGCGCAGGCGCCTCGGATCCCGGGAGCTCCGGGTGGTCCGCCTTCCGCACAGCGGACACGTTGCAACGCTGGATGCCGATGCGCCGTTAGTCTTTGAAGAATCAGTGCGCTTCTTCCTTGAGCACACCCGCTCCATGACGCCGCCAACCGCCCCATCGGAGACTTTATGAGCATCCTCCCGGACCACTCGCCGTTCAGCAGCCCGTTCACCGGAACCGGTCCCCGGACCGGCGTCGTGGTCTCCCACGGCTTCACCGGCAGCCCGCACAGTGTGCGGGACTGGGCGCTGTCCCTGGCAAGTGCCGGATTCGCCGTCCGGATGCCGCTGCTGCCGGGGCACGGCACCAGCTGGCAGGAGCTGGCCCGGACCCGCTGGCAGGACTGGCACGCGGCCCTGGACGCCGCCTACCTCGAGCTCGCCGAGGAATGCGACGTCGTGGTCATGGCGGGTCTGTCCATGGGCGGGACCCTGGCGCTGCGCATCGCGGCGACCCGCCCCGTGGCGGGTGTGGTGGTGGTCAACCCCGGCCTGGTGATCGATGACCGGCGCGCCCCGCTGGCCGGCATCTTGAAGTTCGTCCTCAAGAGCACCCCGGCGATCGCCAACGACATCCTTAAACCGGACATCGATGAGGGCGCGTATCCACGGACGCCCGTGGCCGCGGCCCACGAGCTCAACAAGATGTTCAAGGACACCGTGCGGCTGCTGCCGCGCGTCACCGCGCCCGTCCGGGTCTACCGTTCCTCGGTGGACCATGTGGTCTCCGAGTCCAGCATGGTGGCCCTGCGCCGCGGGTTGACCAACGCCCCGCTTGAGGTGGTCCCGCTGGAAAACAGCTACCACGTCGCCACGATGGATAACGACGCGCCCGGGATCTTCAGCGGCACGGCCGAATTTGTCCGGTCCGTGGCGGCCGCAGCCAGCCCGGGCGGCTCCCCCGCCGGCCGGAAGGACACGGCCAATGACTAAGCCCGAGCCCGGTGTCCCGGATCCTGAGACTCCCGATCCTGACGCCGCAGGCGCGCCTTCTCCCGAGCCCGACGCGGCCGGCACCCCTGACCCGGGCGCCAACCCGCGTCACGAGCCCGAACCCCGCGGACCCGGCGAGCCCGGGCCCCGCGAGTCCTCGCACCACCAGCCCTTGGAACACGAGCCGGAGGACGCCTCCGCCGCTGATGCGCAGGCCGCCGATGACGACGCCGTCTGGCTGGATCTTGTCGCCAGGCTCGAAGAGGTGCGACCCCCCGGGGACGAGGCGACCCGGGGCGGACCCGCCGGCGGGAGGGGAAGCACCGGCGGATCGGACAGCGCCGGAGGACCAGACACCGCCCGCGGCGCCTCGCCGGCCTGGACATTCCGCGACTTTGACCCGCTGGGTCTCGCCGGTACCGCACCGATCGAGCTCTCCGCCGAGGAACGGCTCTCCCCCGCTTCCGGGACGCCGGCGGCTGCAGGCGGCGCCGAGCTGCCGGACACCACGTCCGGGCCCCGCGACTACGAGTCCGACGACGACGGCGCGTTTGTCCCGGAGGAGCCTCCCAGCCTGGCGAACGCAGACCCGACGACTGTCCTTGCCTGGTTAGGGGCGGTGGGCGGGCCGATCGCGCTGCTGCTCTCGGCCATGTTCTGGCGTTCGGCCCCGCTCCTGGCCATCCTTGGCATGGTGGCCGCGTTCGCGGTCTCCGTGGTGTTCCTGATCATGAAGCTGCCCAGCGAGAAGGACGACAACGACGACGGAGCCCGCGTCTAGCCGGAGTCCCGCTGCGTCAGGTGTGCATGCGGCTGCTGACCCGGGAGAGGTCGGCGGCGCCGATCAGTCCGGCGTTGGGTCCGAGGGCCGCCAGCTCGATTTCCGCCGCGGGCCGGAATCCGCGGCCAGTGAGGTTCCGCGCGAAGGATTTCCGGGCCGGGCCCACGAGGAGCTCGCCCGCATCGCACAGTCCGCCGCCGATCACGAACTTCCCGGGGTCCAGTGCGGCGGCAAGGTTTGCCAGGCCCAGCCCGAGCCATTCCCCGACGTCCTCGAGGAGTTCACGGGACGTCGGATCCCCGGCCTTGGCCAGCTCCGTGACAATCGCTCCGGTGATGCGGCTTACGTCTCCATCTACGGCCTTGAGCAGTTCCTGGGCCACCGGGGAGTTGGCGGCAGCCAGTTCCCTGGCCTCACGGCCCAGTGCGTTCCCGGAGGCGTACTGCTCCCAGCAGCCCCGGTTGCCGCACTCGCAGCGATGCCCGCCAGGCATGATGATCTGGTGGCCGAACTCCCCCGCCACACCAAAGCGGCCGCGCTCCAGCCGCCCGTCCATCACCATGGCGCCACCGATCCCGGTGCCCAGGGTGATGCACACCAGCCGGCTTTGTCCCTGCCCGGCGCCGAACCGCCATTCCGCCCAGGCGGCGGCGTCGGCGTCGTTGGTCAGCAGGACGGGGCGGCGCAGCAGCCGCTGCAAATTATCACGCAGGGGTTCATTGCGCCAGGCCAGGTGCGGGCTGAAGAGGACTGTCGAGCCGTCGAGGTCCATCCAGCCGGCGGCGCCGATTCCGACGGACCAGATCCGGTGCCCGGCGCCGAGTTCTTCGACCAGTTCGACGATGACCTGCTCCACGGCCCGCGGATCGCTGCCCGGGGTGGAGCGCTTCGCCTGGCTGAGGATCCGGCCCTCGGCATCGACCACGCCGGCGGCCACCTTGGTCCCGCCGATGTCGACCCCGATTGCCAGGCCCTTGCGGCCCAGCCGCAGATGTGAACGAATATCGTGCCCGGCCGCGACGGCCGCGGCTCCGGCCAGGGTCCGGCCGCGCCAGGCGGCGGCGCGGCGGGGCAGGCCAGGCTGCCGGCCGGGTGTTGGTGTCTGCATGGTCCCTCATTCTATTCGCCGGGCCCGTCACATCCGCGAAGGCAAGCGTGTGTGAACCCGCAGCGGGCGCCTCCGGCATCCCGGACTGGCGGAACGGCGCGCCTGAACGTAAAGTTACTGGCCAGTAGGTGTCGCAGACCACACCTTCCCGGGACCGCATACTAGGCTTAGCCGTACCCGTTGCGGGCCTATGGATATCAAAGGAGCTCTCGTGCGAGAAATCATTGTCCCGCCCCTGGTGACTACCGATCCGGACACCAATGTCACCGATCTCGTGGTGCGGCAGGCGGCCAAGGCCTCGAACCCTGCGCTGTTCTCGCGGCTGGACGCGGCGGGCCAGTGGCAGGACGTCCGCGCCACGGATTTCCTGGCCGACGTCGCGGCCCTCGCCAAGGGGCTCATGGCCAGCGGCGTGGCCGCGGGCGACAGGGTGGGCATCATGTCCCGCACCCGCTACGAGTGGGCGCTGATCGACTTCGCCATCTGGTTCGCCGGCGCCGTGTCGGTCCCCATCTATGAGACCTCCTCGCCGTCCCAGGTCGCCTGGAACCTCGGGGACTCCGGCGCCGTGGCCGCGTTCGGCGAATCCGCGCACCACGAGGACATCATCCGGCAGGCGGCCACCTCCGAGGGACTCACCGCCCTGCGGCACGTCTGGCAGCTCGAGGGCGACAGCCTGGACGAGGTCCGTGCGGCCGGAACCGCCGTCACCGACGCCGAGCTTGAGGCCCGGCGCAGTCAGGCGTCTTTGGCCGATACCGCCACGATTATCTACACCTCGGGAACCACCGGCCGGCCCAAGGGCTGCGAGTTGACCCACGGCAACTTCGTGGAGCTCTCCGAGAACGCCCTGGCCACTTCGCTGGGCACGATCGTCCACGAGCAGGCCAGGACCATCATGTTCCTGCCGCTGGCCCACGTCTTCGCGCGCTTCATCTCCGTGCTGGCGGTCGCCGCCGGCGTCACGGTGGCCCACACCCCGGACATCAAGAACCTGCTGCCGGACCTGCAGAGCTACAAGCCGACCTTCATCCTCGCAGTGCCGCGCGTCTTCGAGAAGGTCTACAACTCCGCCCTGACCAAGGCCGAGGACGGCGGCAAGGGCGCCATCTTCCACCGCGCCGCGGACACCGCCATCGAATATTCCCGGGCCCGGCAGGCCGGCAAGGTCGGGCTCGGCCTGAAGCTCAAGCACTCCGTGTTCGACAAGCTCGTGTACGGCAAGCTCCGCGCCGCCATGGGCGGGCAGGTCTCGCACGCCGTTTCCGGCGGCGGCCCGCTGGGTGAACGGCTGGGCCACTTCTTCCAGGGCATCGGCATGCAGATCCTGGAGGGCTACGGCCTGACCGAGACCACGGCGCCCGTCACGGTGAACACTCCGGATCTGATCAAGATCGGCACCGTCGGCGCCCCGATCCCAGGCAACGCCGTCAGGATCGCGGACGACGGCGAGATCCTCGCCAGGGGCGTGTGCGTCATGCGCGGCTACTACCGGCGCGATGACCTGTCCGCCGAGGCCTTCGACGACGGCTGGTTCCGCACCGGCGACATCGGCCAGCTGGACGAGCAGGGCTTCCTGACCATCACCGGGCGCAAGAAGGAAATCATTGTCACGGCGGGCGGCAAAAACGTCGTCCCCGCCCTGCTCGAAGACCAGATTCGGGCGGACGCGCTCGTCTCCCAGGTCCTGGTGGTCGGCGACAACCGCCCGTTCATCGGCGCCCTGGTCACGCTGGACGAAGAAGCCCTGCCCGGCTGGCTGGGCCGCCACGGGCTCCCGGCATCGACGTCGCTGACCGAGGCCGCGGAAAACCCGGCCGTCAAGGCCGCGGTACAGGAGCTCGTCAACCACGCAAACCGGTCCGTGTCCCAGGCGGAGGCGATCAAGTCATTCCGGATCGTGCCGGCCGACTTCACCGAGGCCTCCGGACACCTGACGCCCTCCATGAAGGTCAAGCGGGCCCAGGTGCTCAAGGACTTCGACGCCGTCATCGAGGAAATGTACAACGCCAAGCGCCCCACCCTCGCCTAAAAGCAACGCGGGGTCAGATACGGCCCATCCGGCGCCCTTTTATGGGCCGTATCTGACCCCGCGTTGCTGTTCGAGACACAGAAGGGTCCTTCCAGCTTCGGCCGGAAGGACCCTTCTCCTGTGCTACGGGTTGTCGGCTACGGGTTGTCCCGCTGCCGCTATTCGACTGCTAGTCAACTACGAGCAGCAGATCCCCGCCCTGGACCTGTTCGATCGCGCCGACGGCGAGGCGGGTCACGGTGCCTGCCACGGGCGTGGTGATGGAGGCCTCCATCTTCATGGCCTCGATCGTGGCGACCGTGTCGCCGGCCTTGACCGTGTCTCCGGTCTTCACGGTCAGCGTGACGGCACCGGCGAACGGGGCGGCCACCTGGCCCGGCTGGGAGGCGTCGGCGCGTTCGGCGGCCTTGACGTTGCTCACCACGGAACGGTCGCGGACCACCACGGGCCGGGACTGTCCGTTGAGCGTGCACATGACGGTGCGCATGCCCTTCTCGTCTGGCTCGGAGACGGCCTCAAGCGAGGCGATCAGGTGCACGCCCTTCTCCAGCTCGATCTCGTGCTCCGCGCCGCGTTGCAGGCCGAAGAGGTAGTCACGCGTGTCCAGCACCGAGAGGTTGCCGTAGGCCTCCACGCTCTTCTGGTAGTCCTTGGTGGGACCGGCGAACAGCAGGCGGTTGAGGGTGCGCTGACGGGTCTTGGAGTCGCCCTGGAGCGCGGCGCTGTCCTCGGCGCTGAGCTCGACGTCGCGGACCTTGACGGTGCGGCCCTGCAGGGCCTTGGTGCGGAAGGGCTCGGGCCAGCCGCCTGGCGGGTCCCCGAGCTCGCCGGAGAGGAAGCCGATCACGGAGTCCGGGACGTCGTACTTCTGCGGGTTCTCGTTGAAGTCCGCCGGATCGGCGTTGAGGCCCACGAGGTGCAGTGCGAGGTCGCCCACCACCTTGGACGACGGCGTGACCTTCACGAGGCGGCCGAGGATGCGGTCCGCTGCCGTGTACATGTCCTCGATCGCCTCGAAACGCTCGCCGAGGCCCAGCGCCATCGCCTGCTGGCGCAGGTTGGACAGCTGCCCGCCGGGGATCTCGTGCTGGTAGACCCGGCCCGTGGGGCCCGGGAGTCCGGATTCGAACGGCGCGTAGACCCGGCGGACGGCTTCCCAGTACGGTTCGAGGGCACAGACATTGGCGAGGCTGAGTCCGGTGTCGCGCGGCGTGTGGGCCAGCGCGGCCACGAGGGCCGAGGCGGACACCTGGCTGGTGGTACCGGCTAGGGAGGCCGAGGCCACGTCCACGGCGTCCACGCCGGCGTCCACGGCCGCCAGCAGGGTGGCCAGCTGGCCGCCTGCGGTGTCGTGGGTGTGCAGGTGGACGGGGAGGTCGAAGCGCTCACGCAGGGCGCTGACGAGGCGTGCCGCGGCCGCGGGGCGCAGCAGCCCGGCCATGTCCTTGATCGCGAGGATGTGCGCGCCGGCGTCGACGATCTTTTGCGCCAGTTCCAGGTAGTAGTCCAGGGTGTAGAGCGTCTCCTGGGGATCCAGCATGTCCGCCGTGTAGCAGAGGGCGACCTCGGCGACGGCGGTTCCGGTCTCGCGGACGGCGCGGATGGCCGGGGCCATCTGGTTGACGTCGTTGAGGGCGTCGAAGATGCGGAAGATGTCGATGCCCGTGGCGGCGGCCTCGTTGACGAACGCCACCGTGACCTCTTCCGGGTAGGGCGTGTAGCCGACGGTGTTGCGGCCGCGGAGCAGCATCTGCAGGCAGAGGTTCGGCAGCGCCTTGCGCAGCGCCGCCAGCCGGTCCCATGGATCTTCGCCCAGGAACCGCAAGGCTACGTCGTAGGTCGCCCCGCCCCAGGCCTCGACCGAGAGCAGTTCCGGGAGCAGCTTGGACTCCGCCGGCCCGGCAGCCACCAGGTCGCGGGTGCGCACCCGTGTGGCGAGCAGGGACTGGTGCGCGTCGCGGAAGGTGGTGTCAGTGACGGCCACGGCATTCTGCGCGCGCAGGGCCTGGGCGAACCTTTCCGGGCCGAGCTCCAGGAGCCTCTGGCGGGACCCCGGCGCGGCCGCGGCGTTATCGAGCGCCGGAAGCTTGTCCGCCGGGTCCGTGTGGACCGTCAGTTCGCCGTTGGGCTTGTTGACCGTCACGTCGGCGAGCCAGGTCAGCAGCTTCGTGCCGCGGTCAGCGGAGACCCGCGCCCGCAGCAGCTGGGGCCGTTCGTCGATGAACGAGGTGGCAACATCCCCGGCGACGAAGTCGGGATCGTCCAGGACGGCCTGGAGGAAGGAGATGTTCGTGGACACGCCGCGGATGCGGAATTCGGCGAGGGCGCGGCGGGCCCGGGCAACGGCGGTCGGGTAGTCGCGGCCGCGGCAGGTCAGCTTGACCAGCATGGAGTCGAAGTGCGGGCTGATCTCCGCGCCCGAGTAGACCGTGCCGCCGTCGAGCCGCACGCCGGCGCCGCCGGCAGAGCGGTAGCCGGTAATCTTGCCGACGTCGGGCCGGAAGCCGTTGGCGGGGTCCTCCGTGGTGATGCGGCACTGCAGCGCGGCGCCCTTGAGCTGGACGCTGTCCTGGGAGAGGCCGAGATCCGCGAGGGTCTCGCCCGAGGCGATCCGCAGCTGCGCCTGGACGAGGTCGACGTCGGTGACTTCCTCGGTGACGGTGTGCTCGACCTGGATGCGCGGGTTCATCTCGATGAACACGTGCTGGCCGGCCCGCTCCCCGACCGTGTCGACAAGGAACTCGACGGTACCGGCGTTGACGTAGTTCAGCGCTTTCGCGAACTTCACGGCGTCCCGGTACAGCGCCTGCCGGATGCCTTCGTCCAGGTTCGGCGCCGGGGCGATCTCGATGACCTTCTGGTGGCGGCGCTGGATAGAGCAGTCCCGCTCGAAGAGGTGCATCACGTTGCCCTCCGCATCGGCCAGGATCTGGACCTCGATGTGGCGGGGGCGCAGGACGGCCTGCTCGAGGAACATGGTGGGGTCACCAAACGCGGCGTCCGCTTCGCGCATGGCGGCCTGCAGGGCCTCCGGGAGCGCCTCGCGGGTGTCCACGCGGCGCATGCCGCGCCCGCCGCCGCCGGCGACGGCCTTGGCGAAAATCGGGAAACCGATCTGGTCCGCGGCAGCGATCAGTTCGTCCATGTCCTTCGAGGGCTGGCTGGACTTGAGCACGGGGACACCGGCCTTGCGCGCGGCCTCAAGGGCGGCGACCTTGTTGCCCGCGAGTTCCAGGACCTCCGCCGGAGGGCCTACGAAGGTGATGCCGGCCTCCTTGGCGGCCCGCGCCAAGCGAGGATTCTCGGAGAGGAATCCGTAACCGGGGTAGATGGCGTCCGCCCCGGATTCCTTGGCTACGCGCACCACCTCATCAACGTCGAGGTATGCCCGCACCGGGTGTCCCTCTTCGCCGATCAGATACGCCTCGTCGGCCTTCTGGCGGTGAATCGAGTTGCGGTCCTCGTGGGGAAACACAGCGACTGTCTTGGCACCCAGCTCGTAGCTCGCGCGGAAGGCACGAATCGCGATTTCGCCGCGGTTGGCCACCAGAATCTTAGAAAACATACTTCTCCTGCATCATCGCGGGCGTATCGGTAAGTGCTCACAGTGTCCAAGACCCGTAAGGGCAAACACAAATCTTTGTGGTCACCGTCACAGCATTATGCGTCACGGACGCTGCGATGGGCAGTGCGCCGGCCTTACCGGGCGCCCTGGCGCCGCCCGGTCCGCGGCGTTCTGCCGCCCCGGCGCCGGATGAAACGGGTTTCGCCGGAGCATCAACATATGATGAGGAGTGGGTGGCGCATGCACGCCCCGGCTCCGAAGAACGCAGGGGCCGGCACGACCCCGTCTCGGCAACCGGCGTTAGGTATTGGTTTTTCAAGTGCAAGTAGTGAGCATCAGCAGCCTCAAAGGCGGTGTCGGCAAGACATCCGTGACCACCGGACTGGCGTCGGCGGCATTGGCCGCCGGCATCCCGACCCTCGTCGTCGACCTTGACCCGCACGCTGATGCCAGTACCGCCCTGGGCGTCAGCCCGGACGACCAGCTCGACATCGGCAGGATGCTGAGGTCACCCCGGCGCGCGCGCCTGGCGGACAACGTGGTTCCCAGCGGCTGGGTGGAACACGCCCGGGCCAACGGCCACGCCGACAGCCCGAGAGCGTCCCGCGGCGCAGCGTCAGTGTCCGCCCCCTCCATCCTGGATGTGGCGGTGGGCTCTGCGTATACCGGCATCTACGACCGGCCCGACCTCGGGCGCCGGGACCTCCGCCGGCTCTCCGCCGTCCTGGCCGGGGCCGAGAACTACGAGCTGGTCCTGGTGGATTGCCCGCCGTCGCTGAACGGGCTCACCCGGATGGCGTGGTCCGCGAGCGACAAGGTGACCCTGGTGGCCGAACCCGGCCTCTTCTCGGTGGCCGGCACGGAGCGCACCATGCGTGCCATCCAGCTGTTCCGGCAGGAGTTCGCCCCCAAGCTCTCCCCCGCCGGCATCGTGGCCAACCGGGTGCGCAGCGGCTCCGCGGAGCACACGTTCCGGCTGGCGGAGATGGAGTCCATGTTTGGCCAGCTGCTGCTGAGTCCGCACATCCCGGAGCAGGCGAACTGGCAGCAGATCCAGGGCGCCGCCCACTCCATCCACCACTGGCCCGGCGACTCGGCCAAGAACGCGGCGGCGCTGTTCGATGCCCTGCTGCAGAACCTGCTGAACCCGCGCGGGCTAGCTACCGCAGGCTCGGTCCGCGACCGGAGCCAGCGCTAACCCGCCCGCGCCGAGGCCCGCCAACAACAACGCGGGGTCACTTCGCGCCCGTCCCGAAGGGGATTATGGGCGCGAAGTGACCCCGCGTTGTTTGTTAACGGCAGGAGTCCTTGGCAGGGCCAGGAATTCGTGGGGGCGCTAGCTGATCTTGCGGGCAGCGCGGCGCTTGCTCAGTTCGTCGTCCGGAAAGGACTGGTCCGTGGCGTGTTCGCTGGGAAGGGCAGCAAGGCTTCCTTCCACCTCGCGCCAAACACGGCCGACGGCGATGCCAAACACCCCCTGGCCGCCCTGGACGAGGTCAATGACTTCGTCCGCGGAGGTGCATTCGTAAACACTTGCCCCGTCGCTCATGAGCGTGATCTGGGCAAGGTCCTCGACGCCGCGTTCCCGGAGGTGCTCGACGGCGGTGCGGATCTGCTGCAGGGACACTCCCGTGTCCAGGAGCCGCTTGACCACCTTCAGGACCAGGATGTCGCGGAAGCCGTAGAGCCGCTGCGAGCCGGAGCCTGCAGCGCCGCGGACGGCCGGCTCGACGAGTCCGGTGCGCGCCCAGTAGTCCAGCTGGCGGTAGGTGATGCCGGCCGCCTTGCAGGCGGTGGGGCCCCGGTAGCCCGCGTCTTCGTCCAGAACGGGAAGATCCTCGGTGAACAGCAGGCCTTGGGCACCGCTGGCGGGCACAGCCACGCCAGCCGTCACAGCTTGCTTGAGCTCGCCTGCTTCGCCTGTCGGACTCACGTGGACCCTCCTTGTCGTGAGTTCCCCTGAGTAAGTTGCATCGGCAGCAATGTATATGGGTGGCTGTAGGACACGGGATGAAGACTCCACCCGTGTAATTCAGCCGGGGCTGCACTTTCCAGTGTGACTTGCGCGGCTACCGTATGCAATGGGAACTTCTACCTCCGACGTTAGGCCTGCCGGGGCCCAAGGTCAAAGACGTTGGGGGTATTCCGGGGGCGTGTCGAAAGTTTCATTCTTCGGTTTAACGTTGACTGCCGTCTCAACGGTCCCAACCGCCTCAGAAACCTCATCCGTCACAGGTTTCCCGGCAGCCTCGCCCGCCTCAGCGGCCCGGGGGGCGCCAGGCAGGTCAGCCGGCGAAATCTTCGGGTTCGACGTCGTCAAGGAACTCGCGGAAGCGCCGCAGTTCGCCTTCTTCATCCACGGCGGGCCCGGGGTGCGTGTCCTCGCCCTCGTCGTGTTCGGTGATCCGGACGCCGGCCTCGTCCATGACGGCGTCGGCGCACCAGATCCGGCACTTGGCGCGCAGGGCCAGGGCCAGTGCGTCCGAGGCCCGGGAGCTGACGGTCGTTCCGTTCTCGAACTGCAGTTGCCCGTAGAAGATGTTGTCCTCCACCGCCACGATGTTGACACTGACGATGGTGTGGCCAAGGGCCTCGACGACGTCCACCAGGAGGTCGTGGGTCATCGGCCGGGGCGGAACCACGCCCTGCTGGGCCAGCGCGATGGCACTGGCCTCCGGCGTCCCGATCCAGATCGGAACATGGCGCTCACCATGGATTTCCTTGAGCAGGACCAGCGGCTGGTTGGACGGCAACTCAATCCGCACGCCCACAATCTCCACCTCAATCATCAGATGTCCATCCTTGAGATGCGGTCGTGGACCAGCGCCTGGTGCAGGGACAGGCAGAGGTCGCTGATTTCCCGGGCTGCCTCGGCGGCCCGGGCATGGGACGCGGCGTCCTTGCGGGACGTCAAGGTGGCCACGGCACGTTCCACCAGCCCGAATTCCCGGTCGGCAGCGGCCTGGAAGGGCCGCAGGTGACGGGGTTCCAGGCCGTGGCTTTCGAGCTGGACGCAGGCCCGCGCCACCTGCAGGGCGTGCTCGTCGAATTTGCCGTTGACGTGACCGATCAGGCCGTAGCTCAGGAGCGACTCCAGCAGCGGGACGCTCGCACCGGATTCAGCCCGGAGCTGCTCCTCACTGAGGCGGCGCGCGCGGTTCTGCAGCTCGGTGGCGAGCTCGTCGGAGACGATCCGCGGGGACACGGTGACACCCGCCGGCAGGTTCTCCGGCCGTTCTCCGCGGTCGATCGCGTCAAGGTAATCCTTGATGACCTTCAACGGCAGGTACTGGTCCCGCTGGAGGGCCAACACGAAACGCAACCGTTCGACGTCGTTCTCGGAATACTGCCGGTAGCCGGCAGGTGTCCGCTGCGGGTTGATGAGGCCCTTTTCCTCGAGGAACCGGATTTTCGACGCCGTCATGCTGGGGAAGTCGTCGCTCAATTGAGCCAGGACTTCCCCGATGTTCAGAACCTGGGGTCCGCGCCGGTCCGCATGTGCCGTGGCCACAGGCAGCTACCCCGGAATCAGACGTTGCCTGCTGCGCGGGCAGGGCTCAGGTAGAAGGTGAGGCGGAACTTTCCGATCTGGACCTCGTTGCCGGACTTCAGCTCCACCGAATCCACGCGGTCGTGGTTGACGTAGGTGCCGTTGAGGCTCCCGGTGTCCACTACCTCGAAGCTGCGCGGGGTGCGGCGGAACTCAACATGCCGGCGTGAAACGGTGACGTCGTCGAGGAAGATGTCGGCGTCCGGGTGGCGGCCCGCCGTCGTGACGTCAGAGTCCAGCAGGAAACGCGCGCCGGCGTTGGGGCCGCTGTGCGCGACGAGCAGGGCCGAGCCGAAGGGAAGGGCCTCAACCGCAGCCCGTTCCTCGGTGGAGAGCTTTGGTGTGAAGTCGGGTTCATCGCGCACCGGAGTGAGGTTGATCGACGTGGTCTCCGAAGCTTTCACTCCACCCGTGCCGTAACCGTCACCGGTGTCGTTCCGTTCGTGCCCAAACATTGAGTCCTCCTCATTCGCTGCAGGTGTCCCCCCTGCAAACAACGCATGCCGTCCGGAAAAGCCTCGCAGTCCCGGTAGAGAGCCTTCCGACGGGGCGTGGCCTTGTCATCCGAACAACAATCCCGAGCTACCCGGTCATAAGGACCTCTGCCTTTAGCCTACCTGCTGTTCATACTCGGATGCACTGAGCAACGACTCGATCGCGTCGGCTTCCGCGAGCTTAATTTCGATCAGCCAGCCCTCGCCGTACGGATCGGAGTTAATCAGGGCGGAATCAGTGTCCAGGGCCTCGTTGCGGGCCACAACTTCCCCCGCGACCGGGGCATAGATGTCGCTGACGCTCTTGGTGGATTCGACCTCTCCCACCACGTCGTTGGCCTTGATGGTTGTTCCCACTTCGGGCATCTGGGCGTAGACGACATCCCCGAGGGCGTCCTGGGCAAAATCGGTGATGCCGACGCGCACAACCCCGTCGGCGTTGGGGGCCGAAACCCATTCGTGTTCTGCGGTGTAGGACAGCTCTTCGGGAATGATGCTCATGACGGGCCTTTCATCGGGTCAATCACCAATGTCAACGGCGGCCACGCGAACTGTCCGCCGCTGAAAAGTATAGGCATATCCGGCCGGGGGCCGGGAGGAGTCTGCAATGATGATCCGATGACGGAAAATGCATGGACTCCGGGCAGGAAACGTGCTATTTGCGGTCCGGCCGGCACCGGGAAAGCGGGCTAGGCAGTGCCTGAGCTTCCGGAGGTGGCGGCCCTGACGGCTTTTCTGGGCGAGCACCTGCTCGGCGCCGTGGTGACGAAGATCCAGATCGCATCGTTCGCGGTGCTCAAGACCGCGGATCCACCGTATTCCGGGCTTGAAGGCAAGGTGGTCACCGGGGTGCGGCGGTTTGGGAAGTTCGTCAGCCTGGACGCGGACGGGCTCTCGTTCGTCTTCCACCTGGCCAGGGCCGGGTGGGTCCGCTTCACCGACTCGCCCACCGGCATCCAGCTCCGCATGGGACATGGCCCTATTGCGGCGCGCCTGT
This sequence comes from Arthrobacter oryzae, assembly GCF_003634095.1. Lineage (GTDB taxonomy): Bacteria > Actinomycetota > Actinomycetes > Actinomycetales > Micrococcaceae > Arthrobacter > Arthrobacter oryzae. The sequence continues at coordinate 158,098 of NZ_RBIR01000008.1, forward strand.
CCTTTTCCGGCGCCGCCGGACCGCTCGGACTGGACTTGACCGAGGTCGGCACGAAGAAAAGCCTGGCCGTCTACGTGGTCCGGGACCCGTACGACGTTCCCGGGATCGCTGCGCTCGGGCCCGACCCGTTCAGCCCGGGTTTCGACGCCGATGCCCTGGCGGGGATCCTCGGGTCGAGTTCCCAGCAGGTCAAGGGTCTCCTGAGAAGCCAGGGCGTGATTGCCGGCATCGGGAACGCCTACAGCGACGAAATCCTGCATGCCGCCCGGATTTCACCGTTCGCCATCGCCAAGACCTTGGACCGGGACACCGTCACGGTGCTTTATGACGCGATCCACAGCATTCTTGGCACAGCCTTGCAGGAGGCCCGCGGCAAAGCCCCGAATGAGCTCAAGGACACCAAGCGGAGCCAGATGCGGGTCCACGGCCGGACCGGGCAGGCGTGCCCGGTGTGCGGCGATACCGTGCGCGAGGTGTCCTTCGCGGATACCGCCCTGCAGTACTGCCCCACGTGCCAGACCCACGGAAAGATCCTGGCTGACCGCCGGACGTCGCGCTTCTTGAAATAGGACCGCGGCTGCTATCCGGATGTATCCCGGAAACAAAAAACCCCGCCATTCCCTAATCAGGAATGGCGGGGTACTTTCTGTTGGTCGGGCTGACAGGATTTGAACCTGCGACCCCTTGACCCCCAGTCAAGTGCGCTACCAAGCTGCGCTACAGCCCGCTGGTTCCACCGTTCTCCGCTGGGAAGTCGTCCTGGTGTTTCTCCAAGTTTTCTTCCAAGCAGTCCGGCCGAACCACCTCCAAAAGCTTACACGATCCCGGAGGGTGCCTGTGACAAATTCATGCCATCAAGCCGTGGTGTGTCGGAATTAACGTTTCTTGCCACGCTTTTCGCGCACACGCATGTTGACCTCGATCGGCGTGCCTTCGAAACCGAAGGTCTCGCGGAGGCGCCGGGTGATGAAGCGGCGGTAGCCCGGGTCGAGGAAGCCGGTGGTGAACAGCACGAACTTCGGCGGCCGGCTGGACGCCTGGGTGCCGAACAGGATGCGGGGCTGCTTGCCGCCGCGGACCGGGTGCGGGTGGGCCGCGACGAGTTCACCCAGGAAGGCGTTGAGGCGTCCGGTGGGGATCCGCTTGTCCCAGCTTTCCAGAGCGGTGTCCAGCGCAGGGACCAGCCGGTCCTTGTGCCAGCCGGTCAGGGCTGAGATGTTCACGCGCGGGGCCCAGGCCACGTGCGCCAGGTCCTGCTCGATTTCGCGTTCCAGGTAGCGGCGGCGCTCGTCGTCGAGGAGGTCCCACTTGTTGAAGGCGAGCACCAGGGCGCGGCCGGATTCGACGGCGAGCTGCAGGATGCGGACATCCTGCTCGCTGAGCACTTCGTCCACGGCCAGGAGCACGACGGCGACCTCGGCCTTTTCGAGCGCGCTCTGGGTGCGCAGGGAAGCGTAGAAGTCCGCACCCTGGGCCATGTGCTGGCGGCGCCGGATGCCGGCGGTGTCCACGAAGCGCCACGTGCGGCCGCCGAGTTCGATGAATTCGTCGACGGGATCGCGGGTGGTGCCGGCGGTGTTGTCCACCACCACACGTTCGGAACCTGCGAGCTTGTTCAGCAGCGAGGACTTGCCGACGTTCGGGCGGCCGATCAGGGCCACGCGGCGCGGACCGCCGGAGCGCTCGAGGCCTTCAATCAGGGAGTACTCCGGGAGGGTGTCCATGACGTGGTCCAGGAGGTCGGCCACGCCGCGGCCGTGCAGGGCCGAGACGGGGTACGGCTCGCCGAAGCCCAGGCCCCAGAGGGTTGCCGAATCAGCTTCCTGCGCGAAGTCATCAACCTTGTTGGCCACCATGATGACCGGCTTCTTCGACTTGCGCAGCATCTTCATGACGCCTTCGTCGGTGGCGGTGGCGCCCACGGCGGAGTCGACGACGAACAGGACGGCGTCCGCGAGTTCCACAGCCATTTCGGCCTGCTCCGCCACGCGGGCGTGGATGCCGCGGGCATCGTGTTCCCAGCCGCCGGTGTCCACCACCGTAAAGTTGCGCCCGTTCCAGTTCGCGGAGTACATGACGCGGTCGCGGGTAACGCCGGGGGTGTCCTCGACCACTGCCTCGCGGCGGCCCAGGATCCTGTTGACCAGGGTGGACTTGCCCACGTTGGGCCGGCCGATGATGGCAAGGACAGGATCCAGCTTGACCGGTCCGTCGAAGTCCTCGTCGTCGAAGTGGCCGCTCAGCAGTGCGGCGTCGTCCTCGTCGAGCTCGTAGTCGTCCAGGCCGGCCCGAAGGGACGCCGCCCGGATGTCCGCTTCCTCTTCGTCCAGGGCGGCAAGGTGTTCAGCCACCTGGTCGGTGCCGGTGGGCGTGTATTCGTCTTCGCCGGCGCCGAAATTGCCGGAGGTTTGAGTCGTATCGCTCATTGCACTTTCCTTAGGTGGTGATCTGCCGGCGTCCCGGCTACTGCTTCATGACGTTCGTGCGGTAATTCCGCGTGGGGCAGGGACTGCCCGGTTCTTAGTACTGAGTCCTGGACATGGCGCGCAAGCGCGGCCCGGATTTCGATTCCCGCCCTGTCCATTGAAACACGGCCGGTCTCACCGGGCCTGCGGCTGAGGTTGATGGCCCCGCCAAAGCTGACGTGCAGCCGCCTGCGAAAGGCGGGAACCGTGTCCAGGTGTTCGCCGCCGACCCTGGTGCCCAGGATGGCCACCGGGACCACCGTGGCGCCGGAGTTGAGCGCCAGCCAAGCCACGCCGTTGTTGATCGAGGCGGCGGCGCCACTCCCCCGTGTGCCTTCAGGCAGAATCCCGACGCACCGCCCGGCGTCGAGCAGGCTGCGGGCCGCCGTCAGCGCCGCACGGCCGCCCCGGCGATCCACGGGCACCTGGCCCGCTGCGGTGAGCACCCGGCCGAGGAACCCTGTGAACATCTCCTGCTTGACCAAGATGTGCATGGGCCGGGGCGAGGCGCCGAACATGACGGGCCCGTCCAGGAAGCTCATGTGGTTGCCCGCGAAGATCACGGGTCCGGCCGCCGGGACATTGGAGCGTCCGCTGACGGAGGTCCGGTAGACGGCGTGGTCCAGCAGCCAGCCCACGGGCCGGCTCCAGGAAGTGGTCCAGCGGCCGGGGAGGGACACCTGCTCCGCCGCTGGGCTGCGCCGGTCAGTCACCGTGCGCGGTCCGGGGCTGAGAGGTGTGCTGCTGCTGGCCGACGGTGTGGTTGATCACTGTGTCCACGATGTCGAGCGCGGCCTGGACGGTCTCGACAAAGTCCAACTCCGAGGAGTCGAGCGTGACGACGCCGTCGGCGGCCGTGGTGAAGTTCACCACGGTGGAATCTTTGGCATCGCGGTGGGTGACCTGGGCCGCCAACTGCTCGGCATTCTGGCTGCCGCCCAGCTGGAGTCCACGCCGGCGCAGCCGGGCCTCCTCGCTGGCGGTGAGCAGCATCCGCACCTCGGCATGCGGCGCGACGACGGTGGTGATGTCCCGTCCCTCGACCACCATGCGGCGGTGGTGCTTTTCGATCAGTTCGCGCTGCCTGCGGATCAGTTCCGTGCGCGCGCCCAAAGCGGTGGCGACGGCGCTGACGGCCGCGGAAATGGCGGGCTCCCGGATGGCAAGCGTGACATCGTGCCCGGCGACGCGGACATACTCTTCCTGGGGGCTGGTGCTGATTTCCAGCGGGAGCGCCTTGGACGCGGCCTCTACCGCGGCCGCGTCGGCCAAATCCGTGCCGTTTTCCACACAGAACCACGTCAGGGCGCGGTACATGGCCCCGGTGTCCAGGTAGGCCAGTTTCAGCCGGCGGGCCACTTCCTTGCTGACGCTGGACTTGCCGGAACCGGAGGGTCCGTCGATCGCGACCACAAGGCTTTTTCCGGGGCGGAGCACGTCCACTGTTTCAATGAGTTCTTGGGTCATTACTGCAGTACCCGCCATCCGCGGTCGTTGAGGGCTTCTATCAAGAGATCATGCTTGTTGGGCAGGACGGAAATTTCCACCATGCCCACGTTCTGTCCCGACGAGTGATCGAGGCGGAGGTCTTCGACGTTGACGCCGATCTCGCCGATCTCGGTCAGGAGCTTGGCGATCTGTCCAGGTGTGTCATCCACCAGTACCGTCAGCCACGCGTAGGCCTGCGGGGGGCCGCCGTGCTTGCCCGGGATCCGGGACTGGCCGGCGTTGCCTTCGCTGATGAGCTGGGCGAGATCCAGCCGCGCGCCGGGAGCGGTGGGGGCCTCCAGGGTGCCGATCAGCCGGTTGAGGTCCTCGCGGACCCCGTGCAGGATCCCGACCACCTTCTGCGCATTGGCGCCCAGGATCTGGACCCAAAGCGTGGGATCGCTCGCGGCGATGCGCGTGACGTCCCGCAGCCCGTTGCCTGCCAGGGACAGCGCGTGCAGGGGCGTACCCTGCAGGCGGCTGGCCACCAGCGAGGACATCACCTGGGGCAGGTGGGAAACCAGCGCCACGGCTTCGTCGTGTTCGTCGGCGGCGAATTCAGAGACGACGGCGCCGAGGTCGCCGGCCAGCGCACGCGCCAGCCGCAGGGACTCGGGCAGGGTCTCCTCCGCCGGGCACACCACCCAAGGCATGGACGTGAACAGCTCGCCGCGGGCAGCCACGGGGCCGGATTTCTCGCGCCCGGCCATCGGATGAGTCCCCACGTAGCGGCCCAGGTCGGCGCCGCGGCTGCGCAGGTCGGCCAGGATGGCTGCCTTCACGCTCGCGATGTCCACCACGACGGCGGCAGGGTAATCCTGCAGCGCTTTGGCCACGACGTCCGCCGTGACGTCCGGCGGCGCAGCCACGACGACAAGCTCCGGCTCGGCGTCGAGGCGCGCCAACGGCAGGCCGGCGCCGATGTCGACAGCAACGGCCTGGTTGGTGGGCGAGGGGTCCGAGAGGAACACCGGCACTCCGCGCCCCCGCAGCCCCAGCCCGATGCTGGTGCCCAGGAGCCCGGAGCCCACAATGACCACCGGCCCGTTGAGGTGGCCGCGGCCGTGCGTGCGGAAGGCGGACATGGTTACAGGCCCACGGATGCCAGCAGGTGGCCGACTTCCTGTTTGCCCAGGTTGCGGATGCTGCCCTGGCGCTGGTCACCCAGCCCGATGGGACCAACCTTGACCCGGACCAGGCGCAGGACGGGGAACCCCACGGCATCGAACAGGCGCCGGACAATCCGGTTCTTGCCCGAGTGCAGCACGACCTCGATCAGCACGTGCCCGGGTGTCGAGTCCACGAGCTTGAAGGAATCCACCGACGCGATGCCGTCTTCGAGTTCGACGCCGGCCTTCAGTTCGGCGCCAATGCCCTGCGGGAAGGGCCCGCGGACCTGTACGAGGTAGGTCTTGGGGACTTCGTAGGAAGGGTGGGTCAGGCGGTTGGCGAGCTCGCCGTCGTTCGTCAGGAGCAGCAGCCCCTCCGTGGCGACATCGAGCCGGCCCACGTGGAAGAGGCGTTCGCCGTGGTTGTTGCGAACGAAATCGCTGATGCACGGGCGGCCGTCCGGGTCCTCCATGGTGGATACAACGCCCTTGGGCTTGTTGAACACCATGTAGACCATGTTCTCGTCCAGCTGGATTCGCAGGCCGTCGACGTGGATCACGGCCGTCTTCGGGTCGACGCGCACACCGAGCTCGGTGACAACCTGGCCGTCGACTTCGACGCGGCCCTCAGCGATCATTTCCTCGCAGACGCGCCGTGAGGCGACGCCGGCCGAGGCCATGACCTTCTGCAGCCGGATGCCGTCGGCGTCGTGCAGCTCAGACTGCGGCACCTCGCGGCGCGGCCCGCGGTTACGGGCGGGCTTGCGCACCGGTCCGAGGTTCTGGCCGAAGCGTTCGCTGCCGAAAGCGCGGGGGCCCGCGGCCTTGGCTGCTCCGGCGCGCGGCTTGGGCTTGAGGGCACCGGGGGTCCCGGGGGCCTTGCCGAAGCCGGGCTTGCGGGCGGCAGCCTTGCGGGCCGCTTCCTTGCCGGAGGGCGCTTTGGACTTCCAGTCGCCGGAAGCCGGGCGGGCAGCCGACGGCGCGCCGTCCGGACCCTGCAGGTCCGGATCGATAAAGGCCTCTTCGCGCGGCTTGGGGTGCTTGAAGGGGCGGTCTCCGCCGCCCTTGTAGCCGGCGCCGCCCTGGGGGCCGCGGTTGGAGCCGCCCTGCGCGCCGCGGCCTGAACCGCCCTGTGCCGGCTTTTGGCCGGAATAGTTTTGTCCGGTGCTGTTGCGCCCCGAACCGTTACGTGGTGAACCCTGGCGTCCCGCCTGTGTCATGACCCGTCCTTACGTTGATGGCCTGCGGCCGCTGTCTCCCGACAACACCCGCCTGCCGGGCAATGTGTTCTGCCCTGTGGATACTCCTGCGCAGGCGTCGTGCCCGCACAGATACTGCTTACATTGGTCCTGCGTCTTACATTGTTCCTGCATCGTAAAACTCCTCGATGCCTTCCAAGCCTGGAAGGTGGGGGGAAAGCTGCGGCAATTCAGCCACCGAGCCGATTCCCATCCGCTCAAGGAAATACGACGTCGTGCGGTAAAGGATTGCTCCGGATTCGGGATCCGTTCCCGAGTCCTCGATCAGCCCCCGCTGCGTCAGCGTCCGCACGACAGAGTCAACATTGACTCCTCGAATTGCAGACACCCGCGCCCTCGAAACGGGCTGGCGGTAAGCGATGACGGCGAGCGTTTCGAGCGCCGCCTGCGTCAGCCTGGCTGTTTGTCCCTCCAGCACGAACCCGCCCACGATCTCGGCGAACTCCGCGCGCGAATAGATCCGCCAGCCTCCGGCGATATTCCGCAATTCAAAACCCCGGGGGGCGGCATTGTTGCCGTCAGTGTTGCCAGCGTTGCTGCTGGTTTGGCTGACGACGTCCGCATCCGGGGCATTAACAGTATAGCCGTTATACTCCCGCTGCAGTTCAGCCAGGAGGGATTCAACGACGTCGACCGTCAGGTTCAGTCCCGCCGCGAGGGCTGTGGCGGTGGCTGGTTCGTCGATCACCATCAGGACCGCCTCGAGAGCCGCACGGGCGCCGCCGGGCAGGCCGGCGACGTCCGGGCCGGCGTCTTCGGCGCCGTCCGCGGGCACACCGGAGTGAGAATCAAGGTCTGAGTCAGGGTCAGACACAGCGTCGAACCGGGGGTCAGGCTTCGCGTCAGGCCGGAGATCGTTCACGGCTGGTCCTCATATTCTTCGCTCAGGTTCTCAGTGCTCCATTCCGGGGTGTCTGCCGTCCAGCGCACGGTGAAGTCCGCCAGCGGCAGCAGCTGGTCAAAGCCCACCGCGCGGTCGCGGAACAGCTCCAGCAGCGCCAGGAAGCGCGCCACCACCACTTGGGTGGACTCGGCGTCGGCAATCAGCTCCCGGAAGGTCAGCGGCGTACCCAGCCGCAATCGGTTCCCCAGCAGCTCGGCCTGTTCCTTGACGCTCACCGGTGCGGCGTGCAGGTGAGCCAGGCCCACTTCCGTGGGGGCCGCCTCCTTGGGCTTGAGCGCCTTCTCGGCCAGGGCTGCGAACTGCTCCGGGGTGTGACGCCAGAGCAGCTCCGGAAGCAGGGCCGCGAAGTGTCCCTCCAGGGCAACCTGCCGGGGATACCGCCGCGCTTCATGCCCGAGCGTGGCACCGATCATCCCAGCCACGTGTTTGAACGCCTTGTACTGCAGCAGCCGGGCGAAGAGAAGGTCGCGGGCCTCCAGCAGGGCGATGTCCTCATCGTCCTCAACCTCGCCTGCGGGCAGCAGCCGGGCGGCCTTCAGGTCCAGGAGCGTGGCCGCGATCACTAGGAATTCGCTGGCCTCGTCCAGGGCCCACTCCTCCCCCAGCTGCTGCAGACCCCTGATGTACTTTATGAATTCGTCCGTGACGGTGGACAGGGCCACCTCGGTAATGTCGAGCTGATGCTTGGAGATCAGGCCGAGCAGGAGGTCGAACGGGCCGGTGAAGTTGGCCAGCCGCACTTCGAATCCGGGTTTCTTCCCGGAAGGCCCTGCCGTGCCTTCCGGCCCTGCCGGGAAGGCCGAGGCTGCGGGATCCGCGGGTGCATCCAGCTCCACCGGCGGCGAGGAGGCGCCTGCCACGTTCCTGCCTAGGGCGCGCCGCCGCGCGAAATCAGCTCTTTGGCCAGGCGGCGGTAGGCGTCGGCACCAACGTGGTTGCCCGCGTAGGTGGTGATGGGCTCGGCCGCCACTGTGGCGTCCGCAAACTTGATGGAGCGCTTGATGACGGTTTCGAAGACCTTGTCGCCGAAGGCCTCCACCAGGCGCGCGATGACCTCGCGCCCGTGCAGGGTCCGGGCGTCGTACATCGTGGCGAGCACGCCGTCGACCTGCAGGCGCGGGTTGAGCCGGTCCTGGACTTTGTCGATGGTTTCGACCAGGAGCGCCACGGCCCGCAGGGCGAAGAACTCACAGATCAGCGGGATGATGACGCCGTGGGCGGCGGTCAGCGCGTTGACCGTCAGCAGGCCGAGGGAAGGCTGGCAGTCGATCAGGACGACGTCGTAGTCGTCCTCCACCTTTTTCAGCGCCCGGTCCAGGACTTGTTCACGGGCCACTTCATTGACCAGCTGCACCTCGGCGGCGGAGAGGTCGATGTTGGCCGGGAGCAGGTCCACGTTCTCCACGCCGGTTTTCTGGATGGCGTCGCGGATGTCCACCTTGCGGTCCATCAGCACGTTGTACACGGTGAGGTCGAGCTCGTGCGGGTTGGTGCCCAGGCCCGCGGACAGCGCGCCCTGCGGATCGAAGTCGACCAGGAGCACGCGGCGGCCGTATTCGGCCAAGGCTGCGGCGAGGTTAATGGTGGACGTGGTCTTACCGACTCCGCCCTTCTGGTTCACCATGGCGATGACCCGCGCAGGACCGTGGGAGGACAGCGGCGCGGGCTCTGGAAAGTCGCGTTGGGGCCGCCCGGTGGGGCCCATGACGGCGTCTTCCAGATCGAGTTCGGTGCCTTCCAGAGTTGCTGAACCCTGCTCGCTGCTCACGTATCTATCCACACTTTCGATGACGGTGATTGTGGTGCCTATCTTGCTGCCGCCGGGCTCCCGGAGCCCAGCGTGTTCCTCCCAAGGTTACAGCGCCCGACACGGTATTCGGCGGACCTTGACAACCGCCGTCATCTGAGCCTTGACCTTCCGGTAGAAGTCTAGGGTTAGTGACGGACATGGAATGGGAGCCTCGAACGGGGCGCGGGCCGTTGGCGGCGGGAAGCCCGGCTGGCAACGGCAAAGAAACTGCCCGGACGCTGGTGGGCGTCCGGGCAGTATTCCATGGCTGGCGGGTCAGGCGTGCCGGGCTAGACGTAGGCCGGGGCGGCGGGGGCCGGCTCTGCGACGGCCTCCGGCGCCGGGGAGTGCTCGGCGAGCATCGTCACTTCGTCGAACGGCAAGGCACCGGCCAGTACGCGGCCAACCCGTCCGCCGTCGATCTCCTTGACCCAGGTGCCGATCAGCACCGTGGCGACGGCGTTGCCCGTGAAGTTTGTCAGGGCCCGCGCCTCGGACATGAAGCGGTCGATCCCGACGATCATGCCCACGCCGCCCAGCAGCTGCGGCGCATGCGACTGGAGTCCGGCGGCCAGGGTGGCGAGACCGGCACCGGTGACCCCTGCAGCGCCCTTGGAGGCGATGACCATGAAGATCAGCAGGGAAATCTGGGCACCCAGGTCCAGCGGCGTTCCCATGGCGTTGGCGACGAAGAGCGAGGCCATGGTCAGGTAGATGGCCGTGCCGTCCAGGTTGAAGGAGTAGCCGGTGGGGACCGTCACGCCCACGACGGGCTTGGACACGCCGAGGTGTTCCATCTTCGCGATCAGGCGCGGGAGTGCGGCTTCAGAGGATGAGGTGGAGAAGATCAGCAGGTATTCACGGCCCAGGTACTTCATCAGGCGGAAGATGCTGACGCCGGAGACCACCTTGAGCAGGCCGCCGAGGATCACGACGACGAACAGTGCACAGGTGATGTAGAAGGCGGCCATCAGGGTGAACATGCTGAAGATGGCCTGGACGCCCGTGGCGCCGACGACGGCGGCGATCGCACCGAAGGCGCCGACGGGGGCCAGCCACATGATCATGATGAGGATGCGGAATACGAGGGCCTGTCCGTAGCCGACGGCCTTGAGGATCGGGGCTCCCTGCGGGCCCATTTTCTGCAGGGCGAAGCCGACCAGGATCGCGGCGAGGAGCGTCGGCAGGACGGGAATGTCGCCGGGGATGATGCCGAGGAGGAAGTCCGCCGTGCTGTCCACGGCCGCCTTCTTGTTCGGATCGTAGGGGGCGAGGTTGAGGCCCTCGCCCGGGTGGATCAGGTTGCCCACTACGAGCCCGATCGCCAGGGCAAAAGTGGACATCACGACGAAGTAGGCCAGCGCCAGGCCGCCCACTTTGCCGACCGTGGCGGCCTTGGCGATGGAGCCGATCCCGAGCACGATCGTGCAGAAGATCACGGGGCCGATCATCATCTTGATGAGTTTGATGAACCCGTCGCCCAGCGGCTTGAGGGATTTTCCGACCTCCGGGAAGAGCAGCCCGACCAGGGCGCCTGCGATCACGGCAACGATCACTGCGATGTAGAGGTAGTGGGACTTGTCCAGCCCCTTGCGCTTCTTGACCGGCGTCACGGCCTGTGCCGCTGACTCTCCTCGTTGAGAGGCCATGGTGTTCTCCTTGGATAGGCTGGACAGTGGTGCGGCCCAAGCGTTGGGCAGATCCTGTCCGTTCTTGTGTGTAACCCCATCATTGATGACGGGGTGACGCGCATCACCCTTGCGTTCATATTGGTCATGGAAGGCGTTGATGATCCACCGCTGGAGCATCGCCCGCAGGCTGTTTGTGGCCCAACTGCTGTTTGTGGTGGCCCTGACCGCCGTCGTCGGCACAGCCGCGTTCGTGGACTCCCGCGACCGCGCCTACGACGAGGCCGGACGCCGGATGGCTGGCATTGCCACCACGGTGGCGGATGCCCCCTTCGTACTGGCGGCGGCAGGCACCGCGGACCCGTCGGCCCGGCTCCAGCCGTACGCCCTGAAGGTCATGAAGGACGCGGACGCGGACTTCGTCACGATCATGGCCCCGGACCGGACGCGGTGGACCCACCCGAACAACGAGGAACTGGGCAAGCCGTACATCGGTTCCATTGATGCGGCACTCAAGGGCGAGGTCTTCACGGAGGTCACGGCCGGCACCCTCGGCCCGTCTGTGCGCACCATCGCCCCGGTCAGGGACGCGGGCGGAAAAGTCCGGGCCCTCGTGGCCGCGGGCGTGACGGTCAGGAATGTGGATGTGGCCGTTTCCGGCAGGCTGCCGGCGCTGCTGGCGATCGCCGTGGCGCTGCTGGCGGGCGGCTGGGTGGCGTCCTGGCTCCTGGGCAGGTACCTTCGCCGGGTGACCCGCGGCTGGGGACCCGAAGAACTGGGCCAGCTTTTCGCGTATTACGAGTCGGTCCTGCATTCGGTAGGCGAGGGCGTGATCCTCATCGACCGCAAGGGCAATGTGGTGATGTACAACGACCAGGCCGCCGAACTGCTGGGGTTGCCGAAGCAGTCCTCCGACGCCGGCCTCGCTGTCGGTTCGGGTACAGGCAGAGCAGGCGGCAGGCGGCAGAGCGCACCGTCCCTCGCGAAATTGCCGTTGCCCCCCAGCCTCAAGGAACTCTTCGAATCCGGGCGGACCGCGCTCGATGAAATCCATCTGACCGGTTCCCGGGTCCTGGTGGTCAACCAGGGCCCGGCGGTGGGCCCTCCCTCCGCCGCACACCGCCAGCGGGGAGTGGCTTCCGCACCTGCCGGCAGCACCGCCCCTGACAGCACCACCGCTGAAAGCACGACCCCAAGCAGCACGAACCCCAGCAGCACCACCGTTCACGGCGCTCCTGTCTATGGAACGGTGGCCACCATCAGGGACCGCACCGAAATCGAATCCCTCGGCAGCGAACTCGAAACCATGCGCACGCTCTCAGATGCCCTGCGGGCCCAGACCCATGAGCACGCCAACCGGCTCCACACGATCGTCTCGCTCATGGAGCTGGGACGGGCGCCCGAGGCACTGGACTTCGCCACGAAAGACCTGGAACTGAGCCAGCGGCTGACCGATGACATTGTCAGTTCCATCGAGGAGCCGGTACTCGGCGCCCTGATCATGGGCAAGGCAGCCGAGGCGCACGAGCGCGGCGTCGAGCTGATCCTCAGCGCCGGCGGCTCGACGGCGGTGACCGGTTTGGCCGTCCAGGACCTCGTGGCGATCCTCGGGAACCTGCTGGACAATGCGATCGACGCCGCGGCCGAGGCGCCGCCGCCCCGGCTCGTGGAGCTGACCGTCGAGGCCGCCGGGTCCGCCCTCGAAATCACCGTGGAGGACAGCGGCCCCGGCATCGACCCCGCGGCCGTGGAGGACGTGTTCCGTCACGGCTTCAGCACCAAGACCCCGGGCCCGTTCGGGCGCGGGCTGGGCCTTGCCCTGGTCCGCCAGGCCGTCCAGCGCCTGGGCGGTACCATGACAATCACCAGCCCGGCCGGGGCACTGTTCCGCGTCACGCTGCCGGTCACAAGACCGCCGGGGACACCGCTTCCGGAAACAAAGCTGCCGGAAACAACAGAGGGACAGCCATGAGCGACATCCGGGTGCTCGTCGTCGAAGACGAGCCCATCGCCGCCGCGGCACACGCCGCGTACATCGGCAGGCTTGAGGGTTTCACCCTGGCCGGATCCGCCCCGGACGGGCAGTCCGCGCTTCGCCTCCTGACGGAATTCTCGGCAGCAGGCAACCCGGTGGAGCTGGTCCTGCTGGACATGAACCTTCCGGACCTGCACGGACTGGACATCGCGCGCCGGATGCGGGCGGCGGGACTCTTCGCGGACATCATTGCCATCACCGCCGTGCGGGAACTGAACATCGTCCGCAGCGCGGTGGCCACCGGCGTCGTCCAATACCTGATCAAGCCGTTCACCTACGCCACGTTCGCCGACAAGCTCGCCAGCTACCGCCAGTTCCGCGAACAGCTGGCCTCGCCCCGGACCGGGGCGGCGGGCGCCGGAGCCTCACAAAGTGATGTGGACCAGGCGTTCGCGAGCCTGCGGGCCCCCTCGGAAGTGTCGCTGCCCAAGGGCCTGGCGGCGTCAACGTTGGAATCCGTCCAGGACTTCATCAAAAGCCAGGCAGGGGCGGTGTCAGCCAGTGAGGTCATGGCGGCGCTAGGCATGTCCCGGGTCACGGCCCGGCGCTATCTTGAACACCTCGCCGACGCCGGCACAGTCTCCCGCGCCGCGCGCTACGGCGCCCCGGGCCGGCCGGAGAACGAGTACCGCTGGAACCGGCCGCCGTCGTAGGCAGCTGATCTGATGGGCTTCGAGCGGCTGGTCTGCATGCTCGTTCTGGAACATCAACGGTGGCTGGAGCTGTGGCACGTTGACATCCCGACCCACCCGTCTCGAAGCACCCCGACTGGCACATTGCGAGGAAAGCCATCAAGCTGGTTAAGGGGTTATCGGGGGGAAGAGCACTCACGCCGCACAGGAAGGCCCCGCAATTCCGCGACCAAACCGGCAACTCGGTCCACTGATCCGCAAGTACCTCAAACCCGGCCAACCCGCCCGCGCAGATGCCGGCGGGTTCGGCCTGCTCCAGCCCGCCACGGGGCGGGAGGGTGCGCCCCTTCTCGGAGATGGTCACGTTTACGTGATGAAGCACGGGAAGGAATATCACACGGCCTGGTGCCAGGTTGTGGCCGACAAATGGGACCATGCCCCCAGAGGACTGCTCGTAGCACTGCTGGCCGACGTCACGGCACGGACCCGGTGCCAGAAATGCGACCGAATCTTCGATGCAGCCCGGGCCTCGCCTGCGCAGGAACACCGCATCGAATCCGAGCCCAGCACGGCACCCCCGCCGCCTGAGGCCGTCATCCCGCTTACGGTCGTCGGCGCCGCCCATGGGATCCTCTTTCTGGCGGCCGGTCCGGAATATCGGGAACGCCTGCAGGAGACCGCGGTGGAGCCGGCGACCCCGCTGCTGGTGGACGGGCGGCGGGAAGGCCTGGTGGTGCGGGTGGACTCTGCCCGCGACGAACCGCTCTTGGTTGTCCAGTTGGACCCCCGGGCCCCGTTCCGGAATGTCCCCTACCAGACGCGCCTGCGTTATCCGCTGCAGCGGTCCGCGACCAAACCCTATGCCGTGGAATCCGTAGAACCGGCGCCACAGGCATAGCATCCGCCCCCGCTACCCCGAAGCGCCGGGGCGGAGGGCGCCGAGCAGTCGGTCGATCACGCCGGCATCCTCGATCGTGGACGGCACCACGTAGTTCTCGCCGTCGGCGATCTGGCGCATGGTCTTGCGCAGGATTTTGCCCGACCGGGTCTTGGGCAGGGCGTCCACCACCGTCACGTGCTTGAAGTCCGCCACGGCCCCGATGTCGCGCCGGACCAGGGCGATCAGGTCCTTGGCCAAGACGTCCTCGGGCACGTCCACCCCGGCCTTGAGGACCACATAGCCGCTGGGCCGCTGGCCCTTGAGCGGGTCGGCGAGGCCGATCACGGCGCATTCGGCGACGGCGGGGTGCTGCCCGATCACCTGCTCCATGGCGCCGGTGGAGAGCCGGTGTCCGGCGACGTTAATGATGTCGTCCGTGCGGCCCATGACGAAGACGTAGCCGTCCTCGTCCCGGTAGCCGGAGTCCCCGGTGGCGTAGTAGCCCTCGAAGGCCTGCAGGTAGGAGGAGATGTAGCGTTCGTCGTTGTGCCAGAGCGTTGTGAGGGTGCCGGGCGGCAGGGGCAGTCCCAGGACGATGTTGCCCTCGGTGCCGGCCTCGACGTCCTCGCCCGCGCCGTCGACGATGGTGAGCCTGAAGCCGGGCATCGGGACGCTGGGCGAGCCTGCCTTGATCGGCAGCCCGTCAAGGCCTCGGGGGTTGGCGCAAATGGCCCAGCCCGTCTCGGTCTGCCACCAGTGGTCGACCACCGGAACTCCCAGGACCCGGGAGGCCCAGTGGAAGGTGTCGGTGTCCAGCCGCTCGCCGGCCGCGAACAGGGTGCGCAGACTGGACAGGTCGTACTTTTCGAGCAGTTGCGCCTCGGGGTCGGCTTTCCGGATCGCACGCAGCGCGGTGGGCGCGGTGAACAGCACGTTGACCTTGTGGTCCTGGATGACCCGCCAAAACGCGCCGGCGTCGGGTGTTCCCACCGGTTTTCCCTCGTACAGGACTGAAGTTGCGCCGGCCAGGAGCGGCCCGTACACGATGTACGAGTGCCCCACCACCCAGCCGACGTCCGAGGCGGTCCACATGACGTCCCCGGGACCGACGTCGTAAATGTTCTCCATGGTCCATCTCAGGGCCACGGCATGTCCGCCGTTGTCCCGCACCACGCCCTTCGGCGAGCCGGTGGTGCCCGAGGTGTAAAGGATGTACAACGGATCCGTCGCCTTGACATCGACGGGCGCGGCGGGCGCGGCGGAGGCCATTTCGGCGTCCCAGTCGAGCCATCCCGGGTGGTCGGCGGCCATGGAGGCCGGAGTGGACGCGAAACCGTCCCTGGCCTTGACCAGCACCGCAATATCCGGGGCACCGGCAAGGCCGAGGGCCTCGGCGACGGCGGGCAGGTATTCAATCCGGCGCGACGGCTCGATGCCGCCGGAGGCCGTCACCACAGCGGCGGGTTCGGCGTCCCGGATACGGGCAGCGAGCTCCTTGGGGGCAAACCCGCCGAACACCACGGAGTGCACGGCGCCGAGCCGGGCGGTGGCCAGCATCGCGATCGCGGCCTCGGGGATCATCGGCATGTAGATCACCACGCGGTCGCCCGGGCCGACTCCGGCGCGGCGCAGCACTCCGGCGAACCGGGCCACGAGGTCCGTCAGTTCCGCATATGTGTAGCTCTGCCGGGTGCCCAACATGGCGGAGTCGTAGATCAGGGCATCCTGTGCACCCCGGCCCTCCGCCACATGGCGGTCCAAGGCGTTGTAGCACGTGTTCAGGACACCGTCGGGAAACCAGTCGTAGAGCGGCGCCCGGCTAGCATCGAGAGCCTGGCGGGGCTCGGCGGACCAGGAAATCCCGCGAGCGGCGTCCAGCCAGAACTCCTCGGGTTGTTCCAGGCTACGTTCATAAGCGGGCCGGTAGCTCTTGCTGACCATGGCATGCATCCTGTCCACGACGGTGTGATGCAGCCCATGGTAGTCCGGAGCGGACTGACGGCACAAGCGTTATGTATACAAAAAGTGGATTTTCGTGGCCCATCCTAGGTGATGCTGGGCAAAGTAACCCTGCTTGTATACAATGGTGCAGGATCAACCACTACAGCCACCAGCGGAGGAGGCAGGATGCGCGCCAGCGACAAGGCCTACGCGGCCCTGCGCGATGACATCATCGAGTGGCGCCTCCTGCCGGGAACGGTTCTCGCGGAGGTAGAACAGTCAGAGCGTCTCGGCATCTCGCGCACCCCACTCCGCGAGGCCCTGAGCCGGCTCACCGCCGAGGGGCTGACGACGGCGGGCGGGCGCGGCGTCGTCGTGACCGACATTTCCCTTGACGACATCGATGAACTGTTCGAACTCCGCGAAACCCTCGAGGGGAAGGCCGCCGCCTTGGCCGCCGAGCGCGGTGACCCCGAGACCTTCGAGCGGCTCCGGCGCGAGTTGCTTCACGCCCCGGAACTCATCGGCGGCCAGGAGCCCGCCCTGCACGACTACTACGAGCTCGTGGGGCGCCTCGACGCGGCCATCGACGCCGCGATTTCCAACGCCTACCTCGTCCAGGCCATGCGCAGCCTGCGCGTCCACCTTGTGCGCGTCCGCCGCCTTGCCGCCGACGACGCCGCCCGGCTCACCGCCGCCGCCGCCGAGCACGCCGCCATTGCCGAGGCAATCGCCGCCGGTAACCCGAGGCTGGCCGAGGCCGCCACCACGCTTCACCTGCACCGCAGCCTTTCCCACGTCAAAGCCACGCATACACCTCACTAGAAGGAGCACCATGGTCAAGGAACACCACGTCCGCGTTTACAAGAGCGAGGAAAACCTGCCCCGCGAGGACCAGCTTGCCTACAAGATCGCCAAGGTTGCCGCGGATCCCGTGGACGTCACCGCTGACGTCACCGACATGGTGATCAACCGGGTCATCGACAACGCCTCGGTGGCGATTGCCTCGCTGAACCGCGCCCCGATCGTCGCGGCCCGGGCCCAGGCCCTCACCCACGGCCCCACCACCGGCGGTAAGGGCTCGAAGGTCTTCGGCATCGAAGAACGGGTCTCCCCCGAATGGGCCGCCTGGGCCAACGGCGTCGCGGTCCGTGAGCTCGACTACCACGACACTTTCCTCGCCGCGGACTACTCGCACCCGGGCGACAACATTCCGCCGATCCTCGCCGTCGCCCAGCACGTCGGTTCCAGCGGCCAGGACCTGGTCCGAGGGATCGCCACCGGCTACGAGATCCAGGTCAACCTGGTCAAGGCCATCTGCCTGCACAAGCACAAGATCGACCACGTGGCCCACCTCGGCCCGTCCGCGGCCGCCGGCATCGGCACCCTGCTGGGTCTCGACGTCGAGACCATCTTCCAGTCCGTCGGCCAGGCCCTGCACACCACCACCGCCACCCGGCAGTCCCGCAAGGGCGAGATCTCCACCTGGAAGGCGCACGCCCCCGCGTTCGCCGGCAAGATGGCAGTGGAATCCGCGGACCGCGCCATGCGCGGCCAGACCTCCCCCGTGCCGATCTACGAGGGCGAAGACGGCGTGATCGCCTGGATGCTGGACGGCCCGGACGCCTCGTACATGGTGCCGCTGCCCGAGGCCGGCGAGGCCAAGCGCGCCATCCTGGATACCTACACCAAGGAGCACTCCGCCGAGTACCAGGCGCAGGCCTGGATCGACCTGGCCCGGAAGCTGCACGGCGAGCACCCCGAGGTCACGGACCCGGCCAACGTCGAATCCGTGCTGATCAAGACCAGCCACCACACGCACTACGTGATCGGCTCCGGCGCCAACGACCCGCAGAAGTACAGCCCCACCGCCAGCCGCGAGACCCTCGACCACTCCATCCCGTACATCTTCACCGTCGCCCTGCAGGACGGCGCCTGGCACCACGTGGATTCCTATGCCCCGGAACGCGCGGGCCGCCCGGACACCGTGGCGCTGTGGCACAAGGTCACCACCGTCGAGGATCCCGAGTGGACCCGGCGGTACCACTCCCTGGACATCGCCGAGAAGGCCTTCGGCGGCACCGTGGTCATCACCTTGACGGACGGCACGGTCATTACCGAGTCGATCGCCGTCGCCGACGCCCACCCGCTGGGCGCCCGGCCGTTCGCTCGGGAACAGTACGTCAACAAGTTCCGCACCCTCGCCGCCGGCCTCGTGGACGACGAGGAAATCGAGCGGTTCCTCGCTGCGGCCGCCCGGCTCCCCGAGCTCGGCGCCGGCGAGCTGGACCAGCTGAACATCCAGGCAGCCGACGGCGTGATCGACCTCGCCGCCGCACCGAAGGGACTCTTCTAATGCTGTATTCGAAGACCACGCCGGAGCAGAAGCGCATCCGGTTCCGGGAGCTGCTCGCCTCCGGAACCATCGCGCAGTTCCCCGGCGCATTCAACCCGCTCTCGGCACGGCTGATCGAGGAGAAGGGCTTCGCCGGGGTCTACATTTCCGGCGCCGTCCTGGCCAACGACCTCGGCCTGCCCGACATCGGCCTGACAACCCTGACCGAGGTGGCCACCAGGGCCGGGCAGATCGCCCGGATGACCGATCTTCCCTCGATTGTGGACGCCGACACGGGCTTCGGCGAACCGATGAACGTTGCCCGCAGCATCCAGGAGCTCGAAAACGCGGGCCTGGCCGGCTGCCACATCGAGGACCAGTTCAACCCGAAACGCTGCGGCCACCTCGACGGCAAGAACGTGGTGGACCTTGAGACCGCCACCAAGCGGATCCGCGCCGCGGCGGACGCCCGGCGTGACCCGAACTTCCTGATCATGGCACGGACCGACATCCGCGCAACCGACGGGCTCCAGGCCGCACAGGACCGGGCAAAAGCCCTCGTGGAGGCCGGCGCGGACGCCATCTTCCCCGAGGCGATGAAGGACCTGAGCGAGTTCCAGGCAATCCGCGACGCCGTCGACGTCCCCATCCTGGCCAACATGACCGAATTCGGCCAGAGCGCCCTGTTCACGGTGGAGGAACTCGCCGGCGTGGGGGTCAACATGATCATCTATCCGGTAACACTTCTCCGTAGTGCCATGGGGGCTGCGGAGCGTACTCTGGAATCGATTAAGGCCGACGGAACCCAGGAAGCACAGGTCGGGAGCATGCTGACCCGTGCGCGTTTGTACGATCTCGTTGATTATGAGGCTTACAACCGCTTTGACACCGGAGTCTTTAATTTCCAGATCCCAGGTCAGTAAGCCCCGCATGGAACCCCCGGCACGTGCCGGTATACAGGCGTTAGGAATAAAGGAGTTTCAGCATGGCTGAACAGGACATTAAGAAGGGCCTCGCCGGCGTCGTAGTCGACTACACCGCCGTCTCGAAGGTCAACCCGGACACCAACTCGCTGCTCTACCGCGGCTATCCCGTCCAGGAACTGGCCGCTAAGTGCAGTTTCGAGGAAGTCGCCTATCTGCTCTGGAACGGCGAGCTGCCCACCGCGGAGCAGCTGGCGGAGTTCACGGCACGCGAACGCGCGGGCCGCCCGATTGACCCGGTAGTCAAACAGGTTGTCGACGCGCTGCCCACCACCTCCCACCCGATGGACGTCTGCCGGACGGCAGCTTCCGTCATGGGTGCACGGCACCCGCTCGCCGGGGATTCCTCGCGGGAGGCCAACATGGCCAAGGCGATTGATCTGTTCGCGGCCATGCCGGCGATCGTGGCCTACGACCAGCGACGCCGGCACGGCGAGGATGTCGTGGCACCCCGCGATGACCTGGGCTACTCGGCGAACTTCCTGTGGATGGCGTTTGGTGAGGAACCGGTCCAGGAAGTCGTGGAGGCCTTCAACGTCTCGATGATCCTCTACGCCGAGCACTCGTTCAACGCCTCGACCTTCACGGCCCGGGTGATCACCTCCACGCTCTCGGACCTGCACTCTGCCGTGACCGGGGCTATCGGAGCGCTCAAGGGCCCGTTGCACGGCGGCGCGAACGAGGCCGTCATGCACACGTTCGACGAGATCGGCATCCGGCAGGAGGAGTCCCTGGAGGAGGCCCATGCCCGGGCCAAGACCTGGATGGAGGACGCCCTGGCACACAAGAAAAAGGTCATGGGCTTCGGCCACCGCGTCTACAAGCACGGCGACTCCCGGGTGCCTACCATGAAGGCTGCCCTGGACAAGATGATCGCGCACTACGGCCGGCCCGAACTGCTGGGTCTTTACAACGGCCTTGAGACGGCGATGGACGAGGCTAAGGCGATCAAGCCGAACCTGGATTACCCGGCCGGCCCGACTTACCACCTCATGGGCTTCGACACCCCGACCTTCACTCCGCTGTTCGTCGCAAGCCGCATCACGGGCTGGACGGCGCACATCATGGAGCAGTTGGAATCGAACTCCCTCATCCGCCCCCTGAGCGAATACAACGGCGTCGAGGAACGGCACCTGGCGTAAGCCCTTCGCAGCGGTAAAACGCGCGGGCCGTCCACTTCTCAAAGGTGGACGGCCCGCGCTTTTTGTTGTTTTTGTTGCTAGTCCTGCATCTGCAGGCTGACGATCATGGCCTTGAGCTTCCGGTAGTCCGGGCTCCGCATGTAGTCCTTTGCCTCGGCCAACGAGTTAAAGATTGGCTCATCGTTCCCGCGACCCTGGGAGGAACGGTCCGCGAAAATCAGCGTCCCCTTCGGCGCACCGGCCACGAAGGAGTACATCAAGCAGCTGTCCTTGACTTCTCCGCTGTTTTTGTCGACTAGTCCAATCTGGTACTTGAAGGCGCCCCCGTTGGCCCGCATATCCAGCACGCGGAAGGAAAACCGCACGCCCATCGCCTTGGCCCACGGCGTATCCAGTGCCGGCGCAGTGTCCAGTTCGGTCATCTTGTAAGTGCCTGCAGGGCAGGCGCCGCCAACTGCCCCGGTGGCGCCGTGGTAAAGCGCGGCCACCTGCATCCTGGCTTCGTTGAAGATGGTGATTCCGGTCCCCGGATAACCGGGATTCTGGTTTGCGGATTCCTCAACCGTCCAGCGGTCGGGCAGGGCGAACGACACTCCGGCCGCAGCACTGACGTATCGCCCGTTTGCGTTTCCGCTGGCCGTCCCCTCCGTTGCGGGTGCTGTTGATGCCGACGACGTCACGGATACCGGCGTCGCGGTGGTGGGCGACGGCGTCGTCGTCAGGGCAGCGGAGGCTGTCGGTGCCACCATGGTGGCCGACGACGCCGCGGCGGGGGCCGGCTTGGCGGCGCCCATGTTTCCGGCCACGGCAATGCCGCCGCCGACTGCGGCCAGGGCGAGAGCGACGAGGGCGGCCGCCCACGGCCAGCGCCGCCGTGCCCCGGTGTTAGTGGACGGCCCGTCGCTGGAAGAATCCTCGCCGGGAAGGTCGTAATTGTTTGAGTCCATGCCGTGCCCCCAATATGGCCCGAGTGCCGCTCGCGGGTGTGCGATGGAGGTGCTTGTACTGCCGCGGCGCGATGCTCCAACCACAGATTAGCGGCCAGGCCGGGGCTTTCCCGGCATTCCCGGCATCACGATTTCGACTCGCGCAAGTCAGCGGCGCGAAAGCCGCGCCTACTTCAGCGGCGAGGGATCCGGACCGATGCCACGGTCTCGTTGTCCTCGTTGAGGACCACGACGACGTCGATCGTTTCGCCTGCCAGCGCCGGGGGCAGCCAGTGCCCCGCATCCTGCCACATCCGCTCCAGGGGCAGCGAGGCGGCGGCGAACCACTCGGGGATGATTTCCGGGCTCTCGGTGGGTTCGCCTTCCCAGCGCCGGGTGGTGAAGAGCCTGCACGACATGTTCCAGTCGGGCCGCGCGGGAAAAATGAACTCGACGACGCCGGCATGGGCCAGGTCCTCTTGGAGGACCACGATGCCGGTCTCTTCCCAGACCTCGCGGACCACGGCCTCGGCGTCGCTCTCCCCCGGCTCCACGTGTCCGCCGATGCCCACGATCTTGCCGATGCCGAAACCGGTCCTCTTCAGGCCAAGCAGCACCTGGGTGCCGGTTTCTGCCTCGCGGAGCGGGAAGCAGAGAGTGACTGGGGTGTGCTTCATGTACTCAACCCTATAGCTGCCGACGTCGAGGCTACCCGGCCGCTTTAGCCCAGGGCGCGGGGGTGCGCGGCGGCGTAGATTTCCCGCAGCGTATCGGCCGTCACCTGGGTGTAGACCTGCGTGGTGGTGACAGAGGCGTGCCCCAGCAACTCCTGGACCACGCGGACGTCGGCTCCGCCCTCCAGCAGGTGCGTGGCGAAGGAGTGCCGGAGGGTGTGCGGGGAAACGGCTTTGGTGATGTTGGCCTTCTCCGCAGCGGTCTTGAGGATGGTCCAGGCACTTTGCCGGCTGATCCGCCCGCCCCGGGCGTTCAGGAACAGCGCCGGGGTGCCCTTGCCCTTGGCGGCCAGCAGGGGCCGCCCGCGGACCAGATAGGCGTCCAGGGCCCGTGCCCCGAAGGACCCCAGCGGGACAAGGCGTTCCTTGGACCCCTTGCCGAACAGCCTGACGATCGCCGGGCCGTCGCTGTCGCGTGCCTCGCGGGGGCTGGGCAGGGAGATGTCGTCGACGTCGAGCCCCACGGCCTCGCTGATGCGGGCACCGGTGGAATACAGGAACTCCAGGAGGGCACGGTCCCGCAGACCGGTGGCGGTGTCCGTGCCGGCGGCCTCGAGGATCCTGGTGACCTCGCCGACGCTGATGGCCTTGGGCAGCCGTTTGCCGGGCATGGGCGGGTGCACATCGCTGGCGGGGTCGGTAGGCGTGACGCCTTCGAGCGCCCAGAACTTGTGGAGGCCCCGCACGGCCACCACGGTGCGCGCCGCGGAGCGGACGCCCAGCGCGGATCCGCCGTCGGACCCGTCGGAGAGCGCCTGGACGAAGCCGGTGACATCATGGCGGGTAACGTCCGCCGGGTGCTGGCGCCCCGACCGGGCGAGGTGGCTCGCGTACCGGGCAAGGTCGCGCCGGTAAGCCGCGAGGGTATTGGCCGCCAGTCCCCGTTCCACCCCCATGTGCTGCAAGTACTCGGTGACGGCCCGGTCGATTGCCGTCGCCGCACGGGCCGGGACGGCCGGCTCCAGCGTCTGCGGGCCCGCGGTCAGCGCATCGCTCATTGGCGCTGGCTGGGATGGGCCGGCCAGGGCGCGTCGGCGGGGCGGAGGTTGTCGAAGTTCTCGGCCCGGGCGGCGGCAGCGGCGAGGACGCCGACGACGGCGGACGGGTTGTGCAGGCGGCCGTCCAGCACGGCCTGGACGGCCTCGTCCAGCGGCGTCCAGCGCAGTTCAATTTCGGCCTCTTCGTCGGTGCGGACGTGCCGTTCGTGTCCGGGCACTTCGCTGAGGCCGCGGGCCAGGTAGATGCGGATGGCTTCGCTGGAGGAGCCCGGGGAGTTGAAGAAGTCGGCCAGCACGTTCCAGCGGTCCGCCACAAGGTCCGCCTCTTCGGCCAGTTCGCGGGCGGCGCCGACGACGAAGTCCTCCCCTTCGACGTCGAGCAGCCCGGCGGGGATCTCCCAGAGGTCCATGCCGACGGGATGCCGGTACTGCCGCAGCAGGAGCACGTCGCCGGCGTCGTTCATCGGGAGAACGGCTACCGCGCCGGGATGGTCGATGTAGTCCCGGACCAGGGTGTCGCCGTCGGCGTGGAGTTGGAAACTGTCGCTGACGACGTCCCAGATCCTGCCTTGGTAGACCTTCTGTGAAGACAAAAGACGGCGCGGGCTCGGTTCATCCGAAACCTGCCGTGCAGCATTGGGGGTCTCAGACATACCGGGCATCGCGCCGTCCTTTGATTCAGTTGGAAATTACTTGGACACTGCTGCCGACGAAGGCTTGGCGGCAGCAGCCGGGGCGTCCGCCTTGGCAGGGGCGTTCACACCCGCGGCGGGGGTACCGTTGGCTGCGTGCTGGTGCGCAAGGGCCGCCTTGATCAGGCCTGCGAACAGCGGGTGCGGGCGCGTGGGCCGCGAGCTGAGCTCGGGGTGCGCCTGCGTGGCCACGTAGTAGGGGTGCACGTCGCGGGGAAGTTCCACGAACTCGACCAGCTTGCCGTCGGGGGACGTTCCGGAGAACTGCAGTCCCTTGGCGGCGATCTGATCGCGGTACTTGTTGTTGACCTCGTAGCGGTGCCGGTGACGTTCGCTCACGTTCGTGGTGCCATAGGTTTCGGCAACGACAGAGCCTTCGTCGAGCTTGGCCTCGTACAGGCCCAGGCGCATGGTGCCGCCGAGGTCGCCCTTGCCGTCAACGATGTCCAGCTGCTCTTCCATCGTCGCGATGACCGGGTACTTGGAATTCGGCTCGAACTCGGACGAGGAAGCGCCCTCGAGGCCGACCACGTTGCGGGCGTACTCGATCACCATGCACTGCAGGCCCAGGCACAGGCCCAGGACCGGGAGCTTGGTTTCGCGGGCGTACTTCAGGGCCCCAAGCTTGCCTTCGAGGCCGCGGATGCCGAAGCCGCCCGGCACGCAGATGGCGTCGACGCCGGCCAGAGACTGCACGGCACCCTCGCGGGTTTCGCACTCGTCCGAGGGGACCCAGCGGATCTTGACCTTGGTGTCATTGGCGAAGCCGCCGGCACGCAGTGCCTCCGTCACGGACAGGTAGGCGTCCGGCAGGTCGATGTACTTTCCGACGAGCGCGACCTCAACCTCGTGCTTGGGGTTGTGGACGGCGTCGAGGAGCTTGTCCCAGCTGGTCCAGTCCACATCCTTGAACGGCAGGTCCAGGGCGCGGACGATGTACGAATCCAGGCCCTGGGAGTGCAGGGTCTTCGGGATGTCGTAGATGCTCGGCGCGTCCGGGCAGCCGATCACGGCGTCGATGTCGACATCGCACATGCGGCCGATTTTCTCGCGCATGGGCTGCGGCACGTCGCGGTCCGAACGGATCACGATCGCCTCGGGCTGGATGCCGATGGAGCGCAACGCGGCAACGGAGTGCTGCGTCGGCTTGGTCTTGAGCTCCTGGGACGGGCCGATGTACGGCACGAGCGAGACGTGGAGGAAGAACACGTTGTTGCGCCCGATGTCCTGGCGGACCTGGCGGGCGGATTCGAGGAACGGCTGGGACTCGATGTCGCCCACTGTTCCGCCGATTTCGGTGATGATGACGTCCGGGGCGTGCTTACCCTCGGCGGGCAGCCGCATGCGCCGCTTGATCTCATCGGTGATATGCGGGATGACCTGGACCGTGTCGCCGAGGTATTCGCCGCGGCGTTCCTTGGCGATGACCGTCGAGTAGACCTGGCCGGTTGTGACGTTGGCCGAGCCCTCGAGGTTTTCATCGAGGAAGCGCTCGTAGTGGCCGATGTCGAGGTCCGTTTCGGCGCCGTCGTCGGTGACGAAGACTTCGCCGTGCTGGAAGGGATTCATCGTGCCCGGATCCACGTTCAGATAGGGATCGAGCTTTTGCATTGTTACAGACAGACCGCGGGCCCGCAGGAGGTGACCGAGGCTCGAAGCCGTCAGTCCCTTACCGAGCGAGGACGCTACACCACCGGTGACGAAGATGTGTTTGGTCGTCTTGGACGAGCCCGGAAACCGGGAATTTACACGAGAGTTTGATCGCTGCACCACGGGGTTTGAGCTTATCATCGATTCGGCCTTCCACGGGCTCTTTGGCGGGATCCCGATGTGATTGTTGTCTTAGCGCGGTCCTGCGGCGACCTTGGCAGCGGTCGCCGGAGGACGGCTCAGGTCTGCGGCAGGAGTTTGGCGTCGTCGAGCAGCTCCTGGGCATGGGCCTGGGCTGATTCCGAGTCCTCCTGGCCCGCCAGCATGCGGGCGAGCTCGCGGACGCGCTCGGCGTCGTCCAGTAGCTGCACGTCGCTGGACGTGAAGCCCGTGGCGGTGGCCCCGTCGGCGCCCCGGACGGACGTCTTGGTGACCCGGATGTGCTGGTTCGCAAAGGCGGCCACCTGCGGCAGATGGGTCACCACGAGGACCTGGACGTGCCGGGCCAGCATCGCCAGGCGGCGTCCGATCTCGACGGCGGCGCGGCCGCCCACGCCGGCGTCGACCTCGTCGAAGACAAACGTCGAGACGGGATCGACGGCGGCCAGCACCACCTCGATGGCGAGCATGACACGGGAGAGCTCACCGCCCGAGGCGCCCTTGCCGAGCGGCCGGGCCGGCGCACCGGAGTGCGGCTGGAGCAGGAACGAGATCTCGTCGGCCCCGAAGGGTCCCAGCTGGCCTGCGGGCTCCACGTTGATGACCAGGGTGGCGTCGGCCATGGCCAGCGCCGTCAGCTCCGCGCTGACCCGGGCCGAGAGGTCCTTTGCGGCCTTCGTGCGCGCCTTGCTGATGGCGGTGGCCTGCTTCCGCAGCCCGGCTTCGGCCCGGGATACCTCGGCGTCCAGCGCCTCGATCCGGGTGGAGTCGTCCTGCAGTTCTTCATACCGGGCCCGGGCTTCCTCGGCCCAGACCAGCACCTCGTCGATGCTCGGCGCGTACTTGCGGACCAGTTTGGCCAGCACGGCCCGGCGATCCTCGATCTCCGCGAGCCGTTCCGGGCCCTCCGTGTCGAGGGCGGCCTGGTAGCTGGCGAGCTCCGTGGCGATGTCGTTGAGCAGGAAACCTACCTCAGCCAGGCGGGCCGCGGCCTGGCCCAGCTCCTCATCGTGTTCGGCAACGTGCTCCAAGGTGCGTTTGGCGGCGTCCACCAGCGTGGTGGCGTCTGCTTCTTCCCCGAAGTCCTCGGCGATGAGCGCCTGGTGTGCGGTGCTGGCCGCGATCCGCAGCTCCTCGACATTGGCGAGCTTCACAGCCTCGGCTTTGAGGGCGTCGTCCTCCCCCGGCTGCGGGTCGACGGTGTCGATCTCCGCCAGCGCAGCCTCCAGCGACTCGGCCTCGCGGAGGCGTTCCCGGGCTGCGCTGCGCAAGGCATCCAGCTCGCCCTGGCTGGCCTGCCAGTGCGCGTACAGCTCCTGATAGGCCGCCAACGTGCCGGCCAGGCTCTCGCCCGCGAACTTGTCCAAGGCCCCGCGCTGCGCCACCGGGCTCTTCAGCCGGATCTGGTCCGACTGCCCGTGCACCACCACAAGGGTTTCGCCGATTTCGGCGAGCACGCCGACCGGCGCCGCGCGGCCGCCCACGAAGGCACGGCTGCGGCCGTCGGCCCCGACGCTGCGGGCCAGCAGCAGCTCCACGCCGCCGTCAAACTCCTCAACGTCCGCTCCGGCCTCCCGGGACCGCGCGACGGCGGCGTGCCCGGCGTCGAGCTTCAGCACCGCCTCCGCGGAGGCGCTCTTGGCACCGCTGCGGACGGCGCCGGCGTCGGACCTGGCACCGAGGAGCAGTCCGACGGCGGTGACCACCATGGTCTTGCCGGCGCCGGTTTCACCGGTCACCACGCTCAGGCCCGGGCCCAACGGCAGGACGGCGTCGGTGATGACGCCGAGGTCGCGGATTCTCAATTCTTCAAGCATGCTTCACTTCCCGGTTGAGGGATCTGGCGATGGTTCGGGGGCGTCACCGGGTCCCGCGTGGCGCGGCGAAGGCAGTGGCGGCATCGGACGGGGCGTGCGGATGATCGGGACGGGTCCGGTGTGGATGGCGGCGGCCTGCGGCATCGGACCCCGCCAGCCCTGGATCGGGAGCTCGAATTTGCGCACGAGCCTGCCGGAGAAGGGGGTCTGGTGCGTCCTGGCAAGGCGCACGGGCGTCGCGGAGCGGGTCACTTCAACGCGCGCGCCGGGAGGCAGGTCCACCGAACGCCGACCGTCGCACCACAGGACGCCCTGGGCGTTGGTGCGGTTCAGGATTTCCACGGCGAGCCTGGAACGGGGCGAGACGACGAGCGGCTTCGCGAAGAGGGCATGGGCGCTGATCGGTACGATCAGCAGGGCCTCGACCTCGGGCCACACCACGGGACCGCCGGCCGAAAACGCGTACGCCGTGGAGCCGGTGGGCGTGGCCAGGACCACGCCGTCGCACCCGAAGGAGGTCAGGGGGCGCTCGTCGACTTCGGTGACCACCTCAAGCATCCGTTCCCGGTTGCCCTTCTCGATCGCCGCCTCGTTGAGGGCCCACGTGTGCCAGATCTTCTGCCCGCGGACCCAGACCTGGACGTCGATCGTCATCCGCTCCTCCACCGTGTATTCACGGCTGGCGATCCACTCGACGGTCTGGGCGAGGTCGGCCCGCTCGCTCTCGGCCAGGAATCCCACGTGGCCGAGGTTCACGCCGAGCAGCGGCACGTCGACCTCCCGGACGAGCTCGGCGGCCCGAAGGATGGTGCCGTCGCCGCCCAGGACCATGACGAGTTCGACGTCGGGCAGCTTGACGTGATCGTGAAGGACCTCGACGGGGTGGTCCAGCCGGCCGAAGAAGCGGACCATGTCCCCGAGCTCAGCTTTTTGCATCACGGGAACCAGCCCGTGTTCATGCAGCTGGGCGCACGCTTCCCAGGCAGCTTTGAGGGACTCCTCGCGCCCTGTGTGGGCAAGGATGAGGACACGCCTGCTCATCGGGTTCCGCCTTCTGGTGGGACTAGTGGTTCGGCCAGATTGTTCCGAGCAACGCAGCAACGGCTGCGTCCCGCTCCTCGATCTTAGGCGGGACTTCCGACATAGCGCGTTTTATCCAGAGGAAGTACTCGACATTGCCGTCCTGGCCCGGCAGCGGACTCTGGGCGAGCCCTTTCAAGTCAAGTCCCGCGTCCACGGCTGCGGCAGCCACCTTGCCCACGGCGAGCCGGCGTTCCCGCTCTGAGGTGACCACTCCGGTGCGGCCCAGCCGGTCCTTGCCGATCTCGAATTGTGGCTTGACCATCAGGACGAGGTCGCCGCCGGGCTCGGTGCAGGCCGCGAGTGGCCCCACCACGAGGGTCAGCGAGATGAAGGACAGGTCTGCCACGGTCAGGGCAGCCGGGCCGCCGATTTCCCCGGGTGTCATGTACCGCACGTTGAGGCCTTCGTGGACGGAAACCCGCGCATCATGCCGAATTTCCGGGACCAGCTGATCGTGCCCGACGTCCACGGCCACCACGTGGCCGGCGCCGCGGCGAAGCAGCACATCCGTGAAACCGCCGGTGGAGGCACCGGCGTCGAGGCATCGTTTGCCGGCGACGACGACGGCGGGGAACGCATCCAGCGCGCCGGCCAGCTTGTGCCCGGCGCGGCTCACGTAGCCGTCCTCGGCGGAAGCGGCGACGTCCAGCACGGCGGCATCGGCAATCTGCAGGGAGGCCTTGGCAAGGATGTGGCCGCCGGAGCTGACCTTGCCCTCGGAAATCAGGCGGGCGGCATGGGTGCGGGACCTGGCGAGCCCGCGGCTGACAAGGGCCTGGTCAAGCCGGCTCACGATCCCCCGTCCCCGCGGCATGGATCCGGCGCGCAAGGCCAGCGTGGGATGCCAGGTCTTCATTGAGGGCTTCGAGCAGTGCATCGTGCATGCCGGCGTAGAGCTCGCCGTGCCCGGACACGGGCGTTTGCTGCAGCGCCGCCAGGCGGTCCAGCACGGCGCTGACGGCCGGGTCCTTGATCGGCGTCCTGGCCCCGTGCGTCTGGTGCCCGTGCCCGTCACCCGCGCGAAGCTGCGACGGCAGCACGGGCCAAGCTACGTCGGCCGCGAGCGACTGTGCTGCCACCGCCGCGTCCATCGGCCGGGCCCCGGGCCCGGAGTCCTGGTCCGCCTGGTCTGTTCCGGGGCTGGGCTCGTGGTTTGGCTCGGTCATGGTTCCAGTCTAGTGATCGAGCCACTCGAGGACCGGCGCCAGGGCGCTGGTGGTCTCGGGGTTCGCGGCCCACCATGCGGAACACGCCGCGCGCCAGGAGTCCAGATCGGCGGGGTCGCCGCTGATGTGGACGGACTGTCCGCGCACGATCGCCGAGGCTGAGCCACTCCGGAACCGTCCGGCGTCGTGCTCCACGGCGGGGTAGGGCGAGTACAGGGCGGTCAGGTCCTGGATAAGGAAATCGGGACGCTCCATGGACCGTGCGGCGAGGATCGATTCCCTGGTGTCCACGCCGGTCAGCACGGCCACCGTCGAGAAACCGGCGTTGTTGCCGCCCAGGATGTCGGTGTCCAGGCGATCGCCGACGACGAGCGGCCGGTCCGCGGCCAGCCGCTTGGCAGCGGTGTGGAACAACGGCGCCTCGGGCTTGCCGGCCACAATCGGGCTCTGACCGGTCGCTGCGGCCACGGCCGCGACCAGAGTCCCGTTGCCCGGGGCGATCCCCCGTGCCTGGGGAATGGACATGTCCGTGTTGGTCGCCACCCACAGGGCGCCGCCGGAGACGACGTAGGACGCCTCGGCGAGATCCTTCCACCCGAGATCCGGGCTGAAGCCCTGCACGACGGCGACAGGACTCTCCGCCGCGCTGCGGACCGGAACCAGGCCGACCAGCTCAATTTCCTCGGCCAGCGCGGCGCTGCCCGTGATCAGCACGCGCGCTCCTGCCGGCAGCATCGATGCCAGCAGGGCTGCTGCCGCCTGTGAGGAACTCACCACTTGGTGATCCTCGGCCGGGGCGCCGAGCTCGCGCAGGTGTTGCGCCACCTGCGCGGGCGAACGCGATGCGTTATTGGTGACATACCCCAAGCCCACCCCGACGCCGGCGAGCCGCCGCAGCGACTCCACGGCTCCGGGGATGGCATGGGGCCCGGCGTAGACCACACCGTCCAGGTCGGAGAGCAGGGCGTCGAACGTGGCGATCAGGGCCGCTTCGGTCATGCGTCTAGTCCTCCACGCCTTCATGCTGGGCAGGCGCCGAGTGGTCGACGAGTTCCTGGTCCGCGTCGGAGCCTGATTCCGCATCGGCATCATCGAGCTCGTCGGCTTCCACGGAGTCTTGGTCGGACTCGGCGTCATCGGACTCGAAGTAGTCCGACTCGGCGTCGTCGGATCCTTCCTCGACCGGGTTCAGGCCGGTTTCCGCTTCGGCTGCGCCGCTGGCTTCCGCCGCTGCCGCAGCATTTGCGGCACGCGGGGCGCGCTCCTCGGTCCCTGGGTGCTTGTCGGCGGCCTCCTCGGCACGGAGCCGGCGCTGACGCTCTTCCTCGCGAGCTTCCTCTTCCTCGTCCCAGCCGAGATCGATGATGTCCGGTTCCTCTTCAGCCCCCAGGCCCAGCGCGTTTTCGGCTACGACGGCCTGCCGCTCCCACTTGGTGGCCTCGGCGGCCCGGCCGGCGGCCGTGAGCGCATTGGCGTAGGCACGGAACAACCGGGGGCTGTAGGAGAAGGCACGGTTGATGTCCAGCTGCGGGATTTCCAGCTCGGAAACCGCGGCATCAAACTGTTCGAGGTCGGCGCGGGCGCCTGCGGCGACGATCGCCAATTCCACCTTGCCCGGGGCGTCGAGATCCTTGGCTTCTTCGGATCGTGCCATGTCCAGGGCACGGTCCGGCCGGCCAAGGCCCCGCTCGCAGTCTGCCATGACCGGCAGGTGCATGTTGGAGCCGCTGATCCGGCGGTAGGTGCGGAATTCCCGCAGGGCTTCACCGTAATGGCCGGCCGCGTACGCGGTCAGGCCCACGGCCTCGCGGACCGACGCGAGGCGTCCGCCGCGGCGGCTGGCCGCCAGGGCGTGCTGGAAGGCAAGCTCCGGCTCCTCGTCCAGGAGGCGGCCCGCCATGACCAGGTGGCGTGCAACCCACTCGGCGCTGTTGTCTTCGAGGGTTTTGATCTGGTGCTGGGTGGCACGGTCCAGTTCCTTGCCCGTGACGTCCTCGTCGATCTGGGGTGAACGCTCGCGGTCGGGACGATTGGCGCTGCGGAGATCGCGGGCATTCGGCACGCGCACAGGGCGGTCCTCGGGGCGGTCGCGGCCGAACTGGCGCGGGCCTGAATCGCCGCGGTCGAAGCTGCGTGCCGGACGGTCCTCGCGGTTGCCGAACGGCTTGCGGTTCTCGCCGCCGCTGTAGGGCTTACGTTCACCGCCGCTGTAAGGCTTGCGGTCGCCACCACCGAAGCTACGCTGGCCGCCCTCACGGGGGGCGCGATCGCCATACGGCTTACGGTCGCCATAGGACGGACGGCTATCGCCACCGAAGCTACGCTGCCCACCACCGTCGCGGGGGGCACGATCACCGTAAGGCTTCCGCTCGCCACCGGCGCCACCACCGCTGTACGGCTTACGGTCGCCATAGGACGGGCGGCTATCGCCACCGAAACTACGCTGGCCTCCACCTTCACGCGGCGCACGATCACCGTAAGGCTTACGCTCACCGCCGGCGCCACCGCTATACGGCTTACGCTCGCCATAGGACGGACGGCTATCGCCACCGAAACTACGCTGGCCTCCACCTTCGCGGGGGGCACGATCACCGTAAGGCTTCCGCTCGCCACCGGCGCCACCACCGCTGTACGGCTTACGCTCGCCATAGGACGGGCGGCTATCGCCACCGAAACTACGCTGGCCTCCACCTTCACGCGGCGCACGATCACCGTAAGGCTTACGCTCACCGCCGGCGCCACCGCTATACGGCTTACGCTCGCCACCACTGTAAGGCTTGCGGTCGCCACTGCCGAAGCTGCGCTGTCCGCCGCCTTCACGCGGGGCACGATCACCGTAAGGCTTACGCTCACCGCCGGCGCCACCACCGCTATAGGGCTTACGTTCACCGTCGTCCCTGGAACGGAATCCGCGAGGGTCGCCGCCCGAGTTGCTCGTGCCGCGGAAAGGGGCTCCGCCAGATTTGTCGCGAGCCTTGCCGCCGCGGTTGCCATCATTGTGCTCAGCCATGCTGGAATCCTCCTGTTGCGAGCTGACCACTGGCGCAATCGCAGCCGCTCTGTTCCGTGTTTCGTCTCCTACGCAACCCGAAATCAAGCGCTTCGAAGTCCGTACATCTACCCCAATTCTAGGCGAGCAACCCGTCACCGACTAACGGCGTCACCGCCGGAGGGCCTTGCGGTGGCGAGACTCACAACGCACCCCCGCAGACGCGTCCGGAACCGCTGAACGCTTCTCTCCGGCCAGCCCAGGCCGGCCGCCCTCTCACCGCGGCCGGGGCGTTCAGCGCTCGATCCAAGCCGCCGTGCAGTGCTGTCGCCCTCACTCTCGGACGTATCCGAAGGACAGGTCAGTCCGGCGATGGTTCTCATCAAGGGTGAGATACCCGGGCGCGAGGGCGCAACTGAAGATCGCTGTATCTGATGATCGTCGAGCGGGCATCCGGGACCTCCCTTAAGGCGAGAATCTCAGCTGGCATTTGTGGTTTTGGGGTTAAATGCGGGAGGACCCCCAACGTGGTTGGGGGTCCTCGACCGTGTAATGATGTTCCGGCGGTGACCTACTCTCCCACACCCTCCCGGGTG
>NZ_RBIR01000009.1:0-55720 GCF_003634095.1 Arthrobacter oryzae
CGGGACGTCCGAGCAGTTTCTGGAACGGACTACGCTTGGCGACGCGCTCATCGGGCGCCGGCGACTGTGTCTTTGTCTGGGTGATGGTCATAATAAGTCTCCTTGCTGCAGGGCCGGCGCGGGGCCGGCCCTGCCAGCGGGCTGTTAGCGGATACCCTGCTGGACGTACTTGAGCACGTCGGAAATGTTGGACTTGTCGACGATCGCGGGTCCCGTCAGGACGGGCTGGCCGCCGCCGACCTTGAAACCACCAAGCTTGTTCTGCCAGATCGCGTCAACGGACAAGTACCCCTGCAGCCACGGCTGCTGGTCCACCGTGAACAGGACCTTGCCATCGTTGATTGCCTGCGCCAGCGCAGGGTTCAGGTCGAAGCTGGCCACCTTGATCGGGCTGCCGGCATCTGCCACGGCTTTGAGAATGGTCAAGGTGAAAGGAGCGCCCAACCCGATGATCACGTCAGCATCCTTGGACGCCTGAAGCTTCGCCGTCGTAGTGGACTGCACTGCCGTCATATCGGCCCCGTTGACATAGAGAATCTCAGTGCCGGGCACCATCGTCTTCACGCCGGCGCACCGCTGTTCGAGTTGCACCTGTCCCTGTGACATGATCACGCAGATGGGGTGCTTGTAACCCTCCCCGGCCAACTTGGCACCGACCGCTTCGCCGGCCAAGGTCTCGTTGGAGCCGAAGTGGGTAAACGCCCCCATCTGCGCGGAAACGTCCCCACCGGCGTTGAAGCTCACAACCGGGATGCCGGCGTCGGTGGCCTTCTTCAGGACGTCCTTCATGGCGCCCGGGTTGGCGATGGTTACGGCGATGCCGTCAACCTTCTGGTCGATGGCCTGCTGCACCAGCTGGGCCTGGCGGCCGGCTTCGGCATCACTCGTATAGAGAACCTCGACGTTGTCCTTCGCGGCTGCCGCCTCCGCGCCCTTGCGGACAATGTCCCAGAACGTGTCGCCAGCCTCGGCGTGGGTGATGAGCGCTACCTTGATCCGGGGCGTGCTGGCAACCTGGCCGCCTCCCCCGCCGGCACTTGCCGTGTCTGCGGGCTTGCCCCCACTGCTTGAACATGCCGCCAGCGCCAGAAGCGGGACGACGGCGAGCGCCGTTACGCCCCGCCGCCAAGTGAACTTTGCCACGTGAAATCTCCTTTGATTCGCGCCATTTCGGCCTTCGGTACGCTTCTGCCCCATGCCGCGGCAGGGAGGGAAAACGGAGGCCATCTGTTTGTGAACGACTGTGATCCACCTCTCACGGTGGAACGTTCCAACTCTAGATCGGGAATATTCCAAATGTCAATGGAACGTTCCAACGAAGTGTGGTTTCATTCTTAGAAGACACTGACCGCTTCCGGCGGCAGTCCCGGATTTGCTTCAAAGGAGAACAATGACCGACACCCATGCTCCGGAACTTGTCGCGTCCTGCTGGACCAGCGCCGGCGCCGTGGCGCCGTTGCAGGTCCCCGAGACCAGTCCCGTGCCCATTGCCGATCGCGTCGAAGCCATAGCCTCAACCGGATGGTCAGGCTT
This sequence comes from Arthrobacter oryzae, assembly GCF_003634095.1. Lineage (GTDB taxonomy): Bacteria > Actinomycetota > Actinomycetes > Actinomycetales > Micrococcaceae > Arthrobacter > Arthrobacter oryzae. The sequence continues at coordinate 1,534 of NZ_RBIR01000009.1, forward strand.
CGGGCTCGCCCATGACGATCTGGCCGCCGTGCGCTCAACCCTGGGCTTTCCGGCCCTGCGGAGCCTCATCGACGACGCCGGCCTCCGCCACGTTGAAGTGGAGCTCCTCACCGGCTGGTGGGACGAGAGCCTCTCCCACGAGTGGCGGCCCCAGTTCGACCTCCTCCTGGAGGCCGCCGAGACACTCGGGGCAAAGTTCATAAAGGTAGGAACTGCCATGGGCAAGCCCCTGGATGAGCTCGACTTCCTGGTCGATCCCCTCCGACGCCTGACGGCCGAAGCCGCGCTTCGGGGGACGCGCATCGCCCTGGAACCGATGCCATTTTCGATGGTCGGAACAGTGCCGGCAGCGGCGGACCTCATGCGAAAAGTAAACATGACCGGATGCGGCCTGGTCGTTGACTACTGGCACGTCTTCCGTGCCGGAACCACCCTGGACGAGTTGGCCGGCAGCCTCGACGCAGGCCAGATTTTCGGAGTGGAACTCAACGACGCGGATGCGGACATCAGGGGTTCCCTCTTCGAAGACACCCGCGACAATCGCCGCCTCTGCGGACAAGGCGACCAGGATGTCACCGGATTCATCAAGACACTGAAATCCATTGGATTCAACGGTCCTTGGGGCGTGGAAATCCTGTCCAAAGAACATCGCGCACTTCCCGTGCGGGAGGCTCTGGAATCGGCCCATGAAACGGCACTGGCGTGCTTCCCAACGGAGCCCGCACCAGACGCCGGAAATCCAGCTGATAATGCGGCGATCACAGGCTAACCGGGAGACGTGGAAATCCGCTGAGGAGGAATTCCAATGAAAACTATTCCGTGTGGATTGAATACAGCTGGGAAACGGCGTCCACTGGCCGCCACGAAGCCGACGACTGACGCTGAAGCGGACGGGCCTCAGCAGAGTCCCGGAAGCCTTTGGCGTTCCCGGATCCCGGTCCTGGACCTCAAAACTGTCTGGGGATCAGGAGAACTTGTCCGGCGAGGGATTGGACGGAGAGGACTCGAAGCCGTCGACGTTGTGTTTGCCGGCCAGGTACGTTCTCAGGTTGTCAGGCTGGTACATCTTGTCGAGCCTCTCACCCCCGTCGAGCTGCTTCGGGTCCCACGTGAATCGGCTGAGGGCAGCCCGGGAGACGGCCTCGTGAACTGGATCCACCTGGCCCAGCGTTCGCGGAGCGGCGGGAATCAGCCGCCAAGATAGCGTTCTGGAATCGTGAAGCTTACCGAGGGGGTCCGGAGCCGTGAGGATGACAGGCTTGGGGGCATTGGGCGGCGCCTTGGGCAGGAAGTCGTCCGGGGTGAACCCGAGGCCAGCCGACTTAACCTGTTCGACGATCCACATCAGGGGCACGTCTGCCAAGGCAGCGTCGGGCCAGCCCCCGCCTACATCGGAGTGCGTTCCGGCGAACCACACTTGCTTCAGCGTCTGCATGCCGACGGCGTCAGCCTGTTGCGTCCACAGCGTGGGTGAGAACGGACGGCGCTGCTCGTCGATGGCCAGGGCGTGGAACGCATATTTGACCCTCCCCGAGAGCTCCACGTCATGGAACGCGTAGCGGCGGTTGAAGACGTTGACCCAGCGCAGCCCATTGAGTGGGATGCCGAGGGTACCGACTGTGTCCCAGACCGCGATGCAGTGGATGTCAACCTCGCCGTAGGAGTACGACCGGCGAAAGAATTGCGCCTCGATTGAGCTCGGCCTCGTCCTGCTGGAGCGATTCCTGTAAAACTCGTAAGCACGGCCGATGAGGTCGACGAACTCTCGTCGCAGGACCCCTGCATTGCGCACGAATCCCGCAGCGCTGCGTGCGGTGAACGCACCTCTGCTGAAGCCGACGAAATAGAGCTCGTCGCCCGGATCATAGTTCTCGACAATGAACCGGTAGACATCTTGGACTCCGCGGGAGAGTCCGAAGCCGAAGGCTCCGCCCAGAATCCGGTCCCAGCGCCCTGTGCCGACGCCGCGATGGTAGAAAAGGCGCTGCTCCACGCCGTCGTCGCCCTCGTCAGCGACACCACGCGCGAACTTTGAAACATTAGAAGGGCACGGGCTGTCGCCATCGCTCTGGTCGGGGAAGGACCAAGTCCCGTCGCAGCAAAGCACCAAACGCTTCACGACGCCCCTTAGATGTCGCCCTTTGCCGCGCCTTCACCCATTCGGCGGCTCTATGGACACAATATGGACCTTCGCTCTGGTCAAAATCGAGGGTCAAAGGTCCTCACCCCTCCCCCTCGCCGAGCCGAGCCGCGCCGCACCTGTCGACGCTTTCCACCGGCCAGGATGGCATCCCTGGCAGCGGCTTTCTCACGGACTAGTCCGCTGACACATCGATCAGCACCTTGCCGACGACGCTCTCTTCCACCGCCGCGTGGGCCGCAGCGGTGCCTGCCAGGTCGAAGCGATGCAGGGGCAGGCCTGCGGCTTCCCCCACCGGAAGGGCGCCGTCGGCGATGGCCGCGTTGATGTCCTCGGCGGCGGCTTGCACCGCTGCCATGCCAACGGTGTAGAGCAGCACGAACTGGTAGCGGATGTTGAGGCTGAAATGCCTGCGCACGTCCAGGGTCATCTGATCGCCGCCGTTGTTCGCGTAGACCGCGACGGAGCCGCGGTTGCGAATCACAGCCAGGTCGAGTTCCGCGTTCTGCGCGGGTGCGACCTCCACGATCTGGTCGACGCCCTCGGGAGCGATCCGGCGGATCTCCGCGGCCGCCTGGGTTTCCCGGTAATTGATGACGTGATCGGCGCCGGCGGCCGTCACCAGCGCAGCCTTCGCCGGTCCGCTCACGGTAGTGATCACAGTAGCGCCAGCCCACTTGGCGAGCTGGATCGCCGCATGGCCCACGGCGCCGGCCCCTCCAGCGACGAGAACTACCTTGCCGTCCAGGCTTCCCGGGTGCAGGCGCCGCGGGCCGTCCTCGGCGATGGTCAGGGCCCGGTGGGCGGTGATCGCGGGAACGCCCAGGCTTGCGCCGACGTCGAACCCGGCGTTCTCCGGCAGCGGGAAGACCCGCTCGGCCGGCAGGACGGCGAACTCCTGGGCTGTCCCGCCGTCGGCGCGCTGGTAGGCGGCCAAGGCCAGCCAGACCCTGTCACCGACGTGGAGGTGTTCGACGCCGGGTCCGACGGCGTCCACCACTCCTGCGCCGTCCTGGTTCGGCACGACTTCCGCGAAGGGCAAAGGCTCGCCCGGTTTGGCGCCGCGGCGCGATTTCCAGTCGGTGGGGTTCACCGCGGAAACCACAATCCGCACGCGCACCTCCCCGGGTCCCGGGTGGCGGATTTCGCGGTCGACGAGCTCGAGAACAGACGGATCGCCGGTGGCACGGTACACGATTGCTTTCATACTCAGACCTAACGCCGGCCCGGACCGAAAATTCCCGCCGGGGGCCGTACCAGATGTGGGCAACGGTTCTTTCTGGCTCTGGAGGCCGCCATGCCCGCCTCGGTGAGCAGCTGGCGGGGCTTGGCGGTCAGGTCGCACAGAACTCCCGGCTGCATGAAGATCCGCTGCTAGAGGCCCCGCAGGCGGTGCAGCAAGAGTGCGACGTGTAGGGATGTCCTGGATTCGGCGTCGTCCAGATCCACTGCGAGCAGTTCTTCCAGTTTGGCAAGCCGCGCGTAGAGCGTAGGACGGCTCAGGTAGCCGCTACGGGCCATCGCCGCCTTGTTGCCCCCGGATTCCAGATACTTCCCGAGCAGTTCCAGTTGGCCCACCTGGCCCCGGGCTTCCGCGGTGAGGAGGGAGGCCAGCTCCGATTCGACGAACTGCTGGACACGCGGATCGTGACGAAGCAGGGCCAGGAGTCCCCGGAGCCGGACATCGGTGGCCCGGTAGAACGATTTTCTGCCCTCGCGCAGGGTAGCCGCCGTCTCGGCGACGTGAGCCGCTTCGTCGATGCCCGCGGCGGCCTCTAGGAGGGAACTGGCGGGGCGGCCGACGCCGATGGTCCAGCGCGACGCCGCCCCGGCCCCCGCGTCCCCGGACGGATGCGCCCGCTCGGCAACAACCACAGCAAGGTGCTGAAGCACTGCGTCCTGGAGCGCGCGTGCCGGCAGGCCGAGAATCATGCCGATCGAACCCGAGCGGATGCTACCCGTCAAGGCGGTGCCGGAGCTTGTTTTGAGCGTGCGGGCCAGGAGCTCCAGAAGTTCCCGCTCCTCCAGCTGGCCGGCGAGCGGATCGCCGGCCGGAAGTGTTGCGTCGTGCGCGCCGGCTTGCTGGGCTGGGGTGGTCCGGAACACCACGGGCACGTAGAGCGGCGACCGCTTCAGCCCCAGGGATGCGGCGCGCGCCAGGGCTTCGGCGTCGCTCATTCCGCGGGGCTGGCGCAGGGCGTTGAGCAGACCTGCCTGGGCCCGCTGGCTCACTTCCAGCCGGTCCCGATCCGCGAGCCGGTTAATGGCAAGGGTCTGTGCAGCGCGCTCCAGAACCATTGCCGCCGTCTCGTCGTCGTTGATCGGCACCGGCACAATCAGCCGACCCCACAGATTTCTCCGCACGCCCACCGGGGTCTGAAGCCATTGCTCCGGTCCGGTCCGCGCCGTCGAGGCCGGCGATGGCGTTGTCCGGGACCTGCGCTCCCAGTCTTCCAGGAGTTCGACGGTGTCCAGCTGCCGGGCGGAGTAGCTGAGGACCAGATGGGAGAGGTCCTCCAGAACAACCGGGGCGTCGATCATCATCGCCGCCTGCTCCACCACCTGCTGGCTCCCCGCGCTTTCCAGGCTCAGGACCGTGAAAGCCTCATGGACATCCCTGGCGCGCTCCACGCGTTCGAGCTGCTCCGCCACGATCATTCGGTGGGCGATCTCCGTGATCTCCACGAACCGCACCCGCCGCTCGAGGACAATCACCGGAAGCGAGGCCCCCTTGGCCGCAGCCCGCAGGGCAGCCAAACTGCGTTCCCTGTTTCCGAAAAGTTCGACGATCAGCGCGGCGGCTGCGGCTTCCTCCAGTGATCTGATGAACGACGCCGTGAGGCCGGGTTCCTTTTCCAGCTCAAGGCCGGTGGTGAGCACCAGCTCGCCGCCGGCCAGCAAGCCGGAAACATCGAGGACTTCACTGACATGGACCCAGCGCACAGGCGCGTCCAAACCGGCTGAACCACCCAGGACACTGGCGCCCGCAGCACGAATAACGGGGAGGTCGAGGATGGTTCGCACCGTTGGCAGCATTTACAGAGTGTAATCCAAACAGCCTATTTCTTTACATGCCGCCCCTTATGGTGCTGCGCAGCCGCGGACAGACTGGACACACAGCACGCCGCAGACGGCGTGGCGCAGCACAGCAACCGCACTGAGGAGAATCCTTGAACACCATCGAACACTGGATCAATGGCACCTGCGTCCCCGCCGGAGACCGCACGGCCCCCGTCACGAACCCGGCCACCGGAAAAGTGACCGGCCGGGTTGCGCTGGCCAGCGTCGCCGAAAGTAACGCCGCGGTAGCCGCGGCCAAGGCCGCCTTCCCGGCCTGGAGGGACACCTCTCTGGCACGTCGTACGCAGGTCCTTTTCGCCTTTCGCGAGCTGCTCAATACCCGCAAAGGCGAGCTCGCGGCCATCATCACCTCCGAGCACGGCAAGGTCCTGGATGACGCCCTCGGGGAAGTGACCCGGGGCCAGGAGGTCGTGGAGTTTGCCTGCGGCATCCCGCACCTGCTCAAGGGCAGCTACACCGCCAACGCCTCCACCAACGTGGACGTTCATTCCGTCCGCCAGGCACTCGGACCGGTCGCGATCATCAGCCCGTTCAACTTCCCGGCCATGGTGCCCATGTGGTTCTTCCCCCTGGCCATTGCCGCCGGGAACACCGTCGTCATCAAGCCCAGCGAAAAGGATCCCACTGCCATCAACTGGATGGCCGAACTCTGGAAGGAAGCCGGGCTGCCGGACGGCGTCTTCAATGTCCTGCACGGCGACAAGGTAGCCGTCGATGCCCTGCTGACCCACCCGGACATCAAGGCCGTCTCGTTCGTGGGCTCCACGCCGATCGCCAAGTACGTCTATGAGACCGCCACCGCCAACGGCAAGCGCGTCCAGGCCCTCGGAGGCGCCAAGAACCACATGATCGTGCTGCCCGACGCCGATCTCGACCTTGCCGCGGACGCCGCCGTCAACGCCGGTTTCGGCTCCGCAGGTGAACGTTGCATGGCCATCTCCGCGCTCCTCGCCGTGGGCGACATCGCGGACGAACTGGTCGGCAAGATCGCCGAACGAGCGGCCTCGCTCCGCACCGGCGACGGTCTGCGCGGCTGCGACATGGGACCGCTCGTCACGGCCCAGCATCGGGACAAAGTGGCCGGCTACATCGATGCCGGCGAGTCGGCCGGCGCCACGCTCGTCGTCGACGGCCGCAACATTGCCGCCGATGCCGAAGGCGAGGGCTTCTTCGTTGGCCCCACCCTCTTCGACAACGTCACCACCGACATGTCCATCTACACCGACGAGATCTTCGGCCCGGTCCTCTCCGTGGTCCGCGTGGACAGCTATGACAAGGCTCTTGAGACGATCAATTCCAACCCTTACGGCAACGGCACCGCAATCTTCACCAACGACGGCGGCGCCGCCCGCCGCTTCGAGAACGAAGTGGAGGTTGGCATGGTGGGCATCAACGTCCCGGTCCCGGTCCCAATGGCCTACTACTCCTTCGGCGGCTGGAAGAACTCGCTCTTCGGCGACACGCACGCCCACGGCACCGAAGGGGTCGCATTCTTCACCCGGGGCAAGGCCGTGACTTCCCGCTGGCTGGATCCGAGCCACCGCGGCATCAACCTTGGCTTCCCGCAGAACGCCTAACCGGCACCGATGAAAGGCAACCGCCATGACCTCCACGATTGACAGCAGCATCCGGCCGGTCGAGGACACCCCAGACGCCGCACGCCGCGCGTACGAGCTGGACCGCCGGCACGTCTTCCATTCCTGGTCCGCGCAGGACCTCATCGACCCCATGGTCGTCTCCGCGGCTTCGGGCTCCCACGTGTGGGACGGTGACGGCAACAAATACCTTGACTTCTCCTCGCAGCTCGTCAACACCAACATCGGCCACCAGCACCCCGCCGTCGTGTCCGCGATCGCCGCCCAAGCCACGAAACTGTGCACCATCGCCCCTAGTTACGTCAATGACGCCCGCTCCGAAGCCGCGCGCCTGATCGCCGGGCGCACCCCCGGCGAGCTGGACAAGATCTTCTTCACCAACGGCGGGGCCGACGCCAATGAGCACGCCGTCCGCATGGCCCGGCTCCACACCGGCCGACACAAGGTCCTCTCGGCCTACCGCTCGTACCATGGCGGCACCCAGCTCGCCGTGAACCTCACCGGGGATCCGCGCCGCTGGCCCAGCGACAACGCCAGCACGGGAACTATCCACTTCTTCCCTCCCTATCTGTACCGCACCGCCTTCCACGCCACGACACAGGACGAAGAAAGCCACCGGGCGCTTGAGCACCTGGAGCAGCTGATCAGCTTCGAGGGACCCTCCACCATCGCGGCGCTGATCCTCGAATCGATTCCCGGGACCGCTGGGATCTACCTGCCCCCGCCCGGGTACCTCCAGGGCGTGCGGGATCTTTGCACCAGACACGGCATCATCTTCATCGCTGACGAGGTCATGTCCGGCTTCGGCCGGACCGGCAAGTGGTTCGCCAGCGAGCACTTCGATGTCATCCCGGACCTGCTCACCTTCGCCAAGGGTGTTAATTCCGGCTATGTTCCGCTGGGCGGCGTCGCCATCAGCCCAGAAATCGCGGCTACGTTCGGAAAGCGTGTCTACCCTGGCGGCCTGACCTACTCCGGCCATCCGCTCGCGACTGCGGCCGCCGTGGCCACCATCAACGCGATGGAGAGCGAACAAATCGTCCAACATGCGGCCCTCCTCGGAGAGACCGTGATCGGTCCTGCGCTCCGCGGATTCGCCGACAACCACGTGTCCGTGGGCGAGGTGCGCGGGACAGGGGTCTTCTGGGCCATCGAACTGGTTAAAAACCGTCAGACCCGCGAACCCCTGGCACCCTACGGCGGCTCAAGCCCGGAAATGAACCAGCTCGTGGCGGCCTGCAAATCCCGTGGCCTGCTCCCGTTCGCGAACTTCAACCGCATCCACGTCGTCCCGCCATGCAACACCAGCGTCGAAGACACCCAGACAGGGCTGGCCATCCTGGACGCCGTACTGGACATCGCGGACGGGTTCGCCACCTGATGAACCGGGGCACTCGCGCAGGACGGGAGCTAGCTTGTGCCCGCGAACGATCCGGCCGCTATTGGCCGGGATGGGACAAGGTGAGGCTTCCGATGTGATCCAGGAGGGTGTCGCGGCTGAGGCCCAGAAGGGCCGAGGCGAGACTGGCAACCAGGTCAAGCACGTCCTCGCTGCTGGCGGTGCCGGCGAGAACGTCCATGACCAGGCCGTCCTCCTGGGCCACCAGGGTCCGCGCAATCATCGCCGGTTCAAGGACGGGAAGGAACTCACCGGTCTGCAGTCCGTCGGCAATGATTTTTTCGTACGTCGCTTGCTGGGTGCGGATGAGTTCCGCTTGGATCCGTCGGTGCTCCGCGTCCCTGATCGAATGGGTCCAGTACTCGTATAGAATCCGGAAAGTGTCGTCCTCCAGTCCTGCCGTGGTGCCCGCGCTGATGACTGCCGCGAGCCGGACCGTCGGGCTCATGGCGGGGTCCGCTGCCTCCGCGAGCCGTGCGAGGAATCTGGCGGATGAGGCTTCGACGGCTGCCGCGGTAATTTCGGCAAGACTTCCGTAGTAGTACAGCACGGCATTTGGGGCCATGCCTGCCTCCGCCGCAATCGCCCGCAGCGTCGCAGCTTCCGCACCGTCGCGGGCGGCGACGGCCTGTGCCGCCGCGGCAATCCCCCTCCGGCGCACTTCCCTCTTGCTGAGCTCTGCCATTGCCACTCCTCCCCCGGCCCGATGCCTATTGACAACGAGTCTAGACCCGTATTGAATGGCATTCAAATTTGAATGTGATTCAAATAACTTTGATTCGATGAGGAGTCCCGATGTCACATCCCCTTCCGCCCCCCACAGTTCCACCCCCCTCCCTTCCGGCTGTCACCGCGAGCAAGGGATTGAAGGCCGGATCGATCGGCATCGGCCCGACTGTGGCGCTGGGCCTTGCCGCGGTAGCCCCGGCGTACAGCCTGGCCGTTACGCTGGGCTTCGTTGTCCTGGCGGTCGGGTCGAGCACTCCCGCCGCGTTCCTTCTGGGCTTCGTGCCTATCCTGTTCACGGCCTTCGCATTCCGGGACCTCAATCGGGAAATGCCAGACTGCGGCGGGGTTTTCGTGTGGATCTCCCGGGTCTTTGGCCCGTGGTCGGGCTGGTTCTTCGGTGGCTGGGTCCCCCAAATTGCCACGTTCATCTCCAGCGCGGCCCTGGCGCAGGTTGCCACGACGTATCTTCTGACCTTTTTCGGGCTTGGTTGGGCCGCATCCCAGCCGGTCATTGTCGCGGCCATCGCGTGCGGGCTGATCGCCCTGAGCGGCGTCGTGGCGGCCCGCGGAATCGAACTCTCCGCGTGGCTTCAATACGCGCTGATCGCCTTGCAGCTGGTCGCTCTGGGCGGATTCTGCGTCGGGGCCTTTTCCGCCATGGCCTCCGGGTCCGCGGCGGCGGGTGCTGAGCAGCCACGGCTGGACTGGTTCAACCCCTTCGCCTCCGGCGATCTCTCCGGTCTGGTTCATGGGGTCATCCTGTGCCTGTTCATCTACTGGGGCTGGGACGCGCTGATAGCGGTCAATGAGGAAACGACCGACCGCAAGGGGACACCCGGGCGCGCCGTCGTCATCACCACCGTGATTCTGCTGTTCTTCTACGTTGTCACCGCGACGGCCGCCGTCGGATTTGCCGGGACCGCCGGCATCACGGATCCCGCAACCGTCTCGGATGTCCTGTCCGTGCTCGGCCCCCAAGCCACCGGCGGCCTCTTCGGGCAGGTCATCATCCTCGCCGTCGGCATCTCGGCATTGGCGGCCCTGATGACCGTCGCGATTAGCAACCCCCGGTCCTGGCTCAGCATGGGCACGTACGGCGCGCTGCCCGCCGCCACCACGAAGATGCATTCCTCCAGGGGGACACCAACCACGTCAATTGTCTGGTGGGCGCTCCTGAGCATTGCCGTGACGGTCGTCCTGACTGCGATCAGTGCCGACTTCATCGGCCTGGCCATTCTCTCCGTTGGCCTCATGATCGCCGCCTATTACGCCGCGACGGCGCTGGCCTGCGTCGTGTACTTCGCTCCCCAGATGCGCACCTCCCCCTCTGACCTTGTCGTCAAGGGCATCCTCCCGGGCCTGGGCGCCCTCCTGATGACGGGAGCGTTTGTGTACAGCGCCGTCGACATGTTGTCCCCCGACTATGCCGGGCTTTCCTGGCTGGGCATCGGAACCGTGTTCTGGATCGGCATCGGCGCCCTCGCCCTGGGCGTCCTGGTCATAGCGATCATCCGGCCCAGGTTCGGGCCATACTTCACCGGGCAAACAATTCCCCGGGGAACGTTTTCCACCCGCAGCGAACTGCAATCCATCCTGAGCAGCGAAACCGAGGCATAAATGCGCGTCCTATCCATTGCAGCAATCCAAACGAAGCCCGTGCCCTACGACGTCGAAGCAACCTGGGAACGCTTCGCCGCCCAAGCCGAGACCGCCAAAGAGCTCGGCCCCGAGGTGGACATCATCGTCGCGCCCGAACTGCTGCTTGCGGCACCCGGGGAATTCCTGCTCCCGGACTCTGAGGGCGAAACCCGCTCCGCAGGCCCCATCCCCAGCGCGCTCACCGACCGGATCGCGGACCTGGCGCGCCGCCTGGGGGTCTGGCTGGTACCCGGCTCCTTGCTGGAAACCGAGGACGGCAACACCTACAACACGGCAATCGCAGTCTCCCCCGACGGCGAAATCGTGGCCCGGTACCGGAAGCTCTTTCCCTGGCGCCCGTTCGAAACGACCACGCCGGGCGACTCGTTCGTGACCTTCGACATCCCCGGCCGGGGACGCGTAGGCCTCGCCATCTGTTTCGATGGAAGCTTTCCCGAGGTCGCCCGGCAGCTGGCATGGCTCGGAGCGGAAGTCATCATCCAGCCCACCCTCACCACGACCCGGGACAGGGAAATGGAAATCGTGATGTCACGGGCCAACGCCTTCGCCAACCAGATCTACGTCGTCAACGTCAACGGCGCTGACCCATCAGCGGTTGGGGAGAGCGTCATTGTGGACCCGGAGGGCACCATCATGCAGCACGCCAGAGGAGGCGAGGAAATCCTCTACGGAGTCCTGGATCTCGACCGGGTCACCCAGGTCCGCCGCTACGGAACCCACGGCATCAACCGGCCCTGGGCTCAGCTCCACGACCAGGAAGGAATCCTGCGCTACCCGATGTACGGCGGCGCACACTTCCACCCCCCGGCGTGGAGCACCCCGGACCCGGACGATTCACGTGTGAACCAGCTCAGCGCCTCAACGGCCTGACCGCTTCCTTCCACGCCCTTGCCCCCACGAGTGCGTACCTCCGGTCCCGGAGGTACGCACTCCGTGACCAGCACCAGCCGTCGGCACCACGATCCCATCCGCACCCGTCAGCCCATCGGCGGCCGTGAAAGCCGTGCGACCACCGCTGCCGAACACTTTGGGCGCATGCCCAACATTCAAGATCACAGGAAGTCTGATGCCAAATCACCTCAGAACCGCGGACACGGTCATCGTCAATGCCAAGGTGCACACCCTCGATCCACGCCAGCCATCTGTCAGCACAATAGTCATCGCGAACGGCAGGATTCTCGCCGCCGGCGGCAAGCACCTTCTTGGCGAGCACCGGGGCCCACGCACCCAGGTGCACGATGCCAAGGGCCAAACCATAACGCCGGGACTCGTCGACGGACACCTCCACCCCATCCAGGGTTCGGGAATCACGGTCGGCATCGATTTCGGCTCCGTGTCAACCTACGACGGTTTCCTGGCAGCCCTGCGCACCGAAGCAAATCGAGTCCTTTCAGAGGACGCGGAGGGGTGGGTCCGGGGATGGAACCTTGATTACGGCGTCTTTGAAGGCAGGCGAATATCCGCTGACCTGATTGAGGAGTCGGTCTACGGCCTACCGGCGTACATCCTCCTCTTTGATCTTCACACCGCACTGGCGAGCAAGGAAGCTCTGCGAATGAGCGGCATCACAGGTGGGCGCCGGTTTTGCGACACTTCGGAGATAGTTGTCGACGACGCCGGGAACCCCACCGGGGAATTGCGGGAAGCCACTGCCTACGAATTGGTGGGAGCCGTCGCGCCGGCTCTTTCTGCGGCGCAGGCCGTTGAGAGGGCCCGGGAGCTGATCTCCTGCCTATCGAGGACCGGCATTACCTCAGGGACGATCATGGATGGTGACCTTGCGTCGCTTGATTTCATCGACAAGATCGATAGCACGGGAGCAGGCCTGTCCGTCAGACTGGTTTCCGCATTTGAGCACAGACCCGGCCTGTCTGCTGAAGAAGCCCGGTCCTACCTCTTGTCGAAGGACCGTCGAGGTCGCCGCTGGCGCGGTGGGCTCGTGAAACTCTTCCTTGACGGTGTTATAGATACGGGAACCGGCTGGCTCTATGAACCGGACACGTTGGGCGGCGGACTGAAATCATTCTGGCCCGATCCGGCTGACTACGCCTCAACCGTCAAACAATATAGCGAGGCAGGATTTCAAATCGCAACGCACGCCATCGGCGATCGGGCCATCGGCGCTGCGATCGACGCATACGTCTCGGCCGGCGTTCAATCCCGGCGCGGCGCCCCGCACCGCATCGAGCACCTGGAGTGCCTTGCGGACAGGGATCTCGCACGTCTTTCCACGGCAGGAATCACCGCGTCGATGCAGCCCTTGCACATGCAGTGGCGAAAGGCGGACGGAACCGATTCTTGGTCCAGTCGTCTGGGGGCCGAGCGATCGAAACTGGCCTGGAGGATCCGTGACGTCATCGATTCGGGCGCTCCCGTTGCACTGGGCTCGGACTGGCCGGTGGCCCAGTACGACGCGCGCATCGGCATGGCATGGGCACGCCTGCGCCGCATCCCAGGCCGGACCGATGCTCCTGTCTTCGAACCGTCACAAAGGCTGACGGCGCTCGAAGCGCTCAAGGGCTTCTCGGTCTGGGCCGCCGAAGCCCAGGGAGACAGTGACCAGGGAACCATCCGGCCCGGAAACAAGGCCGATCTCGCGATATGGGCCGACGACCCCCTTCTGGTTTCCGCCGACGACCTCATTGACGTCCCGATCGAATCGACCTGGGTGGATGGAGAAACTGTCTTCAGCCGCCAAGAATAGGCGGGTTGTACCCGTTCTCCGCGGCCCACTTGCGAACCTTACGAGTCTCTTCGCGGCTCATCGAGAGCCGTCAGGAAGACCACGCTGCTTGGCGTCGTCTCCGGTCCCGGACAGTCCAGGCAATGAGGGCGGCGAAAACCATCACTGCCAAGGCGGCCGAAACCCCCACCATGACGTCAATAGGCAACAGATAGACCAGGACGGCCCGCGTACTGGCTTCAGCAATCAGTGCCGCACCCCAAACGGCAGAAACCTTCAGGTGCCAGCGGTGCACCGCCGGGTTGCCGTGGAATTCCAGGTCCATCTCCCCGGCCCGCTCCGGACTCCAGGTCTTGGCTGCGTCCAAAGTCAGGGGATGTCCCAGAGCGGCCAAAACCAGGAAAGAAACACCGATGCCGCCCGTGATGGCCGAGTCCTTAAGCAGAAGAAACCGCGGGTCACCGGTAAGGAAAGACAGGCCCAGGCCGAGTCCGAAGACGATGGCCATCAGCAGGGCAAAAGGGTTAAGGGAATGTGCCTTGAACGCGGTCCACAACAGCCGGCAGGCAGCGGCTCCCGTCGCCGCCAGCAGCGCGGCCCAGTCCGTGGCGCCGGCGAAATGCAGGAGGTAGTAGGCAGCCAGCGGTAGCCCGACGTCCCAAGCCAGACCGCGGACCAGCGCTCGCGTCAGCAAGCCCGGACTCCGCCGAATTCGGTGATCACCGGAGCTGCCATCTTCAGCTCCCCTCCGTTTCTGACCACGAGCTTCACAGACCGGCAACGCCATGCTAGGTCCGAGCGGAAAGCGTCGTCAACAGGCACCGCAACCGGGTTGAATCATCCCGGGATGCTCTTATTTGCTGTCGATTCGAGGCTGGTCTGCTCCGGTTGCTTAGCTTGAGCCCGAGCGCCTGCGTCTTTAGGTTAATGTCGGTGGGTGCAGCAAGACTGAGACCGTGAAGATTGTCCTGATACCGCCTCTGCTCTGCTCTCCGCTCGCTTATGCCCCCGTGCTCGATACCGTCTGGACGCGCGGGCAGGTCACTTTGGCCGACACCCGCCACGATGACACCATCGCGGCCATGGCCGACCGGATCCTCCGCGAGAACGCCGGCGACATCGCCGTTCTCGGAACAAGCATGGGAGGGTACGTCGCCCTCGAAGTCATCCGGCAAGCACCCGACCGCGTCACCGCTCTCGCACTCGTCAGCACCTCCGCCCGAGCCGACACCACGGAACAGATCCAATCGCGGACGCGCCAGTCCGCGCTCGTCGAAAACGGGCATTTCGACGCTCTCGTCGACGCCGCCTTCCCTGGCGTCGTCGCACCAGACAACGAATCCGACGACGCCCTCCTGGCCACCTGGCGCTCCATGACCACCCCCGTCGGCGCAGACGCCTTTCTCCGACAGCAACAGGCAATTGTCCAGCGAGACGATCTCCGCTCAATACTGCCGTCCATCGCTTGCCCAACGGCGATCATCCACGGCGCCCGCGACCGCCTCATCCCCATCAGCGCTGCCGAAGAAATGGCAGCCGCATTGCCCGCCGCCCGGTACACCGTCATCGAGGGTGCCGGCCACTTCCTGTTCCACGAGCAGCCCGCCGCCGCACGGGACGCCGTCAACGCCTGGCTCGAGTCCGCCACATAGCCGACAGCCCGCACGGTGGTAACGCCCAGAGCACGCCCGCCGATCCGTTCTCGACGGAACGAACCCCACCCCTCTGAGGGTTACGGGTGGAAGAGTTCCTCAAAGGTGCCCGATGTGGTGGGTGAGCAGGTGTTGGCCAGGCAGCCGAGGTGCCACATGTGCTCGATGGTGGAGAGCAGGGTGTAGTGGTCTGCGAGCTGGTTCGTCGTCTTGTGCGGGCCGTCCGCTGAGTTGATCACGATCGTGGGGGCGTGCCCGCCACCGAGGACGGCGCCGTTCTGCCCCACCGGGCTGCCCGGGCCGCCAGTGGACCCGGAGTAGTCGTTCTCATCCCAGGCAAGGACAATGCTGGACTTGGTCGTCTTCCACGTCGGTGAGTCCATGATCTGCTGGACCGTCTGCTTGACATAGTTGTCGCCGAGCTGGATCGCCCCGTGGTCCAGGCCGGATGCCGGGTAACCGCACTCTGGCGTCCCAACGGCAGCAGCCCCCGAGGCGGAGACCCCATGCATGTCGTGGCACTGGTTCGGGCTGATCCAGACGAAGTTCGGCACCTTGCCGCTGGTCAGGTCGGCCTTGAGGTTGTTCTCCTGGGGCACGATGTTCTGCAGGCGCGGACTGCCCGGGTAGTTGATGTTCGAGAAGTACATGAACGGGTTGTGCTTCTGCGCATACAGCTTGACAGTCGAGGAGCCGATCGAGGGCGCGTATTCGACCTGGGAGCCGGCGCTTGGAAGGCTCTCCATGTACGCCTTCCAGCTCAGGCCCTTGTTCTCAAGCTGATCAACAATGGTCTTGCCGGAGAACATGTGCGGAGTGGACGAGGCACTGGCGACCTGCGCCGGGGTGAGGCTCCCGGTGGCTCCCGGGTCGCTGGAGCCGGGGACAAACTCTTCGGGGGCACACTTAACGTCTGAACCGGCTTTGCAGTCATCCCAGATGCCCTGGGAGCTTCCCGAAATGGTGGCCAGGTAGTTGGGCAGGCTCGGGTGCGTGACGCCGTGGTAGTTCGTCGCCGTGTTGTAGCGCCGGGCGAGTGCATTGATGTAGGGAGCGTCGGAGGTGTTGCCGATGACCTGGTCATAGCCGTGGTTTTCCATCATGATGACGAACACGTGGTCGGGGCCGTTCTTGCCCTGTCCGCTGGCCTGGGCGGCAGTGCCCGACGTTGTTTGCGCATCCGCGGGTGCAGCCGCACCCGCGGCAGCGAGCCCAGTGAACGCTACGGTGGCAGCAAGCGCTGCCGCGCCTGCCCTCCGGCTCTTCAGCATGCTAAGCATTGGATAATCCTTTCGGGTTGCGCCCCGGACGGGGCGCCTGTTTACGGGTGGTGCAGCAAAGTAAGACGGAGTTGGTGCCAGGGGCGACGACGGCGCCATCGGCCCTCGCGCCCACGGTGCGGTTACCGGCCGAGCTGGGGGTCGCTGGTGAGCTGCCGGCCGTTCTCGAGCCGGCCGGCGAGGACGCGGACGAGCTTTGGGTCCGCGGCGGAGGTGATGGTCAGGTCGTACCAGCCGCCTTGGGTGGGGATGATGACGGTCTTGCTCTGGCCCGGGGTGAGCGAGAGCGTCTGGGTACCGGCGCCGTAGGCGTCCTTGAGGCTCAGGGCCGCGCCCGCCGGGCCGCTGTTCTCGATCCGGAACTGCGCATGCGGGGCTCTAGCGTCGGCGGTGACGGTAACGCGAAGGTCCGCAGCCGCCGTCGTGCCCGCGAGGTGCCGGTACCAGCCGGCCGGTCCGTGCATGTGCACGTCGTACTCGGCACCAAGCGCCCACGACGCATCAAGTGATGCCGCCGCCCCAATGGTGTAGGAGTACGGAGCGGCCGGCAGCAGGTTGGAGCGGACCTGCACGTGCGAGCCAAGCGTGCCCCGGTTCGCCCAGTGGGCGGCGAGCTTGCCGCCGTCGATCCTCGTCTCGACGTCGAGGGCGTAGCCTAGCGGGCGGGACGGACGCGTGCCCTTCTCCTGGCCGGGCACAGTGTTCGTCGCCGGGGGCGTCGGAACGTAGCTCGGATGACGGTTATTGTCAGCCGGCTTGTACGCCGAGGTATCGGGCATCGCCGGCGCGGCCCCGCCGGCTGCGGCGAAGTCGAACGCGCTGGTGAGGTCGCCGCTGACCGCGCGGCGCCACGGCGTGATGTTCGGCGAGGCGACGCCGAAGCGGGCCTCCAGGAACCGGATGATCGAGGTGTGGTCGAATGTCTCGGAGCAGACCCAGCCGCCCATGCTCCACGGCGAGGCCACGATCATCGGCACGCGGACACCCAGACCGAAATGTCCCGGAACGTCCTTGCTGCCATAGAAGGTCGGGGTGCCGTCGTACCACTCGCCGGCCGTCGAGACCGTGGACGCGCCCGGAATCTGCGGGGTGTTCGGGTGCGGCGGGACGATGTGATCGAAGAAGCCGTCGTTCTCGTCATACATGAACAGCACCGCCGTCTTGCTCCACACCTCCGGGCTGGAGGTAAGGATGTCCAGGACGTTGGCCGCGTACCAGGCGCCGAAGTTCGGCGGCCAGTTCGAGTGCTCCGTGTAGGCCTCGGGCGCCACGATATAGGACACCTGCGGAAGCGAGCCGGCTTTCACGTCCTCGCGGAGGACCCGGAAGAGGTCATCGCCGGCTTTGGCGTTCGTCCCGGTGCGCGCCTTCTCGTACAGCGGGCTTCCGGGCTTGGCGTCCTGGTATTGCTTGAAGTACAGCAGCGAGTTGTCCCCGTAGTTGCCGATGTACGGGTCGCTAGTCCAGCCCTCATAGTGCGCCGGGTCGAGGCCCTCCCCGATGTCCTGGTAGACCTTCCAGCTCACGCCGGCCTTTTCAAGCTCCTCCGGGTACGTGCTCCACCAGTATCCTTTCTCATCGTTCCACAGGTCAGGGCCTCCGCCTTTGCGGTCAGGGTCGTCCCCGCCGGCGAACATGAAGTAGCGGTTCGGGTCCGTCGGGCCAAGGACCGAGCAGTGGTACTGATCGCAGACCGTGAACGCGTCGGCAAGGGCGAAGTGGAACGGGATGTCCTGGCGGCCGTAAAACGCCATCGTCGCGTCGGTCTTCTCCGGCAGCCACTTATCGTATTTGCCGTTGTTAAAGGCTTCATGGGTCAGCTTCCACGAGTGGTCCAGATCCTCCATGAACTGCATGCCCAGGTTCGGCGCCGTCGGGTGGAACGGCGTGACCTCGCGTGTGGCGTTGGCCTGGTGGAACGCGTCCTTGCCCGACGGCAAAACCGCGGGGTGCGGGTCCGAGAACCCGCGCACGCCCTGGAGCGTGCCGAAGTAATGGTCGAACGCTCTGTTCTCCTGCATGAAGATCACAACATGCTCAACGTCATTGATCGAGCCCGTGGCCCGGTTGGCCGGAATCTCCGCGGCCCGGGCGATGCTCTGTCCCAGCATCTGAGAGATCGCGGTGCCGGCGGCGCCGGCGGCCGAAAGCTGAAGAAAACGACGGCGGTCCAAACCTGCCATGAGCTGCTCCTAATGCCTTGTGTTTCCGGTAACCCCCGCGACGGACTGTGCCAGCCCCAGGTAAACGCTCCGTAGAGGTGGGGTGAACAACAGACAGCATGCTTACCTAAAGGACGGCACGCGGCGGCGCCCGGCACCTGGGTCGTCCAGACAGCGCAGGCCAGACGGGTGAAATCAAGGGGACGCCGGCGTGGGGGCTAGGCCACAGGCGATTCTGCGTCCAGAACCCTGACCGGCCTACCTGGCTGACCAAACGCCGATGACAGCCCGCCTGTCAGCCCCGGTGGACGGCCGCCGCATCAGCGGCCCTTCGCGCGCCGAAATCCGGAGCGCCGGCTTCCCGCCTGTCCGCCCGGCCACGGAGAACGGCGGCCCGCCAATTCAATAGGCTCCGCGAGGATCTCTCTTCCGAGGAGACTTTCGCGTGCCATAGTCTGGGCACGTCAGCCTGCGGCCGAAGGTGAAGAAGGCGGGAAGCAGGACACATGACGCTTAGAAGGGGCAGACAATGCTGATCTGCGCGAGCTGCGCTGTCGAACGCGACGAACCTACCCCGGAGGTCTGCCCGATCTGCGCCGACGAGCGGCAGTATGTGCCCGAGGCCGGACAACAGTGGCTCTCACTGGACGGACTGACGCAGAAGGGCCAGCGGACAGTGTTGAAGGAGAACGAGCCGGGACTTATCGGGATCCAGACAGAGCCGAAGGTCGGGATCGGCCAGACCGCTCAACTTGTGGTGACACCCGAGGGTTCGTTGCTGTGGGATCCGGTCGGATATGTCGATTACAGCGCCGTAAAGGCAGTGCTCGAGCGAGGCCCGGTCCTGGCGATCACCGCTAGCCATCCACACATGTTTGGTGTTCAGGTTGAATGGTCGCATCAGCTCGGTGGTGTCCCTGTACTTGTGGCGGACGCAGACCGGCAGTGGCTGGGGCGGGATGATCCGATGATCGAATACTGGTCCGGCAGTCGAACGGTCGCCGAAGGGTTGACACTCCACCAGACCGGGGGGCACTTCCCGGGCAGCGCGGTGGTGCACTGGGCTGCAGGAGCGGACGGCAGAGGCGTACTGCTCACCGGTGACAGTGTTTATCCAAATCCGGACCGTCGCTCCATCGCCTTCATGCGCAGCTACCCGAATCATTTGCCGCTGTCCGGCGCAGTGGCGTTGCGAGTCGCCGCGCAGCTGGAGCAGCTCAAGTTCGACCGGATCTATGGCAACTTCAACAACGTCATCGCGTCCGGCGCCAAGGCCATCTTGCACGATTCCGCCCAGAGACACGCTACTTGGGCACGAGGAGACTTCGACCATATGACCTGAACGTCCGTTGTGCGTAGGCGTCAATTTGGAATCGAGCAGCGGTTCAAGCTGAAGTGCGCTGGACGCAGACGGCCGCAGACAAAACACCCGAGGAGGTCACAATGACCGTCACTTTCAACCACACCATCGTCTACGCAAAGGACAAGCGCCGTTCGGCGGAGTTCCTCGCCCACGTGCTCGGACTACCGAAACCCCAAGCCATGTGGTCTTTCATGACCGTGCCCCTCGACCACGGAGTGGCCCTCGATTTCGCCACGACGGACCGGCCCATCTCCCCGCAGCACTACGCCTTCCTGGTCAGCGAGGAGGAATTCGACGGCATCTTCGCAAGGATCCAGGGCCAGGGCATCCCCTACTGGGCAGACCCGGGGCGGTCCCGCCCGCAGCAGATCAACCACAACGACGGCGGACGTGGCGTCTACTTCGCGGATCCCGACGGGCATCTCCTCGAGGCGATCACACGCCCGTACGGATCCGGCGCCGCATGAGGTCCCAGGTATGTTGAGGCCCAGCGCTCCGTAGCGACGGCACGGCACGGAGCGCCGCCGGTCCGCATCGCTGCGTATGTTCGACCTGTTGACGTACCTGGCGAGCCAGGCGTAGACAGGGGCGTATTCATCCGTTCGCAGGCCGTCCTTTGCGAGCCTGCACGCCCGCGGGGAGCATGTCATGGCGGTTGCAGTCATCTTGGAGTTCGACGGAACGACTCTTGAGCAGTACGACGAGATCAACAGGCTAATGGGACTCACTCCGGGTGGACCGGGCCCTGTCGGATCCATTTCCCATTGGGCCACGATGACGGACAAGGGGCTGCAAGTGACCGATGTCTGGGAGAGCCGCGAGCAGTTCGATGCCTTCGCTCAGGAAAAGATTATGCCCCTCAGCCGACAGGCCGGTTTCGCGGGGCCTCCCAAGCTGACCTTCCACGACGTGCACAATTACTACACCGCCGGGAACGGGCCCTGAAGCCCGGCATTGCAGGGCAACGCTGGCCACTTCAGTCCAGGAACTCCTCGGGGTCGAAGGTGGGAGCCGCAACCGCTGTTCACTCGTGGCGCGTCCCGGGAAGGTGATCCGTGCCTCCGGCGCTGCGGCCAGCCCATTGACCGTTCCGCAGACCGGAGGCGCAGTGGTAGCCTCCAAGCGAGGCCACTCGCGAGGCCGCCTGTGGAGGTCCGACGACGGGGAGGTGCGCCGTGTCGATTGCGGTGCCGAAGAAGCAGATGACCGTCATTCAAGCGGCCTTCATCGGGGTAGGTTCGATGGTTGGCGCGGGAATCTTCGCGCTACTCGGAGCGGCTGGCGCCGTTGCCGGATCCGCTGTATGGGTGTCATTTCTGGTCGCCGGCGGCATCGCAGGTCTTCAGGGCTACTCGTTCGCGAAGTTGGGCGCCACGTACCCTTCCGGCGGGGGCATGCTCGCCTACCTGGCCCGCGGGTTCGGAGAGGGGCACGTCACCGGGATCGTTTCCTGGCTGTTCTATGTGACCGGCGCGATCGTCGGGGCAATGGTGGCGTCGTCCTTTGGCGGGTACGCCAGCGCGGTGCTGACCGGTCGCGACCCCGGCTGGGCCAAGGTGTTCGCCGTCGCGCTCATCGCTGTCATGACCTTCCTGAACGCTGTCGGTTCCACGGCGGTGGCAAAGGTCCAGTCCCTGATCGTGAAGGTGGTGCTCGCCATCCTGTCCCTGTTCGCGATAGTCACGATCGTGAACTGGAACCCGACGCTCCTGGACCCCGCTGGCTACCCCGGGGTTCGAGAGATCGTCGCGAGCGTGGCGTTGACGTTCTTTGCCTTCCTCGGGTTCGGCGTCATCACCTTCACCGCGAAGGATCTGCCTGACCCGTCCCGTCAACTGCCCCGCGCAATGTACCTGGCGCTGGCGATCGCCACCACGGTGTACGTTGCGGTTTCGCTGGGCGTCTTCGGGACCCTGACCGCCGACCAGGTCGTCGCTTACGGCGCCACGGCGCTGGCCGAGGCCGCCAAACCCACACTGGGCCAATTTGGGTACGTGCTTATGGTGATCACCGCACTGCTCTCTACTTCCGGGGCGGTGAACGCCAGCCTCTATCCCTCCGTGGGGATGACCCGGCACCTGGCGTCGGTGGGCCAGTTTCCGCCGGTGTTCGGCCGTTCCCTCGGGCGCCGGCAGGTGCCGGTCGGGCTGCTGGTCATGGCCGGCCTCGCGGCGGGGATGGTGGTGCTGTTCAACTTGAACAGCATTGCGTCGCTTGGAAGTGCGGTTGCACTGCTCATTTTCTCGGCCGTCACCCTGGCCCACTTCAAGGTGTACCGGGAGACCGGCGCCCTGCTGTTCGTGCTGATCATTGCCCTGATCGCGACGCTGGGGACGTTCGTGGTGTTCTGCACAACCACGCTCGTCAACGAACCCGCTACCGCGGCAGCGCTGGTGGTCATCCTGGCCCTGGCCCTGATCACCGATCTGCTGTGGAAACGCACGCGAAGCCGCGCAAAGTAGCACCCCGGCGACTTGGCGTAAAGAGGAGATGGGGACTAGTCCCGGCGATTTCTGAGGTCCAATCTGTAGGCACCGAGCACTGTGTGTGAAGGGGGCAGGGGCATGTTCAAACCGTCGATTATTCACCCCAGGCGGTTTAGTTCCGCTTGGCCCGTGGCGCAGACCATGGGGCACCCCGGGATGTGGCGCCCGTGAGCGAGCAGGCAGTGACCCGGCCGAAGGCGCCTCCGGCCGTATGGATCTCCTGGGTGGCCCTGGCGCTGATGACCACAAGTTCGGTGGCCAGCCTCCGCGCGGCCCCGACCATGGCCGTCTATGGCCTCGCTTCAGTCTTCCTCTACGTGGTTCCCGCGATTGTCTTCCTGCTGCCCACCTCCCTCGTGTCCGCCGAGCTGGCGTCCGGGTGGAAGGGCGGCATCTACAACTGGGTAGCGTCGGGAATTTCCAAGCCGATGGGCTTTCTGGCGGTGTGGTGCCAGTTCGCAATGACGATTTTCTACTATCCAACCCTGCTAGGGTTCGTCGCGAGCACGCTCGCCTATGTCTTCAACCCGGCGCTGGCCAGCAACGGTGTGTGGACGGCCTTGGTGATCGTGGTGTTCTATTGGGCCGGCGTTTATGTCTCGTCCCGCGGCACGAAGGGTGTGGCGGGCCTGGCCAGCGGTGGCCTGATCATCGGCACCTTGATCCCGGGCGCCCTGCTCGTCATCCTGGGTGTGGTCTTCCTCGGCCAGGGTAATCCGTCGGCGGCTCCGATGACCGCGGCCAACTTCTTGCCCGAATGGGCCGGGCTGGCCAGCCTTGTGCTGATCGTGAACAACTTCCTGTCCTACAGCGGCATGGAGATGAATGCGGTGCACGTGTCCTCGCTGAAGAATCCGGCCAAGGAGTACCCGAAGTCGATGTTCCTGGCCATGGGACTCGTGCTGCTGATCTTCATCCTGCCGGCGCTGGCGATCAGCTGGATCGTCCCGGCCGACGAGCTCTCCCTCACAGCGGGTGTCATGCAGGCCTTCGACGCGGTGCTCGCGTCCTTCAACATGCAGGGCCTCACGCCGATCCTCGGCATCATGCTGGTTGCTGCCTCCCTCGGCGGCATGCTGACGTGGCTGGCCGGTCCGTCCAAGGGCCTGCTGCTGATCTCGCGTGAGGAAGGCTACCTCCCGCCGTTCCTGCAAAAGCTGAATAAGAACGGCATCCAGCAGAACCTCCTGGTCGTCCAGGGGCTCGTCACCACCGTGATCGCGCTCGGCTACGCGCTCATCCCGGATGTCTCGAGCACGTACTGGATCTTCTCGGTGATCACCACCCAGGTTTACCTGATCATGTACCTGCTGATGTTCGTGGCCGCGGTCCGGCTCCGCCGCAACGACCCGGAGCACCCGCGTGGCTTCCGGGCGCCGATGCTGGTGACGCTGTGCGGCGTCGGATTCGCCGCCTCCCTGGCCGCCCTCCTTGTCGGGTTCGTCCCGCCGTCGCAGTTCGGCAACGGCGATCCGCTCGTCTATTTCCTGATCGTCGGCGGCGGCGCACTGGGGCTCGGCCTGCTCGTGCCGTTCCTCTTCTATAGGTTCCGCAAGCCCTCCTGGAAGCTGCCCGACCAACAAACGCAGACGGAGGTCCCGAAGTCATGAGCACGCAGACTGAGTCCTCAACCAAGCGCAGCCGCTCGTTCATCTACATCGTTGCCATGGTCTTGCTCGTGGTGTTCGCCGTTGTCGCGCTGCTGACATTCAGGCAGGCGAGGGAGACGCAGCAGTCGCTGGCGAAGGCCGACCAACTGATAGCGACGATCAATGCAGCCGGTGGGACGGCCCCCTCGCGCGAGCAGATAGCCCGGGTGCTTGGCGACGACGGCGGCGCGGTCTGCGCGAACCCGAACAACGCGCTGAGCCGGGCCACCTTCCTGAGCCAGTTGACGAACGGGACACCCGGGCCGGGGAACAGGCCGGTGATCGCGAACGCCAAGGTTGCGGTAGGCGAACTCGCGATTATCAAGGTCTACTGCCCGGACCAGCTCGCTGAGTTCCAGCAGTTCATCGGCAACCTCAAGACATACCAGACGGGTGGTGCGTGAGCCGTGGACCTGCGCGCCCGCATCACCGATCTGATGCGTCCGGCACGGGAGGAGCTGGCCGAGTTCGTGGCCATCCGGTCGGTGGCAGACCCCCGGCAGTTTCCCACTGAGGAATGCGCCAGAGCGGCGCAGTGGGTGCTCGATAAATTTGCCGGGCTCGGGTTTTCAGATGTCCACCTCGAACGGACGCCGGACGGCTCCGACGCGGTGGTCGGCTCGCGACCTGGCCCGGATCCGGATGCGCCCACGGTGCTCCTCTACGCGCACTACGACGTGCAGCCACCCCTCGATGATGCCGCATGGCGCACGCCGCCCTTCGAACTCACCGAGGTAGACGGCCGCTGGTACGGACGCGGCGCCGCCGACTGCAAGGGCAACATCCTCGCCCATCTGCTCGCATTGAGAGCGCTCGGCAACGACGTGCCCGTGAACCTGAAGCTGGTAGTCGAAGGCTCGGAGGAACAGGGCACAGGCGGCCTCGAGGCATTCGTGGCGAGCCACCCCGGGCTGCTCCGTGCCGACACCATCCTGGTCTGCGACACCGGCAATGCCGCCGTGGGACACCCCGCGGCGACCGTGACCCTGCGTGGGATGGTCAACGTTGTCGTGAGCGTAGAGGCCATGGCATCGGAACTCCACTCCGGCATGTTCGGCGGTGCAGCCCCAGATGCGCTCGCCGCGTTGATCTCGATGCTGGCATCACTGCGCGACCAACAAGGCAACACCACAATCACCGGGCTGGACAACACCCAGACCTGGACCGGCGCGCCCTATCCGCCCGAACAGTTCCGATCCGATGCCGGAGTGCTCGAGGGAGTCGCGCTTCTGGGCGACGGCAGCGTGTCCGACATGCTCTGGGCACGTCCGGCGCTCACCGTGCTCGGCATCGACTGCCCGCCGGTGACAGGTTCGACGGCGGCTATCGTGCCGCGCGCGTCCGCTCGCCTTAACCTGCGCGTCCCGCCCGGCATGGCGGCCGCAGACGCCCACAGGGCGTTGGTCAACCATCTCAACGCCGCCGCACCTTGGAAAGTCCGCGTCACCGTGGACCTGGAGGCTATCGGGTCACCTTTCGAAGCAGCAGTCGGCGGTCCGGCGTTTGAAGCCATGAGCGCAGCGATGTCCGAGGCCTACGGACGGCCGATGACAACCCTGGGGCAAGGCGGGTCGATCCCGCTTTGCAACGTGTTCGCTGACACGTACCCGGACGCGGAGATCATCCTGCTGGGCGTCGAGGAACCACTCGCGCTCATCCACGCACCGAACGAGAGCGTCGATCCGGGCGAAATCAGCGCCCTGGCCGAGTCCCTGGCCCTCTTCCTCCAGCACTACGCAACCGTGTCCGGCTAGCCGCGCCGCCCGTCCCGGTGGACCACCACCGCCGCGCTGATCAGACTCGCATAAACCAGCCACGCCGTGTGACCGCCGCGGACTTCCATGCCTAAATGGCCGGATTGGAACAACCCAGCCGGCAGCATCGACCACGTCGCGCCTGCCGGCGGGATCGATGGTGCATGGGTTCTGCCTAGCGCTGAGCCTGGCCAATGCGAGACCGCTCCTGAGGACTCCCAAGAGCGATCTCGTTCCGGTCCATGCCAGGTCGTGGACCACGTCGGCTAACTAGTGGACGATTCGCATCTCGTGCGAGGTCTGATTGAGTCGCCGTCCGCCGTCGGGAACGACCGTCACAATGTCCTCGATCCGCACACCGAACCTGCCCGGCAGGTAGATTCCGGGTTCGATCGAGAAGCACATGCCGGGGTGGAGGATCTGGGTTTCGCCCTCGACCATGTACGGCGGCTCGTGAGTCGTCAGTCCGATTCCGTGACCGACACGGTGAATGAAGTAGTCGCCGTAGCCGGCTTCAGTGATCACCGCCCGGGACACACGATCGATCTCCTGGCACTCGACGCCGGGCCGCACAGCCTCGAACCCGGCCTGCTGTGCGCGTCTGACGACGTCATGAACCTCGCGTTCCTCGGGGGTGGGTTCGCCGACGTGCACCGTCCGCGTCGTGTCTGATCCGTATCCGTGTTTAAGGCCGCCGAAGTCAAGCACCACCATGTCGCCGTCCTCGATGATCCGCGGGCCGATCTCGTGGTGAGGGTTGGCGCCGTTCGGACCCGAACCGACGACCGTGAAGTCCACCTGCGAATGACCGAATTGGCGAAGCAGGTCCGCGAGATCAGAACCGACGTCGGTCTCGCTGCGCCCAGCGAACCGCACGTTGACGATCTCCTCATACGCCTGGTCTGCGGCCGCGCCGGCAGCCGCCAGCCGCTCGATCTCGTCGTCATCCTTAATCGCCCGGAGCATCGGCAGGGCGGTCGTCATCGAGACGTAGGCCGACTTCGGCAGCCGATCCTGCAGCCCCAGGAGGTGCATGGCCCAGGCCGAGTCAGAGACGGCATAACGCCCGGCATCGGCCATCAGCGTCGCAGATTCCGTGTAGGGGTCGCTCCCGTCGGTCCAGTCAGTGATCCTCAGAATCGAGGCGCCGCCGGCCGCTTCCGCGTCGGGCCTCTCGAGCCTCGGAACGATCATGGCGGGCTCCGCGTCGACGGGGATCACGAGCATGGTGATGCGTTCGGTGATGGCCACGGGTGCATACCCCGTGAAGTACAGCAGGTCCGGTCCGGGAGTAACCAGGATACCGTCGAGCCCGGCATCCTGGGCGGCGTGGGCAGCTCGCCGCAACCGCGCGGCGAAGTCATCTGCGGTGAACGGAGCCGGCTCGGTAAGACTGCGATGATCACTCATGGTTCGCATTTTCATGCGCGGGGCATCCCTGGTCAACCCATCCCGTTGACTGACTCTGGTGAGTTGTTTCCGGTTATTGGAGGGAGGCGGTCAGGCGTGCCAGGTTGTCGAATACTTTTTGGGCCACGGGCCGCCGGATCCAGTCCTCGAGCTGCAGCTCACGGCTTTCTGCGCGGTACCCGTCTTCGATCCCGCGAATTGCTTCGACAAAACCGCGGCCGTGCACAAGTACGGAGACCTCCATGTTGAGGCTGAAAGAACGGACATCCATGTTGCTGGACCCAATCACCGCAACCTCCTCGTCGATGGTGAAGTGCTTGGAGTGCAGCACCTTGGGCGCCCGGTATAGGTAGATCCTGACGCCGGCGCGGAGCAGTGCCTCGTAGTAGGAACGCTGCGCATGGTAGACCATGCTTTGGTCTCCGACCTCGGAAACAAAAAGTTCGACGCTGAGCCCCCGCGCGGCTGCCGTGACAATAGCCATCAGGATGGACTCGTCCGGCACAAAGTAGGGGCTGGTGATGCTGACGCGACGCTCAGCTTTGTGAATAAGTGTGGCGTAGAGCTTCAAATTGTTGTCGTTGTCGAAGCTGGGACCGCTGGGCAGGACCTGTGCGTCAACAAGCGCGGAGTGTTCGCTGACGCCCATGAGGCTTGAATCCAGTGGCAGTATCACCCCCGCTTCGCTGTACCAGTCCGTCGCGAAGACGGCATCCAGCTCCCGGACAACAGGTCCCTCAACGCGCATCATCAGCTCGTGCCACTGGAGCCCGCGCTTCAGGTTTGCCGGGGTGTCGTAGCTCGCGTCGATGACGTTCTGGGACCCGGTGAATCCCACGCGGCCATCGACGACGAGGATCTTCCGGTGATTGCGCAGGTCCGGCCGCTGCCATTCGCCACGCCACGGCCGCACCGGCAGCATGGGGCGATATTCCGCCCCTATCTTCTGGAGGAAGGCCAGGGTTTCTTTCCGTCCCGGGAACTTCAGGCCGGCGAGATGATCGGACAGGACCCGGACGTCAACGCCGCGTGATCTTGCCCGGGCCAACGCTTGAAAATACGGCGCCGTCGTTGCGTCCAGCACCAGGATGTAAAACTCCACATGCACATAACTGGTGGCCGCATCAATCTCAGCGATCATGGCATCGAAAGTGCCGTTGTAGTCGCCCAACAGGGTCGCACTGTTGCCCGCGACCATAGGGAGCGCCCCAAGGTTGCTGTTCAACACCACCGCCGAATGCAGCCACTCCGGCCAGTCAAGACCGCGGCTAATCAGCGGGCTGCCCTCAGCCCGGGCCAGGACCAGATTGTTGACTTCGCGCTGTTTGTCGCGGCGCGCCTTGGGCAGTTTCGAGTAACCGACAAAGAAAAACGCGACGGCACCAAGAATCGGGATGAAAATTATGGCGAGCACCCAGGCAATAGCGGAGGATGGACGGCGATTCACCGACACCAAGACAGCCGCTACGGCCACGATTAAAATGTGCGCCGCCAGCAGGAGCAACGCGAACGTTTCAGCGTCCTGGAAGAATCCGCGCACTGTTGCCTAAACATGTGTCGATGCCGCGAACGCCGTCGAACCAGCACTCGGTTCTTGATTGCTTCATATTCTTCAGCGCTGAGGGTTCCAGCCTCGACAGGGTCACGACGGGCTGGAAGCTTAGGAATAGGACCCAGACCGCCTTCCACCAGCCGTTCAGTCCTTGATCGCGAAAAAGTTGACCGATGATTGCAAAAACACCAAACAGGTAGGCAAATAATATAGACGCCGGGAAGAACCACCGGAAGAAATCCCAAAAGTCGTCCCAGAAACTCATTTGCCTTTCCTGCTCTCAAACATGCGTTCTCATTCCCAGGACGGCCTATCCCCCAGCCCCACCGGTAGAGGGTACGACCATTGTTGGCGTCAAGCCCGGTATGGACCTCATCCGCTTCGGGTGAAATCCCTGAAATGGGGAGTGTCTGAATAACGGTGGATCCGGGGCTGGCCTGACACGCCGGGCGTTGCCTGGCGGGGAGGACTGATCATGAGCGGAACCATGGATCACGTGGCGACTGAAGTGGATCAGCAAGAGTTGGCGCAACAGTTCCTGGCGCAGGCCAGGGAGCAGGGAACCGAGCTCGTCGGCCCGGCGGGCGGTTGGGCACGCGAGGGGCCGGGCCGCGGCAGTGGGGGTGTCTGACAGACACTGCCACCGGCCGCGTTGGCTGCGTAGCGTGGAGGCCGTGGACAGAAACAACGACATCCGTGAGTTCCTGATCTCGCGCCGCGCGAAGATCAGCCCGGGGCAGGCCGGGATCCCCAGCTACGGGGAGTTGCGCCGTGTGCCGGGCCTGCGCCGTGAGGAAGTGGCACAGCTCGCCGGCGTGAGCACGGACTACTACACGCGGCTGGAACGCGGCAGCATCCGCGGCGTCTCGGACTCGGTCCTGGAGGCGGTGGCTTCTGCCCTTCAGCTGGACGAGGCGGAGCGGACCCACCTGATGGATCTGGCGCGGACGGCGAACGCGCCGTCGCGCCGCACTCCGCGCCGGCCGGCGCAGCAGCGGGTCCGTCCCGGGGTGCTGCGTCTGCTGGACGGCATGACCGGCGTGGTGGCCCTGGTGCAGAACGGCCGTTCGGACGTGCTGGCCGCCAACCTCCTGGCACGGGGGCTGTACGGGCCGGTGTTCAACTTCGCCGGAGCGTCCGGGCAGAGCATTCCGGGCAGGCTGCCGAACCAGGCACGGTACCTCTTCCTGGATCCGGGCGCCGGGGACTTCTACCCCGATTGGCCGGCTATCGCTGCCACCACGGTCGCGATGCTGCGCTCGGAATCGGGCAGGAATCCGCACGACCGGGAACTGAACGAGCTGGTCGGGGAACTGACCACGCGCAGCGGGCTGTTCGCCGCGCTGTGGGCAGGACACGACGTGCGGATCCACACCACAGGGACCAAGCGCTTCCACCACCCCGTGGCCGGGGACTTGTCCCTGCAGTTCGAGACGCTTCACCTTCCCGGCGATGAGGGCCAGACCCTGTTCACCTTCACCGCGGAGCCGGACTCCGCGTCCGCGAACGCGCTGGCGTTCCTCGCCAGTTGGGCGGCATCGCCGCCCGCAACTTCCACCACCGGCGGTCCTGCCGGTGGATCCTCCGTCCCCGAAACGCGCTCCCACGAGCAGCCCGGGGCCCGCAATTCAAGAAAGACAGAACCAACACATGACTGAACAGAATGAAAACGTCACCGCCAAGAAGGTCTGGTTCATCACCGGCGCCGGCCGCGGCATGGGCACCGACATCGCCAAGGCCGCCCTGTCCGCCGGACATGCTGTCGTCGCCACCGGCCGCAACCCCGAAAAGCTCACCCGGGCCGTCGGCGCGAGCGAGAACCTGCTGGCCGTGAAGCTCGACGTCACCGACCCCGCTGCCGCTGAAGCGGCCGTGCAGGCCGCCGTCGACCGGTTCGGCCGGATCGATGTCCTCGTCAACAACGCCGGCAACTTCTACGCCGGGTTCTTCGAGGAAATCACCCCCCAGGACTTCCGGGCGCAGATCGAGACCACCATGTTCGGGCCGATGAACGTCACCCGCGCGGCGCTGCCGGTGTTGCGGGCCCAGCGCTCCGGCTTGGTGGTCACGGTCTCCTCCACCGCCGGCATCGCAGGCGGGGAGTTCCTGACCGCCTACGCCGCGTCGAAGTTCGGTATCGAGGGCTGGGCGGAATCCCTGGCCCCGGAAATCGCCCCGTTCGGGATCCGGACCATGATCGTGGAGCCCGGGTTCTTCCGCACCGAACTGCTCACCCCGGAATCCACCCGCTACGCGGATTCCACGATTGAAGACTACGCCGAACGCACCCGGCAGACCGTCGCCGCCTGGCAAAGTATGAACGGGCAACAGGGCGGGGACCCCGCCAAGCTCGCCAACGCCCTGATCCAACTCGCCGAACTGGACGAACCGCCGCTGCGCTTCGCCGCTGGCGCCGACGCCGTCGGAGTCTTCGAGACCCGGGCCAAAGACCTCCAGAACCAGGCCATCGCCCACCGCGAACTCTCCAGCAACCTCGCCCACCAGGACGCCTGACACCTACGCAACCGGACGACGGCGGGAACCTCCCGCCGTCGTCCACAACCCACCCAACGCACCGGACTCCAACGAAATCCGGCTGCCCAAAAACGGCCCATCGTTTATGAGGAGACCCGACGGCCGTCCTTGGCCGCCAACCTGCGCGCACCCCGCCGGGATCAATGCCCCGCCCCGGCGCCTGCAACGACGCGCCCGGCACATCACCGCCCCAGCAACTGATTGGATCCAGCCCATGGTGATCACCACTGCCGCCGGCCCGACGACCGGCCGTTCCTCCCTGCTGCCCCTCATCGTGCTCAGCCTGTGCGGCTTCATCAGCGTCACCACCGAGCTGCTCCCCTCGGGGCTGCTGACCGGAATGGCCGCCGACCTCGGCACCGGCATCTCTGCGGCCGGTGCCCTGACGTCGGCCTACGCCGCCGCTATCGTCCTTACGGTTCTTCCCCTCACGAGCCTCACAATCGGCGTCCCGCGGCGGCTGCTGTTCGCAGCGATACTGTGCATCTTTGCGGCCGCCAATGTCCTCGTCGCCCTCAGCCCCACCCTGCCCGTCGCTGTCACCGGGCGCGTGCTGGCAGGGGTGGCCCACGGGCTGCTGTGGGCAACCATCGCCCCCATGGTCGGCCGGATCTCCAGCCCCGCGCGGGCGCCCCGCGCCATGGCGATCGTCTTTGCCGGCACAAGCCTGGGGCTGGCGGCGGGAGCCCCGCTGGGAACCCTGCTGGGCCAGGCCTTGGGCTGGCGCTCCGCGTTCCTGATTCTGGCCGGAGTGAGCCTCCTGCTGGCAGTTCTTGCCTTCCTCACCATCCCCATGGTGAGCCCCGACAGCCGGCGGCCGCTCTCCGTTGCCCGGGCCATCCGCCTGCCCGGCGTGGGACTGATCATCGGCGGCTGGGCCGTCATGTTGCTGGCCCACTTCGCTGTGCTCACCTACATCGCCCCATTCCTGGAGCACGCCGGACTCGGGGAAATGGTCGGCGCGGCCCTTGCCGTTCTGGGCATCACCGGCCTGCTCGGCGTGGGCCTGGCCGGGCGCGTGCCCCGGCGGGCCCTGTTCGTGGGACTGCTGGCCGCACCCATGTTCCTGGTTTCGGGCCTCCTGGGCCTGAGCGTGCTGCCCCTCAACCTGGCAACGGCAGTGGCCCTCCTGGGGATCTGGGGGATCGGCTACTCCGCCGCGGCGGTGTTCGATCAGCAGGTCGTCCTCGTCGTTGGCCATGAGGCCCCCGACACCGTCACCAGCATCTCCGTCGTCGCCATCCAGCTCGGCATCGCCCTGGGCGCAGCCCTTGGCGGGCTCACCGTCGACATTCTCGGGGTCACCTGGGTCCCCCTGATCGGAGCCGTCTTTGCCGCAGGATCCGTGGCCTTACGCATGAGCCTCCGCCGCTTCCTGCCCCACCATCCCCTGGCAGCCGCGTCCTAATCCCCGGGCCGTGGGCCCTCGACTACTAGTCGGCCGCGCGATCAAAAACCTACCCCGAATTCGCTGACCCAATGGATTCCGACCAAGCCCTGCCTCGGCACCTTCGATCGCTTTAAGAGCTCGCTGATAGCGGAAACTGCGTCAACATGATCATGTCGGGCTCCGCTTGGAATCATCGACCCTGTCCTGGATGCGCAGGTGATCGTGGGGCCCAGCCAGCATCTGTCCCGGCCCGGGAGGTCGAGCCGGCCAATAAGGCGAAAGTGAGACGCCTGCTGAACAACCGCGGGGGCTCACAGAGGCCCTCCTCCGCAGGATCCTAAGGGCCGGGTTGGGGGTGGAAGCCGGATAACAAGAGAGCGAAACAGTGCCCGCCGACGGTCATTGGTCCGCCTCCGGCGCGGAACCGGTCAACGCACGGGCTTCACGGCGTGCTTTGCGTACCCGCCAGATGATCAACCCGACGACCGCGACTCCCAACACGAGCGCGGTGAGGTCTCGACCGGCCGTCCGGGCGACGGCATCGTAGGAATTACCGGCCAAAAACCCAAGCAGGACGAACCCCGTGCCCCAGACCAGGCCGCCGGCGGCGTTAAAGAACAAGAACCTGGGATAGTGCATCCGCGAGGTGCCGGCCAGCGCCGGCATGACTGCCCTAAAAAACGCGGTAAACCGGCCCAGGAACACCGCCGATCCTCCCCTGTTACGCAGAAATTCCTGCGCCTGTTCCAGCCGGCCACGGCGCTTTTCCAAGACTTTCATGTTCAAGACCCGCGGACCGAAGTGTTTGCCCACTTCGTAGCCGACCGTGTCGCCGACAATGGCGGCCAGCACCACCAGAACCACCACTACCCAGAGTTCCACATGACCACGGCTGGCCACCACGCCGCCCAGGACCGCTGCCGTTTCGCCCGGGATGACGAACCCGACAAACAAGGCGTCCTCGGCGAAAACGAGCAGACCCACCAACACCAGTGCCAGGACCGGATCGACACTCAGAATCCTGTCGACGAACCCGTTCACCAGACACACCCCCCGCGGCTGAGGGCACGATTCAGGTGCACTAATAACCCATACCCAAAGGCGTAATTCCCGGACCGCTCCCTAAGCTCCACGTCCCACATCCATTCAAAGCCGTGACCACATAATACGTAGGTATTCGATGAAATACCGCCAACAATGCTGGTCCGGTCAATACACGAGCGCCGCCCGGCGGTCCGCTCCAGGCCAGAGCCGGGGCTGGAGACAGCATTGTCTGCCGGTCGCGCGTGCATCGACACAACTGGCTACCGTTGGATGAGGACGCCAAGGTTAGTGGCCGGGTCGTGCGCCAAGCCCGAGTCGGACTGGACCAGCGCGGCGTGGCCCCAATCCGTACTCGCAGCTACTTTTCCTAAGGCCTACTACGCCAATTTCGCGGCCGGCGCCTATCACCTCGCAAGACTCATCTGTGTCGGTCGGTACTTCGGGGTTCACGCCCGCGGCCGTTAGCTTCGCAGCGTCACCTTGGTGCCGGTTGCGGCGGACCAAGTTATGCGGCCTCCCTGGTAGTCCTGGCCGACAATGCCAGGGCCGAGGGTGTATTCGTCCGTTACGGGGTACCCGAGGGGTCCGGCTTCATAACCCTGGGCGCCCCAGGCGGCACGAATGCCGCCCCATGAAATGTGCGCGCCGGAGGCTGGCGACCAGTAAAGAGCCCCATACTGGAAGGCCTGGCGAATTCCGCCGTTGGCCGCAGGGATCTCATCGGTGGTGGGGTAACCCATCCGGCCGGCCTCAAAGCCCTGACTCCCCCACTCCCCCCGTATGCCGCCCCAGACCGTGTGCGCACCTGTCGCGGGCGACCAATAGATCGTCCCGTACATGAAGTTCTGGTAGACCCCGCCGTTGGCCGCGGGGATCTCATCGGAGGTGGGGTAACCCATCCGGCCGGCCTCAAAGCCCTGACTCCCCCACTCCCCCCGTATGCCGCCCCAGACCGTGTGGGCACCGGACGTAGGCGACCAATACACTGTGCCGTGCTGGAAGCTCTGGGAAACCCCTCCGTTGGCCGCAGGACCCTCCAGCGCAACCGGCGCCCCCAAGCGCCCTGCGGCACATCCCTGCGCCACCCAGACAGAGAGAATCGCGCCGTTTCGCACCGGAACTGCTCCCGGGTCCGGATATCCGGCCAGGTTGGAGACCACCAGATGGAACCCGGCGTAGGGCCCGCTCGTGGGAACGGTGTAGCCGATGCCTACGTCCGTGGCACACCCGGAGAGCATTGCATCCCGGTGGGCCGAAGAGCCGGCCCACCAGTCAACGACATCGGCAGGGGCGAAATTGAACCCGATGATTTCGCGGTACCAGTCCGCGCCGGCCGGTATCTCGTTGGCGCCCGCGTCCGGCCGGTGAATCGTTGCGAAGCTGAAGGCCGGGCTGTTGGTGGCGGTAGCAAGATGGTTTGACCAGTCCTGGGAGATGTTTGAAACGGCCTGATTCCACCGAAGAGCGGGCAGCCCTGCCGCCGCACGCTGTGAGTTCATCAGATCCACTACTTGTTTGGCATAGGGATCGTTGTAGGTGGAGGCGTTGGCCGCACCCGCGGGCGACGAGAAAAAGCAGAGGGCAACCACAGTGACGGCGGCGGACACGCGCCGCCCGAGACGTATGAACATGAGACCTTGGTTTTCTGTTATGTGAACGGCCCTCCGGTCCGCCTCAGGACGGTTCCCGTCCGGTCGGGTCCGCCCCCATGCTACTCGAGCCAGACAAGACAACCACTGACCGTCGGCTGAGCGGTGTTATGCCGGGCGGAAGCGACTCCACCGGGGTGATCCGGTCAGGCGTGACGCCCCGGCCGGCCCCGGAAGTGCGGCCCGAACCTAGGAAGCAGCGTAAAAGAAGACGGCCAGGCCGACTGCAAGGAGGGCTTCCTGGAGACCGCGGGTCCGGGAAACGGGCGTCATGCCAGTTTCGGCCGGGGTTGCGAAGGTCGCCAGCAACCACCCTGCGCCGGCCAGGACCAGGGCGATGGCGCCTGTCAGGTGGACAATGATGCCACCCAGTTCTTGGCCAGGATGGTCCTGCCCTGCGCCCCCGGCGCGGGACCCTGAAACCACGGACCAGGTCCCAATACCGATCAGCACAGCCGAATACAGGGCCGCTGCACGGCCCCGGTCCGTTCCCCGGAATATCCGCCGGCCCCGGAAGGCGGCCCGGAACAGGAACCAGGCCCCCGCCAGAGCCAGCAGCGGCACCGCAGGAAAAACGCCAACCCGGCCCCGGAACCCGCTGAGAACCGCCAACGCCAACACCCCGCCCGCCAGCCCAATCAGCAGGTCGTTCAGCCGGGCGGCCCATGACCGCGCCCTGACCACCCGGACGGCGCTGATAAGCATGAGCACGGAAAAAACACTGACCAGGACAATAACGATAACCGGGCTGCTAAACATGAACGACGAGTCCCCTAGGGATTGGTGACGGAACGGCGGCTGCGGTTCGGAGACGCCCGCCGGCGGGAGCATCCGTAAAACGGCCGC
Organism: Arthrobacter oryzae; assembly: GCF_003634095.1. Lineage (GTDB taxonomy): Bacteria > Actinomycetota > Actinomycetes > Actinomycetales > Micrococcaceae > Arthrobacter > Arthrobacter oryzae. Next base: position 37,592 of record NZ_RBIR01000009.1, read on the forward strand.
GGGTCGACGGGCGGTCCGTTGATCTTATTTGAGGCAAGGAGCTACTCCCCCGGGCTCGGCCGCAGCCGGATGCCCCGCGGAGGAAACGTCACGTGTCAGAGGAGCCGGGTGTGGCCCGGGAATAGGCGCTGATTCATGTCGCTTCGGAATCGAATGGTGCCAGCTGTCCGGGCGCGAGGTGCTCGACCAACCGTGGCGCCGGGGCCGAGAGGGTCACCGGTTTCGTCACGGGAGTGCCCGAGTCCGGCCCGGCGGCGTCCTCGTTGAGGGCGTCCAGGATGATCCGGCGGTGATCATACTGCCGCGGATCCAGTTTGTTCCAGTTCAGGCTATCGAAGTCCGGGCCGAGTTCCTCCCGGAGTTGTTCCTGGGCGCCGGCGGCCATCCGCCGGACTTCCTTCACGATCCGCCCCAGCTGCGCGGCGTACCCGGGAATCCGCTCCGGCCCCAGGACGAAAACGCCGATAAGAAGCAGGATGAAGAATTTTTCAGCATCCATACCGAAGCATAAACCCATCGTACGGCCGTCCAAGCTTCCCATGAGGCCGGCCCGGCACGGACCTTCAACCGGGCCGGGTGGGACACGTCGGAACCTTAGCCGCGGCCGCGATTGTCCGGTTCCGGCGGTTACAGGCTTGGGTCAGTGGATGAGGCCGGAGACGAGGTTGATGACGGTGGCCAGGACGATGGCGCCGAGGACGTAGGAGAGCAGCGCCTGGCGGAGGGCTGTGTACCGGATGGCGTCGGTGGTGAGGTCGGTGTCCGAGACCTGGAAGGTCATGCCGATGGTGAAGGCGAGGTAGGCGAAGTCTGCGTAGCGGGGCGGTTTCTTTTCGTTGAAGTCCACTCCGTCGTTTTCCCGGTAGTAGATGGTGGCGTACCGGAGTGTGAAGAGCGTCTGCACCAAGAGCCAGGAGAGTGTGATGCTGCCCAGAGCCATGGCAATGATGGCCGCCTTGAGACCGCCTTGAACGGAACCTGCCTCCAACAGGATCAAAGCGACACCGCCGAAGCTCGCTGCCGTGGCCGCCAGCACCAAGACGTCCGAGATGACGCGGCCCGGGTCCTCCCCGCGTGCACGGGCGTGGGCGGCAGTGCCGGTGGCGTCCAGGCGTCCGATCACGGACCACACCCAGATCAGGTAAGTCAGCGATGCGGCCGCCCATCCCAAGGCAGGGGCATAGGCCCAGGACCCGAAATTCCCGACGGCAAGCGCGACGCCCAACCCGACAACGACCATTGCGGCCAGCCGCACGCCGGAACGGTAGACGGGGGCGCTGAAAGTAGAAATGCTCATCGCACGATCATGGCATTGTGGCCCAGTGCGATCTGTCCCCGCGAGGTGTGTCGCGGCCGCTCTCAGCGAAGTCCCAGACAGCCCGGGATATCCGCGATGTCCGACGCACGTCTTATGCGGGCCGGGGCTCAGCACGGAGGCCTCGGCTGGGGCTCCCAGCAGCTGTCCGTATCATGGGCGGGTCCGAAGGTCCGCGGAGAGGTAGCAGCATTGCTTGGTCGTCACGATAAAACCCGCCCGGAATCCGGCGCGCCCGTTTCCTACCCTGGCCAGGGCACCCTAGTCGACAGCGCCCACATCCCCCAACGCCAGCGACGCCGGCAGCGGCCCCGCTGGGTGAAGATCACCGGGATCACCGTCGCTGCGCTGCTGCTGGGCTGCCTGGCTTTCGGCGGCTACTGGGTCTGGCGCCTCCAAACGAACATCACCACATCTGCCCTCGGGGCCGGCGGACCCCGGACCGAAGGGCCGGTCGACGACAGCAAGGACCGCCTCCAGATCCTCGTCCTGGGCAGTGACACCAGGAGCGGGAAGAACGGACAATACGGCACCCCGGACCAGTCCTCGGGGTATGGGCAGTCCGATGTGATGATGCTGCTTGATATCTCCGCCGACAACAACCATGTCAACGTCATCAGCTTCCCGCGAGATCTCCTGGTCGACGTCCCTGCCTGCAAGGACGCCGCCACGCACCAGCAACACGACCCGCGGCAAAACGTGATGATCAACAGCGCCATGGCCGACGCCGGGATCGGCTGTGCCGTGGACACCGTAAACAGGCTCACCGGCATGGAAGTGGACCACTTCATGATGGCTGACTTCAACGCTGTGAAGGAACTCTCCAACACCGTCGGCGGCGTCGACGTTTGCGTCAGTGCCGCCGTCGTCGACCCCGAATCCGGACTCCGCCTCCCCAAAGGGACCTCCCAGGTCCAGGGTGATCAGGCCCTGGCCTTCCTCCGGACCCGCCACGCCTTCGCCGACGGCGGAGACTTGGGCCGAATCAAGGCCCAACAGTCTTTCTTGGCCTCCCTCACCCGAAAGCTCAAGGCCGACGGGACGCTGGGCAACCCTCAGAAAGTATTGGCCATCGCCGACACGGTGACCAAGAACCTGACGGTCGATGGAGGCCTCGCCTCGGTTCCGACGATGCTTACCCTGGCCGACCGGCTCAAGAACATCGACCCAGCCAAGGTCAACTTCATCACCGTTCCGACCGTGCCTGCTGCGTCGGATCCCAACCGGCTAGGCCTCGACGAACCGGCGGCCGGCAACTTGTTCGCCAGGCTCCAGCGCAGCGCCGACCTCAGCCAGCCGTCTCCCGCCACCGACCCGGCGGCCCCGTCCACTGACGCGCCCACAGCGGTGGCCGCCACGCCGGACTATGACAAATCACTCCAGCCCGTCACCGTCGCCGACGGCACTAACGTGCCCGGCAGAGGCAACGAGATCGGCGCACTCATGACCGGGGCCGGCTTCACCAAACTCGCTCTGATCCAGGCGCAGCCCCGGGCTCAGACCATGGTCTACTACGGCCCCGGCTTCGCCGATGTCGCTGCCGACGTTGCCTCGATGTTCGGGCTTCCGGCTGCCAGCGTCCAGCAGGACGCCGGTGTCCAGGGCGTCCAACTCTATGCCGGGGAAGACTTCACCACCGGCGCAAAACCAGCACCGCCCGCCCGGGCCGCCGGCGGTGTAGTAGCCCAGACTGCCAACGACCAAACGTGCCAAACAGCCAACCCGGGAGGCTAGAGTCCTCGCACCCATGTCAGGCCGACTTGGCCGGCACCCGGGGGAATCCGGTACGGCCACAACAATGGTGGCCACGGGCGCGGCTTGGATACAGTGGTCGTCCGTGTCCTGGTTTGGAGCAGGCGTAGGATGGCTGGATCGGCGGCGCATGCCTCCTCACCTCACGCGGTTGAGAAAGGAAGGGACGATGGCCAAGACAAGCGGCCCATCCAAGTCACAAGGCGCACTCAAACCGACGGTAACGTGGCTGAAGGAACCGCAGCACCATGATTATCCGGCCGCGGCCTCCTACCTGTCCCTGATCGCCGGCCCCAAAGCTGTGTCCAGGGTAGTCAAGGCACTCGAAGAGGCGCCGACCGTAACGTTCAAGGCCAAAGACCTTCTGCGCGCAGCGGCCCTGCCGCTGCTGCCCGCCGATGACCCGGACGTCGTCAAAGAACTCGCCCGGGTCAGGGCCGGTACGGCGCTCTCGCCATGCCTGGTCATTCGCGGCAGCACCAAGAACGGGACGACGGCGCGGATCGCCGACGGATACCACCGGATCTGCGCGTCCTACCATCTGAGCGAAGATACAGTCGTCTCCGCACGGATCGCCCGATTCTAGGCAGGGTTCTGATGCCCAGGCGGAGAGTTCAGCCGGTTCTCGTTGTGCCTGGTCGCCGGGTGCGGCTCGGGCCTTAGGAGATCCGCCCCGGCTGCGGAGAAGACGGCTGCGGCGTCGTGCCGCGGGGCACCCGGGGGTCTTCGGGTTGCTGGTCACGGCGCGTGACGGACAGGATCATGCCGATGCCTGCCAACGAGGAGACCATGGCCGAGCCCCCGTAGGAGATGAACGGCAGCGGCACGCCGATGACCGGGAGCAGCCCGCTGACCATCGCGATGTTGATCACGGCCTGTCCGATGATCCAGGTGATGACGCTGCAGGACAGGACGCGGGCGAACATGTCCCGGGTCCGGGTGATCGTCTTGAACACGGCGACGGCCAGTACAGTGAACAGCCCGAGGACGAGCAGGGTGCCGGCAAGGCCGAGTTCCTCGCCCAGGATCGTGAAGATGAAGTCATTGTGGGCCTCGGGGATCCAGTTCCATTTCTCCCGGCTTTGCCCCAGCCCTGTCCCGAACCAGCCGCCCGAGGCCAGCGCGTATTGGCCGTTCAGGGCCTGATAGCCGAGTCCTTGGGAGTCTTCCGTGGACCCCGCGCCGAGCCAGGAGGAGATCCGACCCATGCGGTTCCCGCTGGTTGCGGCGAGGACCAGTGCCGCGACGGCGGAAGCCGCCGCGGCGGCTCCGATGACTCTCATGGAAACGCCGCCGTAGAAAAGAGTGGCGGCGGCGATGAGCATGATGATCATCGTGGTGCCCAGGTCGTGGCCCAGAGCCACCAGGGCCATGATGAGGGCGCCTGCGGGCAGCAAGGGAATGACCGCGTGCTTCCACTGGCTCAGCAGTTTCTGCTTTCTGGATAGCACGGTTGCTGCCCAGACGATGAGCGCGAGTTTGGCGAATTCGGAGGGCTGAGCCGTGAATCCGCCGATGTTAAGCCAGTTCCTGTTGCCATTGACCGTCATGCCCAGCGGCGTGAAGACCAGCACTAAAGCCATCAGGGCGGCAATAAGCATGGGCCATGCCAGCTTCCGGATATACCGGACAGGTAGGCGGGCAAGGCCCAGCATGATGATGACACCGGCGAGCGTCCACATACCCTGCTTGAGCGGCAGGTCATAGGGGTTGGCCCCCGATGCAATGGACTCGACCGACGATGCTGAGGCGACCTCGACCAGACCGATCGCGGCCAGCGTGAGCACCACAGCCAGGATCACCGGCCGCTGGCGGTCCGCGGATTCACCCGCCAGCCACGTTCTGAAGCGGCCGGAGGAACGCCCCGGCAGGGTCGGGTGAGGCGGCGGTTTCTGTGTTGCGGTCGTCATCTTCTACTCCGGTGCTTCCGTCGGTCGCTGGTGCCGGCCCCGTCCGTGATGCGGACTATTGGCACCTAGAAACGATACGGCCTCGGCCCTTCGCGACGGCCGACCAAGAGCGTGTCCCGCCCGTATCGCAGGGACGTCCCCGGTTGACGCTTTGGCGCAAAGCAACTGCTCCTGCTCCTGCTCCTGCTCCTGCTCCTGCAACTGTTCCTGATGGATAGTCCGCGCCGGCAGGAAGGCCAACCCGGCGCCGGGCCCTGGAATAGTAGAATAGCGACTGCCCGACGCCTGCTGCCGCGATCCGAAAACCTGGCCGCCAGCCCGGCTCCTTCCGTCCGGCTAACCGCCGGGCCACCGGGGCCCGACGAGCGTTCCCGCCCGGAAAGAGGCCGTACATGAGGCAGCAGCATGACGTCGTGAAGCCGCGCCGGAATCTCGAGGCACTCCTGCTGCTGCTGGCCTTGGCCCTCGGGCTGGGCGCCAGCGCGATGGTGAGCCTGGACAGGCATGAGGTTCTGGGGGGCGGGTTCTGGTCCCAGGCTGGAGCTCTGACCGGCCTGGCTGTGGTGTTCCATGTGGTGTTGAGGATGCGGGCAAGCTACGCGGACCCCGTCATCCTTCCCATCGTCGTGTCCTTGAACGGCATCGGCATCGCCATGATCCACAGCCTGGATGCGGCCACCGGGACGGACGCGGGAGGCAACCAGCTCAAGTGGACGGCTGTGTCCGTCCTGATCGCCGCCGCCGTCCTGTGGTTCCTGACGGATCACCGCGTACTGCGCCGATACACGTTCATTTCCCTGGCCATCAGCGCCGTGCTGCTCATGCTGCCGCTGGTCCCGGGCATTTCCGCCGGGGACATCAACGGTGCCAGCGTCTGGATCCGGCTGGGCCCCCTGCAGTTCCAGCCCGGAGAAATCGTCAAAATCACGTTGGCTGTCTTCTTCGCCGGATATCTGTCCGACAACCGGGACCTGATCCTGCTGGCGGGCAGGAAAATCGGGCCCCTGCAACTCCCCCGCGTCAAGGACATGGGTCCGATGGTGACCGCGTGGGCCGTCAGCGTCGGCGTGCTCATCTTCCAGCACGACCTGGGCATGTCCATCCTCTTTTTCGGCCTGTTCATGGTCATGATCTACGTCGCGACCAGCCGGGCCAGCTGGATGCTGCTGGGACTGGTCCTCATGGCCTTCGGCGGATACGCCACGGCCACCATCTTCCCCCATGTCCGTCTCCGCATCGACGCCTGGGTCAACGCCTTTGACCCGAAGGTCTTCGTCCGATTCCCCGGCGGAAGCGCCCAGATAGTCGAGGGCCTGTTCGGGATGGCCGACGGCGGGCTGCTCGGAAACGGACTCGGCCTCGGCCGCCCGGACCTGGTGCCGTTCGCCAACAGCGACATGATCATTGCCTCCCTCGGGGAAGAACTGGGCTTAGTCGGTTTATTCGCCATTGTGGCGATGTACCTGCTGCTCTTCACGCGCGGGTTCCGGGCCGCCCTCGGGACTCGGGACCCGTTCGGGAAACTGCTCGCCTGCGGCCTGTCCTTCGCCATGGCCTTGCAATGCTTCATCATCATGGGCGGCGTCACCCGCCTTATCCCGCTCACCGGCCTAACGACCCCATTCCTCTCCGCAGGAGGATCCTCCCTGCTGGCAAACTGGATCATCGTTGCCCTGCTTCTGCGCATCAGCGATGCCGCCCGCCGCCCCGACGCAACGGGCCCGCTCCCGGCCGGCCTGACCGCCCCGGGGCGCATGGACGCCCGCCCTGAAGAGTTTTATCGCCCCCGCATGGTGCACCCCAGGCAAGCCCGGAGATAGCTCCCGTACCATGGGCCGGATGGTGTTCATCAGGATGTACCGCGAAGGCAAACTCGAACGCGACGACGTCGGCGCCCACGAGATCGAGGCCCTGGCCCGCCAGGACGACGTCGTGCTCTGGATCGACTTCACGGATCCGACCGCGGATGACCTTCTCGGCGTCGAGACGGTGTACGGGCTGCACCGGCTCGCCGTCGAGGACGCCGTCCACGACTTCCAGCGGCCCAAACTGGACCGCTACCCGAACCACCTGTTCCTCTCGGCCTACGAAGCCCACCTGCGGCCCGGCACCGGTGAACTGGCCGTCGCCGAGATCTCCGCATTCGTGACCCGAAACGCCCTCGTCACCGTCCACGGGCCCGACTTCGACACCGACAAACTGATGGCACACTGGGACGCCGAGACTGACCTGACCGTCCACGGGGTTCCCTTCCTCTTCTGGGGCCTGCTGGACCTGATCGTCGACGGACACTTCGACGCCGTCCAGGAACTCGACGGCTACATCGACGCGCTCGAAGAATCCCTGTTCGATGACCACTCCCCCGACCACGACCTGCAACGGAAGACCTTCGAACTGCGCAAGAACCTGGTCCGGCTCCGCCGCGTGGTGCTGCCCATGCGAGAAGTCCTCAACACTCTTCTGCGCCGGGATGATCTGGTCGGCTGCAGCCCGGCGATGCAGCCCTTCCTCCAAGACGTATACGACCACGTGCTGCGCGCCGCGGAGTGGACCGAATCACTCCGTGACCTGGTGACCACCATCCTGGAAACCCACATCAGCATCCAGGGGAACCAGATGAACCTGGTCATGAAAAAGGTCACCAGCTGGGCCGCGATCATCGCCGTACCCACCGCCGTCACAGGCTTCTTCGGGCAAAACGTGCCGTTCTTCGGCTTCCAGAGCGACTACGGCCTCTGGCTCTCCAGCGCGCTGATGGCCGGCGGATCACTGTTCTTGTACCTGGCCTTCAAGAAACGCGACTGGATCTAGAAAACACTGCCCTGAGGACAGGTTCCCCGCACCGCTGGTTCCAGTTCCAATGGACGACCCTCCGCGGGCTGCCCGCTCAACCGGTGGTGGCCGCGCCGAGTGTGATGTCGGTGCTGTGCACCTGGCCTGCGCGGATGAAGCTGACTTTGACGGTGGCGCCGGCTGCCTGTTCCCGCGCGGCGGCAGTGAGCTCGGAAGAATCCGTCACACTGCGGCTGCCCAGGTTGGTGATGACATCTCCGGATTTCAAACCGGCCCTGTCCGCCGCCGAGTCCGGTGTCACCGCGGCGACCTCTGCACCGGCCGTGAACTCCGAGGTTCCCGACGCCTTGTCCTGGACCGAGAGGCCCAGTTGCCCGTGTGTGGCCGCGCCCGAGGCGATGAGTTCCCGGGCGACGCGTTTCGCATCATTAACCGGAATGGAGAAGCCGACGCCGATGTTCCCAGACTGGGCTGAGGAGGAGGACGTGGCTCCGGCCGACGCGATGGCCACGTTGACGCCGATGACCTCACCGTTCGCGTTCAGCAGAGGGCCTCCGGAGTTTCCCGGGTTGATAGCCGCATCTGTTTGGATGACGTTGATACTGATGGATCCCTGCGCGTCGCTGGCTGACCCTGCCTGCGAGCCGGATGCGGCCGAGGACGAGGTTTCAATAGTACGGTTCGCCGCCGAGACGATGCCGTCCGTAACAGTCCCGCTCAATCCCAGCGGTGCTCCGATGGCAATGGCGGTGTCGCCGACTTTGACGTTGCCGGAGTCGCCGAGAGAGGCAGGGACCAGTCCCGGGGCCGTGATCTGGACGATGGCCAGGTCGGAGAGAGGATCAGTTCCGGTAATTGTCCCCGGATAGACCTTGCCGTCGCTCGTCCGAACTTCGATGGCCGCGTTTGCGGCCTGTCCGTCCAGGGTGACCACATGAGTGTTGGTCAGAATATGGCCGGAAGCATCCAAAACGATCCCGGACCCGGTGCCGCCGGCGGTGCCGGAGCTGGCGCCGATCGTCACCACACTGGGCGAGGCCTTCTGCGCAGCCGCCGTCACCGGGTTGACGCTGTCGGGATTGTTGATGACCACGGGCGTGTAGTGGGTTGTTTGAAGGGTGCCGGATGCCGCGGCCGACGTGTTCCACATCGACATCAGCCCTGCAGCGCCGGCCCCGCCCAAGGCGCCCGCACCCAGGAGGCACGCAACAAATACTCCGGTGCCAACGCGCCTGCGGGGCTTCGGGCCAGTTACGCCGGCTGGCGCTATGGCTCCTGCCGGGCGGGCAACGACCGCCTCCGCCCCGGGTCCTGGGTTGTGGGCGCGAAACTCGTGTTCGTTCATCATTCATCCTGATCTCGTCGTTGCTGTCCAAGTTGCCCCTCCGCCTATTGCGGCGAACAATCCCTAAGGTCAGCATTCATCTGTTGTTACGAACGGGAGCTCGCGGGAACCCAAACCTTGTTCACCTCGAGAACTTCGAAGCCATGTCCCTATCCTCAAAGCCTTCGCTGTCGACGCTCTGTCGGGCCGCTGTGAGCAGACTGTGATCCTTTAAATAAGCGACTAGAAATTACTGGCAGCCGCCCTCGGCCACTACGGCCACGGCCGGACAACGGTGTAGGGAGAAGTCTCAAATGGCGGTTGACGGCTCAACGAGGTTGCACGGCCCCCGGGTCCCGGCGAAGGGACAGTGCTAGCCGGGAATCTGGGAAGTTCCTTTGAATTCGGCGACCGGCCCGTGAACGATTCGCGAACCCTCTCCACGAAAGCCACATATTCGCTCGCACTGCCTGCCCCATGGCCAAGAATCGGGGGGACGAATCCCAACGCGGGCGCAGTTGCGCCGAAAGGTCTCATCCCATGACTTCAGCAAGAACCACAGCCGTAACCGCTGCCGCTCTCCTAGGGGCCGCTCTGCTGGCCGGTACGGCCGTAGCACCCTCCATGGCCGACGCCGGCGGGCACGAGAACCGCGGTGCCCAGGATCACCGTTCCGGCCAGCGGGATCGCCCGGACGGCACGGACACCAAACACGTCCTGGTGTTGTCCGTGGACGGCCTCCATCAAAAGGACCTCGACTGGTATGTCGCGGCTCATCCGCAATCGGCGCTGGCCGCGCTGGTGAAGCACGGCACAAGCTACACCCACGCACAAACTCCCGTGCCTTCCGATTCCTTCCCTGGCATGGTCGGGCAATTCACCGGCGGCAACCCCGGAACGACCGGAATCTACTACGACGACACCTTCAACCGGGCGCTCCTTCCCGCCGGCACCACCGACTGCAAAAACACGGTCCCCGGGACCGAGGTGGCACTGACCGAGGCCGCGGACAAGGACCCGAACGCGCTTGACGCCGGACAGGGCGTGACCGGGCTGCCCTCGGGCATCATGACCATGACCGGCCAGCCCGGGTCCCTGCTCAATCCGGCTGCTCTGCCCGTGGACCCAGCCACCTGCAAGCCCGTTTACCCGCACCAGTATCTGAAGGTCAATACGGTCTTCGAAGTCGCCAAGAGCGCGGGTCTGAGTACCGCGTGGGCGGACAAGCACCCCGCGTATGAAATCCTCAACGGTCCCTCCGGCAAGGGCGTGGATGATCTCTTCACGCCCGAGATCAACAGCCAGGCACCCGCCCCGTACACCGGTGACTGGACAAAGGACAACGCCGCAACCCAGCAATATGACGGCTACAAGGTCCAGGCGGTCCTGAACGAAATCGGCGGGAAGGACCACTCCGGCACCCGGGCCGCGGCCGTGCCGGCCATCTTCGGCATGAACTTCCAGTCCGTCTCCACCGCCCAGAAGCTCCCGACGTCGGACGGCCTCCCCGGAGGCTATCTCCCGGGCGGCGCTGTGCCGGGACCCCTGCTGAGCAAAGCCCTGGACTACATCGACACCTCCGTCGGGACGCTGGAATCGGCGTTGTCCGCATCCGGGCACGCCAAGGACACGACCGTCATCCTCTCGGCGAAGCACGGGCAGTCACCGATGGATCCGAACCAACTCACCAGGGTTCCCGACGGCGCGATCATCGACGGGCTCAATGCCGCCTGGAAGGCCGCCCGCCCGGGTTCCGCGGACCTGGTGACGTTCTCGACCGACGACGACATCATGCAACTCTGGCTCGCCGACCATTCCCAGGCCGCCTCGCAGTTCGCCAAGGACTACCTCGCAGCCCACCCGGCCGCCGGTAGCGACATCAACAGTGCCCCCAGAACTCTCCCAACCTCGGGGCTCAGCAAGATCTACGCAGGCAGCGAGGTCGCCGGCTACTTCGGCACCAAGAGCGGCGACGCACGTTACCCCGACATCCTGGGCATCGCACAGACCGGCGTCGTCTATACCGGCGGCAAGTCCAAAATCGCCGAACACGGCGGCGCCTCCACCGACGACCGGAACGTGCCCCTCGTCATCTCCGGCGGCAACGATCAGAAGGCGCGCACCGTGACCCGCGCCGTCGAAACCACACAGATCGCCCCGACAATCCTCAAGACCCTCGGCCTGAACCCGCACAAACTCCAGGCAGTGCAGATCGAGGGAACCCAAGCCCTGCCCCAGCGCTGACCCGCCCTCCCGGCCAACGCCGGAGCGCTCCCGCGGGAGCCTTCCGGCGTTGGCAGGCGACAGAGCATTGATCTCGAATCGATGGGGACAGCGGATACGCTGAGCGTTGCGCGGGGTGACTTCACAAGGAATTCCCAAGGTTTCTTCATGGCAATCCCGCGTCCGCTGTGGAACAGTTCTGGAACCAGGTGGTATCTAAGCCGGGAGTAGACCCGTCGGGATCGTACCGCTAACCGGCCCGGGTGTTCCCGTCCCGGCGGCCGCTCACCGCTGACTGCCCGGTCCGTTTCGAGAGAAAGCCGGAAATGATGCGCCGGAATCCCACCCCAGCACGTTCCCGGAAGCGCACGAGCCGGGCCCCGTGGTTCATTCTTGCCGCAGCCCTCGCCATTTCGACGGCCGGTTGCCAGTCGCCCGCTCCCGCCCCCTCCACCGGGACCAAGACGGCCGCTGGGGTCCCGGGACATGTGTTCGTGATCAATCTCGAGAACAAGGGCTATTACAAGGTCTGGGGCGCCGACTCGGAAGCGCAGTACCTGTCCAAGACCCTGCGCGCACAGGGAGTCTTGCTCTCTGAGTACTACGGCATTGCCCACAATTCGAACCCGAACTACCTGGCCCAGATATCCGGCCAGGCATCGAACGCCTCGACCCGGGACGACTGCCCGACCTACACCCCGTTCGAGCAGACCGGGACCGCCACGCCGGGCCAGGTGCAGGGGGACGGCTGTGTCTATCCGGGCTCGGTTCCCACCGTTGCGGGTCAGCTCAGCGCTGCCGGGAAGAGCTGGAAGGGCTACATGGAGGACATGCAGACTCCCTGCCAGCACCCCCAGCTCGGGGCCGAGGACGACCACCAGAGCGCCGCGGCGGGCGACCAGTACGCCACCCGCCACAATCCCTTCGTGTACTTCGAGTCGATCACCTCCTCCCCGGAGTGCCAGCGCAACGTGGTGGCCTTCTCCCATCTGGCCGAGGACCTGAAGTCCGTCGACACGACGCCGAACCTGTCCTACCTCACCCCCAACCTCTGCAACGACGGTCACGACAGTCCCTGCGTGGACGGCAGCCCGGGCGGACTGACCAGCGCCGATGCGTGGCTCCGCCAGCAGGTCCCCACGATCCTGGACTCCCCTGCCTACAAACAGGACGGCATGCTCGTCATCACTTTCGACGAATCCGAGGGCGGCACCACCGGACCCGACGGGCTGCTGCCAGGGGGCACGGCCGGCGGAAAGGTCGGCGCCCTTGTGCTCTCGCCCTTCACGAAAGCCGGAACTACCTCGAACACCCCCTACAACCACTACAGCCTGCTCGCCAGCATCGAGGACACCTTCTCCCTGCCCCGCCTCGGCTACGCCGGGGCCCCCAACCTGAAACCCTTCGGCACCGACGTTCTCACCAACAAACCCTGACCCCGTGCCCCGGATATCCCGTCCGTCCACCGCCGTGTCGGCAGTATTCGAGGGACGGCCCGGCCCCGGCGCTCTTCGGCCTCCGGGACGGGCTGTGTGCATTCTTTTAGCTGAAGTGGCGGGGAGCGTTCCTCTTACCCGCGATTGACAGGTAGGTGACCAGGGCTGCCATGCCCGCGGCGAGGCCAAGGCTGACCGGCCCGGTCCCCCAGCCGAGACCGCCCCGCTCGGAGGAAGCGGCTGTCCAGTCGGCGAAGGATGCCCCGAGCGGCCGGGTGAGGATGTACACGAACCAGAACGAAGGTATCGCCGCAAGCCCACCACGCCAGTACCAGAGGCCCGCCCCCGCGATCACCGCGGCGAACACGACGCCCGAGGCAAGATATCCGAGGTCCAGGCTGTAAGCGGTCAGGTCGCCCGTCGCCGTGCCAAGGGCAAACGTTGCCAGCACGACGGTCCAGTAGAAAGTTTCGCGGCGCCGCGTGTCCACACTGTGGATCGACAGGGTCCTCTCGGACCGATACCAGAGGAGGAAAACGACCGACAGGGCGATGAGGAAGAACACCGCCGACAACAGATATGGCACGCCAAGCACGACGTGCACCGCATCGGCAGCCATGGTCCCGAAGACACTGACCATAACCACTGCCAGCCAGTAGACCCAAGGGACGTAACGGCGGATCCCGAACTGCAGAACAAGGGAAGCGGCCAGGCCGCACCCGCCCAGGCCTAAAGCCACGGCTGGGTCCATGTGATGGACCATGAAGTCCGACGTCGTCTCGCCCATCCCGGTCGTCAGTACCTTGGCCGCCCAGAACCAAGCCGTGATTTCCGGGACCTTGGCCCCGGCCCGGCGTGCGGGAGCCAGTCTCCGGGCCTGGGCGCCCGGCTCCAAAACGGCAGACGAGCCGCCGGTTCGTGAAATGTCCTGCTGTCGGGAATTTGTCATCCCGCAATTGTGCCCCGCGGTCCCTACAGTTACCTGAACATGGCGTTGCATCAGGACAGCGTTCCATAAGGCCCCGGTGCTGCCCCAGCATCTCGCGATGAGCCCTCATCGGCCCTCGGCGGTCCATGTCTTGCCCTCTGCCCCGCATAACGGCACCACGCAGTTGGCTGGGCGTGTCAGCCCATCAGCAGGAGTGCGGTGAAGTAGATGCCTCCGCCAATAACGCTGTAGGCGGCGAACGGGGTCAAGCTTTTGGTTTCGAAGAACCGGAGGAGGAATTTCGTCGAGAACCACGCTGCCGCTGCGGCACACACGGCCCCGACCAGAAACGCTCCCCGTTCATCTGCCATGGAGGGGTTGAACACCTCCGGAAGTTTCAGGACCGCCGCGGCACCGATGATGGGGGTGGCGAGCAGGAAGCTGAACCGCGCGGCGTGCTCATGAGACAACCCGGAGAGCAGCCCGCCGACCATCGAGGAGCCGGACCTGGAAATCCCCGGCAGCAGGGCCGCGGCCTGGGCGGAGCCGATACCGAACGCCTGTTTCCATGACAGCCCGGCCAGGCGGGAGTCAGCCATGTCAGCGCTCTCGACGGATGCGGTGACATGCGGGTCCGGTGTGGCCAGTTCCTGGGCGGAAGAGCCGAGCCCGGAACCGTGCCTTGCGGCGGCCGGGGCGGATACCGGCGCGGGCGTTGCCTTGCGCCGGCGGAGTGCCTCGGCGGCGAAAAGCACCAGACCGTTCACCACCAGGAACCCGGCGGCAAGCAGCGGAGACGCGAAAAGGCTCCTGATGGGCTTTTCAAGGACCAGTCCCAGGACCCCGGCTGGAATCGTTCCGGCGATAAGCAGCCAGCCAAGCTTCGCGTACGTGTCACCGGCGGAGATCCTCCGGTCCCGGACGGACCGGCCAAGGCCTTTGAAGATCTCAATCCAGTCTTTGAGGAAGAAAACGAACAGGACGATCGCCGTCGCAAGATGGGTGGCGATGAGGAAGGTCAAAAAGGCCGGGTTGTTCTGGTCCAGCCCCCAACCGAACAACGCCGGCAAAATGACGCTGTGGCCCAGGCTGGAGATGGGAAAGAGTTCGGTGACGCCCTGAATGAGACCGAGAATCGCGGCCTGAAGAATGGTGATCATGCGCGGAGACTATCAGGCGCACATGACGGGAACATGAGCGGGCCCCGCCGACGTATTCCCAGCCGGGCAGGCGTAGACCGCGAGCCGTGGACGGCTTCCGGAGACCGACCATGGACGACTTGCAGCTGCTCCGCCTCACCGCTACAGGTGCGAGGCCGACCGTGCGGGGTTAGGGAAAAGCCGGTATCGCGATGTATTGGTTGATATTAGTGGACTGGAAGGTGTCAAACGACAGCGTCTTTTGGCCGCCCAGCGGATCCCCTACGATGACGCTTTGGTCGGAGGAATTCACGCCCAGCAACGCGTAGGAATGGTCGGACTCCAACTGGCCGTCGGAATTCGAGGTCCCCAATGTAATGAGGCCATTCGCGAAATCCTCCGCGATCTGAGCAAAGCTCACGTCCGTCATGGGACCGCCGGGGTTCCGGTCGATGCCAGCCTCGCCGGTGATGGCATAGAGCCCATTATGCACATCGTGGTCCTGGGCGTTGCTGAGGTCGGTGCCTTCGATGCCGTCATAGCTGTTACCGTTTGCCGCCGCCCACCCCTTCTCGATAATCGCAGCCCATGAAACGTTTTTGCCGTCGATATTTTCTATTCCGTTTTCGAGCGGTTTGTCGCGGTCGTACGGAAGGTCACCGTTGACGGTCACCGTCACGGGGTTGGGTACGCCGTCGTATCTGCTGTGGAATGAGATCGTGTAAGTGCCGTTGCCGTTATCGTGAACCATTTTCAATACGGTTTCAGGCGATCGGGCGGCCACCGTCATCAGCGCTGCCAGGAAATAGCAATCGCCCGTGTCGCCCTGCGCGATGTTCGTCAGGTCCCCAGAGATATTGGGTTTGCCGGCGCTATCAAGTGCAAACAGGACCTGATTCGGGACCTGCTGGTAGGTCGCGCGCCCGGACACTGTTGGATTATTCGCAGGAAGCCCTGACGCTCCCGAGGTCGGTGTCGGCGCACCGGTCCCCGGGATAGGCGGCGTCGGGGCCGAATCAGGTGTGAGGGTCGAACGGGACCTGAGAATCAGCGCTAGTCCAACGACGACGATCAGGGCAATCAGCGAGTATATTCCGATGGCGCGTAGCCTGGCCGGTCTGGATTCTGCCCGTTTCATTTCTGTGTGCCCTCCCGATCCGCGGGCTTGTGCCTCACAATAATGGCGAGATACAGCGGTCTTGACCGGCGGTCTCGCCGTCCGCGACCTATTCACCATTTGAGCAACAGATTGCCCCGGGCAACCACTTGGGCGCAAGAAGCAGAGAACTATTCACAGGTAAAGCTGTGGAATTCACAGGAACGCCCGCGGGCAGCGACTGACATTTTCTCACCAGTCGTCTTGGCCCGGTCAATTTGATCGGAGCTGTCCGGGGTGTCTCCTATGTCGCGTAAGCGGGCGGGACCTCATATTCCGTGGCCCATGGAAGTATCTTTGGGGCCGGGTGCGGACCGCCGGATAGCCAGTCGTTGCTGATCTCGGAGGCCTTGGCGGCCCGCAGTACGAGCTGGGCAGCGAGGGCTGAGCCCGTGATTTTTGCGTAAGCGAGGGCTGTTTCCCCGATGGTTTCGGTGTGCTCGAGAAGCGGCAGCAGATGCACCGAGGTGACGTTGCTAAGCTCACCGACGCGTTCACCTTCAAGCCGGACTTCGACAAAGGGACGCTCGGCACCGTGCTTAAGTGTGCGGATCGCCTTGTGCAGACTGACGATCAGGAGACCGACCCCTCCCGGTGGCACGTAGTTGAAAAGAATGTCGAAATGGTCCTCCTCCTTGAGGACTTGAATCGCCGAACCCCACGGTACAAGAGTGGTGGCGCCCGCCGGGGCTTCGTTGAGCGGCGCGATCAACTCCGGATCAGGCAGTGCGACTGTGACTCGGGCTTGGAGCCGATCGCCGCCGTCGTATGCCCAGATGCGAGCCGTAGTAACCGCCACGCAGCGCGGCTTTGATCGCCTGTCTGTACGCGTGCTCGCCCACGACTTCGACGTTCGGCCAATCCGACCGGCCGAGCGACACGCGATACAGCCCCAGGCTTAAGGAAAAGGGGCGAGTGACTGGCGAAATTGGCGCCTGAGCCTCAGATGCGACCCGCTTTGGGGCGGTGTGATCCGCCGGGGCCTTCATCTGGACATCGTGAACCGCGGTTCCTTGCACGCCGCTGACTGGACCCACCGCCCAAGCCTCGTCCTCCCAGGCCTGCCGGTCACGGCGTCGCTTCCGCAACAGGAACATCAGCCCGACAATCCCCGCCGCCAGCAGGAATCCGGTAGGTGAGGATACCGTCACAATCAGCAGCAGCACCCCGAACATGGTCCACTTGGCAAACGTCCCGGCCTTCTCTAAGCTCGGCACGCCACGACCGCCGGCGTTCAGCTTAGCCGGGCTCTAACCCACATACTCCAGGACGCGCGCCGACTGTCCCAAAGTCAGGTGCATCAGGCTCGGGCGCTTGCCCGTTCCTCGTGCGACGGCCGCACGGACGAAGTTACGCTGGAACTCCGACGCCGGGGCTGTCCCATCGGCAGCGAGGAGTTTCCGCCATGTCTCGTCGCCGATGGTCTGACGCGCAACCTGCGGGCGAGCCGGTTGGGACCCCAGGGTAGCAGGCCTCTGTGTCGACCGGCGCCCAGAGCGGGTGGTCACGTACGAGGCGCCCGTTCCAGGGACCCTGACTGTGCTCGTGGTGCGGCCGGTCGTGGACTTCGTAACCCGGAACGGGCCTGCCCCAAAGCTCGCACTCACCCCGCGCTTCGACGCCGTGATTCTCACAGGCCCGAAACTCTTCGACTTGCGGTAACGGAACCCCAACTCGCCCCCCAAAAAAATAAACAATCACGAGGAAGCACTCGTCCCCCATAGGGGAGATTCTAAGCCTCAAGGATTCGCGAAGGGCAACCCGTCCCATCAGACACAAAAAGGACGGTCTCGGGCATACCAATAACTGGGGAATCGGCTACTGACCTGCCCCCCCGTACAGACGATTGCACGCGAATTGGGCAGCCCCTAGATCGTTGCCATCTTCCGTCGATGCGGGAGTGTCTGAATAACGGTGGATCCACCATTAAACGGACGTCCTGAATCGCCCAGTCTCAGTGGTCCTGAATCAAGTTGACTTACTCATCTGGTGTGTCGAGCCGGACACATCGTTAATTGCACAGTCCCGGCGGAATATTCATCAGCTGTTGGTGAGGGTGGCGTCGTCGAGGTACATCCAGGTGTCATCTGCCGGTGAGGCTCCGTCGAGGTGGGTGTTGAACCAGAGGGTGATGGTCTGGCCTTTGTAGGCGG
>NZ_RBIR01000009.1:55816-178471 GCF_003634095.1 Arthrobacter oryzae
GGGTGGCGTCGTCGAGGTACATCCAGGTGTCATCTGCCGGTGAGGCTCCGTCGAGGTGGGTGTTGAACCAGAGGGTGATGGTCTGGCCTTTGTAGGCGGTGAGGTCTGCGGTGACGTGGGTCCACGTGCCGTTGTTGTTGCAGAGTTTGAAGATGCTGCCCAGGACGGCGCCGGTGGTGGAGCGGATTTGTGCTTCCATCCAGTCGTACCGGCAGGCGGTGCCGGTGCAGGTGTCGTCGGTGGTGTGGGGCTGGTACCAGAAGGACAGAGTCGAGGTCCCCGTGGCAGGGACGGTGATGGTCTGGGACAGGCTGCTGTCTCCAAGGGGTTCGGTGCCCGAGGCCAGTCCGAGGAGGGCGGAGCGGGTTCCGGTGTGGGCGGTGGTCGATGCGACGGGGGCTCTGACGCCGCCGGTGCTCCAGGCAGTGAGGCCTGATTCGAATCCGCCGTTCGTGATTGTTGTCCCGCCGGTGGTCCCGGCGGGGGTGACGGAGTTGGAGGCGGCCGAGGCCGGGGACGTGCCGACCGCGTTCGTGGCCGTGACGGTGAAGGTGTAGGTGGTGCCGTTGGTCAGCCCGGTGATGGTGGCGCCGGTTGCCGGGGGTGTCCCGGCGATGGTGACCGGCGCCAAAGTAGTGGTCCCGGTGTGCGGGGTGACCGTGTAGGAGGTGATCGCCGAACCCCCGTTAGCCGGCGCGGTCCAGGCCACGGCTGCGGAGGCGTCCCCGGCCGTAGCGGTGACCCCGCTCGGGGCCGCCGGCGCCGTCGCGGTTGTTTGGGTGTTGGTGACGGTGGCGTCGTCGAGGTACATCCAGGTGTCATCTGCCGGTGAGGCTCCGTCGAGGTGGGTGTTGAACCAGAGGGTGATGGTCTGGCCTTTGTAGGCGGTGAGGTCTGCGGTGACGTGGGTCCACGTGCCGTTGTTGTTGCAGAGTTTGAAGATGCTGCCCAGGACGGCGCCGGTGGTGGAGCGGATTTGTGCTTCCATCCAGTCGTACCGGCAGGCGGTGCCGGTGCAGGTGTCGTCGGTGGTGTGGGGCTGGTACCAGAAGGACAGAGTCGAGGTCCCCGTGGCAGGGACGGTGATGGTCTGGGACAGGCTGCTGTCTCCAAGGGGTTCGGTGCCCGAGGCCAGTCCGAGGAGGGCGGAGCGGGTTCCGGTGTGGGCGGTGGTCGATGCGACGGGGGCTCTGACGCCGCCGGTGCTCCAGGCAGTGAGGCCTGATTCGAATCCGCCGTTCGTGATTGTTGTCCCGCCGGTGGTCCCGGCGGGGGTGACGGAGTTGGAGGCGGCCGAGGCCGGGGACGTGCCGACCGCGTTCGTGGCCGTGACGGTGAAGGTGTAGGTGGTGCCGTTGGTCAGCCCGGTGATGGTGGCGCCGGTTGCCGGGGGTGTCCCGGCGATGGTGACCGGCGCCAAAGTAGTGGTCCCGGTGTGCGGGGTGACCGTGTAGGAGGTGATCGCCGAACCCCCGTTAGCCGGCGCGGTCCAGGCCACGGCTGCGGAGGCGTCCCCGGCCGTAGCGGTGACCCCGCTCGGGGCCGCCGGCGCGGCCTGGCCGGCGGTGACGGTGATCGTGAGGGACCCGGTGACGGCGTCGGGGCTGACCCCGTTGGCCGCGGTGACCGCGAACGTTGAGGTCCCCGCCGTGGTCGGGGTGCCGGAAAGGACCCCGGTCGTGGCGTTCAGGGACAACCCTGCCGGCAGGGTCCCGGAGGAGACCCGGAACGTCGGCGCCGGGGTGCCGGACGCAGTAAAGGTATAGGAGTAGGGGGTCCCGGTCGTGGCGGTGGACGGCGGCGACGCGGCGGTGAACACCGGCGCCGCCTGGCCGGGGTTGACGGTGATCGTGAGGGACCCGGTGACGGCGTCGGGGCTGACCCCGTTGGCCGCGGTGACCGTGAACGTTGAGGTCCCCGCCGTGGTCGGGGTGCCGGAAAGGACCCCGGTCGTGGCGTTCAGGGACAACCCTGCCGGCAGGGTCCCGGAGGAGACCCGGAACGTCGGCGCCGGGGTGCCGGACGCAGTAAAGGTATAGGAGTAGGGGGTCCCGGCTGCGGCGGTAGACGGCGGCGACGCGGCGGTGAACACCGGCGCCGCCTGGCCGGGAACCACAGTTTTCAGGATGATGTCATCGGCGATCATGTCGCCGTCCTGCATCACGTGCTCTGCTCCCAGCTGGAGGACATTCATCGAAGTATTTGAACCGAGATCGATGAAGCCGGTCGTGCTGTTCGAGCGGTCAAAGAGCTTTGTGCCGTCCTGCCATACCTGGGCCTGGCTCTGCGCACCTTTGATTACGAGGTGAATTTTCAGGGCAAACTTTTGGCCGACGGTAATGTGACCCACGCCAATGATGGTGAAGCCGGAGCCGGTAGGCCATCGTACAAACAGGTCGCCGGTTCCGTTCTGACGCGACACATCAAGCATGCGTTGACTGCCGTTGAAGAAGCGCAAGGTGGGAACGTTGTTATTCGAGGCGCTCCCTTCGCGGGTGATGTCAAACCAGCCGCTGGCCCAAACCTCACTTGCCGGCGCCGGCAGATTCTTCACCACGTTGGCCTCGGAGCCGCTATTTCCGGTAACACTGATCCGAGCAGCACAGGCGGGGGAGTTGGAAATTGCCGATTGCACGGTGGCGGTGGCGCCACCTAACTGGGTGACGGTCGTCCATTTACTGAAGTCGTTGGTTTCAAAATTGTCGGCCAGAACGACTGAGCCGGGGTCAGTATTTGTGGGAGCGGGGGCGGCGGGGTTGCAGGGCGACGCAGCGGCCTGGGCGCCGGCTGGCGAACTGAGGCTCATACAAACCATGAGGGCCGCCGTGGCAAGCGCACCGGCCAAAGCCGGCCGCCGCACTCTTCGTGCAGACTTTCCTTTGCGGCCCTGGCTTTTCATGGGGATCCCTTTATGCGGTGCTGTGGGTGCAGGTGCTGTACCTGCGAACGGTGCGGCCCGTACTTCTCCACGTGGCCCCGGAGGGACGACATACCTACTGGGGAGGATTGAAGCCGTTCATGGATAGCATCTTGTCTACGGCATGGCCGAAGGTGGGCTGGTGGAACTGTCGAAGGAAATCGCCGCGGTGCCGCGCCGAAATTCTGGGGCCGGCTGATGCCCGCCTCATATAAATTGGCCGGGATTGCGGCCTCGTGAGGAGCCTAAGTGCCGGCCGCAGCGGGGACAACACTGGGCGGTACGTGTATTTCCGGCAGGACTACTCGCTTCCCCCGGGGTCCCGGAGAGCTTCTGGGGCCGTTCCACCGTTGTACGCGTTCAACAAGGGTTGGCTGATCGCCACCTCGCTCTGGGTAGTTGCGGAAGCGGGTGCGGGCGTCCACAATGACCTCATGCCTGCCGAGTCCTACTCCGCACCGGCTCGCGAAGAGCTGCAGTTGAGCCGTGCCGATGCGTATGCCCGCGGCCGCCAACTGCGCCGGACCACGCCGCGTAGTGCACTGGCCGAGCGGAGCACGGCACATCGTGACCCCGTCGCTCATATCCGCGAACAGAACGAAGACCGCAACCAGGAACTGGTGCCCCTGCGTATGGAGCGCATGCTCGAGAACCCCTTCGCGTTCTACCGAGGGACGGCCGGGCTGATGGCCATGGACCTCGCCCGCGACTCGCACTCGGGGATCGTGGTCGCGGCATGCGGTGACGCGCACATCAGCAACTTCGGCTTTTATGCCTCCCCGGAACGCAAACTCGTCTTCGACCTCAACGACTTCGACGAGGCCGGCGCAGCCCCATGGGACTGGGACCTCAAACGGCTCGTCACGAGCGTGGTGGTCGGTGGAATGCACGCCGAGTACACGGAACGCGAGGTGCGCAAGGCAGCACAAGGGACCGTAGGGGCGTACCGCAGCGCACTGACGACGATGCTGGAACGAAACCCGTACGAGCGCTACTACATGCACAGCAACATCAAATTCGCCCGCAGCCTCCTGAGCTCGGACGCCCAGAAGGTGCTGCACCACGCGATCAGGACGGCCAGGAAGCGCACCAACCAGCGGGCCGTGCGTCGTACCACGCAGATGGACCACGACGGTCGCCTGCGTTTCGTTGAACGGCCTCCGGCAATGACGACTGCGCCCGTGCGGAACACCGACGTGGTGCCGCGCCTGTTCGCCGAATACCGCCGCACGGTCAGTCTCGACGTCGGCACCGTTTTGGCCCAGTACACCCCCACCGATCTGGCCCGCCGGGTGGTCGGCGTCGGGAGCGTCGGGACCCGTTGCTTCCTCCAGTTGCTGCAGTCCCCCGATGGGGATGCGCTGCTGCTCCAGGTGAAGGAGGCCGGGCAGTCAGTGCTGCAACGTTACGGTGGCATCCCACAGCCGAGCAGCAGCGCGCAGGATGTGGCAGCGCATGGTCAGGGTACCCGCGTGGTCCAGCTCCAACGGGTGCTGCAGGCAGTGTCGGATCCTTTCCTAGGGCATCTGCAGAACGACGGACGCGACTACTACGTGCGCCAGTTCCATGACATGAAAGGATCGATCGACCTGGCGGGACTCGACTTTGTCCCGTTCTTCGACTACGTCCGCACGTGCGCACTCCTGCTCGCACGCGCCCACGCGCAAAGCCCCGCGGCAGGCCAGATCCTCGGTTACCTGGGCAAATCCGAGGCCGCCACCGAAGCTGTTGTCGACTGGTCGTTCAGCTACGCCCGGCAATCGCTGCTCGACTATGAGGCCCTTCGGGCCGCGCACTGACCGCATCGTGATCCGTCGTCGGCTCGGCGCCCTACACGCGGCGGTGAATGGACTTGTAGCTCAGGTAGGCATTCAGGCCCTCGATGCCATACTCGGTGCCGAGGCCGGAATCGTGCCTGCCGCCAAAGGGGGCTGCATGGTTGGAGGCGAAGAAGTTGATGCCCACGGAACCGGTGTCCATCCGGTCCGCCACGGCCAGCGCGGCTTCCGGGTCCCGTCCGAACACCAGCCCGCCCAGGCCGAACTCCGTGTTGTTCGCCAGCGCAACCGCCTCATCGACACTGCCGCCGGCGTCGTTGTACTTCAGGATGCAGATGACCGGGCCGAAAATCTCCTCGCGGGAGATGCGCATGTCCGGGGTGACGTCCGCGAACACGGTGGGTTCCACAAAGTACCCGCCTTCCAGCCCGCCTCCCAGTGACGCCGCGCGTCCGCCCGTGGTGGCGCGGGCGCCTTCGGCCAGCCCCGATTCCACATACTCCAGCACGGTCCGATACTGCGACGCGGTGGCGCAGGGTCCGAAGACCGTGTCCGGGTTCAGCGGGTCTCCCTGTTTGCCGGCCGCGATGGTGTTGGTGACCATGTCCACTACTTCCTCGTACCGGCTGGCCGGGGCAAGGATGCGGGTGGAGATGTAGCAGGTCTGCCCGGTGTTGCGCATGGAGGAGCGGATCAGGACCTTGGACATGGCGTCCAGATCCGCGTCCGGCATCACAACCGCGCTCGATTTCCCCCCGAGTTCCAGGGTGACGGGACGCAGCAGTTCCCCGCAGGCGGCGGCGATCTTCCGGCCCACCGGCGTGGAGCCCGTGAAGGCCACCTTGTCCACGCCAGGGTGCTTGACCAGCGCGTCGCCCAGCCGGCCGGAGCCGGTGACGAGGTTGACCACGCCGGCCGGAACTCCGGCGGCGGTCACGGCGTCGATGATCACCCGGAGGGACAACGGGGTGGGCGACGCCGGTTTGATCACCACGGTGCAGCCGGCCAGCAGCGCGGGGGCCAGTTTGATGACCACGAGGTTGATGGGGAAGTTCCAGGGCGCGATCAGCGCGCACACGCCGATGGGATCGCGTCGGACTACGGATTCGCCACCGCCGCGCGGGAAGGGGCGCACGTCATCACGCTCGAGATAGCTAGCGAGGGTCGCGAAGTACCGGAAGATGCCCGCGGCGTTCGCTGCCGCGCCGGAGGATTCGGAGACTGGCGAGCCGTTCTCCCGGGTGTTGGTGAGCGAAAGCTCGTCGGCGCGTTTCTCCACTTCCTCGGCGATGCGCACCAGATAGGCGGCCCGCTCGGAGGGCGCGAGCCGCGGCCACTCGCCCTGGAAGGCGCGTTGGGCGGAGCCGACGGCGGCGTCCACGTCCCCCGGTGTGCCGTCCGGGACGGAGCCCCAGACTTCGCCGGTGGCCGGGTCGGTGACCGCGTTGCGGCCGGTGCCCCGGGCCGGCGTCCAAGCCCCGTCGATGAAGATGCTGTCCACGTGGGTGTGCGGCAGGGTCAGTGCAGCGCGTGCGGCCAGTGCGGGAGCGTCGTGGGTAGCCGCAGTCATCGGATCACCGCGGTCTTGAGCAGGGCGGTGGAGCGGGCCAGGTCCGCGACGGCCATGTCATACGCCGCCTGGGTAATGAGTTCGGGCACGATTTCCGCGGTCAGCCTGTCCGTGTAGGTGGCCGGGTCCATCCCGAACCAGGACGAGGCCAGGGCGATCCCGGCGTGGTCGAAGCGCCACAGCCGGTCCGCGTCGCGCATCAACGCATCCTCCAGCGAGTGGGCCGCGGGGCGGGTGTCGTGGCCGTCGATGATGTCACAGACCCGCTTAACGAACTCAGGAGAGTAGCCCAGGCCCGGGAGCACGCGGCGGGCGACATCGCAGCCCTGTTTTTCGTGTTCGTAGCGGATCGCGGCCTTGCGCCAGTCGCCGGCGAAGCCCTCGGAGATGATCCGCGATTCGTCCACGTGGGCCCAGCCGGTGTCGTGCAGCAGTGTGGCCACGCGGACAAGTTCGGCATCGGCATCGGGGTACGCCCGGCAGAGCCGCTCGGCGAAGGCGAGGGAGATCGGCAGGTGGATGTCGTTGCCGCGGGTACGGGTCTCGTGCACCACGGCACGCCACAGTGGGTCGAGTTCCTCCAGCGCAGCCGGCGTCGTGGCGATCGGGGCGGTGTCCACCGGTCCCGCCGCCGGAACGGGCCGGACCGGGTACGCGGCGGCAAAATCCGCAGTCGCGGAATCAACAGCCGCGGGATTGACGTCGGCCCGATGGGCGGCAGCAGTCCCGGCTGCGCCGCCGGCGTCGTCAACCGGAGTCTTGGGGGTGGTCATAATGCTCCTTCGGGGGGCGGCCAGCCGCAGGGCTAGCTGTCCGTCGTGATCGTCTTGAGGGGTGTCGCCGGATCGGCGGCAGCCCCGGCGGGGATGTTCTGGCCCTTGGCCAGGGCGTTCTTCACGGCCATGAAGTCCAGCGGCGCATTGACGCAATCCGCGGCGATGATCCGGCCCTGGCGGTAGTAGAGGACGCTAAACTTTCCGCGTTCCTCGTCCCGCCGCAGCACGGTCTGGTCGTAGCCGTTGCAGAGGCCGGCGATCTGGAGTTTGAGGTCGGCCTGATTGGACCAGAACCACGGGATGCCGGCGTATTCCTCGCGCCGGCCGGTGAGCGAGTAGGCCGCCACCTTGGCGTGTTCGATCGCGTTGTTGACACTTTCCAGCCGGATCCGCTCCCCCGGCGCCGAGCCGGGCACCGGATTGGGCATGTTGGCGCAGTCGCCGATCGCTACCGTGGTGCCGTCCGAGGCCAGCGCGAAGCGGTCCACGACGATCCCGTTGTCCACGGCCAGGCCGAGCTGTTCGGCCAGCTGGGTGTTGGGAATGACGCCGATCCCGATCAGCACGATCTGCGCGGGCAGCACGGTACCGTCCTGGAGTTCGACGCCGGCCACCGCCCGGCCACCGCCTCCCGGGGCGTCGTTCGCGGTGAAGCGTTTGGCGCTCGTGGCGAGCCGGATGTCCAGGCCGCGGGCGCGGTGTGCCTGCAGGAAGTACCCGGCGGTCTCCTCGCCGACGGCACGGCCCACCAGGCGCGGGCCGAATTCGAGCACGGTGACGTTCTTGCCCATCTTCTGGAGGCTGGACGCGGCTTCAAGGCCGATGAAACCGCCACCGATCACCACCACATCCGTGGCGTCCCCTACCCGGGCCTTCAGGGCCAGGGCGTCGTCGGCGTTGCGCAGGTACAACACGCCCTCAAGGTCCCCGCCCTCAATTTCCAGCTTCCGGGCCCGGGCGCCCACGGTGAGGGCCAGCCGCTTGAACGGGAACTGCCTGCCGGAGGAGGAATGCGCGACGCCGGAGCCGTCCGCTTCCTTGTCGATCTTGACGATATATTCGCCCTTGACCAGGTCCACGTTGTGTTCGGCCCAGTACTCATTGGACCGGAAGATCAACGATTCGCTCTCCACAGTGCCCTGCAGGAACTCCTTGGACAGGGCCGGGCGCTGGTACGGGCGGTGGTCCTCATCGCCGAGCAACGTGATGTGCTCGTCGAAGCCGAGGGCGCGCAGGGATACCGCGAGCTGGACGCCGGACTGGCTCGCCCCGATGATCAGCAGCCCCGTGCGGGCCGGGGTGCCCGACGTCGCCGCGTCCTCGGCTGCCGCCGCCGGGGCGGCCTGCTCAACCGCGTTGGTGCTCATGGCTATACCTGTGCTTCCGGGGTGGTGACGAAGAGTTCGAGCTCGTCGGTGAGGCGGAGCTGGCAGGACAGCCGTGAGTTGTCCTCGCGGTCCACGGCGGTGCCGTAGAGCATCTCATCCTCCATGTCCTCCATCGGCGGGAGCTGTGAGAGGCAGTCCTCGCGGACGAAGACGTGGCAGGTGGCGCAGGACAGCGAGCCGCCGCATTCGGCGACGATGCCGGGGACGCCGTTGCGCACCGCGGTCTCCATGACGGAGTCGCCGGCGTTGCCCTGGACGTCGCGGACGGCGCCCTCGGCGTCAGTGAAATGAACCGTTGGCATTGGTCCTCCTTGGGGATGAACTTGGGGTTGAAGTCGGGAAGTTGGCAAAAAGGGCAGAGTCAGATGAACTGGCGGCCGCCGTCGACCACCATGGTCTGGCCCGTGTAGTAGGAGCTGTCCGGCCCGGCCAGGAAGAGCGCCGCGCCCACGATGTCCTCCGGCTGGCTGGCCCGCTTGATAGCGCCGCGGTCCACCCCGTAGTTCTCCGCGTTCTCCATCAGCCCGTAGCTGGCCTCGGTGAGGGTGAAGCCGGGAGCGATCGCGTTGACCGTGATCCCCCGCCGGCCCAGTTCCTTGGCCATCACCCGGGTCAGGGCCACCACGCCGCCCTTGGAGGCGACGTAGTGCAGCCACTGTTCCGAACCGCTGAAGATCGTGGCGCTGGAGAGGTTGATGACGCGGCCGCCCTCGGGCAGGTACGGGCTGGCCGCCCGGGTCACGAGCCAGGGCCCCTTGAGGTTCACGTTCATTACGAGGTCCCACTCGGCCGGATCGATGTCCTCGAACGGGCTGCGGGTCACCCCCGCATACACGGCGGCGTTGTTAAGTACGACGTCGATGCTCCCGTTGCCGAAGTCCGCGCAGCTTTTCGCGAGGGCCTCCGTGGAGTCGAGGCTGGTGACGTCGGCGTGGAAGGCGGCCGCCTCAGCCCCGGTGTCCAGTACCAGCTTGGCCGTTTCCTCCGCGCCATCCAGGTTCACGTCCGCCACGGCCACGCGGTAGCCGCGGCGGCCGAAGCCGAGCGCGAACGCCCGGCCCAAGCCGCCGGCGGCGCCGGTGATCAGGACGGTGCGGGCAGGCCGGCCCGCACCGTCATATTCCGCAGCAGGCATGTTCGAGTCATTCATCCGCTGGTCAGACATGGCTATGGCTGTGGGCCCCGGGCCCGGCGACCTGGAGCTCTGGTTCCCCGGTATCGGGAATCAGCGCGTCGAGGATCTGGACGGTGCCCTTGGTCCCGTCCACCCGCAGCCGCTGGCCGGTCTTGATGGTGGTGGACGCCGATCCGGTCCCGGTCACGGCCGGGAGACCGTATTCGCGGCAGACGATGGCCGCGTGGCTCATCATGCCGCCGATGTCCGTGACGGTGGCCTTGATCTTGCCGAAGATCGGGCCCCAGGACGGCGCCGTGACGGTGGCGACGAGGATTTCTCCCTGCTGCACCTCGGAGAGCTGGTCCGCGTCGGTGACAACGCGGGCCAGGCCTTCCACGACGCCGGGCGAGGCCGCCATGCCGCGCAGGCCGCCGCCTTCGACCGCTTCTCCGGCGCCCAGCCACTGCTGGACCTGCTCGGTGGTGATGCCCCAGAGCATCCGGGTGAAGGGTTCGGTGATGGATTCCGGCGGGGTGTTCAGCGCCGGGGCCGGCCGGGCGGTCTTGAGCGCGTCCACGATTCCGCGGCGTCGCTCGATCTCCTCCGGCCAGTAGTCGGGGCCGATCGGCTTGGCGCCGACGCCCCAGCCGGTAACGAGGTCGAACAGGGCGTCACGGACCTCGTTGCGGCCCAGATAGAGGAGGTCGTCCGGTTCGGTCCAGAAGCCCTCGGCCTGCATCATGCGGCTGAGTTCACGGATCTTGCGCCAGAAGACGCCCATGGTCCAGTGCTCGATGTAGAAGTTGTGGTTCTCCACGTACGGGTAGGCGGTGGCGGCGAGCCCGCGCTTGGCGTCGAAGAGGGCCTGGTTTTCGCCTTCCAGGAGGTCCCGGTATTCCTCGATGATGCGGTCGCGTTCGGTGATCAGCGCCTCGACCGGGCGCATGATTTCCTGGCCGTCGTCCACCCGGCGGATGTAGTCCGCGATGTAGCCGAGCGGGATTTCCTGGTGTTCGTTCCAGTACTTGTCGTGGCCGTAGAAGCCGTTGCCTACGGTGAAGTTGAACCACGGGTCCTTCGCGCCCTCGTACTGGGCCATCCAGCGGTCCCCGCCGGGGGCGGCGGCGACGGCTCCTAGGGTGGCGTCGACGTCGTCGGTGTTACCAAAGTGGGACTGCAGCCCGAGTTCGACGGCGAGCTTGGCGAGCTGCTTGAGCTCGTCATCCGGGCGGAAGAGCTCCATGTCCACGCCCTGCACCATGGTGGCGATGGACTGGTCCGGGATGTTGGGGAACACCTGCTTGCAGAAGTTGAAGAAGTCCAGGTATGCGATGTAGCCGAGGTTGAGGAACTCGAAGTGGTACTGCCAGTTCTGGTAGGCCAGCTGGATCAGCCGGTCGTAGCTTTCCAGCAGCTTCTCGGAGCCGTCTTTGCCCTTGCCGGAGAGGATGTCCTCCATGGGGACCATGTCCGGGAGCCTGGGGAAGGAGATGGTTTCCATTTCGTCGATGGTTCCCTTGACCTTGACGTGCCACTGCTTGAGGAGCTGTTCCCAGTTCTGGAAGTAGTGGCCCACGCGCTGTTCGAACAGGGGCACGCGGGCGGCGATCTGGTCTGCCGGGACCGGGATGGGCGACATGTAGAGGTAGCCAAGGTGGATGCGGAACTCGATGCCGTTCGCGTTGGGAATCATCAGGTGCCGGGCGTTGTACTGGCCCAGGCATTTGACCGCGAACTCGCCGCCGATTGTCTCGAAGGGCTTGAACACGGTAGGCCAGTGCTGGCTGTCGCAGAACCAGAACTTGGCGTCCTCCTGTTCCTTGAGCTTGTCCTGGAAGACCAGATAGTACGGGTAGATCTTTTCCCAGCCCTCGGCGCCGGCGGGAACCGGAAGCTCGGAGGGCTTGGGGAAGGACTTCAGGGACATGGCGGTCCTTTCAATACGGGCTCGGCGTTGAGCCTGGGTGACGGAGCGGACTATAGGGGTCAAAACGTCTAAAAAGAGGGCTTCAGCAGCGAGGCCGTGATGCTGCCGAGGTTGAATCCTGAACCGGACGACGGCGTGGCGGACGACGGCGCGTTGCCGGCCGGCGGCGTCGTGGCAGCGGGTGCGGCGGCGGAGGGCGCGGGGCTGAGTCCGCTGAAGTAGCCGCCGGCAACGGCCGAGGACGGGACACTTTGGCTGACCGCAATCGGCTTGGAAGAGTGCAC
The DNA here is from genome assembly GCF_003634095.1 of Arthrobacter oryzae. Classification (GTDB taxonomy): domain Bacteria; phylum Actinomycetota; class Actinomycetes; order Actinomycetales; family Micrococcaceae; genus Arthrobacter; species Arthrobacter oryzae. The sequence continues at coordinate 67,574 of NZ_RBIR01000009.1, forward strand.
GGTTTCCGGGCGGGACTGCAGCAGGAGCAGGTTTTCGCCGTCCGGCAGGTCCGCGTCGAGGGCCCATTCGATGTCCTGCGGGCACTTGTAGTGTTTCTCCGCACGCTTGGCCATCTGCGCGACGGCGGTGAGCTCGGCATCGGTGAGGCTGCGGCGGCCGCGGCGTTCGGCGTCGACCTCACGCTCCACCAGACGGCCGGCCGCGGCATCCGGGACGAGTTCGGCGTGCTTGTCGCCGAGGTGTTCGGAGACGACGGCCAGGGTGACCTTGTCCAGCATGATGTTATCCGGCGTGACTTGGCCCGAAACCACCATCTCCCCGACGCCGTAGGAGGAGTCGATGGTGATCTTGGAGCGGTCGCCGTTGGTGGGGTCCATGGTGATCGCGACGCCGGAGACGCGCGCGTTGACCATCTTCTGCACCACCACGGCCATTGAGAGGCCCTCGTTGGGAATGTTGTTCTTGAGCCGGTAAATGATGGCGCGGGAGGTGAAGAGGGAGGCCCAGCACTGGCGGATGTGCTCGGTGACCGCCTTGACGCCGTCGAGCCAGAGGTAGGTGTCCTGCTGGCCGGCGAAAGAGGCGTCCGGGAGATCCTCCGCGGTGGCGCTGGAGCGGACGGCCACCGGGACCGGCGCCTCGAAGCGGGACATCAGGGACTCGTACGCGGTGACGGTGAGTTCGCGCAGGGCCTGCGGCACCGGGCGGGAGAGGATGTCCTCGCGGATGGCGGCGGCGACCTTGTCCACCTGGGCCATATCCTCAGGGTCCAGGCCGGCGAGGAGTTCATGGATATCCCGGGTGATGCCGGCTTCCTCCATGAAGGCGTCGAACTGGGCGGTGGTGACCACGAAGCCGGGCGGGACGGGCATGCCGGCGGAGGTCATGGTGACCAGCGAGGCGCCTTTGCCGCCGAGGTTTTCGAGCTTCGGGTCGATGCCGCCGTCGAAGAACTGGATGTATTCGTTGCTGTGCATATTTCTCAGGCCTTCCAGCTGACGGGGACGGTCTCGGGGACGCGGAAGGAGAGGTTTTCGCGGAAGGCGATGGCTTCCGGGTTCTCCAGCTGCAGCTCCGGGGCGAGCCGGGCCACTTCTTCGAGGGCGATTTTGGCCTGGAGCTTGGCGAGCATGTTGCCCAGGCAGTAGTGGATGCCGAACCCGAAGGAGAGATGCTCGCGGGCGTTGGGCCGGGTGATGTCAAAGTCCTCGCCGGCGTCAAACTTCGTGTCGTCCCGGTTGGCCGAGCCCATCAGGAGCAGCAGCTGGGCGCCTTCCTTGATCGCGACCCCGCCGACTTCGGTGTCCTTGAGGGCCTTGCGGCGCCAACCGACGATCGAGCCGGCGTAGCGCAGCACCTCGTCGATGGCGGCGGGGATCTTCTTGGAATCCTCCACAAGCTGCTGCCACTGCTCGGGTCGGGCCAGCAGTTCGCGGAGGGCGTTGGAGATCAGGGTGGTGGTGGTCTCGTGGCCGGCGAAGAGCAGGCTGTAAAGGACGGAAGCGATCTCGTGGTCGGAGATTTCGGCGCCGTCCTGCTGCGCCTTGACCAGGTCAGCGGTGAGGTTATCGCCGCCTTCCTCGTGGGCGACCCTGACCAGGCGCAGGCACTCCTGCCAGTACTCCACGAGGTTGTGGGCGTGCGGGATCTGTTCCTCGTCGCTAAGGTCGCCCCACGTCATGGCGGCACGGGAATCGCTCCAGCGCTTGAAGGTGTCCACCTGGGAGACGTCGGCGCCGATCAGGGTCAGGATGGTGATGGTGGGGACGTCATAGGCGAGGTCCTTGACCATGTCGCCGCGGTGTTCCGGCCGCGCGAGCATCTTCTCGAGCAGCTCGACGACGTTCTGCCGGATGAAGGGCTCCAGGGCCTTGTAGCGGCGAGGCGTAAAGGCCTTCTGGACCACAGCGCGGATGCGGGTGTGCTCCGGCGGGCGGCGGGCGGAGAGGCCCGAGTAGGCGGTGAAGCCGCCATCGTCCATGATCTTCTTGGCCGCGGCGCCGCGTTCACGGACGGGCGCCTGGGCGTTTTCGCTGGAGAACGTCTCCCAGTCCTCGAAGACGGCCTTGATGTCGTCATAGCGGGAGACGACGTAGAGGCCGATCCGCTCGTCGAACATGACGGGCTGCTCGGCCCGGAGTTCGGCGTAGGCCGGGAAGGGATCCTTCATCTGGAACGGCTCGTAGCCGTGGTGCCCGGCGGGGGCTTCGGCGCCGTGCCCGAAGGGACAGCGGCCGGCCGTTTCAGTCGACGATGACATCTGGGCTCCTTGGTTTTCCGGTCCCGCCGGCAGCGCCACTGCTTGCCGCGGGTTCTTACTCACCAGTGTGGCCCGCATCACTGACGACCGACAGGGTTGGCTTCCACTGAGCGGAAACTAGTTCGTGGAAGGCCGGCTGCTGCAGAGGCCGGTTCAGTGCGTTCCCGTGACATGGCTGCCCAGCAGCGTTTCCAGCGGGATCCGGGCCGTGGCGCGCTCGATCTGCGCCGCGATGCCTCTCAGGACCGGCAGGTGGCGGGTCATCGTGGCGGCCTGGTTGGTGGGGAGCACCAACCCGATCGCGGCGCCGATCCTGCCGGTATGGAAGACTGGGACGGCGATCGAGCAGGATCCCAGCCGGACCTCTTCCAGAGTGGTGGCGTACCCCTGCTCCCGGATCTGCGCAAGTTCGGCAGCCAGCTTCTGCGGGTCAACGTGGGTGTGGGCAGTGTGCCGTTCGAGCTGCCGGTTCAGGTAAGCGTCGCGGACCCAGTCCTCCTCAAAGGCGAGGATGACCTTCCCAACGGCGGTCGCGTGCATGGGCAGCCGGCCGCCCACCCGGGACGCCCGCGGCACCCGCTTGGAGCCGTAGACCCTGTCGATGTAGAGAACCTCGTGGCCTGCCCGCACCGCAAGGTGCGCGGTCTCGCCGGTCAAGGAAAAGAGGTCCTGAACGTACGGACGGGCAGCATCGCGCAGTTGCCGCCCGGTGTTTTGGGCGAGCTCCCACAGTCGGATGCCCAGCTGGTACCGGCCGTTGGGCTCCCGGGAGAGGAAGCCCCAGACAGTCAGCTCATTGACCAGCCGGTGCGTGGTGCTTAGCGGCAGCCCGGACTTCTCGGCGATGTCCGTCAGGCTCAGGGCGCCGCGGGATTTCTCGAAGGCTTCCAGGATGGCCAGCACCTTGGACGTCACGGTGCGTCCGGGTTCGCGGCTGCCGCCGGCCATCGTGACCTCCTCAGTGGTGGCGCTCCTTAGTGCGTCCGAATTGAGTTTAGACGTGGCCCATTTCATTTGCGCATCCCTCGTCGGGAGGCGCCGCTGCCAAAAAAGGGCTGATTCCAGCGCGGCACAGGCAGGAAATATTGCCGGGTGCCGTGAATGCGGCCCGGGCTATCGGCCTCCGGGCCAGCCCGTGTAGGCCTCTGCCAAATAGGCCATGCCGTGACGTGAGGATACAACGGAGTTCAGCTCGCCCAGCTGCCGTGCTCGGGAAAAATCATCGGCGTCGACTGGAGTGTGCAGCATGGTGGTCATCCAGTAGGAGAACTGCTGCGCCTTCCACACCCGCTCCAAAGCGCGGTCGCTGTAGGTCTCCAGCAGCCGGTCGGACCCTGAATTGTAGTGGCTGTCGAGTCCTTCGAAGAGAATTCTCACGTCGTGGATGGCCAGATTCAGGCCCTTGGCGCCGGTGGGCGGCACGGTGTGCGCGGCATCGCCCGCCAGGAAGACGTTGCCGTGCCTCATTGGTGCCTGAACGAAACTGCGGAACGGCAGCACCATCTTCTCGAGGACCGGCCCCTCCTTGAGGTCGAAGCCGTTGCCGTTGACCCGGCTGCGGAACTCGGCCCAGATCCGGTCGTCGTCCCACTCCGCGACGTTTTCCTTGGGATCGCACTGGAAGTACATCCGCTGGACCGTCTCGGTGCGCTGGCTGATCAGGGCGAACCCATTGGACGAGTTGGCGTAAATCAGCTCATCGGAACTGCGCGGCGCCTCCGCCAGGATGCCGAACCAGGCGAAGGGGTACTCGTGGAAGTACCTTTTGCGGCGTGCCTCGGGAATCTGAGCACGGCAGTGGCTGCGGGAGCCGTCCGCGCCCACCAGGAAGTCTGCCCTGATTTCGTAGTCCACACCGTCGTCGTCGGTGAACCAGACCTTGGGTTTGCCCTCAAGGTCGTGGACGGAAGTGTCCGTGACGCTGTATCGGACGTCGCCGCCCTCGGCCCTCCTGCGCGCGGCGAGGTCCAGGAAGACGTCCGTCTGCGGGTACAGCCACACCGATTCCCCTACCAGTTCCTTGAAGTCGATGCGGTGGCTTTCGCCGTTGAAGCGCAGCTCGATGCCGTCGTGCCGGTCGCCATCGCGCAGCACCCGGTCGGATACTCCGCTGTCCACCAGCATGTTCACCGTGCCGTGCTCGAGGATGCCGGCCCGGACGGTCTCGGAGATTTCCTGATGGCTTCGGACTTCTATAACCGTGGATTCGATGCCGGCCTTGGTCAACAGGTGGGAGAGCATCAGTCCGGCGGGGCCTGCGCCCATAATGGCTACCTGGGTCGTGATGGTCTTGCGTGCTGCCATGACTGGTTCTCGCTTCGTTGCGGAGGCCGGGGCGGCCTGTCGGGTGCGTCTGGTACCAGTCTGTAGCCGAGGTGGGGATCTCCGTAACGCCGTTTCCGCTCAACGGAATGTGGTTCACGTGTTGGGGTCGTTGAGTCCCCGGGCTATGCCTCGTGCCGCTGTTTGCAGAACAGGAACGAGCGCCTGCAACCGCACCTCCTGCAAGGGGACGACTACCCCCAGCGCGGCTACCGCGCGCAGTCTGCCGTCCAGTATGGGAACAGCAATCCCCCATGTGCCGGGGTCAACGACCCCCGCCAACTGCGCAAAGCCTTGATGTGCAGTCTCACTGATGAGAGCGCGGACGGTGTCACGGGTCACTTGCCCGGCGGGGTCCGAGAACTGGTCCAGGTACTCGGCTTGGACCGCTTTGTCCTGATATGCCATCAGCGCGAGCCCGGCCGAGGTGATGTGGATTGGCATCCGACCGGCCACCTTCGCCCTGTTGGCGACGGAGCCGCGCCGCGAGAGTCGCTCGACAAAGAGCGCATCCCAACCGTCGAGCACTGCAAGGTTTACGTTTTGGTTCAGGACTTGTTGGATGTCCTCCATGAAGGGCATAGCCGCCTGGCGGAGTGCCAGAGTGGGCGAGTTGCGGTTCACCAGTTCCCAAAGCCGCAGCCCGAGTTGCACTGATCCACCCGGCTCGGTTTCGAGCAGACCGTGGACTGCCAGCTGGTGCACTAAGCGGTGGGCTGTTGTGAGTGGCAAGCCGGACCGCCGCGCAAGCTCAGACAGCTGAAGACCGCCGGGGCCGTCAGGAAAAGCGGATATGAGCCTCACTACCCGATCTATCACCGACTCCCCAGATGCCGAGTTGGCCACACCTTCCCACTTCCGGTCAATGGTTTAGGGGCATTCTAGCGGAGTCAGGGTGCGAGGCAGGCGCAAATTGCATAGGTTTTCGGCTATCGATCACCACCGCCTTCTGCGGTCAGGCCCTGGTCCCTGAGCCGGCTGCTGCCGGTACCGGTGCCGCGGCTCTCGACCTCGTGGCCGATGCTTTCCATCCGGGCGAAGAGTTCCTTTTCGGCTCATTCGCACCCGCTGTTCCACGGGCGCCGTGCGGACCCCTTTGAAGCCTCCCTCTGCCTCTGCCTCTGCCTCTGCCTCTGTAACGAAATTTGACAGTACGCTTAGTATTTCTTGGAGAGCCGTCCGTTGGACGGCGATCGATTCCTGCTGGACGAGCGTTTTCATCCGCAGACTAACTAAGGAGACTCTCATGTTGCTCTGGATAGCCATCATTATCGCTGTACTCTGGCTTCTCGGCCTGATCGCCGGCATCGGCGGCGGGTTGATTCACATACTCTTGGTTGTTGCAGTGGTCGTACTGGTCTTCCACTTCATCCGTGGCAGGTCCCGCGTCTAAGTATGAAAACCGGGCTTCCCCCCGCCGGCGGGTGCGAAGGTAACGGTATGTCGCCGGCTTGAAGAGAGGGCCCCGGAACGCAGCCGTTCCGGGGCCCTCTAGCATGGTGACAACTGAAGCCACGGTCCTTTTCGTTCCCTGGCGGGATCCTCGATCACAGCCCGCAGCTGGTCCGGCCAAAGACCGGAATCCCTCCGCCTTCCCGCGGCCATGTCGAATGATCCAGACGATTTTCATCCCAGGTTTCAGTAAGTCATACAGTTCCAGGCGCTCCCGCCACATGAGGGAGTAAGCAGCAACACCGCTCTCCTCGTCACGACAAGGAGCCGCCAGACCGCAACGGGCACCAACCAAAATGGGCCCCGCCGGGGCCCATAAAAGGAGATTTGTACACATTCAGCAGCCCACAAGCCCCTGAACAGGGAAAACACGTGCCCGAGGTGGGAATCGAACTGAATTCCCGCCCTTGCGGTCACTGGGAAGTCCCGAAAACATGAGGGATCCGGCCCGGTCCCGTCCCAGTACGACTCGATCCGAAGCCCAAGTGTGTACTTTGTACTCACCCAATGCACCGCGTCTAGATCTGGCTAACGGCACCACTGCCAGAATTTCTCCGATGAGCAGGTCAACGCCGTAGGCCTCTTCGTGCTGCGGTTTGTCGCTCCTCCACCTATGACTTGCTCTTCCTCTAGGGACACTAAGCGACCGTCGCCGCGCTGAGGCCCGGTCATCGAAATCACCCTGCAGCCGGTCCAACTTGGCCATGGCGATCCGACGGCGAGTCCCTTCATGAGGGTTCCTTAATGCGCCCTTCATCTGGGCCTCATACTCTTCGTTCAAGCTAGCTCACACAATCTGAAGTGGCACTTCCACCACTGGAGCTGATTCGATGAGTTGGTACTTACCCGTCCAGCAATACCTCGACGAAGCCACCGGCACAACTTGGCGCGTCCGCCGGGCCTGGTTCGACAGGAGACCAGGAGACTACGTACTGGAGGTCCTGAGCCAAGGCCGGGACCGCCCCTCCGTGGGGCCTATCTGCGTCACGGGCGCTTTGAACTCGTGCCGCCGGACGATCCTGAACTGCCGGCCTTGCGTGCCAAAGCACAGCAGGGCGAACTGATTGCTTATCGGCCACACAGGCGGGCCGTGGTCCGCGCGGAGGGCTGTCACATCAAGATCTTCCGGCCAGGGCAGGCCATCGCATCCGCCGAACGTTGCGCACACGTGGCCACTTTCTTGGACGCCGCCGGCGCCTTCACCACCCCCAGGATCCTTCGCAGCTCCGAGGATGTCCTCGTTCTCAGCACGCTCCAGGGACCGACCCTGTACCAGCTGGGTGAGAATGACTCCGCCGCTAGCGATGAATCGTTTGCGTGGGAATGGGAGAAGTGGGCTCGCTCGTGGATCGCCCAGCTAAGCCTCCCGCACGGCAGAGCAGCCCGCAGCTTCCTGGACAGCCTGCCGCTCCGCTCAGCGGAGGTGGAAGCGGCGGATTTGCGGCGGTGCGTGAACCGCTGGCTGCGCCACTTCGAAAACGTACCGGAAATGTCGCCGCAAGCCAGTGCCTTGCGGGCCGTGGCAGAGGATGTGACGAGGAATTTGCTTGGGACGGCACCGGATCCGCTGGTGTGGTCCCATGGAGACCTGCACGGCGAACAGATCATCGTCGCCGGGGGCCGGTCCCCGCTCGGGTTGTTGGATTTTGACGAGGGAGCCCAGGCTGAGGCGGCCCTTGATCTGGCCAGTATGGACATGCGCTTGGAACTGCGAAGGCGGCGGAACCACATGTCTCGGGCATGCTACCATACAGCTCACCTTCAGGTGATGGCCGTAGCCCAGGAACTGCACGTCAATCCGGACCGGTTCCATGCCTACTCGGACTCGCTCTGGCTCCGTGAGGCGTTGGTTCCGCGCCCCGGGCGCCTAGACATGGCCACCGCCGTTCTCGACGAACGGGCAAAGCAATATCAGCCCACTCAGGCATAGCCTCCGTAAGCCCTTGCAACGCCGCAGCAAGCCGGCGGCCTGTACGTGTGAACGGAACCGGCGTCTGCGATGAACTCGCGGCCGCCGCCTGTTGTCCGGTGAGGCTTGGGCTCAACGCACCGACTTCCGCTCGTAGATCGCCATCGACCACCCGTACCCGGCGACCGCCGGGTTAACCACGAAGATTTGATCCCCAAGTCTCAGCAAGTCATCCAGGTCCAAGCGCTCCCGGCCATGAAGGAGTACGCAGCAACCCCGCTGTCTTCCAAGCCACGATAAGGAGCCGCCAGACCAGCCGCCACCAACAAAATGGGCCCCCGCAGGGGCCCATAAAAGGGACATTTGTACACACTCAGAGGCTCACAAGCCCCTGAACAGGGAAAACACATGCCCGAGGAGGGACTCGAACTGCATTCCCTCCCCCGCAAACACTGGACTCCCGCGAAAACATGTGGAAACCGGCCCGGTCCGGTCCACTTGCGTCACGATCCCAAGCCCAAGGCGTGTACTTTGTACACACTTCTTTTTTCCCACATCACCGGGCCCGGAACGTCAGCTGATCAGTACTCGCCCTTTTAGCCACCGCCGCCCGTTGGCTCGTGGTCAGCGCTTCCCAATGCCTGCCAGCCTCTTCCTCAACCACAGCATGCCACTGGGCTGGCAACGAACGGAACGGGACCACGAACTCATGGAAGATCACCGGCCACCTTGCGGCTCGTGCGGGCCGTCTCCCCGGTGCGGGCTTCGTTCGCGGTCCAGCTGCGCAGCAGGTTCATGGCGTCCGCGGACGGGGTGGCTGGTTCGGCGAGGTAGGTCATGAGGACGAGGCCGGGGGTCGATGTTATGGCGAGGGCTTCGTAGCCGAGGGTCATGTCGCCCACGACGGGGTGGTGGATGTGCTTGGTTCCGGTGGAGTGGGTCCGTACGGTGTGTCCTCCCCACCAGGTGCGGAACTCGTTGCTGCGGGTCGCGAGCTCACCGACCAGTGCCATCAGGGCTTTGTCGGTGGGATCCTGGCCGGCGAGGAGCCGCATCCCTGACACGGCCTCGAGTGCGGTTGTCTCCCAGTCCGGGTAGAACACCCGGGAGCGTTCATCCAGGAACATGTAGCGGGCGCTGTTGAGCGCCGGTTTTCCCGGCGGGAAGAGGTCCGGGAACAGTGCCCGGCCCAAGGGGTTGGACGCGACCGGGTCCCCGAGCCGGGTCATCGCTATCGCGGGAACATCGCCCATCGCGTCGATCAGCTGAGCGACCCGCGGCGACACCCGGGGTTGGGGTTTCGTCCGGGGTGCCCGGCGGGGCCCGGTTGCCGCACGCGCCAGATCGAACAGGTGCGCGGTTTCGGCCTCGTTCAGTTGCAGCGCCCGGACGAGGGCGAACAGCACGCTCTCGGACACCCCGCTCAGGTCTCCGCGTTCCATCCTCGTGTAGTAGGCGGTGCTGACCCCGGCGAGCTGGGCGACTTCCTCGCGGCGCAGGCCGGGGACGCGGCGTTCCCCGCCGAACACGGTCAAGCCCGCCACCTCCGGGGTGATGCGGGCGCGCAGTGCGGTGAGGAACTTCTGCACGTCATTGCGGGTATCCATACCCTCAAGGCTAGGCGGGTCCACGGCGGGAGTGGGAGTCCCTGCCGTTATCCCCCGGCCCGCGGGGCCCTTGCGGCCCCGGTGTGCCCGTCGGCGTCGACGGCAGCTCCTGGGGGATAACACCAGGGGCTCTCACCCGGGCCGGTTTCCTGCCTACCGTTGAAGGCATGACCAACAACGTGATCACTTTGAACAACGGCGTGGACCTTCCCGCTATCGGACTCGGCGTCTTCCAAACCCCGCCCGACGAAACCACCACGGCCGTCGAGGAAGCCCTGCACGCCGGCTACCGCCTCATCGACACCGCTGCCGCGTACGGCAACGAAGCACAGGTCGGCGAAGGCATCCGCAACTCAGGGCTCTCCCGTGACGAGGTCTTCATCGAGACCAAGATCTGGATCAGCGACTACGGCTACGACGCGACCCTGCACGGGTTCGGGAAGAGCGCCGCGAAGCTCGGCGTGGACCATATCGACCTGGTCCTGCTGCACCAGCCGCTGCCGTCGGCCTTCAACCTCACGATCGACGCCTACCGTGCGCTCGAGAAGCTCCTCGCAGACGGCAAGATCCGTGCGATCGGAATCAGCAACTTCATGCGCGAGCACCTCGAGCAACTGCTCGCCGCAACGACGGTCGTGCCGGCCGTGAACCAGATCGAACTCCACCCCTACTTCCAGCAGAACGAGCTCCAGGCCCTGAACGCGAAGCACGGGATCCTCACCCAGGCCTGGTCCCCGATCGGCGGCATCACCTCCTACGGCGGCGCCGCCAAGAGCACCTTCGACGACGCAACCCTGCAGGACATCGCCGAACAGCACGGCAAGTCCCCGGCCCAGGTCATGCTCCGCTGGCACCTCCAGGAAGGCCGCGCCGCAGTCCCGAAGTCGACCAAGGCCGCCCGCATCGCCGAGAACTTCGACGTCTTCGACTTCGACCTCACCGCCGGCCAGCTCGCCGCCATCGACGCCCTCGACACTGGTGTGCGCGGCGGACCCGAGGCCGACTTCATCAACCTCACCGAGCACGCCTTCCCCATCCCCGAAGCCTGATCCACATGCCCAACCCCGAACTGAAATTCGGGGGCCCGGTATATATCCAACCTTCTTCTCCACCTTCTGACAGGAAACACACGATGGAATACACCCAACTCGGCACATCCGACCTCAAAGTCAGCCGCCTCACACTGGGGTGCATGAGCTTCGGGACTCCCAACCAGTTCCAGGACTGGGCCCTCGACGGCGAGGCGGCCGCACCCCTGTTCCGGCAGGCCGTGGAACTCGGCATCAACTTCTGGGACACTGCGAACGTCTACGGCATGGGCAGTTCAGAAGAAATCGTCGGCCGGGCCATGCGCGAATACAGCAGCCGCGAACAGACAATCCTGGCGACCAAGATCTACTGGCCGATGCACGAAGGCCCGACTGGCGGCGGCCTGAGCCGCAAGGCGATCCTCAAGCAGGTCGACGGCTCCCTCGCCCGGCTCGGCACCGATTACGTGGACCTGATGCAGATCCACCGCTTCGACCCCGAGGTCGACGTGGAGGAGACGATGGAAGCGCTGCACGACGTCGTCCAGGCCGGCAAGGTCCGCTATCTCGGCGCCTCGTCCATGTGGGCCTGGCAGTTCGCCAAGATGCAGAGCGCGGCCGGGCAGAACGGCTGGACCAAGTTCGTCTCGATGCAGGACCAGTACAACCTGATCCAGCGCGAGGAAGAACGCGAAATGCACGGTCTCCTCACCGACCAGGGCGTCGGCAACATGGTCTGGAGCCCCCTCGGCGGCGGTATCGTCGCACGCCCCTGGGGTGACAAATCCAGCACCCGGGCGGCGTCCACCCCTGCCCAGGACCAGTTCGGCCGGCCGCTGTTCCTCGACTCCGACAAAGCAATAGTCGACGCCGTTGAACGCATCGCCACCGAACGGGGCATCGCGATGGCAACCGTCGCGCTGGCCTGGGTGCTGAAGAACCCCGTCGTCAATACCCCGATCATCGGGGCGACGAAGGCAAAGCACCTCACAGACGCGGCCGCAGCCCTCGAGCTGACGCTCAGCGACCAGGAAGTGGCCGCGCTGGAGGCTCCCTACACGCCCCGCGAGCCGACGTTCTTCTAATCCGATAACGATCAGCACCACGTCCCGCCATCGAGCCAAACACGTTCGGCGGCGGGACGACCGCACTCAACCCAGGTCTAGGTGGGGCGGTGGCCGACCGGGATGACCTTGAAGATTTGATCCCCAAGTCAAAGCAGGTCATGCAGTTCAAAGCGCTCCCAGCCATGAAGGAGTAAGCAGCAACACCGCTGTCAAGCCACGAGAAGGAGCCGCCAGACCGCAACGACCACCAACAAAAATGAGCCCCCGCAGGGGCCCATAAAGGATATTTGTACACATTCAGCGGCCCACAAGCCCCTGAACAAGGAAAACACGTGCCCGAGGTGGGACTCGAACTGCATTCCCTCCCCTGCAAACACACGGCTCCCGCGGAAACATGCGGAATCCGGCCCGATCCGGCGCACATATGGCCCGGCCCGAAGCCCGAAGTGTGGACAATGTACCCACGCCAAATTGGCCAGTTCAGAGCATTGCTGACCCACTCCCTATGGTGACCGTCAGCCCGGCCCGACAAGCAGTGTCGTTTCCCAGACTGCCCATGGAACGACTTTTCGTGGCCTCGCGTTCTCACTAGGCAAACTTGAGTAAATCTTGAACAAACGTGGGATTGATTCCTGAATTCTGTCCAGCAGGATCAAAGCAGCCGGGACTTCCGGTGCTTAAGTGCCTTCCATGGCCGAATCGCCCATAGTTGCTAGAGGTTGATAAACGACGGGACTCGGCCATGGAAAGTCCACGATCTTCCATCATGTGGTTGGTCGCTGATGGAGAGTAAGGTCAAATGCCATGATCAACGATGATCGTCCGTCACGAATATCCGACGAATCAGACCCGGCGATGCCAGGCCTGGGCACGCTGGTCATCCGCACCTGGCACGAGCCCGACCAGACGCCCGACTTTCGCGCCCGGATAAGCTACAGCCAAGCCCCGGGCGATGAGCCGACCACTGTCTCCACTGCTAATCCGGACGAGGTCCTAAGCGTTGTACGCCAGTGGCTGTTAGACCAACCTCTTCCTCCTGGCAACGTCTAGATCTCTCGCGTTTGTTTGCGGCCTGACTGTACCTAAATTTCTGAGACAAGGCGCTGAATGGCCTCCGACGGTGCAAGGCCCATGTCCTCGTTCAACTTCGCTCGATACTTTTCGAAGGCCCGAAGCGCGGCAGCGTTGTTGCCCTGCTGCCTGTGAGCCTGAATGAGAAGTCCAACCGCACTTTCATAGAGCGGTTCAAGTTCAAGTGCTGCCTCCGATGCTTCCAAGGCAACCTCAAAGTCGCAGCGCGCCAGCGACCCGCGGGCAATAACGTGGAACGCGTGGAGCCGATCCTGCCGCAACCTGCTCTGTTCAAAGAGCACCCAATCGTCATACCAACCTGGGAGCAGTTCGGCATCACGCAGCAGGTTCAGGGCCCATGCGGCGTTGCCGTTGAGCCCGGTTTGGCTTAACTCTCGAACGCAGGACCGGACCCGGTGCAAGTCGACGTCCACCAAATCGCTAAGGGAAAGTTCGGCGCCCTCGTTCACCAGCAGGCCCGGAACCTGCCGTGAGACTAGGTGCATGCTCACCCGCAGGCTCTCCATGGCCCGACTCTCGGGACTCTCCGGCCACAGGAGCCCGACCAAGTAGCTTCGCGGGCGGGGACCATTAATGGCCAGGGCAGTGATGAGCCGCTGCTGGCGCGCCGCAACATGCACAATGCACGAGTCCCTGCGGAGTTTCCACGACTGAAACAGGCTTAGCTGAAAATGGCAAAAGTCGCCGCTTCCCATTGGTACCCCCAAATCCAGCGTGACTGCGAGCTGGAACAGTTCTAGCCACGAGGATCCGCATTTCGGCAGGGGATGTCAATGGCCCGGAGCATCTGACCGTTTTGTGAAGCGAGCTCACGCGAGACGGGCACTCAGAGAACTCGGGCACAACCGAACCGATTGAACTATCCCTGGAATACGGGCCAAGAGGCTCTGTTAAACGACGATTCTCCATCAATAGGATATTTCGCTCCGAATGCCGCGGATTATCTAATCCACACCGTTGACATAAGGTCCTTCGGATATTGCCCGCGGGCATCCGGTTCCGGATTTACCTCGTCGTCGCCGCTCACGGCCGACGTGGCATCGGACGGGGTCACTCCACGCCCCGGGACGGCGCCGCCGGGCAAGGAGTCGACCAACTGAGGCACGAGCCCGCCCCAGCTTCATCGCATATCGGCCCCAGCTCGACTGCCTGCGCCCCGGCGCTGCCCCCTTCCGTTGGGCGCAGCTACTCATGCTGGGAACCGGAAGCGGTTACCTTCCAACATCAGAACCCCATGACGACGCAAAGCGGCACTACGCCGTATTGGGCTTACTGTAACGCCGTCGTAACGCCGATGCTGTCCACTGAGATGGTCCCGGGTCCTGATGCACAATCATCGGGTCATCGCAGCCAGGAGGGTAATCAACGTGGACGAATTGCCAGATGGCGATCCGGAAAATCTAACTAGTGCTTCGTTCACAGCGAAGGTCTTGGACAGGATTGTCATCGCCATTCCCCTTCTTCGCATCCTCGAGCAGGAGAGAAAAGCAAATCATTCAGCCCGCCCACGCGGTGAAGCTCCTGCCTGCGACGCCGTCGGTGTGATCGTGGATGCGAAACTTGAATTCAAAGGCGGCAGGGAAAAGGGCCGGCCGCAGCTGACCGAACTGATCGATGAGGCGAAGTCCCGGGTCGGCAATTGGTCAGTCATCCAGGGGACCAATACGTCCAAGACACACCGGCAACACGTTCTTCCGTGGCCGGAACCCGAAGTCATCCGTGAACAGGTGTCGCTCGACCAAGCAGAAAAGAACCCCGCCGGACAGGCGACCTTCCGCATCTGGCCGCCCTTTAAGATAGGAAGGCGGGCTACAAAGTCAGTAAGCACGGTAAAGTCCGACGCGGCCCGTCCGTCATTCACGGCATTCGACAAGAATGTTGTGTGGGAGATCCTTGATCTAGGCATTGACGGAGCACATTCACACTCCATAACCCAGCCCGCGGAGTCAGTCACCAGAGGGCACCAGCTCCGGCACGCGGCCGACGCCCAAGCCGGCCTCGCCGCCCTGCTCACGGTCCTCCCAGCCCATCCCACCGCCAGCGCCCTAGACCCGGCCCTGAAGAACCCGCTGTCATGATCGGCCCCGCCGTCCGTCCGGCCCTTGCACGAGCCTGGGATCAGCATTGCATCTGGTCCCTCACCGCCAGCCGCCTAAAGCAGCGCTTGGATCGGTCCCGCGCCGGTGCTCTCGCCCTGGGACTCGCGGCGGCCGTGCTGGCCGTGGTCGCATCCCAAGTGTCGGCCCTAGTCCCGGAGGCGGGCCGGGCCGCAGGTGTCGCCGCCACAACATGCGCCGGGTTTGCCACTATGCTCCAGCGCCGCGCCACAACAGATAAGGTCCGGGCCTGGACGCGGGCTCGCTCGGCCGCCGAACAGCTCAAGACAGAGGTCTACTCCGACCTCGCCGGTGGCTCGACTGTTGCTCACGCCATCGACCGGGACGCCGAACTGAACAGCCGGACCGCTCGTCTTCTAGAGGATGTGGCCGACCTGCAACATCACACCGCAGGGATCACCGCTGACCGCAAACCCCTCCCCGCTGTGGCGAACGTCGGGGACTACATCACAGAACGGCTTGAGGCTCAGATCAACGGCTTCTACCGGCCCAAAGCGGCGATCTACGATACACGCGTCCGGCGTCTGCGCGCCGTCGGTACGACGTTGGGCGTCGCTACAGTGATCCTTTCTGCCCTCGCCACCGGCTACGGTCTCTCCGCACTAGGCGCTTGGGTCCCCGTGGCCACCACGGCGGGCGCGTCCCTGACTGCCCACATAACCGCAGCCCGGTACGACCACCTCATCATCGAATACCTCCGGACCGCCCAACAGCTTGAAAACCTGCGTGATGGCCACAAGGACGCCCCGGGAACAGACGCGGAGTTTATCGACGCCTGCGAGAACGTCATCTCAGTCGAAAACCAGGGATGGATGACCCGATGGAACACCGACGACACCGGCACCACCCCTCAGAACGAGTGAGAAAGAAATCCGCTCAGGCCGGTACATCTATCGGTTCCCCTTGAGACAGTCCCATGCGGCTCGGTCGGGTCAGCATATGGCGGATCACGGGTATGGAAAGGTCCAAGCAAGTAGTGGGCGTTCTTGACGACCCAGCCTCCCTGAGGGTGAACCATTCGGCTTTGCCGTTCGGTTGCGGACGACCGGTAGGGCGCGGTGGGTCATGGCCTCTTGCACTGGTGCCCCAAGGCTGGATCCGGCAGGCATGCGTCTGATCCCGGCGACCCAGTCAACGGCAGCGCGGAGGACGATCCCGTCCGGCGCTTGCCGTCCGGATCCACCGGCCGTGGGTCAAACAACGACCCACGGCCCTAAGGCGCAACGTACGGAACTCAATGTCCAAATTTTGGGATAAATATAGACATCTCCGGTCAGCGCGTTGCATATGCTTCCCACGCTGGTCAGTTTTGTACTGCCACGAAGATTGGACAGTTTCATCCATTCGTTCCTGGTAGGCCCAACGGATGCGATTTGCGTCTCTGAAGTCTTCCCTCACAAAACGGGAATCCTCGGCATGGATCGCGCTATGCTTTTCCCGACCGCTCCAGTCACCTTCCAGGAGCAAGATGTACCGTGCGAAAGCAGGCTCAGGGCACCTCGCCAGTTCGCAGAAGGAGTACATCGGTCTTTCTTGTAGCCGTTGCGTCGTTGGCGGACCTCGACCATGTTCGGCGCTGCCTCTAGTCGCCGCTCCAAGAACCCCCAGCCGACGACGCCGGTCCTCGGAGTGGGCAGATACGGAACCTGAGGTGCCATTGCTGTGATCTTGTCGTAAATTTCAATGTGCAGACTAGGACTGTTCCCTTGCGTCGGTTGCCCCACCGTTCCCTCAGAGGGCTGTGGACCAAGGGGTAAGGGCAACCCGGGACAGATTTCGATGTAGTCCGCATCCATTGACACCCATTCGAGCCATTGTTCGCGGCTGAGGTTCTGGGTGAGCTTGGCGCACAGCGCGGTGGACCACACCAAAGGGGACGGCCAGGATCGCATAGTGCTGTCTCGGCTCCCGGACATGACACGAAGACCGTCGGGGCTGAACGCCACGCTGTTCACGGCATCCCAGTGTCCGGCCATAGGCTCTCCTACAGGCGTTTCGCTGCCCGCCTCCCATAACCGCACTGTACTGTCAGCGCTTCCCGAGACGATCCGCCGCCCGTCCGGGCTGAACGCCACGCTGTTCACGGCACTCTCATGTCCGGCCATGGGCCCTCCCACGGGCGCACCAGTGCCGGCATCCCACAACCGCACCATGCGATCGGCGCCCCCGGAGACAATCCGCCGCCCGTCCGGGCTGAAAGCCACACTGTTCACGCCACCCTCATGTCCGGCCATGGGCCCCCTCACGGGCGCACCAGTGCCGGCATCCCACAACCGCACCATGCGATCGGCGCCCCCGGAGACAATCCGCCGCCCGTCCGGGCTGAAAGCCACACTGTTCACGCCGCCCTCGTGCCCGGCCATGGGCCCCCTCACGGGCGCACCAGTGCCGGCATCCCACAACCGCACCATGCGATCGGCGCCCCCGGAGACAATCCGCCGCCCGTCCGGGCTGAAAGCCACACTGTTCACGCCACCCTCATGTCCGGCCATGGGCCCTCCCACGGGCGCACCAGTGCCCGCATCCCACAACCGCACCATGCCGTCCCCGCCCCCGGAGACAATCCGCCGCCCGTCCGGGCTGAACGCCACACTGTTCACGCCGCCCTCGTGCCCGGCCATCGGCCCCCCAACGGGGGCACCAGTGTCCGCATCCCACAACCGCACCATGCCGTCCCCGCCCGCGGAGACGATCCGGTCGCCGGTCGGGCTGAATGCCAGGCTGTTCACGGCGCCTTGGTCTTTGATCGGAGGCGCCGTTCCCGCATCCCACACCCGCAGGGTGCCGTCACCCATGCCGGAGACGACCCGCCTGCCATCCGGGCTGAACGCCACGCTGGCCACTTCTTCCCCGTGGCCGGCCATCGGCTCCCCCACGGGTTCTCGGGTCGCCACGTCCCACAACTGCACTGTGTAGTCTGCGCTGCCGGACACGATCCGCCGGCCGTCCGGGCTGAACGCGACGGCCAATATCCAATTCCTATGTCCGGTCATAGGTCTTCCGATCTGCAGTGCGGTGCCCGCGTCCCACAACCGCACTGTGCGGTCGGCGCCTGCCGAGACGATCAGGTGGCCGTCCGGGCTGAACGCCACACTGTTTACCGCACCCCCGTGCCCGGCCATGGGTGCCCCGGCGGGCGCTCCCGTATTCGCATCCCACAACCGCACCGTGCCATCAGCACCTCCCGAGACCACATGCAGGCCGTCCGGGCTGAATGCGACACTTTTCACCGCGCCGACGTGCCCTGTCATGGGCTTGGCGGCGGCGGCTCCCTCACTCGCATCCCACAATCGCACCGTGCCATCAGCACCTCCCGTAACGATGCGCCGGCCGTCCGGGCTAAACGCCACACTGTTCACCGCACCCACGTGCCCGGCCATGGGCTTCCCCACCGATGCTCTCGTGTGCGCATCCCATAACTGCACCGTCCCGTCGGCGCTTGCCGAGACGACACGCAAGCCGTCCGGGCTGAACGCCACACTGTTTGCTGGACCCCGGTATCCCGTCATCGGTTCCCCAAGGGGCATTCCTGTGTTCGCATCCCACAGCCGCACTCTGCCTTCGGCGTCTCCGGAAACAATCTGACGGCCATCCGGGCTGAATCCCACCCCTCCGACGAATGCGCCGTCATCTGCGATCTTTTGGACATATCGTTGCCTTACGACAGCGCTGATGATGGCACTTTCGCCTTCTGCCGTCGGCATCAGAGCCTCTGCGGCAAGCATTTGTTCCATGCCGCGCACCTCTCCCCCTGGGCGCGCACCAGCGAGCATGGACTGGCCTTCGGCTGCCAACCGCCGGGCTGTTGCCTCACGAGCGCGCGCCGTGGCCTCATGCTCGGCGATAGAGGCCCTCACGAATCCTGCAGCCGCAACCATTGCAACCAGAACCACAACGGTCAAGACCGCTTTCAGCGTGTGGGCGCTTTTCCGAAGCAACGCGGCGTGCGTCTCCGCTGCTTCTTGCTTATCCCTAGCCGCCTTAATTTCGGCTTGCTGCCGCTGGTGTACTTCGGCAATTCGATCGTTTTCCCGCCTTCTGGAGGCACTCAGGATCCCCTGAGCGTTGTCTAAGCGGCTGCGGAACCCCGTCTTCGCGGCCAGGAACTCCGCAGCGGCGAGCCGGTCACCTTCAAGCAACCATGCATCGCTGCAGCCGCTTCTCTCCCATGCATCTGCGGCTCGTTCAAGATTGTCGGCCTCTTTAAGGTCTTCCCGCTCGGTGGCGAGCCACTCGGCCAGTTCCGTCCACTGGCGTAGCAGACTTTCCAGTGCAACCTCTACGACGATCTCGCCATCCCGTTCGTCTTTGACCAGCAGACGCCGGGCAACCAACGTATCAATGAGCCAGCTGGCGTCTGCCGGCAGGTCCTTCAAGCGCGCGACCCGGCGCATTGGCTGATCGCTTTCTGGGTTGATGGTCGCCAACCATGGAATGAAGGCCGTGTGCAGCCGCGCCAGCTGGGACTGGCGCACAACCGGGTCACCCGAAAGCAGGGAGTCAATCTCCGTCTGCACAACGCTGTTCATTCCACCCATGGCCTCATATCCGTCCAAGGTCAGCTCCCCAGCCCCTTCGTAATCGGCATATAACCGGGCCAGGGTCAGTGAGAGCAGCGGCAGTGTATCTGCGCCCTCGGCGGAATCGGACAGAAGCCGGTCAACAAGGACGGGCTGCACAGATAGGGGGCGTCCTGCTGACGTGGCCCGTGCGGCGGGACCGCGGATAACCTCCTTGAACTCGGCTACGGGCATCGGTTTGAGTTCATCGAAGACACGGCTTCCAAGTCCCGTCAAGGCCGGCGCGGTTTGCAGCAGCTCGTACCGGTCGGCGCGAATAGTACCGGCCACAATCAGGGCCGGGGCGGTCCCTTCACGAGTGAGCAACAACAGTCCAAGTAGTTCGAGGAACTGAGTGGCTTGCCGACCGGCGTCCACGCTAAACAGTTCTTCGGCCTGATCTAGCGGCAACACGAGAGTAGGCGGGGACATCGCTGCCGCCTCCACAGGCAGCCGGGATGCTGCAGCTTCTCTGGCCTCTGCCAGCCACCCCCGAAGCCGTTCGGCGTCGGTAGCTTCGCAAGCCTCCTTAATTTCTGCCAGTACTGGCCGGTCCAGCCCAAGGCTGCTTCGCAGTGCATGGATTGAGTGCGCGAATCCCCTCTCGCCGGTCAGAGTGTTACGTTCCGGGCGCATAATATCGAGCACCACAAAATGTCTGTCGTCCCGCCGTAGCCGCGGCAGCAGACCGGCCCGCAAGAAAGAGGACTTCCCGGCGCCGGAAGGACCCAGGATCACGAACAACGATTCGATACCTGAACTGCGCATCCCGCGTAGCGCATCCAGGCCACGAACGATCTGACCGTCCCGGCCAAAGAACACCGCGGCGTCCATCTCTTCCAGGGGTTCCCAGCCCCGATACGGAGCCCGCTCCGGATCAGTCGGTGGGGGCCACACAAAATGTTCTGCGCCGATCCCGGCGCGGCGCAGACCGCGAAGGAGTCGATGCAGGCCCTCCGTCTGAAAGGAGACGAAACTATCTGTGCCCTCAATCGCGACCTGGGTGGTCTGACCGTCCCCGAATAGGTCGCAACGCTGCCACTCCCCTGTGATTCCGGCTGCAGACATGGGCTCCAGCCGGGCACACAAGATCAATTTGTTCAGCGACTCCGCCGTACGGAATTCGGTCCTGCATTCGGAAGATGCTTCCCAGCGGGCCGAGAGTAGGCAAATCACCGCCTCGCAGCGCGCGTTGGATCGGCGTAGTGCTTCCTTCCACCGCTCGCCCGGCTGTATCCCGGTGACCGGATCGAGATCCAAGAAGATTTCATCGGTCAGGCCGGGGTCCTGCTCTACCAGCCAGCGCTTCAATGCGACAGCCTGACGCGTGTCCCGGCTCGAATGGCTCAAGAAGATGCGTGACATATGAACTCCCCCACGCTGGTCCCCACTTCCTCCTCAGCAGCTCTCGGAGGTGATATTGGGCAAAAAAACCGTTGTGCGAGCAGTTGCATTTCGTAGTTAGAAATCGAAGACCGTGTTGTGTGATCGTCAAGGTCTTCGCAGGCGTAGGAAGGAGCCCACCGAGCAAGAGACCACAACTGGGGGGTCGCAGCAAGCCGAGCAAGAGACCACAACTGGCGGGTCGCAGCAAGCCGAGCAAGATATAGGCGCTTCCGCTCAATAGGAGTGGCCGCGGAGGATTCTTCAGTGGGCAGTACGATCTTCCCGCCGATAGCCGGAGGGCAACCGACGACAACGCCTAGTGGCTCCCAAAAAGCATCCATATTCCCGGTATAGCGAAGGTGCGTTACGGCTTCGTTACGACCCCGAGAAATGGCGCGTAACTGGCAGGCATGGCGGATATCGCCGCCCTCCATGGACGATGGCCCGGCACGTCACTGCCCGCTACTGCCCCCGGTCAGCTTAGCTGGCCGTACCGGTCCTGAACGTCTGCCATCGGCAGACGTTCGGCGCCTTAACCAGGATCCCCAGCTGCGGTGTGGCGAGGCGGCCGCAGGGGAGGTGGCGGCACGGCGACGCTCGCGGCGGTCACCAGCGGCTCGGCGGTTCCGACTCCTTCCCGGGCGAGGCTGAAGAGCCTGCCCTTTTTGGCGCACACTCTTCGGGGAAGAACTGCGGCTGGGGGTCCGTATCCACTTCATGTCCCGAAGTAGGGTGACCCGTTGGCTGACCTCCCGGCCAGGCGGCCCGGACACCACCTGCCAGGCTGTCCCGTAAATGCCGGCCCGCTGCTTTTCCGGTTCTCGGAAGCGCCCGACAACCGTGCGGCCAGCAGGCTCGCACTAGAGTTCGCGCACCGGCTCTTGTCCGTTTGGCGGGACCGGAGCGGGAGACGCCTGCCCCGCGACGACCGTTCCTTTTGCCGATTGGGCGTGATTGCCGTCTTCGGAACCGACTGGAGAGTTTACCTGCCCGGTGATCTGCTGGGTTGTCCCTGAGGCTGCCTTCTGAATCGCTTCTGCCTGGCTCTGATTGTCCGTCACCCGATTGATGAGCAAGGCAAGTCTCACTGTCATGCGTTTGGTGAACAGTCCGGTCAATCCCGCGACCGATGCGACAGTGAAGAGGCTAAGACTGCCCGCACCCGATGTTGAACCTGCGGTGAATAGTCCGGCGGCGATCGCCGAGACGACAAAGAACGCAAGGAGCCCACCTTGGAACGGTGCAACGATGAACCAGGTGGCGTCCCGTCTCCGCATGAAGCTGCGTTTTCCGGTCTTACCAGTAGCGGCCTGCGCGAGCCTCGTCAGTGCATGCACGATGCTACCGAGCGTCCCGCAGAGCAATGCGAGCAGAATTATGCAAACGTCAGGAGTCAGGGAAAATGTCAGGCCCAAGACTGTCGACTGTGGAAAGGCCGATAGGGGCGGCGCGGGCGGCCCCTGGCGAACGGATTGCTGCACCTGCTCCGCCAAGGGCCACAGGAGCAGCAATGCTAATACACCACCTGTCGTCGCAAGCAATAGCCATGCCAGGATAAGAGAAGAAGCAAGGCTGCTGATCCGCGGAATTTTGCCCCCGGGATCCTGCGACGCTGGCAGCAAGGCTCCCATAGGTGGGGGTGCCGCCGGTGCCCCCGGAGGAAGGTCGGCGATAGCGCGGTCAGAACGCTCTGCGCCCCCGGACGTTTTTAGTCCATCTGTCTTTACGAGAGCCGTGTTCTCCTCCATATTCTCCATGTCAGCTCACCATCCTCTTCGACAAGAAGTACGCTCCCTGGCAGGGAGCAAGTATGACGCAGCAACGAAGATGGAGACGACTGGACGTCCCGTTCCATGCCTTGCGGGCGAGTCGGAGGGAACTAGTAAACAACGGAGAGCGTTACTGGGGCGTTACCCCTCGAATTCTGCCCACGGGTGCGAGTGGTCGTGTCCACAGTTGTGGGATGCCCCACCAATGCAGTGGGCCTGAGTGCGACCCTAAGTGACTACCGGTCAAGTCCCTCAAAGAAGAGGCACACACGCGATAGCTCTAGATCAGCCCGCCCTGCCCGACCTCCTTGGTCAACTGAAATTCACCTTGTTCTACTCCGGCACTAGTGTGGCGAGGATCGCCATGACACGGCCTACTGTTGCGGCGTGATCGTGACGGTGATGCCGATCCGTTGGATCGTTGATGCGTCCCCTTCCCAAGGACGCCATAACTTAAAGGCGAGCTCTGCGGTTCCCGTCCGCAGTGCCCGAAACACAAAGCCCCGGGGACTTCCTCCGCCCGGACTGCCCTGGGTCCGCTCCGACATTCCGGCGCTGACCAAATCACCGCGTGCCTCAGCGGTCCATCGGAAACCGGTTGATGGGTTGACGGGCAGCATGACAACGAGCTGGTCGCTCGTTGTCATGCTGCACACGTACCCGTCGGTGGGGTTCCCTATCACCACGTCGCCCATGGCCACTCCGGTCCCTTGTAGGGTCGATCGACGGAGATGATATCTAGCGATGGCTCATTCGACCCTCCGAATGGTCCAAAAATCGCTGGCCAAACCACGCGAGAGCAGATACGCGTACGGCATCGTGCCGTACCCCTGATCCCCCCAGCCGGTACCCCATGAATTGCGGATCTCGAAACGGGCCGACGCGTCGTCATACCCGACCGCAACAACACAGTGCCCACCCAGAACCGCTTCTGTGTGAAGGGGCATCGGAACCGTCCCCGAAGCATCCACAGCGGGACTCTCAAAGCTCTCATAGACCGTGAAACCAAATACAAACGGATAGCCCTCGGCCAGGCACCCCTTCATCTGAGTCAAATCCCTGGCCACCCTGGAGTACTCGAGGCTTTGATGATCCAGTGCCTTCTGGTAGCAGTCATCAGAAGGCTTAATAGCAAATTTCGTGATGTCGTACGGCCACGCGGTTTCGAAGCAGGCGCCTTGCTTCGTGACGCTCTTCACGCCGTCGCGTATATAAGCGCCGGAATCGGTGTCAACGGTGCCCTCCAGCTCTCGCTCGTTGTAGTAGATGAACAATCGCGAAGGCGACGAGTAACCGGCGATGCCCTGTTTAATGGCGTCAAACGCCATGGCGCCCGCAATGCCATTTGCGGTGCAGCTCCCCAAACGACCCTGATCATAAACGGGAGGGCACTGCGGCCTCAGATCCACGCTTGCCGGAAGGGTTTCTTGAACGGGGGGAGGCGCCGCATACAATCGATCCCGCTGGTCGGGCGGGTCCGGCTTCCATCCGTAACCTTTCACTATTTCGGATGGCGCTGCTACATCTGTCATAACTGCTTACCTCCAGAAATTCTGCTGACCTCTTTGGCCGCAAGTTGAAACCATAGGCAGGCGAGCGTTACGCGCACGTTACCGTCCTGCAGTTAGCAGCGAACGGCGCGCCACGATAAAGGGTGATGAGCCCACGTTTCCTTCGAAAAAACCGGCACCACCTCTCACCCTGCATGTCCAGTAACGCGCAAGTAACGATGGGCTTTGTTTAGTGATGACATGCTCAAAGTTTTGGGCCAATATGAGTCGAATGACGGCCGCATCGGTCGCGGTGGCCCCGACGTCGCCGGCAACGCCGACATCGCGACGGGCTACCAGATCTACGTCAACGGCGGCCCTGCCGTCGTCGGCGGAACGAGCGCTGTAGCCCCGCTGTGGAGCAGCCTTGCGGCAAGACTCCTTCAACTCCCCGGTGGCCCTCAGCGCATAGACAACGAATGGCTCTACTCTCTGGACGACTCGGCGCTCCAGGACATAACCGAGGGCTCCAACGCTATCGCCGCCACCGGCGCAATAGAAGCGACGGCGGGTTACGACACCGGGTCCCGGATGGGATGCGTGCACGGGCCTTGGCTCGCCAGCGAGCCTCCACTAGGGGTCACAAGTGAGAGGACAAACAATGAGTAGCCCCACCCGTATCAAGAGAGTGGTTGTCTTCATCCAGGAGAACCACACGACCGACAACTACTTCGGTGGCCTTGCCCCGTACGGCGCCAATGTCGCCACTGGTTGGCCGGTCCAGTCCAACCCGCCGCTGGCGGATCCCCGCCACGACCGCGTTTCTTATGATCGGTGGCTGACTGGTAGAGAGACAGCGAGCCACACTCAGTTCGATACGGTCAAAGACCTGCCCTTCTACGCTTACCTGGCGCTGACCGGTGCATTCTTCGAAAACCATTGCTCGGGATTCGGTACGAACTCGACTCCCAATCATCTGCTGCTGGTCGGAGGACAGAGCCCAACGCTGAAGAACCCTTCCCGTCGGCAGCCTCCACCTCTGTGGGATCTGCCGTCGGTGCCCGGGCTCGCGAACGAGAATGGCCTCAGCTGGAGGTGCTATACCGGCAGCAGCGACTACCCTGCCGGCTTCTACCAACAGCTAAAGGGCTCACCCAACCTGATGCCGTCATCACACTTCGTCCGTGACGCCCAAGCCGGGGAACTGCCGGCCCTCAGCTACGTTTGGCACAACTCCCCCGAAGACGAGCATCCCCTTGCCGACGTCTCGATCGGGATGACCAAGATCTGGGAGAGCGTCGATGCCGTCGTCCAATCCGGCGGCTGGCAGGAGACCGTATTCTTCC
Source organism: Arthrobacter oryzae (assembly GCF_003634095.1). Lineage (GTDB taxonomy): Bacteria > Actinomycetota > Actinomycetes > Actinomycetales > Micrococcaceae > Arthrobacter > Arthrobacter oryzae. Next base: position 92,979 of record NZ_RBIR01000009.1, read on the forward strand.
TGACTTGGGACGACTGGGGCGGCTGGGATGACCATGTGGCTACCCCGAATGTCGAGCACACCAGCGACGGCGTGCAGCTGGCCTATGGGCCCCGCGTGCCGTTGCTGGTTTTCGGCGGGCAGGTGAAGCAAGTAATCGACAGCCGATGGTCCTCCCACGTGGACGTCCCCAAAACCGTCATTCAACTCCTGGGCCTGCCGGCGCTCGGCGTTCCCCGCGTGGACTCCAGCGAAGGCCTCGCGGACGTCACAGACCTCGCGCTCCAGCAACCGCCGCCGCCATCACCCGGGTCAAGAATCACTCTGCCAGATCCGCCCAATCCGACACCGCAGCCCCGGCCGCTCCCTCCCTCGCCCGGCCCGTCCGAGCCGGTCGGCCGCGTCTTGCTGCGAAACGGATCAACTCTACCGCCGCCCAACGACGTAACCCTTTGAGGACCACCGTGCATCCGAGTAGACAGAGCAGGAACAGCCGGCCCAACGGCACGCGGAAGCCCGCGTCATCCGCGCTCATGGGGGCGGCACCCACGGACGGACTGATTGGTGGTCGTTCCTGGCTTGGTGGCAGCCAGTCGACTCGCGGCTAAGAACGTTATCCGGCGTATTGGCAGATATGGCCTCGACACGGGCATCACTGGGACCGGAGCCGGTATCGTGCTGGCACCGGCAGAAGAACTCGTCGCTTTCCGATCTGGAAATCACTCAAAAGATAGAGGAGTTAGGCAATGTTCGAGTCCACTACCACGACCGACATACCCGCCCGCACGAACCGAAGCACCGGCGCTTCCCGGGCGCGGGCCATCGTCCAACACTCCTGAGGCTGACACCGGTCCCCACCCGATGCTTGAGTACATGACGAGAGTTTCCCAAGAATCGGCTGCCGACGGGAATGACCAGGGGAGCTTTATCCCAAGTCACCGCTAGTCAGGCAGTTCCAAGCGCTCCCAGCCATGAAGGAGTACGCAGCAACACCGCTGTCTTCCAAGCCACGAGAAGGAGCCGCCAGACCGCAACGGCCACCAAAAAAATGGGCCCCCGCAGGGGCCCATAAAGCTTTGTACACACTCAGCGGCCCACAAGCCCCTGAACAGGGAAAACACGTGCCCGAGGTGGGACTCGAACTGCATTCCCTCCCCCACAAACACTGGACTCCCGCGAAAATGTGCGGAATCCGGCCCAGTCCGGCCCACATACGATCCGATCCGAGGCCCCAAATGTGGACAATGTACACACCCCAAATTTGCCTGCCGACGACGCCATGCCATATCGCCTTCGATGCCTTGAAGTGCCAGCCGATACTGGACCCTAGGTAACGCTGAGGATAGCAACAGCCAGAAACGCTTGATCAAAGGCCCAATAGTTGAAGCGATCTTCGGTGCGCCACGAGCTCGGCTAAGCACAGAGCACCGACAGGCTTGTCAGGCACCGGTCACTGAAGTTCCTGGCTCGCGGCTATCGGACCGCCGGGGCAATGTTGTGGTTCAGGCGGAAGATGTTCTCGGGATCATAGCGTGCCTTTACGGCGGCCAGCTGGTCGTAATTGACACCGTATGCGGCCCGAACCCGGTCGTGTTCCTGGTCTCCGAGGTTGTTCACGTACACCGCTTCTTTGAGGTGCGGGCTCATCGCTTCGAAGAAGCGGCGGGTCCATTCGATGTTGCGGTCAGAATCGACTGGATCCTCCCACTGGGACAGGATCAGGAAATCATACTGGCGGTCGCGGTGGGCGAACGCGGTAGCCCGTGGATCCACCCGGCTGGCCACACCGGTCATCTGCTGCAGCCCGATCCCGGTAAAGGGCGACGGGATCGTCGCCGCGAAGTCCAGCAGTACGTCGATCGCTTCGTCCGTGAGATCACGGAGGTAGCTGGACTTCCAGTAGTGTTGGCGGCCGCGGGGAAAACTGACGTCCGCTCCGCACTGGAGTGCCTCGTACGGAAGCGGCACGATTTCTCCTCCCAACGGCCGCCCGAAGCCTCGCAACGGGCTGAGAACCCTCTCCCCTTCGTCCAGTGGGCCGCAGTAGCATGCGGTGATAGAGACGGTGACGTGACCCTCGGGGTCGCGGGACACAGAGCCACCCATGGACAACTCGTCCGGCGCCCCGCTCGCGAACTGATGGTAGAAGCGCAGTGCATCATGAGCCTGTTCTGCCGGAAAGGTCAGTCCGCCGGCGAGAACGGTTGTCACAGGGTGCAACTGATAAGTCAGGGCAGTCACTACCCCGAAATTCCCGCCGCCCCCGCGCAATGCCCAGTAGAGGTCCTCGTTCTCGGAAGCGTCCGCGGTAAGGAACTCGCCGTCGGCGGTAACAACGTCGGCGGCAAGCACATTGTCACAAGCCAGCCCGTATTTTCCGTTGAGCCACCCGAGTCCGCCGCCAAGTGTAAGTCCGGCAATGCCGGTCAAGGAGACGACCCCTAGCGTCGTGGCTAGCCCAAACGCCTGGGTCTCATGGTCAAATTCGCCCAACAACAGTCCTGTCTGTCCCTGGGCCATGCGCCGGACAGGGTCGACGTGCATACCTTTCATACCGGACAAGTCGAGCATCAGGCCGCCGTCACACACCGCGTTGCCAGCCACGCCGTGTCCCCCACCACGGATGGAAACGGGCCATTCCTGCTCGCGCGCGACGCGCACACCCTGCATCACGTCGGCCACCCCAGAACACCGCAGTATCACCGACGGCCTACGATCGATCATGCCGTTGAATACGCGGCGGGTCCTGCCATAGCCTCTATCACCCGGGGTCAGCAGTTCTCCACGGAAGCTGGCGGCGAGCCGCCGAGTTACGTCCGCATCGTGGGCTCCCCAAACGTTGCCGTCTGGTTCTTCAGGCATCGTGAACCCCCAATCGTTGAGGCGATATTGTGCCCGTCGGCTGGAGATGTCAATGGCCCGATACTTGGCGCCGGTCTCGCCGAGGCGGTGATCGGTATTGGGCTCGCGCAGTGATCGGTTCGCCCGGTCCCAACCCGATGCTCGAGGACAACATCGAGGACATATCGAGAGATTCTAGGAGCTCCGGCTGCCGACAGGGCTGACCACGAGGATTTGCTCTCAGCAGGTCATGCAGTTCCAACCGCCTCCGGTCATGAAGGAGTATGCAGCCACACTGCTCTCCACGCCACGAGAAGGAGCCGCCAGACGAGTCGCAACCAACAAAAATGGGCCCCCGCAGGGGCCCATAAGAGGAGATTTGTACACATTCAGCGGCTCACAAGCCCCTGAACAGGGAAAACACGTGCCCGAGGTGGGACTCGAACTGCATTCCCTCCTCCGCAAACACTGGGCTCACCCGGAAACATAACGAATCCGGGCCGATCCGACCCACATACGACGGAGTCCGACGCCCAAAGTGTGTACTTTGTACCCACCCCAAATTTGCCAGCTTCGGGATCAGGACGAAGCCCCACGCTAGCTCCTTCGATCGCAGGAAGATCCCGCTAATAGACGATGTTTCGTCATGTTGGACCACGTGTCTCATCAGGAGAATCACGATGCCCCTCTCCCATGGTTTCGCTCACCCGGATCTCATAGCCGCTGGCCTGGTCAACGTGCGCTGATCCTTGTTGCGCCATAGCGACACGCCGCGCTGGGTCACCGAATTGCGGAACTAATTGGTCTGCATCAGGAGGCTTGTCCGTGTCGTTTGTCCCGCCGATCACGCTGCGTATTGACGGATCAGGACCAGCCACGAGCGCGCTCCCCCGGTTGCGCGGGTCATGCAGCTCCAAGCGCTTCCGGCCATGAAGGTTGTACCGGTGGGCCGTCGGGTCGTCCCGGGAAGACCGCCGAAGGATCAAAGTGCAGCAGGGCTGAGGCATGGATCGGCCGGGATGACGACACGCGCGGCGCGAGTTCCTCTGATTGTCGATAGCCGGTGCCACCATCGAGGTATGAGCACTCCAACAGTGGAAGCAGCGATCAATGAGCTCATGGATTGGCAGTGGCCGGCAGTCGAGGAGTTACTCGCGAAACGCGGCCTCCTGGGCGACGGACTCCTCGTTGAGCACTACACCGGACTGATGTCATGGCTCGAATAAGTGACCCGGTACACCGTCGTGCATTCCGCGTCAGTGGCCGTCCTGTTCGTGAACTCCTTCCCGGTCGATGCCATCTCCTTCCACCGCGACCTTCTCGGCTCCGACGATGCGAAGTCGTTCTTCACCCTTATGCCGCGGACGTAGATGCTCAGCGGCACACGGAAGGGCGCGTCGACTGGCAGCTTCGGCCGGTCATGCCGTACAAATGATGGCTATGACGACCACGACCGAAGCGCTGGCCTTTCGCGCGACAGACGAAACGGCGACCGCTCAAACCCATCATGTGGTCTTCTCAGACTCCGGCGCCGCGACGGCGACAGAGGTACGCGACACTGATACTCGGGGGGCCGCCCAGGTCCCGGTTTTCTCGAGCCCCTACTGATCTCCCCGGCCCGCCATGTCAGGGCTCCGGCCGGCGGACCTTCGCGTGCCTTCCGTGACCATGGCCAACCCCGTGAACCGTGTCCCCGGCCCGGACCTGTTTCCCGGCGGCTCCTGGTACGAACCCGAATAGGACGTCTTTCGGGTATCGGCCGTAGTCGCGGAGACGGGCGTGAGGCTGTGGTCCTGTCAGGGCAAAGACGTGACTCGGTGGTTCCCTGACCTGGCTGCTGCCCTTGCGAAGCAGGTCCCGCCCGGGTGCGTGATCGACGGCGAGGCCCTCATCTGGGCGGGCGACCGTCTCGACCTAAACTCCCTCCAGCAGCGGAAGGACCTGGCGTGGTTGCCGGTGATCCTGTCGAGTCAGTGTCGGCCGAGGTGGGCTGCGTCTTTCCAGACGCCATCTGCCGGCATTTCGAGCCGATCGGTCATACCCTTCCGCCAGTCCGGGGTCTCGACCGGTTCCCCCCAGTAGTCGGTGATGTGGGTGACTGTGCCGTCGACGAGTTCTCCAATGGTGACGTTGCGGTAGAGGCGTCCGTCGCCGTAGTTGCAGGTCCATTCGACGACGATGGTGGTGGTGCCCAGTCGGTGGCGCCGGCCGATTTCCAGGGTGAGTTCGGGGAAGTTGCCTTCGACGTCTGCGATGAGTTGGCGGCCTCGGACGATTTCGCGCATCTGCGGCCATTGGCGGACGGCGTTCTCGTGGAGGGGGGCGCCGAGGAGGTATTCGACGCGGGTGGCTCCGTTGTAGTCATCAGTGGGGATGTCGGTCATGCTGGGGTTCCTTCGGTTATGGTGAGTGAGCGCCAGAGCAATGCGGTGGCGTAGCTGCGGCCCGGTGCCCATCCTTGTCCCCGCTGACGAACCTGGTCAATGGTCGGTATCTCGTTGAGGGTCCAAGCGCGGGCGATTGCACGGCGAACGCCGATGTCGCCGGCAGGCAGGATGTCCTGCCGATGCAACTGGTGGATCAGGAACATTTCCGCCGACCAAAGGCCAACCCCGGTGACGGCGGTCAGGGCTGTGACTGCTTCTGCGTCGCTGAGGTCGTCCATGTGCTGGATCTCGAGTTGCCCTGATCGCACCCGGCCTGCGAGGTCGAAGATGTAGCGGGCTTTGGCATTGGAAAGCCCGAAGCCTCTGAGCCGGCCGGGACCGAGTGCGATGACGGTGTCCGGGTCGGGGATTCCACCGGTGGCGGTGGCGATCCGGTCGTAAAGGGTATAGGCGACGGTGATGGAGATTTGCTGGCCGATGATGTGGAGCATCATTGCGGCGAAGTTGCTGGTGCCGGTGCGTCCTCCGTCGTTCCACACGAAGGGGTCCGGGGTGCCGTGGGTTTCGATCATCGCCGCCAGCACCGGGTCGTTGGCGGCGAGGGCGATATACGCGGCCACCCGCTTCTCGTTTCCGTCTGTGCCAGTCATAGTGGTCACCTGTCGTGCCACTCGTACTGGAATCGGACGGCGATGCGGTTGCCGCGGAAATTCCAGAGCCCTTTGCGGAGCGCATGATCCTGCTCCTTCTCCCAGTTCCGCGCCGGGAACTCGAGTACCCGACCGGTCACGAAGGTGTCGCGGTTCCGCCGCACCGAATCGGGTTTGTGGGCGAGGGCGACCTCTTCCGGGTCACGGGTGTTCCATGCATCCTCGGCGGCCCGCACCCTTTGCAGCGCGGTGTTCATCCCGAACGGTGGGAGCGGTGGGCGTGTCTCGGTCATCTGATTCTGCTTTCAGGTGATTGCGGGGTTGCGAGGATAGGAGCGGTGTTCGGTTTGCCTGATGCCGGGCAGGTGACCGGCCACGAGGCGTTCGGTGTGGAAGCGGGCTCGACGCCCGGTGTGCCCGTCATCACCGGCTTCACCGCGGTGATCCCACTCGATGCTGGCGGACCCGGACAGTTGCAGTGTCCGGCCGCTGTCAAAGTCCACGAACAGGAGCGCTGCCGTGGGGTCGATAGTGAGGTTCCCGAAGCTGTTGAACATATTGTTGCCGGGGTAGTCCGGCCACCAGACGTCGTTGCTTTCCAGGCGGACGAACCCAGCAGGTCCGCCGCGGTGTGAGGCGTCCTTTCCGCGCGTCGGATGGGTGGTGCCGAGGAAGAAGGTGTCGGCCGCTTTGATCTGGGCAGCATCCTCTCCCGAGAGTTCTACATCGCTGCGCGGCTCTTCCAAGTCCGGTCGACTCCCCAGGATAGGGGCAAGGATGCGTTGTTGGATGTATTGCGGGCAGTTGCCGTACGCCTGTTCAACCTCCACGGTCAAGCCGTCATTGTCGGAGCCGGTGAGGGTGCCGTTGATGCGCAAGCGGCGCCGGGCCGGGAATTCCATCACCACCAAGGCCACAGGTTGACCGGCGGGTGCCGCGTCCAGCGGATCACCTTCTGCCACGTTCGTTCGGATGCGCAGTGTCGTCGGGGAGGTCACCGTCAGGAACCCGGGTTCCCCGATCAGGGGTGAGCTCCACAGGCTCCCGGCATCATCTCGTGCGGTGATGACCGCGAAGGTTCGGTCGGCCAGGAACCCGACAACTCCGCCGCGCAGCCCGACGGGTGCGAGCATCCCTGTCAGACGTTCGGCATCCGCCCGAACACCCGCCCGTTGCTGCACGGTCAACTCACCGTCGTGGAATCCCCAGTCGGTGAGCTGACTGTCCTGCATGTTCATCTGATTCTCTTGCCGTTACGCCGACTGCTCGACGCGTTCGTGGAAGAAGCGGGTGATGTTGTCGGCGATGTACTCGACGTGGTCCTCAACGGCGAAGTGGCCGGCGTCGAGGCGGTGCAGTTCGGCGTCGGGCAGATCGCGCAGGTAAGCCTCTCCTCCCGCGGGGGTGAAGAACACGTCACCTTGGCCCCAGAAGATGATCGTGCGCGGCTGGTTGTCGCGCAGCGCCTTTTGCCACGTCGGGTACAGGGGCGGGTTGGTCTTGTAGTCCTCCAGCAGGTCGAGCTGAACATCCCGGCGACCGGGCAGGTCCAGGAACGCCACGTCCACGGTCCAGTTGTCTGGGGAGATGAGCTCCGGGTCGGGGTGGCCGCCGAGGTAGATGGACTTGACGCCCTCGGTGGTCAGGAAGGGGCGCAGCGCGTCCTCGGTCTCGGTGTTGCGGTCCGTCCAGAGCTTGAACCGGATGCCGTCCCAGGCTTCGGTGAAGCCCTCGTCATAGGCGTTGCTGTTCTGCACGATCTGCCACTGCAGCCACTCGGGGTGACGGCCGACGATGCGGTTGCCGATCGGTCCGCCGTAGTCCTGGTGGTAGAGGCCGAAGGAAGTGAATCCGATCTGGATCAGCCACTTCTCGATCACCTCGGACAGGTTCTCGAAGGTGTAGTCGAATCCGGCCGGGGACGTGGTGTTTCCGAAACCGGGATAGTCCGGAGAGACGACGTGGAAGCCACGGGCGGCGAGGCCAGGGATGAGATCCCGCCACTGGTGGGAGGACGACGAGAACCCGCCGAACAGCACGATCTTGGGCGCGCCAGGCTCCCCGGCCTCCCGGTAGAACACGTTGTGGCCGTCAACGTCGGCCGAACGGTACCTCACAGTCATAATGACTCCTCATGCCTAACGGGTAATACATGATTGATACGTTAGAAGTTCTATCACATCCGCCTAACGGATGCAATACGAATTACCCGTGATAAGTTGGTGGCATGACTAGACCAGCGCGTACGTGGGTCCTCCCGCAGGAACCCGTCTCTGTCCGCTTGATGGGAACGATCTGGGCCGACACTGACGGCCTCCACGATGACCTCGAGACGGCGTCCGGCCTCGAAGCTTGGATGGAGGCCGTTGGCGTCGACGAGGGAACTGCCTCCGCCACATCCAATGAGCTGGCAGAAGCCCGGGCACTCCGTGACTCCCTCCGGCTGCTCGCCGCCATCCAAACCGAGGACACTCGTCCCACCGCGGTCTCCCACATGACAGACGCCTCTCGGGCGGTCGATGTTCTCAACACTGCCGCCAGGCGTCTGCCTATTCCGCAGCTACAAATCCAAAACAACGCGTTCCGTCGAACCAGCACTGCGACGTCCGCCGTGCCCGCCGCTCTAGCTGGAATCGCAACCGAAGCCGTCAACCTGTTCGGCGGCCCGGACGCAGATCGACTTCGTGCGTGCCAGGCCCCCGGCTGTGTCCTCTACTTCGTTAAGACCCACCACCGCCGTGAGTGGTGCTCGATCGCCTGCGGGAATCGTGCCCGCGCCGCACGCCACTATCAGCGCATTCGCCAGACCACCCCGCAGGAGTAACCATCGACACCCCGGGTGTGGACGACACCGGCTGCGACTCGTCTCCAAGGACGTGCTTCGTCACCTTGATTCTTGATGGGCGGGTTTCGCGGAGGCTTCTGACGGGACCGGGAGTGTTCGCAGTCTGGACCCTGCCCTGCCGTTGCCCTATCGTTGGGGAACCGATCAAAGCTGACCGGCGGAGCTCCGCATCGGAGGTACATGATGGGAATCATCTCGTCTGGATTTCATGGAAAAAGGCGGACAGGCAATCCCGCGCTACCCCCCGGGCAATACGAGACGGGAAGCTTTCCCGTGCTGACAGCAGGCCCGGCACCGTATGTCTCCCCGGCGGACTGGGAATTCTTCATTACAACCGAGACGGGGCAGCGCCGCACCTGGTCCTGGGATGATCTTATGGCGCTGCCGCAGGTTGATATCCGCTCGGACATTCACTGCGTGACCAGTTGGTCCAAGCTGGGCACCTCCTGGCGCGGGGTGTCCCTGGACACCTTGTTCGAGGATGTGGAGACAACGTCGGAGTTCACGACGGCCCACTCCTACGGCGGCTATACGACCAACGTCCCGCTGCAGGACCTTCTCGACGGCCAGGCATGGGTGGCCTGGGAATTCGACGGCGAACCTCTGGAACGGGCCCACGGCGGACCTGCGCGCCTGCTGATACCCCACTTGTACTTCTGGAAGAGTGCAAAGTGGATCAATGGCCTCGAACTAATGCCGCACGATGTTCCCGGATTCTGGGAATCCAACGGGTACCACATCTACGGCGACCCGTGGCGCGAGGAGCGCTACTCATGAGGCCGGCACCATGAGCACCCTGTGGCGTGTCGCCGATGTCGTCAGCGGGGTTCCCGAAACGGAATCATCCCGAACCATCGGGTTGCGCGTGGACGGTCTGAACGGCAATCTTGCCGGCCAACACATCGATATCCGGCTCACGGCGGACGACGGCTACACCGCAGTTCGGTCCTACTCCGTGGCAACAGCCGGCATGGACGAAATCCTGGAAATCACGGTCGACGAATTGGCCAGCGGAGAGGTCTCCCCCTATCTGGTCAGAGATCTGATGGTCGGAGACCAGTTGGAGATCCGCGGCCCCGTCGGCGGCTGGTTCGTCTGGCGGCCGACGGACCCGAACCCGGTTCAGTTGATCGCCGGAGGATCCGGCATCGTCCCGCTCATGTCCATGATCCGCGCCCATGAGGCCTCCGAGAATCCTTCACAGTTCCGGTTGCTGTACTCGCTCAAATCCCCGGAGTCGGGGTTTTATCGGGAGGAACTGCTCACTTTGGGCCAGGAATCTCCCAAGCTCGCCGTCGACTATTTCTACACACGCAAGGTGCCCGAGGGCTGGCCCACGACTCCGAAACGGCTCACCGCTGAAACGCTGCTGGCAAGCATCCTACCGGCGGACACTGCCCCCGACGTCTTCATCTGTGGTCAGACAGTATTTGTCGAAACGGTCACCGAATGGCTGGTGGGGGCGGGCTATCCGGCCGCCTCGATCAAAACGGAACGCTTCGGCGGAACGGGAGGAATCCGGTGAGTGGTAACAACGGCTCGGCTTCCCCTGGTCCTGAGGACCCGCGCCTCGAGGACCAGGACATCGCCGGAACGGCAGGCAATCCAATACCTCATCTTGACGGGAACGCGGCGGCGGGACCGCTGTGGGAAGTGTTCCGCATTGACATCGTTGCAGCGATCGGTCGATGCAAGAACTGTGGCGCTGTCAGGGTCTTCGGGGAAGCAGCGGTCTATGCCGACGCCCCGGGAATCGTTGTGCGCTGCAGTTCCTGCGGGGGCGTCCTGCTGCGACTCGTAGAGACCCCCACCAAATTCTGGCTCGATGTCAGCGGACTGAGTTATCTGCAGATCGATCGGGAGCGCTAGCGCGTACCTCTTGGAAGGCTTCCCTGCAGTCGTCCTGAGATAGCGGGGCAGCAGGGGCCTCTGCTGATGATTCGCATCGGGCCCCTCGCCCCGCGTCTTCCAGGAGATGCCCGGCCCGGGCGCGGCCGGGGACGCGTGCGGCGGAGGGTGCACACCCTCGGCTCGTCGCACCCGCAGCAGCCGGCCTATCTCGTTGATCTGGGTGATCACGGCCGTGGTCCTCGGAAGGACGCTGACGAGCGGTTCGAAGAACATCGAAGCGCAATGGAGGATCAGGCCGGCGAGACCGGCCGCTGTCAGGCCGAGGTCCCCGCGGTGAGTCGGGTTGCCAGACTTTTCGGGGGCAGCCCCGGACGCGCCAGATGTGATGGACATTCTTCGATCGCGCGTCTAAGGATGCGCGATCGCCACGAAGCTTGTTTCCGGTCAGATGGGGCCGTTCGCGTGGACGTGCGGCCGGGAGGGACTCCTGCTGCCTTGGGGGCGCTGAGGCGATGCATGGCCCCGACGGGCGTGCTTCATGTAACGGAATGGCATCATTCCCAGACACACCCATCCAGAGGGGTGGTCGATGTCGAAGTACTCCTGACAGACAACCTCCGGCCCCCCGCCAAGAATGCACTACCCGATCCACGGTCGGGAGGGCTGGCCCACACCGATCCACAAGTTATAGGAGTACTCCCATGCGTACATCAATCAAGACTTTCCTGGGCGTCGCGGCTGCCGGTTCCCTCATGTTCTCCCTCGCAGCGTGCGGCCCGGCCAGCAATGCCTCCAGCACGCCGGCCTCCTCATCCGCTTCGGCTGCGGCCGAGATGCCCAAGCCGCTGGCCTCCATCCCGGCCCTGACCGGGGTGTCCACCGCGGTGAAGTTGGACGCCTCCTTCGCCGCGGCTTTGAAGACCCTGAAGCTCACCCCTGGCGTGATCGGCACCGCGAAGCTGACCGACGGGTCCCTGGTCTTCCCGATCACCGGCGGCAAGGTCGACTACTACGACCCCGCCAAGGACTACCGCCCCTACGTCCAGGGTCTGATCAACCACGCAGGATCCGGTTTCTCCCTGACTTCCGGGGACACCAAGGTTGACCTGACCAACTTCACCATCGACCCGGGCACCTCCAAGCTCTACGGCGACGTTGCGGTCAACGGTACGGTTGCCGCCAAGCAGGCCTACATCTTCAACCTGGACGGCTCCACCCTGAAGCCGCTGGCAAAGGCCGGGGACACCGCCATCCTTGAAGGCACCCGCGTCCTGGTCTCGGACACCGCCGCAGGCCTGCTGAACAAGACCTTCAAGACCGACGCCGTGAAGGCCGACATGCTCGTTGGCATCGCAAAGATCACCGTCAACACCAAGTAACTCCTCCGAAATAACCTGCCGGATGGATTGTTCTGCACCGGCGGGAAGTGCCGCGGCTCCTCCCTTGGGGGTCCGCGGCACTTTTCCGTCCGCATACCGTAAGGATTTCGGGGCGCAGCGGCGCTGCCGGATCCGTAGCCTTGAAGGGTGTTTGAAATGACCGGATCCATGGTTGATGTGGTGCTGCCGTGCCTGAACGAACGGGGCGCCCTGCCCTGGGTTCTGTCCCGTCTGCCGGACGGGTACCGGGCCATCGTCGTGGACAACGGTTCCACGGACGGGTCCGGCGAGCTAGCGCAGAGCCTGGGGGCGACCGTGGTCCGGGAGGACCAGCGGGGTTTCGGGGCGGCCGCCCATGCCGGGCTGCTCGCGGCGACGGCGGAATTCGTGGCCTTCTGTGACTGCGACGGTTCACTGGATCCGGCGCGGCTCCCGGCGCTCCTCGCCCTCGTAATGGACGGAAGCGCGGATCTGGTGCTGGGAAGCCGCCAGCCGGAACCCGGCTCGTGGCCCCTGCACGCCCGCATCGCCAACCGCGTGCTGGCCTCGCGGATCCGCCGCTTGACCGGGGAACACGTGACCGATCTTGGACCGATGCGGGCAGCACGCCGCGAAGCGCTGGTTTCCCTGGACCTGGCGGACCGGCGCAGCGGCTACCCCCTGGAAATGTTCCTCAAGGCGAGCCTTCGCAGTTGGCGGATTGCGGAGATCCCCGTGCCGTATGCCCCGCGGACCGGCAAATCGAAAGTCACCGGGACCATCCGCGGAACGGTTACCGCGGTGAAAGACATGTCTGCCCAGCTCAGGGCGGCAAAATCGTTGCTGCCATCGGGACCGGTCCGGATGACCGGCCGCCGCGAAGAACGTATATGAGGATAAGCATGGACTTGACAGTGGCAGTAATCGCCAAAGAGTGCGTGCCGGGACGGGTCAAGACCCGGCTCAGTCCGCCGCTGCCGCCCGAAGGCGCGGCTCAATTGGCGCAATTGAGCCTCAGCCGCACCCTGGATTCGGTGCGCAGCCTCCCGGCCGGCCGCCAGCTGCTGGTGATCGACGGCACGCCCACCGCGCAGAACGCCGCCGGATTCACGGTTCTGCCGCAGGCATCCGGAGGCCTGGATGAGCGGCTGGCCGCCATCTGCGACGCCGTCAGCGGTCCACTGCTCATTATCGGCATGGACACCCCGCAATTCTCCCCGGACCATCTGGCGCCGCTGCTCGATGACTGGTCCACCACGCACGCCCGGCACGAGGCCTGGATCGGCCCGGCAACCGATGGCGGATTCTGGGCACTGGCGCTGCGCCGGCCGGACGGTAACCTGATCCGGGGCGTGCCTATGTCAACGGCGAGCACCGGGGCCCGACAGCTCGCCCGGCTCACAGCGGCCGGGCTCACAGTCGGAATTCTTCCGGAACTGCGCGACATGGACCACTTCAGTGACGCCCTGCAGATCGCGGCCGAGATTCCGGGCAGCGCCTTCGCCGAAGCGGTGGCCCAAACAGCCGCCTGGGTGAAGCGCCCCCGGCAAGAAGCGCAGGCCCTGCTGTGATGCCCACCGCTGAGGCGCCGGCCGCCTCTTTCGGCCAGGGCGAAAGCGAGCCCTACGCGCGTGCCCTGCTGACCGGGACCGGAACCCTCACCCTCCGTCCGGAAAGCGGACACGATCCGGACGAGCCGGTGACGTTTGATGTCCGCAACTGGTGCGAGGACGCCAGCACGGCGGAGCTGTCGCTGCTGCAGAGCCTTCGGGGCCCGGTCCTCGACGTTGGGTGCGGGCCGGGACGGCTCCTGGCCGCCGCCCGGACGCTCGGCCTGGCCGCCCTGGGCATCGACACCAGCGCCGGAGCGGTCGGCCTGGCGCGCGACCGGGGTGCCCGCGCCCTCGAACAGTCCATATTCGCCCCGGTTCCGCAGTCGGGCCATTGGCAGTCCGTCATCCTGCTCGACGGCAACATCGGAATCGGGGGAAACGTCGGCGCCCTGTTAGGCCGCTGCCGGCAGCTCATCGCCCTGACCGGGACATTGCTGGTCGAAGTCGAAGCCGACGAACACATCGACACCGCCTACTCGGCCGTGCTCGAAGACCAGCACGGGAACCGAAGCGAGGCGTTCGCCTGGGCTCGGACGGGCACGGCCGGCCTGGTATCCCGGGCGCAGGCCGGCGGCTGGTCCGTCACAGCCATCCGGCGGTTTCAAGGCCGCGTTTTTTGCTCCCTCTCGCCCCGGCCGGGGCCGGTCCGTTCGATCCCGTAGGCAAGGACGGCGGCCAGGCCGGCCAGAACCACCCAGAACCAGAGCAGGTGGGCGGCATAGTCCCCTTCCAGGGCACTGGTATTGCGGGCCACAGACTGCGCCTTCAACAAAATCCCCGCGATCACGGTCACCACGACCCCGGTCATCAGGGCGCCGCGTAGGACGGCGGCAGACGCCGGGCGCAGCCCCGACCCCAGCCGGGTGAGGCCCCCACCGGCCACGGTGGAGACCGGCACGATGACGCCGTCGTGCAAAAGGACGGCCACCGCCATCCACACCAGGAGCCCGAGCAGCTGCGGGGGTCCAAGCTGGGTCGGCAGGCCCAGGAGCCCGTAGCCGATCAACGCCGCACCCGCGGCGCCTAGGACGATTCTCAAGATCTTCACGGCGTTTCCGGCCCCGGCGGTTTTTTCGGCTTTCGTCGGCATCTCGGGTTTCACAGGACCTCCACAGTGTTCAGCCACTTTGTTTGCAGGACGCCGGGGCGTCCGGGGGCGATGATGCGCGCCGGATACCCATGGTCCAGATCGAGCGTCTGTCCGTTCAGTTCCAGGGCCACCAGGGTCCGTTCGTCCTGTGCGTACGTTGCGGGCATGTCCATCGTCCGGTACGCGCCCTCCGGTTCGAGGCTTGTGACCCGGAGGGAGGAGGACGGCGGCGCGCCGACAAAGGCGACCAGGTCCCGGATACGCACGCCCCGCCAGATGGCCGTCTGGCTCCAGCCCTCAACACAGGCGATGGGAAGTTCGTGCTCATACTGGGGCAGGGCCAGGAGCTCCGCGAGGCTCAGGCTGCGGTTGGTGTCCTGATAGCTCACCGTGAGCGTCCAGTCCTTTGCCCCGGCCAGGTCGGCGACCTTGGCATCGGCGGCGGTGCGGTTCACCGGAACGGCCTGCGGGCCGGTTCCCATCTTCCGCGGTGCAAAAAGGTTGAACGGGTCCAGCCAGGAAAAGGACTGCCCGGCCGTCGTGAGCACGACGGCGCCCGTGGTGACGCCGACGGCGGCCAGGAAAGCGCGTCTGGACCAGCGGCCAGGCTCCTGGGGTGCCCCGCCGTCGTCAGTCACCGGTGCAGAGGCGCCGGCGGCGGTCCCGGACCGGGTACGCCAATGCTCGATGATCAAAGGAAGTTTCACGGCGATATGGAGCAGCAGCGACCCCCAGATCACCCAGGCCAGCCAGTAGTGGGTTTGACGGAAGGGGAAAGGCCACGGATACCACTTATAGGTGTTAATCAGGCCCGTCGTCAGCTGCAGCAGCGAAGAGGCGATGAACAACGCAATGGATGCCCGCTCCAAGCCGTGCGCCACGGACTTGACCGGCGGCCATTTCAGCAGCTCCGGATAGACCGACCACAATTTGGCCAGCAGCAACGGAATGGCAGCGATGCCCGTGGTGACGTGGATTCCCTGCGTCAGCTGATAGATCCAGACGGGGCTGGTGGGGAAGAACATCCAC
Organism: Arthrobacter oryzae; assembly: GCF_003634095.1. Classification (GTDB taxonomy): domain Bacteria; phylum Actinomycetota; class Actinomycetes; order Actinomycetales; family Micrococcaceae; genus Arthrobacter; species Arthrobacter oryzae. The sequence goes on from NZ_RBIR01000009.1 coordinate 108,621, forward strand.
GACGGCGGCTCCTGCAGCCCGTGGCTGAAGAGCCCGGTCAGGAAACAGATAGTGAAGCTAAGCCCCAGCCAGCGCCCCAGGACCACGGTGAGCCGGGTACTGCGCGTGGGCGAGGCGAACCTGGCGGCCAGCGCGTTGGTGAGCTTTTCCATAGGTAGATCACATCATCAATTCGGGTCGCAGGGTGCCGCCAGACCTTACGATTCGCGGAAAACCTCCTGTCGGATGCAAGTGCGGCGTCAGATATGGGGCAGGATCGGAGAGTGAGCGTCATTGCAACAGAACCCATCCGGACAACCGGCAGCAGCATGAAGGTCTTCGTGCTCCTTCCGCTCGTGTTCATCACAGGTGCGGCCCTGCTGTGGTGGATGGTGGTCCCCGGAAACCCGCTCGAAACGGCGCAGATTATCGCAACCTGCCTCTCATGGCTGACCCTCATTGCCGCCGTCGGCCTGCTGCGGCACGTTCCGCGGCGTCAAGTGGGGGCCGTCATCATCGCCGGAACGGTCCTGCTCGGCCTCGTTGCCGTGAGCGCCCCGCCCCGGACCAGCAACGATTCGGCCCGGTATGCGTGGGACGGCATCGTTCAAAAAGCGGGAATCTCCCCCTACTCGTATGTGCCCATCGATGAAACGCTCAGCAGGCTTCGTCCCGGCTGGCTGTTCGCCCCGGGTTCCACGGGCCCCGACGGCAAGCCCGTGTGTGCCAGGGACCTGTTCGGGACGGAATCCGTCGCCGCATCCGGCTATCCTTCCGGGGACCCGCTGTGCACGGCAATCAACCGCCCACACGTTCCCACGATCTACCCGCCCACGGCCGAACTGTACTTTCTGGGCGTCCGCGCCACCGTTCCGGACACGGTCGGATATCTGCCGCTGCAGCTGGGCGGCCTGCTGATCAGCGTAGCGGTTGCCTTGATGCTGCTCCGCTCGCTGGCCAGCCGCGGATCACCGCCGTACCTGGCTGCCGTGTGGGGGTGGAGCCCGTTCGTGCAGCTCGAAGCGGTCAACAACGCGCACGTCGATGTGCTGGGCGGAGCATTGATCCTTGCCGCCGGGATGCTGCTTCTGGGCGGCAAACCGATCCGCTCGGGGGCAGCCTTCGGTGCCGCGGTCGCAACGAAGCTCATTCCGGTAGTTGCCGCCCCCGCGCTGCTGTGGCGGCGCCCGGCCAGGTTCATCACAGCGGCGCTGGCCACATTCGTGCTGCTCTACGTTCCCTACGTGGCGATCGCCGGGGCCGGTGTCCTGGGCTTTTTGCCCGGCTACCTCAAGGAGGAGAATTACAGCCAGAGCGGCGGCATCCGATTCGGTCTGGCACAGCTTGTCTCCGCCGGCCCCTGGCCGCCGGTGCTCAGCGCCGCGGCCCTGGCCGTCGTCGCTCTGGCGGTGCTGCGGCGCACCCGTGCGGGGAGCGTCTGGGAACAGCAGACCGTCATGATCGGGCTGACCTTGCTCATTGTCAGCCCCAACTACCCCTGGTACGGGCTCATGCTGCTGCCGTTCATCGTTCTGAGCCGGCGGTGGGAGTACGTGGGGGTGATCCTCGCCCTGGACGTCATCTACATGGTCCCGGCCGGCCCCTGGAGCGAGCCACTTAACCAGAGCGCCCTGCTCCTGGCCGCCGCGGCCATCGCCGGAGGTACCTGGCTGCGGCGCCGCGACGAGCTGCGGCTGGCTGCCGTCACCGGACTCACGACCGGGGCACCGGACCCCGCAGCCCGGTGACCGGCACAGGACCGTCACGTACAGACTCCGAGGAATGGCAGGATTACATCATGGACACACCAATTCCCGGGACGGACCACGCCCGCATCGGCATCATCGGCGGTTCGGGCACCTACCAGCTCGCCGGGGCAACTGTGCGCGCGACCCTCGACGTCCGGACCCCCTACGGGCCGCCGTCGGGTCCTGTGACGCTGGCCGACGTGGGCGGGCGAACCGTGGCGTTCCTTCCCCGTCACGCCAGCGACCACTCGCTCCCGCCCCAGAAGATCAACTACCGGGCCAACCTCTGGGCGCTCAAGAGCCTCGGCGTCCAGGCAGTGCTTTCCTCCTCGGCGGTGGGCGGGCTGCGGGAAGGCTTTGGTCCTGAGACCTTCGTCGTGACCGACCAGTTGATCGACCGCACCTGGGGACGCGCCGATACCTTCTACGACGGCACGGTGACCGACGGCGTCCCCCCGGCCGGCGTTCAGCATCTGCCGGCCTCGGAACCGTTCTGCCCGACGCTGCGTTCGCATCTGGAGGCAGCGCTAGCGGCACGCGGTCTCCCCTACGCCCCGCAAGGAACGGTGGTGGTGATCAACGGACCCCGTTTTTCCACGAAGGCCGAGTCGCAGTGGTACGTCAGCGGCGGTGCCGACATCATCAGCATGACCCAATACCCCGAACCCGTGCTGGCCGCAGAGTTGAACATGGGCTTTGCCAATCTGGCCTTCATCACGGATTCGGACACCGGTCACGACGGATCGGAACCGGTGACCGCCGAGGCCGTCTTTGCCCGGCTGAAGGAGGCCCAGCGCGGCATCCTCGCCGTGCTTGAGGACACCATCGCGGCGATCAGCGAGGACTACGCCCCCCGCCCGCTGATGGATCGAACCGCCGTCGCCAGGATCATGGCACTCCCGGCCGCACGCGAGTCCGTATCCGCCCGGTGAGGCTCCTCGTCACCGGCGGTGCCGGGTTCATCGGTTCGCATATCGTCGACGCCGCCCTCGCCCGGGGATGGTCTGTCCGGGTCCTGGACTCCCTGGACCCGGGCCTCCACCCGGGGCCGCCGGCCCTTGACCCGCGGGTGGAGCTGCTGACTGGCGATCTCACGGACCCGGACACGGCGGACCGTGCACTCGAGGGGATCGACACCGTCTGCCACCAGGCCGCGAAGGTCGGGCTCGGCATCAGCTTCGCTGACGCGCCGGACTACATCCGAAACAACGACTACGCCACCGCGGTCCTGCTCGCCGCCATGGAACGTCAAGGCATCCCCCGGTTGGTCCTTGCTTCCTCGATGGTGGTCTACGGCGAGGGGGCCTACACCGACTCTGAAACCGGCGTGGCGGTCAGACCAGGACCGCGCGCCGAGGCCGATCTGCGCACCGGGATCTACGACCCCCGTAACCCGGTGTCCGGCGCGATCCTTCATCCGGCCATGGTCACCGAGGACGCTCCTCTGGATCCGCGGAATGTCTATGCGGCATCAAAGGTCAGCCAGGAGCATCTCGCCGCCGCGTGGGCACGCAGCACCGGTGGCGCAGCGATCGCCCTGCGTTACCACAACGTCTACGGTCCCCGGATGCCCCGCGACACACCCTACGCCGGCGTCGCGTCGCTGTTCCGCTCCGCCCTGGCCCGCGGTAAGGCGCCCCGGGTCTTCGAAGACGGCGCCCAGCGGCGCAGCTTCATACACGTCAGGGACGTCGCCACCGCGAACATCGTCGCCGCCGAGACGCTGTCGGCGGGCGGCGCTGCCGCATTCAGGGCCTACAACGTCGGCGCCTCCGAAGTGCACACCATAGGCGATGTTGCCACGGCGCTGAGTATTTTCAGCGCCGGACCGGCCCCGATCGTGACCGGCGAATACAGGCTGGGGGACGTTCGCCACATCACCGCGTCCTCGGAGCGGATCAAGGCCGAACTGGGCTGGGAACCGACCATTGGCTTTGAATCAGGCATGCGTGAATTCGCCACAGCTCCCCTGCGCGGCGAACCCGGCTGACAAGGACCTGTGTCGCGATACGCCGCCTCATGGGCCCAACCTCGAATGACGACGCACTTTCAGACTCTGTGAGGCTGTCAGTGCGGCGCCATTAGCGGTGGATCCACCAAGCCGCAATTGAGGGGTCCGATCCCGGATCCAGCGTGGGGCTTCCCCTGGGCGCCGTCGGGGACGGCGGTTCCCGCATTCGTCCCGGACGGCGGGGCAGGTCGGCTGTGAGACTACATCTCCCCGAGCTCGAAAATCTCCAAGGTGAACTTTCCGTTCCCGTCGGACAGGAACGGGTGGCCGTCAGCCAGTGCCCTGGCCCCCGCGAGGCTTTCTGCTTCCACGATCGAGTAGCCATTGAGGTCCGAGGCTTCCGCCACGGTGCCGTCGTCTACCAAAGCGGTACGGGATGGCGCGAACGGCGCACCCGCCTCGAGCAGGGCTGGGCCTGTCTTCTCCATCCAGGCGCCCCAGGCGGCCATCTGTGCCTCAGACTGTTCCTTGGTGAACTGGTCCATCGGTGTGGCCGGACCCTTGTAGAGATAGATGAACTTGCTCATGACATGTCCTTTCATCGTTGTTCGCTGTTCGTAAGGCCTGGCGCTGGGCTTCGGCCTGCCTGCCGGCGCGAATCATACCGGGCAGGGCTTCCTCGGGGCGGGCCGTGTAGTGCGCGCACGCATGGCAGTCAGGCGGCCTCCAGGATCTGTTTCAGCTTGGCGAGGTCTTTCTGCATCGCCCGGCGCATCATCGGGGCCATGACGAGGTTCACGACGGCGGAGAATCCCGCTGGCTTGCCGGTGTTGCGCAGTGCCATGCGGGTAGAGGAGTCGTCTGCGTCCGCCCAGGTGTAGGTGGTCTGCATGGGGAACGGGCCCTGGGCTGTCTGCATGACCAGCCTCGCGCCCGGGTCCAGCTCGGTGAATTCGTAAACGTAGTCCAGGTCCCGGCCCAGGAAGTGAGCCCGGAAAGCCACCCGGGATCCGACCGTCAGGGGCGGTGCGGTTTCCCAGTCGACCGCCTTGATGTTCGTATACCACTCGGGGGCATTCTCAGGGTTGGAGGCATAGCTGGCCACAACCCCGCGCGGCCGGTGGATGACAATCTCTGTCAGTACGTCAACCATTGTCTTTTCCTTCTGCTGGCGAAGGCGGAGCATCAGATCCCGGCGACTTCGCGGCCCGTGAACGCGATGAGACGCTCCATGCTCGCCGCCGACTCATCGACCAGCGTCTCCTCCGCGAAGCTGGCCCCGCGCATCTGGGGACTGATGGTGTTCCGGGCGAGGCCCAGCACGTAGTCCGAGAGTACTGGCGAGACCGCGAGTTCCTGCCCGGTGGCCGTGGCAAAGTCCCAGGCATGCACCAGCAGTTCCAGGTTCAGGATGTTCGCGACCAGCGTCGCGGGAAGCTCCGCGAAGCCCATGTCCAGGCCTCCTTCCAAACCGCGGGCACGGAAGGCCTCCAGGGTGACCTGCGAGGCCTCGGCGATCCGGACTTCCGGCGACGCCGTCGGCCTGTCGGGAACGGTAACGCCAAGCGCCGTGCCGATCGATGCAATCGATCCGAAGAGATGGTCCAGCAGACCGTCAACGGTGAAGTCCTCGCAGGGCGTGCGGGCTACCATGTCCGAGTCCTTGAGTCCCTGCAGGACGCGTTGGGCCACCGCGAGGGAGGCTTCGGCGCTGGCGAGTTCGTCGATGGGGTCCGGTGCTGCCGACCATTCGTCGGGGCCGGCATCGCCGGTCGTGGCCAGCAGCACGAGGCGCTCCAGGAAGTGGTTCCAGCCCTCGGCGTGGCCGACTTCCTGCTCCGTTGTCAGCCCTTCGTGGATCAGCTGGACGGTCGTTCCGCCGTCGACAGCTTCCAGGTTCACGGTCACGGTGGAGGCACCGGGCGGTAACTGGGCGTCACCTTCCCAGCCCCAGGTGTAGACGACTCGCTTTCCGGGCTCGATTTCCGTGAAAGTCCCCCTCGCCGCATGCCCGGGGGTGATGGTCCAGCGGTAGTCACCCCCGACGCGCAGGTCCACCCTGGCCGCCACGGTTTTCCAGCGGCGGAGCCTCTCGGGCTCGGTGATGAGCGCGAAGGCCGCGTCCGGATCGACCGGGAGGAAGACAGTTTTGTTGAATGACATCAGATTTTCCCTTGCGATGTGGGTGGGTGGAGCCGGCCGGCGTCAGCCACCAGCAGATCCAGTTCGTTGGTCCAGAAAGAGTCAAATTCTTCACGCAGCCGGACCATTCCTGCCGCGTCCAGGCTGTAGTACCTGTTCCTGCCGTCCTTCCGGGCCGACACCAGCCCCACTTCGGACAGCAGCAGCAGATGCTGGGAAATTGCCGACCGGCTGACCGCGAAATGCCCGGACAGCTCCGTCACGGTCCTCTCCCCCTCAGCCAGGAGCCGAAGCAGTGCCCGCCTGTTCGGCTCCGCAGCAACTTCCAGAAGATCAGGCACAACTAATACGTTAGTCGCCACTAACGTATAGTGCAAGCGGTCTCCCCTGACTCTCTCGGTAAACGGGCGCCGGCGCCCTGACGCCGCCTGGTACTGCTCTCAATGCGCTTGGCGGGCCGACTCTGAGCAGGGCTGGAGGCGCGCCGGCGGGGCCCCGAAACGCGTTGCGGCGGGGCGGCCCTTGACCCTGCTTCACCGTTCTTCCTTGGACTGAAAATGTCACGGATGCCGCACTGGACCAGGCCGCCGCCATTGACCCGGACGGCGGGAAACGCACAGAAGGCAGCCCTCCCCACCGGCCGCTATCCCTTCCTGATGCAACTGGCCGCAACTTCTTTTGGAGGGAGGGGGAAATTCGCGGCGGTCCCTTCTCATCCGTAGCGTTCGATAGGCCGCTAGCGGCAGTCAGTCCCGGGCATCACCGTTGGACCGCGCGCCGGGCGTTGTCGCCGCAAGCAGCGGCCCGACGTACAGTGTGGACATCATCAAGCGCCGAAATCGGCGGTCACAGGGAACCATTGAAGGGAAGCCATGGCTCACGCCGAGAACGAGACGACCATAAGCCGTTCACCGGAGGACGTCTACGCGTTCCTCGCGGACGGACTGAACAACCCCAAATGGCGTTCAGGAATTCAACACATCACCCTGAAGAGCGGATCACCCGGGGCCTTGGGCACCGTCTATAGCCAGACCCTCACTGGCCCCGGCGGCCGGCCTATCGCCGGGGACTACGAAATCACAACCGCCGACCCGGGACAGCGCCTGTGCTTCCAGGTGGTAGCCGGTCCGGCCCGGCCCTCCGGCGAGTATCACCTCAGCGCGGCGCCCGGTGGAACGAAGGTCCGGTTCACCCTGGACCTGCAACCCAAAGGACTGATGAAGATCGCAGGGCCGATGATCGCCCGCACGATGCAGACCGAGGTCGCCCAACTGACCAACCTCAAGAGCGTTCTCGAAGCGGCATAGCCAAAGCAACCACTGCTCGCCGTCATCCTCCCGGGGCCCTGGACCCCGGGCTGACATGGTGATCTCAGTAGATGATCATCCCTTGTCGCTGAATCTACTGCTGTTCGCTCGGCACTGCTGGTCAATTGCGCCGGACGTCGATATTCCGGCACTCATCCCAGCCCCGAACCCCGGAGCGTCCGAAATGCCAGTGTCTGCCAGCAGTGAAGAGTGGGCTGATCGCTGGCACATCGCTTGGGATCGGGCATGGGACAGGTACAACATTCAGGAGCCGGACCGGATGAAGCACCCCACCCAGGAGCTCATGCGTTTTGCGGCCGGGGCAGGAACTTCATCCGCTCATACCGCCCCTTTGGACCACTGAGTACGACCGGGACGGCCTGGATAGCGATGCTTTCAATTATTGGCATAACGTTCTGAGCCCGATTCCTCCCAGCGATGCAGAGCGTAGGAACCTATCAGACCTAATCCCCGCATGGGAGAGCGGCCTGGACACTGTTATCGTGCTGCCGTACGCGGGATACTTCGCTAGGCGAGAGTTACCCGTCGTCACTTTGCAGTTTCGGCCGCAACTCGAAATCATCCCTCCACCTACGGCAGGGCTTTGCGAGGGGCTGCACTGTCATAACGTCCCGATGGGGGTTCTCTAACGGCTGTGGGATCAACAGGTAGCCCGGGGTGCCTAACCTGCCGCGAGGAGCTGTCGTCGGTAGTGCAGCGGGGACTGGCCGATCTCGCGCTTGAACGCGTTGCTAAATGCACTCTCTGATCCGTAGCCGAGTTCGGCCGCGAGTGTTCCAATGCGCACGTCGCGGTTGCGGAGCGCTCGTTGCGCGAGCACCATTCGCCAGCGCGACAGGTACGCAAGGGGCGGCGTGCCTGAGACCGTCCGGAACCGTTCAGCGAAGCTGGTCCGCGACATGCCGGCGGCGCGGGCGAGTTCGGCAAGCTCCCATGTCCTGCCGGGCTGTTCGTGCATGAGTCGAAGCGCCGGCGCGAGTTGTTCGTCGGTGAGCAGTCGGAGCCATCCGACGGGCGGCTCCTCTTGTTCGAGGTAGGCACGGAGCACTTCGAGGAGGATCAGCTGTCCGTTTTGTCGAATGGCGAACGCAGACCCGAGGCGTCCGCTGGAGGCTTCTTTGAAGAGTTGCGCGACGAGGCCGGCCAGGCGGGATGCCGCTGGTGTTTGAGCGCGGATGTGGACGACGCCGGGCAGCGCTGCGCTGAACAACGCTTGCCCTGTTGGGTTGACCTGAATCCACCCACCAATCACTACGTCATCCGTTGACAGGTCGGCTGCGGCCAGCGCCATCGAATCGAAGCTCGCCTCGGGAATGGGCTCCGCTGTCGGGCCGTCGCCCTTGCCGCCGCGAACTTCCAAGGAGGTGCGGTGATTCAGAAGTATGACATCGCCAGGAGTCAGTTCGAACGGGCCGTCGGGACCGTCTGGCCCGTCGACGCTGATGCGTGCCGATCCGGCGACCAGTGCGATTAGCTTCAATGGCCTGGACACTGCGGCGCGTGAGGCCCAGGGACCGCGAACCGCGAACCCGCCCGTCATCATGCCTCGGACCTCCACCTGCTCGAACACATCGGACAGGGCATCGGATTCCGCACTAATCGGCACCTCTGTACTCTGACGCATAAAAAGCGCACTGACAACTATTCCGCGTCCGCGCGCCGTGGATGACACTGAACTCATGACATCGGAACAGACTCCTCTGCACACTCCATTCACCGCCGCTTCCACCGCCGCTGACATCCTCGAGGGCGTCGATCTGAGCGGGTGTGAGGCGATCGTCACCGGCGGGCACAGCCGGCTCGGCAGGGAGGTCACCCGCGCTCTCGCCGCCGCCGGCGCTTCCGTGACGGTCGCATCACGCGACACCGAGCGCGCGGCCGAATCGGTCGACGGGATCGACGGCGTTCGCGTCGAGCAGCTCGACCTCACAGACCCCGAGTCGATCGACGCCTTTGCCGGGCGCTGGCTCGACTCCGGACGCTCGCTGCACATCCTGGTCAACAACGCCGCGGTCTTGTTCGGCCCGGAGCTGCGCCTTGACGCCCGTGGCCACGAACTGGCGTTCTCGACCTCCCATCTCGGTCACTTCCAGCTCACCCGGGCGCTCCTCCCGGCACTGCGCGCGGCGCACGGTGCTCGCGTCGTCAACGTGACCTCGGGCGCGGCCCGGTTCGGCGACATCCACTGGGACGACCTCGGCTTCGCCACCGACTACAACCCCGTGGCTGCCTACGCGCAATCCAAGCGCGCCAACGTCCTCTTCACCGTCGAACTGGACCGACGGTTCGCCGAGGACGGCATCCGCGCATTCGCCGCGCACCCCGGGGTCATCATCGGAGCCGGCCCGCACTCCCCCCAGCGCCTCGATTCCCTCCGCGCGCAGGGCCTCGTCGACGAGCAGGGTGACGCGATCATTGACCCCGACGCTGGAAAGAAGACCATCGAGCAGGGCGCCGCCACCCTCGTGTTCGGTGCAGCCAGCCCGCTGCTCGACGGCATCGGCGGCGCGTATCTCAAAGACAGCGACGTGGCCGTGCTCGACGACGAAGAGCGACCACTAACCCCGGACAGCATCCCGGCCGACGCGAACTCGGCCATGCTCAACCCCGAAGACGCGCACCGGCTCTGGGACCTCAGCGAGCAGCTGCTCGCCTGACGGCCCTACTTCATCGGTCGCGCGTGCACAAGCATCGGGGGCTCCCCAGCCCCCGAAGGCCGACCGTTCACGCCGGAAACGACCGTATTCGTTCAGAGCTCAGGGGCCACCGACGTCTGACACTGACAAAATCCGATACAGATACTGGAATCCTGGATTCGCGCACACCCGCCCGCACGACGGTCCCGCTCAGGTTCGACAACCGCGACAGGTGCACCTGCCGGCGCAGGTCATCGGCTAGGCCCGGACCTCCACCCACGAACAGGACCTTGCGGCGCGGCGCCAGGGGCTTGCGGGTCTGGACGACCCCGAAGGCCCGACCAATGGTGGCCACGGCGTGACCGGAGGGAACGGGAGCGGCCGGGACTAAACGACGCCCTGGCGGCTGACCTGGCCGGCGGCACCCTGGCCGTCACCAAACTCCATCGGTTCCCCCAGGGCCCACCCGATGCTCGAGAACATCATGGAGACCACGACGAGAGTGTCCCAGGAGTTCCGGCTGCGAGGGAAGAACTTGAGGATTTGATCGCCAAGTCTCAGCAGGTCATGCAGTTCCAGGCGCTCCCGGCCATGAAGGTGTAAGCAGCAACACCGCTGTTCAAGCCAAGAGAAGGAACCGCCAGACCAGCCGCCACCAACAAGAATGGGCCCCGCAGGGGCCCATAAAAGGAGATTTGTACACACTCAGAGGCCCACAAGCCCCTGAACAGGGAAAACACGTGCCCGAGGTGGGACTCGAACTGCATTCCAACCCGCGCGAACACTGGGCTCCCCCGGAAACATGCGGAATCCGGCCCGATCCGGCACCAGTACGACCCGATCCGAAGCCCAAAGTGTGTACTTTGTACACACCCCAATTTGGCCAGTTACCAGCATTCCCGCCCGAACCCGGGCCGTCGCCGCTTCTTGCATTCTCGGCCAGGACAGTGGGTCCCGTCCGGGTCCAACCAAGCCACGCCACAGGCCGAGTGCCCAACCGGCACCACCCCGTAGCGTGCGTTCGCTACGCCCCCGCCCCCAACGCAAATCCCTGGAGTGATCAGGTGTTAAAGGGACCGTGTTAACTCAAAGAAGGTTCCGCGTGGACGGATACGCGGCCTCATTCCAAGAGGGCAGCGAAGGTGTGTTCGGATCCGTAGGCGGACAGCTCACACAATCTCCCTGTAGTTGCATCGTCGGCCCGGGGGCCGTGATCACGTGACGGAACCGCTCGCCTGACGAGTTCGACGCTTATCCGCTGCGATTACTTTCCCTCCAGAGGCGCGTAACAACGCTCGGCAGCGTTACTGTGCCGGACTGAAGTTACTTAGCGCGTAGTCGAGGACAACTGAAAAGTCGTCAGCCTCTACGGCGTCGACGTAGCGCGCGTGGGGCAGTGGATCGCAGCGGAAGGTGTGCGGGTGCCCAAGATAGGGCGACCAAATCGTGGCAACCGGCCTGCCGTAATTGTCCACAGCCATCCACTCCCCCTTCGCGGTCCGGCGTCCCTGTCCGAGGTGGGCTGTCGCCGGGCTGGTAAAGGTGTCGCGGTCCGGAAAAGCACCGCTTGGGGTTGCAGTCATTTTGTTGTCTCCGTCCTTCGATGGCCTGCTATTAGTTGCAGTGCAGTGAGTTGCGCTGCTGGCTCGGGTCGTGGGACCGTGGCCGATAGTGCCTTCCCCTGCGGCGGCTCGCAGCCGCGGCAGGGGAAGCATCTTTTTTTCTACGCTGAAACCCGGTCGGTGTACACCGCGGCCCGGTGTCCCTGCAGCGTTGCGGGGTCGTTGATGGCGTCTCGAGGGTCGTCGAGGTCGCGGCCGATGGTTTCGGGGGTGAAGAACGTGGCCGCGATGGTGATGACCGTCAGCAGGGACAGGTAGCCGGCGATGGGCAGCCATGCGCCCGATCCGGCTTGGGGAACGCCGGGACCTCCATCCCCCGCAATCACCAGAGAGATGATCCAGGCACCAACCAGAGGTGCAATTCCGCCGGAGATGACGGCGGAGATCTCTCGGGCGACGGAAACGCCGAGGTACCGCTGACGGGCGCTGAAGAGTTCTGACATGAATGCGCTCTGTGCGCCGAACATGCCCCAGGTGCCGATGCCGAGACCGAGGGAGAGTACGACGATGGTCTGGACAGTGTCTCCGAGGCTGAGCACGTACCAGATGGGGAATGCGGCGAGGAGCTGGAAGATGGCGAAGGCGCGGTAGGTCTTGACGCGTCCGAAGTGGTCGGAGAGCTTGCCGGCGATCGGAACGACGAGGGCGCCCAGGGCGGCGGCGAACACGAGCGACAACGCGCTGATCGGACCCTTTACTCCTACCGCTGCGCTGGTGACGTAGGCGATGGCGAGTGCCTGGTAGATCGAGGACGAGCCGTTCTCCGCCAGGCGGAGTCCAATGCCGCGCAGAAGGGTTGGGCGGGAGGTTTTGAGCAACGTCGCGAGGGGCTTGTCAACGATCATTTCGTGGGCCTCGAGCTTGGTGAATGTTGGGGACTCTTTGAGCTTCAGACGGATAAAGATGGCGACCATGAGGATGGCAGCGCTGGCGATGAAGGGGGTGCGCCACAGCCAGGTGTCGGTGATCTTGGTCGTCTGGTTGGCATTGAGGAGGAGGAAGTAGACCAGCGCAGCGGTGACCGTTCCGACCTGGACTCCCAGGAATGGAAGGGAGGCGTAGAAGCCCCGTTCCTTTCGCGGGGCGTACTCGGTCATGAGAATCGACGCGCCGGCCATTTCAGCACCCGCTCCCAGGCCTTGGAGCAGGCGCAGGACGATGAGCAGGATCGGCGCGAGGATGCCGACTCCCCCGCCGTACCAGTCACCGGCGGAGCCGTTGAAGGTCGGCAGGACACCGATCAGCGTGCTGGCGCCGCCCATAAGAGTGATAGTTGCGAGCAGCACAAATTTGCGTCCCACCCGGTCGCCGAGGCGACCGAAGATGATTCCGCCCAGAGGCCGCACTGCGAAGCCCAGGAAGTACGTGCCGAAGCTCAGGATCAGACCCGTTGAGGGGTTGGTCCCGGGGAAGAAGAGCGGGCCGAAAACCAGGGCGGAGGCCAAGCTGTAGAGGGCGAAGTCGTAGTACTCCAAGGCGCTGCCCAAAGAACTTGCCCAGGCTGCACGGAGCAGGTCCGTGCGGGTCACCGCAGTGACCGGGGTGTCCATAACGTCGTCGTTAACTGACATGGTGAATTACCTATCGTGAGGGGCGAAGTTTCGATGCCGATGAGGCGTGCTGACGGTGTCGCCTGCGTCCGGCAGCGCACTGGGGCGGCTGCTGCCGGCTGTCCCCGTCGTGGAGGAGGAATCCGCCGAACGGCCCGCTTTCATGTGGGTCCGGCTGTTCTTCGCCGCAGCGTTTGCGTTAACGTTATCGACGTTAGTAGATCGATGCAATAGAATCTGTCAAAAAACTCTAAAATTCGTCGCTGTGACGAGTTCCCAAGTCCAAACGTCGCAACAAATATAGGCCTGAAGCACTTAGTAGATCGGTCTACCATTGGAATGATCTTCGTGTGGTGAACATTGGGCCGATCGTCAGTCGCGGCTGACGTCGCGGCCATTAGGGCCACGGAGTATGTCGCGGAGGTTTTCGACGGTGACGTTTTCAAGGGAACTGACGAAGTGGCGGCCGGGCCCGTGGGGAGGCTGGACGACTCCAGGGACCACCACGACTTCCATTCCTGCGGCTTGTGCGCTGGTGGTGCCGCTTACCGAATCCTCTACAGCGACGCAATGGAAGGGATGGACATTGAGGAGTTCTGCTGCGGCCAGGTAGGGAGCGGGGTGGGGTTTGCCCTGCGGGACGGCGTCTCCTGCGACCACAGCATGAAAGGTCCCGATGGGCGCTGACGCGGCCACGCGTGTGGCGACGGGGCTGAAGGCCATGGTGACCAGAGCGGAGGGAATGTGCGCGGCGGCGAGGTCGGCCAGGATCCTTTCCGCGCCGGGGAGCCAGGGAATGCCCCCTTCCAGCTTTGCCACGACCCGTTCGAGGAGATCGTTGATGATTTCCTCTGCCGAGAGAGCAACCCCACGTTGCTGAAGTAGTGCCGCTGAGACGGGCATGGCCTGTCCAACGGTTGCGTGGGCGTCCTGGGTCGTCCAGTTGAGGCCGTGCTGTCGCGCAATTTCGCCCTGTGCTGCCAGCCAGTACGGCTCCGTATCAACAAGGGTGCCGTCCATGTCCCACAGGACCGCTTGGAGATCGCGTTCGGTTTCTGCGGTCATGGCGCTGTCCGTTCCTGTGCGTCCGGCGTTGGAGCCGGTTTTCTGCGTCTTCTGTGATGATATTCCTCGCCGCCCGCGGGCCTCGACCGTTCCGGCGGCGGGGATTTTGGTGGCCGGGTGTCAGGGTGCCGCGTTCGTTGCTGTGACGGAGGCAAGGAGCTCGCGGACAGACTTGGCGCCCGCGTCGGAGGAGAAGTCGGAGCTCAGCCCGACGACGCTAACTCCGGCGGCGAGATACGCGGGGGCGGTGGCGGCTTTCATCCCCCCGGTGGCGATGAACTGGACGTCGGGGAAGGGACCCTTCATGGCTTTGATCCAGTCGGGGCCGAGGGCCGAGGCGGGGAAGGCTTTGAGCCAGGTGAGGCCGAAGGCCTTGGCGCGGAGGATTTCGCTCGCTGTGGCCACGCCCGGCAGATGCGGGATGCCGCGGCGGATGCTCTCCTGAATGACGCCTTCATCCAGACCCGGGGAGACCGTGAAGGAGGCGTTGGCGGACGCGGCGGCGTCCAGTTGTTCGATTCGGATGATGGTGCCGGCGCCGACCGCCACTCCGCGCTCGGCGGCGGCGCTGGCCACTGCTGCGAGGGTTGGGACGGCTTCGGGTATTTCGATGGTGACTTCGACGTGCTGGACGCCGGCGTCCCATGCCCGGGTGGCGGAGCGCACGGCGTCGCCTGGCGTGAGGCCGCGGAGGACGGCGATGATCGGGACCCGGAAGAAGTCGTCGTCGAACCAGTCGTTGAGCAGTGTGTGTGCCAAGGTATTCTCTTTCAGATGGTGCGGCCAGATGGTGCTGCGGTGCGGGTTTTACCCGGGGTTGCGGGTGCGTTCAGCTCACGTCTGCGTGATGTTGTCCTGGGCCGTAGGTGCGGGGTCTGGTTCCGTGGCCGGGGCGGTAGTCGGCGCGGGTGCCCAGGGTCCAGGCGGCAAAGGAGTGACCCAGGGCGAGTCTGTCCGCAGGTTTGTCTCCGCGGAGAAGTCCCGCAAGATAGCCGGCAGCGAAAGCGTCCCCGGCGCCTACGGGCTCGATGACGTCGACCCGGTGGGCCGGCACCCGGCAGATGCTTTGCTCCCCTGTCCGTTCCCGGACGAATTCGACGGCTTCGGTTGCCGAGTCCTTGATGACGAGATATCGGGGGCCCGGCAGGAGGATGGAGACTTCTTCGGCGGTGGTGCAGCCCCACAGGGTTTCTGCTTCATCGAGTCCGACGAGGACCACCGTTGCCCTGCCGGCCAGTTCCCGCAGGCGCGGCCCGGCGGCGTCGACGCTCCAGAGGGCGGGTCGGTAGTTGACGTCGAAGGAGACCTTGTAGCCCGTCGGTTCGGCTCGGTCGAGGAGGTGCTCGGTCAGTGCCGAGCAACTGTCCGAGAGGGCGGCGTTGATGCCGCTGGTGTGGATCCAGCCGGTCTGCTCCAGCGACCAGGTCCCGGCATCCTCCGGCGCCATGGCCGAGGCCGCTGATCCGGACCGGTAATAGAGCGTCCTGGCACCGTGGCCCAGGTCGGGGTCCTTGAAGTACACGCCCGTTGGGGCGGTGCTGTCGCGGGTGACGAGTCTGACGTCCACGCCCCGGGCGGCCAGGCCGGCCTGGATCCGCTCACCAAACGGGTCCAGGCCGAGGCGGCTGGCCCATCCGGCCCGGTAGCCGAATTCGGCCAGGTGCGCGGCGACATTGGATTCTGCTCCGCCAAATCCCAACAGGCATTCCTCGGCTTCGCTCAGCGGCTGGGGCTTTGCCGGGGTGACCACGGCCATGGTCTCTCCGACACAGAGCACGTCCAAAATCATTTGACGGCTCCTGCGGTGAGACCGCCGACGAAGAACTTGCCCAGGACGAGGTACAGCAGGACGGTGGGTGCGGCGACGAGGACTGCGCCTGCCATGAGTTCGGAGTAGTTGACGGTGGTGGTGCCAATGAGGTTGTTCAGGGTCACGGTGGCCGGCCACGCGGCCGGGGAGGCCAGAATGAACCCGAAGAGAAAGTCGTTCCAGATGTTGGTGCACTGGAAGATTCCGGCGACGACAAAACCGGGCACGGAGAGCGGGAGCATCACGCGGAAGTAGGTTTTCCAGATCCCTGCGCCGTCGATGGCTGCCGCTTCGATGATGGCGCTGGGAATGCCCTCGTAGTAGTTGCGGAAGATCAGCGTGGTGATCGGGATGCCATAGATGATGTGGACAAGGATCAGGCCGACAATGCTTCCCTGCAGGTGCAGCATGTTCAAGAACTGGAACACCGGGATGATGACGGCCTGGAAGGGAATGAACATGCCGACCAGCAGCACCGTGAAGAGGGCGTTGGAGCCCTTGAACGGGAACTTGGCGAGGATGTAGCCGTTGATCGAGCCAAGGAAGCACGAGATCAGGGCGGCCGGGATGGTGATCTGCAGGGAGTTGGCAAGGGACCCGTGGAGTTTTGTCCAGGCACCCTTGAAGGCATCCAGGCTCGGCGCGTCAGGGAAGGCGAGGAAGAAGCTGGGCGCCCCGGTGTTTCCGGAGAGTGCCGTGGCGATGATGACGTACACGGGCACCAGCATTCCCAGGGTGGCGATGGAGCAGATTGCCAGGATGATCCATCCGCCTGCAGTCTTGGGGATGCTCCAGGACCGGGGCTTGGGGGCCCGTTTTCCGGGGCGGCGGCGCGCCGCGCGGGCGGCCCGGGACGTGGTCGGTTCGAGGGTTTCGACGGCCATTGCTATGCCTTTCGCTCTTTCCGGTATCCGCGTACGAGGTAGGGGACGATCACCACGAGGGTTAGCAGGAGCAGGATGATCGCCATTGCCGAGGCTTTGTCGTAACGGCTGGTGAGGTAGTTGTAGATGTAGATGCCGGGGACGTCGGTGACGAAGCCGGGGCCGGATCCTGACATGGCGACGACGAGGTCGAAGATTTTCAGGGCCACGTGGAGCAGGAGCACGAAGCAGGTGATTGTAGAAGGCCACAACTGCGGCAGCACGATGTAGCGCAGGCGCTGCCAGATGTTGGCGCCGTCCACATTGGCGGCTTCGAGGTGTTCTTCGGGGATGGAGGCGAGGCCGGCGAGGTACATGGCCATGGCGAAGCCGACCAGCTGCCAGGCGGCGGCGAAAATGATTGGCAGCAGTGCCACCGGAATGCCGAGCTGGACTTTCAGGAAGTCCGTTCCGGAGGGATCATTCAATGCCCCCAGGATGGTGGGGTCGGTGGTCCAGCCTGGCGGGTTCTGGATCCCCATGTTCCGCAGGATTTCATTGACGCCGGTGGACGGTGCGAAGATCCAGCGCCAGGCCACACCGGTGACGATGAAGGACAGGGCATAGGGCAGCAGGAAGACCGTCCGGAACAGGCCCTTGCCGGCGGCCACGTGGTGGATGAAGAGGGCCGCGACGAGTCCGCCAAGGATGGCCAGGAGCAGGAAGATCACGGTGAAGACCACCACATTGCGGATGTCGGCCTGGAAGCGCTGTTCCTGGACCAGCTCGCCATAGGTGGCCCCCAGCGGCTGGCGGAGGCTCATATTCGGGCTCGTGCCGATTTTCCAGTTGGAGAGGGAGATATAGGCGGTGATGCCGATGAAAACGTAGACGAAGAGGAAGCTGACCAGCAGGCTGGGGGCAAAGATCCAGGCTGCCTTACGGGAAGTCCTGACGTTGTGCGGTACTTGTTTCCTTGACCGGGGATCGGGATCCACCGGCGTTGGCTGTGCTGTTGATGTTGTCATGTGAGAACTGATCCTGTCCGGGGGTGTGGCCGCAGTGCGCCGCAGCCACACCCTTGGCGACTTGGTTGGATGACCGGCTATTACAGCTGGGTCTTCTGCGCCTGCGTCATGCTGGCGATGAAGGCATCGATGTTTCCACTGCCGTTGAAGGTGGAAACAGCGTCGGCGTAGGTCTGGGCGAATTCCGCTCCTGCGGCCTGGGCGTGGGCCAGGGAGGAAACGACCTCGGCGGAAGCGAAGCTCTTAGCGGCCTCCTTCTGGTACTCGGACAGACCGGAGATGTCGGCGGACTTCAAGGCGGGGATGGAGCCCTTCTTCGCCGCGAACTCAGTCTGGATCTTGGGATCCATCAGCGTCTTCAGCCAAGCGTTTGCCGCGTCCGCGTGCGGGATGTTGTTCGCGGGAATGGAGAATCCGTCACCGACGTAGTCGAAGATGTCTTCCTTTCCGGGGAAGGTCACCCAGGTGAAGTCCTTACCGGGATTCTTCCCGCCGTTGACCAGCTCGCCGTAGGCCCAGTCCCCCATGAGGTTGACTGCGCAGGCCCCATTGGCCATCTTCTTCGCTGCTTCATCCCAGGTGATGGCGGAGTGGTCCTTGTTGGCCAGAGACAAGATCGTCTTGTAGTCCGCCAGCGCCTGCTTCACCTCTGGTGCATCAAAGGAGTACTCGTTGGTGAAGAGCTTCTTCCAGTTATCGGCACCGGTCCGCGACATGATGACGGACTCCAGCAACTCAGCAGACGCGAAGATGTCCTTGTCGCCCAGGCAGACGGGGGTGGCCCCGCTGGCCTGGACCTGCTTCAGGCTGGCGATCAGCCCGTCGACGCCGGCTGCGGGGTCGATCTTGACGTTGGCCTTGGCGAGCACGGCGGGGTTGGTCCACAGCACGTTGCCGCGGTGCACCCCGATCGGGACGGTGTAGTACTTGCCGTTCACCTGCTGGGCCGCGGCCACGTCCTTGGGCATCTGGGAGGCCCAATTGTTCTGCGTCCACAGCTCAGTCAGATCCGCGACCTGGCCGCCGTCAACGTAGCTCTTGAGCTGTCCGGCCGGGTGCACCTGCCAGGAATCCGGGGGGCTGCCGGCCTGAAGCCGCGCGGCCAGTGCCTGCCGTGCGTTGGCGCCGCCGCCGCCGGAAACCGCGGCGTTATCCACGGACAGCCCCGGTTTCGCTGCCTTCACGCCATCGATCAGAACATTCAAGGCGTCAGCCTCGGAACCGGAGGTCCACCAAGAGGTGATTTCGAGCTTGTCGGAGCCGCCACTGGCGGAGCTTTCGGAGGGCTGGTTGGCGGAACATCCGGTTACTGCAATAAGGCTTGCCGCCGCCGTTACGGCCAGCGAGATCTTGAGCTTGCTTGGTGCACGCATGACTACTCTCCTTTGGGTTGTCAGACGCCGGATAAGGCCCGGCTAGAGCCTGCGTTGTGGTCCAGATTACATAGTTAAGTAGATCGATGCAATAGTTTCTTTCCCAAGCGCCCGAGTGCGGCCTCGCTGACGGCAGCGTCGCAGAGTTGAGCGGCTGGTATCCCTTGAATCTAGGGAATTAAGTCTGGTAGATTTCCATTAGATCGGTCTACCAAAGGTCGTCGAAACGTGATAGAAATATTGAAATGATCAGGGAAGGAGGTGCAAGAGCAATGAAAACAGTGACTCTGAACGACGTAAGTAGGGCTGCGGGAGTATCTCGATCTACCGCCTCCCTGGTACTGAGGGGCAGCCCGAAGATTCCGGAGACGACGGCGGAGCGCGTCCGGCTGGCGATGACGGAACTGGGCTATGTCTACAACAGGCATGCGGCAAACATGCGGCGCAGCGAATCCATGACCCTCGGACTGATCGTGACCGATATCCGCAATCCCTACTTTGCCGGGTTGACCATGACCATTGAAGAGGCCGCCCATACAGCCGGCTACACCCTGCTTGTCGGCTACAGCCGCGATGACGTGGAGCGACAGTCCCTGCAGCTGGAGACCATGGTGCAGCAACAGGTCGACGGCATCTTGCTGCTGCCGGCCACGGGATCTGAACTGAACGCTGTCTGCGGCATCATTGACCGCTCCTCCGTCCCGGTACTTCAGGTTGCGCGCTACTTCTCAGAAGAATTGGACTACGTCGGGCCCGACAACATTGCCGCGGGTCAGCAGCTGGCCCGGCACGTGTCCTCCCTGGGTGCAGCCTCGGCGGTGCTGATTGGCGGCCCGGAACGCTCGTCGGCCCGCACTGAACGCATTGAAGGCCTGGAAACCGGTTTCACCGGAAGCGGCGTGGTCTTCGATTCGTCCCTCTCGGCTGCCGCGACCACTAACAATGCTGCCGGCGGCTCGGAGGGTGTGGCCCGGGTCCTGGACCAGGGCATCTGGCCGGACTGCATCATCGCCTACAGCGATGCGGTCGCGATCGGAATCTACGCCGAATTGCGCCGGCGAAACCTTGAACCCGGCCGGGACATCTCCGTGGCCAGCTTTGATGACATCGCCATGGCCGAGTTGCTGCTGCCGCCGCTGACTTCGGTGTCCACGTACCCGGAACTGATCGGACACCAGGCAGCAGAGCTGCTGCTGAACCGTATCCGCGACCCCTCACTGCGACCACAGCGCTCCCTCGTCGAACCGGCCCTGAAAATCAGGGCCTCCACCGCCCAATGGCGACCCCGAACCTAGGAGAACACCATGCCAGCACTGAAATGGGGTCTGATCGGCGCCAGCGATATCGCTGCCACCCGGGTCATCGCCGCAATCCGTGCCAGCGGCGGCGACGTTGTCGGCGTCGTCAGCGGATCACCCGAGCGGGCCGGAGACTTCGCCGCGAGCCACGGCCTGGCCCGGTTCACCACCGACCTGGACGAGCTGCTGGGCTGGGACATCGACGCCGTGTACATCTCGTCCGCCAATGTCTGGCACTATGACCAGGCAATGGGGGCACTGGGGGCAGGAAAGCACGTCCTGTGCGAGAAACCCCTCGCCCTGGAAGCCGCCCAGGCCGAGGAGATGGTCAAGCTCGCAGAGGAAACCGGCCTGATTCTTGCCGCCAACCACCACCTGCCCGGCAGCCCCTTGCACGCGAAAACCCGGGAGCTCGTCGCCGCCGGGACGATCGGCACCGTCCTCTCAGCCAAAATTGCGCACGCCGTCCTGCTGCCCGAACGGCTGCGCGGCTGGCGGCTCGGTCAAGGGACCCCCGGCAGCGGAGTCATCCTGGACATCACCTGCCACGACGCGTCGGTCCTGAACCCCCTGCTGGGCACGCCCGTTGCCGTCACCGCGTTGGCCGTCCGGCAAGCCGAATGGAACACCGGAGGTCAGGAAGATGCCGCCATGACCGTCATCCGCTACGAGAACAACAGTCAGGCGCCGGTTCTGGCCCAGACCCATGACTCCTTTACGGTCGGATATGCCGGGACCAGCCTGGAAGTCCACGGCACGGACGGCACCATTCAGGTCATCGATGCCATGACCCAAGACACCCAGGGACAGCTCGTCCTCACCACCGGATCCGGCGTCAGGTCCGTCGACGTCGACTGCTCAGAGGACCTCTACGTCATCGGTCTGCGGGCCTTCACCGCCGCCGTCGACGGCACCGGTGTCCCAACGGCGACCGGCCGGGACGGCCTGATGGCTCTCAAGGTCGCCCTCGCCGCCCAGGAATCCGCAACCTCCGGACGCACCGTCCACATCAACTAACAGCCAGGAAGAACATCATGCAGAAAGTACAGATCCTCTCGGCCCGCGAGGCAGCGGACCTCATCAACGACGAAGACGTGATCACCGTCAGCTCCTCCAGTGCACTGGGCTGCCCGGACGCCGTCCTGGCAGGCATCGGTCAGCGCTTCGAGGAAACCTCGCACCCGGTCAACCTGACTTCGGTGCACCCTATCGCCGCCGGCGACATGTACGGCGTCAAGGGCATCGACCACATCGCCCGTCCCGGTCTGCTCCGGAAGGTCATCGCCGGGTCCTACCCCTCCGGCCCCTCCAGCGCCGAGCCGCCCCTGATCTGGCAGATGATCGAACGCGACGAGGTGGAGGCGTACAACTTTCCCTCCGGCGTCATTTACCAGATGCACCGCACCGCCGCCGCGAAACAGCCCGGCGTCTTCACCCAGGTCGGGCTCGACACGTTCATCGACCCCCGTCTTCAGGGCGGCCGGATGAACGACGCCACCCCGGCCGCCCATGTCGAAACTGCCACCGTGGCCGGTCAGGAATGGCTGTTCTTTCCCTCCGTCGTCCCGAACGTCGCCATCATCCGTGCCACCACCGCCGACGAATACGGCAACCTGACTTTCGAGGACGAAGGCTCCCCTCTCGGAGCCCTGGACCTGGCCTACGCCGCGCACAACAACGGAGGCGTTGTCATCGCGCAGGTCAAGCGCCTCGCCGAGGCCGGGAGCCTGCACCCCCAGCACGTCAAGGTCCCCGGCATCCTCGTGGACGCCATTGTCATCGCGGAAGACCAGCTGCAGACCACCCTGACCCCCAACGACCCGGCCATCTCCGGACAACTGCGCCGGCCCCTCAGTTCGCTGCCCCACGTGGGGTTCTCCCTTGAGAAAATCACGGCCCGCCGCGCCGCCCAGGAACTGAAGGCCGGCGAAATCGTCAATCTCGGCTTCGGCGTTTCCGCCCTCGTACCCCACATCCTGGTCGAAGAAAATCAGGGGCAGGAAATCAGCTGGGTCATCGAACAAGGCGCCGTCGGCGGTATCCCGCTGCTGGATTTCGCGTTCGGATGCGCCCAGAACCCCGACGCGATCATGCCCAGCATCGACCAGTTCACGCTCCTGCAGGGCGGCGGGTTCAACCGCTCGCTGCTCTCCTTCCTGGAAATTGACCGGCACGGCAACGTCAACGTCCACCACCTGCCCAAAAAGCGCCACGTCACCGCAGGTGTCGGCGGCTTCGCCGACATCACCTCCTCGGCCCCGGAAATCGTGTTCATGGGAGCCTTCACCGCCGGGCGCCGTGACATAGGGGCCAGCGAGACGGGCCTGGACATCCGCTCCGACGGGCCCTTCACCAAGCTCGTCACCGACGTCTCCGCCGTCACGTTCTCCGGGCCCCGGGCCCTCGCCCGGGGCCAGAAGGTCAAGTACATCACCGAACGTGCGGTGCTGGAACTGACTCCCGACGGCTTGGTCGTGACCGAAATCGCCCCGGGCATCGACCTGCAAAACGACGTCCTGGACCGTTGCGAATTCCCCCTGATCGTTTCCAAAGATCTGCGCACCATGGACCTCGCACTGTTCGCCGACGCCCCGGTTGGCCTGCACCTTCCCACGCTGCCGCTGCACGAGCGGATCGAACAGCGCAACACCTCTGCGGCCGTGCGCTGACGCCCGGCCGAACCGCCTGAAAGGACTCCTGTGATGAAAAGCTTCCGCATTCTGACCCCGTATGAAACCGAACTCGCCGACGCCTTGTTCGAGACGATGTTTCCCTCGGACGGCGACAGCCCGGACGTCCGGGAGGCCGGGGTCACCGAATACCTGGACCTGACGCTCGAAGGCTACGGCCGCAAGCACCTGCCCAAGTACCAGTGGCTCTTCGGCGCCTTGGACCGTTATGCCCAAGAGCAGCACGGACGGAACTTCGCTGCGCTGACCCTGGACGAACGCACGGACGTGCTGATCCTGCTCGAGCAGGGCGAACTGACCGGCACGCTGCCCGCGAAGGAACAAAGGGAGCTTTTCAGCCAGGTCGTGGCCCACCTGCAGGAAGGCCTGTTCGCCGACCCGGCCCACGGAGGAAACAGGAACGCCGCCGGCTGGAAGTTCCTCAGGCACCCCGGCGTCTGGCTGGAAAACTCTGTAGAAGAGAACCTCAGCGCCGAGCACGTGACTAAAGGCGGGGTCATCAAGACCCTCGCGGACGCCATGCAGGAAATCCCCCGCGATACCGACGGCCACAGGCTCAAGCAGCTCGGCTACGAAAACGCTGTCAACCCGCAGATGACGGATGAGGTGGACGTTCTGCTCGTCGGCGTCGGCGCGATGGGCGGGCTCAGCGCCCAGGTCTTCGCCGAAGCCGGCCTGAGTGTGGTCGGTCTGGAGGCGGGACCGTTCCGGCCGCTTGATGAGTTCCTCCCCGACGAACTTGAACACGCCTACTACACCCGGGGCGGGCTGGGCCCGAAATTCCAGCAGGAGACCCCGCGCTGGCGGGAGTCAGCCGACGAGGAAGACAGCCGCGAGGCGACCTTCTCCCTCGGCCGGATGGTCAACGGCGTCGGCGGGTCCGCGGGGCACTACGGGTCCTGGCTGCGCCGCTTCCACCCCTGGCAGTTCGCCCCCAAGAGCCACTATGACGGCCTGTACGGTCCCGGTGCGCTGCCTGAAGACTGCACGCTGGCCGACTGGCCCGTCAGCTACGAGGACCTGGAACCGTTCTACACCAAGCTTGAACACCTGATCGGCATCGCCGGCGACGAGTCCAACCCGTTCGTCAAGCGAAGCAAGCCGTTGCCGCTGCCGCCGACGCGCCCGTTCATCCTGGGCAACAAGTTCACCGAAACTGCCAAGGCTGCAGGACTTCATCCGCACCCTGTTCCTGTCGGATTCACCACCGAGTCCTATGGCGGACGGCCCGCCACCGGCTACAGCGCCTGGAACAACGGCCTCGGCTCCTTCCGCGGGGACCGCTGGCACCCCGGCCTGGGCCCCGTTCCTGCCGCCATCGAGACCGGAAGCTTTGAGCTGCGCACCCACTCCCGCGTCACCCGGATCATCATGGATGACTCCGGCGCCGCCCGCGGCGTTGAATGGGTCGATCCCCTCGGCCGTGTGCGCCGCCAGTACGCCCGTGCCGTCATCCTCTCGGCCTACACCTACGAAAACCTGCGCCTGATGTACCTCTCGGCAGACTCCCGCCACGAGAACGGCCTCGGCAACAACACCGGCCAGCTCGGTCTGCACTACATGACCAAGATGTTCGGCCACGTCGACGCACTGTTCCCTGGCACCGAATTCAACCGCCACACAGGTCCGGCCGCCCAGGGCGTCGTTCTGGACGACTACCTCTCCCCCGACTTCAGGTCCCTGGACCACGGCTTCATCGGCGGCGCCACCCTCGGCGCGGAACAGCAGGCCCTGCCCCTGCAGATCGCCCGCGAAACCCTGCCCGGGGACGTCCGCCGCTGGGGCGTCGACTACAGGGACCACCTGAAGCTCTGGTCCCAGCAAGGCGTGATCCGGATCCAGCCCGACGCGCTGCCCTACGCCTCGCACCGCCTGGAAATCGACCCCCGGCACCGCGACTCCTCCGGGCTCGGCATGCCGCTGGTCCGGGTGACCTACCGGCTGCGCGAAAATGAACGCCGACTCGCCTCCTGGATGGCTGACCGCGCCACCGGGCTGCTCAAGGACATGGGCGCCACCAAAACATGGAAGGGCCCCTACTTCACAGGAGTCGGGTCCAGCCACGACCTCGGCGGCGCCAGGTTCGGACACGACCCCGCGGCCACCGTCCTGGACGAAAACCTCGCCGTTCACGACACCCGCAACCTCTACATGTACTCCGGCGCCGCGTTCCCCAGCTGCCCCGGCATCAATCCGACCCTGACCATCTGGGCGATCGTCATGCGCGCAGCCGAACACCTCGCCGGCGAGCTCGGCGGCCAGCGAAAGGACCAGCCATGAGCACGGACACGACGCCGGCTACCAACGAAGCCACCGGCACGGTCACCGTCGGCTACTCCGCGGACGGCCACACCGCGACCATCCTGATCGACAGGGCCTCGAAACTGAATGCCCTTACGCTTGGACTTCTCGACGACCTGGCCTCGGCAGCGCGGGAAGTGGCCGCCTCGGCCGCGCGGCTGGTCATCGTGCGCACAGGTGGCGAGAAGGTCTTCTGCGTTGGAGCGGACATCAACCATTTCGCCGACCTGTCCGCGGCGGGGATGTGGCGGGACTGGATTGCCACGGGCCACCGAGCGTTCGACGCCCTCGCCGGTCTGCGCCAGCCGAGCATCGCCGTCATCGACGGTCTCGCGTTCGGCGGCGGGCTGGAGCTCGCCCTGGCCTGCGACTTCCGGGTGATCGCCGCCGAGACACGCATCGCCCTGCCGGAGACCGGCCTCGGTACCGTCCCCGGCTGGGGCGGCACCGAACGGGCCACCGAACTTGCCGGCCGGGCACGGGCCAAGGAACTCGTCCTGACCCGCCGACAGCTCACCGGCGACGAGGCCCTCGCCTGGGGGCTGGCCACCGCCGTCGCTCCCAAGGACAGCCTGGAAGATGCGGTGGACCGGCTCAGCGCCGACCTGCTGGCGGGAGCGCCGCTGGCCGTGCAGCTGGGCAAACAGCTGATCGACGCCGCCGCAGACGGTGCCCCGTCCCGTGTGCTCGAAGCCCTCGCCGGGGGCCTGGCCGCCGCCACGGATGACCTGGCCGAGGGCGTCGCAGCCTTTCGGGAAAAGCGCGCCGCACACTTCACGGACAACTGATACCGCCCAGCGGACTCACGCAACATTTTCTAAGGACAGCTGACATGGAAACCAAGAGTTACACGCTCGACGATGTCGAGCCCACCTACCGGCCGATGATCATCGACGGCGAAGACACCGAAGCCCAAAACGGTGCAACGTTCACCCGACTGAGCCCCGCCCACGAAGTCGAGGTCACTTCCTACCCCCTGGGCGCACAGGACGACGTCAACCGTGCCGTCACCGCCGCCCGGCAGGCCCTAGACCGCGGCTGGCGGCAGTCCACCGGCTCCGAGCGGTCCAAGCTACTGCTCAAAGTCGCCGACCTCGTCCGCCGCGACGCCGAAGCACTGGCACTGGCCGAAACGCTCGAAACCGGCAAACCCATCACCCAGTCACGCAACGAAGTCGCCGGCACCGCCGAACTGTGGGAATACGCGGCCAGCCTCGCCCGTAACACACAGGGAGACGCCCACAACGCCCTCGGACGCGACACCCTCGCCATGGTCGTCCACGAACCCATCGGCGTCGTCGGCATGATCACGCCCTGGAACTTCCCGCTGTTGATCATCAGCCAGAAACTTCCCTTCGCCCTCGCCGCTGGCAACACCGCCGTGGTCAAACCCAGCGAAAGCACCTCCGCGACCACCGTGATGCTCGGACGGCTCATCCGTGAAGCGGGCTTCCCGGCCGGCGTTGTCAACATTGTCACCGGCGACCGGATCGTCGGTGCGGCCATCGCGGAGCACCCCGGCATCGACATGATCAGCTTCACCGGCTCCACCGGCGTCGGCAAGGGCATCGCCTCCGCCGCGGGCCGGGACCTGAAGAAGGTCGAACTCGAACTCGGCGGCAAAAACCCGCAGATCATCACGGCCAACGCCGACTTCACCGCCGCGGTCGACGCCGGGGTCTTCGGCGGGTACTTCAACGTCGGCCAGTGCTGCAACTCCGGCAGCCGCCTCATCGTGCACCGCTCCATTGCCGATGAGTTCGCCGCCGCCGTCGTCGAACGCGCCAAGCACATGCGCGTCGGCGATCCGCTGAAGGCCGACACCCTCGTCGGTTCCCTTGTCAATGACACCCAGCTCGCCGTCGTCGAACGCTACGTGGCGGAAGGCCGCGCAGCCGGAGCGCACCTGCTCACTGGCGGTGACCGGCTCGACACCGGCCTCAACGGACGCTTCTTCCAGCCCACGGTTTTCACCGATGTCACCGCCCGGATGTCCATCGCCACAGACGAAATTTTCGGACCCGTGCTGTCCGTGCTGCCCTACGACACCCTCGAGGAGGCCATCGGGATCGCCAACTCCACCTCCTTCGGCCTGTCCGCCGGGATCTGGAGCAACGACATCAACGAAGCCCTGACCGCGGCACGGGACCTTCGCGCCGGGACGGTCTGGGTCAACCGCTGGATGGACGGGTACCCCGAAGTGCCGTTCGGCGGCTACGGACACAGCGGTATCGGCCGTGAGCTGGGCCGCCAGGCCCTGGCCGAGTTCAGCGAACTCAAGACCATCCAGCTCCAGGTCGGCATCCGCGAAAACCGGTGGGTCGACGCCCCCGACGCCCCGCGCCCCTAACCCTTCTGAAACCCCTGACCCTTCAGAACTCCCGCACCCTTCAAAGGAAACGAACATGACCGCCCCCGCCACCACCGCCCCGGCACACGCGCCCGCCGTGCTGCCCACGATGCTGCCGCTCACGCTCCCGACAGGCTACGAAGTCCCGGCAGAGTTCGCCGAAGCTGCCGCCAGAGCCTGGAAGACCGCCTCAGCAAAACTCACCGGACTCATCACCACTCACCCTGACCGGTTCCCCCTCTACACCGAGGACGGCAAGTGGGTCGTCGACGGCGAGGCCTGGACCAACTGGTGCGAAGGGTTCCTGGGCGGCCAGCTCTGGATGCTGTCCCGCCGGGCAGAGCAGACTGACCAGGCGCGCTTCCGCGCCGCGGCCGAGCACTACTCTGAGCTCATCGAAGAGCGAAAGAGCGATAACACCGTCCACGACCTCGGCTTCCTCTTCTGGTCCACTTACCGGCGCTGGTTCGAAGCCACCGGTGACACCGCCAAGCGCGACGTCGTGGTGGAAGCGGGCCGCACCACCGCCAGCAGGTACCGCGAAGCAGGCCACTACATGCCCAGCTTCCGGCAGCCCGACAGCCTGTTCATCGACATCATGATGAACATTCACATGGCCCTCTACGCCGCGCAACAGACTGGAGACCAGGACATGGCCCGCAAGGCCGTGGACCACTGCCTGACCACTCGTCGATTCCTCATGCGCGGGGACGGCTCCGCCTCCCACGAGGGCATGTTCGACCTGGAAACTGGCGCGTTCCTGAAGCAGACCACCCAGCAGGGCTTCTCCGACGACGGCTCGTGGGCACGCGGGCAGGCGTGGGCCCTCTACGGTTTCGGCACGGTTTACCGCTTTACCGGCGACCGCCGTTTCCTCGATACAGCCATCGCCGCGGCCGACTTCTACATCGAAAAGACCGGCGACCGCCTCGTTCCCCCCAATGACTGGGAAGAACCGTCTCCCGTCCGGCCCTACGAAACCTCGGCCGCGGCAGCCGCAGCAGGAGGCTTCTGGCAGCTCGCCGGCCTCGTCCAGGACCGCACCAAGGCCCAGGTCTACGCCGACTACGCAGTGAACATCCTCCGCCGTCTCACGGAGGGTGACTTCCTCGCCAGCCCCGACGAGGAATGGGAAGGCGTGCTCAAGCACGGCAGCTACCACGAAGGCAAAGACCTCGGCGTCGACGAATCCGTCATGTGGGGCGACTACTGGTTCCTGGACACCGTGGACCAGATCCAGCAGTTCACCGAAGCCCATCAAGGGCTCTGATTTTTCTCCGCTGACACGCCTACGGGGCCGCTTTGTCCGGGAAAGCCGCACACCGGACAAGGCGGCCGCCAAGAAGACACGGATCTTCCTGCCGGAGAGGAACACCATAATGATTACTGCTTCAACGCGTATATGCGGCAGCTTTGCGCTTCCGAATCGCTCCACCCCGGTGCCTGTCATGCACAACGCGGCGTTCAACGCCCTCGGCATCGACTTCCGCTACTTCGCATTCGAACCGAGAGACATCGACGCAGCGATGAACGCGGTCCGCTCCCTGGACTTCGTCGGAGCGACAGTCTCGAAGCCATACAAACAAACCGTCATCCCCTGTCTCGACGAGATCGACCCCGTGGCAGCGGCCATCGGTGCCGTCAACGTCGTCCACAACCAGGACGGCCGCCTCGTGGGCTACAACTCCGACTGGATTGGAGCTGTCGCCGCCCTCAATGACCACGGCGACCTCCGCGACGCCCGCATCGGCGTACTCGGTGCCGGCGGCGCAGCGAGGGCCATTGCCTACGGCCTGGTCAAAAGCGGCGCCGACGTGACAATCTTCAACCGATCCTCAGCCACCGGCACTGCGCTCCC
The DNA here is from genome assembly GCF_003634095.1 of Arthrobacter oryzae. Lineage (GTDB taxonomy): Bacteria > Actinomycetota > Actinomycetes > Actinomycetales > Micrococcaceae > Arthrobacter > Arthrobacter oryzae. The sequence continues at coordinate 138,213 of NZ_RBIR01000009.1, forward strand.
AGACGATCTCAGCGTCACATATGGCGGCTCGCTTGAAGACGCAGGCACTGCCGCACGCGAGGTGATCATCAACGCGACCTCCTCCGGCCATGGCAACGACGATGACGTCCCCGTGCCTGCCGCCGCCTTCAGCGCCACGAGAGTGGTCATGGACATCGTCGTACGGCCCACCGTTTCACCCTTTCTAGCGCGCGCGTCCCATTCCGGCGCGAGCGTCATCGACGGCGTCCGCATGCTCGTTCTCCAAGGCGCCTTCGCCTTCGAGAAGTTCACCGGCGTGCCCGCACCCGTCGACGTCATGCAGAACGCCGTCGTCGAGGCCCTCTCGAAATCATCTCCGTCACCTGCCCTAAGGCCCTCACTCCTGAAGGAATCACCAACCATGACAACCACAACCTCCTTAGTCCCCGTGCACGCCGAAGCACAGCGGAGCCGATGACCACCATGTCCTGGGAAACCATCGAAGAGGCACCCCGTCCCCAAGCGCCGGCAGAACCGGTGCTCCCGGACGAGGTGATCCGGACCGACATCGCCATCATCGGATCCGGTATGGGCGGCGGCACCATGGCCTACGCCCTGAAAGACTCCGGCGCCAAGATCCTCATCATCGAACGCGGCCACCGCCTGCCCGCGGAACCGCAGAACTCCGACCTGGACGAGGTCTATCTCAAGGGCCGCTACAAGAACGCCGATACCTGGTACAACGGGCGTACCGGAGCGCCCTTTAAACCGGGTGTCTACTACTGGGTGGGAGGAAACACCAAGGTCTACGGCGCCTGCCTGCCCCGCTTCCGGGCCAGCGATTTCGAAGAAACTCAACACCACGACGGGACTTCCCCGGCCTGGCCCTTCAGCTACGCCGACCTCGAACCGTACTACACCCGAGCCGAGCAGCTGTTCCAGGTCCGCGGACAGATCGGCGAGGACCCGACGGAGCCGGTTCACTCCGAGGCCTACCCTCACCCCGCGCTGGACCATGAACCGGACATCCAGGCCCTGGCCGACTCATTGCGGGGCCAAGGGCTGCATCCCTTCCGGATGGCCAACGGACTGGACGCGGACACGCCGGAAAAGCGCGCCCTCTGCGCCACCAGCGACGGCGCTCCCAACGAGGCCGGGCTGAAGTCCGACGCCGAAAAAATCGCCATCAACCCAGCGCTCGAGAGCAGCAACGCCACGCTGATGACGGACACCAAAGTCATCCGCCTCATCACGGGACCGGACGGAAGTACCATCGTCGCCGCACTGGCAGAACGCAATGACCAGATCATCCGGATTGAAGCCGACAAGTTCATCCTCGCCGCCGGAGCCGTGAACTCGGCAGCGCTGCTGCTGCGATCGGCAACAAAAGAACATCCCCGTGGACTGGCCAATTCTTCGGGACTGGTCGGCAGAAACTACATGGTGCACAACAGCACCTTCTTCATCGGTATCAATCCGTTCAAGATCAACAGGACCCTGTGGCAAAAAACCCTGGGCCTGAACGACTGGTACGAAGCCGGACCCACCAACCCGTACCCGCTGGGGAACCTCCAGATGCTCGGGAAGCTGCGGGCCAGCATGCTCAAAATGGCCCGCAGCTGGGCGCCGACCCCGGTCCTCAAAGCAATGTCGGACCGCAGCATCGATATCTACCTCACCACAGAGGATCTGCCCCGCCGGAGCAACGGTGTCAGCATCGTCAACGACAAAATCCGCATCTGGTGGGAGCCGAACAACCTCGAGCCCCACAGGGAGCTGGTCCGCCGGGTCAAAAGGGCCGTACGTAAAGCCGGCTACCCCGTGGTTTTCACCGAACGCATGGGCATCGAAACCAACTCCCACCAGTGCGGCACCGCCGTGGCCGGGCACGACCCCCGCTCCAGCGTGCTCACCCCGGAGTGTCGCGCCCACGACCTGGACAATCTCTGGATCGCGGACGGCTCCTTCTTTCCCTCCTCCGCAGCGTTGAACCCGGCCCTGACCATCGCCGCCAACGCGCTCCGCGTCGCGGACGCTATCCTGGCCGCAGGCGACGCGACCGAACGGGCACGCCAGAGAGCCCCGGAGGCATGATTTGCCCGGGATTCGGGATGAGGATTGGTAAAGTCGAGGAGCGGGGAGCGCCGCTTCTCCGCCTATCGACCCACCGGCAGGATTCCAGCATGGCCCCGCGCATCACCCTCGAAGACGTGAGCAAGGCTGCCGGCGTCTCACGTTCAACCGCTTCACTCGTTGTTCGCGGCGACTCCCGGATCCCGGAGTCCACCGCCGTCAAGGTACGCGAAGCCATGAACACGCTTGGGTATGTCTACAACCGGCAGGCCGCCAACCTGCGGCAAAGCCGGTCAATGACCATCGGACTCATCGTTACCGAGATCATCAACCCATACTTCGCCGAGCTGGCTATGGCCGTCGACCAAATCACGCACGACGCCGGGTACACCATCTTTATTGGCTACAGCCGGGACAATGCCGAGCGACAGCACGAGATCATCGCCTCCATGATCGAGCGTCAGGTCGACGGGCTCCTCCTGCTCCCGGCCCCCGACACCGATCCGGAAAAGCTCGCCAAACAGGTCAACGCTGCCAACGTCCCGGTCGTGCTACTGGCCCGCCATTTCCCTAGTTTCGACTATGTGGGTAGTGAAAACGTCAAGGGTGCAAGGATGTTGGGGAAACACCTTGCCGCTCTGGGCTGCAAGAGCGTGGCGTTCCTCGGTGGCCGCGCCGCGTCATCCCTCTCGGAACGGGAGGAGGGCCTCCGCACGTCGCTCGAGCCCCACGGATGTGAGGTATGGAGCACGGACGAGCTCCGAAGCGCCATCACTCCGGAAGGAGGCACCGCTGCTGTGGGCCGGCTCCTCGACCAAGGCCGCCTGCCGGACGCGCTCATCGCCTACAACGACGCCGTGGCGCAAGGAATCTACGACGAACTGCGCCGCCGCGGACTCGAACCCGGCCGCGACATCGCCGTCGCCTCCTTCGATGACACGCGCATTGCGGCCAGCCAGATCCCGCCGCTCACGTCCGTGGCAGGATTCCCCCAGCAGATCGGCGCCAAGGGCACCGAATTGCTGATGAACCGCCTGGCCGACGGAAACGCCGACATACAAAACCAACTGGCCCTCATCGAGCCTCAGCTGAAGATCCGATCCTCCACCGCCACCTGGCGCCCCCGGACCTGATCACACCATGCGTGGCGCTGCGGCCTTGAGGCCCGGCGCCCAGCCGGTCCAGCAGACAGGAAACTCATGCTCCACGAAAAGAACCTCGCCCCCGAGACAGAATTCGACCCGGACTCGCAGGACGAGCAGCCTGTAGCCGCGCTGCAATCCCTCATTCAACGCCTCGAAAACGAAGTCGACGCCCTGCACCTGAACAGCTTCAGCCAAGCGGACGCTCTCGCACTGGGCCTCCTGCTCGTTGACCTTGCCACACAGAGGAACCTCCCGATCGCCATCGACATCCGCCGAAACAGTCACATCCTCTTTCACGTCTCTCTGCCGGGAGCGACTCCCGACAACGACATCTGGGTCCAGAGAAAGAGCAGTACAACGGAGCGGTACGCCGAAGCGTCACTCCTTGTGGGCCTTAAGGGCCGGCTCGGCGGTGGACGCCTCGAAGACAACGGATGGTTCGACCAGACACGCTTCGCCTCCCACGGCGGAGCCTTCCCGATATATGTGAACGACACAGGGCATGTCGCCACGGCAACCGTGTCCGGACTGCCACAAAAAGCCGACCACGACCTGGTCGTGGAGGTATTGACCTTGTTCCGCGACCGCAACAAGGTCTGAGAAGGCACCTGACCAGGCGTTCAGGCGTTCGGCGGCCTGAGCCCCCGGCTCAGTTATTTGCGTCGGCTTCGATCCCTTCCGGCGCTCCCACGACATGTCCTTCGTTTGGAAGCGCCCGCCGTTCGGCTTGCGGACGTTTGTCGTAGGTGTATCCAGCGGCGGCCCGGTGAGGTGGAGTGTCCCAGGCTGCACCGGAATGAGAAAAGCCACCCACGAGCAACGGGCATCCCGTTTCTGCCGGACAAAGCGGGCACCGACCTCTCCCCTGGGCTCCCAGTGACAAGGGAATCCGAAGAAAATCTTCAAGAATCTCCACAGGTCATGTCATCACCACAACTCTGGGAGATGAATAGGTACAAGGCCAACCACGCCCGACACAAACAGCAAGAAAAGGAGGCCCGAATGACCCCAACTCACAGCAGGTCATGCACTTCCACGCGCTCCCGGCCATGAAGGAGTACCCAGCAACTCCGCTGTCCAAGTCCAGGGAAGGAGTCGCCAGACCAGCCGCCACCAACAAAAATGGGCCCCCGCAGGGGCCCATGAAGGAGACTTGTACACACTCAGCGGGCCACAAGCCCCTGAACAGGGAAAACACGTGCCCGAGGTGGGACTCGAACTGAATTCCCTCCCCCGCAAACACTGGGCTCCTGCGGAACATGCGGAATCCGGGCCGATCCGGCACCTGTACGGCCCGATCCGACGCCCAAAGTGTGTACTTTGTACACACCCCCGGATTGGCCAGTTCGAAGCCTTGCGGACCCACTCCCCATGCGGCGATTACGAATCACGCCGATCCGGCTCAGCGTCTGGACCATCGGCGCTCTGTCTCAAGAAACTGTTGTTTTCCGAGGCATCCAAGTGGGCGGACTTCGTGGGAAATCTAGGTTGCTGGTAGCGCCGCCCCCTCGCAGTCCATTTCACCGCACAGGTCTTGGATCCGGCTTACGCGCACCCTAAGTGAAACTCTGATTGATGGCGGAGAAAATTGCCTACCAGCTGATACCCGGGGATGTAGAGTCGCCGCGTGGAAGGAGCATGAAAATCACAGGACCTCTTGATGACATCGACATACCGGAGTACCTGCACGCCTTGGGGATACCGGGCTTGGCGGATATACATGTCCATTTCCTCCCGGAGCCGATGATGCGCAAGGTCTGGGAATACTTCGACAGCGCAGAAGAAAATTATGGGCGGCCGTGGCCGATCCAATACCGCACTGATGAGCAATCCCGGGTGGCAGTTCTGCGCGAGTTCGGGCTGAAAGCGATTCCGGCGTTGTCTTATGCGCATAAACCTGGCATGGCCCGGTGGCTTAATGACTGGAGCCTGGACTTCGCGCGGCGCGTTCCGGACGCTTTGCACTGTGCCACCTTCTACCCCGAGCCTGGGGTGGGCCAGTATGTACGCGAGGCCTTGGCCAGTGGCGCCCGACTGTTCAAGGTCCACGTCAAAGTCGGCGGCTTTGCTCCCGAGAGTCCGCTCCTTGACGAGGCCTGGGAAGCACTTGAGGCCTCGGCCGTCCCAGTCGTGATCCACGCCGGGTCGGCTCCATTGGCCGGGACCTTCACGGGACCCGAACACGTTCGCCGTCTGTTGGCCAAGTTTCCTGGGCTGTTGCTGGTCATCGCGCATATGGGTATGCCGGAGTACGACGCCTTCGCGGATCTCGCCCTGGACTACCCCCGGGTCTTTCTCGACACCACGATGGTGGGCACGGATTTCACCAACGGATTCGCCCCCATGCCCGAGAGCTATCAGGACCGTCTTTCCGGGCTGCAGGACCGCATCATCCTCGGTTCCGATTTCCCGAACATCCCGTACCCCTACGCCCACCAACTCGAGGCCCTGGACCGGCTGGGTCTCGGCGACGACTGGCTGCGCGCCGTTCTCTGGGAAAACGGCGCCCGCCTCCTTGACCTGTCGGCGGTCCGCACCTGATCCGCGTAGAGACCGTGCATCCTTCGCGTGATCTGTGCTCAGATGGAACCGATCATGATCCACGTTGAAGAGGGAGTTAGAGGGTTGCCCGCAGAATTGTTCTGTCAGGCCAGGGACGGCTTTGACCTGGCAGCCCAGGTCGGCGGTGCTGCCGGTTCGCCTGCCCTTTTGCTGCTGCAGGGACAGGCGAATTCCCACGCCTGGTGGAATGGCGTTCGAAGCGCCTTTGAGTCTGAGTTCCAGACCATCACGATGGATTACCGCGGAACAGGTTCGAGCCGCGGACCCGTCGCTCCGTGGACCACGGAGAGTTTCGCGGCCGATGCTGTGGAAATTCTTGACAGCGCCGGCATCTCCACTGCGTACGTTTATGGAACCTCAATGGGCGGGCGGGTCGCCCAAATGATCGCGGCACATTACCCCGACAGGGTGAAAGCGCTGGTCCTGGCGTGTACGACCCCCGGTGGGCCGAACGCTGTTGACCGCTCCCGGGAGATCAGCGCGGAACTTGCCCGGGCCTCTGCGGCAGACCGGCTCTATGTTCTGCATGACCTGTTCTACACCCCGGCCTGGCCCCATCCACCCGAGGACAGTTCCCTGCTCGGTGATGCTTCGATGACTCCGCAGGAGCTGGCAGCGCACCGCAAAGCAAGCAGGCACCACGACGCCTGGGACCTCCTACCCTCGATCACTGCCCCAACGCTGGTCCTGCACGGGGAAGATGACCTGATGACGCCGGCAGATAATGCCCGCCTTCTTGCCGACCGGATTCCCGGCGCGGGCCTGCAGATCTATCCCGGAAGCAGGCACGGATTCTTCGAGGAGTTCGCACAGCAGGTCACCCCGGCCGTGCTCGACTTTTTTGCGCGAACACCCGCCAACTGATCTCATACGATCCCGCGGGCCAGCCGGCCCCAGTCCCGCGAATGCTCCGGTGCCGGGTTAGCGGGATGAGCGGGGAGAAATCTGTTGAGTGCCGTGGTCCAGGTGCCGGCGGACGGCGCCCTCCCCGTCGGCCTGGATCTGCCGCAGGTAGTCCCGGTGGTCGTTGGCTACTTCTTCGGCCGAATAGTTCGGGCGCAGGTTGACCAGCAGCAGCAGCATTTCTGAATCAAGGCGTGCATACGCTTCCTGGAGCCTGGGGCTGTTGGCGGCGGCCACAATGGCCCGGTGGACACCGGCGTGGGCGGCCGCCACGACGGGCCAGTTCCTTGCATGCTCGCGGGCGGTTGACTCCAGTTCCGCCATGGCGGCACGAACGGGGGCAGTGACCTCGTCCGGCCACGACTGGCCGTAACGCGCGCAGGCCAACCGGACCGCTTCTGCTTCCAGCGCGCAGCGCAGCTCCTGAAGTCCGCGGACGTCCTCCGCGGTAAATGATGTCACCCGGATGCCACGGTACGGCTCCTGGATCACCAGTCGTTCGGCGCTCAGCAGAGCCAGTGCGGTGCGGACAGTGTGCCGGGACAGGCCCTCGTCCGAGGCAATGGCCTGCTCACGCAGCGGGGTCCCCGCAGCGAGCTCACCGCTGAGAATACGGTCCCGCAGATCATCAGCCAGTCGAGCGGCTTCAGTGGGACCGGGGGGAGCTTCACGACGCCTAGGAGACACCCGTCAACCCTACGACAGGAACAGGCGTCACCATTGGGCACGCGCCTGGCGCCGGACTGGCACAGGCGTCTTCCGGAGGGGTCGCCAGCGGTTTATCCATAAGGTACATTGTTACACATTGTTCCTTAAGGCTGCGTCGGCCCCACCTTTCCCGCCGGGATCGTGTGTTGTTTTGCGCCGCCCCTGATCCAGATTGGAGGCACGGCCAATGCCTGCCGCAGCTCCCGTGAAGTCGTTCCAGCCACGTATCGAACTCAACCCTGCACCGGTCGGCGTAGATCGAAGGGCGGAAATCCTGAAGGAACCCGGCTTTGGCCGATACTTCACAGACCACATGGTCCTGATCGACTGGGATCCCGAGAACGGCTGGCACGATGAGCGCGTCGTCCCTTACGGGCCCTTGTCGCTGGACCCGGCCACAGCTGCTCTTCACTACGCCCAGGAAATCTTTGAGGGATTGAAGGCCTACCGTCACGAAGACGGCTCCATTAAAGTGTTTCGGCCTGAGCAGAACGCGGCACGGTTCCAGCGATCTGCGGCCCGTCTGATGCTTCCGGAACTGCCGATCCAGTGGTTCCTGGGCTCCCTTGATGCACTGCTCAATGTTGATGAAGCCTGGGTGCCCGCCGGCGGCGAAAAAGCCCTCTACCTGCGCCCCTTCATGTTCGCTTCCGAGTCTTTCCTGGGCGTCAGAGCAGCCAGGAAAGTCACTTATGCCGTCATCGCCTCCCCTGTAGGCGGCTACTTCGAAGGCGGCACTAAGCCGCTCGCTGTCTGGGTGGCCGAAGAATACTCACGCGCAGCTCCAGGCGGAACCGGAGCAGCCAAATGCGGCGGCAACTACGCAGGGGCCCTGCTGCCGCTATCTGAAGCAGCCAAGCACGGGTGCGAGCAAGTCGTGTTCCTGGACGCCAAGGAACGGCGCCTGGTCGAGGAACTTGGCGGCATGAATCTCTACTTCGTGTTCGACGACGGACAGATCGTGACGCCGGCTTCGGACTCAATCCTTGACGGGATCATCAAAAATTCGCTGCACGAAGTTGCCGCGGATCTCGGCTACACCGTCACCGAACGGCCCTTCGGGATCGACGAATGGACCCAGGGCGTTGCTTCGGGCCGGATCACAGAAGTATTCGCGTGCGGGACCGCAGCTGTCATCACCCCGGTGGGCCGGCTGGTATGGAGGGAGGGGGAAGTCAACAGCGCACCGACCGGTGAAGCGGGACCAGTCACCCCCACGCTCCGCCGCGCCCTGGTAGACCTGCAGTACGGGCGGGCAGAAGACCCCCGCGGCTGGATGCGCCGGATCAACCACAGCTGATGGCACAGCTGATGGGCGCCCCGGCAGTGGCCACCGTAAGCCGCCGGGCCGCCTCCGCGCAGGCAGGAATCATCGCCGCCTCGTATGCGATGCTCCTGGCCGGATCCAACGCCGCGTATCCGCTCCTGCCGGTCTACAGGGATTCACTAGGCCTGGACCCGTTGGTGCTCTCCCTGACGTTCACCCTGTACGTCGCGGTGCTGGTTCCCGTGCTCTCCATCCTCGCCCGGCCCCGCTTCACCCGCCACGCTCCCGCACTGGTCCTCCTGAGCCTGACCATGATGATCCCCTCTGACCTGCTCATGGCCCATGCCCACGAAGATTCCATCCTGGGCGGCCGCATGCTCGCCGGGATCGCCGGGGGCCTGGGCACCGGCGCCGCATCGGCCCTTGTCGTCGCCGCGATCGGCGCCACAGGCCGCGCCGTCACGGCCACGGGAAACACCATCGGAGCGATTCTTGGCGTCAGTGGCGCCCAACTGGCCGTACTGGTGCTGAGTGCTGATGCCCCGCAAACAGTATTCCTCGTCCACGCCGCCCTGAGTTTCGCCCTGTTGGCCGCGGCCGCCGCCATATTGTGGCAACGGCGTGAACCCAACAGGCTCGCCCTGTCAGCCCTTCCAGGCATCCGAACCTCCGCACGCCCGGGACGGTCCTCGCTGCCGCTGTTCACCAGCGGCACCATCGCCTGGACCAGCATCAGCATCGCCGCCGTTTTCGGGGCACCCATCTTCAACGAACTGAACATGCCCTCCGTGCAAAGCCTTGGCCCGATTCTGTTGGTCTGCGGAAGCGCCGCAGGGCAACTACTGAGCCCGGCACTGGCCAGAGTTGCACCATGGATCAGCGGAACGATCACGATGGCCACCGGCGTGCTTCTCATCCTCGCCGGAGCCTACCTCCGCCTTGACCCGGTGGCGATCAGCGGCTTCGTTGTGATCGGTGCTGGAATCGGCATCGCCTACCGGGCAGCGTTGGTGATGCTGACCCGCGGATCGGACCCCGCCCGCCAAGGCGCGACCGCATCCCTCTACGCGGCCATCACTTACGCCGTGGCCGCCCTCGTGGTGCTGGTCATCGGCTGGATCGGCAACACGACCGGCCTCGTCCCGGCCACCGTCGCAGCTCTCATCACCACCGGAGCACTCGCCATCGCTGCCCTGGCTTTCAGCCCGCGCCTGGGTGGCACCACTGACCTCATCAGCACTCAACGCCCAGGGAAGGCCTAAGAATGTCCGCCACACATCCCGGCAAAGGCCAAACACCGTGACCGACACTGAAGAGCAACGCCCCAAGGATCATCCGTGGGAAGGCATTGACCTGGCCATCTACGAAAACCACATGAGCGACGCCGCCGTGGGACAACTACAGCTGCTCCACCGGATCACCTGGGAACAACTCACCACCTATCCCTCACGGTCCATCGGGATCCTGGGCGTCGCCGGCGGCAACGGACTGGATCTCATCGATCCGGCCACTACCGACGCAGTCTTCGGATACGACATCAACGGCGACTACCTTCAAGCCTGCGCGGACCGGCACAAACCAACGCTCGGGCCCCGCCTGCACCTGGTACGGGCCAGCATCGACCGGGCACTGGACATCGCACCGGTCGGGCTACTGATAGCGAATCTGATCGTTGAATACGTCGGCGTCGAAGAATTCGCCGCCTTCGCCGGCGTGAACATCCACGCGATCGGCACGCTCTCCTGCGTCACCCAGCTCAACGAGGCCACCGGCTTCGTCAGCCCCACTCAATACGCGGCGGCCTTCGACGAACTCGGGGCCATCTCCTCGGATATTGATCCGCCGGCTCTCGTGACAGCGATGGAAAAGGCGGGCTACGCGCACGTCCTGAGCCTGAGCTACCCCCTGCACAACGGCAAAACACTGGTACGGCAGGACTTCCGCCCCACACCACTAGAGCGACAACCAAAGGAAATTGACGCCCGATGAACTCCGACCAGCTTCACCGCACCTACCTGGGTCTCAGCACACCCCACGTCGCCGATGCGTGCATGCGGATCGGGGTCCCCGTCCGCAGCGCCCCGGCCGCTACACGTCCACTCTGGGCAGGCACCCACTTCGCCGGCCCCGCAGTGCCCACCCGCCACTACGGCAGCGTCGACATCTTCCTCGAAGCAATCAATAACTCCGAACCAGGGGACGTACTGGTGGTCGACAACTGCGGACGAGATGACGAGGCCTGCGTCGGGGACCTGATAGCCCTCGAAGCCCACCAAGCCGGACTCGCCGGGATCGTCATCTGGGGGTACCACCGCGACTCAGCCGAGCTGCGCACCATCAGGTTGCCCATCGTCAGTCTCGGCGCCTTCCCTGTGGGCCCGCAACGACTGGAACCCCGCGATCAGGACGCACTGACCCAGGCCAGCGTCGGCGGGCACACCATCACCCACAACGACTTCGTCCTCGCAGACGACGACGGCACGCTCTTCATCCCCCTCGCCGACGCGGAAGCCGTAGCCGCGACCGCAGCCGCCATCCGTGACACTGAACGCAACCAGGCAGCCCTCATGCTCCACGGCACACCCTTCAGAACCCGGGCCCACCTCGCTGCCTACCTCACCGCCAGGGCCACCGACACTGACCTGACGTTCCGGGAACACCTCCGAAACCACGGAGCAGAAATCGAAGAGTAAACCTGAGCAGCCTTCTGCTGCGCCACAGCCAGCGCCCAGTTCGCCTGAAATACCGCCACGGAGCGCGCCGATCAATGTGCTCTTTGGGGTACGGAGAAGGATCTCCTTACGCCTGCCGGGCGACAAAAAGCGCTGCAAAAAGACCGCCATTTATCGCTGCGAGTCACAGGGGTCCCGGGCTTCCATGGCGGCACAGGCATAAAGGGTCGTTATTGATGTGCCCCAGGCCAGAAAGGCTAGCCTCGCCGTCGGGGCCTGCCAGTGAACGGTGCGCCCTTATTGGTCCGCTTGATAGGGCGCGCCGAACGAGATCGGTCGAAAAATGCACTCATAGTGCACTATGATGCACTTATGGATGAGAGTACAACGACCTTGGCGCTGGCAATCGGGGCCCGTGTTAAGCAGGAGAGGCAGTCGCGGGGCTGGACGCTTGATCAGCTGGCGGAGTCTGCCGGGGTAAGCCGCAGGATGGTGGTCAACGTGGAGCAGGGTGCCGCGAATCCCAGCGTTGGAACCCTGCTGAGGATCAGCGACGCGCTCGGCGTGGGGCTGCCGGCGCTGGTCGAGTCACCTCGGCCGAAGCCGGTTAAGGTCACCCGCAGTGGTGAAGGCGCTGCTTTGTGGATCGGGGAGTCCGGCGGCCGCGGGGTGTTGGTGGCCGGCACCGAGTCACCGGACGTGGTTGAACTGTGGGATTGGACGCTGGGTGCCGGTGACCGTCACGTGAGCGAGGCCCACACTTCGGGCACCAAGGAGCTTTTGCAGGTCCAGCAGGGCACGGTCACGGTGGAGATCGCAGGCCAATCGGTCAGCCTCGACGCCGGGGATGCGGTGACGTTCCCGGGCGACGTGGCCCACTCTTATGCCAATCCGGGCACGGAGCCGGCGAGGTTCTCCCTGGCCGTCTTCGAGCCGGGCGTGGGGACAGGACACCGGCCGGAGGTGTCCGATGCCTGAGCTGGACATGCTTCAGGAATTCCTCGACGGCGGCCAGGTTGACCCCGCCGTTTTCGCGCTGCGACCCGACTACCGGGCGTTGCTGCTGGCCGTTGACGGACTCGTCCCGGGCCCGAGCGACCACGCCAGTGAAGAGATGCTCCAGGCGGCGGAGTCCGCGGCCCGCGAGCTGCTCACTGACGGGCCGGCCGAGCAGGTCCCGCACGTCGCAGCCTGGCGCGAGGCTTACCAGGGCTTCGGAGCCAAACCCAGCCGAACGCGCAACAGCCTGGAGGCGCTCCTGCGCCGTGCGGTATCCGGGTTGCCACGGGTGAACCGTCTCACCGACCTCTATAACGCGGTTTCGGTGCTCCATCAGATCCCGCTGGGCGGGGAGGACCTAAACCGCTACAGTGGTGCGCCCCGGCTGGTCCGCGCCACCGGCACGGAACCCTTCGATACCTCCGCCGATGGCGCCGCCGTGATCGAACACCCGGAACCCGGCGAGGTCGTGTGGTGCGACGATGCCGGGGTGACCTGTCGGCGCTGGAACTGGCGCCAGGCACGCCGCACCCAACTCGGCGAGGACACCACCGCCGCACTGTTCATCCTCGACGCTCTCGAACCCATAGCCGACGAGGCGCTCCACGCCGCAGCCGAGGACCTGGCCGCCAGGCTGACCCTGCTCGGTCCCGACGTCCGCGTCGCCCGCCGCCTGATAGCCGCCGGCTCGCCAGCTAACGAAAGAGACTGACATGCTCATCCACCCCCGGATACGCGCAATCGCTGACCGGCTGGCCCAAGGGGGCCAGCCGTGAGCCAACATGTCCCCAAGAATGTCCCGGTGCCGCCGTGGGGGCTGGCCGTTGCCGCCATGCTCTCGGTCCAGCTGAGCTCGGCCCTGTCAGTAAATCTCATTGCCGCGGTGGGGCCGGCGGGAACCGCCTGGCTCAGACTCAGTGTGGGGGCACTCATCTTCCTCGCCATCGCCCGACCCCCGTTGCGCACACTGCGCGGCCCCGACGTCCCCGTGCTTCTGGGGCTGGGCGTCGCCACCGGACTAATGACCGTCGCATTTCTGGCCTCCATCGAACGCATCCCGCTCGGCACCGCCGTCGCGATCGAGTTCCTCGGTCCGCTGACCGTAGCCGCAGTACGGAGCCACAGCGCACGGTCGCTTATCTGGCCAGCTCTGGCGCTAACCGGCGTCGTCCTGCTGACCGAACCCTGGGCCGGTGCCATCAACCTCACCGGTATCGGACTCGCAGGGCTCGCAGCCATCGGGTGGGCCGCCTACATCCTGCTCACCCAACGGATCGGCGACCGCTTCACGGGCATCGGCGCGCTCTCGCTCACCGTTCCCATCGCCGCTGCCACGGCAGCGGTCGTCGGCATCCCGCAGTCCGCCGGACACCTCACCATCGGTATCCTCGCAGCCGCCTTCGGACTGGCCCTTCTGATGCCGGTGCTGCCGATGGCGCTCGAAATGCTCGCCCTGCGCAGGATGACGCCCACCGCGTTCGGCACCCTGATGGCCCTCGAACCCGCCTTCGGCGTGCTCCTCGGGCTGCTCGTGCTCCACCAGCAACCCTCACTATTCCAAATCGGCGGCATCACGCTCGTCATCCTCGCTGGCGCCGCCGCGCAACGCGGCGGCCGACGGCAACCGCGCTCCCGCGAACACACCGGTACCCGAATGGACCCCGCACTCATCGACCAAGGGCCGAAGTAGGCGACAGTCGTCCAGCCAGGCGCGTCCGCCGGCGGGATTGAGGCGCCTGCGCAGCCCAGCCCCCAGGCAGCGGCCGACGCCCCAGACTTCGCTTCCCTGTAATACAAACAAAGGAGTTATGACCATGTTCACCGGCTTGAGCGCCTTCCCCCTGACCCCGCTAGCAGATGATGCCGTTGACGAGCAGGCCTTCGTTCGCCTGATCGAACGGCTCTCGGAGGCGAAAGTTGACTCCATCACCGTGCTCGGATCCACCGGCTCCTACGCGTACCTGAGCGCCGAGGAACGAAGCCGTGTCGCCCACCTTGCCGTCGAGCACGCCAGCGGGACGCCCGTGTTCATTGGCGTCGGGGCCTTGCGGACCTCCCACGTCCTCGCGAACGCCGAGAAGGCAGAACAGGCGGGAGCTTCCGGGCTCCTGCTGGCCCCCATGACCTATCAGCCCCTCACCGACGACGATGTCTTCGAACTCTTCCGGACCGTCACCGCGAACTCGTCGCTGCCCGTCATCGTCTATGACAACCCGGGCACCACCCACATCACCTTCACGACCGAACTCTACGGACGCATCGCCGCACTGCCCGGGATCGCGTCCATCAAAATCCCCGGCGTACCGACCGATCCCCAGCAGGCACAGGCGCGGATCCAGGAAATCCGGGCGGCCGTCCCTGCCCACGTCACCATCGGAGTTTCCGGCGACGCCACGGCCGCCGCCGGACTGGCCGCCGGATGCGATGCCTGGTACTCGGTCATCGGCGGCACCTTGCCCGCCCTGGCGATGCGGATCACCCGGGCCGCCCTGGAAGGGCGGTTCTCCGAAGCGTCCGCCGAGTCCGAACGTCTTGCACCGTTGTGGCAGTTGTTCGCCGAGTTCGGCGGGAGTCTCCGGGTCGTCGCGGCAATAGCGGAACAATTCGGACTGGCATCAACATCCTGCCTGCCGCTTCCCATCCAGGGCTTGACCGCGAAACAGCGCGACCGCGTTGGCACGGTTGTCGATGAGCTCGGGCTCAACCCGTAGCGCTGAGCTCGGCGTTCCACGCAGGAAGGACCGCCGGGCCGGGGCACTGGCCCGCTACGTCTTCGCCGCGACGCTGGTGCGCAGCGCAGACGGGGGCGCAGTGGTCGCCATCGTGCTGCTCGCGCACGCCATCGGGTTGCCGGGCTGGCTGGCCGGACTCATGGGAGCATCGATCACCGCACCCCACCTGCTCGGCCCGTTCATCGCACGACGACTCGACACAGCCCGTGACGGGCGCAAGGTCATCGCGGGCTCCGCCGTTCTCCACGGCGTGCTGCTCGGTGCCGCTGCACTCCTCCTGCCGATCGCCTGGCCGATCTGGCCAGCCCTGCTGCTCTTTGCCTCCGGCATCTTCGGGCCGATGCTCACCGGCGGGATCAGCAGCCGCCTGCCCTCCATCGCCGGCCCCGAGCAGCGCAGCCAACGCAGAGCACAGAGCTGGGACGTCGCAAGCTACGGGCTCAGCGGCACCCTCGGCCCCGCAGCCGTGGCATGGATCGCGGCAGCATCTGACGCGCTCACCGCGACACTGGTTCTGGCCGGAGCCGCCGTGGTTGGTGCGGGAGCGGTCCTCGCACTCCCCAGACAGAAGCCCCTCGACAAGGCAGTTGACGTGCCATCACCCGGACGAACACTGAACCTCATTTGGAAACGTGGTCCGCTTCGCCGCACCCTCGGACTCACCGTGACCGTCGCATTCTCTGTCGCCGCGTTGCCGATCTACGCCGTCGCAACAGCTCCCACATTCGGCGGGGCCTCAGCCGCCGGAACACTGGTCGCGGCCTACGGGATAGGGAACCTTCTCGGATCAGCAGCTCTCATGCTCCGGCCGCTACGCCGCGACGCCGACCCACTCATGAGCTCCCTCGCAGCACTCGTCGCGGCAACGCTGATACTGGTGATGCTTACTCCGACACTCCCGACCGCCCTTGTTGCGTTCTGCCTGGCAGGGATTGCCAACGCGCTTTTCTTCGCGGCAACACTCGCCGCGCGCAGTGAATACGCACCTATCGAGGCTCGCGGCCAAGTCTTCATCTGGGTAGGCGCACTCAAGATCGCTGCAGGATCGGCCGGAACAGCCGTCGCGGGTGCAACCATTGCACCAACTCTCTGGGCACCGCTTATGCTGGCGATAGCCCTCACAGCAGCAGCCGCCGCGTCCAGCATCATCGAGCGGTCCCGTCCACGCTGGTCCAAACACTAGCCCGCCCGATTTCAACAACACCCTCACCCGGGCCGGCAGCACGCCGCGGCGAGTGCACCAGGGGCACGCCAAAACCACGCCAAATAGCTCCGCGATTCACGTTGCTGGCATCCACAATTTCGGATGCTGGTGTCACATGAACGAAGGATTGCGAGAAGGGATCGAATCGCTCCAGTCGCAACCCAAAACAGGGGCGGGCTGGGCCATCCCGTCCTGCCCGCCCTTTAGCTCGTCGCCCTCAACGCGAGGCCGTCGGTGACGGCGAGGACGTCTCTGTGTTTTCCGACTCGGTGGCCTCAGAACTCCGGTCCCGCTGACAGCCCAGCAGCGGACACTCCTGGGTGCAGTCCAGTATTCGACGGCGGGAGTCTGGCCTGACTTCGTATCGGTGGCCCGACGATGCCCGCGGCAATAAGGGCGTTAGAACCATCGGGAAAGTCATGTCACACAGAACTCGCGGCCGCATGAACTCGTGTCAGCAGAAGCAGGCAAGGAGGGAGTCACCATGCAGCAATGGCAGGACACACACCCTGGTGTGGACACTGTACGCACTCCCTTTGACCGGACAAACGCCCACCAGGCTCTCTCCCATACTGCCAGGAGACAGCTAGTCGAGGCGAAAAATTGGAAGAAATCTCCCTCAGGTCATGTCACCCCCACAACCCCCAGGCATGAATAGGTACAAGACCAACCACGGCCACCAGAACAAGCCAGAGAGGAGACCCGGAGCCCGCACATCCCAGCAGGCGGAGGGCCTACAGCCAGGGCACCTGAACCCGCCCCCCACACAACTGAACAGGCCACCGCGGCGGCCAGGCCAAGCCGAAGAACAGCGTCAGAGGGACCCGAGCAGGGCCAATGTACACACGTTAAGCAAAAACCCCCTCTGACGAGGGGGAATGCTGTGCCCGAGGTGGGACTCGAACTGCATTCCAACCCGCGCGAACACTGGGAAGTCCCGGAAACATCCCGAATCCGGCCCAGTCCGCCACCAGTACGACCCCATCCGAAGCCCAGGGTGTGCACATTGTGCACACCCCAAAACCAACCGCGCTCCCCCGCTGAGGGGACACGTTTTGTCTTTGCGCAGGCAACAGTGGGACAAGGGACGGGTTCGTGCCGTCCCACGTTATGACCGATGCCTCCCGCGAGGGATCGAACTGGGCCGCTTAGGAGATTTCGAACAGCGGATTAGTGGTTTTCTCTACGCTGCCGCGGGCGGCTGCTGGTAAATGTAGTGGACCTCGTTGGGGTAGCGGTAATCCAGGGCGGAGTGCCGGCGCCGGCTGTTGTAGAAGCCCTCGATGTAGCGGATGACATCCCGCCTGGCCTGGGCCTTGGTGGCGTAGACCGTGCGGTGGACGCGCTCGTTCTTCAGCGCCGAGAAGAACGTCTCCGCGGCCGCATTGTCCCAGCACACCCCTGTGCGGCCCATCGAGGAACGCATGCCAGGCCCGCCACGAGGGCCCGGAAGGATGCGGAGGTGTATTGGCTGCCCCGGTCCGAGTGCCAGATCGCGCCGGGGCGGATGAGCGTGGATGCCGCGGCGTTCCGGAGCGCGGATTCGACCAGCTCGGCGCGCATGTGGTCGGCGACGGCCCAGCCCACGACCTTCTTCGAAAAGCAGTCGATGACCGTGGCCAAGTAGACGAAGCCCTGCCAGGTGTGGATGTAGGTGATGTCGCCGACGAACTTCTCCCCAAACGGTCCGCGGTGAAGTCCCGGCGGACCAGGTCAGGGATCTTCGCCGCGGCTTCAGCATCCGCCTCCGTGGTGGTGCGGAATGGGCGCGGCTGGCACGGCACCAGGTTGTTGGCACGCATGATCCGGCGGACCAGCTCCGGGGAGCATTCGGTGCCGTCCGCGGCAAGGTCCGCACGCCCCTGCGCGCCGCGGTGGCCGAAGGGGGGCGGGAGCGCCAGTGGTAGAACCCGGAGCGGGACAACCCGAGCCAGCGGCACATCTTCAGCAACGGCGGCGCGTCCGGGGACCGGGTCTGGGAATCGATGAATTCATATTTCGCCACTACCGTGGCTCCCGCGCGAATTATGCAGCGGCTTTTTTCTTAGAACGCGGTCTCCGCACGCAGCTCCTGCTTCTCCCGCTCCAGCTCCTTCAGACGGGCCCGCTCCGCGCCCGTCAGCGGAGCCTCGGTGGCGGCTGCGTAGTGTTCCTGCCGGTACTTCTTCAGCCAGTTACGCAGCGTCTCGGCACCGACCCCGTACGAGTCGGCGACGGACTTGATCGTTTTCGACGTCGAGACGACTTCCTCGCACAACTGGTCCTTGAACTCCTGGCTGAACCGGCGACGTGATGCAGGCATTCTGCACATTCCTCATTTCAGTAGTCCCCCGATTTTAAGGGGGTCCACTGTCCGAGAACTCCGAGGCGGCCCAGATGCGACCATACAGCTCTATCTCAACTTCTCTCCCTTGTAGCTGCTCCGGGTCGAGGACCGGGATTGCTGTCCTGGGAGTCGCGCTGGGGAGTGTCTGAAGAACGGTGGATTCAGGGTTGGCCTGACACGCCGGGCGGTGCCCCTGTGGCGATCCCGGAGTTTGGCGTTCTCCTGGCTTTCTATCTCTGTCGCGTGGTTGGGTTACTCGGCCGGTGGGAAGGTTAGGGTGTGCGCGGTGCGGTCGCGTTTGGCGGTCAAGTAGGCGTTGTTGGCGGGGGTTAGGTGCACGCCGGTGGGAAGCTGTTCGGTGATGGTGATGCCGAGCGCGGCCAGTTGAACGGCCTTATCGGGGTTATTGCTGAGCAAGCGGACAGAGTTGAGGCCGAGGGCGCCGAGCATTTGCGCAGCGGGCGTATAGTCGCGTTCGTCTTCGCCGTGGCCCAGCGCGACGTTGGCTTCGTAGGTGTCTAGGCCGTTGTCCTGCAGCGCGTAGGCATCGAGCTTGGAATACAGGCCGATGCCGCGGCCTTCCTGACGGAGATAGAGCAGGAACCCGCCGGCGGCGGAAATCTTCTCGATGGCTTCTCGTAGCTGGGGCCCGCAGTCGCAGCGCTGGCTCCCGAACACGTCGCCGGTCAGGCATTCGCTGTGCAGCCGGACCAGCGGCGCCGGATCCTCCGGTCCCGGGTTCAGCAGGGCCTCCCACTCGCCGAAAGCCAACAACAGGTGTTCCTTTCCGTCAGCCAGGCCATGGAAAGTCATCACCTCGGCGGTGGCGGTGGGGCCGCCCGGGAAGTGCAGTGGCACGGTGACCTGGCTACGCACGGCGACCGGAGCCATGGTTCCCACCAACGGGGCGAAGGCTTCAGGTAGAACAGTCATCTCAGGTCCTCAGGAGTAGGGCGGACGTGCCGGCGAGCGACGGGTAATATCGCCGCTATAGTTCAAGCTTGAAGTTAAACGTACAGTTTTATAGTTCACGATGCAAGTGATTCGGATCGACCGAAAGTTAACGCATGAAGTTATCTGGGTTACGCTTGACCCATGGAAGCGCCTCTGGAACCCCGATGGTTGAACAGCGAAGAGAGCCAGGCTTGGCTCGCCCTTGTGGGGATGATGATTCGACTGCCCTCGGCACTGGACGCGCAGCTTCAGCGCGACGCCGGGCTCAGCCACTTTGAATACCAGGTCCTCGCAGGCCTCTCGGAAGCCCCGACCCACACGCTTCGGATGAGCGATCTGGCCAACTTCGCGGAATCAGCACTTCCTCGTCTGTCCCAGGTCGTCGGCCGCCTTGAGAAGCGTGGTTGGGTAAGTCGTTCTTCCGACCCCACCGACGGGCGCATCACTCTGGCTACGCTTACTGCAGACGGCTGGGAGAAACTCGTTCAGACCGCTCCTGGGCATGTAGAAGAAGTGCGGACCCTTGTCTTCGACCCCCTCACTAAAGTCCAAACGCGCCAGCTGACCGACATTGGCCGGCGTATTATGCGGGCCATTGACCCCGAAGATCGCTGCCTCCGCAGTTCCGATTAGCCCAGCCCCTGCCAATGAACCACCGGTGGGGTGACCGCCGAGCCTCGGCCGTAATACCGGAAAAGTCGCGGCGCGCCCGAACGCATCCTGCGACATGGACGCGAAATTACGGAAGGTACGACCGAGCGCAACCAAACGGAGTCAGCCTCGATTTTTCATGAGTTCAGGTTAGGGCCGTTGGTTGCGGTCGGCGGTTGTTTTCTGTTTTCGGGCAGTCTCGTGTGGCCCGTTTGATCCCTGGAATTTTAGGACCCCCAGTCCCCAGGCATGTCGGCATTCTGCAAGACGGGGAACCACCCTATGAGGAGGCCGTCACGGCCATCGTGATCGCCGCCCGCGTTGCGCGTGCTGCCCCTACCCGATGCTGGCGAACATCGCCGAGGTCATGACGAAAATTTCCCAGGAGTTCGGGCTGCCGGGACAATCCTGACGATTTGACCTCCAGTCCCAGCAAGTCATGCAGTTCCAGGCGCTCCTGGCCATGAAGGAGTACACAGCAACACCGCTGTCCACAAGAGAAGGAGCCGCCACACCGCAACGGCCACCAACAAAAAATGGGCCCCCGCAGGGGCCATAAAAGGAGATTTGTACACACTCAGCGACCCACAAGCCCCTGAACAGGGAAAACACGTGCCCGAGGTGGGACTCGAACTGCATTCCACCCCTTGCGAACACTGGGCACCCCCGGAAACATGCGGAATCCGGGCCAGTCCGGCACCAGTACGACCCGATCCGCCGCCCAAAGTGTGGACAATGTACACAGCCCAAATCGGTCAGTTCAGGGCATTGCGGCGCCACTCCCCCACACCGGGGTGCGGCTGTTCTGTATTCTGCGCGAGGAGCCTTCCGGAACAGAATTCCGGACGGCCGCAGCAACAGGCGCCCCGCGCCGCGGACAGAGGCTCCCTTATCGGCGTTTCAAATCCCTGGGGGTGGTCCAAAGGGGTCAAAAAGCCCCTGTCCGTTTCCATCTAAGTCGACGCATGGCCAGCGTGAGGACCGGTGGTGCCGCCCATATTCGGGTGGAGTCCCGGGGCAGTCCTTGGGACTCGGACGGGTGTGGTTGGGATTGGTTTAGTTGGCGAGGCCGATGGTTACGGGTCCGGCTTCCCAGTTGATGTGTTGGAGGATGCTGGATGGGACTCGGAAGACACGCCCGGGCGCTGCGGGCCACCACAGGCGTTTGCGGGCAATGACCCGGCCGTTCTGGTGCAGCACGACCGTGGGGAACGGAACATATGTGTCGGTCCAGAGCAGCAGCCGGCGCCGCGGCGGGGCGGGGTCATCCTGGCGGAGGATCGCCGGGGCGACCCATCGGAATGGGGCTTCGGCCTTGAGGCTGATCGCGGTGCCGGAGGGACGTCTTCCGCTAAGGTGGGCGATCACGTGGTCGGCCACGGCTGCGCCGTCCAGCGCTGCGACGTCGGCGGTGTCGACCGGGTGGAGGGCGTTGCCGATGGCAAAGATGCCCGGCCGGTTGGTGCGCAGCGCGGCATCGACTACCGGCGCCTTGCTGGCGGCATCGATGTCGATTCCTGCGGCGCGGGCCAGTTCGTGGTCCGGGATCCAGTCGCCGGTAAGGATGACGGTGTCACAGGCAACGGTCCGTCGTTGGCCGGTGTCGATGTTCTCGATTTCGACCGCTTGGACTTGGGGTTTGCCGATGATGCGGGTGACCCGGGTGCGTGTGGAGACTCTGGTCTTGAAGAAGAACTTTCCGGGGCCGCTGAACAGGCGGTAGGCGTCCGGTTTTGGGTATTCGGTGGTCATCAGCACCGTCTTGCACTTGACGTGCTGAAGCGTCATCGCCGCGGACCAGCTGACCAGTTCCGCGCCGACGATGACGGCGCGTTTGCCGACGGTGCCGTGTTTGAGGTGGACGATGTTTTGCAGCTGTCCGGTGGTGTAGACGCCTTGGCCCCGGTCTCCGGGGATCAGCCGGGCGGTCCGCGGCCGTTCCCTGGCTCCGGTGGCGAGAACGACGACGTCGGCGTCGACCCGGACGCGCCCTTCGGGCATGGTGACGTTGACCGACCGGTCGCCGGCCCAGTCTGTGACCGTGGCGTTGGTGAGGATCCGCGCACCTGCTTTGAGGGCCCGGTCGCGCAGGATCCCGGCATACTTCGGACCGCCCATGAACGTTCCCATGTCGCGGATGCCGTATCCGGGGTGGTCACTGTGCCGGGGTATCCCTCCGGCTGTGCTCTCGCGTTCGAGGACCAGGACCTCGCCCGGCACCCGGGGTGCCAGTTCTGCGGCGGCGCGCAGCCCTGAGGGACCCCCTCCGATGATGAGGACGGTAGGGGTGAGAACGGCCGGGGTGAGGACTGGCGGGGTCGCGGTGCTTCCGTTCGTTGTCATTTTGCGGTCCCCGGGGTGGAAAGGCGTGTGGCGGCGGTGTTTGCCGGGGTGAGGCTTTGACCTCGGGTCTCAAGGAGTTCGGCGACTTCTGCACCGCAGAAGAAGCCTTGGCAGCGGCCGTTCTGGGCGCGTGTCCTGCGCCGGAGCCCGTCGAGGGTCCGCGGCGGGATGGGTGAGGTGAAGGTGTCGCGGATTTCGCCGGCGGTGACACGTTCGCAGAAGCACACGATCTTGCCGTAGGCGGGATCTTTCGCGATCCGTGCGGCGTCCTGGTAGGGGCGCAGGAACGCTTCTCCGATGTTGGGCATGTGCGGCGCTTCCGGCATGTCAACGCGTTCGACGAGCTTGATGGCTCCGGAATGTTTCAGCAGCCCGTCCACGTATTCGGCCACGGCGATCCCCGAGGTCAGGCCGGTGGAGCGGATACCTCCGACGAGCACGTACTGCTGTTCGGTGTCGACCTCGATGAGGTAGTCGGGGTAGTCACTGGCCGCGCGCAGCCCCGCGTACGTGGCTGTGATTTCCTCCTCGAGGAGTCGGGGCATGATCTTCTCGCCCTTGCCGCGCAGGAAGGAAAATCCGCTTTCTGAGGTTCCGGTGTCGGTGCGGTCGGTGAGGTCTTCCGCGGTGGGCCCAAGCATGACGTTCCCGTAGATGGTCGGGCTGACGAGTACGCCCTTGCCGAGCGCGGTCGGGACGGGAAGGACGATCTTGTCCACGAGCGGGCGTGCCTGCTTGTCGTAGACGAGCAGCTCGCCGCGCCGGGGCGTGATGTGGAACCTGTCGTAGCCGAACAGCTGGTCGATGGTGTCCCCGCCCAGTCCGGCGGCGTTGATCACCCAGTGGGCGCTGACACGGTCGATGCCGGTCTTTAGATGGGTGATGCGGTTGGCCTTGTCGGTCTCTATGCCGGAGACCCAGCGTCCCAGCAGGAGCTCGGTTCCTCGCTGCACGGCGTCGGTGGCCAGGGCGAGGTTGGTTGTCCAGGTGCAGATGATCGACTCATCGGGAACGCTGAGCCCGGCAAGGGCGCCTTTGCCGAGGTGGGGCAGGAGCCGGTAGACCTCGGCCGCGTCCATGATTTCGGTTTTGTCGTACCCGTTTTCTTCGGCCTTGTCCTTTAGCCCCGGCAGGGCGTTGACCTGTTCCTGATCCCAGGCGACCAGGACAGCGCCGGTGTGTTCCACCGGGATACCGGTGGCTTTCGCGTACTCGGAGAGGAGGCGGTAGCCCTCCCGGACCATGCGGGATTCGAGGGTTCCGGGCTTGGCGTCGAAGCCGGTGTGGAGGATGGCGGTGTTGGCCTTGCTAGTGCCGTCTCCGACATCGTCGCGTGCGTCCACGAGGGCGATGCTGAGCTGATAGCCGGCAAGTTTCCGTGCGATGGCGGAGCCGACGATCCCGGCGCCGATCACTGCTACGTCGTAAGTTCTGGTCTGGGTATTAGACATGTCCTAGTTTCTCCTTGTTCACCGGGTTGCGTGGACGGCGGAGGTCCACCGGGTCCGGAACTCGGTTGCCTGGTCTCCCGACCACTTCGGTTCATAAACTGTGTTTGGCTTCCAGGGGACGATGGCGTCCTGCAGCGTCCGTGATGGTTCCAGCGCCATTCTGGCCAATGCCGCTGCTCCCAGGGCCGTGGCGTGTTGGGACGGGTAGACGTCGATTTCGATCTGCATGAGATCGGCGACGGCCTGCATGAGCACCCGGCTCTGTGTCAGGCCTCCGTCGACCCGCAACCGCTGCAGGGGCCGGCCGGTGTCGGTGGCTATGAGGGTTCCGAGTTCGGCTACCTGGGCGGCGATGCCTTGAAGGACGGCGAGGACCACGTGTGCCGGTCCGGTGGACAGGCTCATTCCCGTCAGCGAGGCCTTGGCTTCCGGCCGCCACCAGGGAGCGGCCAGACCGGCGAACGCGGGAACGCTGAGGACTCCGCCTGAATCTGCCGCTGCGATGACGTCCAATTCGGCGGCGTGATTAATGAAGCCCATGTCCTGGAGCCAGCGGACCGCCGAGGCTGCGGTGTAGACCTGTCCGTCGAAGCAGTAGGTCGGTTGGCCCCGGACGGTCCATGCCACCGAAGCTGCGAGCCCGGCCGTGGAGCGTGCGGCGCTGCTGCCGGTGTTGGCCAGCAGGAAGGCCCCGGTGCCGAATGTGCACTTGGCTTCTCCGGGCTGCAGGCAGTCCTCGGCCAGCAGTGCTGCTTGCTGGTCCACGATGAGTCCGCCGACCGCCATCATCCCGCCGAACGCGGTGGTGGTCCCGGCGATGGCGTCCGATGGGAGAATGCGCGGAAGGCGCTCACCTCCTAGTCCAAAGCGCTCCAGGAGCTCACGGTCCCATTCGGTACTGTCCAAGTCGGTCGTCAAGGACCGGCTCGCGGTTGAGACGTCCGTGACGAACTCGCCGGTCAGGTGGTGGACCAGCCAGCTGTCCGATGTGGTGACAACGCCTTCCCGCGTGACGTTCTTGCGGATCCAGGCCTGCTTCGGTGCTGAGAAGTAGGGGTCAAGGACCAATCCCGTGCGTTTGGCGAAGTCCTCTTTGAAGCCGGCGAGCGAGGCGCAGATGGCCTCGGCCCGGCGGTCCTGCCAGACGATCATGTTGGACAGGGGTTTTCCCGTGTCCGGGTCCCAGGCCAGGACGGTCTCGCCCTGGTTGGCGATGGTGACAATGTCGACCAGGGCGCCGGACCGTGCAACTGCGGCCCGGCCGGTGGCCAGGACGGAGTCCAACAGCTCCTGCGGGTCTTGTTCCACGCCGCTGCCGTCCAGATAGTGCGGGCGGACCGGCTGTTCCGCCAGGCTTAGGATTTTCCCGTCGGCCGCGACGACGACGGCTTTGGTCCCGGATGTTCCCTGGTCGATGGCAAGGACGGTGGTCACTTCCGGTGGTTCCTTTCCTTGTGGCGGACATTCGTGTCCAGTTCCGCATCGATGGAGTGCAGGCCGGGCATGGCCATCCCGGAGGGTCCCCCGCGCTTGATGAGGAGGAACGCGAGGTAGACCGCGCCGATGGCCGCCATGATCGCCACGTACACCCATGAGCTGATAAAGGATGCGTCCCGGAAGATCATCAGCATGAAGACCAGCCACGCGGAGGCGACGATGATCACCGGAACCTCGAACCTGCCCAGGCTGAAGCCTTGACTGGCGGGCAAGTGCTTTCGCTTGATGATGTAGAGCAGGACCGTCGCTGCATAAATGACCGCCGGCAGCAGGGTTGCGGCACCAAAAAGGCTGAACAGGGCGTCGGGCCGAAGGGCGAAGACCCCGAGAATGAGTTGGGCGAGTACGAACATCAGCCCGGTCGCCGCGGCAGGGGTTCCAAACCGCGGTGACACGTAGTGCCAGAGCGCGTAACCCGGGAAGCGCCGGTCCCGTGACATGGCCCAAACCAGGCGGACACCGGTCATCAGGATCACCATGCCGCAGGCAAAGATTGACACGACGACCATAACGAGCAGCGCGGTCCCGACGACCGGCCCGAGCACCCGGTCGATGACGTCAGCCACCGGAGTGCCGGACGCGGCCAGCGCCACCGGGTCACCGGCGAGAAGCGTAATGGCCAGGAGAAACAGGAATCCCAGGATGCCCGAGGCCAGAACCGCCTGCCACATGGCACGGGGCACAACCCGCGCCGGATCCTTCGTTTCTTCGGCCAGGTTCGCAGCGGACTCAAAACCGACGATCGTGAAGCCGCCCAGCAGCGTGCCCATCATCCACGGGCCGACATGCAGCAGGCTTCCCACACCAAAATAGTTTTCCGACGGGATCGCACCGGTGGAAAAGAGATTCCCGAAGTTCAGTTCCTTAGCCACGGCCCCGACAACGATCAGGAGGACAACCAGCAGGATCATGCCGATCAGCTCGGCCGAGACGGCAAAGTTGTTGACCCGTTCGGTCCAGCGGGTAGAGAAGGCAACCAGTAAGGCCTGCAGCACCAGCACAATACTCGTGATCACCCAGGCATTGGCCGGTGTGCCTCCATAGCCGAGGAGCGCGGGCAAGACGGTGGAAGCGATCGTGTAGTCGACGGCGACGACCACGACGGCGAGGAAGGTGAAGGAGATCCAGCCCATGATCCACCCCAGCACGGGGTTGGCGAGGCGGGACATCCACTGGTAGGAGTACCCGGTTACGGGAATGCGGGCTGCCAGCGAACCGAAGATCAACGCCACGGCGAGCTGCCCCACCACGACAATGGGCCAGGTCCAAATGCCCGCGGGGCCGGAACTGTTCAGCACCGCACCGTAGGTGGTGAAGATGCCCGTGGCGATCGACACGAAGGCAAAGGCCACCGCAAAGGAGGCGAAGCGGCCCGTGCCGCGTTTCATTTCCTGCTCGTAGCCGAACTCGAGGACGGCTATGTCATCGGCCGCCCCGGCCGGAGTTCCCGGCAATGAGTTGTGTGTCATGGGGACGAATCTCCTTCGATGTATTCCCCTGGAAAGGACTAAGACTGCGGCTCGCGGTGTTGGCGGGAGCCCTCAGTGCAAGCCGCGATGATCATCTGGCGCCTGAAGGTGCACTGGTCCTCGTATATAGGAATGACGCAATTTGTGGAATTACGAGGATTTGTTAGTAAAAGCATGGGCTTGTGGGCGCGCGAAGTCAAGGGGTTTCTGTGGCTGTCATCACATTGCCAATCGTGCGGGCCAGTCCAGCCTCCCGCCGCCCTTCCCTGCATGAAGATCCAGGGGTGCATCGCAGGTTCCCACCACACGAAATTTGGTTGGAAAGTTGTGTTTTTTTGTGCAATCTCCGTATGATCTGAAGCGCAGGGCTCGCAGCTTCTCGCTGACCGGCCGTCAAAGCCGCAGGTTTACTCAGGTGTGCCAGCCATAGATTGCCAGCCGTTAGGGTGTGGAGACCATGATCCGTCCGATGAAGCAGCCGGCCGGCCGCAGTACGGCGACGCAGGATTGTCAAGCTTGTCGGCCAGTGCGAATATCTCCGGCCAGCCGACATTGCCGCGCCGATGAACGTTCGCGAACAGCGGCACCCGGTGATGCCGTAGGGGCGGGACGTCCACAGAGGAGTCACACCTACCGGCACGCCTGCGGCCGTGCTTGGTCACGGGTGCCAACAGTCCAGGTCCCGTCGAATTCCCGGAGCCTATGCAGGGGATCCCATAAATGCGCTGCCTCTCCCTGAGGCCTTCACGGACGACGAAATGGCAGCTGGCAACACGTACGAGATAAGAGACGTCCCCGACGAAGGACGAAATTCACCTCAAAGCGGAGTCGCCGTCTTGGCTTCCGCTGTTAAAGAGTCGCGGGAATTCCTTGCTATATCGATCGGCATCCGCGTCAAAGGCGAGGTGCGTGTCGATCAAGCTCAAACCGACCAATACAGGAGGAGAAGCCGGTGGCATCCTCGTTGAACATTGTCATTGATAAAGCATCGCCTGTCCCCCTTTACCATCAAGTGGCTCAGGGCATAGAGGCCGCGATCCGCGCTGGAGCGCTTCCGGGCGGATCACGCCTGGACAGCGAATTGGATCTGGCCACCAGGCTGAACCTCTCCCGCCCGACGTTGCATAAAGCCATCGAGGAACTGGTCCAGTCCGGACTCGTGGTTCGAAAGCGAGGGGTAGGAGCTCAGGTGATCGCCACCCACGCTGCTCCCGCCCGCGGGATTTTGAGTCATTTTGACGATATGCACCGCCTCGGGAACGATCCGACGTCGGAGGTGCTGAGTTTTTCGCATCTGGAAGCAGACAGCGAGACCCGGGAATCGTTGAATCTTCCTGTCAACGCGCGCGTTTACCACTTCATGCGACTGCGCAAGGTTGGGGGCAGGCCTCAGGCCCTGATGGAGAACTGGGTCCGGGACGATATCGTGAACCTGGACGAAGTCAGCCTTGAATCCCGGGGCCTGTACCAGATTCTCCGTTCATGGGGAGTCGACATCCGCGTGGTCAACCAACGAATCGGTGCCACGGTCGCAAATGACTATCAGGCAAACGTTCTACAGGCCGACGCGGGCTCAGCACTCGTGACCATGGAACGCACCGCAATAGACGAATCCGGACGCAGATTAGAAATCGGTCGCCATGCCTACGTGGCCGATTCATACGCATTCAAAATGACCCTGGTTCACGGTCAATGACTGCACCGGCGCCGGCCGTTCCGGTCGGTCCGTCCCTAAGGGGCATGGATTCGGCAGCTAATTCGTCCCACACCATGCTGTGAGCAAGTTCGTACAATTGGCAGAACCTCTCAACTATCGGGACCGGAAGGTCGGCTCGAGCCTCAACCGTCGCATGCGGGCAATGATGTCAAGGCGCGCCGGGGCGCCCGACCGAGAATTTCGATGAAGAGTCACCGGCGGTGCCGGGGAGGCGTGCCGTCCGATTCCATGAACCGGCGCGGAGTTTGTAAGAATGTCAGAACAGATCTTGACTCCCCCGCTACCCCCAGCTCCACAGCCGCATCGGCTTCGCCCACCACTTTCGGACCCTCAGTACCGATGAACCCACCTTCGTCCTGACAAACCGCTGGCAGTTGTCTTTATCGAGAAAGATGGCGACCAAGACAGGGAATTCGCCTTCGTCTTTTAACCAGCTTTCTGACCGGGCGCGGCCGAACTTCCGGTCAGGTTTTGTGGTTTCGAACTGCAGGCTCCTCATCCGCCCGCCAGCTCGCACGTGCTTTGGACTCGGGTTGGAGCACTTCGATTCCGGCCTCCTGGAGCGCCTCAATGTCTGTACGGCTGGTTTTGCTGTCGGTGATGATGCCCGACAGCTTGTCCAGCCCGCATACGTGGCGAAAGGCGGTGCGGCCGAGTTTTTCGCCGACTGCGAGGGCATAGGCTTTCGCCGACTGTTGAATCATCAGCTGCTTGGTCGGTACGTCTTCGCTCGCATAGTCGGTGAACCCGGCAGTCACATCAACGCCGCCGGCGCCCAGGAAGGCCCAGTTCGCGTTGAAGCTTCGCACCTGGGCCAGAACTTCGGGCCCGTAGGTCGTCATTTCGCCTGTCCGGACCCTTCCGCCGAGTACGTAGAGTTCAACACCTGGCCGGACTCCCAGGATCGAGCCGACGGAGAGGCTGTTCGTAATGACGATCCCGTGAAAGGTCACGGGCAGGGCCATCGCGACGGCCTCGACAGTTGTTCCGACGTCGAGAAAGATCGTGTCCGTGTCTGAAATCATGGATGCGACAACGGCTGCGATTTCTTCCTTCTCCGCCCGGTTCTCCGTGGAGCGGATTGCGCGGTCCGGTTCCCTGTCGACCAACCGCGCGGGGGCCATTGCGCCTCCATGGATCCGCTTGAGCTCGCCGGAACGTTCCAATGCCATGAGGTCACGTCGGACCGTTTCCCCGGACACGGACATCTGCGCGGCAATGTCGGCCGGCCGGAGATATTCGCCCTGGCCGACGAGCTCGACAATCCTGCGGCGCCGCACTGCGGCCGGCTGCTTCATCGGATGGATCATGTTCTCCACACCCTAACGGCTGGCAAATCTATGGCTGGACAACTGAGCAAGCCTGCGGCTTTGACGGCCCATCAGCGAGAAGCTGCCAACCCTGCGCTTCAGATCATACGGAGATTGCACAAAAAAACACAACATTGCAGCAACCTTCCGCGTGGTGGTGGCCCCCGAAGCGCCCCTTGGATCTTCCTGCAGGGAGGGGTGGCGGGAGGCTGGACTCGACTTGCCCGCAAGATCGGTGATGTGATGCCGGTCATATAAATCCCTTGACTTGGCGTGCCCACAAGTCCATACTTTTACTAACAAATCCTCGTAATTCCACAAATTGCGAACCTGCGTCAGGATCGGCCCAATCCAAAAAATGCGGTTGTCAGCATGTCTTGACAAAGAATCAGACCATGTCCAGACTTGGTCGACATACGGATCACTGAAGGCGAACCCAGGCTGGAAAGCCGGCTATTCGCGCCATGGTCCACACCCCCATCAATTCAATGGAGAATTGCGTGCAAAAAACAACGATTGAGCGGCTTCGTGTGCCCCGGCCCGGGGACAGGAATGAAGTTGCAAAGACGTACTACCCGCCCGAGCTTCGGGCCGCCATCGTAGGGACCGGCGGTATCGCCCGGATCCATGGCCAGCGGATCCAGGACCTGGGGTCGCGTGTGGTCGGGGTTTGCGGCCGGGATCTGTCAAAGGCTCAGGCTCTTGCTGCCGAGCTACAGCCCGCCGGTCGCAGGGGCGGGTTCCGCAGGCGGGACGGTATCGAACCGTTCGCAGACCTGGGCCGGATGCTTGATGAGACCGGGCCGGATGTTCTTCATGTGTGTTCCCCTCATGGTTTCCACGCGGCTCATGCACTGGAAGCTATCAAGCGGGGCATCCATGTGATCTGTGAAAAACCGATGACCACCACCGTTGAAGACGCTCAGCGTCTGCTGGACGCGAGCGAAGCTGCGGGAATACACGCCGCCGTGTGTCTGACTCAGCGCTCCTACCCGATGGTCGCCGAGTTGCGGGGCCGGATTCTTTCCGGAGAGATCGGGAAGCTTCAGGCGGTGCGTGGCGGGTTCCTGTCCTGGGACTCCAGCCACGAGAACTGGGGATGGGGATTTGACCCGGCGATCGCCGGCACGTCCTACGCAACAGCAGACCTCGGTGTCCACTGGCTGGATCTTGTCGAGCACGTCACGGGCTCGCGAATCAGCCAGGTGGACGCTCGGTTCTCGACCCTGCGGCCCACACGCGTCAAGGACGGACGGGAAGTCGATGTTCAGGCCGAAGACTACGTCAGAGTGTTCCTTCAGCTTTCGGACGGCACCCCCGGGTCCGCAGTCTTCTCCGGTGTATGCGCCGGGGAACCAAACGCCTGTTTCATCGACGTGGACGGTATGGATGGCGGCTTCCACTGGCAGGCCGATGATCCGAATGTGCTTCGGCACCGGCGTGCCGATGCCTCGATCCTGACGATCGCCAGGGATCCCGAGCGGCTCTCGGCCGATGCCGGACGAATCGCGTTCACTCCGGCCGGGCACGCCGAGGGATTTGGTGACGCGTTTAGAAACCTCATCCGGGACGTGTACGCGGCTATTGGAGGCGACCCGGTGGCCTATCCCACCTTCGCCGACGGCCGACGGCTTGTCTCGGTAGTCCACGCAATCCAAGAAAGCGCTCAAACCCGAAAGGCGATCGACATTGACTAATCTCCTCGTAGAAGACAGCCCGGCCAGCTCCCAGCCAACAGTCAGCGGGACAGCAAAAAATGCCATTGAGTTAAGGGGAATCCGGAAGAGTTACGGGGACGAAGTCGCTCTCCATGAGCTTGACCTCGACATCCTTGACGGCGAATTCTTCTGCCTGCTGGGCCCGTCCGGGTGCGGCAAGACCACCACTTTGAACATCATCGGCGGTTTTGTAGGAGCCACGGCAGGGGCCGTCAGCGTTGCGGGGGTGAACGTGACGAAACTTCCGCCCAACCGCCGACCGATCAACACCGTGTTTCAGTCCTACGCACTCTTCCCCCACTTGAGCGTCATAGAAAACGTTGCGTTTGGAATGCGGATGGCGAAGGTGCCAAAACCCGAGCGTCTCAAGAGGGCGCAGGAGGCACTGGACCTGGTCGGTCTTGGCACCTTCTCCGACCGCGCGGTCACCAAGCTGTCCGGCGGACAGGCCCAGCGCGTGGCCGTTGCCAGAGCCCTGGTCAACAAACCCAAGGTTCTGCTCCTGGACGAGCCCCTCGGTGCACTGGATCTTAAGCTCCGGAAGCGGCTTCAGACCGAGCTCTCCATAATCCAGCGCCAGGTCGGGACCACCTTCGTGTTCGTCACCCACGACCAGGAGGAGGCAATGGGTCTCGCGGACCGCATCGCGATCCTCAACGGCGGGCGGATCGAGCAGATCGGGACGCCGGAGGAAATATACCGCAGGCCCTGCAGCCGCTATGTTGCGGAGTTCATCGGCGAATCCAACATCCTGGGGGGCCGGAAGCAAGGCGAAGTCTTTCACCTTGAAAACGGTGCACACGTGCCCATTACCGCCAACGCACCCGAGGACACGACGTCGCTGGTCATCCGGCCCGAATCCCTCCGGATAACCGCGAACGGCTTCCTCGACGCCGAGATCGTTTCGCGCGCCTACCTCGGGGCAACCACGCGGATCGTGATGCGACTTTCCGGCAGTGAACAACTTGTCGTCTCATCGCTTAGCGATCACGCGCTCGAGGACCATGACCGAACCGGGCTTGAGATTGGCCAGATGGTGTCGCTCGCATGGTCCATCAAGGCCGCCCACCCACTCGTAGAACAGCTTGAGAAGAAGGAAGACCCCAATGGCAAATCTGAATAACGTAAACATCAATCGCCGCTCATTGCTCCTCGGGTCGTTGGCCCTGGGCGTGAGCCCGTTCGTGCTGAGCGGATGCGCCTCCGGCGCCAGCAGCTCCGGTTCAGCCGGCGGGACGGTCAACTGGCTCACCTGGTCGGACCACTTCTCCAATGACCAGCTGAAGAAAGTCGCGGCCTCATCCAAAATCACGGGCGGACCCAAACTGTTCTCGGACAACGCCGATGCCCTGCTGCAGATCAAACAGACCGGCAGCCAGTTCGACATCGTCTCCGGCGACGCCCTCTGGGTGAAGAAGTACAGGCAGGAAGGCCTCATTGATCCGTTCCAAATGAGCGAGATCGCCGTGAGCAACGAGCTGTACGCAGAAGCCCGGGACTTTTCCTTCCTCAAAGACCCCCAGGGCTACCTGGGATACCCGTTCTCCTGGTCGAGTGTGCAAATCTATTTCAACCCGAAACTGGTCAAGACTCCCCCCACGTCGTGGGAGTCGCTCACCGACCCGGCTTTCAAGGGCCAGATTGTTGCCGAGAACATTCCGACCGACCTGCTTGCCATCGGCGGGCTTGCCACCGGCTCGAAGGAGCCGTACGCGTTGAAGGGCGACGGACTCACCAGGGCTGCAGATTTCCTCAAGGCCCTGAAACCCAACGTGATCAAGCTGGCGAGCCAGAACAACGAAATCATCTCGATGCTCGCCAGCGGTGAGGCCGCGATCGGGATTTCCAACCTGGGAACGGATCTGCGCGTCAAGGCCGCCGGCGGCCCACAAATTGAGGCGGCCTACCCAAGGGAAGGCACGATCGGCTTCATCGACGCCGAGATGATCACCTCCAAGGGCGCCAACCAGAAGCTGGTTCGCCCCTTCCTGAACGCGATGGAGACCTCTGAGTACATCGTTGAGAACTTCAAGACCAATGGCCGGCCCCTGTTCAACGAGAAAGCCGCCAAGATCCTGCTCAATGATCCGAAGACGGCGCAGGACGCAAAACGGCTGTTCATGGGGAACCCCGAGAAGGCCCTCGCCATGACGCTCAAGGGACCGGCTGAAAACCAGCAGTCCTACACGGAGGCATTCAACCAGATCTTTGGCGCCTAAGATGGCGACCCTTGAGACCGCCAGGGTCCCGGACGCCGGACCGGGACCGGCCAAACCCGACGCGAAAGTCGCCCGGCGCGAACGCAGGAACTGGCGGCAATATGTGGGCTTTACCCCTGCCGCCATCGTCTTCGGCGTCTTCTTCATTGCCCCGCTCTGCCTGATCGTTGTTTACTCGTTCTGGCAAACCAAGGACTACAACCTGGTGCCGGACTTCACGACGAAGAACTACGCCACGATCGCTACAACGGACACGTACATCAAAACGCTGGGCAAGACGATTCTGATGGCGTTGCTCGCCACCGCAACAACACTGGCGATCGCTTTCCCGTTCTGCTACTGGCTCGTCAGGTACGTTCCGCCGCGGCTGCAGCGAGTTTTGTTTCTCCTCGTCATCCTGCCGTTCTGGACCAGTTACCTGCTGAGGGTCTATGCCTGGGTCGCGATCCTTGGCGACAACGGCGCCATCAACGTCCTGTTGAAGAACCTCGGGCTCACCGATTCACCCGTGCGGTTGTTCCTGTACGACACCCCGGGCGTCTTCATCGTCCTCGTCTACCTGTACTTTCCGTTTGCCGCTCTCACTCTGTACTCCTCGCTCGACCGCTTCGACTGGAGCCTGCTCCGGGCCGGCGTCGACCTGGGCGCTTCGCCCATGCGCAGCCTTGTGACGATCCTTCTCCCGCAGATGAAACTGGCCATGGTCACCGCCGGAATCTTCGTCTTCATCCCCATCCTGGGCGAGTACGTCGCACCGGAGATCGTCGGCGGGACCAACGGAGTCCTCATGGGGAACCTCATTGCCAACTTCTTCGCGGGATATCTCTTGCCCCTCGGATCGGCCGCCAGCGTATTGATTGCCCTGGTGATTCTCGTCCTCCTTGTCCTCTTCAGAAAAGGACTCGACACTAAGGATATTTATGGCTCATGACATGGAAGTCGTAAACCCCCGCGCCGGGCTCTTTCGAGTCATTCTCACGGCCTACGGGGTCCTGATCTACCTGTTTCTGTTCACTCCCATCGCCGTGATGGTCCTGCTTTCGTTCAATAAATCGAAGGTGGTCGGCTTTCCGATGACAGGGTTCACCCTGGACTGGTATTCATCGCTCACGCAAAACATGATCATCCAGGACGCACTCGGGAAGTCCCTGGCCGTGGGCGTCTCGGTCACCGTTCTCGCCACGGTCATCGGCACCGCTGCGGCGTTCCCGCTGGTGCGGGCCCACATCAAGTACCGCAGCGCCGTCCGGGTCTTCATCACCTTGCCCATCATGATTCCAGGGCTCCTCATCGGCGTCGCGATCCTCGTGCTTTCGACGAATATCCTGCATTTGCAGCCGTCCTTGCCGATCGCCGTCATCGGTCAAACAGTCCTGGCAACACCGTTTGTCATCCTCGTGGTGTCCTCACGACTGGAGAGCCTGGACCGCAACTTCGAGCGAGCCGCAGCGGACCTGGGCGCGGGTCCGGTGCAGCGGTTCAGCTTTGTTGTCCTGCCCCTGGTTTACCCGGGGATCGTGGCCGCGGCCCTCATGGCCTTCACGCTGTCGCTGGATGAGTTCGTTGTCACCAATTTCATCATCGGCAGCGATCAGACGCTTCCGATCTATATCTACAGTCAGCTCAAGTTCGGGATCACCCCGGAAGTCAACGCTTTGGCCTCTCTCATGCTCCTGGGAACGATCACCTTGGTCGTTGTGACAACGCTGGGTCTGCGCCTGATCAAAATGTTGACCGCAAAGAGCAGGCAAGAAGAAAAAACAGGAGTTCCTGCATGAAAAAGTCTTGCGAAATTTCAGTCGTCCTGGAGGCGTTCGCCGACACCCCCCTCGAAGAGGTGCTTTCCTGGCTAAGCCAGGAGGTTCCCGAAGTGACCGCTATCGAGGTCGGGGCAGGCGGGTACGCGCCGCACCCCCATTGTGATCCGGATGAGCTTCTCGCCAGCGAGTCCGGCAGAAGCCGGTGGCTTTCGACACTGGCACGACACGACATCGCCCTGGATGCGCTCAACGTGTGGGGCAACCCCCTGCACCCTGACCCCGAAATCTCCCGGGCCCACGACAATGCCCTGCGACGGGCAATCCGGCTGGCCGGCCCCCTGGGCACGGACACGATCGTGGCAATGTCCGGGTGCCCGGCCCCAACCGCCGCTGACGTGTCTGCTTCGTTTGGGGCCGGCGGCTGGCTCCCGTACCTCGAAGGCGTCCACGACCGGCAGTGGGAGGAACATGTCGCACCGTACTGGTCCGAAATCGCCGAGTTCGCCAAGAGGGAGAACCCCGACGTTAACCTCTGCATCGAGCTGCACCCTGGAACCACGGTCTACAACGTGGAGACGTTCGAAAAATTCACGGCGCTTGGATCGAACCTCTACGCGAACCTGGACCCCAGTCATTTCTTCTGGATGGGCATGGACGCGAACAAGGTTGTCGAGCGGATCCTGCCCAGGATAGGCCACGTCCACGCCAAGGACACCTCTTTCAACGAGGAAGCACTTGCCCTGAACGGGCTGCTCGACCACCGGTGGCCCGCCAGCCCGGCGGAGATGCCATGGAACTTTTCAGTCCCTGGCCGCGGCCACGACGAAGCCTGGTGGCACGCGCTCATCGCCCGGTTCGCCGACTCACCCGTCAGAAGTGTTTCTATCGAACATGAGGACCCCTTCGTCGACGCCAAGACAGGCGTTAAGGAGGCCGCCGGGCTCATAGACCGTGCTCTCAGCGCCACCTGGCCAAACCCGGCTCCCCAATTCGCAAACCTCACCCCCTAACTAATACATCTCAAGGAGAACCCAGACATGACTCGTCGACTCAAAGTTGGTGTGGTCGGTGCCGGCCTCATCGCCCAGGTGATGCACCTCAACTACCTCAGAGAGCTGTCCGACCGGTACGAAATCGCCGCGCTCTGCGACATCTCGGCGGAAAACGCCAAAAACAATGCCGAGCGGTACAGCATTCCGAAGACCTTCTCCGACTGGCGCGAAATGCTTCAGGAACCGATCGATGCGGTCCTCATCCTGACGTCGGGAAGCCACGCTCCCATCGCCATCGCCGCGGCCAAGGCGGGCAAGCATGTCCTCGTCGAGAAGCCGATGTGCTTCTCGGTCGAAGAAGGCCTGGAAATGCAGGCGGCCGCCGAAGAAGCCGGCACCGCGCTCATGGTCGCCTACCCCAAACGGTACGACCCGGCGTACGAACGCTTCCGGGACTTGGCCGCCGACACGGTGGATCCTCGTCTTCTCCGGGTGACGACCTTCGAGTCCCCTTTCCTGCCCTACGTCCAGCACTACTCCCTGGCGCCGGTGTCCCCGATTCCCGCCGAGGCAATTGCCCTTTGGAAGACTCAGACCCAGGAAAGCATCACCCGGGCCATCGGGGACGCTGACCCGTTCCTGCGCGAGAGCTACCACGCCGTCCTTCTGGACACCTTGGTGCATGAACTGAACACCATTCGCGGCGTCTTCGGCGAGCCCACGAGCCTGGACTATGTCGACCTGACGGCCGGAAGCCTCACCGTCGTGCTCAAATTCGGTGACCTGACCGCGGCGATCCACTGGCTCGACCTCCCGGGAATCACCCGTTACGAGATGGAGTTCGCGATCTACGGCCCGGAATCCCGCACAACGCTGAGCTTCCCGTCGCCCTTCCTGCGCAGCGCACCGGCAACCGTGGAGATCATTGACGGCGAAGTCGGTACGGCGAAATCCCGACACATCAGCGAGACCGTGTCGTACGAAAGCTCATTCAAGCTGGAACTCCAGGCCTTCCACGATTGCGTCGTCAAGGGCACCGAACCGCTCACGAACGCTCAGGACGCCCTGCACGACCTGGCCCTTTGCCAGTCCATCATTCGATACATCCAGCAGGGAGAGCCCATTGCGCACCCCAGCTCGATTGACGCCCCCGCGTTCGTTAACTAATCAAGGATTCTGATCATGCAGAGCAATAACACCGGCATCGTCGTGGCAAACGCCCCCATCAGCTACGGAGCATTTGAAGTCACAGTCGGGATCGACCCGAACGTCCCCGATGGGGCTGCGATCCTCGAGGCGGTCAGCTCGGCCGGGTACGCCGGAATCGACCTCGGTCCTGTCGGCTATTTGGGGGACGGGGCGGAGCTAGGCGAAGGCCTCGCCGCGCACGGTCTGGGTCTGACCGGCGCCTACCTTGAGTTGCCGTTCTCAGACGCCTCCGAGCTGGACGCGATGATGCCCGAACTCGATGCCATGCTGGACACCTTCGATGCTATTTCCGAATTTCAACGCGGCTTGCCGCCGAAACCGACCATCGCCGATGCAGGTGCCGAACACCGCCGGAATTCTCCAGGCTCCGGTCAGAGGAACCCCACGAGCGGCTACAGCCCGGAGCAATGGGATGCCTTCGCGATCGGGCTTGCCCGTGTGGTTGAACATTGCCGCAAGCGTGGCTACGAGCCGACGTTCCATCACGAGACCGGTACATACGTCGAGTCTCCGGAGGAGATCGCCAAGGTATTGGAAATCTCGGACATCGGACTGTGCCTGGACTCCGGACACTTCCTCATCGGCGGCGGCGACCCCGTGGAATATCTCCGCACCTGGGCCGACCGCATCAATCATGTGCATCTGAAGAGCGCGAGTATCGCCCGGTTCAATGAAGTCGTTGCGGAGAAGCTGCCCACGACCGCAATCTGGGAACGGGAAGTGTTCCCCGTGCTTGGCGAAGGCGACCTTGACTGCGATGCCTTTATTTCCACACTGAAAGACATCGGGTACTCGGGCTGGCTGGTCGTTGAGCAGGACATCCTGCCCCAGACGGCGGAGCGCTTCGAGCGCGCCATCGCAGACCAACAGGCCAACAGGACATTCCTTGCGGAGCGTGGACTGTGAGCCCGCGTTTTCGCCTCGGTCTGATCGGTGGCGGCCGGATGGGACGCACCCACCTTAGGGCGCTGACGGATTCAGCCTTGGTGGAGTGCGTTGCCGTTGCCGAGCCCTTCGAATCATCCGCACGGGAACTGAGGTCCATGGGTCTGGCGGTATTCCCGACCGTGGAAGAGATGCTCGCTGCTGGTGGTCTTGACGGTGTCATTATCGCCGCACCCACCGATCAGCATGTCGAGCTCGCCACCAAAGTCATTGAAGCCGGCGTCTCAGTGCTCTGCGAGAAGCCCTTCGGTATCTCCGCCGAAGACGCGCGGAAGGCTGCTGCGCTGGCCGCTGAACGCGGCGTCGCTTTGCAGATCGCGTATTGGCGTCGTTTCATCCCCGAACTGGTTGCGCTCCGCCGGGAGATCGCGGCCGGGAAGTTGGGCAATATCCAGCATGTCGTGTGCTCGCAGTGGGATGAGGCGCCGCCGGCGGCAAGTTTCCGAAACCACAGCGGCGGGATCTACATCGACATGGGTGTTCACGAAATCAACCAGGTGCTCTGGCTTCTTGACCAGGATGTCTCCGACGTGACAGCCGTGGCAGGGCCCGCCACGGAAGACCCCGATGCGGCCAACGACGTGGACAGCGCACAGGCGCTGATCTCCCTCTCGGAGGGGGCCACCGCGATCGTCTCCCTTGGACGCTTTTATCCCGGGGGCGATGTAGTCACGGCCGAAGTATTTGGCTCGATGGGGCACTCCCGCATTGAGGTCGTTTCGCCCGAGAGCGGGGAAGCTCCCCAGCTGGAGGCGCTGCGCCTCCAGGCCGAGTCCTTCGCCCGCCACGCGGCGGGCGCTCCGTCCGAAGGCACCACAGCCCTGGAAGCTGCAGAGGTACTCGAGATTGCACAGCGGTTGACTGACTCAGCCAGGATTGCCGTCCTCGCCGGGTGAACGCGTTCCCGTGAGAAACGGACCGGGTATGGAACGCAATACCCGCCGATAATTTCGGGCAAATCGGGCCGGAAGTTGAGTTAGAAACGACGCGCTGAGTAAGCGGCACGGGTTGCTCACCCAAGGGAGCAACCCGTGCCGTCTCAGAGCAGAATCACGGTCCGGGACGCTTCACTTGACGGTTCGTCTGCGGTTAGGGGAAGAACCGGCAGTTGAACTCGTCCCGGAACGGGCTTCGGCAGGCCGGCGGAGCGGCCCAACAATGACCGGACACGCAGACCCACCGTTCCACCAGAAAGGAAACCAATGCCAACGGCCCCCTCTCTTCGCCTCACCCGGCCCTCCGCCGGCGGGAAAACCACTGACGGTCGTGCTGAAAGGACCCCGCGATGACCCCCTCGGTTGCAGTCGCTGCCGTGACGTTTGACCGTCCCAGGGAGCTGGCAGTCCTGTTGGATGCGATCAACAACCAGACCGCCCAGGTGCGCTCCATTTGCCTCGTCGACAGCGGCACGGTGCCTTCCAAGGACGTCTCCGACCGGCACGCCAACGTGGACTATGTCCGCTCCGAGGCGA
>NZ_RBIR01000010.1 GCF_003634095.1 Arthrobacter oryzae
CGGGACGTCCGAGCAGTTTCTGGAACGGACTACGCTTGGCGACGCGCTCATCGGGCGCCGGCGACTGTGTCTTTGTCTGGGTGATGGTCATAATATGTCTCCTTGCTGCAGGGCCGGCGCGGGGCCGGCCCTGCCAGCGGGCTGTTAGCGGATACCCTGTTCGGCGAACTTCAGGACATCGGCTGCATTTGATTTGTCGACGATCGCGGGTCCCGTCAGGACGGGCTGGCCGCCACCGATCTTGAATCCACCGCGCTTGTTCTGCCACAGCGCATCTACAGCGCCGTAGCCCTGCAGCCACGGCTGCTGGTCCACCGTGAACAGGACACTGCCGTCGACGATCTTCTGCGCCAGCTCCTTGTTCAGGTCAAAGCTGGCAACCTTCGCCGAACTTCCGGCGGTCGCGACGGACTTCAGGAGGGTCAGGGTGATGGGAGCGCCTAGCCCGATGATGACATCAGCGTCTTTCGATGCCTGCAGCTTTGCGGTCGCCGTCGACTCGACCGAGGTCATGTCCGCGCCGTTCACGTACAGGATCTCCGTCCCGGGCACCTTGGCCTTCACACCGGCACACCGAGCTTCGAGTCCCACATGACCCTGTGCCTGGATCACGCAGACCGGGTGCTTGAAGTTCTCGGCCGCGAGCCGGGTGCCGACGGCCTCGCCGGCGATCTTCTCATTCGAGCCGAAGTGCGTGAACGCCCCCAGCTGCGCCGAAACGTCCTCGCCGGCGTTCAGGCTGACAATCGGAATGCCCGCGTCGGTAGCCTTCTTCAGCGAGTCCTTCAGCGCGTCCGGCGTGGCCAAGGTTACGGCGATGCCATCCACTTTCTGGTCGATAGCCTGCTGGATCAGCTGCGCCTGCCGGCCAGCTTCCGGATCCCCCGTGTACAGGAGTTCAACATTGTCCTTCGCCGCCGCTTCCTCGGCGCCCTTGCGGACGGTGTCCCAGAACGTGTCGCCGGCCGGAGCGTGGGTAATCAGGGCGATCTTGATGCGGGGCGTCGAGGCGACCTGGCCTCCGCCGGCCGCATTGCCTGTGTCTGCGGGCTTGCCGCCGGTGCTGGAACACGCGCTCAGGGCCAGCATGGGTACAACGGCCGCCGCGAGGGCCGCCTTCCGCCACGAGAACTTGGTCACGATTAATCTCCTTTGATCCCGGGCCACGCCGGTCGCTTCATCGCGTCGGTCCGTGAGCCATCTACAACAGATCATGGTGACTTCAATCACAGATGTCAATAGTTTGTCCTGACATTAGGATGTTTTGACGTAACGCTACGCGACGAAATGACCGCAGTCGCGGGCATGCACGCTCTGGGGCCCGCCGGCCGGGCCGCTCTGCCGCGGCCCAGAAGACGACCCTTGGCTCGCTCCGGCAGCCCTGCTACTATCAGAAAAAGGCAGTATGTCCTATCAAGCGAACAATCTAGTGAACATATGCCTGACATACGCGGACAGGCCGGCACTATCGGCCGCCGTGGAGCACAAGGGAGCGCGCCCAGTGGCGAATCAACTAAATCTGCAGATCGACCGCTCTTCCCCGATACCCCTGTACCACCAGGTGGTGCAGGGGATCGAGGCCGCGATACACACCGGGCTGCTGGAGCCTGGCAGCCGGCTGGAAAATGAAATCGACCTCGCTGCCCAGCTCAACCTGTCCCGCCCCACGATGCGCAAGGCCATGGATGAACTCGTCCGCTCCGGCCTCCTGGTCCGCAAGCGTGGCGTGGGCACCCAGGTGGTGTCCAGCCAGGTCCGCCGCCCGCTGGAACTCTCCAGCCTCTACGACGACCTCAGCAACAACGGCAGCAAACCCACCACCGAGGTGCTCAGCTTCTCCCACGTTGAGGCGGACGCCTCGATCCGGACGACGCTCCAGCTTCCCGCCGGCGCCAAGGTCTACCACTTCACCCGGCTCCGGAAAGTGGGCGGCAAGCCGCTGGCCCTGATGGAGAACTGGGTGCGGGACGACATCACCACAATCGACGAGGCGCTCCTGGCGTCGCAGGGCCTTTACGGGATCCTGCGCAACGGCGGCGTGAACTTCCGCCTCGCCTCGCAGCGGATCGGCGCCATGATCGCCAACGACTACCAGGCGCCGCTGCTCGAGACCACTCCCGGTTCCGCGCTGGTCACCATGGAGCGCACCGCCGTGGACGACACCGGGCGCATGGTGGAAACCGGCCACCATGTCTACCGGGCAGATTCCTACAGCTTTGAAATGACGCTCGTTCAGAGATAGGCGTTCAGAGCTAGGCGCTCAGAGATGGACATTCAGCACTAAACATTCAGATCTTGCCGCCTCGCAAGAGGCGCACCCGCACGGCAGCGCACCACGAGCGCCGCCGGCTCCAATCCGTCACACCCGCGCCTCCCTCCGGCGCAACAACGAAAGGGCATCTTCCATGGCCAACTGGGTCTATCCGCTCGGCACCGCCGCCGAAGGCAAGTGGGACATTTCCATCGGAACGTCCGATTCAGGACTTGAGGTGGACGGCTGGGCGCACACCGGCTTGAAGGTCGCCTCCCTGGCGGCCGGCGGCGGCGTCGGGCTGGACGCGGCGGCGGAGGAACGAATTGTGATCCCTCTCAACGGCGCCTTCGTGGCCACCGTGGACGGCCAGGACTATCCCCTGGCCGGCCGGAACAGTGTCTTCAGCGGCCCCAGCGATGTGCTCTACACGGGTTCCGGCAAGGCGGCGACCATCACCTCGGCCGACGGCGGACGGGTGGCAGTTGCCACCGCGCCGGCCAAGGCCTCCTACCCGACCCGCCTCATCACGGCCGCCGAGACGCCGGTGGAACTTCGCGGAGCGGGCAACTGCTCCCGCCAGGTTCACAACTTCGGTACCCCTGCCGCCCTGGAGGCAGACCGTTTCATCGTCTGCGAGGTCCTCACGCCGGCCGGCAACTGGTCCTCCTATCCCCCGCACAAGCACGACGAGGAAAAGGACGGCGAGACCAACCTCGAGGAGATCTACTACTTCGAAACCCGCGTGACGCCCGGGGCGCCCCAGCATCCGGGACCCGACGACGCCATCGGCTACCAGCGCGTCTACGCCTCCGACGAGCGCCCCATCGACGTCGCGGCCGAAGTCCGGACCGGCGACGTCGTCCTGGTGCCCTATGGCTGGCATGGGCCCGCCATGGCTGCGCCCGGCTACGACTTGTACTACCTCAATGTCATGGCGGGCCCGGGCCCGGTGCGCGAGTGGCTCATCAGCGACGATCCGCACCACGGCTGGATCCGCCAGACGTGGGAGGGCCAGGACCTGGACCCGCGGCTGCCCTTCGGCCGGTAGGCCGGCCGCTCCCCCAGCCCGGGCCGATGGCCCGTTAGGCCAGCCGCTCCCCCGCAGGCGGCGGCCGGACAATTCGGCCGGTAGCCCTCCAGGCCGGCTTGCCTTAGACCGGCTGCAGCTCCGCCTGGGAGCTGTCGACGTCGGCCGGCCGCCCGGCGTCGCGCTTCTTCGCGGCGGCTGCCGCGAACGCCATCACGGCCAGGCCGAGCAGGGTAATACCGGCGCCC
The DNA here is from genome assembly GCF_003634095.1 of Arthrobacter oryzae. Taxonomy (GTDB): domain Bacteria; phylum Actinomycetota; class Actinomycetes; order Actinomycetales; family Micrococcaceae; genus Arthrobacter; species Arthrobacter oryzae. The sequence continues at coordinate 3,530 of NZ_RBIR01000010.1, forward strand.
GCCCAGATCGGCGAGGTGTAGCCGAGGCCGGCGGTGATGGTGACGCCACCCATCCAGGCTCCCAGGGCGTTGCCGACGTTGAAGGCGCCGATGTTGGCGCCGGAGGCCAGGGTGGGGGCGCTGCTGGCATACTTCATGACGCGCATCTGCAGTCCGGGCACCGTGGCGAAGCCGAAGCCGCCCAGGAGCACCATGGACGCGATGGTCATCGGCTGGTTTCCGGCAGTCAGGGCGAAGGTCACGAGCACCACCACCAGGACGGCGAGCACCACGAGCAGGGTGCGGTCCACATTTTTGTCGGCGGCCTTGCCGCCGAGGGTGTTGCCGATGAAGAGTCCGACGCCGAAGAGAATCAGCAGCCACGGGACCGTGGTGGCGGAGAATCCGGTGACCTCGGTGAGGGTAAAGGCGATGTAGGTGAAGGCGCCGAACATGCCGCCGTAGCCGAGGATGGTGACGAAGATGGAGAGCCAGACCTGCCCGGACCGGAAGGCGCGGAGCTCGCCGCGCAGGCTGCCGGCGGCAGAATTGGCGGCGGAATCAGCGGCAGCGTCCCCCGACCCGGTCCTGGGGACCAGCGTCACGATGCCCGCCAGGGCGAGGACCCCGATCACCGTGATGGCCCAGAACGTGGAGCGCCAGCCCGCGGCCTGGCCCAGCATGGTGCCGAACGGGACACCGAGGACATTCGCCGCCGTCAGGCCGGTGAACATGATCGCGATGGCGCCGGCCTTCTTGTTGGGCGCCACCATGCTGGCGGCCACGACGGCGCCGATGCCGAAGAACGCTCCGTGCGAGAGCGCTGCAATGATGCGGCCGGCCATCATGGTCCCGTAGTCGGGAGCGATGGCCGAGACGAGGTTGCCGGCGATGAACAGCACCATCAGCACGGCCAGCACCGGTTTGCGTTCGAAGCGCGTCACGGCGGCGGTGAGGCCCAGCGCCCCGACCACGACGGCGAGCGCGTAGCCGGAGATGAGCCAGCCTGCGCTGGCGTCGGTGACGTGGAAGTCTGCGGCCACTTGCGGCAGCAGGCCCATGATGACGAACTCGGTGAGTCCGATGCCGAACCCGCCAAGGGCTAGGGCTATCAGGCCAACAGGCATGAAGGTGCTCCTTACAAAGCTGTACGGAAGGGAGTATGGCGCGTAAGCTAGTAGTTGCAGACGCGTTATTTATTCTTGCACAAGCAGATACAGCGCGCAAGCAACTATTATTTGATGGGTCCGGCATCACCTCCGCCGGGCCCTCGAGCCGAAGGGAAGCAGCAGATGGGCATCAAGGACGACGCCGTCGAGGTCCGGGCACAAGGCTGGCGGACCCTGGCGGCCCTGCACGGGCTGATCGAGGCCGAGTTGGAGCGTGCCCTGCAGGCCGAGGCGCAGCTCTCCGTGGTGGAGTACACCGTGCTGGATGCGCTGAGCCGGCAGGACGGCTGGCACATGCGGATGCAGCAGTTGGCCCGTGCCACGGCGTTGAGCGCGAGCGCCACCACCCGGCTGGTCAACAGGCTCGAAGACCGCGGGCTGCTCACCCGGATCCTCTGCGCGGATGACCGCCGCGGAATCTACACCGAGCTCACACCCAGCGGCATCGCACTGCTCGAGCAGAGCCGGCCGGTGCACGACGCCACGCTGGAACGGGCGCTGGCCGAGGCCCAGGAAGTCCCGGAACTGGCACCGCTGGTGGACGCCCTCCCCCGGCTGCACGCCCGGGTCTAGGGCCGCACCCGCCGCAAGAGCTACAACGCAGACAGCCCCGCTCCGCGACGATCGCGGGGCGGGGCTGTCTGCTTGCGGAGCTACACCGTGGCGGGCTGCTTCACGGCCGCGTGCTTGAAGAAGTGTTCAAGGTCCTCCAGGCTCTTGCCCTGGGTCTCCGGGACCACGCGCTTCACCCAGACGATCGCTGCCAGCTGGATCGCGACGAAAATGAAGAACGTCACCGAGACGCCGATCCAGGACACCATCTGCGGGAAGAAGAACCCGATCAGGAAGTTGATCATCCACAGCACGAAGACACAGATGCCCATGCCAATGCCGCGGACGTGCAACGGGAAGATTTCAGCCATCGTCAGCCACGTCACGGTGCCGATGCAGGACTGCATCGAGGCCAGGAATGTCACCATGAACAGCAGCACCAGGTAGCCGCGGAGGGTGCTCTCCGGGAGGACCATGGAGATGATGCCGATGGCCAGCAGGGACGATGCCGTGCCGATCAGGCCGGCAATCAGCATGGACTTCCGGGGCAACTTCGACATCAGGGACATCCCGACGACGACGGCTACCACCGAGGTGACCCCGTTGACGACGTTGGCGATCAGTGCGCCCTGGTCACCGAAGCCCGAGCTGGAGAGGATGGACGTGCCGTAGTACATGATGGCGTTGACGCCGCTGATCTGGTTGATCACGGCCATGCCCAGCCCGACGACGAAAATGCGCCGGATCCACGGAACCGTAAGATCGCGGAACGTGCCGAGCTTGGATTGGTAATCCTCCCTGGCGGCCTGCCGGACCTCATCGAACTCGGTGGAGATGTCCTCTCCGGCGCGGGTCCGGCGCAGCACGTCAAGGACTTCACCGAAGCGGCCGGCCGACGCCAGCCAGCGCGGGCTTTCGGGCAGCAGCAGCATGCCGAGCCACAGGACGACGGCGGGCAGCGTGGCGATGACCAGCATCCACCGCCAGACGTGGGAGGCCTCCGGGAAGGCGTTGCCCAGCACGGCGTTGAACGTGAACGCCAGGAACTGCCCGGTGACAATCATGAGCTCGTTCTGCGTGACGACTCGCCCGCGCTGGGCCGCCGAGGACATTTCCGCAAGGTAGACCGGAACGATTACCGACGCCCCGCCGACGGCGAGGCCCAGCAGGGTGCGGGAGGCGATAAGCATCCCGGTGCCGGGCGAGAGCGAGCAGGCGATGGTGGCCACCGCAAAGATCAGGGCGAGGCCCATGATGGTCCTGCGCCGGCCGAAGCGGTCCGAGAGCCGGCCCGCCGAGATGGCGCCGAACGCCGCGCCGAAGAGCAGCGTGGAGGTCACGAGCCCCTCGGTCAGCGGGGTGAGGCCGAGGTCCCGTTGCATGAACGGCAGGGCGCCGTTGATGACGCCGGTGTCATAGCCGAAGAGGAGCCCGCCGAAGGTGGAGAAAAGCGCCACGCGCCGCATGAATCTCTTGGGATTCGATGCTCCGCCGGTTCTCCGGACCGCTTCCCGGGCATCGGGTTCGGTCGGGCCACCGGCCGGAGCTGCGTCGGTGAGTGTTGTGCCGGGCGACGTTGTGTCAGGCTCCGCTTTGTCAGGGGACGTTGTGTCAGGCGACGTCATAGGCTCGCCTTCTCAACGCGCTGCGTCATCGTCTCCAGCTGGTAACGGGAGACCTCCGCGGCGTTGTCGTCCTCGGCGAAGACGCTGGAGACCATGACGGTGTCCTCGCGGTCCAGGAAGCCGATTTCCTTGAGTCCGCCGAAGAACTCGTCCCAGTTGACGTCGCCGTCGCCGATCTTCAGGTGCTGGTGCACCCGGACGGGGTTGCCGGGCGGGTTGGTGATGTAGCGCAGGCCATGTGAGGCGTGGTGGTCCATGGTGTCCGCGACGTGCACCAGGCGCAGCTTGTCCCCGGCGGCCCGCATGATCTCCAGCGGTTCGTTCTTCATGTGGAAGCTGTGCGAGGCCACGTAGACCAGTCCCACATTCTTCGAGTTCAGCCCGCGGATCACCCGGATCGCGGCGAGTCCTTCCTCGACGAAGTCATCCGGGTGCGGATCGATCAGCAGATCGATGCCTTCGCGTTCGATGATGGGGAGCAGTTCCTCCATGGAGCGGTAGAAGGCCCGTTCGGACTCTTCGGCCTTCTCCGGCCGGCCGCTGAATTCGGTGTTCATGGTGCTGACGCCCAGGTCCACGGTGATCTGGATGGCGCGTTTCCAGTAGCGGACGGCGGCCTCGCGGGCGTCCTCGTCCGGGCCGGACCAGCGGAGCACGGGCAGCACCGAGGCGATTTCGATTCCCGCGTCCGTGCAGGCCGCCTTCAGCTTGCCCACGAGCTCGTCGTCGGCCTTCGGGTGGTTGAAGAAGGGGATGAAATCGGCATGCGGGGTCATCTGCATGTACTTGTAGCCGAGGTCTGCCACCACGCGCGGGAACTCCAGGAGTCCGTGGCTGTGGTGGAACGGCGTGGGGTCAAGGGCGATTTTCACGGGAACACTCCATTGTGGATCTGGCCATTGTGGACGGGCGTGCGGCCGGCCGGCAGCCCTCTGTGTAATAGAAGGCGGCCGGCCGGAAGGGTTTCTAGCTGTAGAGCGCGGGTTTGGCGTTGAGCTTCACCGCAACCTTTTCGCCGTTCTTCTGCGCCTCGACGCCGGCCTCGCAGCAGGCGGCCGTGGCGTAGCCGTCCCAGGCGGTGGGGCCGCCGATCTCGCCGCGGAGGGCCGCGTCGACCCAGGACTGGATTTCGACGTCGTAGGCAGCCCCGAAGCGCTCCTCGAAACCGGGGGTGATGTTGCCGCCCCAGTGGCCGTTGCTGCGGGTGTACGGGCCCTTGTCGCCGCCGATGCTGACGATGCCGTCCTCGAAGGAAGCCTGGGTGGCCACTTCGTAGCCGAACTTCGCGTTGACGTAGATCTCGACGTCGGCCAGGACGCCGGACTCGGTCTCGATCAGCACGTGCTGCGGATCGTGCTGCCCGGCCGGGGCGTTCCGCGTGGGCTTGCCCAGGCGGACCTGGACCGAGGTGATTTCCTCGCCGGTGAAGTAGCGGATGGCGTCGAATTCGTGCACCACGGAGTCGTTGATCAGCATCTCGTTGGTGAAGCCGGCCGGGGTGGTGGGGTTCCGGTGCTGGTGGTGCAGCATGAGCAGTTCGCCAAGCTCGGCGTCGCGGATGATCTTGCCGAGGGCGGCGTATTCGGCGTCGAAGCGGCGCATAAAGCCGACCTGGATGCGCTTGTGGCCCAGCTTCTGCTCGGCCTCGACGATCTTCCAGGAGGTCTCGGCATCCGGGGTGAGCGGCTTCTCGCAGAGGATCGGGATGTCCTTGGCAATCGCCTTGAGCAGGATGTCCTCGTGCAGGAAGCCGGGGGTGGCGATCAGCACGGCGTTGACGTCGCCGTTACTAAGGGCCTCCTCGGCGTCGGCGAGGGCGACGGCGCCCGGGATTCCTTCGATGGCGGCCTGCGCCCGGGCGAGGTCGACGTCGACGACGGCGGCAACTTCCGCGCCGTGGATGCGGGTGTTGAGCCGCTGGATGTGGTCTGCGCCCATACGGCCGGCGCCGATGACAGCTACGCGGAGGGTCTTTGTCATGGTCTTGTCCTCAGTTCTAGTTGACGTCTAGTGGACGTCTAGTTGACGGCGGTGCGGGAGCCGCAGGAGAGCAGGTAGTTCCGGGTGCGCTTGGCGATCGGCATCGGGACGTCGAAGGCCACGGGGTACATGTCCTGTTCCACAATGCCAAAGATCGGGCGGTTGAGCGCCTCAACGGCTTCGATGACGGCGCGCAGGTCCGGCAGGCCGTTCGGCGGCTCGGTCATCACGCCGGCCAGGTTGGCGGCGGCCCACGTCATGTTTTCCTCGTTGACTTGTCTGAGGACGTCCGGGTTGATCTGCTTGAGGTGCAGGTAGCCGATCCGGTCCGGGTAGTTCTTAATCAGGTCGAGGCTGGACGCTCCGCAGTATTCGGCGTGGCCGGTGTCCAGGCACAGGTTCAGGTACTTCGGGTCCGTGGCGGCGAGGAGGGTTTCGATGTCCTCCTGCGCGCCGACGTGGGAGTCCGCGTGCGAGTGGAACTGCTGCTTCAGGCCGAAATCCTCCAACAGGGTCTTGCCCATACGGTTGTGGCCGACGAAGAGGTCGCTCCACGCCTTCTCGGTAAGCGTGCCGCTCTCGACTGCCTCGCCGGTGACGTCGTCGCGCCACATGGCGGGAATGACCACGATGTGTTCGCCTCCCATGGCTGCCGTGAGTTCGGCAACCTTGCGGGCCGGCTCCCAGGCTTCGTCGTACTGGTGGGCGCCGCGGTGGAAGGCGGTGAAGACGGTGCCTGCCGTGACCTTCAGGTCGCGTTGCTTGAGCTCTTCGGCGAGGCGGGCGGGGTCGGTGGGGAGGTAGCCGTACGGGCCCAGTTCAATCCACTTGTAGCCGGATTCGGCCACCTCGTCCAGGAAACGTTCCCACGGGGTCTGCTGCGGGTCATCCGGAAACCAGACGCCCCAGGAGTCCGGCGCGGTGCCGATGATCAGCTTGTTCTCTGTCATTTCCATTCCTTCTCATCGGCTGCTCCGCAGGTGCCGTTTTGGACGCTCAAAACGGCGGTTGCGGAGCAGTCGATCTCGGTTGTTGGGTGGGCCCACGCCGCCAGGGTTCCCTAGCCGTGGGGCCCCACCGGCGAGGGCCCCTGCCTGAGCTTGCGAAGGCTGGGAGCCGGTGGGGACTTGCGAGGCGAGGGTGGCGGTGGGGACTAGTTGGACGGGAAGTTGTAGGAGGCGCCCGAGGCGTGGGTGGGCTCGGGCCAGCGGGAGGTGACCACCTTGCCGCGGGTGTAGAAGGAGACGCCTTCGGGGCCGTAGATGTGCTTGTCACCGAACAGCGAGGCCTTCCAGCCGCCGAAGGAGTGGTAGGCCACCGGCACGGGCAGCGGAACGTTGATGCCGATCATGCCCACGGTAACGCTGCGCTGGAACTTCCGGGCTGCGGCGCCGGAGGAGGTGAAGATCGCGGTGCCGTTGCCGTAGGGGTTGGAGTTGATCAGGGCGATGCCGGCGTCGAGGTCCTCCACCCGGACCACGACCAGGACTGGCCCGAAGATTTCCTCGGTGTAGGCGGTCATCTCGGTCTTGACGTGGTCCAGGACGGTGGGGCCGACCCAGAAGCCGTCCTCGTGGCCGGGGACGACGAGGTCGCGGCCGTCCACCACCATGGCGGCGCCGGCGGTTTCGGCTTCGGTGACGATCCGCACGATGCGTTCCTTGGACGCCGGCGTGATGACCGGTCCCATTTCGGCGTCGGGCACGGTGCCGTTGTTGACCTTGACGGCCAGGGCACGTTCTTCAACCTTCTTGACCAGCAGGTCGGCGGCCTCGCCGACGGCGACGGCGACCGAGATCGCCATGCAGCGTTCCCCGGCGGAGCCGAAGGCTGCGGCGGCCAGGTGGTCGGCGGCGTTGTCGAGATCGGCGTCGGGCAGGATGATCGCGTGGTTCTTTGCCCCGCCCAGGGCCTGGACGCGCTTGCCGTGGGCGGTGGCGGTCTCGTGGACGTACTTCGCAATCGGGGTGGAGCCGACGAAGGAGATGCCGTCCACGTCCGGGTGGGTCAGGAGACCCTCGACCGTTTCCTTGTCACCGTGCAGAACCTGGAAGACGCCGTCGGGCAGGCCGGCCTGCTTCCACAGCTTGGCCAGCAGCATGGAGGCGGAGGGGTCGCGCTCGGAGGGCTTGAGGATGAAGGCGTTGCCGGTGGCGATCGCCATCGGGGCCATCCACAGCGGCACCATGACCGGGAAGTTGAACGGGGTGATGCCTGCAACGACGCCGAGCGGCTCGCGGAAGGAGAAGACATCGATGCCGGTGGAGACCTGGTCCGAATAGTCGCCCTTGAGCAGCTGCGGGATGCCGCAGGCGAATTCGATGACCTCCAGGCCGCGGCCGATCTCGCCCTTGGCGTCGGAAAGGACCTTGCCGTGCTCGGCGGTGATCAGCTCGGCCAGATCGTCCACGTGCGCCGCGACGAGCTCACGGAACTTGAACAGCACGGCCGTGCGCTTGGCCAGGGAAATATCGCCCCAGGAATCGGCGGCGGCACGGGCGGCGGCGACCGTGGCGTCCAGGTCTGCCCGGTTGGCCAGCCGCAGCTCCGCGGAGACGGCGCCGGTGGCCGGGTTGTAGACGGGCTGGGTGCGGGTGCCGGTGCCTGAGGTTTCGGCACCGTTAATGAAGTGCTGAATGGTCTTGGTGGTGACGGTCGTCGTTGACATGGTGATGGACTTCCTTGGTCGGTGACTATCTTTGTCTGGGGCGGTTCGTGGTGATGAAGGAGGGTCAGCCGAGCAGCTTGCGCTGGCGGCTCTTGTGGTCGACGTAGGTCTGGAAGGCCTGCTTCGTGGACTCGAGTTCGGAGACCTGGGAGACCGGGACGTCCCACCACGACTCGGAGCTGGGGGCATCCAGCAGCGGGTCGGATTCGACGTGGATAACGATCGGTCCGCCGTTTTCGGGGGCGGCCTTGGCGTCGCGGATGGCCTGTTCGAGTTCGGCGATGACCTTTTCGCCCGGCTCGATCCGGATCACCTTCACACCAAGGCTTTCGGCGTTCAGGGCCAGGTCCACCGGGAGCCGTTCGCCGTCGTCGAAGCTGTGGTGTTCCTCGTCCAGGGCGCGGTACTGGGTGCCGAAGCGCTGGGACCCGAGGGACTCGGAGAGCGAGCCAATCGAGGCGTAGCCATGGTTCTGGATCAGGACCACGATCAGCTTGATCCGCTCGGCGACGGCGGTGACGAGTTCGGTGTGCATCATCAGGTAGGAGCCGTCCCCCACCATGACGACGACGTCGCGCTGGGCCCCGCCCTTCGCGGCCTCGGCCAGGGCCGCCCGCTTGACGCCGAGACCGCCGGGGATCTCGTAGCCCATGCAGGAGTAGGCATATTCGACGTGGTAGCCGAACGGGTCCCGGACCCGCCACATCTTGTGCAGGTCGCCCGGCAGGGAGCCGGCGGCGCAGATGACGACGTCCCGGGGATCCATGGCCCGGCTGGTGGCGCCGATGATCTCGTTCTGCGCCGGCAGCGGGGTGAAGCGGGTGTCGAAGGCCGCGTCCACGGTGGCGTTCCAGCGGGTCTTCTCGTTCGCGATCTGCTGTTCGAGGTCCACGCCGATCCGGTAGCCGCCGAGGGCCTGGTTCAGCTTGATCAGGGCCTTGCGGGCGTCCGCCACGATCGGCAGGGAGGTGCCGTGCTTGTAGGCGTCGATCGCGGCGACGTTGATGTTGATGAACTTCACGTCCGGGTTCTGGAACGCGGTCCGGGACGCGGTGGTGAAGTCCTCGTAGCGGGTGCCGATGCCGATGATCAGGTCGGCCTCGGCGGCGATGGCGTTGGCCGCCGTCGTGCCGGTGGAGCCGATGGCGCCGAGGGAGAACTTGTGATCCCACGGCAGGACGCCGACGCCGGCTTGGGTGTTGCCCACCGGGATGCCGGTCAGGTCGACGAACTTCGCGAGTTCCTCGTTGGCGTAGGCGTAGAGCACGCCGCCGCCGGCGATGATCAGCGGGCGCTTGGCGGCGCGGATGGCGTCGGCGGCGCGGCGGATGTCCTCGTCGTCGGCGTCGGGGCGGCGGATCCGCCATTCGCGCTCGGCGAGGAATTCCTCGGGCACGTCGAAGGCCTCGGCCTGGACGTCCTGGGGCAGCGAGATCGTGACCGCGCCGGTCTCGGCCGGGTCGGTCAGGACGCGCAGGCCGTGGTGGAACGCGGAAAACAGCTGCTCGGGCCGGGAGACGCGGTCGAAGAACTTGGACAGCGGCCGGAAGGCGTCGTTGACGGTGATGTCGTAGGCATAGGGCTGTTCGAGCTGCTGCAGCACCGGGTCGGCGGCCCGGGTGGCGAAGGTGTCACTCGGCAGTAACAGGACCGGCAGCCGGTTGGTGGTGGCCAGCGCTGCACCGGTGAGCAGGTTTGAGGAGCCGGGGCCGATCGAGGTGCTGATCGCGAAGGTCTGGCGGCGCCGGGTGTGGCGGGCGTAGCCGACAGCCTGGTGCGCCTGGGCCTGTTCGTTGCGACCCTGGTAGTACGGCATGATCGTCGGATCGAGCTGCTGGTACTGCTTCAGGGCCTGGCCGACGCCGGCAACATTGCCGTGTCCGAAGATGCCGAAGGTGCCCGGAATCAGGCGTTCCCGGAAGTCCTGGCCGCCGATCGAATCGACGGTGTATTGCTTGGACAGGTATTCCACCACAGCCTGGGCGACTGTCATTCTGCGGGTTGCTGTTCCCATGGGACGTTACTCCGATGCTTCTTCGGTGCGGGTGGATTCTGAGGTGGCATGGTGCAGCAGCGTGGCGGCGGTGGCCACGGCTCCGGCGACGTCGCCGTCATGCGGGTAGAGCAGGGTCCGGCCGACGGTGAGGCCCTGGACGCCCGGGAGGGCGAGGGCGGCCTGCCAGCTGGCGAAGACGTCGTCCTGGCTCCCCTCCGGGTCTCCGCCGAGGAGCACGGTGGGCATGGTGGTGGACGCCATGACGCGTTCCATCTCGGCCACGACGGGCAGCTTCATCCACGTGTAGGCGCTGCTGGCACCGAGGCCTTCGGCGATGGCGACCGACTTGATCACCGCGTTGGTGGAGAGATCGTTGCGGACCTTACCGTTCTCGCGGACGGAGAGGAAGGGCTCCACCATGGCGATCAGCTTGCGCTCGGCGAGGGAGTCGATGGCCCGCGCGGTCGCTTCGAGGGTGGCCACCGTGTCCGGGTCGCCCAGGCAGATGCGGGTGAGCATCTTGCCGCCGTCGGCGCCCAGTGCCTCGAGCGCCGCCGCGGTGTGACCGGTAAACCGGTCGTCGAACTCGTTGACCAGGCCGGAGAGGCCACCGCGGTTCATCGAGCCGAAGAGCAGCTTGCCCTCGAGTGCGCCAAGCAGCAGGAGGTCGTCCATGATGTCCGGCGAGGCGAGCACGCCGTCGACGTCCGGGTCGGCCAGGGCAATCTGCAGGCGGTCCAGGAGCTGGCGGCGGTCGGCCATGGCCACGGGATCGCTGCCGACGGCGAGGGCCCCGCGGGCGGGGTGGTCGGCGGCGACGATGAAGTTCTGCTTGCCGGCTTTGGGGCCGGGATGGCGGCGCCGGGCCTGCGCGGCGCGGGCGATCGCGCCCGGGTCCTCGAGCCTGATGATGCTCAGGTGCTCGTAGCGGCGGGGATCATCGTCCACGCCAAGGGTGGCGGCGGCGGCGGAGTTGACGCTCACAGTGATGCTCCTTCGGAGGCGTAGGTGCCGGGTACCAGGCGGCCGCGTTCGGCGAGCAGGCCCGTGACTTCCTCCGGCGTCGGCATCGCGTCGGCGCAGGACAGGCGGGAGGCGACGAGGGCGCCGGCGGCGTTGGCGAAGTCCAGGACCTGGGCCAGCGGCCAGCCGGAGAGCAGCCCGTGGCAGAAGGCCCCGCCGAAGGAGTCGCCGGCGCCGAGGCCGTTGACGGTTTCCACGGGGACCGGGGCGGAGACGACGCGTTCGGTGCGGGTCTTGGCCATGACCCCTTCGGGGCCAAGCTTCACGACGGCGATTTCGACGCCGGCGGCCAGCAGCCGGTCGGCCTGTTCGTCCGGGGTGCCCTCGCCGACGGCGACGGCGCATTCCTTGTCGTTGCCGATCGCCACGGTGACGTGCGGCAGGATTTTGGCGACCTGTTCCCGGGCTTCCTCCTCGGAGGCCCAGAACATCGGCCGGTAGTCGAGGTCCAGGATGGTGAACTGGCCCGGCTTTAGCCCGGTGCGGGGCCGCGCCTGGTGTGCCGTCAGGTGGGCGGTGCGGCTGGGCTCCTGGCAAAGGCCGGTGACGGTGGACCAGAAGATGCCTGCGTCCCTGATAGCGTCCAGGTCCAGTTCCTCGGCCTTGATCTGCAGGTCCGGGGCCGTGGGGAACCGTCCGTAGAAGTAAAGCGGGAAGTCCTCGGGCGGCTTGATTGCGCAGAACGTGACCGCGGTGGGCCATTCCTTGACGGCGGTGACGAAGGAATCGTCCACGTTGAACTTGCGCAGTTCGCGGTGCAGGTATTTGCCGAAGGCGTCGTCGCCGGTGCGGGTGATGACGGCGGCGCGGCGGCCGTGGCGGGCGGCGGCGACGGCCACGTTGGACGGTGATCCGCCGAGGTATTTTCCGAAGGACGTGACGTCCTCCAGATCAACCCCGATGTCATTCGGGTAGATATCAACGCTGATGCGCCCGATCGTGAGCAGTTCGTGGGTCACGGTGATCGCGGACCTTTCTGGTGTGAACTCGGTACCTTTGCGCAGCCTGAGCTTCGGTGCTTAGGGGCCGGCGTGAGCCGGGCCACATCCACTACTTTGCCTTAGAATCTATGTACTGTCAAAGGTTTGTACTGACATATTTACAACTTGACACAGAGGGCCCCGACGGCCCCGCGGCTTGGGTGCCGCGGGGGCCCAGAACGGTTCTTCCGGCTACTTGCCGGGGACTCCGAGTTCGCCCGTGACGTACTGTGCCTGGCCGAAACCGAACGACCAGTCCCCCGCCGTGTTTTCGACATATCCGATGAAGACGTCCTCGCCGGCGACCCCCTCGGCGGCCAGCCTTTCCGCGATGGCGGCGAACAGGGACTGCTTGGCCGGCTGGCTGCGCCCGGCCTGGGTGAAGATCTGGATCATGACCACATCCGGCGTCCGCTCGAAGCCGAGTCCGGCATCCTGGGCGACAATCTGGCCCGCGGGGTGCTCGGTCAGGATATGGAAGTAGTCCCGCTCCGGGATGCCATATTCGGCCACAATGGCGGCATGGATTCCCCGGCTGAGCCCGCGGAGCTGCTCCGGGGTGCGGCCCTGGTTGACGTCGATTCGCACGAGAGGCACTCGCATCTCCTTTTGTAGTTTGTCCTGACATACTAACAAAGCTTCTCCCGACGGCGCAAGGATCCCCGGCCGCCCAAAGCAACGCGGGGTCACTTAGCGCCCATCCCGGGGCGCAGGACGGGCGCTAAGTGACCCCGCATTTGGGTATTGCGCGGACCATGGGTGAGGCGTAGCGTTAACAACCTAGAGATTGATCAATGAATGCGTTGATTACTCGGTTGGCTGCAGGGCAGTTGATTTCTGAGTGTTGGTAACTGACGAGGAGGTCCCCGCACCCATGGATTCCAGCGACGACGGTGAGCTCGACGCGGCCTTCCTGGCCCTTGCCGATCCGGTCCGCCGCCGCATCATTGCCCGGCTGAGCCGGGGTCCGGCCACAGTCAATGAATTGGCGGAACCTTTCGCGATCACCAAGCAGGCGGTCTCGAAACACATCCAGGTCCTTGAGCAGGCGCAGCTGGTCACGCGCACCCGTGACGCCCAGCGCCGGCCCGTGCACCTGAATCCCGCACGGCTAGAAGCACTCACCGCATGGATCGACCAGTACCGGCTGGTCCGCGAGGGGCAGTTCCGCAGCCTCGACGCCGTGCTTGAAACCCGCGCCGCCCGGGGCGGCACCCAGGCAAAGGATGCATCATGAGCAATGCACTGACACTGACAGTCCCCGAGGGGCTGCCCTTCATCGATTTCGAGCGCGAGTTCGATTTTCCCGTTTCCGAGGTCTTCCGGGCGCACAAGGACCCCGAGCTCCTCGCCCAGTGGCTCGGTCCGCGGCGGATGGCGATGAGCATCGACCACTACGACTTCAGGACCGGCGGCAGCTACCGCTATACCCATACGGCCCCGGACGGAACCGCCTACGTTTTCAACGGCGTCTTCCACACCGTCCGGGAGAACGACTTCGCCATCCAGACCTTCGAATTCGACGGCTATCCGGACGTGGTGAGCATCGAGTTCCTGACCTTCGAAGACCTCGGCGGCGGCCGCTCCCGGCTCATCGCCCGCGCGGTCTACCCCAGCATGGAGGCGCGCGACGGCATGGCGCAGTCCGGGATGGAGGGCGGCATGTCCGAGGGTTACCAACGGCTCGAAGAAGTCCTAACCGGGGCAAAGGTCTAGGAATCACACCCCGGACTTAAACAAAGAAACGCGGGGTCACTTCGCGCCCATCCCAGCGAGTGGAATGGGCCGTAAGTGACCCCGCGTTGCTTTGATGCTGTCTTGCTTGTGGAGCTTCGAGCTTAGAGGGTGGCGAAGACTTCGCGCAGGAGCTTGGCGGTCTCGGACGGCGTCTTGCCGACCTTGACGCCGGCGGCCTCGAGGGCTTCCTTCTTGGCCTGTGCGGTGCCCGCGGAACCCGAGACGATGGCGCCTGCGTGGCCCATGGTCTTGCCTTCCGGGGCGGTGAAGCCGGCCACGTAGCCGACAACCGGCTTCGTGACGTGTGCCTTGATGTAGTCCGCGGCACGCTCTTCGGCGTCGCCGCCGATTTCGCCGATCATGACGATCGCCTTGGTCTCCGGGTCGGCTTCGAAGGCCTCGAGGGCATCGATGTGCGTGGTGCCGATGACCGGGTCGCCGCCGATGCCGATGGCGGTGGAGAAGCCGAGGTCGCGCAGCTCGTACATCATCTGGTAGGTCAGGGTGCCCGACTTGGAGACGAGGCCGATGGGGCCCTTGCCCGTGATGTTGGCCGGGGTGATGCCGACGAGGGCCTCACCCGGGGTGATGATGCCGGGGCAGTTCGGCCCGATGATGCGGGTGACCTGCTTGCCGTTGGCGTCCACCTTGGACTGGGCCAGGGCCCAGAACTCGGCGGAGTCCTGGACCGGCACGCCTTCGGTGATGACGACTACCAGGCCGATGCCGGCCTCGATGGCTTCAACGACGGCGTCCTTGGTGAAGGCCGGCGGGACGAAGACGATGGAGACGTCGGCGCCGGTCTCGGCCATGGCTTCCTTGACGGTGCCGAAGACGGTGATTTCGTTGTCACCGTGCAGGACCGTGGTGCCTGCCTTGCGGGCATTGACGCCGCCGACAATGTTGGTGCCTGCCTTGAGCATCAGGGCGGTGTGCTTGGTGCCTTCGCCGCCGGTGATGCCCTGGACGATGACCTTGGAGTCCTTGTTCAGATAAATAGACATAGTCGGGTCCCTTTACTTAGCTGCGTAGGCGAGCTCGGCGGCCTTGTCGGCGCCCTCGTCCATGGTGGCGGCCAGGGTAACCAGCGGGTGGTTGGCCTCGGCCAGGATGCGGCGGCCTTCCTCAACGTTGTTGCCGTCGAGGCGGACTACCAGCGGCTTGTTCGCAGAGTGGCCCAGTTCGGCCAGGGCGCCGACGATGCCCTTGGCGACAGCGTCACAGGCGGTGATGCCGCCGAAGACGTTGACGAAGACGGACTTGACCTGCGGGTCGCCCAGGATGACGTCGAGGCCTGCCGCCATGACCTCGGCGGACGCTCCACCGCCGATGTCCAGGAAGTTGGCGGGCTTGACGTTGCCGTGGTTCTCGCCGGCGTAAGCAACGACGTCGAGGGTGGACATGACCAGGCCGGCACCGTTGCCGATGATCCCGACTTCGCCGTCCAGCTTGACGTAGTTGAGGTCCTGCGCCTTGGCCTTGGCCTCGAGCGGGTCAGCAGCGTCCTTGTCTTCAAGGTGAGCGTGCTTGGGGTGACGGAAGTCGGCGTTCTCGTCGAGGGAGACCTTGCCGTCGAGGGCAACGATGTCACCGGCACCGGTGAGGACGAGCGGGTTGACCTCCACCAGGGTGGCGTCTTCCTTCTTGAAAACATCCCACAGCTTGAGGATTACGCCGGCGACCTTGCCGCGCAGTTCCTCGGCGAAGCCTGCGGCGGCGACGATTTCGTCGGCCTTGGCCTGGTCGATGCCGACAGCCGGGTCGATCGCGATCTTGGCCAGGGCTTCGGGGCGCTCAACGGCGAGCTGCTCGATTTCCATGCCGCCTTCAACCGAGCACATGGCCAGGTAGTTGCGGTTGGCCCGGTCCAGGAGGACAGAGAAGTAGTATTCCTCGGCGATGTCAGCACCCTGGGCGATCATCACGCGGTGAACGGTGTGGCCCTTGATGTCCATCCCGAGGATGTTGGTGGAGTGTTCAAATGCCTCGTCAGCGGTCTTGGCGACCTTGACGCCGCCGGCCTTGCCGCGGCCTCCGGCCTTAACCTGTGCCTTGACGACAGTTACGCCGCCGATTTTCTCGGCAGCTGCCTTTGCTTCTTCAGGGGTGTGCGCCACGATGCCAGCAAGCACGGGTACACCGTGCGCCTCGAACATATCGCGCGCCTGGTATTCAAACAGGTCCACGGTTTAGTGTCCTTCTACGTCGAAGTAGTTTCTGTACAGCCGGACCCCACGTTCTCGCGGTTACCGGGCTGCGGAATAAACGCACCCTGCGACAAGCTTGGAAACGAGCCACACGGCGCAATGCTCCTCTGGGAACTCTAGTCCTCTGTTCGGACCAGCCCGTCCCAGAGTACCCGTTATGTGAGTAAGGACACTATTCTATGAAGCGTAGAAAAACCGCTAGATTACGCGGCTTTTCGGGTGCACGACGGCGTGCGGACGGGCTGCGCGGCGGCGTCGGATCCGCATGCGTCACGGAGGCGGGAGAGCCGACGCAGTAGGGCCTGCGGGCGCCGGCGGTTAGGCATCCGGTGCGGGAGGTTAGGCGTCCGGGAGGTTAGGCGTCCAGCTTGGTCAGCGGCGCGTAGCGCAGCAGGAGCCGCTTCTCGCCGACGTCGAACTTCACCTTGGCGACCGTCTTGTCCCCGGCGCCCTCCACCGCCAGGACCGTGCCGTTGCCGAAGGCCGTGTGGTTGACCTTGTCCCCCACGCTGACGGCCACGATTTCCTTCTGCGGCTGGACCCTGTTTTTGGCCACCGCGGCGGGAACATCGGCGTTGAATCCTGCGGACGGGCCGGTGCCGGCGCCGCGGGCCGTTCCGGCACCCCAGAATGATCCGCCGTACCGGCTCGAACCGATCCCGGCGCCGGTGCCCCATCCGCCGCTCTGGCGGCTGGTGCCTTCCCGCTTCCACTCGACGAGCTCGGCCGGTATCTCCTCGATGAACTGGCTGGCGGGGTTGTACTGGCTCTGGCCCCACATGCTGCGGACCTCGGATCTGGTCAGGTAGAGACGCTTCCGGGCGCGGGTCAGACCCACGTAGGCCAACCGGCGTTCTTCGGCCAGTTCCTTGGGATCCGTGGCCGAGCGCTGGTGCGGGAACAGCCCGTGCTCCATGCCGGTGAGGAACACCACCGGGAATTCGAGTCCCTTGGCGGTGTGCAGGGTCATGAGCGTGACGACGCCCAGGCGCTTCGCCTCCGCGACCGCGGCGTCGATGTCCGCGCCCGGGGCATCGGGGATCTGATCGGCGTCGGCCACGAGGGAGACCTGCTCCAGGAAGGCGCCGAGGGAGCCCTCGGGGTTGTCGCGTTCATATTCCCGGACGACGGCGACCAGTTCGGCGAGGTTCTCCACCCGCGATTCGTCTTGGGGGTCGGTGCTGGAGCGCAGCGTCGCGAGGTAGCCGGTCTGTTCCAGCACGGCTTCCAACGCGGCGGCCGCACCCGAGCCGGAGGCGACCTCGGCGAGGTCGTCGAGGAGTTTCACGAAGCCGAGCACGGCGTTGACCGAGCGGGTGGCCATGCCCGGGGCCTCGTCGGCGCGCCTCGCCGCGGCCATGAAGGAGGTGCGGTCCCGCTCGGCGAGGGAGGCCACGGCACCCTCGGCGCGGTCGCCGATGCCGCGCTTGGGTTCGTTGAGGATCCGGCGGAGGTTGACGTCGTCGTCGGGGTTGACCAGCACCCGGAGGTACGCGAGGGCGTCCTTGATCTCTTTGCGCTCGTAGAAGCGCGTGCCGCCGACCACCTTGTACGGCAGGCCCACACGCACCAGGACATCTTCGATGGACCGGGACTGGGCGTTGGTGCGGTAGAAAATGGCGACGTCGCCGGGGCGCAGGTTGCCCTCGTCCTGCAGCCGGTCGATTTCCTTCGCGATGAACTGGGCCTCGTCGTGCTCGTTCTCGCCCACGTAGCCGACGATCTTTTCGCCGTCGCCCTCGGCCGTCCAGAGCCGTTTCTCCGGCCGGTTGGGGTTGCGGGAAATGACCGAGTTGGCGGCGCTGAGGATGGTCTGGGTGGAGCGGTAGTTCTGTTCCAGCTTGATGGTCCGGGCGTCCGGATAGTCCTTCTCGAACTCCACGATGTTGCGGATGTCCGCGCCGCGGAAGGCATAGATGGACTGGTCGGAATCGCCGACGACGGTGAGCTCGGCGGCGCCGGGGCCCTCGCCGACGATCTCGCGCACCAGGGCGTACTGGGCGTGGTTGGTGTCCTGGTATTCGTCCACGAGCACGTGCCGGAAGCGGCGCCGGTAGGAGTCGGCGAGCGCCGGGAAGGCCCGGAACATGTAGACGGTCTCGGCGATCAGGTCATCGAAGTCCATGGCGTTGGCCTGGCGCAGCCGCTGGCTGTAGCCCTTGAAGACCTCAGCCACGGCGGACTCAAAGGGATCGTTGTGGTTGGCGCTGGAGGCATAACTGTCGGCGTCGATCAGCTCGTTCTTCAGCGCGGAGATCTTGTGCTGGATGGCCTTGGGCGCGAACCGCTTGGGGTCGAGGTCCAGGTTCTTGGCCACGAGCGTGATCAGGCGCAGCGAGTCCGCGGAGTCGTAGATCGAGAAGTTGGAGTTCAGCCCGACGTTCTTGGCCTCGCGGCGCAGGATCCGGACGCAGGAGGAGTGGAAGGTGGAGATCCACATGGTTTTGGCCCGGCCGCCGACCAGCAGTTCGATCCGCTCGCGCATTTCGGCCGCGGCCTTGTTGGTGAACGTGATGGCCAGGATCTCGCCGTGGTGCGCCCGGCCCGTGGCGATGAGGTAGGCGATCCGGTTACTGAGCACCCGGGTCTTGCCCGACCCCGCACCGGCGACGATCAACAGGGCACCGCCGGCATGCTTGACCGCTTCCTCCTGCTGCGGGTTCAGTCCCTCAAGGAGCTCGCTGGCGTTCGGCAGCCGGGGACGGTCCCAGTCTCCGTCGTGGGCGCCGGATGCGCCGCCTGCCCGGGCGGTGCCGTGCCCCGCGCCGTGTCCGGTACCGTGTCCCGTGCCGGTCTGGGCGGTGCCGTGCGGGGCCGGCCCCGAGGCTGAATCCTGGCCCGCCAGGCCGGTCCCGGCCCGCGATTTAGACCCTGCCGCCGCCGTGGAGGCAGCTTGGAAGGGTCCGTCGGCGTAAGGGTCAAACAACATATCCATGGTGTATCTAAGTCTAGGCGGTGGCACTGACGGCCGCGTCCGCCCCGTCGGGACATGCCCTCCGCCGCCCGCGCCCGATGGGCATATTCCCTTTCTGCGCGGCCCTCAGCGCGAATAATGCGCATGTCCTCCGGAGGCCGGACCGAGGAATGAGCATGTCCCGCGGACGCTGGACCTAGGAATGAGCATGTCCCGCGAAAACCGCCACCACCGGACACCATTCCCATATGCCCGGCCCCTGGCGTGAAGGATGAGCATGTCCCCCGCGGGCCGGATTGTGGGATGAGCATGTCCCGCGGAGCCCGCCACCACCGGACACCATCCCCATACGCCCGGCCCCTGGCGTGAAGGATGAGCATGTCCCCCGCGCCCTGGGCCAAACAATGAGCATGTCCCGGACCTGCGCCGAGGAATGGGCATGTCCGCCAGAGGGGCGCCATTTGCTCGCGGGAAGCCTAGTGGACCGCCCCTGAGGCGAGCGCGGCGCGCAGCTGCTGCACCGCCGTCGTGCCTCCCGCGATGAACCAGTCGAGTCCGTTGACCCGCACGACGTCCGTCGCGCCGCCGGCCGCCTCGACGATGGCCTGGCCCGGCAGCCAGTCCCATTCAGGGCAGCTGTGCTGGAACCAACAGCCGAGCTCGCCGTCTGCCACCCGGCCGAGATCGCAGGAGCCGGAGCCGAACATGCGCAGCGCAGCCGCCGAGGTCGCCGCCGCGTGCCAGGGCATGGCGCACATCGGGTCGGCGAGCCAGGTCGGGTGGATGTAGGTGGCGGCGCCGAGTTCGGAGACCGGAGTGTTCGACCGCCCCGTGCCTCCGGCGGCGCCGGGGAGGAACGTGAGCAGCCGTTCGCCGTTGAGCGTGGCCGGCCGGGACGTCCCGCCGAGCCAGAGCTTGTCCTCATCCGGCTGGAAGACGGCTCCGAGCCTGGCCCCGGTTGCGTCCTTCAGGGCAATGGCCGAGCACCAGTACGTGGACCCGTGCAGGAAGTTGTACGTCCCGTCCACCGGGTCAATGACCCAGGTCCGGCCGCTGCTGCCCGCCACGGAGGCGCCCTCTTCGCCCAGGACGGCGTCATCGGGCCGGCAGCGCCGGAGCTGCTCCAGCACGTACGACTCGGCGGCGTGATCCGCGGCCGTCACCACATCCGAAACGGAGGTCTTCTGCCTGCCCTCAAGCCCCGCCTGCCGCATCAGCAACGCCAGCGTGCCGGCTTCACGGACCAGGGCCTCGGCCAGCTGATAGTCATCCAAAGACGGGTCAAGATCTGCGGTGCTGTGCCGGCCAAGCCGGTGTTTTCCTAGTTCGGTCACGCGTTCCAGCCTATCGGCGCCCGTTCGCACTGAACAGCCGGCGCGGGGCGCGGCGCCGGGCGGGCGATAATGGAGCCATGGCCAAGACACCCGCACAGCGGATCAAGAAGCACGGCGCGAACGCGGCGGTCCCCCAGCACCATCTGCCTCCGGTGATCAATCCGACCACCAGCCGGACGCCGCAGAAGGCCCAGAGCAACAGCAACCTGATTGTGATCGCCGGGGTGGTGGCCTGCGTGTTCCTGTTCTGGTACCTGCACCTCTTGACGCTCAACCAGCTCACCCAGCTGTCGGACGGCCAGGCCATGCCCGATTCGCTGGTCGGCGGCTTCGACCCGGGGTTCGTGGCGCACCTGCGCGCGGCCATGGACGCCGATGCCCTGGGCCAGTTGAGCTACGTCCACAAGACGGCCGGCACGCTCTTCCCGCTGATTTTTGGCTTCACGTGGCTCCTGCTGATCGGCACCAATGTGGCGCGCAGGCCGCTGCGCTGGGCGCTGTGGGCGCTGCCGCTGCTCTTTGCGGCGGTCAGGCTGTGGGGCAACACGGCGATCGATGCCATGATGTCCGCCCGCACCGTCGACGCCGGTCAGGTCGCCCTGGCGTCCGGGCTCACCGTGGCCGGCTGGGCACTTCTGGCGCTTAGCCTCCTGGCTGGCGTCGCGGCCGTCTTCCTGGGACGCAAGGCCGCGGCCGATTCTCCGACCGTGGGACATGCCCAGTCCTGAGCCTCAACAGGGGGCCGGCTGCTTGCACCAGGTTTCCAACACGGGACATGTCCGCTCCTGAGCCTCAACAGGGGGTCGGCTTTCACCAAGGATCCAACACCGGACAAGTCCGTCACTGGATCCACCCGCCGGACTCCTCCCTAGCTCGGGGCGCAGAACTCGGGACATGCCCATTCCTCGGCACGCACACTGGGCCAAGTGGACCTATGTCCAGTCCTCACGACCAGCGGAGGGCAACTCCACATCAGTGGAGAGTTCAGGGTACGTCCTTGAGGAATTCAAGGGCCTGCTCCGCACGTTGCGGGGCTCCTGCCTTCTCAAAGTGGTCGGCGGCTTCCAGCAAGTGTTTCCGCGCTTCGGCCCAGTTGCCCAAATCGGCGTGGGAGCGGCCCAGCAGCAAGCATGCCTCTCCCAAAATCTGAGGCGAAGGCGTTTCCAGATCTACAGAAATCTGCTCGAGCAGTTTGACGGCTGCGGCGGATTCTCCTGCGAGGTAGTTCCAGTGGCCGCGGTTCAATTTCAACAACAGAAAGTCGTTGGGGCTGCCGCCAATGACATCTGTGGCAAGTTCCGCGCGTTCAATACAGCGGAGAGTGTCAGAGTCCGCAACGTCAGCAGCGAGTCGCATGGCCGCGGAGGCCTTGTTGAATTTGGCCCAGACCGTGAGGTTTCGAGCCGGTGAGAAGGTCGCAGCGGCGAGCTCGTGATAGTGCAGCCCTTCCGCGACTTTGCTGCAGAGGAACGCGACGTTTCCGATGACCCAGTACGCCTTACCCACGATTTGGTCGTCGACTTCGCCCGAAATGACGTCGGCCATGACGAGGCTTTCCGCCCACGCTTCGTCAAGTCTCCCGCTGTCGGCAAGCGCCGCAATGAGCGCCTGCCGGGCCTTGACGGCGATTTCGACGTCGTCCTCGCCGTTCATGAGGTCGGCCGCCGCCCTGGCCTCGTCGGCTGCCTGCTCCAAGAGGCCGAGTCCTTGATACGCCTTTGCGAGGAGAATGTGCACCTGCGCTCGGAGCTGCGGCATTGCGTCTCCGGGTTGCTCCAGCAGGGAGCCAGCAACTCCGGCGCTGGCCTCAAAGTCGCCAGCGGCAAGCAGGCACTCAGCCCCAAATAAGGTCATGCCCCACCACGACGCACCGTCGCCTTCCGCACGGCCGATCTCAGCGGCCACCTGCGCGGTGATCGCGGCCTCTCGGAACTCATGATTGGACCGGTGCTCGCGCGCCTGCAACTCTGCAGCTACGTACGAGGATGAAACGGCGTTTTGTTGCATGCTTCAATTATCCTTTGCCGCGGAAGCGGAATCGAACAAACCGCGCAAGCAAGACCTACGCAATGTTCCCGCAGGAAATCCCTAGCTCCCGCGCAGGTGCGCCCGAATAGCACAGGCCCGTGATTGGATGAACGAATTGTTATAACGCGGCGTGTCGCTTACCCCTATACTGAACTTGCATCACATGAGTCACATCAGCCTCTTACGTATCAGGAGTCCTAATGAAGAAGACCCTTGCAACACTCCTCGTCGCCGGTGCGCTGGCCGCCGCTGGCCTGTCTGCTGCATCTGCCATCTCGGCTAGCGGCAGCAATTCAGGTCAGGGCTCGGTCCAAGCTGTGAACTGGTGGCCGGACTCCACAAAGAAGTAACGGAGACTGCATTGACTGGCGGTGGGTGTCGGAAGTGATTCCAACACCCACCGTCGTTGTTTAACCCTCGGCCAGCGCCAGCAACGGCTATTGGGCCGGAGACTCCAACGGCCCCGCTAGCGCGTCCTATGTAGTTTTGCTGCTGTTGATCAGCGTCATGATCTCGGCCGCCGGTGCGGGCCTGCCGAAATAGTAGCCCTGACCGCTGCCGCAGCCCATCTCGCGGAGCACGTCCGCCTGCTCCAGCGTTTCGATCCCCTCCGCCAGTGCCTTGAGTCCGCAGGCGTGGATCAGGTGCAACACGGCGGCCACAAAATCCCGCTGCTGCTCGTCGTCGCCCAGGCCGCTGATCAGGCTCCGGTCGATCTTGACTACGTTCACCGGCAGCTTCCGCAGGTAGCTGATGGAGGAATAGCCGGTGCCGAAGTCGTCGATCTCAAGCTGCACGCCCAGCCGCCGGAGGCCGTTGAGCGAATACTGGTCCACGTCCCCGCCGTTGACGGCCATGGACTCCGTCAGTTCCACGATCAGGTTGGACGCGTCCACCCCGGTCTCCCTGAGGATGTCCCGCACGTGTTCGATCAGCTCGAGGTTTTGCAGTTCCGTGGTGGAGATGTTGACGCGGACGTTGAAGGTGCTGTCCACCTGCTGATCCTGCTGCCATTGCCGCAGTTGACGCACGGCATTGCGCAGCACCCAGTGGCCCAGGTCCACGATCATGCCGGTTTCCTCGGCCAGGGGAATGAACTGGTCCGGCATGAGCAGGCCGCGCTCCGGGTGGTTCCAGCGGACCAGCGCCTCCACGCCCTCCACCCTGCCCGTGGCGAGGTCCACCACCGGCTGGTAGTGCAGGGTCAGCTGGTCCTGCCGGATCGCTTCGCGCATTTCGGTGACCATGACGCTCTGGAGCCGCCGCGCGTACAGCAGCGCCGGCTCGAAGACTTTGATGCTGCTGTGCGGCTGGGCCTTGGCGGCGTACATGGCCGTGTCGGCCTCCATGACGAGGTCATCGACGGACTGGCCGGGTTCGGCAATCCGCAGGCCGATGCTGGTCCCGCAGGTGATGCGGAGGTCGCCGACGTCGAGGCTCTCGTTGAGCGCCTTGAGGATCCTGTTTGCCACCCGGCGCGCCCGCACCAGGTTGGACTTCGGCAGCATCACCGCGAATTCGTCGCCGCCGAGGCGCGCCACCGTGTCCGTCTCGCGCACGGCGTCCTGGAGCCGGCGCGCGATCACGCGCAGGACGTCGTCGCCGGCGCTGTGACCCAGGGTGTCGTTGATGCCCTTGAACGAATCGAGATCAAGAATCAGCAGTGCCGGCGGCATCTCGCCGCGCGAGGATTCGGCCAGGGCGTGGCTCAGGACCGAATTGAGTGCGGTCCGGTTGGCGAGTTGGGTCAGCGGGTCGGTCAGTGCCATGCGCTCGAGTTCCACCTGCGCCTCGCGCAGCATGGCCGTGCGGCTTTCGACGCGCTCCTCGAGCTCCTGGTAGATGGTCTGCAGGTCATCAGCCATCAGGTTGATGCCGGCAATGACGGCGGCGACGTCGTCGCGGGCCCCGGACGACGGGATTCTGGTGCTTAGGTCGCCGCCGGCAATACGGACAATGCCCTCCACGAGGGCGTGCAGCCGGGGGTCCGGGGCGTCACTCTTCACGGGCATACTGCCTTAGCCATTCAACGGCCTCGGGTGCGGAGCCGAAGAACTGCGCCGGAATCGTTTCGCTTCTGGACCGCAGGAGATAGTGGGCGATGACCCGGTCCACCGGGCTCTCACCTACCAGCGCGAACGCTGTCGCCGCTATGGACCCGGTATAGACCTGCCGGGCTTCAACACTGACGCCGACGACGCCGGTGATCACCAGGAGCACGGGCACCCGCCGGCCTGCGGCGAGGGACCGGACGGCGTCCCCCGCAACGCGTGCCTCGGGACCTTCGATTTCGTGGTTCGGGGGCAGCAGGACTTCGATGATTCCGCCGTCGAGCATGCGCACCCCGATGGCGCGGTCCGCGCGGTCCGCACCGGGCCCCGCCAGGGCCTCGGCCGTCATCGGACCGCGATTCGACGGCGGCGGTCCGTGGACCCGCGGAGGTCACGGTTCAGCCGGCGGTCGCCGTGGTAGAGGATGGTTTCCCAGTCGACTTCCTCGGCTGTCTTGGCAATCACGGGGGTCTCCTTCACGCTCTTGGGCCGGGGACTGACATACAGCCAGTTAACCATCCCGAGGAACACATCGACGGCGGAATTGAAAACTCCGATGTAGGCACGAATCGCGCCGGCTGCCAGGACGGCGTTCAGCGACGCGAAGGCCACGTTGCCCCAGTTCCCCACTTGCGCGTCCCGCCACACGGTGAGCAGCGAGAAGGCCACGATCGCGTAGGGCGTCAGCACGTAGATGGCCGGGGCCGCGGTGCGGTCCTTGACCTTGGGGGTGCGGGCGAAGGGAATCTTGTCGCCGGTGACGGCCTGCTGCAGCGATTTCAGCACGCCCGCCAGGTTGACCGGCAGCAGCACCAGGTTGAAACCGTAGATCCGGAAGATATCGCTGAAGCGGTGCCCGCAGTCACGCAGGTCGCTGCCCATCGCCAGGAAGTACGGCAGGGCCGCGAGGAACACGATGGGACTCAGCAGCCGGCTGTCGTAGGGGTACGCCAGGAGGAAGACGAGGCCGAAGCTTGCCCAGGCGATGGACGCCATGTAATTCACCCGCAGCAGCACCTCCCGGAACAGGATTTTGCGGCGGTCGGACCGGTGCTGGAGGAGCTGGGCCCACAGTTTGGGCAGGATCAGCAGACCGCCGTTGGCCCAGCGGCGGCGCTGGACCACGAGGGAGCCGAAGTCGGGAGGGGTGGCGCTGTAACTAAGCCGTTCCGGATAGTTCACCAGGGTCCAGCCGTGCTGGCCGAGGTCGATGCTGGATTCGGTGTCTTCGATGACGGTACGGTCCTGGATGTAGGTCCGGATCTCGAAGGCCCCGTTGGTTTCCACCTCCACGATGTCCTCGAGGGCGCGTTTGCGGATGACCGCGTTCGCACCCACCCAGAACGTCGCACCGTAATAGCTCATGCCCTGGTGCAGGATGTGCTGGAGGTCGGTAGTAGCTCCCGCAACCCGCTCGATGCGGGTGGGGGCGCCGCGGAAGGAAGAGTACGGCGTCTGCGTCACCGCGACCTGCTCGTTGCCGGCCGATTCCAGGAAGTACACCAGCCGGAGGCAGTAGTCGCGCAGTAGCAGAGAGTCGGCGTCGAGCGTCAACAGATACGTGGTGTCGCGGACCTCCATGGCCTGGTCCTGCCCGGCGAGCCCGACGTCGGCCGTCGCCTTGCGGAGGACCACGCCGTCAGCGGTGGTTTCCTTGATCCAGGTGTGCCCCATCAGCGAGATGTAGGCGTTGAGGTTCATGGCCTTGTTCGCCTCGTGCGACAGGCTGGCGTACTTTTTGCGTTCAAACGTCTCGGTGGAGACGTTGAAGATCCAGGTCAGCCGGAGATACAGCTCCTCGATCCGGGACCGCGGCGGTGAGGCCTGCTGCACCGAAGCTGCGTTCAGGCCCAGGAGTACGAGCCTCAACTCGCGGGCCAGGCCCATGAGGACCAGGTCGACAAAGAACTCGTCGACGTGGTCGTCCACATTTTCGGCGGCGGCCATCGTTTCAAGCCATCTGGCGGCGGCCTCGTATTCATCGATCAGCATGCCGAGCTCGGCCGCCTCATGCCCGCCGGAAATCTTGCCCCGGCGCCGGAACTCGGCCAGGGCGGCGTTGAAACGGGCGGCCGGGACACTGAGCGCGGCGGCGATCTCCGAGGTCAGCGCGCGGGTCTTGTCCAGCCGGGCCCGGTCGGCAGGGTCCGAGGGGTGCGGCGGGTCGTCAAGGAGCAGGACCACTTTGAGCTCGGGGAACTCCTGTAGGGCCGCGGACCACAGCGTGGCGCGCACCACCTGGGGTTCCTCGGCGTAGGAGGGAACAAGGACGGTGATGCCCTCGGAGTACTCGGCGAAGTGGCGGTCCAGCTCGCCGCGCGGCACCCGGGAATGGTCACGGAACCGGTAAAGGGCCCCTTGCCGGGCCAGAAGATACATGAGGGCGGAAAATGTCAGGAATGTTACGACGACAAGATAGGAAATCGTCTCAAACTGAAACCTGAAGCCCGCGTTCGGGTTGTCCGCGAGCTCTTTAAGGATGGTGGAGATGACGTACGTTACCCAGGCCCCCAGGGTGGTGAGAATTCCCAGCCGGCCGAGGATTATTTTGCGCCTGGAGGGCCTCGGATGAACAATTGATAGCGGTTCGGAACGCCTTTCGGCCCCCCATTGGCGGCGCCGGACCACACCCTTTTGTTCGGTGGTGACGCTTTCCGCTTCTACGCGCGGCAAGACAAGCTGATCTGGCATTAGTCCCCATAAGACTGCAAATTCGGCATATTGGTGCGCACCTACGTCAAAGCCCGCACGCCG
This sequence comes from Arthrobacter oryzae, assembly GCF_003634095.1. GTDB lineage: Bacteria > Actinomycetota > Actinomycetes > Actinomycetales > Micrococcaceae > Arthrobacter > Arthrobacter oryzae. The sequence continues at coordinate 30,527 of NZ_RBIR01000010.1, forward strand.
CACCGGATGTTCCGGTGAGTGCCCTTATGATAATGCAAGGTCAGACGCTTGCCGGACATCAGACACCCCGGAAAATCACACGAGCTGATACCGGCCGCCGGCACATCCCGGCTGTCAACCAATTACGCATTATGCACATAGGGGGCGCTGTGTCCGATCGATTCCCAGGCCGCAAGCTATCGGTAGTCCGGGTGGGCGTGCTCATCGGCGCCGTGGTGGCTGCGGCCGCCGGCGGAGTGGCCGCGTGGGGCAACTTCCAGGACGTCCGGGCGGCCGAGGCCATTCCGTCCGTATTCTCCGGATACGTGGACGTCACCGCGACTCCGCGGTACGCCTTCGAGGCCCCGGTCTCCAAGGAGGCCGACAAGGTTGTGCTGTCCTTCGTCGTCGCCGATCCCAAGGATCCATGCACGCCTTCCTGGGGCGCCGCCTACTCGCTCTCCGACGCGGCGGCCTCGCTGGACCTGGACCGGCGCGTGGCCCGGCTCCAGCAGCTCGGCGGCACCGTGGCCGTGTCCTTTGGCGGGCTGACCAACCAGGAACTGGCCGTGAGCTGCACGGATCCCGCCAAGCTGAAGTCGGCCTATGACGCCGTCGTTTCGCGCTACAACGTCAGCAGCATCGATCTTGATGTCGAAGGCGAGGCGCTGTCCAACTCCGCGGCCCTTCAACGGCGGTCGGCGGCCATCGCCGCGATCCAGCAGGACCGCCAGCGCGAAGGCAAGACCCTCAGCGTGTGGCTGACCCTGCCGGCGGATCCCAACGGCCTCACGGCGGCGGGCACGGATGCCGTGAGCCGGATGATCACCGCAGGCGTCGACCTCGCGGGCGTGAACGCCATGACGATGGACTACGGCGGGAGCAAGCTGCCCGGCCGGTCCATGTATGAGAACGCGGTGTCCGCCGCGGAAGCCACCCACCGGCAGCTGACCGGCTTGTACCGGGCGGCCGGCAGCGAGCTCGGCAGCGAAACGGTGTGGCGGAAGGTCGGCCTGACGCCGATGATCGGCCAGAACGACATCGCCGGCGAAATTTTCACGCTCAAGGACGCCCAAGAACTGAGCGCCTATGCCAGCGCGCACGGCGTCGGCCGGCTGTCCATGTGGTCCCTGAACCGCGACCGCACGTGCAGCCAGAACTTCCCGGACGTTACGAAGGTTTCCGATGGCTGCAGCGGCGTGGACCAGGGCGGCTCATCCTTCGCCACGATCCTCGGCGCCGGTGTGATGGCGAGCCCGTCTGCCGCCCCGGCCGCCACGGCCGGACAGACTCCCGCCCCGGCTGTCAGCGACGATCCCTCCACCAGCCCTTATCCGGTGTGGTCGGAGACCGCCGCCTACACCGCCGGCGAGCGGATCGTGTGGCATTCGAACGTGTACGAGGCCAAGTGGTGGACCCGCGCCGACACCCCGGACGACCCCGTACTCCAGGGCACCGCGACCCCGTGGCGGATCATAGGCCCGGTCCTGGCCGGTGACCGGCCGACGCCCCAGCTCACGGCACCGGCTGGCACGGCCCCGGACTGGCAGCCGGCCAAGGTATACCGCAAGGGCGACCGGGTGTTGTTCGAGGGCAGGGTCTTCGAAGCAAAATGGTGGACCCAGACCGACAGCCCCGAAGCTTCGCTGCAGGGATCGCCCGACTCGCCGTGGTCCAAGCTGCGTGACGAGGAACTGCTCAAGGTCATGGCCGCGGCGACCGCAACCTCCGCGCCGACGGCAAGCACGACGGCTTCCGCTCCGGCTCCGTAGGGGGCGCGCGGGGCCGTTCAGCGGCCCGCGTTTGGCGGCTGTTCAGCGGGCCCGCGTGTGCGGGCCCGCTGCGGCGTTTCTAGGACCGGGCATGCCGGCGCAGCGCCCGCTCGTGCTGGACCCGCTGGGCGATCACGAGGCCGGCCGCGGCCACGCCAACCGTAATGGGGTAACCCATAAACCTCTCCAGCGTGCCCGGCTCCGGGACGTGCATGCCTGTCAGGCCGCCCGCTATGAGCGCCGTCAGGGACACCGCGCCGCAGGCCAGGATGATCCACGCCAGCGCTGTCTGCCGCAGCCATAGTCCGCCCAGAACCAGAAGCGCCACGGCACCTGCCGCAAAATACATCAGGGCCCCTGCCACGTGCCAAGCGGACCCGGCGTCCTCGGGTACCAGCCCCACGATGACGGTGCCCGCCCCGGCGATGCCGGTCAGCAGCCGGGCCGTGCCCGTGATCCGGCCCGTCATCCGTCCCCGCACGGACGGAACGCCGCGCCGCGCGGCGCAGGCCAGGAGCGCCGATCCGAGCAAGAGCGCTCCAATGACCATGCCGAGGCCCTGGACCACGAAGGACACGTTCATCAGCAGATGCGCCGGCGAGCAGACGTCCCGGCCCGAGAAGTCCCCGCAGGCCGAGGCGCCGAGGTCGCTGATGTAGCCGGTGCGGCGGCTGTAGGGTTCGGCGCCCGCCCAGGCGCCGATCACTGCCGACTCCGCCACGAAATACTGCAGCACGCTCAGCTTCGCCAGGGCTCCGACGTAGAACTGCGTCGAGGCGATGTCTGGGTAATAGAGGGCTTCGGCGGACACCTCGGTTGTTCCTGCAGTCATGCCAAGAGCGTAGTACGCGTGCTCACCTTGTATGCTTATATCCGTGTCCGACCGGGCCGGCCCTTTTCCGGCCCCGGACGCCCGCCCTCGTAGCTCAGTGGATAGAGCACGGCTCTCCTAAAGCCGGTGTCGTTGGTTCGATTCCAATCGAGGGCACTTGAATATTCCTGCCCCGGACGAAACCCCGGACTTGGGTCCGGACTTTGACCTCCGCGCCTACCTGCGTGGATCCTGGTCCGTCGACCGCACGCTCCTGGACCGAAGCACCGGGGCCCGCGGAACCTTCACCGGCGTCGTCCGCTTCATCGATCAGCCCGACGGCGGCCTGCAGTGGCGTGAAGAAGGCACCGTGCGCTGGGCGTCCTTGAGCGGCGGGCCGTTCAGCGGGCCCGCCAGCCGGGAATACGCTTTGCGGCCGGCGGACACCCCTGCAGTCCTGGACGTGTACTTCCCGGACGGCCGTCCCTTCCACCGCATGGGATTTGCCGGGCAGTCCAACCACGATGTGCATTGGTGCGACCCCGACACGTACCGGGTGACGTACACGCTGCGTGGACCGGACGAGTGCGGCTACCGCTGGGACGTCACCGGGCCCGCCAAGGACCAGTTGCTCGAGTCGGCCCTGCGCCGGCTGGATTCGGCCGGGGGCACGGCCCCTGCCCGGGGCCCTGGCGTCAGGCCTGCCGCGTGAACCCCCGCATTGTGGTCTCGGCCGTGTGCGTCTTTGATGGCTCCGGACGCCTGCTGACCGTCCGCAAACGCGGTACGGACAAGTTCATGCATCCCGGCGGCAAACCGGAGGCGGGCGAGAGCGCGGCCGAGGCCGCGGCGCGCGAGCTCCAGGAGGAAGTGGGGATCGTGCTGGCCCCGGACCGGCTGGACCTGCTGGGCTGCTGGCTGGCGGACGCCGCAAACGAGGCGGCCACCCAGATCGAGGCCACCGTCTTCACCGCTCCCGGGGTCTGGAGTGCCCGGCCGTCGGCTGAAATCGCCGAGATCCGCTGGCTGGACCTGACCGCCGAACTGCCCGGCGACCTCGCCCCTCTCCTGACGGACCATGTGCTGCCGGCGCTGTCCGCCAAACCGGCAGCCGGCTGAGCCCGCAGCCCCGGAGGCCCAGAGCAGGGAGACCAGGGCAGAAGGCCCGGAGCGGGGCTCGGCACTGGGCCCGAAGCCCGGACCTAAGACTCCGCCCCGGTTCCCGGCTCAGTACCCGGGCCTAATAGCCGGGAACAGCCTCCTCGGCCACCGCGCTGGCCTCGGCGAACTGGGTCCGGTACAGCTCCGCGTAGCGGCCCTCGGCGGCGAGGAGCTCGCTGTGGGTGCCGCGCTCTACGATCGTGCCGCCCTCAACCACGAGGATCGCGTCTGCCGCGCGGATGGTGGAAAGCCGGTGGGCGATCACGACGGCGGTGCGGCCCTCCAGCGCGGCGCCCAACGCCTCCTGGACGGCGGCTTCGTTCGTGGAGTCCAGCGCGGCGGTGGCTTCGTCGAGGATGACCACCCGGGGCTGGGCGATGAGCAGGCGGGCGATGGTCAGGCGCTGCCGTTCGCCGCCGGAGAGCCGGTAGCCGCGCTCCCCCACCACGGTGTTCAGGCCGTCGGGGAGGGACCGGATCATGTCCTCGAGCCGGGCGCGGCGCAGCACGTCCCACATCTGCTCTTCGGTGGCCTCGGGCCGGGCCAGGCGCAGGTTGGAGGCGATGCTCTCGTGGAACAAGTGACCGTCCTGCGTCACCATGCCGAGGGTCTCGCGCATCGAATCAAAGGTAAGGTCCCGGACGTCCACGCCGGTGCCGGGCTCGGTGCCGCCGAAACGGACGGCCCCCGAGTCGACGTCGTACAGGCGGGAAAGAAGTTGCGCGATGGTGGACTTGCCGGCGCCGGAGGAGCCCACCAGGGCCACCGTCTGGCCCGGCTCCACCCGGAAGCTGATGCCGTGCAGCACTTCCTCGCCGCCGCGGGTGTCCAGGGTCAGCACGTCTTCCAGGGAGGCCAGCGAGACCTTGTCCGCCGAGGGGTAGGCGAAGCGGACGTCGTCGAACTCGACCGAGAGCGGGCCGCGCGGGGAGGCCACCGCATCCGGCTTCTGCTCGATCAGCGGCTTGAGATCCAGGATCTCGAAGACCCGCTCGAAGCTGACCAGGGCGCTCATGATCTCCACCCGGGCGTTCGAGAGCGCCGTGAGCGGCGCGTACAGGCGCGTGAGCAGCAGCGCGAGGACGACGACGTCGCCCGCCGCCAGCTGCCCGGCGAGCGCGAGCCAGCCGCCCAGCCCGTAGACCAGGGCGAGGGCCAGGGCGGAGACCAGCGTCAGCGCCGTGACGAAGGTGAACTGCAGCATGGCGGTGCGGACGCCGATGTCCCGGACCCGGCCGGCACGGAGGGCGAACTCGCGGGATTCCTCGTCGGGGCGGCCGAACAGCTTGACCAGGGTGGCGCCCGGGGCGGAGAAGCGCTCGGTCATCTGGGTTCCCATGGAGGCGTTGTGCTCGGCGGCCTCGCGCCGCAGGTCGGCCAGTTTCGAGCCCATCCGGCGCGCCGGGATGAGGAAGATCGGCAGCAGGATCATGGCGAGGATCGTCACGAGCCACGATTTGTTGAGCATGACCACGAGTGTCAGCGCCAGGGCCACGACGTTGCTGACCACGCCGGAGAGTGTGCCGGCGAAGGCCGACTGCGCCCCGATGACGTCGTTGTTCAGCCGGCTCACCAGGGCCCCGGTGCGGGTCCTGGTGAAGAAGGCAATCGGCATCTTCTGGACGTGGTCGAAGACCCTGGTGCGCAGATCCACGATCACGCCTTCGCCGATCGTGGAGGACAGCCAGCGCGTCACGAGCCCGATTCCGGCCTCGGCGACCGCCACGATGGCGATCAGGACGGCCAGCCAGATCACCTTCGACGCTTCCGCGTGGGCGATGATCTCGTCAACCACCTGCCCGGCGAGGACCGGGGTGGCGACGGCCAGCACGGCCATCACGATGGAGAGCAGCACGAACGCGATCAGCTTGCCGCGGTACGGCCGGGCAAAACCGAAGACGCGCTTGAGTGTCTCCTTCGAGAACGGCTTGGACCCGCTCGATGCGCGGGTGATGTTGTAAAGGGAGCTCCAGGCGACCCGGTCCATGCTCATTTGGTGTTGCCTTTCGGGGCATCGGCGTGCAGTTCGGTGACGACGCCGTTTTCGACGTTCCAACGCGCGTCAAGGCGCACGTTTTCCAGCAGCCGGCGGTCGTGGGTGACGAGCAGCAGGGCGCCGTCGTAGCTCTCGAGGGCTTCCTCGAGCTGTTCAATCGCGGGCAGGTCCAGGTGGTTGGTGGGTTCATCCAGGACCAGGAGGTTCACGCCCCGGGCCTGCAGCAGGGCCAGCGCGGCCCGGGTCCGTTCCCCCGGGGAGAGGGAGTCGACGGGACGGCTGGTGTGATCGGCCTTGAGCCCGAATTTTGCCAGCAGGGTCCGCACCTCGGCCGGGGTCTGCTCGGTCAGCACGGCCTCGACGGCGTCTCCCAGCTTCAGCTCGCCGGCCAGCAGCCCGCGGGCCTGGTCGATCTCCCCGACGGCCACGGACGCGCCCATGGACGCGTCCCCCGCGTCGGGACGCTGGACGCCCAGCAGGAGCCGGAGCAGGGTGGACTTGCCGGCGCCGTTGGGCCCGGTGATCCCGATCCGTTCCCCCGCGTTCAGCTGCAGGTTCACCGGGCCCAGGGTGAAGTCGCCCTGCTGCGCGACCGCGTCGCGCAGGGTGGCCACGACCGCGCTGGACCGGGGCGCGGCCCCGATGCTGAACTGCAGCTGCCACTCCTTGCGCGGCTCGTCCACTTCTTCGAGCCGGGCAATGCGCGATTCCATCTGCCGGACCTTCTGCCCCTGCTTTTCCGAGGACTCGGTGCTGGCCGCACGGCGGATCTTGTCATTGTCCGGGTTTTTCTTCATGGCATTCCGCACGCCCTGGGAGCTCCACTCGCGCTGCGTGCGGGCCCGGGAGACGAGGTCGGCCTTGGTGGCGGCGAATTCCTCGAAGCGTTCACGGGCGTGGCGGCGCGCGACGGCGCGCTCCTCCAGGAACGACTCGTACCCGCCGTCGTACACCGCCACCGAATTCTGGGCCAGGTCCAGTTCCACGATGGTGGTCACGCAGCGGGCCAGGAACTCGCGGTCGTGCGAGACCAGGACGACGCCGCCGCGCAGGCCCTGCACGAAGGCTTCCAGTTTGGCCAGGCCATTGAGGTCAAGGTCGTTGGTGGGCTCGTCGAGCAGCACGATGTCGAAGCGGCTGAGCAGCAGCGCTGCGAGGGCGACGCGGGCGGCCTGGCCCCCGGACAGTCCCGTCATCCCGGCGTCCGGGCCCACCTCAAGTCCCAGGTCCGCCAGAACGGCCGGGATCCGGTCTTCCAGGTCGGCGGCGCCGGAGGCCATCCAGCGGTCGAATGCGAGGGAGTAGGCGTCGTCCGCGCCCGGGGCGCCGGAGCCGAGAGCCTCGGCGGTGGATTCCATGGCTGCGGTTGCCTGGGCGCAGCCCGTGCGCCGGGCGATATACCCGGCGACGCTTTCGCCGGCAATCCGCTCGTGCTCCTGCGGCAGCCAGCCCACAAAGGCGTCGGCGGGGGCCAGGCTCACTGTGCCGTCCTGGGGGGCGTCGACGCCGGCCAGCAGCCGCAGCAGGGTGGATTTGCCGGCACCGTTGGCACCGACGACGCCGACGACGTCACCGGGGGCCACCGTCAGGGAGAGTTTCGAGAAGAGGGTGCGGTGGTCGTGACCGCCGGAAAGGTCTTTGGCAACAAGGGTTGCAGTCATTACTTCATCCTCTCACTGCGGGCCAAAACGGGTCGTCCCGACTGGCAGAAACCGGCCGTCGCGACGGGCCGAAACCACCCGGGCATAGAAGAACCCGCCGGTCCGGACTTGGGGGGTGTACGGACCAGCGGGTTCGACCATTTAGCATAGTTGAATTAGGACCTCACGTAAAATCTCCGCACGATGTACCGCCACACCACAACCACCAGCCTCCACTGCCCCACCGCATACCAGTAGCCACACTGCCCGTCGACTCCGCAGGAAGCCCTAGATGCCACTACCCGCAAAGGCGTTCCAACTCTGGCTTCATCAGGTTGCCCCGTCCGCGAGCACCGCCGATATCTGCAGGATCTCCGGGATCAAGCGCACCACTCTTGCGCAGCAACTGGTGCGCGGCAAGGTGGCCGAATCGACATTGGTCAGCATCAGCCGGGCCTTGGATTTGAGTCCGCTGGCGGCCCTGGCCTCGTTCGACCAGTACGGTGAGCTGGCCACCCGGCAGCAGCCTCCCAGCGCCGCCGAACTCGTTAGCCAGATCGCCACCATGGACCTGTTGCGGGCGGTCATATCGCGGTCCTCGCCGGCCTACGGCGGCTATGGCGACAACGGCAGCTCAATGACCCCCGATCTGACTCCGGCCCCCCACGCCACGTCCGTGCGGAACTGGGTGGATGCGATCGACGACGGCGAGTTGCGCCACAGGGTTTCGGCGGCCACAGGCGTGGCGCCGCAAAACTATTCGGCCCAGCTCACGGCCAACAGGCTGTCCCCCGAATTGGCCGTCGCGACGGCCCGGGCTGCGGGCGTAGGATTCACAGGCGGGCTCGTCGCCACCGGCTTGATAACCGAGGAGGAGGCCGGCTGGCCGCCAGGGGCCAAACAGACGGCGTTGGACGCGCTCTCCGACGGAGAACTCACCGCCCTCGCCGGAGAGCGGCTTCAAGCGCTCGGAAAATCGCTGCGCCGCCAGGAGCAGGAGCAAGCACAAACAGAGAAAATTTGGGAGAATCTCGGATGATAGGCGTCCTGCAGTGGGGCACGCTGGCGGTATGCGGCATCGCCACGCTTCTCCGGGTTCCGAGTGCCCTTCGGGGTGAGAACCGGTCCCTGTTCTCCATCCTGGCGCTGCTGACCCTGGCCATCCTGCTCAGCATTGATGCCCCGTATGTGGCCGTCGACCAGGCCTTGGGCGGCGTGAACGTCGCCAATCTTGTGCTCCGGTTCGTCATATTCGCCGCCGTCTTCTTCCTCGGGCTGCGGATGGCCCGGGGGTTTGGCGCGGATGATTCCCTCCGGCTCATCACCGGGCCCGTCGGCATCGCGGCAGCCGCAGCCGCCTCGGCCGCGGTGGTGGTGGTCTTCCTCATGACGGACACGGCCGGTTCCTCGGCGGGGCTGGTCGCCGTGGCCGCCAAAGGCGCCCGCAATGCTGCCTTGGTGGAGTACTACGGTGCCGCCGGGCGGCTCTATCCGGCGTTCATCATGCTGGCCCTGTTTCCGGCAATGGTGCGGACACTTCGCAGCGGCCTCTCCGTCCTGGTGCGGTGCGGCGCGGCACTGCTGGCGGTAGGTACCGTGGCCATGTCCCTGAGCCTGCTGTTTCCCGTTATTCCGCCGCCCCTCGGCTTCCTGCGCTACGTTATCAATTACATGGCGGTGCTCTGCGTGGTCCTGGGGCTGGTCCTGTTCTGGCTGGCCAAGGCCCTTGCGCAGCGGGCCCCCAAGAAGCAAGCTAGCCTCTCCGGCGTGCCTCGGCGCTGAGCCGGCAAGTGATGTGGGAGAACCCGGAATGATTGCAACCCTCCAGTGGGGCACGCTGATCATCTGTTCCGTGGCCCTCCTCCTCCGCGTTCCGGACGCGGTCCAGGGGCGGAACAGGATGGTCTTTGGGATTCTGGTTCTCGCGACGCTGTGCAGCCTCCTCTCGGTGCCGGGGCCTTATGAGGCGATCGACGCTGCTCTGGGGGGCTGGAACCTCACCCATCTCGTCCTGCGCATCCTGGTGTTCGCCGCAGTTCTGTTGGTTGGCCTGCGGATTGCCCGGGGCTTGGCAGATCAACGCGGCTACCGCCTCATTGCGGGCCCGGCCGGACGCTGGGCTCTGGCCTTAAGCTGTGCCGCGGTGGCCGGGGCGTTCGCCCTCATGGACACCCGCGGGTCCTCGGTGGGCCTGTTGGGCATAGCGGACAACGGTGGCCACAATGCCGTCCTGGCACCGTTCTATGCCGCCGCCGGCCGCACCTATCCGGCCTTTGTCTCGCTCGCCCTTCTGCCGGCCCTGCTGGCCACCGCCCGGAGCCAATTGCCGCGGTTGGTGCGCGCCGGGGCCGTCCTGACATCCCTCGGTGCGGTGGCGGCCGTCCTCGGCCTCCCTGCTTCCTTCGCCCCGGATTCCTGGATCCCAGCGCAGGTGACGGTCAACAACCTGGCCGTCCTCGGTTATGTCCTGGGACTGTGCCTGTTCTGGGTTTCCGGGCTGGTTGCGAACAAATCCGGTAACGCTAGGGCAACATTTCGTAAGAACAAGGGGTAGGCCATTCACAAAATCATTAGACCGTGAAAGAATCATGATTGTGTGAAAGCGACACCGCTTTGCGTACGGAAGTCAGCCGTGCAAAGCAGAGGCAGTCGTCCAAACGCCATTGGGGGGATGAGTGGTAGCGGTCCGCAAGGACCGCTCCCACTCAGCCTGTTTAAGGGGATTTCCCTGGTTTTCCGCTGCCCGCAGGAGGCCAGGACCGCGCTGGGGGCCGTCGCGGAGCCTGCCGGTTGCCGGTATCAGCGCGTGAACCGGAGGGTGACCAACTGGAACGGCCGGAGCGTGAGCTCGGCGGAATCGAGGCCGGTCGCCACCCCGGGGGCCGCAGCGGGGCGTTCCAGCAGATCCACGGCCTGCACTCCGTGGGCCGGGAAATTGGCCGTGACGCGACCCGCAGACCGCTCCCCCAGCGATTCGTACAGCCTGACGATCACGTCGCCGGATCCGTCCTCAGCAAGTTTGACCGCCTCAATGACAAGCCCCGGGTTCGCAACGGTGAACAGCGGCTCCACTCCGTGGGCGCCCCGTGCAACCCGCGGGGCCAGATTGGTGCGGTAGCCTTCTTCGACGGCGTCGGCGATGGTAGCGCCCGGCCGGATCGTGACGTGCAGTTCGTGCCTGCCCTGGTCCGCGCCGGGATCCGGGAACTTCGGTGCCCGCAGGAGGGAAACCCGCACCGTGGTGGTGGTTCCGCCGTCGTCCTCCCGGACGTTGCGGGTGACGTCGTGGCCGTAGCTGGACACGTTGGAGATGGCCACCCCGTAGCCGGGCTCGGCAACGTGGATCCAGCGGTGGGCGCAGATCTCGAATTTCGCGGCTTCCCAGGATGTATTGAGATGGGTAGGGCGGAAGACGTGCCCGAACTGCGTCTCCGCCGCCGAGCGGTCCGCCTTGACGTCCAGCGCAAAGCCGAGCTTGAGTAGCTTTTCGCTTTCCCGCCAATCCACGGCCGTGGTGATCGCGAGTGAGCCGGCCCCGGCATCCAGCGCGATCCTCTGGGTCACGGCCGAGGAGCCCGCCATCCGTTCCACCACCACGACGGCGTTCGGGCTTTCCCCCCGGGGGTCCCGCTCCAGCGTCACCGAGCGCGCCTCGACCAGCCTGACCACGTTCCGGCGGTAGAACGCGTCGATGTCCCAGGCGTCCCATTCGTTCGGCGTGTCCCGGTGCATCTCCAGGAGGTTGCCGGACTCCCCGGCCGCGATCGCCTCGCGGCCGGTGGCGTGGTCCATGAGCGAGGCCAGCAGCCCGTTGGCGTCCACCACCGCCCGGATGATGCCGTTGTCCAGGATGAAGCCGCCGTCGGCCTCGGTGACCGTCACCGGAGTACCGGAACGGACCGGCTCGGCAACGGCCAGGGCCGGCACGCCCAGGCGTTCGTGCGGGGCAGCGTTGAGGAGGAATTCCCGGTTCCCGGAACCCAGTGCCGCGGCGGTGGCATCCGTGATGATCGCCTCCAGCCCCCGTTCGACGGCGGCATAATTGCGTTCGGCGTCCTGGTGGACCCAGGCGATGGCGCTGCCGGGCAGGATGTCGTGGAACTGCTGGAGCAGGACCAGCTGCCATAGGCGTTTGAGCTCCGCAGCCGGGTAGCTGTGGCCGGCACGCACAGCCGCCGTGGCACTCCAAAGTTCGGCTTCCCTCAGGAGGTGCTCGCTGCGCCGGTTCCCGAGCTTGGTCTTGGCTTGGCTGGTGTACGTGCCGCGGTGCAGCTCCAGGTACATCTCCCCCACCCAGACCGGCAGGGGCTCGTACTCGGCCTGGGCCCGGTCAAAGAAGCTGGCCGCCGAGCCGACCCGGACTTTCGGGGACCCTTCCAGGTCAGCCGTGCGTTGCGCCGCGGCGAGCATCTCGCGCGTGGGGCCGCCGCCGCCGTCGCCGTACCCGAACGGAACCAGGGAAGTGGTTCCGTGTCCGTGGTCCCGGTAGTTGCGTTCCGCGTGGGCCAGGTCCTTGGCGCTGAGGTCGGAGTTGTAGCTGTCCACTGGCGGGAAATGGGTGAACACGCGGGTGCCGTCGATTCCCTCCCAGTTGAACGTGTGGTGCGGCATCCGGTTGACCTGGTTCCAGGAGATCTTCTGGGTCAGGAACCAGCGGCTGCCCGCGGCCTTGATGATCTGTGGCAGCGCGGCGGAGTACCCAAACGTGTCCGGGAGCCATGCCTCCTGGCATTCGGCGCCGAACTCGGCCAGGAAAAAGCTCTGGCCCTCGAGGAACTGCCGTGCCATGGCCTCGCCGCCGGGCATGTTGGAGTCTGATTCGACCCACATGCCGCCCACGGGTACGAACTGGCCGGCCCGGACCTTGTCCCGGATGCGCTCGAAGAGCTCCGGGTAATACTCCTTCATCCAGGCGAGCTGCTGGGCCGAGGAACACGAGAAAACGAAATCAGGGTGCTCGTCCATCAGCGCGACGGCGTTGGAGAACGTCCGGGCGCACTTGCGGATCGTTTCCCGCACGGGCCAGAGCCACGCTGAATCGATGTGGGCGTGCCCTGTGGCCACGAGCTGATGTGCCGAGGCATACGCCGGCCGGGACAGGACTTCGGCCAGGGCAGCCCGTCCGGCGGCCGCGGTCCCGGCGACGTCGTCGGGGTCCATGATGTCCAGCATGCGTTCGAGCGCCCGCAGGAGCTCATGCCGGCGGGGCAGCTCCATGGGAAGTTCGTGCATGAGCCCGCTCAGGGCGAGGATGTCCTGCTGCAACTCCCAGACCGTCTGGTTGCGCTCGGCGATGGCGATCCGGCCGAGGCGGTATTTCGGCTCGCTGCCCGACGTCGCCTTGTCGCCGTAGGGGGTGGCCGCGAATGTCCAGTTCTGCGACAGGTCGGGGTTGGCGGCGGCTTCGACGTAGAAATCGACGGCCATGCCGCCGCCCAGGAGTTTGAGCGGGATGTACTGGTTCCGCGGAGAGATCGCCTTGATGATGGTCCCGTCGGACCGCCAGGCGATGCCTTCGCACTGGAAGCCCGGGAGATCGCCGCTGAAACCCAGGTCGACGAGGATTTCCACGGATGTGCCGGGAGACGTGCCCCAGGCGTCCGGCACTTCACCCTGGAGCCGAAGCCATTTGGTGCTCCACGGCCGGCCCCAGGCCGCGCCGTGTTCCTGCGGCGTAAACTCCTGCCGCAGCGCCTCCAGTGCCGGCACTGGTTCGTCCGGTGCGTCCCAGCTGCTCAGCGTCAGGGGCACCGTGCGCGGGTAGACCGCGGGGGTTATGCGGTCGCGCAGAAAGCGGTCCAGCCGGACTTCCGTAAGACGGCGGTCGTCGTGCAATGTGATCCTCTTCAGCGCCGGGGGACCCGATTGGCTCCAATCGATGGATAAAACTTACGTCGCGGGCACCCTTCCGGCCAAGTCGCGCCGCCGGCTTGCCTCGTCAGCCGGCCGCGGGGACCGGAACCACCACACGGTGCTGGCCAGCGTACACATTCAAGCTGGTCCGGCGGCTGAACCCGGCCAGGGTCATCCCGCTGGCCTCGGCGAGCTCGACGGCGAGGCTGGAGGGAGCGCTGACGGCGGCGAGCACCGGGATCCCGGCCAGGGATGCTTTCTGGACGAGCTCAAACGATGCCCTGCCGGACACCTGCAGCACGGTTCCCCGAAGCGGGAGCAGGCCTTCCCGGAGCGCCCAGCCAACCACTTTGTCCACCGCGTTGTGTCGTCCGACGTCTTCGCGCAGGCACAGCAACTTGGCCGAGCCGTCGTCGGAGATCCGGAAGAGGCCGGCCGCATGCACGCCGCCGGTGACGTCGAAGATGTCCTGCGCGGACCGGAGGGCGTCCGGGAGGGCCGCCAGCGTTTCCACGGGGACGGTCAACGGATCCCCGGCCGGGCTGAAGTGCGAGGACTTGCGCACGGCGTCGATCGAGTCCGTCCCGCAAATGCCGCAGGAACTGGAGGTGAAGAAGCTGCGTCCGGTCTCCGGCCGGACGACGTCAGGCCGCAGTTGGGCCTCCACGACATTGAACGTCTGCATGCCGTCGGCGTCCTCGCCGGCGCAGAACCGGAGCGAGACCAGCTGCTCGGGAGCCCAGATGATCCCCTCCGAGACGAGGAATCCGGCGACGAGGTCGAAATCGTTGCCCGGCGTTCGCATGGTGACGGAGAAGGACATGCTTCCAAGCCGGATCTCCAGCGGTTCCTCGACGGCGAGGACGTCCTCCCGGTGCCGGACCGGGAATTCGAGGGCCTGCGGGGAACCGTCCAGGACGATCTTGTGCACCTTGCGGCGCTGGGTGACACGGCCCATCCGGTACTCCTAAGCAACATGTTGTGCGGGTTGGTTCTCTGTTAGTTCCATCATTGCAAGCGCCTGACCCCGAAGCCAGCGGGCCCCGTCCTAGCCAGCCTCCCGGCGGCTTTCAGCCGAGGAGGGCACTCCAGTCCACGGGCCCGTCGCTGGCTGCCGGCTTCCGCGCCGGCCGCTTGGCGGCAGGCTTCGGTGCGGCCGACGCCGCCGCGGGGTCCGGGAGGGGCGCACTCCACGGGAGCGCGAAAGCGGCGACCAGCTCCCCCAGCTGCACGCCGTGGGGTGGAACCACCAGCACGCCGTCGGCGGCGGCGAGGCCCCGCATCATGCCCGGTCCGGTGTGCTGCGCCGGCGACGCCATGCCGTAGAGAAGCCGGAAGGGCATGAGCCGCGTCCGGCCGGGATCGGGGTCAATCGTTGATCCGCAGGGCACCTCGCTAAGCGGAGGCATGGGCCCGTGTCCCAGGGCGGCCAGAAGGGGTGCCCCGACGGTGGAGAGCGCCATCATGGCCGCGAGCGGGTTTCCTGGCAGGCCTAGGATGTACCTGCCGTCCGGCAGTTCAGCCAGCACGGCGGGGTGGCCCGGCCGCATCGCGATCCCGTCGATCAGCAGGCGTCCGCCCAGCTCGGCGACCGAACGCCGCAGGTGGTCCGTTCCGGAGCGGCCCGTGCCACCGGTGGTGATGACGACGTCGGCTGGCAGGCTTTCACCGGCAGGTTCCGCTGCCGGTGCGGGGGCCCCGCCGCCGGAGGTATCGCCCGGCGTATGGCCGGCCGGCTCGCTGTCCCCCCGGGCCGGCTCGCTGTCCTCGAGCGCGGTAAGCCATTCGGCGTAGGTATCGCCGATCTTCACTTCTTCGGTGCAGATCCCGCCGAGCATTCCCACGACGGCGGCCAGTTGGGGTCCGAAGGTGTCGCGCACCTGCCCGGGGGCCGGCATTCCGGACGTGACGACCTCTGAGCCTGTGAGGACGAGCCGCACCACGGCCTTGCCGAGCACGGGGAGGGTGTCGCTGCCGGCCAACGCGGCGAGGGCCAGGTGCGCAGGGTTCAGGACGGTGCCGCGCTTGATCAGGAGGTCACCGGCGGCGGCCTCCTCCCCTGCTTTCCTGATGTGGTCGCCGTTGCGCGGGTCCCCCGGCTTGGCGCTGCCGCCCAGCTTCAGGACCGGCAAGCCGTCGTCGTCGGTGTCGATGACGCCGCTTTCACTGCGCAGCACCGCCTTGGCCCCGCCCGGGATGAGGCCGCCGGTGGAAATCGGACTGGCCTGATGCGGAGCCAGCCGCTGGTTGGGTTCGGCCAGGATCCAGGGACCGCTGCCGTTGACGGCCCAGCCGTCCATGGCCGAGGAGGCATAGTGAGGTATGTCCTGCGAGGCAACCACGTCGGCTGCCAGGGTCCGGCCCAGGGCCTGTCGCAGGGGGACGGGGGCGGCCGGGATCGGAACGGCACAGTCGAAGGCGAGTTGCCGGGCCTCCTGCCAGGTGTGCGCCAGGTGACGATGCGGCGCTGCAGCCGTGTCCTGGTCTTCCATGGCCGTGCCGGCCGCGTCCTGGTTTACAGAATCGGGAGGGGCGGTGGGCCCGTCCCCGCCTGCGGAAGCCGGTCCGCCGCCGTCCGGGAGGGCAGGCGTCATGCCCCGGGAGCTTCGGCGGCTGCGTAGTCTGTGGCGAGGCGGCGGGCCACGGCCATGGCGGCCTGCATTGATGCGGCGTCCGTGGTCTGCCCGGAGCCCGAGGCCAGTCCGGCGGCATAGCCGGCAATGAACGTGGTCAGCGGCGCCGCCGGCCGGACCACCGAATGGGCGGCCACGCCTGCCAGAGCCAGCACCTCGTTCACGTCAATCTCAATATCTTCCAGCTCCAGAGCCTGGAGCAGGGCACGGCACCAGTCTTCCAGCGTTTCATCCTGGCTTTTCACCGTTTGCCTCCATGGTCGGGTTCAGCTGCGGAGTTCCGGGCCGGAGTCCGGACCGAGGTCTGGAATAGTGCCGGATACCCCTAGTGCGGAAGCGTCGTCCCACGTGTCAACGTCATCCGTGGACCCGGAAGGAACGCGAACTTCCTGCACGTCCAGCCTAGCAAGAAGGGCGAAGGCCGAGGCGTTTTCCAGGCTGCCGCTGCGCGCGGCGTCTGCAGCGCATCGTTGTAGCGCAGCTGTGCTATAAAGTCCCAGGAGTGGCTGTTTTCGGCCGTCGGCCGAGACGGCCATGACTCCGTCTCGGCTGTCACCGCCGCTGCTGTCACCGCCGTTGCCGTAAACGTCGTTGCTGTCCACGCCGCTCCTAACACCGCCTTTGCTGTCGGCGTCGCTGCTGGCCCTGCCCTGCTCGGCTGCCGGGGACTCGGCCGGCGCACCGGCCAGCGCATTGAACAGGACGCGGACGGCGGCGGCCGATCGCGGCATGTCACAGGCCAGGACGAGGACGAACGGCGGCGGCGGCGGCGGGGCAACGGTTCCGTCGCGGCCCGCGCGGCTCACGGCCAGCGCTCCGAGGCCCGCCGCTATAGCCGCGGCCGGCCCGGCGTATGGCGGTTCTTCCCGGCAGCTCAGCACGCCGTCGGGCAGGTTGCCGGGGTCGGGGCCGACGACGACGGTGCGCGCGGCCGCGCCCGCTGCGTGCAGTGACCGCTCAAGGAGCGTGGCGCCGCCGTATATCAGCCCGGCCTTGGGCACGCCGCCGAGGCGGGACGATCTCCCCCCGGCGAGAATGATGGCATCGAACTCCACCGATTCAGCCTATCGCGGTGCGGGCTGCCGGCGAATCCTGACGTCATGGCGCATGGCCGCCCACGCAGCGGCGACGTGAGGCGGTGTTTGCGACGGAGCTGCAGGCGATGTGTCCGGCGGACGGTTCAGGCGGCCGATTCCGGCAACAGGAACGGATCCCAGGCGGGCGCCGGCTTCTCGAGTTCCTTGATCTGCCAGATGGCACCCTTCGGCTGCCCCGGCACAAACCCGATCTTCCAGCCCATCTCCGCCGGAGTGTGGTCGCCCTTGGCGTTGTTGCACCGCAGGCAGGCCGCGACCAGGTTTTCCCAAGAATCGGCGCCGCCCCGGGACTTGGGCTGGACATGGTCGATGGTGTGGGCCGCCTTGCCGCAATAGGCGCAGCGGTGGGCATCCCGACGCAGCACCCCGCGGCGGCTGACTGCCGTCATGGTGTTGTACCGCGGCCGGATGTAGCGGTGCAGGAGGATCACTGACGGCCGGCCCAGAACGTCCTGGGGGCCGACGACGGGATCCTCACCTTCGGCCACGACGCTGGCCTTTCCGGTCAGGACAAGGACGAGCGCCCGGCGGAAGGTGACTACCGCCAGCGGTTCATATCCAGCATTCAGAACGAGAGTGCGCATCCGCATACCTCTTCACGGCCGCACCCGCCAGGGGCACGAGGGCCGGCTGCCCTGTGCATGGTCGGGCTATGGATCGACAAGACAAGAGTAAACACTCAACTGCCCGATCACCGAATATTTTTTCGCCGGTGCGGTGGCGGACCCGAAAAGGCCGGGGCCCGGATACGCGAAAGACCCCCGCCTCGAGAGGCGGGGGTCTTTCGAAAATGCGGGGTGCCTGTGACTAGCCGCCGACGCGGATGAAGACCGGGCCGGAGCCGATGTTCACGCTGTACAGCGCGGTGGTCCCACCGTTCCAGCCGCCGTGAACGGCCATGCCGTTACCAACGTAAACCGCGATGTGGGCCATTCCCACGCCGCCGTTCTGGTAGTAAGCAAGGTCGCCCGGACGAGCCTCGGCGGCGCTCACGGTACGGCCGAGGGACAGGTAACCTGCCGGCCAGCCGTGGTAGTGGATGCCGGCGGCGGCAAGGGCGTTGGTGGCCAGTGCGGTGCAGTCCTGCGCCACGCCGAGCTGGGCGTAAGCGGCGGCAGCGATCGTGGCGCCCATGCCGCTGGCAACACCGGCTGCAGCCGGGGCTGCCACTGCGGCGGTGGCGCCGGCCTGGGTGGTTGCAGTCGCGGCTTCCTGGACCTTCACGACCGGCTTGGGAGCCTCGACGACGGGAGCCGGCGACGTGTGCACAGCGGGCTTCTCGTACGAGATCGCGATGCTGGAAGCGGCAGAAATCGTCGCCGGAGCGGACGCCTGGACTTCGAGGGCTGAAGCGGAGGTGGATTCGCGCTGAACGTTGGTCTCAGCAGCGTTGGCTGCGATTCCGCTGGTCAGAACCAGACCGGAGGCTGCGGCGATGACCGCTGCCTGACGGCCCATGCCGCCGGCGTTGTCGCCGACTGCCTTGGCAATAACAGCCAGCGAGTTGGTCTTGGTGACCTCGGCGCGGTGCCGTGCAATGGTCGCACGAGTAGTCATTAAGTTCTCTCTTTCGTGATCCTGAGGACCGCGCGTTTTTGGGCGCGGGCTGAGGACGCTCCGGCATCTTGGGGGTACGCCGGATCGCCCCGAAATGGGTTACTTAGCGAAGGGTGTACTGCGAAGACGCGCCAAAAGCGGGAACTGCATGCTGTCCGGGCTCGATAGAGAATGAGCCTGCGGAACGTGACCTAATCAGGGCGCCGGCAAGGGCGGTACGTGATAAGGATTCAAGCGGGCTCATAAGAGCCGCGCCTGTGCGCAGACGCGCAGCATTGTGGCGTGAAGACACGAAAGTAGCCTCTCCCAATGCCTACGAGGTGAGCTGTCGGATTCGGATGGGAGTCACCCGGCCGCGCTGCTTCCTGGGAAGCTTTGCGACTTAACCCCAAGGCCTTCTTTCGAAGGCCAAAATTGGTTCCCCCGCCCCTGCCAGACGATGTAATGCGAACGGACCTTGAGCGGTGGCAGAGCTAGGCAATCCACTCAAGAGCGCCAACTTCGGAAAAGTTGGCGTGCTTCAAACCCTACAGGAGTCTGGAGTCAATGTCACATTCAGATCACGGCGTGTCACATGCATTTGAGAGCGGTCCATCGTCTTTTAGAGCCAGCCGAGCGGATCAACGACGTTGCCGTTGACCATCACTTCAAAGTGGAGGTGGCAGCCCGTGGAGGCGCCGGTGGTCCCGCTCAGCGCGATGACATCGCCGCGGGAGACTTTCTGGCCGACCTTGACCAGGGACGAGGACAGGTGGTTGTACGTGGTCTCCAGGCCGTCGCCGTGATCAAGAACCACTCGGTTTCCGCCGCCGTAGGGGTGCCACCCATTGAAGGTCACGGTGCCGCTGGCGGCGGCATGGACCTGCGTGCCGCACTGGGCGACGAAATCCTGGCCGCGGTGGAATTCACCCACTGTGCCCGTAATGGGGCTGACCCGGTAGCCGAACGGCGAGGCTGTGATCAGCTGGTCCAGCGGCGGACCCAGCGTGCCGGCCGATGCCGCGCGGGTGATGCTTCCGACCGACTGGGAGCTGAGCAGCTGCTTGAGCTTCCCGTCCGGGTCGCCCTTGGTGGTGATCGCGGTCCGGCTGAAATCGATCTTTGCGGCGGCGGCGGCCGTGACATCCGGCTGTACAGCGGCGGAGAGCGCGCCCGATCCGCCCGCGTTCGCGGCCATGACCGGGCTTGTGAGGGGGGCCGTGGCCGTGAGGATCAGACCGGCTGCGGCCAGGACTATTCCGGCCTTCTGGCCGACGCCGCTGGCAGCGGCAAAGTCCGTTACCTGACGGAACGCACTGCGTCGTCGACGGCGTTCATCGCGGTGCGGGTCGCGCGGACGTTCGGCGGTCTGCGCGGGAACGGGACGCGGCTCTTGAGCCGGACCGATCGCGCGGCGACGGCCTCTGGCGGTCTGGGTGGTCAAGAACGGTTCCTCTCTGGAGAGCCTGCGAAGTTAGCTGTCGGATTCGGGTCAGAGAGTTCACAGACCCGGTCCGCCGTTGCAAGCACCCGGCCACAAAGGCACCCCTGGGGACCACTGTGGAAGCTGCTTGCCGCTGACGGACTTCACCCCGAGGCTGCCGTGAAGCAGCCGAAAGTGGTTCCCCCGCCCCTGCCAGGAGGTGGTTCTGCTACTGATCCGCTGGCAGGGCTCGGCTTCGGATCAGGTAACGCTTTGATATCGGTACTGGGCACTAACTATAGGGGATCAAGCCGCCCGGTAATAAATCCGTAATCGCTCCTGTGCAGAACACATGGGTTGTCCCATGACCGGGACGTCGTGGCTGGTCAGCCGACGGTTACAAAGACGTGCGCCGCAACCTCCGGCGGCAACTCCAGTGCGCCTTCGATATCAGGAACGCGGACCGAGATGTACTCCCCCACGCGCTCCAGCGACACAGGCGCGCCGGGCCGGATTCCGCCCTCGTCCAACTGGGCCAGAAGCTCCGGTTCCACCTGGATCGGCTCCGCGAGCCGATTGATCGTAATCCGCGAGCCCGGACCATAACCGGCCATGGCGTCCAGCAGGTTCACGATCCCGTCAGCGAGGGCCCCGGAGGGCGCGCCGCCGAGTTCCGCCAGCCCCGGAATCGGATTGCCGTAGGGCGAAACGGTCGGGTGGTTGAGCAGTTCGAAGATTCTTCGCTCGACGCGTTCGCTCATCACGTGCTCCCAGCGGCAGGCTTCCTCATGGACGTAGGCCCAGTCGAGCCCGATCACGTCTGCGAGCAGGCGCTCGGCGAGGCGGTGCTTGCGCATGACCCCGATGGCGCGTTTCCGTCCGATTTCGGTCAGTTCAAGGTGCCGGTCGCCCGAAACAACCACCAGGCCGTCCCGCTCCATGCGGCCGATGGTCTGGGAAACAGTGGGTCCGGAGTGGCGGAGCCGTTCGGCGATGCGGGCGCGGAGGGCGACAATGTTTTCTTCTTCAAGTTCCAGAATGGTCCGAAGATACATCTCAGTGGTATCGATCAGATCCGTCATTCAGCTCAGCTCCTCGAGCGCAGTACTTGCGTCATTCCCACCGTACCGCGGGCGGGCTGCCTGCAGGATGCGCCCTGGCGGGATCCGCCGTACGTTCGCAGGACAGCCTAGCCTATTTTGAATTACTCCGGATAATCTCTCCTCCATCCCCGGGCGCTGGTCCGGCACCAGGTGTACTGCGCAGCCTGGGGCGTCTCAATGACCGGACTATGACAGATCCTTTTCCGCGTCCCCGGGACCCGTCAGGCAGAATGAAAAGGGGCATCCGTTGTAGCTGCCCCAACCAGGCCACCTCACCGCCACGCTACGAAACCAGCCGAAAAATTGGAGCCACTGTGAGCGACACCAGCATCACGATCCCCGCCAACCTCCTCCCCAAGGACGGTCGGTTTGGCGCCGGCCCGTCCAAGGTCCGGCCGGAGCAGATGGAGGCCCTCGCCGCGGCATCGGCGAAGCTTCTGGGGACTTCGCACCGGCAGGCACCCGTGAAGAACCTGGTCGGCTCCGTCCGCAGCGGTCTCAGCGATTTCTTCCGCGCCCCCGAGGGCTATGAAGTAATCCTCGGTGTAGGCGGCTCCACGGCGTTCTGGGACATTGCCAGCTTCGGCCTCGTGGAGAACAAAGCACAGCACCTGTCCTTCGGCGAGTTCGGCTCGAAGTTTGCCGCGGCAACCAACAAGGCGCCGTTCCTCGCCGAGTCCTCCATCCTCAAGGCCGAGCCCGGCACCCGTCCCACCGCCCAGGCGGAGTCCGGCGTCGACGTTTACGCATGGCCGCAGAACGAGACTTCCACCGGCGTGGCCGCCCCCGTCCGGCGCGTGGCAGGGGCCGACGAAGGGTCGCTGGTGCTGGTGGACGCGACCTCGGCCGCCGGCGGGCTGGACGTGGACGTCGCGGAGTCCGATGTCTACTACTTTGCGCCGCAGAAGAACTTCGCATCCGACGGTGGACTGTGGCTGGGCCTGTTCTCCCCGGCGGCACTGGAGCGGGCAGCACGGATCAAGGCCAGCAACCGCTGGATCCCCGACTTCCTGGACCTCCAGACCGCAATCGAGAACTCAAGGCTGAACCAGACCTATAACACCCCGGCACTGGCCACCCTGGTCACCTTGGACTCTCAGGTGCAGTGGCTCAACGCCAATGGCGGCCTGGACTTCGCCGCGGCACGGACCGCGGATTCGGCCGGCCGGATTTACCGCTGGGCCGAGGCGTCCAGCTACGCAACGCCGTTCGTGGCCAAGGCCGAGGACCGCTCCAACGTGATCGCCACGATCGACTTCGACGAATCGATCGACGCCTCGGCCATAGCGAAGGTTCTCCGGGCCAACGGCGTGGTGGACACTGAGCCCTACCGCAAGCTGGGCCGGAACCAGCTGCGCATCGCCACTTTCGTCGCGATCGAGCCGGACGATGTCTCGGCGCTGCTCGAATGCATCGATTTCGTTGTGGCCGAACTCAAGAAGTAGCCTCAGCGTCCGACGGCGTCGTCCCGGCCCGGTGCCCGGATGGCGCCGTCGTTGTGTCCGCCGTTGGGTCCATTGCTTCCGAAGCTGGGTCCAACGCTGCGTCAGCATGTCCGGTCGGCTCCGCACCGGACCGGTCGCCGGGCGAGCCGGCCGGGCTGGCGCCCGGTTCCAGGCGGAAGTAGCGCAGCCCGCGCGCCCGGCGGTTGAAGTGGAGCCGCAGGTGCTTCGCCCGGATGATCCACAGCAGCCCGATCAGCGCCGCGAGCAGCCCTGCGCCGGCGGCGACCGCCATGGACCAGCGAGGTCCGGCGGTGTTGGCCACCCAGCCGACAAACGGCGCCCCGATGGGCGTTCCGCCCATGAAAATCGCCATGTACAGGGCCATCACGCGGCCCCGCATCACCGGGTCCGTCGTGGTCTGGACGTAGCCGTTGGCGCTGGTCATCATGGTGATCGCGAACAGCCCGACCGGCACCAGCGCGATGCCGTACCAGAAGTAGCTTGGCGCCAGCGCCGCAAGGCCCGATGTCACGCCGAAGGCTCCGGCCGCAGCGAAAATGACACGCAGCCGAGGTTTGCCGCGGCCGGCGGACAAGAGCGCCCCGGCGACCGAGCCGATGGCCATGATCGAGTTCATCAGGCCAAAAGCCCCCG
The DNA here is from genome assembly GCF_003634095.1 of Arthrobacter oryzae. GTDB lineage: Bacteria > Actinomycetota > Actinomycetes > Actinomycetales > Micrococcaceae > Arthrobacter > Arthrobacter oryzae. The sequence continues at coordinate 53,630 of NZ_RBIR01000010.1, forward strand.
CATCGAGGCCAAACTCCGTGCCGACCATGGCCGCAATGAACAGGGCGAAATTCAGCCCGAGGGTTCCCACAATGAAGACGGCAACAAGCACCACGACGAGGTCGGGGCGGAACCGCACATACTGCAGCCCCTCCCGGATCCTGCCTTTGCCCGCCGGCGCCCGGGGCAGCCGCCGCAGCGATTCCGAGGGGATTTTCGCCAGGCTCAGCAACAGTGCGACGAAGGTGAGGGTGTTGAGGAGGAAGACCCAGCCCGGTCCGATAATGGCCACGAGAACGCCGGCGACTGCCGGGCCGATCATGCGGGCGACGTTGAACGAGGCGCTGTTGAGGGCCACGGCGTTGGGGAGGTAGTCGTCCTGGACCAGTTCCGAGACGAAGGTCTGGCGCACGGGGGCGTCCAGCGCGGAAACCACCCCCAGCATCAGGGCGAAGGCATACACGTGCCAGAGCTGTGCCGCGCCTGACAGCACAAGGATGCCCAGCCCGGCACTCAGCAGCGCCATGGAGGACTGGGTCAGCACCAGGAGCCGCTTGCGGCTGAAGCGGTCCGTGAGAAGCCCGGCCACCGGCGCCAGGAAGAGCTGCGGGCCCAGCTGAAGGGCCATCGTGATCCCCACGGCCCCGGCATCGTGGTCCGTCAGGTGGGCGAACACCAGCCAGTCCTGGGCGGTGCGCTGCATCCAGGTGCCGATGTTGGAGATGAGCGCGCCAACAAACCACAGCCGGTAGTTCAGGATGCGCAGGGATCTGAACGTGGACATCATGCCCAGCCCTCCCCCTGCCCGCTCCCGGATTCTTTCAACCGCTAGTCGGCCTCATCGGCGGGGCGTTCCCGTTCGTCGTCCGGACCCGCCTCAGCGTCGTCAGCGGCGGCGTCGGCGTCGTCAGCGTCAGCGTCGTCGTCGTCATCAGCGTCGTCGGCGGCGGCGGCAGCGTCATCGTAGGCGTGCCCGGCGCCTGAGTCCTGTGCCGGCGTTTCGGCGCCCGATGTTTCCCCGGCCGCCTCGTCCGCCTGCGCGTCTTCCGGGCGGACCCGCTCAGCCCAAGGGATCCAGGCCGGAGCCAGGATGGAGTCCTCCGAGGGCAGGAGGCCGAGTTCGTCGACCGTCACCACCTTGGACCGCGAGTTGCGGGTCAGCACGGCGTACCACTGCCAGCCCCCGTAGCCGGGCAGCTTGGATTCGAAGAGATGGGTCACCAGGCGGTCGCCTTCGCTGCGGGCACCGAGGTGCTGGCCGATTTGTTCGGCGGGGGCAATGCCCTCCACAGCGGTGCGGGCGACGTCGACGGCGGCGGCCAGGAAGGCGTCAGGCTTGCCGGTTCGCCAAACGGGCACACCGGCGCGCGGGCGGGACCCCTGCTTTGAGCCGGCTCCCTTGGATCCGGCCGTCGCTGTGGATCCGGCATCCGGCGCCGGCAAGTTATCAGGTTCCTGAGTCATCAAGAGCCTTATACGTCCAGCTCGTCGGCAACCTTACGGAGGGCGGCCGCTATTGCTTTACCCTTGTTGCCTTCCGGGTACTTTCCGGCGGACAGGGTCCCGGACAGGTTGTCCAGCACGCTGACGAGGTCCTGGACCAGCGGGGCGAGGTCCTTGGCGCTCGGCCGTTTTGCCTTGGCGATGGACGGCGTCTTGTCCAGCACACGCAGGCCGAGCGCCTGCGCGCCCTTGCGGCCGTCGGCTACCCCGAATTCAACGCGGGTTCCGGCTTTCAGCTCCGTGATGCCCTCGGGCAGCGCGGACTTGGGCAGGAAGACTTCCTGGCCGTCCTCGCCAGCGAGGAATCCGAAGCCTTTTTCCTTGTCATACCACTTGACCTTGCCGGTAGGCACGTAATCAACCTTCTTCGTTCTGCGGGGACACGACCGGCGGCCACCGCATCCGCATGGATACGCGGGTTCAGGGTATGACTGCCCGGACCGTGTTGGTCTGTATCTCCAAGGTTATCCTGCCTTGTTCACTTTGATGGTTTGAGGCGCGGGCGAGGCCGGACTGTTAGCGTTGCCCACATGACACTCACGCGTTACCGGCGGCCCGTAACTATCATCGCGGCCACCCTTGCTGTGCTGTCCCTTGTTGCCGTCGGCACCGTCATGGCCATGGCCGTCAACCATGCGGTGGCGCCCGCCTGGATTACCTCACTGGCCCTCTACGGGCTCCCCGTGGCGTTCATTCTCATGCTCGCGCTCATTGTGGACGGCGTGGTCGCCCGGCGCGGCCCGCGCCGGCCTGACGAAAGGTAACGTGGGAACGATGTCCCTCATCCGCGCGCTCAGCAAGGAACTTCAGGCACGGAGCGACGATTCGTTGCGGGCCCTGTTCTGCGCGCGGCCGGATTTGATTTCTCCCGGCGTCCCGGACTTCGCGGCCCTCGCCGCGCGTGCCAGCGGACGGGTCAGCGTGCAGCGCGCGCTCGAACGGCTCAACCGTCCGCAGATGCAGGTGCTGGAGACCCTGCACCTGTGCACGAACGCCGATACCGGGCACAGCGCGTCGGCGGCGATGCTGAAGAAACTGATCAACGGCTCCTCGATGGCCGCCATCGAGCGGCTGCTCCTTTCGCTGCAGGAATTGGCCCTCGTCCACCGCGCCGAGCCCCCGCACGGCGTGACCTCCGCGGCCGCCAAACAGCGGCACTACCTTCCGGTCGGCAGCCTCAAGGATGTCATTGGCATCTACCCGGCAGGGCTGGGGCGCAGCTACACCGAACTCGTGCGGCTCCAGCCGGCCTTCGCGCAACGGGTGGTGCAGTTGGTCGGCGAACTGCACCGCAGCGGCGCGTCCGTCTCGCCCGCCACGACGCCGATGGAAGCGGCCCTGTCGCTGCAGCACTGGACGGCAACACCGGAGTCGCTCCAGGCCATCCTGGCCACGGCGCCGGACCGGACCCCCGCGCTCCTGGCCCGGTTCGGAAACTGGGCTATGGGCGCCGTTCCCCAGGCCCAGCGCCGCGCCTCAGTGGTCCACGAAAGTGCCGACGTCGGCCCGGTGGACTGGCTTCTGGCGCGCGGACTCCTGGTGCCGTTGGACGCCGCCCACGTCGAACTGCCGCACAGCGTGGGAGTGTCGCTGCGCGGCGGGTTCGTCATTGAGAACTTTTCTCTGCTGCCTCCGGTCCCCCACCTTGGCCACACGAGCGCAGGGCTGCGCCGCAACGCCGCCCTGGGCGCCATCGCCGAGACACTGCGGCTTGTGGGCGAGGTGCTGTACGCCGTGCGTGCGCAGCCTCTGGCGACGCTGCGCAGCGGGGGCGTCGGCGTGCGGGAGATGCGGCGGCTGGCGGATTCCCTGCGGATCGACGTGCACCAGGCCGGCGTGCTCGCGGAGCTCTGCGGGATGGCCGGTCTCCTGCGGCTCGACGTCGACAGTTCCGCGTGGGTGCAGCCGCCGCAGCTGGAGTGGCTGTCGCTTCCGCGCCAGGAACAGTGGCTGTGGCTGGTCAATGCCTGGCTGGCCAGCGAGCGCGCGCCTTCCCTCGTGGGACAGCCCGTGAATGCGGCCGCCCCGGGGGCGGCCGGCCACCGCGGGCCGGCCGGAACCACCATCAACGCGCTCTCCGCCGAGGCGCAGCGGCCCGACGCCCCGGTGGTCCGCAGACGCGTGCTGGAAATCCTGCACGAGCTCACCCTCGAGGCCGCTGCGCCGGACGGGCAGGCGCCCGTCCTGGATGCCGCAGCCGTGCTGGAACGTGCCGAATGGGCGCAGCCGCGGATGGCCCGCCGCTTCAGCTCGCTGATCCGCGGTCTCCTCATGGAGGCCGAGATGCTGGGCCTGATCGGTTCCGGGGCGCTCAGCCAACTGGGCGCCGCGATCGCCGGCGAGCAGCCCGATGCTGCCCTGGGGATCCTGGGCGAGCACCTGCCCGCGGCCCTGCAGCACGTGTTGCTGCAGGCGGACCTGACGGCGGTGGCACCGGGCTATCTGGATCCCGAACTGAGCGACCGGCTGCTGACCATGGCCGCGGCAGAAGGCCAGGGCCCGGCAACCATCTACCGCTTTTCCGTCGCATCGGTCCGCCGGGCCCTCGACGCCGGCCAGGATGCCGCGGCCATGCTGGACTTCCTGCGCCAGCATTCAGCCACCGCCATCCCGCAGCCCCTCCAGTACCTCATCGAGGACACCGCCGCCCGCCACTCCCGGCTCCGCGTCGGGGCCGCGGCCAGCTTCATCCAAAGCGACGACGAGGCTGCCCTGCTGGACCTCCTCAACGCCCCGGCCGCATCCGGACTCGGGCTGGTGCGCATCGCGCCTACCGTGGTCATCTCGCACGCCGCGCCGCGGGACACCGCCCAGGCGCTCAAAGGCCTCGGCCTCTCCCCCGTCCTGGAGGACGCGGCCGCCGGCGTCGTCCGCCTGCGCCGCACCACGCCGGCCACCGGCAGCGGCCGGCCGGTCTACACCGCCCCTCGCACCGCCCCGCCGGAGGCCGACATCGACGCCCAGCTGGCGGTGCTGCGCAATAACGAGGCACTGGCACCGGGCACGGCAGGCGGTCATCCCCCAGCGGCTGCCCCGGGCAGCGAGGAAGCGACCCAGCTGGGGCTGGAGACCCTGCTGAAGGCGATCCGCCTCAAGCAGCGGGTGGTCATGAATGTCGTGGACAGCATGGGGAATGCCAGCCGCGAGACCGTTGTTCCGGTAGCTGTGAACGGCGGCCGTGTGCGGGTGTTCGATCCGGACAAGGAGATCGAACGCGTACTGTCCATCCACCGGATTATCGACGTAGAAGCTACAGAGGAACTGTTCCAGTGAATGACGGACCCCTGATCGTCCAGAGTGACAAGACCATCCTGCTGGAGGTTGACCACCACCTTGCCACAGAGGCCCGGCACGCCATCGCGGCGTTCGCCGAACTGGAACGGGCGCCTGAGCACGTGCACAGCTACCGGTTGACGCCGCTGGGGCTGTGGAACGCCCGGGCCGCCGGTTTGGACGCCGAAAAGGTGCTGGACACCGTCCTGAAGTATTCCCGGTTCCCGGTTCCGCACTCCCTGTTGATCGACGTCGAAGAAACCATGTCCCGGTACGGCCGCCTCCGGCTGGAAAAGGACCCGCAGCATGGTCTGGTCATGCGCACGTCCGACTACCCGGTGCTGGAAGAGGTCAGCCGCGCCAAGAAGATCGCCCCGCTGCTCGGGCCGCGGATCGACGGCGAGACGGTGGTGGTGCACTCCTCCCAGCGCGGCCAGCTCAAGCAACTGCTGCTCAAAATCGGCTGGCCGGCGGAGGACCTGGCAGGCTACGTTGACGGCACGCCGCACCCCATCATGCTCAACGAAACCGGCTGGAAGCTCAGGCCCTACCAGCACCTGGCGGCGGAGAACTTCTGGGCCGGCGGCAGCGGCGTCGTCGTGCTCCCCTGCGGCGCCGGCAAAACCCTGGTCGGCGCCGCCGCCATGGCCACAAGCTCGACCACCACGCTGATCCTGGTGACCAACACCGTCTCGGCGCGGCAGTGGAAGGACGAGCTCCTCAAACGCACATCGCTGACCGAGGAGGAGATCGGCGAGTACTCCGGCTCCGTCAAGGAGGTCCGTCCGGTCACAATCGCCACGTACCAGGTCCTGACCACCAAGCGCGGCGGGCTGTATCCGCACCTGGAGCTTGTGGATGGTAACGACTGGGGCCTGATCATCTACGACGAGGTCCACCTGCTCCCGGCACCGATCTTCCGGATGACGGCGGATCTCCAGGCCCGGCGCCGGCTGGGGCTCACGGCCACCCTGGTTCGGGAGGACGGCCGGGAGGGCGAGGTCTTCAGCCTGATCGGCCCGAAGCGCTACGACGCCCCGTGGAAGGACATCGAAAGCCAGGGCTATATTGCGCCCGCCGACTGCGTGGAGGTCCGGGTGGACCTGCCCCGGGACGAACGGGTGGCCTACGCCATGGCCGAGGACGCGGACAAGTACCGTCTGTGCGCCACGTCCGAGACGAAGACCCGGGTGGTGGAGGAGCTGGTGGCCGAACACGCGGGCGAACAGCTGCTGGTGATCGGACAGTACATTGACCAGCTCGACGAGATCGGCGAGCGCCTCAACGCACCCGTGATCAAGGGCGATACGTCGGTCAAGGAACGCCAGCGGCTCTTTGCAGCCTTCCGGGCCGGGGAGGTACAGACCCTGGTGGTGTCCAAGGTGGCCAACTTCTCCATTGACCTGCCGGAGGCGTCGGTCGCGATCCAGGTCTCAGGGTCCTTCGGCTCCCGGCAGGAGGAGGCCCAGCGGCTGGGCCGGCTGCTGCGGCCCAAGAAGGACGGCCGCGCCGCCCGGTTCTACTCCCTCGTGGCCCGGGACACCCTGGATCAGGATTTCGCGGCCAAGCGGCAGCGCTTCCTCGCCGAGCAGGGCTATGCCTACCGGATCATGGATGCCAAGGATGTCGGCACCACCAGCTAAGCGGCCGGCACGCCTCCAGCCGACACCGCCCTCAGCCGGCACGAGCCCTCCGGCGCCGCCCACCCAACACCCAACTTTCACTCAGAAAACTCTCAGAGTCTGGGAGCATCATGGGAGCATGAAGAACAACGGTCCAGAAGCCAAGCTGCTCGTCGTCGATGATGAACCGAACATCCGCGAGCTGCTGTCGACATCCCTGCGCTTCGCAGGCTTTGAAGTTGTCTCAGCCGGCACCGGACGCGAGGCCCTGGCCGCCGCCGAGCTGCACGCCCCGGACCTGGCCGTCCTGGACGTCATGCTCCCGGACATGGACGGGTTCACCGTCACGCGCCGCCTCCGCGCCGCCGGCAAACACTTCCCGGTCCTGTTCCTGACGGCCAAGGATGACACCGAGGACAAAGTCACCGGCCTGACCGTGGGCGGCGACGACTACGTCACCAAGCCTTTCAGCCTCGACGAGGTGGTGGCCCGCATCCGGGCGGTCCTCCGGCGCACGCAGCCCCAGATCGACGACGACGCCGTGATCCGGGTCGATGACCTGCAGCTCGACGACGACGCGCACGAGGTCCGCCGCGGCGGCACCGTGATCGAGCTGTCCCCCACGGAGTTCAAGCTCCTGCGCTACCTGATGCTCAACCCGAACCGGGTCCTGTCCAAGGCCCAGATCCTGGACCACGTGTGGGAGTACGACTTCAACGGTGACGCCTCGATCGTGGAGTCCTACATCTCCTACCTGCGCCGCAAGGTGGATATCGATCCCGACGCCCCGGCGCTGATCCAGACCAAGCGCGGCGTCGGCTACGTTCTGCGGACAGCGGAGAAGCGCTGACCTTGCTGCTCCGCTGGAAGTCGGCCTCACTGCGGTCGCAGCTCGTGGCCATCATGATGGCCCTCATGCTGGTCGCCCTCACCGCCACGGGTGCTGGCACGCTGACCCTGCTGCACAGCTTCCTGCAGGGCCAGGTGGACGACAAACTCCGGGCCGCCGTCGATTCCGCACGCCAGCAGCAGTCCTTCACCCAGCTGCAGGAAACCACATCCAACGTTCCCACCGACTACTCCCTGATGCTCTTCAGCCCGGGCGCGAAACCCTGGGTCTTCGGCGGTGACAAGGACTCCCACCCGGCCATCAATACCATTTCCGCGGTTGAGGCCCGCGAGCGCCAGCAGGTCCCCTTCCAGGTGCGCGGTTCCGAAGGCGGCAACTGGAGGGTCGTGGCGGTCAACGTCGTGGACAACAACCAGCACAGCGCCGTCGTCGTGATCGGCCTTCCCCTGGACCCCGTCGACTCCGTCATGGAACACGCCGCCCTGGTAGTGGTGGGAGTCGGACTGCTCACCCTCGTGCTGGCGTTCTTCATCGCCACGTGGACCGTCTCGCGGTCCTTCCGGCCGCTGGCCCGGGTGGAAAAGACGGCCGCCGCGATCGCTGCGGGGGATTTGTCCCGGCGCGTGGAGGTGGAGAACCCGGGCACCGAGGTGGGCCGGCTCGGGAGCTCGCTCAACGCCATGCTGGCGCACATCGAGACGGCGTTCGCCGCCCGGATGGCGTCCGAGGAACGGATGCGGCGCTTCGCCGCCGACGCCTCCCACGAACTGCGCACCCCGCTGGTGACCATTCGGGGGTTCTCCGAGCTCTACCGGCACGGTGCGCTGTCCACCCCGGAGGACGTGGCCACCGCGATGGGACGGATCGAGAGCGAGGCCAAGCGCATGGGCGCCATGGTGGAGGATCTGCTGCTGCTCGCGAGGATCGATGAGCAACGCCCGTTGCAGCAGAAGCCGGCGGACCTCCTGCTGCTGGCCAACGACGCGGTGGTGGACACCCAGGCGACCGACCGCAGCCGCACCATCACCCTCACCGGCCTGGACGACGCGGCCCCCGCCGCCGCTCCGGTGCTGGGCGATGAAGCCAAGCTGCGCCAAGTGGTCAGCAACCTGGTCGGCAATGCCCTGCGCTACACGCCGGAGGGAACCCCCATCGAAATCGGCGTCGGCGTCCGGACGGCTCCGGACGGCGCACGGCAGTCCGTGATCGAGGTCCGGGACCACGGGCCCGGTGTACCGGACGACGAAGCGGCCCGGATCTTCGAGCGCTTCTACCGGGCGGACACCTCCAGGACGAGGGAAACCGGCGGCAGCGGTCTTGGCCTGGCGATCGTGGCCGCCATTGTCGGCGCGCATTCCGGGTCCGTGCGGGTCGGGAAGACCGACGGCGGCGGGGCCACCCTGGTGGTCAGCATCCCGTACCTGGACGAAGATGCCATGGAATTGTCCGCGGAAAAGATGTCCACATAGGAGCCGACGGCGGTGTCCGCACCGCCCGCCGTCCCCCTACGCTCGAGGTGTCCGGCAACTCCGGATGAGGCAGACGCTCCCCGCAGGCCGCGGCTTCAGACGCGCACGCTCCGATTTTCCCGGCGCCGTCCGCGGCATAGGTTCCGCTGCGGGCCCCTGCTGCCTCCCGAACATTCGAGAGGGCACTGCCATGAGCATCATCTCCGTCGACACGGAACTCCTCCAGCTGAAATCCGCCAACGTCCAGGCCACGGTGGAGCGCATCAGTGCGGACGTCCACGCCATGAAGCGCGGGCTGGACGAGCTACAGGGCAGCTGGCGCGGCTCCGCGGCGACAAACTTCCAGAGCCTCGTCGCCGAGTGGACGCTGACCCAGGGCAGGGTCGAGGCGTCGCTGGCGTCGATCAATCTGGCGCTGAATTCCGCGGCTGCCACCTACGCCCAGGCAGAGCTGGGCAACGCCCAGCGCTTTATGTGAGCGGCACCGGGCTTCAGGCCTCGGGCGTGCCCTGGTGGAAACGCAGACGCCATTGCGCGCCTTCCAGGACCCACAGGGAGCTGCGCAGGGCTGATCCCGCGCGGTTCCGGGTGCGGTAGGTCAGGAGTATGGTCTGCTCGCCCAGCCGGTCCGCGCCCAACAGCTCCAGCTCCGTGGGTCCGCCCGGATTGTCTTCCAGGGCCATCAGCATGGCGTCACGGGTCCAGATCCGGCCGGAACTGCCGATTTCGGTGAAATCCGGGTGAAGCAGGACGCCGGTGCGCCCCAGGTCCGCCCGGGTTTCCGGGCGGAGCAGTTCACGCTCAAGGGACTCGACGACGCTCTCGGGGCTGATGTCCGCCGGGGCCCCGGCCCCGGCCTGTTCTTCGTCGAGTTCGCTGAAGAGGTCCGGTTCGTCGAAGACACCGGGCCTTCCGAACGGGCCAGCTTCGCCCACGGGGCCCGGCGCGCCAAAGAGTTCCTGCTGGCCGGCGAACGACGGAGCCGCCTGCGGCGGGGTTGTTCGCGGGGCTTGCGGCGGCGCGGAGTCCGTTGCAGGGCGGGCGGCCTGACGCGCGGCCGTGCGGGGCGCCGTTGAGTCGGTCGGGCCGGCCTGCGCAGGCGCGCCCTCCGGGGCTGCCTCAGTGGCTCCCTCCGGGGTCCCGAACCCGGGGCCCTGCCGGACGGCTACGCCTTGCTGGTATGCCGTGGCTGCCGCCCTGGCGCGGTCGTCGGCGGCTTCGTTGAGCTCGTGCCCTGCATGGCCCCGCACCCATTCAAAGGTGTACTTTCGGCCTACGAGTTCCCGGTCAATATCTTTGAGCAGGTCAACGTTCAGGACGGGCTTGCCGTCTGCCTTGCGCCAGCCTTTGCGCTTCCAGCCCGGCATCCACTTGGTCACGGCGTTGATGACGTACTGGCTGTCGCAGAGGATCAGCAGGTCTTCGGCGGGCATATGCGCGGTGGCCCGGAACAGGTCCAGCACCGCCATCAGTTCGCCCTGGTTGTTGGTGCCGTGGGGCCACCCGCCAGCCCGCCAGCAGTCGTCATTCACGTACCAGGCCCAGCCGGCAGGGCCGGGATTTCCTAAAGCCGAACCGTCGGCCGCTGCTGTAATCGTCACTGACCTATCCTGCCAGACCCTGCTGACACCCGCCGACCCGGCCCCGCTTCCGGCCCCAAACCGCCGTCCCAAACCGCCGTCCTCAACCGCCGGCCTTCCCCCACCGCGTCAGGGCGGGAGGGCGTTCCCGCGAACGCTGGCAACAGCCCAAGAAGCGTCTGGGTTGAGGGCGGGAAACGGGCTTAACGGCCGACGGCGGCCCCACCCGAAGGTGGGACCGCCGTCGTTGAACGATTCGTTCAGATGGCTGGAAGCCGGGTGGTTAGAAACCGCCCATGCCGCCCATGCCGCCCATGTCGTCGCCGCCGCCCATCGGGGCACCGGCCTTCTCGGGCTTGTCGGCCACAACGGCCTCGGTGGTGAGGAACAGGCCGGCGATGGAAGCCGCGTTCTGCAGGGCAGAGCGGGTTACCTTGACCGGGTCGTTGATCCCGGCAGCCAGCAGGTCCACGTACTCGCCGGTGGCGGCGTTGAGGCCGTGGCCTGCGGGCAGGCCGCGAACCTTGTCCACCACGACGCCGGGCTCGAGGCCGGCGTTGAAGGCGATCTGCTTCAGCGGGGCGTCGATGGCGACGCGGACGATGTTCGCACCGGTCGCTTCGTCACCGGAGAGCTGCAGGTTCGCGAATGCCTTGGCACCGGCCTGGATCAGGGCAACGCCACCGCCGGCGACGATGCCCTCTTCAACAGCAGCCTTTGCGTTGCGGACGGCGTCCTCAATGCGGTGCTTGCGCTCCTTGAGCTCAACCTCGGTTGCGGCTCCGGCCTTGATGACTGCAACGCCACCGGCCAGCTTGGCCAGGCGCTCCTGCAGCTTCTCGCGGTCGTAGTCGGAATCCGAGTTTTCGATCTCGGCGCGGATCTGGGACACGCGGCCGGCGATCTGGTCGGCGTCGCCTGCACCCTCAACGATCGTGGTCTCATCCTTGGTGACAACAACCTTGCGGGCCTTGCCGAGGAGTTCGAGTCCGGCGGTCTCAAGCTTGAGGCCGACTTCCTCGGAGATGACCTGGCCACCGGTGAGGATGGCGATGTCGGCCAGCTGCGCCTTGCGGCGGTCGCCGAAGCCCGGAGCCTTGACGGCAACGGACTTGAAGGTGCCGCGGATCTTGTTGACGATCAGGGTGGCCAGGGCCTCGCCCTCGATGTCTTCGGCAATGATCAGCAGCGGCTTGTTGGACTGCATGACCTTTTCGAGGACTGCAACCAGTTCCTTGACGTTGGAGATCTTGGAGTTAACGATCAGGATGTAGGGATCCTCAAGGACCGTTTCCTGGCGCTCGGCGTCGGTGACGAAGTAAGCGGAGATGTAGCCCTTGTCGAAGCGCATGCCTTCGGTGAGCTCCAGCTCGAGGCCGAACGTGTTCGACTCCTCGACCGTGATGACGCCTTCCTTGCCGACCTTGTCGAGAGCTTCGGCGATCAGGGCGCCGATCTCGTTGTCGCCAGCAGAGATGGACGCGGTGGCGGCGATCTCTTCCTTGGTCTCGATTTCCTTGGCGGAGGCCAGGAGCTCGCGGGTGACGGCTTCAACAGCCTTCTCGATGCCACGCTTGAGGGACAGCGGGTCAGCGCCGGCCGCGACGTTGCGCAGGCCTTCCTTGACCAGGGCCTGGGCCAGCACGGTGGCCGTGGTGGTGCCGTCGCCAGCGACGTCATCCGTCTTCTTGGCAACTTCCTTGACCAGCTCGGCGCCGATCTTCTCGTAAGGATCGTCCAGCTCGATCTCCTTGGCGATGGAAACACCATCGTTGGTGATCGTGGGGGCGCCCCACTTCTTTTCGAGGACGACGTTGCGTCCCCGCGGGCCGAGGGTGACCTTGACGGCGTCGGCGAGGATGTTCAGGCCCCGCTCAAGACCGCGGCGTGCCTCTTCATCAAATGCAATGATCTTGGCCATAACGGCAGTAGTCCTTTCGGGACAGTCGTTAAGAATGAACCTTCGCTGCGGTGCCCGCGACGGACGACCCCTACCCGGCGGCCTCTGTATGCCGCTGGGTCCGGGATCTCACCCCAGCAAGGTGTTTCTTTAGCTCCTGGACCGGCCGCCTCACTTCGCGGCCGGGCGGACCGGGCGTCGTGTTAGCAGTCAGTGCGCTGGAGTGCTAACTCAATAATTAGCACTCCCCCGGGGAGAGTGCAAGCAGTGGCCTGCCCGAACCGCCCGCCACGCGGGCCCAATACGCTACGAGCGATCAGCCGCCGTTGCTGCTGGCTACTTCTGTGCCGGTCATCGTGTACTGATTGTCCCCGCCATAGGTGTAGACGATGTAGTTCGCCTGCGTGATGTCGCCGCGGGAATCGAAGTTGATCCGGCCGGACTGTCCGTCATAGTCCGGGCGCCGCCCGGCGTGGAGGGCATCGACGCAGCCCTTGTAGGTCGTGCAGGTCTGCCGGGGGCCCTGGCTGGCGGTCTGGGCGGCTGGCTGACCGCCTCCGGCGGCGGTTCCGCCGGAGACGTCCACGAGCGACGCCGCGATGGAGGTCCCGGCGTCGTCCTCCGCCGCTGCGGCGGCGACGGCGGCCAGGTTAACGGCGTCGTAGGTCTCCGCGGCGAACACCATGTCCTTCAGGCCGGGATCAACGGCTACGAGGTTCGTCTGGAATGCGGCGGAGGGGAACACGCCGGGCAGGATTCCGCGCGCGCCGTCGAGCGCCCGCGCGCCCAGTCCGGAGCCGTACTTGCTGACCGCCCCGTCGCTGAGGACGAGTTTCTTGCCGGCAAGGCCGGCGTTGTTCAGCTCGGCGATGGCGCCCTGGGCACCTTCGCGTGAGATCAGGACCACGGCATCGGGGTTCGCGGCCTTCACGGCGCCGACCGCCTGCTGCGCCTGCCCGGAGGTGAACCCCTCGTCCGCCACGGCTTCCATCCCGGCCTGTTTGGCCGCGGCCGCGACAGCGGCGGCGACATTCTTGCCGTAGTCGTCCTTCTCGTGCAGCACCGCCAGGGTTTTGGCGCCGCCGTCCTTGGCCAGCTTGGCGAGGACTGACGCCTGGGCGGTGTCTGCCGGTGAGGTACGGAAATAGTAGCCGCCGCTCTTATAGTCGCTGAGCGCGCCGGCAGTGTTGGCCGGCGAGATGACGGCAATCTTGGCGTTGGCCAGCACATCGATGGCGGCGGGGGCGCGGCTGGAATCGGTCGGACCAATCACGACGTCGGCCTTGGCGGCCACCAGCGCCTTGGCCTGGGCCGCGGTGTCCGTGCTGATGGTTTCCGGCAGCAGCTCCACGGGCTTGCCTTTGTGGCCGCCGGCGGCGTTGATCTCTTTGACGGCCAGCTTTGCGGCCGCGAGCTGGGGGGCGTTGAGGAAACTCTGGGCCCCCGTGTTGTCCAGGATCAGGCCGATGCGCAGGGTGCCGTCACCGCTGGCGTCAGCGCTGGCCACGCGGGCGCTCCCCGCGGGTCCGAGGCAGCCGGTCAGTGCCAGGGCCGTTGCTGCTGCCACGCCGACGGCGCGGCCAAGCCGGAACGATCCCGACGGGCGGAGGGACATGGTCCCCGCAACGTTCATGATCGAAAGGGGCGCCACTAGGCGGGCCGGACGTTTTCGGCCTGCGGGCCCTTTTCGCCCTCGCCGATTTCAAGTTCCACCCGCTGGCCCTCGTCCAGGGCGCGGTAGCCTTCCCCGACGATCGCGGACCAGTGCACGAAGACATCGTCTTCGGAACCGTCTACGGTGATGAACCCGTAGCCCTTTTCGGCGTTGAACCATTTGACGGTTCCCTGAGCCATGGCGTCCACACTTTCAGCTAGCTTGCGTGCGGCCCACCTCAATGTGTGCCGCGAATGCGAAGAGAATTTCGCAGATACTGTACCCACAGCGTCCCTCAGGAACGCCGCCGGCGGGCAGGGCCGCCGGTGAATAGTTATTGAGGCGTAACCGGATCGGGTTACTGGAAGCCGGGTCCGATCACGACGACGAGGGGCATGTTGAACTCGGCGGACTCAACGAGGGTGCTGATGCCGAGGAGCTCTCCGAGCGCCGCCGCGTTGCCTTTCTGGTCCGCGCCGCGGTAGAAAATCACCGACGATTGCTGCGGGGCGCCGCTCCAGTTGCCCGTCCCGCCCAGGATCCAGCCTGCCGAGCTGACGGTGCCGCCGACCCTGGTGGCGAGGCCGGAGGTGGTGGTCCCGTTGTAGACGGTCACCGGCTGCGTCTTGTCCACAGCGGCGGCGGTGGCACTCGGCGTCGCCGACGGCGATGCCGCCGGTGCGGTGCCGGCCGCCGTGGGAGTTTTCTGCGCGGGGCTCGGAGCGGCGGGGCTGGGGCTCGCCGTGCCTGCGGCGTGCGTGCTGCTCCCGGCCGTTACGGCCGCGGCCTGGCCTGCCGAGAAGCCGAGCTTTGGCAGGATCAGGAATGCCACGAGTCCGATGGCCAGGGCTACGCAGCCCGCCGCCAGGATGGGCGCCAGGCTCCGGCGGCGCGATTCCGCTACTGTCCGGTGCACACCCTGCCGGGCTGAGGTCTCCGGGACCCGATCAAATTCATCCCGAGCGTATTTGGTCATGGTTAAACGACGTCCTTGCTGATGTCATACGGGTGCCCGAGGCCGGAAGGGGACGCAACTGGATTTGCGGATCCGGCTGCGAGTGACGCGACTCTACGAATCTGTTCCCAGTCGGCGGGCGGTGCGGGCACGTTGGCGTGATGTACGTAGTCTACGCAATCTCTTGACGAGCATTGGATCGTGGGCCAGGGCGTCCTCGGTATCGATGAGGGCGTTGAGGATCTGGTAATAGTGCGTGGCGGAAAGATCGAACAGCTCGCGGATGGCCTGTTCCTTGGCCCCTGCGTACTTCCACCACTGCCGCTCGAGCGCCAGTATCTGCTGGTCGCGGGCGTTCAGCGGCGAATCTGCGGATGTCCCGCCCATGCCCACGCTGTCTGGGGAAAATCCGGCGGCATCCCCCGCGAGCGCGTGTTCTTGCGCTGTTTCGGCCACGACACACTCCTGGTTGATTTCCGAAAAGACTGGCTGGATCCGGTCAAAATTCAGTCCCATGCTACGGCCGAATGACAGAGTTGTCATTCGGCCGGGTGCCGGAGCGGACCCCGGGTGCGAGAGAAACTGCGGAAGAATGGGGCCTGTGTTTGATTCCGATGCCCTGTTCGAGCTGGGGCCCTCAGCCGCTGACAGCACCAGCTTTGTGGACCTGGCGCGACGGCCGCTCGGTGAGCTGGTCGCTTCGGACTGGGCGCAGGCGCTGGCCCCGGTGGAGCCGGAGCTGCGCGGAGCCCTGGCCTTCCTCGCCAGTGAGGTGTCGGCCGGCCATGAGGTGCTGCCGTCGCCGTCGAACGTGCTGCGGGCGTTCCGGCAGCCGCTGGCCGCCGTCCGGGTCCTCATAGTGGGCCAGGATCCCTATCCGACGCCGGGGCACGCCGTGGGGCTGTCCTTCGCCGTGGACGGCGCCACCCGGCCGATCCCCCGCAGCCTCGCAAACATCTACAAGGAACTTCAGGCCGATCTCGGCTTCCCGCCGCGCGTCCACGGGGACCTTAGCCGCTGGGCGGACCAGGGCGTCCTGCTGCTCAACAGGGTCCTCAGTGTCCGGGCCGGCGCGGCGGGGTCGCACCGGAACAAGGGATGGGAGGCCGTCACGACGGCGGCAATCCGGGCAGTGGCGAACCGTGCGTCCGCGGACGGCTCCGGACCGGTTCCCCTCGTGGTGATCCTGTGGGGGAAGGATGCCGAGTCCGTGCGTCCCCTGCTCGGGCCGGCCGCCGTGATTGCCAGCGCGCACCCCAGCCCGCTCTCGGCCTCACGCGGCTTCTTCGGGTCCCGGCCCTTCAGCCGCACCAACGCCCTGCTGCAGGAGCAGGGCGACGGGACAATCGACTGGGAACTGCCCCCGCTGCCGTAACAGTCCCCGGGCACGGTTCCCGGGCGGGGTTCTTCGTTAGGCTTAGCAGCATGACTTCCGCCCCCGCCGCCACCACCGCCAACAGAAACTCCCGGCCCCAGACCGACCTGACGGTCCTGCGCCGGGAACAGCTTTCCCCGCACATGGTGCGGATCATCGCAGGCGGTCCGGGCTTCGACGGATACGTCAACAACGACTACGTGGACCGGTACGTCAAGATCGTTTTCCCGCAGCCCGGGATCGAATACCCGGACCCGTTGGACCTGTGGGCCATCCGGGAATCCATGCCGCGCAGCCAGTGGCCGTTCACCCGGACCTACACGGTCCGCTGGGTGGATGTGGCGGCCCGGGAGCTCGCCATCGACTTCGTCATCCACGGCGACGAGGGCCTCGCCGGCCCTTGGGCGGCCGCCGCCCAACCGGGCGACCGCCTGACGTTCACGGGCCCGGGCGGCGGCTACAACCCGGACCCGGCGGCGGACTGGTACCTGTTCGCCGGTGATGAATCAGCGCTGCCGGCCATTGGCGCAGCGATCGAATCCCTGCCACAGGATGCCCGCGGCCTGGCCATTCTCGAGGTGGACAGCGACGCCGACATCCAGCCGCTCGCCGGCCCCGCCGGCATCGAGCTGCGCTGGGTGCTGCGCCGCGGCGTCCCCGCCGGCGAAGCCGAACTGCTCGTCGCGGCCGTTCGCGACGCCGAGTGGCCCGAGGGCCGTGTACAGGTCTTTGCCCACGGCGAGCGGGGTTACATGAAGGGCCTCCGCGAGGTCTTCTTCGGGCAGCGGGCGCTGGAGCGGGCCCAGGTTTCGCTCTCCGGCTATTGGGCCAAGGGCCGCGTGGAGGACGCGTTCCAGGCGGAGAAGAAGCTCCCCATCGGCAAGATCTAATACGGCAAGGTCTAGTGCCGCAGGATCTAATACGGCAAGACCTGACGCCGCAGGATCTAGGGCCGCCGCCGAGTTTCCCCACCTTTGGCCCCACGACGCCGGGAGACGCCGGCGCGGCGCGCTGACACGCCGCCGGGTCCCCGCAAAAGTGGGGAAACCCGGCGCCTCCGGGCAGCCGGACGGGCCCCTTTGGGGGAACTACCGGAGCAACGACCGGAGGACCTACCGGCGGCGGGCCCGGCGCCGCTCGTTGCTGGCAAGGCTTCGCGTCAGGGGCCGCGCCAGCGTGTCACCGAGCACGATCCCGGCGGCGACGCCCAGCACGATGGCCCCGGCGTTGAGCATTCCACCGGCACCCGTGAGAATCTGCGATTCCTCGATGGTCAATACATACATGGACCGGAATATGGTAAGGCCTGGAAGCAGGATCAAGGCCGCCGGGACGGCCACCACCAGCTGTGGAGCGCCCATCCGGAGCGCCACCACCCGGGCCAGGAGGCCGATCACCACGGCGGCGAGGGCCGGCGCGAAGCGCGATCCGATGCCCAGCGCGTCGCCGCCGATCAGAACCAGATAGCCAACCACCCCGACGGCCGCCGTCGGGAGCAGTAGTTTCAGGCTGGTCTGTTCGGTGATGCCGATCATCAGCACCGCAATGGCGATCAGGAGAACGATCACCCATAAGTCATACCTGGGTGGGAATGTTTCAGTGACGTTGATGGGTTCCATGCCGGTCATGTCCCCCACGACGAAACCGACGGCGATGCCGGCCACGAGGGCCCCGAAGGTCAGCATGGTGGACAGGAACCGGCCGGCCGCCGTGACAGGGAAGCCGTTGATCGCATCCTGTACAGAGGACACGAGCCGTCCGGTCGGCAAGAGCAGCAGGATCCCGCCCACCACCACGATCGCGGGCGCTATCTGCACCCCTACCGGGCTGCCGAACCGCCACAGCAGCAGGGCGATGATGGTCACCAGGAAGGAACAGGCTGCGGTGATGAAGAAGTCCGGGGTTCGCCAGCGGCCCAACTGGCGGGCCAACAGGCTGACGAGCAGGTTGGAGGCGAAGGCTACAAGCGAGGCGCCCAGTCCTCCGCCGAGGACGCCGACGAAGACGGCGGAGAACACGCCGAAGGCCACGGTGACCATCCACCGCGGGAAGGGCTTGGCGCTGCGGGTGATGTCCTCGAGCCGGCGCACGGCTTCCTCGCGGCCGACGCCGCCGGCGACGATGTCCGTCACCAGCTGGTGGACTTGTGAGAGACCCGCGTAGTTGTTGGTCCAGGACCGTACGACGCGCAGCAAGGAAATGGGCGTCTGGTCCTTCGGGGCGTAGTTGATGGCCACCGACTGGTTGGTGATGTCCACCTCGATGTGCTTGAGCCCCAGCGCGGCGGTGATGGCGATGATGCTGGTCTCGACCTCAAGGGCCCCGGCGCCGTACCGGAACATGGATTCCGCCAGTTTCAGGGCGAAGTCGATGGTCTTGCGGGCTGAGGCGTCCACCCCGCCGACCTGGATCATCGGATTGGCGTAGGGGCTGCCGGCGAGCCGGTCCACGATGCTCAGCGGCGCCGTCGGCGGGTTTTCACCCTGCACCAGCCTCCGGAGCATGCGTTTGGCGGCCACGTTCTGGCGCACCTGCATGGGCGACATCGGTTCGGTCCGTGGTAGACCATCCGTGGGCGGCCTGCGGTGGCCGTCGGGTTGCTTGTTCATTCCGGCCTCCTCATTGTCCATGCCGCTGGTCTAATAAAACTGCTGGCCCGTACGCCGGGTGTAGAGCTGGCGTGCCACGCGCTCCCCGGCCGCCATCCAGGCCTTGTATTTCAGCGGGCTGAGGACCTGGTCGTAGCAGCCGACGAAGTCGGTCACGGTCTTGCTGAAGCTGGTCTTGAACAGGCCCAGCCCGTGGAAGGGGTTCGATGTGTCCTTGAGCTGGTCGCTCGGCGGGGTCCCGCAGAAGTCGTACTCGGTGCAGCCGAGGTCCTTGAGCTGGTTGATCGCCGTCCACTGCACGAGGTGCGAGTCGCCGTACTGGCTGCGCTTCTGCAGTGAGCCGCCGTCCTTGTACGTTCCCTTGCGGCCGTAGTTGATCACGAACGCGCCGACCGAGGGCACGCCGTTTTCGTACACGAAGAGCAGCCTTCCCTGGTCCCGGGCCAGGAAGTTGGTCCAGAACTGGCGGTAATACTCATACTCGCGGACGCGGACCTGGGATTTGGCCTCCACGGTGGTGGTCATCAGCGCGTACATGGCCTGGAAGTTCTCTTCCGAGGGCTCCGCGTTGCAGACCTCGACGCCCTCGCGGATGGCGCGGCGCACGGCATTGCGGCCGCGGGAGTGGAGGTTGCGCAGCAGCTGGTTTTCCTCCGGCGCAATGTCCAGAAGCGCCGTGGAGTCGTTCGGCTGCAGGTTGTGGGTCTTGACCAGTCCCGCCGACTCGAGGACGCGGGTGGCGTCGTCGGACAGGATGATATCCGGCTCGATCTTGATCGCGAAGACGCCCAGCCTGGCCCTTTTCACGAAGTCCGCGTTCGCGGCGGTGATCCCGGGGATGTCCTCGACGGACGCCACATCGGGGCCCTTGATCAGGTACCAGAGCTTGCCGAGCAGCGGAAAGGACTTCTCCAGGACCAGGTTGTAGCTGGTGTAATCCGCGGTCTCGTACACGAGGTGCAGGGGCTTCCAGCCAAAGTGCTGCTTGACCTCGGCGAACGCTTCGGACTGCAGGAGGTTGCCGCCATTGGGGTTCGCGGTGACGTGCGCATCCCAGTTGGCTACCTCGTCGGCAGAGGCAAAGCGGGCAGTGAATTCTCGCAAGGGTGCGGTATCCAATCATTGCGGTACGAGCTTCGGCGGCATGCGGACATGCAGCCCCAAGTCTATCGGTCCGTACCCTGCCGCCGGTCCGGCCAGGACGGCTACGCTGGTCTCATGCAGGCGCAGCAGCAACCGCTGGAAGGCCGTCCCGGGTCGCCCGGCCGCCGCTCGCGGCGTGCCGGCGGCGGCTCGCAGGTGATGGCACTGGTTCTGTTCCTCGGCGCGTCGGCGCTCGTTGCCGCGCTCGGCGGCCTGGCCACCGCCAACCACGTCAACGGCTGGTACGCCACCGCGGACAAGGCCCCCTGGTCCCCGCCGAACTGGGTGTTCGGTCCGGTCTGGACGGTCCTGTACATTGCGATGGCCGTCGCGGCATGGCTGGTCTGGCGCAGCCGCGCCGCAGGGTCCATGACGGCCCTGACGGCGTACGGGGTCCAGCTGGTGCTGAACCTGCTGTGGACCCCGGCGTTCTTTGCCCTGTACCCGGTGATCGGGACGCCGGCGCTGTGGATCGCGTTCGGAATCATCGTGGCCCTGGCCGTGGCGGTGGCCGTCACCGTGGTGCTCTTTGGGCCCATCAGCCGGGCGGCCGGGCTGCTGATGCTGCCCTACCTGTCCTGGATCGTGTTCGCCTCGTCGCTGAATTTGTGGGCCGCGCTGCACAATTGAGGCTGGCGACAATTGAGGCTGGCGCACCCCGGCCCAGCTAGCTTCCTAGCACTCCACCACGTTCACGGCGAGGCCGCCCATCGCGGTTTCCTTGTACTTGGAGCTCATGTCCTTGCCGGTCTCGCGCATGGTCACAATGACCTCGTCCAGGGAGACCCGGTGCGATCCGTCGCCCCACAAAGCCATCTTGGCGGCGTTGATGGCCTTCGCCGCGGCGATCGCGTTGCGTTCGATGCAGGGGATCTGGACGAGGCCGCCGATGGGATCGCAGGTCAGGCCGAGGTTGTGCTCCATTGCGATTTCCGCGGCGTTCTCGACTTGTTGGGGCGTGCCGCCCATGACTTCTGCCAGGCCGGCGGCGGCCATCGACGACGCCGAGCCTACTTCGCCCTGGCAGCCGACTTCCGCTCCGGAGATCGAGGCCTGCTCCTTGTAGAGCACGCCAATGGCGGCCGCGGTCAGCAGGAATTTCACCACGACGTCGTCGCGGTCCTGCTGGGTTGCCTTGTCCATGCCGGGGGCGAAGTGCAGGGCGTAGTAGAGGACGGCGGGGATGATGCCCGCGGCGCCGTTGGTGGGGGCGGTGACCACGCGGCCGCCCGAGGCGTTTTCCTCGTTCACGGCCAGGGCGATCAGGTTGACCCATTCCTGCCAGTACTTCGGGTCCCGGTAGTCGGGGTCCTGGCCGCGGGTTTCCTTCATGAGGCGCTCGTGCCAGTCCGGCGCGCGGCGGCGGACCTTCAGCCCGCCGGGGAGCAGGCCCTCGCGTTTGAGGCTGACGTCCACGCAGCCTTCCATGACCGAGTAGATGTGCAGGAGACCCTCCCGGATCTCCTCCTCGGTGCGGGAGGCGCGCTCGTTGACGAACATGATTTCGCCGATCGACAAGCCCTTGGACTGGCAGCGGCCCAGCAACTCCGCGGCAGTGCGGAAGGGCAGGGGAAGTTCCTTCTTCGACTCGTCGAGTTCCTTCAGCGCGGCGTCCTCCTCGCCTTCGCGGACAATGAAGCCGCCGCCGACGGAGAAGAACGTGGCGCTGTGCAGGGTTTCGCCCTCGGCGTCGGAGACCGTGAAGGTCATCCCGTTGGTGTGCCGGGGCAGGATGGTCAGGGGGCGCAGGACCATGTCCTTCACGCCGTACGGCAGCGGCACCGCTCCGGCCAGCTGCAGGGTGCCGGTCTCGGCGATGGTGGCCAGCCGTTCCTCCACTTCCTCGGGGAGGATCAGCTCGGGGTGGAAGCCCTCGAGTCCGAGCAGGATGGCCGTCATGGTGCCGTGGCCGTGGCCTGTGGCGGCGAGGGATCCGTAGAGGTCAACCCGCAGCGACGCCACCTGCTGGAGGTCGCCGGAGGCCTTGAGCTCTTCGGCGAAGACGGCGGCGGCCCGCATGGGGCCCACGGTGTGCGAGCTGGATGGCCCTATTCCGATGGAAAAGAGGTCGAAGACTCCAACAGCCATTGTCGGTTCCTAACTAGGTCTTGCTGTGGCCCGGCAGAGGGTCTTGCCGGTGGGCGGTGCGGCCGCCGGTAGGCGGCAGTCCTGCCTGATGCACGACGCCGGGCGGCGGCTTCTGGCCGCGGCCCGCCCGGCGTCGTGTCTACTTTCAGTGATACGTCGCTTAGGCGAGGTTATCAACCGAGGGGTAGAGCGGGTGGGCGGCGGCGAGGGCCTCCACCCGGGAGCGGAGCCCGGAAAGGTCCGCACCGGCGTCGGCGATCAAAGCCTCGGCGATGATGTCCGCAACCTCGGCAAAGGCCGCTTCGCCGAAGCCGCGGGTGGCCAGGGCCGGGGTGCCGATCCGCAACCCCGAGGTGACCATGGGCGGGCGCGGATCAAACGGGACGGCGTTGCGGTTCACGGTGATGTCGATCGCCGCGAGCCGGTCCTCGGCTTCCTGCCCGTTGAGCTCGCAGTTGCGCAGGTCCACGAGGACCAGGTGCACGTCGGTGCCGCCGGAGATCACGTTGATCCCCTTGGCGGTGACGTCCGGCTGGACCAGGCGGTCGGCGAGGATCCTCGCGCCGGCCAGGACACGCTCCTGGCGTTCCTTGAACTCCGGGGACGCGGCGATCTTGAAGGCGACGGCCTTGCCGGCGATGACGTGCTCCAGCGGGCCACCCTGCTGTCCCGGGAACACGGCCGAGTTGATCTTCTTGGCGATGTCCGCGTCGTTGGAGAGGATGATGCCGCCGCGCGGACCGGCGAGGGTCTTGTGCGTGGTGGAGGTGGTGACGTGGGCGTGCGGGACCGGGCTCGGGTGCAGCCCTGCGGCCACGAGGCCGGCGAAGTGGGCCATGTCCACCATGAGGTAGGCGCCCACGGAGTCGGCGATGCGGCGGAACTCGGCGAAGTCCAGCTGCCGGGCGTACGCGGACCAGCCGGAAACGATCAGCTGGGGCTTGTGCTCCTGGGCGAGGCGTTCGACCTCGGCCATGTCGATCCGGTGGTCCTCTTCACGGACCTGGTACGGGATGACGTTGTAGAGCCGGCCGGAGAAGTTGATCTTCATGCCGTGGGTGAGGTGCCCGCCGTGGGCCAGGTTCAGGCCCATGATGGTGTCGCCCGGACGGATTAGGGCGTGCATGACGGAGGCGTTGGCCTGCGCGCCGGAGTGCGGCTGGACGTTGGCGTACTCGGCGCCGAACAAGGCCTTGACCCGGTCGATGGCGAGCTGTTCGATCACGTCAACGTGCTCGCAACCGCCGTAGTAGCGCTTGCCCGGGTAGCCCTCGGCGTACTTGTTGGTCAGCACAGAGCCCTGAGCCTGCATGACGGCCTTGGCGGTGTGGTTCTCCGAGGCGATCATTTCCAGGCCGTCGCGCTGGCGGGTGAGCTCGGCGTCGATCTTCGCGGCGATCTCCGGGTCCAACGCGGACAGGTCCGCGTCCAGGCTCGCGGAGACGACCTGCTCGAACCCTGTCGCTGTGCTTGTTCCAGCCGCGCTCACAGCTCGCCGCCGTTCTTGGATGCGTAGTCCTGCGCGGAGAGCAGCGGGCCGTCCGATTCGGCGGCGACCTTGAAGAGCCAGCCGGCACCGTACGGGTCGCTGTTGATCAGCGAGGGATCGTCGACGACGGCGGGGTTGGTTTCGGTGACCTCGCCCGTAACGGGGGCGTACAGGTCCGAGACGGACTTGGTGGATTCGACCTCGCCGCAGGTCTCCCCCGCGGTCACCGCGGAACCGACCTCGGGCAGGTCCACATAGACGATGTCGCCGAGGGCGTCCGTGGCGACGGCGGAGATGCCGATGGACACGACGTTCCCGGCCTCCCGCGCAACCCACTCGTGCTCGTCGGAGTACTGCAGTTCAGGGGCAACTTTTGCCATGTGTTTTTCCTAAGTCTCGTGTGGTCTTGGTGCTAAATCTATTGTGGCTGGGTTACGTACTGACCGTGGCCGGGTTACGCGGCCGGAAACCGAATTCCTCCGCGTGCTCGGTCGCGAAGGCGCCCGCTGGGCGGACGCGACGCTCCCTTAGACGCACGCTTCCGGAATCCCCTCACCCGCCGCTTTCGGTTAGTTCAGTTCCGCTGGCCAACAGTTTCGGACGGGCCACCAGTTCTCCGGAAAGAAACCGTGGCCGTTCGAATCTTCTGGGGCCGGGCTGCTTCTTGGCTTCAAAGGTGTCATCAAGCTCACCCCCCAATGCTCGAGCTTGATGTGCCACCCGTTGGAACAAGCCGAGCCGCGGTAGGCGGCTCATCCCCCAGCACCCTTGGTGTTCGAAGGCGCCGGTTCCCGTCGGTCCGGATGTGGCGTGACGTCTCCAATGTGACGTGCCCCCGAGGGGCTGGCTGGCCGCGGTTTTCGAAAGCGTGCGTCTAAGCGAGGAACGAGCGAGCACGCGTGAAAACTGGGGCCAGCCAGCCCCGGAACCGGGAACCGCTGAAGCGGCTGGTCCGCGGAGGTACTTGTCGGGCTATTTTTGGCGCTTGTAGAACGGCAGTGCGACCACTTCGAAGGGCTCGGCCTTGCCGCGCAGGTCGATGTCCAGGGCCGTGCCGGGCTCGGTGAGCGCGACGTCGACGTAGGCCATGGCAACCGGGTAACCCAGGGTGGGTGAAGGCTGGCCGGAGGTGACTTCGCCAACGACGTTGCCGTCCTTGAGGACCGGGTAGTGGCCGCGGCCGGCCCGGCGTCCGAGGCCCTTGAGTCCGACGAGCTTGCGGCCCGTCGTGGCACCGGCGCCGGCTTCCTTCTTGGCGGCCAGGGCGGCTTTGCCGATGAAGTCGCCTTCCTTGGACAGCGCGACGACGGGGCCCAGGCCGGCGGCGAACGGATCGCCTTCGAGCGAGAGCTCATTGCCGTAGAGCGGCATGCCGGCCTCGAGGCGGAGCGAATCGCGGGATGCGAGCCCGGCGGGGGTCAGCTCGCCGTCTTCGGCGATGGCGACGAGCGCCTGCCAGAGGGCGGCGGCGTCGTCGTTCGCGACGAAGATCTCGAAGCCGTCTTCACCGGTGTAGCCCGTGCGGGCCAGCAGGAGGTCCTGGCTGGCGCCGCCGAACATGAAGGGGACGTCCACGGCGGCGTAGTACTTCAGGCCGGTGACGAGTTCGTGCTGCGCGGCGGGGACGAGGCGCAGCAGGATGGCCTCCGCCTTGGGGCCCTGGACCGCGATCAGCGACGTGTCGGCGGAGGCGTCCTGGACGGTGACGTTGAACCCGCCTTCTTGGGCAGAACCAGCCCGCTCAGCCAAGGCACCTGCCACGACCTTGGCGTTGCCCGCGTTGGGGACCACGAGGAACTTCTGCTCGCCGCGCCGGTAGGTGATGAGGTCGTCGATGATGCCGCCGTCCTCATTGCAGATCAGCGAGTACTTGGCCTTGCCGATCGCCATGGCGGAGATCTTGCCGACCAGCGCGTAGTCGAGGAAGGCTGCGGCGTCGGGGCCGGTGACCCAGACTTCGCCCATGTGGGAGAGGTCGAACAAGCCCGCGGACTTGCGGACGGCGTGGTGCTCGGCGAGTTCGGAGCTGTACTTCAGGGGCATCTGCCAGCCGCCGAAGTCCGTGAAGGAGGCGCCGAGCTTCTTGTGCTCCTCGTAAAGTGCCGTGTAATTCTCAGTCATCGTTGGCTGTCCTTACTTGTTTGAGCCGGAGTTGGCGGAGTCGTCGGAGTGGTCCTCGAAGGCTTCGAGGGGAGGGCACGAGCAGATCAGGTTCCGGTCACCGGCGGCGCCGTCGATCCGGCCGACCGGCGGGAAGTACTTGTCCTGCCGGAGCGTGTGGACCGGGAAGACGGCCTGCTCGCGCGGGTACTCGCGGGTCCAGTCGGTGCTGATGACGGCGGCGGCGGTGTGCGGGGCGTTGCGCAGCGGGCTGTGCTCCACGGTGAAGTCGCCGTGGGCCACCTGGTCGATCTCGGCGCGGATGGCGATCATGGCCGTGATGAAACGGTCGATCTCGCCCAGGTCCTCGGACTCGGTCGGCTCCACCATCAAGGTGCCGGCCACCGGGAACGCGAGCGTGGGGGCGTGGAAGCCGTAGTCGATCAGGCGCTTGGCCACGTCCTCGGCAGTCACGCCGGTCTTGGCCGTGAGTTCGCGCAGGTCCAGGATGCATTCGTGGGCCACGAGGCCGCCCTCGCCGGTGTAGAGCACCGGGAAGGAGTCGTTTAGGCGGGCCGCGATGTAGTTCGCCGCGAGCAGCGCCGACTTGGTGGCCTCGGTCAGGCCCCGGCCGCCCATGAGCTTCACGTAGGCCCAGGAGATCGGCAGGACGCCGGCGGAGCCGTAGCGGGAGGCGGAGATCGGGGTTCCGTCGGCGCCGTTGGCCGGATCGGCTGCGTTGCCCGGCATGAACGGTGCAAGGTGGGCCTTGGCAGCGACCGGGCCGACGCCGGGTCCGCCGCCGCCGTGCGGGATGCAGAAGGTCTTGTGCAGGTTCAGGTGCGAGACGTCGCCGCCGAACTGGCCCGGCTGGGCCAGGCCGACGAGGGCGTTGAGGTTGGCCCCGTCGATGTAGACCTGGCCGCCG
Source organism: Arthrobacter oryzae (assembly GCF_003634095.1). Classification (GTDB taxonomy): domain Bacteria; phylum Actinomycetota; class Actinomycetes; order Actinomycetales; family Micrococcaceae; genus Arthrobacter; species Arthrobacter oryzae. The sequence goes on from NZ_RBIR01000010.1 coordinate 80,147, forward strand.
GCGTCGTGGATCGCGTCGCAGACCTCGCGGACGTCGGCGTCGAACACCCCGTGGGTGGAGGGGTAGGTGATCATGATGCAGGACAGGGCGTCCTTGTTGGCCTCGATCTTGGCAGTGAGGTCCGTGTGGTCAATTGTGCCGTCCGAGGCGGTGGCCACTACGACGACCTTCATGCCGGCGAGCACGGCCGAGGCTGCGTTCGTGCCGTGCGCGGAGGCCGGGATGAGGCAGACGTTCCGCTGCTCGTCACCGCGCGAGTGGTGGTAACCGCGGATGGCCAGGAGACCGGCGAGCTCGCCCTGGGAACCGGCGTTCGGCTGGATGGAGACCTGGTCGTAGCCGGTGATCTCGGTCAGCTGGGCTTCGAGGTCCTCGATCAGTTCGCGCCAGCCGGCGGTCTGGGACTCCGGGGCGAAGGGGTGGATGGAGGCGAACTCCGGCCAGGAGATGGCTTCCATCTCGGCCGTGGCGTTCAGCTTCATGGTGCACGAACCCAGCGGGATCATGGTGCGGTCCAGCGCCAAGTCGCGGTCCGAGAGGCGGCGGATGTAGCGCAGCAGCTGCGTTTCGGAACGGTGCGTGTTGAACACCGGGTGCTGAAGGAAGTCCGAGGTGCGCTCGACCGCGGGGTCCAGGCCGAACCCTTCAGTGGAGTCGGTCACGGACGCGCCAAACGCGGCGATGACGTCGGCAACGATTTCCACGGTGGTGGCCTCATCGGCAGAAATGCCGACGGTGTCGGCATCGATGGCGCGCAGGTTGACGCCCTTGGCGTCGGCGGCCGCGATGATCTCTGCTGCCCGGCCCGGCACGGAGACGGTGATGGTGTCGAAGAAGGACGTGTGCAGCACCTCAAGGCCGGCGGCCTTCAGGGCGGCGGCGATGGTCTTGGCGTGCACGTGGACCGACTGGGCGATTGCCTTCAGCCCGTCGGGGCCGTGGTAGACGGCGTAGAAGGAAGCCACAATGGCCAGCAGGGCCTGGGCGGTGCAGATGTTGGATGTGGCCTTCTCGCGGCGGATGTGCTGCTCGCGGGTCTGCAGGGCCAGGCGGTACGCGGGAACGCCGGCGTTGTCCTTCGAGACGCCCACGAGGCGGCCCGGCATGGAGCGCTCGAGGCCCTTCTGGACGGCCATGTAGGCAGCGTGCGGGCCGCCGAAGAACAGCGGGACGCCGAAGCGCTGGGCGGAGCCGACCGCGATGTCCGCGCCCTGCTCGCCCGGAGGCGTGATGAGGGTCAGCGAGAGAAGGTCGGCCGCCACGGTCACGAGGGCGCCGCGGTCCTTGGCCTCGGCGATCACTGCGGTGTGGTCGAACACCCGGCCGGAGACGCCGGGCTGCTGCAGGACGACGCCGTTGATGACGCCGTCGGGCAGGCCCTTGGAGAGGTCCGCGACCTCCACCTCGAAGCCGAGGGCCTCGGCACGGCCCTTGACGATCGCGATGGTCTGCGGGAGGCAGTCGGCGTCGAGGACGGTCTTGCCGTCGTGGGCGGTCTTGTTCTTGTTGGCCCGGCGCATCATCAGGACGGCCTCGGCGACGGCGGTGGCTTCGTCCAGCAGGGAAGCGTTGGCGATCGGCAGGCCGACGAGGTCCTGGACCATGGTCTGGAAGTTCAGCAGGGCCTCGAGCCGGCCCTGGGAGATTTCCGGCTGGTAGGGCGTGTACGCGGTGTACCAGGCCGGGGCCTCGAGGATGTTGCGGCGGATCACCGGCGGGGTGAGCGTGTCGTAGTAGCCCTGCCCGATCATCTGGACGGCGGTCTTGTTCTTCGCGGCCAGCTTGCGCAGCTCGGCGAGAACTTCCACCTCGCTGAGGGCTGCGGCGAGCGCAAGGTCGGAGTCCTGCCGGATGTCCTTCGGCACGGCAGTGTCCACCAGGGCGTCGACGGTGTCGTAGCCGACAGCCTTCAGCATGGCGTCGACGTCGGCTTGGCGGCGCGCGCCGATGTGCCGGTCAACGAAGGACGTGGAGGCTGGGGTAACAGTCACAAGGAACTCCATAACTCAGGCGGCGCAGGGTACGCCACATTGATTCGGGTTCCTCCCCGCTCTGTATTGGACCTGAGAGTTTCCGCGCAGCCGTGCGTGGCCGCGCTTGCACCGTCGGTGAGCACAGCGCGCCTGGGGCGCGCCTGCTACTTTCCAGAGGTGCCTTGCCGCGGCGGTACATGGGCCTGAGAGATTCCTGGGGAGGATTTGCTCCTACGGCGCCTGCTTGTACCTACTTGCAGGACTCTCCCGCCGCAGATCGAAGGCGTATTCAGTTGGCGTCCGACCGAATATGTTCAGTCGGCACATGTTCAATCGGGGGTGACAACAGTCACAGCTCCTATTCTCCTATGCCGGGGACGCGACCGCAAACTGCCGCCCGCCCTCGGGGCCAGGTTACGGGTGCGGGGTCGCCACCCCGGGGTCGCCGCCCGGGGGAAACCCTGCGCCGACTTCGCCGGAAGCGTGCGGGGTCGCCGCATTCCTCCGGCGAATTCGCACTCCTCCGGCGACTTCGGCAGGGCGGGGTGGGCGCTAGTGCCGGGGTGCCGTCAGCGGCGCAGCTTCTCGACGGCGGCCAGGAGACTTTCGACGTCGGCCTCGATTTCGGCAGGCGGACCGGCCGGGCCGCGGCCCAGCATGGCGTTGAAGTAGAGCCCATCCCCCATATAGAGAACCGCCTTCGCCATGGCGGGCCCGACGTCGGCCGCCAGCAGCTCCAGCCAGCTGGCCTGGCCGGCGGCGAAGCGGCGCTGGGTTTCCTGATGCGCCACCTCGGCCAGGCGGGTGGCCGCTACGAAGACCCGGTCCATGGGCGTGTCCGCCCAGACGGATGACTTGATGAAATAGGCCGCCGCACCTTCCGGAGCCGCCGCCATGGCCGCAACGTCCGCCGCCAGAAGCCGGTCCAGCCGTTCCAACAGCACGGCGATCATCGCCTCCTTGGTCGGGAAATGGTAGAGCAGGCCGCCCTTGGACACGCCTGCCCGCCGCGCGACGGCGTCCAGCGTCGCGGCGCGCTCACCCACTTCAATGAGCAGGGATTCGAAGGCGTCGAGAACGGCCTCGCGGGCCACGGGTTTCCTGGGCATGCCTCCCATCATGCCTGCCCGCCTCCGCATTTCTTAACTATACCGTCCAGACGGTACAGTTAAACCCATGAGCATCCCATCGATCACCACAGTCACCAGCAGGCCGGCGGCCTCCCGGCCCCAGGCGCCCTGGCGTGATTGGGTAGCGCTGGCCCTGCTGATGTTCCCCGTCCTGCTCGTGGCCGTGGACAATACCGCCCTAACGTTCGCCCTGCCGGCCATCGCCCGCAGCCTGTCCGCCTCCGGCGTCCAACTGCTTTGGATCATCGACGCCTATCCGCTGGTCCTGGCCGGGCTGCTGGTCGCGATGGGCAGCCTGGGCGACAGGATCGGCCGGCGCCGGCTGCTCTTCGTCGGCAGCGCCGGCTTCGCCGCAGTTTCAGCCGCGACGGCGTTCGCTCCGAGCGCCGAATGGCTGATCGCAGGCCGTGCCGGGCTAGGCCTCTTTGGCGCCATGCTGATGCCGTCCACGCTCTCCCTGATCCGCAACATCTTCCCGGAGCCCAACCGGCGCAGGCTGGCGGTGGCGATCTGGGCCGCCGGATTCTCCGGGGGCGCCGCTCTCGGCCCCATTGCCGGCGGCTGGCTGGTGGAACACTTCTGGTGGGGCGCCGTCCTGCTGGTCGCAGTGCCGATCATCCTGCCCTTGATGCTGCTCGGGCCGCTACTGATCCCGGAATCCCGCGATCCAAGCCCCGGCCGTGTCGACGTGCCCAGCATCATCCTGTCCCTGCTGGTCATGGTGCCCATTGTTTACGGGATCAAGGCACTCGCCACCCACGGGCCCGCCCCGGAGGCCTTTGCGAGCATCGGCGTCGGCCTGATCATGGGCTATGTCTTCATCAGGCGTCAGCGCAACCTGGCCCGAAGCCACAATCCAGGCCACAGTCCCGCCCACAAGAGGGGCCACGGGACGGCGCCCATGCTCGATGTCAGTCTCTTCGGCAACCGGATCTTCAGCACGGCCATCATCGCCAACGTCCTGGCGCTGTTCTCGTTCAACGGATTCATCTTGTTCCTGGCCCAGCATCTTCAATTGCTGGAGGGCCAGTCCCCTTCGGCCTCCGGCGTCGCCATGGTCCCTGCCCTGATCGCCACCGTCGTCGCGGGCCTGCTGGTGGTCCCCCTGGTGCGCAGGGTGCGGCCCGGCTTCGTGGTGGCCGGCGGCCTGCTGTTGAGCGCAGCCGGCTATTTCATGGTGGCGTTCGGGGACCACAGCCACGGCCCCTCGCTGCTCCTGGCCGCCCTCCTGGTTCTTTGCCTGGGCGTGGGTGCGGCCGAGACAATCTCCAACGACCTGATCCTGGGCGCGGCGCCGGCGGACAAGGCGGGTGCCGCCGCCGCTATTTCCGAGACGGGCTACGAGGTGGGGTCACTGCTGGGCACGGCGATCCTTGGTTCCATCCTGACCGCCTCTTACCAGGGCAATCTCAGGCTCCCTGAGGGGGTGTCCGGGATGGTCCCCGCCGCGGCCACCAGCCAGGCCGGTGAAACCCTCGCCGGCGCGGTGGAGCTTGCCCGGATGCTTCCCGCTCCTTTGGCGGAGGCAGTGACGGCGGCCGCGCGCACTGCCTTCGATTCCGGCGTCCACGTCACGGCTGCCATTGCGCTGGTCCTGATGTCCGGGGCCTGCGTCCTGGCCGCCGTCGTGCTCCGGACGGTGCCGAAGGCCAGGTAACGCTCAGGCGGGGACGACGCAGATAACCTGCCGCTTCCCGGCAATGCCGTGATAGACCGCATAAAAGGCGGAAACGAAGCCCGGGCTTAAACGACCAGCGTCCGGCGCCGGGGGGAATCCCGGCGCCGGACGCTGGCTTTAAGGCCTGGCCCCGCTCTAAGGGCTGGCCGCTCTTTAAGGCTTGGCCGCGCAGCCCGTTTCCGGGCCCTACTTGCTGTCCGGCGTGGTTACGCTGGCGTTGGCCCGCATGGTCTCGGCATTGACCATCCAGGCGTACTGCTCAAACTTGGCGATAAACGCGTGCAGCAGGTCAGCGGTGGTGGGGTCTTCCTCGTCCACTTCGTCATGGACCTTGCGCATGGTGCCGACGGCCGCCTCGAGGGCCGCGACGATCCGCTCAATGGCGTCCTTCGTGTTGATCAGGCCCGCAGGGAACTCGGCGAGTGCGGTGGACTTGGAAACCGTGGAGCTCCGGCCGTCCGGCAGTGCGTGCAGGGCCCGCATTCGCTCGGCGAGGTCGTCCGCGAATCCCCGGGCGGCGTCGATGATCTCGTCCAACTGGAGGTGGAGATCCCGAAAGTTGGTCCCGACGATGTTCCAGTGAGCCTGCTTGCCCTGCACGTGAAGCTCGATCAGGTCCACTAGGACTGCCTGCAGGTTGGCCGTCAGTGTAGGTGTTGCTTTCATGCATCCTCCTGGGTAGAACCGTTACCGTGCGGGCCTGGCACGCCAATTCCTGGCGCACCGGCCGGTGTTTCCGACGCTACCGCAGGGCAGTGACGGGCCGCGAGGGTTCAGGGAGGAATTTCTCGGTCAGCTTACTAAGTAAGCTGACTAACCGATCCGGGTGTTCTAGACGGCCTCGTTGAGGACGGGCCCCTCGGGGAAGGCAGATCGGGTGATACCGCCGGATGTGGACTGTGAAAGCTGCGTCAGGTAGTCGTTGCGGCGCCGCGGCGTAATCCTGGACTGCGGCTCGAACGGCTGGCCGGGGTCGTCGGCGTAGTGTGCGGTCAGCCCGTCCCGCATGAGCCTGATGGCCTCCGAACGTTGCTGGGACACGGCGGCATGCGTGGACCCAAGTTCCGCGGCCAGGTCCTTGACCGTCCGGTCGCCGAAGTAGATTTCTTCGACAACATAGCGCATCCGGTCCGGGAGGGACTTCACAGCGGCCCGGAGGTACTGAAGCCGCTCGTCCGCGAGCACGGAGTGCTCCGGGGAGAGGGTTTCGGCGGCCAGGGTGTCCACCACGGCCTCGTCGAGGGGCGTCAGCGTCCGGGAAGCATCCGCAAGGGCGGCCTCCACCACGCTCTGCTGGACGCCGAGGGCGGAGGCGATCTCGTCCACGTTGGGGGTACGGCCAAGGGCGGACGACAGCGTTTCCTGCACGGACATGGTTTCTTTGATCCGCCGACGGGCGGAACGGGTGGCCCAGTCGCTGGCCCGCATCTCATCCGCGAAGGCGCCAAGGATGCGCCGGCGCGCGAAAGCGCCAAACGGCACGCCGAGGCCGGGATCGAACGAATCGGCCGAAGTGATCAGGGCAATAGCACCGGCTGAGGCCAAATCATCGCGAGAAAGGTGTGACGCTTTCGAGCACAAATCTGAGACGAGATACCCCACCAGCGGAAGGTGCTGCGTGACCATCTCGTTGCGTTCCACGCGATTCAATACTGTGTCCCCCCATGAGACCGGATCCGAAGGGTCGAGACCCTTAAAACGCCGAGAGCCGCACCCAAAACGAAACCGAGCTCCCCGCACCGGAGTCAGCGTTCGATGGTTCGACGCTCGATGAGGGGGTTCGAGAATGGGGCGCAGCGCCCATGGAGGAAACTTATCACCTGATCCAGATTCTGCGTGTACCCTCAGGGAAAAGCTTGGCGAAAAATGCGGGAGCCGCCCCGGGGCTGTGATTCGGGGGCGGAAGAGAATGGGGCCCATGAGCGCAGGTGATCTCTCCGCGGCACTCTGGCAGGAGCGGCGGCAGCTGGAATTGCTCCTGTTCAGGCTGGAAACGCAGCGTCTGCACGTCCAGGCCGGGAACGTGGAGTGGCTGAACTTCATGGCCTCCGAAGTTGAAACCGTGCTGGACCGTCTGCGCTTCGAGGCCTTGGCCCGGAGTGTCGAATCTGCCGCCGTGGCCGCTGAATGGGGCCTGCCGGCGCAAACCACGCTCGTCGAACTGATTTCGGCCGCACCTGCCGGGCCTTGGCCTGAGATCCTGCGCGATCATCTGGAGGCCCTGCGCGGGCTGCTTGCCCGGCTGGGCCAGGCCTCCCGCGCGAACGAAGAGGCGCTGCGGGCCGTTCCCCCGCCGGGACGCTCGGGACCGGCGGGACCTGCCGCAGTGCTGGATCAGCTGACCGCTGCCGGGAATGTGGAGCGGTCCTTGGCCGTGCTCAGTCGTACGTCCCAGCCCATCCTGGCGCAGTATCTGGGCGTGGAACAGGACTGATCCGGCGCCCGGTCCCTAGCCCGCGGCGGGAGCGGCGGGACCTGCAGGTGGTGCGGTCGGCGGCATGAGTCCGCGCAGCGCGTCCTCGGCGTCGGGTCCGGCCGCTGCAGCCGCGAGGTTTGCCGCCGCGATGGCTTCAATGACTTCCCGGCGCTGGATGGGAACTCCCCTAGGCGCCTCAATGCCTATCCGCACACCGTCACCGCGGCCTTCCAGAACCGTGATGACGATGCCGTCGCCGATCATGATCTGTTCGCCCGGCTTGCGTGTAAGTACCAGCATCTTCTCAATCTACCCTTCGCCGCGGGGAGCATCGGACGAATCCCGCCGGTTCTGCCGCGTCGGTTCCGGTCCGGCGGGGCGCCCGTCGATCCAGCCCACGGGCAGTCCCAAGCCGTTAACCGTTTCCGGGGACCCGGTCTCCGAGGCGCCGACCACGGCCACGGCGGTCACGTTGAGCTGAGCCGCGAGCACGCCGACCCAGCGCGACGTGTCCTGGTGCTTGCGTCCCGCATCGACCACAACCCAGACCTGGTCTGCCGAAAGCGCGGCGACGGACTGCACCCGGGCCAGGGTGTTCCGGGCCCTGCCGAGTCCGAACGCCACCAAGACCGTGCGTTCGCTGACCACCGCGTGAGCGCGTGCGGCCGTGGCGCTCTGGCGTCCGTCCACGTGCAGGTGGCCGTAGGCGGAGAGCTCACCGGCGGTGCGCACATCGGCACCGCCTGCGGCCGTGGACATTGCCAGGGCGGCGTCCATGGCGTCCTCTCCCAGCCCCACCAGAACCACGAGATCGCCGACGCCGGTCAGCGGTGCCGGCACGACGCCCGCCGGCGGCGTGGCCTCGGCGTCCCGCCCACCAACGGCGGTGTTCCCACGCACTGCGGCGCCGGGATCAGTGGCTGCAGGCGTTGAGGCAGCAGGAGTTGAGGCAGGGGGCGCTGAGGCAGCGGGCATTGGACGGGAGGCAGGCCGTTCAACGGGGACAGCGGCGGGCGCTGCCGCGGTCCGGAGCCCGGCGCCCAGCTGCTCCAGCAGTTCGGCGAAGTCCCGCGACTCGGTGGAGACGCCGGAACCGGCCGGCCGGTGCAGGCCCAGCTCAGCGGCGTCCGCCTCTTCCAGCAGGGCGGCGATGGCCGAGCCGTGCAGCTGATGGGACGGGCCCCCGGCTGCGGTCTTCCCTGCGCCGTTTTTTGCCTCGCCGTTCCTCCCCCCGCCGTTCGTCCTCTCGTCGGTCCCTGCAGTGGCCCCTGCCGTGGTCCCCGTGGAGGGTCCCGCACTCGCCGCGGAGGGCCCCGTGGCGGCGGTGCCGGCTTCGGCCGCTGCCAGGATGTCGGCGTCGGGCACTACTTCGCCGGTGACCACCTCATGTTTGGGCAGGACCTCAACCACGGCCTCGTAGCGGTCCTGGGCGAAGAGCCCGGCGATTCCGGGGCTGATGACCCGTTCGGCGGACACGATCCGGGCTGCGGGACCGTACTGCTTTTCCGCCTTGTGGCGGATCTCCTCGAGCGAGGCTCCCTTAAGCCGATAGCGGTTCGGCATGGCGCACGACTCCTACTGTTTCGATCCGGACATTGGCGGAGGTCACCTCGCGGTAGGACAGCACGGGTACGGAGCCCGGCTGCGAGCCGAGGAGGCGGTGGATGGCGGGCCGGAGAGCCGGGGCGCACACGAGCACGGCCTGGCGGTTCGCGGCGGCCGCCGCGTCCACGGCGGAGCCGACGGAGCGCAGCACGGCGTCGAGGCGGTCCTGCCCCATGACGATCTGGCTGCCTCCTTCGGCGGGTCGCATGTCCTCGAGCATGTGCTGTTCCAGGACGGGGTCGATCATGATGACGTTGAGCACGGGGCCGTCCATGAATTTGGCAGTGAGGGCAGGACCGAGGGCCTGCCGGGCCGCTTCGACGAGCGACTCCGGGTCCGTGGAAATTTTGGCGCGGAGCGTGAGGGCCTCGTAGATCCGGGGAAGGTCGTTGATGGGCACCTGCTCGTCCAGCAGGCCCTGAAGGACGCGCTGCAGCTCGGCGAGCGAGAGCAGCGCCGGCGTGAGCTCGTCGACGGCGGACGGGCTTTGCTTCCGCACGCCCTCGGTCAGCACGCGGACATCTTCGCGGGAGAGCAGCCGGGCCGCGTTCGCGGAGACGATCGACGACAGGTGGGTGACCAGGACGGATACCCGGTCGATCACCGTGGCGCCGGTCATTTCGGCGTTGTGGCGCATCTCCCCCGGGATCCACTTCCCCGCGAGCCCGAACACGGGCTCGATCATCGCCGGGCCGGGGAGCGAATCCAGGTTCTCGCCCAAGGCGAGCATCTGGCCGCCGGGGGCCGTGCCGCGTCCGGCTTCCACGCCCGCGATTCGGATGGAATACGTGGCCGGCGGCAGGTCCACGCTGTCCCTCGTGCGCACCGGCGGGATGACCAGGCCCAGTTCCATGGCGATCTTGTGCCGGAGGGACCGGACCCGGGCCAGGAGGTCGTCGGAGGCGCCGGAGACCATGTCCACCAGGTCCGGTGCCAGTAGGATCTCCACCGGATGGATGCGCATGTCCTCCATGAGCTTGTCGTTGGGATCCATCTCCGGGAAGTTCAGCGCGGTCGACGCGGCCTCCCGGGCCGTCTCTTCCCGCTGCTGGGTGGCCGCGGTGCGTCGGGAGGCAAGGATCAGTCCGGCACCGACGAGAATGAACGGGACGGGCGGCATGCCGGGGATCAGTGCCATGGCGAGGGCGGCGACGCCGGCGATCATGAGCGCGTTGGGCGACTGCATCAGCTGGGTGGAGGCCGTCCGGCCCATGTCCGACTCGGCGTTGGACCGGGTCACGATCATGCCGGTGGAGACGGCCATGAGCAGCGCTGGGATCTGCGTGACGAGCCCGTCGCCCATGGTCAGCAGCCCATAGGTGTTCAGGGCGTCACCGACGTCCAGGCCGCGCTGGATCATGCCGATGGCGATGCCGCCGACGAAGTTGATGATGATAATGATGATGCCCGCGATGGCGTCGCCCTTGACGAACTTCGAGGCACCGTCCATAGCGCCGTAGAAGTCGGCCTCGGCGGAGACCTCGGCCCGCCGTTCCCGGGCCTGGGTGTCGGTCAGGAGTCCCGCGTTGAGGTCGGCGTCGATCGCCATCTGCTTGCCGGGCATGGCGTCGAGGGTGAAGCGTGCGCCCACTTCGGCCACGCGCTCGGCACCCTTGGTGACGACGACGAACTGGATGACCACGAGGATCAGGAACACCACCGCGCCAATGATCATGGAACCGCCGACTGTCACCTTGCCGAAGGCGTCGATGACCTGCCCGGCGTAGCCGTTGCCCAGGACCAGACGGGTGGAGGCGACGTTGAGTCCCAGCCGGAACAGCGTGGCCACCAGCAGCAGGGACGGGAACACGGAGAAGTCCAGCGGCTTCTTCACGAACATGCTGGTCAGCAGGACCAGCAGTGCCAGCAGGATGTTGCAGACAATGAGGAAGTCCAGGAGCGGCGCGGGCACGGGAACCACCAGCAGCAGCACGATCCCCACGATGCCGATGGGCACCACCAGCCGGTTCAGCCTGTTGTTCATGGTGCGGTCCTTTCACAGACGCTGATTCCCAAAGTTTTCACGCCGTGCCTTACGCCGCGCGTCCGGTGTTTCGCCGTGTGTTTCATACGGTCTGTCTCATAAGGCGGCCGCCGTGCTCATGCGGTGCATCCCGGCGGCGGCGCCGCGGGACTTCAGGGCCATGACGAATGCCAGGACTCCGGCCACCGCCCGGTAGAAGTCCACCGGGATCTCGTCCCCCAGCTCGCAGGCCCCGTGAAGGGCCCTGGTCAGGGGGATGTCCTGGACCATGGGCACGTTCTTCTGCTCTGCCTCTTCCCTGATCCTGGCGGCCACGTGCCCGGCGCCTTTCGCCACCACGCGGGGGGCGGACTTGCCGGGCTCGTATTTGAGGGCCACGGCCACGTGCGTGGGGTTGACCAGGACGACGTCGGCGTCCCCGATCGCGGCGATCATGCGGTTCCGGCTCATGGCCATCTGGCGTGCCCGGCGCTGGGACCGGATGATCGGGTCGCCCTCGCTGCTTTTGTTCTCGTCCTGGACTTCCTTCTTGGACATGCGGGTCTTCTTGCGGTTGCGCCGCATCACCACGAAGAAGTCCGCCACGGCGAGGATGATTCCGGCGGCGACAGCGAACTGGACGAGGGAGGCGATGCCGCCGCCGGCGGCGGCCGTGACACCGGCGACGGGGAGCCCCCCCGCGGTCAGCAGCACCGGGATCAGCCCCTGCACGACCGTGTAGAGGACCAGTCCCACCACGCTGACCTTCAGCAGCGCCTTGAGGCCGCCCCACCACGCCTGGGCGCCGAAAATCCGCTTGATCCCGCTGAGCGGGTTGAAGTGGCCGAACTCGAGCCGGAATTTCTTGAGGTGGACACCGCCCTGGAGGGCGGAGCCGGCGAGGACCGCCACAAACACCACAATCAGCAGGGGCCCGACGATCCCGGCAATGGAGGCGAATCCGTTCTCCATGGCTTGGACGGCTTTGCCGGGATCGGGCGCGGAAACAATGCCGCGGACGGTGAAGAGCTGGTCCGTAGCGGCGTTGGCGGCCCGGCTGACCGTGCTGGGCAACATCAGCGCGGCGGCGCCGACGCCGAGCCAGGCGGTGAGGTCTTGGGAGCGCGAGAGCTGGCCCTTGGAGCGGACCTCCTTCATCCGCTTGTCAGTGGCCTGCTCGGTCTTCTCCTGTGAATCCGCCATCAGCCCACCCCCAGCACTGCTTTGGCCGCTTGTCCGGCGAGGCTCGAAACGATCCGCGGCAGGGCCAGGAACATGAAGCCGGCCAGCGAGAGGGTCAGGAAGATCTTGAGCGGGAAGCCCAGCGAGAACGCGTTGAGTGCCGGCGCCACGCGGGTCAGCAGGCCCAGGCCGACGTCGGCGAGGAACAACACCACCAGGAGCGGACCGGCGATCTGCACCGCAGCGAGGAACATGCCGGACACCGCGGTGATGATGGCTTGCACCGGCTGGGCCAGGTCTATTCCGCCGGCCAGGGGCAGCGCCGTGAAGCTGCCGGTGAGGCCCGTGATGACCAGCTGGTAGCCGTCGGAGGCGAACAGCAGGGCCAACGCCGCCATCTGCATGAGCCGGGTGAACTGTGCGCCGTTGACCATCATTTGGGGGTCAAACGCCTGGGCCATCTGGAACCCGCTGAAAAGGTCAACCAGGCTGCCGGCGGACTGGATGGCGGAGAAGATCACCAAGACCAGGAAACCCAGGACAAGCCCGGTCACGAGCTCCAGGACCACGCCGGTGAGGAATGCCGCGGTATCGCGGGGCGTGTAGCCGCCAACCATGCGCTGCGTCACTGCCAGCCCCAGGCCCAATCCCAGCATGGCCTTCACGCGCCCCGGAAAGGCCTGGTGCGAGAAGGGCGGTGCCACGATCAGGAAAGCGGTCATCCGGACCGTGGCCAGCAGCAGGACTTCCAGCCAGGTCGGGTCGATGGGGATGCCCACCTCACAGGCCTCCGAGCAGGGACGGTATTTTTGCGAAGAGGTCGTTCGTGAACCCGACCATCTCCGAAATCATCCAGTGCCCGCAGACGATCAGGGCCACAGCCACCGCGGCGGCCTTCGGCACGAAGGACAGGGTGGCTTCCTGCAGCTGCGTGACGGACTGCACCAGCGAGATGGCGAGGCCCACCACCAGCGCGGTGAGCAGCACGGGCGCGGCGAGCTTCGCGGCCACGATCATGGCCTGGAGGCAGATGTCCAGGACGGCGTTGGTGTTCATCCGGTCCCCGCATAGCTTTGGACGAGCGCCGTGATGATCAGGCCCCAGCCGTCCACCAGGACGAAAAGGAGGATCTTGAAGGGCAGCGAGATCATGACCGGCGGCAGCATCATCATGCCCATTGACATCAATGCCGCGGACACCACGAGGTCGATGACGAGGAACGGGATGAAGATGACGAAGCCGATGATGAACGCCGCGCGGAGTTCGGAGACCATGAACGCCGGGATGAGGGTCTGCAGCGGGACGGCCTCAGGCGTGGCCGGGTTCTCGGCGCCGGCGGCGCGGGTCATCAGGGCGATGTCCTCTTCCCGCGTGTGGGCGAGCATGAAGTGCTGCAACGGTCCGGACGCGGCACTGACCGCACCATTGAAGTCCAGTTTGCCGTTGAGGTAGGGCTGGATTCCGAGGTTGTTCATCTCGTTGATGACGGGCCACATGACGAAGATCGAGAGGAACAACGCCAGCCCTGCCAGCACCTGGTTTGGCGGGATGGACGGCAGCGAGAGCGCGTTGCGGGTCATCGCCAGGACCACGAAGATCTTGGTGAAGGAGGTCATCATCAGCAGCAGCGAGGGCGCGACGGCCAGCAGCGTGATCCCGATCAGGGTCAGGACGGCGGAGGAAGGTTTGCCGTCCATCCCGTTGATCTGGATGTTGACGTTCCCCGTGCCGGGGCTGGCCGGATCCGTCGGCGGCACCGGCGGGGCCGGATCGACGGGCGCTGCGTGCCCTGCCGAGGCATTCAGCCACAGCAGCAGGAGCGCCAGCAGCACGGCGGCGAGCCCCACGGCCAGGAGCCGGAGGGATCTGGCGCCGGCGGGACTCAAGCGTGCCGGGCTGGCGGGGAGGGCGGGAATCAATTGCGGCGTCCGCTCCTGAGAGCGGCCGCGGCCTGCTTCCACGTGGAGCCGGCAAGGATGGACCCGTGCAGGGGCGGATGGGCCGAGGCTCCGGTGGCGCTCCCCCGGCCGGCGGGCCCGCGGGCCTGCGAGCCCCGGTGAAGGGAGCTGCGGCGCGACGACGGCAGGTCCCGGGACGCGACGGCAGCGTCACCCACGGGGTCTACGCGGCCGTCCGTGTCATCAGCAGACGACGCATGAGCAGACGAAGCATCAGCTGACCGGCCCTCGATGGAGTGGCCAGCCGGCTGGCTGCTGAAGTGGTTGCCGACCAATGGCGTGGCCTCCGCCAGAATCCGGGCGAAATCCCCGAGGCTTCGGCTGATGCCGGGTACCGGGGCTTCTTCGGGTTCGGGCGGGATGTCCCCGGTGTGCAGAACGTTCACTGCGTGTTCGGTGACGCCCAGCAGGAAGCGCTGCCCGGCGGCGTCGACCACCACGACGGACGCTTTTTGTCCGAGGCTCTGCCGGCTGACGATGGTCAGGGCGCGGTCAGCCCGGCGCCGTCCCGTGCCCTTGCCCAGCCTGCGCTGCAGGAGCCACATGAGGCCCAGCACCGCGCCCAGGGCCACGACTACCCGCAGCCCGAGGATCAGTGCATCCATTCAGCTGAGCCCCTCGGCGACGTCGAGGATGCGGGTAATCCGCACTGCGTAGTCCTGGTCCAGGACCACAACTTCGCCGTGCGCGATCAGCCTGCCGTTGAGCAGGACGTCGGCCGGGGCGCCGGCGGAGCGGTCCAGTTCGATGATCTTTCCCGGTTCCAGTGAGAGCACGTCGCGGACCGACATCCGGGTGCGTCCGATCTCCACGGTCAGGGCCATCTCGATGTTGTTGATGCGGCCGAGCCGGCCGGCCACGGTGTCTCCGCCGGCGAACACGTCCCCGGCACGGTCGTGGTTGTTGCCGTGTTCACGGAGCCGGACAGCGAACCAGGCCGCGGCGTTGACGCCGTCGGAGAGTTCAAAGACCGCCGTGTCGGGGTCCGAGAGAAGCCCGGAGACGTCGGATTCACGCAGATCGGACAGGACGCCGGCGCCGAAGACCGAGCTGGCGCTTTCCATGGCCGGACGCAGCACGTCCGTCACGGACACGTGTCCAAGCTGGGTCCCTGCCCCGGCAGCCTCGTCCAGGAAGGTGCGGTCGCTGAGCATCAGCGCGAGATCGGCGGTGACCGCCCCAACGAACGTTGCGGTGACCGCCTGGCGGGCGTAGGCGGCCGCGGCCCGGGCAGGCACCAGGGCGACGACCTTCAAGGCCACCGGGCTCGGCAGTTCCTCGACGAGCCGCTCCGCCGACAATTCGTGCTTGGTCAGGGTGATGCTCATCGTTGGTTCTCCTCGATTGTGACAATGACTGCGGCCGCGCGGGAGCCGTTGCGGGCCGGGGCGGCCGTGGCCAGCCGGGTTCCGTCCAGGGTGAGGTCAAAGGGCCGGTTTTCCAGGTGCGGCAGGGTCAGGACGTCGCCGACCGCGAGTCCCAGGATCTCGCTGGGGGTGACAAACGACGTCGAGAGCCGCACCGACAGTTCCACCGGCACCTGTTCCAGCTGGGCGCTGACCCGCGCCGCTGCGTCGCCGCGCGTGTCGGTCGGGTTGACCTTCTTGAGCCGTCCCAGCAGGATGGCGGCCGGGACAGCCAGCGTGGCGGGGGCGTTGACGTCGCCGACGCTCATGGTGAAGGAGGCGACAATCATCAGTT
Organism: Arthrobacter oryzae; assembly: GCF_003634095.1. Classification (GTDB taxonomy): domain Bacteria; phylum Actinomycetota; class Actinomycetes; order Actinomycetales; family Micrococcaceae; genus Arthrobacter; species Arthrobacter oryzae. Next base: position 95,753 of record NZ_RBIR01000010.1, read on the forward strand.
CGCTCGGCGCCGCGGCCTGGGCGAACTGGGAGTTGTACTGGATCGTGTCCACCCGGACGGCCTCGCTCAGCAGCGGGCCGAGGGAGTAACCGAGGTCTTCGAGGGCCTCGTCCATGAGGCCCTTGATCAGGGCCTGCTCAATCTGGGTGAACTTCCGGTCCGGCATGGGCGAGTCGTTCGAGGCACCGAGCATGCGGTTGACCCAGCCGAGGGCGGCCGGTCCGGGGAACTGCACCACCAGTTTGGAATCGTGGGCCTCCACGGTGCACAGCACCATGGCAGTGACGGCGGGCAGTGAGGCCGCGTATTCGTCGTAGCTGAGCATGCTGACGTCTTCGAGGCGCACCACGGACTTGACCCGGACCTTGGCGGTCAGCTGGGTTCCCCACTGGCGGGCGAAGGTTTCGAAGGCGAGCTCCAGCACCCGGCTGTGTTCGCGGGCGAGCGTCGCCGGACGGCGGAAGTCATAGACGCTAACGGTCCGCTCCCGTGCCACTTCCCGCTCATCCAGAACACTCACGGTTGCCACTATCGGCAAGCGGTCCGCCGTCGTAAGCAGTAAGCGGCAGGCAATACGGCGCAACCCGCATCAGGCAAGAAACAGTGAGCAAGAACAGCAGGCAGACTGTCTATTTCTTGCTCAGCTTCAGCGCTTCCGGAATCAGGGCGCGGATGACGTCGGGCTTGTCGGACAGGACCACGATGTCCACCCGGCGGTTCCGCTCCATCAGCGCCGGGGTTGAGTCGTCATTGACCTGGCGGGCCGAGCCGAACGCCACGGCGCCGATGGTTCCGGGGACAATGCCGCCCCGGTCCACCATGTATCGCAGGACGTTGACGGCTCGCGCCGAGGACAATTCCCACGTGGACGGATAGGCCGTGATGCCGTTGGCGGCGTGGCCCTCGATCATGATTTCCATCCCGGCCGGTTTGAGCACCGGCGAGATGATCTGCAGCACGTGAGTGGCCCGGGACGTAAGTTCGGGCCGGTCGGGTTCGAAGAAAGCCTGCGATCCGACCAGCTTGACCGTCAGGCCGCGCTGGTCGATCTGGAACTCGACGTTGGCGCTCAGACCGGCGACGGCCAGCCCGGCCTGCATTTTCGCCTGCAGCGCCTTGAGCCGGTCCACTTCCTTGATCGCCGCGGCCATGTTCTCCGGGGATGTGGTTGCCGCGCCCTTGACGGCGGCGAAGGCCTCGAGGTTTTTGTCGACGAGGTCCGGCGGCACCACGGTGCCCGATGCGGTGTCCACCGTCTTTGACGACACCGCGCCGAAGCCCGTGGCCAGGGAGTTGCGGAGCTTTTCGAACTTGTTGGCGTCCACGCTGGACATGGCGTACAGGACAATGAACATGCACATCAGCACGGTGACCATGTCCATGTAGGACGCCATCCAGCGCTCGTCGACGTGATGTTCTTCCGGTTTCTTCCGCCCGCGCCGCCTGGAACTCACGCGGCCTCGTCAAGCGCGTCGGAGTTGTCCTTGCCGGCGGCTTTCTTATCCCCGCCTGATGCCTTGAGCTGGTGTTCAGGAACCATCGAACGCAGCCTTTCGGCGAGCAGCAGGGGCTGGGCGCCGGCCTGAACGGCCAACATGCCCTCCATCAGAAGCGTCATCCGTTCGATGTCCAGCTCAGAGAGCCTGGCCAGACGGCCGCTGAAGGGAAGCCAGAGGAAGTTGGCGGACAGCAGGCCCCAGAGCGTGGCGACGAATGCTGAGGCAATCATGGGCCCGAGTTCGTCCGGTGTGGAGAGGTTTTCCAGGACGTGGGTCAGCGAGACGACGGTGCCGATGATGCCGACGGTGGGGGCGTAACCGCCGAGGCTCGCGAAGAATTTCGAGTTGGAATGGTCGCTGCGGGACTTGGAGTCGATCTCATCCTCCATCAGCATCCGGAGCTCTTCGGCGTCGGTGCCGTCGGCAATGTTCTGCAGGGCGCGCGTCAGGAACGGATCCTTGACGCTGGCCGCTTCTTCCTCCAGGGAAAGCAGACCCTCGCTGCGCGCCTTTTCCGCGAACCGGACCACCTGGTCGATGCTGTCCTGCGGTTTGGACGTCTTGCCTGCGAACATCTTGGGGAGGGCCTTGAAGGCCTGAATGACGTCTTTGAGGGTGTTGCCTGCGATCCCGACGGCGAGGGTGGCGCCGAAGACCAGGACCATGGGGGCCGGCAGCAGGAGCGAAGTGACACTGCCGCCTTCCATGGTCACCATTGCGATAACGGAGCCAAAGGCGAGGAGCAGTCCGATGACTGTTGCGGGATCCATGATTACTTTCTGGGTTGCACGGGGGCCGTGGGGCCGTCGCCGTCGATGTCGTCGGAGTCTCCGTCGTCGTCGGACGTGTCAGTCCGGACCAGGCTCAACGGATAGCCGGTGATGGCCGGAAAATCCCGGGCCTTGCTCAGGATGTAAGCACGGTAGTCGGCGATGAGTTCAACCACTTCCGCGAGGCTTTCGAGCACGACGTAGGCGGCGCCGTCGAGCGTCACCAAGTGCGTATCCGGGCTCTCGTGGATACGCTCGATGAGGTCCGGATTGACCGCGAAGCGCGTTCCGTTGAGGCGTGTGACGACGATCATGGGCCGATTCTGCTCTGTGAGGGGAGTGGTGTTCTGCTCCGTACTGTCGGCAGGACGGGCGTCTTCGTTAGGCGGCGGGGCCAGGTCCGTCTCCGCCGCTTAGCCGGCACAACAGCATCGGCCCGGAATGCCGGGATAGCCCCTGCGCCCCTGTCCCAAGCCTGCTGTGCGGTATTAGGGTGGGCTGACGGGGCCAAGCGGCCCGCCCCGTTGGACGACCGCCGGGTGCCTTCCGTCCAGTGTCATTACTCCAGCGCCGGATTTAGCGGCCGCCCGGCTCGTCAGGAAGGCCAGCCATGGTGCCATATCCCGCTCTTGAGCAGCCGTTGAACCCTTTTCCACGCTATGAGGCCATGCGCCACAGTGATCCCGTTTTCCAGGATCAGGAGACCGGGGTGTGGCACGTCTTCCGTTACGACGATGTCCAGCGCGTCCTGTCCGAGCACGCCACGTTTTCTTCCCGGATCGGCGGCGACAACCCGTCCGAAACAGGCCAGCTCTTCGCTGCCAGCCTGATCAACACGGATCCGCCCCGGCACCGCCAGTTGCGTTCCCTCGTGACGCAGGCCTTCACGCCGCGATCGGTGGAAGCGCTCGCCCCGCGCATCTCTGCCCTCACCGATGAGTTACTGGACCCGGTGGTGTCCGCGGGCACGGCGGACCTGATCGAACAGCTGGCGTATCCGCTGCCGGTGATCGTGATCGCGGAACTCATGGGCATTCCGGCCGCGGACCGGGACCGGTTCAAACAATGGTCTGACGTGATCGTGAGCCAAACCCGTCCGGGCGCGGATGAATCCAGCCACACTGCCGCGCACCGGGAAATGGCGGAGTACTTCATGGGCATGATCGAGCAGCGACGCCGCCAGCCGGGCCAGGACCTCATCAGCGCTCTCCTGGGCGCCGAGATCGACGGGCAGAAACTCAGCGTGATCGAGCTGCTCGGTTTCTGCAGCCTGCTGCTCGTCGCCGGGAACGAGACCACCACCAACCTGATCGGCAATGCGGTGCTGTGCTTCACCGAAGTGCCGGGACCGGCGGAGCGGCTGACCGCCGAGCCCGCCCGGCTCCCGCACGCGATTGAAGAAGTGCTGCGCTACCGCTCGCCCGTGCAGTCCATGTACCGGATCACCGCCGTCGACACCACGCTGCAGGACCGGACCATCCCGGCGGGATCCCCGGTCGTGGCCTGGATCGGCTCGGCGAACCGCGACGGGGACCAGTTCCCGGACCCGGACATGTTCGACGTCGGACGCTCACCCAACCGCCACCTGGCCTTCGGGCAGGGCATCCACTTCTGCCTCGGCGCTCCCTTGGCCCGGCTGGAGGCCAGGATCGCGCTGCAGGCCGTGCTGTCGCGCCTGCCCGGGTTGGCCGTGGACCCCGAAGCGCAGCTGGAGCGGATGGAAAGCACGATCGTCTACGGCGTAAAGCAGCTCCCCGTGACCTGGCAGGTTGCCTGAGGGCGGGCGCCCCGGCCCACCGGTTGATCTGCCCTTAACCACCCGTTGCCCTATCACGTAGGGTTGCTTCGCCGCCGGAATGACAGCCATACGTGCCAGAGCAACGGAAGGGTGTGGATAACTTCAGCAGCATCACGCATTTACGGCAAAAATGGTCCGCATGCGACCGCCCGCGCCTTTGCCCGCCCATCTATCGACTGCTCCGTTCACCGTGCACGAGGCGAGAGCCGCCAATCTGAGCCGGGCCCGTCTCCGAGCATCCGACGTCGCCCCGGCCAGCCGGTTGATCTACCTCCCGGTGGGCTGGGACTTTGAGGTCCGAAGCCTGGCACCGGCGCTCTCGGCCGCGACGCCAGGCGGCTGGATCTCGCATTTGACTGCCGCGGTCATCCACGGGCTGTGGCTTCCGGCGTGGTTTTGCCAAAGCCGGGAGTTGCATCTCAGCAAGCCCCACGACCTGCCACCGGTCCGCCGAAAGGGCGTGGTGGGGCACACCGTGCTTGCCTTCCCTGACGAGGTCACGCTGCTGGACGGTATACGCATTTCGACCCCGGCGCGGACGTGGCTGGACCTCGCCCGCATCCTGCCGTTGGAAGACCTGGTGGCCGTGGGTGACCAGCTGGTGCGTCACCCGCGCCCGGGGCTGGAGATCCGCGCCAATCCGTGGGCCACGCGGGAGGAACTCCGGGCGATGCTCAAGCGTCACCCGAAGCTTCAAGGGATCGTGAAGGCCCGTCAGGCGACCGAGCTGATACGCGCCGGTGCCGACTCTGCACCGGAGACGTTTCTGCGGCTGGCGCTCACCGCGGCCGGGCTCCCGGAGCCGGAGCTGCAGGTGCGGATTGTTCCGGAGGACCCGTATTCACCGGCCGCAGACCTGGGCTACCGCGAACAGCGCATAGCCATGCAGTACGACGGCGCCCACCACCGCACGCGCGAACAGCAGTCCCGTGACAACCGCCGCGACGACGTCTTCAACGCTGCGGGATGGCGGTACTTAAAGTTCAACGCGGACGATCTCGCCGATAGTTTCCGGGGCGCGGTGCGCAGGGTCCGCATCGCCCTGCGCACCCGTTAAGCACCCGTTGCCCTATCACGTAGGGTTGCCTCGCCGCCGGAATGACAGCCATACGTGATAGAGCAACGTGGAGGTGAGCGCACCCCGGAGGGTGGGCGCCGGGAACTAACGCTTCAGCTGGGTCAGTTCCTGCAGGACCTCGTCCGAGGTGGTGATGATGCGGGCGTTCGCCTGGAATCCGCGCTGGGCAACGATCAGGTTGGTGAATTCCTGCGACAGGTCCACGTTGGACATTTCCAGGGAACCGGCGGACAGGGTGCCGATGCCGGGATCGCCAGCGCCGCCCAGCTGGACTCCGCCCGAGTTGGCGGTGGCCACGTAGGAGGAGCTCCCGGCCTTTTCCAGGCCGGTGGGGTTGGTGAACTTGGCCAGCGCAATCTTGGCAAGGACCTGCTTGGTGCCGTTGCTGAACGAGCCGATCAGGGACCCGTCGTTACCGAGGGTGAAGGACTCGAGCTTGCCGGTAGCGGAGCCATTCTGGCCGCTGACGGTCAGGGTGCTCATGCCGGCGTAGGCGGAGACCTGGGCAAGGTCGACGCCGATGCCGCCAACGGTCAGTGCGGCCCCGGGGTCGAGCTTGCCGTTCGTAAACGTCCGGGTGATCGGTCCGCCGCTGGTGGTTCCATCGGTGCCCCCGATGTTCCAGCTGTTGCCGCCGTTGGCCGTGAACGTCAGAGTCATGTCGCGGGCCGCGCCGGTAGCATCGTAGACCTTGACGACGCGGTCGAAGGTGGTTCCGGCGGCCGCGTCGCCGGGCAGGTTGCCGTCCAGCGTGATCTTGGACGTCGCCGTGGCGACCATGTTGTTCGGGTTCAGGGTGATGTCGCCGATTGCTCCGGCCGTATCGATGGCACCGCCGCTCTTGGCAGTCCAGCCCTGGAGGATCCCGCCGTCGGGGCTGACCAGCTGGCTGGCGGCGTCGAAGTTGAACGACCCGGCGCGGGTGAACAGCTGCTGGCCGCCCTTGCTGGTGACGAAGAAGCCGTCGCCGGAGATCATCATGTCGGTGGCGCGCCCGGTGCTCTGCGAAGATCCCTGGCTGAAGTTGGTGCTGACACCGGCGACGCGGACGCCGAGGCCGATCTGGGCCGGGTTGCTGCCGCCGGACTGCCCCTGCGGGGCGGAGGCACCCTGGGTCATCTGCGAGAGGGTGTCCTGGAACTGGGTGGTCGAGGACTTGAAGCCGGCCGTGTTGACGTTGGCGATGTTGTTGCCGGTGACGTCCAGCATGGTCTGGTGGGCGCGGAGGCCCGAGATTCCGGAGTACAGCGAGCGGAGCATGGGAACTGCCTTTCTACGGGTGAAGAACTGGTTAGGGGGCGGCCGGAGCAGTGAGCCCGGTGATGGAGTCGAGGGGAACGGAGAGGTCACCGATCTTGACTGACGGGACTGAACCCGCATAGGAGACCGCGGTGGCGACGCCGGTTCCGGTGGTGCCGTCCGCGAGCGTGTACCCGACGGAGTGGCCGATCAACTGGGCCGCCGCCGTCCGCATCTGGAGGGAGAAGCCCTCCTTGCTGTTGCTGGTCAGTTCGGTCATTTTTTCCATCGTGGAAAGCTGGAGGGTCTGGCTCATCATCTGGTTGGTGTCCATGGGCGCGCTCGGGTTCTGGTTCTTGAGCTGCGCCACGAGCAGGGTCATGAACACGTTGGCATCCATGGTCTGCACGGGCGTCCGGACGGCGGACGCTGCCGTCGTGGCCCCCGCGCCGGAGACCGGCTGAGGGGTGACCGTCTGCGGTGTGATCGGCTGGGATGCGATCGGCTGAATCGTCATATGTCGCGTTCCTTCGTGTCAGACAAGAATGTCGAGGGTGGTCTGGGGGCCGTTCAATATCCTGGCCGTGCGTATGGCGTTGTCGTCGGCGAGCGCATCCCAGCGGTGTCCGGGCCGCTGATCGGCCGGCCCGTTCCGGCCGCCCGGGCCGTTACCGCCGGGGTCCCGGCCCGCGGCCAACTGGCCGCTGCTGCCCGCCCGGTCCTGGGCTGCGCCGTTGTTGCCCCCGTTCTGGCCGAAATTTCCTGGCCCGTTGTGATCGGACACGTCGAGGCTGGCACCGAAGCCGGCGTCCGCGAGTTCCCTGCGGAGTTCGGGCAGGATCCCGCGGACCGCTTCCCGTCCGGCGTCCCCGGGGGCGAAAAGTTCGATCCGGACGCCCGCGGCGTCGATCTGAGCCCGGACAGTCAGCGGGCCGAGATCCTCCGGGCTGACCTTCAGGGTCATGATGTGCTGGCCAGGTGCCGCCCCCACCAGGGTGAAGAGCGGTTTGGCCAGCTGGGGCTGGAGGGGTGCCTCGGTATGGGGCGCCGGCGGGGCAGCGGGCTGGGAGACGGGCTGGGTGGCGGCGGCCGCAGGCGGCTGGGCGGCCATTGCCGGCACAGCGGCCGACGCCGGCTGGGCGGTGGTGGCCACCCGTGCCGGGACCTGGTCCGTCTGGACGTCGGCGTGCGCCTGGGCGGACGCCGGAGCGGAGGCCTGAGCCACTGCGCCGGCGGCCGTGGCGGCCGGCGGCGTGCCGTTGACGGCCGTCCGCCGGATCTGTCCGGGCGAGGCCGGAGCGGGCGTCGTGATGCCTGTTCCGTTACCCGCCTGCCCGTTGCCGGCCGGCCCGGAGGCCGTGGCTGCAGCCGCCGGCGAACCGTTGACCGCCGGGGCGGAACCGGGCGCAGGAGTAGTCCCGGGGGTGCCGGTGACCGACGAGGCCGACGGCGGGGTCACGGCAGTGGCGGGCACGGCTGCCGGGGCAGAAGCCTGCGCAGCCGAAGCAGGCACCGCGGCGGGGAGAACGGCCGCGGTTGCGGAGGCGGCCGCCTGTCCGGCGACAGGGAAGCCCTCGTGACGGGCCGAGGCCGACGCAACCGCTGTTGCTCCCGGCTGGGCTGCCGCTCCGGCCTGCGTTACAGCTCCGGCCTGCTGCGCAGTCTGAACCGGCTGTGCTGCCTGACCGGCCGGTGCTGCCTGACCCGATTGCGCTGTTTGACCCGCCTGAACCGCCTGCGCTGCCTGACCAAGTTGTGCGAACGAGACAACCTGGACGTTGGCGAACTGGGCCTGGGCATACTGCGCGGGTCCAAGGCTGGCGGAACCGGTTGCAGCAGCATCGGCCCCCGGCGCGGACCCGTCAGCAGGGCGCCCCGCTGTTGCGCTGTTCGCGGGAGTGCCGGCTGCCGAAGCCCCGTCCGTCGCGCCGTCACGGTCCGGCTTCGCGGCGCCGGCGGCCCGTTCGGCGTCGGCGGTTACGGCGCCGGCGGCACTGGCCCTCCCGGGGCCCGGCTTTCCAGCGGTCCTGGGTCCTGCAGCGGTGACGTTGCCCGCTGCACCCTGGACGTCATTGAGGACTGAGCCGAAGAGCGCAGTGGCCGGACGGTCGTGCCCGGGCCGCGGGTCGGCGCCCTGCCGGGCGGCCCGTCCGGGGGCGGCCGCAGCCGGCGTACCCGCAAAGTCCAGCGATGCCCCGGCTTTCATGATGCCGCCCCGGCAGGAACGATGCGCCTGATGGCCGTCAGGTTGGACTGCTGTTCCCAGGCGTCGCGGATCTGGATGGTCTTGCCGGGTACGGGCGCGTCAATTGCCTTGCCGTTTCCGAGGTAGATGGAAATGTGGTTGCCGCCGAAGCTCACCAGGAGGTCTCCGGGCTTGGCCTCGGCAAGGGAGGCTACCGGGGTGCCTTGGCGCATTTGGTCGCTCACGACACGGGGAATCTCCACACCGAGGTCTTTGAAGACCCGCTGCGTGAAGCCGGAGCAGTCCATGCCGGTGGCCGGATTGGTGCCGCCCCACACGTAGGGAACGCCTATGTACTTCTTGGCCACCGCCACCACGTCGTTGCCGGTCGCGGCTGCGCCCGTGTGGATCGTTCCCGGCGCCTGGGCGGCGGTCAGCCCGGCGAGCCCAGCCAGGCCGGTCAGCCCGCCCACACCGGTGAGCCCGGCCAGGCCGCTGAGACCAGTGGCGCCGGCCGCCGTCGTGCTGCCCAATCCCAGCGAGGCACCCAGCCCCGAGCTATCGGTGAGAGAGGCGGCGCCAGCTGTTCCGGTGCCGCCCAGCGCCGTGGCGAGTGCCTGCGTAAAGGATGAGGAGTCGCCGGCGCCCGTGGCAGTGGCCAGCGAGGACGCGGCCGATGCCTTGGCCGCCGCGGCACTTGTCTCCGTGGCCGCCGGCCGCGTGAGTTCCGCGATCATTGATTGGATGCCCTGCATCCGGCCGATCGCCTCGGTCATACTCATGGCTTCACCTGGCTGTCTTCGCGGTGCCAGAGAGTCGAGGCGATCTCGTCAAGAACCGATTGTTCGGCGCGAAGGTCCGCGGAGCTGACCTCGGCGTCGTGGCGGGCCTGCAGTTTTTCCAGGCCGACGGACCGTGTGCGGGCAGCGATGAACTCGGCGCGGGCGATGGACTCGTCCACCTCGGCCAGACGCGTGAGGTTCTGCAGGTCCGCGAGCATGCTGTGGGAGGAGGACCGGGCGGCGGCGACGGCGCGCAGGGAGGCGGAGCTGGTGATGGGATCGTCAGTGGCAGCCAGCTCGCGGCGGGCGGAGGCCTCGCGGGCCCGGACGGAACTGGAGCGTGAGCGCGCACGCGCAAGCCCGGTGGCCGCCTGGTCCTGCTGGAGCTGGCGGAGCCGCAGGAGCCCTGCCAGAGAGAATTCGCGGTTCATGCTGCTGCTCCCAGGATCGAAGTAAGGTGGCCGAGCCGTTGCCAGGACTCGGGATGGGCGGTGGATTCGTCCATCGGCTGCTGGAGGAATCCGCTGACCTCGTGCTCGTGGTTCAGGGCGGCGTCCACCAGCGGGTTGGTTCCGGCCTGGTAGGCCCCGACGTCGATCAGGTCCTGCGCCGCTTTGCGGGCCGCGAGGACCCTGCGGAGGGTGGCCGCGGCGTCGAGGTGGGGCCGGGAATTGACCTTGGTGGCCACCCGGGACACGGAGCCGAGCACGTCCACGGAGGGGAAGTGCCCCGTGACGGCGAGTTTGCGGTCCAGCACCACGTGGCCGTCCAGGATGGACCGGGCGGCGTCGGCGATGGGTTCGTTGTGGTCGTCGCCGTCGACGAGCACTGTGTAGATGCCGGTGACGGAGCCGGTCTCGGCGGTGCCGGCGCGTTCCAGCAGCCGGGCCAGGATCGAGAAGGTCGACGGCGGGTAGCCGCGGGTGGCGGGGGGCTCGCCGGCCGAAAGGCCGATCTCGCGCTGGGCCATGGCCACGCGGGTGAGCGAATCCATCATCAGGACCACGTCCTGGCCCTGGTCGCGGAAGGACTCGGCGATCCGGGTGGCGGTGAAGGCCGCGCGCATGCGCATGAGGGCGGGTTCGTCGGAGGTGGCCACCACCACCACGGAGCGTGCCAGGCCGGCGGCGCCGAGGTCGTCCTCGAGGAACTCCCGGACTTCGCGGCCGCGTTCGCCGACGAGGGCAATGACGGAGACCTCGGCGTCGGTGCCGCGGGCGATCATCGAGAGCAGCGAGGATTTCCCGACGCCGGAGCCGGCGAACAGGCCCATGCGCTGGCCCTTGCCGAGCGTCGTCATGGTGTCCAGGACGCGTACGCCGGTCTGCAGCGGGGTGTCGATGCGGGCCCGTTTCATGGCGTTCGGGGCCTCGTTGTCGATCGCCACGCGCGGTCCGCTGAGCAGCGGTCCCTTGCCGTCGATCGGCCGTCCCAGGCCGTCCAGGACCCGGCCGAACAGTCCAGGCCCGGTGGGGACCAGCACGGCGCCGCCCTTGGTGCGGACGGGGTCGCCGGCCGCCACACCGGCGAGCCGGCCGAGCGGCATGCAGCGCACGGAGCCGTCCAGCGCGGCGACCACCTCGGCGTCAAGGCCGGGGTGCTCCCCCACCGTTACTAGGTCGCCCAACGCGCAGTCCAGTCCTGACACTTCAAGGCCCAGGCCGATGACCGAGGTGACCACGCCCACCCGTTGCGGGGCGGCGGCGGCCAGCGCGGCGGCATAGTCGGCACCCTTCGGGCGCCACCCGGCGATCATGCCTGGCTCCGGTACGCGCCACGGGACGATCCGCCGTCAGGGTCTCCGGCGGGATCGACGTCGGCCTGCCCGGCCTCTCCCAGCAGCGCCGTGCGCGCACGGTCCAGTGCTCCGCGGAGGCTGGCGTCGAACCAGCCGTGCTGGTATTCCACTTTCGCGTCGCCGCGGCCCAGGGAGGGGTCCGGCATCAGCGGCAGCCCGGCGGGCGATTCCTGCCCTTCCCGGCTGAGGACGTCGATGTCCGCCGGGTGGAGACGGATGGCCAGCATCGTGGCGGCGTCGTTTCCGGTCAGCGCGCGGGCCAGGGCGGCGCGTGCGGTCCGCGTCCCCTCGGCCAGTTCGTAACCGAGGATGGCCTCGGCCAGTTCCAACGCCGTGCGGGCCAGGATTTCTTCGGCGTCCTGGAGGGCCTGGACGTTGCGGTGCGCGAAGTCGGTCCGCGCCACGGCGAGGGCGCGGACGGCACGGTCCAGGTCCTGCTGTCCGGCGGCCAGCGAGGCAGCCTGCTCGGCCGCCATCCGGTCCCGCCAGCGGCGCTGTTCCTTCGCGGCGGCGCGCACACCGGCGGCGTAGCCCGCGGCGTGGCCCTCGGTGTACCCGGCCTGGTCCATGGCCGGGCCGTTCCCCCGCAGTGAGGGAAAGACGATCCGGGCCGGGGCAGCGGCAGCGCCGCTGTCAGTAGACATAGTCTTCCTCGTCCCCGCGCTGGATGGTGATCTGGCCGTCGGCCTCCAGCTCACGGATGGAGCGGACCACCGCGGCACGGGCCTCCTCGATCTGCGAGGCGCGCAGCGGGCCCAGCCCGGCGATCTCGGATTCGAGGATTTCCAGGTTGCGCCCGGAGACGTTGGTGGTGATGGTCTCCAGGACCGGCTCGGAGGCACCCTTCATGGCGACTGCCAGGACGGCGGCGTCGAGTCCGCGCAGCACCAGCTGGACGTCGCGGCGTTCCAGTTTCACGATGTCGTCGAACGTCACCATCTGCGCCCGGATCTCCACCGCGAGGTCGGGATCGAGCAGGTCCAGGCCGTCCAGTACGGACCGTTCGGTGCCGGCGTCGGTCCGGTTGATGATCTCCAGCAGCGGCTGGATGCCGCCCACCACTTTGGAGGCCTGCTGGGACACGGCCGCGCCGCCGCGGAGTTTGAGGGTGTCCGCGACGATCCCGATCGCTTCGGGCGCGCCGGAACCCATGGTGGCGATGCTGAGGGCGACGTCGGCACGCAGCGTGCCGGGCAGCCCGGACATCACGGCCGAGGCCTTGCGCGGACTGAGGTGGGCGAGAACCAGGGCGATGGTCTGCGGCAGTTCGCCGTCGATCAGGGCCAGAATCTGCACGGGTTCGATGTCCTCAAGGAACTCGAAGGACCTGCCGGCCATGTTGACCGTCAGGCGGTTCATGAGTCCTGCAGCCCTTTCCGAGCCGAAGGATGCCTCCAGCAGGCCCTCGGCGAGTTCCCGGCCGCCGCGGGCCTGGCGCGGGCTGGTCAGCGCGCTCTGGTGGAAGTCCTTCATGATCTGCTCGGCGACGTCCGGAGCCACCTTGCGGAGCTTGACGATCTCGCCGGCAATCTCCTCCGCCTCGGTGTCCGTGAGCTGGGCCATGACCTTGGCGGCGTTCTCGGGGCTCATCTGCATCAGGACGACGGCGGCCCGCTGGGTGCCGGTGAGGAGCGTATCGGCCGGTTTCATGCCGGTTGCCTGTCATCCATGAGGCTGCGCAGGTAATCGGCGGCCCGTTCCGGGTTGGCGGCGACCATGCTGTCGATCTCGACCCGGCGGCGCTCGGACTCGAGCTGTTCGGTGCTCGGACCCGGAAGCGGAGGCAGGGCCGTGATGGGGATGGCCGAGGTCTCGGGCGCGGGCGGAAGCGCCACCACCGGCGGGGCCACCGGCATGATCTGCAGGTCCAGGCGTTCGCCAAGGTCCACAGGCTCGCGCTTCTGGCGGCGGCGCAGGATGATCGTGACCACCAGCGCCAGAATCAGCAGGCCGAGCAGGATGCTGCCGGCGGTGATGATGGTGGAGAAGAACGCGGCCTGCTTTTCCGCCTCGGCGTTGGCCTGGGCCTCCGCGAGCGCTTTTGCGGCGTTATCGGCCGCGGCAGTGCTGAACGGCACCACCTCAACGGTGACGACGTCGCCCCGCGTGGTGTCCACGCCGGCTGCGGAGGTGACGAGGTTCTTCAGCGAGGCGAGGTTCAGGCCGCCGGCGGCGGCCTGGCTGACCCCTACGGAAATCGTCTGCCGCTTCACGGCCCCGGCCGGGATGAGCCGGTCCTCGGTGACCTTGTTGACGGCATTGTTCTTGGTGGCGGTGGTGGAATCGAAGTTGCCGTTCCCGCTCGTGCCGCTGGGGACAGCGATGTTGTCCGGACCCAGCACACCCGCGGCCCCTCCCCCGGTTCCGGTGTACTTCTCGGTCTTGGAGGACTCGCTGAGCGGCAACGCGCCGGCGGTGTTGGAGAAGGTCTCGCTCTTCTGCTGCGCGGATTCTCCGGTGACGTCGGCGGCCACCGCGACGGTGGAGTTGCCCGGGCCCACCACGCGGTCCAGGACCGCCTTCACGGCGTCGGACGTGCGGTTCTCGTAATCGGAGGCCTGCTTGGAGGTCGAACCCGTCGCCCCGCCGCCGACTGTGGAGAGCACGTTGCCCTGGGAGTCGACCACCGAGACGTTGTCCGGTTTGAGGTTTTCAATGGCGGCGGAGGTGAGGTGCACGATTGCCTGCACCTTGTCGCTGGAGAGCGTGGCTCCGGCGGCGGTATCAATAAAGACCGAGGCCGTGGTGTCGGGAGTCTTGGACACAAAGACGCTCTTGTCCGGGATGGCCAGGCGGACGGCGGCGGTCTTGACGCCGTCCATGGCTTCGATTGTGCTGGCGAGTTCGCCTTCGAGGGCGCGCTTGTAGGTGACGGACTGCTGGAATTCCGAGGATGTCACACCCATTTTGTCCAGCAGGGAGTAGCCGGTGGCTGCGGCCGTCGGCAGGCCGGCGGAGGCCGCCTTGAGCCGCTCGTCGTAAACCTTGTCCTGCGGGACGAGGATGGTGGAGCCGCCGTCGCTCAGCTCGTAGGCGACGTTGTCCTTTTTGAGCTGGTCCACGATTCCGCTGGCGTCGGTGCTTTTCAGGCCGGAGAACAGTGGGGTCAGGGCGGGGCGGGTGAGCCAGGCGGACAGGGCCACGATGCCCACCACCAGCAGGGCAGCACCGAGCACGGCCAGGGTGCGCTGGCCGGCGGTGAAGCTCTTCAGGCCCGCGCCGAAGCGCTGGAAGAAGACGTTTATCTGCGGCGGCATCAGGCCTGCATCCTCATGATCTCGTTGAAGGCGTCAACGCCCTTGTTGCGCATGGTGGACATGAGCTCCAGCGTGACCTGGGCGCGGGTGGCGGCGAGCGTGGCGTTGTGGATGTCGTCCAGGTTCCCGGTGACCGCGGAGACGGCCAGCTGGTTCGACGTCGACTGCAGCTGCTGGAGGTTGTCCACGGCGCCGGTGAGTGAGGTTGCAAAGGCGGAGCCGTCCGTGCCGGCGGCTGCCGAAGTACCGCCGACGTAGCTTGTGGGCAGCACACCCTGGACTGGGGCGATGGGGGCAACAGTCATTAGGAGCGTCCAATCTGAAGGGCAGCCGTGTAGGTTTCGCGGGCGCGGTCCACAACCTGCGCATTGGCCTGGTAGCCGCGCTGGGCGATGATGAGCGCGCCCATCTGTTCGGCCATGTCGATGTCCGGGTACTTCACGTTGCCGTTGGCGTCGGCCAGCGGGTGGTCCGGCTGGTAGACGATCCGGCCCGCGGCGCTGCCGAGCTGGGTGCCTTGGACGTACACGCCGGAGGTCCCCGAGCCCGCTGCGGCCTCGACGTAGCGGGCCTGGAAGGCCGGCCCGGACGTGGCCGAGGCGTTGTTCATGTTGGCGAGGTTGTCCGAGACGGCGTCGAGCCACTTGCGGTGGACGGTCAGGGCGGATCCGGCGATGCCGATCATGTCGAAAGTCATTAGCTGGTCCTCAGTGCGGCACGAATAGCGGTGAACTCGTTGCCGGCGGCCTGGGCGGCGAACTGGAACCGGAGCACGGTGTCGATGTTGGACAGGGTCTCGGTGTCCAGGTTGACGTTGTTGCCGTTCAGCTGGGTGGGCTCCAGGGAATCCGCCGTCGTTGCCTGGACGCTGCCGTCGCCGGCCTGCACCGATTGGGCCAGGGCGTCCTCAAAGCTGACGCGCTTAGCGTGGTAGTTCGGTGTGTTGACGTTCGCGATGTTGTTCGCGATGGTCCGCTGGCGCAAAGCCAGCCCGTCCATGGCACTGGCCAGGGCGGCGGAAGTCACGGATTCGAGCACAGAGTCCTGCCTGGGAAAGGTGGGGGGTGGCCGATCCGTGGCCGGGAAACGAGCGATCCGTGCTCTTACAGTGGTTATCGGCACTGCTCAGCGCCGCGTTAGGGGAAAATACGACAGTTCTTCCAAAGATTTGAGCGGAGGGAACTTCAGCCGTTCACGTCGAGGTAGATCGCACGGGACGGGGCTCCGACGCCGGGCACCGAGGACACCGCCTGGAGCTGACGTGCCACGTCCTGCCGGACTTCTTCCAGCCGGCGGGACACGCGTTCCTGGGCCTCAGCCAGTGCTACGGCACGGCGCCGTGCGGCCGCCGGCAACTGCCCGGGCATAGACGGCGGTGACCAGCGTTTTTCCGGCCGGGGCTCCGCGACGGTTCCCGCGGGGACGGACAGCGGTCCCAGAGGATCCTTCAGGGTGCGCTCGGCGGCCTGGACGGCCATTTCAAGAACATCCAGGACAGCCAGCCACGCGGCCAAAGTGGTGTCCTGCGGGATAGTGCCGGGAAGGGGTGATGCGGCATTGTTGGGTCCGGTTCCCCCTAAGTCCGGTTCCAGATCGGTTGGGTTACCCAAAACCCAGGCTCCCTGTGCCTGCTCCGGACTGAGCGTTCCATGCCCCGGCGCCCGGGACGCCGGAGGTGAAGGCTGCGGCGGGGCTAGCCGCGGCGCTTCTGGGACCTGCGGTGGCAGCCGCCGGCACGGCGCCGGCAGCCTCGTGCCAGGCCTGGCGCAGGGGTTCCAGCAGTTCGATAGCTTCGCGGGTGAGTGCGGGATCGCGCTGGATGTTGGCGTTGACCAGGGCAGTGAAGGCGTAGTTATACAGCCCGAGCAGCCCGTCGGCCCCATCCCAGGCGTCGGTCTTCAGGGAAGAGATGAGTTCGGCGATGATCGCCTGCGCGTGCAGGAGGTTTTCCGAGGCGACCGGCCAGTTGGCGGCCTGCTGTGCGGTCTCCGCGCGGCCTAGGTCCAGCAGGAGCCGGTCGTAGAGCATGGTGAGGAGCCGCGCAGGCGGAGCCGAGAGGACGGAGTCTTCGAGGTACTGGTTCCGCTGGGCGGCGCCGAAGCCACCTGTGCCGTAGCCGCTGCCGAAGGGTGTGCTGATCATTACTTGGCGCTCCCGCTGGAGAGGCCTGCGAGCTGCGAGGACAGCCAGGTTTGTTGCGCCTTCATGTTGCTCATTGCCACTTCAAGAGCCGAATAGGTGCTCTTCAGGGTCGCTTGGCGGTCTGCGAGCCGGGTGTCCCAGTTGCTGATCTGGTCGGCCAGGTCACTGACCTCGGACTGCTGGCCTTTGATTGTGGTGGTCAGCGTGCCCGAATACGGGTCCGAGGCCGCGCTGGCTGCGGACGCGATGCGGCCGGCGATTTCCTGGACTTTGGCTGCCGTACCGGCGGGATCGGCGGCCAGTGCGGCACCGAACTTGGTGGCGTCGAACTCCATCGTGCCGGTCTTTGTGATGCTGATGCCGATTTCAGAGGGCGACCGCGGCGGGGTTCCCACAGGCAAAGATGCGGCGGAGAGAATGTCCTGGTTCACCGTTCGGACCGTGCTGTCACCGGCGAAGACGCCTGCAGACGTGGTGGTGCCGGTGGTCGTGGTGCTGGTGGTGACGGCGGTTCTGCTGGCAACCAGCGCGAAGATGCCGTTGACCCCGTCCACCAGGTCGGAGGCGACCTTGGTGATGCCGGCGTCATCGCGCGCCACCGTCAGCGTGGCAGTCCCCGCGGTGACGTCCTTGGCGGTGATGGAGACACCGGGAAGCAGGTTGGTGAAGGTATTCGTGGACGAGGTCACTGTCTGCGCGGCAGTGGTGCCGGGCCAGAGGGAGACCTGCGCGTCCTGCGCTGCCTTGACATCGGTGTAGGTGGTGCCGGCATCGCTGATGGTGAAGGCGCCCGCGCTGCCGGACTTGGCCGCGGTGAACTGGATCCGGAAGTCGCCGCCGCCAACATCGACTTTGCTGGCGGTGACTCCGGAGCCGGAGGCGTTGACGGCGGAGACCAGGTCATCGAGGCTGCTGGACGCCGGCGTGACGGTGTAGTTGGCGCCGCCGGTGTTAATGGTCAGGGTGGTGTAGGGCCAGCCGGTCACGCCATTGACCTTGGGGGTGACGGTGACCTGGGTCTGGGCCAGCTGGGTGACCTGGAAGTCGAGCGATCCCGGTTTGGCCGCGGCGCTCGTCGTCGCGGCCACCTTGTCGCTGCTCGTGGTCGCGGTGTAGAGGTCAAGGGCGCCGGGCTTGGCGGCGGCCGTGGCCTGCGTGGCGAGCGCGGCAACCTTGCCATTGAGCCCCTGCAGGGCCGACACCATGGTCTGGACGTCGTAGGACTTGTTCTTGAGCAGGGTCTGCGGCAGGGCTTCGGACTGCATGATGGAGCTGATGAGCGCGGTGGTGTCCAGCCCGCTGGCCAGTCCGTCGAGTGAAATTCCCATCGCTGCCTCTCCTTGCTGTCGAATCCTGCTGTTTGGAACCTAAATGGTGGTGCGTTTGCCGGCGTCTAACTGGCTGCGCGTAAGGGCCGGACGATGGTTTTGCCATCATCCGGCCCTTTCGCAGTGATCGGGGGTGTCTCTTCGTCCGATCAGGGTGGCAGGCTGGCTCTATGACTGCCGGTCTGCCGGATCAGGCCTAGCGCAGGAGGGAGAGAACGCCCTGGCTGGACTGGTTGGCCTGGGCGAGCATTGCGGTGCCTGCCTGGGACAGGATGTTCGCCTTGGTGAACTTGACCATTTCCGAAGCCATGTCGACGTCGGCGATACGCGACTGGGCAGCCTGCAGGTTCTCGCCGGCAACGTTCAGCGACTTGATGGTGTGCTCCAGGCGGTTCTGGTTGGCACCCAGGTCGGCACGCTGTGCGGAGATGTTCTTGATGGCGGTGTCGATCTTGCCGATCGTGGTCTGCGCGTTGGTTGCGGTGTCCACGAGGAAGTCGCCAGCGGTCGTTGCGCTGGACAGCGCGCCCACAGCTGTGGTCACGTCGCCAACCTTGACGTCAATCTTGTCGTTGGCGGTTCCACCGGTGCCAACCTGGATGCTCAGGGTGCCGGTGGCGGAAACGCCGGTGCCGCCGGTGCCCTTGAGCAGGTCGATGCCGTTGAAGTTGGTGCCCTGCGTCAGGCGGTCCAGTTCCTTACCCAGGGAGTCGCCTTCGTTCTTGATGGCGGTACGGGCGTCGGCGTTGTTGGTATCGTTCGCACCCTGGACAGCAAGATCGCGCATACGCTGCAGGATGGAGTGAACCTCGGTCAGGGCGCCTTCAGTGGTCTGGATGACCGAGATGCCGTCCTGGGCGTTGCGGGCGGCCTGGGCCGAGCCGGTGACCTGAGCCTTCAGGCCCTCCGAGATGGACAGGCCTGCTGCGTCATCGCCGGCGCGGTTGATGCGCAGGCCGGTGGACAGCTTCTCCAGGGACTTGGAGAGATCGGTCTGGGTGGAGTTCAGGTTGCGGTAAGAGTTGTTTGCCGCAAGGTTGTTGTTGATAACGAAGCCCATGGTATTTCCTCCGTGATTGGGACTGTAAGCGATGGCCCATCCGTGGGCCTTCAGGAGTAGTTATCGCCATTTAGGTTTCATGGGTAAGGAAAAATCCCAAAAATGTTTTTCGGAACTCCGCTGCGGCGAATTCCGCCTGCTACCAGTCTTTTTACTGCTAACGGCTGCGGAAATCCTGCCGATAGTTTGTACGAACCCTGCTGCAGGCCGCATCGTCCGCACGATGCTTTCGGCGCCTCGGCAGCACCGCATCATTCACACTCATGAGGGAGCCGTCCGGACCATGGCCATCCACGAACTTTCAGCCCTGCTGTGGCGGGAGCGTGAACTCCTGGACGTTCTGACTTTCAAGCTTGAGGAGGAGCAACTGCTGCTGACCTCAGGTAAGTCCCGCTGGCTGCCCCACGGGACCAAGGAAGTGGAACAGGTACTGGCGCATCTCTCCCAGGCGAGCCTGGCCCGCACCATCGAGGCCGCCGTCGTCGCCGAGGTCTGGGGGCTCCCCACCGATGCCTCCCTGGCCGAACTTGCCGCCGCTGCCCCCGAGGGCGCCTGGGCCGAGGTCCTCAACGCGCACCTGACCGCGCTGACCCGCCAGACCGCCCTGATCAAGGAACTTCGGGATTCCAACGAGCAGTACCTGCGCACCGCGGTCCGCTCCACGCAGGAGTCGCTTGCCGACCTCAACCCCGCCGCTGCCGCCGGCACCTACGACGCCCATGGCAGGACCGGGCAAGCGGCCGGTTCCCGCATCTTCGACCAGGAATTCTAAGGAAGCGACCATGAGCACTTTCGGCGCCCTGAACACCGCGTACCGTGGGCTGACCGCCGCCCAGCAGGGCATGAACGTGGCAGGACAGAACATCGCCAATGCCGCCACGGAGGGGTACACCCGTCAGCGTGTGGAGCAGTCCTCGCTGGCCGCCCCTGCCCGCGGGCTCTTCAGCGGCGGTGCATTGCAGCCCGGTCAGGGCGTTTCGGTGGACGCCATTGCACGCCTCGGCAACAGCTTCCTCGACGGCAGCGTCCGCTCGGCCGGCGCCCAGGCCGGCTACGCGAGTGCCCGTTCCTCGGCGCTGCAGGGCATCGAAGGCGTGCTGCAGGAACCCGGTGAAAACGGCATCTCAACGGCTTTGCAGGGCTTCTGGTCCGCTTGGCAAGCCGCAGCCAACCAGCCCTCGGAAGACGGCCCGAAGGGGCTCCTCCTGAACGCCGCGAACTCCGTGACGGACAAAATATCCTCCGGCTATCAGGCCCTCGACTCCCAGTGGACCAGCGTCCGCGCCCAGGCCTCGGACAAAGTGACTGCGGTCAACGCCGCCGCCACCCAGGTGGCCTCATACAACACCGCCATTCGTTCCACCCTCGCCGCCGGCGGATCGGCCAACGAGCTGATCGATGCGCGCGCAAAGGTCACTGACAAGATCGCCAGCCTCGTCGGCGGCACTGTCCGGGAGCAGCCCGACGGAACGGTCGATGTCATTGTCGGCGGTAACGCCCTGGTGACGGCCGGCTCAGTCCGCGTCCTGGCTCTTTCCGGATCCTCGTCGGATCGAATGGGATCGCCCGTACAACTTGAATGGACAGATCGGAGCGGCGTCGCCGTTCCCATCGACGGCGGCGAAATCGCAGGCGCTTTGTCCGTGCTGGCGCCCGCCTCAGGCGGATCCGGCGGAGCGATCGCCGAGGCGGCAGAGTCCTACAATGACTTCGCGACCAAACTGGCGGGAATTGTCAACACCGTCCATAGGGTCGGCCAACTCCCCAACGACCCCGCCGGCAATCCTGGAGCGACGGGGCAGGACTTCTTCACCACCGGCGCCGGTCCCGCCGCACTCAGCATCAAGGGCCCCGCCGACATCACTGGCATTGCCATCAAGCTCCCCAACTCGGGCGCCCTGGACACCGGCATCGCGGACCGCATCTCACAGCTCGGCACCGGAGCGGGATCCCCGGACAAGATCTGGTCAGGCATCGTCACAAACATCGGCGTCCAATCACGGGGCGCCCAGCAACATGAGTCCCTCACCGCGGCGGCGCAGGTCTCGGCGCTGACCAGCCGGGCGTCCCAGGCGTCGGTGAGCTTGGATGAGGAAAACGTCAGCCTGCTCACCAACCAGCACGCCTACCAGGCGGCGGCACGCGTCATGACCGCCGTCGATGAGGCCCTTGACGTCCTGATCAACCGCACCGGACTGGTAGGAAGGTAGCCATGCTGAACCGGGTAACAAACCTGACCATGAGCACGAACGCCCAGCGAACCTTGCAGTTCCAGCAGTCCAAGCTGGCCGAGCTGCAGGACAAAGCGACCACGCTCAACAAGATCTCCCGTCCCTCGGACGATCCCGCTGCAACAGCACAGGCACTGGAGACCCGCTCCCTCCTCGCCGCCAACGCCCAGTACGGCCGGAACATCGACGACGGCAACACCTGGCTCACCGCAGCCGATTCCGCGTTGGAACAGGCCACCAACGTGATGCAGCGGATCAAGGATCTGAGCATTCAAGCCGGGAACGCCTCCCTGCCGCAGTCCGGCAAGGACGCGATCGCCAACGAATTGGACTCCCTGAACAAGGACCTGGTCTCGATCGCCAACACCAAGCACCTGGGCCGCAACCTCTTCGCCGGGAGCTCGGACGCCGTAGAGGCCTTCAGCGGCCCCGTCCCGCCGACCTTCAACGGGGCTGGGATCAGCGCGGTTGAGCGGCGCATCAGCGCCACCCAAACCGTTCGGGTCGACGCCGACGGTGGAGCAATTTTCGGAAGCGGTGCGGGATCGGTGTTTGACACGGTCAGTCAGATGGCAGCCGATCTCCGTACCGGGACAGACACTACGCCTCGGATCGGCCAGGTCGACGCTGCTTTCAAAAACATCGTCAACGGCCGTTCTGAAATTGGAACAAGGCAGGCACAATTGGAACGCGCCGGCAACGCTAATACAGACTTGGAGGCTTCCTTGGATGCACAGAAGACGGGAATCGAGAAGGCCGATCTTGGCGGCGTGATCATGGACCTGAAGCTGCAGGAGACCAACTATCAGGTGGCCCTGGCCGCCACGGCGAAGGTTCTCCAGCCCACCCTGATGGACTTCCTGCGGTGAGCACCCCGGTCATGGACACCCCCGTCGCAAGCCTGCCGCTCACGTTCACCGCCCCCATGCCGGGCTTCGAGGAGCTGCACGACTTCACGCTGCGCAGCGTCGAAGGTGCAACCGGACTGTACGCACTGGAAGCAGGCTCCACACCGGTGCGGTTGTTCCTTGCCGACGCCGCCGTGTTCGCGCCGAGCTACGCTCCGCCAGTTCCGGCCGCCTCGCTGGACGCCCTCGGACTCGACGAGCGGGAAGCACCCCAGGTGCTGATCGTGCTCAACCACGCTCCCGGCTCCACCACAGTCAACCTCATGGCGCCGATCGTGCTCAACCGTTTCACCGGCCGCTGCACGCAGTTGGTCCTGGACGGCAGGGACTACCCGCTGCGGGCCGAGCTCCACTCGCTCTAACGGGCCGCCCCGCAAGCCGGAAACGGCGAAGCGCCGGCACCCTCGCGGGTCCGGCGCTTCAAGTGGCCTTAGTGCGCCATCAGCTGCGAGTCTTTAGCCTTCGCAGTCGCGGCAGTACTTCATGCCGTTCTTTTCACGGGCCACCTGGGACCTGTGACGGACCAGGAAGCAGGAGGAACACGTGAATTCATCGGACTGCTCCGGGACGACAATGACCGTGAGCTCTTCGCCGGACAGATCCGCCCCGGGAAGATCGATGCCCTCCGCCGTGTCGTTCTCATCGACGTCGATCACTGCAGTCTGGGCGCCACCTCCGCGGGACGCCTGAAGGGCTTCCAGAGACTCAGCGGTAGATTCTTCTTCTGGTTTGTTGCGTGGGGCGTCGTAATCGGTAGCCATAGCGGGGGTTCACTTTCGTTGCTGCGCAGCGCCATTTCAGGCACCTCAGTGAAGCAGTTTAGGACATTATGCATGGAGTTGGAGAATAGTGTGGCCAAAGCGACACTATGCGTCGCCCGGGTACATGAAAACGGCAAATCGCGGCAATCAAGTCATACTTTTCACGCTTTTTACGCAACCGGCCAGACCACCAGGGTCTGCCACTTCGCCGGGTCCGGCTCGACACCGGGATCAGTGAGGTAGTACTCCCACATCGCGTCCCCCGGACTTTCGCCGTCCTCCTGCATCCGCGCCACGATCGCTCCATACGTTTGCTGCAGCGATTCGTAGGGGCCGACGTGCATCGCCTCATACGCCCGGCCCGAGGGCAAGGTCCCGGCGACAACCTTGGTGGCCCCGCCGCCCGCGTGCGTGAAAGGCGCTGCGAGGGGGAACCCTGCTTCAACGTCCACGACGTCGGTCGGCATTCCGCGATACAGCGCGAACGGGGGGCCGGCCAATTGGACGTGCTGCTCCTGCACCGCACCCATAACGGTGCCGAAGGCGCGGCCGAAGAAATCTCTCAGCGCCTGCATCGGGACGGTCTCGCGCACCACCGCCGTCGGCTGTTCCTTGAGTTGAGCGGGCTTGATGTCCGGCATTCCGGGGTTCGCTTCAGTCATACGCCCAGACTCTGCCGTGGCCAATGAGCGGGTCTAGGGCCTTACGGCCCACGCCAGGAGAGCGTGCCGGGGGCGCCCAGGCGGGCGGGCCCGGGCGGCAACACAGACCTGCAGCGAATAAATAAATGAACTTTATTCATATTAGGTCTTGCCCCGCACGCCGATCACCCCAATACTAAATGAACACTGTTCATTTATGTGACGCCCGTCTCACTGGAGTAGCCATGATCGAAATCACTTCCCTCGACGCCCCGCCCTCCCTGGCCCGCACGTCGCCGTCCAGCCGTCCGGCGCTGCGGGTCGGCGTCGTGCAGCACCGCTGGCATCCTGACGCCGCGGCGCTGCGTGCCGAACTGGACGAAGGGATCGCTCGGGCCGCCCTGCTGGGAGCCACTGTCGTCTTCCTGCCCGAGCTCACGCTGTCCCGCTATCCCGCCGACACGCCCCCGGAAAACAACACCGACGGCGGCAGCACCCGCCCGCGGCCCTCGGACATCGCCGAGGACCTTTTCACGGGCCCCACGTTCCGCTTCGCGGCCGACGCCGCCCGCCGGCACGGCATCTGCGTCCACGCCTCGCTCTACCAGAAGGCGGAAAACCCGGACGGCTCCGATGACGGCCTGGGCCTGAACACCGCCATCCTGGTATCTCCCGAGGGAAAACTCCTGGGACGCACCCACAAGCTGCATATCCCGGTCACGGCCGGGTACTACGAAGACAAGTTCTTCCGCCAGGGCCCCGACGGCGAGGACGCCTACGAGGTCCACTCCCCGGCCGAACTCGGCGGAGCACGGCTGGGCATGCCCACGTGCTGGGACGAGTGGTTCCCCGAGCTGGCGCGGATTTACTCCCTTGGCGGAGCCGAAATCCTGGTCTACCCCACCGCCATCGGTTCCGAGCCGGACCACCCGGACTTCGACACCCAGCCCTTGTGGCAGCAGGTCATTGTGGGCAACGGCATTGCCAACGGGCTGTTCATGGTGGCCCCCAACCGCTACGGCAGCGAGGGCACGCTGAACTTCTACGGCTCCTCCTTCATCTCCGATCCTTACGGCCGGATCCTCGCCCAGGCGCCGCGGGATGAGTCCGCCGTGATCGTCGCTGACCTGGATCTGGACCAGCGCCGGGACTGGCTCACGCTCTTCCCCTTCCTGGCCACCCGCCGCCCGGACACCTATGCCCGGCTGACCGAGCCGGTGCGGTCCGACGCCCCGCTCGGCGCCCCCGCGGACGAGACCACTGCACAGGAGTCCACCTCACAGAAGTCCACCGCACAGAAATCCACTGCACAGGAGGCCTTCGCATGAGCACCTGGCGGATGCCGTCCGAGACGGCGCCCCAGGACCGCGTATGGATGGCGTTTCCCACCGGCGGCTACACCCTGGGCGAGACAGAGGACGAGGCCCACGCAGCCCGCTCCGTCTGGGCCGCCGTCGCGAACGCCGTCGTGGATTTCGAACCGGTCACCATGCTGGTAGCACCGGACGATGCGCAGACCGCCGCCCGCTACCTCCGCCCGGAGATTGAGGTGGTTCCCGCCGCGCTGAACGACGCGTGGATGCGGGACATCGGCCCCACGTTCGTCTTGGACGACGCCGGCCGGCTCGGCGCCGTGGACTGGGTGTTCAACGGCTGGGGCGGCCAGGACTGGGCGGCCTGGGACAAGGACTCGCTCGTGGCGGCCGAGGTCGCGGCGCGCTCGGGGGCCCGCCACATCGTCTCGCCCTTGGTTAACGAAGGCGGCGGAATTCACGTGGACGGTGAAGGTACGGTCCTCGTCACCGAGACCGTGCAGCTGGATCCGGGCCGCAACCCCGGTCTCACCAAGGCCGATGTCGAGGCGGAACTGGCCCGGACCCTCGGCACCAGCCACGTCGTCTGGCTTCCCCGCGGGCTGACGCGCGATTCGGAACGGTTCGGCACCCGCGGCCACGTCGACATCGTCGCGGCCATCCCCTCCCCCGGCACCCTGCTGGTCCATTCCCAGCAGAACCCGGCCCACCCGGACTTCGAGGTCAGCCGGGACATCATCAGCCACCTCGCCACCACCCGGGACGCGGCCGGCCGGGAATGGAACATCATCGAGGTCCCGGCCCCGGAGATCCTGAGCGACGGGGAAGGCTTCGTCGACTACAGCTACATCAACCACCTGGTGGTCAACGGCGGCGTCATCGCGTGCACGTTCGGCGACCCGATGGACGAGAAGGCGTTGCGCATCCTCAGCGACGCCTATCCCGGCCGAACGGTGGTCGGCATCGACGCCCGCGAGCTCTTCGCCCGCGGCGGCGGCATCCACTGCATCACCCAACAGCAACCGTCCGTCCCCCAGAAAAAAGGTCAGCAATGAGTCAGACTATCGGCCGCAAAGACGGCCCCATCACGCACGACGTCGTCGATCCGGCCGGTTCTAAACACGGAATCACGGGCAAGGGGCTCAAGGGCGGCCAGCTGGGGCTGCTCGCCGTCGTGGTCCTCGGTATTTCCTCCGTGGCACCCGCCTACAGCCTCACCAGCTCGCTGGGACCGGCCGTCGGCGCCGTCGGCCTGCAGCTGCCGGCGATCTTCATCGTCGCGTTCATCCCCATGATCCTGGTGGCCTTCGCCTACCGGGAGCTCAACGCCGATTCCCCGGACAGCGGCACCACCTTCACCTGGGCCACCAAGGCGTTCGGTCCGTTCGTCGGCTGGATGGGAGGCTGGGGGCTGCTGGCCGCCAACATCATTGTCCTGTCCAACCTCGCCGGCGTCGCGGTGGACTTCTTCTACCTCTTCCTGGCCCAGGTATTCAACAACCCCGATCTCGCGAACCTGACCTCCAACACGGCCGTGAACATCATTACGTGCCTGGTATTCGTGGCCCTGGCCGTGTGGGTCAGCTACCGCGGCCTGCACGCCACCAAGCTCGTGCAGTACACCATGGTCGGGTTCCAGGTGCTGGTACTGGGCATCTTCGTCGTCATGGCGCTCACCCATGCCGCCTCGGGTGACGCGGGCACCTCGATCGCCTTCAGCTGGGACTGGTTCAACCCGATGAAGATCGGCAGCTTCGAGCAGTTCGCCGCCGGCATGTCACTGGCCGTCTTCGTCTACTGGGGCTGGGACGTCTGCCTCACCGTGAACGAGGAAACCAAGGGCGGCAAGGGCACCGCGGGCCGGGCAGGAACCACGACGGCGGTCGCCGTCCTGGCCCTCTACCTCGTCGCGATCGTGGCCACCATGATGGTTGCCGGCACCGGCGCCGACGGCATCGGCCTGAACAACCCGGACAACCAGTCGAACATCTTCGCGGCACTGGCCTCCCCGGTCATGGGTCCGCTGGCCATCCTCATGTCGCTGGCCGTGCTCTCAGGCACCGCGTCCTCGCTGCAGTCCACCATGGCTTCCCCCGCCCGCAGCCTGCTGGCGATGGGCCACTACGGCGCCCTGCCGTCGCGCTTCGCCTCCGTCAGCAAGCGCTTCGGGTCCCCGGGCTTCGCCACGGTGATTGCCGGCGTGATCTCCGGCGGTTTCTACGCCGTCATGAAGGTGGTCAGCGAG
Source organism: Arthrobacter oryzae (assembly GCF_003634095.1). Lineage (GTDB taxonomy): Bacteria > Actinomycetota > Actinomycetes > Actinomycetales > Micrococcaceae > Arthrobacter > Arthrobacter oryzae. The sequence continues at coordinate 122,788 of NZ_RBIR01000010.1, forward strand.
AACGTCCTCAACGACACCATCATGGCTCTGGGCCTGATGATCTGCTTCTACTACGGCCTGACCGCGTTCGCCTGCACCTGGTACTTCCGGCACAGCCTGTTCTCCAGCGTCCGCAACTTCTTCATGCGGCTGCTGTTCCCGGTCCTGGGCGGCCTGGTCCTCACCGTGGTCTTCTTCCAGACCGCAGTGGACAGCTGGGCGCCCGAATTCGGCAGCGGCTCGGAGGTCTTCGGCGTGGGCCTGGTGTTTATCCTGGGCATCGGCATCCTCGCCCTTGGGCTCGTGATCATGCTGGTCGCCGCGAAACTGCACCCGGGCTTCTTCCGCGGTGAGACCATCCGGAAGGACACCCCGGCCCTGGTGGTTCCGGAGTAACACTCGGTTTCGTTGCCCGCGCGGCCCTGCTCCCGGATTCCGGGGGCAGGGCCGCACGTCTTTATGCCCGGAAATTCGTTCCGATGCCTGGGTACAAAAAACCCCTCCGTCCCGGCAAAATCGCCGGAACGGAGGGGTTCGTGGGGCCCCCTGTCGGACTCGAACCGACGACCCCCGCTTTACAAGAGCGGTGCTCTGGCCAACTGAGCTAAGGAGGCATTCCTGTGCCGCCAGGCACCCGTCCACAATATGGCCGGCGCCTGGACGCTAGATAAGGTTAGCCCACGGATGGCCGGTGGTAAAAACCGTGGCAAGAACGCCGGCGGGCCAGCAACAGCAAGGCCCCTGCCCCGGAAAATCCAGGACAGGGGCCTTCAACGGCATGGATGCTGCGCGGTTTACTTCTTGGCGTCGATCGCGGACTGCAGGAACTTGTCGAACGGGGTCTGGGCGCTGTCGCCGACACCCCACTGCTTGCCTTCGACAAACACGGTGGGCGTGCCGGTCACGCCGATCACCGCCGCTTCCTGGGTGGTGTGCTTCACGTATGGACGGTACGTCTTGTTGTCCACGCACTGGTCAATGCTCTTGGCCCCGACATCGGTGGCCATCGTCTTCAGCTCCGCATCGGAGAGTCCGGCGCTGCCTTCAGCCGGCTGCTTCGCGTACAGCTGGTCGAAGAAGGCCGAATACTTCTCCGGGGATTCATTCACCACGCAGGCCGCGGCGTTGGCCGCGCGCGAGGAGTAGTTGGTGGTGGACCGGCTGTCGAGGAAGCCGAGCGGGCGGTATTCCACCGTGATCTTGCCCTCGTTGCGAAGCTTGGTGAGGCTCTCGTTGTACTGAGCCTCGAAGTTCTTGCAGACGGGGCAGATGAAGTCGACATAGAGGACCACCTTGACCGGCTTGCCGGCCTCGGCCTGAGCGCCCGGTGCCGTGACCGGAGACGGCGGGGTGGCCGGAGCGGCCGGGAGGTCGGAAATCTTCACGGTCGCGGGATCGGTCTTGGCAACCGCGTTATTCGCCAGCAAGGTGACGCCGCCGTGGATGTTGCCGTTGGCCGGGGTGGGCCCCTCGTCGGCAACCGGGGCGTTGTTCTTGATGTTTGAAGTGACAACCAGGGCCACGATCACGATGATGGCGACGACGGCGGCAACAATGCCCCAGCCGATCAGCAGCTTGTTGCGCTTGTCCTTCTTCAGCTGCGCCTCGCGGATCTCACGTGCTTTCTCGCGCGCCGCGGCAGTGCGCTCTGCCTTAGACTGTCGGGGTTCGTTTGCGGGGCTCATTGGTTCCTCGGGTCGTTCGGCCAGGGACGGTCCACTCAGTGGCAACTTCATCATTTTAGGGGAGAAACCCGAGAACTTGCGCTTTCAAGTTTCCCTTCAGCCTGCCCAACGGACGAATAGCCCGGAAGATTCCGTGCGGCTAGGGTTGACGGAGAGCCACGAGCGACCCCAAGGGGGCACCAATGGAAGCAACAGACCGCGCCAGCCACGGCGCACACGAGACTACTAAAGCTGCACTGACAGCCACGGACGGCGCCGCAGAGGGCACCGGGGCGGGGGATCAGTTCGACTTCATTGTGGTGTCCAACCGGTTGCCCGTTGACCGCTGCTCCGCCGACGAGACCGGCTGCGAGGACGGCTGGCGCCGCTCCCCCGGCGGACTAGTGACTGCGCTGGCCCCCATGATGACCAAGACCGACGGCGCCTGGGTGGGCTGGCACGGCGCACCTGATGAGACCGTTAAGCCCTTCAGCCACGGCGGCATTGACCTCGTCCCCGTCCAGCTGAGCACGGAGGACATCGAACTCTTTTACGAGGGATTCTCCAACGCCACGCTGTGGCCGCTGTACCACGACGTGATCGCCCCGCCGGAGTTCCACCGCGCCTGGTGGGACTCATACCGGAAGGTGAACCGCCGGTTTGCCGACGCCACCATCCGCCACGCGGCCGAGGGCGCCACCGTGTGGGTGCAGGACTACCAGCTTCAGCTGGTCCCGAAGATGCTCCGGGAAGCCCGGCCGGACCTGAAGATCGGGTTCTTCAACCACATCCCGTTCCCGCCGCCGGAGATCTTCGCCCAGCTCCCGTGGCGCCGCGCGATCATCGACGGCCTGCTCGGCGCGGACCTGGTCGGCTTCCAGCGCAGCAGCGACGCCGGAAACTTCATGCGCTCGGCCCGGCGCTTCCTGGGTGCCAGCGTCAAGCAGCAGCAGGTCCACGTCCGGGGCGCCGATGGCGAACCCACCCACATTGCCCGGGCCCAGGCGTTCCCCATCTCCATCGACGTCAAACAGATCAGCGAGCTGGCCAAGAAACCGGAAGTCATTGAGCGCGCACAGCAGATCCGCCGGGACCTCGGCAACCCCAAGACCATCCTGCTCGGCGTCGACCGCCTCGACTACACCAAGGGCATCAGGCACCGGCTCAAGGCCTACGAGGAACTGCTGCAGGACGGCAAGGTCACGGTCGAGGACGCGACCCTGATCCAGGTGGCCAGCCCCAGCCGGGAACGGGTGGAACAGTACCGCCTGCTCCGCGAGGAGGTCGAGGGCACCGTCGGTCACATCAACGGCACCTTCGACACGATGGAGAGCACCGCCGTCCGCTACCTGCACCACAGCTACCCCATCGAGGAGATGGTGGCGCTGTATCTGGCCGCGGACGTCATGCTGGTCACGGCCCTGCGCGACGGCATGAACCTCGTCGCCAAGGAATATGTCACCGCCCGGACGAACAACGACGGCGCGCTGGTGCTCAGCGAATTTGCCGGCGCCGCGGACCAGCTCAAGCAGGCCCTGCTGATGAACCCGCACGACATCGACGGCCTCAAAGACACCATCATGCGGGCGGTCAACATTCAGCCGGCCGAGGCGTCCCGGCGCATGCGGGCCATGCGCAAACAGATTCTGGACCACGACGTCGATCTTTGGTCCTCTGACTTCCTGGCCGCCCTTGCTGAAAAGGTTATCCGCGATGACTCCTGATACCACCAACGATTCAGACACAGCGCCGCTCTCGCTCTCTCCCGAACTGCTGGAGGCCGTGCGGAGCGTCGCGGGCACCGAGCAGCTGCTCGTGGCCATGGACTTCGACGGCACCATGGCACCGCTCGTGGATCACGCGGCCGACGCCCGCGCGCTGCCGCGCTCCGCGGCCGCCTTCGCGGCGCTGACGGAACTTCCCCGGACCACGACGGCGCTCATCTCCGGCCGGGCGCTGGACAGCCTGCGGGCGGTCGCCTCCCCGCCGGAGCAAACGCTTCTGATCGGCAGCCACGGCGCAGAAGTCTGGATGGGGCCCGGTTCCTCGCAGCTGATGCTCGACGACGCCCAGCGCGAACTCCTGGCGGAGGTCCGCAAGGAACTCGCGGGGATCGTGGAGCAGGCCCCCGGGACGCTTCTGGAGGACAAGCCGGCCGGCGTCGTCCTGCACACGCGGCTCGCGGCCGATGACGTAGCCGAGGACGCCGTCGCCGCGGCCCGGGCGGTCCTGCAGGACCGCCCCGGTGTGTTCCTCAAGACCGGCAACCGCGTCCTGGAGACCTCCGTGGTCCAAGCCTCCAAGGGTGAGGGCATTGCCTTCCTGCGGCAGGCCGCCGGGGCCACCGCGGTGGCCTTCGCCGGCGATGACACCACCGACGAGGACGCCCTGGCCAGCCTCCTCCCGGGCGATCTCGGCGTGAAAGTGGGGCTTGATTTCACCCGGGCCGAGTTCCGGGTGGAGTCTCCCGTTCATGTCTGCGAACTGCTCGAAGCCCTCCTGAGGGAGCGGAAGAAGGCCGTCAACGGCTAACCACCCCGCGCCCCGGCTAACCCGGCGAGGCCGACGGTTCGTAGCCGATCAACCAGTGCAGTCCGTGACGGTCGACGACCTGGCCATCTGTCGCGCCCCAGGGCTTCGGGGTAAGGGGGTCGATCACCCGGCCGTCGACGGCGAGCTTGTCGAACCACTCGTGGAGAACTGTCGGTTCGGCGGTCCCCAGCAGCGAGAGCATGAGGCCTTCGAACCGGACGCTTTTCTCACCCGCTGCCGCATCCGAGCCCGCCAAAGCGACTGCGCCGTTGAGCTGCCCGTGGGCAATGGCATCCGGCGGTCCGTCGCTGCGGTTGAACTGCTCGTACGTGAACAAGGCAAGCTCTCCGCCGAAGACGTCAGCGTAGAAGCCAAGTGCTTCACGTGCCGTGCCGGGGAAACTGACATAGATCTGCAGTGCCGTCATGCGCACAGCATACATAGCCGCGCTGGCGCCATGTGACGGATCCCACGTGTGACATCCGTAACTTTTTGGCCCTAATGCCATAAATCTGACATACTCTGGTTGTGATGTGGCGCACAACTACCGTGCGGCGTCACTGGATACTCCTCGGCTTCGGCCGAGGAGTATGCGCATGATGACGGATAACTGAATTAACAACTGCATAAAAAGACCATTCACTACGGATCGTCCGGCACGTACCTGCCGGTGAAGGGATTGATAACTGTGGCTACAGTTACTTTTGACAATGCAACACGCCTGTACCCGGGCACCGATAAGCCCGCTGTTGACAAGCTCAACATCGATATCGCCGATGGCGAATTCCTGGTCCTCGTTGGACCCTCCGGCTGCGGAAAGTCGACCTCCCTGCGCATGCTCGCAGGTCTTGAGGACGTCAACTCCGGCCGCATCCTCATTGGCGACCGTGACGTCACGGACGTTCCGCCGAAGGATCGCGACATCGCCATGGTGTTCCAGAACTACGCCCTGTACCCGCACATGACCGTGGCGGACAACATGGGCTTTGCGCTGAAGATCGCCGGCGTCAGCAAGGAAGAGCGCGCCGAGCGCGTCCGTGAGGCCGCCAAGCTGCTGGACCTCGAACCGTACCTGGACCGCAAGCCGAAGGCACTCTCCGGCGGCCAGCGCCAGCGTGTTGCCATGGGCCGCGCAATCGTGCGTAACCCGCAGGTCTTCCTCATGGACGAGCCGCTGTCCAACCTTGACGCCAAGCTGCGCGTTCAGACCCGCACCCAGATCGCGTCACTGACCCGCCGTCTTGGCGTCACCACTGTCTACGTGACCCACGACCAGGTCGAGGCCATGACGATGGGTGACCGCGTCGCCGTGCTCAAGGACGGGCTGCTGATGCAGGTCGACACCCCGCGCAACCTGTACGACAAGCCGAAGAACGTCTTCGTGGCCGGCTTCATCGGCTCCCCCGCCATGAACCTGCTCGAACTGCCGGTCGTCGACGGCGGCGTGCAGTTCGGCGGGACCGTCTACCCGGTTCCGCGCGATGTCCTCGAAGAGGCCCACGGCCAGACCGTGACCCTGGGCTCACGTCCGGAGGACCTGGAGCAGGTCGCCGCAGGCGAAGGCCTCCAGGTTGAGGTCGACGTCGTCGAAGAACTCGGCGCCGACGCCTACGTCTACGGCCACACCACGCTGGACGGCAAGAGCCACGACATCGTGGCACGCGTCGATGGCCGCCGCCCCCCGATGAAGGGCGAATCCATCTACGTCCGCCCGCAGTCCGGACACGTGCACCTGTTCGACACCAAGACGGGCCTGCGCCTCGGCGACTGAGCCCCAGCTAGGTTGTAACCGACGGCGGTCCTCCCCCACTGGAGGGCCGCCGTCGGGCTTTAACTGCCCCGCTTTAGGCGCGGCCCCACATACACGGCAGAATTGATCCATGACCGAGGAAAACCCATGACCGAGGAAAACAGTGCCCAGTGGCACGACGAGCCCACCGACTACGGTCAGATTGGGAAGTTGCCTCGGTTCGAGGCCGCCAGCGCCAACGACGAGAAGGCCTCCCTGGCCAGCTCGCTGAGCATCACGGCCGCCGCCACCGAGCCCGAACTCCTCGACCTGCCCTGGCACATTGCCCTCGAGGACTGGCCGGCAGAGTACTTGGCGGCACTGCCGCGCGGCATCTCGCGGCACATCGTGCGCTTCGCCCACCTTGGCGGATCGGTCATTGCGATCAAGGAAACCTCGGAGCACGTCGCCCGCCATGAATACCACATGCTCCGCAAACTCGCCCGGCTGGACGTGCCCTGCGTGGAGCCGGTGGCCGTCATCACGGGGCGCGCCACCCCCGAGGGCAGGCCGCTGAACCCCGTGCTAGTCACCCGGCACCTGAAATTTTCCATGCCCTACCGTGCGCTCTTCTCCCAGATGCTCCGCAAGGACACCCTGACCCGGCTTATCGACGCCCAGGCGCTGCTGCTCGTCCGGCTGCACCTGATCGGCTTCTACTGGGGCGATGTTTCCCTCTCCAACACTTTGTTCCGCCGCGACGCCGGCGCCTTTGCCGCCTACCTCGTGGATGCCGAGACCGGCGAGCTCTATCCGGATCTGTCCACCGGCCAGCGCGAGTACGACCTCGAAATCGCCCGGGTCAACATCGCCGGGGAGCTCATGGACCTTCTGGACGGCGGCCTGATCGAGGAAAAGGTCGACCCTGTGGCCACCAGCGAGCTCATCATGGACAGCTACCGGCGGCTGTGGACCGAGCTGACGGCGAAGGAGTCGTTTGAGATCGGCGAACGCTGGCGGGTGGCCGCCCGGATCCGGCGGCTCAACGAACTCGGGTTCGACGTCGAGGAATACGCCATCAAGACCACGCAGAACGGCTCCACGATCCAGCTCCAGCCGAAGGTGGTCGACGCCGGGCACCACCAGCGCCGGCTGTTGCGCCTCACCGGACTGGACGCCCAAGAAAACCAGGCCCGCCGGCTGCTGAACGATATGGACTCCTTCCGGGCGGACAACAACCCGGCCATGGATGAGGAATACAGCGCGCACCTGTGGGTCAGCCAAATCTTCGAGCCGATCGTGCGGGCCATCCCCCGCGATCTCTCAGGCAAGCTCGAGCCCGCCGAGGCGGTGCACGAGGTCCTGGAACACCGCTGGTACATGTCCGAGAAGGAGAACCGGCACATCCCGTTGGCCGAGGCCGTCCAGTCCTACATCGACAACGAGCTCCGCCACCGCCGCGACGAGGCGGCCATCATGCTCAACCCGGACACGGGGCTGCTCAAAATCCTCGAGGTCGAAACCGAGGAATCACGCTACGGCGCCGACGAATCCGAGGACGAATACCCGGACGTCGACGACTAAGCGGCAGGCCCGGGCGTTGTGGCACGGGCGGGCTAAATCGCCTTTCCGGGGTTCAGGATTCCGGCCGGGTCAAACAGCTCCTTGATCCGGCGCTGCAGTTCGCGCACCGGTTCCTTCTGCTCCAGGCCCAGCCAGCGCAGCTTGTACTGGCCGACCCCGTGTTCGCCGGTGATGGTGCCGCCCATGGCCAGCGCCACGGCAATGGACCTGTCCAGGGCCGCGCCGAGGCGCTCCATGGCATCGGGGTCCACGGTGTTGTCCACCCGGTCAATCCAGAAGGTGGGGTGCAGGTTGCCGTCGCCGGCATGGGCCACGACTTTGAGCTTGACCCGGTATTCCGCCGCCATGGCCTCCAGCTCGGCCACGTAGTCCACCAGCCGCGAGCGCGGCACCGCCACGTCCTCGCCCACCCGGTATTCGTCGTCCACCTCGGTCCCGCGGCTGTTGCGCCGCAGCTCGACGAGCTGCTCGGCCTCCGCACTGGCTTCCATGCTGACCACCGCTCCCCCCGCGGCGAGGACGGGGCGGATGGCCGCGGCCTCCGCCGCCGCGCCGAAGCCGTCGGTCTGGATCAGCAGCAGGGACGCCCCGCGCACGGCCAGGTCCGAGCCGTGGATGTCATCGAGCTGGGCGAGTGAACCGCCGTCGAGCAGTTCCATTATGGCCGGCTGCACGCGGGCCCTGCCCACGGCGAGGACGCCGGCCGCGGCACTGCGGAAGTCCGGGTAGAAGGCGGCGATGGTGTGCACCTCGCGCGGCAGGTACTTCAGCCGCACGGTCACTCCCACCACGATTCCCAGGGTCCCTTCCGAGCCGACGAACAGCCCGGTGAGGTCGTAACCGGCGACGCCCTTGAAGGTCTGGTGGCCGGTGTGGATGAGCGAACCGTCGGCGAGCACGACGTCGAGGGCCAGCACCGAGTCCCGGGTCACCCCGTACTTCGCGCACCGCAGTCCGCCGGCGTTGGTAGCCACATTGCCGCCGATGGTGGACATCTTGAAGCTTGCGGGATCCGGGGCGTACATCAGCCCGTGCACGGCGGCGGCGGCATTGAGGTCCGCGTTGATGACGCCGGGTTCCACGACGGCGGTCTCGTCATCCGGGTTGAGATCCAGGATGCGGTTCATCCGCTCGAGGCTGAGCACCACGCAGCCCTCGCTGGCGTGGGCGCCGCCCGAAACACCGGTGCCGGCCCCACGCGCCACGACCGCGATCCCCCGTGCGGCGCAGGCGCTCACGGTTGCCTGGACGTCTGCCACCGATTCGGCGCGGACCACCGCCTGCGGGAGCTGATAGTCCAGGACTGGAGCCTGGTCCACAGCGTAGGTGGCCAGGGTTGCGGGGTCCGCGGCAATTTTCTCCGGGCCCAGGACGGTGGTCAGCTCGTCGATGATGCTGCGCATGCGGTCTCCAGTTCGGTCGAATCCGGCTCCCAGTCTAAGGCTGCGGCACCGGCAGTCGAGTCCCGGGCAGCACCCACGCGGCGGCGGCGGGGCCTTGGGTGCAGATCCGGGCGGATGGGGCGGGCACATCCGCCCTGATCTGCCCGGCAGAGGCGTCCGGCGAAGGCCCCGGCTGGCTGGCCGGCGCCGGGCTCAGCTCCGCAACGAGCTCGCCCGTCGCGTAGGCGGGCCGCCCCGCCAGGGCCGCGAACTGGGTCTCGGACAGGGTTCCCGGAGCCAGCTCCGCCTCGGCTCCGGCCCGGGCCACCACCACCAGCACGGCGCTCTGCGCTGTCTCGCGCACGAACGCCAGGACGTCCCCGCGGGCGTACAGCCAGCGCACGCCGCCGCCGGTCAGTGCGGGCTCTTCCCGGCGCAGCGCGGTGAGGGCAGCGTAGTCCGCGGTCAGGTCGGCGAGCACCCGGCCGGGGTCGTTCCAGGGCATGGGCGTCCGGGACGACTCCCCGTTGTCGCCCTTGAGTCCGAACTCGTCGCCGGCGAAGACCACGGGAACACCCGGCAGGGTGAACATCAGCAGCGCGCCGAGCCGCTGGCCGCCGTCGATCATGACTGTGGCCGCCCGCGCGGTGTCGTGGCTGTTCAGGGCGTTCATGTTCTGCTGCCGGACTTCCCAGCTGAACGCGGAAGCGAGGTCCAGGTGTGTGGCCAGGAAGTCCTCGGCGGCCGTCCGGTTGGGCCCGGGCAGCGGTGTTCCGAAGAAATTGACCTGTCCCGCCGCCCCTGCCAGCCAGGACCACAGCGGGCGGGTGAAGTTGGAGTAGGTCATGGCGCCGTGCCAGTGCTCGCCGCTGAAGTCGGGGGCGGCGTCGTTCGTGGCCTCGGCGAGCAGCGCGGCCTGGGGGTTGATTGAGCGGACCCGGTCCGCGATCAGCCGTGCGACGTCATGGTTGAGGTCGGTGCCGCCGAGCCGGCCGGTCATGTTGCCGACGTCGATCCGCCATCCGTCCAGATTGAAGGGCGGCCGGAGCCAGCGCGCCACTGGGGAATCGTCAGCCAGGACGAACTTCTCGCGCAGGCCCGGCGATGCCCAGTTGAACTTGGGCAGCGACCGGACACCGTACCAGGACTCGTACTCCGTGTGGCCGGCGTTGAAGTAGTAGTAGCCGGCTTCCTCGGAGGCCGGGTCCGCCAGGGCGCGCTGGAACCATTCGTGAGCATCGCCGGAGTGGTTGGCCGTGAGATCGCCCATCACCCGCAGGCCGCGGGCGTGGGCGGCCTCGACGAGGTCCACGAGGGCCTCGTCCCCGCCCAGCAGCGGATCCACGCAGGCGAAGGTGGCGGCGTCGTAGCGGTGGTTGGAGCGGGCCGGGAAGAACGGCGTCAGGTAGATGACGTCGGCCCCGAGCGCCTGAATGTGGTCCAGCCGCTCGGTGATGCCCCGGAGGTCCCCGCCGTAATACTGGTACGGGGTCTGCGGGCCGGAGCCCTCCACCTCGGTGGTGTCCCAGCTGCACGGCACGGCCCAGTCCGGGACCGCACCTTTCGGGACCGCGCCATTCGGGGACGCGTTGGACGTCGCGGAGCGGGCGAAGCGGTCCGGGAAGATCTGGTACATCGTGCCCCGGCGCAGCCATTCGGGGGCGGGCCGGAACGTGGTGAGCCGGAAGTCGGCGTAGTCTGACACGTCGCGGCCGAACAGTCCCTGCGCGTTCAGGCTCCAATACCGCAAGGTGCCGTCACCGCCGGCTTCGTCCGCGACTTCCAGGAGGAAGCGGTACCGGGCCACCGGGTTGGTCACCACCGTGGCGGCCTCCCACCAGACCCAGCCGTCGGCTTCCCCAAGGTCACTGGCGGGATCGTAGCGGGGTTCGCCGTCGTGGATGGACCGGAGCCACACCCGGGCGGCCCGCCCCCAGACGGCCGGCACGCGGAGCCGCAGACGGACTTCCGCCCCCGGTTCCACATGCCGGGGCGCGTGGAGCGCGGAGCCGTCGTGGTGCGGCAGGGGGCCGGCGCTACCTGGCAGGATCATGCCTAGCCCTTCACCGCGCCCGCACTGAGGCCGCTGACGATGTAGCGCTGCAGGTAGAGGAAGAGGGCCATCACGGGCACGGCGGACAGCACCGCTCCGGCGGCGAAGACGCCCCAGTTCTCCGAACGCTGCTGCGCGACGAAGGAGTACAGTCCGACGGCGAGGGTCTGGCTGTCCGGGTCCGTGAGAACCACGCTGGCGATCACGAACTCGCCGGAGATGCCGATGAAGGTCAGCAGGCCCACCACCGCCAGGATGGGCGTGACAAGCCGCATGATGATGCCGAAGAAGATCTGCGCGTGGCTGGCGCCGTCGATCTTCGCCGCCTCATCCAGGGACTGCGGCACGGTGTTGAAGAAGCCGTACATGAGGTAGGTGTTCACGCCCAGCGCTCCGCCGAGGTACACCATGATCAGGCCCAGCTGGCTGCCCAGGCCGAGCGCTGGAATGACCTCAGAGATGCCGCTCAGGAGCAGGAAGATGGCGACGACGGCGAGCAGCTGCGGGAACATCTGCAGCAGCAGCAGGGTCAGCAGGCCGACGCGGCGGCCGGTGAAGCGCATGCGGGAGAAGGCGTACGCGGCCATCGCCCCGAGGAACACCGTGGCCGCCGAGGTCACGCCGCCCACCACCATGGTGTTGCCGAACCACCGGGCGAAGGGCCGCGAGGGCATATCGAACAGAGCGGTGAAGTTGCCGAAGTCGATCTTGCTGAACAGCGCGTTGGAGCCAACCAGCGTGCCGGTGGAGTTGAGTGCTGCGGAGAGCACGTAGAGCAGCGGGAAGACAGCGAAGACCGTCACGATGCACCCCACCAGGTGGCGCCATCCTTTGTCCTTGAACCAGACACCGAACGGGCGCCGGCGCTGCAGCGACTTCAGGTATTCGACGTCGGTCCCGCCGGTGGTGGTTTCCGGGGCGATGCCGGTCCCTCCACCCTGCCGGGTTTTGTCCGCCGGAGCGGCGGTGAGCGGTGCTGACCCGTTCATGAGTTCACTTCCTCGAGTGCCTTGGTCTGCTTGAAACTGATGGCCGAGACAGTGGCCACGATGATGAAGATGATGATCGCCAATGCGCTGGCCAGGCCGTAGTCACGGCCGGTGCCCTGCCCGAACGCCACCTTGTAAACCAGGGTGATCAGAATGTCCGTTGCCCCGATGTCGCGGTCGGTGTCCGCGAACCGCGGGCCGCCGCCGGTGAGCATGAAGATCACGTTGAAGTTGTTGAAGTTGAAGGCGAAGGAGGAGATCAGCAGCGGCGCGATCGAGACCAGCAGCAGCGGCAGCTTGATGGAGCGGAATACCCGCCAGGGGCCAGCGCCGTCCATCCGGGCGGCCTCGTCCAGTTCGCTGGGCAGCGACTGGAGCGCGCCGGTGCAGACCAGGAACATGTAGGGGAAGCCCAGCCAGAGGTTGACCACCAGCACGCTGATCTTGGCCAGGAAGGGGTCGGAGAGCCAGCCGATCGGGGCACCGCCGAACAGGTTCTGGTTGAGCCAGCCGAATTCCGGGTTGAGGATGCCGGACCAAACCAGGCCGGTGAGGAAGGCGGGGAATGCGTACGGCAGGATCATCAGGATCCGGTAGACCTTCTTGCCCTTGAGGTCCTCGCGGTTGAACGTGATGGCAAGGAACAGTCCCAGCGCGAAGGTCAGCGCGACGGATGCCAGGGCAAAGGTGAAGGTCCAGAGGATGACGCCGAGCAGCGGGCCGCGCAGGCTGGGGTCGGTGAAGGCGCGGGCGAAGTTTTCCATCCCGACGTCGATCTTCCAGCCGGTGGAGAGCGTCTCGCCGTTATCCGCCGCAAAGGCGCCCTTCCCGTTGTCCCGGTAGACGGCGCCAGAGGTGGTGTCCGTGAACGTGTCCGCTGCGGCGTCGTACTTCAGCGACGGCTTGAACTGGTATGCGTTGCTGCCGTCCGCGGTGCGCAGCGTGCCGTCGGCCGGGTTGGCTGACACCGGGACGGTCATGTCCAGGATGCTCTGCTGGTTGGCGACGATCTCCTGGAAGTTCAGGGTCCGGTAGCCGGCCAGGGCGTTGGCCTTGCCGGTGGAGTCCTTGCCGGCGCCGGGGGCTTCCGCAAGCGGCGTCTCGGTGTTCCCGAGCGATGCCTTGCCCTGCGGGTCGGTGAAGAGCAGGTAGAAGGTGTTGTCCTTGGTGAGCACGGCGGCCTTGTAGGCCGGCGAGTCGGGCACCCGTTTCTGGGCGGTGAGCTGGATGGCGGCGATCGCGTCGTCCTTGGTGCTGTTGTGGCCGTCGCCGTAGTTGGTGAACGCGATGTAGCCGCTGAACATGACCACGAAGACCTGGAACACCAGCAGGAAGAGTACGCCCGGGGCCAGGTACTTGGCGGGCAGGCCGCCCTTGCGCAGGTAGATCCAGTTGATCACCAGCACGACGGCGGCGGAGACTCCCAGCGCCAGCCAGGACTGGCTCAGGAAAAGCATCATCAGGACGTAGACAGCTAGGGCGTCCACGAGGCCCAGCAGCACGATCTTGGCGATGGTTCCCTTCACCCCCTCGGGGCCGCTCCGCCGTGGGCGGGCGCTGCCGGCCAACCGGCCGGAGGGTGTGGGGGCGGCGTCCAGGGCGGACGACTGTGCGGGGTCTGTGTCCTCGCGGAGTTCGGTATCTGACATGGCTGTCTACGGTCCTTGGGAGAAGCTGGGGTGATGCAGGAACGGGCCGGGCAGCCTGGCGGCCGCCCGGCCCGGTGCTGCCGGTTCCTGGCGCGTAGGGAAGCGTCAGGAACCGGCGCGGGGACTAACCCTTGATTTTGCTCTTGATGCTGGCTGCCATCTTGGCCCAGTCAGCGGCCGGGTCGCCCTGGCCCTTGATCAGGGCGAGCTCGGTGGCTCCCCAGTCAGCCCAGACGGCGCTCATTTCGGGAATGGCCGGCATCGGGACGCCGTTGGCGCCGATCTTGCCGAAGGCGGCGACAACCGGGTCGCTTGCTGCCTTGTCGAAGGAGGCCTTCAGTGCCGGCGGGCGGCCGCCGGCCTTGTACATGGAGTCCTGGGCTGCCTCGGAGGTCAGGTAGTTGGTGACGAACTCGTTGGTGGCCAGGGCGTTGGCGCTCTTGGCGCTGATGAAGAAGCCGTTGACGCCGATGAACGGCTGGGCCGGCTGGTCGCCGGTGGTCGGCAGCTCGTCAACAGCGAACTTGATGCCCTTCTTCTGCACGTCCGGCACGTTCCACGGGCCGGTCAGGTAGTACGGGGACTCGCCGGCGAGGAACTTCTCCTTGGCGATGTCACCGGTGATGTTGGAGTTGATGATCTTTTCGCCCTTGTCGCCCCAGGCGGCCAGCTTCTTGGCAAACGCGACGCCGGAGGCGTCGCCGATCAGGAGCTGCTTGGGGTCGTAGCCGCCGTCGGCTGCCTTGCCGAAGACCTGCGAGCCCATGGAAGCCTGCAGCGGGTAGAGGTGGTACGGATCGCCCTGCTTCGGATCCATGCCGACGAGGAACGGGAACTTCGCCTTGCCGTCAGCCACGGCCTTTTTGCCGTTGGCGACGACCTCGTCCAAGGTCTTTGCGCTCTGGGGCACGAGGTCCGTGTTGCGGAGCAGGGCGATGTTCTCGATCGCGTACGGGACGCCGTAGACGGAACCGTTGTAGGTCATGGCCTTGATGGACGAGTCCTGGAACTCGGATTTCTTGTCCCCGAGCTCCACCGGCGCGATCACGCCGTTCTGGACGAACTTGCCGACCCAGTCGTGCGGGCCGACGATCAGGTCCGGGCCCTTGCCGGTCGGGACCTGGGTGATGAAGTCGTCGCGGACAGCGGCGAAGTCCTTCACGACGAGCTTGACCGCGATGCCGGTATCGGTCTGGAACTTGGCCGTGATGTCCTTCAGCGCGGGGGCGCGCTCGGCATCGACCCACATGGTGATCGTGCTGGCACCGGAGGCCTTCAGGTCAGGCTTGGCCGTTGCGGTGGCGGGTGCGGTGGCTGCGGCGCCGCCGCACGCGCTGAGGGCCAGCGCGGCCACTACGGAAATCGCGCCCGCGGTGAATACGCGGCGGCTCGTTCCGTTCGTGAGGGTGTTCTGCACCTTCATTGGTGTCCCTTTCATAAATTCCTGCGTCCACGCAGAGGGCCCTGGAAGTCCGTTCCAGAGCCCGGTGGCATCGTCGGTGATGTGGCTCACAGCTGCAAGCGCTTCCAAAGTACACGCTGGGTGCCGCTTTGAAAAGTCAACGTACCGGCGGGTAGCGAAGATGCCGATTGTGGGCAGGGCGCGCCCGGCCACTTGCCCGCCGCGCGACATTGGCCGCCGAGTCCGGCAAGTGAGCCGGACGCGCGGCCGGGGATAGTCCAATCGCTGGTGGAAGCCTCCGGTTCAATTGTGACTGGAAGCGTTTTCATTTTTCGTGATTGAGACTTACGATTACCGGCATGTCCGTTGATACAGTTCTCTTCTCCCCCGCCGCGCAGGCCGGCCCCCTGACGGGTCCGCTGACCCCGGTGCACGCCGCAGACGACGTTCCCGGGTGGTGGCGTTCGGCCGTCATCTACCAGGTCTATCCGCGCTCGTTCCGGGACCTGAACGGCGACGGCATCGGGGATCTCGCCGGAATCACCGCGGAGCTGCCCCGGCTTGCCGATCTCGACATCGACGCCGTCTGGCTCTCCCCGTTCTACCGGTCCCCGCAGCGCGATGCCGGCTACGACGTCAGCGACTACTGCGACGTCGACCCCCTGTTCGGCACGCTGAACGACTTCGACGCCATGGTTGCCGAGGCCACGCGGCTGGGACTGCGGATGATTGTGGACCTGGTGCCCAACCACTGCTCAGACCAGCATCAGGCCTTCCAGGCCGCCCTGGCAGCGCCGGCCGGCAGCCCGGAGCGGGACATGTTCATCTTCCGCGATGGCCGCGGAACATTCGGCGAAGAGCCGCCCAACAACTGGCAGTCCCACTTCGGCGGGTCGGCCTGGACCCGGATCACCGAACCGGACGGAGCGCCCGGCCAGTGGTACCTGCACCTCTTCGACTCCTCCCAGCCGGACTTCAACTGGGACAACCTTGCCGTCCATGAGGAATTCGAGCGGGTCCTGCGCTTCTGGCTGGACCGCGGGGTCTCCGGTTTCCGGGTGGACGTGGCACACGCGCTGGTAAAGGCCCCCGGCCTGCCGGAGTGGGGTGGCCGCGCGGACGGCAACAGCTGCGACGGCTTCCCCGGCCACGATGCTCCGATGTTCGGCCAGCCTGCCCTGCATGACATCTACCGCCACTGGCGGCGGATTCTGGCCGAGTACGGCCCGGACCGGATCCTCTGCGCCGAGGCGAACGTGGACCCGCTCCCCCGGCTCGCCGACTGGGTCCGCCCGGACGAAATGCACCAGGCCTTCAACTTTCCTTATCTGCATGCCGGCCTTGACGTGCACCGGATGCGCAGCGTCATCACCGAATCGCTGACGGCGCTGGACTCAGTCGCCGCTCCCAGCACCTGGGTGCTGTCCAACCACGACGTCGTCCGCCACGCCACCCGCTTCGGATACGACGGGCAGGCGCCGCGCGACGGTGACGGAATCGGCACGGCGGACCAGCAGCCGGACGAGGACCTGGGACGGTCCCGTGCGGCCGCGGCCTCCATGTTCATGCTGGGACTTCCCGGCGGCGCTTACCTCTACCAGGGCGAGGAACTCGGGCTCCCGGACGGGATCGACATCCCGGACGACCGGCGTCAGGACCCCACCTTTGCCCGCACCGGCGGCGCGCGGCTCGGCCGCGACGGCTGCCGCGTTCCCCTGCCCTGGCGGGCCGGCGAACTCCACGCGGGATTCGGCGACGGGCAGGATCCCTGGCTGCCGCAGC
Source organism: Arthrobacter oryzae (assembly GCF_003634095.1). Lineage (GTDB taxonomy): Bacteria > Actinomycetota > Actinomycetes > Actinomycetales > Micrococcaceae > Arthrobacter > Arthrobacter oryzae. The sequence goes on from NZ_RBIR01000010.1 coordinate 139,533, forward strand.
CGGAGAGCTTCGCCCGGCTGGCCCGGGACGTGCAGGCCGCGTCGCCGTCGTCGCACCTGAGCCTCTACAAGCGCATGCTGGACCTGCGCCGCGTGCTGGAACTCGGCCGCGGATCGCTGTCCTGGTACGAGGACCTGTGCACGGACACGAGCATCGCCTTCCTCAACGGCACCACGCTGGTGCTGCTGAATACCGGATCCGAACCCCTGCAGATGCCTGCCGGTCGGGTACTTCTGCGCAGCTCAACGTCACCCGGCGCAGGTTACGCGGCCGTGGACATGTCCAGTGCCGGGGATCAGTTAAGCTCAGGTGAAACTGTTTGGCTTGAAATCTACATTGAGGACACGGAGGGGTAGGCATGCCCGGCATCAAGGACGTCGCGGAACGGGCCGGCCTCTCCATAGCAACCGTTTCGCGCGCCTTGAGTGGCAAGGGCAATGTTTCCCCGCGCAGCCGCGAACGCGCCCGGGCCGCCGCCGCAGAGCTGGGTTTCGTCCTCTCCTATCACGCTTCCAGCTTGGCCTCCGGGCGCAATCACAACGTTGGTGTCGTTGTCCCGTCGGTCCACCGCTGGTTCTTTTCCTCGGTGGTCGAAGGCGTCTCGGCGACGTTGCTGGACGCCGGCTACGACCTCACGTTGTACAACGTCAGCGAGGGGCAGGAGCGCCGGCACAGCGTTCTAAACGACTTCCTGCTGCGCAAGCGCGTGGATGCCGTGATCGCGGTCTCCCTGGAGCTGTCCGAGGCTGAGATTGCCCAGCTGCTGGCCATCCACCGCCCGATCGTCGGGATCGGCGGACCGCTGCCGGGGGCTTCGACCATCCGCATCAACGACTCGGGCATCGCCGAGGCAGCGGCCCGGCACCTGATCCAGCTAGGCCACAGCAGAATCGCGCACATGACCGGCGATGCCGCTTACGAGAAGGACTTCCGCCTGCCCGGAACCCGTCAGGCGGGCTTCAAGAAAGCCATGCGCGAGGCGGGGCTGGACGTCCGGTCAGAGTGGCAGCTCTCCGCAGATTTCACCATCCAGGGCGCCTATGCCAGCGCCCGGCAGCTCCTCGGCAGCTCACCCGAACGCCCCACGGCCGTGTTCGCCGCCTCCGACGAGATGGCGATCGGGACCATCCTCGCAGCCAGGGATTTCGGCCTTCGGGTGCCGCAGGACCTTTCAGTCATCGGCATCGACGGCCATGAGCTGGGCGAAGTCTTCGGGCTGACCACGATCGACCAGGACGCGCGCGGCCAGGGCGCCCTGGCGGTCCGGCGCCTGCTGGCGGGGCTCGACGGCGGCTCCGACCCCGCGGCCACGGACACCGAATACCCCACCCGCTTCATAATCCGTTCCAGCACCGCTGTTCCGCCGGTGGACGCCGCCCCGATCCGCTAATCGCTGGCTGCGTTCTCCGCGCCCCGCGTTCCTGCCCGGTTCCGTTAATTGTTGGCTAGGCACTCAGTGGCCGCGTTCCTGCCCGGTTCCTCGCTTTATTGCCCGGGCGTCCGCGCATAGGGGCCCGGAATGCCGGGGAAGCCCGCGGGGTCGGCGCCCCGGTCGTCCAAGCAACTGGGAAGGAACGCCGCGATGCGGGTCCCAGGCCAAGCAAGCTCAGGCACCGACGCCCCTGAAGCGCACGAAACGATCCAGCACGCCGGGCCAGCCCGCGGGTTCCGCGCCCCCTGGTCCGGATCCGTTAATTGCTGGCTGCGCTCTCCTTGGCTGCATTCCTGCCCGGTCCCACGCCGGGGTCCGTTAATTGCCGGCTAGGCTCTCCGTGGCCGCGTTCCTTCCCGGTTCCGCGCCTCCATTGCCGGCCGTCCGCGCAGAACAGCCCGGAATGCCGGGAAGCCGGCGGGTTCCGCGCCCCGGTCCTCCAAGCAACTGGGAAGGAACGCCGCGATGCGGGCTACAGGCCGGGCAAGCTCAGGCTCAGGCACCGACGCCGCCCATGAAGCGGACGAGACGATCCAGCACGCCGGGTCAGCCCGCGGGTTCCGCGCCCCCTGGTCTGGATCCGCTAATTGCTGGCTAGGCTCTCCTTGGCCGCATTCCTGTCCTGTTCCGCGCCCAGGTCCGTTAAATGCTGGCTAGGCTCTCCTTGGCCGCATTCCTGTCCTGTTCCGCGCCCGGGTCCGTAAATTGCTGGCTAGGCTCTCCTTGGCTGCATTCCTGCCCGGTTTCTTGCCTCTATTCGCGGCCGCCCGCGCATAAGGGCCCGGAATGCCGGGGAAGCCCGCGCGTTCTCCGCCCCGGTCCTCCAAGCAACTGGGAAGGAACGCCGCGATGCGGGCCACAGGCCGGGCAAGGTCAGCCGCACGCTCCGGCCCAGACTCAGGCGCCGGCACCGCCCATGAAGCGCAGGAAACGATCCAGCACACCGGGCCAACCTGCCAAATACTCCGCCCGCGCGGCCGCCGGATCCTCGGCACCCTCCCAGCCGCTGTGCACCAGGCGCAGCTCCGTGCCGCCATCGACTGCACGGAAGGCTACACGGAGCTCCGTTGACCACACGGCGGAGCTCCCCGGGTGCCAACTGGCGTGGAAGGACAGCGGCGGCTGCCAGTCATCAATGGAGCCCCAAGTCGCGGTCCTCCCGTCATCAGCTGTCTCCAGAATCAGGTTCTCCTCGAATTCGACGTAAGAGCCTGCGCCATAGACGCTGTGATCCTCCAGAGGCCACCAGAGGTGCGTATGCTCGGTGAAACCCACGAAGGCCCGGGCAACAGCGCCGGGGACGACGACCGTGAAGACAACCGGCTCCAAAGCATCCGAGGCTTCCGCTTCGGGAACATCGGAAGGGTCGGCAGGAGCGTGGCTGAAGAGATTGTCCATGGGCATCAACTCTACCCGCGCCAGAACGGACGGATCATCGGGGCGCAATCCACAAAGGCGGGACCGCTGCACTTACCCGTGAGGCTGGCGCGCTGCTAGGTCAGCCAAGCGGGCGGGACCGCGGCCCCGGCCGGGGGCTTGGGCCCGGGTCCATGGCCGGGTCTTTCCGGCGTCGTCGGCCGGGCTTCCCGTCTGATCATGGGCCGGGTCCGCGGCCGGGTTTCCCTGCCGTGGGGGGCCGGCGCGGACCGGTCCGGCGCGGGCCGGTCTGCTGCGGGACCTGGCCGGCGGGGTCCGTCGCACCGTCGTTGCCGGTGGCGGCTGCGCGCCTGGCGGCCCGGTTTGTGGTTTTGGGGTTAAATGCGGGAGGACCCCCAACGTGGTTGGGGGTCCTCGACCGTGTAATGATGTTCCGGCGGTGACCTACTCTCCCACACCCTCCCGGGTG
>NZ_RBIR01000011.1 GCF_003634095.1 Arthrobacter oryzae
CTCTGCGCGCCGGCCCGCTGAAGCAGGCTGCGCATGATGTACCGGGCACGCTCCGTGCCCTGTTCCTGAATCAGCGTATCCAGGGACTCCAGCCACTCGGCGGTCTCTTCCGGATCACGATCAGGCAGCTGGTTTGTCAACCCGCTGAGGATATGGGAGGTATCTTCTCCTGCAGCCACGTCCAGCCTCTCTTCATCGTTGAATGGTTGGCTCAAGTTTTCATTGAGTGAGAAAATTTTCTTGCAATTCGAGATTATCGATGCGGCTCGGGGCACGTCAACACCAGCGGCGCATCACCACGGCTCTGCAGTCACAATCGGTCGGAACGGCCCCACAAGCAACGCGGGGTCAGATATGGCCCATTGAGCCGCACGGCACCGGCCGTATCTGACCCCGCGTTGCATGCTAACCGGGGCGTCGCTTGGTAACCGGGGCGTCGCTCAGGCCGTGGCGAGCAGCCTGCCTCAATGCCTGGAGAGCAGCGGGACCCCGGTCATCTTGGGGCAGTGCCACAGCGTCACGGCCACCGAGTCAAGCACGGGCGACGGAGACCTTCCGGTGTGATTCCGGGTGGATGACGGGGCGAGCATGCACCCAACGGCGGCCCGAGCGTGTAGTTAGCTGCCGCGGTACGTGGAGTAAGCGAAGGGGCTCAGTAGGAGCGGGACATGGTAGTGGTCCTGGGACTCGGACACCGCGAAGGTCAGTGTGACCTCGGGAAAGAAGGTTTCGATTCCGGCCGCCCTGTAATAGCTTCCGGTGTCAAAGCCCAGCCGATAGGTGCCGGACGAAAGCTTGTCCGGCCCGAGAGACTTGATTCGGCCGTCGTCGTCCGTGGCGCCTGCCGCGATCTTGGTCCAGCGCTCGCCGTCGAGCTTGTGGAAGGTGACGGCGACACCGGCTGCGGGCTTGCCGGTGACGGTGTCCAGGACGTGGGTGGTGACGTGGGAGGGGCTCATGTGCCGATCAGTCCTTCGAGTCGGAGCACCGCGATTTCGCGCAGCTGCTGGCCGATGATTGCTTGTTCCTGTTCCAGGGTGTGCGCAAGCCTGGCGTTGAGGGCGGCGAGGACGTCCTCCCGGCTGCGGCCGGCGGCGCGGATAAGGAAGACCTGGCCGAATTTTTCTTCGTAACTTCGGTTTCCCTCGGTGATGGCTGCCGCAACAGCCGGGTCCGGAATGCCCAGGCCTGCCTGCTCCGACTGGGAAAGCCGGGCCTCCGTGCTGTTTCCTGCGGCCCGTTCGCCGATGCGCGGATGGTGGGCCAATGCGGCCGCAACCTCCTGCCCGGTAAAGGGTTCTGCTGCCTGGTTGGCGGCTTCGATGAGGCTCGCGGCGTTCCCGAAGGGCCGGCCCTGAACGATCTCCTCGATCCACCGCTCAATGTCCAGGCACGGACGCAGTGCGGCCGCGGCCTCGGCATGTCCGGCCGCGTTAAAGTCTTCCAACAGCATGTGTCAGATCCTTTGTGTCAATGCTGGCATCCACGGCGTAGGGCTATACGGGCAAGATATTCGTATCGTGGAACTGTTATTTCAGCATATGCAAAAAATTGAACCCTACCGCGCCCTGGGTGTCAACCGCCTGCCCGTTTCCGCGGCGCTTGCCGACATCCGCGCCGGAATCCGACGGGCGCGCCCCGGATCCGCGGTGCGACCGTCCGAAACCGGCGCGGAAACCCGCGGGCGTAGCGGATTTCCGGCGCGCATACCCCTGGGGGTATGCTAGAGATTCGAGAACCACCGACCGAGAACCGCTGACAAGGGAGAACCCGGATGTGCCGTGCAGTTGCCTGCAAGAAGTGCGGAAAGACCACCTGGGCCGGGTGCGGCCAGCACGTTGACCAGGTAATGCGGGGCGTCCCCAACGCCGACCGCTGCCGCGGCCACGAGGGCGAGACCAGCACCACGACCGGCACCAAGACCGGCTTCTTCGCCAAGCTGTTCGGCCGCTAGGAAGCCCGCCGTCGCCGGCCATCAAGGCTGAGCAAATCCAGCCGCGGTCAGCGGCCCCCGGTTTTTCTAGCCTTGCCTGCCAAGGAGGACAGGCGGGCCGCCGCCGGCCATCAAGGCTGAGCAAATCCAGCCCCGGTCAGCGGCCCCCGGGTTTCCTAGCCTTGCCTGCCAAGCAGGACAGGCGGGCCGGACTCGTAGCCGGACGCCAGCGGAATGTGCGCGGCACGTTCGTCGAGTACGGCCAGGGCTCTGGCCGAACGCTTGGGAAACGGGGAACAGGCCAGCCGCAGCCAGACGCCGTCGGAATAAGCATGGAACCGGTCCGGGCTGACGTGCAGCTCTTCCGCCGCAGCCAGGATCCGCGTGTGGGCCGCCACATACCGGTCCGGCGAAATGCAGGCTACGCGGGCACCCAGTTCCAGATGAACGTCCAGGTTGGCCAGATCCAGGGCGGCCTCGGCCTGGGCGGTATCGTCGAAATCCAGCAGGCCCAGCGGCGAGGAGCCGCCGGCAGCGAGGATTTGCTTGTCGTGGAGGTCCCCGTGCGCCCAGACCAGCGGATCCGGCGCGGTCCGGAGCAGGTTCCGGGTCACCTCGTCGGCCCGGGCGCTCAGGGCGTCGCGTTGGGTTGAGGCTTCCGGGATGTCGTTGTGGTGCCGCAGCCAGCGGTTCACCCAGCGCCGCAGATCGGCAACCTCCACCTCCGGGGAATGGACGGGCAGGGCGGCCAGGGCTGCGTGCCCGGCGGTGCTACCCACCTGCGCGGTCCAGGCGTGCTGCCATCTCTCCCACAGCCGGTCGAGCTCCCCATCGCTGAGACCCGCGGTGTCGTCGCCCAAATCCCCCAGGGGCCGGCCGGGAACGGCGCTGAAGACGATCACGTCCGGAGAATTCCGCAGCACCCTGGGTGCGGTGAAGGTCCCGGGGGCCAGGAGGAGCTCGGTCTGCGCGCAGCGTTCCGCGGGGACGATTGCACCGCCGGGCGGGAAGACCTTGATGTAGCCAGCATCGGTCCGGACGACGGCGCGCATGTGCGGCCGGTAGGACACCAATTCCCCGTGCCGGGCCTCCGCACGCAGGGACGGAAGCCCCGGATCGTCCTCAGACAACAGCTCGAACGCTCCGCCACGGAGAACGCCGCCCTGGACGCCGGCCTGCCCCGGCGCGACGACCTCCAGGATGTAGTCGCCGACCGTGCTGTCCGGCCATACCCGGTGGATCCGCCAGGTTTGCCCGGAAGAGTCGACGGCGGACCGCGGGACCGGCGGGTGCCAGCTCATGCGATCAACTCCAGGGCTCGGCGGATATGCCAGTCCGGCGGCCGCTGCGCCGGCGGCCGCTGGGTCTGCAGGCGCTGTCCCGGCGGCCGCTGCGTCTGCAGGGCGGCAATCATTTCGGCACCTTGAACAGTTCACCCGGTTCTGCGGTCTGCTGCCGATGGACCCAGTCGGCAAAGCGGGAGTCCGGATCGGCCAGCAATGACTGCGGCGCTCCATCTTCGAGAATTTCGCCGTCTTCGAGCCAGATCACCCGGTCGCTCGACTGGGCCGAGTTGACGTCGTGGGTAATTGTGATGGAGGTCCGGCCCTCGGTGAGTGTGTCCAGGGCCTCGAGGACCGAATCCCGCGAGGCCGGATCAAGGCCCGCGGTCGCCTCGTCCAGGATCACGATGGGGGCCTTGCGGAGCATGGCGCGGGCCACGGCCAGCCGTTGACGCTGTCCGCCGGAAAGATCGTTGGCCGCCTCCCCAAGGACAGTTTCGTAGCCCTCGGGCAGTGCGCGGATGAAGCCGTCGGCCTGTGCAAGGACGGCCACGGCTTCGATCTCCTCATCGGTGGCATCGAGGCGGCCGAACCTGATGTTTTCCCGGACCGACGTTCCGAACAGCACGGAGTCTTGGAGCAGGATTGAGACGTGGGCACGCACGGAAGCGATGGTCAGGCCCCGCAGGTCCTTCCCTCCGAGACTGACACTCCCCTCCCAGGGGTCCACCATCCGAAGGATCATGGACGCCAGCGTGGACTTCCCGGCCCCGGAGGGCCCCAGCACGGCGCAGTGCTGACCCGCCGGTATGGTCAGGTTGATCCCCTTGAGTACCGAAGCCCCGTCGAAGTGGCCGGCCCAGACGTTGTCGAAGACGACGTCGGGGTGCGGGCTCGCCAGCGGGACGGCATTGGGCGCCTCGGGCACATCACTCTGGGCATCGAGCAGGTCCGCCACCCGCTCCCCGGAGGCCGTCGCGCGGGCGATACGGCTGGTGTACCGGGCCACATCCTTGAGCGGCCTCATCCCGGTTTTCAGGTAAAACAGAAAAACGGTCAGATCTCCGGGGGTCATCGCATGTTGCATCACCCTCCATCCGCCGGCAGCCAGGACCACCCCCGTCGCGATTCCGGTCAGGACGTCGGTTTTCCGTTGCAGGCTGGCGGACAGCCGTAGCGTGGCCACCCCCGAGCCAGACGCTGCCTGGTTGCTCTTGCCGAAACCCGAGCTGAGGGTGTCTTCGAGTCCATACGCCTGGACTTCGCGCATTGCTCCCAAGGTTTGTGCGGCCGTGGTGGCCAGGGCGCTTTCGCCCTTGCGTGACGTGCGGGCCGCGGTGGTAATCGATCCCGAGCTCTTACGGGAAAACAAAATGAATATCCCGATGGACAGGAACGTCACCAGGGCGATAAAAGGATCGAGCCAGAGCATGATGATCATCATGGCGATCAGGGACACGACGTTGCCGATGAGGGGGAGCCCTGCTGTGACGGCCACGTCCTGCAGCCGGGATACGTCCGCGACGAGCCGTTGGACCGTGTCGCCGGTGGAGGCGTGGCTGTGGTGGCGCATCGAGAGGCTCTGGAGGTGGCGGAAGGTCCTGGCCCGCAATTCGGAGGAAATGCGGGTACCCACGAGGGCGAACGAGATCGAGGACAGGTAGCTTGCCACGGCCCGGACCAGGCTGATGACAACCACTGCCCCGGCGCAGAGAAGCAACACCTGGAAGCTAGCCTCCACGCTGAGCGGGGACCTGCGCAGATTGGCGCCGAGTGAGTGTGAGACGGAGTCGAGGACGATCTTCACCGGCCACGGTTCCAGAAGCCGGAAGAGGATCTCCACGGCCATGGCAATGAATCCCCAGGTGATGAGCATCCTGTGCCCGCGCAGATGCGGGCGGATGCACCGCAAGGTTCGCTGCATCGGAGTGGGTTCGGCCGGCTCGCTGGTGCCGGCCCTGCGCCACAGTGTTCGCCAGCTACGGGGGTGCGAATGCCTGGCCTCGGTGGTCATCGCATTGCCAGTCTGCGTGCGGGCGGGAGTGCCCCGGTGATCCGGGACAGCACCCCGCTCCAGCTGAACTTCTGCACAGCGTCACTGCGGGCCTCGCGCCCGAGCCTGTCCCGCAGACCCGGGTCTTCGCCGAGCCGAACGAGGGCGTCGGCGAGTGCGGCCGGCTCCCCGGCCGGGACGAGGATTCCGGTGCGGCCGTCCTGAATGATGGACGGGATCTGGCCCACGGCGCTCGCGATCACGGGCAGCGCGGCCGCCATGTACTCAAAGACCTTCAACGGCGAGAAGTAATCGTCCTGGCCTGGGGCGTCCGGGGGATAGGGTGCGGCCGCGGCGTCAAATTCTGCCAGGAGTGCGGGCACGGCAGCCGGCGGAACGGCGCCGGTGAACACCGTTGGCACGCCGAGAGACTCGGCGAGGCGTTCGAGATCCGCCCGCCCGGGACCGTCACCGACCACCTGGACCTGCCAGCGCAGACCGGGGTCACGTGTCTGTTGGTTGGCCAGGGCCACACCGTGCAGCAGGCCGGGGACGCCATGCCAGGGCTTCAGCGTTCCGACAAACCCGACCGTGAGGTGGTCCGGATTTCGGCGCCCGGGGCGGCGGGCCGAAATCCGGTCGACGTTCACGCCGTTCGCTGCCAGCACGGTCCTGGCGGTCGGCACCCGCGCCCGCACCCAGTGCACCACGGGATCCGAGACGCAGGCCACGACGTCGGCCGTGGCCGCGTTGCGGCGGAACACCGTGTCGGCCTTCTTCACATCCAGCAGCTGGCGGTACCGCTGCTGCTCCTCAATGAGTGGGGCGTTGACCTCGAGTACTGACGGCACGTCCAGGACGCGGGCCACCACGGACAGCGCCGGACTGAAGAGCGAATAGCGCTCGTAGAACAGCCCGCAGCCGTTGCGCAGGACCTCGTCCGCCAGGCCCAGGGCGGCGTCCTGCACGGCCCGTTCCCGCGCGGGGCCCGGGACGGATTCCGGCCTGACCTCGACGACGTCGAGATCGACAAGATCGCTGGGCCGCTCGGTGCCGAGCTGGGTGCAGTAGACCGTGACGGTGGCGCCGGTCCCGCGCCACGCCCGGACGATTTCCTGGACGTGCACTGAGGAGCCCTTGGTGCCGAAAACAGGCACGCCGGGATCAGCGCAGAGGTAGGCCACGCGTGTCATGCGGCGCTCCTTTCAGAACGGGAGAGGGATCTCAGGAGCTCGGCCTGGCGGTGGACGTCGTAGTCCTCCTCGATCACGGCCCGGGCATTGCGGGACAGGGCAACCCGGTCCGTGGCGGGGGAGCCGAGGGTGCGGATGCCGCGGGCCAGTGCGTGCGGATTTCCCGGCCGGACCAGGACCCCGGTGCTGCCGTTCCGAACCACTTCGGGGATCCCGGTGACGGACGTGCTGACGCAAGGGACGCCTGTGGCCATGGCCTCGAGCAGCACCGTGGGCATGCCGTCGGCGTTGCCGTCGGCGCCGACCACACACGGCGCCACGAAGACGTCGGCGGAGTCCAGAAGCTCGTGGACCTGGTCCTGGGTCTGCGGGCCCAGCAGCCGGACATGTTCACCGAGCCGGAGCTGATCGATGCTGGCCTCCAGTTCGTCGGCCATGAGCCCGGTCCCGGCGATCCGGAGGTCCAACTTGACCCCCTGGTCCAGCAGTTCGGCGGCCGCGGGCAGCAGATGCTGGAAGCCTTTCTTCTCCACCAGGCGACCGATGGCCGCGATCCGCAGGGTAGGTCCGAGCGGGCGGGGCTCCCGGTACGGGAAGTGCTCCAGCTCCAGGCCGTTGCGCACCAGGTGGAGCCGGGACGTCGAGCCCGGGAAGCGGCGGCGCAGGTAACGCAGGTTGTACTGGCTGATGGTCACGGCATGGTGGGCCTGCTCCAGCTTGAGCCGCAGATCGTCGTCGCGGACCGATTCATGGAAGATGTCCACCGCGTGGGCCGTAAACGAGAAGGGGATGCCGGTAATGAAGGACGCCAGCCGGGCGACCGTTGTGGCGCCCGACGCGAAGTGGACGTGCATGTGCCGGAGGTTCCGGCCCTGCAAAGCGGTGGCCAGGTTGATGGCCTGGACGGCTTCGTCCGCCGTGGCGGCGGCGAGTTCGGCGAAGTTCCGGCCGATGGCGGCCGTGAGCCCCGCCTCGTCGGCCAACTGAAGGGCCTCCCACAGGGCAATCGTCTTGATGGGGCGGTCAATGTAGGTCACCGGCGCCTGGACCCGGGCGAGCTCGGGGTGGAATCGGGCGTCGTTGGTGGGCAGGAGCGAGAAGATTTCGATCCGGTCCCCCGCAGCTTCGCGGGCCAGGATTTCCGCAACGATGAACGTTTCGGAGAATCGCGGATACATCTTGAGGACGTAGGCGGTCCCCGGTTCAGACGGCGACACGGCTCGCACCGCCCTTCGACCGGCCTGCGGCAACACTTTCGTCCGCCCGGAAGTGATTTGCGCTGACCTTGTCGGGACCGACTTGATTGGAATCGGCCTTCGGCTGCAGTAACTCGGCGGCAAGTTGCGGAACGCGGACCAGCCCGTCGAGGACGGCCCGACGGCGGTCCACGGTGGTTCCGAGGCGGGAGGCCAGCCAGTCGGCGAGGACTGCCGGCGTCAGCGTGCCGATCTCGTGCTGCTCCAGGTATCCTGCCGCGGAGAGGGACGCGGCCCGGATCCGTTGCTCGGCGCGAGACTGTGTGCGGGGCACGATCAGCGCGGGGACAGAGCTGCTCATGATCTCGCATACCGTGTTGTAGCCGCCCATGGAAACGACGGCGGCGGCGTGCCGGATATGGAACACGATGTCATCGACCGTGGACACGACTTTGACGCCGGGGCGGCCCCGGTCCCGAAGGTCGCTGAGCTGCTCGGCGGGCATCTGCGGTCCGGCGACCACCAGATGGCCCAGCCCGTCCGGTATCGGCGTGGCGACGGCAATCCTGGCCAGGGCATACCCGTCCGAGCCCCCGCCGACGGTGGTCAGGCAGTACCGCCCGGGCATGCAGCTGGTCCCGCCGGCCGAGGGGCGTCCCTCGGCGAGGTAGCCGGTGTAACGGATGAGCTTGCGGAGGGCGAACGGTATCTCGCCGGCGGCCACGGGATCATGGACGGCGGGATCGCCGTAGACCCAGATGGCATCGAACAAGGCCTTGACCACGCGCGGGCCGCCCACCTTGGCCCATTCGGTGGCGGCTGTGGCGGGCGAGTCCAAGACCTCCCGGAGGCCGAGCACCACCCGCGCCGATCCGGCGCGTGCGCGCCGCAGGGCAGTTTCGAGTTCGCCGTGGACGCCCGTCGCGTGGCGGTCCACGATCACGAGGTCGGGGCGGAATCCGGCCAGCGTGGCCTTCAGCAGTTTGGCCCGGAGCGGCACGAGGTCCTGCATGGTCAACGTCAGGTTCCGGGGAAGGTAGCCCTCGGATCCCTTCCCGACGCCGGGAAGTAGCACCCAGTCCCATCCCTCGGGCAGCTCGAACGCCGGTGCCAGAGCGGTGCCGGTGATGAGGATTCCGGTCACGGGGCGGCCGGTAAGCCCGGGAAGCTGATTATTCAGCGCATGGGCGAGGGCCAAATTACGGCGCACATGTCCCAGACCCACCGAGTCGTGGGAATACAGCACTATCCGCATCGGCTCCACGGCGATTCCTCCCCCGGCACGGCGTTCCGGACGGCGCTGTAGTGGCCGCCGGGTCCGGTGCTGGCGCGCTCTGATGATAGTTATCAGCCTGCGCCCGAAGAGTGAGGACGGGATGAGGGGAAGATTAAGGGTTTTTCATCCAAGGCCCTGTCACCGGCACGCCGGGTCAGACCCGGACGCTGGCGGACTGCAGCGGAATCCGGATCAGGAACGTGGCGCCATGGCCGTATTCGGATTCCACGGTGGCCAGGCCGCCGTGGGCCTGGGCGATTGCCGCGACGATCGCCAGGCCCAATCCCGAGCCTTCCTCGCCGCGGCCCGTGTGGGCCCGGCCGAACCGTTCGAAGATCCGTTGCTGGTCTTCGGGCGCGACGCCGATGCCGTCGTCGCGCACCCACAGCAGGAGGGTGTCCGACGCCGGCAACGGGGTGCCGTCGGCCGCCGTCGGGCCCTCAATCCGGGACCCGAGCGCAATGGTGGAGGACGGGCCGGTGTACTTCACGGCGTTCGCGGAGAGCTGGACCAGGGCCTGGGTGAGCCGCTGCGGGTCTACTTCCACGACGTAGTCGGCCTTTTCATCGATCAGCCACTGCCTGTCGGCCAGGACGCGCACCTTCTCCATGACCTGGTCCAGGAGTTCGGGGATCGGGACGGGCTCGCGCCGGATGAAGCCGGGGTCCCCGGAGTTGGCGAGCAGCAGGAGGTCATCCACCAGGCGCTGCATCCGGTCCACCTCGTCCAGCAGCACGTCCCGGGTGGCAATGACATCCTCCGGGTCATCGACCGTCTCGAGCTCGAGGTGGCCGCGCAGGATGGTCAGCGGGGTCCGCAGCTCGTGGCTGGCGTCATCCAGGAACTGCTGTTGCTGCTGGGCGCCCTCGTCCAGGCGTTCCAGCATGGTGTTGAAGGTCTTGGCGAGCAGGGTGACGTCGTCCTCGCCTTTGCGGACTTCAACCCGTTGCGTGAGATCCTCCGGGCTGACCGCGCTGGACGCCTCGCGCAGCCGGCGGAGCGGATAGAGCAGCCGGCCGGCAACGAGGCCGCCGATCAGCGCGGCCGCCAGCAGCATGCCGAGGGCCACCAGCGCATACGTCCGGACGGAGGTGACGTTGTGTTCGCGTTGATCACCCGCGTCCCGCCCGATCAGGAAGAAGGTGCCGGGGGCGCCTTGAACGGGCAGCACCAAGGTCCGCAGCGGGCGGCCGTCCGCGTTCAGTTCGCCGAAGGCCGCGCCGGCCGCGTCCCTGAGTCCGGCGGCGTCGTCGAACAGGGCGGTGTTCAGATGGGGGTTTTCCTTGCTGCCCTCAACAGTCCAGGCCACCCGTCCGTTCTCGATTCCGGCCATGACCTCGTTGCCGCGCGGCTGGATGTCCTCTGCGGCCTCGTGGAGCGCGCTGATGTAGCTGGTGTCGGCGTAGTCCCCGGAGGTCTCCTTGTTGGTCTGCACGAGTTTGACCACGGAGTTGGCTTTGTCCAGGATCGCCTGGTCAATCCGGGCGTCGGAATCCTGGAACTGGACCACGAACGTGACCAGCCCCGCGATGACCATCCCGGCGAGCATCATGCCCAGCATCGCGGCCACCACCCGGAAACGCACCGAGTGGATCTTTGCCCCCCAGCCGGAGGGGTCCTGTGCTTCCGCCGCCGGGGAGGTCGGCGCCGGGCCGGCCTGATCTTTCCCGCCGTGCTGCTCATCCGAGATGGTCACCATGTTCCCCTTCCGGTGACGGTCCTCATGTTCTGCTGACAGCCGCTGTTTGCTGACACAGGCTGCGCCTGACTGGCTGCTGACACGCGCTGTTGGCCGGCGGCGGCCGAAGCTATCCCAGCCGGTAGCCGGCGCCGCGCGTGGTGAGGATGTGGTTTGCGCCGATCTTCATCCGCAATTGCCGCACGTACACGTCCACCACGTTGGACGTGCCGTCGAAGTCGTAACCCCAGACGTGGCTCAGGAGTTGCTGCCGGCTCAGGACCTGCCCCGGGTGCAGCAGGAACATTTCCACCAGGGCGAATTCGCGGGCGGAGAGCTCCACCATCCGGCCCTCGACGCTGACCGTGCGGGTGTGCAGGTTCAACTCCAGGGGACCGTAGCGCAGGATGCTCCCCGCCGTCGGATCGCCCGGGTCCCCCCGGCGCGTCCGCGCCCGGATGCGGGCCACCAGTTCCTCGAAGTGGAACGGCTTGACGATGTAGTCGTCGGCGCCGCCTTCGAGGGCCGCGACGGTGTCGGTCGACGAGCCGCGCGCGGTCAGGAAGATGACCGGGATGCCCACCTGGCCGTGGCGCAGGGCCGCCAGCACGGCGAAGCCGTCCAGGCGGGGGAGCCCGATGTCGAGGAGCAGCAGATCGAATTCGCCGCTTGCCGCGTAGTCCACGGCCGTGACGCCGTCGGCGACCACCGTGGGGGCATAGCCTGCCGCGCGCAGGCCCTTTTCGATAAAGCGGGAAATGCGCTCTTCGTCTTCTGCGATGAGGATGCGGATCAAGATGCCTCCCTGGGAACAGCCCGGAACCGGGCGCCACGGGGCCCGGGGGTTTGGCCGGTGCATTCCGGTCAGGGCGGCGCGGCCGGCCGTGCCGGACCGGGGATCCAGGCTTCGGCGGGACGGCAGGATCGTGTTTCAGAAGGAATGGCCATCTGGTGCTCCCCAGAGGACGGACCCGCATCGTAAGGGTCCCTCGGACAGGGGCGGCGGATACTATTCCCGCTATCTTCATCCTGCCCCTACAAGGATGAGTGCGCCACCCGTTTAGGGTTGATTTTCAGCGTGTTAACAGCCTGCGCGCGGCCCTGCGCCGTCGGCGAACGGTGCTGCCTCGCGGAGGGCCCCGCCGTCGGCTACTACGCTGGCATTCATGACCCGGAAAATTACTGTCAGCCTGCCGGACGCCTTGTTGCGGGAATACCTTCAGCCTCACCCGGACGTGACCGTCCTGGAGTGGGACTTCGCCGGTGCGCCGCCGCGGCCGCGGATCGACATCGTGGTGCCGCCGTACATGGGCGGCCCGCAGGTCCTGCGGAGCCTGGAAGCGGTGGAAACGGTGCTGGTCCAGAGCCAGTCGATCGGGTACGACGGCGTGGCGGACTTCCTGCCGTCCGGCCGGGTGTTCGCCAACGCTGCCGGCGTGCACGAGACCTCCACCGCGGAGCTGGCGCTGGCCCTGATCCTCGCCAGCCAGCGTGAGCTGCCCCGGATCATCCAGAACCAGGCCGAGGGCCGGTGGGATGCCCGGCCCACCGCCAGCCTGGCCGATCGCCGCGTCCTCATTGTGGGCTACGGCGGGGTGGGCAAGGCGATCGAGGACCGGCTGCTGCCGTTCGAAACCGCCGTGACCCGGGTGGCCAGCAGGGCACGGACGGACGAGCGCGGCCACGTCCACGGCATCGACGAGCTGCACAGCCTGCTGCCCGGGCACGACGTCGTGGTGGTGGGGGTGCCGCTCAGCGACGCCACCCGGCACCTGATTGACGACGCCTTCCTCGCGGCCATGCCCGACGGCGCCCTGGTGGTGAACGTGGCCCGTGGACCGGTCGCGGACACCGAGGCCCTGGTGAAGCACACCGGCTCGGGCCGGATCCGCGCCGCCCTGGACGTCACCGATCCCGAGCCGCTGCCGCAGGACCACCCGTTGTGGCGGACCCCGGGCGTCATCATCAGCCCGCATGTGGGCGGGGCGAGCTCGGCCATGCGCCCCCGGATGGGGAAGCTCCTGCAGCGGCAGATCGACCTCATGCTGGCCGGCGAACCGCCGGCAAACGTGGTGCTGGGCGGCTGAACGGCTGAGAGGGAACCGCGTCAGCCCGCGGTGAGGACGCAGAACTCGTTGCCCTCCGGATCGGCGAGGCACACCCATGGCACCTCGCCCTGGCCGACGTCGGCGTCGGTGGCGCCCAGCACCCGGAGCCGGGCTACCTCTGCCGCTTGATCATCTCCGGGGTACGGCTTCAGATCGAGATGGACACGGCCAACGGCCTTCACGTCGTGCGAGCGAACGAACTCCAGATACGGCCCGACGCCCTGCGCCGCACGCAGACTCGCGAGATCGTCGGTAACCTCGTGCAGGGTCCAGTCCGTCGCCTCGCCCCAGAACCGGGCCATGGCCCGCGGATCTGCACAGCTGACCACCACCGCGGCGATCGGCCCGGTGTCCCGGTAGATCGGTCGCGGTTCCAGCACGCAGAACAGGTTTCCCTCCGGGTCGGCCAGAACCGTCCACGGCACATCACCCTGGCCGACGTCGGCGGGCGTGGCGCCGAGCTCCAACAGGTGCGCCACCAGCTCCGCCTGATGGGCGGCGGAGGTGGTGCTGAGATCGAGGTGCGCGCGGTACCTCACCGTCTCGGGGTCAGGGACGGTGACGACGTCGATGCAGACGGCGTCGGGGTCCGGCCAGACGAAGCCCACGGGTTCGACATTGGTCACGCCGGGTCCCTCGCTGGAAACACCCCAGCCGAGCGCGTCCGCCCAAAACCGGCCGAGCGCCGAGTCATCCCGAGCCTTGAAGTTCACCTGGACAAGTCGCAGTGCCATACCGCCAGATCCTATACACGGAATACATGGTGCGGGCGGACCGCCCTAGCAGGGCGTGGGTGAGTTTCCCGTCCCGGCGGTGTCCACCACGCAGAACCTGTTGGCCACCTGCCGGCAGCCGCAGCCCGGCAACCGCCGCGGCATCCCGGAGGGGGCGACTGGGATAAGCTCGCCCGGGACCGGAACAGGCATCGGTTCCAACCTAAAACCTAACGGGCGGGGCATTCCTTGGATTTACTGGGCGGCATGAACCGCGACGAACTCCGCACCCTCTCCTGGGTAGCGGCCGCCATCTTCGCGGTTGCGGCCGGCGTGTGGCGGCCGCGCAGGCTTCACTGGACCGCGCTGGGTTCCGTCCTGCTCTTCGCCGCCCTCAACGTGGGGGCCGGGATCTACGTCCTGAACCATTTCGAAGATCCGCGCTGGTCTCCGGGGGGAGAGCCGCCGCTGAGCGCCCCGTCTTTTGCCGGGACGCCTGTGGTGGGGCAGTTCCTGGGCCCCCTGGATGCCGCCCTTAACGGCGTGGTGGGCGGGGTGAACGAGTTCCTGGCCTTCAAGCGGGCGCTTCCCATAGCGATGGACTTCCTTGCCGCGTCCGGCTGGGCCCTGCTGGTGTCCTTCGCGCTTGCCATTCTGGCTGCCTCCATCAGTTTCGCCGTGGCCAGGCGCCGCGCGGCGGACTTCGCAAAGTACCGGGCCACCGTTGACGTGCTCCAGGAAGAGCTTGAGCAGGTCAAGCGGCAGATCTCGTCAGGGAATTACGCCGGCACGGACCCCGCTTTCGCGCCGCGGGGGCAGCTCACCGCCACGGATTCGCCCTGAGAGGAACCCGGTCCGCTCACGGCATCCGGACGTAAACTGGCCCTCACATCGTTCTGTGTGAAAGTGCCCGCGGCACGTGAAGTGGGAGACCGGATGCTCTGGAAACTGCTCGTCGAATACCTGAGGCCGCAGCGGCGGCTGCTGGCCGCCGTCGTCGTCTTCCAACTGGCGGCGTCCATCGCCTCGCTGTACCTGCCCACCCTGAACGCGGACATCATCGACCAGGGCGTCGCGAAGGGGGACACCGACTACATCCTGCGCATCGGCGGCATGATGCTCATGGTCACCCTGCTGCAGATCGCCTGCACCATCGCCGCCGTCTATTTCGGCGCGAAGGCCGCGATGGCGCTGGGCCGGGACGTCCGCGGCGCCATCTTCACCCGGGTGGCCGAGTTTTCCGAACAGGAAGTCACCCGGTTCGGCCCGCCCAGCCTCATCACCCGCTCCACCAACGATGTCCAGCAGGTCCAGCAGCTGGTCCTGATGTCCGCCACGCTCATGGTCACGGCGCCCATGCTCTGCATCGGCGGGGTAATCATGGCCATGCGCCAGGACCTGCAGCTGTCCTGGCTGATCGCGGTCAGCGTGCCCGTGCTCCTGATTGGGGTGGGCTCGATCATCATCCGGATGGTGCCGCTGTTCCGGCTCATGCAGGCCCGGATCGACACCGTCAACCGGGTGCTCCGCGAGCAGCTCACGGGCATCCGCGTGGTGCGGGCCTTCGTCCGCGAGGACGTGGAGACCGCCCGCTTCGCCCGCGCCAACGAGGACGTCACGGACACCGCGCTGCGCGCCGGCCGGCTCATGGCGCTCGCGTTCCCCACCGTGATGCTGGTGCTCAACGTCTCCAGCGCGGCGGTGATCTGGTTCGGCGCGTTCCGGATCGAGGACGGCTCCATGCAGGTGGGCACCATGATCGCTTTCCTGAGCTACCTGATGCAGATCCTGATGTCCGTCATGATGGCCACGTTCATGGCGATCATGATCCCGCGCGCTTCCGTCTCGGCGGACCGGATCAGCGAGGTGCTCGGGACCGAATCCAGCGTCCGGCCGCCGCTGCACCCGGTGTCGCGCGCGGCCGGACGGGCGGCCCGGGGCGAGCTGGAGATGCACGACGTCGGGTTCGCCTACCCGGGTGCCGAGCAGCCGGTCCTCTCGGACGTCAGCTTCACCGCACGGGCGGGGCAGACGACGGCGATCATCGGGGCCACCGGCTCCGGCAAGACCACCCTGGTGAACCTGATGCCGCGGCTCTTCGACGCGACGTCCGGTTCGGTGCTGATCGACGGCGTGGACGTGCGCGAGCTCCACCCGGACCTGCTGTGGGGGCACATCGGGCTGGTGCCGCAGAAGCCCTACCTGTTCTCCGGCACCGTGCGCAGCAACCTGCTCTACGGCAAACCGGACGCCACCGAGGAGGAGCTCTGGCAGGCGCTGGAGATCGCCCAGGCGGAGGACTTCGTCCGGGAAATGGAGGGCGGCCTGGATGCGCCGATCTCGCAGGGCGGCACCAACGTCTCCGGCGGCCAGCGGCAGCGGCTCGCGATCGCCCGGGCGCTGGTGAAACGGCCCGAGCTCTACATCTTTGACGACTCGTTCTCCTCGCTGGACACCGCCACGGACGCCCGGCTGCGGCTGGCGCTCAAACAGCACACCGCCGGGGCCACCATGGTGATCATCGGCCAGCGGGTCTCCAGCATCGCGGACGCGGACCAGATCCTGGTGCTGGACCGCGGCAGGATCGTCGCGCACGGCACGCATGAGGAGCTGCTGGCGACGTCGGAGACCTATCAGGAGATCGTGAACTCCCAACTCGCAGCGGAGGAGGCGGTATGAGCCGCACGGACAAGGCCCCGACGCCGGCCCACGCCGCCGGTTCTGCCGGCACTTCCGCCGCTGGTGGTTCCGGGGCTTCCGCCGCCGGCGGTTCGGCCGCCCAGACCCCCATGCGGATTCCCCGCCCCGCGGGCGGACCCGGCCGCGGCGGACCGTTTGCCGGGATGAACATCCCGGCGGAGAAGGCGATGAACTTCGGCCCCTCAGCCCGGCGGCTGCTGGGGGAGCTGCGGCCCGAGCGGCTGTGGCTGACGCTGGTACTGCTGCTCGCCGTCGTGAGCGTGACCTTCTCGGTGATCGGGCCCCGGCTCCTCGGCGAGGGCACCAACCTGATCTTCGCCGGCGTCGTGTCCAAGCAGCTGCCCGCCGGGGTGAGCCAGGCGCAGCTGATCGCCCAGCTGCGCGCCGCCGGGGAGAACCAGAAGGCGGACATGCTCAGCGCCATGACGCTGACCCCGGGCACCGGGATCGACTTCACGGCGCTGGCCACCGTGCTGCTGTGGGCGGTGGTGCTGTACGTGCTGGCCTCGGCGTTCGGCTGGATGCAGGCGTATATCCTCAACGGTGTCGTGCAGCGGACCGTCTTCCGGCTGCGCGAGCGGATCGAGGCGAAAATCAACAAGCTGCCGCTGCGCTATTTCGATTCCGTGCAGCGCGGCGAGCTGCTCAGCCGGGTGACCAACGACGTCGACAACATCTCCCAAAGCCTGCAGCAGTCCATCAGCCAGGCGGTGACCTCGCTGCTGACCGTCGTGGGCGTGCTGGTGATGATGCTCCTGCTCTCGCCCACGCTGGCCATCATCGCGCTGGTGACCATTCCGCTGACCCTCGTGACCACCACCGTGATCGCCAAGCGCTCGCAGAAGCTGTTCGTGGCGCAGTGGCGGCACACCGGCGAGCTGAACGGGCAGATCGAGGAGACGTACACCGGGCACGCCCTGGTGAAGGTGTTCGGCCGGCAGCGCGAGGTGGAGGAGCGGTTCCGGGAGAAGAATGTGGAGCTGTATCAGGCGAGCTTCGGCGCGCAGTTCATCTCCGGGCTGATCATGCCGGCCATGACGTTCATCGGGAACCTGGTCTACGTGGGGATCGCGGTGGTGGGCGGCCTGCAGGTGGCCTCCGGGGCCATGCAGCTGGGCGATGTGCAGGCGTTCATCCAGTACTCCCGGCAGTTCACCCAGCCGCTGGCCCAGCTGGGTTCCATGGCGAATCTGCTGCAGTCGGGGGTGGCCTCGGCCGAGCGGGTGTTCGAGCTCCTGGACACCGAGGAACAGTCGGCTGACCCCTCTCCTTCGGTGGCGCCGGACGGGGGCCGGGGGCGGCTGGTGTTCGAGGACGTCTCCTTCTCCTACTCCCCGGACAAGCCGCTGATCTCGTCGCTCAGCCTGGTCGCGGAGCCGGGGCAGACCGTCGCCATCGTGGGCCCCACCGGGGCGGGCAAGACTACCCTGGTGAACCTGATGATGCGGTTCTACGAGCTCGACGCCGGCCGGATCACGCTCGACGGCGTGGACGTCACCGCGATGACCCGCAACGAGCTGCGCTCGCGGATGGGCATGGTGCTGCAGGACACCTGGCTGTTCGGCGGGACCATCCGGGACAACATCGCCTACGGCCGGCCCGGTGCGACTGAAGCCGAGATCCTGGAGGCGGCGAAGGCGACGTACGTGGACCGGTTCGTCCGGTCCCTGCCGGAGGGCTACGACACCGTGCTCGACGACGAGGGCGGCAACGTCTCCGCCGGGGAGAAACAGCTGCTGACCATCGCCCGGGCGTTCCTGGCCCGGCCGTCGGTGCTAATCCTGGACGAGGCGACTTCTTCTGTGGATACCCGGACCGAGGTGCTGGTGCAGAAGGCCATGAGTGCTTTGCGGAGCGACCGGACTTCGTTTGTCATTGCCCACCGGCTCTCCACCATCCGCGACGCCGACCTCATTCTGGTGATGGAAGCCGGTCAGATCGTCGAGCAGGGGACGCACACTTCCTTGCTGGCGGCAGGCGGGGCGTACGCGGCGCTGTACGCCGCGCAGTTCGCGGCCCCGGTGGCGGAGGTTTAGGTACATGGTTACAAACCCTTTACTGCCTCTGTCGCGGAATCCACCAACACCGGTGGCAATGGAAAACCACATAGAGCCCTGCACATTTCTCTATCCGCTCAAAGTATGCGATAGTTTCCTTCGGAAATGACCACATAATTTTAGAGAGATTCAATTGGCTACTAACTTGGTGTCGGATAAAGCTTTTACAGGACGAGAGATTGTATCCACGATAGTTTTTTGCTTTGCCGGAATAGCAACCATATGGGTGGCACTCGACGCGATGAGGCGGGGTGACTATCCGCTCGCGACCGGTGTTGTTATCCTCTTTCCCGCTTTAGCTTATTCTCATATCTCAGCCTCGCTGGGACGCCTTGCAGCGCTGAGCGGGAGGTGGGCGTGGTCGATCCGACTGCTAGGACTCCTGCTTACGGTCGCATTCCTTATCAAGGTTGGCACGATTCAGGAGTTGAGCTTGGCGTGCCTGTTGGGCATCGTAGGTATTCTCTACTGTTTCATAATTGATCTCACTCACGCGTAGAGCTATCGGACTGTGCAATAGCGCATAGTGTGTTTGAATTATTTACATACCTGTGTGGGCGAGGCCATCGTCACCGCCATCGAGCAACAATCCGCATAGCCCCGCCAAAAGTTCTCACCGCCCATGCGGCATTGTTGCGCAAAAGCTACGGGTAGGGGAATTGAAACGCCCATCCTGCAAGATGAAAGCGGACGACGGCGGGAACTTCCCGCCGTCGCTGGGATGATCTTCCAGCCGATGTTCTTCAGCAGCGGGATGTCCTTGCCCAAGGACTGGCCGGCCAAGGTCACCATCACCGTGGCGATGGAAAGGAAGTCCACCGTCTTGACCGCGGCCTTCAGTGCTCCGGCGGCGAAGAACCACGGCCTAGATATATAAGCGCCAATCGTGGAAATGAAGACGATGGCGGAGATCTTCTTAGTTGCCCTGGCCAGGCCGATGCTGACCAGCACCAGCAGGAGGATAGACCCCACCACAATGGACAGGCTGAGCTCCTTCGCCGCCACCGTCGCGGTGCCGATGCCCAGCACGGTCAGGACGGACAGGGATAGCAACAGCGACACTTTGATCTCGGCGGAGGATCTGGCCACACGCTCACGGAACCTCTGGTTCTCCTCCTCCTGCGCGGCCCGTCAATGCGTTGCCAAGAAGCTGCTCCACATTGATTTCAGATCCCAGGTCATTAACCGCCTCAGTGAAACTGCCTAGGACTGAATTCCCGTCGTAGTGCAAGTACGGCATGTACTCAGATGTGAAGTCCTCGTCGGCCATCACGCCGAAAATGCTCTCCATCGGATCATTCAGCGGACCATCTATCAAGGAAATCCCCCGGTCCAGGATTCAACCAGTATCAGCCTACGGTCACGACATGTGGTGAGTCGTCCATGCCCGCCCCGAGGGTGCCAGACTTCCCGCACCGGCCCGCTCGTCACTGCCCTGATCGAGACCGTCACCGAATCAGTCCGAAACGGTAAGGACCGTATGAATTACGTCTAAACTTCTGGCAGAGACACTCACTAGAGACGTCCAGCAACGATCTTCAGGGGGAACGTTTGCCTTCATCTTGGCGCTCACGGAAGCGCCGCGAACTTAGTCTTTGGCTGCTTGCTTTCGTCGTCATTGTCGGAGCCGCTAACGCATTTCTGAGCCGCGTCGGATGGGATCCATGGATCTTGGGGACCCTCATGATTGCATGCGTCGTTTTGGCGGTCGTTTTAGCCTTCTTGAAAGACAGAGCAAAGGCCACAGATGTTAAGGTAGCCGTCCGCCAGCAAAACATGCGTACCGGTGGA
Source organism: Arthrobacter oryzae (assembly GCF_003634095.1). Taxonomy (GTDB): domain Bacteria; phylum Actinomycetota; class Actinomycetes; order Actinomycetales; family Micrococcaceae; genus Arthrobacter; species Arthrobacter oryzae. Next base: position 19,922 of record NZ_RBIR01000011.1, read on the forward strand.
CCTGATTCGATGGCCGGTCTGGCGGCAACGGACATCCCCCTCAACGCGTGGGGCGTGCACGAGTCACGGGTCAACGTCGCTTATCTCCGCCGGGATGCCGAAGACGAGGTCAAGCAGGCCCTCGCGCTACTGAAACCGGTCCTCATCTTGGGTTCCTCGATGGCCGGGAAAACTCGGATGGCGGCGGAACTTGTTCAAGAGCTCTTTCCCGACAATCAGGTGTTCATGCCGGATCCTCCGGACGGCTTAGCAAACATTATGAACGCTGGCGATATGCCAAGACAGCATGTGGTCTGGCTCGATGATCTCGAGAGGTATCTTCAGGACTCAAAGAACTTGAAGACGAGGTGGATTGATGACCTTCAGAAGACCGAGAATGTCGTCATAGCCACTATGCGGGCAAACCTATTCGAAGCGTTCATGCCGAATAGCGATCAACCCAGAACCCAGTGGGAGATCCTGCAATGTTTCGCGAGGGTTTATCTCACCGACGAATCTTCTGAAAGCCATAGACTGGCGAGTCTTAGCGGCAACACGCAGCTGAGCAAGGGAATCTTGGACTATGGTTTGGGTACCTATTTGGGTGGAGGATTTCTGGCCGTAGAGCGGTTGGATGCCGGTCGTTCCACTAGCCCCGTCGGAAGGGCTCTCGTGCTGGCAACCATTGACTGGCAGCGTTCGGGAATCGGCGAGGCAATCCCGGAGACTACGGCCCGGGCCCTCGTTCGGACATACATCGGTAACACCAAGCCTCAGCCGACCACTGAAGAAATCGACGCTGGCTTGAAGTGGTCCACTGCGAAGGTTGTCGGCGGCGGCCTCTTTAGCCTGCTGGAACCGACCCCAAATGGGAATCTCCGTCCCTTTGACTACCTCGTGGACCATGTTGCCTCCTCCGATAAGCCCGTAACGTTGCAGGTGTGGCAGGCCGCCGCCGAGGTTGATGCCCCGGCCGAGCTGCTGACAAATGCGGGCGTCACTGCCCAGCTCGCCGGGCTCGATGCCATCGCCTCGATGTTCTTTGAACGTGGGGCCCGATTAGGTGACGCGAACGCCATGGTCAATTACGCAATCAGCCTGGAACGACAAGACCGGATCGAGGAAGCGAAGTTCTGGGATACCAGAGCCGCTGAGGCCGGAAACCCAGGCGGATTGACCGGTTTCGCGGTCAAATTGCTGCGGGAAGGACAAACGGAGGGCGCCGAGAAGCTTCTCCGGCAGGCAGCCAATGCTGGTGAAGGATCTGCAATGACCAATCTCGGCCACATACTCATTGGCCGTGGTGAAACGGCTGAGGGCATTAATTGGCACAAACGGGCTGCAGAGGCAGGGAGCCCCCTCGGTATGACCAATTACGGCCTGCAGCTGGAGCTGCAGGGCAACTCTGCCGCCGCTGAGGCGTGGTACCGGAAGGCCCAGAGCAAAGGCGACGGATCGGGAGCAGCCCTCTTCCAATTGGCCATGTTGGCCGAAAAGCAAGGCAAGATCGACGAAGTGGAACCCCTCTTGCGCGAAGCTGTCAAGCGGAGGAATCCCTCAGCCATGGGCTGGCTGGGTTCAATACTGGCTGCAAAAGGCCAGCAGGAAGAAGCAGAGTATCTGTTTCAGGGGGCAGCCGATCGAGGAGGAGCGGTGGGACTTGCCATGGTCGGAAGGAAACTAGTTGGGGAAGGGAAGTACGACGAGGCGGAAAAGCTGTTCAAGAGAGCGATAGCGGAGCAGCTGCCATGGGCGATAACTGACCTGGGCGTCCTTTACGCGAACACTGGCCGCATAGAAGCGGCTAAGGCACAATACGCACTGGCTGTTGCAGCCGGCGACGATGATGCACTCCATAATCTTGGCGAGCTTCTTATCCATGAAGGAAGGCTCAACGAGGCTCAAGCCCTGTTTCGAAAGGCAGCCGATCTAGGATCCGCGACCGGAATGTACCTGTTGTCGGAGTCCCTGTTTCTGGGCGGAAAGACCGGGGACATCGGGGAAGCAGCCAATCTTCTGGAGGAGGCAGCGATTCTTGGGGATCTCGACGCAATTTGTGAGTCCGGGAGGAGAGCAGCTGATCAAGGCGACCACAACAAGGCATTCCAGCGCCTGAAGCAAGCGGCGGATAGAGGGCACGCCGGCGCTGCGGAATGTCTTACTCTTCTGACGTCAGAAATAAGCGAGAAATGATACTTCCGGTGAGGCAAGGGGGAGGGACCCCTTGGCGGTCCCTCTCCTTTCGGATCTTGGCGTTCGAGTCCTCCGCGTTCCGGCGCCCTGCCTTTGCTGCTCTGCAATCTTCGCCGCGAAGCCGAGGGATGCTGGCGATTCGCCTACTTCTATATCGGGACGGACATCTACGCTGGCGAGAAGCTGGGTTGGTTCATGCGAGCTGCCGTCGGTTCTTCGGAGATTCCGACCTGTGTCTAATGAATTTCCCGCTTACTCGTCGTTGGGATACGAGTCGTCTTCGAAACCAGGCAAGCTGCGTTGAGCTTCATCATGAACCGTATAGGTTAGAAAATCCCTTAGGCTTGCCTTGTCTTCCTCCGAAAAGTCCTGCAGTAACGGCAGGGAAGACAACACTAAGTCGGCAAGAAGAACATTGCTACGGGTCTGACCGGTGCCGGTGTAGGTCCGGAAGTCGGCCGTAACACGCCCCGTCCCGGACTGGACGGTTGCTTCCAGAATCTCTGCACCAGGGCCAAGCTGAGAGGACAAGCCCAACAGGCGATTCTTGTCCAGGGCGCCGTCCTCATTTCTAGCTATGACGACGTCTCGATCACTGCGAATCGTGACCTCATTGAGCTTCGTTTCGGAAGACCTTTCCACGAACGTCGGTACCGTAATGCCGGGCCGGCCCTCTGCGGATTCGTGTCTAAGTTCAGACTTAGTCTCACCTATCGTCGCGTAAAACCTGGGGCCGGAAAGCCGAAGTTGCTCATTTCTGACAGACCAGCGGAAGTTCTGATGGTCGGCGGTGGTTGACTTCTCCACACCGAGCGGGTCCTGAAACACTGCATAGGCACGGGCTCTAATAACGTCCAAGTTGGCACTAATTAGCCGGTCTACATTTCTGGCCTCCCCGTCCTTTTTTAGGGTCTCGATCTGAGAGATCCTCAAGGTACGACCAACACGGCGCCAAAAACCTAGATCTTCAGTTTCCATATATGAAACAAGGTACTGAAGAGCGTCGGAATTTAGTTTGCCGGATAGGTCGCGTTCGCCGGGAAATGCTTCCAGCGCGCCAGAGCTGCCTTCCCACACAGCTTGAAGCACCCGGTTCATGCGCCATGCCTGTGGTGTGTCGAGATTTGCTCTGATCGCGAGCACGGCGTTCGATGTAGGCGCGATCTCAATCTGTTCAGCGCCGGAGAATTCATTTTCGATCGTACGCGCGAGATCGTTCGCTTGCTCACCTAAGAGAATGCCCTTGCCGCCTTGTGCCAAGGCGTTATTCAACATGTTGACGGTCGCGCTGGTTTTCTTGCGATCGATTAGATTTTCAAGAGCGTCAGCATCCGTAAACATAGCGTCATGTGCGGACGCGGCGACAGCTATGGAGTCGAGTCCGGCTCTGTCATCTTCTGGCCGGGTAAGGCCGAAGATAAGAGCGTTCCTCCGGTCTATCAAACTGACGTCATCCGCTACGGATCCCAAGTCATAGGTGAACCGAAGGTAGACATGCCGGTCAATTTGATCTGGCCAGGACATGACGAAGTCGGGCGCGAATGTGTGGTTGAAATAGTCAGTCCGGTGAATCTTGGCTGTTGGGTCGAGGTTTTTCAACTCCAGAGACACGGCGTTCTTCACACGGAAAGCGGACTCCTTGGGTGAAGGGTCGTAAAGCCCTTCAGTTATCAGCGAACTGTAATGAGATGGACCCATGTCTAGCCTGCCTTCGTGATCTCATATTTTTCGATTACGCCTCGGTGCTCCGGGGAAATAACCAACTTCTCTTGGCGCTCCGAGAGGATGATCATCCAGAGACGCATCGCCACTTCTTTGCACGTCGTGAAGTCAACAAGCGACTCCGCGTCCTTCACTAGTTCCACACCAAATACATTCTTCCGGTGTCGGACGACCGCTGCTTGGACCGCTTCGGCCGTAAGTAATGTGTCCCAAGTAGTAGTTCCGTGAGGACTCCAGGCAATCCACATGAAGTGGTCGCAGTAGCCGGGCTTATCGAGATAAGCGACATAACACTGCGCAAGATACTTTTCGTAGTGAGTTGGGAGATCAGAGGCCTTGGCGTAGTTTTTTGACTCCGCGAAGAACATCTCGCCTTCTAGATCCCCGTATTTTAGTGTTCCCCCAAGATCGAAAGAGAAAGTTTGACCGCCGTGGGGCCACGAAAAAGTAAGTTTGGCGAGGGCGGGTGGGTCGGGGTTGACCCATTGCGCATTGACTCGCGTGGTGGACTCCAGCCATCGTTTCGCTCGCCTAGCGCCATCGGCGCCTTTGGCCTGTACCGCTTCCCCAGTAATCCCTTGCATCTCAGCAGACTAGCGGTATGAAGACGTTTTTCATGTGTTTCGCATGGTGGGGCGACCGTGGGGAACTCTGCTTGCGATTGCACCGCTTGTCAGGCAGGCGGTCGGAGCACGATGCGGTGCACCGTGCTGCGACGACCCTGAACAGTTCGGCGATCGCGGACGTAATGCGTTGGCGGGTGCGGGCTCGGATGACGTCGGATTCGAATTCGATGGACATGGCCAAGACCTTGAAGAGCAGCAGGCTGACGGGGTCGGTGGGGTCGTGGATGACTCCGACGAGGACGAGCTTCACGTTCCGTTTCGTGAGGTCTTCGATGATGTTCCCGGCATCGGACGTGGAATGAGCCCGACGGAGCCAAACCGTCCTGTCGGCGTGAGTCTCGGGAACTGATCTGCGCATGGAGCTCTCTGCCAACAGGGAAATGCGAGGAGGCGGGCGGCCGGAGTTTCGTCGGCTGACGGGGCGGGCCTCAAGTTACACTCGGCTCCTCAATATCCATGACGACACAGAGGACCTAACTTGCCAGAAACAAGCGAACGCCCACCTATTAGGGAGAACCGCGACTTCGCTGTCAGAGACTTGTCAGGTCCCGCTGCAGCCAGGAGACTCATTTCCTGGGTAGCTGCCAAGCCACTCGAGCAATCGATAGGTTTGGACTTCGAACATACAGACAAGGTGTATCCCAACGGAGCTGTGCCCTTTGCTTGTGCCCTCGATTTTCTAAAGGAACGCGGACACACCTTTCACATTGGCAAAGCGGGGCATGAGCGTTCACTGGCCCATGTCCTCAACCCGGTAGACGTTGCTGATGACCCTGATCACACCGCGCAGCTCACGGACGTTGTATGGAAGTATCGGAACGAGAAGGAAGCCGGAGAAATCACTCGGCGCTTCATGGGTTCCCTCCTTGATCGAATGCCCTGCGAAGAGGGCGTATACGACACTCTGAACTGGTGCATTTATGAAGTCCTCGACAACGTTTTTCAGCACAGTCAAGCCTCGTGCGGTTACGTGATGATGCAACTCCACACACTCACAAGACAGTGCGTCATTTCGGTGAGTGATTCGGGCATCGGCATTCACCGAGCCATGGGGATGGGAGCCAAAGCCGGCAGATTCTCCTATGAATCAATCAAGACAGCAGACCAGGCGATTGGTTTGGCCGTCCAGCAAGGCATTACCAGTAAGGGCAAGCTGAACCAAGGAAACGGACTGTTCGGCCTTAGCCGGTCTGTCGATCTCAACGGAGGCTCACTCAGCATCCACTCCGGAAAGGGCACTTGGACTTTTAAGGAACACGAGGTAGCCGCCACTATCTCCGACGCTCACAGACCGCTCTTGGACTTGGAGTCTCACCACGGAACGACAGTTGACTGGCAACTGAACTGTGAAACGAAAGTCAGTATCGGTGAGGCCTTGGGTTCTCGGTTCTCATCCAGTGACCTTCTCGAGTCCATCGAGACGATTGATGGCTTCCACGAACTCGACGCCGCTGAACTCGAGAGCTCTATCGGCTCCAGAAAAGAGGGGAGCGAAATCCGGACCCGAATCATGAACTACCTAAGTGCAGGTGTCCCGCAGATCGTTCTGAACATGACCCATCTGGACACGATCTCGTCAAGTTTCGCCGACGAGGTTTTGGGCAGGCTTGCTGTGCAGCTCGGGGAGACTGAGTACGCCAATCGGATTGCGATCCTTGGTGCGAGCACAACTAATCGTCAGATCATTGCGCGGGCGGTCGAGCTTCGAATTGAAACCGAGGGGGCAAGGAGCACATAGCCGTCCATCGTGAGTAGCGGACTCGTCAGGCTCCAGCAGAGCACGACACGGCCCGAGAGTCGTCAATTGTGCGATCCTCTTTCGGGAACCGGAGCCAATTGGGTTGCAGCCTGACGACCTACGCCACCGGCGCCCGCAACACCCCAACCGCCGCCACCAAATAAGGCACTGGATCCGGGTCCGTTCCCGCGGCCTACTGCATCCAGGCCTCGAACGTTGCGCCGATCAACGCGGCGCACAAATACCCCGCGACGTCCTCCCGGACGCCGGCCGAAACCAGGTACGCGCGGGTCCGCTCGCGTTACGGCGCCAGGGACTCGTAGCTCCGGCTGGCCAGCTCGGGGTGTTCGGCGATCAGCCGCAGCCGGCCGCGCGTGACCGCGAGGTCCGGCAGAACGGCAACCCCGGCGACAGCCGCATCCCTCAGCCCCGCCAGGACGTCGCCGTCGGCCCCGCCGGCAGCGCGCGCTGAATCAAGCACGAGACCCGAGGCCTCGATCACCGGTTCCATGCCACCCCAGACGAGCTCGGCCTTGCTGGCGAAGTACCGGTACAGACTCTTGCGCCCGATCCCCGCCGCGCGCGCGATGTCCTCCATGGAGGTCTGTTCGTAGCCTCGCTCAGCGAACAGCCGCAGCGCCATGGCGGCCACTGCGTCGGGATCATTCGTCACCGGGCGCCCGGTGGAGCAGGGAACGGTGGTCTTCAATGCGTCCAAAGGCATCCCGCCAACATTCATCCATTCATGAATGAAGCAGAACGTCATAAGTCGGATCGCATCACCGTCAGCAGCGTCGGGAGAGACATCTTCGGCAACCAAGCTTCATGGCGGGAAGCCACCGCCGCCGGCCGATTCGCCGGCACGACCGTTATCGTCACCGGCGCCGCCTCCGGCATCGGCCGGGCCACCGCCCTGCGCATCGCCAAGGAAGGCGGCCGCGTCATCGCCGCCGACATCAGCAAGGAACGCCTGGACGACCTCGTGGCCGAGAACGCCGGGCATGACCTGGTCCCCGTGGTCGGCGACATCTCCACCGAGGAGACCGTGGCCGCCGTCGTCGCTGCCGCCGGCGGAGCATCGACGCCCTGGCGAACGTCGCCGGCATCATGGACAACTTCGCCCCCATCCACGAGGTGGACGACGACCTCTGGGACCGCGTCTTCAGGATCAACGTCACCGCCCTCATGCGCCTCACCCGCGCCGTGGTGCCGCTGATGCTTGACGCCGGCACCGGCTCCGTGGTCAACGTCGCTTCCGAGGCCGGCCTGCGCGGGTCCGCCGCCGGCGCCGCCTACACCGCGTCCAAACACGCCGTCGTCGGCCTGACCAAGAACTCCGCCGTGATGTACGGGCCCAGGGGCCTGCGCTTCAACGCCGTGGCCCCCGGCCCCACCATCACCAACATCGTGGCCACCTGGGGATCCCAGCTCGCGGCCGAACGCCTCGGTCCGCTGATGCAGGCCACCGTCCCCATCCCCGCCACCGCCTCGCAGCTCGCCGCCTCCATCACCTTCCTGCTCAGCGACGACGGCACCAACATCAACGGCACCATCCTCGCCTCCGACGGCGGTTGGTCCGCGCTGTAACCACCGCGCTAAACGTGAGCGGACGGCGGGGAGTCCCGCCGTCGTCCGTTTGGTGTGAACCTACTTCTCGTGGGCGGTGACGAGCGGCGAGGTCTATCCGCGGATGAGCATAGTGTTGCAGGACGCCCCAGTGGCAAAGGGTACCGAGAGTGCCAAAGTCGTGTGTTGATGGAAGGCCTGCATGGAGGGGAGCGGCCGGCCAGCTGCGCACACGTCCTTGGGAGGGCGCCTTTGGGGAGCATGCTGGGGGCGTCTTATCCCGCGCTGCAGTCTGTGTAGCTTCCGGTACGCCCGGGGCCGGAGACCTGGCCTAGGGGAGCACCATGTCGGTGTAGCTGCCCGGGCGGACGATGTCGGACTTCGGGCGGGTGAGGGTATCGACGTCGGTGTAGCTGCCCGGGCGGACGATGTCGGACTTCGGGCGGGTGAGGGTATCGACGTCGGTGTAGCTGCCCGGACGGACGGCGCGGCGGGCGTCGCCCCGGACGAGCGTGTCCACGTCGGTGTAACGACCGGATACTGCGTAGCGGCCTGTCAGCGGAGTTTCAGCAGTCGCCGAAGCGGCGGAGTGACTCCCCGAAATGGTCGGATTTCGGTTCTGGGTAATCACGGGATCTCCAATGGTAGGAAGGCTGGCGGGCCGAGACGGTAGCCGCCTGAGATCCACCTTCCGCCTATGCATCATAGGTATCAAACAAGGAAAAACGATCCCACAATAGGCGGCGTCTATGGCGCCTGCTCGTGAGGGAGATCCTCCAGGAATGTGAGGTCCGTCATGCGACTGACGGCGGCCATGGCGCGAGCCATAACGGAGCCCGGTTCCGAGGCGAGGGTGACAAGTCCGACGGGTATGGCGCGCTCCGGCTCCACCAGGGGCAACGCGCACATCCCGGCTGGGACGCCAAAGACGTGAAGCCAGGCCGCCGGCACGACGGTTGCCCACGGCCCCGTCGTTACTTGCGCGAAGAGCGATGACACCGAGTCGGTTTCTACCCGGGGTGACGGCATAACACCCACCTCGGCAAACACGTCATCGAGACGCCGTCTGCCCTGCATCACTGGATCCAGCAGGCAGAGCGGAAGGGCAGCGGCAGCCGCCCAGGTTGCCGACTCGCCCCCCGTCCCGGTGTCGGCGGCCGTCAGCAGGACGTACTTCTCCATGTATAGGTGGGCCACCTGGAACTCGCCCGGGACGGAATCCCGGATGTAGGTGATGCCGGCATCGATCTCGTAATTCTGCAGCCGCCGAAGAACATCCTCGGATTTCAGGTCAGACACAACCTGAACCCGCGCCAGCGGGTGCTGAGCGCAAAATGGAGCTGTGAGCAAGGACACCGCTATCGAAGCGGTCGGAACGGACCCAAAACGCAGCCGTCCGCTGAGCCCGGCGCGCATCGCGCCGATCTCCTCTTTCAGTCCGTCACGGTCCGCGAGGATCCTCCGGGCCCAGACTACAATCTGTTGCCCTTCGGCTGTCAGGCCCTCAAATTTGTTGCCCCGGTGGATCAAGGGAACATCCAGCTCCTCCTCCAGCTTCCGGATCCCCTCCGACAATGCCGGCTGGGAAACCGAACAGGACTGGGCCGCCCGCAGGAAGTGACGCTCGCGGTCCAAGGCCACCATGTACTCAAGTTGACGGAAGAACATGAGATCGGTTTACAGCACCCTCCCGGCCGGCGCCACCAATCGTCTATGGACGCCACTGAATAAGTTCGGAGTCTCTCGCTTCAACGGACACGGGAATGGAAAATCCTGCGAATCACAAACAGAGGCGACAATAAGGCATGCAGATTCGTTCTGGCAGCCCACCGCAGCCTAAGAGGCGATGGTTTCCGACGTGGCTGAAGGTAGTCCTTATTGTGCTCGCAGTCATTTTTGGCATTCCTGCAATCCTTCAGGTGACCCACGTTATTGCGACGGCACCGATGGTTGCGATCGCAGACCGTATGCACCCGGCTCCGGGATGGAACGGGGAGGGGGAGAACATTACGGGCGGACCGTTCTGCATCCGCTACGACGTGGACTGTGACAGCATGTGGCGCAGTTACCGGACGGAACAGAAAGTGACGCCTGCTGACGTGCAGCGCATCGGTGACGATGCTTTGAACGGTGCGAAAGTGAAGGGCGACTGCGAGACTTCTCCGCTGCCGTCAAACGTCACGGGCATGTATGAGGCGTGTTCTGCCTCTGCTGTCATTGACGGTTACGACGTAGAAGTTCGAGTCCTGAAGCTCAGCGAGGACAGCCCGGACAGGATCATACAGTTCAACCTCAGCAGCGTTAAAAACAGGCGGTGCGGCGAGCGGGGCAGCGTCCTCAATCTCGATCTGCAGCCTACACGCGAGGCCCTACCCCAGATCTGGGGAAGTCCCCGAGGCGGCAGGCGGGACCTCCCCGGGTCTACTCTTCGACAGCGTCCGTTGATATTTCGCTCAGGGTGTCGATGTAGTCCAGCGTCTTGGGACTGACATGCCGCACGGCCCCAAGAGCCTCCCGGAGAACGGCCCTGCCGGAGGGGGCGCCAAGCGCTGCTCGGAGTTCGGCTACCGTCTCGATGCCCTGGCTCTCCAACACGCGCGTCATGTCCTCTACCTGGGCGACGCGGCCAGGGGACGGCCAGTCGATAACTTCGGAAAGCGTCCCGGTATCGAGGCGCCGCCGGAATCCGCTGGTCGTGGCGGCATCCGGCCACGCCTCGACCAGGGCGACAACTCGCGGCCTGACGGTCGCGTGGTAGTTCTGTCGCCGCTGCAAGGCGGCATCGACAATGATGGCCCCGATGTGGTCCCAGCTACGGCTGACTTCGGCGGAGTCGTCTACGCCGTGGGAGTCCAATTGCGCCGGGAGGTTGGCATCATCATTGTCGATAGTCATAAGTGAATACTTCCATGTCGCGTACTCCCTCGACCCGGAGACGCTCATTGACAAGTGTTGGGGTTCCCAACTCGCGGCCGAACGCCTGGGCCCTCTGATGCAGGCCACCGTTCCCACGCCCGCCACCGCGGCGCAGCTCGCAGCCTCCATCCCTTCCTGCCTAGCGACGACGGCACCAATGTCAACGGCGCCATCCTCGCCTCCGACGGCGGCTGGTCGGCGGATCTCAAGGCCGGCTAGTAGACGGAGCCTTCCAAGATCTCTGAGAGCCGGCCGGCTGCCCGCCGGAGTTCCGGAACACCGGCCTTAAGGCCGGCTTCGGTGGCCGTCTCGACGGGGCTGGTCAGGGCCAGAGATTCGCTGGGACGGCCGGCCCTGTTGGGGACTGCAACGGCGACCGAGAGCACGCCGGTAGCGCGCTCATCGGCGGAATATGCATAATCGGTGCCGGGTTCGGGCAGGCGAGCACGAAGCTCCTCGGCTGTAAACGAACTCTTCTCATGACCGGCCGCGATGGCCGCGGCGGCCGCCTGCTGCAGTTCTTCCTCGGAGAGTGCAGCCAGCAGAATTTTCCCGGCCGCCCCGACCGTGAGGGGGAGCCGCTTGCCCAGGGGCAGGTCGTAGCGCAGAGGCGATTCGCCGTCGACCCGTGCGACCAGGATCCGCTCGAAGCCCAGCCTGGTGTAGAGCGATGCCGTCAGTCCCGTCTGGGAGGCGACCTGCTGGAGGATCGGCCGGGCTGCCACCACGAGGGGATCATTCTCCAGATAGCTGCGGGCCGCAGGCAGGACCGCCGGCCCGATCCGGTATGACTTGTCCGTCTGGCTGACCATGCCGAAATCCTGCAGGACCCGAAGGATCCGCAGCGTGGTCGGCAGGCTCATGCCGCAGGTCCTGGCCAGGTCGCTCAGCCGCTGCGGCCGCTCCGCGCGCTGGAGTTCGGCGAAGACCTCCATCGCCCGGGACAGGGAGCGCATGTTCCCGGCTTTGGGGCTGCCCTCTTCGGCGGAGCCGGCTGAGTGTGTGGAAGTCACGGTCATCCTTTCATTCTATGTAACTTCCTTGTGCTTGACAGGTCCTGTGTCGCCTGTCACTATTTCTTCAGACGAAACATTCTTTCATTGTATGAAATGAATGATCACGGAACGTAAGAAGGAAACGATGACAACGGAGTCACTACTGACGAAACCCGAGCGCGCCCAGCGCGTCGCTCCGTCGGTGCTTGCCGGCATCGGCGCGTTCACCGCCGTCGGCGTCTATGTACTGGTCAGCTCGGTCGACCTCGGCCTGTGGACCTCGCTGGGCCCCGGCCCCGGCCTGTTCCCGTTCGCCATGGGAGGGGTGCTGGTCGCGATGTCGGCGCTCTGGCTGGTCCAGGAACTGCGCCGGCCCAGCGAGAAGGCCGAGGGCATCGACCGGGGCATGGTGGTCTCCGTTGTGGTCAGCCTCGTTCTCCTGGCGTCCGTCATGGATCTGCTGGGCTTTCAGCTGAGCATGTTCCTGTTCCTGCTCTATCACCTGAAACTGCGCGGCCGCAGGACCTGGATGACCTCAGTGGTCATCGCCCTCGCCGGAAGCGTCGGCGCGTTCTACGCCTTCAACTACGGCCTGAACGTCGCCCTCCCCGTGTCGGCATTCACTCCGCTGAACCTGATCGGACTCTAGGCATGGACACCCTCAACGAACTGCTCGGCGGCTTTGCCACCGCCATGACCTGGCAAAACCTGCTCTTTGCCTTCCTGGGCTGCCTGCTGGGCACCATCATCGGAGTCCTTCCCGGTGTCGGCCCCGTCGCCGGCGTGGCCCTGCTCATCCCTCTCACCCTGAACCTGGATCCCGCCGGCTCGATCATCATGCTGTGCGCCATTTTCTACGGCACCCAGTACGGCGGCACCATCACCAGCGTCCTTTTGAATACGCCTGGTGAGGCGTCGTCGGCGATCACCACCATCGACGGCTACGCAATGACCAAACTCGGCAGGGCAGGTGCGGCGCTTACCCTGGCCGCCGTGGGATCCTTCGTCGGCGGAACCGTCGCCACCATCGGCCTGGTCTTTGCCGCCAAACCCCTGGGTGAGCTGGGTTTGCTCGTCGGGCCCCCGGAGTTCTTCGCGCTCATGGTCGTCGGCATATCCCTGCTGGTTGCACTTGCGGGCAAGTCCATGGTCAAGGCCATCATCTCCGGTGCACTGGGCCTGCTGATCTCCATGGTCGGCATCGACCCCGTGGCCGGCGCCCCGCGCTTCACCTTCGGGATGGACCGGCTTCTGGACGGCGTCAGTTTCGTGGCTGTCATCGTCGGCGTCTTCGGGCTCTCCGAAATCCTTTCCTACCGCAAGAACGCGGAGACGCCATTGGTTCACGCCCCCGGCATGCGCTCCCTGCTCCCGACCCGGACAGAATGGCGCCGCAGTACCCCCGCCATAGCCCGGGGCACCGGCGTCGGCTTCGGACTCGGCCTCATCCCGGGGATGACCGGATCAGTCTCGTCTCTGCTGTCCTATGCCGCGGAAAAGAAGTTCTCCCGCTTCCGTCACCAACTCGGCAAGGGCGCAGTCGAAGGCGTCGCCGGTCCCGAAACAGCCAACAACGCCCACGCAAATGCCGCCCTGATCCCGCTCTTCACCCTCGGCATCCCGGCATCCCCGACCATCGCCGTGCTGATGGGCGCCTTCCTCCAGCAGGGCCTGACGCCCGGGCCCGCCCTGTTCACAGAGCATTCCGAGATTGCCTGGGCCATCATCGCCAGCCTCTTCATCGGCAACGTGCTGCTGCTGCTGCTCAACGTCCCGCTGGTCGGACTCTGGACCTCCATCCTGCGCGTCCCCACCCCCATCCTGACCGCCGTGATCCTGCTGTTCATGGTCATCGGCGCCTACACCATCAACTTCAGCGTCTTCGACGTCTTCGTCATGATCGGCTTCGGCCTGCTCGGCCTGGCCCTGAGAAACCTGGACATCCCGCTGGCGCCGATGGTCCTCACCCTGGTACTGGGCCCGCTGATGGAACGCTCACTGCGCGAATCCCTGGAAATCTCCCAAGGCGACTTCAGCGTCTTCACCAGCCGCCCCATCTCCGCCGTGCTGATCGGCGTCGGCGTGCTGATCATCTGCAGCCCGCTGCTCAAGTTCCACAAACCCAAGGCCCTCACCGAGGACCCCGAAGCCTAGACCCAGCTCAACTCCACGCCCGACCACCTACCAACCCTCTAATCCCATGCATTTCTTCAAAGGAGAAGACCCTTGTCACGCACGAAAATCACCGCAGCCATCGCCGCAGCAGCCCTCATCGCCCTCACCGGCTGCGGCGCCAACGCCAGCGCCAACAACCCCGCCTCCGGGGACGACTTCCCCAAGAAGGGCAAGTCCATTGACCTAATCGTGGCCTTCGGCTCCGGCGGCGCCGTGGACACCGCAGCGCGCCTCGTCCAGCCGATCCTAGAGAAGGAACTCGGCACTAACGTCGAGGTCATCAACAAGCCGGGCGCCGGTGGACAGATCGGCTACACGGCTCTGACCGGCGCCAAGCCCGACGGGTACACCATCGGCGCCACCGGCTCACCGTCAGTGGTCGTCTCACCGCTGGACCCGACCCGCGGCGCCAAATACACCCGCGCCAGCTTTGAACCCTTGGGCCGGCAGGTCATCGACCCCGCCGTGATCGCCGTCCAGCCCGATAGCCCCTACAAGACGTTGAAGGACCTCCTCGACGCGGCCAAGGCAAACCCGAAATCCATGACCGCCAGCACCACCGGCCTGCAGACCGGCGAACACTTCGCCCTGGCCCAGATCCAGGAAACCACCGGCTCGGTGTTCGCTCCGGTGCATTTCTCCGAGGGCGCCTCCCAGGCCACCACCGCGTTCCTCGGCAAGCACGTCGACGTCCTCGTCGCCAACGTCAGCGACGTGACCGACCTGACCAAACAGGGCAAGGCCCGCGTCCTGGGCATCATGACCGCCGAACGCTCACCCTCGCTGCCGGACGTTCCCACGTTCAAGGAAGCCGGCTACGACGTCGAAGCCGGCACCGTCCGCGGCTACTCGGCACCGGCCGGGCTGCCTGACGCCATCGCCAAGAAGCTCGAAGCTGCCCTCCAAAAGGCCATCGAGGACCCCACTGTCAAGGAAAAGATGAGCGCACTCGGTCTCCAGACCAGCTACCTCTCCGGCACTGACTACGAGAAGTTCTGGGCCGGCCAGGAAGCGGACTTCAAGAAGGTCCTCCCGCTGGTCCAGAAAAAAGACTGATCCTCCAACGCCAACCCCCACGGAAGAACCGACCATGACAACTCCAGTCCTTGAGGACATCGACGCAGACTTCGCCCGCCCGGACCGGAACGTGATCGACCGGCTCGCCAAACTGCCGGCCGCCAACATCGGTGACGCCATGGACCGCCTCGGAATCGCGGACTCAGCCATCCAGGCCATCTGGCCCGGCGCCCGCCTCGCCGGCCCGGCCTTCACCGTCTGGACACGCCCCGGGGACAACCAGGGCATCCACCGCGCACTGCAGGTCGCCCGCCCCGGAGACGTCATCGTCGTCTCCGGCGGCGGGGACGAATCCCGGGCGCTGCTGGGCGAGCTCATCGGCGAACGTGCGATCAACCTGGGCCTCGCCGGCTTCGCCTTGGACGGCGCTGCCCGCGACGCCGAAGCCCTCGCCGAGATTGGCATGCCCGTCTTCGCCCGTGCCATCACCCCGGCGGGCCCCTACAAGAACGGCCCCTCCCGCCTTGGCACGCCGATTTCCTTCGGCGGTGTTCCCGTCCTGCCGGGCGATGTCATCATCGGCGATTCCGACGGCGTCATCGTCATTCCCAGGGAACAGGCGGCCAACGTCGCAGACGCGGCCGAAGCCGTTTTCGCTGACGAAACCAGCCGCCGGGCCGCCATTATTGCGGCCCGCCACTAACAGAAAAGACACCAGAAAAATGACAGCGTGCACCGTCATCGGCCTCGGCGAAGCCGGGGCGACCTATGCCTCAGCCCTGGTCGCCGCAGGCCACACCGTGACAGGATTCGATCCCGTCGCCCCTTCCACCCCGGCCGGCGTCACCCGGGCAGCTACCGCAGCACAAGCCTGTGCAGGCGCGG
The DNA here is from genome assembly GCF_003634095.1 of Arthrobacter oryzae. Lineage (GTDB taxonomy): Bacteria > Actinomycetota > Actinomycetes > Actinomycetales > Micrococcaceae > Arthrobacter > Arthrobacter oryzae. The sequence goes on from NZ_RBIR01000011.1 coordinate 35,734, forward strand.
ATATCGTCCTGGTCCTCACCGGGGCAGGCGCCGCGCGAAACGTGGCCCAGGAATGCCTGCCGGTCCTGCGCGCCGGCAGCTGCTACGCCGACTTCACCTCCTCCTCACCGCAGGTCATGCAGGAACTCGGGCAGCTGCCCGGCGCGGCGCTTTTCGCGGACGTCGCTATCCTCGGACCCGTCCCCACCCAGGGAGCAAAAACTCCCCTAATGGTCAGCGGCCCCGGCTCCCGGGCCGTGGCCGAGCTCCTGTCCCCGCTGGGCGCCGACGTCGAAATTGCCGACGGCGAACCCGGGGCCGCCATGGCCCACAAACTGCTCCGCAGCGTTCTGATGAAAGGCATGGCCTCAGTCGTCGTCGAAGCGGTCACCGCCGGACGGGCCGCCGGCCTGGAGGACTGGATCCGCGGCCAGGTCGCCCGGCAGCTCGCCGGCGACGGCCAGGCCGTCATCGACAGGTTCCTCACCGGCACTGCCAAACACGCCCTGCGCCGCTCCCAGGAGATGCAGGACACCGCCAACTACCTCTCCGACCTCGGAGTACCCGCCGAGATGACGTCAGCTTCAGCTACCGCCCTGACACGCATGGCCCAGGAAACGGCGCCGATGGCGCCGGCCTTGCACTGACCCCCATCTTGCGCTGACCCCGGCATCAGGCAGAATCATTTACAGGAATCAACGATGAATCATCCACTAAGAAGTACCCCACCAGGAGCTACCGCATGATCGGCATTTGGGCCCTTGGTGCCTACCTGGCCGTCATCCTGCTCTGGACCACAGCGATCAAACGCAGCGTCGGAGAAGCCATGATCCTCGGCTTCCTGGCCGTTCTCCCCTTCACGGGGGCCGCCGCGGCACAGATCGGCTGGGCCTCCTTCTACTCCGCGGCAACCGACGAAATCGTCTACGCCACCATGGCGTTCGTCTTCATGGGCTACCTCCTGGACAAGACAGGAGTGCTAGACCGTCTCATCGACCTGCTGAACTCCATGATCGGCGGCGTCAAAGGCGGCCCCGCCTGGGTGTCCACCGTGGCGTCCGCCGGCCTCGGCGGGGTGGTCCACAACCAAGCCGCCATCGCCGCGACCGTCGGCTCCGTGACCATCCCCTGGATGGAAAAATCCAAGCTCGACAAACCCGCGGCCGCAACACTTGTCGCCGGAAACGCCGGAATGGGCATCACCTTCCCGTTCAGCGCCTCCATGTTCGTCCTCGTCGGATCCGCCACCGTCGGGCCCCTGCTGAACGTCAACGAGCTCTTACTTCCCCTGCTCATCGGCGGCCTATGGTGCTTCCTGCACCGGCTCATTGTCACCTGGCTGCTGATCCGCAAGAGCGGGATGACGCCGCTGGATCCTGCGCACCGGCTGACTGCCCGGGTAGCCTTCGGGCGCGGCTGGGCCACGCTGCTGCTCTTCATTGTGGTGGCCATCCCGCTCATCATCACCTCCGGCGCCATCGCCACGGCACTGTCGGACTGGACCGGAGGCGATATCACCAAAACTGTCAGCGTCATCATCTGGATCCCGGTGGTCCTCATCATCACAGGCGCCCTGCTGGGCAGGAAGCGGCTCCCGGGCAGCGGCCACGCCTGGTGGGCGCTGCTCCGGGACTCCGCCCCGAGATTCGGCATCGTGGGGGTAACGGTCGTTTTCGCCTTTGCCGGGGCCAACGCCCTCGCCGCCACGGGCCTGCCCAAACAGATGACCGCACTGCTTAACCAGCTGAACCTGCCCCTGTGGCTGCTCGCCATCCTCATCGGACTGATCGTCATCGCCGTCGCAGCCCCGCTCTCCGCCACGGCCACCATGGCCGCCGTCGGAACCGTCGGTGTCGCCACACTCGTCGCCGCCGGCGTCCCGGCCACCACCGCCGCCGTCGCCGTGCTGATCTTCTCCTCCTGCGAAGCAGCGGTTCCGCCCGGAGGCGCACCGCTCTACGTCGCCTGCGGCATCGCCGACGTGAACCCGGTCAAAACCTTCTCCCGCCTGCTCACCCACTACGCCCTGCCGCTGCTGGGAATCGGCGTGCTGATCATCGTCGGCGTCCTGCCGATCTAAAGGAACCAAGACATGCCCAAGATCAGAAGAGTCATCGAGGTCATCTTCGTCCTGACCCTCGTCGCCCTCCTCATTGGAGGCGTCCTAGTCGTGACCGGACAGGCCATCGCCCTCATCGCCGGCCAAAGCGCGTGGCTCCAATTCTTCAATGAATCCGTCAACCCCCCGCTGTGCATCGTGGCCTCTGTGTGCGCGATCGCAGGCTTCCTCCTCAGCTACAAAACCCACCAGAAGCAAAGAGTGAAGGCGCCCCAGGAAGCAGCGACGCGATGACATCCCATGCCGGGGACGGAACCTACCCGACATTTGCCCAACTGCTTGAAAGGGAGGGTGGGCTAGCCGGGACCTCCTGGGGATTGTTTCCCCAACCGGACCGCGGAACGCCGTCGTTCATCACACAGGACCCCATCCTGCAAGCCAGAAACTGCATCAGGACCGGCACCGTCTTCGGCCTGGACTATCCCGCCGAAGCGTTTGACCCCGGAATGTCACTAAAACGAAGCGCACCGCGCCACACGATCTACTCCTCCCACCCCGCCCACCGCGACGACTACCTCGACGGCTACTACCTCCAGGGCTCCACACAGATCGACGGGCTCCGGCACCGCCGGGCAGACGACATCGGCTTCTACAACGGCACCCCCGATGACCGGATCACGGAGGGCACCCCGGACCTCGGCATCCAGGAATGGGCAGACAACCCCATTGTTGGCAGGGGAGTGCTGGTCGACCTCGACGGGTACCGCACCGGCCTGGGCGAGCCCATCGACCACACAGCCGGGGAACCCCTCAGCCTCGACCTCATCCAGGCGGCCGTAGCGGCCCAATCTCTGAGCATCCGCCCCGGAGACATCCTGATGCTCCACACTGGCTGGTGCGAATGGTTCCTTGCCCTGACGTTGGAGGAGAAGCAACAGACCCGCGACAACCGCCGTGCCACCGGCATCGCCCAATCACAGGACTTCGTCGCATGGGCCTGGGACCACCGCGTCGCGCTGCTTGCGGCTGATAACTTCGCCCTCGAGTGCCTGCCCGCCGTACCCGGAAGCCCCTTCCTGAACAGCGCGCCGAGCGACCACGGCATGATGCACCAACAACTCTTGGCCAAACTCGGCATGCCCTTAGGCGAATTGTGGCGGCTCGGACCCCTCAGCCGGCACATGAAGACCACCGGCAACTGGGACGCCTTCATCACCATCAAACCGCTCAACATCACCGGAGGAACCGGGTCACCCGCGAACGCCACCGCGTTGACGTGAAGTGCCGGCCCGGGCTTGAACGGAGCCGGGAATCCCTGCGCCGCAACACCGTGTCAGTCCCTGACGCCGCATCGGTCACCTCGCACCGATAGACGTTGACCTCGTTCCGCTCCCCGTTCGCACTTGGGGGTCTTGAACTATATTCGGACAAGGGAATGGCTCGGACTGCATTGCAGGCACAAGGAAGGCGGGTTTCTGGATGGCGGAAATGCCGCGCGCCACGGTGGAAGTGAGTGCCAGCGTGGTCCGGCGCCTCGTCCGGGACCAGCGGCCCGACCTCGGCGATTGTCCTTTAGCGCGGGTTGCGAACGGCTGGGACAACGCCACCTTCCGGCTCGGTGACGGCCTGGCCGTCCGGCTGCCGCGCAGGGCGGAGGCCGTTCCGCTGATACTGCATGAGCAGCGTTACCTTCCCGACAAAGCTCGCCGCTCCCCGGTCGCGGTTCCCGTCCCCGTCCATGCCGGCCGGCCGACGCCGGACTTTCCCTGGCCGTGGAGCATCGTGCGGTGGGTTCCCGGAGCCGCTGCAGCCGACGTCGGTCCGGCAGGCCGCGGGCAGGCGGCTCAAGGCCTGGCCGATTTCCTGCTGTCCCTTCACTTGCCGGCCGAATCCGGCGTCCCGGTGAACCCTTTCCGGGGTGTGCCGCTGACAGGCCGTGACGCTGTGCTGGTGGAACGGCTCGGGGACCACGAACGCTACCCGCAGGCGGCAGCGCTGAGAGCAGTGTGGGCGCAGGCCCTTGCCGCCAAGGCCTGGGAAGGGCCGCCGATGATGCTCCACGGGGACCTCCACCCCGGCAACATCCTGCTGGCGGACGACGGCTCCCTGGCCGGCGTCATCGATTTCGGCGACGTCGGGGTAGGGGACCCGGCTGTCGATCTTGCGGTGGGGTGGCTGATGTTCGACGCCGGCACTCGCCGCCGCTTCATGGGCGCCTTTGGCTCCGCAGTGGACGGGGACACCTGGATGAGGGCGCGCGGCTGGGCTCTCATCCTGTCCACCGCCATGCTGAGCAACTCCGACGATAATCCGCGGATGCTCGCCGTAGGGAAGTTTGGGATCAGGCAGATCCTGGGTGACGGTCTTAGCCTGAGACGCTGACGCTGACGCTGACGGCGGCGTTACCGGCGTTAAATGTCAGTGCCTCCTGCCATTCTGTGGGTATGGAAGGCAGAGCAGTTGCCGAGACGTTGGAGGCCATGGAGGCCTCCCTCGCTGCGGTGGCTGTGTTTGCCGGTCGCGGAGACAGGAACACGGCCTCGACCGGCGCTGACCTTCTTCGCGACGAGGCGGACGCGTGCCTGGACGGCATGGCTGAGGTGGGCCGCATGGAGGCCAGGCTTGCCGCGCTGAAGGTGCACTTCGCCGCCGGTTATTCCCGCGCTGCCGCCGCCATGGCGCCTCCGGCCGTTTCCCCGCAGGAGCGCACCGCCCAGGAAATGGCGATGACAGCAGAGGTGGCCTGTGTCCTGACAGTGAGTGAAAGATCGGCGGCCGCGCTCCTGGCGGAGTCAGCCAAATTGACCACCGGGTTGCCCCTCACGCTGTCTGCGCTGCACGCAGGAAGCATTTCCTGGCAACACGCGCGGGTGATGTGTGATGAAACGTCCGGTCTGGACCCCGCCGGGGCGGCTGCTTTGGAGGCTCATTTCCTGGACCCCGAAGCTGCCTTTGCCGCGCGTGGCTGCCCGGCGGGGGAGCTGGTGCCGGGCAGGTTCCGGGCCAAAGCGCGCCGATGGCGTGAGCTGCACCATCCTGTCAGCATCGAGGCGCGCCACCGCAAGGGTGTGGAGGACCGTCGGCTGGAATATGTGCCGGACCGGGACGGCATGGCCTGGCTCTCGGCCTATCTGACTGCGGATGTGGCGGTGGGTGTTTGGTCCCGTGCCACGGAGGCGGCGCGTGCCCTGCAGGAGCCGGACGAATCCCGGACCCTGACCCAGCTCCGTGCGGACGTCGCCGCTGAATGGCTGCTGGCGGGGGTGGCGGAAGGAACCCCGTCACCTAAGGCCCAGGTCCTGGTGACCGTGCCGGTGCTGTCTCTCTTGGGCACCGGCTCGGAACCGGCCACACTGGACGGTTATGGTCCCATTCCGCCGAGCATGGCCCGCCGGATTGTGGGGGATGGCGCCCCGTCCTTCCTGCGGGTGCTGATCGATCCGCGCAGCGGAGCGCCGCTGGAGATCGGACGGACCAGCTACAGGGTTCCGAAGGCGATGCGCCAATGGTTGCGGCTCCGGGATGCCCGGTGCAATTTTCCGGGCTGCAATAACCATTCCCTGGATAACGACGCGGATCATCTGTTGGCCTGGTCCGAGGGAGGGGGCACCGGCATCACCAACCTGGGCCAGCCATGCCGGCGGCACCACCGGCTCAAACACACCACAGCATGGAGACCGGTTGACGCCACCCGGGACCAGCCGCCCGGCTGGATCTCACCTGCGGGACGCTCGTATCCCGGCGAACAACAAGACTGGGAACCACCGCACTGGCCGCTTCAGCTCGGCGGCGCCGTTGAAGGCTGGGAGCCGGAACCGCCCGAGTGTGAAACGGAACCGCCCGACTGGCCGGACGTAGTTGCAGGTGCCGTCGGACGCGGCGAGGCCGGGCCGCCATTACCGGTGGATCCCTTTCCCGACTGGGCACTGTTCATCGCGGCGTAGGATGGGCGCTCCGAGTTCCGGCCCGCTGCCCTGCGCCCTTCCGTCACCTTCCTGCTCAGCGGCAAGGCAACGGGCCGGCGCTCAGGGGAGCGCGTACACGCGGCGGGCGTTCTCGTGCGCGACGAGTTGCACGATCTTGCGGGCGTCCGCCTCGGAACAGTCGTCGTCGTCGATCCATCCGCTCATGACCTTGGTGATTGCGGTCCGCCACAATCGCGCGCCCAAGTAGTGGAGTTCGGCCGGGCCGAAGGCGTCGGAGGAGTACAGAATCTTTGTGAAGGGAGCCAGTTCGAATGAGCGGGCCACCAGATCCCGGCTCCGTGACCCGGTGAAGTTCACGGCAAGGCCCACATCGATGTAGACGTTTTCGAAGGCGTGGGCCAAATAGCCGGCTTCGCGTTCGAACGGATAGCAGTGGAGCAGCATGATGGGTGTCTCCCGGACTTCGGGGGACCGCAGAAAATCCAAGAGGTGCAGGGGATTGGTCTTGTGGAGGTCCAGGTCGCGGTCACCGAATCCAACATGGAATTGCAGCGGAAGCTTCATCGACGTCGCCGTGTAGATGCCGTGGGCAATGAGTGTCAAGTCGGTGAGCTTGGCGTGGGTGCCGGCGCGGGTGTTCTCCTGCCAGCGGCGGGCTGCTTCAACCACCGCAGCCGGTGCAGGCCGGCTGAGATTCTGGTCGAATCCTGCGCGGTAGGCGAGAACTGTCTTGAAGCCCACGGCGCTGCGGGTGAGCTCTTGAAGCCGCTGACCGAACTCGTCGACGTATTCCGACGGGTTGGCTATCTCCTGGATCAGTGACTCGGCGACCATTTCCAGCCGAACGATCTCGTGGGTTCGCCCGCCGGAGACCTCGGCCATGTCGGCCCTGCTGAGGTAGTCAGCGGCATCCAGTCCTGTATCGATCAGCCAGTCGCCCACGCCGGCAGCGCGGGTCATGCGCCGGCTGACCTCGAGTTCTCCAAGCTCGGAGCGCCGGTTCCAGTAGTCCGACGGCGAGGCGTGCCGCGGCAGGTCAAGAATGCCGCTGCACCACCGCCGGATGGCGAGCCCGATTTGGGTGTTGTAGGTGTCCTCGGGGTGTGCGAGTGGTTCGGTGTTTCCCTCGTTGAGCGAGTTCTGAAAGCGTGCCTCATCACCGTCGGAGCGAAACGCGCCATGCACGTGGTGATCAATCAGGCCGACCTGTTCGACGAAGTCCGGGAAAGCGCCGGCCGCCATCAGACGGACCAGGCAAGTCGAAAGCGTTCAGCAAGTTCGTCCGGCGCGAGGTCGGCGGAGATTCGCTGTTCGTAGCGCCGGACGGCCACCGTGGCATCGACGGCGGCGTCTCCCAGAAGCCCGCGTGCAAGGCGTGACTTGTCCAGCGTGTCGATAATGGCGGCGGGGGAGTCTGAGAGCAGCAGGACGTTGGCCCGCTGCCGCTCGCCCTCTGAAAGCCGTCCGGGATCACCCGGGATCTCTTCCGGCAGCCTCCGCCCGCCGCTGATGCCGTCAAGGGCCAGCGCGAGGATGGATGCGGAGGCCAGATACACGTTGGCCGACGGGTCGATGATTTTCACCTCGACGTTGGCTCCGTGGGGGTTGCTCTGGCCCTCGCTCAGAAAGCGCACCGAGGCTTCCCGGTTCTCCAGGCCCCAGCATAAGTAGGCACCCGACCACGTGCCGGGCGTCAAGCGGGTTCCGGACAAGACTGATCCGGTCAGGAAACCCTGAATATCGGGGAGTCCGGCAATGATTCCGCCAATGGCCGCGCCTCCCTCGGCGCGGATCCCGTGCGGTCCGCTGCCGCCGGAGAACAGCGGCAGGCCGTTCTTGTGGAGCGAAAGGTGCTGGTGGGCACCGTTTCCGACCGTGCCGGGAAAGGGCAACGGGGAGAACGAGGCCTGCATGCCGTGGGCCCGGGCGACGATGCCAACGATGACTTTGGAAAGGACCACGGTGTCCGCGGCGTGAACCGGCGAAGCAGGGGGAAGGGAAAACTCGAACTGGTTTCTGCCGTACTCGGCGTGGATCTGCTCCATCGGAATGCCGGCATGGTTCAGCGTTGATAGCAGGTCATCGAGGAATGCCGATTGGTCCAGGAGTCCGGTTGCCCCGTAGGGAACCCAGGGTGTGGTTTCCAGCGCCGACCCGTCCGGGGCGACGAGGAAGAATTCAAGTTCGTGGCCCACGAGTGCCTCGTATCCGGCCTCAAGGAGGCTGCCGTCGACGTCGGCCAGAATACCGCGGGCACAGGCCGGAGACGCGGTTCCATCTTGTTCGAAAAGGCTGCCTGGTGCCCAGGCCCGGCCGCCCGGCAGGATGCGGAGTCCCGCGAGACCGATCTTGAGACGCATATCGCCAACGGTGGTGATGGTGTCCGTGAACGCTATTCCGCCGTCGATGGCGAACACATGCCAGACCGGGGCAGCGCCCATCCCGGCCTGGTGAAAGGCTTTGAGCCGGACTAAGGGAACGCTCTTCGCCAGGGTGATGCCCGAAGCATTCACCACCGTGCCGATCACGCTGCGGACGCCCGCCGCTTCGAGTTCGCGTTGTGCCTTGGCAACAGCGGATTCGTCGGCGGATGCGGTTTCAGTCATGCGCCTATCATGCGGCGCATCCCCATCCAATGAAAGGTTCGAAAGGTACGCCGCCTTTTGGCTTGCGGTGCTGCCTCCGCCCTTGACGCACTAGGCTTCGGTTGTGATCTCGAGTTCAGTCCCCGGCAATGCAGCGACCAGACGCCGGCGCGTCGGACAGGGGGCCGCGGCGGGGATGGCAGGCTCTGTCCTTTTTGTCTCCGTTTTCACCGTTTACGGGTGGCTGTGCCCGGGATATTCCCCGGCGAGCATGTTTGTCAGCGAGCTGTCCCTTGGCCCCTACGGCTGGGTCCAGATGCTCAATTTCCTGCTGACCGGTGCGTTGGTAGTCGTCTTCGGCCGCGGCCTCGCAGCGCACTTCACCGCCGGGGCGGCGTCCCGGACCGGGCCGGTACTGGTGCAGTGCATGGGGGTCAGCCTGATCGTGTCCGGACTGTTTGCCACCGACCCGTCTGCGATGTTCGACCAGGCCAGCGCGCACGGGGTTGTGCACGGCATCTTCGGGGCCATCTTCTTCACGCTCGCGCCCGTCAGCTGTTTCGTTTTCTACCGGCGCTTCCGCAGCGACCGGGCCTGGCGCCCTTTGGCGGGATGGACACTGGCTGCGGGCGTTCTCCTGACGGTCGGGATTGGCCTGCTTAAGGTCAGCCAGCAGCCGGGGAGCGGGCTGTTCGAGTGGAAGGGCCTGGTGCAACGCGTCATCCTGGTCACGATCATGGCCTGGATATTTGCCGTCGCGGCCCGGTTACGCCGCCTCGATCGGGCCGAATCCGCCTTACAGGCCAAGGCGTAGTACTGAACGGCGAACGGCGCCGGAGGAGTGATTCCGGTTGTGAGAACGCGGGCCATGCAACACTGGTCCGATGCCCGGGTTTAACATCTCCGCTCCAGCGAGTTCTCCGATGCCGAAGTTCTTTCCTTGTACGAATCCGTGAGCTGGTCCGCCTATACCAAGGACCCGGAGCTGCTCGTGAGAGCGATCCGAAACTCCGCGTTCGTCGTCACGGCCCGGAATGATGCCGGTGATCTGATCGGCCTCGCCCGGGCAGTCTCCGACGACGCGACCATCTGCTTCCTCCAGGACATCCTGGTGCGGCCGGGATTCCAGAAGGACGGAGTGGGCCGGGCTTTGCTGACACGGGTCCTCGAGAAGTACCGGCATGTCCGCCAGACCGTGCTCATCACCGACGATGAGCCAGGACAGCGCGCCTTCTATGAAGAGCTGGGCTTCACCGAGGGGTCGAACTTCAGTCCGGAACCCATCCGCGTCTTTGCACAATTTCGCTAGCCAAAATTGTGCAGGAAAGCCGCTCAGCGTCGACGGCGCCAACCTCGCGTCCGACGGCGGCCGGTCCGTGCGCGGTAGGGGAGCGGCACCCAACGCAAGCGGACGACGTCGGGCAGTCCCGCCGCCGTCCGCTTGATGTGAACCTGCCCGTGGCCAAAAAGTTCCAATGTCCTGCGACGAGCCCGAAACCCCCACGGGGCCGCCTCATGGGCCCGTGATGGGGGACATCATGACAACGGCGTAGCGGCCCGGGGTGCCGTCTTCATCGTGGCCGCTGCTGGCACGCACGGTGTACAGCCTGTAGGTGCTGTCCGTGTGCAATAGGCGCACCATCGTACGCCTGGAGGGCCGGGACTCTTCAACGGTGTCCCTGAAGATGCGGTAATCGTCGGGGTGGATGACGTGGGGGAGGTAGCCGAATCTCGGTGACTGGATGCCGAACCGCTGCCAGGTGCTGGAGGTCATGAAGGTCTGCCAGCAGCTGGTGTCGACGGCCATCAGCACCTGCTCTTCGGCGAGTTCGAAGACGGCGCGAAGGAGACTGCTGGAGTGGAAGTCCCCGAAGCCCGGCGTGATCGGGGCCGGCGTGATCTCGTGGACCTCACGCGTGATGGCGCGCAGCCACTTGCCCTGCCGCCGTTCGTCCGGGATCACGCGGCCGGAGACCTCCAGGTTCTTGAACCCGGGCACAGCAGTCGCGAAGCGGGTGATGATCTTGTACGGCACCAGATACCGCTGTGCGTTCATCGAAGTTATGGCCGCGTCGATGGTCACCTTCATCCGGGTTCTGTCCTCGGGGGAGATCAGTTCACTGACCCATTGGTTCATGTCCCCGGTGGGGCTCTGCCCTGAACGGTCGATCTCGTAGATGGCGAACAGGTCATCGTTCCACGACGTTTCAATGTGCCCGGTTTTTGAGACCGTCCACTCCAGGGCGCCGATCGGCGGGCGCGGCGGCAGGCCCTCGCCGTCCGCGGTGTAAATGGCCAGCACCGCAAGGACGGTGTTGGTCATCGGAGAGTTAATCGGCAAGGCGAGAACACGGTAATTGACGCCCCGGTGATGGACAGCGTCATGGATTTCGTGTCCCGTCTCAGCGACAGCTTTGATCCGGTCCATCAGCAGCTCGCGGCCCAGGAGATCAAGGTTTTTGCGGACACTGGATCCGGAATAGTTCACCGGACCGATGCTCAGGAGGCATGGCTGGTCCTGGTTGAGGTAGTCCACCAGGACCCATCGATTTTGTGTGCTGCTGATCGTGTTCATGACTGGTGAGCCCGTCGTTCAGGTTGGGATCGTGTCGCCGTCCCATCATGACGCCGGAACGCGTTCCTCTAGCAGAGGACCGGGCCATCTTCCACCATTCATTGGATTAAGTCATATTTTCCGGGGTATCCACGGCGCCCGGGATATAGGTCGCGATACGTGAATGTCACATCTGATTTGCCGATTTGAGTTTGCCTGAAGCACTTGGCAGTATGTCTGTACCAAGCCCATCTGGCGGATGCCCGGCCGGCTGTACAACGCTTCATCTGATCAATATCTTCAGGAGTACAGTCCTTTGCCCGACCACCTTCCGCACAACGGCCATGCTGCGTGGCAGCCTTCACTGCAGGTTTCCGAACCGGCCCCGGGCTTCTTCTTTGTCGAAGGCCCGGCATCGAACTGGATCATCGTCCGGGACGGATCCGGTTTCATCCTCATTGACAGCGGTTACCCCGGAGACACTGACCTCGTCCTGAAATCCATCGAGCATGCCGGGCTGAAGCCGGCCAATGCCCGCGCCATCCTCATCACCCACGGCCACGTCGACCACACCGGACAGGCGGCCCTGTTTTCCCGCACGTTCGGGACCCCGATCCTGTGCAGCCCCGAAGAACTGGCACACGTCCAGGGACATGAAAAACACCAGGTCGGCCTGGGCGAGGTTATGGTCCGTGCCTGGCGCCCACGCGTCCTGTGCTGGATGAGGCACGCGATCCGCGCGGGGGCGCTGAACGCCGATCCGGCCACCGAGGCCCGGGCCTGGACTGCGGAGAGGCTCCGGGATCTCCCGGGCGCCCCTGAGGCCATTCTGGTGGCCGGCCACACGCCGGGCAACGCCTCCATCTATTTCCGGGACGCCGGGGTGATCGCCACCGGCGATTCCCTTGTTACAGGACACCCGCTGAGCGGACATGTAGGCCCGCAGATGCTCCATCCGATGTACCATTCCGAGCCGGACACCGCATTGTCCGCAACGCATGCCCTGGACGGTGTAGAGGCATCGATCATCCTTCCGGGGCACGGCCCCGCGTTGGCCATGCCCCTCGCCGCGGCCTTGGCAGCCCTGCGCGGCTGACGCCTCAACCGTCACGATTTGCGGAGTCCTCCCACAGATGGAAAGGTTTATACCTGAAGAGCCCCGCTGCATCCCCCAATAGCAGCGGGGCTCTTCTTTGCCCGAACCCTTGCCTGCGTCTCAGGAGCAAGTCTTGAGGAAGCTCGTGGCACCGCGCCGTTCGTGGAAGGCCACGGTGTGACCACTACCGTCACGGAAGACCGCCCGTGAGCCTTCGACGGTGATGGTTCCCGACTGGTAGGGATTGCCCCAGCCTGCCGGGGGATTGCCGTGGCCGTCGTCCAGCGGCTGATCGGCGGCGAAGAATGTGTCCCGCACCCGTGCCTCGTGGATGCCACAGTGCGTGAAGAGGGCGAAAGGGATACTCGAGACGGTGGTGGTTGTCGGGCTGGTCGGGACGTTGCTTTGCGGCGCTGCCGGGGCCGCGCATCCACTCAACACCGCCAAAGCGGTGGCCGCAGTGGCGATGCCCAGAACGTCTCGAGTTGGCATGCGCCAAGCATCACGGACGACGACAGCGCGGTCAAGAACCTGCGACGGCGAATCCGGCTCTGTTCCCGGCGCCTGCGCGGGGTTAGTTTTGAAGTAAGCGGATTGCCCCCGGAGGCCGGTTCGTTGCCGGCTCAGGCGTCTGCCCAGTGCCATTGAGGTCCAGTGCCATTGAGTTAAGGAAGATCACCGTGGCATACAACGTCGCGCAGAAGCTCATCGCCTCCCATCTGGTTTCCGGCAGCATGATTCCGGGGTCCGAGATTGGTCTGCAGATTGACCAGACACTCACCCAGGATGCGACCGGAACCCTGGTCATGCTGGAGCTGGAGGCACTCGGACTCGACAGGGCACGGACCGAAGTGTCTGTGCAATACGTCGACCACAACCTTTTGCAGGCCGACAGTAAGAACGCGGAGGACCATGAATTTCTTCGTTCCGCTTGCCGCCGGTTCGGCCTGTGGTACTCGAAGGCCGGCAACGGGGTATCCCATCCGACCCACATGCAGCGGTTCGGCGTCCCGGGCAAGACCATGGTCGGCTCGGACAGCCACACCCCGGCCGCAGGATCACTCGGGATGCTCGCCATCGGCGTCGGGGGCACCGAGGTTGCCACGGCCATCGCGGGGGAGCCGCTCTACCTCAAAATGCCGCAGATCTGGGGTGTACGGCTCACCGGCGAATTGCCTCCGTGGACGAGCGCAAAGGACGTGATTCTCGAAATGCTGCGCCGGCACGGTGTCCACGGCGCCACAAATCGCATTCTCGAGTACTTCGGCCCCGGCCTGGCGACGTTGACCGCGATGGACCGGCATGTGATCGCCAACATGGGCGCCGAACTGGGGGCGACCTCCACGGTCTTCCCTGCAGATGAGCAGGTCCGGGCCTTCCTACGGTCCGAACAGCGGGAGGCCGACTTCACCGAACTCCTCGCCGACGCCGATGCCAGCTACGACCTCACCGAGGAGATCGACCTCTCCACGGTCGAGCCGCTCATCGCCGCCCCCAGCTCGCCGGGCAATGTGGTTCCGGTGAGGGAGGTCGCAGGCAGGCCGGTAGCACAAGTGGTGATCGGCTCATCCGCGAATCCCGGGCTGCGGGACTTCGCGATGGTGGCCGCGATGGTCAAGGGACGGCAGTCGGCGCCCGGGCTTTCCTTCGACGTCAACCCGAGCTCCCGCCAGATCCTGCAGGACCTCACCAAGATGGGCTCCACCTTCGATCTGGTCCGCGCGGGCGCCCGGCTGCACCAGACCGGATGCATGGGCTGCATCGGGATGGGCCAGGCCCCGGCTCACGGCACCAACAGCCTGCGCACCATGCCGCGCAATTTTCCGGGCCGCTCGGGTACCAAGGAAGACTCGGTCTACCTGTGCTCGCCTGAGACGGCGGCGGCCGCCGCCCTGACGGGATCCATCACGGACCCGCGGGACCTGACGGAACTTTTCGGCCTTGAGTATCCGAAGCTTGAACTACCCGCGGTGTCGAGCGTGAACACCTCGATGCTTGAGGCGCCGCTGGCTCCGGAGGAGGCTGCCGAGGTGACCTTGGTCAAGGGCGAAAACATCTCCTCGCTTCCGGTGTTCGAGCCGCTCGAGGACCGCATCGAGGCACCGGTCGCGCTGGTCCTGGGCGACGACGTCTCCACGGACGAGATCCTGCAGGCCGGGGCGCGCGCACTGCCCTATCGCAGCAACATCCCGAAGCTGGCCGAATTCACCTTTGCCCAGATCGACGAAACCTATGTGGCACGGGTCCTCGAAACCCGGGATACGTCCGGCCACATTGTGGTTGCCGGCACGAACTACGGCCAGGGGTCCTCCCGGGAGCACGCCGCGATCACGCCGAAGTTCCTCGGGCTGCGGGTGGTTCTGGCCGTCTCGTTCGCCCGGATCCACTGGCAGAACCTGGCCAACTTCGGGGTGCTGGCGCTGGAGTTCACGGATGCGGCCGATCATCGCCGTATCCAGCAAGGCGATGTGCTCCTGCTGACAGGGCTGCGGGACGCGCTCCGGACCGGTAAGGAGATCCGCGTGCGCAACGAGACCCGGGACCAGGACTATGCCGTCCGGCACACGCTCTCAACGCGTCAGGTTGAGATGCTCCTGGCCGGTGGCCTGATCCCGTGGCTGCGGGACCGGAAAGCGCAGGATACCCGCGTGCCGGGCGCAACCGGATAGGCCTTCTACCGCTTCAACGCCTGCGCCGGCCGGGGTGTCCGTCTGCCGGAGTCAGCCCGGTGACTGGCGCTTGATGGAAGCCGAAATTCGGTCCTCCATGGCTCGAACGCCACCTACCGCCGCCGGACCCATCTGCTGCCTGGCGCGGTTCACGGCGTCGCGGACTTCGCGCCGCACCACCCGTTCATTCTGACTCGACGACTTTTCTCTCGTTTCCCTGGCCAAGTCGAGCAGAGCGTGCGGCGCGTAGTGATTGACGCTCATGTCCGTGAGCAGGGGCAACTGCACTCTCAGGTCCTGCTCGATGGCAGTCCGGAGTGGGCCCAGGCGAAGCAATTGAGTGAGGAAATCCGGACTCAGGACCGGCGACGCGGGCGCTTGGGGGCCAAGGCGCTCCCGCAGATGGTCCTTCATTTTCATTGCGGTCCCATCGAACGTCAGCCACCACGCGAGGTAGCCCATGGGGGATGGTCCAACCGCCCGCCGATACTCGATGACGCCGACCGAGTTTTCAACGTCGTGGGCAACCAGCCGGGAACGCGTCCCTTGCTCGGCCCCGTAATCACCGCGTTGACGCCTTCGCTCGTGAGTCTCATTCCACAGCTCCTGAACCGCGCCCCGAAGTTCGAGCGATGCGGCGTCGGAGTACTCCAGGAGGCTCTTGGTCTCGATGGAGAATTCGTCGGCGAGGTAGTCACTGACGTCCTGCAACGGCTGTTCGCGTCCACAGATGTTCCGTTGCCAGTCCAAGAATTCATTCTCCGGCCGGCCCGAGAGCACGAAGGCCGAGTAGAGGAACGGGACCCGTCCCGTCCACGCCGACGTTCTGTTGTGGCCGTAAGCCACGGCCAGGTTGAGATGTCTTTCAACTTCTTCCACGACGCCGTCCGTCACGAACAGCAGCAACCCGGCGTCCACCGCTGCTCGCATCAGAATCGTAAAGTGGCGCTCTTCCGGATCGTCCACCAGGCTCTCGCCAATAAGCGGCAGGATCGCGGTGGTGTCCATCCATATGTCGCCTTCACTGAAGACGTTCAGCATGACTTTCTGGACGTCCGGGGTCTGTTTCAGGAACGCAAACAGCGTGTAGGCGTCGGCCAGCCGGCGGAGGTGGGACTGTGTTTGGGGCGAAGGCTGCTCCACCACACATGCATGATGGCCGCGGCCGCGGCATCAGAACTGAGCCCATGGATGCCGCCGTTTGCGGTGATTCTGTCGGCTATGGCTACCGGGCTGAGCTGGAACGGTTCTCCTGTTTCCACGGCTTCGGCAAACGACTCACCCCGTTCCAGGAGCGTTTCTTCCAACACCGTGCGCAGTTGCCGGGAAACCTCCGTCACCTGGGCGTCGCCCAGTGCCTCCGGTACTTCGAGGGCCCGAACCGCCGCAGTGAGTTTCGCATCCAGGGCAGCCTCATCGAGAAGGAATCCGGCGGTCTGATCGTTTATCCTCTTGGCCTCCTCAAAACTCAGATGGTACGTGTCCTCAGATCCGGACGCTGATTTGTGTTGTTTGACCGGTCCCTTCCGGGACAGGCGGGTCAATGCGCTCAGGGTCAGGGCATCGACCTGCCCCCGCTTCCCCACGGGCATGCGGAGGGCGACGCCGTCCTGGATTTCGCCCAGGCTGAGCCTGTTATCTGCGTCCGAATCGTGAAGGGCCGCCAAGACCAATGAATCGAAGCAGCTCTTGGTAAGGCTCTGATCGGTTGCCTGATCCTCGCCGTCGAGTGCCAGGTGCAGCACGGCGACCTTGCTCTCATCCGCGGTCAGGGTCGCTGTTCTGTCGATGACCCCGCGTTTGGACAGGAGCGGATCGACGAATCTCTTTGCCAGCTCTTCACTTGCCACTCGTCGCTGCGGATGGGACGACTCGCGGTCCACAAACCACGACCGGTCCCGGATATCTACGGTGATGTTCCGGTCACGGCGGGACTCTTCCTTGAGTTCATCGGCAGCCGGACCAATCACCTGGTTGGTCACGTAGATCATGGTGCTGACCGAAGGGCAGTTCTTTTGGAGGGTGTCTAGCGTGCTCGTAATTTTTGTCTTCCAGTTCGCCGTGACGGAGTACTGAAAAGCAACTCTCGGCACGCCGTCAATTGTGAATATTTCGGCGTCCCGGCCTTTGTCTCCGTTCGGGGCTGCCATCGTCCGCAGGGCCGGGTATTCGACGGCTAGGAACTCCGATGCGAAGTTTTCGAATATCTCCCAGTCTCCCCGGCCAATCCTTTCCAGAGCGAGCTGCAATCGCGGATTCGGCATGACCGAATCATAACCACCAATAACCTTCATTGAACATCGTCGTCGGGTTCGATAACCGAGTGGCCTCCGGGAGAGCGGCGGCCCAGTTTCGGTTCCACGCGCTGCCCCCTTCCGCCATTTCGCTCTGGACACGCGGGTCAATAAGGACTAATGGCCGTTGACTTCCGTTTCTCCGGCGAGGACCATGGCGAGTGAAAGTCGATGGATGGGGGGCATATCTCAGAGACTGACCTGCCGAAAATATGCATGTGTGCCGATTATTCCCGCGCCAAATATTGGGCTGCGGCGGAATGTCGAGTATGCGGAGCTCATGCTTTCGCATCTGTTAAACAACTCCGAAGCTGGGGATTAACGGAGAGAAGATGATTAACATTTCCTTTGAGCCGGTTGCGGATGCGCCCGGTGTTTTTACATCTGAACCTTTAGCGTCCGGCCAGTGCGATCGAATTCGTGCAATGGTGCACGCTCGGACCGCACTATTGACAGCCGAATGCGATGCGGAAGGCAAGACGCCAGGTCTCCCAGGGGCAGCGGGTCCTGGGTTTGACGCAGTTGCGTTCAGTCTGTCGGGTATATGGGACGCGGCTGAGAACCTCACCGGTCGCGCTTGGGACGCAATTAGCGATGTTCTGACTAATGAGGGCGGCGGCGGCGGCGGAGGTGGCGGTGCCGGCGGTGCTCGCATCTTGAACTCGGACGAAACCGAAACCGTCACAACCACTCGGGCGCGGGCGCTCCCTAGGTAAACGGCAACAAACGCAAACGGACGACGGCGGGAGCCCCGCCGTCGTCCGCCCGGGGCCCGGTGCCGCTCTTTCTATAGGAGCCCGCGTCGGTTTACTGGGCTGCAACACTGAGGTGCAAATCATGGAGGGGGAACCATGCAGTCCAAGAGGACATGGCAAATTACGGTCGGCTCGATATTGCTGGCGGCGACGATGTTCGTCCTGCCCATGCCGTTGGCTGAGGTGTTTACGGGTATCGCAGGACAGGGCGCGGCGGTGATGTTCGTCGTCGGGCTCGGTCTTCTCGTTGGTGGCCTCGGTTTTATCGCCGTGGGTCTGCGCAAGCAGTCGCGGAACCTGCGCACGGCGCGCACGTACGACACCAGGGAGGCCTCCTCATCCAACGAGGATCGGCCGGTCAATCCTTATGCGGTGCCGAATCCCTACGGCGCCGTTCGTCCACCGATCTAGACGCCCGGCACCTGCTGCTGGCTGCCGTCGTACCCTGGCACAACACCGTCTAGGGCGTGCGGCCTGCCGCGCCGCCTTCCTAGCGCAAAAGGGCGTTCTTCAGCCGGGCCTTGACCATTGAGTGCTGCCCGCAATTGGAACAGGTGATGTTGAAGGCCCTGGAGGCCGTGAAGACGGGGATGAAAAACAGGGTGAATTTTGTTGCGCGTTCCTGGAGCCGGTGCTGGACGAGTTGGCGGCAGCGCTGACACGTGGCCGCCCGCCCGGGAAGGTCGCGCAGGACGGTCTTAAGGCCGAAGAGGAGAAAAATGGCGGGTGCCTTTCCAGGGGATGTCCGGATCAGGGTTTGGTCTGGGCTCCCGGGTGGGGGAGGCGGGCTGCGAGGCCCGAGAGCAGGATGGTGATGCCTTCGTCCAGCTCGGCCATCCCGTCGTAGTCGGCCAGGACCGGGGCAAGGGCGCGGAGGCGCGGGAACTCCTTCGGCGGCAAACGGTGCAGGCCCAGCCGCAGCAGGGCCTCGTTTTCGTCGGGGTCGACGATGAACTCCTGCAACTCGTTGAGGATGTGCCCGTAAAGGTATCCGTAGTAGGCGCGGTAAATGTGCAGCGCGTCCTCGGGGCCAAACCCGGCATCGATCAGCAGGGACAGGATCTGTTCCAGCGGCCGCAGCGTCCCCAGCGGCCGCAGGCCCAGGGGCGTTGACAGGGGGCGGGTGACCAGTAGGGGCACGACGTTGGGGTGCCGGAGGGCCAGGTGCCGCAGGTCGTGGGCAATGCGGCGGAGCTGGGCCTGCCAGTCGGGGTCATCGGGGATGATGGCCAGTTCATTCAGGACGAGCTCGGAGACTCCGTCCAGCAGTGCTGCGCGGTTTTCGGCGTAGCGGTACAGGCCCATGGGGTCCCGTCCGAGCTCCTGCCCGAGCCTGCGCATCGTGAGTGCGTCCAGTCCTTCGGCGTCCACCAGGGCCAGGGCAGCGCAAAGAACAATCTCGCGGCTGAGCCGCTTCTTGCCGGGAACCGCTGGGGGTGCGGGAGCCGCTGCTGGGGGCGCCGGATTGGCTTCGGGCGACATGGTCTTCCGTTCGGATCGGTGCGGACAAGCCACCCTCCCAGGAAAATAGGGAGGTTGCTTATTAAGTAGTCTACGCCTAGAGTCTACAACGTAGAGCTTTTGCTTTGGCCGGTCTCCGCAGCACGTGGAGTCCGGCCTTACAACGCTCTATCCCGGATCTGCGGTGACGCAGCCGTCCGGAAACATCCTTCAGCGCCGCGTGCACGGCCTAGAGGTTAGCTGCTGTAGCCACATGGCGGCACACGATGCACCGCGAGGAAACGAGCCACTCATGGCAACTTCTCACTATGACCAATTCCTGCAGGAAGCCACGTCCGATGATCCTGCATCCGACCGCGGCCTGGGCCGCGACCCGCTCTACGGCCTTTACACCAGCTGGTGCTTCCTGGGCCGGGCTGCACCCCGGCCCGAAAATGCCTTCTGGGCGGCCATGAAGAAGAAGCAGATCCATCCCAAGCGCACCGGTCTGCGCATGAAAGGGCCGGCCGCGGCGGATTACATCCTGGCCAGCTACCCGGGTCTGGTCTGACACAGTGACCATCACGTCCAACACGTATCTGCCCAGGGACGCGCACCAGCCCCGGGGACGCCGGCCATGGTGCGCGACTTGCGACACCGACCGGCACCTCCTCGTGGACTCCGTCGCCATGATGAATCTGCAGCAGGAAACCCTGGCCGCCGCCATCAGCTGCACCAAGTGCGGCAATTCGCACGTGATGGCCACCACCGCGGCCCTCCTCGCAACCATTCCGGGGCGGACCGGGAACGCGGGCGCCGCCGTGCCCCGCGACGACGCCTACCGCCACTGCCAGGAGCCGATGTCCGCGGTGGACCCTGAGCGGCGCAGCGCGCACCTGCCGGTTTCCACTCACGCCGGAACCCAGGATTTTCTGGGCGATTACCTCCGGACCCGCGTCCTGCGGTGCCGGTGCGGGTTCCAGATGGACATCCCGCGCCCCTGACCGGCGGGCCGTAGCGGGTGCCCATGAGAAGTCGGCCGGATATGCTGACGAAATGCCTGTCTCGCCGATGGTCGCTGTCTGTGGCCCCGCCTCGTGGAACCACCTCATCCTCCTTGACCATCTCCCGGAACCAGTCCCGCACATGCAATTCGCCCGGCGCTCCTGGCACACGGTCGGGGGCACCTCAGCCGGCAAGGCTTTGCACCTGGCGGATATCGGCGTCGACGTGCGCTTATGCACGCCTTTAGGCGAGGACGAAGCCGGCGACCGGGTACGCGGCGCCCTCGCCAAGGCCGGCGTCAGGATCGAAGCGATTGCGTCTGACCACACGGAACGCCACGTCAACCTCATGACCGACGGCGGAGGCCGTGTATCGCTTTACGTTTCGGTGGCTTCGCCGCCGCCGCGGGATGACCTTGACGCTGTCGCGGCAATAGTGGCTGCGGCGGATCTCGCCGTGATGGACCTGAGCGAACTTGGCTTGGCGCTGCTCGAACGCGACGAGGTCCGGCAAACACCGTTATGGGTGGACCTTCATGACTACGACGGCTCGTCCGCGTTCCATGAGCCATTCCTTCGGGCGGCCGACACGGTCTTCATGAACGGCGACCGGACAGACGATCCTTGGGAGCTCATGAGCGCCTGCCTTGCACAGGGCCCCCGTCTGGCCGTGTGCACACTCGGCGCGGAAGGTGCGATAGCGCTGGAAGCGGACGGGACGCGGCATGAGATTGCCGCTGTTCCCGCACACGTAGTGGACACGAACGGCGCCGGGGACGCATTCATGGCTGGCTTTCTCGGCCTGACCCTGCAGAGAGCGTCAATTTCTGACGCCCTCAAGGGGGCGGCCGCTCAGGCCCGGATCGCCATTGAGAGTGAGCATCTGCACCCCGTCCTGGGTCGTTGACTCCTTAGACGATCCGGCGTCCGCCCAGCCAGCTCACCATGGCGGGGTCGCGGTGGTCGAAGAAGAGGCTTGCGCCGGTGTCCAGAGTGGCGATCCGGTTCATCTGTTCCTCGGTGAGGGCGAAGTCAAAGACATCGAGATTCTGCGCCATCCGCTCGGGCCGGACGGACTTGGGGATGACGACCACCTCGCGCTGGATGAGCCAGCGGAGCACCACCTGGGCGACCGACTTGCCGTGGGCCTCGGCGACGGCGCTGAGCACCGGATTGGTGAAGAGGTTGTTCTTTCCCTCGGCGAACGGACCCCAGGACTCGATCTGGACGCCGCGCTCGCGCATCAGCGCCTGGTCGGCGGCGCGCTGGTGGAAGGGGTGGGTCTCGATCTGGTTGACCGCCGGGACGATCTCGTTGTGGTCGATGAGGTCCACCAGCCGGTCGGGGTGAAAGTTGGACACGCCGATGGCGCGGGCCAGGCCTTCCTTGTTGATGTCCTGCATGGCCCGCCACTCGCTGTAGTAGTCCCCGAGCGGCTGGTGGATCAGGTACAGGTCGAGGTAGTCCAGCCCGAGCCTGTTGCGGGAGTTTTCGAAGGCGCGCCGGGTGTCGTCCTGAACGCTTCCGGTCGGGGCGTGCTGGATCCAGAGCTTGGTGGTGATGAAGAGTTCCTCGCGGGCGATTCCGCTGGCCTTGATCGCGGCGCCGACGGCGGCCTCGTTGCCGTAGGAGGCGGCCGTGTCCAGGTGGCGGTAACCGGCGGCGAGGGCGGCCTCGACGGCGGCCTGGGTTTCGTCGTCGGGAATCTGGAAGACGCCGAAGCCCAGGATGGGCATCTGGACGCCGTTGTTGAGGGTGACGGTCTGCATGGGGTTTCCTTTGCTTCGACGGAGGAGATGGAACTGATTCAAGAAAACCAGTCCCGGCGCGCGCGTGGGAGTGCCTGCTGTGCGGTGTACTGCCAGTTCCTGTTAGGCCGGGCCGCGGCGTCGTAGCGTAGATCCCATGGACAACAGCAAGGACGTCCGCGAGTTTCTCACGAGCCGCCGTTCGCGGATCACACCGGCCCAGGCCGGAATCCCGGCCTACGGCGGGGCCAGGAGGGTCCCCGGGCTCAAACGCGAGGAAGTGGCCATGCTCGCCGGCGTCAGCACCGAGTACTACGCGCGCCTGGAACGGGGAAACCTCCGCGGAGTATCCGAATCCGTCCTCGAAGCCCTTGCCCGCACCCTCCAGCTCGATGAGGCTGAACGCACCCACCTGCTGGATCTCGCCAAAGCCGCCGCGCCATCGGGGGCCACGGCCGCGCGCCGGGTCCGGGCAGAAGTGCGCCCCAGTGTTCAGCGGATCCTGGCCGGCATGACGGGCACGCCCGCCTACGTCCGCAACTCGCGTGGAGACATTGTGGCCGCCAACAGTGCCTGCTTCGCCCTGTACACGGGCATCCTCAGCCCCGACAAACTGCCGGTGAACCTCGCACGGTTCATGTTCCTCGACCCGCGTGCCCGGGAATTCTTTCTCGAATGGTCCGCCATCGCAGATGACCTTGCCGCCGCCCTCCGCTCCGAGTCCGGGCGCAACCCGGGCGACAGGGCCTTGAACAACCTCATTGGTGACCTCGCCACCGGAAGTGCGGAATTCTCGACGCGCTGGGCCCGGCATAACGTCCGGTTCCACCGCTCAGCCCGCAAGACACTGCACAACCCGCTCGTCGGCGACATCGAACTTACCGGCGATGCCCTCGAACTCCCCGGCGAGGGGCTGACCCTCATCGCCTACACGGCCGAACCGGGAAGCCACGCCCAGGAACAACTCAACTTCCTCACCAGCTGGAGCAGCAGCGAAAAGGAAGCGCTCATCGCCGAGTAGGCATGGCGGCGGCGTGCCTAACGACGGCGGGGCCCGGACCGCCGTCGGCACCAAACGCTGAACGCACGAAAGCCGCAGGGAGCGGTTTTGGCCGCTTTAACTCGCGCCCTATCCGAGATAGGGCGCCCGTGGTAACTTCTGCTTGGAGCAGGAGTTCCCCACGCGATTGCCTGCCAATCCGGCTCCTGATTCGGCTTTCGAAAGCAGAGGCAACGATGGCAACTCTAGTGATCTTCCATGAGGTCGACGACGTTGACCACTGGCTCAGCTCGCCGCGACGCCAGGAAATTTTCGGACCCTTGGGCATGACTGTCCGACCCTTTGTCGACCCGGGCAAAACCAACCGAGTCGGCCTGATCGTCGAAGTCCCGGACCTGGACACGTTCCAGCGAATGATGGAGTCCGAGGCCGCGGCCGAGGCCATGAAATACGACGGCGTACGCCCGGACACGATCTTGATGCTGGTCGAACCTGAGCCCAGCACCTGACCCGGGAACGATCCCCTCGCGGACTCCACGCGGGGCAGGGCATCGGCTGAGGGCCGTACTTCCCCGGGTTCCTGAGCGCCGGGACTGGTCGCCGCAGGTCGTCCCAAACGCCGGATGAGCTGCGGCGACGCATGCCCGGGCCACCGCTCCACCGGACTACTATTGAGCCAAGTACCGAAATGCATCCTTGTGGTGGGGGACCTTTCGCGGGCGGCGCCAGCTGGAAAAGCTGGCGCTTTCGTCTGTGCCGGAGGTGCGGATGTGTAGCTCCGCCGTCGGTCCCGGTCGGCGGGTTTATGTGTCTGAAGTGGAATGGCGGGTTGGCAGATGTCCTCTGGTGCGGCAATGAGAAACAACGTTCAGGTGTGCGGGCCGGAAGACGGCCCGGTCCTGGTGTTCGCGCACGGATTCGGCACCGACCAAAGCATGTGGGGCAAGATTCTGCACTGGTTCACCGACCACTACCGGGTGGTCCTGCTGGACCATGTGGGGTCCGGGGGCTCTGACCCGTCCGCCTACGATTCGGCCGCCTACTCAACGCTTGGCGCCTACGTGGATGACCTGGTGGAAGTCTGCGACGAACTCGATCTGCAGGACGTGACCCTCATCGGCCACAGCGTCGGTTCCATGATGGCCGTCAGCGCGGCCGCCCGGGACGCCGGGCGCCGGTTCGGCCGCCTCGTCCTGCTCACGGCATCGCCCAGTTACCTCGACCACCCCGAAGACGGCTATGTGGGAGGTTTCACCCGGCAGGATCTGGATGACGTCTTTGAATCCCTGGACGCCAACTATGTTGTCTGGGCCGAGTCGATGGCCCCGGTCTATATGAATACACCGCACGCCCCCGAGCTGGATCATGAAATCCAGGGCAGCTTCGGCCGGATCAGCCCCCGGGTCGCCCGCGACTTTGCCCGGGTGGCCTTCCTGTCCGACGTCCGGAACCTGCTCGGTCAGGTCACCGTCCCCGTGCTGGTCCTGCAAAGCACGGACGACGTCGTCACGCCGGACCACGTTGGAACGTACCTGCACAACGAGCTGCCCAACAGCACACTGGTCCGGCTGGCGGCCACCGGCCACTTCCCGCAAAGCAGCGCGCCGGAGGAAACGTCGGCCGCCATTCTCGACTTCCTGAAACCGGCATGAGCGCAGCGGACACCGTGGCGGTCGACTTCGGGCAACTGTTCAACCAGGCGCCGGCAGGCTACGTCGTTGCCCGCATCGACGGAACAATCGTGGCCGCGAACGCCACCATGCACGCGTGGACGGGCGCGCCCGCCGGCGGCCTGAACGGTACCCGCCTGCTGGAGCTGATGCCGGCCGGCGACCGGCTGATGTACCGGACACATGCCGGGCCGAAGCTGGAACGCGACGGCCAGCTCGGCGAGCTGTCGATCGAACTCCTGGGACCCGACGGACTGCGCAGACCGGTCCTGCTGTCGGTCACCCGGACCTTGGACGGGGCGGCGTCGAGGGACCTGATGATCTTCTTCGCCGCCCCCGAGCGGCGCCGGTACGAGCGGGAGCTCGCCAACGCGCACCGGCAACTCCAGGACGCCGAGGCGGACCGCGCAAAGCTCTTGCAGGAAGCGCACCACCGCGCGCTTCACGACCCGCTGACGGGCTTGCCGAACCGGAGGCACCTGGGGGAGAGCCTGCTGGCGGCCCTTACGCAGGCCGGCGAAGAACGGAACCGCGTGGGCATGCTCTTTTGCGACGTGAACAACTTCAAGCAGGTGAACGACACCCTGGGCCACGCTGCCGGCGACCAGGTCCTGGAACACGTGGGGCGGATGCTCTCCCTGGCGGTGCGCGGCGCGGACGCGGTGACGCGCTACAGCGGCGACGAGTTCGTCGTCCTGATCCCGCGGCTGGATGACCCGGCGGAGCTGGACGCCGTGGCCGAGCGTGTCCGGAACGGTCTGGCCGGCTCCGTCACGGTCGCCGGGAACGAGCTCCGGCTGAGCATGTCCGTCGGCCGGGCGGAAACGACCGTTCCCGCGGGCACCGATTCGGCGGGGCGCAAGGAACTGGCCGAGGCCCTGCTGTCCGCCGCCGATCAGGACATGTACCGCGTCAAGACCGAAATGCGCTCCGCCCCGGCAGCCGGCTGACTTGCCCCGGACCGTCAGGCCTGAACGCGCTGGCGGAACTGCCGCGGGGTCTCGCCGGCCTCGTTGAGGAAGTGCCGGTTGAAGTTGGAGAGGTTCGAGAAACCCACCTCGTAGCAGATGTCGGAGACGGCTTTGTCGCTGTGTTCCAGCAGGCGGCGTGCATGGGCCAGCCGAAGTTTGCGGACCAGGTCACTGAAGTTCTGGCCGGTGGCGCGCTTGAAGTATTTTGAAAACGTCGGCTCTGACATGCCTACCAGCGCCGCAGCTTCGGACATCTTGACGCTGCCGGCGTGGTTGCTGAAGACGTACTCGAGGACGATGTCCACCACAGCGGCGGCCTGGCCGTCCAGCTGGGGCCTGAACCATTCGTCGGCCAGGTACCGACGCTCCTCCTGTGGGGCACGGGCAAGAATCGCAAGGAGTTCAAAAAGGTGGTGAAGCCGCTCCAAGCCAGTGGTTTTGCCCATCGCATCGATGGATGCTGCTGCCGACTCGGCCGTCCGGCCCAGGAACTCGATCCCGCGCGAGGACTGTTCCAGCAGGGGCTTGACTTCAGCCATTTCCGGAATGATTGAAGCAGCCTGTTCAACCCACTTTCCGTCGAACTGAATGAGGGCGTCCCTGCCGTGGAGGATCTCTCCGGGCTCGAGGTCGCTGACCCAGTCGTGCGGCAGCCCCGGCCCCACCAGTGCTACGTGTCCGGCCTCGAACGTGCCAATGTGGTCTCCCACGATGAACTTTCCGGTGCCTTTCCGGATCAGGTGGAGTTCGTATTCAGGGTGATAGTTCCAGCGGGCCACCGGGCTGGGATAGTCGTGCTCGTGCCACCGGACGGAATGGTTCGGGTCTTCCGGGATGACCTCCCGGTTGGCGCGCATGCCCAGCAGTCTTTCCGCAAGCCGGGCCGCCGCACCGCCGGTGATGCCTGCACTGCTGGGGGCCGCCGTGCTCATCGTGGTTCTCCATGCGTTCGGGCTATGAAATTTCGACGGCGCTAGAGACCGTCTTCTTCCAGAGTACAGTCTGCCCGGGGGAGCGTTCCGGCAAATTAGTATCAGAAACTGGCAACCATCGCGCTAGTTGTGTCCTATCCCACAGGCCTAAAGTTGAGGAACATCAGCGAGGCACCCGGGCTTCCAGGCCAGGTCCCGCTTTCGGCGCCGCACCCCGACATAGCAGTCGGAGCGCAGGTCGCACTGCACCCCCTGAAGAACAAAGGAGTCCTTAATGCGCGCAAAAATACGCGTCGCCTCGCTGGCCGCAGGCGCCCTGTGCGTGGCGCTCAGCGCCTCGGCCTGCGCCGGTGCCGGAGGAGGCAATTCCGCCGGAGACCCGAACAGCATCAATGTCCTGATGGTGAACAACCCCCAGATGGAGGACCTGCAGCGGCTCACCGCGGACAACTTCACCAAGGAAACCGGTATCAGGGTCAACTTCACCGTCCTGCCGGAAAACGACGTCCGCGCCAAGATCAGCCAGGAGTTCTCGAGCCAGGCGGGGCAGTACGACGTTGCGTCACTGTCCAACTACGAGATCCCGTTCTATTCCGCCAACGGTTGGCTCGCGCCGCTGGACAACGTGGCAAAGGACCCTGAGTTCAACCAGGCGGACATCCTGCCGGCCTACACGGCGTCGCTGACCGGCAAGGACGGCAAACTCTACGGCGAACCGTTCTACGGGGAATCCTCCTTCCTCATGTACCGGAAGGACATTTTCGCGGCCAAAGGCCTGACCATGCCGGAGAAGCCTACTTGGGACCAGGTGGCCGATCTTGCCGCCAAGGTTGACGGTGCAGTTCCCGGCATGAAGGGCATCTGCCTGCGTGGCGAGCCCGGCTGGGGCCAGGTCTTCGCACCCCTAACGACCGTGGTGAACACTTTTGGCGGAACCTGGTTCGACAAGGACTGGAACGCGAAGGTCAACGCCCCGGAATTCACCGCCGCTGTTGATTTCTACACCAAACTGGTGCGCGACCACGGTGAAGCGGGCGCCGCGCAGGCGGGGTTCACTGAGTGCCTGACAAACATGAGCCAGAGCAAAGTCGCCATGTGGTACGACGCCACCTCCGCCGCCGGGGCCCTGGAAGCGAATGACTCCCCGGTGAGGGGAAAGATCGGCTACGCCCAGGCTCCGGTGAAGGAGACCAAGTCCTCGGGCTGGCTGTGGACCTGGTCCTGGGCCGCGCAGGCGGCCTCCAAGAAGCAGGACGCCGCCGACAAGTTCATCGCCTGGGCGAGTTCGAAGAAGTATGAGGAACTGGTCGCTTCCAAGTTCGGCTGGTCCAAGGTCCCTTCCGGCAAGCGCATCTCCACCTACGAGAACGCCGACTTCCAGAAAGCCGCACCGTTCTTCAAGGCCGAACGCTTTGCCATCGAGAACGCCGATCCGAAAAACCCCGGAGTCCAGCCGCGGCCGGCTGTCGGCATCCAGTTTGTCGGCATTCCCGAGTTCGCCGCCCTGGGCACCAGGGTGTCCCAAGGCGTGAGCTCTGCTATCGCGGGCCAGGGCTCCGTCGCTGACGCGGTGGCCAAGGGCCAGGAAGCCGCACAAAAAGTCGGCGACAAGTACAAGTAACCACTCCGAACACCCTCACCGAACCGCACATCACCGAAGCGCAGGAGAACATCATGACTACCGCAACGGCGCGCATCTCCCGGCACGGGAGCAGCGCAGCCAAACCTTCCAAGAACGCCAGGGCGCGGGAACGCGCAATGGCCTGGGCACGGCGCGGACCGCTGCTGCCGGCACTGGTCTTCCTCATCATCGTCACACAGCTTCCGTTCGTGGTGACCCTGGTCATCTCGTTCATGAACTGGAACAGCCTGAGCCCGTCCAAGACTGGATTCGCCGGCATCGAGAACTACGTCCAGATCCTCACCGACCCCTACTTCCTGCAGGCAATCGTCACCACCATCATCGAGACAGTTTCCGTGGTCCTGGTCAGCCTGGTCCTCGGCCTCGGACTGGCCCTGCTCCTTGACAAGAAGTTCATCGGCCGCGGGCTGGCCCGAACCATGCTCATCGCACCGTTCCTCATCGTTCCGGTAGCCGCGGCGCTCATCTGGAAGCACGCCATCCTCAACCCCGTCTACGGCCTGATCAACGGCACCCTGACCTGGATCTGGTCGCTGTTCGGCAGCGCCAACCCGCCCCAGCCGGACCTGCTGTCCTCGACGCCCCTGATGGCCATCATCATGTCGCTGGTCTGGCAGTGGACACCGTTCATGATGCTGATCCTGCTGGCCGGCCTGCAGTCCCGCCCGATGGACACGGTCGAAGCTGCCCAGATGGACGGCGCAAGCCCGTGGGACATCTTCCGGCACCTCACCCTGCCGCATCTGCGCCAATACCTGGAACTGGGCGGACTGCTCGGAGCCATCTACATCGTGCAGAATTTCGACGCAACCTTCGTCATCACTTCAGGCGGTCTGGGCACGGCCAACCTGCCCT
Organism: Arthrobacter oryzae; assembly: GCF_003634095.1. GTDB lineage: Bacteria > Actinomycetota > Actinomycetes > Actinomycetales > Micrococcaceae > Arthrobacter > Arthrobacter oryzae. The sequence continues at coordinate 64,913 of NZ_RBIR01000011.1, forward strand.
ACGCCATCTATGAGACGTTCTACTACGCCAACGAGTACGGCCTGGCTTCCGCCGCCGGCGTCGTGGTGGTCATCGGCACCATCATCGTGGCGACCTTCGCACTCCGCACCGTATTCTCGCTCTTCAAGAAGGAGGCAGCACGATGAGCACCCTCACCCCGGCCGAGGCCAGGTCATCAGTCCCCGCCCCGCACATCCGCACCAACGGTTCACGGCGCCGAGGCAAGTCGCGCATGGACCCCACGCGCAACAACACGGCCGCCGGGATCGCGGCCTGGCTGCTGGCCCTGCTGTTCGCGGTACCGGTCCTGTGGATGATCCTGACCTCGTTCCACTCCGAAGTTGACGCCGCGACGAACCCGCCGTCCCTCGCCGCCGACCTTAACCTGGACGCCTACAAGGAGTTCTTCGGGGCAACGTCCGGCGTCAGCCCTTGGCCGTCGCTGATCAACTCCGCCACCGCCTCGATCTTCTCCACCGTGCTGGTCCTGCTGCTGGCCATCCCGGCCGCCTACGCCTTGTCCATCCGGCCGGTGAAGAAGTGGACCGACGTCATGTTCTTCTTCCTCTCCACCAAGATGATGCCCGTCGTCGCCGCGGTCCTGCCGCTCTACCTCTTCGCCAAGAACGTCGGCGCGCTGGACAACATCTGGTTCCTGGTCCTGATGTACACCTCGATGAACCTGCCCATCGCCGTGTGGATGATGCGCTCCTTCCTCGCCGAAGTCCCCGTCGAGATGCTCGAAGCCGCCCAGATCGACGGCGCCAGCCTGCTGCTGACGCTCCGGAAGGTCATCGCCCCCGTGGCGATGCCGGGTATCGCCGCCACCGCACTGATCTGCTTCATCTTCAGCTGGAACGAACTCCTCCTCGCCGGGTCCTGACCGGCGTCGTTGCCGGCACTGCACCGGTCTTCCTCACCGGCTTCGTCTCGGGCCAGGGCCTGTTCCTCGCGAAGGTCTGCGCCGCCGCCGTCGTGATTTCCCTGCCCGTTCTCTTCGCCGGCTTCGCCGCCCAGGACAAACTCGTCCAGGGGCTCTCCCTCGGCGCAGTCAAATAGCCGACCAGTCAAGTAACCGACCCATCTTCCCTTCGATCTGCACAGGAAAAAGGAATACTTCGATGACAACTTCAACCGCACAGTCCCGCACCTCCGGACATCCCGAAGTTCCGGCTACCATGCGCGCCGCCGTCCTCAAGCGCCAGGGCGATATGACCATGGAAACCCTGCCGGTCCCCCAGCTGGACCCGGACCAGGTCCTCGTGCAGGTCGCCGCAGTCGGCGTCTGTGGCAGCGACGTCCACTACTACGAACACGGCAGGATCGGCGACTACGTCGTTGACCATCCGCTGATCCTGGGCCACGAGCTCTCCGGCCGGATCGCCGCCGTCGGAAGCGCCGTCGACCCTGCCCGCGTCGGCCGGCGGGTCGCCGTCGAACCCCAGCGCCCCTGCCGCACCTGCAAACAGTGCAAAGCCGGCCGGTACAACCTGTGCCCCGACATCGAGTTCTACGCCACCCCGCCGATCGACGGTGCCTTCGCCGAATACGTCACCATCCAGAGCGACTTCGCCTACGACATCCCTGACAGCGTCAGCGACGAGGCGGCCGCCCTGATCGAACCGCTCTCCGTCGGCCTCTGGGCCTGCGAACGCGCCCAGATCAAGCCCGGCAGCCGGGTCCTGATCGCCGGCGCCGGCCCCATCGGCATCATCGCAGCCCAGGCCGCCCGCGCCTACGGCGCCACCGAAATCTACGTCACAGACATCGCCGAAGACCGGCTGGCGTTTGCCCTGGAACACGGTGCCACCCACGCCCTCAACGCCAGGACCGATAGCGTCGAGGGGCTCGACGTCGACGCGTTCATCGACGCCTCCGGCGCCCCGCAGGCCGTCCGTTCCGGCATCAAAGCCGTGGGCCCCGCCGGCAGGGTCATCCTGGTGGGGCTCGGAGCCGACGACGTCGAACTCCCCGTCTCCTACATCCAGAACCGCGAAATCTGGCTCTCCGGCGTCTTCCGCTACACCAACACCTGGCCCCTGGCGATCCAGCTCATCGCGGACGGCAAGGTGGACCTGGACATCCTGGTCACCGGCAGGTTTGCCCTGGCCGACTCCGAAGAGGCACTCAAAGCCGGCAAGCAGGCCGGACAGCTCAAAGCCGTCGTCTACCCGGGCCGCTGACGCACGCCACCATTGCAAGGACGCAGCCATGCCAGCACCTGAAACCCCATCCGCGTCTGCCCGGGCCGCCGGAAACGCCGTCCTGACTGTCATCGGCGAATCCCTCGTCGACATCATCAGCGACCCCCTCCACCCGGACGCGGGGACGGCCCACCCGGGCGGTAGCCCCCTCAACGTGGCAGTGGGGGCTGCCCGCCTGGGCCTGCAGACATCCCTGGTGACCCACTACGCCGATGACCGGCACGGTCTCTTGATCGACCAACATCTGCAGGCAAACGGGGTCCGCGTGATCAACGGCGGCACTACGCCGACGTCGACGGCCCTCGCCACGCTTGGTCCGGACGGCGCCGCCGACTACACCTTCTCCATCACCTGGGAAATCAACGGGGCCGCACTGCCTGCCCTCGCCGCCGTTCAAGGTTCCACCCACGTCCACACGGGATCAATCGCCGCCATGCTCGCGCCGGGGGACCAAGCCACTCTTGCCCTTGTGCAGGCCGCCCGTGAGCACGCGACCATCAGCTACGACCCCAACTGCAGGCCCGCCATCAGCCCCGATGCGGCAGCGGCGCGCCGACAGGTGGAACTATTCGTGGCGTCCAGCGACATCGTCAAGGCCAGTGACGAAGACCTGGCATGGCTCTACCCGGACCGGACCCCGGATGACGCCCTGGAGGCTTGGCTGGACCTCGGCCCGGCGGTCGTGGCACTGACGCGCGGAGCCGCCGGCCCGGTCCTCCTGTCCCGTAGCGGGCGCGTGGAGCTGGCCGCCGAATCCATCACCGTGGCAGATACTGTGGGCGCCGGCGACTCCTTCATGGCAGGGCTCGTCTCCGGACTCGCCCAACTGGAAGGGCTCGGAACCCACGGCAGAAATAGGCTGCAAAAGCTGACCGCAGACCAGCTGGAGTCACTAGCCGCGTACGCCAACCGGGCTGCGGCGATCACCTGCTCCCGGAGGGGTGCAAATCCACCAAACTCCACGGAACTCGGTCCGCTGCCAGCGCAATTAGCGGGCCGGGGACGTACTCCGTGATCGTCTATCCCCGTGGAAAATTTTTGATCAGCGGGGGACCGGCAAAAGAACGACGACGGCGGGAGCCAACTCCCGCCGTCGTCGTGGTGCTGCGTCGCGCTGCGGTGTTAGGCGGAAACTGCCTCAAGGTTTGCCGCGCCGTGGTTCAGGCTCAGCGTGAAGGTGCCGGGGCCGCTGGCGTGGACCGCGATGTTGCTCTTGGCGGTGTTGTGGCGCTCCGAGAGGTCATGGATCAGCGCATCCAGTTCGTGGTGCATGGTGGAGCGGTCCCAGAGCTTGTGGGTAACGGAGGGGGCAGTTTCAAACGTCATTGTTCAGTGCTTCCATTCGTGATTCCGGAGGTCCGGCTGCCGCACCGATGCGGAGCCGCCGTGGGGCCAAACCAGGAACGCCTGAGACCTCGGGGCAGCTCTGCGAGCTCACCGGTTTGGCCTCATTGCGTCCACCAGGATGGGTAAATCTTCGCCGCCGATCCGCCGCGCACACTGTGCGTCGGAGTGATCGCGGCTCTGCCGGCCGGGAACTCGCGCTCCCTGCCTTGCCTTTCCATAGTGCACAGCGCGCCGAGGGAGGCTCAAGCCAGATGGCGAAGATTGCGCGTGAGACTCATCACAGGCGCCGCGGCGCGTTGCTACGGAACAGGCCCTGCCGGACGTTGCTTTGGGGCGGCGCCGCGGGACGGTCCTGCGTCCCGGCGGGCGGAGGTCGACGCCGGGTCTGGTGCGGACTAGGGCCGGGCCCGCTTGGGCCGGATGCGTGCCGCGGGCGTGTGCTTGCGGCTCAGGCCGCGGTCGGGAGCCGGAGTGACCGTCACCGGGCCGCCGGGCTCCGGTCCGGCTGCGGCAGCGGCCCGTCCGTAGCGGGCGGCCAACGGCGCCGCGCTGAAGCCGTGGGCCAGGACGCTGAGCAGCACGGTGGCTGCGATGACGGCCACGGCCTGATCGGACACAGGGCCGAGGGTCTCCATCGCCAGCAGCGCGAACACGAGGGACGCCAGCCCGCGCGGACCGAACCACCCCACGAACAAGACGGTGTTCCGGTCCAGGCCCGCACCGATCGAGGCCAGGGCCACCGGCAGCATGCGCACCACCGTGAGGCTGAGCACGGCGTAGACGAGGGTCAGGGGGACGAAGTTCGCCAGCATTGTGGGAATGGTGATGGCTCCGAAGGCCAGCCACACGAGCAGTGACACCAGGCCGCCCATCTGTTCGACGAAGACAAGTTCGGCCGGCGCGCGTTGGCCGGCGCACGTGCCGAACGCCAGGCCGGCACAGAACGCGGCGACGAATCCGTTGCCGCCCACGGCGAGGGCGGCGGTGTAGGCGAGTAGGCTCAGGGCCAGCACTCCTATGCCGGCAAAGTCCTCGGCGCCGGTTCCGCGCCGGCGGGCCAGCTGCAGCAGCCACCCGCCTGCGGCGCCGATCGCTGCGCCCACGCCGGCGCCGACCAGCAGTTCGACGGCGGCGCTGCCCGGGCCGGGGGCGCTCTCCAGGCCCGCTGCGGCGGCCGCGCCGGCGATCGCGACCATGACGACCGGGGTGGCGATGCCGTCGTTCAGGCCGCTCTCGACCGTGATCAGCTGACGGATCCGCGACGGCACCGCCGGATTCGTCACCACGGGGACCCCGAGCGCGGCGTCGGTAGGAGCCAGCGCCGCACCGACCAGCAGGGCCAGCCACAGCCCGAACTGGGGGAAGAACCAGAGGGCCAGAACCCACCCGAAAACAATGGTCAGCGGCAGGCCGATTCCCAGCAGCCGCACATACCGGCTCACGTCCCGGCGCAGCTGCTGGAGTGGCAGGCGGGCGGCGTCGGAGAACAGCACCCACACCAGGGTGACCTCCACTACCGGGGTGATGGCCGCCGGGGGCGAGGCGGCATCGACCAGCCCGAACCAGGCCAGACTTGCGCCCACGGCGGTGAACACAACGGGAGCGGTCAGATCCGCCCGCTGCAGCCGCGCCGATACCAGCGCCCACGCGAACAAGGCGGCGGTAATCAGGACTATGACCGTCAGTTCCACGACGCGTCCGTGAGTGGAACGAAGATAGTCATCGTGTCCGACGCCGCGACCGCGGATTTGCCCGCGGTGCCTGAAGAAGTCATCGGGCTCCGGCGCAGCGTCAAGCATGCCGCAACTTCGAACGCGCCGGAACCGTTCATGCTCAATTTTAGGCGTGGGCGCCCTGTGGGTGCCCCTGTCCAAAGTCCCTTGGGCCTTCGGTCTGGGGCATTTTGCCTTTGGCCTTGGGTATTGGGGCTTTGACCTTGGGGAGCCTGGGCCACGCCCGGGCCCGTCGCCGCTAGGCTGGCCTCAACTGCGCAGTGGCCGCAGGAATCCGAAGGAGTCAGGTGTTCGCCGAGGTATCCGCCGCACTGGCCGGGATGGTGCTGATCGCCGTCGAGCTCATCCGGTCCGTTCCTGCGCTTTTGCGGGTGCGGCGCACCGGGGCCAGCGACGGCGTCAGCGGCATGAGCCTTGGCGTGCTCGCCGGCACCGGACTGGGCTGGGTGTCCCTGGCGGCAATCGTGCACAGCTGGTGGGTGCTGGCCGCCAACGTGCTGTGGATCGTGATCCATGCCTTCCTGTGCCGGGAAGTGGCCAGGACCGAGGCCCGGAAGAGACGCGAAATCCTCCTGGCCGGGGTGGGCTCGGCGGTGGTCCTTGCCCTCGCCACGATCGGGGCCCGGTTCTTCATACCGGTGGAAGAGGCTCTCGGACTCACGCTGGGCGTATCCACGCTGTTCTATGCCGTCCCGGCGGCGTACGAGGGGCTGGCCAGCGCGTCGACCCGCGGCCTGAGCCTGCTCTCCCTGGGCGTGAACACCGTGGAAGGCAGCATCTACTTCCTGGCCGGAATCGCGGTGCTGAGGATCGCCGAGGCTGGGGATCCGGTTTTCGGCTTTGCCTTCTTCGGCGTGGTCAGCATCGCCTCCAACGGCGTGCGGTTCGTGCGTGTCGCGTACCGGCGGATCAAACGGCTGGACCGCGCCCTGCCTGCGTCCGCCGCAAGCCCCGCCTGACCGGGCCTGTCTGTGTCCCCTTCTAAGCCTCCTGGGCCGAAGTCGCCGGAAACCTGCGGGCTCGCCGGAAGCTCCCGGCGAATTGGCAGCCTTCCGGCGACGTCGGCTGCGGGCTGTGGGCGCTAGGGCAGCCTCGACGGCCGGAGTGCCGAGGCGAGGCCGGCCTTCCGTGGATCGAGTTCCACGGGGCTGACCAGCACGGCCGGTCCGCGGCTCAGGAAGCCGTTCGAGAGCGGCTGGCAGCGCACGCCGCCCCGCCCGCGCATGGCCGCGTGCGCCCCCGGAGCGAGCATCCGGTCCATCCACGCACACGGGTGGGCGGGCCGTCCGGCCCGGAACCAGACCGGTTCTCCTCGCGTCTCCAGCGCGAAGTCCTGACCCAGCAGGGGAGCCAGGTGGGCGCCCCGCAGGACCACATTTCGACGGGTCAGGAGCGGGTCAAAGGTTCCGACCTCCAGCTCCGCAGCCATGGCCTCGAGGGCTTCGACCGCGAGCAGCGTGACAGCGGCGTCCATGTGCGCGGCCTTGCCGAAGAACCGGTCGCCGACGATGCCCTTGCCGGCCACCACTTCGGCCCGGTCCGCGTCCGTGGTGGGGACCTCCGCCGCGCCGTCGCGGGCGCGGCCGAAGTAGGCGTGCGCCGGAGAGAGCAGCAGATGAAGAACCTCGACGTCGTACCTGTAGCTTGCCGTCATGCCACCAAACTATCGTCCCGTGCAAGCCCGGGCACCGCGGCACGGTTCGGCCAGTCCCCAGTCCGGCGCCCACCGCGGCACCCGGGCTCGCCGGAAGCGTGCGAGTTCGCGGGAGGCTCCCGGCGAATTGGCAGCCTTCCGGCGAACTCGGCCGGGGCCGCTCAGGGCACGAGCACGATCTTCCCCTTCGAGGCCGTGCTCCCCAGCAACTCATGGGCGCGGCGGACCTCGGAAAGCGGCAGGCGCTCGGCCACCACGGGGTGAATCTCGCCGCGGCGGAGGATCTCGAGCAGCACCTGGAAGTCGGCCTGGAACCAGTCCTGGCGGTGGATGCGCAACTTCTGGATCCGGTAGGACAGCACCTTTCTCCGGGGTGACAGCGCACCCCAAAGGGCGACGGCCCCGGTGGCCGCGTACCATGCGACCACCCCGGGCCAGTTCTTGCGCCCCTGCGCAATGGTGGCGTAGCGGCCGAATACGACGAGCCGTCCGCCGGGCCGCAGGGCGCGGAAGGAGCGCAGCGACAACGGGCCGCCGATCCCGTCGAGGGCGATGTCCACGCCGTCGCCGGTGAGCGCGCGGACCCGGGCCAGGAAGTCCTCGTTCTGATAGTCGATCCCGACGGCGCCCAGCCGCTCCACCGCGGCGCGGTCCCGGCCGGCGGCGGTCCCGTACAGGCGGAGTCCGGCCAGCGCGCCGAGTTCGAGGATCGCGGTGCCCACCCTGCCGGCCGCGCCGTGGACCAGAACGCTCTCCCCGGGCTTCGCCTTGGCCGTGCGGTGGAGCAGCTGGTAGGCGGTCATGTACGGGAAGACGAGGCTCACGACCTCGGCCGGGTCCAGGTCCTCGGGCACCGCGACGGCGTACACCTCCGGCACGCAGACCTGCTCGGCGTTGGCTCCCCACACCGTCAGCACCCCGACGCGGTCGCCCACGCGAACCCGCGCGCAGCCGGGCCCGACCTCATCGACGATGCCGACGAGCTCGTAGCCGGGCGTGAACGGCGGCTTCGGCCCGCCGAGATAGGTGCCGGCCCGCAGCTGCGCGTCGGTGAACGAGACGCCCGACGCGAGCACCCTGACGCGGACCTCGCCCGCGCCGGGCCTGGGCGGGTCAACCTCCGCCACCTGCAGGACCTCTGGGCCGCCGAAGCGGTCGATCATCACGCGCTTCATGGGGCCACTCTACGCTCGGCGCGCGGCCGCCACACCGGGTCGATGACGCGCCGTGGCGGCCCCCTTCGAGAACCTCGGTGGTCGCCGGGGTGGGTTGCGACGGCTTCGGCGCACGAATTCGCCGGACACCTGCGGGCTCGCCGGAACCTTACGGCGACCTCGCGCGATTCCGGCGAAATCGGCGGGAGGGCGGTCGTGCTGGGATCCGCTACCCCATTGACACCCCCGTAAGGGCCGGACTATTCTACAACCAAATGGTTGTAGATCAGCTCAGGGAACCGCTCAGCGACGAAGAACTCGACCGCCTGTTCCAGGCGTTCGCCGACCCGACCCGCCGGGACATCGTGCGCCGGGTGACGGTGGGGGAGTACTCGGTTTCCGGACTCGCTGCCCTCTACGCCATGAGTTTCGCGGCCGTCCAGAAGCACGTTGCAGTGCTGGAACGCGCTTCCCTGGTCTCGAAGGAGAAGCGGGGAAGGGAGCAGATTGTGCGGGCCAACCACGATGGACTGCAGAAGGTCCGTCGGCTGCTCGATGAGTATGAGGTCATCTGGCGGCAGCGGACCGAGCGGATCGCGGACCTGCTGGCCGAAACAGCCGCACCGCCACGAGGCAGCATGCAACCAGGCACCACGAACCAGCACGGCAGAAGGCAGCAACACACAAACCAGCAAGCCGGAGAGCAGCAAAACTGAGGATAGGAAGGTTTTGTCATGACCGTTATCAGTTCAGTAAAGAATCTTGAGGCGCTGAGCCTCACCGTGGTCGCCGAGTTCGACGCCGGCGTGGAGCGCGTCTGGCAGATCTGGGAAGACCCCCGCCAGCTCGAACGCTGGTGGGGCCCGCCCACCTGGCCGGCCACCTTCGAGAAGCACGACTTCGTCCCCGGCGGCGAGGCCAGCTACTACATGACGGGACCCGAGGGGGAGAAGGCCCGCGGCTGGTGGCGGTTCGTCACCATCGACGCCCCGCACCGCCTTGAGTTCGACGACGGCTTCGCGGACGACAACGGCGAGCCCGTGGCCGAGATGGGCACCGTCCACGGTGTTGTGACGCTGGAGCCAATCGGCGGACGCACCCGAATGACCGTTCTGTCCACCTTCGAAGCGGAGGAGCAGATGGAGAAGATCGTCGCGATGGGCATGGAAGAGGGCATGAAGCAGGCACTGGGCCAGGTGGACGCGATCCTCGCCGAATCCGTCAACGCCTGAGCTGCAACCTTGCGGACGACGGCGGGAATCTCCCGCCGTCGTCCGCAAGACCCTGTTCAGCCTGGTACGTGCGGCGTTAGGATGCCCTGTGACTTTCACCCATGGTTACGCGGCCAACGGCGACGTCCGCATGTACTACGAAGTCCACGGCCACCCGAGGGCCGGCGAGCCCCCGCTGCTGCTGATTCCCGGCGGCGGCTCGACAATCGAGACCAACTTCGCCGGGCTCATCCCCGCCCTGCTGGCCGAGAGCCTGCAGGTGATCGCCGTCGATGAGGAAGGCCACGGCCGCACCGAGGCGACCGACCGACCGCTCACTGCCGAAAACTCGGCCGACGACGTCAAAGCCGTGATGGACGCGCTCAACGTGGACACGGTGGACGTTCTCGGCTTCAGCGCCGGGGGCCACACTGCGCTGGCGCTCGCCATGCGGTATCCGGCCTCCGTACGCTGCCTGATTGCCGCCTCGACCTTCGCCACCCGGGATGCGGTCAGCGACGAGTTCTGGGACGGAATGGCCAAGGCCACCCTCAACGAAATGCCTGAGGTTTACAAGGACGCAGACCGCCGTCTCCATCCCGAGCCGGGGCACCTCGAGCGGATGTTCGAGCTGGACCGCCAGCGGATCCTGACCTTCCCCGGCTGGCCGGACGACCACCTGTGCCGCATCACAGCCCGAACTTTGGTGCTGTGCGCCGACCGCGACGTCGTCAGCCCCGAGCATGCCGCGCGGATGTCCCGCGTCATTCCGGGGGCGCGGCTAATGATCGTGCCCGGCACGCACGGCGACTACCTCGGGGAGCTGGGCGCGACCGGCGGCGACCTGAGGGCCATGCGGATCACCCTTCCGTACCTGCTGCGGTTCCTGGAGGAGTAGGGCACGGTCCGGGACCGGCCGGCGTCGAAGTCCCTTCCGGCATGGGGGTCCCGTGTCACCGGAGGTCCCGGGCCACCGGCCGTCGAGGTCGCCGGAAGCGTGCCGGTTCGCCGTACCTTTCCTGCGAAGGGAGTGAGTTACCGCCGAGTTCGAGGCTGAGCGGCGCGGCCCAGTAAACCTAGAGTCGCCGAGGGCTCGGCGCTAGACTCTCGCGCATGACGATAGTGGACGACCAGGGCCGCACGGAGCCTCCCTTGCCGCCGATGAAACCGAGACCCTGCTGGGCTTCCTGGACTTTCAGCGGGCCACGCTGGCCTGGAAGTGCGCCGGACTGGACGCCGCTGGCCTCGGGGCGACCACCGCTGCCTCAGCGATGACGCTGGGAGGAGTGCTGAAGCACATGGCCTATGTGGAGGGCGAGTGGTTTTCCCGTTCCCTGCATGCACGGGACAGGGATGCGCCGTTCGACGCCGTGGACTGGAAAGCCGACCCCGACTGGGACTGGCATTCCGCCGCCAACGACACCCCAGAGCAGCTGCGCACGCTCTGGCAAGACGCCGTCGACCGGTCCCGGGCAAGCGTCGCGGATGCCCTTACTCGCGGCGGCCTGGACCAATTGGCCCGCCGCCCATGGCCCGACGGTTCGGCGCCGAGCCTGCGCTGGATCCTGTGCCACATGATCGAGGAGTATGCCCGGCACAACGGCCACGCTGATCTCCTCCGCGAAGCCGTGGACGGGCAGACGGGGGAGTAGGCGTTCCGGGCTACCTGTCCGCCGACGCCGACGCCGGAGTCGCCGGAATCTTGCCGGTGCGCGGTGCGCGGTGCGCGCTCGCTGAAGTCGCCGAAGTCGTGCCGGTGCGCCAGCCGCCGACGCCGGAGTCGCCGGAATCTTGCCGGTGCGCGGTTCGCGGTCGCCGGAGTCGCCGGAGCGGTGCCGGTGCGCCGTTCGGAGTCGCCGTCATGGTGCGGGTTCGCCGTACTCTTACGGCGAGTCCGACACCTTCCGGCGACTTCGAGGCTGGGGGTAGCTTGGGATAGGCCGGGGGCAACGGGAGGGCCGGGCAAATCGGGGGTCAGGGAGGGCCGTGCGTCAGCGGACTTTGCCCGCAGGGGTTTGCCGGGCGTCCGGGACTTGCAGCACCCGCATGGCGGCCTGCAGATATGGATCGGGATCGGGCTCGGTGCCGGCGGCCCACTGCATCCAGGCCTCGAACGTTGCCCCGAGATAGGCCGCGCAGAGATAGCCGGCCATGTCCTCGGGGACGCCAAGCGCGGTCAGATACCGGCGGCCCTGCTCGCGCTGTGGCGCCAAGGCGGCGTAGCTCCGGCTGGCCAGTTCCGGATGTTCCGCGATCAGGCGCAGGCGTCCGCGTGTGAGGGCGAGGTCGGGAAGCGCAGCCGCCCCGGCCTTTGCCGCGGCGCTCAGCCCTGCCCGGATCTGCGCCACACTCAGCCCGGGTCGAATTGCACCGATGGAAGTGCCCGCCGCATCATTGGGCGCATTAGTGGTCGCGGCGTCGGCCACGCCGTCGTCGCCGCCCGGCGGCGCCTCGTTGCCCGCGGCTTCCCACACCCCGCCCGGCAGCTCCTGGCGTGCTGTATCCGGCGCCGCGTCCCGAGCCCGGTCCCGTGCGGCGTCCAGGGCCCGGCCAGCCGCCGCAGCCACCGGCTCGATCCCGCCCCAGACCAAGTCAGCCTTGCTGGCGAAGTAGCGGTAGAGGCTCTTGCGCCCGATCCCCGCTGCTCCTGCGATGTCCTCCATGGAGGTTTGCTCGTAGCCCCGCTCGGCGAACAGGCGCAAGGCGATGCGGGCGACGGCGTCGGGGTCGATCGTCGAGGGCCGGCCGGCGGCGCGCGCAGCGCCGGGCCGGGGGTTCTCGGAGAGCTGGCCAGTATTCACCCTTACATAATGACACAGGGTGTCATAAGGTGGGCCTGTCAGCCTCGTCAACGTCTGGAAAGGACATCATGGGCAACGAAGCTTCATGGCAGGAAACCGTCACCGCGGGCCGGTTCGCGGGCAAGACCGTCATCGTCACGGGCGCGGGATCGGGCATCGGGCAGGCCACGGCCCTCCGCGTCGCCAGGGAAGGCGGCCGGGTGATCGCGGCCGACATCAGCAAGGAACGCCTGGACGCACTGGTACACGACAACGCCGGCTTGGACCTGGTGCCCGTGCCCGGCGACATCTCCACCGAGGAAACCGTCGCCGCCGTCGTAACCGCGGCCGGCGGGCGCGTGGATGCGCTGGCGAACGTCGCGGGGATCATGGACAACTTCACGCCGATCCACGAGGTGGACGACGAAACGTGGGAGCGGGTCTTCCGGATCAACGTCACGGCCCTCATGCGCCTGACCCGCGCCGTCGTGCCCCTCATGCTGGAGGCCGGCTCCGGCTCCGTGGTCAACATCGCCTCCGAAGCCGGCCTGCGCGGGTCCGCCGCCGGCGCCACCTACACGGCGTCCAAGCACGCGGTGATCGGCCTGACCAAGAACTCAGCCGTCATGTACGGGCCCAAGGGCTTGCGGTTCAATGCCGTGGCCCCCGGCGCCACCATCACGAACATCGAGGCGACGTGGGGATCCGAGCTGGGGGCCGCACGGCTCCAGCCGCTGATGGGCGTGAACATCCCCGCGCCGGCCACCGCGGCCCAGCTGGCCGCCTCGATCACGTTCCTTCTCAGCGATGACGGCACCAACGTCAACGGTGCGGTCCTCGCCTCCGACGGCGGGTGGTCGGCGGTCTAGGCACGCCCCCCGTTCCGCCCCGGCCCGGCCCCCGCCAATGGGGGTACTGGCAGTGACTCCCGGGCCATAGCGGCCGCGCCTAGCCTTGAGGTCGTGGGCGCGGCCGTTGGGCGGCACCCACGCTCTGCCGCCCAACGACGGCGATCATCCGGGCGCCGGACTACGGCCCCGCCACGAGACAGGAGACCGGGACATGCGTCAGCGGAACAGGGGCGTGCCCGGGGCAACCGTGCAGAACACAGGCCTGCCCGGGGCAGCGACGCGGAACGCCGGGCGGCCTCGCCTTCTAGTGTCGTCGGCCGCCCTGCTCTGGGGATTGCAGTTCGCCTTGCTCAACCCCGCGCTGGCGCTCCTGTTGGTCGCGCTCTATAACGCGACCCCAGCGGATGTGGGGTGGGTCCTCGCGGTTTACAACGCCGGCGGTTTCGTCGCCGCCCTGCTGGTGCCGGCCTATGCGGACCGCGTCAACAACTACCTGCGGCCCCTCTTGGTCTGTGCCGGGCTGACCCTCGCCTTGGCGGGCGTACTGGCCAGCACCACTTCGCTACCGGTAGCCGTGATCGGCCTGATCGCCCTGGGCGGTCCGGCGGGAGTCGGCGTGTCGCTGCTCTTTGCACACCTCAAGCATTCCGGCGCACCGCGCGCGGACGTCATGAAAACCCGGGCCGTCGTGTCCGTCGCCTGGGTGGCGGGGCCGCCTCTGGCAACGCTCATCATGGGCACGTTGGGCAACCGGGCCATCCTCCTGGCCCTCGCCGCGGTGGCCGTACTCAACATTGCCACCACCGCGGCCATGATCCGGCGGAAACCCCAGACGTCCAGCGACCCGCAGAAGCCGTCGGGACAGGACGACGACGGGCCGCCGCTGTCCAGGGCCGGCGTCGCCGCCGTCGTCTTCGGGTTCGTCGCCCTGCAGGCGACCAACAGCGCCGCGGTATCCGTTATGGGTCTGTTCGTGACCGGCAGGCTGGGACTGGACGTCATCTGGGCGGGCATCGCGCTGGGCGTGTCCGCCGCCCTCGAAATCCCCGCGCTGCTGATCATCGGCCGGCTGAGCTCCCGCTTCTCCAGCTACGCGCTCATCACCTCCGGATGCCTGGCCGGAATTGCCTATTACGCCGCCATGGCCTTCGTCGCGGACCCCGTGGGCCTCATCGCGCTCCAGATCCTCAACGCGTGGTTCTTTGCCATTGTGGCCGGCGTGGGACTGACCCTGTTTCAGCAGATCATCCCCCGGCCGGGGCTGGCCTCGGGCCTGTACATGAACACCCGGCGGGTAGGCGCGATCGTGTCCGGCCCCGTCATCGCCCTCGGATCGATGACGGCCCTCGGATACCAGGGCGTCTTCGTCGGCTGCGCCGCGCTCGCCGTCCTGGCGCTGGGGGCCATCGCGCTGACGCGGAACCTGAAAGCCGCGCCGGACCCGAAGGCCGCGGAGAGCGTGCCGGTGTAAGCGCCGCCGGTCCTGCTGCTCGTCGCGCCGCCGGTCCCGGCGCCTGTCCACCCGCCGGTCCCGGCGTCGCCCTGGGGCGCATTCGCCCCGGCCCGGCTTTCAAGAAATGATGGGGCCATGGAGAATACTGACGTGCAGCCCTGGGTGAGGAACTACCAGCCGGGCGTCCCGGCGGAGATCGAGCTGCCCACCGAGTCGCTCACGGACATGCTGGAGCGGTCCGTGGCGGAGGCCGGGGGTGCGCCGGCGCTGGAGTTCTTTGGCCGGCGCACCAGTTACGCCGAGCTCGGCGAACAGGTGGACCGGGCCGCCGAGGGGCTGCGCAGGCTGGGTGTCCGCGCCGGCGACCGGGTGGCCCTGATCCTGCCCAACTGCCCGCAGCACGTCGTCGCGTTCTACGCGGTGCTGCGCCTGGGCGCCGTCGTCGTCGAACATAACCCGCTGTACACCTCCCGGGAGCTGCGCCACCAGTTCGAGGACCACCAGGCGCGGATCGTGATCGCGTGGGACAAGGCCGCCGCGGCCGTGCGGGAGTTCCCGGACGACGTCGAGATTGACCACGTCGTCTCCGTCAACCTGCTGGAGGCGTTCCCGGCCGTCAAGCGGCTCGCGCTGCATCTTCCAGTGAAGAAGCTGCGCGACACCCGGGCCTCGCTCACCGCGCCCGCGCCGGGCACCACGCCGTGGAAGGAGCTGCTCGGCCACGGCCGGATCGACCCCGCGCACCCGCGCCCCGCCGTGGGTGACCTCGCCGCGATCCAGTACACCTCGGGTACCACCGGCAGGCCCAAGGGCGCCATGCTGACCCATTTCAACCTTTATTCCAACGCGCTCCAGGGCGAGGCCTGGATGCACGGCGCGGAATACCGCAAAGAGGTGTTCTACGCGATCCTGCCGATGTTCCACGCGTTCGGCATGACGCTTTACCTCACCTACGGCATCCGGAAGCAGGGCCTGCTGGTGCTCTTCCCGAAGTTTGATCCGGACCTGATCCTGGCGGCCATGAAGAAGTCGCCCGCCACCGTCTATTGCGCAGTCCCGCCGATCTACGAGCGCACCGCGATGGCCGCGAAGGAAAAAGGGGTCTCGCTGCGCTCCTGCAAATACTGCATTTCCGGCGCCATGAACCTGCCCGACCACGTCGTGGAACTGTGGGAATCCGTCTCCGGCGGCCTGCTCGTGGAAGGCTACGGGATGACCGAGTCGTCGCCGGTGGCCATGGGCAACCCGTTCTTTCCCACCCGCCGCACCGGCACCATCGGCGTACCCTTTCCGTCCACGCTCATGAAGGTGGTGGACATCGACAACCCGGACGTCGAGGTGCCACAGGGCCAGCCGGGGGAACTGTTGATCAAGGGCCCGCAGGTCTTCCAGGGCTACTGGAACAACCCCGAGGAAACCGCGAAGACGCTCACGGCGGACGGCTGGCTGCGCACCGGCGACGTCGTCACCGTGGACGCGGACGGCTTCACCACAATCGTGGACCGGGCGAAGGAGCTCATCATCACGGGCGGCTTCAATGTCTCGCCCACCGAGGTCGAAGCCGCGCTGCGCCTGCACCCGGACGTCGTCGACGCCGCCGTGATCGGGAAGCCGCTGGAGCGCGGCGGTGAAATGGTGGTCGCCGCCGTCGAACTCGCCCCGGGCGCCGTCCTCGACGAAGCGGCGCTGCGCACCTACTGCCGCGAACACCTGGCCGGATACAAGGTCCCGAAACGAATCGTGGCGATCGGCGACATGCCCCGATCCATGCTCGGCAAAATCCTGCGCAAACAGGTGCGCGAGCAGGTTCTGCCGGAGCTGTGAGGAGAACTGATGCACGCTGAGATCGACTTCACCGCAGGCGTTCCGAGTCCCGGCGATCTGGACGTGGCCTGGATCCACGGATCAGAGTCCGCGAAGCACAACACGGACCCGGATATCCAGGTCCACGCCTGCGACGAGCACACGTTCATCCTGCGCCAGAACATGGCGGTCAACTACGAGGCCCCGTTCATGTTCCTGCTGTTCGGCAACGCCCGGGCCGTCCTGATCGACACGGGCGCGACGGCATCCGCGGACTTCTTCCCCCTGCGCCGGGTCGTGGACGGCCTCATGGACACGTGGCTTGCCGCGCATCCCCGCGACGGTTACGGCCTCCTCGTCCTCCATACGCATCCGCACGGCGATCATGTTGCCGGGGACGCCCAGTTCGCCGGCCGTGCCAACACGGTCCTGGTGGACGCATTCCGGGACACGGCATGGGAATTCTTCGGATTCGCAGGCCCGGGATCGTCTGGCGGCTCAAGGGACTCGGACAGCCTGCAGGACGGCAGTGGTGGGGAAGCCGTTCCGCCGGCACGGGTGGATCTCGGCGGCCGCGTCCTGGAGTGCTGGCCCAGCCCGGGACACCACGACGCGGCTGTCACGTTCTATGATCCGTACACCGGGTTCCTCCTCACCGGGGACACGGTCTATCCCGGCCGGATCTACATCCAGGACTGGCCCGCGTTTGTCCGCACCATTGACCGGCTGATCGGGTTCTGCAGCACCCGCCCTGTCACCTACGTCCTGGGCTGCCACATCGAAATGTCGCGCGAGCCCGGCGTCGACTACCCGATCTTCACCACCTACCAGCCCGACGAACCGCCGCTGCAGATGACCGTGGAGCAACTGCGGGAGATCCGCCGCGGCATCGACAAGGCCGGCGGCCGCCCCGGCCGCCACGTCTTTCCCGGCTTCATCCTGTGCCTCGAGGGGGAGTGAGGCTGCGGCTGCCTGAGCCTCGACGGCGCCGCCGGAGGAAACCCGCCAGCCGCGCCGTGTGTTTGAGCGCCGTGACTCCTAGCGGCCCGATTCCTGGCGGCCCGGTTCCTGGCGGCCCGACTCCTAGCGGCCCCGCAGCGACGCCGCGGCGGGGACGCCGGGCGGGTAGCCGGGCAGCGCCCCTGCGGGAGTGTGGAAGATCCACAACGAGAGCGCGCGGTGGACGGCCCAGTCGTCGTCGGCCGCCCGCAGGGACGCGATCTGGGTTCCGTCCGGCTGTTCCGTGGTCCGGATGACCTGAAGCCGGACCGGCGCGGCCTCCGGCAACCGGAGCGTGATCAGGCCTGAATCCGGCAGTGTTCCGCGCGGGAACCGGACTGCCGCTCCGCCAACCGAAATATCCAGCAGTTCGCCGCGGACGCCGTCGGCCTCCACCGGCGCCGCCACCTCAACCCGGAAGGCGTTGCGGCGGGACGTGGCGAATTCTGCCGCCCGGATCCTCCGGGTGCCGAGAATCAGGACCGCGCCGGCGAGCACCAGCCAGGCTCCGGACGCCACCGTGGAACCGGGGCTCGTACGCCACGGAACCAGCCCGGCGAGACCCGCCGCCGCGTACAGGATGACCCCCGCGATGAGGACAAGCATCACGATCAGGATGCGCGGCGTCCGGCCGCGAAGCCGGAGGTCCGCCGCGCCCTTGGGCGTGACCTGGAATTCCAAGACATTCCGGGTCACGAGCCACCACAGGCACGCCAGGCCCACGGGGACGCGGAAGATCCGCAAGGCGAAAGCCGTGGGCCAATGGATTTCGTTGCGCATGAGCTGCTTGGAGCCCCATAGCCTGACGGTGAACATGACCAGGAAGACCCCGGTGAAAGTCAGCGGGCCGGCGGTGGACGTCTGGGCCCCGGACAGCATGATCAGCACCGGAATCAGGAAGGCCGCCAGTGTGGCGATGCCCTCCAGCCACCACAGCGTGCCGTTGAGATATTCGTGGTAGTTGCGCCACGACATCCAGCTCTTGGCCGCCCATAGTTTCTCGTGGACGAGGATCTGCATGGCCCCCATGCCCCAGCGCCGCCGCTGCAGCAGGTACTGATCAGGCGTCGCCGGCGCCAGCCCGACGGCGAGGGTCTGGTGGTGGTAGACGGTGCGCCAGCCGCGCCGGATGAGTTTGAGCGTCGTGTGCATGTCCTCGGTGATGGTCTCGGTCGCCACGCCGCCCACCTCCGCCAGGGCGCTCAGGCGCAACAACGACGTCGATCCGCACCAGAACGGGCCGGCGCCGGGGACGTTGCGGGAGGCCATGAGGACGTTGAAGAAGGTGCCCTGCTCGCCGGTGATGCCGTCGTCGTCGAACGCGCCGCCGTTGTAAAAGGACTGCGGACCCTGGATCAGGGCGATCTCGGGGTCCTGAAACCAGCCCAGCGTGGCGGTGAGGAAGGTGGGCAGCGGGACGTGGTCGCAGTCCAGCACCGCGATGATGTCGATGCCCGGCCCGCCGGCGGCTTTTTCCTCGGCCATCAGGCCCAGGGCGTGGTTCATGTTGCCGGCCTTGGCGTGGTCGTGGACGTCGCGGCGGACGTACCGGGCGCCGTAGGCGGCGCACATCTCCTCGACCCACGGCCGGCTGCCGTCGTCTAGCACCCACGTTTCATGCTCGGGCGCCAGCTCGCAGGCCGCGGCGACGGTGGGGGTCAGGACCTCGAGGGGCTCGTTGTACGTGGGGATCAGGACTGCCACGCGCATGCCGTTCGGTGCCTCGGTCACCGGGGCCGGGGGGTGGCTGTCGATGTTCCACACGGACCAAGCTTTCAGGATGAGACCGGCCAGGGGCAGGGCCTCAAACGTCACAAGAATCCAGGCGATGGTCAAATTCCACGGGCCGGAGGGCAAGGTAAAAAGCACCCGCCAGGTCAGGTACAGGACCAGGGCCGCGATGGCCGCGAGGCCGCCAATGTGGGCGAGCCGCCGGGACCGTGGTGCTTCCGCCCCGGGAGGTCCCAGCCTGGCCGCCCAGCCGGCGATTCCTGCCCGGGTCAGCGCCATGGCATCCAGTGGAACGGGCCGCGGCGCCGCAAGCGATTTGCCGGCGATTTGTGCTTCAGCCGACGCGCTGTCGGCGCGCTGCCGTAGGTCTTCACGAGGCACGTGATCTCCCTCAGCTAGATCCGGTGCTCAATGTCCGACCATCGTATCCGCGGCGTGGCACGTGCGGGCGGGTCCGCCGAAATCCTTGCGCAAAACTGCGTTCGGGGTGGTTTTTGGCCTAGTGCACTGCGACGTCTTCCGCGTCCTCGGGCCCGACGAAATTGCACGAGCCCGGATGCCGCACAGGCAATGTGCAGGTGCGCCCGGTGGGCAAGTGGACGTTGGCGCACCGTCCCGCCATGGCCACGTCTTCCCGGACATGCGTGACATGCGTGCTGCTCAGATCCTGGGCTGTTTCCTTTTGGCCGGCGGGCCGGGGGCTTCCGGATGCATGGTCCTCTTGGCTGTTCACGGCGGCAACTCCTAGGGACTTGTCGTGCACAAGGATGAGAAGGGTGCTTACTAGAAGCTCCAGCCTCGCACAAGCGAGTTAACACCCGGTTACGGTGGTGTTAGGTTCCCGTCTCGGCGGGGAGCCGTGAGCAGCGGCCGGGCTTTGCCCCTCGCGCTTTCTCCTTGGCTCGTTTCCCCCCTCGCTTTTCGCCGCTCGCTCTTTGCCGCCGCCCGGCTGTTCCTCATACTGGAAAGGCAGATCCGCGATTCCGGCAGGCGAGGACGGTGGTGGCTGATGAGCAGCGGCGCAGGTGGTTCCGGCAGCGCGTTCCGGCGCCGGGTGGAACGCGCGGCGGAACTTCGCAGTGTGCGGGCCTCGGGCAGCACCGCCCAGGAGAACGATGAGCTCAACGCCGCAGAGGAGGAGCTCCGGCAGAAGCGCGCCAAGATCGACGACGCCGCCAAGGCCGAGTACCTGATCCGGGATGCCATGGCGCAGGGGAAGTTCGACAATCTCAAATATGCGGGCAAGCCGATTCCCGGGCTGGGGGAGGCGTATGACCCCGACTGGTGGGTCAAGGGCCTGATCCAGCGGGAGAACATCTCCGGCCTGGGCCCGAAGGCGATCCTGCTCCGCACGGAGGACGCGGAGCTTGATGCCCGGCTCGATGCCCAGTTCAGCGAAAAACAGGTCCGCGAGATCGTGGAGGACTTCAACGCCCGGGTCATCGATGCCCGCCGACAGCTTCAGGGCGGCCCGCCCGTGATCACCAAGACGCGCGACGTCGACGTCGAACTGGACCGCTGGCGCGAGCGCCGCGCTGCCGCGGCAGCCGATGCCCCGCCCACTCCGGAACCGCAGCGGACCTGGTGGCGCCGGCTCTGGAACGGGCCCGGCTAGACAGACGCGGGCAAGGGCGACTCCCCCGGGCAGGGGGCCGGGGCCACGCTAGTGGGCCAAGCTAGGAGGCGCGGGAACCTTGTCCAATTCGAGGCGACTTTGTTATTATGTCAGGACAAATCTGAGGAGAAGTCTGTGCCACTCGCGCGAAACGATGTCTATAACGGCGCCTACGCCAAGGGGGCCCGGCCGTGACCGGGGAGCGCTCGCTTCCGGTGTCCAGGGTTTCGGATTCCCGCGACGCACCGCCGCTCCGCTGGGGGATCATGGGTCCTGGCTGGATTGCGGCACGCTTCACGGAATCTGTTCAGGCGCACACCCGGCAAGTGATTGCCGCCATCGGATCCCGCTCCTTGGACCGTTCCGAGGTGTTCGCCGGAAAGCACGGCATCGCTGAGGCCTTCGGCAGCTATGAGGAGCTGGCGGCGTCCGACGTCGACATCATCTACGTCGCCACGCCGCACAACTTCCACTACGAGGCTGCGCTCATGGCGCTCGACGCCGGAAAGCACGTCCTGGTCGAGAAGCCGATCGGGATCAACCGCGAACAGGCGGCAGGCATTGCCAGCCGGGCAGCCGGGGCCGGCCTCTTCGCAGCCGAAGCAATGTGGACATTTTTCCTGCCCAAGTTCGACGTCATCCGGCAGGTGCTCGACGCCGGAATGCTGGGGGAGCTCACGACGGTCTTCGCGGAATACGGCGAGCACTTTGACCGCAGCCACCGGATCTTCGACCCGGCACTGGCCGGCGGACCGCTGCTGGACCTGGGGACCTATCCGCTCGCGCTCATCACATCAATCCTCGGCGAACCGGACCGCCTCATGGCCCTCGGCGAGCCGCACGAATCCGGCGTCAACGCCCAGCTTTCGGCCGTGATGTCCTTTGCCGGCGGACGCCAGGCCGTGATGAACACCCAGCTGTACAACTTCACGCCCACCTCTGCCACGATCGTGGGCACCGAGGCCTCACTGACCATTGACGGGCCCTTCAACATGCCTGGCGGCTTCACCGTTCGTTTCCCGGACGGGACCCGGTTGGCGTATGAAGAGCCGGTCGGCGGCCACTTTGAGGGGCTGCACTTCGAGGCTGCCGCCGTAGCCCGCGCCATTGCGGAAGGGCAACTGGAGGTTCCGCAGCGGCCGCTCGCCGAATCGGTCCGGACCATGGCCGTCGCAGATGCCATCAGGAACCAGCTCGGAATCGTGTTCCCCGGCGAAAGTCCCAGCACCAGGAGCCGGTGACTGAAAACCGGCCTCACAAGGTGCCGGACGATCCCCGCCCCGCCTCCGGCGAGCTGAGCATCGCTCGGCCCCCCGGTGGAAATCGCCGGCGCAACTCTCTTGTGGAACAGGTGCGACCTGCCCGCTGCCGCCCCCGGCTAACGATTGCCGGCCGGGACGGTGCTACTCGGCGGACGGCCGTTGACGCTGCTGCTTCGTCGCCGCCCGCTGTTGCTTGGCGGCGAGACGACGACGGTTCGAACCCCGGGTCGGTTTGGTCGCCCGACGGCGGGCACCCTCGGGAGCAAGGCCCTCCGCCACGAGATGGGACAGCTTGGCCAGGGCAATCTCACGATTGCGCAGCTGGGAACGCCGCTCGGAGGCGGCCACGGTGATCACCCCGGCGATGAGACGTTGTCCGAGCCGCGTGAGCAGCATCTGGCGTTGGCCCGCCGAAAGCGCGGCCGAGGCGGCGATGTTCCATGCGAGTTCGACGCGGCTGTCCGAGGTGTTCACGTGCTGACCGCCGGGCCCGGATGAACGGGAGAACCGCCAGCCGAGTTCGGACGCGGGAATCGTAAGCGCGGGCGATACCTCCAGATCCACGCCACTAGCGTTGCACGGATCCGCGCGACGCCGGCCAGGTACGGCCGAATTCGCCGGAAAGCTGCCCATTCGCCGGAAGCTTCCGGCGAGCACGCAGGCTTGCGGCGAATTCGCGCCTTGGGCCGGAGAATCAGATGGTGCGGGGGGCCTTGGCCAGGTTCCCGGTGAGTTCGGCGGCGTTCTGCCGGGCCACGTAGGCCGGGCGGTCCCGTTCCACCCGCCAGCTTTCGGACAGCGGGCCGACGTTGACGGTGTCGAAGCCGAATTCGTCATAGAGGCGGGTCACCAGCTCCACCGCTTCCGGGAAATCGCTGGCCGTGGCCAGGGCGCGGCGGTTGGGGGTGCCGGCCGGGGTGCCGTCCGTGGTGATATCGGAGTACATGATGTGGTTGAAGGCCTTGGCGACCTTGGACTGGGGGAGATGCTCCTGCAGCAGGCCAGAGGTGGTGGCCTCGCCGGCGTCCAGAGCCGGGAAGTGCCCGTCGCGTTCCCAGTAGTAGTTGTTGGTGTCCAGGACGATCTTGCCCGCCAGCGGCTCCAGCGGTACGTCCGCGATGCTCTTGAGCGGCACGGTGACGACGGCGAAGTCACCGGCTGCTGCGGCCTCGGCCGGTGTTGCGGCGCGGGCCCTCGGCCCCAGTTCCGCCACCAGGCCCGCCAGAGTTTCCGGCCCGCGCGAGTTGCTGATCACCACGTTGTAGCCGAGTTCCACTGCCTTGCGGGCGACCTGGCCGCCGATGTGTCCTGCCCCGATGATTCCTATTGTTGTCATGTCTGGGCCAACACCCGTGCGGGCGGGGATATTTCACCGGATGCCGAACTACGTGCCCGGTTCCTCGTCGAGGTCGGGCCCCTCTGCCGGGTCCTGGGAGTGGGCGCGGTCGTCAAAGGGAACAGCTGTTGCATCACCCTCGGCGGGGGTCTCGCTGTGGGCGCGCTCTGTGGACTGCGAATTCTTGGTCATGTCCGCTCCTCTGCTGCGAATCCTGCGGTGAACAGCAAGCCGCCGGATACTTTTATCTAGCTCCGGGACCTTCCGGGCTGTCAAGATCCATTGCGGTCCGCGCTTTCAGCCCGGTTGAGGGCGGCCCCTCAGCCGGGGGCGCAGGGCATAATCGCGGGAACGCTTGCTGGAGAGCGCCAGAATCAGCAGGATGTCCAAGGTGAGGCCGGGGAGGTTGTACGCCAGCGTAATGTCCGGACCGCCGTGGAGTACGTCGAACGCCTGCGTGCAGATGGCCGCAGTACTGAGTGCCATGACAGCTGTCCGGGCCCAGTTCCGGCCGAGGAACACAAACCCGGCCAGCAGGGTGTAGGCCACGGCAAAGAGCAGAACCACCACCGTTGAGATGCTGAGGGCCACGTCCGCTTGGGCCTCCGTGAGGGTCGGGACGGTGCCGGGCTGCAGCAGCGAGTTCAGGTGCTCCTCCCGGAAGAGCACCATGGACAGCGCCAGCAAGGCAGCTGCGGCCGCGCGGCCGCCAACGAACACGGCTCCGACAATTGTGGGCGCCGGGCGCTTGTTCTGCCTGTCGCCAAGGGGCCCGGTGGAGACTGCTGGCGCCGCGGCGACGTTCCGCAGATCGACGATCGGGAGATCGCCGTCGGTGATGATGGTGTCGCCCCCGCCGTTGCGCGCGTGGTACCCGGTCGAAAAGTCGCGGATCACCCGGACCTCGGCAGCGGGGTCTGCGGCGGTCATGGCTCCGACGACGTGGTCGCGTTCGGCATCGGTGTTCTCGTCGATCTTGTGGGTGATCTGCAGGGTGAAGAGCGACAGTCCGACGCTGCGGTCGTAGGTGCCGGCGGCCAGCCAGTCGACGGCGAGGCCGCCGGGGAGCAGCCAGCCTGGCGGGCAGCGCCAGAAGCGGACGTGGTGCCGCTTGCCCGGGGTGCCGTCGACTTCCTGCTGATAGGCAAAGTCCTGCTGGCGGCCGAACAGGAACAGGGGACTCACCGGGGCCTCGAGGTAGCTTCGGCCCAGGAGGGTGGAGGAGACGATTCTCCGGCTGCTGGCCAGCGTCACGTCGTCGGCCAGGGTCCAGCCGGCGGCCCGCATCACATTGTGCACCTGGGGTTCGGATCCCAAAAGGGCGAGGTTCACGGGATCGCCTAGCAGCCCGTCGCTGGTCCGCGCCCGGCCGATGAAGTAGTCGGGAACATAGAGCCGGGTCAGGATCCGGTGGAGCCGGGGGAGCACCAGATAGGCCAGCAGGCCCCAGAAGATGAAGAGGAACCAGACCTGCGCCCAGCCCCATTGGAAGCTCAGGCCCACCAAGAGCCAGGTCAGCCACACGGCCGAGACGCCGCCCACCACGAAAAAGACGGTGTCCAGTAATGAGTACGGCACCGCGTCGGCGGGGGCTGTGACCTCAACGGATGCCTTGGTCATGGCCGCCATACTACGCGCCCCGGCGGGCGTGGGCTCGGGAGACGAATCTCCCGAGCCACGTCGAACCCGTCCCGCAGGACCCGCCTCACGGCCTGCCCGTCAGAAGCTCACTGTCTGGGTCAGGTATCCGAAGTACTTCGTCCCGACCGGGTGTACGGGATCGCCGCCGAAGCCGTAGTCCATGTGCCGCTTGGTGTACGACGCCGTCACGTGCAGGTACTGCTCCATGATGTCCTCGGCCGAGCCCGTGCATTCATTTTGGCTGATGCACAAGGCCACCGATCCTGCCACGGCCGGGCTCGCGAAGCTGGTGCCGTCCTCCACGCCGTAGCCGCCAGGCGCGGTGGAGAGGATGCACATTCCGGGGGCCGCCACAGTGTGGGCTTTGTCGGCAGGTGTGGTGGCGAAGTTGGAGAAGAACGCCGGCCGGTCATCTTTTTGCCCGAACCGCGCCCAGTTCTGGGTACCGCATTTAGGGGCGGCCTTGCCGCCGGCCTTACCGTCGAAGTCGCCGATGGCGGTGGCGGTCAGCACCTGGTCATAGGTTGCCGGCACGGTGTTGGCGAAGTCCTCGCCGGCATTTCCGGCCGCAACCGCGTAGGTGACGCCGGCCCGGACCGAACGGCAGATGGCGTAGTGCATCGGGTCCACGCCCTTGCCGCAGTTGGGCGTATCCGGGCCACCGCCGGCGATGCTGATGTTGGCCACTGCGATGTCGTTGTCCTCGTTGTCGTCCGTGCGCGTCGAGGTCACCCAGTCAATGGCGCAGATCAGGCTCTCCTCGGAGATCAGGCCGGCGTTGTCAACCACGCGGACGGACCACAGCGGGGTGCCCGGGGCGGTCCCAACGACGCCGATGCCATTGTTGCGGGCACCGATCACACCGGCCACAAATGTTCCGTGCCCCAAGACGTCAACTGGGTGGGCCACATCCACAGGTGATCCGGACTGGCAATCGACGCCGCCCTTGACGTTCAGGTCGGGGTGGGTGGCATCGATGCCGCTGTCGATCACAGCGACGTTGACGTTGATCCGGTCCGGCCCGTTGTCGAGGGACCTCCGGACATCGGAGTCCGTTCCCGCGATCCGCTGCCGCCAAAACGGGACCTTCTGGTTGCCCGCCGACATGGGTTCCTGCGGTTTTTGGAACGTTCGGCCCATCGTCACGAAGTCGACGTTGGGATTGGCCTGGACGCGCTGGGCCTGGGACGCCGTCATGGTGGCTGCGTAACCGTTGACGGCATGGCGGTAGACCTTGGATGCCGTAAAGCCGTAGGCGCTTTGCTGGGCCAGCGCGGCGGCACCGGGGTCCACGACGCCGTCCTTGAGCACCACAATGTAGCTTTGCCGGGTCTCCGTCGCGGACGAGGGGGCCGCCGCCGCCAGGCCACCCGTGACGACCAGCGCAAAGGCTGCAACAGCGGCCAGGGTGCGCCCGAACCAGAATCCGTCCGGTCTGGGCAGAGCGCCCCGCCGGTACTTGCGGTGGGCCCGCGCCAACGATGTTAGCTGCGGTTTTGACGCCTTGCGGCTGGCTTGGCTGAACATCGTGGCCTCCCATAAGCGAGTTCGCTAAATCGAGTGCCCCCCGCCCAACATCTTAGGCCTCAGGCCATGCGATACACAGGGACCTCTGGAAAAACTTGTGGGCCCGGCACCGGAGAGAGTTCACCTTCGGGACCACTGCTGTTCGGATCCGCACCCTAGCCTTGGCCCGGAACCCGAAGACCAGACTGAGGAGAACCAGATGCGCCCCATGAACCGTGTGATGACTGTTGCCGCAGCGGCAGCGGCAGCTGTGATGTCGGCGTCGCTGCTCGCGGCCCCGGCCTTGGCGGCGGACGACGGCAGTGCCGGCGGCCATGGACAGGAAGCACAGGTACGCCAGGACCAGCGGGACAATGCACAAGAAGGGGGCTCCCGGGCTCGGCTCAGCTTCGCCGTGATTGGCGATGTCCCGTACGGCGACGCCGAAATCCAAGCATTCCCCTCTTACATCCAGGATCTCAACTCCCACAAGGAACTGTCCTTCGTCGGGCATGTGGGGGATATCAAGAACGGCTCCTCCCAGTGCACGGACCAGTACTTCGCGGCGATCCGCAAGAACTTCGATTCCTTCGCCCTGCCGCTCGTCTACACTCCGGGGGACAACGAGTGGACGGACTGTCACCGGCCCAACAACGGAGCCTACAACCCGCTTGAACGTCTGGCGCAGGTCCGCGACACCTTCTTCCCGCGGCCCGGCACCACCCTCGGGCAGCCGATGAAGGTCAAGTCGCAGGTGCGCCAGGGGTACCCCGAAAACGTCAACTTCCAGAAGCAGGACATCGCTTTCACCGCCGTCAACATTCCGGGCAGTGACAACTCCATGCTGCCGTGGTCCGGACTCGGCAAGACGGCGCCCACCGCGGAACAGGTCACCGAGGTCCGCGACCGGACGGCCGCGGACATCCGCGAAATGAAGGACACCTTCCGGAAGGCGCGCGAGGACGGCAGCCGGGCCGTGGTGGTGATGACGCAGGCCGACATGTTCGACCCCACGGTCGCCAACCCGGCCCAGGCGGACTTCGGGGCCTACAAGCCGCTCGTCCACACCCTGGTCGAGGAAGCCAACGCCTTCGGCGGCCCCGTCTACTTGATCAACGGCGACAGCCACGTCTACAACCAGGACCACCCGCTGGCGGCCGGTTCCTCCTGGCTCACGTTCTACGGGCAGGGCGTCGCGGCCACCAATCTCACCCGGGTCACCGTGGACGGCTCCAGCAACGCCCGGGACTGGCTGAAGGTCACCAGCAACCCGGCCGGAACTCCTGATGTGCTCTCCTTCGAACGGATCGCGTACACGCACCCGGCCTCCTGAGCGGGCCGGCGCCGGGCCCGGGCCCGGGACCGCGGCCGCGCTGCCAGCAAGCCTCGGCAGCGCGGTCGAGCGCAGCGATCCGGCGCAACGAACGAGGACGACGGCGGGAGGTCCCGCCGTCGTCCTCTGCGTTTGGTCCGGGCCGTCAGACCAGGCTGTCTTCTTTCTCGTGCTGGGCTGCCAGGACTGCGTGGGCGGATGTCGCTGCGTGCAGGCCGTGCGTTGCGCCGACATGGTGGCCGAACGGGCTGAAGCGGCTGAAGCCGAGTTCGGCAAATGCGTAGGCGGTTTCGGCGTGCTGGGTCCGGTCGACGCCGGCGAGTTCGTCCTCGCGGCTGACCCGGAAGCCGAGCGTCTTGTGGAGGGCGAGGCCGATCACCGCAGTGCCGAGGCCGGACACCGCGACCGTGATGAGGACTGCAACGGTCTGTGCGATCAGCTGGTGGAAGCCGCCGCCGTAGAACAGCCCGCCGCCCGCACCGCCCGCCGGGAGGGCGATGAAGCCCAGCGCGAGGGTGCCGATGAGGCCGCCGCCGAGGTGGACGCCGACGACGTCGAGCGAGTCATCGAGGCCGAACTTGAATTTCAGGTCCACGAACACGGCGCAGGCCGCGCCGGCCACGAGGCCCAGGCCCAGGGCGGCGAGCGGGCTGATGTTGGCGCACGACGGCGTGATGGCCACCAGGCCGGCGACGGCGCCGGACGCGGCGCCCAGGGAGGTGTGGTGGCCGTGGCGGAGCTTCTCGGTGACGAGCCAGCTGATCATGGCCGCGGCGGGGGCCGCCAGGGTGTTGACCCAGATCAGGCCGGCCTGCTGGACGGTGGTGGCGGCGCCGGCGTTGAAGCCGAACCAGCCAAACCAGAGGATGCCCGCGCCGAGCATGACGAAGGGGATGTTGTGGGGGCGGTGGTTCGGGTCTTTGCCGAAGCCGTGCCGGTTCCCCAGGATCAGGACCAGAACCAGTGCTGCGGTGCCGGAGGCGATTTCCACTACGGTGCCGCCGGCGAAGTCGATGACCTGGCCGAAGACGGCGCTCACGGCGCCGCCGGCACTCATGAGGCCCCCGCCCCAGACCATGAAGGCCAGCGGGCAGTAGACGAGGGTGATCCACACCGGGACGAACAGGGCCCAGGCGGTGAATTTGGCGCGGTCCGCGATGGCGCCGCTGATCAGGGCCACGGTGATGATGGCAAATGTGGCGCTGTAGCCGGCCTTGATCAAGTCCGGCGAACCGATGATGTTGCTCAGGCCGAAGTTGGCGAAGGGATTGCCGAACACGCCGAGGACGCCCTGGCCCGTGCTCATCGAATAGCCCCAGAGAACCCACACGACGCCGACGATTCCGATCGAGACGAAGCTCATCATCATCATGTTGAGCGAGGCCTTGGCCCGGGTCATGCCGCCGTAGAAGAGGCCCAGCGCGGGGGTCATCAGGAGCACGAGCGCCGCCGACACAATCATCCAGACGCTTCCAGCAGTGAGTTCCACCGGCGAGTCCCTTCTCGTCATTCTTCCGTACCGGGACACGTCGCCGCCGGCCCCCCGATCCGGGTTTAATCCTCGCGGAGCCATGTTTCAGGCAATGGGGCGGAAAGTTGCGGGCACGTTACAGGAATCGCCGTAACGTGAAGATCGCGTGACCGCCATGTTTCAGGAATGTAAACAGGGCCTCTCCAGCTCGCCCGTCGGGCGCAGTCCGCCGGCACCGGATGGGCGGAACTGCGCGGGCCGCGGAGTCTCCCTGCGCCGGCGGGCAGTGAGGCGTCCCCGCGGCGTCGGTTTCACCCGGGAGTTCCGCCCTGCCGGAGCGGAATCTCCAGGCACCGCTCGGCTGCGTTCCACTCGCTCCTGGTGCCCAGTTGCCTGCTTAGGCGCTGCATCCGGGCGGCAATATCCTGCGCTGAACGTCCTGCCAGGCGGGCCCGGAAGCCGGCGATGACAGTGGGGTACAGCCGCAACATGCGGGGCTCGGCGCCTTCGGTTTCAAGCACGAAAATAAACGACTGGTCATTGCGTTCGTCCGGGTCCACGGCGTAGTCGTCAACAAAGTCCCCCGCGCTGTAAATGATTGGGCGGTTCCGGTGGATCCCGACGCCGCGGAAAATATGCGGCGAGTGGCCGAACACGACGTCGGCTCCGGCGTCGACGAGGTCCCGTGCGAGGCTCCGGTGCCGGTCCGGGACTTCGGAGCCCCAATTGCCTCCCCAATGGGCCGACACGATGAGCAGCTGGACGCGGGGCCTGGTCCGCCGGACCAGATCCAACAATTCCGAGCCGCGCCGGCCGCCGTCGTCCGCGGGATCGTCCTCCACGGGGACGTAGTGGATCCCGGGGGCGGTGTCACCGGCTTCCCAGCCGGGCTCGTTGTCCGTGAAGGCAATGAATCCGACGTCGGTGGCGCCCACGCGCCGGACGGCCGGCCGTCTGGCCGCGTCCAGGTCCAGGCCGGCCCCGGCGTGCAGGATGCCGCGGCCGTCAAGCGCCGGGAGCATTTCCCGGAACGCGTCCTGGCCGAAGTCCAGGACGTGGTTGTTGGCCAGCGAAACGATGTCGATCCCGGCGGCGAGCAGGCTGTCCACGTTTTTCAGGTCCGAGCGGAAGTGGAACACCTTGCCGGGCTCGGGCCGGCCGCCGGACGCCAGGACGCACTCGAGGTTGGCGATGCGGAGGTCGGCCCGCCGGAGGAGCTCCAGCGTGTCACCCCACGGATGGGCGGGAGCGGCCGTTTCCAGGTGCCGGTTCACCAGCCGGCCCAGCATGACGTCTCCCAGCAGCGCAATTTGCATGGCGATGCCCGCCAGGTCGCGGCTTGAGGTTAGCTTTGGTAGCCCTCGACCTCGCTGACCGGCCGCACCTCAGCCTCGTCAGGGTTTTCGCCATAGTCCTTTTTCGCGCGCCGCTGGCGGAGCAGGTCCCAGCACTGGTCAAGCTGTTCCTCCACCTGCTGCAGCCTCAGGATGTCCGGGGCTCCGGTCCCGCCCCCGGCAGGCTGGGCCGGGCCTTCGCGGAGGACGTGTTCTTCCTCCACCAGCGCCTTGATGCGCTCCAGGATGTCTTGGTTGTCCACAGTGTCCTCATTTCGTCCGACGGCGGCGGGGTCCGGGTCTTTTTGCGGGTCCCTTCCCAGCCTACGGACGGCAAACGCCCCTGAACAGGGCTGCCGCGGCGCGCGCCTGCGGCAGCCTTCCTCCGGCGGACCCTGGCGACGTCGTTCCCCTGGCGCGCGCTGGCGGCGTTACCCGCACACGGCGGACGCTGGCGGCGTCGTTCCCCCTGGCGCGCGCCCGCGGAGCCCGCACCCGTCCGGATGCGGGGTCCGGAGCCGGGCACCTAGCCGAGGAGTTCGTCCGTGTAGCACCAACGCCAGTCCTCGCCCGGTTCGACGCTGCGCATGACGGGGTGGCCGCTGGCGCGGAAGTGTTTGTAGGCGTGGGTTCCGGGCGAGGAATCGCAGCACGCCACGTTGCCGCAGTGCAGGCACATCCGCAGATGGACAGGTGTGGTCCCTTCCCGCCGGCATGCGGCGCAGTAGGGATCCGTGGGCACCGCCGGGTCCGGGGCCGACTCCAGGTGGGGGCACACTCCGCCGGGCTGTGCGATCCCCTCGCCGCCGCCACTGCCGGAGGTGTCGGATTCCTCCAGGGAGACATCCAGCATGGACTCCTCGACGTCGAGCCGGTCGAGGACGCCGACGAGGACCTCGTGGGCGTATGCGCCGCCGCGCCTCAGCTCGAGGACCTTGGCGCGCTCGGCGTCCAGCATCGCCAGCCGCAGCTGGGCGTAGCGCCGGCTGGGAGTGGCGGCCTCCGCGGACGGACGGCCCAGCCGTTCCCAGGCGGCCAGTCCGCGTTCCTGTGTACGCCGCTTCAGCATGGCCACGACTTCCGGGGGATCGCTGTCCGAGCGCAGTTCCTGGAGCCGCTGCACGCCGGCCGCCGTGGCAAGCTGCATGAGCGACGCCTGGTTGAGCGCGTCCTCGTGGGGGTCCGGGCCCTTGAGCCGCAGCAGCCGGACGAGGGCCGGAAGGGTGAACCCCTGCAAAGTAAGGGTGCCGGCCACCACCACGAGGGCCATCAGGATGAGGACGGACCGGTGCTCCAGGTCAGCGGGCAGCACCAGGACGGCGGCAAGCGTCACCACGCCGCGCATGCCGGCCCAGGAGACGATCGCGGGAAACTGCCAGGGCGGCGCGGGGTCGTTGCGTCCGATTGAGGGAATGAGCCTGGGCAGGTACGTTGCGGGGAAGACCCAGAGCGGGCGCAGGACCAGCACGGCCAGCAGCACCACCGCGCAGCCGAGCCAGATCCGTTCCGCGCCCAGCGAGTCATCCTGGACGCCCTCGATGATCGTCCGGACCTGCAGCCCGATCAGGAGGAACACCGAGTTCTCCAGGAGGAACTGGACCGTGTTCCAGTTGCTGCGCTGGCTCAGCCGGGCGGCCCCGTTCGGCATGGACGGCGCCTTGGTGCCCATGATCAACCCGGTGACGACGACGGCCAGAACGCCGGAGGCGTGGATCGCCTCCGCCGGGAGGTAGGCCACGAGCGGCGCGACCAGGGACGTGGAAGTATTGATGGCCACGTTGCGGATCCGTTTGCGGAGCCCCGTGAGGACGTAGGCCGCGGCAATGCCCACCACCAGGCCGCCGCCGGCCGCAAGGAGGAACCCGCCGGCAATCGCCGCCGCGGAAACTGTTCCCGCTATTGCCGCGATGGCGGCGCGCAGGCAGACCAGTGCCGTGGCGTCGTTGACCAGGGATTCACCTTCCAGGATGGTGACAATCCTTCGGGGCATGCCCACTTTCCGGGCAATGGCGGTCGCGGCCACGGCGTCCGGCGGTGCGACGACGGCGCCGAGTGCCATTGCCGCCGCCAACGGGATCTCGGGAAACAGCCAGGCGACCACCAGGCCGATGCCGATTGTGCCGAAAATGACGTAGCCGACCGACAGCAGCCCGATGGCGCGGCGGTTGGAACCGAAGTCGAACAACGAGGTCTGCAGGGCCGCCGCGTAGAGCAGTGGCGGAAGCAGCCCGATCAGCACGAGCTCGGGGTTCAGCTCGATCGTCGGAACGAAGGGCAGGAAGGAACATACAATTCCGACCAGCACCAGTAGGAGCGGTACTGAGACGTTGATTTTGTGGCCAAGCGCGCTGCAGGCACAGACAATGGCGACGAGGGCCAGCAGCCCGAAAGCGACTTCCATTGCCCTATTCTGTCAGCTCGCCGCTCCCGGCCGGCGGGATCCCCGAATGGAATTATCAGCTTGCTTATTACTTTGTCGCTTTCTAGAGTTGAAATTGCCAAGCCAGCCGATCCGGCAAGTCGGATGGGGCTGCAAGCGAACTCATTCTTTATGCGGGTGCCGGCCGCGGCCAACCGCCGCCCGGCCCCGCCCCGGCACAAGGAGGTCACATGTCACAGCACAATATTTCGGGCAAGAAAGTCGCGTTCCTGCTTACGGACGGTGTGGAGCAGGTGGAGCTGACCAGCCCGTGGAATGCGGTCAAGGAGGCCGGCGGTGTACCCACCTTGGTCTCGCCCAAGACCGGCCAGCTGCAGGGCTATAACGGCACCGAGAAAGGCCAGAAGTTTACGGTCGACCTCGCGGCCGGGCAGGCCGACGCCGCCGACTTCCATGCCCTGGTCATCCCCGGAGGCGTGGTCAACGCCGACCACCTCCGCGTCGACAAGGATGCCCAGGCGTTTACCCGGGCCTTCTTCGAGCAGCACAAGCCGGTGGCCTCCATCTGCCACGGGCCGTGGATGCTCATCGACGCCGGGGTGATCCGTGGCAGGAACGTGACCTCGTATCACACGCTCCAGACGGATCTGAGGAACGCCGGCGCGAACTGGACTGACCAGGAGGTGGTGGTGGACCAAGGACTGGTGACGAGCCGCAACCCGCATGACCTCCCGGCCTTCAATGCCAAGCTCCTTGAGGAAATCGCCGAGGGCGAGCACGCGGGCCAGACGGCCTGACTCCCGTGGCCCCGGGCCAGGGCTTAACCGCCGTGCCCGCGCTCCTTCCCGGTTGCTTTGCCACCCGGGCGCGGTGACGCCCGGGTTTACGGCCTTTCCGGCGGCCGGCGCCGGTCCGGGCCCCGAGCAACCGGGCAGGAAGGAGAACGTGCGGGCCAGACGGCCTGACTCCCGTGGCAGCGGGCTAGACGGCTTCACCTCGTGGCCCCGGGCTAGACGGCCTGACCGCGTGAAGCCGGGCCAGACGGCTTAACCCCCGAGCCCGCGCTCCTTCCCGGTTGCTTTGCCACCCGGGCGCGGCGACGCCCGGGTTTACGGNNGCGGGCCTGACCGCGTGAAGCCGGGCCAGACGGCTTAACCCCCGAGCCCGCGCTCCTTCCCGGTTGCTTTGCCACCCGGGCGCGGCGACGCCCGGGTTTACGGCCTTTCCGGCGGCCGGCGGCGGTCCGGGCCCCGAGCAACCGGGCAGGAAGGAGAACGTGCGGGCCAGACGGCCTGACTCCCGTGGCCGCGGGCTAGACGGCCTGAATCCCGAGTGCGCGGGCCACGGCTTAGCCCACGTGCCCGCGCTCCTTCCCAGTTGCTTTGCCACCCGGGCGCGGCGACGCCCGGGTTTCCGGCCTTTCCGGCGGCCGGCGCCGGTCCGGGCCCCGAGCAACCGGGCAGGAGCGCAGATGCACAGGAGTTCGTGGGCGGAACGGCTATGTGAGGGCACCTACCCACGCTCTCCTTTTTGGGGCAGGATATGCCGTGTACAGTGCACCGCCGTTGCTGCCGCGCTGCATGGCTATCCCACCAGCGGCTACCCACCGCCGGTCCCCGCAGCGCCGACCCCGGCAGCGGCGCCCCCGACAGAATGGAGTCCCGGAGATGACCACGCTCAATCCGTACCTCGGTTTCCGCGACAACGCAAAGGATGCCATGACGTTCTACCAGTCGGTGTTCGGCGGAGAACTGACCATGAGCACCTTCGCCGAATACCACGCCAGTGAAGACCCGGCGGAGCAGGACAAGATCATGCATGCCCAGCTCCGGACCGACGGCGGCATGGTGCTCATGGGCGCGGACACGCCCAACAGCATGGACTACACCGCCGGCAACAACTTCTCCGTGTCCCTGAGCGGAACCGACGAAGCCGAGCTCCGCGGCTACTTCGACAAGCTGGCCGACGGCGGCACGGTCGCCATGCCGCTGGACAAGGCCCCCTGGGGCGACGTCTTTGGCATGTGCAAGGACAAGTTCGGCGTCGACTGGCTGGTGAATGTCGGCTCCGAGCCCGCGTAGGCGGCGAGCCGATCGGGCTGGGCTCATCCCGGCGCCGGCATTCCCGCCGCGGTGCGGTGAGGACGCCGGCGTCGTGCATCCGGCCACCGTGAGGATCCCGGCTCGCGCTTGAAGCCGTGAGGATGCCGGCGCCGGCATTCCCGCCATGGTGAGGACGCCGAGGTCGAGCTTCCCGCCGGTGCGTCCCGTTGAATCCGGGCCCAAAACCGCTCGGCCCAGACGGCAGTTGGCGCTATCCTGAAGGCGGCCAGGATAGTGCAGGTACGAGTCCATCCGCCTGGCCGGGAGAGGCATGCAATGACCGAGAAACTGCACCTCAGTCCGGGAGATGAATTCCCCGAGGACCTCAGCAAGGTGGCCGACAAGGAGCTTCAGGTCCTCGACAGCCAAGTCCAGCGCCAATTGGACTACGAGTACGTGGCTGAGGGGGAGCCCAATCCGGAGACGGAATTCCGGCACTATGACCTCGATGAGGAGTTCCAGGAGCGGGACAAGCGGGACGACTGACCGGCCGGATCATCCGGGGACGCTCGGCTTTTCTGCATGGCTTCCCGCATCTAGTCAGCATGCTTACTAGACTGGGTTGACCATTCTGCAACGAAACGAGCACCTATGGCCCCGGCCGCTGCCACGCGCCCCCTCCCGCAACCGCGCTGCCTCCTGCACCAAGGCGCGGCATGAGCGGCCCGGTCCGCATGGAGGTGTCTGCGGCGGGCCACGCCGGGCATGTCTACGCCTCGCGTGCGCCTGGCGGCCGGTCCGCCACCCCCGTCGTGCTCATCCACGGGATCGGCGCGTCGCACCGCTACCTGCGCCGGCTGCATCGCCTCCTGGCCGGCTCGATGGACACCTATTCCATTGACCTGCCGGGCTTCGGGGCAACGCCCAGGCCCCGGAACACCCTTTCGGTCGCCGACCACGCCCGCTACATCCTGGGCGCCATGGAACAGCTTGGCGTGGCCGAATTCATTCTCGTGGGGCACTCGATGGGAACACAGTTCGCCACTGAGGCGGCCCTTCAGGCGCCGGGGCGGGTCCAGCACCTGGTGCTGATGGGGCCGGTGGTTGATCCCCGGCGCGGCACAGTGGTCCAGCAGGCCCTGGCGCTGGGCCGGGACGCCTTGTTCTACGAAAGCCCCTCCTCAAACGCCGTGGTTTTCACCGACTACCTGCGGTGCGGCCCTGCCTGGTACTTCAAAACCCTGCGGGTCATGATGGAGTACCCCTTGGCGGAGCGAATCACGGGCGTCACGGCGGAGATCCTCGTGATGCGGGGCGCCAACGACCCCGTGGCGGACGCGGACTGGAGCCGCCGGCTGGCCGGGCTGGCCCGCCGGGGGCAACTGATGGAGGTCCAGGGGACCGGACACGTCGTTCAGCACACCCGGGCACTGGAGGTGCGGGATGCGATTCTGGCTTTCACGGGCCCCCGCGCGGCGGTGGGTGACGCGCTGCCGGGCCATCCGGAGTAGCCGGCGGGTTCCAGACAGGGCCGTCTGCGCCAAACGGTGGTGCGGTCAGGCGTCGAAATGAGTCCGGGTGGGCCCCTGGCCCAGTGACTCGACCACCCCGGCCGCGACCGCGTGAAGCTTGATGTTCCGGGCGCTTGACGCCGATTTCAGGAGCTCGAACGCCTCGTCCTGGCTGCAGCGGTTCTGCGCCATGATGATCCCGACCGCGACGTCGATGCCGGTTCGGGTTTCCAAGCTGGCCTTCAGATTCGCGGCTGTGTCGCTGCTCTGCGCAAACCGGACCGCGAGCCGCAGGGCCATCGACGTCTGGCGGACGAAATCCCGGGCCAGTCCCGTGGCCCGGGCATCGAACCGGCCCGGCCGGTGCGAATACAGGTTCAAGGCGGCCCGGGTTTCGCCTTCCAGCAGGAACGGCACGGCAAGGATGGACCGGAAACCATGCCCGCGCACGGCCAGGGCGTACTGCGGCCAACGGCCATCGCGTTCGAGGTCACGAACGTGGATGGTTTCCTGCTCCCGGGACGCCGTCATGCACGGGCCGTCGCCGTAGGCGTACTGGATCTCGTCCATGGCCTGCGCGGCGGGGCTGCTGCTGGCAACAGTGGCAGCCTTCCGGTGCCGAAGGAGCGTGATGCCGCAGAGGATCTCGTCCCCGGGCTCTGACAGGCTGCGCGCCGAGATCCGGGCGAGCTCGCCAAGGAACTCCTCGACGTCGGAGCTGGTGAGCACCAGTTCATTCAGGTGCTTGTTGATTGAATTTTCGGTTGACTCGCTGGCCACTTATCTGTTGTGCCGTTTCACTCAGGTCAGGACGACCCGGCCGTGCTTCCCACCGCGGCAAGTGGCGGATACGGCAGCGGCCAGCCGGATCGAAGAACAATCCAACGGCTTGCTGCAAAACCGTACCGGGAGAGTATATCCATCCGGGCACGCGGGCTCCACCCGCTGATCGGGGTCCAAAGGCCCCCGAACTGTCTGTCCGGGGACGTAGGCTGTGGATTAAACGAATTGTCGTGAACGGAATCTGCATGCCGGACCTCGATCTCAAGGACTCACGCACCGCCCCTCTGGCAATCACCCGCGCCGCGGCCAGCCCCGCGGCCGCCGTGCTGGGAGACCTGGGCTCCGGCGAGGACGGACTCAGCGGTGCAGAAGTCGCCAGGCGCCTGACAGAGGTGGGGCCGAACGCGGTGCGGACCCATATGGCCAGCGGGTGGTCGGTCCTGGGCCGGCAGCTGGCCAGCCCCATCCTGATCCTGCTGCTCATCACCGCGGGGCTCTCGCTTTTCCTCGGGGACGCCACGAACGCGATCGTCATCGGCGTGATCCTGCTGGTCAGCGTCGGCCTCGGGTTCAGCAACGAATTCCGGGCCGAACGCGCCGCGGAGGCCTTGCACTCGCGTGTCTCGCACCGCGCCGTCGTGGTCCGGGACGGGGCCCCGGCGGAAATCGATGTCACCGCGCTGGTGCCCGGCGACGTCGTCCACCTGGGGATCGGGGCGATCATCCCCGCGGACATGCGGGTGCTGGCGGCGAAGGACCTCCTGTGCGATGAAAGCATCCTGACCGGCGAATCGTTGCCTGCCGCCAAGGATCCTGCGCCCGTGCCCCAGGATGCCCCGCTGGGGGACCTGAGCAGCTGCCTCTTCATGGGGACCGTGGTCCAGTCGGGCAGTTGCACGGGAGTGGTTGTCGCCACCGGCGGGCGGGCGGAATTCGGCAGGATCGCGCTGGGCCTCGGCGAGCGGCAGCCGCAGACCGAGTTCCAGCTGGGCCTGAAACGGTTCTCCTTCCTGCTGTTGCAGGTGGCCATCGGGCTGACGTCCCTGATCTTCGTCGCGAACCTGCTGCTGCAGCGGCCGGTGATCGAATCGCTGCTGTTCTCCCTGGCGATCGCCGTCGGCATCACCCCGCAGCTGCTGCCCGCGGTGGTCAGCACCAGCCTGGCCACCGGCACCCGGCAGCTGGCCCGCCGAAAGGTCCTCGTGAAGCGCCTGGTCTGCATCGAGGACCTCGGCGACATGGACATCCTGGTCACGGATAAGACCGGGACGTTGACCGAGGGCCGGATCAGCTTCACCGCCGCGCTGCCAGTCGGCCCGGCCGTCCCGCCAGCTGAACTGCTCACGCTCGGGCTCCTGGCCACCGAGGCCGACTACGCCGAGGCGAGGCGCTCAACAATCGGCCTGAACCCGCTGGATGCCGCCCTGTGGGAATCGTCCGAGGCCGCGGACTTCCGGCCGGAGCGCTACGAACGCCTGGACGTCATCGACTTCGACCACCAGCGGCGCCGCACGAGCGTGCTGGTGCGTGAGGCCGGCGGACCCGCCCGCATCATCACCAAGGGCTCGCCGGAAGACGTCCTCGCCCTGTGCGTTGGCACCCCCGCGGAGGTGCAGGCGGTGCTGGACCAGCAGTTCGACGCCGGATCCCGGGTGGTGGCGGTCGGAACCCGGCCGGCGGACGGGCTGGAGGACCTGACGCCGGCCGACGAATCGGACCTGGTCCTTGCCGGGTTCCTCGTCTTCCTGGACCGGCCCAAAACCAACGCCCGGGCCTCGCTGGACCAGCTCGAGGCGCTCGGCATCATGGTCAAAATCGCCACCGGAGACAACGCCAGGGTTGCCGAAAAGGTCTGCGACGAACTCGGCGTCCTCTCCGGCGGGACGCTTAGCGGCGCGGCGGTGGAAGCCATGTCGGACCAGGAGCTGGCGGTCGCGGCACGGGAGGCCAGTATCTTCGCCCGCGTTTCGCCCGAGCAGAAGGCCCGGATCATCCGGCTGCTGCGGCAAAGCGGCGGTGCCGTCGGGTTCATGGGCGACGGCGTCAACGACGCCCTGGCACTCCACGCCGCGGACATCGGCATCTCGGTGGACAGCGCCACCGACGTCGCCAAGGACGCGGCCGACGTCGTGCTTCTGGACAAGGACCTGGGCGTCCTGGCCGAAGGCGTCAGGGAAGGCCGGCGGATCTTTGCCAACACCATCAAGTACGTCCTGATGGGCACCTCCAGCAACTTCGGCAACATGTTCAGTGCGGCCACGGCCTCGGTGCTGTTGAGTTTCCTGCCGATGCTGCCGGGCCAGATCCTGCTGAACAACCTGCTCTACGACGCCGGCCAGCTGGCCATTCCGGGGGACCGGGTGGACAAGGAGCAGCTGGTGGCCCCGTCGCACTGGGACATCGGCTTCATCCGGCGCTTCATGTTCCTGTTCGGCCCCATCAGCTCCATCTTCGACTTCGCCACGTTCGCCCTGATGCTGTTTGTCTTCGACGCGGTTCCCGGCGAGTTCCGCGCCGGCTGGTTCATCGAGTCCATCGTGACGCAGACGCTCATCATCTTCGTCATCCGGACCCGGCGCGTGCCGTTCTTCCGGAGCAGGCCGTCGGCGGGGCTCATCGGCGCTTCCCTGGGCGTGGTGGCACTCGGGGTGTACCTGCCGTTCTCGCCGCTGGCTGGTGTGCTGGGATTCGACCCGCTGCCGGTCCCGTTCTTCCTGGCCCTGCTCGGCATGGCGGCGGTGTACCTGGTGCTGGTGGAAGTGGCCAAAGTCTGGTTTTACGCCCGGGCCGCGCAACAGCCCCGGCCACTCAGGGCCGCTCCTGTCCGGCGCCGCGGCCGCACCCACCACATCGCGCGGCGGGCCGCCCGCTTCAGCATCCCTGCGCCAAGGCCCCTGCTCATCAACCGCGGCCCGGGCTGGCGCCGCAGGCGCAAAACCGGGCACAAAGGCCCTCACAGGGTTAAGGCCCCGGGCGGATAGTTGGAGGGAACGGCCATCTCGTCAATTTCTGGCCCGCAGGGCCCGTAGGGACGCCGGTTCAGCAGCGCAGGAACCGGCAGGGCCGATGGCCGACGTTTCGACTGGAGAGCCATAACCCATGAGCATTTTTGAGGACAGGGTTGACGCAGGAAGGCAATTGGGCCGGCGCCTGGCGGAACTGCGCGGCCAGGACATTGTGGTCCTGGGCTTGCCGCGCGGCGGCGTGCCCGTCGCCTTCGAGGTGGCCGCCGCACTGGACGCTCCCCTGGACGTGATCGTGGTCCGGAAACTCGGGCTTCCGTACCAGCCCGAACTCGCCATGGGGGCGATCGGTGAAGGCGGGGCCAAGGTCCTGGACGAGCAGGTCCTGGCCCACGCCCGGGTCAGTGAAGCCGAACTCCGTGCGGTTGATGAGCGCGAACGCGCCGTGCTGGAAAACCGGGTGGTGCTGTTCCGGAAGGGCCGGAGCCGGCAGGATCTCACCGGACGCATTGCGGTGATCGTCGACGACGGGATCGCCACCGGCTCCACAGCCCGCGTCGCCTGCCGAATAGCCCGCAAACAGGGTGCCGCGCGGGTGATCCTGGCCGTTCCGGTCGCCCCGGCGGACACGCTCGCGAACCTGAACGAACCGGATGAAGTGGTCTGCCTGGCCACGCCCCGCCAGTTCACCGCCGTCGGCTACCACTACCGGGACTTCTCGCCCACCGACGACGACGAGGTGGTGCGCCTGCTCGATCTTGCAGCCAAACGCCTCGAGGCCTCGCCGCCGTCGACATTCCGGACCGGGCCGGGGACCCGCGCCGGGAGCGCCGCCGACGTCGATGAGGAAGTGGAGATCCCGTCCCGCGGGGTGCGGCTCCAGGCCCAGCTCCACCTTCCGGTCCCGGCCCGGGCCGTAGTGCTGTTCGCCCACGGCAGCGGCAGCAGCCGCCACAGCCCCCGGAACCGTTACGTGGCCGGCGTCCTGCAGCAGGCCGGTCTGGGCACGCTGCTGCTGGACCTGCTGACGCCCGCGGAGGAACGCCACCGCGCCAACGTCTTTGACATCGAACTCCTGGCCCGCAGGCTGTCCTCGGCAACCGACTGGCTTGCCACCCGGGAGGACGCGGCCTCGTGCGCCGTCGGCTACTTCGGTGCCAGCACTGGCGCTGCGGCGGCGCTGTGGGCGGCGTCCGAGCCGTCCGCGCGGATTGCGGCCGTCGTCTCACGCGGGGGTCGCCCCGACCTCGCCGGACCGCGGCTGTCCGCCGTGACTGCGCCCACGCTCCTGATCGTGGGAAGCCTGGACTACGAGGTCCTCGAGCTCAACCGCAAGGCCAAAGCGCTGATGCGCAGCCCCAGCCAGCTCGCCGTCGTGCAGGGCGCCACTCACCTGTTTGAAGAACCTGGCACGCTCGCTGCCGCGGCCATCCTCGCACGGGACTGGTTTATCGATTACCTGCTGACCCCGGACGGAACCAACCCGCGGGCTGCGGGCGTCTGAACGGCCTGAACGGTTAGACGCCGTGCGCCCCGCGGCCCTCGGCCCTGTTCCGGATGCCCAGCAGCATCCGCCGCTCCATCAGGAACTGCACCGGCTCCAACAGCGGGCGGAGGAGCAGCCCCGCGGCCACCGGCGAATAGTCGTAGCGGGTGCGTGAGACGAGCCTGCACGCCTGGGACCCCACCGGCCGCAGCACGAAGGCCCAGCCGACATCCACCCGGGGCCCGGCCGGAGGCCCGCCGTCCGGAGGTATCCGCGGCGACATCCGCAGCGTGCGCAAGTCGATGGTTCCGCCCAGGCCCAGGGCTGCTTCGGGCTGGAGAAGCCTGACCGAAAGGCCGCCGTCGGGGGACAGCGGAACAGTGTCGCCGACTTTCAGGTGCTGCAGTTCAGGGCGAATCCTGTCGGCGCTGTGAATGCCCAGTCCCGCGGCATTCTCCAGCCAGTCGTAGGAATACATGCCGCCGCGTCCCGCGCCGAGCTGGAGGAGCCACGGCCAGACGTCTGACACCGGGGCCGCAATCGTGACGGCGCGGGTGCTCTGCATGCGCGGCCCGGGCACGAACTCGTCCCCGGCGAGCGGGCCTGCCGCCTCCTGGGTAGTGGCTCCCCAGAGCAGGAGCCGCGGCCGGACAGCCAGGACATATGCGGCCCCCGCCGCCGCGGCGGCCAGCGCGGCGAGTGGTCCGCGCAACCGGCCGGGAACGTGCGGGCCGCTCACGCGCCGGACCTCACCCGGCGGTCTGAGCGCCCTGACGGTCGTCCGCACCCTGGCCCACCACCATCACGGGGCAGTGGGCGTGGGCCACGCAGGCCCCGCTCACCGAGCCCATCACCTGATGGAGAAATCCGCCCTTCCCGCGCCGGCCCACCACCAGCATTTGGGCGTCCTGGCTCTCATCGATAAGGACCTTGGCCGGCGCCCCGAACTTGACCGAGCGGGTGAGCCCCTCCGGGCGCGAATCGCCGAAGGCGCGCTCCAAGGCCTGGTCCACGAGGCGTTTGGCGGTCTCCTCAAGCTGCGTGGCGGTGGGCGTGCTGTCCTCCGGCAAGTGGGATGCAAGGAAGAAATCGGACGTGCCCAGGCACGTGATGACCTCCAGCGGGACGTTCAGGCTCGTGGACATCCGCCCCGCGAGGCGGAGCGCCGTCGTCGAAAATTCGGAACCGTCCACGCCCACGACAATGCGCTGATCACCATTCATGGTCCCCAGACTTCCCCCTGCTCCCGGGACTGCCTAGGGCCGAAAGTCACGCGGGGCTGGGCAGCGTGCCGGCCTCCCCTTAGGGTGGAACAGTGATTGCCGGCGCCCGACCAGGCGTTGGCCACGACCGGACCACGTGCTGGACCATGACGGTCAGCAGAGCCTGCCACCCGAGGAGTTCCTGATGAGAGTTGCTGTTACCGGAGGAAGCGGAAAGCTGGGACGGAGCGTCGTACGTCGGCTGAGCGAAGACGGCCATGAGGTGACCAACCTGGACCGGACGGGCGTGCGCGGGCGCGGATTTACGGAGGTGGACCTGCGTAACTACGGCCAGGTGGTGGATGTGTTCCTGGGGTTGGAGGACCGCCATGCGGGGTTCGACGCCGTCGTGCATCTGGCCGCCATCCCGGCCCCCGGCCATGCCCCCGACGCGGCCACATTCGAGAACAACACGCTGTCCACCTACAACGTGTTCCAGGCCGCCCGCCGGGCCGGGATCAAGAAGATTGTGTACGCCTCCAGCGAGACGGTGCTGGGACTGCCGTTCGACGTCGACCCGCCCTATATCCCGGTGGATGAGGAATACCCGGCCCGGCCGGAGAGCACCTACTCCCTGGTCAAGCATCTCGAGGAGCAGATGGCCATCGAGCTGACCCGCTGGGACCCGGACCTGAGCATCACTGGCCTGCGTTTTTCCAACGTGATGGACCCGGAAGACTATGAGGAGTTCCCGGCGTTCGACCACGACGCGGCGCTGCGCAAGTGGAATCTCTGGGGCTACATCGACGGCCGGGACGGCGCGCAGGCCGTGGCCAGGGCCCTGGAGCACGGCAGGGCCGGGTTCGAGGCGTTCATCATCGCGAACGAGGACACCGTGATGAGCCGTTCCAGTGCCAGCCTGGCCGCCGAGGTCTTCCCCGACGTCAAAGTGGTCAAGGACCTCGGCGAGCACGAGACACTGCTCTCGATCGACAAGGCCAAACGGCTCCTTGGCTACGCCCCCGAGCACAGCTGGCGGAACTACCATCCCTCCCGGACCACCCCGACCGAAGACTGAAGCACCCGCAACCCATCCACCGACCACTGAGGAGTTCCATGCAATACCGCACCCTGGGCAACAGCGGCGCCGTTGTCTCCACCTATGCCCTCGGCACCATGACCTTCGGGGCCGAGGCCACCGAGGAGCAGTCCCGCGCCATCCTGGATGATTACTTCGCGGCGGGCGGCAACTTCATCGACACCGCGGATGTCTACAGCTCGGGGGTGTCCGAGGAAATCATCGGACGCTGGCTGGCCGACCGGACTGAGATCCGCGACCGGGCCGTCATCGCCACGAAGGGCCGCTTCCCGATGGGGACGGCCCCGAACGACGTCGGGACCTCCCGCCGGCACCTAACCCGGGCGCTGGATGAATCGCTGCGCCGGCTGGGCGTGGAGCAGATCGATCTGTACCAGCTGCACGCATGGGATCCGGTCACTCCGCTGGAGGAGACTTTGCGGTTCCTGCACGACGCCGTCAGCAGCGGCAAGATCGCCTATTACGGCTTCTCCAACTTTCTGGGCTGGCAGCTGACCAAGGCCGTCCATGTGGCGAAGGCCCAGGGCTGGAGTGCCCCCGTGACGCTGCAGCCGCAGTACAGCCTGCTGGTCCGCGAGATTGAGTCCGAGATCGTCCCGGCCTCGCTGGACGCCGGGATCGGCCTGCTGCCGTGGTCCCCGCTCGGCGGCGGCTGGCTGTCCGGAAAGTACAAACGCGACCAGCCGCCGGCCGGGGCCACCCGGCTCGGCGAAAACCCGAAACGCGGCATGGAGGCCTGGGAGGCG
This sequence comes from Arthrobacter oryzae, assembly GCF_003634095.1. Taxonomy (GTDB): domain Bacteria; phylum Actinomycetota; class Actinomycetes; order Actinomycetales; family Micrococcaceae; genus Arthrobacter; species Arthrobacter oryzae. The sequence goes on from NZ_RBIR01000011.1 coordinate 109,543, forward strand.
CGCAACGCCGATCCGCGCACCTGGGACGTCCTCGCCGAGGTGCAGGAAACCGCCGCACGGCATGGCGTGAGCCCGTCCCAGGTTGCGCTGGCCTGGCTGGCGGACCGGCCGGCGGTCACCTCGGTGATCCTGGGCGCCCGCAGCCTGGAGCAGCTCAAGGACAACCTGGCCGCGGCCGATCTGCGGCTCACCGAGGGGGAGACGGAGCGGCTGACCGAGGCCAGCCGGCCGCGCGTCGGCGTCTATCCGTACGGGCCGATGGCGCAGGAGCAGCGCAGCCGGAAGCTTGAGGGCGGCCGCTAGCCCCCGGCCTTAACCAGCCAACGCGGGGTCACTTCGCGCCGGTCCAGAGGGTCGGGATGGGCCGGAAGTGACCCCGCGTTGTTATTCGGGGTGGTGGTGGCTGGACCAGATGTCACCCATTTCCTCGGTGGATTGCTCCACGATCCGGCTCATGGCGGCGTGTGCCGCATTGGCCTCGCCCCGCTGGATCGCGTTGGCCACGTCGGCGTGGAGTTGCAAGGCCTCGTGGTGAGGCAGGTGCGGCATGAGCCCGTGTTCCGTGCGACCAGTCAAGACCTCGGTGACGAGGTTGTGCAGCTGGGAGAACATGGGGTTTCCGGAGGCCCGCAGGACGGCGGCGTGGAATTCAATATCCAGGCGGAGGAATTCGTCCTGGTTCCCGCGCTGCCCGGCGGCCCACAGCCGGGCGGCCTGGGACACGAGGTCGCTGCCGGCATCCCACGACGCGCGCTCGGCTGCCAGGCGCGCCGCTTGGGGTTCGATTGCGCCGCGGAGCTCGTTCAGGGCCTGGAGTTGCTCCAGCCGCCTGGAGGACGCGAGCCGCCAGCGGATGACCTGGGGGTCGTAAGCGTTCCATGATTCTTCAGGCTGCACTACCGTGCCCAGCCGGCGCCGCGACTCCAGCATGCCCTTTGAGGATAGAACCCGCGTGGCCTCCCGGACTACGGACCGGGACACGTTGTGCTGGGCTTCCAGCTCATCCAAACGCAGGATCGAATGCGGCGACAAGGTCCCCTCGGCAATGGCGAGCCCCAGCTTCTGGACCAGCGCGGAATGCAGATCAGCCGACGACTCCGCCTTTGGGGTTTGCATAAATAAATCATACTGGTGGGGCGCAAGGGCTTGTTTAAATCTGCTTTATTTACCTAAGATCGCTTCCAGAGCAGATGTAAAGATGCATTTGCAGTTGGCTGGACAGAGACGCCCGGCCCTGAAAACCAAAGGAAGTCGTAATGAAGCGACGTTCAATTGCGAAGTACGCGGCTGTGGCCGCGGTCCTGTCCCTGGGGCTGACTGCCTGCGGCGGGGCCAGCGGCAGCACCGACGCAAAGACATCGGGCACTGTCCGCGTCACCCTCGCGAACCACGTCTGGACCGAAGGCATCAAGGCGGCCATTCCCGAGTTCGAGAAGTCGACCGGCCTCAAGGTCGAACTGACCCAGCTGGGCGAGGACCAACTCTCGGACCAGTACAACGTCAAGCTCAACGCCGGCAGCGACGAGATCGACGTGATGATGTACCGCCCGCTCCAGGAAGGCAAAGCCTTCGCCAAGAACGGCTACCTCGCGGATCTGACCAGCAAGGTCTCCTCGGACCCCACCTGGGACTGGAAGGACTACCAGGATGGCCCGGTCAAGGCCTCTACCGTTGACGGCAAGGTGGTAGGCGTTCCGATCATCACCGAGCGCGAAGTCCTTTATTACCGTAAGGACCTGCTGAAGGCCGCCGGCCTCGAGGTTCCGAAGACCATGGACGAGCTCGAAGCAGCGGCCAAGGCCATCAAGGCTTCCTCTCCGGGCACGGCCGGCTTCGTGGCCCGCACCGGCAAGTCCGCCGCCGTCACCCAGTTCTCCAGCTTCCTGTACAGCTTCGGCGGCGACTTCACGGACGCCGCCGGCAAGTCCGCCGTAAACTCCGCCGCCGCAAAGAAGGCCTACGCGTTTTACGGCGGACTGATCAAGAACTACGGACCCGCCAACGTCAGCACCGACATGAGCTGGCCCGAGGCAATGGCAATCTTCACGCAGGGCAAGGCTGCCTTCTACACCGAGGCCGACTCGCTCTACAAGAACGCCACCGACCCGGCCAAGTCCAAGGTGGCCGACACGGTCGGTTTCGCCGCCCTGCCCGCGGGCCCGGCAGGATCCAAGCCGTACAACATCCCGTCCTGGGGCCTCGCCATCAACCAGGCATCAAGCAACCAGGACAACGCCTGGAAGTTCATCCAGTGGGCCACCAGCAAGGAACGCACCCTCGAGGCCCAGAAGGCCGGTGTCCCCGGACCCCGGGCCTCGGTCTGGGCAGACCCGGCCGGAACCTCCACCTACCCGAAGGACCTCGCCCAGGCCATCTCCGTCAGCGCCAAGAACGGCGTCGGACACGACCGTCCCCAGGTTGTCACAGTAGGCAAGGCCCGCGAAATTGTGGGCAGCCCGATCGTCGGCACCATCACCGGCGCTGACGCCTCCGCCGCGGCCGACACCGCGAACGATGCCTTCCAGAAGTTCCTGGACAGCGAAAAGAAGTAGCGCGCACGGCGCGTGACGCGCCCGTGCCCTACACGGCCCGGCGGGACGGCAGTCCGCTGCCGTCCCGCCGGGCCAGCTCTTCACTTCACCCCCAACTCCTTAGGTGAACCATGTCTGTATTGACCCCTCCCCGCAGCGCACCATCCCGGAAGGCCGCCCGCCCACCTGGCGCACGCGAAAACTTCTCGGGCTGGGCTAACCGGCACCGCAAGTGGCTCTTCGCCGCACCCGCCATGATCTTCGTCGGCGTCCTTATCGTCTTCCCCCTGGCCTGGACCCTGTACTTGAGCCTCACGGATTCGCAGGGCTCGGTCCGGGCCGCCTCGGAGTTTGTCGGCCTGCAGAACTACCTCACGGTCCTGTCCGACGTCGAACGCTTCTGGCCCGCCGTCGGCCGGACGCTCAGCTTCACCGGCGTTGCCCTCGTCTGCGAGGTGGTGCTCGGCATGGGCATCGCGCTGCTGCTGTGGCGCCCGTTCCGCGGCGAAAAGTGGGTCCGCGTGGCCATCCTGCTCCCGCTGGTTGCCACGCCCGTGGCCGTCGGCATGATGTGGCGGCTGATCTTCGACCCCAACATCGGCTTCGTCAACCAGCTGCTCGGCATGGCCGGCATTCCCGCCCAGCCCTGGCTGTCCGGCCAGGACACGGCGCTCGGCACCACCATCTTCATGGACGTGTGGCAGTGGACCCCCATGGTGGTCCTGATCCTGCTGGCCGGGCTGACCTCCCTCTCCGAAGAGCCCGACGAGGCCGCCCGCATGGACGGCGCCAACGCCTTCCAGCGCTTCTTCTTCATCACGCTGCCGCTCATGATGCCCACCGTGATCGTCGCCATCCTGCTCCGGGGCATCGACGCCCTCAAGACCTTTGACATCCTCTACGCCACCAAGGGCAAAGGCGGCGGGTCCTTCCACGAAGTCGAAACGCTCAACGTCTACGCCTACGGGCTGAGCTTCGACTACAACCAGTACGGGCTCTCCTCCGCGGTGCTGATCCTGTTCTTCATGATCATCATCGGCTCCATGTGGCTGCTGACCATGCGCAAGAAAGCGGTAAGCAAATGACCGTCCAGACAGAAAACACCGAAGATACTCAAAACGCCGAACCCCAGACCGCCCTCGCCGGGCCCGCCAGGACGGCGCCGGGCCGACGCAAGCCTGTGGGGACCCGGGCGTACAAGGTGTTCCGCGTCGCCGCACTGGCGGCCGTGGTGCTGTTCCTGCTCGCCCCGCTGTTCTGGATGCTGCTGGCCTCCCTCAAGACCAACGTGGACATCTACGACACCGGCAAGTCGTTCTTCTTCACTCCCACCTTCGAGAACTACGCCAATGTGCTGCAGCGGAACAACTACTTGGTCTTCATCTTCAACAGCTTCTGGGTGGCCTTCGTCTCCACGGCCCTGTCGCTGGTCCTGGGCGTGCCCGCCGCGTACGCCATGAGCCGCTTCACGATGCACCGCTCGGCGCTTGTGGTCCTGATGGCCCGCGTCATCCCCGGCGTCTCCCTGCTGGTGCCCTGGTACTACGTCTTCTCCAACCTGAAGATGGTGGGCGGCTTCGAGGTGCTGATCCTCAGCCACATGTTCGTCGCGCTCCCGCTGATTGTGTACATCATGATGAGCTACTTCGATTCCCTGCCGCTGGAGCTGGAGGAATCCGCCCAGGTGGACGGCCTCACCCCGATCGGCGCCTTCCGCCGCATCACCCTGCCGCTCTCTGTCGCCGGCATGGCCACCGCCGGCATCCTGTCTTTCATCTTCTCGTGGAACAACTTCATGTTCGCCCTGGTGCTCTCGGGCTCCAAGACCAAGACCCTGCCGGTCGCGATCTTCGACTTCGTCTCCTACGCCAGCATCGACTGGGGCGGACTGATGGCGGCCGCCACCGTGGTCACCATCCCGATCATGATCATTGCGCTCTTCACGCAGAAGTACATCGTCTCCGGCATGACCGCCGGCGCGACCAAGGGCTAGGCAGCACATGACTCGCATCAGCAGGATTGAAACCTTCCTCGTCGCGCCTCGCTGGCTCTTCGTCCGGATCGAGACCGAGAGCGGGATTGTCGGCTGGGGCGAGGCCAGCTGCGAGGGCCGCAGCGAAACCGTCCGCACCGCCGTCGACCAGCTCTCCGAGCTCCTCATCGGCAACGACGCGCTCCGGATCGAGGACCACTGGCAGGTCATGACCAAAGGCTCCTTCTACCGTGGCGGGCCCATCCTGGCCAGCGCCGTCTCCGGCCTGGACCAGGCCCTGTGGGACATAGCGGGCAAGCATTTCAACACCCCCGTGCATCAGCTCCTCGGCGGCCACGTCCGGGACCGGATCCGGATGTACGGCTGGGTGGGCGGGGATGAGCCCAACGAGGTGGCCGACCAGATCAGCGCCCAGCTGGAGGTCGGGCTCACCGCCGTCAAGATGAATGCCAGCGGCCGGATGAGCCCGATCGCCACGGCGGCGGAGCTCGACGGCGTCGTCCGCCGGGTTGCCGCGGCCCGCGAGGTCCTCGGCGACCACCGCGACGTCGCTGTCGACTTCCACGGACGCTTCAGCCTGGCCAACGCCCGGCGCGTGGCGCCGTTGCTGGAACCGTACCGGCCGTTCTTCCTCGAAGAACCTGTGGTTCCGGAAAACACGCACATGCTGCGCGAGTTCACCTCCTCCACCACGACGCCGGTGTCCACCGGCGAGCGGCTCTACAGCCGGCAGGAATTCCTGCCGGCGCTGCAGGCCGGCATTGCCGTGGCCCAGCCGGATCTCTCGCACGCCGGCGGCATCACCGAGGTCCGGAAGATCGCCTCCCTGGCCGAAATCTACGAGGTCCAGCTGGCCCCGCACTGCCCGCTGGGACCGCTGGCGCTGGCAGCCTGCCTGCAGGTGGGCTTCGCCACGCCCAACTTCCTGATCCAGGAGCAAAGCATAGGCATCCACTACAACCAGGGCGCCGAAGTCCTGGACTACGTGGTGGACAAGTCCCCGCTGAAGTTCGTGGACGGGCACATCGAACGGCTCACCGGACCGGGCCTGGGCATCGAGATCGATGAGGCGGTGGTCCGTGCCGCGGACAAGCGCGGGCACGCCTGGCGCGGACCCGTCTGGCGGCACCCCGACGGCGCGTTCGCCGAGTGGTGAATCCAGGAACGGTACGCCCCGGAACGGTGAACCCCGGAACGGTAAGCCCAGGAACGGTAAGCCCAGACCCGGGCGCCTCGACGAAGGAGAACCCTGACATGGAAAACACGTTGACGCCCGAAGGGCTGCTCGCCGGGATCCGGGAGGCCCGGCTGGTGGCAATAGTGCGGGGCACGGAGGGGGGCGCCGCCGCGCGGGCAGCCCTCGCCGCGATGGAGGAGGGCTTCCGCTACGTCGAAATTGCGCTCACTACCCCGGGGGCGCTCCAAGCGATCCGCGAGGTCCGCGCGGCCGCACCGGAGGGCTGCTTCGTCGGGGCCGGAACCGTGCTGACGGTCCAGGACGTTCACCGGGTTGCCGAGGCGGGCGGCCAGTTCATGGTGACCCCGTCACTGGCTGCGTCGATCGCCGAATCGGCCCGGCTGGGACTGCCGGTGCTGGCCGGCGCGCTGACCCCAAGTGAGGCCTTTGAAGCCATGAACCGGGGCGCCACCGCGGTGAAACTCTTCCCGGCCTCGATCGGCGGACCGGGCTATCTCAAGGCGCTCCGCGATCCCTTCCCCGGGATCCCGTTCATCGCAGTCGGCGGCGTCGGCCTGGGTGAAGCTGCCGGCTACTGGGAGGCCGGCGCCATCGCCGTCGGGCTCGGCGGGCCGCTGTTCGGCGACGCCGGCTCCGGCGGCGACCTCGCCCCGGTGCGGGAACGGGCCCGCGGCTTCGTGGCCCTGGCCTCGGAATTCGGCCGTGCTCGTGCGGAGAGCCTGCGGTGATGGCCGCCGTCGCCCACGCACCGCAGGCCGTTGACCTGCTGACCTTCGGCGAGTCCATGGTCTCGCTGCGGTCCGCCGGCCCGCTGTCCGCCGGAGGCACCCTGGGCATGCACGTGGCCGGGGCGGAATCCAACGTCGCGGTCGGCGTCGCCCGGCTCGGGCACAGCGTCACGTGGGCCGGGGTGGTCGGTGCCGACCCACATGGCGAATACATCCTGCGGCAGTTGCGCGCCGAGGGGATCGGGCTGCGGCACCGGATTGACGCCGCACGGAACACCGGGGTGATGTTCCTCGAACAACGCACGGCGGACGTCACCCGGGCTTTCTACTACCGCGCCGGATCCGCCGGATCAACCCTCGGCCGGGAGGACCTGGACCGTGCCTTGAGCGCCGGTGCCCGGATCCTGCATCTGACCGGCATCACCGCCGCCCTCGGTCCCGACGCCAGAAAGGCCGTGGAGTACGCGGCCGAGCGCGCCGCCGCCGAAGGCATTCAGGTCTCCCTCGACGTCAATTACCGCAGCAAGCTCTGGTCCCGGGAGGAGGCCCGCGCTGTGCTCACGCCGCTCGCCCGGCACGCCAGCATCGTGATCGCCTCCGAGGACGAGCTCGGACTGGTCGCCGCTGTGGTCGGGGCGCCCCAGACTGGATCACGGGACCCCGACGCCGGTGCAGACGCCGCCGAATCAGCGATGGCCACCGAACTGCTGGAACGCGGGGTCCGTGAAGTCGTCATCAAGCGCGGCGCAGCCGGTGCGGGCGTCCACACCGCCGGCGGGCGCTGGGAGGCGCCCGCCATGCCGGTGACCAGCATCGATACCCTGGGGGCCGGGGACGCCTTCACCGCCGGCTACCTTTCGGCCCTGCTCGATGGTGCCGACGTCGCCGGCCGCCTGCAGCGCGGCGTCCTGACGGGAGCTTTTGCCGTGAGCACCGGCGGGGACTGGGAAGGCCTGCCGGGCCGCGCGGAGCTGGCGCTGCTCGGGAGCACCCCGGGCGGAACCACGCAGCGCTGACCCCCGGGACGCCCGAAAGCACTCCGGGCAGCTGACCGGCTGACGGCCATCCTCCGCCCCCCACCGAAAGACAAGATAAGGACCTGTTGTGAAAATCATTGCCGCTGAAGTCTTCGTGACCAGCCCCTCCCGGAACTTCGTGACCCTGCGGATCACCACAGAAGACGGCGTGACCGGGATCGGGGACGCGACGCTGAACGGGCGCGAGCTCGCGGTGGCCGCGTACCTGAAGGAACACGTCGCGCAGCTGCTGATCGG
>NZ_RBIR01000012.1 GCF_003634095.1 Arthrobacter oryzae
AACCGCCACCCCCGGGAAAACGGGAGAAAACGGCTGCACAAAATTTGAAACCAGCTAAAAACACCAGACCACACCACGGGGTGGCGGGCCCGGCAAATTCAACCAATTCAATACAATAAATTGGTATCAACAAACTTGGCACACTATTGAGTTCTCAAACAACAGACACACCCGGCACCACCACAACCAAACAGTCGAGGATCGCTCCGGAGCAACTTTTCAAACTTACCCGATCTCGGAAGACTTTGCAAATTCGCATTTCTGCGACATACATTCTTCCAAGAAGGTCCCCACCTTTATTCGGCACGCTAATTCGCGAACCATTTTCAGGCTGTTTAGAAGGGGGTCGGTCGCTTTCTTTCCGCATCAGCGGCGGCGACTCGAATTACTTTACACGGCGGGAGGACCCGGCACAAATCCGGCTGCGGAGGTGGTGCCATGGGACAAAAACCCTGCATTGGCGCGGATTACCGGCCCGGACGCACCCCAACAGGGGCGCTCACTCGCAAAACGGGTTTTGTGCACCGCGTCACAGTCCGCAACACTCCCGCCGTCATACCTCGCATGACCTGGCCGGCAAGGCCCCGGCGCCTTGCTTCGGACCGTCTCCTGAGTTGCGTCGACGGAGGGCCAGTCCTCAGGATGCACCGGAGCGGCCTACAAGTTATCCGCAGACCAGACCTCGGATTGGTAGCTTGCCGCAGCCCCTGTCCCGGCGTCGGTTACAGGACTATGCTTCCTGCTGCACCGATGGGATTGCCACCGTGCGGAAACCGTTGCGTGGAAGGACATCTGTCATGGAATGCATAACGTGGTTTGCGCCGATCCTGCCCGGGAAGCTGGAGGCGTGGAAGGCAGTGGACGCGGAGATGAGCGGAGCCCGCGCTGCAGATTACAAGCGCTCGCGCGAGCGCATCGGCATGACCCGGGAGGTCGCCAGCCTCATGCAGACGCCGCAGGGGGACTTTGTCTGCCTGTTTCACGAGGCCGAGGACCTGGCCCAGGCGTACCGGTCCATCGCGACGTCGGATGATCCTTTTGACGTCTGGTTCCGCGAGCAGCTCGTGGAACTCCACGGCCTGACGCCAGAGATGCTGCAGGGCCCTCCCCCGGCCCAGCTGACGTTCGACTACAAGGCCGGCTGAACGGACGGCTGTCCAGGCTCCGGGCGCCCTCACGCTGAGTTCTCGACGTCGGGCATCAGCATCACCCCGTCGGAAGGGCCTCAATGAAGGGCACCTGGGTCGCGTACTGCTGATAGAGCTTGACCGCTTCGTCGATCTCGATGCGGCCGAAATTCAGCGCGACCTGCAGCCCCTCCAGCTGGGCGCTGGCTGTCTCGGCCGCGCTTACCCGATCCGCCAGCGAACGGGACGTGGCGAAATTTGTGGCCAGGGCCGCGGCAACGGAAAAGATCACCGCCAGCAGACACAGCACGCGCCACACCAGAGAGTCGTCGCTGAGGTTGAAGATGGCTGCCACCGATTCGGTGAACCCTGTGCCCCCGAAGGCGGGGCCGGCAGTGAGCGCAGCGGCCAGCGCGCTGCCCACGATGCTTATGTTGGCCAGCCGCGTGCGCCTGGGCCTTTCCCTGCCGAGATAGGAGCGGATGGCTTGCTGCTTCTCGTCGATGCGGGAGGACAGCCTTTGCCGCGTATCGGATGATTCGTCCATGACCTGGTACCAGCTTCCCATCGCCGATCGTGTCCGCACGCCCGGAAGGTGAGACCCCGCGCCCGCGGCCTGCCGGATTCCCGGTCTCCGCCAGCCCGGGCAGCAATCCCCGTCCGGTTGCCGCATCCCTCCCGAAACGCGCACACGTTTAGAATGCTCCCGCGCCGCCGCGGGTGTCTAGGCACGCCATCTGGCTGCACCGCCGGGAGTTCCGGCCTGCACCCGGGTTTCCGCACCGCTCCCGGAATATCGCGGCGAAAACGGACATCCGCTGCGTGGATCCACGTGGCGGATGTCCGGAAACGCTGCGGAAACCAGGTTGTGGCCGCTATTTGCCGGCGCCCCTCGTGGGAATGCGCGGCAACAACCGCCGCTTGGCATCCCAGGCACCGCACGACGCCGGGCCTGACCCCCGCCTCCAACGCTGGAAGCTGGTGTCAGGCCCGCGCGGTTACTGCGGGTAGGGCTGCCGGGATGCGGTCAGCGCAGGGACCGCAACGACGCATACGGTTCGCTGGGGAGGTTACCCGCCGACCAGGCGCGGGTGGACCGCTCGAGCGGCGTATGGCCCCGGCCGTCGCGGATGACCGCGACGACGGTGGCGACGGCTGCGTAGACCATGAGGGCTACGAGCAGGATGGCAGCAAATTCCATGGGAGAAACACCTCGGGCGATTGATGAAGCGGGGTTGTTGGGGCGAGTGATGAAGTTGCGAGGGCCGGATTCCGGGGTAGCCGGTGCTGTGAAAGCTTCGGTTGAGGTTCGGTTTCCGGTCCCTCATTCCGGTCCCTTTGCGGGGACATGTCCAGTTTCCGCGGTCACCGTGTGAGCCAGCGTGTGAGCGGTGAGACCTTCGACGTCAACGGTTCGACGCCGAGGCCGACGCTCGGCTCTGCAGTCCCGCTGGACCGTTCCGCTGGGCTCTTCCGCTGTGCCGTTCCGCTGTGCCGTTCCGCTGTGCTCTTCCGCTGTGCCGTTCCGCTGTGCCGTTCCGCTGTGCCGTTCCGCTGTGCCGTTCCGCTGTGCCGTTCCGCTGTGCCGTTCCGCTGTGCCGTTCCACTGTGCAGTTCCGCTGGCGTGGCCACACTGCTACCTTGGCGGGATGGAACGATCTCTGATGCGGCCAAGGAACCGCAAGATCCTCGCGGGAGTCTGCGCAGCCATTGCCCAACGCTTCGGCATCTCCGTAACCCTGGTCCGCCTCGGCTTCGTGTTCTTCGGCTTTTTCGGCGTCGGCGAGCTGGTCTACATCGCGTTGTGGATCCTCATCCCCAAGGCAAAATAACGGCCACTTGTCAGGACAGCCCGCTTCGGACACCGGCACGACGGCGGGCGTCCGGCAGCGTTGCCGGCCTCCCGCCGTCGTGCAGGACTACGAGCAGTTCCCTTCTTGGTTTGCTCAGGTTTCCTGCGATCACGACGGCGGCCCGTGGCCCAGTCTTCGTGGCGGGAGCCCTTGACGGGCACTGGCATACTGACCCCATGGCAATCGGAATGACGCGGGGTGGAGCGGCGCTACGCTACGGTGCCGCGGCTGTCCTGCTGGTCGCTGCCCAGCTGGCGGGCTTGTGGTTCCACTCAGCCGGCATTTACCAGGGCTCCGCGAACGTTCCGCTTGCCGAATTTCCGGGGGATGTGGACGTTTTCTTCGTTCTGACCTTCGCTCCCACCATCATCGGGCTCAAATACCTGGCCTACGACGTCGCGGTGAGGGCGTTTACCAAGACCTACAGGACTCCTGCGCTGCTCCTCTGCTTCTTCGTCGGCTATGCAGCCGCATTGGCCATCGACGTGGCATGCCTGTTTTCGGCGTCGAAGCCAATAGCCGACGCCGGGCTTGCCGTTCTGGGCGCGGTATTCCAAACTCCGTTGGTCCTCTTCGCATGTGGGACCGCAATCGCCGCGACAGTCCTTTTGAAGGACAGGCCTCCGCAAACCGGGGCTGCGCAGGCCCCTTGAACGTACAGGGCGACACCCAAACAGCGCCGCCCCGCGGGTCAAGGCTTCGTAGATGTAGGCCAGAGGCAGCCTCACCAAGGGCCGACCCCGGCGGGCATGAATCCCATGCCTGGACTACGCCCCCGCCAAGGGCGCGATGAGCTGGCCCCGGCGTACGTGTTCCTCGCCTCGGCCGAGCCGGGCTGGGCTGTCCGCTCAAGGAGCAGGCTCGACGCCGAACGATCCCGCCGAGCCTCTCGCTCGCGTCAGCTTCCGTTGTTGTTGTTCGCGGCCTTGGCTGCCGCAGCCACCTGGTGGTGCAGCTCTGCGTGATCGGCTGCGGTAAGTGCCTCGTCGCCGTCGAATGAATACGGCTGGCCCACGCCGGTTTCGATGAGTGCCTTGAGGCTACCGTTCACGAACATGCCCCACGCGTTCGAGCAGACGTCGTAGCATTCGTCGTCGGGCTTGAGGTCCTCGTGGGTGAAGGTGACCCGCGTTCCGCCGTCGGCCTCCTGGATGTCGAACCGAACGGTCGTGCCGTTCCACTCCTGCTTGTCGGCGGTGAAATCGAGGTAGCTGCCCGTGACGAGCCACGCGATGCGTCGTGCCGGTTCGATATCGGTGACCCGGAATCCGCTGTAGTGCAGCCCGGGGACGACGTAGACGAACTCGTCGCCGACGGCGGTGGTCGAGCCGGTGATCCGCCCCCACCACGCGGGGACGTCGTTGATCGCATCGAACGCCTTTTGCGGGGTGGCATCCACGGTGATCGTGGTGGTGAAATTCGCGGTCATTTCGCTGCTCCTTTGCCTGCCTCCCCCGGAGGAGAGGGCTCCTGAACTTGCGTGATGCAAGTGAGTGTAGGCCCGGTGACTTGCATCACGCAAGTGGTAGAGTCGAGCCATGTTAGGGAAGTCTTATGACACGCAGGTGTGCTCCATCGCGCGATCACTCGAGCTCGTCGGCGAGCGGTGGAGTCTGCTCATCATCCGCGACGCCCTGTTCGCTCAGGTGACGCGCTTCGGCGACTTCCAGCACAACCTCGGGATCGCGACCAACGTGCTCACATCGCGGCTGGATTCGTTCGTCACCAATGGCATCATGGAGCGCGCAGGTTCCGCCGACTACATCCTCACGGCCAAGGGCCGCGCACTCGCGGTCGCGCTCGTCGCGCTCACCGAGTGGGGCGACGCCTGGGCGTCCCCCATCGAACCGCCGATCCTGTACCGGCACGCCGCCTGCGGTGACGGCGCGGTGCACGCGGTCGCAACGTGCGAGGCGTGCGGCGTTGTGCCCGCGGAGGAGATCGCTATCCGCATAGGCCCCGGCATGCCTGCCGAGTATCCCGCCGGGCGACGCGGCGGAACCCGCGCGAGCTGATCGAGTCTCGACGCGAACGGGACTCGTCCCGGAGAACCCGCTCTCGCACGGTGCCCGCGAAGCCCCTCCGCCGCCCCCACTCCCCCGGCGTAGCATGACTGGTATGGCCGAGACTTGGATTCGGCTCCTCGGTCCGCCCAGGATCGAGTCCGCTGGCACCCCACTCCGGCAGCCCCGCGGCCGCAAGGCCTGGGCTGTGCTGGCCTACCTCGCGCTGCAACCGGACGGCACCGGCCGGGCCCGGACGGCCGCCCTCCTGTTCCCCGACGCTGAGGACCCCCTCGGCGCCCTGCGCTGGAACCTCTCGGAGCTGCGGCGGACCCTCGGCGTGGGATCGGTCGGCGGCGACCCGCTCCTGCTGGTGCTGCCGGACGGCTGGCACTGCGACGTGGTCGAGGCCCTGCACCCCGAGGCCGTCGCCGACCCCCGCGCCTTCGACGGCCAGCTCCTGGAGGGCCTGTCCTTCGCGGACTGTCCCGTGTTCGAATCGTGGCTGGAGGACCAGCGGCACCGGCTCGAGAACTGCGTGCTGGCGCTGCTGTACGAGGCGTCGCTCGCCGCGCTGTCGGCGGGAAGGGCGGACGACGCCGTCGATCTCGCCACGCGCGCGCTGCGCCTGGACCCCTTCAACGCCGACTGCCACGCCGTCCTGGTCAAGGCCCTGCTCTCCCTGGGCGAGTACCGACGGGCACGGGAGCAGGCCGACAAGTGCCGGGACCTCTACCGCCGGGAGCTCGGGCTGGGCCTGCCCGCGGAGGTGCGCCGGGCCCTGGTGGACGCGGACCCCGCGGCCGAACCGGGGATGCCGGCCAGTACGGCCACGGTGCGGTCCTACCTCGACGCTGCAGGGGCGTCGCTCTCGGCCGGCTCGGTGGACCGCGGGCTGGAGCAGCTGCGGCTGGCCGTCGGACTCGCCCAACGGACCGATGACCAGCACCTGCTCGCCGAATCCCTGGTGACCCTGTCCGGGGCCATGATCCATCAGGCCGGCGGCCGCGGCGCCGAGGTGGCGGATCTGCTGCACCGTGCGCTGTCCGCGGAGGGGCCCGACGGCGGCTCCCGGACTGCCGCGACGGCTTTCCGCGAGCTGGGCTACCTGTCCGTGCAGCGCGGCGTTCCGGACCGGGCGGCAGGCTGGCTGGACCGGGCGATGCGTGCGGCCCGGGGGATCCCGGACGAGCAGGCCAGGATCCTGGCGATTCAGGGCATGCTGGCCTCGGACACCGCGCATTATGAGGACGCGATTATGGCCCTCACCGAATCCGGGCGGCTGGCGGCGGAGGCCGGGAACCGGCGGCAGCAGGCGTTCAGCGAGGCCCTGCTGGGCCGCGTGCACCTGCTGCGCGGCGACCTCGAGCTGGCGGCCGCCTGCCTGGACCGGGCCCTGGACTGGGTCGCGGGGGAACACTGGACGGCGTTCGAGCCGTTTGTCGCCGGCGTCCGGGGCGAAATCTACCTCGCCGCGGGCCAGCTAGACGCGGCGGCGGACCTGATTGACCGGGCCTGGGTCATGGCCGAGCTGGCCGGCGACCACTGCTACATGGCCCTAGCGGCTGGCGCCGAAGCCCGGCTGTTCCTGGCGCACGGGGACCTCGCCGCGGCGGAACACTGGATCGACCGGGGCCTGGAACCCACGCCGTGGTACCTCTGGTACTCGGCCCGGCTGCTCGATGCCGCGGCGGAAGTCGCCATCGTCACCGGGTCGCCGCGGGCCGCCGAGTTCGTGGAGCGGCTGGCCGCGCTGGCCAGCCGGAGCGGGATGCGGGAGTTCGTGGTCCGGGCGCAGTCCCACCGCGCGGTCCTGGGCGACGAGGCCGCGGCCCAGACTGTGCCGTGGCTGGCCCGGGAGATCGACAACCCTGCGCTGGCCGCGTTCCTGGACCGGCGCCACGGCGTCTCGCTGTGACTCAATAGGCCGGCTTATCAATAGGGCCGCCCGGAATGGCGGCGGGCCTCCGCGCCGGAAGCGGGGCCGACGTCGTACTTCTTACCCGTGCCCGGCGGCGGAACCCCGAGACAGCACGGGTGGGTTAAACAAAAGCAGGGCCCGTCCGAAGACGGGCCCTGCTCGAAACCTAACGGTCCCGGGTATCTAAAAGGAAATTAGATAGCCTGGATGTTGGTGGCCTGGGGACCCTTGGGGCCCTGCTCGGTTTCGAAGGAGACCTTCTGGTTCTCTTCGAGGGAGCGGAAGCCGGAGGAGTTGATCGCAGAGTAGTGTGCGAAAACGTCCTGTGAGGAGTCATCGGGGGAAATGAAGCCGAAGCCCTTTTCAGCGTTAAACCATTTGACGGTACCAGTAGCCATTATTTTTGTCCTTCGTGAAGGTGGAGGAACTGTCCCGACTTTCGGGTCCTCCTGTTTGGGGTGCTCAAAACCGCTGCTTCAGAAGAACGCGGACTTTCGACCGCGCGTACTGCCTGAACTACGAACTGCATAAACACAACAACATGATCAACCATACAGGAGATTTGCAGGGTGAATTACCACCCGTAACTATGGACGACGACGACGGCGGCCTGGTCGGGTCCCGTCCGGCATCAACACCATGCAGGAACTGAGCCACTCCGAGGGCGTCGGGGTCGACTGCCCGGGGCACAGGGAACGGCCGCGGTCACATAAAAGAATTGGCGCATGGCAATCCGCCGCGCCGGGTCCTCCGAATGGCTTGCATGACCACGGCTCCGGCCGAACAACCGGCCGCACCATCACCGCAAGTACTTCATAGGAGACAACCATGACAACCACGAGCCACGCCCGCACGGCAACCCGCACCAACGTCCAGAAGGCAAGCCTCGCCGTCGGCGCCGTCTTCCTGCTGGTCGGCATCCTGGGCTTCGTTCCGGGCATCACCAGCAACTACGACCAGCTGACCTTCGCCGGCCACCACTCCGAGGCCATGCTGCTAGGCCTCTTCCAGGTCTCGGCCCTGCACAACATCGTGCACCTGCTCTTCGGTGCCGCGGGCCTCCTGCTGGCCAGGTCGGCCACCGGTGCACGTTCCTTCCTGCTCTACGGCGGCATCATCTACCTGGTGCTGTTCGTCTACGGCCTGGTGGTCCCCGAAGATTCGGCCGCCGACTTCGTGCCGCTGAACAGCCTGGACAACCTCCTGCACCTGGTGCTGGGCGCCGGCATGATCGCCCTGGCCCTGATCCTCACCAAGGGCCGCGCCAAGGCACGCGCCTAAGCCAGACTCCGTTTGGAGTACCGCTTACGACGACGACGGCGCCCACCGGAATCCGGTGGGCGCCGTCGTCGGAGCGTCCAAGGGTGCCCCGTGGGGGTATCCGGGGCGCCGGCGAACGAACCGTTTAACGATCCGCCGGGGCTCCCAAGGCTTCCGGCAGCTCCGTCAAGGACGCAACAGTGACGTCGGGCGCGGCGAAGTAGGTCGGGTACTTGGCCCCGGTCCGGTTGATCCACGCTGTCCTGAGCCCGGCCTGTGCCGCGCCGTGGATGTCCCAGGGGTGGACGGCAACGAGCATCATCTCCCCCGGATCCGTGGCGCAGGCATCGGCGGCGTACCGGTACGCGGACCGGTCCGGCTTCCACGCCGGGGCGTCTTCCACGGACAGCAGCCGTTCAAACTGGTGCAGGATTCCGGCCGGTGCCAAGAGTTTCTCCGCGACCTCGGCGGAGCCGTTCGTCAGCGTGACCAGCCGGTATCCGGCCGCCCGCAGCGATCGGACACCGGGGACAACGTCAGGGTGAGGGCGCAGTTCGCCCATTCCCGCCAGAATCCGCTTCACCGCCGGCTCCACATCTGCCTGGGTGCCCGCGTCGGCGAGGACCCCGCGCAGCACCTCCGCGCCGATCTCGGCAAAGGTTGCCTTGCTGCCGGCGGCGGCCAGGGCGAAGCCGTCCCGCAGCAGCGTGGCGAACCAGAGTTTCGCCAGGTTCGCGGGGGCTCCGACCTCGGTGAAGCGCTCTGCCATCGGTGACATGTCCGAGAGCGTTTCGTTGACGTCAAAAACAATGACTGCCGGTGCGCTGTTCACGGGTTCTCCTTCATCGACACATCTTCGGTCACGGCGGACGTAAGAGCCATGCCTTAAGCATGCGCCAGCACCTTCACCGCCTGACGATCTCCCTGAGCGCAAATCGGCAAGTCCTAAGCTGGGTGCCATGACCACCGTCCCGGTGAACGCAGCCCCCTCGGCTCCCGCGTCTCACAGGCGGTGCAGACCCTCACGCCGGGGTATTTCGCCCTCACGATGGCCAGCGGGATCATCTCGGTGGGTCTCGAGCTCCAAGGCTTCGACACACTCTCGGCCGCGCTCCTTGTGGTCTGCGCGGACTCCTACGCCGTGATCCTGGTGCTCAGCCTGGTGCGCCTCGCCAGGTTCCGCGCCGACATGCGCCGCGACTTCCTGGACCCCGGCCGGGCGTTCGGATTCTTCACCTTCATCGCCGGAACGAATGTGCTCGGCGTGCGCCTGGGAATGGAGGGGTGGCCGGGGACGACGGCGGCGCTTTTCGCCGCACGGTCCTCGCCTGGGTGGCGCTTGGCTACGTTGTGCCGTGGACCGCCGTGCTGGGCCGGGACGAGCGCCCGCTGCTGAAGGACGCCAACGGCAGCTGGTTCATCTGGTGCGTGGCCAGTCAGTCCGTGGCGGTCGCGGCGGCCTCGCTGGAACCCCTCGCCGGCCCGGACCAGCGCGCGGCCCTGGCACTGGTCCCCGTCGTCTCCTGGTCGGTGGGGCTCATCCTTTACGCCGCCGTGGGGATCTTCGTTTCGCTGCGGCTCATGACTTACCCCGTCCGGGCCGAGGACCTGCGCCCGCCGTACTTCGTGGCCATGGGCGCCGTGGCGATCAGTGTCCCTGCCGGCGCGCGGATCGTCGAAATGGCCGGCGCGCCGATGGTGGATGCGACGCGCGGGCTGGTGGCCGGTTCCTCCGTGGTGTTCTGGGCCTTCGCCTCGTGGCTCTTTCCTGTCCTCCTCGCGGCCGGATGGTGGAGGCACGTGATCCACCGCGTGCCCCTGTCCTACAAACCGGGCCTCTGGAGCGTCATCTTCCCCCTGGGCATGTACGCCTTGGCCGGGATTTACCTGGCGCGCCCCGACCATCTTCCCCTCGTGGCGCTGATCGGCCGCACGGAGCTGTGGCTGGCTGTCGCGGCATTCCTCGCCACCCTCGCCGCGATGCTGTGGCACCGGTGGGCAACGCTCGTGCGCCGTGGCCCAAAGAAAGGCTAGGGCTGGACAACCTTCACGAGTTCAGACCGGCTGCCGGTTTCCAGGTCCTCAGTAAGGGCCAGCGCACCTATCTGGGGGCAGTGGTACTTATACTCCCGTGAATTCTTTTCAAGCGGCGTCCAGTCGTAGACCTTGACGCAGTCGGTGTACGTGCCTGATTTGGTGGTGACGGTCTCGCCGGTAGCCACGGTGTCCCGCATGTCCTCCGCATGACCAACGTAAAATTCCTGCCTGTACGAGTCGCCAACGCGCTGCTCGGCCTTCATCCAGATCCCGGCTTTCGCCCCGTCTTTTCCATGGAGAAAGCTGCCCCCGTGGTGCAGCAAGATCCCATTCACGTAGTTGTTCACGTCCTCGCCGAAGTACCAGACGTCTCCGTTTTTGTGTTGCGCCAGGTAATCCCGGGTTTCCTCTACCAGCTGCCCGTTTTTGTACTCCTTATCCAGATAGACCACCGTCTCTACGCCCGCTATGGTCATGGTCTCCGGCAGGATTTCGATCTCGATCCGCTCGGTGACTCTTCCTTGCTGCGTGGTCTCGTAAGTCAGTTTCTTACCGACAGGGAGCGCGAAGTATTTGTTGGTGATTTCGGTGGTGAAATCTGCAGGGTTGATCTGCGGGTTGTACTCCGCGGCCCTGCTCCTGGTTGTGTTGTCGAGGATAAATAATGTCGCCCCAGCAACAACCAGCAACAGGACGATCACGCCAAGGAAGATTTTGGTTCGCTGATTCATGACCTTCCCACTCCTTCTGAGCAGAAATTCCTGTAGGTGGTCAGAGCACCGTTGCTTGCCCATGGCCATAGGAAAAAGGTAGCGGTCCGCGCTGATCCACAACACCCTTGGCGAACTCCACGCTTGAGCCCCACGCCGTCGTCGGACACCTGTACGTAGCGGCGTTGCGGGCATATCCTGCCAACAAAGCCAGCCTTGCACCTTGGCCCCGGGAGAAGAACCATGGAGACCCCGACGGCGAGCGACGTGCCGTCCCCCGAAGCAGCCGCCCGACATGCGGCTCCGCAAAGCGTCAACACCCTGATTGTCGGGGCCGGGCAGGCGGGCCTGGCCACGAGCTACTGGCTAAGCCGGGCCGGCGTCGAACATCAGTTGCTGGAACGGCGCGAAACGCTCGGCGGGGCGTGGCAGGACCGGTGGGACGCGTTTTGCCTGAACACGCCGAACTTCTCGCTCGCGCTGCCCGGCATGCCGTATGACGGCCCCGCCCCGGAAGCATTCATGCTGCGAGATGACCCCATCAGCTATTTCCGGCACTATGCGGAGAGCATCGGCGCTCCTGTCCGGACGGGTGCGGATGTCACGCGTATCGCGCCCGCGGTGGGCGGCGGCTTCGAGGTGGCCACAACCAGGGGCAGCTGGCGAGCCCGGAACGTGGTGCTCGCTACCGGCGGCTACCAGAAGCCGAAAATCCCCGCACTGTCGGCGCAACTGCCCAGCCCCATCCTGCAACTTCACACCCACAGCTACCGCAACCCGGGCCAACTGCCCGTGGGAGCCGTGCTCATCGTTGGCACCGGCCAGTCCGGGGGCCAGATCGCCGAGGAACTGCTCGCCGCCGGCCGCGAAATCCACCTAGCGGTGTCCACGTGCCCGGAAGCACCGCGCCGGTACCGCGGCCAGGACCTCCTCTATTGGATGATGCAGCTTGCACAATTCGGCCCCGGCTACGGGCTGAACGGCCTCACCGTGGGGCAGCTGCCCTCCCCCGCGGCGAGGTTCGCCTGCAACCCGCTGGTGTCCGGCGCCGACGGCGGCCACGACATCCACCTGCGGAATCTCGGACGCCGCGGGGTCCGGCTGCACGGCCATTTGGAAGCAGCGGACGACGGCGACCTCGTCTTCAGTGATGACCTTCCGGAACGCCTGGCCCTAGTGGAGACGGCGTTCTACCAGCGGCTGAAGCCGATGTTCGACAGCTATATTGCCGCCACCGGCATGTCCGCACCGGAGCCGGAACCGCCGCGCAGGGACGACTGGCTTCCTTCGGAGCCCGCGCGGCTCAACCTCGAAGCCGCCAACGTCACGTCGGTCCTGTGGGCCACGGGCTACCGGCTGGACTTCAGCATCCTGGACATCCCGGTGCTGGACGAGTGGAACTACCCCCGGCACCACCGCGGCGTCACCGAACACCCGGGTCTGTACGCCGTCGGGTTGCCGTGGCTGACCGGCCACGGCTCGTCCATCGTGGCGGGCGTGGGCCGCGATGCCGAATACATTGCCCAGCACATCTCTGAGAACCAGGCACAGAACATCGCCGCCCGGTGAAGGCGACGTTCAAGAGGGGCGGCTACCCCGCGCCAGGCCCGTCGAAGTCCACTGGCGCGGCGAGGCCGGCGGAGCTGAACCATTCCCTGGCCCAGGCCTGTACCGAGGGGATCGCGAGTTGCTCGGCAACAAGCTCCGGCGGCCCGCCGAACACGGACTTCCCCTCGTCCAAGAGGTCCCCGGTACCGCTGCCGGCGAGGAGCCCGAAGAGGGCAGACTGGTCGAGGGAAGAGGGCAGACTGGTCGAGGAAGGGAAGCTTCCCGCCGTCGCCATCGGTCAGCACGCCCCAGCGCGAGGTGAACAGCGAAAACTCCTCCGGACGTTCCCTGTGTTCCACGACGAGCGGGCAAGCTCCGCCGTCGAGCCGGATCTGCCGAAAGTTGGGCTCCGTTTCGTCGAGGACCATCAGTTGGACATCGTCCAGCCACGACAGCCAGACCGATGTGCACGCTCCCAGCAGCGGATAGGGGGCTGCGGCGATGTAGCCGGCCTTGCTCACGTGGGCGGAGTGGCCAACGGCTATGTTGTGCAACTGCGCCCGGACCAGCGGCAGGACCGCGCTGACAGGCTGGTGGTAGTTGGCGAATTTCCGCCGCATCACGTCGGCGCTTGAATTCGAGCCGATGGAGACCACCAGGGAGCGGGCTTCCAGCGGTGCCGCGCCGGCCTGCGAGAGGGCTTCATCCAGTCCGGCTGAAAGCTCGAGGGGCCGGAATTCATTGCCGTCCATGACCCCCGACGCCCCGGGCGGGTCCCACGGATACAGCAGAGGATCGAGCCGGCCGGCGCCGCCGGACCCGCTCAGTCCCATGGGCTCAGCCGGGTGAAGCCGTCGGCATCGTGCTGGGGACTCATTAACGTGGCCCGCTTTCGTGGTCGGTACTTCCAGTTTCCCGCACTTTCGGGGAACCGGACCTTCGGCGCTAGCCTCGGCTCGGAACCCGGCCCCGGAGATCGACGTCCTCTCCATAGACGGGTGGGACGGCTACGCCGCGACGCGCCGCCGCTTCATGCAGGGCTGGGTGTGGATCAACCCGACTCGATCAACAGGGTCTAGCCGACTAACTGTCGAGAAAGGTGACATGGATTCCGAGCGAGACGAACACACCGGTCAGCATGGCCTTAGTGTTTTCGGCAGCCTGCGTCCGAAGCTCCGACGCTTCCGCGGCGGCGGCCAGCTTCGTCTCGGCGAGCTTAAAGAACTGCGCCTGCTGGGGCGACTCGATCGCGTCGGCGATCCGGTCAAGCACGCCACGGTCCTGCATGAACACATAGGACCGGTCATGGTCGAGGTTGGGCTTATCGAGCTGCGGCTCGGGCAGCCGCACCGTGACCGACTTGCCTTCTGCGGACAGCTTCAGGTCCTTGTCGGCAGGCCGGCCAGGTCCACGTAAGTGTTGACCGTGCCCGCTGCGACAAACAGCGTCCGCCGTCCGGCGATGATGGCGGGCCCGGGGCCCGCGCGATGCCCGGTCACGCTCGCTGATCCTCCCACCAAGTGCGTTGGTTCGGTAGGGACAACAGCCCCTGAACGACAAGGGCGGCTTCCGCAGGCTTCGATTGAAATCAGGACACTTTTCCGTATCCGGGAGCGGTACGATCTGTTGCAGTGCCGGCACAGCAGCACGGCTGAAACTCATCTGGGGGAATGGACCGATGGTGGAACTGAAGCGCATCTATTGGGGCCGACAGGCTCTGCGTCTCGCTTACTCGGCTGTGATTGTGTGGTTGGCCGTCTCAGTTGTCCTGGCGCTCATGCCGAAAGGGAAAGCGAACGCAGGGAACAGCGCATCAAGCGTCAACGGGGTCCTTCGCGGCTTTGCTGACAGCGTTCTGACCGCGGTTGCTCTCCCGGGGCTGTTCCTCGTCGTTCTTTTCATTGTCGCGGCGATCGTCCACGCCCGCGATGTCGGACGGCGCGACCCGGTCCGGCGTTTCAGTCGCCAGCAGCGCAGGGAGGGCATGGCACGGGCTGGTGCCCAGTGCGAGATGGAGGCCGGACTCCGGCGACGGTGCTCCCAGCCTGCTGAGCATGGTGACCACTTCTTCCCGTGGTCCAAAGGCGGCTCCACCAACCTGCAGAACTTCATCGCGGCCTGCGCGAAGTGCAACCGGGCCAAGGGCGCGAGGATTCCCTCGCCCAGTCAACAGGCACGGATGGAAAAACGGCGGCGGGAGTACGTTACGTCGTCCGGTTCCGTCAGCGTCGGCGCACGTCAGCCGCTATCTTGAGCGTCCCGGGTCGGGAAGGGAGCGCCCCCCTGACCTCATGCCGTGCATCAGAGATCCCTCTGGATACCGTTGCCCCCGACACCGGCTCGGCCGTTGCCCCACTGGAACTTGGACCGTGCACCCAGGAATCAGCGACTGAGAAACCTCCCAGCGGCCGCCGAAGTCGACAACTACCCACCAAGGACGAGGGGCTCCGGTCACTAGCGCACCTATTTCCCAGCATTGCTGCGGAATGGGATCGAGCCAAGAATCCGTTCCCTCCCAGTCACGTTCGGCCAGGAAGCAACCGCAAGATATGGTGGCTCTGCGAAAATGGCCACTCTTGGCTAACCGCGCCCTATGTGCGGACGAAGGGACATGGCTGCGCCGCTTGTAAGGGCATGAAGGCGACAGGTTCCAACAACTTCGCTTTGGCTAGGCCAGACTTGCTCTCCACCTGGAATCACGAACGCAACAAGTCCGAACTGGGCATTGCACCCACAGACGTATTGCCACAATCCAACAAGGACGTTTGGTGGACCTGTCAGAACGACGAACGGCACACGTATGTTGCCTCCCCTGCCGAACGTTTCCGCGGGCGAGGGTGTCCCTATTGCGTTGGGAAAAGGGTTGATGCGTCCAACAGCGTGGGCGCAACAAGACCAGCCCTAGCCGCCGAGTGGGATCCGGCAAACACCAAACGTCCCGATGAGGTGTCCATCGGCAGCGACTTCCGGGCCGCTTGGATATGCCGAAAGGATGACGCTCATAGGTGGATGGCCGCCGTAAGCTCCAGACCTGCCAACGGTGCCGGATGTCCGTTCTGCAGTGGCAGGCGACCCACGGAAGCCACCCGCGTTGACGTAATCCTGCCCGCGCTTGCCCTGCAATGGCACCCGACCAAGAATCGAGCGCTGACGCCTGCGGATGTAACCGCTGGAAGCAACCGCCGCGTTTGGTGGTTATGCCCTCAAGACGCTGGCCACGTCTGGGCAACCACGGTTCGTGCACGCGCCCTGGATCACGATGGCTGCAAATGGTGTGCTCCGACCATCCGATCCAGTGTCGATATTGCCCTTGCGTGCGAGTTCGCAGCGGTGTTCCCTCAGGACGTTGATCCGAAGAGGCAAGAGCGCCTGGATCTTGGCCATAACAGGCCACACAGCGTCGACATCCTGATCAAATCCTTGCGGATCGCCATCGAGTTTGATGGCTCGTACTCACATAAGGGCGAAGCCCACGAAGCGCGCGACTCCGTGAAAACAAGATTGCTTCGCGAGGCCGGGTACAGAGTAGTTCGAATCCGTGAGGAGCCATTGCCACTGCTCGATCCTGAATGCGACGTCTCAGTCGAACAAACCCGTGCTCCGGATGCGAAAGCCATAACAAACAAAGTTTTGCGTCATTTGGTGAGTCTTAGTTGGGTCGCTCCGGAAGTTGTCGCACCCTACCTTGAGTCACCTTACGCGTGGGCCGACGAAGTGGCTGCACAAATCTACGAATCCCTTCCCGAGTCGGAACGCTTCGTCCCCTTGAGTGCCAAGGCTGCACGAAAGCGACGGCAGTCGGAGTTGGCTACCGTGGAGCGACTTTCTAGAAAGCGGTCGCGCTACGGATCCGCAGACGGTGCGGAACCGCGTCTGAGTTCAGCGTCGACTGCCGCTCCGTAGTGTGGGTGCAACTGCGGCTAAGCCTCCGCAGTTGCACCTTCTTGGGCGCAGACATTCGGGTCACTGCGTCGTTTCGTAAGATCCATCCCGCCTCCGGACGCAGTACCCCTTCTTAACAGCTCGCAGCAAGCTGCGCTGAAGGGCAGCCTGGATGTCCACACCGCGCCTTCCCCAACCGAAAACGTTCCGAACCGCGACTAGAAGTTCCTCTTCAGTGATAACAATCGCGTCTGCCACTACAAGCCGAACAGCTTCATCAAACTCTTCCGGTGGAATGGCCGCCGCTTTGCGGGTTTCACCAGACTCGTCAGGGCGGCGAACATTTACAGAAATAGCACCGTCCACGCGAATGAATCCTTCCCTATCTAGCTTGACCTTCATTCCGCTGACTTTCGCCAATGACAGGGCGCGCTCAACATTCAGCCGGGCACGGGATCCGATTGCCCCTGTCCCCCAGTGGTCTCGCAAGCGGGTATGCAAGGTGTCGACGTGCAGTGGCGCTTCGACACTGACAACATGGGCCACGTACTGGATGAGGTCAGTCAGAGCATCGGCGTCTCCAGGTTGGTAGCGATACCGGCGCGGAGGCTGCGCAGCCAGCGTGTACGGAACAGTCCACGCAGGGGGCGCGGCCAAATCAATTTCCTCGTACTCCATCGGCTCCGGCTCGTCAGCTGGGCCGGAAATGGCGGGAATGAGATTTCCGCCTTGGAGCGCCGAATCGAGAGCCATTTTAAGCGCTGCCTCCTGGGTGGCGCGGTCCCGGTACCAACTGAGGCCCCAGATGCGGTGGATTTCCCAACCCAGGCCACGCAATACTGACTCCCGGAGCCGGTCTCGGTCGCGCGCGCTTTTCGCGGAATGATAGGCAGCCCCGTCGCATTCAATGCCAAGCATGAATGTTCCGGCCTTGTCGGGGTGGCGGACGCCGATGTCTATTCTGTAGCCAGCGGCACCGACTTGCGAGACAGCGTCGAATCCCCACGAACGAATGAGACGTAGAACCTCTTCCTCGAACGGGCTGTCAGCTTCGCCTTCGTTTCCGGAGATGTCCGAGGCGAGGGCTGCTCGTCCTCGGGCTGCGAAGTCAAGGTAGTTCTTGAGGTGACGGTTGCCTTCTGAAGCACCGTCGGTCATGTCTCCGGCGTGGAAGGAACTGACCACCTCCACTCGGCGTCGGGCCCGGGTAATCGCAACGTTGAGCCGCCGTTCCCCACCCTTGCGGGTGAGCGGACCAAAATTCATAGCCAGCTTTCCCAGTTCGTCCGGGCCGTATCCAACGCTAAAGATGATGATGTCGCGTTCGTCGCCCTGAACGGATTCGATGTTCTTTACGAAGAATCCGTGCAGTCGGTCGTGGTCCTCCATGAGGCCCGCAAGTAGCGGTTCATGCTCGGCGCGGCGTTCAATCGCCTCCGATACGGCTTCGGCCTGTTGACTTGAGAAAGTCACGACGCCAAGGGACAGGTCCGAGTTAAGGCGCCTGTGCTCGAGCACGCGGTCAACGACGCGCTCCGCCTCGATCGGATTCCGGCTGCCTGCACCACGTTGGTAAACGCCAGCCACGTACTCGTGGTGAACGCCAAGGTCATTGGCTTCATGCGTGGCACCGGGAAAGGTGTTGAGCTTCCCTTCGTAAATCCGGTAGTTCGAATAGGTGATGAGGTCCTCGTGCAGGCTCCTGTAGTGCCATGAGAGAGGCAGCGAAACCATCGCACCGGATGCCTTACAGAGATCAAGAACGCTGTCGAAGTTGTCCGGCTCGTCCTCATCGTCTGTCTCTACATCTGCTGAAGAAAAGAACGACGTCGGCGGAAGCTGCTTCTGATCCCCCGCAACGATCAGCTGCTTGCCTCGGTATATGCAGTTGACCGAGTCAGCAGGCATCACTTGCGACGCTTCGTCGAAGATCACGACGTCGAACTCCAGCGTGGGCGGGAGGTACTGGGAGACGGACAGAGGGCTCATCATGAAACAGGGTTTGAGCGCCTGAACGATGGAACCGGTTTCCTCGAGCAACCGCCTGATCGGCTTGTGACGCGATTTCTTGTTTGCCTCGTGGGCAATCACTGCGGCCGGCCCGGCGCTGGAGCGTGGCCGCCTGGCGACGCAGGCTTCCACGATCGCGCTATGGGCGTTGCTTATCAGCCGTGTATCCAGGTCCTTGAACTGTTCGAGCAAGGCCTCCCGGCCAGAGGCTCGGTGTTCGGAGAGCCTGGCGTCTTCTGCAATTACATGCTCAGCCCACGGCTCAAGCGCCGCGCGTTCCACGGCGGGAATGACGTGAGATGAGGGCGCGTGTGAGTCCCGCAGAGAAGCCAATGTCGCTGAGAGGCCGTTAGCGCTCAGCGAAGCATAAAGCTTCTTGTACTCGTACCAAATATCGACGTCGGCGGCCGGGTCGGCGCCCATGTCGACAAGGAGGACTTCGGCATCTTCGAGATCTCGGTTCAGCTCCGCCCTCAGCTCAGCGGAACGTTGAGGGTCGAAGAAGGCGACAAGGCTGTCCCTGGCTTCGAGCCATTTCGTCTGATTTTCCGCCAAGTCGACGTCGGAGGCTTCGAAGTCCTCGACGAAACGAATGGCGTCTTCGTCAATCGGACCTCCGACGAACTTCCGCACGGCGGAGGCCCACTCGTGATCAGCACGCAGCCCCGCCCAATCTGTACCGCGCGTCCGGTAGCGCGGTCCCAGCGCCTCCGAGTGGCCGGCAGCGGCCTGCGCCGTGGCATCCTCCATTCCGGCAAGGTCGTTGATTTGGCTCAGTACGGTGCCTGCGGCACCGGGTGTCGCGATCTCGCCGACAAGTTCCGTGAGTCGGGCCCGGAGCGGCCTTGCAGCCGAGAAATTCTCCGCCGCGCCAGCGAGCCTACCGTGAAGGGTACCTAACGGGATGTCGCTAATCGTTTCGAGGAATTTTTCACTGAAAAGTGCTTGCGTTTCGTGGCCAAAGCGCTCAACCATGGCCGCGACCTCCCGAGCGAGCGGAATCAGCGCCGCATCAGGGGTGCTTGATCGACTAAGCTGACGGGCCAGCGCCTTTGAGCCAACATCGTCGCCGGCCAATTTAATGGCGGAACGGGCGACTTCGAGGGCCTGGGCGATTCTGGTGAAGTCCGTTGCCACGCCCTGGTAGTAGCTGCCCAGACGGGGACCGTATTCCGGTTCGCGTGCCGAGAGGTTCTCCTGGGCCGTCTGCCAGGCCAGTGCATCGCCGAGCAAGGCTATGACTTCTTTATTTACGACGCCTGCAACGGTGACTTCGCGAAGAGTCTTCTTATCCAGCCGTGCTTGCTTGCTCCACAGCTTGAGTCCTCGGTGCTGGGTGTCGAAGCGGACTTTCAATCCGTTAATGTCGAGCGACAGTATGTCGGGACGGAAGGTGGATTCCATCGCAGCCTGGCGCTCACGCACAATCGCGGAGAGCTCGGCCAAGACCCGTGCGCTCTCATCCAACGCACCTTGGACGCTGGGATTGATCCACTGGGGCTCGGGGAGACTCCCACCTTGGCTCAGCTCCGCCAACGAGGAAAGGGCGCGGCACTTGTTCAGCGTTAGAGCCTCGAGTTCCACGTCAAAGAGACGACCCAGGGCTCGGGCCTTTTCCGTCAAGAAACCGATTTGGTCCGCCGCCGCTGCGGCGCCTTGCTCAACGCCATCTATCTGAGCGAACGTGAGCTCGTCGAGCGTGCGGCTGAAGAACTTCGGATCTCGCTTGACGAATTCGTCAAGCGGAATTTGAAGATCTTTATCGGCCCTGGTCCATCGGTCACCGCACGCTTGGCGCACCTGGGCTTCTCTTGCATTGAAGTGGCGCTCCTCGGCTTCCAGCTTCTCCATCGTGGTCAGCAGTGGCCCCAAATTGGCGGCCGACAACCAGGCAGGCGGCACTTTGCGGCGGTCCTGGAGTAAGGAAGTGAGAAGTGTCCTGGAGTGGACGCCGGCGGCGTCCAGTCCAACTGTCCAGAACGGCATCTGGGCATCAAAGAGGTGGACGGTTCGGAGCAGGCGTTCCGTGGCTTGGGAGAGGGAGCTTACCGCGCTGTCAAGGTCTTTGATTTGGGCCTGCGTTAGCCCTTCGCCCGCAAGTCCCCGCCATGCGAAGGATTCCCCGTCTTCAGCTGGACGCCAGACTTTGGACAGGGACGTTGCCGCCATGTGGAGTTCAGCCAGATTTTCCGCCGAAAGAGACCCGAGCACTTTGGGGTCGCCGGTCGGATAAGCGTTGAAGTCTGCAAGTTGGGCCAGCCTGCCTAGGATGTCGTGGAGGCTTCGCCCGAGGGGCCTGCGGATCTCGTTCATGGCGTTGGAGTGATCGGTTAGGCGCTTCCGGCTCTTCGCGAGCTGAGAGCGGTCTGTGTCCGTGAACGAGCTCGTCGCTATTGGCCGGCGAGTCAGCTCTGCGTGGAGCGTTTGGACTACTTGCTTTCGCGTGGCCTTGTGGCTATGCAGTTCCAGAAGGAAGGGATCTAGTTGCCGGTTCGTCAAGCGGTCGCGCACGACGTCCAGAGCGGCAGCTTTCTCGCTGACGAAGAGAACTGTTTTCCCAGTCGCTATAAGCTCAGCAATGATGTTGGCGATGGTCTGGCTTTTGCCGGTCCCGGGCGGCCCGTCCATGATGAAGCTTCGACCCTCGCGTGCGGCCAAGACACATTTCCGCTGGCTACCGTCGGCGTCGAGGATGCTGTGCAACTTCTCCGGCGCCAGGTGGGAATCCAGGTCCTCATCTGCCACGGGGTCAAAGGAGAAATCCGACGAATGCGGGGCGTCCGGGCCGAGAGCCATCAACTGGATCATGCCGTTGGAGACGATACTTGCTTCGTTTTGTTCGAGGTCCCGGTACATGGCTTCCTTGTGGAAACTAAAGATGGACATCACGACTCGGTCATCGACCGTCCATTCCGGTTCGTGCGAGACTGCCCGGCGAACGCCGGAGAGGACTTTGGAAACAGTTAGGTCGTCAACGTCAAATTCCGGCAATTCGACGGCAAAGTCCCGGCTGAGCTTGAGCCCGAGCGCCGTATTCAGCGCAGGCTCGTCTTCTGTTCTGCGCAGTACATACTGCTGGCCTTCCTTCACGAGCCGGACGGGCACCAGAAGCAAAGGGCTTGAGATTTTCTTGGAGTCGGCGGGATCAACCCAGTTGAGCATGCCGTAGCCGAGATACAGGGTCCAAACGCCTCGGTCGGCGTATTCCTGTTCTGAGCGCTGGTGAAGGCGCTTGGACGTACTGAGGACTTGTGCAGGCGTCTTGGCCGCAATCCTTAGAGTTCGAGGTCCCCGTGTTGGCAGACCCAGCCCCGCGGCGGAATCGTCTGCGGCTCGTTCAACGGGCTCCCTGCTTTCAAGGATCACGTCGCCGTCGTTGACAATGGCTTCGGCGTCCAAGCAACCAGGTTCAACTATCTCGAACGTTCCACTCTTAGGATGCTGAAAGTAGACCAGCCTCTGGCGCCTGTCGATTGACAACAAGTCGTCGCGCCACCGTTGCATCTGCAACGCGAGTTTCTTGTCCAAGACGCCTTTGCCTGTCGACACGACTCTCCCTGCTTTCCGATCCGATCGAATCGTCTACTGCCCTACGTACTCCGTCGAAACCGGCAGGCTTCGATCATCCACTGCAGAATATCTGGGCCGCCGCTCTATTTGGCCGTCGAGTCCACGGTGACCCTGAATGGTTAGCGACTCGATACAAACACCTGCGTCAGACTTGGTCATCCAGGTTCATCCGTGCCAACTCTTCCAAGACGGCAGGAATCAGCTTGGCAGGCACGTTTTCGGTCAGTTGTGTGGAGAAGAACTTCGCCCAGTGAACTGCCATTGCCTGCTGCATGCCATCGAGACCCGCCATTTCGTTCCGCGCCTGGGTCTTATCGCTGCTTCCCCCGGCAACACTGGAGCTTTTCGTCGGTGGCTGTGCAGGGAATTCAGGCTCCGCGCTGGTTGAACCACCTGGGTCTATCTCACCGGAATCCGCGACCTCCGGGTCTACACCTTCGGAGGACGTAGATGCAACCGGCCCATCGGCCCCCAGCCCTAATCCGGATTCATGCCTGTCCGAACCTTCTGCTTCATCTCCGCCGAGAATCTCCGGCAGGGACCCTTCCGGATAGACGACGTCCAGATGCGTAGTGGTCCGAGTCAATGCGATGTAAAGCATGCGTTCACCGTGCGGCATTTGGAGGATAGACGCCGGGTCCACCACTATCACGGCATCAAACTCAAGTCCCTTGGCGTCCTCTGGGGTGACTAGGTTGATGGCGGTCGAGAGTTCGCCCTCTGTCGACTCGCTCCATTGAAGATCATCGGCCTGGAAAGCTTCCCGGAGTCCGGGCCAAAGCTGGAGGGGTGCCACCACGCCCACAAAGCGACCACGGCCGCTGTGGGTAAACACAGTGCGGGCCACTTCTTCCGCCAGCTCTCCGGCCGGAACGCCCGCGAAGCGGGGGGCGTAGTCCACATCCCGCAAAATCCGCGGCGGAGTGATCGACGGCGCCGCGGACTGCAAGATCGGCAGCGCCACGTCAAACACTTGCTTCGGGACGCGGTAGCCGTGCTCAAGTTCTGCGATCCGCGAATCCACCTGAGCGGGGGTTCCCTCGCCAAGGATGGCGGCGATATCGTCCCACGAGTCCCGCGAATAAGGGCCCGTAGACTGAGCAATATCGCCAACCACGGTCATGGACCCGTTCTTAGAGCGACGACGAATGGCCCTGAGCTGCATTTTCGATAGATCTTGAGCCTCGTCCACGACGATGTGCCCATACGTGCGGGGCGCTTCTCTCATCGCAGCCTGTGCCTCGTCCAACAGCGCCAAATCGGCCATGGTCCAAGGTTCATCAGCGACCTTCTCAGCTTGCTGACGATAGAGCAGTTCCATCTCGCCGGGTGCCAAGTGTCCCTCGGCGGCCCGCTTCATCCTTTCCTTCGAACCAAGGAGTTCCCTGAGGAACTGCTGGGGCGTGATTTGGGGCCAGATCTTCTCAACTTCCGCATCGAGCGCTCTGAGATCCAGAAACTGTTCAGGAGACACTTGGCGGATGTTGCCCAGTTGCGGGGCGGAGAGTTCAACCAGCCTTTGCCGAAATCTGCGGCGGCCATCAGCAAATGAGTCGAACTGAAGGGTCTTCAAGACTTCCGCAATGCTGCTCGCGGGCAATGAAATCGTCAGGACAGTATTCCGCCGCTGAATCCGGATGTCTTCGGACGGCACCCGGATGCGCTGATTGAGGGCCTTCTCCAGGACCTGGCTCATGCGGGCCGAGCCCTTCACGGTTGCCGTGGCCGGGCTGTCCTGACCCGTCATCCGGACGTCGTTGGACAGCAGATTTTGTAGGGCCTGCTGAACTACGTCTGCGTCGCCGAGATCCGGCAACACCCGACGGATGTACCGTGTGAAAGTTGGGTTTGGACCCACAACCAAGACATCTTCTGGCGGCAGTTCGTCCTGGAAGTTGAACAGCAGCCACGACACGCGGTGAAGTGCGACGGCGGTCTTGCCTGTTCCGGGGCCACCTTGAATGATGAGCAGTTGATCCTTATCGGCTCTCACGAGCTTGTCCTGCGCGGCTTGGATCGTTTTGACGATGTCCGTCATTTCCGACCCGCGTTTGCGGCTCAAGGACTGGAGCAGAGCGTCCCCGGCGTAGCTGTGGTCGTCGAGTTCGCTGACAGCCTCGGCCAGGGCTTTGTAGACAATGTCTTCGAAGCTGATGATTTTGTTGGCGGGCGCATCGAAGATTCGCTTCCGCCGCAGCCCCAGAGGATCGTGCACCGACGCCTGATTGGCCACCGCAGCCGCGGGGGCCTGCCAATTGACAACCAGCAGGTTCTTTTTCTCATCGAAGATGGCGATCTTGCCGATGTAGAGCTTGTCACCGTCGTCGTAGTCGATTCGGGTCAGCGCCACGGGGTCATCCGGCGAGGCGACTTTACGCTTTTCCATGGCGTTCTTGTATGCCCGGCGCTCGACTGCGGTTCCTGCGGAGGCGCCTGCCATGGACCACGCAGAGTTCTGACCATCGCGATACTGCTTCGCCTGGTCAAAAAACATCTGCTCAAGCTGCAGTTCAGACGTCTTCGAGACATTTCCGACGCCGGTGTCCACGCTCATTATTGCCCCCAGTTGTATGGCCCCCAGGGCCGCGCTATGTAACTGGTAATAATGTATCCGCCATCACAGACATTTCATGCAACGGCACCAGCCCAAGTCCTACGATGCGCTCAGTGCAGAGTTTCTCTGACTGCTACGCCATTCCTCGAATGCCGTCATCGATAGTTTCTGCACTCGTGCCAGCAAGTCCTCCGGCGTTTGTGAAAGGTCAATGGGGTACTCGACAACCGAAACATCTGAGTTTCTGATACATCGGGTTCGGGCCCGCCCCGGCCCGGCGTAGACCAGCCAGGCCGTCTGAACACCCAGCGCCGTGCAGTAAGCCAACATCTGATAATGATCAGCATTTGGATAAGCGCCGGACGATGAAGCCGCCTTGTACTTCGCATCGAACACCATGGCCGGCGTGCCAGCGACGGAATGCACGATGTCTACATACATCCGCACCCGGTCGCCGCTCCGGCCTGCAGGCTCCGCCTCGTCGAGGAACGCCGGGTATTGCCCGACTGTCTCCCCCTGATATCTGTCCAGCGCCTCCTTCAACGCCGTCGTCAGAAAGTCCTCAAACACCGTCGCCATGTTCACGACGAACGAGGCCACGGAGTGGCGACCCAGCCCCGCTTCCGCCGACATGTTTCGGAGAATGATTTCGGCCAGTCGTAGAGCCGGGACATACCGCTCGTTTAGCCGGGATTCGGCCCAGACGGGCAATGCGGCGCCAAAGCGTAGCTCTGACACTCCGTCCAACTTTGAATCCAAGTGGGCCAACCTCCAACGCACATCGTTGGAGAGCCTAGGCACCTGCATCATGAGCCGTACGGCAGCCCGCAGGATTCGGTTTTCCGGGATATCCACGGTGAAGTCGTCGTAGGCGACCTCCAAGGGCAGGAGCATCCCGGGGCGGCGGGTCATCTGGTCACCCACACGGATCCGCCCTCGGACTGTCCGGAGGGCATCCTCAACGTGGACGTATCCACTGAGCGCACCGCGTTCCAGCGCCCGCAACCCCTGGCGGGCCAGGGATTCGCCAAGGGCGGCGAACAGGTCGGTGTCTTCGATGCCCGCAACGTCTTCCGGACGGAAGCCCGGGTTCGCGGCGTAGCCGAGCAGGAACAGCAGCCGGCTGAGACCGACCTTCTGTTTTGGCGTGACCTCGACTAGAAGGTTCCCCACCTGGACAGCCCCCACAGTTCCCGCGGGGAGCACCGTCCACAATCCACCGTGAGCAGGCAGTACCGTCACCAGCCCGGTGTCCCGGAGCGTCGCGGCGACTTCCGGATCCAGCTCAACTGCATCAGCCGAACTTTGCAGCTCGTCGAGGACGATGGAGCTGAGCATCAGGAGGACGTGTCTTCCGAATCCGTCAACAGCCGCTCGAGTTCCTCGGCGCCCCCACCATCCAGCACCTGCTCGACAGACACCAAAGAAAGGTCCACCGGCCCAACCGCGCGCGCCGCCTTTCGCCTCATCGCCGCCAGCCCGAACTTCTCCCTCACCTGGCCCCGTTTCAGGCGCCCAAAATACTGCTCTTCGAGCAGCGGCAACAGCTCGTACTTCCAGATTTCCTCGAGCCCCTCATCGGTCTCAGCGTGGGGCTTCATGAAGTAGGACGGCCCGATCATGAGATCACGGTTTGTCTCCTCAATCTCGCCGTTCAAGGCATTCAGCAGTTCTGCCCGCAAAGTAGGCTTTCCGTTCGCCTTGAGGAAGCGTTCCAGCAACCCCGAAATCATGCCCTCCTGCGGGTGCAACTCAATGAACGCAAATCGACGCCGAATGGCCGCGTCCACCATCGCGATGGACCTGTCGGAGGTGTTCATCGTGCCGATGATGAACAGGTTGGGCGGCAGGGCGAAGACCTTCTCCGGGTTGTACTGGAGATTGATGCCCTCGTTGCGGTACTCCAGCAGGTAATACAGCTCGCCGAAGATCTTGGCGAGGTTGCCGCGGTTCATCTCATCGATGATCAGAAAATATGGCTTATCGCGGTTGCCTTCAGATGCCGCCTCGTCGGCGATACGTCGCAGCGGCCCCGCTTCGAGGCTGAATGCCACGTTTCCGTCCTGGCTTTTCGCCGGCCGGTAGCCCTCGAAAAAGTCTTCGTAGGCGTAGGAAGGGTGGAACTGGACCGTCTTGACGTGGTCGGAGTGCTCCTCCCCCGCCAGGAACTTGGCGATGGCCGTTCCCAGAAAGGTCTTGCCGGTTCCGGGAGGTCCGTAAAATACGATCTGCTGCCGGGTCTGGAGGAGCCGGATCACTTCCTGCAAGTGTTCCTGGTCCACGTGCAGCTTTCGTGCCAGTTCTGGCGTGGCTTTCTTCAGGTGGGGTACGACGGCGATTTGCGGCACGGGTGCCACAACTTCCGTCTCGTTGTCGGGGTCAGCTTCCACACCGAACCAGGCTGTGATGATGGAAAGTGCTTCGGTAAGGTCCACGACTGACCCTTGCTCGGCCAGCAGCCGCGGCAGGGGCGCGGGCGTGTCTTCATTGCTGATCGGCGTCTTCTGCCACGCGACCGCGCGTCGCAAGCGGGATGTCGCGTCCTCGACGTAGTTGGCCTCCCCGGTCACGACCCCTAGATAGAGACCGTCTTCGAAGGCGGTGAGGACGAAGTCGTCCACTTTCATGATGCTGAGGAAGCGATGGTATTCCATGGCACGGAGTTTGCGCTCCGAATATTCGATGTGCTGGTAGCCCTTATTGACGGCCGCCTGTATTTGGCCCAAGTTCGATCCTGGCGTGGGTGACCCAAGGTGTTGCGCGGGGGTGGACACGAACCCGTCCTCAAGCCACGGATGCAGCATGGCCGTCCCCGCCTGGCTCTGCCTTACCAGCCACGCCCGCTGTCCGGAGTCCTCCGCGCCTGCCCGCCACTGGCTTAGATAAGGCTCGCTGTACCATTCCACGAATTCATTCGAGCTGCCCTGTTGGACGAGCCGAATGGCATGGAGGTCTTTGGCAACGGCGGCCTCGTCGTCGTTTCGACCCGTTGCACCGCCGATGACGCCTGCAAATGCATGCCAAATCTCTGTCCGGTGGTCCCGCTTTACAACAGGGGGCAAGTATCCCGGCCACGCGATGTAGTCCACGCTGTAACGGATCATGGGGCGGTCATCCGGGACTGACTGGGTTACGTCGCGGAACGCCCAAGGATCCGAAAGTGCGGCTTCAATCAGAGTCATTGGTTGTGTCGCTACATGCTCAACAAGCCGAGAGAGCCATTTCATGTGCTCTGCGACTTGAATGTTGAATCCGACACCACCGTGGAACGCACCTTCGGCGCCCAAGCCCTCTTGAAGCGCCGGAGGTAGCGGCACCTCGTCGTGTTCGATCCAGGAAAGGATCTTCTCGATCCTGGCGATCTTTGTTTTGGCGCCTACGTTCGACAGAGGCAGTACCTGCAGGTACGCCAGTTCCGCCGCCAAGAGGACAACGCCACGGCTGGCACCTTGCAGCTGTCGTTCGAACTTCGCCATGAAAGTTCCGGGGCCGACGTCGAGCTCGCTTCTTCTTACCAGCTCGCGAGCGTTCTCAACGGTCCACGTTGGCGTTGCGCCGTCGATGGCGGAAGGCGCGCTGCGAAATCCGCTCTCGAGGATCAGCCGCCCTGCAGCTTCGAGCTGGGGAGCTATCGTGGCAGCGGGAGTGCTGAGATCGATCTCGGCAGCCGCGACCTTGTCCCCGCGCCATTTACGGAAGTTCACCGCGTTCTGGGAGGCCCAATGGTCCGTCGGGTCGGCGTTCATAACCGTCCACATGATGCCCTGGGCTTCCAAGCGGTCAAAGTTACCGAGGCCCGCAAGGGCCAGCTCCGACCGGAACTGGTCCAGGACGTCCAAGAACGCGTCATAGCGTCCTTGCGGAGTCCGTACGGCGTCTTTGTAGTCAAAACCGATGATGTTCCAGAACAGTCGGACCGCTTCGGGACGGTACGGCGGGAACTCGGTCGGATCCACAGCCATGAGCAGGACAGAACCCACGCCGGTGGCGATACCGTCTGAAAGCTCCCGAGAGTTCAGCTCTTTCAGACCGGCTACCAAGGCATTCAGCTTCACTGTTTCGGGCTCACCCGACCAAAACCGCGTCAACAGTGTGCGCAGGTTCTGCGCCCAGACCTCATCCAGCTTGTCCATGGCACCAATGGTTCTGTAATTGACGAGGTTCGTCGTCCGCAGGGCCCGAATGAAGTGCGAGTGCCATCCAGGATCCCCAGCCAGCAGTTCGTCCCGAACTACCGCAAGCTTCGCCGCCAGTACTCGCTTGTAGTCATTCTCTTCCGCCGCGAGGTCAACGGTCTCGATGAACTTGCCGGCAAACTCGATGAACTGAGTCCAGTTCAAGTTCCGTGTCATGCGGACATCTCCTTGGCGGGGTGGCGGGGGCCTTGGCCGGGCGGCGGGGTAAGCGTCGATTCAAAGGCGACACCGGTCTTGATGGCGTCCTGCATGGCGTCGTAGGCGTCGAGAATGAGGCGTTTGGTACGGTACTCGCCGAACTCAACTTCGTCATTCCTCTTGCTAATGGGGAATCTCTCCATGGCATAGTCGATCTCGTCACGATCGAACCCATACAGAACGAAGAAGCCGGCATCCAATTCGGCGCGCAATTGGGACCTGCGCTGCTCGTCCCACTTGAAGGGCTCCTCGCCCGGGTTCGCTAGGCTCCAGGTCGTGAAAATCAGTTCGTTCGCTCTTGCTGCCGTCCAAGATCCGACACTCTCGCGAGCGTCCCAAGTACACAGCTCATCGAAAATCGAAGGTGGAAGAACCGGCAATTGATAAGCAATAAAGAAGTTGAGGTTCGATCCTCCGACTTTTGGCCTAGCCGCAAAATCCAGGGCAAATGAATTCAGCACAGCCGAGAGGATACTTGCGGATCCCTTACGAACAGTCAACCTCGGGCAGCTGTTGCCAAAAGCCACGCGAGGAGCAATTGACGAGATGATTGTACGCTCATTAGTGCTATTTGTTATGCCACGAATACCCAGGGTGGTTGCAGTGTCCGGCACGCTGGCTGTCTGGATGGCCTTTTCCACTTCAGCCTCAGCCACCCAGCTGTTGGGGAGAACATCAAATCTGGCGTCACGCTTCCGTGCTGGATCAACTTCTCGGGTCTTTCCGTTTTCGTATGTCGCCCAACGGTGATCGAATTGGTGGATCATCTTTGCCTCATAGAGCGGCAGCATTTTCTCGAGCTGGCCACTTGAAGTGCGCTCAAAGGTGTTGCCATCAAGAACCCAACCTCCGCTCTCCAACTGTTCTCGCGTGTGAAACAGATGTGAGTCGGAGGTCATGTTGAACAGACCCTGCATGAATGAAACGCCCCACGGATTCCCGCCAACTGAGTCGTTCTCGTCGATGAGGACCGGAACCCGTCGGTATATCGCGAGAGTGATCTCTACATCACGGCGAGTTCGGAAGATTGGTAGCGTCCCCGTGTTCGGGTTGAGGAGCTTGATCTCTTCCGGACTGAGTTCGAACGAGGATACCGATACATCGGCCGGATCGTGCAAGAAGAATGCGAAGGAGGCCACTTCTTCCTTAGCCACTCGACCAGCGATGGTCAAAAGACAAAACTTATAGCGAGAATCGACACCGACAAATAGCGGCGCCCGATTTTCGAAATCGTATAGGGCCGCGATAGTGGAGGTCTCAACAAGATCCTTGAAGAAGAACTGAGTGGTGTGGTCCGTAGCAATACCTGTCGGTACAATGATCCCGGTTCGCCCCATCGGATGTGTCATCGATCGGAAGAGCTCGGCAAAGAGAGGGTCTGTCTTGACTCTTCCCCGGCCACAGAGAGGGTAGCGCCCGGAATTTGAGGCGAAGTGACGGACTCCATCAATCTCCCGTTTACGCGCTCGAAATTCTCGGTCGAGAATCGGATCTAGTTCAAATAACTCCTCGATGAGCTTCTTACGCTTGGCCCCTGCCGCCGCTGCAATCTTGGGGCTATGAGCGGCAAAGAACTCCCGTTCCTTTAGCTCAATGTGTTCCCAAGGCGGGTTGCCGAGCATGCAGGAGAAACCTCCGGGCCAGCCCTCGACGCCGACGTCTTCTCCGAATTCAGGGTCACCGAAGACTTCCGGGAATTCCAAGTGCCAGTGGAAGAAACGGTACTCATCAGCCAGCTGGCGGATCCGCGCGACCGTCCCGGCGTACCCGGCGGAAATGCCGGAGTCGCCCAGCTGCCGAACGATGGACGAGGTGGGTGGCTCGGCCTCGCCAGCTTTCAGGGGCCACACGAACGCCGCGCACCAGGCGTCCGCGTGGAGCCTCTTCTGCTCCATGTCCGCGGAGTGGTCGAAGGCGTCGTAGGCCTTGGCTCGGGACCGGGCCTCCTCGGCGCTCGCCACGGGTTTGACCAGTTCGCGGCGCTGGCTGATCATCTGCGCCACAGCCGACTGCGTGCCGCCGAAGCTGAAGGCGTCCTGCCCGAGTGAACCAAAGAGCCTGTCCGCTTTCCTCGTGTTCTCGGCTTTGTTCCGCTTTTTGGCCTCCGCCGCAAACGTCTTGTCGTCGCCTTCCAGAACGGTGAAGGCCCCCTCCGGTACGCCGCCGGCGAGCAGCGCAGGCGTTGTTCCCAACAGGCTGTTGCCGATTTTGATCCGGGCGTCCAGGAAGCCCAGCGGTTTCCCGGGTTGCATGGCTTCCAGCCACAGGGACACCTTGGCAAGTTCGGCGGCGAGGTCATTCATGTCCACGCCGTAGATGCAGCGTTCCACCACGTCATGCAGTGCGCTCTGCACCTCGCCGGGTGTGGGCTCGTTATCGCCGGCGCGCACCTCGGCCAGGCGGCGGGCAATCCGGCGGGCGGCGGCCACCAGAAAGCCGCCGGAGCCGGAGGCAGGATCGCACACGGTCAGCGCAAGAAGCCGGGCCTCGGCGTCGTCTGGTCCTGTCGCACCATTCACGGCCTGGTCCAGCAGCGGGTCCAAGGCGGTGTCCAATAGCGCGGACACCAGACTTGGGGGGGTGTAGTAGGAGCCGGTGGTCTTGCGCTCGTTCCCGGCCAGATGCGCAAGTTCAAAGGACCGCGTCTCGGTATCGACGCGGGGTACCAATTCCAGCAAAGATTCGTAAACGGAGCCTAGTTCCTCGGCCCCGAGATGTCGGTAGTCCACGGGCTGCAGACGGCCGGTCTTTCCAGCCACCCAGCCCAGACCGCGGATGGCCTTGAGGAAGTCCTGGTTTGCCAACTCTGCACCTAGCAAAAGGTCCCCATGCGGTTGCCCGGCCAGACGAGCGGCGCGGGGATCGGGATCAAAAAGTCCGCCCAGTGCCGGCAGACCGACTACACCGAGACCGTCGCCGCCCAGGGCGCCCAACACGAGTTTCTGGGTACGCCACAGGTCCGGGTGCGGGCCTCCGTCGCGGGTGCGCGACATCTTCCGCAGCCTCTGTGTCGAGAAATAGGTCTCGTAGCGGTGGCGGGCCTCGGTGGTCGCCGCCGGATCGAGGAGAGCGCCGCGATCCTCCACTACGAACAGGAACAGCAGGCGGTAGGCAGTGCGAAGGAGTGCCTTGTGGAAGTCGCGATGGCTTAGATCCCCGGAATGCAGGGCATCCACGAGCCAGCGGTTGTCCGGGTGACGCAGAAAGCCCGAGCCCAGGAAGCCCAGAGCTTTCTCGACGCCCGCGCCCAGCTTGTCGAGGGCACGAGCTCCGGCCTCGACGGATTCACCGCGCCAGAGTTCCAGCCAGCAGTCAGACGGGGGCGCTTCGGATCCGCCGCGCTTGTCCAGCCGGGACTGGTGGCAGAGTTGCCAGAACAGCTGGAATTCGGAATAGAGATCCGACTCGAAGATGATCTCGAGATCGAACTCGATGTATGCGGAGCCTGCCAGCGCGGTGGAGTCCCGCAGGAGGCGGAGCCTGAGGCCGTTGCTGAGAATGGCCCAGAGGTAAGTGTCCTCACGGTTCAGGAATTCCTGCATCATCGCCTGGGGCGCGCGCCGGGCCGCACCTTCAATCTTCGGGGTGCGCTTGTCCAGGTCCACGCCAGGGCCAAGCAAGTGGATGGGCACGGACTCCCAACGGTGCGAGATGGGGTACGCCTCGCCGCCGATCGTCAGGCCGCCGGGGGTCGCCGGAACCTGCCCATAGCCGAGTTCGCGAAGTAGCACCAGAAGCCACTTCTGTCGGGCATCACCAGTGCCGGCACCTTGCCCGTCCGGGCGTTTGGCGGCGTCCGATTCGCGCCAGGCGCGCCAGGCACCCTGAAGGTACATCCATGTCCGTGAGGCCGCGTCACGGACCGTTTCAGTGCCGGCAAGGTGGAAACTGACCGGAGCCATGCTCCTGGCATCATTGACTTCCCCGGCCTGGATGCGCCCCAGCAACGAGGGGGGAACAACTCCTCCGACGACGGTGATGGCTTGGAATGCCGCGCTCATTTGGTGCCTCCGGCCGGGCTGTAGACGTAGACGCCCAGGATGTCTGCGGGAAGATTCGGTTCGACCGTGAGGCCACGGATGCCGAGCTGGCCGGCACGATCGCCACGAGCGGCGATCCTGACCTCTCTGTGGGCATCACGGATCTGCTCGGCCACGTCTCGGGCTTTCTGCTCGAGTTGGTCCTTCAGTTGGTCCAGAGATCCGAGGATGGCGGCCATCATGTTGGTGACATCGCCGGCATTCGCGTCCGGTCTGGCATGGAGCAGCGCTTCGACGGCATCTTCCGGGAGCCAGACGGGGTTCTGCGGCATGCCGGTGAAGGCCAGGACACGGGCCTCCTCTGCCATGTCTGTCTTGTCGCCGAGCCGCACGGGAAGCACCAGCTTGGTGCGGAAGCGGACCAGGAGGGCCACGGTAAGTTTGTCCACCGCACTGGTTTTGATGAAGCCGCAGCGGCGGGCCGGGCGTTCCTTGCCCATGAGTTGCGCGTCCAGGGCGGAGTTCAGGACATAGTTTGCCGCTGCAGCGACGACGGGGTCCGTCCGTACCAGCACGGAGGTGTGGTGCGGGGCCGGGAAGTCGTTGACGAAGCGGATCTTGGAATCCGAGCCCAGGGCGTTGCGGATGCCCGGCACAGCCGCTGTCAGCTCGGCCACAAGCCCATCGGGGGTGGTATCGACGTGAGCGCCCGTCTCTTCGAGGGCTGCTTTCACAAAGGCCGCGACATCGTCGGGGTCGCCCAGGCTGCGCCGGGCTGCGTCTACCACTTTCTGAACTTCTTCCGGGCGTATGGCATTCTGCGCGAAGCGGGAGCGGCTGAGCTTCTCCTGTTCCGCGCTGCTTCGCCAGTCAGCATCCAGTTCCTCAGCTTCTGGGGTGAGGCTGAACAGCTCCAGCTGATCGCCGTTCTTGCCGCGCATCATGATGCCTTCCAGGAGCGCGGACAGGATCTGATCGCTGCGCGGCGGTACGGGTACGCTGATGCCCAGGTCCCGTCGAATGCTCTCATGCTTGCGCAGCAGAACATCCAGCACGATGCCGTCAATTCCGTTGTCATCGCCGTAGATGGTGAGGGCGCGGACGGTATCCGAGAGCTGTCCGAATCGGTCCACCCGCCCTTCGCGCTGTTCGTGGCGGGTGGGGTTCCAGGCGAGGTCATAGTGAATTACGGCTTGGAACCCGTCCTGCAGGTTCACGCCCTCGGACAGGCAGTCCGTGGCCACCAGCACCTTCGGAGTGTCGCCGGCGCGTTCCGCCTGCGCGGCGATGCGCGCGGCACGTTCCTCTGAGGGCAGCTCGCCGGTGACTACCTCGACGTCGAACTTCCTCTTCCCAACTTCCCGCAGGTACTCCGAGACGTAGTGTGCGGTTGGGATGAAGCGGCAAAAAACGATGGGCTGGAAGCCCTCGGCAATGAGCGCTCGGATGCGCTTGACCAAGAGCTGAAGCTTGGCGTCCTGCCCGGGGTTGGCC
The DNA here is from genome assembly GCF_003634095.1 of Arthrobacter oryzae. Classification (GTDB taxonomy): domain Bacteria; phylum Actinomycetota; class Actinomycetes; order Actinomycetales; family Micrococcaceae; genus Arthrobacter; species Arthrobacter oryzae. Next base: position 34,344 of record NZ_RBIR01000012.1, read on the forward strand.
TGAAGCTCCCCCGCTGTCTTGAGGAACGAATTAAGCTGACGTCTTTCCCACGATGTTTCATCCAAGGCATCCGGCCGGGAGCCGGGCACGACGTCGATGCCTTCGCCGCCGTCGTCCTCCACCTGGTCCATCACCACTGCCATGCCGCGCTTCTCGGCGGCGACGTCCGATTCAGCACCTTCAGCGACAGCACGGGTGTTCAGGGTAGCGGCAGCGGACGCAGGCGAGGATGCCATGGCACGCAGCAAGGACAGCGCGGACCACCAGCGGATGCGTTGGTCGCGTTTGCTGCCGGAGGTGTCCTGCACCTGGCCGCGGACGTAGTTCAGGACGGCGTCGAAGAATGCCCGGTGCTCCGGCGAGAGCTTGTAGGCGACCTCGACTGTCTGCCGGTCGCTGGGAAACTTGGTGTCAGACTTCAGGTAGCTGCGGATGTCCACGCGGCGGCGCTGGACCATATGGTCCGCGAGTTTGCGGCGGCCCGCCTCGGTAGAGAGGTCCACGGTCTTAAGGCTGTTATCCAGCAGGCCGATCAGGTTGCGGAAGGCACCGTCGTTGCCGCTGTGCGGCGTTGCCGTCACCAGCACGAGGTGACGGCCCGGGTCATCGGCCAGTCCCCGCACCAGCTCGTACCGCTGCGTGCGGCCGACGCCGCCCTTACCGGAGTCATCGGCGGTGACGCCGTGGGCCTCGTCCACAATCACTAGGTCTGGTGCGGTCCGCATGAAGTCGTGGCGCTTGGACTCGGACTTGATGAAGTCAGTGGAAACGATCGTGTGTTTGAAATACTCAAAGATGGACTTGTCGTAGCCGGCTTCCCTCTGCAGCCGCTTCACTGTCCCTGGCAGGACCAGCTCGGCGTCAATACCAAACTTCTCCGAAAGTTCCTGCTTCCACTGCTGGGCCAGGCTCGGCGGGCATAGGACAGCGAGACCGCTGGCGTCGCCCTGAGCCAGGAGCTCCGAGGCGATCAGTCCAGCCTCGATGGTCTTGCCAATTCCCACATCGTCGGCGACCAGGAGGCGCACGACATCCTGGCGGAGCGCCAGCAGCAGTGGAACGAGCTGATACGGGCGCGGGCTCACATTCAACCCTGCCAGGGAACGGAACGGGCCACCGCTGGATCGGAACCCGATACGGAGCGCGTCGCGGAGCAGCCGGGCGCTGCGGTCATCGCCTAGGTCGGTTGCCAGCGGCAGACCGAAGGACGCCGGGTTCACTTCCTCGATGGAGGGGATGACTCCGGCGATGTCGTCCATAGTGCCGCCCAGGGGCTGGAGGACAAGGAAGTCGGGGGTGCTCTCGGGCAGAACTACCCATTCCCGGCCGCGGGCCGCTACCAGCGAGCCAACCGCAAAACTGTGCTCCGCTGTCGTACTTGTCACTCCACCACTCCAAATACGTTCGTGTGTCCACTAACAAATGCTTCAATGTCTTCGTCCTGACGGCACCTGATGACGTTCCAGTTGCCGTACGTCAGTGCCAGGTCATCGACGGGAGGTCTGGACACGTCCTCCACAATCACAGCGATGCCTACCGACAACTTAGCGGTGTAGACGAAGTCCACCACATTCCCCTCAATGCTGGGGCCGATTTCATCGGGTAGATTTCGCCCGTTCTGCAGCAGATAGTCCAACAGGCTTTGGGCCCGCGGGCTGACCACAGTTCCGGGAGGCATAACGTGCTTGGGTTTCGGCTTCGGTGCTGCGGCCACCGTGACAGCGCCGGCCAACTGCATCAGCCGGTCTATGACGAGCCTCCGGTCGATAATTTCGTGATCACGCTGATTGCCGTAGGACAACAGGCACCGGTAGCAGCCACGGACGCAGCTGTTTTCCATGTCGTTGCCCGTAGCGGCATCGACATGCAGAATTTCCAGCGCCTTGGCGGCGACCCTGGCCATGGCGTCCGGCTCGCTTTGCAGCCGGCGCAACACTCCGGCGCCGCCCTCCGCGGCCTCGATGAACAGCAGACGTCCCCGATCCTCACTGTCAGCCAAAAGCTCGCTGGAGAGCTCTGAGTCCTCCAGCTGGAACACCGCTTCGATGCCGCGTTCCATGGCGAACTGCAAGGTGGTTGCTTCTGCGGGCGTCACGTTCTCCGTCCAGCGGACGACGGCGATGTTGCGGCGGTCCTCAACGTAAGGCGTCACCATCTGCTTCTTCTTGGACTGTTCTACGGTCATGTCATCAGCGTCGGTGGCCTCACCGGCATTTCCGGTATCCGCGGCGGCCTTCTTTTCCGACAGCCATTCGCCCGTGATGAGGTCGAGCCAAAAGCCATGCCGATCCTGCTTGGCCCGGTTCCGTCGACCCAGGTTGGTCACCCGGACGGTGGCTCCGTCGCCGTAGTGCACTGCGCCGATGGTGGCGTCCCCGTTCAGCATCTGCGCATCGGAGCGGCCGGGCTTCTTACCGTGCGGTGCAAAGCGGTAGTTGGTGACCAGCTGGAATCCCTGGCGGTTGCGTTCCTCCTCGTCCGCGCTGATCCGCTCGCGGCGGCGCGTGATGACGGACTGCAACTGCATCAGGTTTGACCAGCTGCCGGCCAGCGGTTCGTTGCACGATTCGCAGATGTCGAGCCCGGCCTCGCGCTGATGCAGGTAACCACAGGCGACGCAGACACGGGCCTCACCGAGGACAACGTCTCCCACGCCCCCGCCGTCAGAATCCCGCGGCAGGCTGACGCGCTTGACCTGGTAGCGGGCGCCTTCGTGGTAAATCAGGGAGTCCGGTCCGAACTCGCTGATCGCCAGGAAACGCGAGCGTTGCAGCCACGTGCTGTTGTTGTCCTTGCCTCTTCTGATGCCAGGGATGAAGGCAGCCAATGGCAGCCGCGGGAACGAGTATCCCGGGAGGAAGCCCTCGGACGCCAAGTAACGCAGGGTGTAGAAGTCCGATTGGCCCTTTGATTCGCTGTCGTTGAGAAGGATTTCCAGGCGCTGCCCGGCTTCGCGGTGCCGGTTGGCCGCCATTTCCCGTTGCTTGGAATCCGTGGAGTGGTCCTGGCTGGCTCGGTGTGCAGCGTCTTGCTCGGTGATGGCGCTCCGGTAGAGCTGTCGCCATCTCTCACAGGCCTGATCGAAGTTGGCCAGAGCGGCGTCAATGACGGCATCGGACCATGATTCAGTCCACCACGATGTTTCCTTCAATTCCCCTTCGATGCTCCGCAGGAGGACCTCTGCCGATGCCTTGGCGCGTTTCGCGGCCTGTTCATCAGCTAGGACAGATTTGATTCCGGGCTGAAGGGGGTAGCTCTTGTCTTCAAGCTTGAGGAGACCGCTCATGGACTTACCCAGACCCGAGCTGGTTGCGGCGAGGGCTTCCGCGAGCCAGATGGCGTGGACGTGTGACCTGATCAGGTCTTCGTTGGCGAAGTCCAACCGCGGCGGCTGGACCTGACCGGAAACCATGAGGTTCGAGCGTTCGAAGTAGTAGGAGTCGTGAGGGCTGCCGGTGGCGCAGTAGGTCAGGACCAGGGCCGGCTGGCCCGAGCGCCCCGCACGGCCGCTGCGCTGGGCGTAGTTTGCCGGCGTCGGCGGAACGTTGCGCATCGCCACCGCATTGAGGTCGGCGATGTCGACGCCCAGCTCCATGGTTGGAGAACAGAACAGCAGCGGAAGTTCTGCTTCGCGGAACGCCTGTTCCCTGGCTTCCCGGTCTTCTGCACGTACCTGGGCAGTGTGCTCCGCCGCCTTGAGGCCGGCCAGCTCCTCTCCTTGCTCTAGGTACAGGTCCTTGAAGAACTGGATAACGCGGGGCTTCTGGTCTGCATGATATGTGCGGCGGAGCAAATCGGGGGCGCCGTATTCGCCGTCGCCCTTCCTCAAAACCATGCTGGACAGTTTGAGACGGTAGCCGGAGACCTTGCCTTCGACGACCTCCGCAATAAAGCCCGTCTCGAGCAGAATTTTGAAAAGCGAAGCGATGACTTCGTCCACCTCGGCGCGTTTGAGCTTGTTGCTGGGTGAAGCTGTCTTGGCTAGCCATCGGCCAAACGTTCCGTAAGAGGTCACGGGAAGAGTCGTCCGGTAAGCCAACTTCTTGGGCTCCGTGGTCACGAGCCCGACGCTGGCAGCAGATTCTTGCTCTGGCAAAGCCCAAATACCCGTCAGGAATTCGCGGCTGCGGTTCTTGACGCGGTCCAGCCAGTCCGCTGTGAGTTCCTCGGCGTCGATGGCAAGAACGCGGCGGAACTCATCCAGCAGGACCCGGATAATCTCCTCTCGCTTGCCGGGGTCCGCGTCCCGGAGCACGTAGTGAGCTTTTTCCCAGCGGCGCTCTTGTTCCGCCAGGTTCTTGGCGAGGGGGTAGTCCACTACCAGGAGACCTGTCTGTTCAAGGTTGGGCAGGGTGATCCGCCACCCGCGTTGCAGGTCGCGCAGAGCACGGTAGGTCACGACTTCGTTCAGGGCCCGCTTGGTCGGTTTGGGGTCCAGCGGGTCTTCGGTCCGCGCATAGTCGGACCATGCCAGGCTGAGTGTCTTGATGATCGCATCACCCAGCTCCATCGCGTCGACTCCGTCATCCCCGGCCGAAGCGACTGCGCGGTAGAGGGCAGAACGAAGCTGAGCCACTTGGACGAAGTCGTTCAAGTGGCCGGCCTGGAGGGACGCGTCCTGTCTGTTGTCCACGAAAGTCAGCAGTTTCTTAGCGCGCGGACTCAAGTCGCTGCCGACCTCTGACTTCAATAACTGCACGAGCTTCGTTGCGATCACGGTCATCGCGCTGCTGCGGCCCTCTTGGTCGAGCGTCACAACCTTGGAGAATTCACCGCTCCGGGCGGATTCATAGGTGACCTGGCAGTTCAGGCAGAAACCAAGGCTTCCCGGGACCCACGCGGCGAGCTGGCCATCGTCCTGGGTGTACTCGTTATCTCGGGCAGCTGCGCCGTCAGGCTGGACGCGGTAGCGCGACGGAATCCGCTTGCGTTTGGACTCGATGACTCGATTCCCAGACACCGCCTCGTTGAGCCAGGAGGCGGGGATACGGCCCGCCTCAATGGCCTGTTCCGGCCATTCCTGCTCAGTGGAGATGTACAGATACCCGTCCTGGCCATTGTCCGGGCCGCCGGTATCCTGCATTTTCAGTTCGTGCCGGGCGATGAAACGGAAGTCGCCCCCGGCCTCCGTCAACCGTGCCATCAGGTATTCCTGACCGCACTCGCGACAAAACGCGAGGGGATAAAGCCGCTTCTCCGCGTCTCCGACGGTCAACTGGAAGTCGGTCTCGATGAGCCTCGTGTCCTCAGACTCCGCCGTGGCATAGAGGGACCCGGCCTTGGAAATAAACTGATGAAGGCGGAAGGCGAACAGCGGGCGGTTGGTCTCAGCGTGCTTCGCCTTCGAACCCGCAAGGAGAGTCGCGCGGATAGCGGTGGCGCAACTGCCTGCTGTTTCCCCGGTCTGCTTAGCCAGTTTCTTTGCGGCATGGGTAACGGTCTGTGGTTGTCCGCGGATGATCTTGCCGGATTCCGGCTCCTTTGTGAGGCCAAACGTGTCCTCAATCCAGGATGCCAGCGGATCGGACGCCATCAGCGTGTACCCGCCGTCCAGCGTCGGGCTGCTGTACTCAGCATCACCGCGTTCTCGCACAGCGGCCTTCAGATCCTGATCCGATCGGTGCTGGTTAGTGGTCGCTTGGACCAAGGTCTCGGTCACCACGTGGTCCGGTGAAACAACGGTTCCAAAAATCCGGGAAGCGACCTCGGCAACGTCCCTCTGCTGCTGGGCCACAGTTCCACCACTCGACATCGTGGCGGACGTGCCAATGCACTGCAGGGTGCTCTGGGCGTTACAAGCGTCCCGCAAGCGGCGTACGAGCATGGCAACATCGGCGCCCTGCCGGCCACGGTAAGTGTGTAGCTCGTCCAGAACCAGGAACTGCAATCCGGAGGCCGCTCGGATGAGCGACTGCCGCTCCTCCGGGCGCGTCAGGACGTATTCGAGCATCACGTAATTCGTCAGCAGGATGTCCGGTGGGTTCTTCAGAATGTTCTCGCGGGCCTCGCCACGTTCCTGGCCGGTGTAGCGAGCAAACGTGACAGGCGGCTTTCCATCAAATCCATGCTCAAGGAACTTCGCCAGCTCCTCCATCTGGCTGTTGGCCAAGGCGTTCATCGGGTAAACGATGATGGCTTTGACTCCCTTGCCCGTCCCTTCGCGGAGCACACGGTCCACAATCGGGACTATGTACGCAAGTGATTTGCCGGAGCCCGTGCCGGTTGTAAGGACGTATGAATCCTTCTTGGCGGCGATTTCAATGGCATCGCGCTGATGCTTGTGCAGCGTGATAGGCGCCGAGCCCCGGTCGCTGGCGTCCCTCTTGGGCCTGAAAATGACATCGCAATCGGGGTGAAGGAGCCCACGTCGGACGAGCTCGTCTATGCGGCCGCCGGAGCTGAACGAGGGATTCAGGGACAGCCAAGGGTCGGGCCACTGCCGTCCCTTGTCTCCGAGCTCGACGACGGCATCCTTGATCCGCGGGTCCTGGATGTCAACGAAGCCTTCCGTGAAAGACCGGTAGCCGGCGATCAGCTTTTCACGAATTCCGAACGCATCCACGCGTGCTCCCCCTGTTGACAAGACCTTTGATAGCTACAGCGAAGTTTAGCCGGGCGGCCGGCCCAACTTCCTTCCCGGCGCTCGCACTTCCTCAGAAGACACGATTCGTCTTGGTCTCTGGCACGCCACGCGCGGATTAGTGTTTCGATCATGACGACACTGAAGGTTGGCGGGGCATCTGTTGAACTCGACGAGGCAAAGGGGTGGGCGCGTACGTACTTAGTCGAGAGGCCCCGAACGTCCGCGTACCCTGCCTACGACGGATATCCAGGTTCACTAGGCGATTCGGTAGGGCCGCAGGACCTACTGGCCGTTGCTCTCCTCAACGTCTCCAACAATCCGATCCCCGTTTACTACGGGCTTGAAAGTCTCGTGGCTCCGATCAACGAGCGACTGGAAGATCCTGCCATCGACGGCGACCTCGCGAGTGCCGGCGCCGAAACGCTGGAGGCGATCGTCCGCCTCCTTGGAGTGCTTGAAACCACTCCAGCAAGGTACGTCCGGCTCACCACGCTCTCGAAAGTCCTGCACCGGAAGCGCCCGGACCTCCTTCCATTGTTCGACGACAACATTCGCTATTGCTATAGCGAATGTGAAGGCGCGCCGGTGCCGTACGAAGACGGCCGAAGCCACAGCGCCTACCGGTTGGCTTGGCTCAAGGCCGTGCAGGAGGATCTTGCGACCCAGCTCCCCCTTTGGAAGGAGATTGCCGCGATTGCCCCGGGCCCGAAAATCACCCCACTTCGAGCGCTGGATATCATCGGTTGGGAACTGGGGAAGCGGCGGAACTAGCAGGTTCGTGAGTTCGGGGGCGCTCCACGTCGGTAAGCTCACAAGTAAAGCAACGTAGTCGTGGTCAGCATGGCTAGCCTCCTCACCCCCACCTTGCCGTCGCATCCGGCAGAAAAGTCGTTCGAAACGGAGCCTTCAGTCATGCCCCTGCCTCAATGGCACGAGTTCATCCTGCCCATCCTCGATGTGTTGCAGGATGGCAAAGTCAGAACCATCAAGGAGATCCGAGACGGCGTCCTCAACCGCGTATCGATGACCGATGATGAACTTGCCGAACTCATTCCCTCAGGACAGGAGCGTTGGTACAACCGGATGAACTGGGCACTATCCCACTCCTTCAACGCCGGCATCCTGCTTCGACCGGCACGGGCGACCTACCAGACGACTGATGAGGGCAAGCGGCTGGTCGAACTGGCGCAGCCCGTTACGCCAAAGACCCTTGAACGCTATCCGAAGTACCAGCAGTTCCTGGGACGTACCAGCCAAAAAACGGAAGCCAGCGGGCCAACCATCTCGACGGCGGCCACGGAAGAAGCCATCTCCAGCGAAACACCTACAGATATTCTCGACCGCGCCAGTCAGCAACTAAATCAAAGCCTCGCTAACGATATCTACCAACAACTGCTGATTCTGGAGCCTGCAACTTTCGAGCGCCTCATCAGACAGTTCATCGTCCAATTGGGATACGGCGTGAATAAGATGGACGGCCTGGCCGCAAAGTTGCACTCTGCCGACAAAGGAATAGATGGCATAGTCTGGCAAGACGCACTTGGCCTAGACAGGGTCTACCTGCAGGCGAAAAGGTACTCAGAAGACAACAAAGTTAGCGGTCCCGAAGTCAGAGGATTCAGCGGCGCACTCGACCAGCACCGCGCCACCAAGGGAATCTTCATTACGACGTCTTCCTTTACCCCGGATGCTCTTCAGGTTCCCCGCGAAGTAGTGAGCAAAACGCTGCTTCTCATCGACGGACTACGGTTGGCGGAGCTAATGGTTCAGTACGGCGTTGGAGTGCAAGTCGAGCGTAATATCGCAGTCAAGAAAGTTGACCAAGACTTCTTTGAGAATATCTAGATCCCCAGCCCCAAAAGGAAGCCATGATCATCAATGATGGCAGGCTGCGAGTTACGTAGAGGCACTCATCGCGCTTATCTCGTTACGGTAGGGAAACGTCGCTCCGACAAGCTATTGCGCCACCGCGGCAGCCGTCGCGTAGACGTCCGCTGGCATCGGACGTTGCAGCTTCCAGGTGATAGCGATCGGCTTCTCCCCCGTGTGCTGCACGTAGTCCACCTGACCCAGACAGGTGTATGGAACGGTCAGCCCGGTCTCATCCGCTGACGTATCCCGGGTGAAGATCAGGATCTTTGAACCGTGCGCATCCCGGTTCAGGTACCGCTTGCCTGTCGGGCTTCCGGGTGACGTCGCGTTCTGTGATTCCCAGTGGAACAGCTCCGGGCTGATCGCGTAGTCCTTGTACATCGTGGTCGCCGAGTGTTTCTTGTCGTCTTTGTTCAGTGTGACGAAGAAAGCGTCAGTGGACGTCGCCGAGCACCAGGCCACGCCCTCGCGGTGCTGCACGTTCTTGCCGAGCTCCAGCGAACCGTATTGCAGCGCCGCCAGGATCTCCTCGCGCCGGTAGGTCGCGTGCGACAGCAGCGGAATATGCTGTAGTCCCGCTCCCAGGCCCTTGGCGGCATGCTTGGACGCTGCCACGCCGAGCTTCACGAGCTGGCGGATCTCGCTGCAGACAAACTGGTAGCCGCGCAGATAGTCCAGGCCGGCGTCGTACGACGGGAAACCTCCGCCGTCGTCCCACAACGTGTAAAACAGCATCCGGGCAAAGGTCTGCTCCCGCATGCCGAGCTCCGCGTAGCGGGGCGCGTCGACGCCAACGAGCATCGAATACGCCTCGGCGCGCTCCCGATCATCCACATGGATCAGGGCTGCCATCCGGCCGAGGAGCTTTTTTTCGTCGGCGTCGGAGAGCTCCTGGATCCTTCCGCTGAGAACCATCTCCAGCGGCGAGAACCCTTCGATCAGCCCGGCCTGGCGGAGGTAGCCGGTCCACGAATCCTTGGTGGAACGGTAGATCGACTTCACGTCACTCCCGGACCGCTCCAGGTACTTCTCAAGTTCAGTCTCGGCGTACGAGGCGATGTCCCGGACCAGCTGGGCGCGGTTGAACCGCAGCTGCGCCTTGATGTTGTCCAGCACGACTTTCTGCGCCACCCGGTCCAGCATAATCTGCGAGCCCGACGGCAGGTACGGGAACTCGTCCTCGACAGCCTTTTCCAACTCCTTACGCCCGTAGCCGGTGAGCGCGCGGTAGCGCAGATCGAAGCGGAACTCCCGGTGCTGCTGGCCGATGAAGTCCATGACCGTCAGCACCGCCTTGCCCTCGGCGCGGCGCAGCCCGCGTCCCAGCTGCTGGAGGAAGATCGTGGCGCTCTGTGTGGGCCGGAGCATCAGGATGGTGTCCACCTGTGGCAGGTCCAGGCCCTCGTTGAAGAGGTCGACGGCGAAGATGCAGTTGATCTCGCGTGCGGCGAGTCGTTTCAGCGCCGCCGCTCGGTCAGCGTCGTAGGTGCTGCCGTCGACGGCGACGGAGGCGATTCCGGCGCGGTTGAAGACCTCAGCCATGTAGTGGGCGTGCTGGACCGAGACGCAGAAGCCGATGGCCCGCATCTGCTCAGTGCTGGTGACCTTGTCGCGGAGTTCGCGGATCACCTTCGCTGCGCGGGCATCATTGCCTGTGTAGAGGTTGTTCAGCTGCGCGGTGTCGTAGTTGCCGCGCTTCCATTCCAGCTGGCTGAGGTCGACGTCGTCCGAAACGCCGAAGTAGTGGAACGGCACCAGCAGATCGGCGTCCAACGCGTCCCAGAGCCGGAGCTCGCTGGCGGTGCGGCCGTCGAAGAACTGCTGGGCGACGTCGACGCCGTCGCCGCGTTCCGGCGTCGCGGTCAGCCCGAGGAGCTGCTGCGGCTTCAGGTGGTCCAGCAGCCGGCGGTAGGTGGGCGCCATGGCGTGATGAAATTCATCGATGACCACGACGTCGAAGAAGTCTGGTTCCAGCTTGTCGATTCCGAGAGACGAGAGCGACTGGACCGAGGCGAAAAGGTGCTTCCATTGCTGCGGTTTGTGCTCACCGACGTAGAGTTCGCCGAAGGCGCCGTCCTGCATGACGTCTCTGTAGGTGCGCATGGCCTGCTTGAGGATTTCCTGGCGGTGCGCGACGAAGAGCAGCTTGAGGTCGTTGCCCGCTGCGTCGCGGAGGCGCTTGTAGTCCAGGCCGGCAATGACAGTCTTACCGGTGCCGGTCGCGGCGACCAGAAGGTTGTGGCTGAAGCCCTTGAGCCGTTCGGCTTCCAGGTCTTCGAGCATCTCCTCCTGGTGGAGGAAGGGCTGAAGCTCGAGACCAGTGGCTGCCCCAGGGACAGCCGTACGCCGGCCGCCGTTGCGTTCCAGGGCGGCGTCGAGCTTTTCGCCGTCACGTTCCGGATCGTAGCTCTGGAAGGCGCGTTGTTCCCAGTAGCTGTCGAAGGTGACCTCGAACTTGTTCAGAAGTGCCGGCGTGCCGACAGAGCTGAGCCGGACGTTCCATTCGAGGCCGTCCAGGAGGGCCGCCTGGCTGAGGTTGGAGCTGCCTACGTAGGCGGTGTCGAAGCCGGAGTTGCGGCGGAAGAGCCAGGCTTTGGCGTGCAGGCGGGTGGCTTGGGTTTCGTAGTTGATCTTTACCTTGGCGCCGTAGCGGTGGACGAGTTCGTCGATGGCGCGGCGCTCCGTGGCGCCCATGTAGGTTGTGGTGATAACCCGGAGCCTGGCGCCGCGCTCCTTGAGTTGTTGCAGCGCGGGTTCGAGGAGCCTCAGCCCGGTCCAGCGGACAAAGGCGCAGAGCAGGTCCACGCTGTTGGCGGATTCGATCTCCGCCCTGAGTTCCGCGGCGAGGTTGGGATCATCCTTGCTGTTGGTCAGGAGGGCGGAGTCGCTCAGTTTGGTGGTCGGGCGGCGAAGGCTGCGGCGTTTGAGGGTGTCCGCGCGATGAAGCGACTGGAGTTGGGTGGGGCCGGGTGCGATGAGGTCTCCGGTGTTCAGTTCCTGGAGGAGCTTGTTCGCGAGGGCCACACGTTCCGTTGGCTTGGCTGCGGCCAGGGCCCGCCGGACGGCGTCTGCGACGTGGCGGGAGAGAATGTCCGGGGAGTCTTCGTCTTCAATGTCCGCGAAGACCGGATGCAGTTCTGACCCGCTGCTGAGGAAATTGCCCAGCGCACCCGTGTTGAGAAGTTCATACAAGCCCTCAGGCAGTTGCTCCGCGGCCCCTCCCCCAATTAAATTAGTCACTGTGCCAGGGTATTTGCTGTAGTTTGAAATGCAACGACCCATCGCTTGCCGCGACCGTTTTGGAAGTGATGGCGAAGGCGGTCCTCGTTTCACCGCTCACTCGATCTCCCGAGTATTTTCGCAGTGCTTTGGAATCACATCCGTCGGCATCGAAGCGCGCACCGGCCCCGCCCAACGGTCCCGACCTCGCGGTTCGGATAATGGCGGTCTTGAACTTAGTGACGCATCCACCGATTCCCTGCCGCCAGCGGTTCGGAACAGTCGTGCAAATGTACTTCGCCCCCACCCGGAACCTAGCACGGGTGGCATTGGATCACATCCCAATATCACTGAGCATAGCCAATTGCCATTTTCCGCCACCAACGGCGCTGGAATAGGCCGCCAACAACGGATCTTTGGGCAGTTGAACTAACTGCTGCTCCAAGCGCAGTGCAAGATTTGGGTCTACTGACTTGACATAAGCGATCATGCCCAAGATCCTTGGGAGCGGCCACGCGCGATCGTTGGAAAAATGAGCTACACCAAACTTTCGTAAATAATAAACCTGCTTGCGCAGTTCTCGTTTTATTCCTCGGGGAACATGGGGCCGATCCAGTCCCTTAGCAATATTAAGTCCAAGAACGAAGCGTCGCGTGGACATGAATCTAGTCTTTTTTTCATTACATACCCAGCCGAACGATGTTAAAATATCAAGAACTTCAGCGAGAAAGGCGTCATCTACGGAAGGGCCAGAAAAGACAAGGTCATCGACCCAACGGGTATATTTTACTGAGAGACGAGCGCACAGCTCTTCAATTTTGTAGTCTGTTTCTGCGAAAACCAAATTAGAAATCACTGGACTAGTTCGGAATCCGAGCGGCAAAGTAGACGAGCGAAGGCAGCACCCCAAAAAAACATCCATCGCCTCAGCGTCGAGCACATGGCCCAACCCCGCCCTCACGCGCTGCTCTGTTATCTGCCCAAAGAAGTCCTTCAAGTCAACAGTCAACGCCGACTCAGCGCCGATGTGAACCTGCGCTGCAGAAAAAGTTGACCGACCAGGCACGAAACCGAAAACGGAGTCCGGGGCCGAATATTCCGATTGAAGGGTGCCCGCCATTCGCTTTAGAAGAGAATCTAAGGGGCCTACGGAGCGCCAGCCATCACGGCCACGGAAGCGTACAGGTCGAGAATTTTCACCCGCCCAATTATCCCATTCCGACAGCGAGGCCGAGGCCGGCAACATGCCACGGGCGGAACGTCCCCCAACTTGAAGCTTCCACTTCAGGTCGTTCCATCGAAGTTTTTCGTGAACCAAAGTCAGCGCCAATCCATGCCGTTACGTCAAGCGCGGCCCCCCGGTCGGTAGCGACTACACAATAAAGTGAACAATGTGCCGAATCGACAACTTATCTACGTCGCGGGGAGCCGCAAAGCCCGATACTAACCTAAGAATCGGACAGTGTCCACACACATGAACTTTCTCAGCTGCAACGGGTCTCAAGAACCGCATTCACGACAGTACTCCAGTGTGGAGCCTTGTTCTGTATAAAGAAGACATGCTGTCGCGTATACTTTCAAAATTCCGGAAGTGAAGGTTGGTGGAATCCAGATGGCCCAGAGTACGCCCGGACCACTCAAATAGACTTGTCCGACAGTGTCCGTCGCAGCCGACTGATTTCTCACACTCGATCTCATTCTGACCTATTAGTCTAGAGATCCCAAGAATCATGTAGTCCGCCACCGACGACAGATCCGATTCGCCCTTACGAACGACTTTTGTCCTGGGCATTTTCCCCTCCAACTCCTCAACGGGCTGTGCACAGAATTCTACCAATCGCTTAAATTTGGAATTCAGGTCTGTAAATTCTTCGAAGGCAAATTCGATTGCCGGGTTGTATCGATACCGCCGGACTAGGTCTCGCACGATCGTGGCATGCAAGACAGCATAGACTCGACTAAGCTTGGCGCCATCTATCTTTTGTAATGATTCGACAAAACGATAATGGTACTTAAAGCCGGTTGAACTCCCCATAAATTGCCATAGAGGAACTGCCGTCGAGATCTGATCTTCAGTTAGATGCCATCCACTCGACTTCAACCTGGCACTCTCCTCATGGTTTCTAATCGAAGGGTCATGGATAGCCTCTTGCCGCAAATCACTCAACTTCTCGAGCAGACCTGAGAGTGATTCATCGCCCTCTACCACGACCGCGCCCACTGCATAGATGTACCTGATACGTCGGTCGCCCTTCCCTTCTTTCCAGGGGATTTTGTATTCTGACTCATCTGCGAATGAATATACTTGGGGCAAATTTAACGTGACTGCCATTTCAACTCCTCAAGAGACCTAAGCGCTGCCCGCTGCCAACTTGCCGTGTCCCGACACTTCTAAACAGATTCATAATCTACTACCACCTCGCTCTTAAATCGATCGAAAAGACAGCAAGGCTTGCAGAGATCAAATCTAAAAGTCGAGACTTTCAGGTTTCGGCTGCTGGGGCAACGTTGCGATGCACACATTCGGGTCATTGTAAGTAACCAATAGGCATTACGGCGGCAACCGTCTTCAGCGTTGAAGATCTCGGCCGGCTGAGGATGACTTGATCGCGAGGATTGCGGGCACCGATAGGCCACCAGCCGTCGCTGTGAAGCACACGATTCCGGGCCCGGGCTCCACCAACGGCACAATGGAACAATGCCCCTGACAACTTTTGCGCTCATCCGCCATGGCCAGACCAACTGGAACGCGCAGCGCCGGCTGCAGGGTTCCACCGACATTCCGCTGAACGACGTCGGCCGCGGCCAGGCGCAGGACGCCGCCGCCGCCCTGGCCGGCTACGAGTGGGCCTTCGTCGTCTCCTCGCCCTGAGCCTTGCGGCGGAGACCGCCGAGCTGATCGCGGCCGGGCTCGGGCTCAGCGTGGCCCGGCTTGTTCCGGAGCTCACCGAGCGCTCCTTCGGCCCGGCCGAGGGTTTGCAGGACGGTCCCGAGCTGGATGCCCTGCGCATCCCCGGCGGTTCCGCGGCGCCGAAAGCGAAGACGACGCCGCGGACCGCGGACTGGGCGCGCTGGAAGCCCTGGCCGAGGAATTCAGCGACCGCAGCGCCCTGGTCATCGCGCACGGCACGCTCATCCGGCTGAGCCTGAGCCGCGCACTTGGCCGCACCATCCAGAGCATCGACAACGCCGTGCTGAACCTCGTCCATCGCCATCCGGTGGACGGCTGGGAGCTCGAATACCTCAACGGCGAGCGGCTGACCGCCGACGCCGTGGCCTAAGGGCCGCCGCCTAAATTAACAGGGCCGCCCGGCGCACGCCGACCCTCAACGCCTCCCGGCTAGATGTACTGCCCAGGCAGGTTGGTTATGCAGCCGCGAGGGAATGTGAACCGTACTAGGTTTGATGCCGCTTCAATTTTGGGAGGGATTCACCGGCGCCACCGAATTCCAGGCGCCGTTCGGCGAGCAGATGGCCGCCGGCGTGATCGTCACCGTACCGTTGGTCATTATGGTGCTGATCTTCCAGCGGCGGATCGTCGAAGGCCTCACCGCGGGCGCGAGCAAATGAGCCCTGTCTCGCCGGTGGGCCCTGTGGAGGAAACCGCGCTGGCGCCCGCGCCGGAGTGGTGGCAGTCTGCCGTCATCTATGAGGTCTACCCGCGTTCCTTCGCCGACGGCGACGGCGACGGCGTGGGCGACCTCGCCGGGCTGATCGCCCGGCTGCCGTACATCGCCGCGCTCGGCGTCGACGGCATCTGGATGACCCCGTTCCAGCCCTCCCCGCAGGTGGACCAGGGGTACGACGTCACCGACTACTGCGGCATGGACCCGCTGTTCGGCACCATGGAACAGTTCGATACTTTGCTGGAACTGGCGCACGCGCTGGGCCTGCGGATCCTGCTCGACGTCGTCCCCAACCACTGCTCCTCGGAGCACCCGCTGTTCCAGGCGGCCCTCGCGGCAGGCCCGGGCTCGCCGGAACGGGAAATGTTCCACTTTGTGCCTGGTCCATTGGACATGTCCGACGACGGCGGTGGCGGTTCAGCGTCTGGCGCCAGCGACGTTCCGCCGAACAACTGGCAGAGCGTCTTCGGCGGCCGGGCGTGGAGCCGCGCCAATCCCGGCTCGGCGACGGACACGGACTGGTACCTGCACCTGTTCTCGGCCGGGCAGCCGGACTGGAACTGGCGCAATCCCGCCGTCGGCGAATACTTCGACGGCGTGCTGCGGTTCTGGTTCGACAAGGGCGTGGACGGGCTGCGCATCGACGTCGCGCACGCGCTGTTCAAGGCCGACGGGCTGCCGGACTCGCCCTCCACGGGCGGGGTGGTGGACGGGCTGCGGTCCAATCCGCAGGTCTCGGACCAGGAGGACGTCCACGAGGTCTACCGCCGCTGGCGCGCCCTGGCCGAGAAGTACGAGCCGCACCGGCTCCTGGTGGGCGAGGTGAATCTCGAGCCGGCGCGCGCTGCCCGGTACACCCGGGCCGATGAGATGCAGCAGGCCTTCGCGTTCGCGTTCGTGAAGCTCGGCTGGGATCCGGAGGCGTGGGCCGCCGTCGGGAACGAACTCGAAGCCGCCCGGCAGCTGCACGGAGCCTCCCCCACCTGGGCGCTGGAAAACCACGACATCGTCCGGACCGTCACCCGGTTCGGCGGCGGCGAGCTGGGTTCACTCCGGGCCCGGGCGGCCCTCGTGGCGATGCTGGGGCTGCCGGGTCCGGCGTATCTGTATCAGGGCCAGGAACTCGGCCTGCCCGAGGTCGACGTCCCGCTGGAGTCCCGGATGGATCCGATGTGGGCCCGCGGCGGCGTCTGCCGCGACGGCGCCCGCGTGCCGCTGCCCTGGACCGAGGATGCCGCGCAGAATTTTGGCTTTTCGCTCACCGGGCCGCCGGCCGATCCGTGGCTCCCGCAGCCGGCTGGCTGGGGTGCGAACGCGATCGAGCGTCAGCAGCAAGACCCGGACTCCTCGCTGGCGTTGGTGACCAAGGCGCTGGAGATGCGGCGGCTCCTGTGGAACGACGAGGTCTTCGGCCGGAACGACGGCGGCACCTGGCGGGTCGAGGCCGGGAATCTGCTGATCTGCGAACGCAGCCCAGAGTTCTTCGTCGCCGTCGCAATGGGCTCCGAGTCGGTGCGATTGCCGGCCGGGTCCGTCCTTCTTAGCGCCGCGCCGCCGGCCGAAGACGGCTGGCTGCAGCCGAACAACGCCGCGTGGGTGTTGCGAGCCTGAGCCCAGTCCGTTCGGCACCGCCCGCGTTCCAGACACACCCCCGTTGCGTTATCACTTGTAGCTGCTTTCAGGGGTGAGAACGACCACGAGTAATAGCGCAACGGGACTACGTTCCGCCACGGAATAACCTCTGCGCTTACTCGCAAGCAGAAGCGTTACGCACCGCCTGCCACGGACGCATCCATTGAGCTCCAGCCAGTACCCTCGCGCAGAGGGCCACCACGAGTCCCCGCGTCCCGAGACGCCGTCGTCGGACGCGGTGACCCCGGAGCCGCCTCGCAACGGGATTCAGTGCATCAAGGCCCTTACTGTGTGTCGGTAAGTGTGACCAGGGCGTCGACGGCCTTCTCGAGGGAATCCATCGAGAGGTCCGACAGCGGTACATTCGGCTTTCGGCTAGCAAACCGGCTGGAGAGGAGGTTCGCCGCGACATCCTGGAGTCCGGGGGTATCTGCCAGTTGACGGAGAAACGAATCCAGCACTGCGGCGTCGGGCAATTGATCCTTAGGCAACTTCGACATTCTCCCGAAGTTGAACTCCACCGATGTTCCTTGGGCACTGAAGTAGAAGAGGGACACGGTTCCCAGGCGCGTGTTTCCGCGGTGAAAGATCGGCAGGCTCCCCGCGGGGTCCATCGTCCTGGACCCAGAGAACGTCAATCCTGACGAACGTGCGGTCGTCAAGAAAAAATCCAGCCGGTCGACATTATCCGGGTCGTGCTCTTGCATCCAGGAACGGATAGTTTCTTCATCCCACACAGTTAGGCCCGGGCTTACCGGCGCAGACTTGGGGGCCGACCCCAGGTAATTCGACAAGACGCCCACGAACGTGTCCCCTGTAGCCACGAGCCACTCGACTAGTTCTTGTGACTGAGTTTCGTCCTGGAAGTCGCCGGGACGGCTGATGGTGAGCTTTGATGCCTTGCGGTCGGGCCTGTCGTCCCACTCGAGGACGAAACCGAGGTCGGTTTCGATGGCGTCGCGCCGGGCCAGCAACTTGGCGTAGAGGTCCTTGTCGTCGCCGATCCAGAATTGCGTGGCAACGAGTTTTGTCTGCGAGTTGACGAGCAACAGGATCTGCCCACGGGGATCCCCGATGCGGACTTCGTACCAATTTTGCGGGTAGGGCTTGCGCCACGTATCGATGTTGGTCGCGTTCACTAGGCCATGGCTCTGTACCCGCTCGAAGAATGCAAACTGGGCGTCCCTCACCGATACCCCGGTCACGGCCGGGGCTGGAGCCTTCATCTTCCTGCGGCGTGCGGCAACCGCGTCCACGTCGACATCGAGGCCAGCCGCTTCTGCGAGTTCTTCAGCACCAATGAACTGCTCGGGATCCGCGTGGCCGTCCGTGTCGAACCGGAGCCCCTCCGCCTCCAGCACAACGCGGGGATCATCTTTGCGGCCGGGCTCGGTCCAACGGAACCCAGCTGAGATCGTCCCACCGCTCTGCAAGACTCGCCAAGCGTTGGCCATTGGGTAGTTCGCTATCATCCCAGCAAGCGGCTGCGCCCAGGTGCCGGCCACGATCGCGACGTCGCCGTACGAAGTCCAGCGCCCGGCAGGGACCTCGGCGACGATCACAGCAATTTGGCTGCGAAGCGCTGACGGCTCGTCGCCGACTGCGATGATGCTCTCGTCGGGGCCCGGCCACAGCTCAATGATCTTCTCAGCTAATTCAGCGCTACGGGTGTTGATCTCGTCGACGCCCCATGTGGCGTGCGCAGCGATGGCCTGGTTCATCGATACCCCGCTCTTGGCCAGCATCTGGCGCTTCTCTTCGAACGGCTTGTTGCTGAGCTCGCTGTTGTATCCACTCAGAGTGAGGTTGCCGAGCGTATGCACGACCCGTTCGTGTTCGTAATCGATGTCCGCATCGGCGCCAAAGCCCGCTGCGAACCTCTTGCGCACAGAATCAGTCATCGTCTGGGGCAAGACATGTTCGATCGTCAGATGCCTGGGGTCCAGGTCGATGATCTCCTTCGGGCGGTACGCCTCTTCGAGCCACTGCAGGATGAGCTTTTTTTGCGCTCCGCGGCCCTGCCAGTAGAACGCGATCGTGTTGGCGGCTTCGCGAACCTGGAGGTCGGTCGCAAAATGCTTGCGCCCGCGGGACAGGTACTCACGCAGCGCGACGTCGATGCGGGCCGCATCGCTGATCGCACCTACAGCCTGGAGCAGCGTTCGGTTCAGATTTGCGGTGGCGCGGCCGATCACGATGCGCCGCACGAAGTACGACTCCAGGTACGTCAGCGCGCGCACAACTTCATCGTCAGCCGCGGCGCCGGCAGCACGTCGGGCGAGGATCTGCATCACCACCGGATATGCGGTCGTCGAGCCCCAGGCTCTGATCCTGGTGAGGCGACGGCGAATCTCGGCGTGATTCTCCTCCGCAGGCTTGAGGATCGTCGCGAGTACGTCACCCAGCTTGGCGATACGGATCACCTCAGCTTCTAAGTCATCGATGCTCTTTAGTTTCTCGAGCCGAAGTTGCTGTCCGACGTAGGTGTCCGACTGCTTCGCCCGTTCGTCGCGCTGTGCGAGATCGAGCCAGAACAACAGCTCGAGATTCTCTGAGTCGATCTTCCTCTCCAACGGAAGCCAAATATTCTCATGGACCATCTCTGCCCGGTCGCCGAGCCGCATGAACAAATAGTTCTTGAGCAGGTCACTTTGCGTCAGCCGGAGGCCAGTGTTATTCAGCGACTCAAAAATGCGGTGTGCGTTATCGGACGGCTCCGCCGTGACGACGACGAGGGCGAGCCCGCGGACCACGGCGGCTTCGAGCAGCTCCAAGTCGTGCGGATTATCCGGATCGCCGGCTGCGGCGATCTTAGAGCGGAAGAACCGGTACGCGTTGCCGACGGCATCCTCTCCGCCAGCCTGCGGAGCACGATTGAGCACCGCCATGTAGGCGGGCCGATCTGTCTGCGTCGGCATGACCTTAAGCGGCTTGCCGCGGTCGAAAAGGTTAATTAGGTACTGCGCGTCGATGCCATTCGCCCGCTCAGTCTCCCCGGTCTCATGCAGGTGATCGCGGAGCGCAGCTAAAAGGAGAGTCAGCGTGGTCAGGCGCTGCTGGCCGTCGACGACAAGGAATTTGTTGACGCCAATAGCGCCGAAATCAGGACTGCTCGCCAGTACCAAGGAGCCGATGAAGTGCGAAGCTTTCGGGTCGTCTCCACGAGTGCGCTCCAACTCGACAACGTCCGACCACAGTTGGTCGAGTTGCTTCTTGCCCCACGAGTACACGCGTTGGTAGAGGGGAATCTGGTACTGCTTCTTTCCCTCAAGAACACCCGAGAGTGTCCCGTTCTCCGCCCGAACCACACGTGCCTCCCTGGAATTACCTTAATGGAACGAGACTACACGGAGAGGACTTCGTGAGCCCCGACGTCGGCCATGGCCCCGCGGACCCCAGGGGCCATCTGCCCACACCCGACTGCCGTCGTGGCGTCATGGCCGACCTTTGGCCTCGGAAGTATTGCTGAGTGTCCGGGTGAAGAGATGATGCGGGAGGTCTTGTGGCGGTGGTTGATGTCATTGCGCTGGAGACACCGGTCGAGTTAGGTGAGGTGCCGCCGTCGGCCAGAACGTCTACCCTCAGCTTGATCCCCTGAGCAGTTCCGGAAAACCCTCGCGGAGGCGCAACTTGTCCTCCAGGAGAAGTCTGACGAGCTCAATGAGAACGTCCGGGATCGGGAACAGAAACCCGGTCCCGAGCAACCGGCATCCAGCCAGCGAAGGATCCAGGAGTGCACTTCGAGGACACGATCTGGACGATTTTGGGGACCGGACTGGTTCTGCTGATTCTCGTTGACGTCTTTCGTACACTCCTTTATCCGCACGGTTCCGGTCCTCTGGGCCGGGCGATCATGCGCGGGTTCTGGCTTGTATCGAGAAAATTGCGGGGCCGGGGCTCCTTCATCGCAGCTCCCTTGGCGATGGCCGCTGTCATTGGTGCCTGGGCAGGCTTGGCGGCCATCGGCTGGGCTCTGCTATACCTGCCCCGTCTGACGGACGGTTTTGTATACGGCGCCGGGATGTACTGGAACATCCCCAGGCCCCAGGACCTGGTCATGGTGGGGACCGCCTACCAGACCATCGGGCTCGGGCTCGCCAGCGCCGTCGGGGCCGCCCGCGCAGTGGAGGACGGCCGCACCCTGGTACTGGCCTCCGGCGACGGCGGTTTCCTGATGGGCCTGTCCGACCTCGAATCGCTGATAGGGGCGGCGGACAGCGCCGTCGTCGTGATCTACAACGATGCCGCTTACGGAGCCGAAATCCACCAGTACGGTTCCCAAGGCCTGACTGAAAAGCCCATGCTGATTCCCGAAGTAGACTTCAGCGGCGTCGCCCGCGCGCTCGGTGCCGAGTCGGCGATCATCCGCTCCCTCGCAGACCTTGAGGCGCTCAGGGACTGGATCGACGCCGGCGCCAGGGGAACCTTCGTGGCCGACTGCCGGATCACGTCGAGCGTCCGGGCACCGTGGATGAGCGAATGGATGGCGGCCTCGCAGGCGGCGAAGGCTGCGGTGGCGGGCTAACGCCGAACAAGCCGCCACAGCGACGTGACCTCGGCGGCGCGCGCCTCGAACAGAGGATCGTCGCGGTCCGATGCCTTCGGATGCGTTGGCTTGGTGTCGAGCCGTTCCACCACCTTCAGCCCGGCCGCAGTGATGGCGGTCAGCAGATCCTCACGTGTCCGCAGGCCAAGGTGCTCGGCCAGGTCGGAAAGGACCAGCCAGCCCTCGCCGCCCGGCTCCAGATGGTCGGAGAGTCCGTTCAGGAAGCGGAACAGCATCCTGCTCCCGGGGTCGTAGACGGCGTTGTCCAGAGTGGAGTGCGGCGTGGCCGGAATCCAGGGCGGGTTGCAAACGATGAGGGGTGCCCGCCCGGGCGGGAACATGTCGGTCAGGACGGCCTCAGCACGGTCCTGCACACCGAGGTTCCGGAAATTCTCAGCGGCGCAGGCGATGGCACGCGGTTCATTGTCCGTCGCCACCACCCGGTGGACGCCACGGCGCGCGAGGACGGCAGCGAGTACACCCGTGCCGGTTCCGACGTCGAACGCCAGCGTGTCAGAGGGCAGCGTAGCGGCGGCGACGAGATCCACATACTCACTGCGGGTGGGGAAGAACGTGCCGTAGTGCGGGTGGATGCGGCCCTGCAGGGCATCGACGTAGACGCCATTACGTCGCCACTCGTGGGCGCCAATGGCCCCGACAAGCTCATGCAGGGACACAATGGAAGATTCGCCGATCTCACCGTACGCTTCAGCGGCGGCCTGTCGGATGTCCGGTGCGCGGCGCAGCGGCACCACCGGGCCCGGATCAAGAGGAATCAGCAGCAGGCCGAGAACCCGTGCACGGTGGGACCGGGACTGGCGGTGCCGATAGAACTTGTCGGCCGGAGTTGCTGCGATTTCTTTCTTTCCGGCGCCTATCCGCCGGTCCAGGGCGTTGAGGATCTGCCGTGCGTTGTGGAAGTCACCGTGCCAGAGCATCGCGATCCCCTGTGACGCCATCCGGTTCGCTTCATCGGCCGTGAGGGAGTCGGAGACTACTTCGACGCGCGTCGGCGCCGGTCTGCCGTTCGCCGAACGCCATCGCGCGGTCATGCTGATCCCGGCCTCGGCCCAGGTCACGACAGCCGGCTCATCCCCCGCAGCTGCGCGCACGGGATTCGGGACCGGCGTCGGGATTCCCACGGGGGCTGGTGTGTCAATGCTGATAGAGGATCCATTCCGAGCATTCGGGGGCCGATCGCAGACTGACGATTGCGGTGGCGATTCGACGACGTCCAAGGCTGCGGCCCAGCTTCCAGACCCCTCATCCGGCTGCGCACCGGGCTTGGTCGATGGCCGCTGGGGCCCTTGAACTACATTCTCAGGATACAGGGGTGCCGCGGCCGCCCTGCGGGACCACACGCTTTAGGTGTTCAACCGCTCAGGTGCGTACTCAGGGGCATTCCGTGCAGGGATTTCCGTGCCGACGGAATGACCTGCAGAGATCTGCCTATTGACCTGTTCAAGCTCGTCTTGGAGCAGGTCAACGGTGGCAAAGTATTTCTCGAAGTCCGCCGAGCGGCGCCTCGCCATGGCAAAGCCGATGACTGCGGCGAGAATTACGAGCGGGAAGGAGAGCTGCAGGGCCAGCCGGACACGGCGAGGAAGTCCAGGGCTACGGGAAGTGCCTGTTTGAATGCCAGGAAATCGTTCACCCCACCGGCCATTCCCTGCAGAGCGGAGTCTAGTGGGCCAAGGTAGTGCCCCACGATGGACGAAATACGCGAACGAAACGGGCAGCGTCAGAACCGCCAACGCGAGCAGCAAGCCCCTCCTTGAACCAGGAACCCAGGTCCAGTCCGAAGCCGCTGGCAAGCATCGCCACTACCGCAACGGCAAACGTCACCGACAGACAGACGACGGCGGCGGTTCTGGCCCAGCGCGGCAGAGACCTTTAGTCGGTGGTGATCCGCTGTCCACAACGCTCCCCCTTGACGTCGTTGCGGTCCACCAGGGGCGAGGGACCCATACTGCCGGCGCACCCACGGGCTCCTGGCAATTTGATGGTCGCACCCCGGCTGCGCCCGGGGTGCCGCCTCTAAGATGAGGCATGGACTTCGAGGACACGCTCTGGACGGTTTTGGGGGCCGGGCTGGTTCTGCTGATGCTCGTTGACGTCTTTCGTACCCTCCTTTATCCGCACGGTTCCGGTCCTCTGGGCCGGGCGATCATGCGCGGATTCTGGCTTGTATCGAGAAAACTGCGGGGCCGGGGCTCCTTCATCGCAGCCCCCTTGGCAATGGCCGCTGTCATTGGTACCTGGGCAGGCTTGGCGGCCATCGGCTGGGCTCTGCTATACCTGCCTCATCTGACGGACGGTTTTGTTTACGGAGCCGGGGTTCCACTTCGGGCCGACTTTGCCGAAGCCCTCTACATCTCTATGGTCACCCTTTCCACGGTGGGGTTTGGCGATATCGTGGCGGCGGATCCGCTGCTCAGGCTGGTTGTTGCCCTCCAAGCCGTCGCCGGTTTCGGGTTGCTGACAGCAACGGTCACTTGGATCCTGCAGACGTTCCCGGCCCTGAACCGCCGCCGGGCCCTCGCCCACCAGCTGAACCTGTTCAAGGAGGCTGCAGGTCCGGCAGGTGTATTGGCCATGGATTCCGGGCACGCTGCCGGCCTGTTGGAGGCAATTGCCGGAAGCATGGCTACGGTGACCATCGACCTGCTCGCGTTCCATGAAACCTACTACTTCCGTGAAATTGAGCAGCGCGGCTCCTTGCCCGCCACGGTGGCTTACGCCCAGGAGCTGGCATCCCAGGCCCAGCGCAGCAAGAGCCCTGAACTGCAGTTCGCTGGACGGATGCTCCACGCCGCGCTGGACGGACTCGCGGAGGTCCTTCGAGGCAAATTCGGCCATTCCGGAGCCACATCTTCCGATGTGTTCGACAGCTACGAGCTCCACCACCGGCACCTCCGGGGTGGGAAACCCGACACGAACTAGCGCGCGTGGCCGCTGCTGCGAACCTCCTGGCCTGAACGCACACAATGCCCTGTCCAACCGTGATGTCAGGCTCGAAACCCCATCGTTGCAACGGCGGAAGCTTTATGGCGTGCCGGCCCCAATCACCAAGGAAGCCGCTGTGGACGAGGTCCGACGGCGGAACGGATCAGGCCTTCTCGTGGCGGCAGGCCACTCCAGGCTGGATGCGGGCTTCCTCGGCCTGGCGGACATAGCGATCCGCCCACCGCCCGGCGAACTCGATAGCGACGCATTCACTCTGCCGAACCTGACGGTTACTTCGGCTTAAGGATTTCTGGCAGGCGAGGAAATCCTGCGGTTCGTCACCGGCGTCCTGGCGGAAATCCTGGTTCCGCTCCCCTAGACGATATGAAGTGTGGCGGCCGGCTGCACCGGGTTTGGAAGGTCGTCGAGACGACCGATGCAATGGTCTCCGCTAGAGCGGTACACACACCCTCAAATTGCCATCGTATTCCCAGGAAACTGGTAGCTTATTCCCAGCGAGCCCATCGGAAGCATCAGGCAACCATGCCCTTCCCGACAGTTGCGGCCTCGCTGCAAGCAGGGGGAATCTTGAAGAAAACACTAGCTCTAGTAATGCTCGCCGGTCTCATGCTGACGGGCTGCGGCAGCAAACAGGCGTCAGCCCCAACGGAAACCGCCAAGGCAACGGCTGTAGCCGAGAACACCATCGAGGTGCCCGACGTCGTCGGCCTCACCCTCGACAAGGCCATTGACCAGCTCAAAGACATCGGGCTGAAAGCCCACGCCACGGATGTGGACGAGGGCAAGACGATCCTCATCAAGAAAAACTGGCAGGTGGCCAGCGAGGATCCCCTCGCCCACGCCAAGGTCGCCGAGGGCTCCACCGTAGAGCTGGGGGTCAAGCACCTCACGGATGAAACGCCGACGCCGACACCTTCTCCCACACCCACCCAGGTCGCGGCAAAGGTCGTGGCTCCTGTGGCCCCGCCGGTAGTGAAGGCAAAGCCGGTGGCACCGCCTGTAGTAAAGGCACAGCCGGTGGCGCCGCCGGTCGTGGAGGCTCCGCCTGCAGTCGCACCGCCCGTTTACAGCGGGATCATTTGCAAGGACGGCTACGCCTGGCCCGGAACGACGCGCCGGGGCGCCTGCCACGGCCATGGCGGAATCGCGTAGTACTCCTTGACGGGATGTCGCTGGCCCTTGAGCCAGCGGTATCCGGCCGTCTCGTGCGTTACCGGGGTGGCGATCAGCACCGAACGCGTGCAACTGCCCCCGGACGGTCCTGCTCGCCGCCCACGCAGCAACAGGATGGTTGGCTCCAGCCGAACAACGCCGCCTGCGTGCGAAGGGGCTGAGAGTTGCCGCACGGCTGAGAGATCTGCCATGCGGAGGGGCCGTCCACGTTATCTCTGGATACGTGGACGGCCCTTTTCGCGTCACCGCTGGAAGCTTTGGTAGTTGATACCTGCGCAAAGCACGCCGCGCATGGCTCATTTCCGTTGGACTAGCCGCGATCTGCAATCTCGGTGGTTGAAATCTAGCGTGCCTACGATGGAGCTACTACTGGATGAGGTCCTTGTTGCGGGCTTCCTTGAGCCAGTCGGGGAACTCCGTTAGCATCTTGTTGAACAAAACGGCATCGCTGATCGCGTCCACATCGCCGATCGGCTCGTAGTTGGCGTTGTCCACAAAACGTTCCGTCAGCGTGTCCAACTTCTCAAGAAATGCCATCGATTGGCTGCCGATGGAGAGAAATTTCCAGAAAATGGGTGCCGTCGACACCTCAGTCAAAGCGCGGACGGCCTTGGACTCGTTGTCCGGGGCTCCGTCAGTCAAGAACAGTACGTACACAGGAAGGTCTGCAGGCGTGGACTGTGCTGGTGTGGTCACGGGTTGGGCCTTGCGCAGTCCGAAGAATCCTGTCTTGGGCGGCGCGGACTGGGCGAACCCGAAGTGGTCTCGAATGGTCAGGAATGCGTCGGCGTAGTTTGTGCTGCCCATATTCCGTCCCTTCGTGAGGCGGCCGACGGAGCCAGCAAAGTCATCGATGCTGATCTCGCCCAAGTACGCCGCTTTTGAGTCGAAGATGAAGAAATCGATAGCTCCGTCATCATCGAACTGGGTTGCCAGGGCAAGAGCCTTTTCAACCAAGCGTTGCATAGCCCCGGAGCTGTAGACCCGGTTCATAGAGCCTGAATAGTCCAAGGCGACGGCGACTTTTGCCTTCTGCCCGTTCAGCCCGGAGAGATCGACGGCTTGCGACGCGGTTTTAGCCAGTGAGAGAAGGCCCGGGGCCTGCTCGCTGATCTTGTCGAGGGAAAGTGCCATGTTTGAGTCCTTTTCGATGAGTATTGCCCACAATACGGCTGCATATGGGCTGTCTTTCGCAGTTTTCGCCGAGTCGTGACGGGCGCCTTGTGAACTGTGTGCCTCTATCCGACCTTCCAACCTCACGAATTCGCGAGCCCTCTTGGAGCTGCCTTTCCACAAGCTAGCGCAAGACTATCCACGTAGTGCTGCGTTCGACTTGAAGATCATGCTTTTATGCATCATGTCAGCATCGGGACTTGCAGCGCATGAGTCAGTCTCTGGCACGGCGTGGCCAAAAAGAATCTTTTGTCCTGACTTTCAGTAATCGTGACCTCACCGCAATGGCCATATAC
Source organism: Arthrobacter oryzae (assembly GCF_003634095.1). GTDB lineage: Bacteria > Actinomycetota > Actinomycetes > Actinomycetales > Micrococcaceae > Arthrobacter > Arthrobacter oryzae. The sequence goes on from NZ_RBIR01000012.1 coordinate 61,431, forward strand.
TCCATGTGGCGCACTACAGCGTCAAAGGTCGGGCACCAGTAGCGAAGCTTTGGGGCCGAAAACATGGGGATGACAAATTGAATAGGTTCCAATCACGCCTGGGCAAGCAGGATTCGTACTATGAGCCCAAGTCTTTACGGAAGCCGAAAGTTTCAACATTCGTGGTCGGAGCACTTGTTCTAGGGGCCATGGCTTTGGGCGCCAGCAGCGGCGGGCTCGGCGGGGCACTCATATTCCTTGCCATATTTGCCGCGCTGACCGGCCTCTACGTAGTGATCACGGGGCGCCGTTCCTGGGCGCGACTGCCCAGCAGCCGAAAAGTTGGCGGCGTCGTCCTTGCGGCCTCCCTGGTGATTTTCGTGGTCGGCGCGATAGCCCTCCCGCCCCGGTCGGCTGAAAGCATTGCTGCCGAGGCAGCTTCGGCGAATGAAAAACGAGCAGCAGAAGAAGCCGCCACCGCTTCCGCCGCTTCGTCACAGACCTCCTCGCCCACCCCTTCCGCGACGCCATCGCCGACGGACACGGGGGGACCAATGGATCCTGACAGTGTTACGAAACTTGCCCAGGGCGTCAGCTACAAAGCCCCGAAGAGCCAACCAGCCTTCGCTACGAAGGCACTCGACCTTCTCGCAGCGCTGCCCGTCAAGGAATCCGCGGCGACGCCAGTGTCCGATGACCTCGCCGAGTTCGGCCAAGCCTGGGCCGACGTCGACAGGAACGGATGCGACACTCGGAACGACATTCTCAAGCGAGACCTGACCGACGTAGTTTTCACTAGCGGCTCGACGTGCAAGGTAGACAGCGGGACTCTGGCCGACCCCTACACAGCAACGACTATCCAGTTCCAGCGCGGCCCCAGCACGAGCAGTGCCGTACAGATTGACCATGTTGTCGCCCTCGGTGATGCGTGGCTAAAGGGGGCCCAGCAGTTGACGGAGGCTCAGCGCATGGCGTTCGCCAACGATCCTCTGAACCTGCAGTCCACGGATGGACCGACCGACGTCCAGAAGGGGGAAAGCGACGCTGCTGCGTGGCTGCCGCCGAACGAGAGTTTCCAGTGCAAATACGTTGCACGACAGATTTCCGTCAAGGCGACTTACGAGCTGTGGGTGACGCAGGCCGAGCACGACGCGATGGCCCGCGTACTGGCAGACTGCGCAGGCGAGTTGGTTCCGACCAGTGAGAAGGAAGTGGCCGTGGTGAAGGCCGCCAAGACTTCGACCGCGCCTGGCCCCTCGGCAAAGGTGGGTGTGGTTGCTCCCGCACCAAAGGCACCCGCTCCGCACGTTCCCGCGCCGGTTTACGTCGCGCCCGCCCCGGCACCGTATGTACCGCCAGCACCGGCACCCGCGTCAGTGTATTACGCCAACTGCACCGCAGTAAGACAAGCAGGGGCCGCCCCGATCTATGCAGGCCAGCCCGGTTACAGCAGCAAGCTCGACCGTGACGGCGACGGCATCGCCTGCGAGTAACAACTATCACCCGCTCCTGGTCCGGCTGCTGTGCGATGAAGTCGCCCTCGCAGTTGGACCAGGGCCACTGCGGGAAGAGCACGATCACAATCAAGAAAACTTGGGGGCGTCGCAGGACAAAACGTCGCACCCGGCACATATGATGTGGGCACGAAGTCTTGGGGGATAACTTCCGGGATGTTTCTCGCCGTCCTGCCGTCGTTGACTGGACAGGACCCGTCGCTCCAGGAGTTGTTCCAGCTTGTTCCTCAAGACATTCGGTTGGTCGTTCGCGGTCACCCTCATCGCGTTGGTGGTCGCTTTTCTTTACGGCGGACCCCAGGCACTGATCCTCTGCCTTATCTTGGGCATTCTTGAAATCAGCCTGAGTTTCGATAACGCCGTGATCAACGCGCGAATCCTCGAGCGGATGAACCCCTTCTGGCAGAAGATGTTCCTGAGCGTGGGCGTTATTATCGCCGTGTTCGGTATGCGCATCCTCTTCCCCTTGCTCATCGTGGGAATCACGGCAGGCCTGAATCCTGTCGAAGCCGTCGGCCTCGCCATGGAAAAGGGCGACCCTCACACCCCGGGCAGCTACGGCTACCTGCTGCACGAAGCTCACCCGCAGATTGCGGCTTTCGGCGGAATGTTCCTTCTGATGCTGTTTCTGGACTTCATCCTGGCCCACCGTGATATCAAGTGGATCAAGTTCCTCGAGATCCCGCTCGCCCGGTTGGGCAAACTGGAAGGCGCATCCTTGATCATCGGGATGGCGGCGCTGGCAATCGCCGGGGCTGTAGCGGGCGAGCAACAAGGCATTGTGCTGCTCGCGGGCCTGTTGGGCATGATCACGTACTTCCTCGTGAACGGCCTCGGAAACCTGTTCGACGTCGATGAGGACGGCGACGTCGATGCCGCCGATGCGGACCTCGTGGTTCATTCCGGTCCCTCCGGTGCGGCTCAACTTGCCGGCAAGGCCGCCCTCATGCTCTTCCTCTACTTGGAAGTCATCGACGCATCCTTCTCGTTCGACGGCGTTATCGGAGCCTTCGCCATCACGTCCGATCCCATCATCATCGCGCTTGGACTGGGCTTCATCGGAGCCATGTTCGTCCGCTCCCTGACCGTATTCCTGGTCCGGCAGGGCACGCTTGACGAATTCGAGTACCTGGACCACGGCGCACACTGGGCCATCGGTGCCCTGGCCGTCATCCTGCTGATCACAATCGTGGTTCCGGTCAATGAGATCGTCACAGGCCTCGTCGGGGTTGTCTTCATCGGTGCGGCCTTTCTTGGCTCGGTCCGACGCAACAACAGGGCCCGCACCGCTGAGCAGGAAGAAGCGCTCGAGCCCGCTAAAAGCTAGCCCCGCGGTTAATACCAAAGCAACAACAACTACTACGACGAAAAGCGAGTCATCACATGGGTTTGAGTTTGCAGAAGGGCCAGTCACTGTCGCTGACAAAGCAGAACGGTGAATCCCTGACGAATGTCCGTCTCGGTCTCGGCTGGGACTCCGCGGTTCCCGCCAAGAAGGGTTTCTTCGGCGGAACCAAAACGGTTGAAATCGACCTGGATGCATCGGCCATCCTGTTTGACTCTCGCGGCCAGCACCTCGACACGGTCTTCTTCAACCAGCTCACCAGCAAGGACGGATCCATTCGTCACACGGGTGACAACTTGACGGGCGAAGGCGAAGGCGACGACGAGACCCTCATGGTGAACCTGCCGACCGTATCGGCGGCCGTCACGCACATCGTGTTTGTCATCACCAGTTACACCCAGCAGACCTTCGACATGGTCCAGAACGCCTTCTGCCGCGTCATCGACGATTCGGTGGCAGGTAGCCCCGAAGTTGCTCGCTACGACCTCACGGAATCGGGCCCCTACACGGCCATGATCATGTCCAAGCTTTCCCGGAACGGAAACTCCTGGACCTTCCAGGCAATCGGCGCGCCGGCCAACGGGCGTACGCCCGGCGACGTCCGCGGCGCCGCGGCATCTGCCCTCTAGGATCAAACGAGCGCTCATTAGCTCTATCGAATTTACACACCAAACTGAAGGAGTACCTCTTGTCTAGCCTGACTCTGAGCAAGGGCAGCAACCTGTCACTGACCAAAGCCGACCCGGGACTTCGCAAGGCCATGATCGGCCTGGGGTGGGATCCGCGGACCACCGCTGGCGAACAGTTCGACCTCGATGCCTCGGCTCTCCTGGTCCGTGCTGACGGCAAGGTCCGCTCCAATGATGACTTCATCTTTTACAACCAGTTGTCCTCGGCCGACGGTTCGATCGTCCACCAGGGCGACAACCGCACCGGCGAGGGTGAGGGCGACGACGAGCAGATCCTCATTGACCTTGGCTCCGTTGCGGCAGACATCGAGAAGATCGTCATCGTCGTCTCCATTGACCAGGCAGAAGCACGCCGCCAGAACTTCGGCCAGGTCCGAGACGCGTTCTGCCGGGTCGTCAATCAGGAAACGGACAACGAAGTTGTCCGATACGACCTCACGGAAGACGCTGCAGCGGAAACCTGCATGATCTTTGCCGAGATCTATCGAAACGGCGGCGAGTGGAAGTTCCGTGCCGTGGGCCAGGGATACGCCTCAGGCCTCCGCGGCGTGGCGACAGACTTCGGCATCGCGCTGGACTAGAAGTCGGTGGCCCGGCAACGCCGGGCCACTTCACCCCGCTTTCACCAGATTGAACAAGGAGAACAACCATGGCAGGCCTGACTCTTACCAAAGGCAGTAACCTCTCGCTCACCAAGACCGATCCGGGGCTGAACAAGGTTCTCGTCGGGCTGGGCTGGGATCCCCGCACTACGACAGGCGATGCCTTTGATCTGGACGCATCAGCGCTCCTGCTCGGGGCCGACGGCAAAGTCCGGAGCTCGGCGGACTTCATCTTCTACAACCAGCCGTCGGCAGCAGACGGCTCGGTGATCCACAAGGGCGACAACCGATCCGGCGAGGGCGACGGCGACGACGAAGTGGTCGCCGTCGACCTCTCGGCCGTGGGCTCAGATGTTGAGCGAATCGTGTTCGTGGTATCGATCGACCAGGCGGACACCCGCCGACAGAATTTTGGCCAGGTGCGCTCCGCCTACTGCCGGGTCGTCAACCAGGAGAGCGACGCAGAGGTGGTTCGCTACGATCTGAGCGAGGATGCCGCGCCCGAGACCTGCATGATCTTCTCAGAGCTCTACCGGCACAACGGCGAGTGGAAGTTCAAGGCCGTCGGACAGGGATACGCCACAGGCCTCACTGGTATTGCCGCGGACTTCGGCGTTCAGCTCGGCTAAGTCCGAGACCACAGAAAGAGAGACTTAACAATGAGCATGCAACTCACCCCGCCTGAAACGTCGGCCTCGAACCCCCTCGTCCTGAATGCCCCGGAGGCTCCGGGCATCGTCAAGGAAGACGACGCCCCGGGAATGGTCCCCGTTCCGGCGGAACGTCAGCAGGAAATCAATGCACAGGCGCGTGCCTTCATCACCGAAGTGTCGGCCATGAGCCCGTTCAGCCCCGAGTACTCCAGCAAGATCGATGGCATCAACCGGCTTGGCGGCCAGCAGCTCGTGGCATCCGCCAACACCTCAAGCCGCCTGCTGGAGCGGTCTTCCACGTCGCTGGCCGGCGCGAAGAAGTCCGGCAGCAGCGCCCAGGTGCAGGTCGCCTCAACGCTCGGTGAGCTTCGTTCCACAGTTGAAGACCTGACGCCGAGCAACGCTGACTTGGGCGTCGGCCGGAAGATCCTCGGAATTATTCCCGGCGGCAACAAGCTGGCCAAGTACTTCCAGAGGTACGAGAGTGCCCAGACCCAGCTCGATAAGATCATCAAGTCCCTGATGGCAGGCCAGGACGCCCTGCTGAAGGACAACGCCTCGCTGGCACAGGAAAAGACCCAGCTTTGGGAGACCATGCAGGGACTGAGTGAATACGCAGTTTTTGCCAAGGCCCTGGACACGGCCACTGCCAGCAGGATCGACGACATGAAGATGCAGGGCCAGATCGAAGAGGCAGGCAAGCTCGACTCTGACGTGCTGTATCCGATCCGCCAGCGCCACCAGGACATCCTGACCCAGCTGGCCGTCTCGGTCCAGGGCTATCTGGCCATCGACATGATCCGCAAGAACAACACTGAACTGATCAAGGGCGTGGAACGGGCCCGCACGACGACGATCTCCGCGCTGCGGACCGCCGTCATTGTGGCCCAGGCCCTGGCGAACCAGAAGATGGTGCTGGACCAGATCGACGCCATCAACACAACGACGAACAACATGATCCTCAAGACAAGCGAAATGCTAAAGGATCAGACCGCGCGGATCCACCAGCAGGCAGCGAGCTCCGGTGTCAGCGTGGAAACATTGCAGAAAGCATTCGACAACGTCTTCCAGACCATGGACGCCATCGACACCTTCCGTTCCCAGGCCAACAAGAGCATGGAAGGCACCGTGCATGCCCTCGAAACCGGGCTGGAGCGGGCCCGCCCCTACCTTGACAGGGTGCGGCAGCAGGAGGGGAATTAGTGGCCGTCAGCCCTGAGCAATAGGCTTACGGGCTATGGTCGCAAATTTCTTAGGTTCGCTATTCGGCGGCGGAGCGGCACCCCGCTCCGCCGCCGTTGCGGGGGCCGAACTTCCAGGTGTCGCGGATCCGGCTGCGGACGAACTGGCAGTCACCGGGGCCGCTCTCGAAGAGCTGCGGCGGACGGCACTAGGCAATGGCGCGCAACTGCCCACTATCGTGGTGTCCCAACTCCTGCAGTTGGCCGACATCCTGCGGGCCCTCATTGGCTACATCGGCCCGTCGGGTGCATCGACGGAGCAGCGCGTGCTGCTGAACGCCGTCATCACCGACTACCTTCCGTCCCCGCTGCGGGCATACCTAATGCTGGCCGCTGGGTCCCGGCGGGACGAATCCCCCGACACCGCTGTGTTGTTGGAACAGCTCGCCACGCTCTACGCCACCGTTCAGAACCTGGACAACCAGGTCCGTACCGGTGCCATTACGGAACTGGCTGTCCATGGCCAGTTCCTCAGGGACAAGTTTGATATTGATGGTCTACATCTGGAAGGACGCTAGTGGCATCTATGGTTGCGGGCAGCAATGCCGCCCTCACTGCTGAGAACCCCGGACTGGACAAGGTGCTGCTGGGAATCGGCTGGGACATGGTCCCTAGCCGCGGCCCGCAGGCAGAGCTGGTTCCGATGGTGATCATGTGCGGGACGGACGGCCGCGCCATTTCGGATGACCATCTGATTTTCTTCAACCAGATCGCCAGCCCCGATGGCAGCATTTCCTTCGCGGGAGCGGAAGACCAGGAACAGATCGACGTCGACCTCACCCGGGTGCCCGAGTCGGTCCACAAGATCGCCGTGCTGCTCTACGTGGATCCGGAGGTGCGGGGACCGGGTACCTTCGGGGCGGTCAAGAACGCCTACCTGCGGGTCGCCACCGACCAAAACCGGGAGCTGCTTCGTTTCACAGTGCCGCGGGGGAACCTCGACAAGATCAACGCCATGATTCTCGGGGAGCTCTACAGGCACGCCGGGGGCTGGAAATTCCGTGCCCTCGGCCAAGGATATGAAGCCGGGCTCGCAGCCGTTGCCGCCGACTTCAAATTGAGGCTCTGAGCATGGCGCTAGACCGAACCTCGCTCCGTACCGACATCGGATATCTCAGCCGGCGCCGGAAGGCCGCGGCGCAGCCTGAGCCTCGACCCGCTGCGCAAACTACAGCAACGTCCCCTGAGCTCGGCACCAGCCGGCCTTCGCCCAGCGGACTGACGCTGGGCGCAAACCGGGCGCGTTCCGGCGGACTCACGCTCGATGGCCGCCCGGCGCCTACGCCGTCCGCGAAAGCCTCAGTGACTCCAGGGCCGGGGCCCGGGCCCGTTCCGTCCCCGTCGGAGAGGTTCTTCCCGGCCCCGGATTTTGGCAGCGTCCGCGAGTTGGGGGAAGCCAACCCCGTGGTGCGCCTAAACGCCCGGCAGTCCGCGATTGGCTCGCTCCTAGTGACCGGGGTTCGCTCCGTGGCATGGGAAGACCAGCAGCTCACCGCGGGTGCCCACCACGTGGACGGGCACAAAGCCGGCACCGCCGTCGTCACTCCCGGAAACCGGCCGCTGGCCGGAGTGCAGGACGCGGCCGGAATCGTGTCCCTGCGCCACGTTCGGCTCCTGCGCCGGGTTCTTTTCGTCGCAGGCGAGACCCCGCTGACCGTCGGAGTCTTCGACGGCGCGGCCGCCGCGGTGGCCGCCCGAAACGATGCCGGTTTGCGAAGCGTCCTGTATGTCGCGCGGGTCGGTGCTCTCTTGGAGCTTCGCGCCGAATTCGTCGCGGCGGACGCCTCCGACGCTGCCATCTGGGCAATTTTCGGTTTCAATATGACTATTCCACTGGACCAACGGGTCCTGCGGCGCTGATCCGGCAGCGCACTACTGTAACAACTAGGGGACGATGCAGCACTTCAAAGCCTTGGCCGATTCCGTCAAGGATCGGCTTTTCCACCTGCGCCCCGAATACCTTCACCGCACGTCGGACCCCGGCCTGCTCGCCGTCGCACTGGGTGCCACCCTGTACTCGCCGGCCACGAGAGGCTCGCTGGCACACGGAATCCGGAAACAAGCCGGGGCAGGGTGTCTTAGCATCGTCGTCTGCCTTGAAGATGCCGTTCCCGACGAGGAAGTGCCCGCCGCAGAGGAGAACCTGCTCGTTGCACTGGATGAACTGTCCCAGGACGATCCGGGCGAGCTCCCCCTGATCTTCATCCGGTGCCGTACGCCCGAACAGCTTCTCGACGTCGGACGCAGGGCAGGCGCGGCCCTCGGAGTCGTCTACGGCTTCGTTCTGCCCAAGTTCGAGAACGAGACGGGGCGCGGGCGTGCCTTCCTTGAGGCACTGGAGTTGTTGAACAAGGAAGCCGGCCGCACCGGGGGCTCACAGGACCAGGCTCTGAGGGCGATGCCGATCATCGAGGACCTTTCGACAACCCATCTGGAGTCACGCGTACGGGTTCTGACGGACAATCTGGCCCTGGTCGAAGAGTTCCGTGAACTGGTGCTGTGCGTCCGGATCGGTGCCACAGATATGTCCAGTGCCTTTGGCCTGCGGCGTTCTCGCGATCTGACCATCTACAACGTCAAGGTGGTCGCCAACATCATTGGCGACGTCGTGAACATCTTCGGCCGCCCGCATGACGGCTGGATCATCTCAGGGCCCGTCTGGGAACACTTCGTCAACACGGAACGGATCCTGCGGCCGCAGCTGCGGTCCACCCCGTTCGAGGCCGTCAACGAGGGCAAGCTCCGGCAGCGCATCCTGCTGGACAATCTGGACGGCCTGATTCGCGAGATCGAGCTGGACCTCGCCAACGGCCTGCTGGGCAAGACGGTTATCCATCCCAGCCATGTGCCCGTGGTGCACGCCATGTGCGTCGTAAGCCACGAGGAATACCTCGATGCCCTGGACATAGCCGGGAGCGCGGGCGGAGGCGTGAAGGCGTCGTCCTATGGGAACAAGATGAATGAGTTCAAACCACACCGGGCATGGGCGGAGCGCACCTTGTTGCGTGCCAGGGCCTTCGGGGTCGCAAGGCCCGGCGTCAATTTTGTCGAACTACTGGAAGCGAGCATGCGGTGAAGCAACTCTCAACGGATGCCCGCTGGAGCGGCGGTTACGTACGCGATGCCCTCGGCGTCGACGTCGCCTCGGAACCCGGCCCCAGCGTGCTGCCGGTTAAGGCACTTGTCGGGCTGGCCCTGCGGCGCAATCCTAAAAGGGCCCACCTGCTTGTCTCCCAGGTGCTCGCCAAGCACGTCCCCACCGAACCCGGGATCGCGACCTCCGCGGGGCAGCTTCTGGGGCTCTTGGTCCGCAGGGAACTCGAACTCCCCGCGGCCGCCGGTCCGGACGCCGCCGCCGGATCGCTGACTGCCGTCATTGCCGAGGGCGCAGGCAGGCTGGCGAGTCTGCTGGACCGGGACATGACCCCGAACGGCGGAACGGCCCCGGACGAGGACGGCCGACGCCGCAGAATTGCCGATTTGGCGGGCCTGGGCGAATTGCTCGCCCGATGGCAAACAGAACTTCCCGGCGTCGTAACCATCGGTTACGCAGAAACCGCCACCGGGTTGGGCCACCTGGTGGCCGGGCAACTAGGGACGTATTACATCCACTCGACACGGCAGAGCAGCAGCGGGGTGGAACCCTACGGCGCGTTCGAGGAAATGCATTCGCACGCAACCTCCCACCAGTTGCTGCCGACCAGCCGTGCTGCCCTGAACCTGGCCAAGACCGTAGTCCTGGTGGATGACGAGCTGAGCACAGGCTCCACGATTATCAACACCATCCGCGAATTGCACCGCACCGCACCGCACCGCCATTACGTCGTCGCCTCCCTAGTGGACTTGCGCTCCCCGGCAGACCGGGACCGCCTTGAGGAACTGGCGCGCGAGCTCGACTCCAGAATCAGCTCCGTGGCGCTGGCGCAGGGACGCATCCAACTGCCGCAAACGCTCGCGGCGGACGCGGCGGAACTGATCAGCAGCATCCCGCTCTCGCGCGCACCGGTCCCCGCGCCGGGCCAGATCCAACTGCTGGACCTGCGCGGCATCGTTCCACCAATCCGCAGCGCTCGCTTTGGCGTTGCCGGGCGTCCCGATCCGAACCAGGCGGCGCACATCGCGGGCGCCCTGGCCGATGCCCTTGGCAGCAGCGGCAGGGCGGGTGCCCGAGTGCTGGTCCTCGCCACGGAGGAATTCATGGCACTGCCACTGGCGGTCGCCGCCCGGCTGCAAGACCTGCGCCCTGACACTGACATCCGCTATTCCACCAGCACCCGCTCACCGATCGCCGCGCTGGACGAACCGGACTACGCGATCCGTTCGGCGATTGCCTTTGGCAGCGACGACGACGCCCCGGACGGACCGGGGCCGCGGTTTGCCTACAACTTCACGCACCCAGTAGGGCGCTTCGATACCGTGCTGATCATGGCGGAACCCGGCACCGCGGAGTCCGGGCTCTTGGGCCCCGGTAAGATCGCCGAGGCCGTTTCCGGCAGTGCCGACGATGTCCGGTTAGTAATGTTGCCGGTCCAGCAACCGTTCCCGACGCCGCTGCTAGGCCCCGCCTTTGGTTCCTATCAGCCGGAAGACGTTCAATGGCTGCTGAAGGACCTGAGTTCTGCCCAGCTGGAGGCGCCGAGGGAAGAGCGTGAGGCCGCCATCCAATCCGGCAAGGCCAGTTACGCCGAATCGCTGCCGCAGGAATTCGAACCTTCGCCCGAGTACGGCGCATTGTTCCAGTCCGCTCTGGAGAGCACTGCGGTCCGGATTGCGCACGCCGTAGGAACGCTGACCGAGCAGGTCCTGAAGCTGCGCGGCAACGCACCAGTGTTGGTTTCCCTTGCCCGCGCCGGAACTCCCGTCGGGATCCTAATGAAGCGTTGGGCCTGGGAAGTCCACGGACTGAAACTGCAGCACTACGCCATCAGCATTGTCCGCGGCCTCGGCATCGACCAGACCGCCCTCGGCTATCTCGCGTCACAGCACAGCCCCGACGACATCATGTTTGTCGACGGCTGGACCGGAAAGGGAGCCATCGCCCGCGAACTCGCCGCCGCCGTCGAACTCTTCCGACAGACCGACGGGCCTGCGTTCCGTCCCGACCTTGCAGTTCTCGCCGACCCGGGGCATAGCGTCCGGATCTTCGGCACGCGGGACGACTATCTGGTTCCCTCAGCCTGCCTGAACTCGACCGTCTCCGGTCTCGTCTCCCGCACCGTTTTCAACAAGGCGCTGATCGGCCCAGGCGATTTCCACGGGGCCAAGTTCTACTCGGAGCTGTCCGGCAGCGACGTCTCCCGCGACTTCCTGGCGGCCGTGACGGCCCAGTTCGCCAGCGTGCGGGAGGACGTCCTGCACTCAACGGCCGACGCCCCGTCCGACATCGCACGGCTCCCTGAAGCAGACTGGTCCGGATGGTCCGCCGTCGAGGACATCAGCCGCAGCTTCGGCATCAACAACGTAAACCTGGTCAAGCCAGGTGTCGGCGAAACCACCAGGGTCCTCCTGCGGCGCGTGCCTTGGAAGGTGCTGGTGCGCCCCGAGGCCGTCCCGGAACTCGCACATGTGTTGCATCTGGCCGATCAACGCGGCGTAGAGGTGCTGGAGGTCCCTGGCCTGGCCTACAGCTGCGTCGGACTGATCCACCCGTTGCACACGCCGGGAGCGACCGGCGCCGATGGCAAGGCCGTGGTGGACGTATGAGCGTTCACTCACGCGCCGAGCCGGTCATGGTGGCCAGCGACTTGGATCGCACGCTGATTTATTCGGCGAACTCAATGGCGCTCATTGCAGGCGACAACCTGGCGCCCCGGATGGTGGTCGCCGAGGTGTATGACGGAGCGCCGCTGTCCTTTATGACCCGGACAGCGGAGGAGCTGCTGGAGGGGATCGTCGAGCGGAGCGTCTTCGTGCCCGTCACCACCCGCACACAGGCGCAGTTTTCCCGCGTGCGGCTGCCAGGTTCCGGCCGCGGGTACGCCGTGACGACCAACGGCGCAGTGCTGCTGCACAACGGCGAGCCGGACAGTGACTGGTCGCGGCATATCCAGCGGTCTGTGGGGTCCGGCTGTGCGCCCTTGGACGACGTGTTGGGCCATCTCAGGGGCGCGGCGGCGGTCCCCGCCGTCTTGCGGGTCCGGACCGCCGAAGAATACTTTGTGTATTCGATCGTTGACCGGCAGGCGCTGCCCGACGGGTATCTGGACGAGCTCGACGCCTGGTGTGAGGCGCGCGGCTGGACGACCTCGTTGCAGGGCCGGAAGCTTTACTGCGTGCCGGCGCCGATCACCAAGGAAGCCGCTGTGAACGAGGTCCGGCGGCGGAGCGGATCAGGTCTTCTTCTAGCCGCCGGCGACTCCCGGTTGGATGCGGGCATCCTCGAGCTGGCGGACATCGCGATCCGTCCAGCGCACGGCGAACTCGACAGCGACGCGTTCACCCTGCCGAACCTGGCGGTCACTTCGGCTTCAGGAATTCTGGCTGGCGAGGAGATCCTGCGTTTCGTCAGCCGCGTCCTCGCGGAAACCTTGGTTCCACTCCCCTAGTTTGTCGCCAGACAGAGGCCGGTTGGCCGATCCGCGCTTTCGGCACTCCCAGCCGCTTCCTTCTGAAGGGCAACTGGACGACGTCGAGAGGTGAGTCCAAGCAGGGCGCGCACGGCGTTCTCCGCCATCCGGGCCGCTGTGCGACGATGTCGGAATGGAACCGACGTCGGAAATACTGCGTTATGCCGCCTTCACCACCACCCCCGACGGGGGAAATCCAGCCGGAGTAGTCCTGGACGCAACCCGGCTCGACGACGCCCGGATGCAGGCCATCGCGGCCGACGTCGGCTACGCGGAAACGGTCTTTGTCACCGAAGCCGCGGTGGACGGCGACTCCCGCCGAAACCGTGTCCGGTACTTCTCCCCCATCGCCGAGGTGCCGTTTTGCGGCCATGCCACGATTGCTTTGGCCGTCGCACTGTCAGGACGCGATGGGGCGGGCACCTTTGTCTTCGACACGCCGGTGGGGCCAGTCGCCATCGAGACCACAGCCCAGGGCGCAGAGGTGACGGCAAGCTTTACGAGCATAGAACCGCGAGTGGCCGAGTTCCCCGACGGCGTTCTGACCACCTTGCTCGGGTTGCTCGGCGTAAGCCTGGACGATCTGAACCCCGCGTACCCTCCGATGATCGCTTTTGCCGGGAACTGGCACCCCATTCTCGTCTTCGCAAAACGAAAGACCTTCGACTCGTTCGTTTTCGACCCGGATTCCATGCGCACGCTGATGGATGCCCAGAACTGGGCCGGCACCGTCACCACGCTCTACGAGATGGGCCCGGGCGAGTTCGACGCGCGCAACCTCTTCCCGGTGGGCACCATCACCGAAGATCCGGCGACCGGGTCGGCCGCCGCATCCTTCGGCGGATACCTCCGCTTGCTCTCACTCGTGGAGCCGCCCAGCCGCGTGATCGTGCACCAAGGCAGCCACGTCGGCCGACCGAGCGTGCTCACCGTCGACATTCCTTCGTCCGGCGGGATTATCGTGAGCGGTGGAGCCGTCGAGATCAGCTGAATCGTACGAACCGGTCGTAGGGCGAGCTCTTCCGTCGATCCAGCGTGACGGTCCGACTCGAGGATGTGTGGCCGGCACAGCGCCTGACACAACGATGCCCTCGACGCAGTCGACGCCGAAAGGCTGTCCGCGCTTCCCGGTACGGAACGTGGACAGCCACTTTTTGCGGGGCGTCGGCCCTGTTGTTCGTCGACAGGTTCAGCCAACCGCCACGGCGCCAATCTGCCGCATGAGGCTCAGGTTGTCCGTGGTACCCCAGTGCTCGGCCACCTTGCCTCCCTCGACACGGATGATGTCAGTGCAGTCGAACTCGACGCTCTTGCCCGTTGCCGGCATACCGGCCAGGTCCCCGCGATGCGTACCCGTAAGAACAACATGGCACGCCTCCAGGTTTCCGGCGGCCACCTTGGGCATGATCTCCTTGACTTTGATGTCCGGGAAAGCCGACCGCATCGTGGTCACAAAGTACTTGACGCCGTCCTTGCCGGTCGGCTGCCCGGGCAGGGCCTCTTCGTGATCTACAAAGCTGTCCGCGGCCAGCTCATCAATGAGGGCGAGATTTCCACTCTCAATGACGTCCCTGTAAAACCTCTCAAGCAATCCAACACCTTCAGACATTTCCGACTCCTTGTAGGCGAGAGACCGAATTTTGGATCCCCCCGGCGTCTTGAACCGGCCGCGCGCAGACCCACTCCATCAGGTCGGCCTTCCGGGCAACGCCCCGGACCGCAGCGCGGGTCGCCGCCGGATGCCACGTTTTATCGCCATACTTTCTGGCGGTTAACGGGAGGGACTCTCCCTTGCTGGCTCCGCGGCCAGGCTTCAGCGGCCCGTGTTGGGCGCCAAACAATACTGTGAAAAAACGAGTGAGGAACGGGCGAAACGCCTCGTTAAGGCAGAACTTATTCCGGCCCTTCCGGCGTGTCAAGATGTCATTGCTCGGGCCGCGCGCAGCCGCCGCCGGGGCAGTACCCACGCAACGAATCCGGCGCATGAATGGTCCCCTCGGCGGCGTCCGTGGCACCACTGACCAGCGAAGCCGCCCCGGACGGTGAAGCCATCAAAGCCGTGCGTCGCTCCACCAGGCAACTGACCAGCACGCGGGGATTTCCGGCCTCCCGGCCAACAACATACCGTTATCCACCCGAGCCGGACTCCCCTGCGACGTGAGTATTGTGGGTCCGGTACACCGCGACGCCGGTCTCCTCCGCGTGGCCCGCCAGATCAGCGACCAACTCCAGCAGCGAAAGATGACCCATGCGTAAAAGATTGAAGTCCGCCGAACCGGCCCGGCTGCACCTGATCCTCATGCTGATCCTGACGTTCTCCACCGGAGTCATCGACGCCGTGGGTTATCTGGGCCTCGACCGGGTCTTCACCGGCAACATGACCGGCAACGTCGTCATCCTGGGCATGGCCTTGATCGGCGGGAACAACTTGCCCGTGGTGGGGCCCTCGATTGCCCTGGGCTGTTTCATGCTCGGCGCCGTGATCGCCGGACGCACCCTGCGGCCCGAACCGGCAGGCTGGAGCCGGCGGACCACGGCCCTGCTGGCCGCCGTCGGGGTGACCATGACGGCGGTGGCCGCCGTCCTGTTTGTCCATGCCCCGCACGGCGGCGATCCCGTCACCCTGGCGATTACCGGCGCGCTGGCGGTCGCGATGGGAATCCAGGCCGCCACGGCCCGCCACCTCAGCGTCAAGGACGTCACCACCGTAGTGGTCACCTCGACGCTGACCGGGCTGGCGGCCGATTCCCGCCTCGGCGGCGGCAAGGGCGCCCATGCGGGCCGCCGCTTCAGCGCCGTCGTCCTCATCCTGGCCGGCGCCACCGTCGGCGCAGCCCTGCTGCATCTGCATCCGGGCTACGGCGTCCTGCTCACCGCGGTGCTCACCGTGAGCGTGGCCCTCGCCGGCGGCACCGCCCGGCTGCGGGCGCAGGCGCCCGCAGCCGAACCAGCCGTACCGGCGGAGTCTCGCTGATAGGCACCCGGCGGTCCTAGACTTTCACCCGCTCCCGCCACGCCAGCGACACCACAAGCACCAACGCGCCCAGCCCCAGCATCACGAACACCATCAGTCCCCAGTTCGCTTGGTTGACGCCGCTGCCGTAGAAGATGCCGATCAGCACGGTCGCCGTGATCGCGCCCAGGTAGCGGCAGGTCTGAAAGATCCCGGCGGCCACCCCGCGCTCCTCCGGCCGGGTGGACACGTACATGCCCTGGCTTGAGGAAATCGCGACCACGCAATACGGCACGCCCAGCAGCGCGGTCAGGGCGAGCACCAACGGGACAGCCAGGGACGCCGTCAGCAGCCACATCGCCCCCGACGCCACGATGAGCAGCACGACGCCGGCGATCAGCACCCGCCGCACGCCGAACCTGTCGATCGCGCGGACCGCGAACGGCGTCCCGACCACCGAGATCGCGGCGAGCGGCAGCATGAGGATACCGACGACGCCGGGATCGTAGCCGCCGGCGGTCTGCAGCAGCTGCGGCAGGCCGAAGAACGCGAAGTAGTAGACGCCGTTGAACAGCGCAAAGCCCAGATAGACCAGCAGCAACGGCCGGTTGCGGCCCAGCAGCCGCAGGTCCAGGAACGGCGGCCTGAACCGCAGCTCGCGCCACGCGAACAGCACCGCGAGGAGCAGCCCTCCCCCGAGCAGCCACCACCGGTAGGCCGGGAGCACGTTCAGGAGCGCCATCATCACCAGCACCAGGGCGCCGATGAAGGCCCCGATGCCGGGCAGGTCCGAGTCGCGGACCAGCTCCGAGACCCGGCCGCGTTCCCGGGCGGCGTCCGCGGGGGCAAAGCGCCGGACCACGAAGATCGCCACCAGCGAGAGCGGGACGTTGATCAGGAACAAAGCCTGCCACCCCACCAGGCTCACCAGCAGCCCGCCCACCACGGGGCCGACGGCGGCCGCCGACGTGTTCGCCATCTGGATCCGGCCCAGCGGCCGCGTGGATTTCACATTTGCCTGCCTCGCCAGCGCCGCGACCATGACGACGGCGCTCGGGTACGCCGTCGCCGTCCCGAGCGCCATGAACGCCCGCGCCACGCAGAGCAGCGCGAAGTTCGGCGCGAACGGAGCGAGCACACAGGTCGCGGCCACCAGGGTCATGCCCAGCAGGAACAGCCGCCGCGGGCCGAACCGGTCCGCCAGCCGGCCCATGAGCGGCTGGCCCGCCGCGGAGGTGAGGTAGAACGCGGTGATCACCCAGGTGACCGTGGCGACGTCGAGCCCGAAGTCCTCGCGCAGCACCACCAGGGCGACGGCGATCATCGAGGAATTCAGCGGGTTCAGCGACGTGCCTAGACTAAGTCCGGCGACGGCTAGTCCCGTCCGGGAAGAGTTGCTCACGGCAACAGTCTGTCCCAAGGCCGCCGCTGACCGGAACTCCATGACGGGCGAGTTCGACGCCGACTGCTTCAACTGCGGGCGTTCAGCCAAACATGACCCGTGGGCGATCATGTCGCGAGAATTGCCAGGCATATCTTCGCGCTCTGAATTTGACCTGTTCTGCACGTTGCTGCTCGATGCTGAATCGCCGACTCTTCGGGTGAACGGTGCTTATCCCAAGTTTTCCGGTTCAACGATCATTCTGGAATTTCTAGACACCGGCGGCATCGTGTTCAATGACCGTCGTTTCGAGCTTCCGATGAAGGTTTCGTTCTTCGCGACAGCGTAGGGCGATAACGGCGTCAAACTCGATTGCACGGCAATCTTCTGTGTATTCTCTGAATGGGCAGCGACGCCGCACATTGCGTTGGGGGAAATGGGCATGAATAACGTTCAAAACGGGCTTAGTCCGCAGCGGTCCCGACTGCTCCCAGCGCAAATGTCGCGCCCCGAACTGGCCAAAATGCCAGCCAATACAACTCGAACCGCACCTCGCACTTAGCCTCGGCTGCCCGCCACAGGGCTGCCCAAGAAAAGGGTCTCAATGAGCCAGCCAACACCCCCTCCCGCAGGTCCCCCAGCATCGTACCCGCCGGCGCCTGTACCCTACCCGGGAACTCCTGCGGGTTATCAGGATGTCCCCGAGGCATTTCGGAAGACTCAGTCCAGCCAGCAGTATGCCGTCGGCGGCAAGTCGTTTTTGACAGCTTGGCTTCTGTCCCTGCTCCTCGGCGTCTTCGGTGTCGACCGCTTCTACCTAGGCAAGAACGGTACCGGCATCCTCAAGCTCGTCACATTTGGTGGCTTCGGAATCTGGGCTCTTGTGGACCTAATTCTCATCCTCACCAACAAGCAGACAGACAAACAAGGATACAAACTTGCGGGTTACGACCAGCACAAAAAGGTCGCCCTCATCGTCACTGCGGTCGTAATGGTGCTCGGCTTCATCTTTAACTCAACCCGACCCGCTCCGGCGTTAACCCCTGCCACTGCTCCGGTGACTTATCCGGCCGCTTCGACTACTACCCCCGCCGCCCCTGTGGCAGCCGCACCAGCAGCTTCGGCCGCGCCCCTGGCGGCTGTCATTCCGGCAGCCGTCGCGGGGACCAACGCCGAAGCCTTGGACGATGATCTGAAGGCTCTGGGCTTCAAGAAGGTCATATACAACTCGGACACAGGGAAGACCGTTCTCCTGCTCAGTAACTGGACCGTAACGGGTATCGACAACCCCGGCGTGGAACAGTCGACTGATAAGGCCGTAGTCGTCCACGTGAAAAAGTAGTCCACCGGGCTCCGACGCGGACGGCCCACGAAATTGGTCCGCGTCGGAGCCGCGGCCGCGGCAAGCATTGTAGCGAGTACCGCTTGTCCAGGGTGGCGCCGCTCCTCGGCCTGGACCTCGACGACGCCGGCACCCGCCTGCTCGTGTGGCTGCAGCTATGGGCCCGACACAACTAGCTGCCATCCCCCGCGGCACCTGGCCGGTTGGAGCGTCACGCAGGACAGACTTTGGGCCCTGCGTCAGCCGGGCTCTCCCGGAATACCAGGGAATACCTCAGGGCCGGGGCCCCAAAAACTGCCGGGAGTGACGTGTGGCGGGCAGCGATAAGTGGATTAGGGCTCCCGGGCGGTCAGGCGCCTCGCAACGCGATCAATCACCGGCGGACGACGCCGACGGCGCGGCCGGCGCGGACACCGCGGCGTGCCGGCGCCCCCAGGCCAGCTCACGGAGCCGGACCAGGTCCAGGGAGGGCTGGGCCGGGGGGACGCCCGGCCGGTTCCGCGGAACCAGCACCCGCAGGGCACGGGGTTCGATGGTGCACCGCACCGGCGTGGCCATCAGCAGAGCCTCACCGTCCACGCCGACGGGGATCTCGGGCACGTCGGCGCCGACCACCACCTCTGAGGCGGTGCGCTGGATCAAACCGTGCTTGGTCGCCCGGCGCAGCAGGCCCACGGCTTCACGGGTGCTTTCCGCGGAGATAGTGACGGCGCCGAGCACGCCGCGGTCCAGCCTGGTTCGGCGGCCCAGGCCCGCGAGATCGTTGCTGCCGTACGGACCGTTGCTGACCAGCACCGCCTGCGGGCCGTCCACCGTCTCGCCGTCCATTTGGGCGCGCAGCCGCGCGCCCTTGTCGCCCTTGATGAGATCCGGAAGCATCTCCAGCACGGTCCCGGTCTTGTCATCCCGGTACGCCGGACTCTGGACCACCTCTGCGTACACGCCGAACGATGAGTTGTTGACGAAGGTGCGGCCGTTGATCTTCCCGAGGTCCACGTGAAGCTCCACCCCGTCCCGGAGAGCGTCCAGGCAACCCGTCGGGTCCTCCCTGTCCAGCCCGAGATCCAGGGCAAAGTGGTTGCGGGTGCCGGCACTGATGACCAGGAACGGCAGGTTGTGTTCGGCTGCGATGCCGGCCACCAGCGCCTGGGTTCCGTCGCCGCCGGCGACGCCGAGCAGGTCGGCCCCGCGCGCCACGGCCTGCCGGGCCAACGCATCGACGTCCACCGGTCCCGGACCCTCCAAGAGTGCCACCTCGGCGCCGAGCTCCTCCGCCTTCCGCTGAAGGTCGAATTTCACCACCTTGCCTCCGCCGGACCGTGGATTCATGACCAGGAAGGCATGCTTCCAGGTGGGTGCGGGGTACTCGGCCATGGACGAACCCTCCCGCTGCTCCCGGAGGGCGGCGCGGGCACAGGCCACCGCCACGACCACCAGCGCGATCGCGATCGTGACCTCCAACACCAGGCCCGCCTGGATGTGAAGGACCAGGATCACCAGAGGGGCGAGCACCGCCAATCCCAGCGCACACCAGCGCAGTACACCGCGGCTGATGAGGAACCAGTAGATCCCGGCCACGGTCACCACGAGGCCGCCGGCAGCCGTCAGGAGCAGAACAATAGTTCCTGCGAGACCCGCGGCCCCAAGGAGGACGGCCGCGGCGAGGACCACCGCAACGTAAGCGCCCCTCGCCCACCACCGCCGGGTCTGTGGGACATCTTCGAAAGGGGTGACAGTCATATCCTGCTCCTTGCGATAGTCCGGCCTCGGGGTCGACCGCCCCGACCGGTCTGCCCGCCTGCGGCTGTGCCGTCAGGTCTTGATTTTCGCCACGGTCATCAAGATCGCCGAGTCCTCTTCCGCTTCCAGGCTGTGCAGCCCGTCCGGCACGATCAGCAGGTCCCCGGTCTTCCCCTGCCAAGACTCGTCTCCGGCGCGCAGGCGAACACAGCCGCGGAGCACAAACACCGTGGCCTCCCCGGGATTCTGATGCTCGCTGAGCTGCGTCCCCGCCCTGAAAGCCATCACGGTTTGCCGGAGGGTCTTCTCATGTCCGCCAAAGGCAGTGTCCGCCGCACGTCCGCTGGGTGCCGCCACCGCAGCCGCTATCTGCTGCCGGGCAAGGGCATCGAGCGATATCTTTTGCATGGGGTCACCCTACTCAGAAACACGTTCCCTGCCGAGGGTCCTTTGCCCCGTTCAGGCTGGACCAGGCACGCCGTCAACGCCCCGCAGGTTTCCTAACGCGTCGGGCGGTCCTACCCTGAAATCACCGGCTCGCAGCAGGGCCGCCCGCCTCCCTCTGAATCTGTCCCAACGGAGCTGCCATCATGACCGAAGCTGTCGCAGCCAACGCGGATGCTCCGCCGCCGGGCGCCCCTTCCCTCCGGTCTCCGGCGCCCCAGCTTTCCGTGAACGACGACGCCGGCCTCCGCCTCCTCGCGGACGTCACCTTTGGCCTGCCGCACCTCCGCGAAGGCCAGCTGGCCGGGATGCGCGCCCTCGCCGCCGGCCGCGACGTCCTCGCCGTCATGCCCACCGGTTACGGGAAGTCGGCCATCTACCAGGTCCCCGCCCTCCTGCTGCACCGCCGGCAGCAGCGGCCCACCGTCGTCGTCTCCCCGCTGATCTCCCTGCAGGAGGACCAGCTGGAGGGGCTGCGGCAGGCCGACGGGCCGGGGGGCGCCGTCGCGGTCAATTCCTCGCACAGCGCCGCCGAGCAGGAGGACGCGTGGCGGGCGGTGGAAAACGGCGAGGCGGCCTTCCTTTTCCTCGCCCCGGAACAGCTGGCCAAGACCAGCACGGTGGAACGGATCGCGGCCCTGAACATAGCCCTGTTCGTGGTGGATGAGGCGCACTGCGTCTCCTCCTGGGGCCACGATTTCCGGCCCGACTACCTCCGGCTCGGCGAGGTCCGCGAGCGCCTGGGCAACCCGACCACCGCGGCGCTGACGGCCACCGCTTCTCCCCCGGTGCGCGAGGAGATCCTGGCCCGCCTCGGCATGGCGAAGCCGCTGGTCCTGGTCCATGGCTTCGACCGGCCCAACATCCGCCTGGAGGTGCTCCGCCACCATGAGGACAAGGAGAAGCGCCGCGCGGTCGTCAGCCAGGTCACCGAGTTGGTCACCGGACGGGCCACCAGACAAGTAACCGGACCGGCCCCAGGACCGGCCTCAGATCTGATCAGTCTGGGGCGCGGGCCCGGGCTGGTGTACGCCGCCAAACGGAAGGACACCGAGAAGTACGCCGCGAAGCTGGCCCGGAACGGCCTGCGCGCCGAGGCCTATCACGCCGGCCGCACCCCTGCCGAGCGGGAGCTTGTCCACGAGAAGTTCCTCGCCGGCCGGCTGGACGTGGTGGTTGCCACCACCGCCTTCGGCATGGGGATCGACAAGCCCGACGTCCGGTTTGTGCTCCACGCGGACATCCCGGAATCCCTGGACAGCTACTACCAGCAGATCGGCCGCGCCGGACGGGACGGGCAACCCGCCGTCGCCGTTCTGCACTACCGCTCCGAGGACCTCGGCCTGCGCCGCTACTTCGCCACCCACACCCCGGACCAGACGGCGCTGCTGGCGGTCCTCACCGCGCTGCGTGAGGCGGGCGGGCCGCTGCAGCCCGAGTCGCTGACCGTCCGGACCGGTTTCCCGACCCGGCGGATCACGGGCCTGCTGAACCAGCTGCAGGAGACCGGCGCCGTCACCGCATGCCATGACGGCGCCCGGCTCGAGGTGGCGCTCGACCCCTCGGCGGACCCCGCCCGCGTGGTGGAACACGCCGTCGGCCTCGCCGCAGCCCGCGAGCGCGTGGACAAGTCCCGCATCGCGATGATCCGCAGCTACGCCGAGACGCACCGCTGCCGCCGCCAGTTCCTGCTGGGCTACTTCGGCGAGGACCTGCCCGAACCGTGCGGGAACTGCGACACCTGCTCGGCGGGGACCGCGCTGCTGCAAGGGCACAACGGCGGGCACGACGGCGGTGCTGCCGCCGGCGGTGCTGCGCCCCCGGCCGATGCCGGGGCGTTCCCGCTGGAGTCCCGCGTGGAGCATGCCCTCTGGGGCCCGGGCGTGGTGATGGGGCACGACGGCGACCTCATCACCGTGTTGTTCGATCACGAGGGCTACCGGACGCTGTCCTGCAAGGCGGTTCTGGGCCACGGGCTGCTCGTGCGTTGTTGAGCTCGTGCGCTCCCGAATTCCGCCCGGCTCGACGACGACCTGCCCGCCCACCGGCGGGACCGAAGTTTCCGGGCCGGTTCACGGGCCAGGACTCAGTACGCCACCTGGAATCCGCCGAACTCCCCGGTGGCGGCCGAGACAGACTCCTGGACCTCCTCCACCCGGCCGGGCGCCTCCGGCGAGCGCAACCAGCGGCGCAACTCCAGCACCACGGGCTGCGGCCCCTCCGCCACGATGCCCACGGTGCCGTCGTCGTTGTTCCGGACCGTCCCGGTGAGTCCGAGTTCCTCCGCCTTCCGGACTGTCCAGTACCGGAAGCCGACGGCCTGGACCACACCGGAGACCCTCGCGTTCAGCCGCACCAGCTCACCGGTATCCGCGGAAAACTGCGCGTGGTGCTTGTCAGCCATGCTCCCAATGTAGCGCCCGGGCGGGCCCGCGGTCCGGTGTCATTTGCCCCACCGCAGTCCCGCAGGCCCAGCCCCACGCGTTCAGTCCTGCCCGTTCAGTCCTGCCCCTTCAGTCTCACCCGCCAGACATGACGGGACCTTTGACTCTTTTGTGCGCCCGCGGCCCCGGACAGGCTTGTGACTTGCACTGAAGCAGTTTGTCGAAGACCCGGCATCAGCACAAGAAAGTGCTCGTACCCCCAACCAGCAGCAACAGCTGCCAGATAAGGACATAACGATGGCTGGACAATTCGAAATCTTCACCGACGCGGAATCCAACGTCAGGTTCCGGCTCCTCGGCGCCGACGGGACCGTGTTGGCCATTTCCCGAGCATTCGACAACAAGAATCAGGCGGCGAACGGCATCATGGCCGTGCGCGAGTGCGCCGGCACCGGGCTGATCCGGGAGGCCCGCAGCAACCCGTGGACCGGGCAGCACGCCAGCAGGAACGCCTCGCCGTCGTCCGCGAGCCACCACCATCACCGGCACCTGCCCGCCGTCTAAAGCATGGCGGTGAGCTGAGCCAGCCCGCTAGCCGACAATGTCGTCGGCTAGCGGGCGACACCACCTCGGCTACTTCGGCTGCTTCGACCGCTTCGGCTACTTCGCCGGTTCCGACACCGCCGCGCCGGCGGGACGAAGCGACGTGATCATCTTCTTGACATCCTGATACTCGGCCGTGGTGGCGTACAGCTTTGCCTTCTCCAGATACGGCAGCCCCGGGTCCCCCGGCGTCGTGTTCGTCGCCGGGTCATAGACCTGGCCGAACAGCGCGCCGCTGGGCGGCCAGAGGAACAGCTGGAACATCGGACACGAAGTAGGTCCGGTCACCTCCGGCATCATCGTGATCCCGTACGACGCGATGGTGGGCGGCGAAGCTTTCGCCGCAGTGAAGTCACCGCGGCCCTCAAAGACGTAACGCGGCACGGCCTGATCCGCCACACCGGGCTCGGCGAGGGCCTGCATCGGCTGCGAATCGATGAGCACGTACGGCTGCTGGTCGCCGCATTCGGAGCCCGTGACGATGTTCGTGCGCAACGCCGCCATCGGCTTGCCTGCAGCATTCAGCACGTCCACGAACTCCCCGCCCAGCGGTGCCTCCCCGGCGGGGTCTTTGATGATCCACGCGGCCGGGTAGTCGAAACTCAGCGTCCCGTCCGACGTAGTGAACGTCTTCCAGCCGGGCGACGGCGGCGCCGACGTCGGTGCGTTTCCCGGCGTCGTGGTCCCCGGAGCAGTCCCGGATCCCGTCCCCGCTCCCGGGGATGTGTCCGACGGCGTTCCTGACTGCACTTCTGACGACGGAGGTCCCTGGGTTCCCGACGGTGTGTTTGCCGACGGCCCGGTTGCGGACGCTGTCCCCGGCGTCGTTGGCCCGGAGGTGACCGGCGGGGCCGCCGGCGACCCGCAGCCGGTCAGCAGCAGGCCCGCCAGAACCAGGACAGGGACAACCCGCGAACCGAATACGCGCCTTGCCTGTGCAGGAGCCGGGACCACTGCCAACCGTCCTCTCATCCGCGTTGCCATGAGCCGGGCCGCCCCTACTGCCCAACCGGACGCAGCGAGGTGATCATTTTCTTGATGTCCTGGTATTCGGCGGTCTCCAGGTAGGCCTCCGGGGTGTCGACGTGGGGCTGGTTGCCCGGGGTGGTGTCGAAGGGGTTGTAGACGCCGCCGAATGACGCTCCGCCGGGCGGCCAGGTGAAGAACTGGAAAATCGGGCAGGCGTCCCGCCCGGACGGCTTGGGCGCCGAACTGATGCCGTACGCCATGATGTTGGCCTTGGTGGGGTCCGTCTCCGCCGCATACAGCCGCAGCTCGAAGATGAAGTGCGGGATGACCCCCTGCTGCTCCAGGGCCGGAACGGGGTCGAGCTCGAGCACCGAGTACGGGATCCTCTGCCTGCATTCGGCGCCGGTGGCCACGTTGGTCCGCAGCGTGGCCAGTGACTTGCCGCCCGGGTTGAGGACCTCCAGGAACACCCCGCCGTTCGCGGCCTCCGCGCCGCGGTCCTTCACGGTCCACTCGGCGGGGTGATCGAACTGGAGCTTCCCGTCCGGGGTTTTGAGGGTCTGCCAGTTCACCGCTCTGGGCATGGACGTGACCGGTGCCGGAGGCGACTCAGTCATCGGGGCGTCGGCCCCGCCGCTGCTTGAGGGCGTCGGGACGTCGCTTAAGCCGGTGCCGGCGGGCGTCGGGACGTCGCCTCCGCCGCTGCCGGCGGGCGCGGACGTCAGCGGGGGCACGGTGGGCACGGCCGCCGTCGCCGTATCCGGACCAGCGCCCGTACCCGTGCCTGGTCCCGTGGCGGCTGGTGCCCCGCAGGCACCCAGCAATGCAGCCACCAGGAAACCGGCCGATACTGCCGGGCCGATCGGCCGGAGTCGACGCATGTCACCCTCCCCATGGGTCGCAAGTGGTTCGACCAGTCTGTTGGGTTCGGGCGCAGAAACCAGAGCCGAAAGTCCCAGGCTTGGGGACCCGCCCGTATCCGATTCCGCTGGCTCTCCACTGCCTGGAGCGGCGTGACAAGACCCACGTTGACTTTCAGCCGATTTCAGGTGGCACGCGGAAGCTTGCTAGAGCTTAACTAATGCAAGAATTCCTGACCCAAGCAATGCCGTTCCTGGCCATGGCCCTCGCCGTGGCTGCCGGGCTCGTGGTGTCCTGGCTGGTCCGCAAGATTGTGCTCCGGCTCAACCGCAGCAAGCCCGAACTCCGCGAGACCTCCCGCGTGGCCCGGCTTCCGTTGCGCTTGTCCTTGTGCCTGGTCGCCGTCCGGATCGCGCTGGCCACGTCCACCGGAAACTTCGAATGGCGCCACGGCCTGGACCACCTGCTGCTGATCGCGCTCATCGCTTCCCTGGGCTGGCTGGCCATCGCCATGCTGCTCATCGTCGAGTCGATGGTGCTGACCCGGTACCGGGTGGATGTCGCGGACAACCGACGTGCCCGGCGGCTGCGCACCCAGGTGATCCTGGCCCGGCGGATCGGCGTCGCCCTGATCGTGGTGGTGGCCCTGGGCAGCATGATGCTGACATTCCCCGCCGTCCGGGCCCTCGGCGCCGGGCTGCTGGCCTCCGCCGGCGTCATCTCGATCGTCGCCGGCCTCGCCGCACAGACCTCACTCGTCAACGTCTTCGCCGGCATCCAGCTTGCCTTCACGGACGCGATCCGGGTGGACGACGTGGTGGTGGTCCAGAAGGAGTGGGGCCGGATCGAGGAGATCACCCTGACCTACGTGGTGGTCCACATCTGGGACGACCGCCGGCTGATCCTGCCATCGACGTACTTCACCACCACCCCGTTTGAGAACTGGACCCGGCGGCAGTCCGAGGTGATGGGCACCGTGGAGTTCGACCTCGACTGGCGGGCACCGGTCGACGAGATGCGCACCGAGCTGAAGAAGGTCCTGGCCGAGACCCCGCTGTGGGACAAGCGCGTGGGGATTCTGCAGATCACGGACGCCACCGCAGGCTTTGTCCGGGTGCGCATCCTGGTCAGCGCCGCGGACAGCGCCTCCCTCTTCGACCTCCGCTGCCTGATCCGCGAGGAACTCGTGCTGTTCCTGCAGCGGAACCACCCGACGTCGCTCCCCCATGTGCGCCTCGAGTCGGTGCCTGCGGCGGCGTTCGCCTCCTCTGCCGCGTCCGACGCCGGGACTGGCCTTCAGGGATCGGGGACCCGCCGGCCGGGCAAGATTTCCGTTGCCGACGAGCACCCGCATCACCCGGATCCCCACGACTCCCAGCTGTTCACCGGCTCCATCGAGGCGATCCAGCGTTCCAAGGCCTTCTCTGGCCCCGGCGAGGATGTCTTCGAGGACCGCGATAACGCCATCGCCTCGCAGAACTAGCTCCGCCGGACTGTTCGAGCCGGACGTGCCCGGCTTACCCGGACCTACCGGGCCGGCCGCGGACCGGGCAGGTCTTCCCAGCCTCCACTAACTGGTCAATAATCAGACGTTGGCGGGACAGCATCAGCGTTGCCCCCGTAGTCTGCCGCAGCAGCTGAGGAGTCCAATGACGGTCGAACAGTCCCCCACGGAAACCCTGCAGGCGCCTGCCCGCGACTGGTTCCAGCGCGCCGTCGTCTATCAGATCTATCCGCGCAGTTTCGCCGACTCCAACGGCGACGGCGTCGGAGACCTCCGCGGCATCATCAGCAAGCTGGACTACCTCCACAAGCTGGGGGTCGACGTCGTCTGGCTGTCCCCGATCTACACCTCGCCGCAGGACGACAACGGCTACGACATCAGCGACTACCGCGACGTCGATCCGCTCTTCGGCACGCTCGAGGAACTCCGGGAACTCACCGACGGGCTGCACGCGCGCGGCATGAAGCTGGTGATGGACCTGGTGGTCAACCACACCTCGGACGAGCACCCCTGGTTCATCGAGTCCCGGTCTTCCAAGGACAACCCGAAGCGCGACTGGTACTGGTGGCGGCAACCGCGTGAGCCCGATGCCGGCGCCTCCCCGCGGCGCGGCGCGGAGCCGAACAACTGGGGCTCGGCCTTCTCCGGCCCCGCGTGGGAGTTCGACCAGGCCACCGGGGAGTACTACCTCCACATCTTCTCCAAGAAGCAGCCGGACCTGAACTGGGAAAACCCCGAGGTCCGGGCGGCGGTCTACGAGATGATGAACTGGTGGCTGGACCGCGGCGTGGACGGCTTCCGGATGGACGTCATCAACTTCATCTCCAAGGACACCTCCCTCCCGGACGGCCCGATCGCCGACGGCAAGCTCTTCGGCGACGGCACCCCGTTCTACATCGACGGGCCCCGCATGCACGAGTTCCTCCAGGAAATGCACCGGGAAGTCTTCGCCGGCCGCACCGGCGAGCTGCTCACCGTCGGCGAAATGCCCGGCGTGACCGTCGAGGACGCCGTCCTCTTCACCGACCCCGCCCGGGCCGAGGTGGACATGGTCTTCCAGTTCGAGCACGTGGCCCTGGACCAGGAAAACGGCGACAAATGGCGCCCCAAGAAACTCCAGCTCACCGAGCTGAAGGAGACCCTGGGCCGCTGGCAGGAAGGCCTCGCCGAGACCGGCTGGAACAGCCTCTACTGGGGCAACCACGACCAGGCCCGCGCCGTGTCCCGCTTCGGCGACGACAGCCCGCAGTACCGCGAGCTCTCCGCCAAGATGCTCGCCGGGATCCTGCACCTGCACCGCGGCACCCCCTACGTCTACCAGGGCGAGGAACTGGGCATGACCAACATGAGCTTCGGGGCGATCAGCGACTACCGCGACATCGAGGTCCTCAACCACCACCGCGAGGCCACCGCCCACCTCGGCCACACCGACGCCGAGGTCCTCGCCGCCCTCGCACCGCTGAACCGGGACAACGCCCGCACCCCGGTCCAGTGGGACGCCTCCCGGCACGCCGGCTTCACCACCGGCGCACCCTGGATCGCCGTCAACCCCAACGCCAACCACATCAACGCCGCCGCCCAGGTGGACGATCCGGACTCGGTCTACAGCTTTTACCGCCAGGTCATCGCGCTGCGGCACGCGGAGCCGGTGGTCTCGCACGGGGACTTCACCATGCTCCTGCCCGATGACCCCCACGTCTACGCCTTCACCCGGGCCCTGGCCGGCACCACGCTGCTGGTGCTCGGCAACTTTTCGGGCACCCAGCAGGACGTGACGCTCGACGGCGACGCACTGGTTGACTGGGGCAGCGCGGAACTGGTCCTGGGAAACTACCCCGCCGATTCCGGGGCGCCCCGACTGCACCTCCGCCCTTGGGAGCTGAAGGTCCTGCGCGGCGGAGTGGCGCGGCCGGACCGGTAGACCGCGCAGGATCCCCACGGCGCACGAACCACACGGCCCACGAACCACACGGCGCACGATCCGCAAGATTTTCCACATAGAGGAAGGGAGCCCGGCATGACCATCCCACCGACACCCGAACCCGATCCGTTTCCGCCGGAACCCGGGCCCACCGCCCCGCCGCCGGAACCCGGAGACCCGTTCCCGCCGGAGCCCGGTCCGGTCACCCCGCCGCCGGTTCCGGGACCCGAGCCGGTGCCCGGGCCAGCGCCCACGCCTTCCCCGGCCCCGGGTCCGTTCCCGACGCCCAATCCCCTGCCGATTCCAGACCCGGGCCCAGTGCCGCCGCGGCCCGACCCGACCCGGTTTTGAGCCTTCGCCGCCTCTAAGAGCAACGCGGGGTCACTTACGGCCCATTCCGGGGCACGACATGGGCCGTAAGTGACCCCGCGTTGGTTGTTCGAGGCGCTACGGCCGGACCCGCGCTATGGTCCTCCGGGGCTTTGACCACCGTCAGGTTCGTCAGGTTCGTCAGGTTCGTCAGGTGCCAGGATGCGCAAAACTGCCCGCGACGCGCAAAGGACCCTTCGACACCGGAATTCCGGTATCGAAGGGTCCTTTGCGCGTCGGCAGAAAGCTTGGGCGTCGCTCCTTACGGCAGGAGGATGTCCCGGGTGCGGTGATCGTACTGGATGACCAGGGGGCCGCCGCCGTGGTGTACCTCGTGGTTGGGGCCATCGAACACGCCGAACGCACCGTAGTTTTCGTCCCAGGAACGGTTCAGGGCGATCTTGAAGGAGTAGAAGCCGGCCGGAATGTCCGCGGCAATCTTCCAAAGCTGGTCCACCTGGTCCAGTTCCATCTGGACTTCGTCATACTGCGGCGCCCAGTTGGCGGGCGCGCCCAGCAGGATGTCGAAGTCGCCGGCCACCGCGACGGCTTCCGGCTGCTCGATGGTTTCGACGCTGACTGCGGGCGCCGCCGGAGCCTCCGCCCCGGATTCCGCCGCCGCCTCGGCCTTGGCGGCGGGCTTGCGCTTCCGCACGGCCTTGGCGACGGGAGCGACGGCCTCCTCGATGAGCTTGGCGGCCTTGCCCGCAACCTTGCCCGTTTTCGACGGCGCTTCCTCGGCCTTGGCGGCAGGCTTTGCCTTGGCAGGCTTGACTGCGGGAGCAGACGGCAGCGGGGTGCCGGCCGGAACCGGGGTGCCGGCGTCGAGCGCTGCACTGAAGGCAGCGGGATCGGCGAAAGCAACCGTGGCGCGCTGGCCGTCGTCGGTGATGGACCAGCCGGAGCGGCCCTTGACCAGCCAGCCAGCCTTGACCAGCTTTGCCGTGGCGGTGGTCAGCGTCTTGTGGCCGCGGGGAATGCCGCCGCTGAGGAGTTCGCGTTCGTGGTCGTTGAGGGGCACCCGTGCGATTGCCTCGCCGAGCACGGCCCCGGCGTTCAGCTTCTCGCCGGTCCATCCCTCCTCTGTCAGCACATCCAGCACGGCCTTCAGCCGAAGGTTGGTGTTTTCCGCGGTGTTCGCGCCCATGGGTCTCCTTTAGAAGCAATTGATCCACCTGCATTTTGCCAAGGAATCATTGGTTTTTGCGAGCCGGATCGGTTAACTCTATGTGTCGTGACCCACTATGACAGCGTGGGCGGGAGCGCGGGAAGGACCAACTCACCGCTACCCGTCAGTAGAAAAACAACGCGGGGTCACTTACGGCCCATGGAAGACCATGGGACCGGCCGTAAGTGACCCCGCGTGGCTTCGGAGGTCAGTCCCCGACGCTCCAATCGGCCCCGGTGAGCGCGATGTAGGCCTCGACGGCGGCATCGAGGGTCGGATAGAAATGGTGCGGATCGATCTCTTGTTTGAGCCCGTAGAGGTCGATCTTCTCCCGGACCAGGTGTTTGAGCTCGGCGAAGACCAGTGAGGTGCCCTGCGCGTCCAGCTCACGGTCCAATTCGATCAGCACGTCGGCGGCCGTGGTGTCCACATCCGTGATCGGCTCGGCCGCAAGCAGGATCCACCGTGGCTTGGGTTCGGCCCTGGCCAGGTGACGAATGTTGTCCCGGAACGGCTTGACGTTGGCGAAGAAGATCGGGGCGTCCCAACGGTAGATCACCAGGCCAGGAAGGTGCTTCGCGTCCGGGTGGAAGTTCACGTCGTGGAACCCCTCGTAGCCCGGAACCCGCCCGATCACCGTCTCATACGGCCACCACGACCTGCGGAACACGTTGAGAATCGACAGTCCCACGGCAATGCCAATGCCGGGCAGCACTCCGAGGAAAGCAACCCCGAGGAAGGCTGCGAGCGAGAGGCTGACCTCGGACTTGCTCTGGCGCCAGAGACGCACCGTCCCGGGCACGTCGGCCAGGGAAACGGACGCCGTGATCACCACGGCCGCCAAGGCCGGTTGCGGCAGGTTCCGGAACAGCCCGGGAAGCAGCACGAGCATGAGCAGGACCAGCAGGGCACCTGTCACGCCCGTGAGCTGGCTCTTGGAGCCGGAACGTTCCGCGACGGCGGTCCGGGAGCCGCTGGTGCTGACGGGGAAGCCTTGGAAGAAGCCCGCGGCCAGGTTCGCGGCACCGATGCCGATCATCTCCTGGTTGCCATGAACCTCCTGGCCGGAACGCACCGCGAACGCCGTCGAATTCGAGATCGTGTCCGTCAGGGACACCAGCGCAATACCCAAAGCACCGGCGAACATCAGTCCGATGTCCGCGAGATCAACATGGGGGATCGTAAACGGGGGGAAGCCTTGCGGGAGTTCCCCGACCAAAGAGACGCCCCGGGCGGCGAGGTCGAAGATCGTCGACGCCGCGATCGCGAGGACCACCATGACGAGCACCGCAGGGACCTTGGGCAGCCACTGTTGCAGGGCCAGTATCAGCACGATTCCGGTGATGCCGACTGCTGCGGCGGCGGCCACCGCTTCGCCGTTGGCCACGCCCTGTACGAAGCCGACCAAGTCGCCGACAAAGCTTTCGCTGCTCACTTTGAATCCGAAGAGCTTTGGGAGCTGACCCACCAGGATGGTGAGCGCCAGGCCGTTCATGTAGCCGATCATCGTGGGTTTGGAGATGAGGTCGGCGATGAAGCCGAACTTGGCCACCGAGGCGAGGACCATGATGAGGCCGACCATGATCGAGAGCATCGACGCCAGCGCCACCGCCTTCACAGGGTCCCCGCCTGACCCGACGAGCGGCAAGACGGTGGCCGCGATCATCGGACCGAGCGCAGAGTCCGGGCCCAGCACTAAGACACGGGACGGACCGAAGACCGCATAGGCCAGCAGGCACAGGATGGTGGTGTAGAGCCCCGTAATCGTCGGCAGCCCTGCCAGCTCCGCGTAGGCCATGCCCTGGGGAACGAGCAACGTCGCCAGGACGACTCCGGCGACGACGTCCTTGCCGAACCACTCCCTCTGATAGGTGGCGGCGGCGTCAATCCCCGGCATCACCTGGCGCAGCGAGTCCTTGCGCCGCCGTCCGGTCTTCGTCATAGCTGCACTCTGCCGCCAGAGGCTGGCCGACGCATCCCCCGGCGAGGGTGAACCGTCTCAGCGGCGGACGTGGGCCGGCGCATGGACTTTGGGCAGAAGGTGCAACGCGGGGTCACTTACGGCCCATGTCGTGCCCCGTGACGGGCTGCAAGTGACTCCGCGTTGCTTGTCAGCGGGTTCCCGGACGCGGGGAGCTCCGGTTGCGTCGGTCGTTGTGCCCCCGGGCCGATGGGCCTAGAGTGGCGGTCTGCCCCCAAACGTTCGTATCGAGGAGATATCTATGGAAACCCGCACGCTCGGTTCACTCACCGTCTCGGCCCTCGGATTGGGCTGCATGGGCATGAGCGAGTTCTACGGCCAAGCCGAGGAAAACGAGTCCATCGCCACCATCCATGCCTTTCTCGACGCCGGCGGAAGCCTGCTCGACACCGCGGACATGTACGGCCCGTTCACGAACGAAATGCTCGTCGGCCGGGCCATCGCCGGGCGGCGCGACGACGTCGTCCTGGCCACCAAGTTCGGCAACGAACGCCGGCCCGACGGGTCCTGGGTGGGCATCAACGGCTCCCCCGAGTACGTGCGCGCCGCCTGCGACGCCAGCCTGCAGCGGCTGGGAGTGGACCACATCGACCTGTACTACCAGCACCGGGTGGACAAGACCGTCCCCATCGAGGACACCGTCGGAGCCATGGCCGAGCTGGTGCAGGCCGGCAAAGTCCGGCACCTTGGCCTGTCCGAGGCCAGCGCCGACACCATTCGCCGGGCCCACGCCGTGCACCCGATCACCGCCCTGCAGACCGAATACTCGCTGTGGGAGCGCGAGCCGGAGACCAAGGTCTTCCCGGTCCTCGCGGAACTGGGCATCGGTTTTGTCCCCTACAGCCCGCTGGGTCGCGGCTTCCTGACCGGCCAGTTCCGGAGCCCGGATGACTTCCCGGAGGACGATTTCCGCCGGCACTCCCCGCGCTTCCAAGGCGAGAACTTCACCCGCAACCTCCAACTCGTGGACCGGGTCAAGGAGCTGGCGGACGCGAAGGGCTGCACCCCCGGGCAACTGGCACTGGCCTGGCTGCTGGCCCAGGGCGAGCACATCGTTCCCATCCCGGGCACCAAGAAGGTCAACCGGCTGCGCGAGAACCTGGGCGCAGCCGACGTCGAGCTCTCCGCCGAGGACCTGACCCGTCTGGACGAACTCGCTCCGGCCGGCGTGGCAGCCGGGGCGCGGTACCCGCACATGGACTCGATCGACGTCTAACCGGCCGTTAGGAAAAGCAACGCGGGGTCACTTACGGCCCATCCGGAGCCTCCGGACAGGCCGTAAGTGACCCCGCGTTGCTTGGGTGGTTAGTGGCCGGAGGCGGCGAGTTCGGCCAGGAGTTCGGCCTTGCGTTCCTCGCTGGCAAAGGAGGAACGGATCGAGTTCGCGGCCATCCGAACGCAATCGAACTCGGAGAGGCCGATCACCGATTTCAGCTGCGCGAAGTTGTCATCCACGTAGCCGCCGAAATACGCGGGGTCGTCCGAGTTCACGCACACGTTCAGGCCCGCCGCCAGCATCGCCGGCAGCGGGTGCTCGGCCAGGGTGTCGACGGCCCGGAGCCGGACGTTGGACAGCGGGCACACCGTCAGCGGCATGAGCTCGTCCACCAGCCGTTCCACCAGCTCCGGATCTTCCATGCAACGGATGCCGTGGTCGATCCGCTCCACCTCCAGGATGTCCAGCGCGTCGATGATGTACGACGGCGGGCCCTCCTCGCCGGCGTGCGCGATCCGGTGCAGCCCGGCCTCCTTGGCCCGGGCGAAGAGCCGCTCGAACTTGGCCGGCGGGTTGCCCACCTCGGCGGAATCGAGGCCGATGCCGGCAATCGGGGCGTCCATGGCGATCAGCTTCTCCAGCACCTCAAGCGCGGATTCCTCGGTGAGGTCGCGCAGGAAGGCCGCGATCAGCAGGGTGGAGATCCCGAACTCTTCGAGGGATCCGGCCAGCACCGAGGCCACCCCGTTGACACAGGTCTCCAGCGATATTCCGCGGGACAGGTGTGCCTGCGGGTCCAGCATGATCTCCGCATGCCTGACCCCGGCGAGCGCAGCCCGGCTCAAGTAGGCCCGGGTCATGTCCGCGAAGTCCTGTTCCGTCTGCAGCACCGCCATGTTGGCGTAGTACAGATCCAGGAATGACTGCAGGTCCGTGAACTCATACCGCGAGCGCAGCTCGTCCAGGTCAGCGTAAGGCAACTGGATCCCGTTGCGTTCGGCCAGCGCGAAGATCAGTTCCGGCTCGAGCGTTCCCTCGATGTGCAGGTGCAGTTCGGCCACCGGGAGCGAGAGGACGCCCTGGGGGACCTCGGCAAAATCGGGGGCCTCGCCGGTGTCGAAGCCATTGTCAGGGCCGGACGCGTCGTTTGCGGCCACTGTGTTCGTGCCGGTGCCGGAGTTCGTGCCGGCGCCGGTGGGGGTGCCTGTGCCGGTGTTGGTACCGGTGGTGGTGCCGGCCTCGTTGGTTTCCATTCGGTAAGGATATGCCCGGTGCTGCGGGGAGCGGATAGAGTCGAATCAATGCAAAATACACAGCATGCTTCCGATTTGCCGCTCCCGATCGTCCCGGATCTCGCTTCAGGGAGCCCCACAGACGGGTTTGTCCGGGTACGCGGCGCACGGGAGAACAACCTGCGCAACGTGGACGTGGACGTGCCCCGCGACGCGATCGTGGCCTTCACGGGAGTCTCCGGATCGGGCAAGTCGTCCCTGGCGTTCGGCACCATCTACGCCGAGGCCCAGCGCCGCTACTTCGAATCCGTTGCCCCCTACGCGCGCCGCCTCATCCAGCAGGGGCACAATCCCAAGGTGGAAATGATCACCGGGCTGCCGCCCGCCGTCGCGCTCCAGCAGCGCCGCGGAACACCGAGTTCGCGCTCCACGGTGGGCACGCTCACCACACTGTCCAACTCGCTGCGCATGCTCTTCTCCCGCGCCGGCAGTTACCCGGACGGCGCCAGTCCGCTGGATTCTGACGCGTTTTCGCCGAACACGGCTGCCGGCGCATGCCCCGAGTGCCATGGCCTGGGGATCGCGCACACGGTCACCGAGTCCTCCCTGGTCCCGGACACCTCGCTGAGCATCCGCGACGGCGCCATCGCCGCCTGGCCCGGCGCGTGGCAGGGCAAGAACCTGCGCGACATCCTCACCCACCTAGGCCACGACGTCGACACCCCCTGGCGGAAGCTCCCCCGCAAAGACCGCGACTGGATCCTCTTCACCGAAGAACAGCCCGTGGTGGAGGTGACGCCCCAGCGCGACCGCGTCGCCAAGCCCTACAAGGGCCGGTTCTGGAGCGCGAAAAGCTACGTGCTGCATACCTTGGCCGATTCCAAGAGCACCACCATGCGCGAGAAGGTGCTGCGGTTCATGGAAACCGGCCCGTGCCCGGTCTGTGGCGGCAGCGGCCTGACGCCCGCTGCGCTGGCGGTGACCTTTGCGGGACGGACCATCGCGGACCTCAATGCCGTCCCGATGGCCGAACTGGCGGACATCATCCGCCCCACTACCGAGCTCACGGAGGCCGGGACCGCCTCCCGCAAACAGTCCTCCGGCGAGGGCAACGAGGTGGCCGTCGCCATCACCCGGGACCTCCTGCAGCGCGTCACCGTGCTATTGGACCTGGGCCTGGGCTACCTGGCCCTTGGCCGGTCCACACCCACGCTCTCCCCCGGCGAAATGCAGCGGCTGCGGATCGCCACCCAGCTCCGCTCCGGGCTGTTCGGCGTGATCTACGTGCTGGACGAGCCCTCCGCCGGCCTGCACCCCGCCGACGCCGAGCCCCTCCTTGCGGTCCTGGACCAGCTCAAGTCCTCCGGCAACTCGGTGTTCGTGGTGGAGCACAACATGGACATCGTCCGCCGCGCGGACTGGCTGGTGGACGTGGGGCCGCGCGCCGGTGAAGGCGGCGGCGACGTGCTCTACAGCGGGCCCGTGGCCGGCCTCGCCGGGGTGGAAGCCTCCGTCACCCGGCCGTTCCTGTTCCCGAACGGGCCGGCTGACGTTCCGGAAAACACGGACGACGGCGGTGCTCGCGACGGTTCGGACGCTGGCGCGGACGACGGCACGGCCGGCAAGGCTGGCGCGGCTGGCGGCAAGGCTGGCGGCGGCCGCCGCGAGGCCGCCGACTGGCTGGAATTGCGGGACATCAGCAGGCACAACCTGCGTGAACTCGACGCCGACTTCCCGCTGGGCGTGCTGACAGCGGTCACGGGCGTCTCCGGCTCCGGCAAGTCCACGCTGGTCAGCCAGGTCCTGGCCGAAGTGGTGGGCGCCCGGCTCCATCCGGAAGCCGACACTGCGGCAGCCGACTCTGGCGCGAAAGCCCTCGAGGATCTGGAGGCCGAGGCCGGCGAGGCCGCCGGGCCGCTCAGCGTCGGCCCGCTCAGCGTCGGCCCGGTCACCGGGCTGGACCAACTCGACCGGCTGGTCAAGGTGGACCAGAAGCCGATCGGCCGCACCCCGCGTTCCAACCTGGCCACCTACACCGGCCTGTTTGACGCGGTACGCAAGGAATTCGCCGCCACCGACGAGGCCAAGGCGCGGGGCTTCGGCGCCGGGCGCTTCTCGTTCAACGTGGCCGGCGGCCGCTGCGAGACCTGCCAGGGCGAGGGCTTCGTGGCCGTGGAGCTGTTGTTCCTGCCCGGCAGTTACGGCCCGTGCCCCGAATGTGACGGCTCGCGCTACAACCCGGAAACCCTCGAAGTCACCTATCGCGGCAAGAACGTGGCCGAGGTGCTGGGCATGACCGTCAACGCGGCCGCGGAGTTCCTGGAGCAGGTGCCGGCGGCGGCGCGCAGCCTACAGACCCTGCGCGAGGTGGGCCTAGGCTATCTGCGCCTCGGTCAGCCGGCCACCGAGCTCTCCGGCGGCGAGGCCCAGCGCATCAAGCTCGCCACCGAACTGCAGCGCGCCCAGCGGGGCCACTCCCTCTACCTGCTGGACGAGCCCACCACCGGGCTGCACCCTGCCGACGTCGAACTCCTCATGGCGCAGCTGCACCGGCTGGTGGACGCGGGCAACACCGTCATTGTGGTCGAACACGACATGGATGTGGTGGCCGCCGCGGACTGGGTGATCGACCTCGGCCCGGCCGGTGGCGACGCCGGCGGACGGATCGTGGCAACCGGGACCCCAGCCGCCGTCGCGCGTTCGACGACGAGCCGAACGGCCCCCTACCTCGCGGCGATGCTCAAAAGCTGACGCCCGCCAGCATGTTCACGCGGGTCCGCGGCCGGCCCGGGCAGCGGCCCTATGATAACCGCAGAAGCGCCCAAAAATAACGACTTGATAACGGGCCGGACCTGACTTAGCCTATTGTGCAATGCCCGCAACCGGGCAGTGCATGCCCGGTGCTACCACCACCAGATACTGCCCGACCGGTAGACACCGCATATGACCTCTATTGTCAGGGGCGGGCAGTGGCGCCATAACGTCCGGGGACGGACCGAGCGCTGGTGGCCCTCAGGAGCATCTGAAACATGAAGAAATCCACCTACAGCACTGCCGCGCGCCGCGGCATCACCCTGGCGGCCGTTTCGCTTGCCGCCGTCGCGATGTCCGCAACTTCGGCTAACGCCGCCGCCCCGGCGACAACCCCCGCCTCCACTTGGGACTCACTGGCCCAATGCGAAAGTGGCGGCAACTGGGCCACCAACACGGGAAACGGCTACTCCGGCGGCCTGCAATTCAGCCAAAGCACGTGGGCGGCGAATGGCGGCACGGGGTCCGCGGCTTCTGCCAGCCGTGAACAACAGATCGCCGTCGCCCAGAAGATACAGGCAAGTCAGGGATGGGGCGCGTGGCCGGCCTGCGCTGCGAAGCTGGGCCTGAGCGGCGGTGCCGCGGCCCCGCAGAGCACAACCCCCTCGCCGCAGGCCGCCGCGGTTCCCGTCCGTCAGGCTGTCCCCGTGCAGGCTGTCCCCGCGGCCGCCGTCCAGGTCCCGCGCCACGTTGCACCGGTGTCAGTGAGCGGCCAGACCTACACCATCCGGAGCGGAGAAACCCTCAGCACGATCGCCGCCAAGCTCAACATCAGCGGCGGCTGGCAGTCGCTGGCCGACGCGAACGCGGCGACCATCAGCAACCCCAACCTGGTGTTCCCGGGCCAGGTGCTGCAGCTCCCCGGATAGGGCTGTTACAGCACTGCCTCACACAGGCAGTAGGGCGTAAACACCACGACGCCGGAGCGATCCCGCAAGGGGACGCTCCGGCGTCGTGCTGCTTAGGTGAGGCGCGCTGTTTCGGTGAGGGGTGCGGGCTCAGGCGGCCTGCGGGAGTTCGCGGACAATCCGGACTTTCCACGCGGCGTCGTCGCTCGTATCCAGCAGCGCCACGGTGCCCATGGCCAGGTGCAGGGCCACCCGCTTTGCGGCGAGCAGCTCAAGGTAGAGGCTCTCGTTCATCCGGGCCGGGGCGTCGATGACGTACTTCACGGCGTCGCGGACCTTGCGGTAGTTGTCGCTCCGCTCCCGGCTCAGGTGCAGTTCCAGCATGCGGCGCTGGCGGATCCGCGGCTCGTGCCGGTTCAGCCAGGACACTGCTGCGTGGACCGCCACCACCAGAGCGAGTGAGACCGCGTAGATCCACCAGCCTTTGTTGAGCAGGAAGAGAGGCAGGTTGGCGATCGCCACAACGGCGATACAGAGGCGCAGCGCCAGTATCCGGCGCATGGTCAGGGCCACCGATGCCATGGCGGCGCGGAACCCGTGCTGTTCCTTGCGGGCTGCCACGGGATCGAGGATGACTTCCTCGAGCACCAAAATACCGTTCGCTTCCGGTCCGAGCA
This sequence comes from Arthrobacter oryzae, assembly GCF_003634095.1. Lineage (GTDB taxonomy): Bacteria > Actinomycetota > Actinomycetes > Actinomycetales > Micrococcaceae > Arthrobacter > Arthrobacter oryzae. The sequence continues at coordinate 100,424 of NZ_RBIR01000012.1, forward strand.
GCTGTCCATATTTCGGTACAAACGGCTCAACAAGGGCTGGATTCATGGCGTGTCCTCCGGGCGGCATTAGTGGGGTCCTGCTATATTACGCCCCGTCGTAATGAACTGTCTGCTTCGTTCCAAAATGTGAAGATGGGCACGCGAGGTCCCCAGCAATTGGCGCATTTGGTCTGTGGCCTCAAACTGGAAAGATGCAGACTTTCCTCCCCTTCCCCGATTTCCAGCAGAGCGCCGCGGTTTTGGACCGCGAGCGGCTCGGCAAGCAGCGCGTTGAAGCGCTGCAGATCCTGCGTGCGCTGGTGATCCCGGAGTACGGCTGGCAGTCGCACCCGGCTATCCGGATGTGGATGGGCTACGTGCCGGCGCTCACCATGTATGGCTTGACCATGGTGGATGAATGGACGGCCCGCGGCGGCGAGGACACCACGCGCGAAAAGATTCTGGAGTTCGCCCCGCAGGCGGCCCACCCCGATTACGCCGCCAAGATCCCGATGCCACCGTGGCTGGGCAACGCTGATCTGCACCTCAGCCACCGGTCCCGGCTCGTGGCCAAGGACCCGCGGTTCTACGCCAAGGTCTTCCCGGGCACCGATCCGGACCTGGAGTACGTCTGGCCCGAGCCGAAGCACGAGCTCCTGCCGGAAGATCCGGCTGGAGAGCGCATGTGGGTATTGCGCCTGCCGCTCGGCGACACCGAGCCCCAACAGCTGAAGACCGTCAGCCTGCCGCCCGTGGGACGCGCCAAGGCCGCGACGGACGACGACTACCAGTTCGTCTACGCCGAATCGGGCTCACGCCGCCCGGCCAAGGTGCGCAAGCTCCCGCCGAAGCAGCTCGTCAAGAAGCCCACCCGCAAGCGCCAGCAGCAGGAAGAGGCGTTCACCACCCTTCCCGGCAACTCCGTGGTGGCCATCCCGGTCAATGGCGGGACCTCCTTTGCGATCGGCAAGGTCCTGGGCCGACCAATTACCGTGGACGGCCAGTTCGCCCGCAACTTCCAGGTGGACGAGATCGTGGACCGCTCGGCCTTCGATTACCCGGCACTGCTGCAGGACCCGCGGGCCTTCTTCCCGATTCCGGCGCGATAGCGGCACGCCGCCAGCCTGCCCGGCGCCGGCTCCCGGCGCCGGCGCAGTTCAGCAGGTGACCGCTTGCTGCAGCGCCGGCCCGGTCCACGAACCCACGGCCGCGGAGAGCGTGAAGGTGTAGGTTCCCTTGCCGCTGCCCTTGCTGAGCAGCGTCATCCCCTGCGAAGTATCCCCGTCAGCGATGGCGGCCACGGCTGTGGGGCCGGTGGGAGAACTGAGCGTCGCGGTGTAACCCGTTGCTCGGTCGACGGCGGCAAAGCCCGTGAAACTGATGGATGCGCCCTTTTTCCCCTGGATGGTGGTGCACACCAAGGTGCCGTTGATGGATGCCGGGGCCGGGACCGTGTACGTTCCAACGTTCAGGGACGCGGTGGTCCTGGCCGTAAACGCGGCAAGAGCCAACCCGGGGGCGCCGAGCACCAAGCCCACGGCCAAGGGGATGGCCAGCAGCCCGCGCCGATGTACCAGCCGTGCGGGCGAGACCCGCGAGGCTGCCGCAAAGGGCTTGGCGAGGTTCACTGGTGGCGCTTTCTGTCCGGGCAGGTGATCTGGTGGCTTCAACTCTGTCAGCCGAGCTTCAACCCAGAGCCGGGTTAAACTTCAACATTTGCTCAAGAAAAGCGTGTTAGCCTGAATCGAAACTGTGACGCATGAGGTTTGCGTCACATTGTGTGGCGCAGGGGGTGGCTGTGACACGCGGGTCTCCTGTTTAGAAGCTGGGATTATGGTCAATTCACCGAATCAGCTCAGAGCTGTGGTTGTAGACGACGACGGCGATGTCCGTCTGCTCCTTCGCCGGACCTTGGAGATGCAGGGCTTCGCCGTTTTTGAGGCTGCTTCCGGGGCCGAAGCCCTCGTCAACATCCAGGAACACCGGCCGGACCTTGTGACGCTGGATCTGAACCTGCCCGACTTGGATGGCGTTGAAGTGTGCCGCCGGCTGCGCAAATTTTCCGATGCCTACGTCGTCATGCTCACGGCACGGTCCGATGAAATCGACGAGTTGATGGGCCTGGAGATCGGCGCCGACGACTTCATCGGCAAACCCTTCAGCCCCCGCTCCGTCCAGGCGCGGGTGACAGCCGTGATGCGGCGCCACCGTCCCACCCCGCAACGCCCCACCCCGCGGCGACGCGCCACCGATTTCATGCCGGTCGCGCCCGGAAACTCATCGTCTGGATCCCCCGGATCAACTGCCGAGCTGCCGGACATTCCGCGGCGCCGGGCGGACGACGTCGTGCCCGGAGCGGGTAACACCACCCTCCCACTGACTGCTCCCCCTCAGGCCGAGCCACGACGACGCCGGGCGGGCGACCTCGTGCCCGTCCCGCCAGAGCCTGCCGGCACACCGTCGCGCCAGGCCGCCATGGCGGCCGGCGCCGGCATCCACCCCGATGCTTGCGGCGTCGTCCGCCACGGTCCGTTGATTGTCGAGGCGGAAGGCCGGGCGGCCTCCATTGACGGCGTCGAACTGGAGCTGACGCGCACGGAATTCGATCTGCTGGAAGCGCTGGCCGGCGCGCCGCGGCGGGTGTGGACCCGGAAGGCCCTCCTGGTCAAGGTATGGGGCACCGAGTGGCCCATGGATGAACACCTCGTGGAAGTGCATATCGGCAACCTGCGCAAGAAGCTCGGCGACAAAGGCCGCGAACCGCGGTTCATCCGCACGGTACGAGGCGTTGGCTACCGGATGGCACCGGCAGAAGGGGTGGGATAACTGACCGCGTCGCCGTCGGCCCCCGCCTCGGCCGAATCCACAGTGGTCCGGCAGTCGAGACTCGCGGAGTACGGGCTGCCTCGCCTCGAACCCATCCCCGCGACTGCCGGCACGCGGGCTCCAGATGCGCGGGCCCAGCTGCAAAAGCTGCTGGCCTTGGCCACTGCAACCACAGGTATCCCGTTCGGCGCGGTCAACATCATCACCGAAGATCAGCAGCATCACATTGCCGCAGTTGGCATGGACCCCGGCATTTGTTCCCGCGAAGATTCGTTGTGCAGCCGGGTCTTCCTCAGCGGCAGGACCACCGTGGTGCCCGACGCTTCGCAGGACCCGCTGTTCCGGGACCACCCCTTTGTCACGGGCCACGTCGCCGCCATCCGGTTCTACGCTTCGGTCCCGCTCGCCACGGCCGATGGGTTCGTGCTGGGGTCCCTGTGCGTCTTTTCGCCGGCACCCGCGGAACTCGCTGCCGCGCAGCAGTCGGCGCTGGAGATCATCGCCTCGCAGGTGGTGGAGGTGCTCGAACTACACCACCATGCCCGGATGCTCGCCCGGGCCCTGGACGAGGCACGCATCAGCAACGAGCTGCTGGAAGCGTTCACTGCCCGCATCAGCCATGATCTGCGTAACCCGCTGACCAGCATCATCGGCTTCACCGAACTTGGCGAAATGCAAGGCGCCGCGGACGCGGACGACGTCCGCCTCATTGGCAGGACCTCACGCCGGATGCTGGCCATGGTGGACGATCTGCTGTCCTTTTCCCGGATCGGTGGAGCGCTCCGCCGCCAGCCGGTGTCCCTCGCGGCCCTGGTGGGCGCCGTCGAGGAGGACCTCACGGCGGTCCTGAAGGACAGCGGGGCGGACATCCAGGTTTCGGATGCGGTCCTGCAGGCCGACGGCGAGCAGCTGCGCATCCTGCTGCAAAACCTGATCCACAATGCCGTGGCTTACTCCCGGCCCGGCGTCCCGCCGAGAATTCTGGTCACGGCCGAGGAATCTCCCGGCACCATAGAGGTCCGGCTGACGGACAACGGCAAGGGCATTCCCGCCGAAGAGCGGATCCACGTCACTGAGCCGCTGGCCCGTTTGCACCGGGAGGACGATCCCCCGGGATCCGGTCTGGGGCTGGCAACATGCGTCCGGATCGCAAAGGCCCACGGCGGGCGGCTCAGCATCGGTTCGGCACCCGACGGCGGAACCACAGTGTCCGTTTGGCTCCCGGCCGTCACGAGCGGCATCCTCAGCAGCTGAAGAGTGCGCTCGCGTGCCGTGCGAAGTCCGCGGCGTTGGCGTCGAGGATCCCCGCGGCAGCCCGGGCCGCGCCCAGGTCACCGGCCCTAATGCTGTGCTCGACCGCCCGGCTGTGACCTTCCAGCTGAACCGCGCCGGCCGTCGCCGCCGACGTCGCCACGCTCAGGATCGCGGTTAACGCCCCTTCACTCTTGCCTTCCAGGAGGCTGCGGTGGACGCACGCCAGGCTGTCCGGCAGCCGTTGGAGGAAGCGGCTGACGAAGCCGACGGCGGTGGAACGCGATTCCAGTTCCGCAGCAAGCCTGTCGATCTGCCCGCTATCCAGGATGACGCCGTCGGCGATCACCTGCTCAATTCCGAACCGGTGCCAGGGGTTTCTTCCGTGCCCTCCGGGCCCTCCGCAACGCCCTCCGGGCCCTCCGCGGTGGGTGCTCCGGAGGCGGATTTCGTGGGCTTCCGCCAGATTGCCGTCAGCACGACGACAACCAGCAGGGCGGACGCGCCGTAGAGGAAGACGGACTGGAGCAACGGTTGACGCAGGGCCCTGATGACGTCGCCAAGATATGGCACTACGCCCGCCTGGGTGTAGACGTAGTCCTCGGACAGCACGGCAGTCCACGGATCTGCCCCGGCGTTGGCGTCGCCCTTGGTGGTCACAGACGTGGCGCCCGCGCCGTCGCGCTTGATGCTGGCTACCCGGTGGGTCTCAATCCGGTGATCATCAATCGGGATGCTGTAGGTGATGACGTCGCCAACCTTCAGCTCGGACACCGGCGTCTTCACGCTGACCACCACATCGCCCGGGTTGATCCCCGGCGCCATGCTCCCCGTGAGCATGGTGGACGTCTGGTAGTTCAGGAAGCGCGGCCCGACGGCGAGGAAGAGAAAAACCACTGCGGCAAAGATGAGGATGCTGGTGAAGACGGCTCGTCCGGCCACCGCGACCGTCTTGGACACCAGGCGTCGGGGGCGGTCGATACGGGCGGGGGTCGGTTCGGCCCGACGGCGTCCGTGGCCTTGGGGCGCAGGAGCTGTGACGGGACTGTCCAGGACGGCGCTTTCCTTGACGGGACCGTTCAGGAGGATGTCCTCCCGGGCGCCGTCAGCGGCCAAGGCGTGTTCGGTTGGTTCCGGGGAACTCAGCTTGATGACGGCACTCACGGGGTCGTTCCTCCTGCCGGTATGGATAGTGCGACTCACGCCAGGAGCTCAGTCCGGCCCAGCCCGGACTGAGCTCCTGGAAATCGCTACTTGCTTGCGCCGCCGGCGCGCTGGACGGCGTCGAATACAAAGCCGATGGTGCTGGTCAAGCCCTGGAACGTGTTGTCAGCGCTCGTGGGAACGGTGAGCGTGACGCGGAGGAAGTCGGTCTTCGTCGGGGCCACGGATGTGAGTCCAGTCAACGCCATCTTAGTTCCGACTACGGCACGTGAAACCAGGACCGGGGTGATCGCGCCCGAGCAGGTGTACGTGAAGGACGGGGACGCGCCCGCTTCTGTCCACGCCGTTGGGCAGGCGTCCACCTGCATCTGCAGGCCGTTGACGGCGTCAGTGTCGAGCTTGGAGGACGGTGCAGCCGCAGTCGTGAGGGTTACCGCGGTCAGGCTCTGGTCACCGGTGTTGGTCAGGGTGACCGCGCGCTGGACGGTGTCGCCCGGAATTGCGCCGGTGGCCGCAACGGTGAGTCGGTTGGCCGCGCCGGCAGTGCCCACATCGAACTTAACAGTGCCGGCATTGACAGTCGCGGAAGCCGAAGTGCTGGCGGTGAAGCCACCGTAGGTGCCCATGCCGGCTACGCCGGCAGCGGCGGCGAGGAGCGCGGCGGAGGCAAGGACCTTGCTGGACGTGGACTTGAGGCTGAGACCCATGAGTTATCCGTTTCGTGGAGCCGGCCGTGGCCGAGTGAAGTAGTTGTGTCCGCCAGCCCCTTGGCTGACCCGTACAACGATGCCCGGACACCTTCAAGGCAACGCTTCAGTGGGCAGCAAGATCACTTCAAGATTTGCTCAAGCCTGACCGCGGCGCCTCGTGAAGGCTGGCAGACTGGCCTAATGACTGTACTTCTGGCCGGTTGCGGCGATCTGGGCACCGAGGCCGGGCTGCGTTTCGCGGCTGCCGGCCACCGCGTGGTGGGGTGGCGCCGCTCGCCGGAAAAACTTCCGGCTGCCATCGAGGGCGTCGCCGCTGACTTGAGCTCAGGCGAGCTGCCACCGGTCCCGGCGGATACCACCGCCGTCGTGGTCGCTATTGCCGCGGACTCCCCCACGGAAGAGGCTTACCGGGCCGCCTACGTGGACGGTCTCGCCCACGTGCTGGACGCGGTTCTGGCATCCAGGGCCGGCGTCCGCCGGGTCTTGTTCGTCTCCTCGACCGCTGTCTATGGCGATGCCGGCGGCGGCTGGATTGATGAACGCACGACGCCGGAACCCGGCGGGTTCTCCGGCCGCATCATCCGCGAAGCCGAGGAGCTCCTTTACAGCCGATTGCGCGGCACCGGCATCACCCCGGTGGTGCTGCGGCTCGGAGGAATCTACGGCCCCGGCCGGACGCGCCTGATTGACCAGGTGCGCGGTGGAAGCGCGGTCATTCCGGCAGCATCGCGATTTACCAACCGCATCCACCGTGACGACGCGGCCGCCGCGATTGTCCACCTGTGCACCATGGACACGGTCCCCGGGCCCGTCTATCTGGGCGTCGACAACGAACCGGCGGAACTTGGCAATGTCCTCGGCTTTCTGGCGGCAGAGCTGGGACTCCCTGCGCCGGCGTCGGAATCCGACGCCGTGGCCGCGGCGCCGACGTCGAACGGGGGCGCGGGCGCCGGCGCGAGCGGCGCTGCGGGCAGCGGCGAACCGTCGCGCGGCGGCAACAAGCGAGTTAGCAACGCGCTGCTCCGCAGCACTGGCTTCGAGTTTCACTACCCGAGTTTCCGGGAAGGTTATCGGGCCATTCTGGCCGGCGTCGGCGTCCGGCATCCTTGAGCCCTGATATGAATTTCACCGCCCACTTCTCTGAGGGGAACTATGGATTTTCAACACGTTATTGAGTCGGTCGGTAGTTTCATGGACTTCGCCGGGGTGGCCGTCATGGTGCTCGGCGCGCTCATATCCATCCCCCTGGCGCTGCGCGGATACCAGCCCGAGCGCCTGCCGGCAGGCTCCGCGCCGCTTACCCTCTACCGCTCGTACCGGCAGTTGCTGGGCCGCTCCATCCTCCTTGGCCTGGAGCTGCTGGTCGCGGCCGACATCATCCGCTCAGTCGCCGTCACACCGACCTTCGAGGGTGTCGGAGTGCTGGGCATTATCGTGTTGATCCGGACCTTCTTGAGTTTCTCGCTCGAGCTGGAAATCACCGGACGTTGGCCCTGGCAGAGTCAGCGCGGCTCTGGCTCTGCCGCGACCAGCTGAAACCCTTCCGGGCGGCGGCCAGCTAGGCTCGCGGCATGACAGAAGCAGCGAATTCTCTCGTCCCCAAGGCCACCGAACTACTCCGGCTCCACCGGGCCCCCGAGGTCCTTCAGGTAATTAATGTTTGGGACGCAATCACGGCAAAAGTGGTTGCCGACGTTCCCGGGACCAAGGCTCTGGCCACGGCCAGTCACTCCATCGCTGCCTCCCGCGGCTATGAGGACGGCGAGAACATCCCGGTTGATGAGATGATCGCCGCCGTCGGTCTGATTGCTGCCGCCACGTCTCTGCCCGTCAGCGCGGACCTTGAATCCGGTTACGGGAACCCCGGCGAGACGGTGCGCAGGGCGATCGGCGTCGGGATTGTCGGAGCCAACATCGAAGATCAAATGCGTCCACTCGCCGATGCCGTTGACCAAATGAACGCTGCGATGCGCGCTGCCGATGCCGAGGGCATCGACTTCGTCCTCAACGCGCGCACCGACGCTTTCCTCAAGGCCGGCAGCCGCGATCCGGCCGCGGTTCGGGCCGAGGCCATCGAGCGCGGCCGCGCCTTCCTCGACGTCGGCGCTACCACGGTGTTTGTGCCGGGCCTTTTGGACGAGGCGACTGTCACTGCATTGGTGGATGGAATCGGCTGGAACAAGGTTTCGGTTATCAACGTGCCGGGGTCGCTTGCCCCGGCCAAACTGCAGGAGCTTGGCGTGGCCCGTATTTCCTACGGCCCGTGGACCCAGCGGGTGGCGCTGACGGCCCTGGCCGACGCGACGGCGGAGCTGCTGGCCGGCGGGGCACTCCCTGAAGGCACCCGGCCGCTGAATTAGGGCGCCTGTCAGGGGCCCGGCTCCGGCGCCCGGTCCGGGCCGTGGCGTCCGGAGGGCGGACCGCCCAAGTAGATCGACCGGTACCGCCTACCGAGAAGGGCACGATCTCATGGACCTGGATCCCTGGCCGGAGGCCCCGGACCTTCCCACCCCGATCATCATGGATCAGAGTTGGAGAGATGCGGTCTTCCTGCACTGGCGCATCCCGGAGCCGGTGGCGGCGTCGTTCATGCCGCCGGGCGTTGCTCCGGACAGCTTTGACGGGTCCGCTTGGGTGGGGCTGATCGGGTTCCGGATGCTGGGCGCGGGTTTGGGCCGTGGACCCGGCATTCCTTATTTCGGGAGTTTCAACGAAATCAATGTGCGCCTCTACTCCCGGGAACCGGATGGGACCCAGGGCGTGGTCTTCCTCAGCCTGGATGCCTCGCGGTTGGCCGTGGTGCTCGCTGCCCGGGCTGCCGGGATCCCCTATGTATGGTCGCGCGCGAGCTTCGTTCGTGGGGACCCCTTGCACCCTGCGGAGCCTGGCCGTCCGGCTTCCCCTGGTTCGGGGCGCACCTTCCGGGGCCGATTCCGGGACGGATTCCGGGACGGATTCCGGGACGGCACAGCGGGCACGGCAGCGACGCCTGACGTCGCCGCCGGGCACGTTGTGAGTAGCGACGTCCGGGCTGGTCTGACGACCGGATACTCCGTTCGGCGGTTCCGGGGAGCCAGGAGCGATTTCGCCGTCGTCCCCGAGTTCGACGTCGAAGCGGCGGACCCGCTGTCGGTCCACCTGACAGCCCGGTTCGGTCTGCATTCCCGGTTCAGGGGCAGAACGCTTTACATTCCCAACACGCATAGCGCGTGGCCGCTGTACCGTGCGCGACTCACTCTTCTGGAGGATCAGCTGGTCCGTGCTGCGGGAATCGAGGTCCCGGGTCTTCCCGAGTCTGTGCTCTTCTCGCCCGGAGTCCGCACGCAGTTTGGCCGGCCGAGGGTCCTGGGCCGCGCCGTCTAAATACGGTCCGATCGTTCTCCGGCTGGCACTGGGGTGTGGGCGGCCTGGGGGGCTCGGTGCCGGGTAAGAATGTCGTACCTGGTGGCTAGGTTTGAATCATGGAAGCCGCAAGGGATTTCATTCCGTTCGGGGACGACGGGCAGGGCACCGGCCCGGCCCGGGCATCCGGGGTGGACGTCGCCTTGGCCGCGCTCCGGGCCGCGGGTGCGACGGCGGAGGACGCGGCGTCCTGGGATTTCCGGGCCGCGTCGGATTTCGCCGGGCGGGTCGAGGAGCTCTCGCGCTGGGTGGAGTATCAGCAGCTGGTGGCGGCCGCCGCGGTGGACCGGACCCGGACACAAACCACCCCGGCCGCCGGGACGGCGGCCACGTCGTGGACCACGGGCTGGCGCGAGGAGACCGCATCTGCCGCGGTTACCGCCGGTCGTATGTCCGGTGCGGCTGAGGGCGGTGCAGCCGGAACCGGCGGCGTGTACGGTTCCGTGGCGGCGGGCGGTCCGGGTGGTCCGGGGTCGGTGGATGACGGGTACCGGAACACGGTGGAATTCCTGCGGGCGCGGCTGCTGATCGGCGCGGGCGAGGCCCGGCGCC
>NZ_RBIR01000013.1 GCF_003634095.1 Arthrobacter oryzae
TGCGGCCCCTCGGACCCGCCGCCACGGCAGCCGGATCCGCGCAGACAACGACGATCCGGAACTAACCGGTCCATGCTCCGATACCTGGCCAAACGTGCCACCACGTATGTCTTCATGATCTTCCTGACCACCAGTGCCGGCTACCTTCTGGCAGTGAGCACGCTTCAGCCGGCGCTGCTCGAGCAGGAGCGGATTCCCCGGCCCACCCCTGAACAGGTGGCCAACTCCTTCCGGCTCAAGGGGCTTGATCCCGCCCTCAGCCCGTGGGAACGCTACGTTGACTGGCTCACGGGCATAGTGACCCGCTGGGACTGGGGCCGCAGCCCCAACGGCGCCTTCATCAACGCCGAGTTCGGCGACCGGGTCTGGATCTCAACCCGGCTCTTCCTGGCCTCGATCATCCTGACCCTGGTGATCGGCGTCGCCCTCGGCGTCTACACGGCTGCCCGTCAGTACAAGGCATCGGACCGCGTCATCACCTCGTACAGCTACCTGATGTACATCGTCCCCGCGCCGATCGCCTACTTCCTGGTACAGCTCGGCGCCATCAACATCAACGATTCGGTCGGGGAACGCGTCTTCTTCGTCACCGGCATCTCCACCCCGGGCCTCGACGGCGACGGCTGGGCCCAGTTCATCGACATGCTCGCCCATTACGCCGTGCCCACCTTCGCCATCACCATCGCCGGCTGGGGCGCCTACCAGATCGCCCAGCGCCAGTACCTGCTGGACAACGTGAACGCCGACTTCGTCCGGACGGCCCGGGCCAAGGGCCTGACCCGCAACCAGGCCATCAGCCGCCACGCCCTGCGCGTGTCCTTCATTCCCGTGGCCCAGAGCATTGCATTTACCATCCCGGCGATCTTCGCCGGCGGCTTCTTCGCGGAGAAGATCTTCGCCTGGCACGGGGTGGGGTCCTGGTCCATTGACGCGATTGCGCTGCAGGACGTCAACGCCGCCACCGCCACCCTGGCCTATGGCTCCGTCATCTTCGCGGTCGGGGCCATCCTCGCCGATTTCGCTACCACGCTCGTCGACCCGAGAGTGCGGGTGCAGTAACCATGACCAACCTCAACACGATCGATCCGGCCGTTCTCCGCGACGAAGGAAAGCTCGACAACGACGACGTCGTGATCGGCAAGTCGCGGATCATCCTGCGGCGCTTCCTGCGCAACCGGACCGCCGTCGTAGGCCTGGCCGTCTTCCTGACCCTGACCCTCGTCTCCTTCATCGGCGGGTTCTTCGGCAGCTGGGACAAGGAGACCATCGACCCCTTCAGCATCGGCATGCCGCCCTCCGCGGAGCACTTACTGGGCACCTCCCAGGCCGGTATCGACCTCTACGCCCTGACAGTCGAGGGCACCCGGGTCTCCATCCTGATCGGCCTCGTGGTCGGCCTCGTCTCCGTGCTGATCGCCGCGGTCTACGGCTGCACCATGGCGTACTTCGGCCGCAAAGTGGACAAGGTCATGCTGTTCATCCTCGAAGCGCTGATCATGATGCCGGCGCTGCTGGTGGTCGCAGTGGCGACGAGCGGCGGCGCCAACGGACTGAAAAACTCCGTCCCGAGCTGGCTGCTGCTCATCATCGTCCTGCTGGTCTTCAGCTGGATGGGCACCGCGCGCCTCATCCGGTCGCTTTCGATGTCCCTCATGCAGCGCGATTTCGTCAAAGCCGCGCAGTACATGGGCATCCCGCCGCGCCGCATCGTCTGGCGGCACCTGGTCCCCAACATCGGCTCCCTGCTGGTCCTGGAAGTCACCCGCGGCGTCACCGGCGCCATCCTCGCCGAGGTCGCATTCTCCTTCATCGGCATCGGCATCAAAGTCCCGGACGTGAGCCTGGGTGTGCTGATCGGCCAGTCCACCTCCCAGGTCTCCACATTCCCGTGGATGTTCTGGGCACCCCTGACCGTGATGTTCCTGCTGACCGGCTCCCTGGCCATGATGAACGACGGCCTCCGCGACGCGTTCGATCCCAGCTCCAGCTCCACTGGCAAGGCCAAGAAGGGCACGGCCAAGAAGAGCACGGCCGGCAGTGGCACAGCGCAGACCGGCAACACACAGAAGAAGAACCAATGACCAGCAATTCCACTGCCCAGAAGACCGCCGATCGACTCCGCGACGCCGGGCTGCACGCGCCCACCGGCGCGGTTCTGTCCGTCCGGGACCTCAACGTGCGTTTCAACACCGAAAACGGTGTGGTCCACGCGGTGCGCGGCATCGACTTCGATCTGATGTCAGGCAGGACGCTGGGGATCGTGGGCGAGTCCGGCTCGGGCAAATCGGTCACGTCCCTGGCCATCATGGGCCTGTTGCCCCCGACGGCGGATGTCAGCGGTTCGGTCCGGCTGAACGGCAAGGAACTGCTCGGGCTCAGCGACAAGGCCATGTGCCGGCACCGCGGCAACGATCTCGCGATGGTCTTCCAGGATCCGCTGTCCTCCCTGACCCCGGTCTACACGGTCGGCGCCCAGATCGTCGAGGCCCTGTCCGTCCATAACCCGGCCATGAGCAAACAGGCCAAGGAGGCCCGCGCCGTCGAGCTCCTGGGCCTGGTCGGCATCCCCAGCCCGAAGGACCGGCTCAAAGCCTTCCCGCACGAGTTCTCGGGCGGCATGCGCCAGCGCGTCATGATCGCCATCGCGATCGCCAACAACCCGCGGGTCCTGATCGCCGATGAGCCGACGACGGCCCTGGATGTCACCATCCAGGCGCAGGTCCTGGAGGTGCTCCACGCCGCACAGGAGGAAACCGGTGCCGCCGTCGTCATGATCACGCACGACCTCGGCGTGGTCGCCGGGATGGCGGATGACATCATGGTCATGTACGCGGGCAGGCCGGTGGAGACCGGCAGCATCGACGACATCTATTACAGCCCGAGGATGCCCTACACCATGGGCCTGCTGGGCGCGGTCCCGCGCGTGGACATCGCCGAAAAGACCTCCCTCGTGCCGATCGACGGGATTCCCCCGAACCTCATCCACCCGCCCACCGGCTGCTCCTTCGCGCCTCGCTGCCCGCTGGCCAGCGAGGCCTGCCTCGAGGGCGAACCGGACCTCCTGGCGGTGGCACCCGGCACGGGACACAGCGCCGCATGCATCAAGAGCGAGGCCCTCGCCGACGTCGGCGCCCACGCCATCTTCGCCGCCCCGGCCGTGCCGGTCTCCGGCTTTGACAGCCTGCCGCGGCACGAGCGCAAGACTGTCCTGGAACTCCGCGACGTCAGGAAGCATTTCCCCCTCCTGAAGGGCGCCCTGCTCAAGCGCAGGATCGGCACCGTGAAGGCCGTGGACGGGGTGAGCTTCGATATCCGCGAGGGCGAGTGCTTCTCGATCGTGGGGGAGTCCGGCTGCGGAAAGACCACCACCCTGCTGGAAATCATGGAATTCCACAAGGACCAGGACGGTGAGGTGGTGATCGGCGGGCTAAGCAACAAGCAGGCCGCCGATGCCCGGACCAAGGCCGCCATGCGCAAGGAACTGCAGATGGTCTTCCAGGATCCCACCGGGGCGCTGGACCCTCGCTTCACCGTGTACGAGGTCCTGGCCGAGCCGATGGAGAACCTGGGCCTGCCCAAGCCGGCCATTCGGAAACGGATCATGGAACTGATGGAGCTCGTGGGCCTGCAGGCGGACCACGTGAACCGCTTCCCGAACCAGTTCTCCGGCGGCCAGCGCCAGCGCATCGGCATTGCCCGCGCCCTCGCCGTGAACCCCCGCCTGGTGGTCCTGGACGAACCCGTCTCCGCCCTCGACGTGTCGGTGCAGGCCGGCGTCATCAACCTCCTCGACAAGCTCCGCGCCGAACTGGGCCTGAGCTACCTCATGGTGGCGCACGACCTCTCCGTGGTCCGGCACATCTCCAACCGCGTCGCCGTCATGTATCTGGGCAAAATCGTGGAGATCGGCGACGTCGACGCCGTGTTCGATAACCCCCGCCACCCCTACACCCGTGCCCTGCTCTCCGCGATCCCGGTGCCGGATCCCGAGCTGGAGCGCACCCGCGAACGGATCATCCTCCAGGGCGACCTGCCCTCACCGCTGGAGGCCCCGGCAGGCTGCAACTTCGCCACCCGCTGTCCCGTGTTCGCCGCGCTGCCGCCGGCCCGGCAGGAGAAGTGCCTGACCCTGGAACCGGCCCTGGAGCCAGTCCTGGGAAAGGCAGCCACCGACCAGCAGTTCGCCTGTTTCTACCCGGACGGCGAACTGGACGCGGACATGGTCGTCGTCCACGACGCCCACTGAGCCGCACCCACACCAGAGCCACCCACGCATCACACTCGCAGGAAAAATGAAGGGGAACATGATGAAGAATCGGACCAAAATCGGTGGCATCGCCGCCGTAGTGGCCGCGCTCGCGCTGACCGCGTGCGGCGGCGGTGGCGCCTCCACCACTGCCGAGAGCGCCAAGGCACAGGATGCCTCCGGGGACCTCAGCAAGCTGGTCAGCGTCAACGCCAAAAAGGCCGGTGATTTGAAGCAGGGCGGCACCGTCACGCTTCCCCTGGGCAACATCGGACCGGACTTCAACGGCTTCTCCAACGCGGGCAACTCCTCGGACAACACCGAGCTGCACTACCCGATCGACGAGGCCGGCTATGTCGGCTGCTGGAAGCTCGATTTCGACGGCACCGCCAGCCTCAACAAGAACTTCTGCGAAGACTTCAAGAGTGAGGTCAAGAACGGCAAGCAGACCATCACCATCAAGATCAACCCGAAGGCCGCCTACAACGACGGCACCCCGATCAACGCCTCCACGTTCGAAAACACGTGGAAGATGCTCAACGGCAAGAACAAGGACATCGACATCGTCACGTCCGGCGCCTATGAGTTCATCGACTCCGTCAAGGCCGGAAGCAGCGACAAGGAAGTCGTCGTGACCACCACCCAGCCGGTGTACCCGCTCAGCGACATCTTCGGCGGATTCGTCCCGCAGGCCGTCAACACCCCGGCGCTCTTCAACACCGGCTTCACCGGCGAAATGCACCCGGAATGGATGGCGGGACCGTTCAAGGTCGACAAGTACGACTCTGCCGCCAAGACCGTCTCCCTTGTTCCGAACGACAAGTGGTGGGGCGATAAGCCGGTCCTGGACAAGGTGATCTTCCGCCAGTTGGAGGCAAGCGCCGAGATCGCCGCCTTCAAGAACGGCGAGATCGACATGGCCGACGGCCGTACGCTCACCAAGTACAAGCAGCTTGAAGGCACCAAGAACGCCGAGGTCCGCCGCGGTCAGCGGCTCTTCGCGGGTGGCCTGAACCTCAACGCCCTGAAGGCGCCGCTCACCGACGTCGCGGTCCGTAAGGCAATCTTCACCGCCGTCGACCGCCCCGCCATCCGCGCCGTCCGCTTCGGCGGCCTGAACTGGCAGGAGAACAACTCGGGCTCGATGATGCTGATGCCGTTCTCGAAGTACTACCAGGACAACTACCCGGTCAAGGAAACCGGTGCCGACGCCGCCAAGAAGGTTCTCACCGAGGCCGGCTACACGGCCAACGCCAAGGGCATCATGGAAAAGAACGGCGTCCCGGCGTCGTTCAAGATCACCAACTTCGGTGACGACCCCACCGGCCTCGCCACCGTTCAGACGCTGCAGAAGCAGCTGCAGGCGGCCGGCATGGAGGTCGGCATTGACCAGCGCGGCGACGCCGACTTCGGCAAGGTGGTTGGCAGCCGCGACTTCCAGCTCACCATCTCCGGCTACGGCGTCGGCGCCGACGCCACCGGCGCCGTGAAGCAGTATTACGACTCGGCAACCAACGAGAACAGGCTCGGCGATGCCGAACTGGACAAGACCATCAAGGACCTCGCGTCCATTCAGGACGACGCCCAGCGCAACAAGGCCGCCATGGACGTCGAGAAGAAGCACATGGAGAAGTACTTCTCCATGGGCGTCATCATGAACGGCCCGCAGATCTACTTCGCCCGCACTGGCCTGGCCAACTACGGTGCAGCCCTGTTCCAGACCCCGGACTGGAGCGTTGTCGGCTGGCAGAAGAGCTAGTACTGACAAGCACCAAGCACTAACAAGCAGCACGGCCGAGGCCGGCGCCCCCGGAAGCAACCGGGCGGCGCCGGCCTCGCCGGTTTAACGGCCAGGCCGCTAACCAGCCGGCAGGGTCCAGCAGGCAGGTTCCAACCGGCAGGGACACCCGGCAGGAACACCCCCGCAGGGCGGGCGGTAGCCTAGGCACCATGACCAACGATTCATCCCGGCCCATCCGCACCGCCGTCGCCGGCTTCGGCCTCTCGGGCAGCGTCTTCCACGCCCCCTTCATCGCCGCCAACCCCGCCTATTCGCTCAAGGCGATCTCCACGTCCGATCCCGGCAGGAGGTCCGCCGCCGCGTCCAGCTACCCGGCGGCCAGGATCGTCGACACCCCGGCCGGCATCCTGGAACTCTCCGGCGAGCTGGATCTGCTGGTCCTCGGCACGCCGCCGGCCACCCACTATCCCCTCGCCAAAGCCGCGCTGGAAGCCGGCCTCGACGTCGTCGTCGACAAGCCTTTTGCCGTGCGCAGCGCCGAGGGACAGGAACTCATCGACCTCGCCGCGCGGCTGGGCCGGGTGCTGACGGTTTTCCAGAACCGGCGCTGGGACGGCGACTTCCTCACGGTCAAGGCCCTCGTGGAGGCAGGAGCCTTGGGCCCCGTGAGCCGGTTTGAGTCACGCTTTGAGCGGTGGTCGCCCGAGGTTCCCAAGGCATGGAAAGCGGCGGCGACGGCGGACGACGGCGGCGGGGTGCTCTTTGACCTCGGCACCCACCTGCTGGACCAGGCCGTGCAGCTCTTCGGACCGGCGACGGTGGCGCACGCGGAACTGGAGACCAGGCGGCCGGGGCAGCGGGTGGACGACGATGTCTTTGTGGTCCTGCGGCACAGCTCCGGGGTGATCAGTCACCTCTGGATGAACATGCTCTGCGCCCAGCAGGGTCCCCGGTACCGCATCCTGGGCGGCGAGGGCGGCTTCACCAAGCACGGCGTCGACCCGCAGGAGCCGTACATCGTCGCCGGCGGCAGCCCGCTGGACGCCGGCTACGGCGTCGAGGACCCGGACTGGGCCGGGATGCTGGGCCGCGACGGCCACCTGGACCGGCTGCCCACCGAGCGTGGCGCCTACCCGGAGTTCTACCGGATCCTGGCGGCCAAGATCGCCGACGGCGGAGCCGCCTCGGAGCTGCCCGTTCCGGTCGACCCCGCGGGCCCGGTGGAGGTGCTGCAGCTCATCGAACAGGCGCGGTCCCTGGCCGAACGCGCCTAGTTAGGGCTTAAACAGCCATCGGCTGCTCCGTAGCCGCCGTTTTGGGGGTCCAAAAGGGCGGTAACGGAGCAGCCGATGCGCGCGGAACTTACCGCGTGGAACTTACGCGGAGACCAGTTCGTGCCAGTCGGCGACCAGGGGCAGGTTGTGCGCCTCGGAGACCGAGCGGTGCGCAACCTTGCCACCGGCGATGTTCAGGCCGGCGGCCAGGGCGGCGTCGCGCTCGAACGCGGCCTTGACGCCCAGGTTCGCCAGCGAGACGGCGTAGCGCAGGGTGACGTTGGTCAGCGCGTAGGTGGAGGTGTTCGGGACGGCGCCGGGCATGTTGGCCACGCAGTAGAAGATCGTGTTGTGGACCTTGTACGTCGGTTCCTGGTGCGTGGTGGGGTGGGTGTCCTCGAAGCAGCCGCCCTGGTCCACCGCGATGTCCACCAGCACGGAGCCGGGCTTCATCCGGGAGACGAGTTCGTTGGTGACGAGCTTGGGGGCCTTGGCTCCGGGGATCAGGACCGAGCCGATCACGAGGTCGGCGTCGACAACCGACTTTTCGATCTCGTAGGCGTTGGACGCGACAGTCTTCAGGCGGCCCTGGTACTGGGCATCCAGTTCGCGGAGGCGGTTGATGTTGATGTCCAGGATGGTGACATCCGCGCCGAGGCCCAGGGCCATGGCTGCGGCGTTGGTGCCGGCAACGCCGGCGCCCAGGACAACCACCTTGGCCGGACGGACGCCCGGGACGCCGCCGAGCAGCACACCCTTGCCGCCGGCCGGAGCCATCAGGGAGGTGGCGCCCACCTGCACCGACAGTCGGCCGGCAACCTCGGACATCGGGGCCAGCAGCGGCAGGGTCCGGCCCTCCTGGACGGTCTCGTAGGCGATGGCGGTGACGCCGGTGTTGATCAGTTCCTGGGTCAGTTCCGGCTCGGCGGCCAGGTGCAGGTAGGTGAAGAGGATCAGGCCCTTGCGGAAGCGGTGGTACTCGGCCTTGACCGGTTCCTTGACCTTCATGACCATGTCGGCGCGGGCCCAGACGTCGTCGGCCTCGGCGACGATCTCGGCGCCGGCGATCGCGTATTCCTCGTCCGTGATGCCCGAGCCCAGGCCCGCGCCGCGCTCGACGAGGACTGCGTGGCCGTGGGTGCGGAATTCGTGGACGCCCGCTGCCGTGATGGCGACGCGGAACTCGTTGTTCTTGATCTCTTTGGGGACACCGATGATCATTTTTTGGCTCCAGTGGTGGCGGCCTCGCGGGCCTGGATGAGCGGGGGATTCGTACTTCCAGAATAGATCCCGCTGTGAGGCAGGCGACAGGTGCGGCCGCCGGGGCGGCGTCCTCGGCCGCGTCATTCCGCGCTTTTTCACTTTAGGGGGTAGACATTTGTCGCGGGAGCGGGCGTCAGGTGTCGGCTCGTGTCCGTCCGCGGCGCATTCGCAGTGCGGCGGCCCGGGGCAGTAGTCTGGCTGGATGCAGCAGCAGGACGTGGAGCAGCTCGTGGAGCAAGTGGCGCAGCGGCTGGGCCGCGGCCTCTCCCTCGAAGACCTCGACGGTTTGCTCCTCGCCTACAGCTCCAACCAGTCGCATGCGGACCGCGTCCGGGTGAACTTCCTGCTCAGCAAGCGTGTTCCGGTGGACGTCATCGCCTGGCAGCTCTCGCACGGAATTGCCACGGCGGTCCGGCCGGTGGTGGTGCCGGCCAACGCGGACCTCGGCATGCTGGGCCGCATCTGCGTGCCGCTGCTGGTGCGGGGCTTCCGGGTGGGGTACCTGTGGGTCCAGCTCGACGCCGAAGAACCAAGCGGCGCGTCCGTGCTCGCCCAGTTACCGGACGTTGCACGTGAGTTGGAACAGCTGTCCTCCCTGTTACTGGATTCCAACACGGCCGAGTCCGCGTTCCGCCGCCGTCGCGAGCAGGAGTTCCTAGCCGCCTGCGCCGGCGAGGCCAACGCGGTGGCGGCCGTGGCGGGCTGGAAGGAGATCCAGGGCAAGGGCCCCTGGCAGTTGGTGACCATCCTGGACGCGGACGGCTGGGCCGGGGGCTCGGACCCCATCGCAGACACGCTCATCCACCGCTCCGCGGCGCTGCAGGCCACCATCGGGGTGGACGCCGCACTGTTCAGCGCCGGCACGGAATCCCATGCTGTGGTGATCTTCCGGGAGTCCACGGGACGGGCGGACCATGCCCAGGTGCTGGTCCATTACCAGCTGGAACTGGCCAAACGTTCGGGGCGCACTGTCCGGCGGATCATCCTGGGCACCAGCGAGGGGTTCGGGAAGCCGCGCGAACTCGCCGAGGCCTATCGGCAGTCGCGGCAGGCGGCCCAGGCTGCGGCAGTGGATCCGCAGCTGGGCGAGCTCGTCGACTGCCGGGCCACCGGCGTTTACCAGCTACTGGCCTCGGCCGGTGGCGGTGCGGGGGCGTGGGCAGATGCGGGATCGGTGTATTTCCGGATCCTCGAGGACCATGACCGCAACCACGAGCTGCTGCCCGTGCTGGAGCTTTTCTACGACAACGACGCCTCCGTCCAGGAAGTCGCGACCAAGCTGCACCTCCACCGGAGCAGCATCTACAACCGGCTCGGCCGGATCCGTCAGGTGCTGGGCGTGGACCCGCTGAAGGGAATGGTGCGGCTGGAGCTTCATGCTGCGCTCAAGGCGCGGCGCTGGGCGGCCCGGCCGCGGATCTGACTCCTATTTCGGCATGCGGACTAGCCCTCGTGCTTGGAGGTGTTGATGTCGAGTCCCGGCGCCGCGTCGTCTCCGGCGGCGAGCCGGCGCGCGGCGTTCCGGCGTCGGGAAATCCGGCTGTCCACCCAAAGGGACACCGCAACGAATGCGACACCGCTAGCCATGTAAGTTGCCGTGATGTTCAGGCCCATGGCGATTCCAAGGATGCCGGCGAGCAGCATGGCGGCCATGCCTGCCAAGATGTGCCATCCTCTGAATTTACCCACCATCGAAGTTTAACCCCCGCCTTATCCGCGTTTCGGCGCCGGCGTCCGATCGTTGCTTGATCCTTATCACTGCTTCATGAAGTGCCCGTTCATGAAGCGGTCGGGCCGACATTCTGGCCGGCCGCGTCAGCCGAATCCGTGCTGTGCTTCTTCTGCGTTTCGAGCCAGGCCATGATGTCGGCCAGCCGGATCCTTCGGTGCGTTCCCCGGTATTGCACCGGGATCTCCCCGCGGTCGGTCATGTTCCGCAAGTACGTGTGCGAGATCCCGGCCAGCTCCGCGGCGCGGGAGGTGGTCAACATTTCCTCGACGCTGCTGACCGTGACGGCCTCGCCGCGGCTGAACCGGCCCAGCAGGTCGACGACGGCGTCCCTCGCCTCGGGCGGCAGGCGGTGGACGGTGCCGTCCACGAATACCGTGATGTCGTGGCTGCCGTCGAGGGCGTACTTGAGTTTCTGCGCGTCCTCCGCCGGGAGGCCGGCCGTTACCCGGGGTGCTATGAGTGCCATGGGTGCATCCTAGCGGGTGGTCCTAGCGGGTGGGTCCGCCGGCGAGCCAGCCGGCGGACCACACGGTACAGGCCCCACGGTGCAGGCCCTGCTTAGAGCCCCAGTTCCTCCAGGATCGGAAGCTTGGCCCTGACCCAGGCCCGGGCCTCGGTGGCGCTCGGCGCGGACAGGGCCAGCTTGGCCAGCTCTTGGGCCTCGGCCAGGGTGACGGTTTTCATTACCGCGGCGACGGCCGCGATGGAACGCGCCGTCATGGACAGCGTGGTGACGCCCAGGCCTGTGAGGACGACAGCGAGGGCCGGATCCGCCGCGGCCTCGCCGCATACGCCGACGGGCTTGTTGTGGCCCTCGGCCACCGAGCCCTCCACAGTCAACCCCACGAGCCTCAGCACGGCCGGCTGCCAGGGGGTGTTCAGGGCGGCCAGCGGGCCGAGCTGGCGGTCCGCGGCCATGGCGTACTGGGTGAGGTCGTTGGTGCCCAGGCTGGCGAAGCCGACCTCGCGGAGGATGGCTTCGGCCGTCAGGGCGGCCGACGGGACCTCCACCATGACGCCCGGGGTCTTGATCCCGGCCGCGGCGCACAGCGAGGCAAAGCGGGCGGCCTCCTCGGCCGTGGAAATCATGGGTGCCATCACCCACACGTCGGCGTCGGAGGACTGATCGGCCAGGGCGATCGCCTGCAGCTGGCGTTCCAGGACGCCCGGCGTCGTGAAATCGGTCCGGTAGCCGCGGACGCCCAGGGCAGGGTTGGGTTCGGTGGCGTCGGTCAGGAACGGCAGCGGCTTGTCCGCGCCGGCATCGAGGGTGCGGAGCACCACTTTCTTGCCTGGGAAGGCGTCGAAGACCCCCTTATAGGCGGCGGCCTGCTCCTCCACGGTCGGCTCGGTATCCCGCTCCAGGAAACAGAACTCGGTGCGGAACAGGCCCACGCCCTGGGCGTTCAGCCCGGCCGCGGCCACGGCGTCCTTGGCGCCGCCGACATTGGCCAGGAGCGGCACGTGGTGGCCGTCCGCCGTCGTGCCGGTTCCGTCAAAGGCAGACAGCAGCGACGCCGTGGCGGCCCAGTGTGCCGCGGCAGCCCGCTGGGACTCCCCCGGTTCGGCGGTGATGAGGCCGGCCGCGCCGTCCACGTACACTTCGGTGCCGTCGGCCAGCTCGTCGACGCCGACGGCGGCGACCACGGCGGGCAGGCCCAGCGAGCGGGCGATGATGGCGGTATGGGACTGCGGGCCGCCGCCGGCGGTGACCAGGGCCAGGACTTTTTCCGGATCCAGGGTGGCGGTGTCCGCCGGGGCGAGGTCCTCGGCGATGAGGATGAACGGCGTCGCAGAGACGGGAATGCCCGGCGCGGGAACGCCGCGCAGCTCCGCCACGATCCGTGCCCGGACATCGAGGACGTCGGTGGCGCGCTCGGCCATGTAGCCGCCCAGGTTATGCAGCATTTCCGAGACCGAGGCGCCGGCTTCCCAGATGGCCCGCTGCCCGGACGATCCGCGGCCGATCAGTTTGGTCGCGGCTTTAAGCAGCATGGTGTCGGTGGCCATGAGCGCGGTGGCCTCGAGGACGGCCTTGCCGTCGCCGCTCACGGTTTCGGCGCGGGCCTTGAGCTCGTCGTGGACCGACTTCGCGGCCGCCTTCAGTGCCGCCGTCGCCTCTTCCGCCGTGACGCCGGCGGGCAGCTGCTCTCCGGCGGGCGGTTCGCTGATCGGTTTGGGCATCTGCCGGACGGTACCGATGATGCGGCCGGGGCTGACGCCTACTCCTGGGAAGTTCTGCACTGAAGGTCCTCATTCTCTGTCGTAGGCCGGTGGCCACTAAGCCGGTAAAGCAGATGCCGTAGCTGATCCTGCTGATCATCGACGCTGCCGCTGACGGCTTCGTCAGCGGCCGGATCATGGCACCTGAAAAAATTGTATGTGATCCAGTTCATATAGCGTTGCTATAGGTGCTAGGGTAGCGGTTATGAGTATCGATGGCCAGCTACCACCCAAAGCCCGGCTGTTGCGTGCGGCCGCCGAGCTCCTGGCCAATTCCGGTGGGTCCGCGGTCTCGACCCGCCAGATCACTCAGCTGGCCGGTGTCACGGCACCGACCCTCTATCACCACTTTGGCGACAAGGAAGGGCTGTTCGACGCCGTCGTCGCAGCAGGTTTTGACGACTACGTCGCGGGGGAACGGGACTTCGCACCCTCCGGCCAGCCGCTGGAGGACATCCGGCGAATGTGGGACAACCACGTGCAGTTCGGGCTGAAACAGCCGGAGCTGTACCTCGTCATGTTCGGCAATATCCGCCCTGAGAGCCGGCCGGCGATCGTCGCCGACGCCGAGGCCCTCATGGAGGAGATGCTCAACAAGGCTGCCGTGTCCGGCCAGCTCAACGTCCCGCCCAAGGAGGCGGCCAGGTCCATCCTGGCGGCCAATGTGGGGGTGACCCTGATGCTGATCGCGGAAAAGGCGCCAGCGCGCAACCTCGAGCTGTCCGCCATGACCCGCGACGCCATGATCTTTGCGGTTTCGGCGGAACAGGCCCGCAGCAATGAATCTGACGACACCGGAAAGTCCTCGGTGGTGGTGGCGGCCATTGCGTTGAACGCGGCTCTCCAGGCGTCCCACTCGGACCAGCTCTCCAGCTCCGAACTCAAGCTCTTCCTCGAATGGCTCCACCGGATCTCCACCAGCTCCAACAGTTAGCTCGGCGAAATTATCGGACCATCCTGCAAAGCAGCGGGAACTACGGTTAGGAATTCACATGGCAACAGAGACAGTTGCGAAACCACGCACCAGCATGCGGGTGCACGTGCAGAAATTCGGGACGTTCTTGTCCGGAATGATCATGCCCAACATCGGAGCCTTCATCGCCTGGGGCTTCATCACGGCGCTCTTCATCCCGGCTGGCTTCTTCCCCAATTCAGAGCTCGCCAAGCTGGTCGGGCCAATTATCACCTACCTGCTCCCGCTGCTGATCGGCTACACCGGCGGCCGGATGGTCTACGGTGTGCGGGGCGGCGTAGTGGGTGCGGTGGCCACCATGGGTGTGATCGTCGGTACCGACATCCCCATGTTCATCGGTGCCATGATCCTGGGCCCGCTCACCGCGTGGCTCATGATGAAGGTCGACAAGATCTGGGAAGGCCGCGTCAAGCCCGGCTTCGAGATGCTGATCGACAACTTCTCGGCCGGCATTCTGGCCGCCATCATGGCGGTCGTCGGCATGATGATCGTCGGTCCGGTGGTGAAGGCGTTCAGCAACGGCGCCAGCGCCGTCGTCGAATGGCTGGTCGCCAACGGCCTGCTGCCCTTCACCAGCATCTTCATCGAGCCCGCCAAGGTCCTGTTCCTGAACAACGCCGTCAACCACGGCATCCTCACCCCATTGGGCACCCAGCAGGCGCTTGAGCAGGGCAAGTCCATCCTGTTCCTGCTCGAAGCCAATCCCGGTCCGGGCTTCGGCATCCTGCTCGCCTACAGCTTCTTCGGCAAGGGCCTGGCCAAGGCATCTGCGCCGGGCGCGGCCGTGATCCAGTTTGTCGGCGGCATCCATGAGATCTACTTCCCGTACGTCCTGATGAAGCCGATGATGATCTTCGCCGCAATCGGCGGCGGCATGACCGGCATCTTCACCCTGGTGGTCACCGGGGCCGGCCTCCGGTCCCCGGCCGCCCCGGGCAGCATAATCGCGGTCTACGCCGCAACAGCACGCGACAGCTACGTCGGCGTGACGCTCTCCGTGCTCTTCGCCACCACGGTGTCCTTCCTTATCGGCTCGGTGATCCTCAAAGCCAGCAAGGCAACCGCGGAAGACGACCTGGACCAGGCCACCCACAAGATGGAGGCCCTGAAGGGCAAGAAGAGCTCGGTTTCCTCCGCACTGATTGGACAGGGCGCAGGTTCCGGCGGCGTCGCCGTCCTCGCCACCCCGATCAAGAACGTTGTTTTTGCGTGCGACGCCGGCATGGGCTCCAGCGCGATGGGCGCCTCGGTGCTCCGGAACAAGATCAAGGCCGCCGGTTTCCCGGAGGTCAAGGTCACCAACTCCGCCATCGCCAACCTCAGCGACACGTACGACGTCGTCATCACGCACCAGGATCTGACCGAGCGGGCCAAGCCCGTGACCGCCAGCGCCGTGCATGTGTCCGTGGACAACTTCATGAACAGCCCCCGGTACGACGAGATCGTTGAGCTGATCAGGGCCAGCAACACTGACGGGGGAGAGGTCCCCGACGCGGGCGCCGCTGCGGTAGCCCCCGCCGCCGTCACGCCCGAAGCGCCCGCGGCCCCGGAGGAGGAGTCCGAAGCAGGCCCGGCGGGCATCCTGGTGGCCGACAGCGTCGTTCTCAACGGCGCGGCAACCACCCGGGACGCCGCGATCGACGAGGCCGGGCAGCTCCTGCTGGACCGAGGCGCCGTCGACTCCGGCTACCTGGACGCCATGCACGAACGCGAGGAATCCGTCTCCACCTACATGGGCAGCTACCTCGCCATCCCGCACGGCACCAACGCCGCGAAGGACCACATCATGAAGTCCGCGGTGTCCGTGATCCGCTACCCGAACGGCATCGACTGGAACGGCAAAGAAGTGAAGTTCGTGGTCGGCGTCGCCGGCGTCAACAACGAACACCTGCAGATCCTGTCCTCGATCGCCAAGGTCTTCACCAACAAGGCACAGGTGGCGCAGCTTGAGGCGGCCACCACGGTCGATGAAGTCCTGGCACTCTTCGGAAAGGTCAACTCCTAGTGAAGGCGGTTCATTTCGGCGCCGGGAACATCGGGCGCGGGTTCGTGGGGCTGCTGCTGCACGAGGCGGGGTATGAGGTGGTGTTCGCCGACGTCGCGGACGCCCTCATCACCCAGCTGGCCGCCGCGGACAGCTACCAGGTCCACGAGGTCGGAGACATCCCGGCCGTGCGCACCGTCGATCACTTCCGTGCGCTGAACTCCGGCACCCAGGAGTCCGACGTCGTCGCGGAAATCGCGACGGCGGACATCGTCACCACCGCCGTGGGCCCGCACATCCTGAAGTTCGTGGCGCCCCTGATTGCCAAGGGGATCGCGGCCCGCCCCGCCGGGCTGGCGCCGCTGCAGGTAATGGCGTGTGAAAACGCCATCAACGCAACCGACATCCTGAAGTCCGAGGTGGCCGCCCAGTGGGACCCCGCCGCCGGATCCCTGGACGCTGCCGCCGTGTTTGCCAACACGGCGGTGGACCGGATTGTGCCCAACCAGGAGGCCGGGCAGGGCCTGGACGTCACAGTGGAGACCTTCTACGAGTGGGTGATCGACCGCACCCCGTTCGCCGGGAAGCAGCCGGTGATCCCGGGGGCGACCTTCGTGGACGATCTCGAACCCTACATCGAGCGGAAGCTGTTCACCGTGAACACGGGCCACGCGGCGGCGGCCTACTTCGGTTTTGAGACCGGCCTGAGCAAGATATCCGAGGCCATGGCCGATCAGGACGTCGCCGCCGACGTGCGCGCCGTCCTGGATGAAACCAAGGAGCTCCTGGTCGCCAAGCACGGCTTCAACCGTGCGGAGCAGGAGGCGTACGTGGAGAAGATCCTGGGCCGATTCTCCAACCCGCACCTGCCGGACACCGTCACCCGGGTGGGCCGCGCCCCGCTGCGCAAACTCAGCCGGCACGAGCGCTTCATCGGTCCGGCTGCCGAACTGGCCGAACGCGGGATTGTCCCGGAAGCGCTGCTCGGGGCCATCGCCTCGGCCCTGCGCTTCTACGATCCTGCCGACACGGAGTCCGTGGAGCTCGCGAAAATCCTGTCTGCGTCCTCACCGGACGAGGCCACCGAGAAGGTCACCGGACTGGCGCCGGGCCACCCGCTCTTCGCCTCGGTCTCCTCCCTCATTGCGGAAGCCAAGGCTGTCGTCTAGCCCCTTCCGATAAACGCCGAGCACTGAACGCCGACGCCGGAACTCACCCGAGTTCCGGCGTCGGCGTCTTTATGTCCCGGCCCGAGGGGATTCCGCCGTCACCCACCCGTTGCCCTATCACCTATGGCTCCTATGCGCCGGTTTTAGCAACCACAAGTGACAGGGCAACCCCTCCCCATTGACCGTTAGGGTGCCTAACTGTTAGGCTACCTAACTATGAACGCCAGTGAACCGGCCGACCCCGGCCTTCTCGTCCTCGCCCAGGACTTCCGCGAGGCCCTTCGCCACAGCATTTACCTGGTCCGGCGCCTGGATGCCGACGGCGAACTCAGCGCCGCGCAGCTCAGCACCCTGAAAATGCTGATGGACTCGGGGCCTGCAACAGGCGCCGGCGCTTCCTCAGCCGCCGGAGTGCGGGTGGGTGAAATCGCCCGGAACCTCGGCGTCAAGGTGCCCAGCGCCACCGAACAGATCATCAAGCTCGAGCGCGCCGGCCTTGCGCGCCGGGAGCCGGACCCCGAGGACTCCCGCGCCGTCCGGGTGAGGCTCACCCAGGCCGGCCGCACCGCCGTCGAGTCCGCCAACGAACGCCGCAACGCCGTCATGGCCGGCATCCTCGCGTCCCTGCCCGACGCCGACCGTGCCGCCCTCGCAGCCGCCCTGCCGGTCATCGGCAGGATCAACGCGACGCTTCAGGCCTGATACTCAACCGAATTTCCCCCATTTAGGAGTGCCCCATGCACGGCCAGTCCGCCGACACCCTGTCGGCAGCCGAAGTTACCCTCGAGGCCGAGAAGACCTCACTACTTAAACAGCCCAAGGCGGTGTGGGCGACCGCTCTCGCGGCCGTCTTCGCCTTCATGGGCATCGGGTTGGTGGACCCCATCCTGCCGGCGATCGCCAAGAACCTGGACGCATCGCCCAGCCAGGTGTCACTGCTCTTCACGAGCTACTTCGCGGTCACCGCCGTCGCCATGCTGATCACCGGGTACGTCTCGTCCCGGATCGGCGGGAAGCGGACCCTGCTGATCGGACTGTCGGTGATCGTCGTGTTTGCCTCCCTCTCCGGCACGTCGGGCAGCGTGGCCGAGCTCATCGGCTTCCGGGCCGGGTGGGGATTGGGCAACGCCTTGTTCGTGGCCACGGCGCTGGCCGTGATTGTCGGTGTCGCCAGCGGCGGAGCCGGCACCGCGATCATCCTCTACGAGGCCGCCCTCGGCCTGGGCATTTCCCTCGGCCCGCTGCTGGGCGCCCTGCTGGGCGGCTGGCAGTGGCGCGCGCCGTTCTTCGGCACCGCCGTGCTGATGGCCTCCGCCTTTATCGCCCTCGTTGCCCTGCTGCCCAAGACCCCGCTGCCCGAACGCAAGGTCCGGCTCCGCGACCCGCTGCTGGCCCTGGGCCACAAGGGACTGCGGACGACGGCGGCCAGCGGCCTGTTCTACAACTACGGCTTCTTCACCGTCCTCGCCTTCACGCCCTTCATTCTGGGCATGGACGCCTACGGGATCGGCGGGGTGTTCTTCGGCTGGGGTGTCGCGGTCGCCGTGTTCTCCGTATTTGCGGCCCCCGTCCTGCAGAACCGTTTCGGGGCCGTCCGGGTTCTCACCGGCACCCTGGCCCTGCTGATGCTGGACCTTGTAGGACTGGGTCTCGCCGCCGGGCACTCGGTTCCGGCCGTTGTGGTCCTGGTTATCATTTCCGGGGCGCTCCTGGGCATCAACAACACCGTTTACACCGAACTGGCCATGGGAGTTTCCGATTCACCCCGGCCGGTGGCCTCCGCCGGGTACAACTTTGTGCGCTGGATGGGCGGCGCCCTGGCGCCGTTTGCCGCCGCGCAGCTCGGCGAGCACTTCGGCCCGCAGGTGCCGTTCTTCGCCGGCGCGCTCGCCATGGTGGTCGCGATTGCCGTGGTCCTGGGCGGCCGCCGCTACCTGACGGCGCACGAGCCGCACGTGGTCTAGCAACCCCGGCTTCGCGCAGCAGCCAACGACACAACGAAGAACGCCCAGGCTTCCGAGGAAGCCTGGGCGTTCTTTGTTGTGTCCCCGGGTGCGGCGGCTACCTCACCCCGCGGGCTCAAGCCTTGGTGGAGTCCTTGGCTGCATCCTTCGCGGATCCCTTCGGCACGAACAGGGTCTCGGCCTGTTCCAGGGACATGCCGTTGGTTTCGGGCACCTTGAACATGACAAAGAAGAACGACGCCGCCGCGAACAGGGCATACATGGCGTACGTCAGGGGCAGCGATGCTGCGGCCATGACGGGGAAGCTCAAAGTGATGGCGAAGTTGGCGATCCACTGCGCGGCGGCGGCCAGGCCCAGGGCTCGGGCACGGATCCGGGACGGGAAGATTTCGCCCAGGAGCACCCATACCAGCGGACCCCACGAGGCGCCGAAGCTGATCACGAAGATGTTGGCGGCCACGAGGGCAGCGGGACCCCAGGCGCCGGGCAGGGTGATGGCGTCGCCGGAGCCGGTGGCCGAGCCGAAGGCCAGTGCCATGGTGCCCAGCGAGAGGGCCATGCCGATGGAGCCCGCGAGCAGGATGGGGCGGCGCCCGATCCGGTCCACGAGGGCGATCGCAACCAGCGTCACCAGGATGTTCGTGACTGCGGTGGCCACGGAGATGGTGAGGGAGTCCTTTTCCTGGAATCCCACGGCCTTCCACAGGGTGGTGGAGTAGTAGAAGATCACGTTGATGCCGACAAACTGCTGAAGCACGGAGAGGATGATGCCGATCCAGACAACCGGCTTCAGGCCAAGGGCCCTTCCGCGCAGGGATCCCTTCCGGCCGGCGAGCTTGTCTTCTTCGATGGCCTCCTTGATCTCGCGCAGGTGGCGCTCGGTGTCGCTGTCCGGGGCAATCGATTTGAAGACCTTGAGGGCCTCCTCGTCCTTGCCCTTGAAGACCAGGAAGCGCGGGGACTCCGGCAGGGTGAAGGCGATCCAGCCGTAGATGACGGCGGGGACAGCCCCGGCCAGGAACATCCAGCGCCAGGCCTCGATGCCGAACCACAGGTCTTGGCTCGCACCGCCGGCGGTGGTGGCGAAGACGGCGTCGGAGAGCAGGGCGGCAAAGATACCGGTGGTGATGGCGAGCTGCTGGAGCGAGGCCAGCCGGCCGCGCACGTGCCGCGGCGAGATTTCGGAGATGTAGGCCGGGGCGATCACCGAGGCGAGGCCGATGCCCAGGCCGCCGATCAGACGCCAGAAGATCAGGTCCCAGACGCCGAAGCAGAAGCCGGTGCCGATGGCGCTGATCAGGAACAGCAGGGCGCCGATCTTCATGGCCGGGATCCGGCCGTAGCGGTCGGCCACCTTGCCGGCGAGGTAGGCCCCTGCCGCGCAGCCGAGCAGCGCGACGGCTACGGCGAAGCCGGTCACGGCCTCGCTGAGCGCGAACTCTTCCTTGATGGCGTCGACCGCGCCGTTGACCACCGATGAGTCGAAGCCGAAGAGGAAGCCGCCGACGGCGCCCGCCACTGCAAGCCAGATCACCCGTTGGGGGATCTTGGCGGTGGTCTGGTCTTGGGTGATGGTCATATGGCTCCCTCGGCAATTCGTGGTCCACGGCCTGCGCCGCAACTACCCAGTCTTACACCGGACGCAGTGCGGCGCCGGTCACAGGGCCAGAAAGTGAGAGAAAACTTACATTCGGCGGACGGGGCAGACGGCAACGGCAGGCAGTCCCGGAGGACTGCCTGCCGTGGTGGTTTTTCTGCCGCCGGACCGGGCCTAGTGGGCCGCGGCTGCTGCACTCTCCCGGGCGATTGTCTTCGGGTCCGTGAGCTTCTTGTTCGGAAGCGCGAAGGTGATCAGGAAGGCGATTCCGGTGAGTACGGCGGCCGTGAGCATGACGGCGTCGATCGACTGCGCGAAGCCTTCAACAATGGGGCGGGTCAGCGTCGGGTTGGCGGTATGCAGCCAGCTGGTGTCGTTCAGCGAGTCATTGCTGGCGCCGTTCTTAAAGAAGTCGTACAGCTTGGCATTGGCGGGGTCGGCGGCCACGGCGGGATCCTTGAGGACCTTGAGGTAGTCCGCGTTCTGCACGGCGTCCTTCATGCCGGTGGCGATCTTGTCCGCAGCGAGGCTGAAGAGCATCGAGATGAACACGGCCGTTCCAACTGCGCCGCCCATGGAGCGGAAGAACGCGGCCGAGGAGGTGCCCACGCCCATGTCCTTGGACGGAACGGAGACCTGCATGGCCAGCGTCAGCGGCTGCATGCAGAAGCCCAGGCCCAGGCCGAAGAAGACCGCGATGACGCCGGGGACCCACAACGGCGTGTCGACGCCGAGCGAGAGGCCCATGACGACGGCGGCCGCGGTCAGGACTGCGGTGCCCAGGATCGGGAAGATCCGGTACGTGCCCGACGCCGAAATGGTCCGGCCGGCCGTGATGGAGCCGGTGAGGATACCCACCGTGAAGGTGATCATCATCAGGCCGGCCTGCGTGGGGGTCAGGCCCTTGACCAACTGCAGGTACATGGGGAGCATGGCGATGGCGCCGAACATGCCAATGCCGATGATGAAGTTCAGCAGCGAGGACAGGCCGAAGGTGGTGTTCTTGAACAGCCGCAGCGGGATCAGCGCGTAGTCGGCCGCATGACGTTCGACCAGCAGGAACGCGATGATGCCCACGACGCCCAGTCCGTAGCAGATGTAGGAGTTGGCGGAGCTCCAGCCCCAGCTGCGGCCCTGTTCGGCGACGAGCAGGAGGGGAACAATCGCCAGGGTGATGGCGGCGGCGCCCCAGTAGTCGATCTTTTGCTTGACGTGCTTGGCGGGCAGGTGCAGGTACAGGAACACCACGGCGAGGGCCGCGAGGCCGATCGGGATGTTGATGAGGAACACCCAGCGCCAGCCGTCGATGCCGAGGATGGTCTCGGTGCCCGCGAAGGCGCCGCCGATCACCGGACCCAGCACGGAGGAGACGCCGAAGACGGACATGAAGTAGCCCTGGTACTTGGCGCGGTCCTTGAGCGCCACGATGTCGCCGATGATGGTCAGGGCGAGGGCCAGCAGGCCGCCGGCGCCCATGCCCTGGATGCCGCGGGCAATGGCGAGCTCGGTCATGGAGTGGACCGAGCCGGCGTAGAGCGAGCCGGCGAGGAAGATCAGGATGGCGATGAGGTACAGCGGGCGGCGGCCGAAGATGTCGCTGAGCTTGCCGTACAGCGGCGTGCTCACGGTGGAGGTGATCAGGTAGGCGGTGGTGGCCCAGGCCTGCAGGGAAAGCCCGTCGAGGTCGTTGGCGATCGTGTAGATCGACGTGGACACGATCGTCTGGTCCAGCGAGGACAGGAACATGCCGAGCATGAGTCCGACCATGACGGTGATGGTCTGACGGTGGGTCAGGACCTCTCCCGCGGCGCGCACGGAGGTGGTTTTGGACATGACTGCTCCAGGGGGAAGTGTGGGGATCAAGCTGATAGTTGCTTTCAGTAACTATGTTACTGGCACATTTGTTCCCGCTACTACCGTCCGGAGAAGAAAGTCCTCAGCGTTCCACGAGGATTCCATCCGGATCGCACCAGATCATCGCGCCGGGGCGGACGGTCACGCCGTCGATCTCCAGCGGCACGTCCACTGACCCGGCGCCGTCCTTGGCGCTCTTTCGCGGGTTGCTGCCCAGCGCCTTGACCCCGAGCGGCAGCGCCGCGATGGCGAGACGGTCCCGGATGGCTCCGTTGATGACGACGCCGGCCCAGCCGTTCGCGACGGCGTTCGCCGCGATCATGTCCCCCATCAGCGCCGTGCGGAGGGAGCCGCCGCCGTCCACCACCAGGACGGAGCCGTTGCCGGGAGTGGCCAGGATGGACTTGACCAGAGCATTGTCTTCTAAACACCGGATGGTCCGCGCCGCGCCGCTGAAGTGGGTGCGCCCGCCCAGGGACTGGAACTGTAGGGACACGGAGTCGAGCTCCGGGCCGCGCTCATCGAAAAGGTCTGCGGTGTTGACGGCGGAAGCGGTCACGAGTGCTCCTTAGGTGCTGGCAGTAGGGTGTGGTGGCAGCAGGGTCATCTAGAGACTCGCACACTTCCAATGAACCTGCCGAGGCCCGGTAGTCTGGCTCCGCACTGATACACCCGTTTGATCATCAGTTCCAGGGGGAGCCATGAGCATGTCCGATACCACCGCGCCGGCACTCGCCGAACCCGAGCGCCGCGTCCGGCCGGTCTGGACTGCCGGGGTGGTCCTGGTCAACGTCGGCATCAACGCGGCCTTCTTCGCACCGCTCCAGGTGCTGCTGGGCCAGCAGGCGGCAGCCTTCAGCGAGCCGGACAAGGAAGCCATCCTCGCCCTCGTCACGGGTGCCGGCGCGGCCGTCTCATTGGTCGCCAACCCCCTCTTCGGCGCCTTCAGTGACCGGACCACCTCGCGCCGGGGCCGCCGGGTGCCGTGGGTGCTGTTCGGCGCCGTCCTGGGGGCCGCGGCGCTGATCGCCCTGGCGGGGGCCCCGACTGTCGCCGTCATGACGCTGCTCTGGTGCCTGGTCCAAGCCGGCTGCAACGGCGCCTACGCGGCCATCACCGCGGCCATCCCGGACAGGGTGCCTGTTCCCCAGCGCGGCACGGTGGGCGGCCTCGCCGCGATGGGCCAGACGGCGGGAATCCTGGCCGGGGCGGTGATCGCCTCCGCCGTCGCCGGAAACTTCGCCGCGGGGTACTTCGTCTGCGCGGCCGCCCTGCTCGCCGGCGTCGTCCTCTATTACGTCAAGAACGACGACGTCCCGCTGCCAGCGCAGGCCCGCCCGCCCTTCAGCCTGGCCGGCTTTGTGCGCGGCTTTTGGATCTCGCCGGTCCGCCACCCGGATTTTGCCTGGGCCTGGCTGACGCGCCTGCTGGTCAACATCGGCAACCACATGATCACCCTTTACTTGTTGTTCTTCCTCAGCGACGCCGTCCGGGTCCGCCAAACGGAAGGCATCGAACCCGCGTTCGGCGTGCTGATCCTGACCGGCCTGTACGCGGTCATGGTGATTATCACCAGCGTGGTGGGAGGCCGGTTGAGTGACCGCCTGGGCCGCCGGAAGCCGCTTGTCATCTTCTCCTCCGCGTTGATCGCGGCGGCCTCGCTCATTCTCGCGTTCGCACCCACCTGGCCGGGGGCGCTGCTCGGGGCCTCTGTGCTGGGCATCGGCTTCGGCTGCTACCTTGCGGTGGACTTCGCCCTCATCACCGAGGTGCTCCCGACGGCCCTGAACCGGGGCAGGGATCTTGGCGTCATCAACATCGCCAACTCCTTGCCGCAAGTGCTCGCACCGCTCATCGCGTTTCCGTTTGTGACCCTGTGGGGCGGCTATGTGGCGCTGTATGTTGCCGCCGCAGTGATTGGGCTCCTGGGCGCCGTGTTCGTGGTGAAAATCAAGGGCGTCGACTGAGGCCTTCGCTCCCTTTCCGGGGCCTCGTACGGCCGCGGCTGACGGGCCGTACGCCCGGTTTCGTGGCGTATAGTGGACGGCAATTGCCGCGGCAGCGCTGTGGGCGGAACGCTCACAGCCGCCGAGAAAAACGACCCCCGGAACGCTGCTGATGCCTGACTTTCACTCAGATCTTCCACCGATGGCCCCTCCCCCCACCCTGCCCCGGCAACGGCTCCGTTACGTGCGGATCCTGGAGGTAGCCGCCGGGTTTGCCCGCAAGGGCCTTGATTCCGTGGTCCTTTCCGAGGTGGCGGCCAAGGCGGACGTTCCGCTGGGGACGCTGTACCGTTATTTCCCCTCGGCCACCCAGCTGGTCCTGGCGCTGTACCGCAAGCAACTGGGCGAGCTGCTTGCGGGGACCCCCTCGGACGAGGGAAAAGCTGCGGCCCCGGCGCCGGCGCTCGCGGGGGTTGTGATGGAGATCTTCCACATGCGCCTCATGCAGCCCGCCGTCGAGCAGTGCCTCAACCGGGCGGTCTACGTCAAGGACACCGACACCACGCGGTTGCTCCGCGAGATCGACGCGACGGCCGAGAAGGCGGTGACCGCCGCATGCGGCGACGCCGCCGTCGCCCGGGTCCTGTTGCTGACGGTGACCGGACTGGTTCAAGCCGTCCGCTGCCGCAGGCTGTCCCTGTTCGAAGCCGAGGGGGACCTAAAGACGGCCTGCTCGCTCCTGGAAAGGGCCCGCCAGACCGCGTAACCGGTCTAGACCAGCGGGCCGCAAAACTCCCACTTTGAAGTGATCTGGGTCACATGATGACGTGGATAAACGTTTCACCACGGGGGCGCCCCGTCTCTTCCCGGCAAAACCGGCGCGGTCCCCTGTTTACCATTGCTGGACCGGAGGCGGCTGACGCCAGCAACTCCGGGGGCACTTCGGACGACCGCCACCTCTGGTCGCCGACGCTCCCGCCAGACCAACTCGAGCATCGCCATGCTCGGGCTTCCAAGAGCCGTGCGCCCACGGTGAGTCCCAGGAGACAACGACGTGTCCACTGAAACGTTCATTCCCGCCGATTCCACTTCCCCGGCCGAGACAGTCGCCGCCCCCAGCGACGAGGAGATCTTCGCATCCCACCAGGGCGGCAAGCTTTCGATCTCCAGCACCGTCCCGCTCGCCAGCAAGCGTGACCTCTCCATCGCCTACACGCCCGGGGTGGCGCAGGTCAGCCGGGCAATCCGCGCCAACCCCGAGCTCGCCAAGACACTCACGTGGGCCCAGCGCCTCGTGGTCGTCGTCAGCGACGGCACGGCCGTGCTCGGCCTGGGCAACATCGGGGCAAGCGCCTCGCTGCCCGTGATGGAGGGCAAGTCCGCGCTGTTCAAGGCCTTCGGAGAGCTCGACTCCATCCCACTGGTCCTCAACACCACCGATGTGGACGAAATCGTCGAAACCATGGTCCGTCTGCGCCCGAGCTTCGGTGCCGTCAACCTGGAGGACGTCGCCGCACCCCGTTGCTTCGAACTCGAGGAAAAGCTCATCGAGGCACTGGACTGCCCGGTCATGCACGATGACCAGCACGGCACCGCCGTCGTGGTCCTCGCCGCCCTGACGAATGCCGCGAAGGTGACCGGCCGGACTCTCGGGAGCCTGCGCGTGGTGGTCTCCGGCGCCGGGGCCGCCGGGATCGCCGTCGCCGAAATCCTGTTAACCGCCGGCATCGGCGACGTCGTCCTCCTGGATTCCCGCGGTGCGATCAGCATGGATCGGGCGGACATCGCCGCCGATCCTGCCAGCAAGAAGGCCGTGCTCGCCGCCCGCAGCAACCCGCGCGGCGTCACCGGGGGCCCCGGTGAGGCGCTGCTCGGCGCCGACGTGTTCGTGGGTGTCTCCTCCGCCAAGCTGGACGAAGAGCACCTCAAGCTGATGAACCACAGCTCGATCGTTTTCGCCCTCTCCAACCCGGACCCGGAAGTCCTGCCGGAGGTCGCCAGCAAGTACGCGGCTGTGGTCGCCACCGGACGCAGCGACTTCCCGAACCAGATCAACAACGTGCTGGCCTTCCCCGGGATCTTCCGCGGAGCCCTCGACGCCGGCGCCCGCCGGATCACGCCGGCCATGAAGCTCGCCGCGGCCCGGGCCATCGCCGCCCTGGCCGAGGACGACCTTTCCGCCGATTACATCGTGCCCAGCCCGCTTGATCCCCGGGTTGCGCCGGCGGTTTCCGCGGCCGTCGCCGCCGCGGTTGAGGCCGAGTAAGTCCGCGCGCACTGCGGCACGCGGCGGGGGCGGCGCATCCTTGGGGGAGCGCCGCCCCCGCCTTGGCGGTTCGGACCTGCCGGTTCTGACCCGGCCTAGACTGGGGCCATGAACCCCGAGACCGTCGTGACCGTGCTTTGCGGCGTCGCCATCCTGGTGGGCGTGGCCGGGACCATCCTCCCCGTCCTGCCCGGCAGTATCCTGATCGGGCTTAGCCTGCTCGCCTGGGCACTGTGGGGCGGAGCGGGAACCACCGGGTGGGTAGTTTTCGCGATCGGCCTGGTGTTCGTCTTGGCCGGCATGGCCGCTGGCGCCGTCCTGACCGGCCGCAAGCTCAAGCAGCACAGCATCCCGGGCCGGTCCGTGGCGGTGGGGCTGGTGCTGGGCGTGGCCGGGATGTTCCTCATCCCCGTGGTCGGGCTCTTCGTGGGCTTCGCCGCCGGGCTCCTGCTCAGCGAACTGCAGCGCACGCGGGTCTTCAGCAGCGCGGTCGCCTCCAGTTGGGCTGCGATGAAGGCCACCGGCTTGGGCATGCTCGCGGAATTCGGCCTCGCATGCCTCTCCGCGAGCACCTGGGTGATAGGCCTCTGGGTCGCCTCGGCCGCCTAGCAGCGCCCCGCCGGACCCTACTAGCATGGGGTCATGAGCTCCGGACTTGGAGAATCGGCCCCGCGCATTCCTGAGCGCCAACGCAGGCCGTACACCGACACCCGCGACCTGACGCCGTTCCGCAAAGCCCTGGTCCGGACGCCTGTCCGCGGCCTCGCCGGGAACGTGGGCGGCGTGGTCGCCGGACTCATGGCAGGCCGCGACCCCGGGACACTGGCCGCCGAAGGCGGCGTACCCCGCCTGGGCAAAGTCGCCGGCCGCACGGCCGGCAAGACGGCCAAGGCCGTGCACGATGCCATCTTCAGCAGCACTGACCCGGACCGGCTCATTACCCTGGCCCGCACCTACCCCGGCTGGGCCGGCCTCTGCTACCTCATGGCCGGGCTGCTGGCCTACGCCCACGGCGGGCACCTGCGCGCATCCGAACTCCTGCAGCACGGCCTCGGACTCCGGAACGACGCCGAAGCTAACCGCTACGCCGCCGTGTACCTGGCCGGGGTTAGCACCAGGGTTGAGGTCGCCGAGCGAATTGAGGTACCGGTGCTCTTCAGCGAGGAGGCCGTGTTCCTGGCACTGTCGCATTCCCTGCGCGAGACCGGCCAGACGGAGGCGGCGCTTGCGGCCCTCGCCGGCCTGCCGCCGTCGCTCCCGCTGGCCCTGGCCCGCTGTTCCCTTGCGGCCGAACTGGGGCGCGACGCGGAGGTGGTGGCGGACACCGAGGGACTGCTGAACGCGGACGACCTGGCGGCTGCGCTGTTGCTGGTCCGGGCCCGTTCCCTGCGCAGGCTCGGAGCCTACGGCGCGGCCCGTGCCGCCCTCCAGGAGGTTTTGAGGCGCCGGAAGACAGATTTCACGCTGCGCAGCGACGCGATGACGGACCGTGCCCTGCTCCTCCTGGACGCGGGCCGCAAGACCCTTGGATCCCGGGAATGGCAGCGTCGCAAACCGGCAGAAGTGGCGGCTGTGAAGGCCATCCGGAAGGATGCGGAGATGCACGAACTCTGGGACCGCGAATACGGTCGCACTGACGGGGACTGACCGGCGTCCGGGTCATTTACGGGGAAAATCCACGTATTCACTACCCTTGCGGGTCCCCGGGGCGGGGAGTACAAACGAGGCATGAGAGATGCGGTCGAGCGCTGGATGCAGCACTACATCACGGCGTGGACGACGAACGATCCTGAGGACATCCGGGCCCTGTTCACGGAGGACGCCGTCTATGCGACCAGCCCCCAGGAACCCGAACCGTGGCGTGGGCGGGAAGACATCGTAGAGCACTGGCTTGACGGGCGTGATGAGCCTGATGACTGGACGTTTGAGTGGAAGATCCTGGGGGTCGACGGCGGCCGGGCATTTGTGCAGGGCCTGACCACGTATCGCGGCAACAGCAGGAGCTATGACAACCTGTGGATCATCCAGCTGACGGCGGACGGCCGCGCGTCGTCGTTCACCGAGTGGTACATGCAGCGCAAGTAGCCGTCCCGCGGATTCCCCGGACTATGAACCCGCCACGGCTGCGCCGAGGGCGGGCATGATCTGTTCGGCCAGCAGTGCGGCACCGAGAATCAGCATGATGATGCCGCTGGTGAGCGTTACGTGGCGGGCGGCGCCCGGCCTGGCATGCAGCAGTTTCCGGGCCAGAAGTGCCACGCAGCTGTAGATGACGGCGACGAGCAGGACGAAAGTGAGCCCGAGCAGACCCGATTGGACCGGAACCGGCAACGCGGCATCCGGGCTGACGAACTGCGGCACCAGGGCTACGAAGAACAGCAGGCCCTTGGGATTGATCCCGCTGATGCCCACGCCCTGGAAGAAGACCCGGAACTGGCTCGCGGAAGCGGCCGCCGGCGGACCATCCGTGCCGGAACCGAAGCTGGCGCCCCGCCAGGACCTCAGGGTGCTGAAGCCAAGCCACAGCAGGTAGAGGGCGCCCGCGGCCGTCAGCCAGCCGAGCACGCCGGGCATCCCGGCCAAGAGTGCCGCCAGGCCCAGCACCAGGAGCACCGTGTGCAGGGCGTAGCCGCCGCAGAGCCCAGCGACGGCGGGGGCGAAGCTGCGCTGCCTCAGCCCGGCAGCAATCGAATATGCCCAGTCAACGCCGGGAGTGCAAGCCAGGGCGACGGCGACAACCAGGAAAGCGAAGAAAAGCTGGGGGTTCACGGCAGGACTCCAGGGGTGCGGCACCTCGTAGCAGGTACAGGGAAAACTCTAGGCAAAATCGCCCCATAAGTGTTCGCCTATTTACTGCAGAATCTCCGATACTGGGTAAGATAATTGCGTGATTGACGCCATTGACAGGAATATTTTGCGCCACCTCCAAACGGACGGGCGGATGACTGCCACGGCCCTGGCTGCGAAGGTCGGTTTGACGGTGGCACCGTGCCACCGCCGGCTGCGGGATCTGGAGTCGGCGGGGATCATCCGCGGCTACCGGGCGGACATTGATCCGGCCGCCGTCGGGCTCGGATTCGAGGCAATCGTGTTCGTCACGCTGCGCCAGGTGGACCGATCCACGATGGAAATCTTCGAGAACCGGGTGGCGGACAATCCAAATATCGTGGAGGCCCAGCGGCTCTTTGGTTCGCCGGACTATCTACTGAAGGTCATTGCGGAGGACCTGCCGTCCTACCAGCGCTTCTACGACAGCGAACTCACCTCGCTGCCCGGCGTCGAACGCCTGACGTCCACCCTGGTCATGAAAAACCTGAAAGCCAACGCGGGTCCGCCGGTCTGAGCCCTGTGCAGGGCATCGGGAGTCCGGCCCCGGGTGCCGCGGCGGGCTTAGGCGCCCAGCAGCCCCGTGGTCCGGTACGGGATGACTTCGCGCAGGAACATGCTTGTCGAGGTCCGGACGATCCCTGGGCACAGCCGGATCTCCTCGGACACGCGGTAGAGGTCGTCGGGACTCGTGGCCACCACCCGGATCAGGAGATCGGTGTCGCCGGCCGGGGCGTGGCATTCGAGCACTTCCGGGATGTTGCGCAGGGCGGCGATCGCCTCGTCGAGGTGGCTCTGGTCCAGTTCCGCGCTCACGGCGGCCGCCACGCCGCGGCCCAAGGCGGCGGGCACCACCCGACTGCTGTTCGGACGGAGTGCGCCCGACGCCTGCATCCGCTCTAGGCGGGACTGCACCGTACCGCGTGCCAGGCCCAACTTCTGCGCAAGGACCATCACCGGCACGCGGGGATCATCGTCCAATGCGGCGAGGATCCGGCGGTCCGTCACGTCAAGCTCCTGCAAAATGATCACTTCCTGCTCCCCGTTTCGAATAGAGTTGATCAGATTGACTACTCCATCAACGGTCTGTTGCACCAACTGTAGGTCTTCTGCTCAAATAGTGACAACAGAGGGGCAAGGCTACCGCCACCGCCCCGAAGGCTACAGGCACCCCGGCACACCACCCGGACCCTGGATGAGGCTCCCGCAAGGAACCCGCCGCTGACTGACTCTTGTTCACGCATCGTCAATCCGCACACCGCATTTCAACACGGCAAGAGCCCCTGAGCCACCGACGTCGGATGTCCCGAAGTCATCGGTAGCTGAGGGGCTCTTGTGTGCTCCGCCCGGCAACGCGGGGTCACATCGCGCCCATGTTTGGCTCCATCATGGGCCGGATCTGACCCCGCGTTGGTATTTGAGGGGCTCCCGTGCCGCTCCGCATAGGCTGGTCCCATGACGTCAGCCGGCCGCTTCGCCCCCAGCCCCTCCGGTGAACTGCACGTGGGCAATCTCCGCACGGCCATCCTGGCGTGGCTTTTCGCCCGGTCCTCGGGCCGGCGGTTCCTGATGCGGGTCGAAGACCTGGACCGTGCGCGGGCCGGCGCCGAGGCCGAGCAGCTCCGCGATCTGACGGCGATCGGCGTGGACTGGGACGGCGGCGTCGTGCGCCAGACGGACCGGGAGCACCTGTACACCGCGGCCATCGCGCGGCTGACGGAGGCCGGACGAACCTACGAGTGCTTCTGTACCCGCCGCGAAATCCAGGAGGCCCCCTCCGCGCCCCATGCGCCGCTGGGCGCATACCCGGGCACCTGCCGCAATCTCGGCACCGCCGAGCGCGCGGCCAAACGGGCCGTCCGCCCGGCGGCTATCCGGCTCCGAGCCGACGTGGCGGAGGCTACGGTCCGGGATGTGCTCCACGGCCGCTACACCGGCGTGGTGGACGACTTCGTGCTCCGACGCAACGACGGTGTGACCGCCTACAACCTGGCCGTGGTGGTGGACGATGCCGCCCAGGGGATCGATCAGGTGGTCCGCGGAGACGACCTGCTGCCGTCCACGCCGCGGCAGGCATACCTGGCGTCCCTCCTAGATATGCCTGTTCCGGAATACGCGCATGTGCCGCTGGTACTGAACGCCGACGGCGCCCGCCTGGCCAAGCGCGACGGCGCGGTCACCCTCTCTGACCTGGCGCTGGCCGGCGTGACCGCGGACGAGGTCCGGGACGCGCTGCTCGCGTCCCTCGGCCTTCCTCCCGGCCCCCTGAAGCACGCAGTGGCCGCCTTCGACCCCGCCGCGCTGCCGCGCGAGCCCTGGGTGTGGCCCGGGATGCCGGACCCGCAGCCGGGAACCGCCACCCGGCCCGGACCGGAAGCCACGGCGCGTAGGCTGGATTCATGACCGAGCCCGCACACCCCCAGCCCCGCTTCACCGTCGAGACAGCCAAGGTCCTGGCCGAAGTGGCCCACAATCGACAGAAGGACAAGCTCAAGCGGCCGTACCGGGAGCATGTGATCGCCGTGGGGGATGCCCTGGCGGACTTCGACGACGACGTCCGGATCGCCGGATACCTCCACGACATCGCCGAGGACACCCCGATGACGCGTCAGGCGCTGCTGGACATGGGAGTCTCGGAGCGGGCAGCCAACATTATCGAGCGCGTCACCAAACGCCTCCACGAGAACCCGGACGACTACCAGGCCGGCATCCGCTATATCGCCGAAGACCACGACGCCACCCTGGTCAAAATTGCCGACAACGCGCACAATTCGCTACCCGAGCGCGTCAAGGCGCTTGCCGAGAAGTGGCCGGACAAGCCGCCGGTCACCCGTTACGACGAGGCCCGTCCGGTGCTCTATGCCGCCGTCCCGGTCGAAGAGACCCGCAAGATTCTGGCCCGGATCAACCCGTGGCTGCTGGATGAGCTGGACGACATGCTCGACGAGGCGGACGACACCGACTACGAGAATCTCTCCTACGAGGACGCCGGCAACGAAAATGCCGGACACAAAAATGCAGGGCACGAAAACGCCGGGCAGCGCGACTCGGGACCCGTGGGCGCGGCTGGCTAGCGGATACCGTCCCATAGCGCGCGTTCCCAAGCCCGGGGGTCCTGCACCACGCCGGGAATGCCGTCGAACCGCCTGGTGATCCTGTGCCCGGGGTCGTATGCCGGCCAGCCCGGGTCACCGCTGGTCGCAAAGGACACCCAGGCCGCGTGCATGGCGTCTGCCAGCTCCTGTGGAGGATTCGCGCCCAGGAGCGGCCCGAACAGACGGGCGTTCGTGTCCAGGGTGTCAAAGACGAACGGCACTTCCAGGGCGTGGACCGCGCCAAGGCCGGGCGCAGCCCAGGCGAACTCGTACATGTAGGTGCCCGCGCCGGAAGCCTGCGCGGCGTTCGCATGAGCCTCCGCCAGGCGGATCGCCGGAATCCGTACCCACCAGTCCGTCTGCACGGCCGCCAGAAGTTCACCGGGAGTGGCGGCCGGGTAGTGGTCGCGATACGCGTCGACCGCAGTTGGGACCGGGAGGCCGTAGGCGGCCGGCGGCGGGAACCCCTCAATGCTGTCCGCTCCGCGCAGGCTCTCGTCCGTCACGTCGGCCAGCACGCCGGTAATGGCCAGGAACAGCTTCCAGTCTTCGGTGTTCGTGCCGATCATCACGTCGACGTGGGCGCCGGCCCCCGCGGCTATCCGCTCGATCGGACGGCGGGGAACGACGTCGCCGTCGATCACCGGCTGCCAGGGCATCAGGCTCGCCGCCACCTCGGGGCCCCAATGCTCAGGATCCGGGTGGGCCAGCAGTTCAGCCTTCAGCTCCGTCTGCGCCGAGAGAAACCTCCTGACCGGGACGGCCGCGATGGCCGCGCGGGTCTGCGGAACTCCGAGCTTCTGCGCCAGGGACCGTCCGATCCGTTCGGCGGCCGGGGCCGGGATGACGTGGTGGGCCGCCCCGCTCTGCAGGATGGCCCGCCGGAACAAGCCTGCGGCGCGGGGGATGGCGAGAAGAACACCGATGCTCATCGCCCCGGCCGACTCGCCAAAGACGGTGACGTTTCCGGGGTCGCCCCCGAAGTTCGCGATGTTGTCCCGCACCCACTCAAGGGCCGCGACCTGATCGAGGAGGCCCACGTTGGCGTGCCCGTCGTCGAGATAGAGGAACCCGTCGGCGCCCACGCGCCAGTTGATCACAACGCACACGACGCCGTCGCGGGCGAAGTTCCGGCCGTCGTAGGCCGCCGTCGAGCCGACTTCGAACGCGCCGCCCTGGATCCAGACCATCACCGGGCAGCCCGTGCCGGACGGGCCGGTGGCGGCCGGCCCCGCGGCGGGGGCCCAGATGTTGAGGTTCAGGCAGTCGTCCCCGCTGAGGGCGGTGTCCCAATCGGACCCCGCGCTGACCGGCGGAGCGACCTGGGGAGGCGCGGCCCCGTACTCCATGGCATTCCGGACGCCGGTCCACGACGCGGCCGGCTGGGGCGGCAGGAGCCTGTTCGGTCCGGTCGGCGGTGCCGCGTAGGGGATGCCCAGGAAGGTACGGACGCCGTCGGCCTCCGCGCCGCGCAGCGTGCCACACAGGGTGTTGACGACAGCGTCCATGGCCATGACCGCCACTCTGGCAGGCTCCGGGTGCGCCGGAAAGGGCCGAAGGTCACCGTCTGGACAGCAGTGACTGCAACGCGGGGTCAGATCGCGCCCATCCCGGACCCGAACATGGGCCGTATCTGACCCCGCGTTGCTCTGGTTACACCCGGCCCAGGGCGTCGATGTCCTCGAGGAACAGCTGGTGCACCTCTTCGCTGACCGTCGTCCGGGTGTCGCGGATGGCATCGAGGTAGTCCTGGGTCGAGGGGCCCTTCCGGACCGCCTCGCGAACCGAGGGGCTGCCACCGGAGGCCGCGCCGCCGTCGTCGTACACCGCTTTTTCCAGTGCCCGCTGGGAGGCGCTGCGGGCCGCATACTCAATGTCCGCGGGGGAGAAGCCTTCGGTGCGGTCCACGAGGAGTTCCACGTCGACGTCGTCCACCACTGCGGCGGGGATGAAGCGCTGCCACATCGCCTCGCGGGCCTGCCGGTCCGGCAGGCCGATCGGGATGACGTAATCGAACCGGCCGTGCCGCAGGAAAGCCGAATCCAGGGCGCGGATGAAGTTGGTGGCGCAGACCAGGAGCCGGCCGGGCTGTTCGCGGAAGGCCGGGATGATCTTGAGGAGCTCGTTGGTGACGCCCTGCAGGGGAGAGGGCGGTTCGCCCGAGCGCTGCGCCGCGATCTCCTCGACCTCGTCGATGAAGACCACGGCGTGCTCCAGCTCGGCGATCTCCAGGAACGTTTCCCGCAGGGCCCCGGCCAGGCCCTGCGGATCGGCGGCCAGCCGGGACGGGAAGACCTCCACGAACGGCCACTCCAGCCGGGACGCGATCGCCTTGGCGAAGGTCGTCTTCCCGGTGCCGGGCGGCCCGAACAGGACCACGGCGCGCGGGGGCACCACGCCGTATTCGTCGGCGAGGTCGGCCTCGGCCAGCGGCAGGACCAGGCGGCGTTCCAGCAGTTCCTTTTCGCGGCGCATGCCCGCCACGTTCTCCCACAGGTCGCGGGCCAGGA
This sequence comes from Arthrobacter oryzae, assembly GCF_003634095.1. GTDB lineage: Bacteria > Actinomycetota > Actinomycetes > Actinomycetales > Micrococcaceae > Arthrobacter > Arthrobacter oryzae. Next base: position 34,664 of record NZ_RBIR01000013.1, read on the forward strand.
TGCGGCCGCCCAGCAGGCTGAGCGGCTCCAGCTCCTGGCGCTGGACCGGGATTTTCCGTTCGAAATAGCGCAGGTTTTTCTTGAGCACGAAGCCGCGGCCCAGGAAGGCCTCCACCCGGGTTTCGGCCTCGGGCATGAGCGCGGAGAGCTTGTTGAGCCCGTGCGGGGCCATCCGGTTCTCGACGGCGGCCAGCAGGGAGGTGCCGATCCCGCGGCCCCGGAACTCGGGCAGCGTGGCCAGGAAAACGATCCAGCCCTGGTCGTGGGCGGCGCGTCCGACGGCGGCGCCCACCACCTGTTCGCCCTGCACCGCAACCACGGCGTGGTCTTTTTCGCACGAGGCCAGGACCTCGGAGAGCGCGTAGACGGGCTCCACGTTCGATTCCTTCAGGGACTCCCAGAGGTGCAGGATGCCGTCAAGATCGGCCGAGTGGAAGTCTCTGATCCGCCAATTGGTCATGAAGTGTCTCCCGGATGGTTCGTCGCTGAGCCGGTGGGCGCCAGTGTGGGCGCCTCTGCTGAGCATATGCGAACCATCCGGGCCGGGACGTTGCGCGGACGTTGCGTTACGCGCAGGACCTACATCCAGAAGCGGGCCGGCCGGCTACTCCGGACCTTGTCCCGTGTTCCCCGACGGCCGGTTGGCCATGAGCGGATACGGGCCGGTGAAGCCGTCGCGGACGGCGGCGATTTCCAGGATGCGGTGCCGGGAAAGACGCCAGCCGAGCATCAGGAGCGGAACGATGACCACGAGGGACGCGATGGTCCACGTTCCCACCGGCGAGTCGAAGGCCATGAGGACCAGCACCGCCAGGAGGAAGGCCAGCGTGATCCAGCCGGTGACGGGCGCGCCCGGCATCCGGAACGAGGGCCGGAGCAGTTCCCCGCGGGCCGCCAGCCGGGCAAGCTGCATCTGGCACAGCACGATCATGGCCCAGGTGCTGATGATGCCCAGCGACGCAACGTTCAGCACGATCTCGAAGGCCTCGGCCGGAACCACGGCGTTCAGGATGACGCCCAGGACGGCCACGCCGGCCGTCAGGGCGATGCCGCCGTAGGGGACGCCGGCCTTGTTCATCCGGGCGGCGAATTTAGGCGCAGAACCCGACATGGACATGGAGCGCATGATCCGGCCGGTGGAGTACAGGCCGGCATTGAGCGAGGACAGGGCCGCGGTCAGGACCACGAGGTTCATGATGGCGTCCACGCCGTCCACGCCGATCGAGCCGAAGAACGTCACGAACGGGCTTTCGCCGGCCTTGTAGGCGCCGTAGGGCAGCAGCAGCGAGAGCAGCACGAGCGAGCCCACGTAGAACACGGCAATGCGGACAACCACCGTGTTGATGGCCCGCGGCATGATCTTCTCCGGGTTCTCCGTCTCGCCGGCGGCGGTGCCGATCAGCTCGATTGAGGCGTAGGCGAACACGACGCCCTGCATCACCACCACTGCCGGCAGCAGCCCGTTGGGGAACAGGCCGCCGTTGTCCGCGATGAGGCTGAAGCCGACCTCCTGGCCCGCCACCGGGGTCCCGAAGATGACGAAGTAGACGCCGACGAGCAGGAAGGACACGAGCGCCACCACCTTGATCAGCGCGAACCAGAATTCCAGCTCGCCGAAGACCTTGACGCTGATGAGGTTCAGGCCCAGGACCAGGATGAGGGCGGCCAGGGCCCAGGTCCATTGCGGCACGTCCGCGATGGGCGCCCAGTACTTCTTGAAGAAGTTCATGTACAGGGCGACGGCGGTGATGTCCACGATCGCGGTCATCGCCCAGTTCAGCCAATACAGCCAGCCGGTGACGAACGCGGCCTTCTCGCCAAAGAATTCCCGGGCGTAGGAGACGAAAGAGCCCGAGGACGGCCGGTGCATCACGAGTTCGCCGAGGGCGCGCAGGATCATGAACGCAAAGAACCCGCAGACGGCATAGCTGATGATCAGCGCCGGGCCGGCGGTGGCGAGCCGGCCGCCGGCGCCCATGAACAGGCCGGTGCCGATGGCCCCGCCAATCGCGATCATCTGCACCTGCCGGGGTTTCAGGCCCTTGTGGTAGCCCTGGTCCTCGGCGTGCAGTGCCGCCTCCGAGGCATGGGCATGCACCGGAATGGTGTGGTCGGAGAGCTGTTGCTGGACCGGCTGTTCTTGTTTTTGGGCGCGGGCAGTGTCAGGAGAAGTCATGGGGGTCCTTCGGGGTTCGAGGGTACGTTACTTGCTCAGGTTGGCCAGGCGCTGCGGGCTGAGGAGCTCGGTGAGCTGCTCCGCGGTGAGCAGCCCGTGTTCGAGCACGAGCTCAGCGACCCCCTTGCCCGTGGCGAGGGCTTCCTGCGCGATGGCCGTGGCCGTGGCATAGCCCAGGTGCGGGTTGAGGGCGGTGACGAGCCCGATTGACTGCTCCACCGTGAGGCGGAGCCGTTCGGTGTTGGCGGTGATGCCCCGGACGCAGCGGGCCGTGAGGGTGCGGCAGGCGGCTTCCAGGTGGGAGATGCTCTTGTGGAGGCTGTGGACAATAATCGGTTCGAAGGCGTTGAGCTGAAGCTGGCCGGCCTCGGCGGCCATGGTGATGGTGACATCGTTGCCGATGACCTCGTAGGCCACCTGGCTGACCACTTCGGGGATGACCGGGTTGATCTTGCCGGGCATGATCGAGGAGCCGGACTGCACGGCGGGGAGGTTGATCTCGCCGAAGCCGGCGCGCGGGCCGGAGGACAGCAGCCGGAGGTCGTTGCAGATCTTGGACAGCTTCACCGCGACCCGCTTGAGCACCCCGGAGAGGTGCACAAAGGCGCCGACATCCTGGGTGGCCTCGATCAGGTCCACCGCTGTGACCAGAGGGAGGCCGGTGATCTCGGCCAGGTGCCGGCAGGCGGCCTCGGCGTAACCGGCCGGCGCGTTCAGGCCGGTGCCGATCGCCGTGGCGCCAAGGTTGATTTCGTGGATCAACAGGTCGGCCTCGGCCAGGCGGAGCCGGTCCTCACCGATCGTGACGGCGTAGGTGCCGAATTCCTGGCCGAGCGTCATGGGGACGGCGTCCTGCAGCTGGGTGCGGCCCATCTTCACTACCGTACGGAATTCGAGCGCTTTGGCGGCGAAGGCGTCTTCAAGTTCGGTGAGCGCTTCGAGCAGTTCCCGGGCGGCGAAGATCGTGCCGAGCTTGACGGCCGTGGGGTAGACGTCGTTGGTGGACTGGCTGAGGTTGACGTGATCGTTGGGGTGCAGCCGGGCGTAGTCGCCCTTGGGGTGGCCGAGGATTTCCAGGGCCCGGTTGGCGATCACCTCGTTGGCGTTCATGTTCGACGACGTCCCGGCGCCGCCCTGGATGACATCCACCACGAACTGCTCGCTGAGCTTGCCGTTCATGACGTCGGAGCAGGCCTCCTCAATGGCCTGCGCGCGCCCGGCATCGAGCAGTCCGAGCTCGTGGTTGGTGCGGGCGGCGGCCAGTTTCACGGCGGCCAGTCCCCGGACCAGGTACATGTTGGAAGAGAGCGGCTGGCCGGTAATGGGGAAGTTCTCCACGGCCCGGAGGGTGTGGACACCCCAGTAGGCGTCGGCCGGAACATCCCGGTCGCCCAGGAGGTCGTGTTCGGAGCGGAAAGCTGCGGTGTTGTCGATCGAAGTCATGGCTGTCCTTACAGGGCGTCGAAGGCGTTGGGATCGTTGGGGGTCCGGCCGGCACCAAGGAAGTCGGTCGCCTGCAAAAGACCGACGGGCCGGCCGCCGCCCAGCACAGGGGATGCGGCGAGGCGCGCCAGGGAGGAGGTGTCGACGTCGAGCACGGCCAGGAGCCGCACGGTGGCCGGCATCCGGGCCCGGTCCCCGCCGTCGGAGATCTTCACTGCGACGCCGCGGCCGTCCGGCAGTCCCACCAGCTGGACACCCTCGAACCCGTCCTTGGCCAGAAGGCCGGGGACCAGGCGCATCAGCGCGGTGACGTCACGGTCCTCGCCAGCCACCATGTACGGGTGGCGGCGCATGGCGCCGGCGACGGCGGCCTCTGCGCTCTTCCCGGATTCAGCCACTGCGGCCAGCTTGCCGAACGCACGGGCCATCCCGCGCAGGGTGAGGGCGAAAAGCGGCGTGCCGCAGCCGTCAGTTGACGTGCGCTCCGGCTCCTCGCCGGTCAGCTCCGTCACGGTACGGGCCACGAGCTGCTGCAACGGGTGCCCCGGGTTCAGGTATCCCCGAACCGGCCAACCGTTGATGACACAGGTGGCGGCCATGGCGGCGTGCTTTCCCGAGCAGTTCTGCGCCAGCTGGGTGGCCTCACCGCCGCCGCCGAGCCATTCCCCGCGCTCGCGGGCGCCGTAGGGCAGGTCGGTGCTGTTCTCCAGGTCTCCGGGGGTCAGCCCGTGCAGGTCCAGGATGCGCCGCGCCCCGTCGCGGTGGGCGGCGGCGCCCGAGTGGCTGGCGGCGGCGAGGGCGAGGAGTTCGTCCGGAAGGTCCAGGCCGGCGCGGACCATGGCGACGGCCTGCAGCGGCTTCAAGGCGGAGCGCGGGTAGAACGGGGCGAGGGGCTCCCCGGCGGCGAGGAGGGTACTGCCGTCTGCCCCGGTGGCGATTGCCGAGCCGTAGTGGACACTCTCGACCACGCCGTCGCGGGTCTGGACCGCGAGCGGGACGTGCTGCGGGAGACCCGCCGGGGCCGGCGGGGTGGGGAGGTGCGCGAGGGCGGGAGAAATCATTGCGTCCTTTGGCGGTGGTGTCGGGTAGTGCCGGTCAAGCTGCTGATGTGGTGGTTGGGGCTGGTGAACCTGCCCGCCTTGGCGCGGGGCCGGGTGCCGGCCGTCACGGGTTCAGGATCGAGTCGAGGGCAACGCCGACGGCGTGCAGGTGCTGGCTCATGGCGATGCGCGCCGTTGCCGCGTCGCCGGCCTCGATGGCGGCCAGGATGCGCCGGTGCTCCTCGTCGGAGGCCCGTTGGCGGTCCGCGACCATGTTCAGGGTCTCGGACTGGTGGGCCAGGGCCTCGCGGATGTCCGCCACGACGTTTTCGAACACCTTGTTCCCGCTGGCCCGCGCGATCAGCGCGTGGAAGCTCGAGTCCAGGCCCACCCACACTTCGGGGTCGTCCTCGGCGGTCATTGCGGCGACGACGTCCCGCATGGTGTCCAGTTCCTCGGGCGACCTGCGTTCGGCGGCCAGTCCGGCGGCAGGCACTTCGATGTGGGGCCGGGCCTCGGTGAGGTCATGCGCGGAGTACTGGCCCAGGACCAGGTCGTTGGCCACGCGGTTGGCGACGACGAACGTGCCCCGCCCGGTCCGCGTGACGGTCAGGCCCAGTGCGGTGCAGGAGCGCAGGGCCTCGCGGACTACGGAGCGGCTCACGCCGTACTGCTGGGCCAGTGTGGCCTCCGAGCTCAGTTTGGCGCCGACGCCGAGCTTCCCGGATTCGATTTCGGCCCGGAGGACATTGAAGACGGCTTCGGCCGCGCTGAGGCGGGCGAGAGGCTGTCCTGCTGTCCGGCTGTCTGACAGGTTCACGCTTCAAATATGGCAGGGGTCACACCGGGTGTCAACTGTGACGGCGGCCCGGGGGCAGGAGTCCGGGCCGCCGTCAGCCCAGCTGTCGGCCGTTTGCCTACAACGCGGCGAGCAGCTGCTTCATGTCCGCGATTTCCCTGGTCTGGGCGGACGCGATGTCCCTGCCCAGCCGCACGGCATCGGCGTTCTCGCCGCTGCGGACCTCTGCATTCGCCATTTCCACGGCGCCCCCGTGGTGCGCGATCATCTGCTGCAGAAAGAGCTTCGCGGCCTCGTTTCCCTGGGCGGCATCGAGCCTCTTGAGATCGTCGTCGCCCATCATGCCGGACATGGCATGGCCGCCGGCCATCTGCGCGGGCTCGTTCCAGGCCGTGAGCCAGCCCGTCATCTTCTCGATCTCCGGGCCTTGCGCGGCCTTGATCTTGGTGGCCAGTGCCTTGATCCTCGCGTCGGCCCCTTGCTTCGCAAGCATCGTCTCGCTCATCTCTACGGCCTGGGCATGGTGGGGGATCATGCCCTGGGCAAAGAGGGTGTCGGTGCCGTTGTGGCCGGCGTCGGCAGCTGCCGGCCGAGAGCTCGCGGCCGTGGTGCCGTTGCCCATTCCGGCCATGGTGCTACCGGGGTTTGAGCCCGGGGTGGTGGAGCAGCCGGCCAGGGCAATTATCGCGGCGAGGGCGGTTGCGGAAATGGTGAGGGTCTTGTTCATGTCAGATCTGTCCTTTGGAATTCCGGCGGCGGACGCCGGCGTCGGGCGGGGCGGCCGCGCAAGAGGGCGGCGCGCCCGCGGGCATGTTGAAGCGCCGGAAAATCAACGGCGCGGGCCCGGTCTACGTCCGGCTGATGGACAGATCGTTGGGTGTGGGTGAGTCGGGGATGTGCTGGGACGCCGACCACTGGGCCGCGGCGGTGGCGGCCCATGGGCGGGCCAGCGCCATTGTGGTGCCCGGCGGCGGTGCGCTCAGGGAGGCGCTGGACGCGAAGGGCGTGCACTCCGGGTGTGCGGCCGGCTTCTCGGCGCAGCCGCCCTGGCAGGTGCACGACGCCGGCGTCGGCGTGCCGCCGGCTGTCGCCGAAGCCGCCGACGCGGGAATGGCGGCGGCGGAAGTGCCCGCCGCAGATTCCATGGCGGCCGAGTGGCCGGCACTGTCCAGGCCGGCAGGCATGTCATGAGGAACCGCCGCGGACGTGGCCGCGGCGTCCCAGTGGGGCGCCCGGCTGTGCCCTGCGTGGAAGCCGGCAAGGATGTGCATGCCGAGGAACCCCGCAATGACGGCAAGGATGCCGGCCAGGAGTGCTGCGCGGCGGAGGAGAGTTGCCGGGGGTGCTGCGGGGGCGGCGGTCACGGCGGTCCTCCTGTCTGTGCCCTTGCGCTGCTAACCATCGCGTGAGCCAGTGTTGCGCGGCGGCCCTTCTAGGGTACCGGGGACCCGCGTCCGGTCTCTGGTCCGGGTTCCGTCCCGCCGGCAGCGCGGCATTCGCGCGGTCAGGGTGTCTGGCGGGCCTCGGGGCTACCTTGCTGTTCCAGCTGGTGATCGTGGGTCCAACGCCCAAAACGGCCACGTCCGCGAGCCTGTCGGGTCAGATTCCCAGCGTCGCCAGACTCTGCTGCAGCGTTTCCGCCGAACGGTGCAGGGAGGCGAGCTCGCCGTCGTCCATGGGGGTGTCCAGCACCTTCAGGACCCCACCGTGTCCGACGACGCTGGGCAGCGAGAGCGCGACGCCGGAGATGCCGTACTGCCCGTCCAGCACGGTGGAGACGGGAAGCACCGCGTTCTCAGCCCGGACCAGGGCCTCGACGATGCGGGCTCCGGACAGCCCGATGGCGTAGTTGGTGGCGCCCTTTCCGGCGATCACCTTGTAGGCCGCCTGCGTCACCTCGCGCGCGGTCTCCGCCAGGAGTGCGGGGGTAAAGATGCGCTCGCCGTCGGCCGTCCAGTTGCGGATCGGCACCGGGCCGATGGTGGCGCCCGACCAGACCGGGAACTCCGTGTCGCCGTGCTCGCCCACCATGCTGGCATGGACACTGGCGAGTGATACGCCGGCGCGTTCGGCCAGCAGCCACCGGAGCCGGGAAGTATCCAGGACGGTGCCGGAGGAGAAGATCCGCGATGCGGGCAAACCCGAGATCTTCTGCGCGGCGACCGTCAGGACGTCGCACGGGTTCGTGACGAGCACAAAGACCGCGTCCGGGGCCTGCGCCAGCAGTTGCGGCATGAGGTCCTCAAGGATGCGCACGTTGGTGCCCGCAAGGTCCAGGCGCGTCTGGCCCGGGGCCTGCTTGGCGCCGGCCGTCACAACCACGACGTCGGCGCCCTCCGTGGCGGAGATATCCCCGCCGCCCGTGACGGTAGCCGACGCGGCGGCGAACTGCGTCCCGTGCGCCAGGTCCAGCACTTCTGCCTCCGCTTTGGTGGCGTTGACGTCGAACAGGGCCACGTGGCTGGCCGAGCCGCGGATCAGGGCAGCGTAGGCGAGGGACGTCCCGACGCTGCCAGCGCCGACCACCGCTAATTTTGAACCGCTCTTCCGGGACATTTTTTTGCCTCTTTCCGGCCTAGTTTCCCGGTATTTCTGCCGGGGTCGCGGCGACCGAACCCGCGGTTTCGCCGCCGTCGATCACGAATTCAGCGCCCGTGACATAAGACGATTCGTCCGCCGCGAGGTACACCAGAAGATCGGCGACCTCCGTCGGCTGGCCGATCCGGTGCAGCGGGACGTGGCCGGTGTCGAAGGTCATGCCCGCCGTCATGGGAGTCTGGATGACGCCCGGGTGCACCGAATTGACCCGGATGCCCAAGCCGCCAAGGTCCATCGCGGCACTCTTGGTCAGGCCGCGGACCCCGAACTTCGACGCCGTATATCCGGCAAGCTGCTCATACCCGCGCAGTCCGGCGATCGATGACACGTTGATGATGGCGGCCGGGCTTGAACGGGCCAGGACCGGCGCCGCGGCCTTGATGCCGTTGAACACCCCCGTGAGGTTCACGGCGATGATCCGGGCCCACTGCTCGTGCGCATAGTCATCGATCCGGCCGAAATTCACGATTCCGGCGTTGTTGACCAGGATGCTGAGGCCGCCAAACGCGCTGACGGCGCCGTCCACTGCCTCCTGCCAGTCGGCCGGACTGGTCACGTCCAGGTGAACGAAGCGGGCGCCGTCGCCAAGCCGGGCCGCGAGGGCAGCCCCTTCCTCGTCCAGGACATCGCCCACCACAACCTTCGCGCCTTCCTGCAGCATCCGGCCGGCCGTGGCCCCGCCGATGCCGCGGGCGCCGCCGCTGATCAATGCCACTTTGCCGTCCAGGCGTCCCACGGCGTGTCCCTTCCAGGCTGTCTCGCGTCAGGGGGCACTGGCGGGCCGCCCCTGTCCAGCATCCCGTCGCGTCCGGACTGCGGGCAGGGCCGTTGGACCCTACGGGGGGTGTCGGCAGCTCCTGCCCCGCCCGCATCCCCGGTACGAACGTGCCGGAATGCCCTTGTTACTGCTCTGCTGCCGGCTCTACACTGTGAATTCAAGGAAAACGGCACGTTCGTACCTATAGATTCAGGTACTGGCGGGCCTATCTGACCCACGGAGAGGCGGCTATGGGCAACCCGTTTCCGGACCAGCTTGCGGCCGAGGTCCGGTCCCGGCGCAGATCGCTCCGGCTAAGCCAGCGGGAGCTGGCCGAACTCACCGGGGTCTCGGAACGTTTTGTCCGGTTCGTCGAGCAGGGAAAACGCACCGTGCAGCTGGACTCGCTGCTCGCGCTTTTGGACACCCTGGGGCTCGAGCTCCGGGTGCAGACCCGGACCAGCGCCGCCGCCCGCGCCCTCGCCGGCCCGCGTGAGGGCGGCGGCCACGGTCTGCGCGGCGAAAGGCCAGGTCCTCGCGAAGCCGCGGACGGCCCGGAGGCCCGGCCATGAGGCACCGCGTCGCGGATGTCTATAAGGCCGGCGTGCTGGCGGCGCGGCTGGAACGGCACGACGGCGGCACCCGGTTCAGCTATCTGCCGGCCTACCTGGCGTCCGGGGGCCCCGCCGTCGCGAGCTCGCTGCCGCTCACCACAGTCCCCGTGCTGTCCGCCGCGGGGGCCGCCCCGCCCTATTTCACCGGGCTCCTGCCCGAGGGGCGGCGGCTCAATGCCCTGCGCCGTTCCGTCAAGACCAGTGTGGATGACGAGCTGTCGTTGCTCATCGCGGCCGGCGCCAACCCGGTGGGTGACGTGCAAATTGTGGGCCATGGCGAGAAGCTGGACCCGGACGAGCACGCCGTCGAACTTGACCCGGGCACACCCGTGGATTTCGATGCCCTGCTGGGTGACTCCGGGCTGATCGACCCGGTGGCGCTTGCCGGGGTGCAGGACAAGCTGTCCGCAGGGATGATCTCGATGCCGGTGGCCAGCGCCGGCCGCCGCTACATTCTCAAACTCAACGCGCCCGAGTTCCCGCACGTCGTCGAAAACGAATGCGCCATGTTCCGCTACGCGGCGCGGCTGCGGATTCCCCTGAGCCGGGTCCGGCTGATCCGCGACGTCGCCGGCCGGCCGGGGCTCCTCGTGGAGCGCTTCGACCGGGTGCCGGCCGCCCAGACGGAGGGGGCCCAGACGGAGGGGTCCAAAACGATGGTGCCCACGGCGACCGGGTCTACGGCGACGCCCGGGTCACCGAACGCGGTGCTGCGGCTCGCCGTCGAGGACGGGGCGCAAGTACTGGGGCTGTACCCGGCCGACAAGTACAACGTGGGTTACGGGCAGGTGTGCCATGCCCTCGCCGCGTACTGCGCGGCTCCGCTGCCGGCGCTGCGGAATCTGGGCCTGCAGGCGGCATTTGCGTGGCTGACAGGCAACGGGGACCTGCACGCCAAGAACGTTTCGATGGTGCAGCAGCCGACCGGAGAATGGTCCATCGCGCCGGTCTATGACATCCCCTCCACCGTGGTCTACGGGGACAAGACGCTCGCGCTGACGCTGGGCGGGAAGCGGACGGGTATTTCGCGGAGGCATTTCCTGGGCTGGGCCACGGGGATGGGGCTGACAGAGCGCGCCGCTGTCCAACTGCTGGAGCTGGCGCTGAAGGCCTCCGCACCACTGCTGGCGGACCTTGAGACGGGTACGGCATTCAGCTCCATGACCGTCGACGGCGCCTCACCGTTCCCGGCGCCGGTCACCCGGGACTGGATCAAGGAGCTCAAACACCGGCGCCGGCTCATGGCGGGGTGACGTGCCGGCGTCCTATCGGCTCAGAGGTGCTGGATGCCCGCCCGCTGCATGGCGTCTTTGTACACTTCAACGTTCTTGGTGAGGAGCTCTTCCTGCTTCACCGGCGAGACGGCAAAGGCGCGGCCGCCGAGCGCCGTGGCCTTGTAAATTTTGACGCCATGGTTCTTCAGCGAGGAGTGGTACGTCTTCTCGAACAGCGTCAGGAAGGAGTGGGCGTCTGCGCCGTGGGCAATGACGGCCGAGACGCGGCGGTTGATCTTCAGGAACTGGCGGAAGGGCCGCAGGCCGTCGGTCTTCTCCTGGACGTTCAGGGCCGAGGAGGCCTCCGGGTCGCGGACCCACGGATAGGCGTTCCAGGGCATCACGTAGCGGGGATCCAGCTCCGCGGCCTCGTAAATGGAGGTGGCGCGGCGGGCGGCCTCATCGTCATTGAAGTGTGAAACAAAGCCCGATTCCGTGCCCTTGCCGGGGCTGACATGGAGGCTGACAATCCGGCATTCGTCCTCGTCATGGATGGGGTCGATGTAGGGGACCACGGATCCAGGCTTCTTTTCCATGAGTTCGTCGCACAGCTGCGTTACGGCGGCAATGTTCGGCTCCTGCAGCAGGGTCTTTTTTTCGTCCCAGTCAATCGTCACGATTTCTCCCTCAGCACTTGGCGTCCAGAATCAGGCGGCTTCCTCCACTCTACGCTTTCGGGGAGAGCGTGTTCTTACGTCCGTGACCAGAGGCTTTCTTCATCTGGTCACGGCGATACGGCGGGCGTACTCTTAAATTGCCTGCAGGTAACCATCAGATGACGCCGGGTTGTTCGGGACATGAAAGTGTCCCAGCCTTCTCTTAGCGAGATCGCGAAGGTACCTGCAGGCCTCACGTCATGCGGCCCACTCGGTGCATGGCGTTTTTCTTTGTCGCCGTCGCCAGGCGGCGGATCGGGGCGTCGCAGTTCGGGGTGCGGCAGGTGTCGTCGCGGGTTCGCGGTTCAAGTCTCCGGCCGAGCACTGACAAAATAAGAGCCACCGAACGTGCGCGTCTGTCAGCATCGAAGGAACGCCCGCGCCCCGATCCAAGGAATCCATGCCCATCAACGCACAGTCACTGAAACAGGACGGATTCACCGGATTCCGGCGGCTCGGAGACCTTGACATCAACCGGATTCCGCAGAAACCCGGAATATTCGCCGTGCTGCGGCCGGAAGGATACCGCCCGGAGTTTCTGGCCAGAAGCACGGCCGGCGTCTTCAAGAAGAAGGACCCCACGCTGAAAGCGGAAGCGCTCGACGCCGAATGGGTCGACGGCGCCGATGTCCTTTTCGTGGGCAAGGCCGGGCCCGGAAGCAAGGGCAACCGTGGGCTTCGCCGGCAAATCCAGGAATTCGTCGACTTCGGCGCCGGGAAGCCGCCCGGCCACTGGGACGGCCGGCTCATCTGGCAGCTCGCCGCTGCCGGTTCGCTCATCATCGCGTGGAAGGAGTTGCCCGTGGAGCAACTCAACGGGGCCGAGGCCGGGTACCACGCCGCATTCGTGCAAGCGTATGGCCGGCTGCCGTATGCCAACTTGGTCCGGGCCCGGGTCAAAGGCACCTAGCAGACGCCAGCGGGGCGCCTGCTTCCGCCAGCTAAGCGTCCCCGTGCGTAAACCTGCCCGCCACCAACGTTGCGGCCACCGGCATCGCGGCAAACTGTGCGTCGGGGACAGTCAGCGGGTCGCCGTCGAGCACCGCAAGATCGGCGCGGTCCCCGAGCCGAAGCCGGCCGCGGCCGCGGGTCGAGGCCGTGATGGCTTCCTGCCGCGTGAGCGCCTGCTCAGCGTGCCACGGCCCGCGGCCGTCCTGCCGGGCCCGGGCCGTTGCGGCGGACATCGCGGTCCACGGGTCCAGCGGGGCTACCGGGGCGTCGGATCCCAGGGCGAGCGTCGCACCGGCCGCCAGCAGCGAGCGGAGCGGGAAGGACCGGTCCGTCCGCCCGACCCAATTCGCCTCCGCAGCGTCCCGGTCATCGAGCGCGTGCGCCGGCTGGACACTCGCGGTCACGCCCAACCGGCCGTAGCGGGGGAGGTCCTCGCTCCGGACAAACTGGGCATGTTCCACCCGCCCGGCAATACCGGCCGCCTCAAAAGCGTCCAGCGCCACCTGGTTGGCGGCGTCGCCAATGGCATGGACCGCCGGTACAAAGCCTGCCTGGCGGGCACGGACCAGCAAAGCCAGTAACTCCGTTCCGCTCACCGTCAGCAGACCGTGGCCGCCATCCGGATACGGGTCAACGCAGAACGCGGTGCGGGTATTGAGCGAACCGTCGATCAGCACCTTTAGCGGGCCCACCGTCAGGAGCCCGTCGCTGCCTGCCACCTCCAAGCCTGTCAGCAGCCCATCGGTCACGGCCCGGTCCAGATCCTGGGGATAGACCCCCGCCTCAACCCGGAGCGATGCGAAGCCGCCGGCGATCCGCCGCAGCCAGACGTCACGGTTCCAGGTCATCTCGAAGTCCACGATCCCCACCACGCCGCGCGCGGCGGCGGCCCGGCCGGCCCGCTGCACCCACGAATCCACCACCGCGGCCGGGAGCTTGCCCAGTTGGCGGGTCACGGCAAATGCGGGTCCCTCGCGGAGCAGCCCGCTTGCGTCCACCGGCACGCCGTAGCGCCGGGCCGCCGCCGAGTTCAGCCAGACACAGTGGAGGTCGTGGCTGATCAGCGCCGCCGGCCGGCCGTTCGTCGCGCCGTCGAGGAGGTCCAGGCTAGGTACATCCGTCCAGACGGCGTCACGGAAACCAGCGCCGACGAGAGTCGTGACGGCGTGCGGAGCCGGGTCCTCGCCTCCCATCCGTGCGAGGTGGGACCCGACGACGCCGGCCGCCTCGCGCGCCGAGCCTGCACCGGAAAGGTCAAGCCGGTTGGAGGCCAGCGCCCACTGTGTCATGTGGACATGCTCATCCCACAGCCCCGGAATGATGTAGCGGCCATCAAAGTCCACAGTGCGGGTGGCAGCGGGCAGCGTGCCCGTCCGGCCCGACGGCGCAATCGCCGCCACGACGCCATCCCGTATATGCACATCAGAGCATACGTCGTCCCCCGGTTGCCGCACGGACGCCAGCACAAGATCCGGAAGATTGAAGGGTTCGAGCGGTGCAGCCATGGGAACAGGCTAAGCACGGAACTCCGGAGGACCCAAACGGCCGCAAGGGACTTTCGCCCCTTACCCCCAGCGCGCATTCCCGCCAAGCTGAATCTGGGGTAATTCCTGCGCGGCCAGTTGGGGGCCATACGTCGGGGGAACAGCCGCTTGTGAGGAAGGCAGTACGGGTCTCGCCGCGACTTGGGGAAGGAAAAGGCGTTTTGCACTTTCCGGCTTCAGCAGGAAATGGCAGGAGGCCACGGCCAAATGAACAACTACAGTCCACCCACGGTGTTGTCCACAAACCCGGAAACCGTCAGGGAGCTCTGACGGATTCATGCATCACCATATTGGGGACCCCAAACTTAACGTTCTGATACGCCTTGACGCCGACGCCGAGACGGCGCGGATCGAGGTGCACGGCGTAGTGACCGTGGCCAACGTGCGCGCACTCTACGTCGTCTGCCGCCGGGTCACGAGCAAACTCCCGGGATTCGAACTCGTGCTCGACCTCGCCCATGCCCGCGTTTCGGCCCCCGCGATCGACGAGCTCCGTGAGCGTGCCCGCGTCTCGTTGCTGTATTCCGGAATCGACGCCACTGAAACGCCGTGCCGGCTCCGCCTCGTAGACCCGCTGGTCATCCTTAGAACCAAGGAGTACGCATGAAAGCGCTCGTCTACGGCGGCCCCGGCCAGAAGGCTTGGACCGACGTTCCCGATCCCACCATCCAGAGCCCGAGCGATGTGATCGTCAAGGTGGACACGACCACCATTTGCGGCACCGACCTGCACATCCTCAAGGGCGATGTTCCGGCCGTGGCCAAGGGGCGCATCCTGGGCCACGAGGGTGTCGGCACCATCACCGAGGTCGGCGCATCCGTCACCAGTCTCAGGGTTGGGGACCGCGTCATCATTTCCTGCATCAAGTCCTGCGGGCACTGCGTGAACTGCAAGGCCGGCCTGTACTCCCACTGCCTCGGAGAGGAAGGCGCCTCCGGTACCGGCTGGGTCTTCGGGCACCTGATCGACGGCACCCAGGCCGAATTCGTCCGCGTTCCCTACGCCGAGAACTCCTTGTACCTCCTGCCCGAGGGCGTCAGCGACCAACAGGCCGTCATGCTCTCGGACATCCTGCCCACCGGATTTGAGATCGGCGTGCAGTACGGCCGGGTCAAGCCCGGCGATACAGTCGCCGTGATCGGCGCTGGACCCGTGGGGCTGGCCGCCATCTCCACGGCCGGCCTCTACGGCGCCGCCACCGTCATCGCCGTCGACCTTGACGCGCACCGGCTCGAGAAGTCCCGCGAATTCGGAGCCACCGATGTGGTCCTCTCCAGCGATGCCGACTGGAAAGAGCAGGTGATGCTGCTGACCGACGGGCAGGGCGTGGACGTGGCGATCGAGGCCGTCGGCATCCCGGAGACCTTCACCATGTGTATCGACGTCGTGCGGCCCGGCGGCAATGTGGCCAATGTGGGCGTGCACGGCAAGGCCGTGCAACTGCACGTGGAAGACCTCTGGATCCGGAACATCAATATCAGCATGGGCCTGGTCAACACCAACACCACTCCCATGCTGCTCAAGCTCGTGGCGCAACAGAAAGTCCCGGCGGACAGTTTCGCGACCCACCACTTCACCTTTGACGAGTTCATGGAGGCCTACGACACCTTCGCCCGCGCGGCGGAGACGAAGGCCCTCAAAGTGGTGATCACGGCTTGAAAGCCTTCATTGTCTACGACTCGGCCTTCGGCAACACCAAGGCCGTGGCCGAGACTGTGGCCGGCCAACTCGAGGGACTGGACGCCGCGGCCGTGCCGGTGGATGACTTCGACTCGGGAGCGCTGGCGGCAGGGGACCTCCTCGTGGTCGGCAGCCCCATCAACGGCTGGCGGCCGACGCCGAAAGTCACCGAGCTGCTGTCCGGCTTTGGCCAGGATCAGCTCAAGGGAGTCAAGGCGGCCGCTTTCGACACCCGTCTGCGGATGTTCATCCACGGCGATGCCGCCAAGAAGATCACACGTGCCCTCCGCGCCGGAGGGGCCGACATCATCGCCGAACCCATGCCGTTCTACGTGGGCGGCACTAAGGGGCCGCTGCGCACCGGAGAAATAGACAAGGCCGGCAACTGGGCGAAGGCCCTGCTGACCTCGCTCGGGCGGTAGGGTCCGCCCGGCCCCGACACCCGGATGTCCCGCCCAACAGGGCGTGCCAACGGGCCATCTGAAAGGACGGCGGCCATGAAAGCAGGCCGGATAGTCATGCTGGTGATCGGTGCGTTGTGCGCACTCGTCGGTCTGGGGCTACTGGCGGGAGCCGGGGTCACGGGCTGGGCCAACTACCAGCAGCGCGACGGCAGGTACTTCACCACGCCGTCGGCGCCGTTCTCAGGCGATTCCTACGCGCTCACCACTCCGCGGCTGGATGCCATGACCGAAGGCGGCCTCCCCGAGGGCACCCCCGCGGATTTTGCGGGCAGCGTACTGCTGCGCGGGTCCACCACCGATCCCGGTAAGCAAATCTTCATTGGCATAGGCCCTCGGGCCGACGTCGAGGCGTATCTGGCCGGTGTCCGGCACACCGAGATCGTCGACGTCAGGTTCGACCCCTTCCGCGTCATCTACCGCGACGTGGCTGGCGCCAACACCCCCTCCGACCCTGCCCGGCAGAGTTTCTGGGCCGCGACCGCCACCGGTCCCGGAGAGCAGGATCTCACCTGGGACCTGCGCCCCGGAAGCTGGGCCGTCGTGGTCATGAACGCGGACGCGAGTGCTCCCGTAACGGTGAACCTGCAGGCGGGGGCGCGCTCCGATCTGCTCTGGCCGGTCTTCATCGGGCTGCTCATCGGGGGGATTGTGATGCTCCTGATCGGGGTGCCGCTGATCGTGCTGGGCGCAGTCGGACTGGGCCGCGCCGCACGATCCGGCCGCGGCGGGCCGGGCAGCGGCGTCCCTCCTGGCAACCTGCCGCCCACGCCGGGCCAACCCGGCCAGCCGTATCCGGTGGGCACATACCCGCCCGGGACCCGGGGGCAGCTGAACAGTGCCGCCGCGCCGGGCGCGGCAGGGGTTTATGCAACCCCGCAGGGAACTCCCTATCCCGTGCCGCCGGGCACGCCGTCGCGCTATGTGTATCCGGCGCGCCTCAACGGCTACCTCGACCCGAACCTGTCCCGCTGGATGTGGCTGGTCAAGTGGTTCCTGGCCATTCCGCACTACATCGTGCTGTTCTTCCTCTGGTTCGCTTTCGGGGTGGTCACCCTTGTGGCGTGGTTCGCGATCCTGTTCACGGGGCGCTACCCGCGTTCGCTCTTTGACTTCAATGTCGGCGTAATCCGCTGGAACTGGCGAGTGGCCTTCTACGCCCTGAGCGCGATCGGCACGGACGTTTACCCGCCATTCACCCTGGCCCGCACCAGTTACCCGGCGGACTTCGACGTCGACTATCCCGAACGGCTGTCCCGCGGACTGATTTTCGTGAAATCGTGGCTGCTGGCCATACCGCATCTGCTGATCATCGGCCTGCTGACCGGCACGGCGACGTCAGGGGAGTTCCGGGACGGCCGCTGGGTGCAGGAAGGAGTGGGCATCTCCCTCTTGGGTCTGCTGGTCTTAATTGCCGGGGTGATCCTGTTGTTCACCGGCCAGTACTTCCGGGGGCTGTTCGACCTGCTCCTCGGCCTGAACCGCTGGATCTACCGCGTCATCACCTACGTGTCCCTGATGCGGGACGAATATCCGCCGTTCCACCTCGACATGGGTCCCGTGGATCCAGGTGACCTGCCTGCGCTCGCGTACGCCGGACCCGTCCCCGCACCCCCGGCCGGAGCCGCCGCGGCACCCCCATACCAGCCTCCCGGCGCCGCCCCGGCACCGGGCCCCGGCTTTGGTCCAGCCCCCGGCCCGAGTGCCGGCTCCTTTACCGGTCCGGGCCCGGGGGCCGCCCCCGGCCCCGGTCCCGGACCCGGTTCAGGCCCAGACGCCGGTTCCCCCGCAGGGACGCCGGCCGGCCCAGGTGGCGGTCAGCCCGACTTCTACGGCATCGGCGGTCCCGCGGCCTCGATCAACCATGAGACCGCCGAAGGTGAAGGCAGCCCGCGCGGCGAGGGGCACCCGGGCGCGCAGGAGGGCCAAAACGGGCCGCACCCCGCCAGCGGACGCGGCGAAGCAGGCCCGGAAGGCCCGCCCGTTACTTAGCGCCACCCTGGCCCGATGGAGTTCCGGTGGTGCTCGTTCGGCGCGGTTCCGGCAGAGCGCAGGCCGCACGGGCCGGGGCGGGTGAATGCCCCCGGACCGCTCGCGGTGTTCGGCCCGTCACCGGACCCGGTTGAGGTCCAGCTGCTCTTCCGCGGCCAGCAGGAATGTCCGCTCGCCCGGGGTCAGGATTCCGCCGGACGCAAGCTCGGCGTCCCAGAGCTCAACGATCATCCGGTGAAGCCGTTCCCGGACTGGCGCGGCGGGGTCGCTTTCGAGGAGCCGCTCGGCGCCCACGAGCCCTAGCACCCGTTCCCTGATGGGTTCGACGCCGGCGAGGGTGTCGGACGCCCAGCGGGCCTGCCGTTTGAGGCGGGTATGGCCGGCGACGGCGGGCACAGTCAGGCCCGCCCCGCCCAGGATGAGGGTGAGCATCTCCAAGACCCTGATGAAGGCGTCGGAGGGCACGGGGACTTCCAGGAGCGCCGGGATCGGGACGGAGAGCAGCCCGATCGTGAACTTGACGGCCACGAACAGGCCGAGGACGGCCGCAACGCCGACCATGGTGAAGCCGGCTTTGAACGAGCGCCGCATCCGCGGGATGTACCGGAAGCAGGCCACGCCGACCCCGGAGCAGACCCACCCTATGAAGACGATCAGCACGGCGGAAAACAGGGCGGCCGGCAGGCGGTAATGGTAAAGCCCCCAGCTGTCCGTCGTCGTGGTGGGGCCTGTCAGGAGGAAGAACACCGCTTGCAGCGCCAGCGTGAGGGTCAGCGGCAGGGAGCGCACCAATGCCCGGCCCGCGCCGGCCGGCACGATCGCCTCCAGGACCGCGCGCCGGAGGTACCAGAGGCTGCAAATCATCGAGGAATGCAAGGCAAGGTTGGCGAGATTGATCCCGCCGATCCAGTGATCGACCGTGGCATACACGGCAGGTGACATCAGCAGCGAGCCGGCACCGGCGAACAAGGCCGAAAGGAACACGGTATCGCGGCGGTTCCGCATCATGGCCGGGATCCGGGCCGCCGCAAGGACGAAGAGAACCGCAGCCGTCAGGAGCTGGATCATCCGAATACCCCGATCATCCGAATACCGGGCCGAAATTGCCCGGCTGGCCACCGGCGCGGTCCTGGGAGAGGCGGATCCTTGCCGCCAGGCGGTCTGCAAGGAGTTCCGCCGTGACCTCGAACTCGTTGAGGAAATCTGAGCGCCTCAGTGCCTTGACGACGCGTTCCGGGTCGAGGTCCGGAAAGAATGTGCCGGCGTATTCGGCCGAGAGGATCTCCTGCTCGTGGCGCAGGATCATGTGGGCGAACTCGTGGAGGACAATTTGCTGCCGGTGGACTTCTGATGCCCCCCGGGCGTGCAGGATCAGGTCCATGTGGTCCAGCCCAAACCACAGCCCACAGACCTTGTCCGTTGCCCCTTCGATGGGGTTGATGACGATCTTGCGGCTCCGTTGCCGTTCAAGATGCGCCTGGATTGATGCCAGGGAGACCGGCTCGGTGAGGGAGAGGCTTGCTTCAGCTTCCCGGGCCCGGGACCGGGCGGCGTCGTAATCCATATACGGAGTCCTTGGCTGTTGATAGAGCGTCAGCATGGACACGCCGCTTCCTGACGGCCAAACCTCGCCAGAAGCATATCAGCGCAGGTCAACGTGTGGTTAGTGGACTACTCAGGGCTGGTCGGGCTGCTCACGGGAGAGCTGTTCGTCGATCAGGTCCCGGATCTGGAGGAGCGTCTCAGAGGAGAGGCCGTCCAGCTGGCGGGCGGCAAAGTTGCGTACCTTGTTGGCCCGCATGGAGGCGAGCAGTTCCAGCTGCGCCTCCACTCGGGGCGGAAGCTCGTCGTCGCCGTCGATCAGGTAGTTCTCGCTTACCCCGAAGAACCTTGCCAGGTTCTGCAGGAGTTCGACCTTCTTGACCGCCGGTCCTGTGCCCGATCGCATGTAGTGCCACCTTGCGCGAGAGAGCGGCGAGCCGGCAGCGGCCATGGCGTCCCGGACGTCGGCGAACGTGATCTTCCGGCCCTCGGCTTCGGCGGTGTCCAGGAGGATGTTCAGCTTGCGGGCGAGGGCAAGGCCCGGCGCGGAAGTCGGCTGGTCGCTGCTCACGGTGGCCTCTTTCATCAGACGAATATCATGCGACCGGGCGTGTCCCGAGATGTCGGTTCGCTTGCGATTCTAACAGATTAGACATGTCTAATCTTTCCGGGTACGCTCAGGACGAGAAATTGGACGTGTCCAATGCCTCGCCTGCAGGGGGCGGCAAAATTGCCGCCCGATGCGTCGCGGTTCGGCCAGGAGTGTGCATTGGGGGGACGCCTGGCCGGGTCCCGGCGTTGTCCCGGACCTTGCCAGCCATCCGGCCACGGCGGTCCGCACGGCCCCGGTCCTCTTGCCACCGGCCGCCTGCAAGAACATAGTTGAGGGAATTCACGAACCCCGGCACTAGGCAGGCGACCATGCTGAACAACGGTCTTCCGGAAAACGGCTTGCTGGACGGCAAGACCGCCCTGATCTACGGCGGCGGCGGGGCGGTCGGCGGGGCCGTGGCGAGGGCATTCGCGGCCGAAGGCGCCATGGTCCACATCGCAGGAAGGACCGAGTCGCGGCTGGAGAAAGTGGCCCGCGATATTCGCGAAGCCGGCGGAACAGCCGAAACGGCCGTCGTCGATGCCCTGGATGAAGAGCAGGTGGACGCCTTCGTGAACCGGGTGGCGAAGAAGAGCAGGAGGATTGATATCTCCTTCAATGTGATCTCGTTCGGCGACGTCCAGCAGCCGCTTATGGAAATTGACGCGGACGACTTCACCCGTCCCATCACACTGGCCGCGCGTACTCACTTTCTCACCACCCGCGCGGCGGCCGTGCACATGGTCAAGCAGCGCTCCGGCGTCGTGCTCATGTTCGGTGGCTCGGGACCGCAGACCGTTCACGGCCTGGGCGGGTTCAAGGTGGCGCTGGACGCGATGGAGGGACTGCGCCGGCAATGGGCCCTTGAGCTGGGAAAGCACGGGATCCGGGTGGTCACCATGGTCACCGGCGGCATTATCGAAACCATCCCGTGGCAGGCCGAAAGCCGGGAGGAGATCGTGGTGGAGATCGCCAGAACCGCACACCTGAACCGCACGGCCACCCTGACGGACGTGGGCAACGTGGCCTGCTTCGTCGTCTCGGACAAGGCGGCGGCCATCACCGACGCGACGGTCAACATTTCCTCCGGCGCGATCGTGGACTACTGACGCCGCTAGGCCACCAGGTTGGAGGCCGCCACATCCATGTGTTCGAGGATTGTTGTGCGGGCCAGAACGGCGTCGCCGGTCTCGATCGCGGCGACGATGTCGTGGTGCCGGTCCACACTCATGTTGCTGACGGCCCGTTCAATCCCGGCGAACATGATGGACATCCGGATGGAACCCTCCAGCGATTCCCAGGAGTGAAGCAGAGTCTCGTTTCCGGTAAGCCGGCACAGGGTCCGGTGGAACTCGAGGTCGGATTCGATCCGTTCCTCCAGGCTCCCCTCGGCGGCCGCCGACATGGCGTCGATCGCCGAGCGCAGGGACGCGATCACGGAAGCCCGGTCCGGCAGCTCGCACAGCGTGCGGACTGCGAGCGACTCCAGTGCCGCCCGGACTGCGAAGATGTCCCGGATTTCCTTGCCATCCAGATGCCGGACGGACAGCCGACCGCGCGGTCCGGCGGAGAGCAGTCCTTCCTGCTCCAGTTGGCGCAGAGCCTCGCGGAGTGTTCCCCGGCTGATCTGGAGCATGTCGGAAAGTTCCGTCTCCACCAGATGCCTGCCGGGTTCGAGTTCACCGCTGGTGATGGCCGTGCGCAGGGCGGATAGCGCCTGCTCGCGGAGGCTCATCTTTGCGAGTCCGAGCAGCGGGGCTGTTGCTCCGGCCATGGTCTGTCCTCACTGTCAGTGGTCAACTGTTTACAGTTGGTGTGTTAACAGTTGATGGTACGGCACGCGCGCGGGGCCGGCAGCTGCCGGCCCCGCGGCGGCCCCAAGCTGGCCTCAGCCGAGTTCGGCCAGGACCTTGGCGACGATCCGCTGCACGGAGAGACCGTACCGATCGTGCAGGGTGGGCAGTGCGCCGGCGTCGAGGAACTCATCGGGTAGCGCCACCGGCACCACCCGTTTGCCGAGTCCGGCGGTGACCACGGCCGCGGCGACGGTCTCGAAGAGGCCGCCCACCACGCTGTGGTTCTCCAGCGTCACCGCGAGGCGGTCGGTGTTCAGCTCGGCGAGGACCGTCGCGGCGTCGAACGGCTTGATCGTGGGGGCGTGCACGACGGCGACGTCCACGTGGTGCGCCGCCAGCGCCTCGGCGGCCTGCAGCGCCCGCATGGTCATGAGCCCGCTGGAGATGAAAACGACGTCGTTGCCCCCGCGCAGGACTTTCGCCTTGCCGAGCTCGAACGTGTAGTCGTACTCGTCCAGCACGGTGGGGACGTTGCCGCGCAGCAGCCGCAGGTACGTGGGACCTTCGCTGGCCGCCAGTTGCGGGACGGCCTGTTCGATGTCCAGGGAGTCGCACGGGTCCACGATGGTCAGGTTGGGCATGCCGCGGAAGATCGCCATGTCCTCGGTCGCCTGGTGGCTGGGGCCGTAGCCGGTGGTCAGCCCGGGGAGCCCGCCGACGATGTTGACGTTGAGGTTCGGCTCGGCGGCGTCCAGGCACAGGAAATCGTAGGCGCGCCGGGCGGCGAACACCGAGTACGTGGACGCGAACGGGATCAGACCCGTCTCCGCCAGACCGGCCGCGGCGCCGAAGAGCAGCTGCTCGGCCATGCCCATCTGGAAAAAGCGTTCCGGGAAGGCCTGGGCGAAGATGTGCATGTCGGTGTACTTGCCCAGGTCCGCGGTCAGGCCCACGATTTTCCCGTTCTCCTGCGCGGCCTTGACTAGGGCGTGCCCGAAGGGTGCGGACGCGGTCTTCTGGCCCGGATCCGCGAAAGACGCGATCATGGCCGAGGTCTTCAGCTTGGGTGTGGTGGCGGTGCTCATCGTGCGGCCTTTCCTTCGAATCCTGCGGTCAGCTGCTCGCGGCAGAGCTGCCATTCGTGTTCTTCGATGCGCATGAAGTGCGCCTTCTCGCGGTCTTCGAGCAGCGGAACGCCGCGGCCCACCTTCGTGTCGCACAGGATCACGGAGGGACGTCCGACGCCGGCGGCCTGGGCGGCGGCCTTGTCGAATGCGGCGAGCAGCGCGCCGGCGTCGTTCCCGTCCACGCGCTGGGTGAACCAGCCGAAGGCCTCCCACTTTTCGGTGACGGGCTCGGTGCGCAGCACGGTGTCGGTCTTCCCGTCGGCCTGCAGGGCGTTGATGTCCACCATCGCGGTGAGGTTGCCAAGCTGGTGGTGGTGCGCGCCCATCGCGGCCTCCCACGTGGAGCCTTCGTCGAGTTCGCCGTCGGAGAGGAAGTTGTAGACCCGGGCGTCCGAGCCCTGGTACCGCAGGCCCAAGGCGGAGCCGACGGCGATGGAGAGCCCGTGGCCGAGGGAGCCGCCGGAGATCTCCATGCCGGGCGTGTAGGTGGACATCCCGGACATCGGCAGCCGTGAATTGTCCGAGCCGTAGGTCTCCAGTTCGGTGACGGGGATGATCCCGGCCTCGGCGAGGGCCGCGTAGTGGCCGATTGCGTAATGGCCGGTGGAGAGCAGGAACCGGTCGCGTTCCTCCCAGTGGGGATCCTCGGCGCGGAACCGGAGCTGGTCCGCGTAGACAACCGCCAGCATGTCCGCCGCGCCGAGGGCCTGGCCCACGTAGCCCTGGCCCTGGACCTCGCCCATGTTCAGGGCGTGGTGCCGGATCCGGAACGCGGCGCGGGTAACCCGCTCAAGGCGTTCTGCCCCGACGTCGGAGGCGTTGCCGCCGGTTGCTTTTTCCTGTGTGAGAACCACAATTCTGCCTTTCAAAAGTGAGGTGACGAGCTTGTGGAGGCCTGCGGCGGCGTCCGGGGCGCGTTGCTACGCCGTCACGCGGGCGGGCGTGCTTTTGGTGGCTGCGTCCGCGAGCTGACGTTCGCGCTTGCCCCAGGTTTCACGGGTGGCGACGGCGGCCCACAGTCCGATGGCGGCGTAGGTGCCGAAGAGCAGCGCCGGGCCCATCCAGCCGAAGCTGACGAACAGCAGGGTGGTGATGAACGGGGTGAAGCCGGAGACCATGGCCGAGATCTGGTATGCCAGCGAGGCGCCGGAGGCGCGGGTCTTGGCCTGGAAGAGCTCCGGGAACCAGGCGCCCTGGGCGCCGGCGAGCGAGTTCTGGCACACGGCGTAGGAGATGACGAGGGTGGCGATGATGAAGATGAACAGGCCGGTGTTGACCAGGAGGAACATCGGGACGGCGAACGCCACCGCGAAGGCGCAGGACCAGATGTAGAGCGGGCGCCGGCCGATCCGGTCGGTCAGGCGGGCCCAGGCCTGCGTGGCGAAGATGCCGATTGCGGAGGCGACGCAGAGGGCCACGAGCGTCTGGGTCTTGTCGGCCAGGTGCTGGGTGTTCAGGTAGGAAATCATGTAGGTGATGGACACGGCGTAGCCTGCGGTCTCGGCGATGCGGAGGCCGATGCCCTTGACGATGTTGCGCCAGTCGGTCTTCAGGACCTCCGTAATGGGCGACTTCACGATGTCGCCGCTGTCCTTGACCTCGTCGAAGACCGGGGACTCGGGGACCTTGGAGCGGATGATGAGCCCGACGACCACCAGCACGATGCTGGCGAGGAACGGGATGCGCCAGGCGAGTTCGCCGCCGAGCTGGGCGCTGGCGAGGAACACGAGGTTGGCCAGCAGGAGCCCGACCGGGAAGCCGGCCTGGACCATTCCGGTGTACTTGCCCTTGGACTTCCAGGGCGCGTGCTCGTAGCTCATGAGGATGGCGCCGCCCCATTCCGCGCCGAAGGCCAGGCCCTGGATGATCCGGACGAACACGAGCAAGGCGGGAGCCATGAGGCCGACCTGGCCGTAGGTGGGGAGCAGCCCGATCACGAAGGTGGCAATGCCCATCAGGATCAGGGAGGCCACCAGGACGGGCTTGCGGCCGAGCTTGTCACCGAGGTGGCCCCCGATGATGCCGCCGATCGGGCGGGCCGCGAAGCCGACGCCGAGCGTGGCGAAGGCGGCCAGCGTTCCCGTCACCGGATCGCCGGTGGGGAAGAACGCGGTGCCGAAGTACAGGGCCGCGGCCGTTCCGAAACCAATGAAGTCGTACGTTTCGATCACTGCGCCGACGCTGGAGCCGATCGCGACGCGACGGGCGTCCTTCGTGCCGTGCACAGGGCCCCGCATGGTGAGAGCTTCGTTGCTCATGTCAATCCCTTTCGAAGAGAGCTGCCGGCGCTTCCGCGGCGACACTGTCGACTGTTAACAGATGATACGCCAGTGTGACCCGCGCCATAAGTAATGTCAACAGTCAACTTCAAGGGTTGACTGTTGACAGTCAACTTTGTAGTGTGGTCCACATCACCACCGCCCTCGGGGGCACGACCAGAGGATCAACGACGATGTTCAATTCCCGGCTCGGCTGCTCGTCCATCAGCTTCCGCCACCAGGACCTCCCCACGGCCCTGCGGACCATAGCGGACCTGGGCTTCGAGGAAATCGATCTCGGCGCCCTCCCCGGGGTGTGCGATCACGTCCCGTACGACCTCGACGCCGCGGCCGTCGCCGCCGTGACGGCCGACGTTGTTGCCTCCGGGCTGCGGGTCCGGTCGGTCAACGGGGACATCGGGGACCTGAACGCCGTCCTCGACGCCGGCGCGCAGTCCGCCCGGGGCCGGCACCTTGACGCCCTCCTCACCCTCGCGGCCGGTGCCGGCGCCAGGGCCCTTGTGCTGCCCTGTGGCGCCCTCGGCCACGAGCCGGTCCGCGGCATCGACGAGGACCTGGACACCGTGGCCGCTCAGCTCATCGGGGCCCGGCGGCGGGCGCAGGAGTTCGGCGTCGAGCTCTGGACCGAGTCACTGCACTTCCTGCGCTTCTGCTGGAACCTGGAGCGCGCGGAACGGCTGGCGGAGCGGCTGGCCGGCTCCGGCGTCGGGATCGTCATGGACTTCAGCCACATCGTGGCCGCCGGGGAGGACCCGCTGGACTACCTCGAACGGCACCAGGGCCGGATCGCCCACGTCCATCTGCGCGATGCCGTGCCGGGGAACATCAACCTCAGCATCGGCAACGGCCACGCCGATTTCGCCGCCGGGCTGGGCGCCCTCGCTGCCCGCGGGTACACCGGCCACTTCTCCCTGGAGCTGGAGACCCGCGACGTCACCCACGGGGAACGCCCGGCAGCCGCCGCCAAGGCCGCCAGCTTCATCACCGACCTCATCTGACTTTCCACACCGACGAACAACCCAAGGAGCATCATGAGCAACACCATCCAGCGCACCGCCGTCCTCACCGGAGCCACCTCGGACCGGGGCATCGGCATCACCACCGCACGCCGCTACGCCAGCCAGGGCTGGGCCGTGGTGATCCTGGACCTCGACGGCGAGAAGTCCGCCAAGGTCGCCGCGGACATCGGCAATGAATTCAACGTTCCGGCCTTCGGCCACGAGATCGACGTCGCCAACGAGGACTCCGTCACCGCCGCCCACCAGGCCGTGGCCGCCGAGGTCCGCGCCGGCAACCTGCCCGCCGTCGGCGCCCTGGCCAACATCGCCGGCATCACCTCCCCGGTGCCGTTCCTGGAAACCACCCTGGACCTCTGGAACAAGGTCATGGCCGTGAACGCCACGGGCACCTACCTGGTCACCAAGGCGTTCCTGCCGGACATGATCGCCAGCGGCTGGGGCCGGATCGTGAACATGTCCTCCGTCTCGGCCCAGCGCGGCGGCGGCGTCTTCGGCAAGGTCCCCTACTCCGCGGCGAAGGCGGCCATCCTCGGCTTCACCAAGGCCCTGGCCCGCGAAATCGGCGCCACCGGCGTCACAGTCAACGCCATCACCCCGGGCGCCGTGGACACGAACATCCGGGTGGGCAGCACTGAGGAACAGGAAGCTGCCATCAACGCTGGCATCCCGCTGGGCCGCAACGCCAGCACCGAGGAAATCGCGGCCGTCATTACTTTCCTGTCCTCCGAGGAATCCGCCTACCTCACCGGAACCACCATCGACATCAACGGCGGAAGCCACATCCACTAGCAGCCGCACTGCTCAGTAATCGAGTCAGACCACCGGCGCAGCCGAGAGAGCCCACGATGACCAGAATATTTAACAACCCGTCAGATTTCGCCGAGGAGGCCCTCGCCGGCTTCTGCGACGTTTACGCGAACCTGGTGCGCCAGGTGCCCGGCGGCGCTGTCCGCCGCCACCGGCCAGTCCAGCCGAAGGTGGCCGTGCTGGCCGGCGGCGGCTCCGGGCACTACCCGGCCTTCGCCGGGCTGATCGGCACCGGACTGGCCGACGGCGCCGTGGTGGGGAACATCTTCACCTCGCCGTCGGCCCAGCAGGCCTACTCCGTGGCCAAGGCCGCGGATTCCGGCGCCGGAGTGGTCTTCACCTACGGCAACTACGCCGGTGACGTCATGAATTTCGGCCTGGCCAGCGAACGGCTCGCCGCCGAGGGAATCCAGGTGGAGAACGTCCTGGTGACGGACGACGTCGCCAGCGCACCGCCGTCGGAATCGGGGAAACGCCGCGGCATTGCCGGCGATTTCACGGTCTTCAAGATCATGGGCGCCGCAGCCGAAGCAGGCGCCGACCTCGCCGACGTCGTCCGTCTCGGCCGCAAGGCCAACGACCTGACCCGCACCATCGGCAGCGCCTTCCACGGCTGCACCTTCCCCGGTGCCGACGCTCCGCTGTTCACCCTCAAGGACCGGCAGATGGGACTCGGCCTGGGCATCCACGGCGAGCCCGGCCTGTTCGACACCGAGCTGCCGTCCGCCAAGGAGTTGGGCCAGGAGTTTGTGGCCCGGCTGCTCGCCGAGACACCGCACGGGGCGGGCGACCGCATCGCCGTCATTCTCAACGGGCTCGGTTCCACCAAACACGAAGAGCTCTTTGTCCTCTGGCTCAGCGTTGCGCCGCTGCTTCGCGCCGCCGGCTACACGCTGGTGATGCCGGAAGTCGGGGAACTTGTCACAAGCCTGGACATGGCCGGCGTCTCACTGACCGTCACGTGGCTCGACGACGAGCTTGAACCGCTCTGGACTGCTCCCGCCGAGACCCCCGCCTACCGGCGCGGGAATGCCGGGATCCCCGGCGGCGAGGCTGACGAGACGGCGCCGGCCGAGGCCACGGCGGCGCCGGAGGCCTTCGCCGCCGGCGATGCATCGCGTGAATACGCTCAGCACTGCGTCGCGGCCCTGGCGGCGGCCCGCGAGGCACTCCACGACGCCGAAAAATCCCTCGGCGACCTCGACGCCATCGCCGGCGACGGCGACCACGGGCGGGGCATGGTCCGCGGGATAGATGCGGCGTGTGCCGCGGCCGCAGGGGCTTTGTCCCGCGGCGCCGGCGCGGGGACCGTTCTGGCCACCGCCGGAGATGCCTGGGCGGACAATGCCGGCGGCACCTCCGGCGTGCTGTGGGGCGCCGGGCTGCGGGCGTTCGGCGAGTGCCTGGGCAATGACCAGTCGCCAGACGCGGCGGAACTTGCGGCGGCGGTGGCGGCCTTCGCCGCCCGGATCGCCGGGCTCGGCAAGGCCGACGTCGGCGACAAGACCATGGTGGACGCGCTGGTCCCGTTTGTTGAAACCTTCAGCCGGCTGGCCGGCGAAGGGACCGGTGCGGATGCCGGCTGGTCGGAAGCGGCGCGGGAGGCCACCGCCGCGGCGGAGGCCACCGCGGCCCTGCGTCCGCTGAAAGGGCGGGCGCGGCCCCTGGCGGAAAAGAGCGTAGGGACACCGGACCCGGGGGCCACGTCCCTGGCCATGGTGTTCACCGTGTTCGGTCCGCACCTCGCCGCTGCAAACATCGCCGGTGCGAACATCGCCGGTGTGCGGCAGCCGGCAGGAGCACGCTCATGAGCCCGGCAGGCATCCGCCTCATTGTGGGCGCGGACGAGGCTGGCGTGGACTACAAGGACCAGATCCTGGCGGACCTGCGCACGGATCCGCGGATCGCCGAAGTCATCGATATCGGCGTCAACCGCGGCGATGCCCCCGAGCTGTTCGCCAAGCCGTACCCGTATGTCGGCATCGCCGCCGGGGAGCTGATCAGGGACGGGCAGGCCGACCGGGCCATCCTGTTCTGCGGGACGGGGATCGGTGTCGCCATTGCCGCCAACAAGGTGGACGGCATTCGGGCCGCGACGGCCCATGACTCCTTCAGCGTGGAGCGCTCCGTACTCTCCAACGACTGCCAGGTCCTCACCATGGGCCAGCGCGTGGTCGGGCTGGAACTGGCGCGGCGGCTCGCGCGGGAATGGATCGGCTACACCTTCGATCCCGCCTCCGCCTCGGCGGACAAGGTTAAGGTGCTCACCGACTTTGAGGGCTGCTGAGAGGTCTTCCAAGGATGGGCGACTATCATGGGCCCGTGCCGCCCCTTGAAGTAATTCTCACCGCCTGGCAGATCGACTGGGCCGCCGCCGTCCTGATCAGCGGGTCGGCGGTGTTGTATGCCCTCGGCCTTAGGGCCGCGGCGGCGCGCGGCCAGCGCCCGGCCGTGTGGCGGACGCTGGCGTT
Source organism: Arthrobacter oryzae (assembly GCF_003634095.1). Lineage (GTDB taxonomy): Bacteria > Actinomycetota > Actinomycetes > Actinomycetales > Micrococcaceae > Arthrobacter > Arthrobacter oryzae. The sequence continues at coordinate 64,282 of NZ_RBIR01000013.1, forward strand.
CTATCTCCTGGGCCTGGGGTCCCTCACCGTGCTGACCTGCGGGTTCCCGGGTGTCTATAGCGCCCAGCTCCGATGGGCCTTCACCCTGAAGATTTCCCTGTTGCTCTTCGTGGTGCCGTTGCTGATCGGCCTGGGGAAGCCAATCTCCCTGGCCCGGGCGGCCCTCCCGCCGCGGGGCGTGGAACGGCTCAATACGGCGCTCTCGCACCGGAGCGTCCGGTTGTTAAGCAATTCCATGGTGGCCCCGCTCCTTGGCCTGGCGCTGTTCTCGACGTTCCTCACGCCGGCCTTCTACACCCTGCGGGCGACCCCCACGGCGGAGGCGCTGCTGACCTTCGGCGTTCCGCTGCTCGGCATGCTGATGGCCCTGCCGATCATCGAGGAGGCGGATTTCCGCCGCAGCAGCGCCTTCTTCACCCTGGAAATCGTGTTCGTCTTCATTGAGCTGTTAGTCGATGCCATACCGGGGATCCTGCTGCGCCTCAACGGCCAGGTGCTTGATCACGTCACGGCAGTGCAGTCCGCGGTGGGCTGGTTTCCCGGCGCCCTGCGCGACCAGCAACTGGCGGGTGACGTTCTCTGGTTTATCTGCGAAATTGTCGATCTTCCCCTGATCATCCTGATGTTCATCCGGTTCTCCCGCAGCGACAAACGGGAGGCCCGGGGCTTCGATGACCTCACCGATGCGGAACTCGACGAACTTAATGCCGAGCACCTGCGGCGGGGCCGCTAAGTCACCGGATCAGGCTGCTCCACGCTGACTTTGATCCGCTGGACCACGTTGTTGCCCATGCCCTGGTAATTCCACACCTGTTCCAGCGGCTGCACCGCACCGCTGGAATCGGTGGCGCGGCAGCTGAGCTCGTGGTCGCCGGGATCGGCCACCCACGGCATCGACCACCCGCACCACGCGAACGCCGCGGCCGGGTGTTCCAGATGGGCCGGGGCCCATTTGCCGTCGATCCCGACGTCGACGCGCTGCACGGCGCCCTGCCCGGACCAGGCCCGGCCCGTCAGCATCACCGGACCCGGGGGCACCACCCGGCTCCGGGTGAAGAAGTCCGGAACCCCCGGAGGAACCATCAGCGAGCGGACCTTCATCCACGTGACCGGGGTGCCGGGGTCGTCGGCATCCTGCTGGTATCGGTAGGCCTCGGCCTGCTGAAAGCCCTTATAAGGCTTGGTCAGAACCTTGATGGAAGACAGCCACTTCACGCTGGCCATGCCGTACCAGCCCGGCACCACCAACCGGAGCGGGTAGCCGTGCTGCGGCGGCAGGTCCGCGCCGTTCATCCGGTAGGCCAGCACGACGTCGGGCCGCAGGGCCTCCCCGATCGGCAGGCTCCGGGCGTAGTTCTGGGCGACACCGCCCTGGATGCCGGCGTCCGCCCCGCTGAAGAGCACCTCGACGGCGTCGTCCTCCACGCCGGCCTGGGTGAGCAGGTAGGCGAGTGGGACGCCGGTCCACACGGCGGTGCCCACCCCTTCCAACATCCAGGGCTGGCTCAGCGGGCGGGGCCGCAGGAGGGACCTGCCGTTGCCGGCGCACTCCAGCGTGACCGGGATGGTGATGCTCGGCGCCCGGCGAAGGGCCCGCATGCTCAGCTCCAGGGACCGCTGCACGGCGCCGCCGATCTGCAGGTGCCAATGCTCGGCGTCGATGAACGGGATGTCGAAGTGGGTGAGCACGTAGTGCAGCCCGGGCGGCGTGGTCTCGCTCTGCAGGGCCTCGAGGGGCATGGAGTGGTTCCGCACGGCGAGCTGGAGCTCCTCCCCGGTCAACGGGCCGTGGCTCGGGACGCCGGGATTCGGTCCGGGTTTCCCGCTCTGCCGGCGCGGGCTCTTCAGGACAGAGGAGTGTCGGGACATTTGCTTTGGCATGGCGTGCTGCGATTCTTCTCCGGCCGGCCCGGGTTTGGCCGGCGTCACCTGAATTCAGGTCTACGCCGCAGCCCGGAAGCCGTCAATACTGGGCTCTGCCGGCCCCGCGGAGTCCAGCCCAACGGAAACCGGCGCCGCGGCCTACAGCGTGTGAGACTCCGCCAGGAACTGCTCGAGGCTCAGCGGCTCACGGCCCGTCAGCTCATGCACCGCTGACGTAGGGCCGGCCAGTTCACCGGCCGCGATGGCCGTGTAGGTGCTCACCCAGGCATCCACCTGCCAGGGCGGCGCCCCATAGGAGGCGCGCGAGGCGTAGGCCTCCGCCAGGGTCTCGTTGTGGAAGGTGATGGTCCGGCCGGTGCCGGCGGTCAGGAGCTCCGCGCCGCGGGCCAGGGAGATGTCCTCCGGGCCTGTCAGATCGTAGGTCTTTCCCTCATGCAGGGCCGGGTCGCGCAGCACGGTGACGGCTGAACGGGCGATGTCCGCCCGAGCGACGGCCGCCATCACGCCGTCGCCTGCGGGGCCGCGGATGACGCCGTCGTCCCCGGCCAGCAGCGGCAGGAAGTCCAGGTAGAAGTTGTCCCGCAGGAACGTGTAGGCCATGCCGGAGGCTTTGATCCGTTCCTCCGTCGCGAAGTGGTCCCGGCCCAGGGTGAACGTGGAGTCCGGGGCCGCCCCGAAGAATGAGGTGTACACAACGTGCCGGACGCCCGCCTCGGCCGCCGCGTCGACGAAGGCGTAGTGCTGTTGCAGACGGTCCTCGGCCTCGGCGGCGGACACCATGAACAGCGTCGTCACGCCGGCCAGCGCCGCCTTCGCGCGCCCGGGCTCGGCGTAGGAAGTCACGAAAGGGGTGGCGCCTTCGAGTTCGGGCGCCCGGGCGGTGTCCCGCACCAGGAGGCGTTGTTCGCTGCCGGCGCTGGCCAGCAGCCTGGCCACCATGCCGCCCAGGTGGCCGGTGGATCCGGTGACGGCCAGTTCAGGCGCGTTGGGCATGGGCCTACGCCTCGCGGGAGGCGGGCGATTTGGTCTGCGCGGGGTCGCGTTCGGCCAGCGCACCGACGATTGCATCGATCTTGTCCATGATTACCGGGTCCAGCTTCACGCCGGCGGCTGCCACGTTCTTCTCGATCTGCTCCGGCCGGGACGCGCCCATGATGGCCGAGGCCACGTTCTTGTTCTGCAGTACCCAGGCGATGCTGAGCTGGGCCATGGTCAACCCGGCCTCGGCCGCGATCGGCTTGAGTTGCTGGACGCCGGTGAGGACCTCGTCGGACATCCAGCGCTCGATCATCCGGGAACCGCCCTTTGTGTCCGTGGCGCGACTGCCTTCGGGAGCCGGCTTCCCGGGGTGGTATTTGCCGCTGAGCACGCCCTGCGCCATGGGGGACCAGACGATCTGGGACAGGCCCAGTTCCTCCGACGCCGGAATCACCTCGGCTTCGATCACCCTCCACAGCATGGAGTATTGCGGCTGGTTGGAGATCAGTTGGAAGCCCAGTTCTTTGGCGAGGGCATGGCCTTCGCGGATCTGGTTGGCCGTCCACTCGCTGACCCCAATGTAAAGGGCCTTGCCCTGCCGCACGATGTCCGCGAACGCCTGCATGGTCTCTTCCAGCGGCGTCTCGTAGTCATAGCGGTGGGCCTGGTAGAGGTCCACGTAGTCGGTCTGCAGCCGCTTCAGGGAGCCGTTGACGGACTCCATGATGTGCTTGCGGGAAAGGCCCAGATCATTGTGGCCTTTGGGCCCGGTGGGGCCGAAGACCTTCGTGAAGATCTCCAGCGACTCCCGGCGCTCGTCCTTGAGGGCTTCGCCAAGAACAGTCTCCGCCAGCGTGTTGGCGTAGACGTCGGCCGTGTCAAAGGTGCTGATACCGGCGTCAAGCGCGGCCCGGACGCACTGGGTGGCGACGTCGTTCGCCACCTGGGAGCCATGGGTCAGCCAGTTGCCGAAGGTGATTTCTGAAATCTTGAAGCCGCTGTTGCCGAGGTATCTGAATTCCATGGGTTCCAACGTAGCGGACTTACCTGCCCGGGGTAAGGGCTCAGCCGGCTTTGCGGTCCTGGCCAGGCTGGTTGAGCTTCGCGGCCTTGAGGCTGCCGTGCAGGGATACCAGCGAACCGGTGTCGAGCAGGGACTGCGCAGCTGGCATGGGGGGCTTCTTGAATGCTCGCGGGGCGGTGCCAAGCGGTCCGTTGGCGTCCGTGGCCGATGCCACGAGGGCCGAGACTTCCGTGATGTCCCGCGCCGGTGCCTTCGGGTCGGGCAGGTTCCGGACGGAGACCCGGACGGCCGGGCCGGCTTCGGCCCTGGCCCTTGCCACGGCGCGGGCATCTGCCCGGGCCACGGCCGCCGCCCATTCCGGCGACAGGGCGGGTTCCTTCTTGCCGGCATTCCTGGCGGGGCGGCGCGGTTTCAGCGCCGCGGCGGGACGCCCCGGATTTCCGCTGAGGGCGCCGGCAATAGCCAGGACGACCACAACTGCCAACCGGCCGATCCCGGCAATCACCAGGGTCACGGCGAACACGACGAAGAGACCGAGGAACATGACGAATGCGACGCCGAGAGTCCCGAAATAGGTCAGGTGCAACACAATGGTCGTTGGATCTTCCATGTCACCTTTCCTTGCCGGCCTGCTTCAGCGTGGTCCCTGCCGCAGGCAAGTGGCGGGCAGGAGTCCCCTTAACAATACGTACTTTTCGCGGGCCCCGTGCCGCCCCGCCCGGTCCCGGCGAAGATGTGTCGAAGCCGTCATCCCCGAGCGGCGTTCGGCGCCGGGCACCAGACGTCTATAGTCAAGACATCTCTGCCGGCACGCTCCGGCCCGCCGGAAGGACACCTTATGACGCACGCAGCAGCAGCCGATTCGGCGCCCCACGGAGCAGTGCCGGCGGACCGGGCATGAGCGCACCGGCCGGGCCGTATCAGGGGAACTGCGCGTGCCTGTCCGGCGAGCAATATGACCGCTGTTGCGGCCCGTTTCATCGCGGCGATGCCGAGGCGCCGACGGCGGAACAGCTCATGCGCTCCCGGTACAGCGCCTTCGTGGTCGGGGACGCGGATTACCTGCTGCGGACCTGGCACCCGGACACCCGTCCCGC
>NZ_RBIR01000014.1 GCF_003634095.1 Arthrobacter oryzae
GACCCGCTCACCCACACCCCCGTGCACCTGCTCTCCCTCGACGGGGTCGCCAAGCACTACGGGAACATCATCGCCCTCTCCGATGTCACCATGGCCGTGGACAACGGCCGCGTCACCTGCGTGCTGGGCGACAACGGCGCCGGCAAGTCCACGCTGATCAAGATCATCGCCGGGCTGCACCAGCACGACGCCGGAACCCTGAAGGTCATGGGCGAGGACCGGAAATTCTCCTCACCCCGCGACGCCCTCGATGTGGGCATCGCCACCGTCTACCAGGACCTCGCCGTCGTGCCGCTGATGCCGATCTGGCGGAACTTCTTCCTCGGCTCCGAACTGACCTCCGGCTTCGGCCCGTTCAAGAGCATGGACGTCGAGAAGATGAAGGAGATCACGCTCAAGGAACTCGCCGCGATGGGCATCGACCTGCGCGACGTCGAACAACCCATCGGCCAGCTCTCCGGCGGTGAACGCCAGTGCGTCGCGATCGCCCGCGCCGTGTACTTCGGCGCGAAGGTCCTGATCCTGGACGAACCCACCGCAGCCCTGGGCGTGAAGCAGTCCGGCGTGGTGCTCCGCTACATCCTGCAGGCCCGCGACCGCGGCCTCGGGGTCATCTTCATCACCCACAACCCGCACCACGCCTTCCCCGTCGGGGACCGGTTCCTGCTGCTCAAGCGCGGTAAGTCGATCGGCTACTACGACAAAAAGGACATCACCCTCGACGAGCTCACCGCCCAAATGGCCGGCGGCGCCGAACTCGCCGAACTCGCCCACGAACTCGAACAACTCGGCGGCCACGGCGACATCGTCAAGGAAGTCCAGGGCGAGGTCGCGGACGTGGCCCAGACGACCGGCAAGACCTACGAGTAGCTGGCGTCCCATCCCCGAGGGTGTGGGGGCCCTTCGGGCAGCATCCACCGTGCCCGCACTAATCATGAGAGTAGAAGTATGAAAGACGTAATCCTCGGGCTCGTCGGCGTGGGGCGGATCGGCGTCATGCACGCCAACAACATCGCCGCCCTCAATGAGGTCCTGAATCCGCAGGGGATCCGTGTGCGCCTCCGTCTCACGGACGTCGCCGAAGAGCATGCCCGGACGGTAGCAGCCGGCCTCGGTGCCGACTTCCTGCCGTCGGTCCAGGCTTTGCTGGCTTCCGGGCTGGACGGCCTTGTCATCGCCACGGGCACCGGAACCCACCCCGAGCTCATCAGGGCCGGGGTGGACGCAGGGATCCCGGTCTTCTGCGAAAAGCCCGTGGCCCTGAATGTGGCCGACGCCCGGCCGGTGCTTGACTACATCCGGGACCGGCAGGGCGTGGTCCAGATCGGGCATCAGCGCCGGTTCGACGCCGGATACCTCGAAGCCCGCCGCGCCTACCAGGCCGGCGAGCTGGGCTGGATCCATTCCCTGCGCGCCGTCACCTGCGATATGACGCCGCCCCCGGTTGAGTTCCTGGCCAGCTCCGGCGGGTTGTTCCGGGACTGCTCGGTCCACGATTTCGACATCCTGCGCTGGCTCACCGGCCGCGAAATCGTCGAGGTCTACGCCAAGGGCTCCAACAACGGGGACCCGGCCATCGGTGAAGCCGGCGATGTGGACACGGCCCTCGCGCTGGTGACGTTCGACGACGGCACCGTGGGCACGGTCTCCGCCACCCGCTACAACGGGGCGGGCCACGACGTCCGGCTGGAAATCCAGGGTTCCCGCGCTTCGCTGATGGTGGGTCTGGACGACAAGACGGCGCTGGCCTCCGCCGAGTCCGGGGTAACCTTCCCCGCGGGGCAGCCGCACCTGACGTTTGCCGAGCGCTTCGAGTCGGCGTACCGCTCCGAGATGGCGGCCTTCGTGGAACTGATCCTGGGCCGCCGGGACAACCCCTGCACCCCGGAAGACGCCGTTGCCGCTTCCCGGGTGGCCGATGCGGCCCAGGAGTCGCTTGCCACCGGCGTACCTGTCCGTGTAGCGGTGAGCGTCGCCAGCTGAGCACCCACCCCGGGCCCGCGGCTGGGGCCTTGCCTCAGCCGCGGGCCCGGCACACCTCGACGAAGGCCCGGAACGGTGCCAGCCGCTCCGCCGGAGAAAGTTCCAACGCCTCGGGGTGCCACTGCACCGAGGCCACCCAGCGGTCCGGATCCTCCAGGGCTTCAACGGTCCCGTCTTCGGCCACAGCTGTTACCCGCAGCGCGCCGGCCACCCGGGCCACGGCCTGATGGTGGCCGGAGGCGATCTTCACGCTCACGGCACCGGATCCGCCGCCGTAGAGGGCTGCCACCTTGGAGCCGGCCTGGACCGCTACCTCGTGCCAGGCCCACGGGCCGGCCCCGTGTGCCGGCGTGGGCTCGCGGTGTGCCACCGTCCCCGCCGCCATGTCCTGAACCAGGGTCCCGCCGTAGAGCACGTTGAGCAATTGATGCCCGCGGCAGATGCCGAGTAGCGGCAGTCCGGCGTCGATCGCCTGCCGCGCCACCTCCGCGTCCATCGCGTCCTGGGCAGGGTTGACGTCGTAGCAGGCGCCGCCACGGGCCTCGCCGTAGAGGCCGGGGTCGAGGTCCCCGCCGCCGGGAAGCACGACGCCGTCGAGGGACTCCAGCGCGGCCGCGATGCCACAGTCGCCGATCACCGCGGCGGTGAGCAGCACCGGCTCGCCGCCGCCCTCACGCAACAAGTCCACGATGTACTCGAACAGCGCGTTGGCTTCCGCCACGCGCGGGTCAGGATCGGAGGAGCTGGTGAGGCGGACAGGAACGCCGATGCGAGGCCGGCCGCCCGGGATGCTGCGGGGAATCTGCATGCCTCATTCTGCAACACGATCCGCGGACTAGGATTGCCAGATGAAAGCCCGATATCTCGTGTCCCGCAGCCGGTTCATCGCCGCCACCCCGGATGCCATCTTCGACGTGCTCGCCACGCCTGCCCTGCACAGCGTGATCGACGGCTCGGGCACCGTGAAGGGCGCCCAGCCGCGCGGACCCGAACGGCTCTACCTCGGCGCCAAGTTCGGCATGCAGATGAGGATGCGGATGAACTACAAGATCCTGAACAGGGTCTGCGAGTTCGAGGAAGGCCACCGGATCGCGTGGCGGCACTTCTACGGCCACGTGTGGCGCTATCTGCTTGAGCCATCCACAGGCCCGGACGGGACTGCCGGCACCCTGGTCACCGAGCAATGGGACGCCCGGCGGGTTCGGGGCAAGAGCCTGCTCCGGCTGGCCGGCTACCTGCGCCGCCACCCGGTCAACCTGGAACAGACGCTGGCCAAGCTCGCTGAGTACATGGCCGCGCGGTGACTTAGGCGACGCAGGGACTTGGGTAATCTGGATGGAAGCACGAGCCGCGACTGAAGGTGGGAACTGGGATGGGCCGCAGGACACTGGTCGACGATCTCGTCGACGGCCTGCTGACTGAGATCCTCGACGGAAAGCTCCTGCCGCACAGCGCGCTTCCGCCGGAGGCCGACATCGCCAAGGCCTACGGCGTCAGCAGGCTGACCGTTCGAGAAGCCCTCAAGGCGCTCCGGGCACAGAACATCCTCTATGTGAAGGCCGGCAGGGGAACCTTCGTCAATCCCACGGACAACTGGACGGGCCTGGACGCGATCTTCAGGGCGGCCTCGCACGGCAATGCTGCCGAACAGGTCTCCGTGGGGCTCATCGAGATGCGCCGCATGGTGGAAACCGGGGCCGCCGCGCTTGCCGCCACCCGCTACACCCCGGAACAGGCCGAGCGGATGCGCGAGTGCATCGAGAACATGAAGCGCTTCCATGAATCCGGCGACCTGGACCGCTTCGTGGAGGCGGACATTGCCTTCCACGACGCCGTGCTGAGGGCCTCCGGCAATCCCTTTGTCCGTGCCCTCTTCGCCCAGCTGGGCCAGCTGCTGTACATCACCCGCCGGGAGACGTCGGCCGTCGAAGTGATCCAGCAGCACGCCATCGATTACCACCAGCGGGTCCTGGACAGCATCCTCAGCGGGGACGCCGAACGCTCGCGGCAGGCGATGGACGCCCACATGGACCAGACCAATGAGGATTACGAACGCTACGTCCGGGGCGCCAAGGCCTGACGGCCGCCCGCTAAACCCCTTGACGTAATCCGAATCACATTCTAAGCTCGTGCCTAGTTCTTGAGTCAGATGTCTGACATCTGACTCAAAAGTTGATCCTGGTTCCGCAGCCGCGGCCGCGGACAGGACGTCTCCCCATACCCACCAATCCCATTCCGGCAAGGCTGCCGTAAGGGACTGCTCGTAAGAAGGTCGATGATGGCTCTGCTAACCCCCAAGTCCTTCGGACTCGGCGAACTGGGTGACCGCACGCTCCGCAAGGTCCGCCGCCGCGTCATGCCCCTGATCGTCCTGCTCTACTTCGTTGCCTACCTGGACCGCAACAACGTTGGATTCGCCAAACTCACCATGAGCCAGGACATCGGCCTGAACTCCGCCGCCTACGGTCTGGGCGCAGGCATCTTCTTCCTGGGATACGCCCTCCTCGAGATTCCGAGCAATGCCGGCATGTATCGGTTCGGCGCCCGGAAATGGCTGGCCCGCATCCTGATCACCTGGGGCATCTTCGCCACCGCCATGTGCCTGGTCAACGGCGAAAGCACCTACTACATCGTCCGGTTCCTGCTCGGCGCCGCGGAAGCCGGGTTCTTCCCGGCCGTCCTTTTCTACCTGACGCTGTGGTTCCCGGCTGCCCAGCGGGTGACCGTGCTGGGCATCTTCATCCTCGCCCAGCCCGTATCCAATGCGCTCGGCGCCCCGGTGTCCGGGCTTCTCCTGCAGCTGGACGGCGTGATGGGGCTCCAGGGCTGGCAGTGGCTCTACATCGTCGAAGGCATTCCGGCGATCCTCCTGGGCCTCCTGACGCCCATCCTCATGACGGACCGCCCGCGGGACGCCAAATGGCTCCAGGCCGACGAGCGCGACTGGCTCGCCGCCACCATGGACGCTGAACTGGCCGCCAAGTCCCAGTCCGGAAAGCACAGCTTCCTGGCCGGGCTCAAGGACAAGCGCTCCCTGGTCTACTCCGCCCTGTACTTCGGCCTGGTGTGCGGGATCTACGGCCTGGGCCTGTGGATGCCCACCATCGTCTCAGCCCTCGGCAACTTCTCCACTTCCCAGGTCGGCCTCATCGTCTTCATTCCCTATGCCGTGGCCGCAGTCTTCGTCTACTTCTGGAGCAAGCGTGCGGACCGGACCGGCAAGCGGGCCTGGCACTCCGCCGTCAGCATGGTGCTGGCGGGCGCGGGGCTTCTGGCCGCCGGTTACCTCCTGCCGGTCAACCCTGTCTTGGCACTGATCGGCCTGACGGCCTCGGCCATGGGGATCTACGGGGCCATTGCCCCGTTCCTCTCGATGCCCTCCGCGGCCCTGACCGGCGCGGCTGCCGCTTCCGGACTCGCCCTGGTGAACTCCCTCGGCAACCTCGGCGGCTTCATCGCCCCGTACGCCGTCGGGCTCCTCAAGGACGCCACCGGCAGCAACCAGAGCGGGCTGCTGTTCCTCTCCTTCTGCCTGTGCATCACCGCGGCGGCCACCTACCTCTACGCCCGCAGGCGCCCCGAAGGCGACGCCGCCCTTGACCCCGCGGTCGCCGCGACGGCCGTCGTCGACGCCGCCAAAGTCTCCTAAGCCCGAACTACCAGAAGGAACCTTCGTCATGACATCAGTTACATCTTTCCCGACTGAACGCACCGTGGTCCTGACCGGCGCCGCGTCGGCCCGGGGCATCGGCCGTGCCGCCGCCGACCGTCTGGCCAGCGAGGGATGGTCCATCGCGATCCTGGACATCAACGCCGAGGACGCCAGTGCCGCCGCCGCCGAAATCGGTTCCAACCGCGCCGTGAAGGCGATCGGCGTCGGTGCCGACGTCTCCGACGCCGCGTCGGTGGACCGCGCCATCACCGAAATCGAGGGCTCGCTGCCCCCGATCGTGGCACTCGCCAACCTGGCCGGCATCAGTTCCCCGACGCCGTTCATGGAGACCACGGTCGAAGAATGGGACAAGGTCTTCGCCATCAACATGCGCGGTTCCTTCATCGTCTCCCAGCGGGTGCTCAAGGGCATGATTGAGCGCAAGCTCGGCAGGATCGTGAGCATCTCCTCAATTTCCGCCCAGCGGGGCGGCGGCACTTACTCCAAGGTCGCCTACAGCGCGTCCAAGGCCGGCATCATCGGATTCACTCGCGCCCTGGCCCGCGAGGTGGGCGAATTCGGGGTCACCGTCAATGCCATCGCCCCCGGCCCCATCGACACCGACATCATGGGCGGCACGCTGAGCGAGGAACGCAAGGCGCAGATGTCGGAGGGCATCATGATGGGGCGGGTCGGCAGCCGCGAGGAAGTGGCGGCCCTGATCGCCTTCCTGCTCGGCCCGGACGCCGGCTACATCACCGCCGCCACGTACGACATCAACGGCGGCCTCCAGGTCTCCTGACCGCCCGCCGCCCGTTCAACCTCCCCGTTGCGCTGTCACTCTTGGCCCTTAAAACCCCGGAATGGCCGCCAAAAGTGACAGCGCAACGTGGGGGAGGGGCGCGCGGCCACGGTCTAGGCTGGCTCCATGAGCGCCGCCCGCAGCCTGCATCCGAGCCCACGCACCCTGGAGGTCGAGAGTCTGGCCGCCTTCGACCGGCTTGCCGCGGCCGGGGCGCGCACCATGCACGGCTGGCATGTCCAGTCAGTGGACCTGCGGGGCCGCCGGGCCCAGTTGGAGGCCCTGGACCCCCAAGGCACGATCTTCCTGGGCTGCACGTTTGACGGCGGCGCGGAGGATTCGCTGCGCAGCCGCGGCGCCCTCATCTTTCCCCGGCTCGAGGGGGTACCGTTCAACCCCTACCGCGGCAAGCTGTACACGCCGCAGGAACTCTATGCCGGGATCACCGCATCCCGCTACGAGGACACGCTCGACGCGCGGATATACCAATGGAGCATCCGGCCGGGCCAGCGCCACCGGCTCGATGCAACCCTGGCCGCGGCCCTGCACGACCACGCGATCGGCAATGCCCTCGACGAACTGACCCGCTCGGACCTCTGCGCGGACCGCACCATGGTGGGGGTCATGGGCGGGCACGCGGCCCTCCGCGGCACGGCCCTTTTCGAGGAAGCCGCCCTGCTGGGCCGGCTGCTGGCCCGCAACAACCGGGTGGTGGCCACCGGCGGCGGTCCCGGGACCATGGAAGCGGCCAATCTCGGCGCCTTCCTCAGCGAGGCCCCGGAGCGCGACTTCCGGCAGGCCCTGGCCGACCTCGCCGCGGTGCCGTCATTCCGCCCCTCGGTATCCGCCTGGGCGCGGGCGGCCGCCGCTGTCCTCGAACGCCATCCGGCGGGTACTCCGTCGTTGGGGATTCCCACGTGGTTCTACGGTCACGAGCCGCCCAACTTCTTCGCCACCCATGTGGCCAAGTACTTCGCGAATGCCATCCGGGAAGCGATTCTGCTCGAACTCTGCAACGGCGGCATCGTCTTCCTGCCGGGCTCCGGCGGCACGGTGCAGGAAATCTTCCAGGACGCGTGTGAGAACTACTATGGCGCTGCGGAAACCATCAAGCCCATGGTCCTCGTGGGGCACGAGCACTGGCTGCGGCGGTTCCCGGCATGGCCGCTCCTGCAGAGCCTGGCCTCCGGGCGCCGGATGGAGGAACGGATCTTCCTGGTCGACACCGTGGAGGAAGCCCTCGACGTGCTCTCACGCTAGCCGGACCGGGTCATCCGGCTACAGGTCCTTGCGGCATTTGGCGTGGCTGAGCTCGTACAGCCCGTTCAGGTCGCCGTCGGCCAGTCCGGCCGGGGACCCGATCTCCGGGTACATCAGCTGGGTCGGGTCGTTGACGTGCTCAAGGCCCATCACGTGGCCGAGCTCGTGCAGGATCACGGCCGTGGCGTAGGCCGCGCCCTCGACCCGGTCCAGGTCTTCCGTGATTTGCGGGGCATCGAGTTCCAGGCTGCCGGTGACGAAGCTCTTGGGACCGTCGCCGAAACTGAAGTGGGTGCTGCCGCCCGTGCCGATCACCGGGCCCTTGAGCTGCGGGGCCTGTTCCGGCGTGGTCCACGCGATCAGCAGAGGCGCCCACCGGTCGCCGTAGCGCTCCTTCTGGTAGGGCGCGCGGGTTTGCGAGGGCGCCTCGTTCGTCGGCCCGTCGTTGATGAAGGTGATGCCGGTGGCCTGCGAGATCGTCCGGATGGAGTCATCCACAAGCCGTTCGGCACCCGGGGGAGCCAGAGCGGCATTGACGACGTAGTGCAGCGGCCGGCACGGCGAGTAGCCCACGGGGCCGCCGTCGCCGTTCGTTGCGAGGAACTTGTATGAGGTGTTGGCGACCGCCGGTTTCGGAGGCGAGCCGAGGGGCTGGTCCTGCTCCTCGAGCCCCGGCGGGGGAGTGTCCGTCCCGGACTCGCCGGCCGGCAGCGCGGGCCGGCCCGGCACTTGGCCGAACTGCGGTCCCGCCTGCGGGTCAGTGCCCTGTGGCTGTGAGGTGTGCCCCGCGTTCTGGCCCGGTCCGCGGGTGACTTCAAAGAGTCCTGTGAAACGCGGATCGCTGTAGATAAGCCCGGCCGCGAGAAAGGCGGCACCTGCGATCACGGCGGCGGCGGCAAGGTTCTTCAGAACCCTCAGCGCCGTCGCGGGCCGGCTGGGCCCGCGGTCCCTGAATTCAGGACCGTCCACTAACCGACCACGGAGCCAAAGACCATGCCCAGCAAGTAGGTCACACCGGCGGCGCCCATGCCGATGGCCAGTTGGCGCAATCCGCGGGTGGCCGGGGAAGTGCCGGAGAGCAGGCCGACGACGCCGCCGGTGAGCAGCAGCGCCAGTCCGACGAGGGAGGCGGCAGCCACCAGGGCGGCCAGTCCGGTCATGCCCAGCAGGAACGGGATGATGGGCACGATCGCGCCGGATGCGAAGAAGCAGAAGCTCGACGCCGCCGCACTCCACGCCGTGCCGACCGCCTCATGCTGGTCCTCGGTTTCCGGCAGTTCCGGCTGCAGGGACAGGCTCGGATCGCAGTCGCAGTCCAGCAGGCCCATGCGCTCTGCGACGCGGTGCTCCGCGGCTTCCCGGGACATGCCGCGGGCCAGGTACACGAGCAGGAGTTCGTTGTGCTCGATATCCAGCAGCGGGGCCGCCGCCAGCGTGATCTGGGTGGGCCGGGTGGCGGCGAGGAGTTCCCGCTGCGACCGCACCGAAATAAACTCGCCGGCACCCATGGACAGGGCCCCGGCCAGGAGCCCGGCGACGCCGCTAAGGAGCACCACCTGGTTCCCGACGCCCGAGGCCGCCATCCCCATGACGAGGGATAGGTTGCTGACCAGACCGTCGTTCGCGCCGAAGACGGCGGCGCGGAACGTTCCGGCGAGGCGGTTGCGCCCCCGGGTGGCCAGTCCGCGGACCACTTCTTCATGAATCTGCTCGTCGGCGACCATGGCCGGGGTGGCGGACGGGTCCGTGGCGTAGGGGGAGCGGCTCTCCGCCCGCTGTGCCAGGGCCAAGACGAAGACCGAGCCGAAGTGGCGGGCCAGGAAGCCCAGGAAGCGGCTCCGGAGTGAGGCGTGCCGATCCTTGCCGGCGTGCTCGCCCAGCAGTTGGATCCAGTGGGCCTCGTGGCGCCCCTCCGCCTCGGCCAGGGCGAGCAGGATGGCACGCTCCTCGCCGCTGCGGTTCTGCGCAAGATCGCGGTAGACAGCGGCCTCGGCGCGTTCATCGGCGAGGTACTGGCGCCAGCGCTTGATGTCCGCGGCGGTTGGTGCCGGGTCCGGAGCCGGAGCCGGGCCGGGAGCGGGGGCCGGGGGTGCCGGGGTCCCCTGCTGGTCGGCGGGCGCCTCCGCGGCGGCCGATGAGGCATCTGCTAGATGGTGCGGCTGGGAATCGTTGTGGTCTGATTCGGTGTGCTGAGACACGAAAAACTCCTGGGTTGGTCGGGCATGGTCCGGCCCCATTGCGAGTCCAGAGTACCCCGTAATTCCGCGTATTTCCGGCCGGTCATCCTCAGTGAAAAGTTTAGGGAGGCCGTAATTTGCCGGCTCCCGCGGGGACGCCGGCAGGTTGCCTCCGGAAGCAATCATGAGCCCTTGACCGGCCGCGCTCGCGGTGTTCGAATGAAACCCAGGGCGGGCTCTCCAGGCCTTTGCCGCCACCCCTGTCACACGGAGGTTGCATCATGGACAGCACCGGATCACACCCCATCCAGCCGGCCCGGGATTCCCTCGAATCCGATCCCGCCTACGACTATGCCGAGGACGCGCCCGTCGATGCCGCCCCGGAAACTGAGGAAGAGGAGATTCTCGAGGAGGCCGATCGCCTGGTTCCCCTGGATGAGGAGGACTTCCTGGGCGACGAGACTCCGGTAGTACCGCTGGAAGGGGAAGAGTTCCTCGAACCGGAGGAAAATGAGTGACGCTTCCGCCTGCTTGCAGGTCTCTTTCGCGCATCTAAGTGTTTACGCGGTTGAATGTTTTAACGCGATTAAACGCCGACGGCGGCGCCCCCCGGAAAGGGGAGCGCCGCCGTCGGCGTCTAATCCGTTGTCAGGACGCCTGCGCGTCGGGACCCGGGCCGGAACGAAGTCGTTCCAGCAACTTAGTGGGTCAAGACGGGAACCTGGTCGTCTTCGGATGCCAGGCCGGCGACCCGCCGGTGCCAGTTCTGCATGACCGCGGGATCCGTCGGCTTGGTCAGCAGCGACACCGCGACGTAGACGACGGCTGAGGCGATGAGGCCGTAGTAGATGGGCTCGTTGGCGTAGATGCCGTCCAGCGGAACCGCGGCGTTGATTTCCAGGATGATCATGGTCCCGAGCGTGATGACGGAGCCGACCGCCATGGACGCCGCGGCCGCAACACCGGTGCCGCGCTTCCAGACCAGGCCGCCGAGGATGGCCACGAGCAGGCCGCCAACAAGGATGTCGTAGGCAATGGTCAGGGCGGCGACGACGTCCTTGGTGATGATGGCGATCACGATCGCCACGACGCCGAGGCCCAGGACCCACATGCGGTTGGCCTTGACGTCGTGTTCCGGGTTGTCGGTGTCGTCGGTGTTGACCGTCTTGCCGAACCAGCCGGCGACAAACGGCAGCACGTCGGCGCGGGCCACGGTGGCGGCGGCGATCAAGGCGCCCGAAGCGGTGGACATCATGGCGGCCACGGCGGCGGCCAGCACGAGGCCGCCGATGCCGATGGGCAGCAGGTGGGTGGCGACCTCGGCGTAGACGACGTCCTTGCCGAGGGCCTTGACGTCGATCTGCGGCAGGGCGACGCGGGCGCCCAGGCCGATCAGGGCACCTGCTGCGCCGTAGAGGATGCAGTAGATACCGGCCGTGGCGCCGCCCCAGCGGGCCACTTCGGGCGTCTTGGCGGTGAACACGCGCTGCCAGATGTCCTGGCCGATCAGCAGGCCGAGGGTGTAAACGACGAAGTAGGTGATGATCGTCTGGGCGCCGATGCCGTCGAGCTGGAAGAAGGTGGCATCGACCCGGCTGCGGATTCCGTCGAGGCCGCCGGCGGCGTTCAGCGTGAACGGCAGCATGAGCAAGAAGATGCCGACCGTCTTGATGACGAACTGGACCTGGTCGGCCAGCGTGATGGACCACATGCCGCCGATGGTCGAGTAGACCAGCACGATTGCGCCGCCGACGGCGATCGCGAGGGCGCGGTCCCAGCCGAAGAGCACGACGAAGATCGTGGCGTAGGCGCCGGTGGAGGTGGCGCAAAGCATCAGCGTGTAGGCGAGCATGACGATGCCCGAGGTCTGCGTGGCGTTGCTGCCATAGCGCAGGGTCAGCATCTGCGAGACGGTGTAGATCTTCAGTTTCTGGATGGTGCTGGCGAAGAGCAGGCTCAGCAGCAGGACGCCGGAGCCGATTGCGACCACCAGCCACATGCCGGAGATGCCGAACTTGTAGCCCAGGCCTACACCGCCGACCGTGGAGGCGCCGCCGAGGACGACGGCGGCCATGGTGCCGGTGTAGAGGAACGGGCCGAGGCGGCGGCCGGCGACGAGGAAGTCGCTGTTGTTCTTGGTGCGGGACTTGCCCCACCATCCGAACGCCAGCATGGCGAGCAGATACACCACCACAATGGCGATGTTGACGAAACTTGCGTCCATAAAGGGCTCCTTGGAGCTGATTGGCAGCGTGTGCGGGCATTGCCGGGCCTCAACGGTGCGTTCGGCAAGTCTGCTGCTGCGTGACGGGGTGGGAGGAGGATGTCCGTCGGAACCTCCGGTGTTGCCCAATAGATTGCCCAATAGGCAACACATGTTGCCAAAGGTTATGTTGTGATGTCGGTAACAGTCAAGGCGCCGTGCGCGCCGCCGCCGCATCCGCGTCACGAAGGCCTGTTCCCGCTAGGATTGCTCCAATGATGGGGCCAAGCGGCCGGCCGTGAAAGGTTCCTATATGAAGGCTCTACCCGTAGAACCGAGCAATGTTCCCGTTGCCATCGGTTCGAGGATCCGCGCCGCCCGGCAGTCGCAGCGGCTCACCATAGAACAGGTCGCCGACGCCACCGGGCTGACCAAGGGATTCCTCAGCCGGGTCGAGCGGGACCTCACCTCGCCCTCGGTCGCCTCACTGGTGACCCTGTGCCAGGTCCTGTCGATCTCGATCGGCGACCTTTTCGCCGCCCCCGAGACCCACCTCACGAAGCAGAATGAGGGCCCCCGGATCTCCCTTGGCGGCGAGGGGATCGTCGAGCGCCTGCTGACCGCGCGCTCCGAACGGCGGGTCCAGATCATCCAGGCGGTGATCGAGCCCCGCGGGCGCGGCGAGTCCGAGCTCTACGCCGTGGACTGCGACGTCGACGTCCTCCATGTGGTCAAGGGAAGCATCCGGCTGATCCTCACCAACGAGGAATTCGAGCTCAGCGCGGGGGACACCGTGACGTTCCCGGGCCGGGAGCCCCACACCTGGGTCAACCCCACGGACGACGCCGTCGAGGTGCTGTGGGTGCTCGTCCCGGCCGCCAGCAGGTAGCCAGGCTGCCTCTAGCCCCCGCACGCCCCGCCCGCCCGTCCCGGCCGCCGGCCTGCCGCTGCGCTCCTTCCCAGTTGCCAAGCCGACGAGGACCCAGGCCGGGCGCCCGGTCCCGGAATCTAGCGGGCGATCCGGGGCGGGCCCGGAAGCAACCGGGCAGGAACGTCACGGAACGTTGCGCGGGGTCCGGCTCAGCACGACCTGCCGCTGCCTTCCCTGCACTGCCTACCCGCCTGCCGCTGCGCTCCTTCCCGGTTGCTAAGCCGACGAGGACCGAGGTCTGGCGCGTGGTCCCGGGATCTAGCGGGCGATCCGGGGTGGGCACAGAAGCAACCGGGCAGGAACGTCACGGAACGTTGCGCGGGGTCCGGCTCAGCACGGCCCGAATTTCAGCGATGACCCGCTCCGGCTCGAACCAGATGTGCTCCGGCATGTACCTCAGCACTGCATAGCCGTTGACCGTGGAGGCGTTGTTGCGTCCCAGATCCCGGCGCATGGCCTCGCGGTTGGAGTGGAATGCGTAGCCGTCCACCTCCACGATGAGGAATCCCTCAATCAGGAAGTCAACCCTGCCGATTCCCGGGAGCTGAACCTGGGTGTCGAAGCCGATTCCGTTTGCCTTGAAAAGGTGCTGGGCATCGACCTCGACGATTGATTCGGCGCGTAAATCCAACTGCCACAAGGCCCGGAGTACCGGACCCGATCGGTCGCCGATGAGCTGGGCCTTCAGCAGTTCGAGAGGAATGCCATGCAGACGCATGGCCGAGGTTGCCAGGGCTGTTGATGCTGGCGGCTTCAAGCACGCCAAGGCATGCAGCGTAACGTCCTCCACCGCGGCCACTGGCAGCTGGGCAGGGCCCTCGAACCTGACGGTCCGGTGCCTGATGAAGCCGGTTCCGTGGCCGTGGTTGCAGGCCAAGTGATGCTGGGCCGGGATTTCCCTCAGCCAGAGGCCGTAGTGCACGGCCGCGCTGGCGCAGGTGACGCGAGCGTTTTGCTCGATGGCCGCAGCAATTTCCGGCTGGCACCCGGGGAGCATGAGCACGCCCCGCCTGGGCTGGTGCGCCCCGGCCCCCGTCAGCCCGGCGATGTCTGTCCGGGAGTATCCCGCGGCCAACAACTGGCCGGTCCGGGCGACGCCGCCGAGTTGTGCAAGGTAGGTGATGGGGTCCATGGGGCCAGTCCACCGGGCCGTCCCGGCCCGCGGAAGGCAGCAATGCGGCTATGTGGGCATCGGGCTGCGCCGGTATTCGCGCTGTTTGGGCTCCCGACGGCGGGTGCCGGCTGCGTTCCTTCCCGGTTGGCCAGGCCCAGGGTCGGCCTCGCGGCAGAAAAAACGCTGAATCCCGGTGGGCGGCCCGGGGTGGCCCATGGGTGGGCGTGGAAGCAACCGGGGAGGAACGTCAGACGGCCTCGAACCAGGGAGGTGCGGATGGTGAGATTTACGTCACATTCCTGAAATCTGCCGGAAACAGCAAATTCATGCCCAGGCCGGTCCCGTAACGTGCCCGCAAAAACAGGACAGCTTTCCTGAAACACGCCATGAGTAGCGTCATCTGCGGGGGGACGTCTAAACAGTCCCAAGAACGTCACATGGTCTCGCCGAATCGGCGCCCTCGGAGCGCCGGCCCTCGAGGAAGGCTCCCGCAATGAATTTCTCTGTTCCTGCAGTAGGAATGGCAGTCGATCCCCAGGTCCTTGACCCCGGATCGACGGCGTGGATGCTCACCGCATCCGCCCTTGTCCTGCTGATGACCCCCGGGCTCGCGTTCTTCTACGGCGGGCTAGTCAGAATGAAATCCGTGCTCAACATCATGATGATGAGCTTCGGCGCCATGGGCGTGGTGGCCGTCGTCTGGGCCCTGTGGGGGTACGGCATGGCGTTCGGCCCGGATACCCTGGGCGGGTTCGTCGGAGACCCGTTCACTAACTTCGGCCTCAGCGGACTGACCACTAGCATCGGCACCAAGGCGCCCGGCCTGCCGGACATGGTGTTCATCGGCTTCCAGGCCACGTTCGCCATCATCACCGTCGCCCTCATCAGCGGGGCGGTGGCAGAACGCGTCCGGTTTGGACCCTGGCTCCTCTTTGCCGCGCTCTGGGTCACGCTCGTTTATGCACCGATCGCACACTGGGTCTGGGGTGGCGGCATCTTCGGCCCCACCGGCATCATCGGCAGCAAGATCTCGGCGCTCGATTTTGCCGGCGGCACCGTGGTCCATATGAACGCCGGCATAGCCGGACTCATGCTGGCGGTTGTGCTCGGCAAGCGGCTCGGCTTCATGAAGGACCCGAACATCCGCCCGCACAACCTGCCGTTCGTCATGCTCGGCGCGGGCCTGCTCTGGTTCGGCTGGTTCGGCTTCAACGCCGGATCGGAACTCGCCGCGGACGCCACTGCCGCCCTGGCCTGGACCAACACGCTGCTGGCCACCAGCGCCGCCCTGCTCGGCTGGCTCTTCGTGGAGCGGTTGCGCGACGGCCACGCCACTTCGCTTGGCGCCGCCTCGGGTGCCGTCGCGGGACTCGTGGCCGTCACCCCGGCCTGCGGGTTCATCGACCCCGTCGGGGCGATCCTGATCGGCACCATCGCGGGGGTGGTCTGCGCGCTCGCCGTCGGGCTGAAATTCAAGATCGGGCTGGATGACTCCCTGGATGTCGTGGCCGTGCACTTTGTCGGCGGTCTGTGGGGAACGCTGTCCCTGGGCTTCTTCGCCCTCCCGTCCGCCAAGACCGGCGGCGGACTGTTCTACGGCGGCGGTCTGGCGCAGTTCTGGCCGCAGATCCTCACCGCGCTCATTGTCACGGCCTGGAGCGCCGGCATGACCACGCTGATTGGCTTCGCGATCCATAAGACCATGGGCATGCGCGTCTCTGAGGCCGACGAGCTGTCCGGCATCGATGTCACCGAACATGCCGAAACGGCCTATGAACTCCTCATGGTCGGCGGCAGCTTCCACCCCGGCGACCCGCGCACCCGAGCCGAGGCCGCGCCGGTCCAGGCCCAGCCGGAAGCCCATTCGGAAGCCCATTCGGAAGCCGAAAGTGAGGCTGCCCGCGGCCGGGTCTCGACATGAAGCTGGTCACCGCCATTGTGCGGCCGGACAGGGTCGACGCCGTCAGCGCCGCCCTGGAGCGGTTCGGAGTCAACGGCCTGACCGTGAGCCAGGCCAGCGGCTTCGGACGGCAGCGCGGCCACACTGAGGTCTACCGCGGCGCCGAGTACAACTCCGACCTGCTGCAAAAAGTGCGGCTGGAAGTACTGGTCAACGAGGACGCCCTGGACGGCGTCATGGCCGCCATTGAGGAGGGCGGCCGTACGGGCCACTTCGGCGACGGCAAGATCTGGATTATCGACGTGCGGGATGCCGTCCGCGTCCGGACGGGGGAGCGGGGCGCCTCGGCCATCGCCTGAGGCGCCCGAGCGCCCCCGCCGCTTGAGGAGCCGTCCGGTTGGGGGCGGCTCCTCGACAGGGGCAGGGCTTTGGTAAACCGAGCATTGGTAAACAAATGATGCGCAGCACGAAACTCCGAGTGTATGATGGCTGTCACAACCGTCGGTCAATCCTCGAAGGAGAGGCTTCTTTTGGAAGAGCTGCGCATCGAGGCCAATGGCAACCTTGGCCCCATTGATTCATCCCGCATCCCGCGCTACGCCGGGGCTGCCACGTATGCCCGCCTGCCGCGGCTGGACCAGGTGGCCAAGGCCGACGTCACGGTCGTCGGCGTCCCGTTCGACTCCGGCGTCTCCTACCGCCCGGGCGCGCGCTTCGGGGCCAACCACGTCCGGGAAGCCAGCCGCCTGCTGCGCCCGTACAACCCTGCCTGGGACGTCAGCCCCTTCGAGACCATCCAGGTGGCCGACGCTGGCGACATGGCCGTCAACCCGTTCAACATCCACGAGGCCATCGAAACCATCCAGCAGAACGCGCTGGACCTGACGGCGTCGGGCAGCAAGCTGCTGACCCTCGGTGGCGACCACACGATCGCCCTGCCGCTGCTGCGCGCCGCCGCCGAGCGCGCCGGCGAGCCCATTGCGATGCTGCACTTCGATGCGCACCTGGACACCTGGGACACGTACTTCGGCGCCGAATACACGCACGGCACCCCCTTCCGCCGCGCCGTCGAGGAAGGCATCCTGGACACCGAGGCCATCAGCCACATCGGCACCCGCGGGCCGCTTTACGGCAAGAAGGACCTCGACGACGACCACCGGTTTGGCTTCGGCATCGTCACCTCCGCGGACGTTTACTACCAGGGCGTCCTGGAAACGGTGGCCAAGGTCCGGGACCGGATCGGCAACCGCCCGCTCTACATTTCCGTGGACATCGACGTCCTCGACCCCGCGCACGCGCCCGGCACCGGCACGCCGGAAGCCGGCGGCATCACCAGCCGCGAACTGCTGGAAATCATCCGCGGCTTCCGCGGCATGAACCTGGTGGGGGCCGACGTCGTCGAGGTCGCCCCGGCCTATGACCACGCCGAGATCACCGGTGTCGCGGCCAGCCATGTCGCCTACGAGCTCGTGACCCTGATGGCGGACCGCGCCGTCGATGGCGACCGCTTCGGCGCCCCGAACGGCTATGCCGCCCAGGCCCTCGGCCAGGAATCCCGCCGTCCGGCCGGATTCGGCGCCCCCGTGGCTTCGCCGGCGTCGTCGAAATGACCGGCGTGCGCAACGGCGGGGACCTCGTCGTCGAGACCCTCGAGGCGCTGGGCGCCAAGACGGTCTTCGGCATCCCGGGCCAGCATGCCCTGGGCCTGTTCGATGCGATGGGGCGCGGAAACCTGCACTTCGTCTCCTCCCGGGTCGAGAACAACTCAGCCTTCGCCGCGGACGGGTACTCCCGCGCCACCGGCGAGGTCGGCGTGCTGTTCCTCTCCACCGGTCCGGGCGCGCTGACGTCGCTGGCCGGGCTGCAGGAGGCCTACGCCACCGGCGTGCCCATGGTTGTTGTGGCGAGCCAGATCCCGCTTGAGGGCCTCGGTGCCCGGCGCAAGGGCATGCTGCACCAGCTCGATGACCAGAAGGCCTCGGCCGCGAACGTCACCAAGTCCCAGCGGCTGATCCAGCACGCATCCGGGATCCCGTCGGCCATCCAGGACGCCTGGACCGAGGCGATCTCCTCGCCGCAGGGTCCCGTGTGGCTGGAAATCCCGCAGAACGTCCTGTTGGACCCCATCATGGTGCCCCCGGTGGAGGATGCGCTGGCCGAGGCCGCGGACAACCCGCCCCGGGTGGAGCTGATCCGCGAGGCCGTGAAGTGGCTCTCGACGGCGGAACGTCCTGCGATCATCGCCGGCGGCGGCACCCGCCGCGGCCGGGCCGAGAAATCCCTGCTCTCGATTGCGGAAAAGCTGCGGGCGCCGGTCATCTGCACGCCCGGCGGCAACGGCGCGTTCCCGTGGAACCATGAACTCTCGCTCCAGGCCTGGATCGAGGACCGGTATATGACCGAGCTGCTCGAGGACGCCGATGTCCTGATCGTGATCGGCTCCTCGCTCGGGGAAGTGACCTCGAACTACTTCACCTTCGAACCGCGCGGCCGGATCATCCAGATCGACGCCGAACCCCGGGTCCTGGAATCCAACCGGCCCGGCCTGGGCATTCGGGCCGACGCCGGCCAGGCGCTGGAGGCCCTCGACGCGGCCCTGACGGAACCGCATGGCGAACGCGCCGACTGGCACGGCACAGCCCCCGAGACTCTGGTCAAGGACACCCTCGCCAAGGTCGCTGCCCGGCTGGAGTCCCAGGACCTGGCCAAGGAACTGGCGTTCATGGCCGACATCCGCGAGGCCGTGCCCTCGGAGATGCAGACGTTCTGGGACATGACGATCTCGGCCTACTGGGCCTGGAGCTGCTGGGACGCCCGCGAGGGCCAATTCCACTCCGCGCAGGGGGCCGGCGGGCTGGGCTTCGGCTTCCCCGCGGCGATCGGCGGTGCCGTCGGGCTGGAA
This sequence comes from Arthrobacter oryzae, assembly GCF_003634095.1. Classification (GTDB taxonomy): domain Bacteria; phylum Actinomycetota; class Actinomycetes; order Actinomycetales; family Micrococcaceae; genus Arthrobacter; species Arthrobacter oryzae. The sequence continues at coordinate 18,925 of NZ_RBIR01000014.1, forward strand.
ACCACCGGCAAGACCGGCGGTTCGGCCCGGGTGCTGGCGGTCTCCGGCGACGGCTCGGCGATGTACTCCATCTCCGAGCTCGCCACCGCGAAGCAGCACAACATCCCGGTCACCTGGCTGATCGTGGACGACGGCGGCTACGGCATCCTGCGCGAATACATGGTCGGCGCCTTCGGCAAGGCCACGGCCACCGAGCTCGCCCGCCCCGACTTCGTCAAGCTTGCCGAGGCCTTCGGCGTCCCGGCCGTCCGGGTTGCCCCCGGGGACGTCGGGGACGCCCTTCGAGCCGGCTTCGCCGCGGACGGCCCCAACGTCGTCGTCGTCGAAACCCTGCTCAAAATGTTCGGCCCCACCCACCTGGCCACCTAAACGGGCAGGCCGCCCGGCCGCAACGCAACGCAACAACGCAGCACAGCAACATCACTCCATAGCAGCAACGCTCGGCGCGGACCTGCCGCGTCTGCCCCTCACTCCGAGGGGCGGACCCGGCCGGTCCGCGCCCGGCGTTTAAGCACCCATTTGGCCGCGCCGCGGACCTTCAAAAGGAGCACGTGAACAGGGTTAGTTTCCCAAAGTAACCATTTTCGTATATAGTTGCCTAGGGCAAACAAAAGAGGGGTGTCCACCATGTCAGTTGAATCCAGCGCTGCAGCCAAACTCGTCTACCAGATCTTCGACCTTCAGCGGGCCGTCCGTTGTGTTGCCGCCGCCAACCTGCGGGGACAGGACACCGGGGTGGCGCTGCAGGGCGTCCTGCGCTTTGTGGGGGAGGGCGAATCCCGGGCCACGCATCTCGCGGAACGGCTCGGCGTCAGCGCCCCGGTGCTGAGCCGGCACATCGCCGAACTCGAAGAGCAGGGTTACGTGGTCCGCCGGCCGGACCCCGAGGACGGCCGCGCGCAACTGATTGCCCTGTCGGCCACCGGCGCGGAGAAGCTGCGCCTCATCGAGGAACACCGCACGGCAACCATCCAGGACCTGCTGCGGGACTGGAGCCAGGACGACGTCGAACTGACGGAACGCACCCTAAAGAAACTTGCTGGGTCCCTTAGGACATCAGCCCGGGCAACGACGGCCGGACCCACAAATACGACCGAAATTGTTGAGGAGTAGATATATGGCCAGCCACGCTGCCGCCACAGGGCCGTCCCCGGCCCCGTCGGACATTCGGCCGGGGGCGCCCCGCGCATCCCAGCCCGCCGCAGAACCTGCGGCAATGACCCACCGCCAGATCATGGAAGCGCTCACCGGGCTGCTGGCGGCCTTCTTCACCGCCATCCTGAGCAGCACGATCGTGACGAACGCGCTGCCCACCATCATGTCCGAGCTCCACGGCACCCAGACGGACTTCGCCTGGGTGATTACCGCCGCGCTCCTGGCCAACGCGGCCACCACCCCGATCTGGGGCAAGCTGGCGGACCTCTTTAACAAGAAGATCCTCGTCCAGCTGAGCATCGTGATCTTCGTGGCCGGCTCCGTTATGGCCGGCCTGTCCGAGACCATCCCGATGCTGCTGACCGCCCGCGTCATCCAGGGCATCGCCTTGGGTGGACTCACCGCCCTGGCCCAGGCCATCATCGGCTCGATGATCCCGCCGCGTGACCGCGGGAAGTACTCCGGCTACATGGGCGGCGTCATGGCCGTGGGCACCGCCGGCGGCCCGCTGCTCGGCGGCTTCATCGTGGACAGCCCGCTGGGCTGGCGCTGGACCTTCTTCGTCTGCGTCCCTCTCGCCGTCGTCGCCCTCATCCTGCTGCAGGTCACCTTGAAGATCCAGCACGTCAAGCGCCCCGCCAAGATCGACTGGCTCGGCTCCATCCTGCTGACCTCCGGCGTCAGCCTGCTGCTCATCTGGGTCTCCTTCGCCGGCAACCCCGACTACTACGACTGGTGGTCCTGGCAGACGGTCGCCATGGTGGGCGGCGGCGTGGTGCTCCTTGGCCTGCTGGTGCTTGTCGAATCCCGGGTGGCCCAGCCCATCATCCCGCTCAAGATCATCTCGGAGCGGACCACCGCCCTCGCCATCCTCGCCTCGGTGGCAGTAGGCGTGGGCATGTTCGGCTCCTCGGCCTTCCTTGGCCAGTACTTCCAGGTGGCACGCGGTGCTACCCCCACGGAAGCCGGCCTGCTCACGCTGCCCATGATCGCGGGCAACCTCATCGGTTCCGTCGCCTCCGGCATGCTCATCAGCCGCACCGGCAAGTGGAAGCGGTACCTGATCGCCGGCTCCATCCTGCTGGCCGGAGGACTCGGCCTGGCCGGCACCATGGACCACACCACGGACCTGTGGCTGACCGGCATCTACACGGCCATCCTCGGCATCGGCCTGGGCTTGCTGATGCAGAACCTCGTCCTCGCCGTGCAGAACACGGTCCAGGCCAAGGACATCGGCACGGCCAGCGCCTCCGTCGCCTTCTTCCGGTCCTTCGGCGGCGCCATCGGCGTCTCGGTCCTGGGCGCCGTCCTGGGCAACCGGGTCAAGGAACTCGCGGTGGAGGGGCTCGCTGCCGCACGAATCCGCGTTCCGGCGGGCTCTGCGGGGGCCAGCATGGACCTCAAGGACATGCCGGCACCGATCCGCGACATCATGCGGGCCGCCTACGGTGACGCGATCGCGGAGGTCTTCATGATCTCGGCAATTGTCGGCCTCGTGGCTCTGGTGGCGATCCTGTTCATCAAGGAACGTCCCCTGCGCCGGACGGTTGATATCCGGCCGGAGCCTGCCGAGCACGCGGGAGACACCGCCGCGGACGCCGCAGTGGCCGCCACCGGAGGTGCCTCGGCGACTGCTTTCGTGCACGCCTCTTCGGGCCATACTGCGCGGAACAGCTCGGACGACGCCGTCGACGCCGTCGAGATCGCCCCGTCCGCCGGAACCGGCATCGTGGACCTGGACCGGGAATTCATCGAGGTGCTCAGCCGCGAGCGTGCCGAGTCCCGATTTCCCGACGCCGCGCGCCGGGAGGCCGGTCTGGCTTCCGATCCGACTTCCCGTTCAGGGGAGCCCGGCGCGGAACGTGCGGCAGAGAGGGAAGGTGCCCGTCAGCGGGCCCGGACCCTCGTAGCCGATGACCGGCCCGAGGCCGCCGACGTCGTACCCGTTCTCCTGCAGACCCAGCAGCTGCTCGCGGAACAACAGCTCCAGCTGGCCGAGGCGCTGCGTGCCGTGTACGAGCAGGCTGCAGAGCAGCGGGCGATTGCCGCGGAGCAGGCGCGCGTGGCCAAGGAGCTCACGGCCATGCGCCGGCACCTGGCCAAGCAGCGAAAGATGCAGCGCGCGGCGGCCGACTACATCGCAACGCACGGCCGGCACCGCACGGAGTAAGGCCAAGGTGGCGGTGGCACCGGACTCCCGTCCGCTCGCCCCGCACCCAGAGGCCCCGCGCACCCAGAGGCCCCGCGGCCGCCCCAAGGGCAGCCGCGGGGCCCTGTGCACGCTGAGCCCTCCCGCAGGCGGGCCTTCCGGCAGGGCCTTCCGGCAGGGCCTTCCCGCAAGGCCTCTCGACAGGGCCGTCCGACAGGCGGCCGCTTTGCCTCGGGGGTCTAAGTACACCGTTTGGATGATATTCGGTGTCCCGTGTTCCACCCGGGCGGGGGATTTCGTAGAGTTGGATCGCTATTGCTGTCGGCCCCAGCGGCTAGTCTCCAATTAGCACTCCAAAGAACTTCCTTGCCGGCCTTCTGAGCCTGACCTCATAGGCGGCATTCATAGTCTGCTTTCGTATTATCCGTTTTCGTATTTTTTCGGTCTTCCAAAGGACTCGTGGGCATGCTCGTCACTCTCATGCGGCGCTATTCCAAGCCGTATCTGCCATACATCGCGGCTGTGGTCGTCTTCCAGCTCGCTTCGACCATCGCGGCGCTGTACCTCCCCAGCCTCAATGCCCAGATCATCGACGAGGGCGTCTCCCGGGGCGACACCGATTACATCTGGCGCACCGGCGGCGTGATGCTCATCGTCGCCCTGATCCAGGTGGCCACCGCGATCGCCGGCGTCTACTTCGGCTCGAAGGCCGCGATGGCCTTCGGCCGGGACCTGCGCCGCGGCGTCTTCCGCAAGGTCAGCAGCTTCTCGGCGCGGGACGTGAACGTCTTCGGCGCCCCCACCCTGATCACGCGCGGCACCAACGATGTCCAGCAGGTCCAGATGCTGATGCTCATGGCGCTGAACTTCATGGTGGCCACACCCATCATGTGCATCGGCGGCATCTTCATGGCCCTGCGCGAGGACCTTGACTTGTCCTGGCTTGTCTGGGTCTCGGTGCCCCTGCTCGTGGTCGTGGTGGGCTACCTCGTGGTCCGCCTCATGCCACTCTTCCGCTCGATGCAGCAGAAGATCGACCGGCTCAACGGTGTCCTCCGCGAGCAGATCATCGGCATCCGCGTGGTCCGGGCCTTCGTGCGCGAGCCCCACGAGGCCGAGCGCTTCGGCGCCGCCAACAAGGAACTCACCGACGTTTCGCTGAAGATCGGGTCCTTGTTCGTGCTGATGTTCCCTGCCATCGGCATGATCCTGCACATCTCCACCGCCGCGGTGCTGTGGTTCGGCGGCCAGCGCGTGGATGCCGGCGAGATGCAAGTTGGCTCGCTGACGGCCTTCCTGCAGTACCTGCTGCAGATCCTCATGGCCGTCATGATGGGCACCTTCATGGCCATGATGATTCCGCGCGCCTCGGTCTGCGCCGACCGCATCGGGGAAGTGCTCGACGTCGAGCCCTCCATCCATGCTCCGCTCACCCCGGTGACGCCGGCCGCAAAGGCGGGGCGGGTGGAGTTTCGGAACGTAACGTTCGCCTACCCCGGCGCCGAAGCTCCCGTACTAAGCAACATCAGCTTCACGGCCGAGCCCGGCCAGACGGTCGCGATCATTGGCTCCACCGGCGCGGGCAAGTCGAGCCTGCTGGCTCTGCTGCCCAGGCTCTACGACGCGGACTCGGGCGAGGTCCTGCTCGACGGCGTCCCCGTCACCCAGCTGGACCGGGCCGAGATCACGCAGCGGGTCGCCATGGTGCCCCAGCGGCCCTACCTGTTCTCCGGAACCATTGAGCACAACCTGCGCTTCGGTAAGCCCGAGGCCACGGACCGGGACCTGTGGGAGGCGTTGACCGTGGCCCAGGCCGCGGACTTCGTGCGCGACAAGAAAGGCGGCCTCGACTCGCGGATCGCCCAGGGCGGCACCAACGTCTCGGGCGGGCAGCGGCAGCGGCTGTGCATCGCCCGCGCCCTCGTCACCGAACCCAAGGTCTTCCTGTTCGACGACTCGTTCTCGGCCCTCGACGTCGCCACGGACGCCAGGCTCAGGCGGGCACTCAAAGCCAAGACGGCCGACGCCACGGTGATCATCGTCGGCCAGCGGGTCTCCACCATCGCCGATGCGGACCAGATCCTTGTGCTGGAGGACGGCCGGATCGTGGACCGCGGAACACATGAGGAACTGTTGGAAAGCTCCACCACCTACCAGGAAATCGTCGAATCCCAGCTGAGCGCGGAGGCAGTGGCATGAGCACCAACGAGAAAATCTCCAGCCCGCCCGTCAAAGCGACGGATACCGCAGCTGCAGGGACAGCCACGGCTGAGGTGACTGACGAGGATTTCCTCGAGGAGGAGTACACGCCCGGCGAGGCCGACGGCGGCATGTTCGGCGCCGTGCCGGCCAAGAAGGCCCAGCACTTCTGGCCTTCGGCAAGACGGCTCATGGGGCTGCTCAAACCCGAGCGCGCCGGCATCATCGCCGTGCTCGCCATGGTGACGGTCGCCGTCGTCCTGAACGTCATCGCGCCCCGGATCCTGGGCCAGGCCATGGACGTGATCTTCGCCGGAGTCGTCGGCAAACAGCTCCCGTCCGGCGCCACCAAGGACCAGTTCATCGAGGGACTGCGCTCCCAGGGCCAGGACAACTTTGCCGACATGCTGGCCAGGATGGATGTGGTGCCGGGCGCAGGCATCGACTTCCAGAAGCTCGCGTTCCTCATCAGCGTGGTGCTGGTGATGTACTTCGTCGCGAACATCTTCTTGTGGCTGCAGGGCTACGTCCTGAATGTGCTGGTCATGCGCGTGGTCCGCACACTGCGCGATGACACCGAGAAGAAACTCAACAGGCTGCCGCTGAACTACTTCGATACCCGTCAGCGCGGCGACATCCTCTCCCGCGTCACGAACGACGTCGACAACATCCAGCAGGCACTCCAGCAGGCGTTCGCGCAGCTCGTGAACTCCGCCCTGACGGTCATCGGCATCGTCATCATGATGTTCATCGTGTCCTGGCAGCTGGCCCTTATCGCCCTCGTCGCGCTCCCGCTCTCCGGGGTGGCCGCCGGCATGATCGGCGCCCGCAGCCAGAAGCTATTCGCCGCCCAGTGGAAGAACACCGGCGAGCTCAACGGCCAGATCGAGGAGTCCTTCTCCGGCCACGACCTCGTCCGCGTCTTCGGCCGCGACGCGGACATGCTGGCCCGCTTCGACGAGCGGAACGAGGAACTCTACCGGGCCAGCTTCGGCGCCCAGTTCGTGTCCGGCATGATCATGCCGGTCATGCAGTTCGTCTCCTACCTCAGCTACGTGGGGATCGCCGTCGTCGGCGGGCTGCGGGTGGCATCCGGCGCCATGAGCCTGGGCGACGCCACGGCGTTCATCCAGTACTCGCGCGAGTTCACGCAGCCGCTGGGCCAGATGGCCGGCATGGCCAACATGCTGCAGTCCGGCGTCGCGTCCGCCGAGCGGGTCTTTGAATTCCTCGACGCCGACGAACAGGACGCCGAGACAGCCACCGAGCACCTCCCGGCCAAGACGGACGGCCACGTCGAGTTCCAGCACGTCACCTTCAGCTACTCGCCGGACAAGCCGCTGATCGAGGACCTGTCCTTCACCGCCGAGCCCGGACACACCGTGGCAATCGTGGGACCGACCGGGGCAGGCAAAACCACCCTGGTGAACCTGGTCATGCGCTTCTACGAACTCAACGCGGGCAGCATCACCCTGGACGGCGTGGACATCACCCGGCTCAGCCGCTCGGAGCTGCGCGCCAAGGTCGGCATGGTGCTCCAGGACGCCTGGCTGTTCGGCGGAACCATCTACGAGAACATCCGCTACGGCAAACTGGACGCCACGGAAGAACAGATCATGGCGGCGGCCAGGGCCACCTTCGTGGACCGTTTCGTCCGCGCACTGCCGGACGGCTACAACACGGTCATTGACGAAGAAGGCAACAACGTCAGTGCCGGCGAAAAACAGCTGATCACCATCGCCCGGGCCTTCGTTGCGAACCCGTCGCTGCTGATCCTGGACGAGGCCACAAGCTCGGTGGATACCCGCACCGAGGCGTTGGTGCAGAAGGCAATGGCTGCGCTGCGCACCGAGCGGACCAGCTTCGTGATCGCCCACCGCCTCTCCACCATCCGTGACGCGGACACCATCCTCGTCATGGAAGCCGGGAGGATCGTCGAGCAAGGCCGGCACGCCCAGCTGCTGGCACTGCAGGGCGCCTACTACCGGCTGTACATGTCCCAATTCGCCGGGGAGGACGCGGACGCCGCCCTGGCGGATTCCGCCGAAGACGCGACGGCGGTGCACAGCTGAGCGCCGCCGGCCCCCGAACCGGGGGCGGCGTGGCCGGGGAGGGCCAAGCCGCCGAAACTTCGGGCACGGAACGCCCGCCCACGGAGGGTGTGGGCACGGAAGGTGTGGGCCCTGCGGGCCGGCGGCTCGAAGTCGAAGTGCCGATGCGCTGGGGCGACATGGATGCCTACGGGCACATCAACAACGTCCAGATTGTACGGATACTGGAGGAAGCGCGGATCGCCGCATTCGGCCCGCCCCGCGGACCCGGACTCCCCGGCACCGAACCCCTCGTGTCGCTCTTCAACGACATCCCTGAGGGGACGCTCGCGCTGGTGGTAGAGCACAAGATCAGGTACGTCCGGACGCTGGAGTACCGGAATGTGCCTGCCGTCGTCCAGCTGTGGATCGGGGCGGTCAAGGGCGCCAGCTTCGACATCCACTACCTGGTGCAGGATCCCGTCACGCGGGAGGACTGCGTCCGGGCCACAAGCCATCTGGCGTTCGTCGATGAAGCCACCGGACGGGTGCTGCGGCTGACCGGGGAACAGAAGGAGCGGCTGGCCCCGTACACGCGCGTCCACCCGGTCCCATAGCCTCTTCCCGGGGTCCCGGGCAGGCTCCTAGAATGGGCAATCCCGATGCAAAAGGAGCAGTGGTCGCTGTGAACATGGGCAAGAAGACGCACAAGAAGATGCACGTGGATCTGCACCAGAAGATGCACATGATGCACCCGCGGAAGAAGTCGTGGAAGGAGCTTCCCCCGAGGGCGAAGGTCGGAACCATCGTCGGGGCAATCGTCCAGTTGTCGCTGCTCTTCGCAGCCCAACGGGACATTTCGCGCCGGCCCGCCGTGGAAATCCGCGGCAGCAAGGCGATGTGGAGGGTTGCCACCCTGGTCAACTTCATCGGGCCGGGGTGCTACTTCACCTTCGGCATCAAGCGCGCCCCTGCCCTGAAATAGTCACCGCCGAACCACTGGTCCGGAATCTACTGACTGGTAGCTTGGCCGCCGGCGTTAAATGGGCGCGTTCAGTTTAAGCCTGTAAATTGATCGTATGACCCCATCCAAAAAGCCTGCCCTGCACCGTGCCCTCGGCATCTCCAAGGAGATTGAAGACGCGGCGTGGTTCGTGCTGGGCCCGGGGTTACTCGGCAAGGCGTCCGCCCTGGACGGCCGCACCAAGACGTGGTCCGTGCCGGCCGCCACGGAGTTGCTGGAACGCCTCGAACGGGGCGTCCCGGACCCCAAAGCGCCGATGATGACCAACCTGCGCCAGAACCTGGAAGGCGCCACGCGCGGGGCCAAGCAGCTGGCGGTGGAACTGCTCTTCCTGCAGTCCCTGCCGCTGGCCCACGAGGTCAAGTCGCTCAAGGTCAAGCGGGCCCGGGTCGCCGAGGCTGCCTCCTGGCTGGAGCCGCCGCTTGAGCTCCCCGACGAGCTGTACGCGGGCATGACGGACCACGGTGTCATCCGGGACCGTACTGCGGAATTCAACTGGACCATCTGGGACCACCTGAAATGGCTGTGCCGCTTCGTCCGGCACGTCGCCCAGCGTCCCGCCGGCGCCGTCCAAGCCGCGGTCAAAGACCCGCTGGCCTTCCACCAACTGGTCGCCGGGACCCCGGATGACCAGCCGGCCATCCGCCGCAGCATTGAGTTCCTGGTCTGGCCCAGCTACTTCGAACCCGTTGTGGCCGACGTCGAACGGCAGGAGATCCGCGACGCCTTCGCGTCCCTGGTAGGCGGGGCCAAGGGTGAGAGCGATGAGGATATTTCCGCGGACATCCACCGCATCCGCCTCCACCTGGACCAGCAGGCCGGCCAGCGGATCGACTGGTACTCCCGCCAGCTGGTGAGCCAATGGCGGAAGGTCGGCGACCCCGGCCGCCGCGCCTGGCTGTTGCGCACCCACCACGACAACACCGAGCTGCTGGGGGAGTGGCGGGACGAGGAAGCGGTGACGCTCGACGTCGAACATCTCCGCCTGCTGGACCCCGGCGTTACCGCCGGGCTCGTCCAGAACGCTGTTGATGAGGACTACAAGCACCTCGGCTACGTGGAGCGCGAGGACACCAAGACCGCGGTTTTCGCCTTCCTGACCGTCATGAAGCCGGGCGACCTCGCGCTCTACCAGAGCTCGGGCAAGGTCCGGATCGGCGTGGTGCTCGGCGAACCCGAACACGGGCAGGACAACCGCCGGCTCCGCCGCAAGGTCCGTTGGTTCGATGAAGAACACGACGCCTCCGGGTTGCCCCGGCACGTGCAGCGGCAGCTGACCACATCCGGCAACATTGTGGACATCACCCGCGTCATCCAGGCGCTGGAGGCCCTCCTGCCCGCTGAAGCGGAAGCCGACGCCGAAGAGGGCGCCGAACCGGACGCCGTCGCACCCGTCTGTGAAGGATTCCGGCCGCTGACGCCGGAGTTCGCCGCGTCCCTGCACATGGACCTGGACCCGCTGCAGGAAATCGCCGAGCTCCTCGAAGAGAACCGGCAGGTGGTCCTCTACGGCCCGCCCGGAACCGGCAAGACCTACCTCGCCAAGCACCTGGCCGCCGAGCTCGCGGGCGACACCACGGACGAGCGGGTCAAGCTGGTCCAGTTCCACCCGTCGTACGCCTATGAGGACTTTTTCGAGGGCTTCCGGCCGGACAAGACGGACGAGGGCCAGGTGTCCTTCAAGCTCGTGGCCGGCCCGCTGCGGCGCCTCGCGGAGGAAGCCGCCAAGCCCGGCAATGAGACCAAACCGTACTTCCTGATCATCGACGAGATGAACCGTGCCAACCTGGCAAAGGTGTTCGGCGAACTGTATTTCCTGCTCGAATACCGCGATGACCGGATCTACCTCCAGTACAGTCCGAACGAGCCGTTCACCCTGCCTGACAATCTGTACATCATCGGCACCATGAACACCGCGGACCGTTCCATCGCGATGATGGACGCGGCCATCCGGCGGCGTTTCTCCTTCATTGAGCTCCATCCGAAGACGGAGCCCGTGAAGGGCTCGCTCCTGCGGTTCCTCCAGGCCCGTGAGCTGGACACGACGCCGGCCCTGCTGCTGGACGCGTTGAACGACGCGATCGACGAGTGGGACCGCGACCTCATGATCGGGCCGTCCTACTTCATGAAGAAGTCCGCCCAGACGCCCAAGGGCCTGCGCCGGATCTGGAAGTACGAGCTCATGCCGCTGCTGGAGGAGCACTACCACGGCCAGCTCAACCGCGCCCAGCTCGACGAGCGGTTCGGACTGGAACAACTCCTCGCCCGGCTTGCGCACGCCTAGGATGGCGGTGTCCGGCGACGCCGCCGTCCTGGACCGGGGCGCCCTGGGTCAGGTAAGCCAGGGCCAGCCGGGGCAGACCCCGCAGGGACAGCCCCAGCAGGGCCGGATGACGTCCGGTCCGGCCCCGACCCGGCGGGGCGGCGCCATGGAGGCCTGCCGGCACATTGTCCTCGATGAGCTCTCCGCCGGCCTCGTGGAACGCCTGGACCCGAACACCGCCGCCTACGTCAACTCCAGCGGCCTGGCGAAGGCCTCGCCGATGGGCATGGGCCTGTACCGCATCGAACCCGTGGGGACCGTGGGCTCGGTGCGCACCCCCACCGTGCAACTTGAGGTGCGGCCGAAGGGGCGGCTTGGGCTGAGCCGGCTTCTGTTCCTGCTCGGCTACGCGGGGGACCAAGGATTCCGGGACGATTCCGTGGCCGCGGTGGAGCACACGGACCTTTGGAGCGCGCTGGCCGAATCGCTGGCGCAGCTTGCCGAGCGCGCGCTGAGCCGGGGCGTGCTGCAGGGTTATCTCATGGTGGAGGAATCACTCCGAACGGTGAAGGGCCGGATCCGGATGTCGGACCAGATTTCGCGCCGCCCCGGGATGCTCGTCCCGCTGGAAGTCTCCTACGACGAGTTCACCGAGGACATCGCGGAGAACCGGATTTTGCGTGCCGCGCTGGAACGGATGTCCCAAGTGCCGCGCGTGCGGCCGGAAGTCCTCAGCCGGCTGCGCCAGCTGAAGGGAAAGCTCGACGCCGTGACGCGCCTGCAGTCCGGTGCGCCGCTGCCGCAGTGGCGGCCCAGCCGGATGAACACCCGCTACCACTCGGCCCTCCGGCTCGCCGAGCTGATCCTGCGGAACGCCTCGGCGGAGGCCGGCGACGGCAAACAGCAGTCGGCGTCGTTCGTGGTGGACATGGCCAAGGTGTTCGAGGACTTCGTCGGGACCGCGCTGCGGGAAGCCATGGCCGCGCACCCTGGCGAGATGCGGCTGCGCTACAACGCCCTGCTGAACGAGGCCGTCCGCGACTCAGACCGGATTGTTGTCCAGCCCGGGGCCGTCCACTTCCTCGGCGGCCGGCCCGTCATGGTTTACGACGCCAAGTATCAGGCCGCGGCCGACGCCGGCGCGTCACTCTCGGGCGACCACTACCGGATGCTGGCCTACTGCACATCCCTACGCGTGCCCACGGCGTGGATCATCTACCCGGGCTCAGGAGAAATCAAGCTGCGCCGAATTCTCAATACCGACATCGACATTGTCGAGTTCCCGCTGGACCTGTCCTTGCCGCCCGCGGAAATCCTGGCCTCCGTGGCAGATCTTGCCCAGCAGTCCTGGGGCGAAGTGCTGCGGCAGGCCAGCATCGACCGTTCAGCCAATTAGACCGCTCAGCCGGGTGAACCGTTCAGGCAGCTACGCGGATTCGTCCTGCCGGACGCCCACCGTCAGCAAGTGCGCCAACAGCGCCTTTTCCGGCTGGCCCGGGTTGTTGGCGACATGCCACCGAAGTTGTTCCCGCGCGTGCTCCTCGTCCGGATTGGTGCCGGCCAGGACCTCGTCAATGATCGACGTCGACTGTCGACGCAACGGTTCCAGGTCCGGTTCCGCCGCCCGGATCTGGCGGGGGCGGACAACGCGGCGGGTGCCGTGACTGATGGGACGGAACGGCAGAACTGTGAGGCTGGACTCCGTTGTTTTGGAATCTGCGGGGCTGGAATCTGCAAGCACAGGAGCCGTGTAGGGCTCGTCGTTGGACATCAGCAAGTGCGGCATCGTGCGCTCTCCCGTGTTAGCAGTACGCGTTGGTACTGACCGAAATCTGCGTGAATCCCCCGGAGTCGAATATTACCCAGACATTCGGCCCGCCCGGGGAAGCAGGACGGTGCGACACGCGGAACTTTCTGGGGTTCTCTTGCCGCCGCAGGAGGGCTTTGGGGTCTTTGGCGACTGGACGGCGCCGATTCATGCCTGCTTCTGGCCCTGCAAGAAGGCGTCGAGGCGCAGCTCCAACGCGGATGAATCCTTCAGCTCGCACTCCCACACCGTGAGCACCTCCCAGCCAGCACGTTCGAGCTGGAGCCGCTGGGCGGCGTCCCGGCTCCGGGTTCGCGTGCGCTTGGCTTCCCAGAAGTCAGCATTCGCTTGGGGCGCGTGTTGCCCGGCCCGGCAATCGTGGAAATGCCAGAAGCATCCGTTGACAAAGATGACCTTGTGCCGGCCGGCGAAGACGAGGTCCGGATTGCCCGGAGTTTGCCGCCGCCGGCGCTGCCGTGCAGGCGGTAGCGGTATCCCTTGGCGTGCAACAGCCGGCGGACCAGCATTTCGGGCTTAGTGTTTTTGCCGCGGATCCGGGACATATTCCAGCTGCGCCGCTCCGGGGTCAGCTTGTCCGCCATCACTTAAGTCTAGGCGGCTGGCAGGGCAGATGGCGGTGACAAGCGGCGGCAGGCGGACGCCACGACAGGCGCCGACGTCGGCCGGCAGTCGCCGTCGGGCGCTAAATCTCCCGCTCCGGGTGTTCGCCGAACTGGAAATGACGCCCGCTGACCGAGGTCGGTGTGATTTCCACGTAGAAGTCCTTCAAAGTGGGAACCCAGGGTTTCAGCCCGAGGGCCTCGGCCTCGGCGATGTCCGCCGACTGATCGAGCACCCGTGCTGTGCCTCGCAGGACCACGGACCACGCTTCGTCGGAGAGGATTCCGTCGGTTTCGAAGAGCACCTTGGCGTTGATGGTGAGCTCGGCCAGTTTGTTTCCCGGCGCCGTGCGGAGGAACAGTTTCCGTCCGCTGGCCGCGTAGTTCACCGGGAAGATGTCGGGTTCTCCGGCGACGGTGACGACGAGGCGGCCGTGTTTTGTGCCGTCAATCAGTTTCCAGGATTGCTCGTCGTCCAGCTTGAGGATGGGGTTGCCGTCTTCGTGTTCAAACATCATGGGTTTATTGTTCTGACCCGAGCGGTCGATTGCTAGGGGCTAAAGGACTGAAGGACGGCCCGTGGCTACGTTGTCAGACCTCCTCCATAAGCTCATCTTGTTCGCATTGCATCACGCTCCAGCGGAAGCCTCGCCGGCGTGCAGAGAACCCCTAAGACGAGCCAGTTCCGGGGGACCTCATCGTCGATGTCCCGCTACGCCGTTTGGTGACACGCTCCACGCCCGCGCTTGACGAACTGTTTCCCGGATGACATTAGGTCGGAGTCGCTATGTCGGGGCCGCTATTAGGTCTAGCGTGAGAGGTATTGATCCTGTGCACAGGGATGTACGCCGGCAGGGGGACCGGACTGGGATCCGGGTTCGTTTCACATCGGTGAGTCCGGCGTCAGGGCCCCTAACAGCGCCTTTCAGTCGAAGGCCAAGGAACGGAACACCAATGATGGCTGACCCGGGAATTTACTCAATCAACGCGTTTGCCGGTTCGGGCGTGTACCTGCTGGACGACCACGAGGTTGTGAGGCGGGGGCTGCGCCAGCTGCTGGAGTCGGATGGTCTCAGCATTGCCGGAGAATCAGGGTCCGCACGCGAAGCGGTCCGGCGGATCCCGGCCCTCCGCCCGGAACTGGTCATTCTTGATGATGATCTTCCGGACGGTCACGGTGCCGACGTGTGCCGGGCCATTGCCGTGGCGGAACCGGGCATCCGCTGTGTGCTGATGAACGGGGACGGCGATGAAGCCATACTGATCGAGTCCATTCTCGCTGGGGCGTGGGGATGCCTGTCCAAAGAAGATGACGGCAGCGAACAGCTCAGGCTCATCCGACGGGCCCTGGCCGGGCACACTGCCTACAGCGCCCGGTTCCATCCCGCGCTCGTGGCCCCGTTCTCCCTCCCCGGGCCGCAACGCTCGGACGAGATGCTCCTCACTCTCACGAGGCGGGAAATGACTGCCGCCATCGGCCTGGGGAAAGGGCTGACCAACCGCCAGATCGGCCAGGAGATGTTCCTGGCCGAAAAGACGGTCAAGAACATGGTCTCGACCATCCTGATGAAACTCGGCATGGCCCGCAGGACACAGGCCGCCGTGCTCATCACGAGGGCCCTCAATCCTTCGGAAGACCCCGCCGAACTTGGATACCGGTTCAGCCGGTTCCCGGATCTAATCCCCGAGGTCACTGCAGCACTCCTGAACTGCACCAGCGAGGCCCGCACCGTCCCGCCCACGAACGAGGCTCGGGCAGGGGACGCCGTCCGTCTCGCCGACGCGCTTACCGCGACCCGCACGGGGCTGGCGGTTACCCACCCAACTCCGAGCAGCAATTAAGAGGTTCGGCCTGGCATGGGCGATTCCATTGTCACTGCCAGGGCGCTGAAGGCGTCGCCCGCCATTTGCCTGTGGATAACTTTGACGTGCAAAATGTGACGTCGGTTACCCTTAAGCATTGTTTGGACTCGCGCGTCTTGATTTCTATCGGGGGAGTAGCTGACCATGACATCTCGCACTTCGTTTTCCGGCCCCTGGCGCCCCTTTGCCGCCGCCTTGATTTCGATCTCCCTGATGTCGGTCACAGCCTGCAGCGGCGGTGAAACGCCACCTCCCGGACCCCCATCCTCTGGATCTCAAAGTCCACCCGTAGAGTCCACGCCGAGCGCGAGTTCGACCCCGTCCGCCATTTACAAACCCGCAGACGCGAGCGGCAAGGCGCAGAATGTTCCGATTCCAGAACTGCCCGAGGCCGCGAAGGCGAAGACAAAGGAAGGCCTGGAGGCGTTTGCTCGGTATTGGTACTCGCTCTTGAATTACGCTTACGAAACGGGTGACCTGTCGAGTATCAAGTCCCTCTCCAGCCCTGCATGCGCTCTTTGCGGAAAAGTCTTTCCTGGGATCCAAAAATGGAACGGTCAAGGAAGATGGATAGTCGGTGGGACGGTGGCCGTCCACGCCGTCCAATCGACATTCGTGAAGACGCCGAATGGAGATTTTCAAGTTGCTATCCAATCGCAACAAGAAGCTGGCTCACTAGAGAACGCGGACGGAACGGATGCGCAGAAGATTTCCGAGTCCGCGATGCTGGGGGACTTGATGGTGGCGAGATACGAACAAGGACGTTGGGCCGTTCAGAATGTCGATCGGCTCGGGAGTTAGGCGATGGCTGATCGGATTTCGCGGCGGTCGGGTGTGACTATCTTGCTCGCATTTGCATTTCTCTTTGCGTTCTCGAGCGCCGCAGAGGCTGACGATTCGGAAGTTTCTTGGAGCAAGTCCGGGCTCGGTGTGTGGCGATACGATGCAGATGCTGGCGTGTGGGTGGATGCCCCCGGGGCGGTAGCGGAAGACCCTAACGTGTACAGGTTCGAGTATCTATGTCTGGACACCGCAAAGAACAACTTCGACGTGGCTTGTCTGGCAGGAGCGGTTCGTTGCGATCAAGGACGAGACGGTCGACCGGTGCGTTGGTACACTTCACTGCGAGTATTTGACCCGCCCATATGGTCAGCGATTCGACCAGACCGCTGCGTTTATCTCGAACAGCCGGAGGACGTACTGGGCAAGATCGCCGCGCAGATCCAGACCAAGTTTGAACAGCTGCCGGTGAGCCCAGGGACGTCCGTCATGCAGCCGAGTCCGAACACTCTCCGAGGCGCAGAGACAAACTTCTATGCGGAAGCCGTGGAGCAATCATTTGCCATCGACATGCTGGGCCAAAGCGTTTCCGTCACCGCCAAGCCCGTGCAGTACACCTGGAACTATGGCGACGGCACGTCGCTGGGCCCGCAAACAGCGGCCGGCGGGCCCCTGCCGCAGGACCGCTGGGGTGAGAAGACAATCACCAGCCACGTCTACGCCCAGACCGGCGACTTCCCGGTAGTTCTGACAACACATTTCCAGGGCACGTACTCCGTGAACGGCGGACCCCCGCTGCCAATACCCGGCCAGGGCCAGTTCAGCTCGCCGGCGCAGAGGGTGAGCGTCTGGCGGTCGATCACAAGGAACTACGCGGACACGTGCCTGCAAAACCCGCAGGGGCAAGGTTGCCCGGGCGTCGCCGCGCCTCCGCCCTAGGTGTCGTCCGCGTTCTCCCAAGCGTTGAACCGACTGTCAAAAGCGACCGTCACGTCACGGCTTGTGGCTAGGCCCGGAGCTCCCGGTCCACCCGTTCCATCCGGGCGCTTATGAGCTGGCAACGCGGATCGTCCGGTCCAATCAGTGCCGCCGCGGCGGCCGCGGTTGCCGTATCGTCGGACCCCATATCGCTCGTGCACCACTGCAGCATCAGCCGGGCATCACCGCTGGACCGGACAGAGGCGCCCACTGCTACGTTGAGCTCATCACGCATAAACCCGATTTCCAGATTGACCGAACGGGTGAGGAGCTTCGCCGGGTAAGCCGACAGCGCCTGGGCCACCCGACCCTCCCGAAGGTGGGCGGCCACAACCGAGGCGTCCGTCACGACGTTGACGGTTGAAGAGAACCGATACGGGTTTGCTCCCAACACATCGCCCAGAATGGTGCGGATCCGGTGCATCTCGGTCCGGATCGCCGCACCGGTGCCGGCGTCACCATGGATTTCGTAAGCTAATTCATCGGCGCTCCAGCCCTGGCCCCGGGAGGCCAGCAGGGCCAGAATCTCTGCGCGGCGCACTGTTAGCGGGCGGGTGGGACCGGCGTAGAGCGTCGCGGACGGCGCGTCTCCGAAGAGGCGCAGCATCAGTTGTGCCCGGGCGCCGCTGCCTCGCTGTCCCTGCCCGTTGCCTTGTATCGGCCGCCCGCCCGGTCCGGCACCGCCGTCGGGAACCGTTGCCGACTTCAGCAGCTCCTCCGCAAGCCGCACTCCGCAGCGAACCAGCCGCAAGCTGTCCGGCGTGATCGACTCGAACGGGCCGGAGACATCCAGAATGCCGACGATTTCGCCCGTCAGTGGATCGCGAATGGGAGATGCGGTGCAAGCCCAATCATGGTGGGTCCGGACGAGGTGCTCGGCCGAGAAGAGCTGTGCCGGGGCGCCGGTGACCAGAGCTTCGCTGATGGCGTTGGTTCCTACCCCGGACTCGGACCAGTCGGCGCCCTCCACGAACTCCAGGGAGTCCGCGAGCCGCAATGCTTGTTTGCTCCCAAGGCGCCAGAGCACTTCGCCTTCATGATCAGTCACGATCAGCAGGTGGCGCCCGGTGGGGGTTTCATCGGCCAGCAGTTGCGTCAGCGCGGGCATCACGGCGGCCAGCCGATGGCCGGCGCTGAGGGAGCGCGCTTCCGACACTTCATGCCGGTGGAGGGGCCGGTGCTGGTCCGGATTGATGCCCAGGGCGAGGGAACGCTGCCAGGACTTGATGAGCGACGGCGAGAGATGCGGATCGGGTTTGCCGGAAATGGTGGTCTCGTGCGCCGCCCGGAGTAGCCGGGCGTACTCCGCCGGAGCCGAAAACCTGAGGTCTGAGGGATGCGTGATGGAGCCATTGCCCTGCCGCATGCTCATTCTCCCAACTCGCCGTCGAATCGCGCACCCGGCTGGTTCCTGGCCGCCGTCGGCTAACGTGCAGGCCGGCGGACAACTCGAGAGGTCCGTGTAACCCGATTGTAACCCCCTGCGATCTTTACTTGTGATGCGGGTCACGGCGTGATCTAGGCGCCACGCAAGGGTGCGACCCGACTGTCAGCAATGGAAAGAGGAATCATGCCTGAGACACCAAACGGCGTCGTCGAGGCGTGGTTGGCGCAGTTCGATGAGGCGCTGCGCAGCCACAACACCGACGCCGCCCTGGCGCTTTTCGACGACGACTCGTACTGGCGCGACTTCGTCTCCTTCACCTGGAATCTCAAGACGCTCGAAGGTAAAGAAGCCATCCGGCGCATGCTCGACGCCACCCTCGATGACGTGCGGCCCAGCAACTGGGCCCTGGCCGAGGACGCCACCGGCGACGCCGCCAACGCCGAAGCCTGGGTAAATTTCGAGACCGCCCAAGCCAGGGGGTACGCCCATCTGCGCCTCCGGAACGGCAAATGCTGGACCCTGCTCACCACCATGAAGGAGCTGAAGGGCTTTGAGGAAAAGAAGGGCCCCAGCCGCGAGAAGGGTGTGGCCCATGAGATCACCAAGGGCCGCAAATCCTGGTTGGAACTGAAGGAAGAGCAGGAAGCCCGGCTCGGCTACGAGGACCAGCCCTACACCGTCATCATCGGCGGCGGCCAGGGCGGGATCGGACTGGGGGCGCGGTTGCGCAGACTCGGAGTTCCCACCATCATCATCGAAAAAAATGAGCGCGCGGGCGACTCATGGCGCAACCGCTACAAGTCCCTCCACCTGCACGATCCGGTCTGGTACGACCACCTGCCCTACATGAAGTTCCCCGACGACTGGCCGGTGTTCGCGGCGAAGGACAAGATCGGCGACTGGCTGGAAAACTACACCCGAATCATGGAGCTCAACTACTGGTCCAAGACGGTGTGCACCAACGCCCGGTTCGACGAAACGTCCCAGGAGTGGGTGGTGGAGGTGATGCGCGACGGCGAGCCGGTCACCCTGCACCCAAAGCAGCTCGTCTTCGCCCTGGGCGTTTCCGGTTACCCCAGCGTTCCCGCCTTCGAGGGCGCCGAGTCCTTCCTGGGGGAGCAGTACCACTCATCCAAGCACCCGGGCGGCGGGGACTGGACCGGCAAGAAAGCCGTGGTCATCGGCTCCAACAACTCGGCCCACGATATCTGCGCCGATCTCTGGGAACACGGCGCGGACGTCACCATGGTCCAGCGGTCCTCCACGCACATCGCCCGGAGCGAATCCCTCATGGACCTGGCGCTGGGCGATCTGTACTCCGAAAAAGCGCTGGCCAACGGCGTCACCACGGAAAAGGCCGATCTCTTGTTCGCCTCACTGCCGTACCGGATTCTGCCCGAGGCCCAGATTCCCGTCTATGCGGAGATGGCCGAGCGGGACGCGGAGTTTTACTCCCAGCTCGAGGCTGCCGGCTTTGACCTGGACTTCGGTGTGGACGGCTCCGGCCTGTTCCTGAAGTATCTGCGGCGCGGATCGGGCTACTACATCGACGTCGGTGCCTCGCAGCTCATCATCGACGGCCGGGTCAAGCTGGCCAACGGCCAGGTCAGTAAGATCACCGGGAACTCCGTCGTGATGGCGAACGGATCGGAACTGGATGCAGACGTCATCATCTACGCCACCGGCTATGGATCGATGAACGGCTGGCTGGCCGATCTGGTCTCGCCCGAGGTGGCGGACGCCGTCGGCAAGTGCTGGGGGTTCGGTTCGGACACCCCCAAGGACCCAGGACCGTGGGAGGGAGAACTGCGCAACATGTGGAAGCCCACCAACGTGGAGAACCTGTGGATCCACGGCGGCAATTTGCACCAGAGCCGCCACTACTCCAACTATCTGGCCCTGCAGCTCAAGGCCCGGATGGAAGGACTGCCGACGCCGGTCTTCGAGCTGCAGCCCACGCACCATACCCGCTGACCCGGCCGGGCCGTGACAATCACGGGCACGGCCGCCAGACTGGGGCTACGGCCCCGTTGTGAGAATCCAACTACCGCCGTGGATGCGCCTGACCGGGCGCATCCACGGCCCGGAACGCGAAGGTGCACCCCATGAAAGCAGCACGATTCCATGCCCGCGAGGATCTCCGGATCGAAGATATCCAAGAACCGGAACTGCGCCCTGGAACGGTGAAGATCGCCGTGGCCTGGTGCGGTATCTGCGGCACTGACCTCCATGAATTCCTCGAAGGACCCATCTTCACCCCGCCGCCCGGCCACCCGCACCCGATTTCCAACGAGGCCGCCCCGGTCACCATGGGACACGAATTTTCCGGGACGATCGAGGAGCTGGGCGAGGGCGTGACCGGCCTCGCCGTCGGGGACAGCGTCGTCGTGGAACCATATCTTGTCTGCAATGAATGCGGCCCGTGCCTCAGCGGTCACTACAATCTGTGCACCAAGCTGGGCTTCATTGGTCTGGCGGGCGGCGGCGGGGGCCTGAGCGAGAAGGTCGTCGTCGACACTCGGTGGGTCCACCCTGTCGGCGACATCCCGCTGGACGAAGCCGCGCTCATCGAACCCCTCTCGGTGGCTTATCACGCCGTCGGCCGGAGCGACGTCAAAGCCGGGGACGTCGCCGTCGTCGGCGGTGCGGGCCCCATTGGTTTGCTGACCGCGGCGGTCCTCAAGGGCATCGGCGTCACCACGATTGTCACCGAGCTGTCCACGGCCCGGAAGGACAAGGCGGTTTCCTCCGGGGTCGCGGATCACGTCCTCGATCCCAGCACTGATGACGTCAAGGCGCGGGTGCAGGAACTGACCGCAGGGGCCGGGGCCGACGCGGCGTTTGAATGTGCCGGCGTGAATGCCGTGCTGGACACGATGCTCGACGTCGTCAAGCCCGCAGGCGTGGTCGTCAACGTCTCCATTTGGGGACACCCGGCCACGGTGGATATGCAGAAAGTGGTGCTGAAGGAAATCGATCTGCGCGGCACCATCGCCTACTGCGGCGATCATGCGGCCGCCATCAAGCTCGTCCAGGACGGAAAAGTCGACCTGAAACCCTTCATCACCGGGAGAATCGCTTTGGATGACCTGGTGGACCAGGGTTTCGACACGCTGATCCACCACAACGACACTGCCGTGAAAATCATCGTTCACCCGTAGTGATCCGAGTCTCAGACGGAATAGTTGCAGGCGCCGTGCAGTTGTCGCCAGTGAACCCATTCACTGCGAAAGGAACTGCGCATGCTGTTTTCCCCGTTGACTCTTGGCGAGCTGGAACTGCCCAACCGACTCGTGATGGCGCCCCTGACCCGGCTTCGCTCCGGCCAGGAAGGAATCCCGGGGCCGCTGGTGGTGGAGCACTACCGCCAGCGCGCCTCGCTCGGCCTGATCGTCAGTGAAGGCACCTACCCGAGCCCCGCCGGCCGGGGCTTCCCGGGCCAGCCGGGCCTGGTCACGCCGGAGCAGCTCGAGGGCTGGGCCAATGTCACGTCCGCAGTGCACGCGGAAGGCGGCCGGATCTTCGCCCAGGTCATGCACGCCGGCCGGGTCACGCACCAGGACACCACCGGCGGCCATGAGGTTGTCGCGCCCAGCGCCATCGCCATCGAGGGCGAAACCCGCACATACGAGGGCAAGAAGCCGTTCCCCGTCCCGCGCGCCCTCGGCACCGAGGAACTGCCGGGAATCGTCGACGAATTTGTCACCGCGTCCCGCAAGGCCGTCGAAGCAGGGTTCGACGGCGTGGAGCTGCACTCCGCCAACGGTTACCTGCTCCACGAATTCCTGACCCCCGCGGCCAACCAGCGCGATGACATCTATGGCGGATCACCCGAGAACCGCGTCCGCTTCGTCCTCGAGGTGGCCCAGGCCGTCGTCGCAGTTGTGGGCGCGGACCGGGTGGGCATCCGCATTTCGCCCGAGCACAACGTCCAGGGTGCCGTCGAATTGGATGCGGCCGATGTCCAGGAGACCTATGGCCGGCTGGTCGACGGCCTGGCTCCCCTGAACCTGGCGTACCTCAGCGTCCTCCACAAAGAGCCCACCAGCGCTCTGGTCCAGGATCTGCGCGCACGCTTCGGCGGCACGTTCCTGGTGAACACCGGCTTTGGTGTCATCACGACCCGCGACGAGGCAGTGGCACTCGTGGCAGACGGTCACGCTGACGCCGTCGTCGTCGGACGCCCGGCCATCGCGAACCCGGACCTCGCCCGCCGCTGGCGCGAAGGCCTGCCCGTCAACGAGCCCGACGCCTCCACGTTCTACGCCGACGGCGCCACGGGCTACACGGACTACCCCGCGTACCAGAACTAGGTCTCACCGCCGCGGGCGCGCCGAACTCTCGCGCGCCGCGGCCCACGCCGGCTGGACATGCTCAGCCGCGGCCACGAACAGTGGGCAGAATGCCATTCTGCCCACTGTTGGCGTTTAACAGTGAGCATGTCCGTCGCTGACCTGGCTTGCGGGTGAGCATGTCCGTGGCTGACCTGGCCTGCGGATGAGCATGTCCCTTGGGGGAGTGTCGCCGGGCCAGGTCCTATAGGATCTGAACATGCAACTAGCTTCCACGGGCAGCGGCGCTGAGGGGCGCTCCGCGGGCCGTCCCGTCAGCCGGCAGGTCCTGGCGGACCACGTGTATGAAGAGCTTCTGGCGTCGCTGATGGATGGCCGGTTGGAACCCGGGGCTGCGGTGAGCATCGATGGAACCGCACGGGAACTCGACGTTTCGCCGACGCCGGTCCGCGAAGCGCTGGCCAGGCTCGAACACACCGGCATGGTTCGCCGGGTGGCCCTCAAGGGCTACCGGGTGGCTCCGGTATTCACCCAAGAGGATTTCGCCGAGCTCATGGAAGCCCGGCTTGCGATCGAGCCCGTCAATGCGCGCCTGGCCTGCTCACGCCTCACGCCCGGCCACCTCAGGGAACTGGAGCAGGCGGTCACCGATCTCAAGGACGCGCCGCGCGGCCCCTCCTTTGCCGAATTCCGCAGCTATCTCGAAGCCGATGAGCGGTTCCATCGGCTGATCGCGGAGCAGACGGGCAACCAATTCATGGTGGCCGCCTATGCCGCGCTGGGTGGACAGATTCAGCGTTTCCGCCTGTTCGGGGGAGTGGGCATCACTGACGCCGAGCACGCGATCGCCGAACACCAGGCAGTCCTGGATGCCTTTGCCTCCGGGGACCCCCAGCAGGCCGAGGCCGCCATGGCCGAGCATGTGCGCAAGGTCCGGGGCCGGGCCATCGCCGACGCACCGGCAGACTAGCCGTAAGCATTTTCGAGGACCTCTTCTCGCACGGAGAGAATCCCTATAGGATCTTCGATTGTTGCCGATATGCCCTGATGTGATCTTGACAACATCCTTTAGATAGTAAATCCTATAGGAAACAGGATTCCACGAAGGAGTGAACCCATGGCCTACACCGCCGAAAACTGGCCGATCACCGCGGCGCTGCTCCAGTTCCCGGGCACTGACGCCCAGGGCTCACACATCAACAATGCTGACGCCTCGGCCTGGGCCGACGTGCTGCGGGAAGTCAAGGACGCCGGCTTCGCCAACGCCGACCTTACGGACAGCTGGGTCCGCCCCGGCGACCTTAGCCCCGCAAGACTTGCCGAGTTCAAGCAGACCGCGGACAACGTGGGCATCGGCATCCCCGTCATTTCAGCCATCCGTCGCAGCGTGATCGAGGCCGGTAACTGGGAGGCCAACCTGGCCTACAGCCACCGCACCATCGACGCCGCGGCCGAGCTGGGCTGCGAGGTCGTCTCGTTCGGGCTGCATCAGGCCATCACCGCCGAGCAGCAGAAGCAGCTGTGGTTCTGGACCATTGAGGGTTACAAGGATCCGGTGGGGGACAAGGACACCTGGGACAAGGCCGTGACGCGGCTCCGGGAACTCGGCAGGCACGCGGCCGACGTCGGCGTCCTGCTCTCGCTTGAAATGTACGAGGACACCTACCTCGGCACCGCGGATTCCTCCGTTCAGCTGGTCCAGGACATTGGACTGGCGAACGTCGGCCTCAACCCGGACATCGGCAACCTCATCCGGCTCCACCGCCCGATCGAGGACTGGCGCGAGATGGTGGCCAAGACCCTGCCGTACTCCAACTACTGGCACATGAAGAACTACATCCGTGACGAGGACGTCGCCCGGGACACGTACGTCGCCATGCCGGCCCCGATGGAAAGCGGCCTCATCAACTACCGCGAGGCCTTCAAGTTCGCCCTCTCGGTCGGTTTCCAGGGCATCCTCTGCACCGAGCACTACGGCGGAGACGGCCTCAGCGTCACGGCCAGCAACCAGGACTACCTCCGCCGCCAGGTCCTGCCGAAGACCGACGGCTACGCCCTCGGCCGGAGCCAGGTCGCCCAGGGCCGGCAGGTCCCGGCAGCCGCGGAACTCGCCAGCGCCTAACCCGGCGCGTGGTGCGGCCGTCAAGCCATTTGGGGGCGGCCGCACCACTCCATTTCCACCCCAGATCCACTTCTCCAACACGGATTCAATGAGGAAACCATGACCCAGATCTTCGACAACCCCGCTGATTTCGCGGATGAGGCACTGGACGGCTTCGTGGCGGCCAACCGCGGCTACGTGGCCCGAGTCGACGGCGGCGTCGTCCGTTCCACCGAGGTCCCCGCCGGACAGGTCGCCCTGGTGGTCGGCGGAGGCTCCGGGCACTACCCGGCTTTCGCTGGCCTGGTCGGGCCGGGCCTGGCCACCGCCTCGGCCTGCGGCAACATGTTCGCCTCGCCCGCGGCCGGCCAGGTCTACCGCGTGGCCAAGGCGGCCAACGCCGGCGGCGGAGTGCTGCTGAGCTACGGCAACTACGCCGGGGACGTCCTGCACTTCGGCCAGGCCCAGCTGCGCCTCAACGCCGAAGGCATCGAAACCCGCACGGTCCTCGTCACGGACGACATCGCCAGCGCCCCGCTGGACCAGATCGAAAAACGCCGCGGAATCGCCGGGGACCTCACAGTGTTCAAAATCGCCGGCGCCGCCGCCGAGGCGGGACTGAGCCTGGACGACGTCGAACGGCTGGCCATCCGCACCAACTACCGCACCCGCTCGCTCGGCGTGGCCTTCGACGGCTGCACTCTGCCCGGCGCCGAAGCCCCGCTGTTCACCGTCCCCGCCGGGCACATGTCCCTTGGCCTGGGCATCCACGGCGAACCGGGCATCTCGGATCACCCCATGCCCACCGCCTCGGAACTGGCAGAACTCCTCGTCAGCAAGCTCCTGGCCGACAAACCCGACGACGCCGGCACCCGCGTCGTCGCGATCGTCAACGGCCTGGGCACGGTCAAGTACGACGAGCTCTTCCTGCTCTTCGGCAAGATCGAGAAGCTCCTCAGCGCCGCCGGGCTTACCGTCGTGGAGCCTGAATGCGGCGAGCTCGTCACCAGCCTGGACATGTCCGGACTCTCCCTGACCCTGCTGTGGCTGGACGAGGAACTCGAACAGTTCTGGGCCGCCCCGGCGGACACACCCGCGTTCCGCAAGGGAAATCTGGCGCCGCGCGCCCGCCGTGAACTCGCCGGGCCGGACGCCGAGAAGGCCGCCGACGTCGAACGACCCGCCGCCGCGGCGGCCGTCCTCGGACGGCTCGCGGCTGACCTCCTCGGCCAGACGCGGGACGTGATCGTTGAGCACGAGGAAGAACTGGGCCGACTCGATGCCATCGCCGGCGACGGCGACCACGGGATCGGCATGCGCCGCGGCGTGGACGCGGCAGTCGCGGCGGCCGAGCAGGCGGCGGCGAACGACGGCGGCGCTTCGCCGTCACGGATCCTGACCGCTGCGGGGGAGGCCTGGAGCGAGCGCGCCGGCGGGACCTCCGGTGCCTTATGGGGCTCGGCGATCATCGCGGCCGGACTCGCACTGGGCAACCGTGACAGCTATTCCGGCGAGGACGCGGCCGCAGCCGTCACCGCCTTCACTGATGCCATCACGGAGCTCGGCAAGGCGGAGCCGGGGGACAAGACCATGGTGGATGCGCTGCTGCCGTTCCGGGACGCCTTCCTCGGCGCGCTCGACGGCGGCACCTCGGTGGGCCCCTCGCTCGCCGCGGCTGCTTCCGCCGCGCAGACAGCCGCCGACCAGACGGCCGGCCTCCGGCCGCTCAAGGGCCGGGCCCGTCCCCTCGCCGAAAAGAGCCTCGGACACCCGGACCCCGGAGCGGTGTCCTTCGCGCTGATCGCGGCCCGGATCTCAACCCACGCAGGCACTGCAACACCAGATATTGCATCACCGGATACTGCACAAACCCACGCCGGGCTCACACACGACGAGCCGGCCAAGCAAGGAGCACGAGCATGAGCGCAACAGCAGGCTGGCGCATCGTCGTCGGCAACGATGAGGCCGGCGTCGAATACAAGAACGCCCTAAAGGCACTCCTCGAAGCCGACCCCCGCGTGGCGTCGGTGCTGGACGTGGGCGTCGGAGCCAACGACGCCACCGCCTATCCGCACGTGGCCGTCGACGCGGCCCGCAAAATCGCCGACGGCGACGCCGACCGGGCGCTGCTGATCTGCGGCACCGGCCTGGGCGTGGCGATCGCGGCCAACAAGGTCCCCGGCATCCGTGCCGTTACGGCCCACGACAGCTACTCCGTGGAACGCTCCGTCCTGAGCAACAACGCCCAGGTCCTCACGCTCGGGCAGCGCGTCATCGGGCTGGAGCTGGCCAAGAAGCTCGTGGGCGAATGGCTGAGCCACCGCTTCGATGAAAACTCCTCCTCCGCCGCGAAGGTGGACGCCATCTGCTCTTACGAACCCGAATACACGAAGGCAGTCTGAACATGACCGAAGCAACAGATACCGCGGCCGTCAACGCCGCCCGCAAGATCGCCGTCGTCGGCTCCGGCTACATGGGCGGTGGGATCGCGCAGGTCCTGGCGCTCGGCGGGGCGCGCGTCGCGCTGGCCGACGTGTCCGCCGAGGTGGCGCAGAAGAACTTCGAGCGGCTCCTGGCGGAATCAGACGAATTCGTGGCCGCCGGGCTGTTCCCGCAAGGTTCCACGGAGGTGCTCAAGGAAAACCTGTGGGCCGCCAGGGACATTGAGGAGGCCGTGGCGGATGCCGACTTCATCGAAGAGGCCGTGCCCGAGGTCATCGCGATCAAGCACCAGACCCTGGCCCGCATCAGTGCGGCGGCCCGTCGGGATGCGATCATCGGCTCCAACACCTCCACGATCTCCATCGCGGACCTGTCCGAGCCGGTCACCCACCCGGAACGGTTCCTGGGCGTTCACTTCTCCAACCCGTCACCGTTCATCCCCGGCGTGGAAATCATCCCCCACGCAGGCACGTCGGCGGCCACGGTCGGCGCCGTCCGCGAACTGGTCCACGCCGCGGGCAAGCAGACCGCCGTCGTCAAGGACGTCACGGGCTTCGTGCTTAACCGCCTCCAGTACGCGCTGTTCCACGAGGCCGCCCAGCTGGTTGAACAGGAGATCGCGACCGCGGAGGACATCGACACCCTGGTCCGCACCACCTTCGGCTTCCGGCTGCCGTTTTTTGGGCCCTTCGCGATCGCCGACATGGCCGGACTGGATGTCTACAACTTTTGCTACAAGTCGCTCCAGACCGACTTCCCGGAACGCTTCGCGACGCCGAAAATCCTCACCGAGCTGGTGGAGGCCGGAAAGCTGGGCACCAAGTCCGGGGCCGGGTTCCTCAACGTCCCGGCCGAGCGCACGCCGGAGCTGATCGCCTACCGGAACAAGGCGTACGTGGCCATGCAGCAGCTGCTCGAGGATCTCGGTCCCGCCCCCATCAACTGACCCCCTGCACTTTTCACACTCTTCAGGAGCACCCATGAGCACATTCCCGGCAGAACGCACGGCCATCATCACCGGCGCTGTGTCCGAGCGCGGCATCGGCCGCGCCACCGCCAATTACCTTGCCGCCCAGGGCTGGAACATCGGCATCATCGACCTCGACGACGCGCGCTGCAAGGCTGCGGCTAAGGAACTGGCCGCCGAGCACGGCATCAAGGCCTGCGGCGCCGGCGCCAACGTATCCGACGAGGCATCCGTGCGGGCCGCGATTGACGCCATCGAGGCCGAGCTGCCGCAGATTGTGGCCCTCGCCAACGTGGCCGGCGTCAGCTCACCGGTCCCGTACCTGGAACTCGACGCCGCCGAATGGGACCGCGTGCTCAACATCAACCTCAACGGCGTCCACTACGCCACCCGCCGCGTCGCCGAGTCCATGGTGAAGAACAGGATCGGGCGCATCGTGAACATCTCCTCCGTCTCCGCGCAGCGTGGCGGCGGCACGTTCTCCAAGACGCCGTACTCGGTGGCGAAGGCCGGCGTGATCGGCCTGACCCGGGCAACGGCCCGTGAACTGGGCGAATACGACATCACAGTCAACGCCATCTCCCCGGGCCCCATCGACACCGACATCATGGGCGGCACCCTCAGCGAGGAACGCAAGGACGAACTCACCAAAGACCTCGTGGTCAACCGCGTCGGGTCCACCCGGGACATCGCCGCCGCCATCGCCTTCCTCATCAGCGAGGACGCCGGCTACATCTCCGGCCAGACGCTGAATGTGGATGGCGGACTCTACATGCACTAGGAAAGAAGCGCCGTGGCACAACACAGCCAAACCACCGCCAACTCCGGAGCCGCAGCCTGGAGCAAGGGACGGAAGATCTACCTCGCCGTCGGGATCCTGGCCTGCCTGGCCGGCGTCCTGATGATGGTTTTTTCACGCTAGACGTTTCACCCTGCCGGATCCGGCCCTGCCTTTCGGGGCCAGATCCGGCCGTTCTCCGCGCACTGCCCCATTCGTTTCACCCGTTCTACCTTCCTGATCTACTCAACTGATTCACTCAATGAGGAGTTTTGATGTCCGTAGCAACACCAACCACCCGGGAGCTCCTGGAGACGCCGGTCCTGAAATCGGCTATCTCCAAGGCCTCCCGGCGGCTCATGCCGATGCTCGTCATCCTGTATGTGGTGGCCTTCCTGGACCGCACCAACGTGGGCTTTTCCGAGGCGGCGCTCGGCGTGGACAAGGGCATTAGCGCCGGCGCCTTCGCCTTGGGTGCCGGTATTTTCTTCATCGGCTACGCACTGTTTGAGATCCCGAGCAACCTGCTCCTGACGAAGTTCGGCGCCAAGGTGTGGCTGGCCCGCATCGCCATCACGTGGGGGATCGTCTCCGCCTGCTTCGCGTTCGTGCAGGGCGAGACGTCCTTCATCATCCTGCGCTTCCTGCTGGGTGTGACCGAGGCGGGTCTGTTCCCGGGCGTCATCATGTTCCTGGCCGCGTGGTTCCCCAACAAGGTCCGGGTCAAGATGTTCGCGATCTTCTACCTCGCCCAGCCCTTCTCCCAGATGATGGGCGCACCGCTGTCCGGCTGGCTCATCAACATCGGCGACCAGTTCCCCGGCGTCCAAGGCTGGCAGGTCATGTTCTTCGTCGAAGGCATGCTGGCCGTCGCCGCCGGCGTCGCCGCATACTTCTTCCTGATCAACACCCCGCAGGACGCCAAATTCCTGAAGACGGACGAGAAGAAGGCTCTCCTGGACGTCATGGCGCTGGAAGACACCGTCAAGGAAGAGACCGGCCCGCGCGGTGTGCTGGCCGCCATGAAGAACGGCAAGGTCTGGTACTTCACGGTCATCTACTTCTGCCTGCAGGTCGCCGTCTACGGCGTCACGTTCTACCTGCCGCAGCAGGTGTCGCAGCTGACCGGGCAGAAGGTGGGTCTCGCCGTCGGACTCATGGCAGCCATCCCGTGGTTCTTCGGCATTTTCGCCTGCTACTTCATTGGCAGGGCCGCCAACACGGTGGTCCGCCGCCGGGTCTGGGGCACCGGGCTCTTCATCTCCACCGGCCTGTGCATCTTCGGCTCGGCCTGGGCCGGCGCCAACCACATTCCGGCCCTCGGCATCATCTTCATCAGCCTCGCGGTCTGCAGCTTCCTGTCCATCGGCCCCATCGCCTGGTCCTACCCGACCGCGTTCCTCACCGGCACTGCCGCAGCCGCCGGCATCGGCCTGATCAACTCGCTCGGCAACCTGGGCGGCTTTGTGGCTCCGATTCTGCGGACCTCCGTCAACCAGATGACCGCGTCCGACACCGGAACCATGGGTGTCTACGCCCTGGGCGTGCTCCCGTTCCTGGCCGCGGCGATGATGTTCGCCACCAAGCGATTCAGGAACAAGGCCGACGAACTGCTGGAGCACTAGCCGTTCGTCTGGATCAGCTCACGTAGGCTCTCAGCGGCCTGGACCAAGCAGAAAGCACCCGCAATGCAGCACACCCCCGGCAGCCAGACCGACCGCCCCAGCATCCTGGTGGGTGTCAGCGCCAAGATGTACCTGGGCTACAGGGACAGTCTGGACTGGCTGGAGCGGCTGCGGCTCGAAGTGGACGCCCGTCCGGCCCTCGCGGCCGGGCGGGTTGTCCCGTTTGTGATTCCATCTTTTCCCGTCCTGCCCGCGGCGGCGCGTCTGGTGGCGGGGACGCCGCTGCTGCTCGGCGCCCAGAATTGCGGCTGGGCCGACGGCCCGTGGACCGGCGAGGTGGCCCCGTCCATGCTCGCGGAACTCGGCGTCCGGCTCGTGGAAATCGGCCACGCCGAACGCCGCCGGCACCTGGGCGAGGACGACGCCATGATCACCCTCAAGACCCGGGCGGCCGAGGACGCCGGGCTCACGCCGTTGCTCTGCGTCGGGGAATCCGGGCGGGGGGAGCCGGATGCGGCCGCGGACCAGGTTTACCGTCAGATCGCCTCGGCCGTCGACGGCGATTGGAACCGCGCCGGCCGTTTGGTGGTGGCCTATGAACCGGTCTGGGCCATTGGCGCGGCCGAGCCCGCGGACGCCGGATACGTGTCCGACGTCGTCCGCGGTCTCCGCAGCCGTCTCGCCGCGGCAGGGGTGCCGGAGCTGCCGATCATTTATGGCGGTTCGGCCAAGCCCGGACTGCTGCCCGCGCTCGAGGGCGTCTCGGGCCTCTTCCTGGGCCGGTTTGCACACGACCCCGCCAACTTCGGGCGCGTGCTCGATGAGGCATTGCTGCTCGGGGAGCGGGACGCCGGTCCGGGCCCCCAGGGGACAAGGGAAGGTCGGACATGCTCAGTCCTGGCCGCGAGCAATGGGCATGATGCCGAAGTGTCCCTTGGTTACCGCCAAGATTGAGCATGTCCCTCTGAGCGACGGGCCAAGGATGAGCATGTTCCTCGCCCTGTGGGGTGTTGTGTGGCCCGTGGGCTACGCCGGGACCGACCTTTGGCACAGGCCGATGAATCCGCCCAGCTGTTCCAGACCCTCGGGATGGACGGGGAGGTAGTTGGTCAGCTCGGGGGCCCGGACCACCACGGCGCGCCACTGACCGCGGGACACTGCCACATTGATGCGGTTGCGCGAGAGCAGAAACTCCATGCCGCGCGGGGCTTCTGCCACCGCGGAACACGCCATGGACACGATCACCACGGCGGCCTCCTGACCCTGGAACTTGTCCACGGTCCCGACGCGCACGCCGGAGAGGTTCGCGGCGTCGAGGGCGTCGCGGATGACGTTGACCTGGGCGTTGTATGCCGCCACCACCAGGATGTCGGCGGCGTTGAGCGGCCGGGTACCCTCCTCGGAATGCCAGCTCAGACCCAGATGCCGCCGTATCTGACGGACCACCTCGGCCGCTT
Organism: Arthrobacter oryzae; assembly: GCF_003634095.1. GTDB lineage: Bacteria > Actinomycetota > Actinomycetes > Actinomycetales > Micrococcaceae > Arthrobacter > Arthrobacter oryzae. The sequence continues at coordinate 50,842 of NZ_RBIR01000014.1, forward strand.
CTTCCGGGGAGGACGTGGTGTTGCCGCTGTGCTCCACCATGACGGTTTCGATCCCGGACGGGACTCCGTCGAGCCGGCGGAGATCGGCGGCCGGCGCTGCACGTAGTTTTCCCTCATAGGAGAGATCAGAGACGGCGCCGCACAGTTCCGAGGCCATCCGCCACGAATCGGCCAGGAAATAGCCAAGTTCCGGCGGCAGGGTGGCATGGCCGGCGGAAATCCAGCCCAGGGCTGACTCGTCCACGGGCTCGGGGTGGGCGCCCTGGCTCACCTGCGGCAGTTGCTGGGGATCACCGAGCAACAGCAGCCGGCTGCTGGCCTGGGCCACGGCCAGGGTGTTGGCCAGGGAGAACTGCCCGGCCTCGTCGATCACCAGTAGATCCAGCGACCCGGCCGGGACGTTTGCGCCCGTCATAGTCCAGGCGGTGCCGCCGATGAGGGCGCCGCCGGGCGAGCTGAGCAGGCGTGCCACGTCCGCCGCCGAGCGCTGCCCCCAGGGGAGTGACTCGGCGTGTTTGACGTCCTTGGCCACCACTGCCGGGTCGACGCCGGCCTTGGTGACGGCGGTGTTCAGCAGGTTCTCCACCACCGCATGGGACTGACCGACGACGCCGACTTTCCACCCACGCTCCACCAGCCTGGCGATGACGTGGGATCCCACGTGGGTCTTGCCCGTTCCGGGCGGGCCCTGCACTGCCAGGTAGGAATGGTCCAGGGCCAGCACCGCCGCCGTGATTGCATCAATAAATCGGTCCGGGCCTTCGCCGGGCGCTGGCAGCTGCGCTCCGGAGGCCAGCCGAGGCGGAACCCGGCGGACCAGATCCAAGGCCGGATGGCGGGGCAAAGTGGGCGGCGAGGTCCGCAGTGCACCCGTAACGACCGCGGCCAGGGAGGCCAAGGCGTCCTCAAGGCTCTTGGTCTGGATGGGCTGGTCTTCGGTCAGCGCGACGGGGACCTGGCCGTACGGTTCGAGGTTCCTGCGAAGCTTGTCCCGGATGACCACGGTGTCCCTGCCGTCCTCGTGCCCCAGCTCCAGGACCTCGGTGCCGAACCAGCCGTTGCGCCCGGTCCCGTTGATCCCCGTGCCTTCGAGGCCGGCCGGCAGCGGCGGCTCATACATGCGGAACCACGTGCTGCCCTCGCGCAGGTCCGAGCCCGGGCTGACCGTGCCGATCAATTTCACCTTCCGCTCCGGAAGCTTGGCGCCGTCTTTCCACCAGTCCTCGAGCACCTCGGCGTCCTCGACGAGGAAGACGTTCCGGTCCTGCTGGTGATGCGTGTGGGGGCCATTTTCGCAACGGTCGAAGTGCGCCCACCAAAACGCCTTGCGCTCCCTGCGGTGATAGCTGACGGCTGCCGCCAGCATGGAAACTGCCTTCCGGTCCTCTTCCGGCAGGCAGGCGCCGGGACCCGACAGTTCAGTCAGTGCCACTTCGAGCGGATCCGGTTCGGCCGATGCCCCTCCGGAATCCGCACTGCCGTCACCGGCCGCGGACGCGGCTGCCGCGTGTTCGCCAACCGGCCTGATCCCACGTTCCCGGGCCAGGCCGAGGAGCCAGTTCCGCAGCTCCAGCGTGGAGAGGCAGTCGTATTCGTTGTAGTCGGAGATCCCCGCGAGAATCTCCGCCGCTTGCCCGGGCCGGTGGTCGTCGCGCGCATCGCAGTAATGGGCATAGGCAACCACGGAAGCTCCGGCGTCCTTCACGTCCCCGGAGCGCAGGTTCGTCCCCATGTACAGCGGCTCGAGTTTCTTGATGCTGTAGGAGTTCTCGGAGATCCGGATGCTGTTCCGGACCGTTTGGTACAGGTCCACCAGCAGTCCCTCGCGCAGCCACTCGTCCACAACGTCTTCGCCGGCCACGTGCAGCACCGAGAGCTTCCGCAGCGCCGTCTTCTCATAAGCGGCATAGTGGTAGACGTGCATGTCCGGGTAGTCCCGCCGGCGCTTCTCCACATAGTCCAGGAAGTCGAGGAACGCCTGCTTCTCCGCCTCCCGGTCGTGGGCCCAGAACGGCCTGAAAACCCCGGGGAGGCCGGGCCCGGTGGGCGCCTCGATCACGCCGAACAGATACTCCAGCCCCCAGACTCCCGTGGCGCTTTCCTGCCACAAAGGGTCGCCCTCGAAGTCAAAGAAGATGTCTCCCTTGCTGGGTGGGGGCAGCTCGGCCAGCGTGTTCTCCGGCAGGACCGCAAAGCGGATGCTGTGCTCTTCGCCGTCCTTGAGGTAGCTCACCCCGCCGTCCGAGGCGCCGGTGCCGCTTTGCATGCGGGCCTGATCCTGCAGGCGCAGCAGCGAGGCATTGGGGTTGACCAGGACGGCTTCCGCGAGTTCCCGGACCGTGCGGATGCCCTCGGTCCGGAGCTTCTTGCGCGTAGCCGAGTTCATCCGGGCCACGAGGAGCAGGTCGTCGGTGGCTTTAAGCTGTTCCTGGCAGTAGTCGCAGCGGCCGCAGGCGGCGAGCCCGGGTGCATCCCATCGCACGGCATCGGGCTGCGCCCTGTGGGCGGTGACCAAGGCCAGGAAACGCTCCCGGCGCTCGCGGAAAACCGGCAGGATCTCCGAAAGCTTGTGGTGGCTGCGGACGTAGTCGAATCCGCCGTCCGGGAGAGGGACAGTAGCGCCAAGGACCAGGGTCACAGCCGGGTCCGGTGTGATCCCCGCCTTCAGCAATTGGTCCCCGTACGCCGCCAGCTGGAGCAGCGCCGTCACCTTTGCATGGCGGGCTAGTTTGGTGTCGAACACGGCGTAGCTTCCGTCCGGTTGCCGCACCAGGAAATCCGAGCGGCCGTGGAACTGGCCGTCGAAGAAGGCCGCCTGGAAGACGACGTCGGCGCCCGCCCGCAGCGCCTCAATGGACTCGGCATGCTTGGCGGCCAAGGTGGCGCGGTCCATGGCGTCCGCGGGAACGACGTCGTACACTCCGCGGCCGGCGGCCGGATCCCAGGGGCCGAACTCCTCGACGAAACCGGCGAGGACTTTGTGCTCGTGGCGGTCACCCAGCACGGCGGCGTGCCGGAGCATCTCGTCGTCGTCGAAGACAGCTTTGGGGGAACGGCCCAGTTTCTCGTCGAGCTTCCGGAGCAGCTGGTACTCGCAGCTCGCGGCCACCACAAGATCGCTCGCGGAGTAGATCAGGTCCGGTGATGAGCCGGGTACCTCAGGTTCAAGGAAAAACACTGTGCCCCCGTCGTCGCTGCCCTCTGGTGATCGGGCTTGAATAAGCCGAGTCCGGCCTCCGCTGTTCAAGTTATCAAAGCCCTCTGACAATAAGCCCAAACCCGGCGCGAACCCGGCCCCGCAACCACCACAAGGCACTGGTTCCTGTCAGAGGTTCGGCGTAGGGTCTGAGGATTATGACCGAACAGCAACCCTTTGAGCTGGTCCAGCGCTACGCGCACTTCGAGCTGCGCCGCTATCCCGCGTATGTTGTGGCCGAGATCAAGGTCAACGCGACATTTGACCGGGCCGGGAATGCGGCCTTCCGGCACCTGTTCAACTACATCAGCGGCAGCAACACCGCCCGTCAGAAGCTGGCGATGACGGCCCCGGTAATCCAGGAAGTCGGTGCTTCGCAGAAGCTGGCGATGACCGCCCCGGTGCTCCAGAGCGGTCCGCTGCCGGGAAAAGATGAACCCGCTGATTTTGTGGTGGCCTTCGTGCTCCCCGCCGGGCTGACGGCGGAGACGGCCCCCGTCCCGTCCGACGCGGACGTCAAGGTCCGGGATGTCCCCGGCTCGCTGGCGGCCGCCCTCCGGTTCTCGGGCAGCGGGTCCGAAGCTGCCTTTGAAAAGCACAACGTTGGCCTCCAGGCGGCGCTGGTGGTAGCCGGGCTGACGCCCGTGGGGCCGCCGCGATTCGCCCGTTTTGATCCGCCGTTCAAGCCGTGGCTCCTGCGCCACAACGAGGTCCTCCAGGACGTCGCCGAGCCCCTCCCCGGGCCGGGCGCCTCCGGCCGCTGACCCGGGTAGGGCAAAATGGACAGGGTGACTCAACTCCCGCAGCGCCCCGCCTCACCCGCTTCCAGCCCGGCACCCAAGTCCGGCACTCCGCACACCCAGGAATCGGGCATCGCCGCCCAGATCGCGGACGAGCTCGGCGTGCAGGCCTGGCAGGTCAAAGCCGCCGTGGACCTGCTCGACGCCGGATCCACCGTGCCGTTCATCGCCCGGTACCGCAAGGAAGCCACCGGGACGCTGGATGACACCCAGCTGCGCGACCTGGAGGAGCGGCTGCGGTACCTCCGCGAACTCGAGGACCGGCGCCGGACCATCCTCGAAGCCATCGCCGCGCAGGGTGCGCTGACCCCGGAACTGCAGGCCGCCGTCGTCGGGGCCGACACGAAGTCGCGGCTCGAGGACATTTACCTCCCGTTCAAAACCAAGCGGCGGACCAAGGCGCAGATCGCCCGCGAGGCCGGCCTGGAGCCGCTCGCGGACGTGCTGTTGAAGCGCCCGGAGCTGGACCCGGACCGCGAGGCAGCCAAGTACCTGAACGCCGAGCATTCGATCGGGGACCCCGCGGCGGCCCTCGCCGGTGCCCGCGCCATCCTGGTGGAGCGCGTCGCGCAGGACGCCGACCTGGCCGCGACGCTGCGGGAGCGGCTCTGGACGCAGGGCCGGATGGTCTCGCGCGTCAAGAAGGGCAAGGACGCCGAGGGCCAGAAGTTCAAGGACTACTTCGAGTTCTCCCAGCAGCCGTCCGGGATGCCGTCGCACCGCGTCCTGGCGCTGCTGCGCGGCGAAAAGGACGGGGTGCTGGAGCTGGATCTCGCCGAGGCTGAACCGACCGACGACGCCGCCCTCACCGCCGCGCGCGGCCGTTACGAGGCGGCGGTGGCCAGGTTCCTCGGGGTCGCCGACCGCGGCCGGCCCGCCGATGCCTGGCTGCTGCAGACCGCCCAGGCGGCGTGGCGCTCGCGGGTGCTGGCACGGCTGACGGCAGACCTGCGCAGCCGGATGTTCGCCGCTGCAGAAGACGAGGCCGTGCGCGTCTTCGCCGCCAACCTGCGCGATGTGCTGCTGGCCGCGCCCGCCGGGAACCGCGCCACCCTGGGCCTCGACCCGGGACTGCGCACCGGGGTGAAGGTCGCGGTGGTCGACGGCACCGGCAAGGTGGTTGCGACGGACACCGTCTACCCGCACGCCCCGGCCCGGAAATGGGACGAGGCACTGCGGACCCTCGTGGGCCTGGCCACGAAGCACGGCATCGAACTCGTCGCGATCGGCAACGGGACGGCATCGCGGGAGACGGACAAACTGGCCGGGGAACTGATCAAGCAGCTCTCGTCCGGGACGGAGATCAAGCCGCAGAAGATCGTGGTGTCCGAGGCCGGAGCCTCGGTCTATTCGGCGTCGGCGCTCGCCGCGGCCGAACTGCCGGGCATGGACGTCTCCCTGCGCGGCGCCGTCTCGATCGCCCGGAGGCTGCAGGACCCGCTCGCCGAACTCGTGAAGATCGAGCCGAAGTCGATCGGCGTCGGGCAGTACCAGCACGACGTCACGGCCGCGAAGCTGGACCGCAGCCTGGACGCGGTGGTGGAGGACTGCGTGAATGCCGTGGGCGTCGACGTCAACACGGCCTCACCGGCGCTGCTGAGCCGGGTGGCCGGCGTCGGGCCCCTGCTGAGCGAGAACATCGTGGCCTACCGGAACGAGCACGGCCCCTTCAACAAGCGCAGCGAGCTGAAGAAGGTCCCGCGGCTGGGTGCCAAGGCGTTTGAGCAGTGCGCCGGCTTCCTGCGGATCACCGGGGGAGCGGAGCCGCTGGACGCCTCGAGCGTGCACCCCGAGGCGTACCCCGTGGCGCGGAAAATCAAGGCCGCGGCAGGGAAGGCTCCGGCCGCGGGAAGCTACGCGGCGCTGAACCCGCAGGACTTCGTGGACGGGTCATTCGGCCTGCCCACGGTACAGGACATCATCGCCGAGCTCGAAAAGCCCGGCCGCGACCCCCGTCCGGCCTTCGCGGCGGCCGCGTTCGCGGAAGGGATCGAGAAGATCTCCGACCTCCGGCCGGGGATGGTGCTGGAGGGTACCGTGACCAATGTGGCGGCCTTCGGCGCGTTCGTGGACATCGGGGTTCACCAGGACGGGCTGGTGCACGTGTCCGCGCTCGCCAACCGGTTTGTCTCCGATCCCCGCGAGGTGGTGAAGTCCGGGCAGGTGGTCCGGGTCAAGGTCCTCGAGGCGGATCCGGAGCGGAAGCGCATCTCGTTGACGCTAAGGCTCGACGACGAGCCGGCACCTTCCGGGGACGGTGCGCCGTCCCGGGAGCGGTCGGGTGGCCCCGGTGGGCCCGGGGCTGGCGCCTCGCGCCGGCGGCCGCAAGCCCAGCGGAAAGACCAGCCGCAGGCCCCGAACGCGGCGGGCCGGCAGCCCCAGCCGCCACGGCCGGCCGCCCAGGCCAGGCCCGCGCCGTCGCCGGTCAACACCGCCATGGCCGAGGCGCTCCGGAAGGCCGGCCTGGGCAAATAGGGCGCCCCGGCCGGGACTCTGTCTGCCGCTTATCGCGACACTGCTACCGCTCGGCGCATAAATACAACGTTTGCTTATCATCTGCATCATGATTGCCGGAGGCAACGGTCCTTCTCAGGGGCCCGTCGCCTCAATGAGCCGGACACCGATGTCGTTGACGAGCAGGGGAGCATTTATGGGTTGGCTGGACCGCGAACGAACTATCGCCCCGCCGGGATTCAACCGGTGGCTCGTGCCGCCTGCGGCGCTCGCCGTGCACCTGTGCATCGGCCAGGCGTACGCGACGAGCGTCTACAAGACGGCCCTGGTGAAGCACTTCGGTGCCAGCCTGACCGAGATCGGCGTGATCTTCTCCATCGCGATCGTGATGCTGGGACTTTCGGCCGCCATCATGGGCACCTGGGTGGACAAGAACGGGCCGCGCAAGGCGATGTTCACCTCCGCCGTATTCTGGGCCAGCGGCTTCCTGATCGGGTCCCTGGGCATCTTCACCGGCCAACTCTGGCTGGTCTACCTCGGCTATGGCGTCGTCGGCGGGATCGGGCTGGGCATCGGCTACATTTCGCCGGTGTCCACCCTGATCAAATGGTTTCCGGACCGGCCCGGACTCGCCACCGGCATGGCCATCATGGGCTTCGGCGGCGGCGCCCTGATCGCCAGCCCCGTTTCCACGGCGCTGCTCAAGCTGTACGACCCCAACTCCGGTGCCAAGGGCTGGGTGGCCAGCGGCGACTCGGTGGGCAAGCTCTTCCTGACCCTCGCCGTCGTCTATCTGGCGTACATGATGTTCGGCGCCTTCACCATCAAGGTCCCGGCCGAGGGCTGGAAGCCGGCAGGCTTCGACCCCGCCAACGTCAGAGCGGCTGCACTGGTCACCACGGAGAACGTCTCCGCCAAGAACGCGGTCAAGACCCGGCAGTTCTGGCTCGTCTGGATCGCCTTGTTCTGCAACGTCACTGCAGGCATCGGCATCCTGGAACAGGCCGCACCGATGATCCAGGACTTCTTCCGCCAGCCCGACGGCACCTCCCTGGCCAGTGCCGCTGTGGCCGCCGGCTTCGTGGGATTGCTCTCCATCGGCAACATGGCCGGCCGGTTCGCCTGGTCCGCCACCTCGGACGCCACCGGCCGCAAACGGATCTACATGTTGTTCCTCGGCGGCGGCGCGGTGCTCTACACCGTCCTCGCGCTGGCAGGCTCGACCACCACCGTCCTCTACGTGGCGCTGGCGTTTGTCATCATTTCCTTCTATGGCGGCGGATTCGCGACGGCCCCGGCCTACTTGCGCGACCTCTTCGGGACCTTCCAGGTCGGAGCCATCCACGGCCGCCTCCTGACCGCCTGGTCCGCGGCGGGAGTCGCCGGCCCGCTGATCGTCAACGCCTTCCTCGACGCGCAGGGCAAACCCGGCGCGCTCACCGCCGCCTCGTATCAGCCCGCGCTGCTGACCATGGTGGCGCTGCTGGTGATCGGCTTCGTGGCGAACCTGCTGGTCTCCCTGGTGGATGCACGATTCCACGAACCCCGTCCCGGCCGCGTCCGGTCCGAAGAACCCGCCATGGAGGCCTGAGATGAGCACTGCACAGACCCCGGTGACACCGTCCACCGGAAAATTGATCCTTGCATGGGCCCTCGTGGGCGTTCCGCTCGCGTACGGGGTCTACGAGACGCTCACCCGGGTGGCGGGGCTGTTTGGCTGACACCGTGGTTGCAGGAGCCGCCCCAGGCCGCCCGCCCGCGGGCGGCGTGCCGTTCACCCGCCCGGCGGCGTTCACCACCCGCCCCACGCTGCAGGGCACCTTCGGAATGAGCGCGTCCACGCATTGGCTCCCGACGGCGGCCGCCCAGGCCGTGCTGGAGGGCGGCGGAAACGCCTTTGACGCCGCAGTGGCCGGCGCCTTCGTGCTCCATGTGGTGGAACCGCACCTCAACGGACCGGGCGGTGACATGACCGGGATTTTCGTCACTGCCGACCAGCCGGACAAACCGGTGGTCCTCATGGGCCAAGGCCCGGCGCCCGCCGGGGCCACCGTGGAGCATTACCTGGCCGAGGGCCTGGACCTGGTTCCGGGCTCCGGTGCCCTGGCCGCGGCGGTTCCGGCCGCCGTCGACGCCTGGTTCCTGCTGCTGCGCGATCACGGAACCTGGGAGCTGGATGCGGTACTGGATTTCGCTATCGGCTACGCGCGTGACGGCCATCCGATGCTGGGGCGGGTCGGGGCCACCATCGCGGCCGTGGGCGCGCTATTTCAGGCGCATTGGCCCACGTCGGCTGACCTGTGGATGCCCGGCGGCCGGATTCCGGCCGAGGGCGAACTGGTGCGCAACCCGGCCTATGCCCGGACGCTGCAGCGCCTTGTTGAGGCCGGAGCCGGTGAGTCATCCCGGGAGGCCAGGATCGATGCCGCCCGGCGCGAGTGGCGCGAGGGCTTCGTGGCCGCGGCCATGGTGGAATCGGTGCAAGCCCCGCACCGGCACTCCTCGGGCATGGACCACCGCGGGGTCCTTGCCTTGGCGGACCTGGCGGAGTTCCAGGCAGGGTATGAGGCTGCCGCCACCGTGGAGTTCCGCGGCCACACGATCGCCAAGACCGGACCCTGGGGCCAGGGGCCGGCGCTGCTGCAGACCCTCGCGATCCTGGCCGGCTTCGAGGACCGGTACCTTGATCCGTCGACCGAACTGGGCGCCCACACAATCCTGGAGGCACAGAAACTTGCGCTCGCCGACCGCGAGGCCTACTACGGGGACACCGACGTGCCGCTGGACTACCTGCTGTCCGAGGAATACTGCGACAGCCGCCGGGCCCTGATCACGGACCGGGCGTCCCACGCGTTCCGGCCCGGATCAGTTCCGGGACACAATCCGTATCGGCCGCTGCTGCGCACCGGGTACGTGCCGCCGGCGTCGGCCAGCGGGAGACACGGCAGCGGCGCCGCAGGCAGTAACGCCGCAGGCGGGGGGACTGCGGACCGACATGGACCCAGATCCGGCTCCGCGGCGGCCTTGGGCGTCGGGGAACCAACCGTGGCGCAGACCGGGGAGACCCGGGGCGACACCTGCCATATCGACGTCGTGGACCGGTGGGGAAACATGGTTTCCGCCACGCCGTCGGGCGGCTGGCTGCAGTCCTCGCCCGCGATCCCGGAACTGGGTTTCTGCCTGGGCACGAGGCTGCAGATGACTTGGCTGGAGCCCGGCACGCCGTCCACCCTGACGCCCGGCAAACGTCCGCGGACCACCCTGACGCCGACCCTCGTGCTGCGCGGCGGCCGGGCCGTGACCGCGCTGGGTTCGCCAGGCGGTGACCAGCAGGACCAATGGCAGCTGCCGTACCTGCTGCGGACCATCGTGGGCGGATACTCCCCGCAGCAGGCAATCGACGCGCCGACCTTCCATACGACGTCGATGCCCGGATCCTTCTGGCCGCGCACCTGGGAGCCGGGCGGCGCCGTCGTTGAGGACCGGTTGGGGGAGGACGTGATCGAGGGTCTTGAGCATCGGGGGCACATTGTCACCCGGGCCGGTGACTGGACGCTGGGACGGTTGTCCGCCGTCGTGCGGGATCCTGAAACCGGGGTCCTGCAGGCGGCCGCGAATCCGCGGGGTGCGCAAGGGTACGCCGCGGGCCGGTAGCGGGCGGGGCGCTCGGTGGGCTGAGGGTTCAGCGATGCAGGGGACGCCTGGCGGGTCTGGACGCTGGGCGTTGGTCAGGGCCTGGACGGCCGTGGGACGCTGGCGGCTGGATGCCGCGCGGTTTCGCGTCTGTTGGCCGTCGGTTAGCTGGCTGCCCGGAGTTGGTCCATGAAGCGGAGCGACTCCGCGACGATCTGTTGCTGCGCCTCTTCGCGGCTGACGCCCGGCACGCCGTCGCCGGGCTGCTCGCCGTAGTCCCCGAAGAACGCGTGAACTCCGCCCACAACCGTTACGTAGGTGGTCGTCGGCGGGAGCAGGGGCTTCGACGCCGCGATCTTCTCCGGGGTGCTCAGGCCGTCATTCGACCCGGAGATGGACAGCACCGAGAGGCCGCCGTCATCCGCCATGTTCCCGGCCGGGTAGGAGGCGAAGAGCAGCAGCCCGGCGACGTCGTGGTTCGACGCCGCAAAGGCGGACGCGCTCACGCCGCCCAACGAATGGCCACCGACGGCCCAGGAACCGATCCCGGGATGCCGGTCCATGGCTGCACGGGCTTGGCCGGGATCCAGCAGGGAGATGCCCAGCGGCTCCTTCAGGATGACCACCAGATGGCCCGCGGCCGCAAGGGGTTTTAGGACGTCTTGATAGGCGTGGGCGTCCACCTTGGCGCCGGGGTAGAAGACCAGCCCTGTGGTGGCTTTGCCCTCGGGAACGCCTTGCGGAGTGAGGGTGATGGACGTGGCGTCCTCTGTTTTGGCCACGCCGGATGCGTGGGAGGTTGCAGGCCCGGCCGGTGGGGTGGTCGCCCCGGACGTCGTGGGGTCTGTGGGGCCTGAGGGATCTGAAGGCGCAGAAGGTGCAACGGTTCCGGCTGTCTGCGCGGTGCTCCCGGGTTGGTACGGGAACGGGTTGAGCCACGCCAGCGCTGCCACGAACCCGAGGGCCGTGAGCCTGCCCGCGATCCCGCGGACCAACTGCCAGGTGGAAACATCGCCGCTGCTCTGCACTCTGTCGCGGGACAAACGCCGGCGCGCTGCCGCGTTGTTGTGCGTCCGGGCGCCACCGTGCGGCTCCCCGGGCGCAATACTGCCTCTTCGCTGATGGCGAGTGCGCCGATCCGGGTCGGTCGTCAGATTCCAGTGTCTGACCAGAAACAGGGCCCAGACGATCCCCAACGCGACCGCGGCCACCAGGAGAATTGGCAGGGCGGGGTGGCCGCCGAGGACGGCCGGGTTGCTGAGCAGCATCCAGAGAGGGACCGCTATCAGCGCGGCCGCCGCGAGAGCGCCGCTCCAGTTGAGGATCGCGGATTTCCAGGAAGCGGGGCGGGGTTCTTTGGGGATGGGGGCCTCGGAGGGCTTTTCAGGACGCAACGGCTGGCCTTCCTTCACGGCTTGATGATATCCCCGTGGCGGGGGAGTCCTCACCGGATCGATCAGAGACCGCTGCGCCCCGCCCACAGCCCATGCAGCAGCGGAAGCACCGACGCGATCATCAGGACATTGCCGAGCACCATGTCATCCGCGCGGACCACGGAGCCGGAAATCAGGAGGGCACCGAATAGCAGCGCCGATGCCGATCGCCGCGCCGTGCGCTCCAGCCGTCCCAGCTGCCGCTCAAGACGCGGATTTGCGACCGCCAGTGAACCGTCCTCGAGCCGGGTCAGCAGCCCATCCAGGCGTTTCGGCAGGCCCAGGGCCATTCCGGCGGCATCGAGCGCCTGCTGGGCCGCGTCCTGCAGGATGTTGCCGCGCTCCTCCCGCAGCAGCTGGGCGGCATACGGTTCGACCGAGTCCCACAGATTGAAGCGGTCGTCCAGGGAGCTGCAGACTCCAGAGGTCAGTGACATGGCCCGGATGATGAGCAGGAAGTTTTCCGGGAACTGGAACGGCAAGGACCGGACCACGTCACCGAACTCCACCGCGAATTCCCGGAACTCCCGCGGGTCCACTTCGCGCAGCTCGGCGAATCCCATCCCGCCAAAACGGGCAAAAAGGTGCGTCATTGCCCGCTCAAGCTCCACGGTGTCGGCCGAGGGCACCAGCACACCTACGTTCCGGATGGCGGCCACCAGCCCCTTGCCGTCACGCGAGGCGGCCGCGATGAGCAGCTTTCGCAGGCCGCTGCGCGTGCTCGGCGGGATCTCGCCCATCATGCCGAAGTCGATGAACGTCAGCTTCCAGGGGTGCTCTGCGGACGGATCGGTAGACGGCGTGACAAAGATATTGCCCGGGTGTGGATCGGCATGGAAGAAACCTGTGGTGAACAACTGGTCGAACATGACGGAGGCAAAAACCGGGGCAACCTCCACCGGGTCGATGCCGGCTGCCAGAAGTGCCTTCGCGTCCGTGATCTTGATCGCCGTGACATCCTCGAGGGTGAGCACTCGGCGGGTGCTCTGCTCCCAGACGACGCCGGGCACGTCCACGCGGCCGTCATGGGCAAAATCGACCCCGAACCGCTCGGCGTTCGCCCCCTCATTGAGGTAGTCGATCTCCTCCAGACTGGTCTGCGCAAACTCCTCCACCAGGGCGCGCATGTCGGCGCGATCGGACACCAATCGGATATGGCTCAGCCAGCCGCCCACTTTGCGCAGTGCCGCCAGGTCGACGTCGACAATAGCGTCGATGCCTGGCCGCTGGACCTTGATCACGACACTTTCGAGCCCGGTGGCGGCGGCGTCATCCGGGCGGAGCTTGGCCCGGTGCGCCTGCCCAAGGGATGCTGCTGCGATCGGCGTCTCCTCGATCGAGGCGAACAACCGCTCCAGCGGCGCGCCGAGTTCAGTCTCGGCGAGGGTGCGGATCGCGGCGAAGGGAACCGGGGGCACCTCATCCTGCAACCCCTCGAGTTCTTTGGTGATCTCCGGCGGCAGGACATCCAGCCGGGAGGACAGGAACTGACCCACCTTGATCATGAGACCGCCAAGGCTCACCGCCAGCACATGGAAGCGTTGCGCAAAACGCCGCATCCTCTTGGCCCGGGTGCGCTCGGAAATCCGCACCAACCCGATGCGAGGAAGGAACAACTCAAACCACCAGGTCACCACGAGATGCCATGCGGCGAAGCGCAGGATGCGGCGATAGCGGGCGCGGTGGTCCCCGGCGCGGGCTTTTGGATCTGCGCGTTCCCGGTGTACCGACGTCACCCCTGTCAGCCCTGGGCGAGGATCGCGTACAGCCGGCGGCGCGCGTCGTTGAGCACCGCCACGGCTTCCTGCACTTGCTCCGGCGTGCCGGTGCGGCCCACCTGGGAGGCGGCCTGTGCGAGTTCGACGCCGGCCTTGGGCAGCGCCGCGAACCCGGTGCCCGACGCCGGTCCCGTCGACTCCCAGGGAGTCGAAGTAGCGGCACCCGCGACTTCCTCGCGGCCCGCGTCCGTAAGGGAGTAGATCTTGCGGCCGTTGGATTCCTCGGCGCGGATAAGGCCCTCGTCGGCTAGGAGTTGGAGAGTGGGATAGACGGAGCCCGCGCTGGGCTTCCAGCTGCCACGGCTGCGCTCCTCGATTTCACGGATGATCTGGTACCCGTGCATCGGCCGTTCCGCGAGCAGTGCCAGCACAGCCGAGCGCACCTCGCCTTTCCCCGCCCGGGACCCCGAGCGCTTCTCGAACCTCGAACGCAACTCCTCAACGGCCTGCCACATGCTGTCGACATTATTGCCGCGAAATCCGTCTGCCGGGTATGAATTGCGCATCATGCTCTCCTCTGGAAGGTCGCGAACGATATACAACGATAGTCAACGATACATCCGGGAATTCACGAAACCAAGAGCGGCTCCGGTCCGTTCAGGGGCCGAAAACCGGGACTTCTCAGCGGTTCCGAGGTTCGGTGGCTCCCGGCCGGGACGCAGGCCGACGCTATGCGGCGGTCGCCATACGCCCGTCGTTATGCGGCGGTGGTGAGGTGGGTGGGTTTGAAGTAGTGGTTGCGTCGGGGTTGTTGGGTGGGGTCCAGGTGGGGTGGCGGGATGAACCAGGGGGTGCCGTTTTTGAGGTGGATGGTCCAGTGTTCTTTGTGGATGACGTGGTGGTGGTGGGAGCAGAGCAGGGTTCCGTTGTCGGTGGCGGTGGGGCCGCCGCGGGACCAGTAGTGGAT
>NZ_RBIR01000015.1 GCF_003634095.1 Arthrobacter oryzae
GGCGCCGGGCCTCGCCCGCGCCGATCAGCAGCCGCGCCCGCAGGAATTCCACCGTGTTCCGGTACCCGTCATCCACCGACCCCGGACCACCCGGATCGCCCGGGCTGGCCGCCGGGACGGAGCCGGCTACGCCGCCGGTCCCGTCGGACCCGGCCACGGCGGGGACGCTGATTCCACCGGCCCCAGACCCGGCTCCGGCACCGGCACCTGGCCCGGAACCGGCTGTACCGCTCTCAGCTGCGCCGCTCTGAGCCGCACCGGCACCTGGCCCGGAACCGGATGTCTCCTCGCGCCAGCCCGTGGTCCACGACGTGGCCGCCGTCCCGGCGGCCGCGGTGTGTTGTGTCCTGGTCCGGTCCACCGCGGCGGCCGCCACCAGCTGCTGATACTCCACCCAGCGCGAGAGCTCCTCGACCCGCCCGGCGAAATCCGACGCGGCCCGGAAATCCCAGGACGCCGCCTCCTCCGCCGTCGCACCCGCGGCCCGGAGCGCGGCCAAAGCGACGTCCACCCCGGAAGCCAGGGCCGGGCCGGTGCCCTGCCCGTCGTCCCCGAACGGAATGAAATCCCTGACGGCTTCCATGACTCCAATCTAGCGAGGGGGTCCGACACTCTTAGCGAACACCATGGATGAAGATCGTCGGGGTGCTTGGGGTGCTTGGGGTGCTTGGGGTGCTTGGGGTGCCGGGGACATCGACGGCCGAGGCGGGGGATCCGCCCCGCAGATTTCGCTAGGCCTTGGGCCTGACGGCCACACGGCCACACGGCCCCTACAGCCGCCCAAAGCCGCCACCATGGCCCGGCCGAAACGGACTGAAACCCAGCGAAGCGAGGGGTAACCAACACCGAGACCCAGCGAAAGATGGTGTAACCAGGACTGAAACCCGGTGTAACGAAGTGCAACTAAACTGGACGTGATCCCTAGCCGCCCTTCGTGAGGACTGACTGCACATGGCCATTTTGAATATCCGCATCATCGGCGATCCTGTGTTGCGCACAGTCGCGGATCCCGTGACGGAATTCGGGCCTGAACTGGCAAAGCTGGTCGCTGACATGACCGAAACCATGGAGGACGTGGAGGGCGCAGGCCTGGCCGCGCCCCAGGTCGGCGTGAGCAAGCGCGTCTTCACGTACCGGATCGGTGGCGTTGAAGGCCACATCATCAACCCCGTGCTGGAGAACAGCGATGACTTCCAGCCAGACCAGGTCGAAGGCTGCCTGTCCATACCCGGCCTCGGCTTCCCCGTTCGCCGGCACCGGCACACCCGCGTGACCGGCGTGGACCTCCACGGCAATCCCGTCACCGTGGAGGGCGAAGGCATGCTGGCGCGCTGTTTCCAACACGAGACGGACCACCTGGACGGCATCCTTTACACGGACCGGCTCGAAGGCGATGACCGCAAGGCCGCCCTGCGCGCCATCCGCAACGCCGACTACGACGCCATCACCGAACAAACAACCATGAAGCGCGCAAAGACTGTCGGAACCAGCTTCGGCGGGTCCAGCTTCGGAATCAATCCGTGAGGGTTCTTTTCGCGGGGACCCCAGCAGTCGCCGTTCCGTCGTTGGACGCCCTGATTGGTGCCGGGTTCGACGTCGTTGCCGTCCTCACCCGCCCGGATGCCCCGCTGGGACGCAAACGGGTTCTCACACCGTCGCCCGTGGCGGCCCGGGCCGCGGAGCTTGGCATCGACATCATCCATGCCGCCAAAGTGGATGAGGAGGTCACCGCCAGAATCGCCGCCGCCGCGCCGGACGTCGCAGCGATCGTTGCCTACGGGGGACTGATTCCCCGTGCGGCCCTGGATGTTCCCCGCCACGGCTGGGTGAACCTGCACTTTTCCCTGCTGCCCGCCTGGCGCGGCGCCGCCCCCGTGCAGCGGGCCGTGATTGCCGGTGACGACGTCACCGGTGCCGTCACCTTCCGCCTTGAAGAGGGGCTGGACACGGGCCCCGTCTTTGGAACGCTCACCGAAACCGTGCACGACGCCGACACCGCCGGAGCGCTGCTGGAACGGTTGTCCCACAGCGGCGCGATTCTGCTGGCCCAGACGCTCTCAGCGATCGACGCCGGCAAGGCCGTCGCGCTGCCGCAGCACGGAGACGTCAGCCTCGCACCCAAACTCAGCCTTGAGGACGGCCGGCTCGACTGGCGGCAGCCCGCACTGGCGATCGGCCGCAGGGCCCGCGGGGTTACGCCCGAGCCCGGCGCCTGGACCATGCTGGACGGCCAACGGATCAAGCTGGAGCCGGTACGCCCTGTCCCGGAGACCGCCGAACTCCGGCCCGGGCAGCTGGCCATGGACGGGAAACGCGTCCTGGTGGGCACGGGATCGCACCCGGTGGAATTGACCCGGATCCAGCCTGCGGGCAAGAAAATGATGGCCGCCGCTGATTGGGCGCGCGGACAGGGAACACTTGAAAGCGTGGTATTCGAATGAGCGAGTCCGGGACCAGCGGCAGCGGCCGAGGCAGGGGCTACCAGCCCCGGGGCCAGAACAGCCAGGCCACCGGCCAGAACGGCGGCAAAGGTGGCGGCCAAGGTGGCGGCGCCCGGCGCGACGCCCAGGGCCGGGAGCGCAACCGCGGACCGCAGCGTGGCTTCACCGAGAACGCGCCCTCCCAGCGGACCCGCCGTGCCGACCCTGCCCGGCTCGTGGCTTTTGAGGTGCTCCGCGCTGTGGCGTCCGAGGACGCCTACGCGAACCTGGTCTTGCCTGCCCGGATCCGGCACCACGGACTGGACAAACGCGACGCCGGTTTCGCCACCGAGCTCAGCTACGGCGCCCTGCGGGGCCAAGGAACGTATGACGCGATCCTTGCTCACTGCGTCGACCGGCCGCTGGACCAGCTGGATCCGGCGATCCTGGACGCCCTGCGGATCGGCGCGCACCAGCTGCTCGCCATGCGGGTGCCCGCCCACGCCGCGTTGGACCAGACCGTGGGGCTCGCCCGCGCGGTGATCGGGGCCGGCCCGTCGGCACTGATCAATGCCGTGCTGCGCAAGGTCTCTGCCCGCACCCTCGAGGAGTGGCTGGAACTGCTCCTCAGCTCCGAAACCGACGCGACCACGATCGCGTCCATCCGCTACGCCCACCCGGAATGGATCGTCCGCGCACTCCGACAGTCGTTGGTTGCCCACGGCCGCCCGGTGGCCGAGATCGACGAACTCCTCGAAGCCGACAACGCCGCGCCCGTGGTGAACCTCGTGGCGTTGCCCGGCATCGGCAGCCTGGACGAGGCCTTGGAAGGCGGCGCCACCGCGGGCGAACTCGTCGAAGGATCCGCACTCTCCAGCGGCGGTGACCTCGGCCGGCTTGCCTCGGTCCGTGACGGAAGCACCCGCGTCCAGGACGTCGGCTCACAGCTCGTGGCCCGCGCGATGGCCGCCGTCGATCTCGCCGTCGACGCTGGCGGCCGGCCCGCCGGGGAGCCCGCCGGAGATTCCGCAGCCGACGCCGGCAGCGGGGATCACGCGCCGGACGGCGGAAACGCGGGGGAGCGCTGGCTGGATCTGTGCGCCGGACCCGGCGGCAAGGCCGCCCTGCTCGGCGCTCTCGCCCGGCAGCGGGGCGCCCACCTGCTGGCCAACGAATCAGCCCCGCACCGTGCCAAACTGGTCCGCCAAGCACTCTCCGCAGTCCCGCGGGACACCTGGGAGGTCAGGACCGGGGACGGCCGCGACCTCGGCGCCGAGCAGCCCGAGTCCTTCGACCGGGTCCTCGTGGACGTCCCCTGCACCGGGCTGGGGGCTCTGCGCCGTAGACCGGAATCGCGTTGGCGGCGCACGCCCAAGGACCTCGTGGATCTGGGCCCGCTGCAGCGCCAGCTGCTGAACTCCGCACTCGACGCCGTTAAGCCCGGCGGCGTGGTGGCCTACGTGACGTGTTCGCCGCACCCGGCGGAGACCACCGCCGTCGTAAGTGATGCCCTGCGCAAGCGCGAGGACCTCGAACTCCTCGACGCCGGCGCCGCGCTGGACAGCGTCAGCCTCACCGGCCATCTCGGGGCCGGGCACGAGCTCACCGCCCAGCTCTGGCCGCACGTGCATCACACAGACGCCATGTTCCTGGCCCTCATCCACAAGAAAGCCTGATCGCCGGGCGATACTTGCCAATAGTCGCGGGCCCGCAGAACATGCGGGCCGGCGGACCTGACGTCCCGCGACTTTCATCAGAACGACGCTGCTTCAGAACGAGAAGGAATCCCGCATGACCAAGTGCTGCATCAACCCGAGCATCCTCTCGGCCGACTTCGCCAACCTTGCGGCGGAGTTGAGCCGGATCAGCAACGCCGATGCCGTTCACGTCGATGTCATGGACAACCACTTCGTGCCCAACCTGTCCCTGGGCCTGCCGGTGGTCCAGCGTCTGCAGGAAATCAGCCCCGTCCCGTTGGATGCGCACCTGATGATCGAGCACGCGGACCGCTGGGCTCCGGCCTACGCGGACGCAGGGGTGGCATCCGTGACGTTCCATGCCGAGGCTTCCATCGCTCCCATCAAACTTGCCCGGGAGTTGCGGGCGCGCGGGGCCAAGGCCGGGCTCGCGCTCCGGCCCGGGACCGGCGTCGAACCGTTCCTGGACATGCTCGGCGAACTGGACATGCTGCTGATCATGACCGTCGAGCCGGGCTTCGGCGGCCAGGAGTTCCTGGACCTGACGCTGCCGAAGATTCGGCGTGCCCGGGCGGCGATCGACGGCTCGGGCCTGAAGGTTGCGCTGCAGGTCGACGGCGGCATCACCGAGGACACGATCTTCCGGGCCGCCGAGGCCGGAGCCGATGTCTTCGTGGCGGGATCGGCCGTCTACGGCGCGACGAACCCCGCGGACGCGATCGAACGGCTCCGGACAGCCGGCAGCCGCTGAGCACGCCGCCGGCCCGGCAACGGACCGGCAGTGACTTGGATCGCAAAGATGACCCGGACGTAATATGCGGGGCCGGGAATAGCCCGGGACCCGCCCGGGTTGTGTCAGAATAACAACACACATACGTGCTCCGGGGTCGGTGTAAGTCCGAACCGGCGGTGACAGTCCGCGACCCGCGCGCCAGCACTCTTCCTCGGAAGGGATGCCGGCAAACGGTTGAATCGGTGAAATTCCGGTACCGACAGTTAAAGTCTGGATGAGAGAAGCACGTACAGCTGTTACTGCGGCGCCCAGCAGGCGCCGCATAATTGTGCTGTCGTATACCCCCGGAGCCATCGCGGTTCTTGAGGGAAGGAACGACACACACATGAACTTGCTGCGATGGCTCTTCGAAGCACAGATCCCGCTAGCCGGATCTGTCCTGACTCTTCGCGAAGTGCTTGGCAACATCTTTGATTCCGTCAGCGCCCCGCGCGGCATGCGCCGCCTGGTTTGGGCCTGGCCGGTCGGCAGATCCGGCGTGGCGGTCACGGCATGAGCGGGGGCCACCTCGCTCCGAATCCCGCCTTCAGCGCGTTCGGCATGTCCGACACGAATGGCACATCCGGCACGTACGACGCCGGAGCCTCCTTCAGCGCCGCTGAAACCGCTGCGATGCAGGCTGCCCTCGCTGCCGCGGCACAGGGCCCGCGGGGCGCCAACCCCCTCGTCGGCGCCGTGGTCATCGGACCCGACGGCACGCCCCTCGTGACCGGGTACCACCGCGGAGCCGGGACCGCCCACGCCGAGGCCGACGCCATCGACCAGGCGAAGGCCGCGGGCCTGAACCTCCGCGGCACCACGATCGTGGTGACCCTCGAACCCTGCAACCACTGCGGCCGCACCGGTCCCTGTGCCCGGGCGATCATCGAGGCCGGCATCACCGACGTCATCTACGCAATCGACGACCCCCACGATCCGGCCGCCGGCGGAGCCGCAACGCTCCGGGCCGCGGGCGTCCGCGTCCGGTCCGGCCTGGCGGCCGACGCCGCGCTGGACCTGAACCGGCGCTGGTTCGACGCCGTCGCCGCCAAACGGCCCTTCGTCACCCTGCATATCGCGCAGACCCTCGACAGCCGCATCGCGGCCAGCGACGGCACCAGCCAGTGGATTTCCAGCCCGGAGTCCCTCGCCGACAACCACGCGCTGCGTGGCCGGATTGACGCGATCCTGGTGGGCACCCAGACGGTGCTCATCGACAACCCCCGGCTCACCGCCCGGAACGGCGACGGCGAGGCAGCCGGCAAACAGCCCCTCCGCGCCGTCATGGGATACCGGGGCATTCCCGGCGACGCAGCCATCCACGGCGCGGACGGCAACGTCCTGCACCTGGCCACCCGCGATCCGCTCGAGGCCCTGGACCAGCTGTTCGGGAACGGCGTCCGTCACCTCATGGTCGAGGGCGGCTCCCGGATCCTGAGTGCATTCCTCGCCGCCGGCCTGGTCGATGAACTCATCATCTACCTGGCTCCGACGCTGCTGGGCTCCGGCACGCCCGCCCTGGAGGACCTCGGCATCACCACGCTGGCCGATGCCCAGCAGTGGGAATGGGACCCGGCGTCCGGGGGAGCGGTCCAAACCCTCGGCCGCGACCTCCGGCTTCATCTCCGCCCCGTCGCAGACCGGGCAAGCCCGGCCGCGACCGCTATTTCATCCGATCCAACCCCGCACCGCACCGGCGCGGACACTGCCGCAGGAGGCAACTGATGTTTACCGGAATTATTGCCGAGCAGGGGAAGGTGCTGTCCGTTGAGCGCAACGGCGACGTCAGCGCCACCGTTCGGCTCCACGCGCCGGGCACCACCGATGGCCTTGCCCTGGGCGGTTCGATCGCTGTCAACGGCGTTTGCCTCACGGCCACGCAGATCGACGGCAGGGACTTCAGCGTCGACGTCATGGGCGAAACCCTGGTACGCAGCACCATCGGCGAACTCGCTGCCGGCGATCCTGTGAACCTGGAGCGCTGCGTGCCGGCCGGCGGACGGCTGGACGGCCACGTTGTCCAGGGCCATGTCGACGGCGTGGGCCAGCTTTTGGAGCGCGAGGGGCTCGGTAACTGGGACCGGCTCCGCTTTGGTGTGCCGGCCGGCCTGGCCCGGTACATCGCCGAGAAGGGATCCATCGCCGTCGACGGCGTCTCCCTCACCGTGACGGCCGTGAGTCCGGCTGAGGATCCGGCGCCCTGGTTTGAGGTCGGGCTGATTCCCACCACGCTGTCCGAGACCGGCCTGGGCGGCAAGCCGCTCGGCGGCCGCGTGAACCTCGAGGTTGATGTGCTGGCGAAGTACACCGAGCGGCTCCTGTCCTTCACCGGCGGATCGCCGGCGGCACACAGGGCGTCCGCGGCACCCGCCGCAGAAGGCGCGCTGACGGACGGGATCGCAAAATGAACCAGGTCAAGGACCAGGCGGGCCACGACCTGGCCGAGGACCTCCGCACGGCCGTCTCAAGCTCAGCCCGCACCGGGCTCGATCCAATTGAGGAAGCGGTCAGCGCCATGGCGGCCGGACGCCCCGTGCTGGTGGTGGACAACGAGGACCGCGAGAACGAAGGCGACATCATCTTCGCCGCCGAGCACGCGACGCCGGCCCTCATGGGCTGGACCGTCCGCTACAGCTCCGGTGTGATCTGCGTGCCGCTCGACGCTGACCGGGCGGACGCCCTGGCGTTGCCGCCGATGGTGGCTGTCAATGAAGACGCCAAGGGCACCGCCTATACGGTGTCCTGCGATGCGGCCGCCGGCATCAGCACCGGAATTTCGGCCACAGACCGTGCCCTGACGGCTCGCGTCTTGGCCGACCCGCAAAGCCGGCCGAGTGCACTTACCCGTCCCGGGCATGTTTTTCCGCTCCGCGCCGTTAAGGGTGGAGTGCGGGAACGTCCCGGCCACACCGAGGCGGCAGTGGACCTGTGCCGGCTTGCCGGCCTGGAACCCGTCGGAGTGATTGCAGAGCTTGTGTACGACAACGGAGAAATGATGCGGCTTGACGGACTGCGCACCTTCGCCATGGAGCACGGCTGCCCCCTGATTTCGATTGCGGATCTGGTGGCCTACCTCGACGCGGGGCAGCATGGCAGCAGCGCAGCAGATGCCGTCTGATGGAGGAGGAACAGTGACGACGTCAAAGACCCGAGACGAGATGCCCATGGCCCGGCAGCCGCATCCGGTCAGCGCCGGACCCATAGTCCAGCTGCCCACAGCGTTTGGTGATTTCGTGGCGCAGGCCTGGACCGATCTGGCCACCGGCGCCGAGCACCTGGCGGTGAGTTCTCCCTTGCCGGTGGTGGGGGTGGCCCCGCTGGTCCGCCTGCATTCGGAGTGCCTCACCGGAGACGTATTCGGCTCCTACCGCTGCGACTGCGGCGAGCAGCTGGCCTACGCCCTCGAGATGATCAACGAGTTCGGCGGCACACTCCTGTACCTGCGCGGCCAGGAAGGCCGGGGGATCGGCCTGGCGAACAAGATGAAGGCCTACGCCCTGCAGGAGGCCGGGTTTGACACTGTGGAGGCCAACGAGCAGCTGGGCCTGCCCGTGGATGCCCGCTGCTACAAAGCCGCCGCCCAGATCCTGGCGGAGATGGGGCTGCATGAGATCCGGCTCTTGAGCAACAACCCGGACAAGCAGGACCGGCTCGCCCAGGCCGGGGTCAAGGTGGTGGAAATGGTTCCCACGGAGGTTCCGTCCAGGGAGCAGAACATCCGTTACCTGCAGACGAAGAAGGACCGGATGGACCACCGCCTGGTCCTGGACGTAGAACCCGCACCGGCCGCCGGAATGGCCGGATTCGAGCACGACCAAGACTGACCGGACGGCCCTGCGGGACCGCCCCGACCCGCTTCACCCGCCAGCGTGACCGCCAGCCCTGCCTGCCCGGCAGGGCGGCCGGCCGGCGGAACTATCATCAGCCTCAACAGCAAGGAATAAGCCCATGAGTGGCCACGGCGCCCCCCAGATCGACCTCAGCACCTTCAAGCCGGAGGAAACCTCCCAGCTCAAACTGGCCATCGTGGCCGCGAGCTGGCACACCCAGATCATGGACGGGCTCCTGGACGGCGCCCTGCGTGCGGCGAAGGACGCCGGCATCAATGAGCCAACAGTCCTGCGGGTGCCCGGCACGTTTGAACTTCCCGTCGCGGCTGCCCGGCTGGCACCGCACTTCGACGCCGTCGTGGCGCTCGGCGTCGTCATCCGGGGCGGCACGCCGCACTTCGAATACGTCTGCGAGGCAGCCACTCTGGGCCTGACCGAGGTCAGCGTCCGCACCGGCGTCCCCGTGGGATTCGGCGTGCTGACCTGCGACACCGAACAGCAGGGGATCGACCGGGCCGGGCTGCCGGGTTCCACCGAGGACAAGGGACACGAGGCCGTCACGGCTGCCCTGGCCACGGCCGTGACCCTCAAACAGTTCGGCTGAGCCCACCGGCACCGCCGCGTCCGGCGCGGGCGGCACGTCGCGCCCGCGCCGGACGGTGTGGCCGTATGAGCTGTGCTGCTATTGGCCGTGCTGATTGTGCATTGCCTCACATCTGCTCCGTCATGCGACGGCCCGGCAGGCGTTCCTGCGCCGGGAGCAAGTAGGCTTGGGGCGTGAAGAATTTCGAGTCGCTGTTCGCAGAACTGAGTGAGAAGGCAGCCGTCCGCCCGGACGGCTCCCGCACCGTCGCCGAACTGGATTCCGGAGTCCATGGCATCGGCAAGAAGGTCGTGGAGGAAGCAGCCGAAGTCTGGATGGCTGCCGAGTATGAATCCGATGAAGCCGCCGCTGAGGAAATTTCGCAGCTGCTCTACCACCTGCAGGTTCTGATGCTCGCCAAAGGACTCACCCTGGAAGACGTCTACAAGCATCTCTAGCCGCGCCCGCACCCGGAACCGCCAGTACTTATCCGGCGGATCCCGTGCACCGCGTGGCCGATGTGTCTGAACAGATCCTTCCAAACCCAAGAAAGACTTTTGCCATGCTTAGAGTTGCCGTCCCCAACAAGGGATCCCTGTCCGAAGCCGCCTCGGCCATGCTCGCCGAGGCCGGCTACCGCCAGCGCCGCGACACCCGTGAGCTCGTGATGGTGGACCCGGACAACGACATTGAGTTCTTCTTCCTCCGTCCCCGCGACATCGCCGTCTATGTCGGGCAGGGAACGCTCGACGTCGGCATCACCGGCCGGGACCTGCTGCTCGACGCCGAGGTCGAGGCCGAGGAACTGCTGCCACTGGGCTTCGCCGCCTCGACGTTCCGCTTCGCCGGCCCGGTGGGCGACTTCACCACGATCGACCAGCTCGAGGGCAAGCGCCTCGCCACGAGCTACGACGGGCTGCTGCGCGGCTACCTGGCCGAGCGCGGCATCAAGGCCAAGGTGGTCCGCCTCGACGGCGCCGTGGAATCCTCCGTGCGCCTCGGCGTCGCGGACGCGATTGCCGACGTCGTCGAGACCGGCACCACGCTCAAAGCCGCCGGCATGGAAATCTTCGGCGAACCGATCCTGAACTCCGAGTCGGTGCTGATCGGCCGCAAGGGCGAGCAGAACCCGGCCACCGAGGTCCTGATCCGCCGGCTGCAGGGCGTCCTCGTCGCCCGCCAGTACGTGATGATGGACTACGACATCCGCAAGGAGCTCGTGGAGCAGGCCGCCGCACTGACTCCGGGCCTCGAATCGCCCACCGTCTCGCCGCTGCGCGATTCGGACTGGGTGGCCGTCCGATCGATGGTGCCCAAGCGGGAAACCAACCGCATCATGGACGAGCTCTACGACCTCGGCGCCCGCGCCATCCTGGTCAGCAGCATCCACGCCTGCCGCATCTGAGCGTCCACCCCCGAGTCCTGCCAGCAAATTTCAGGAGAAGCCATGACTGTTGCCGTGCGCGTCATCCCATGCCTCGACGTCGATGCCGGCCGCGTGGTCAAGGGCATCAACTTTGAAGGCCTCCGCGACGCCGGGGACCCGGTGGAACTCGCGCACCGCTACGACAACAGCGGCGCCGACGAGCTGACCTTCCTGGACGTCACCGCGTCCTCCGGAAACCGCGAAACCACCTTCGACGTCGTCCGCCGCACCGCCGAGGAAGTCTTCATCCCGTTGACAGTCGGCGGCGGCGTCCGCGGCGTGGCCGAGGTCGATAAGCTCCTGCGCTGCGGCGCGGACAAGGCGGCCATCAACACTGCAGCCGTGGCCCGGCCGGACGTGATCGACGAGATCACCCGGCACTTCGGTTCCCAGGTCCTGGTGCTCTCCCTCGACGCCCGGCGCACCCGGCCCGGATCCCAACCCACCGCATCCGGCTTCGAAGTCACCACCCACGGCGGTCGCCAGGGGACCGGCATCGACGCCATCGCGTGGGCCAAGGAGGCGGCCGACCGCGGGGTGGGGGAAATCCTGCTCAACTCGATCGACGCCGACGGCACCAAAGACGGGTTCGACGTCGAACTGATCCGCCTGGCCCGGGCCGCCGTCAAGGTCCCGCTCATTGCGTCCGGCGGCGCCGGCAAGCCCGAGCACTTCCCGCCGGCGGTGGCAGCCGGCGCGGACGCCGTCCTCGCGGCATCGGTCTTCCACTTCGGGCCCCTCGACATGATCGCCCAGGTCAAGGCCGCGATCCGGCAGGCAGGCTTCGAAGTCCGTTAGCCGGCCCACCCGCCCGCTTAAACCAACGCGGGGTCACTTAGCGCCCGTCCCGGAGGGGATTATGGGCGGTAAGTGACCCCGCGTTGCTTTGTTTGGGGGAGCGGCGGCTTAGAGCCCGACCTCGGCGGACTGCAGGAGCGCGACGGCGTCCGGCTGGCCCTCGAACGTCACGAGGGCGTGCCGGGTGCGGCCGTGGGCGTGCATGAGGAGTTCGCCGGGCTCGCCCACGATGGCCACCGACACGGCGGCACGCTTGGCCACGTGCCGCGGACCCGACGGGCTCACAAGCACAATGCCCAGGTCCACGCCGCGGTAAAGGATGGCGGCGCGCTTCACGAGCTCGTCCCACAACGCTTCCGAGTAGGCCTGATCCAGCGCCCTCGGGGCCCAACGGTCCACGGCGCGGCGCACGTCTTCCGTGTGCACGAAGTACTCGATCAGGTTGGAACTCTCGTCCAGGGCTTTGATCCGCAGCGGGGACAGCGCCGGGGGACCGGCGCGGAAGGTGTTGACCAGCTTGGCGTAGTCCTCGGAAGTCTTCAGGGTGGCTGCCAGCTCGGCTGTCGCCTGGTCGGAGGCCTTGGAGAGGCGCTTGATCAGCAGGCCCAGCCCGACGGCGGCTTTTCGCTCGCGCAGGTACAGGTGCGCGGCAAGGTCGCGCGTGAGCCAACCCGCGCAGAGCGTGGCGGCATCGGGGCCGGCCGCCAGCAGGGTTTCGGCCAGGACTTCTCGGGACGGTTCGACGAAATGCATCACTTGTGAAACTAGCACGAGACGGCCGCGCATGGGCACAGGAATCGCCGCTCGAATCGTGCCTGGCGGCTGCATCCCGGGATTGAGCGGATGAGCCGCGCCGAGTGGCGCGGCAATCTCGCGCCAGTGTTAAGCGGCGTGGTGGACCCGCAGGCCGGCTGCCGGCCCGGAGGCACTAGACTTGATCTGATGTCTGAGCAGCCCGCACCCGCCCCCAGCCCCGCCAACGCTGTGCCAGCCGGAGCCGTGCCCGGCAGCAGCGTGCCTGTCGACGCTGCGCCCGCCAGCAGCACACGCGCCAGCAGCACGCCCACGGTGCCTGTGCCGGCGCAGGCCCCCACGGCGGCGTCGGGGAGCCCGCTTCCTGCCGGGCTGGCGGATGCCCTCAAGCGCGACAGCGCCGGCCTGGTGGCCGCGATTGTCCAGCAGTTCGATACGCATGAAGTCCTGATGCTGGGCTGGATGGACGACGAGGCCCTGCACCGCACCATGACGAGCGGACGCGTGACCTTCTATTCGCGGTCCCGCCAGGAGTACTGGCGCAAGGGTGACACCTCCGGCCACGTCCAGTGGGTCAAGTCCCTCGCGATGGACTGCGACGGCGATGCCCTCCTGGTCCGCGTGGACCAAGTCGGGGCCGCCTGCCACACGGGAACCCGGACGTGCTTCGACGGCCGCGAGCTCGACGCCGTCGTCGGCCACGCAGGCTAGGCACCCCAGACAAGGAAGCCGGCCGCGCACGCCGGGCCTCCCACAGCTTCACGAACCGGACCGCAGGCAGGATCCCATGACGGATCCGCCGCAGCCCCCGAAAGAACAGGCGGAAAGCACAGCCATGCAGGACCTTGGAATCATCAGCCCTGGCCTCGAAGAGTTCCGCGAGCTCGCAGGCCACAGCCGCGTCATCCCCGTCCGGCTCAAGGTGCTTGCCGACGCCGAAACCCCAATCGGGCTCTATCGCAAGCTCGCGCACGGCCAGCCCGGAACTTTCCTGATGGAATCGGCGGCGGTCGGCGGAGCCTGGTCCCGCTACTCCTTCGTCGGCTCCCGCTCCCGGGCCACCCTGACCACCAAGGACGGCGACGCGTACTGGTTGGGCGAACCCCCGGTCGGGGTACCCCTGAGCGGCAACCCCGTGGACGCCATCCGGGACACCGTCGCGGCGCTTCGTACCGACCGCTTCGAGGGCCTTCCGCCGTTCACGTCCGGTCTGGTCGGATTCCTGGGCTGGGAAACCGTCCGGCACTGGGAGAAGCTGACCAGCCCGCCGGAGGACGACCTCGAGCTGCCGGAAATGGCCCTCAACCTCGTCACGGACATGGCAGTCCACGACAACATGGACGGCACCGTCCTGCTGATCGCCAACGCCATCAACTTCGACAACAGCACCGAACGCGTCGACGACGCCTGGCATGACGCCGTCGCCCGCGTCAAAGCCCTGCTGGCAAAGATCAGCAGCCCCGTGGAGCAGCCGGTCTCGGTGCTGGAACCCGCCGCCCTGGACTTCGCGTCGAGCGTGCAGGAGCGCTGGAACGAAACTGACTACCTGGCTGCCCTGGACCGCGGCAAGGAGGCGATCGTGGACGGCGAGGTCTTCCAGGTGGTCATCTCCCGCCGCTTCGAAATGGAATGCGGCGCGGACCCCCTCGACGTCTACCGGGTCCTGCGGAACACCAACCCCAGCCCCTACATGTACCTCTTCAGCTTCGAGGACGCCGCCGGCCGGGAGTACACGATCGTCGGCTCCTCGCCGGAAGCCCTCGTCACCGTGACCGGGGACGAGGTCATCACCCACCCCATCGCCGGATCACGGCCGCGCGGCAAGACGGTCGAGGCGGACAAGGCGCTGGCCGAGGAACTGCTGGCGGACGAGAAGGAACGCGCCGAGCACCTGATGCTGGTGGATCTCTCCCGCAACGACCTCTCCAAAGTCTGCGTCGCCGGATCAGTCGATGTCACGCAGTTCATGGAAGTGGAACGCTTCAGCCACATCATGCACCTCGTGTCCACGGTGGTCGGCAAGCTGGCCCCGGAGGCCAAAGCCTACGACGTCCTCAAGGCCACGTTCCCGGCCGGCACGCTCTCCGGCGCCCCGAAGCCGAGGGCCCTGCGCCTGCTGGACGAACTTGAACCGCACCGGCGCGGCATCTACGGCGGGGTGGTCGGGTACCTGGACTTCGCCGGGGACATGGACATGGCGATCGCGATCCGTTCGGCCCTGCTTAGGGAAGGGCGCGCCTACGTCCAGGCCGGCGGCGGCATAGTGGCCGATTCGGTCAACCCCACCGAGGCCCAGGAGACCGTGAACAAGGCCGCCGCCCCGCTCCGCGCCGTTCACACCGCCAGTTCGCTGCACAACATCACCGCAGATTCAGTGCCCGACGCCGGTTCCGTTACGGATCCCGCATCGGTG
Organism: Arthrobacter oryzae; assembly: GCF_003634095.1. Classification (GTDB taxonomy): domain Bacteria; phylum Actinomycetota; class Actinomycetes; order Actinomycetales; family Micrococcaceae; genus Arthrobacter; species Arthrobacter oryzae. Next base: position 14,693 of record NZ_RBIR01000015.1, read on the forward strand.
CCCGACGCCGGAACGGAGTCCTGATGGACAAGCCGGAAACCGAAACCACCATCAAGAGCACCCCGCGGCCTGCCGTCCCCGGCTGGGCCCGCAAATCGACCCTTGTCCTGGTGATCGCCGCTGTGGCCCTGGCGGTGTTCGGCACAACCACGCAGACCTGGCTCATCGTGCACCTTGACCCGGCGCAGCTGGGCTCGGCCGTGGCCAGCCAGAACGGCCTGCAGGTCCAGGGCAGCAAGGCCGCCACGTCCGTGACGGCCCTGGCCCTCGTTGCCCTCGCCGGCGGCCTCGCGGCCTCCATCGCCGGGCGCATCGGGCGCTGGGTGATCACGGCGATCATCCTGCTGGCAGCCGCCGGCATCGTCACTGCAGCGGCCGTTGTGCTGGCGGACCCGCTGGCGGCAGCGCAGGGATCCATCGCGGCCGCCACCGGTATTAGCGGCAGCAGCGTCCAGGTCGGCGTCACCGTGTTCCCCGTCATTGCCGTCGTCGCGGGCTCCGTGTTGGGGATCTGTGCCCTGGCGATCGTGCCGGCCGGCCGGTACTGGAGGAGCCGGACCAAATATGACGCGGCAGCAGCTGCACCGGCCGCCGGGGGAGCTGGCGCGCCGGCTGCGCCCACAGACGACATTGACAGCTGGGACCGGTTGTCCCGCGGTGACGACCCCACCTGAGCCCCGGCCGCAGTCGCGGCCAGCAACCAACAACCCTGCCAAAAAATGGCAGAATGTAAGCAGCATTCATCCTGAGGAGATTTCAATGAGCAAAGCCACTGTTTCCGCATCCACGTCCGCTGCGCCGAAGGGCGTCTACGACGACGTCGATCACGGCGAAGCGCCGGGTCACGGCAACAGCCCGGCGGCCTGGACCTGCGTTATTGTGATGCTGATCGGCGCCCTCATTGCGTCCATCGCCTTTGTCATCGCCAACACGCCCATCTTCATCGCGGGCGCGGTGGTCATGGTGATCGGCCTGCTCGCCGGCTGGGCCATGCGCAAGGCCGGCTACGGCGTCGGCGGCAGCAAGCTGAAGAACTCCGGCCACTGAGCGTGAGCGTTCTCGACGACATCAATGCCGGTGTCCGGGAGGATATGCAGGCGCGCCAGCGTCTGGTCACGCTCGAGGAATTGAAGGAGCGCGCCGCCGCCGCGGCACCTGCCCGTGACGCCTGGGCCGCGCTGGGCGGGAACTCGGACCCGAGGGACCAGCTCCGGGTGATTGCCGAGGTCAAGCGCCGGAGCCCCTCCAAGGGCCCGCTCGCGGACATCGCCGATCCTGCGTCCCTCGCCGCACAGTACGCCGACGGCGGGGCCGCCGTGATCAGCGTCCTGACCGAGGAACGCCGCTTCGGCGGGTCCCTGGCCGATCTCGACGCCGTCCGGGCCGCCGCGGATATTCCGCTGCTGCGCAAGGACTTCATGATCGACGAGTACCAGATCTGGGAAGCCCGGGCCCACGGAGCCGACCTGATCCTGCTGATCGTGGCCTCGCTCTCCGACGCCCAGCTGCGCGAGTTCACGGCCCTCAGCCGCGAGCTCGGCATGAACGTGCTGGTGGAGACCCACACGGTCGAGGAAATCGAGCGCGCCGTGGCCGCCGAGGCCCGGATCATCGGGGTCAATGTACGCAACCTCAAGACGCTCGACGTCGACCGTTCCGTCTTCGCGGAACTGGCCGGCGTCATCCCGGCGGGCACCCTCGTGGTCGCCGAGTCCGGGGTGCGCGACGTCGAGGACGTCCGGCACTTTGCGTCCCATGGCGCCAACGCGGTTCTGGTCGGCGAGGCGTTGGTCAGTGACGCGACGCCCCGCGAACGGATCGCGGAATTCATGGCCGCCGGCGCCAAGGCAATCGCCGCCCGCGCCTGAGCCGGCCGGTCCTGGCGTTCCGCCCGGGCCACGAGCGGTACCGGGCCCGCAGTTGCCCGGCCAATGAGCGGATCTCATCTGCAGATCCCCAAAGCTAGCAGTGGAACAGGATGGTGAGACTGATGGTCAATGCGCCAGCAGCCGGCTCTGACGAAAGTGCCGTGGACGCGTTCCTGCAGGGCGACCGCCCGCAGGAGCACCTGACACAGGGCGAACCGTCCCTGCGGCACGCCCCGGGACCCTATTTCGGTAACTACGGCGGCCGGTGGATGCCCGAGTCCCTCATCGCGGCCCTGGACGAGCTCGAGGACACCTTCGAGAAGGCCAAGGCCGATCCGGAGTTCACCGCCCAGATCGCCGACCTGAACAAGAACTACTCCGGCCGGCCCTCGCTGCTGACCGAGGCCAAGCGCTTCGCCGAGCACGCGGGCGGCGTGCGGGTCTTCCTCAAACGCGAAGACCTCAACCACACCGGTTCACACAAGATCAACAACGTCCTGGGCCAGGCGCTGCTCGCCAAACGGATGGGCAAAACCCGCGTCATCGCTGAAACGGGCGCGGGCCAGCACGGCGTTGCCAGCGCGACGGCGGCTGCCCTGCTCGGGCTGGAGTGCGTGGTCTACATGGGCGCCGAGGACTGCCGCCGGCAGTCCCTCAATGTTGCCCGGATGGAACTCCTCGGCGCCACGGTCATCCCGGTGACCAGCGGATCCCAGACGCTCAAGGACGCCATCAACGAGGCCCTGCGCGACTGGGTGGCGAACGTGGGCAACACCCACTACCTGCTGGGCACCGCCGCCGGCGCGCACCCGTTCCCGGCCATGGTCCGGTACTTCCACGAAGTGATCGGCGAGGAAGCCCGGGCCCAGATCCTGGACCAGACGGGCCGGCTCCCGGATGCCGTGTGTGCCTGCATCGGCGGCGGCTCCAACGCGATCGGCATCTTCCACGGCTTCCTCGATGACCCCTCGGTCAAGATCTACGGCTTCGAGGCCGGCGGCGAGGGCGTAGAAACCGGACGCCACGCCGCCACCATCACCCTCGGCAAGCCCGGTGTGCTGCACGGCGCGCGTTCCTACCTCATGCAGGATGACGACGGCCAGACCATCGAGTCACACTCCATCTCCGCCGGCCTGGACTACCCCGGCGTCGGTCCGGAGCACTCCTACCTCGCCGACATCGGCCGGGTCAGCTACGAGCCCATCACGGACAGCGAAGCGATGGAGGCCTTCCGCCTCCTCTGCCGCACCGAGGGCATCATCCCCGCCATTGAATCCGCCCACGCCCTCGCCGGCGCCATGAAAGTCGGCCAGCGGCTCGCGGCCGAGGTTGCCGCAGCCGGCGGGGCCGCAGGCGAAATTTCAGAGAAGATCGTGCTCGTGAACCTTTCCGGCCGCGGCGACAAGGACGTGGCAACCGCCGCTGAATGGTTCGACCTGCTGGACAAGGATTCGCCCGAAGCCGAAATCGCCAAGGAGGGGGAACAGCTGTGAGCACCACCCACGACGGCGCGCAGGACACCACCAAGCCTGCCGCCCAGCTCAACGACGCCCAGCACGCCAGCAAGTCGGCCGCGGCCATTGACCGTGCCCGCGCGCAGGGCCGGGCCGCCCTGATCGGGTACCTGCCCGCCGGCTACCCGAGCGTCGAAGCCACCATCGCCGCGGGCATCGCCCTGGCCGAGAACGGCGCGGACCTTATCGAAATCGGCATCCCGTACTCCGATCCGGTCATGGACGGCCAGGTCATCCAGGCGGCCACCACCGAGGCCCTCGCGAACGGCTTCCACGTCCGGCAGGTCTTCGACGTCGTCCGCGGCATCACGAGCAAGACCGACGCGGCCGTCCTGGTCATGACGTACTGGAACCCGGTGGTCCGGATGGGCGTGGACGAGTTCTCCCGCCGCCTGGCCGAGGCCGGGGGAGCCGGGCTGATCACGCCCGACCTCATCCCCGACGAGGCAGCCGAATGGATGGCTGCCTCGGACCGGTACGGCCTGGACCGGGTGTTCCTCGTGGCCCCGTCATCCTCTCCGGAACGCATGAAGCGCACCGTCGAGGCGAGCCGCGGATTCGTGTACGCCGTCTCCATCATGGGTGTCACCGGTGCCCGGACCTCGGTCAGTTCCGCGGCCAAGGATGTCGTCGCCGCCGCGCACGCCGCAGGCGCCGAGCGTGTCTGCGTGGGGCTGGGTGTCTCCAACGCGGGCCACGTCCGTGAGATCGCCGAGTATGCCGACGGCGTGATTGTTGGCACGGCCCTGGTCGCGGCCATCCGGGACGGCGGCGTGGATGCGGTAGCCTCCTTGACGAAAGACCTCAGCACCGGCCTTACCAGGGAAGAAGCGTAAGCAATGCAGTCAGTCCTCCACGCGGCGGCGATGTTTCCCGCGAGTATTCCGAGCCCCAGCTGGTCCGGATTCGATATCCCGCTGCCGTGGGGGTCACTGCGCATCCATGCCTACGCCCTGTGCATTCTCGCCGGCATCGTTGCCGGACTCTGGCTCACGTCCGTCCGTTGGGCGCGCCGCGGCGCCCCCGAGGGCAGCGTCTGGGACATCGCCATCTGGGCGATCCCGTTCGGCATCATCGGCGGACGGCTCTACCATGTGTTCTCCTCGCCTGATGCCTACTTCGGTCCCGGGTTTAACGGCACCGGCGACCTGTCCCTGATTCCACAGATCCAGCGCGGCGGCCTGGGCATCTGGGGCGCCGTCGTCCTGGGCGCCGTGGGCGCCTGGATCGGGTGCCGGCGGGCCGGGGTGAAGCTGAGTGCCTTCATGGACGCGGCCGCGCCCGGGCTGCTGCTGGCCCAGGCGATTGGCCGGTGGGGCAACTACTTCAACCAGGAACTCTTCGGCGGACCCACCACGCTCCCGTGGGGCCTGCAGATCGACCCCAACAGTCCGAATTTCCCCGCCGGCATGGCTCCCGGGACGCTCTTCCATCCGACATTCCTCTACGAGTCCCTGTGGAATATCGCAGGCGTTCTGATCCTGCTGGCCCTGGACCGAAAGTTCAGTTTCCGCCGCGGCCGCCTCTTCTGCCTCTACGCCATGTACTACACCCTGGGACGGGTCTGGATCGAGGCCATGCGGATCGACGACGCCGAACAGATCAGCCTCTTCGGGATCACCACCCGGCTCAATGTCTGGACCAGCATCTTTGTCTTCGCAGGAGCCCTGATCGCGTTCATCCTGCTCGGACTGCGCAAGCCCTCGGAGCCCGACACCCCGTTCCTGCCGGGGCGTGAACCCGCCGCGGCAGTTAGCGCCGACGAAGTCGACGCCGACGCCGATCGCACCGAAGGCGACGACGCCGACGTCGAACGCACCGAAGACGCCGACGGCACCGAAGACGCCTACGCCGTCGAACACCCCGCCGGCGGTGACCGCAGCGGAGACCGCGGCGCTGACGCAGGCGCCGCCGACCAGGACGTGCTCGCCAACGCTGAACCGGGCGCTGCAGCAGGAGCCGCCGCCGGCGGCACGGGGCGTCGTGCTGCCGTCCCCGCAGACGCGACAACGGTCCGTCATGCGGACGCAGCTGTCTCAGATAGTGAATCCCGTGCTAATCTCCGGAATAACCACAGCGGGCCAGTTCCCGCATCAGCGTCCGCAGCAGCGGATGCGGGTGCGGCCGCGGACTCCACCGGCGGCACCATGCCCGCCGCCGGAGCCCGGGCAGCCGGAGTATCCGGCCGCCAGGCAACTGGAACCGCTCCGGATGCTGAGGGCACCAAGTAGCTCGGCACCGGCAACCCGGGTTGCGGAGCTACAGCTCGCAGGGCCCGAGCCCACAGCGTCGTGGCAAGAGGGATTGTGGCGGACAGCAGATAGGCGCCGTCCACGCAAGCCCGGGCCAGCACCTGCGTAACTGTTAGTACAGGAGGCCGGGCTGGCCTACAATTCCAGTTAGAAAAACACTCTGTTGCGCCCGTCACACCGGCCTGCTGAGTGGGGCCAATGTTGTCCCTCCCATACGCACGATCAGGAGGAAGGACGTCTCCAATGACCCAAACTCTTCACAGCCCCAGCTGGTCCGATCCGGACCAGCCGTCGGCCGCCATGTCACCCTTCGCACGCTTCGCGTCGATCCCGGCCGCTGCCGGGCTCTACAACCCGGAGAACGAGAAGGACGCCTGCGGGCTGGCCATCATCGCCACGCTGCGCGGCGAGCCGGGCTACGACATCGTCGACGCGGCCCTGACCGCCCTGCGCAACCTCGAACACCGCGGCGCCGTGGGCGCGGATGAGGGAACCGGCGACGGCGCCGGCCTCCTCATGCAGGTCCCCGACGAATTCTTCCGTGCAGTCACCGACTTCGAGCTTCCGGCCCCCGGCCAGTACGTGGTGGGAACGGCTTTCCTGCCGGCCGAGCAGCGCGAATCCGACGCCGCCCGGCTCGGAATCGAAGGCCTTGCCGCGGACGAGGGCCTGACGGTCCTGGGTTGGCGCGAGGTCCCGATTGTGGCGGACCTGGTCGGGGCCATGGCCCGGGCCTGCATGCCGCACTTCTCGCAGCCGTTCTTCGCCTCCAGCACCGGAGAAACCCTCGAACGCAACGAACTCGATTCCCGCGCCTGGCGGATCCGCAAACGCGCCCAGAACAAGTTCGGCGTGTACTTCCCGTCGCTGTCCTGCCGCACCATCGTCTACAAGGGCATGCTCACCACCGCCCAGCTCGAGCCTTTCTACCCGGACCTTTCAGACAAGCGCTTCAAGACCAAGCTCGCGATCGTCCACTCGCGCTTCTCCACCAATACTTTCCCGTCCTGGCCCCTGGCCCAGCCCTTCCGCACGATCGCGCACAACGGCGAGATCAACACCGTCAAGGGCAACCGCAACTGGATGCGGGCACGGCAGTCCCAGCTGGCCAGCTCGCTGCTGGGGAACTCCCCGGAAGAGCTGTTCCCGATCTGCACCCCCGGCGCCTCGGACTCCGCTTCGTTTGACGAGGTTGCGGAGCTGCTGTGGCTTTCCGGCCGGCCCATCACGCACTCGATCATGATGATGATTCCGGAGGCGTGGGAAAACCACGCCACCATGGACCCGGCCCGCCGCGCCTTCTACGAGTACCACTCCATGCTCATGGAGCCCTGGGACGGCCCCGCGGCCGTCTCCTTCACGGACGGCAACCTGGTCGGCGCCACCCTGGACCGCAACGGACTGCGCCCGGGCCGCTACTGGATCACGGAGGACGGGCTCATCGTCTTCGCCTCCGAGGTCGGCGTGATCGACGTCGAAGCTTCCAAGGTGGTCAAGAAGGGCCGCGTATCGCCGGGCAAGATGTTCCTGGTGGACACCGAGGCCGGCCGCATCATCGACGACGCCGAGGTCAAGGCCGAGGTTGCCGCCGCGAACCCGTGGGCCGAATGGCTCAAGGACAACCTGATCGACCTCAAGGACCTCCCCGAGCGCGAGCACGTGGTCCACACCGCGGCGTCCGTCAACATCCGGCAGCGGACCTTCGGCTACACCACCGAGGAACTGAGGATCCTGCTGGGCCCGATGGCGCGCACCGGCGCCGAACCGCTCGGTGCCATGGGCTCCGATACCCCCGTGGCCGTGCTCTCCAAACGCCCGCGGTTGCTGTTCGATTACTTCGTCCAGTCCTTCGCGCAGGTCACCAACCCGCCGCTGGATGCCATCCGCGAAGAGCTCGTCACGTCCCTGACCTGCGCGATCGGCCCGAACGGGAATCTGCTGGACACCAAGCGGGTCCGGCAACCGCAGATCGCCCTGCCGTTCCCGGTGATCAACAATGACCAGCTGGCCAAGATCGCGAACATCGAAAGCGCCGACGGCGATCGGGTCGCCATGAAGGTCCGCGGTCTCTACCGCCCCGAAGGCGGCGAGAACGCCCTCCGCGCCCGGCTCACCGAAATCTGCGAGCAGGTCTCCGGTGCCATCAACCGCGGCGTCCAGTATGTGGTGCTCTCGGACCGTGACTCGAACGCCCAGTGGGCACCGATCCCGTCCCTGCTGCTCGTCAGCGCCGTGCACCACCACCTGCTGCGCAGCGCCAACCGCACCAAGACCGCCCTCGTGGTGGAGGCCGGCGACGTTCGCGAGACGCACCACGTCGCCGTGCTGATCGGTTACGGCGCCTCCGCCGTGAACCCGTACCTGGCCATGGAATCCGTGGAACAGCTCATCGCCTCCGGCGACGTCGTGGGGGTCACCCCGCAGGACGGCGTCTACAACCTGATCAAGGGCCTCGGCAAGGGTGTCCTGAAGATCATGTCCAAGATGGGCATCTCCACGGTGGCGTCCTACACCGGCGCCCAGACGTTCGAGGCGCTCGGCCTGGGCCAGGACCTGGTGGACGAGTACTTCTCCGGCACCCATTCCCAGCTCGGCGGCGTCGGCCTCGAAGTCATTGCCGCCGAAGTCCTGGCCCGCCACCGCATGGCCTACCCCGAAAACGGGATCGAGCTGCCGCACCAGCCGCTGCTCGGTGGCGGCGAGTACCAGTGGCGCCGTGACGGCGAACCCCACCTGTTCAACCCGGAGACCGTCTTCCGGCTGCAGCATGCCACGCGTGAACGTCGCTACGACATCTTCAAGGCCTACACCCGCGGCGTTGATGACCAGTCCGAGAACCTCATGACCCTGCGCGGGCTGCTGAAGTTCAAGGCCGGGCTGCGTCCCGCGGTGCCGCTCGAGGAAGTGGAGCCCGTCTCCAGCATCGTCAAGCGCTTCTCCACCGGCGCCATGAGCTACGGCTCCATCTCGCAGGAAGCCCACGAGACCCTCGCGATCGCCATGAACCGGCTGGGCGGCAAGTCCAACACCGGTGAAGGCGGCGAGGACGTGGACCGCCTGCTCGATCCCACCCGTCGTTCCGCGGTCAAGCAGATCGCCTCCGGCCGCTTCGGCGTCACCAGCCTGTACTTGTCCAACGCGGACGACATCCAGATCAAGATGGCGCAGGGTGCCAAGCCCGGCGAAGGCGGCCAGTTGATGGCGCAGAAGGTCTACCCCTGGGTAGCCCGCACGCGGCACTCGACGCCCGGCGTCGGCCTGATTTCGCCGCCGCCGCACCACGACATCTACTCCATCGAGGACCTCGCGCAGCTGATCTATGACGCCAAGCGCGCCAACCCCTCGGCCCGCGTGCACGTCAAGCTCGTCTCCGAGGTCGGGATCGGCACCGTGGCGGCCGGCGTCACCAAGGCGAAGGCCGACGTCGTCCTGGTTTCCGGGCACGACGGCGGTACCGGCGCCTCGCCGCTGAACTCGCTCAAGCACGCTGGCGTCCCGTGGGAGCTCGGCCTCGCCGAGACGCAGCAGACTCTCATGCTCAACGGCCTGCGCGACCGTGTGGTGGTGCAGGTGGACGGTCAGCTCAAGACCGGCCGCGACGTCGTGATCGCTGCCCTGCTGGGCGGCGAAGAGTTCGGTTTCGCCACCGCCCCGCTGGTGGTCTCGGGCTGCATCATGATGCGCGTCTGCCACCTGGACACCTGCCCGGTGGGCGTCGCCACGCAGAACCCCGAGCTGCGCTCCAGGTTCACCGGCAAGCCCGAATTCGTGGTGAACTTCTTCGAGTTCCTCGCCGAGGAGGTCCGCGAAATCCTCGCGGAACTGGGCTTCCGCAGCATCGAGGAAGCGATCGGCCACGCCGAGATGCTCGATTCCCGTGAGGCGATCAGTCACTGGAAGGCCGAGGGGCTGGACCTGGATCCGATCCTCCACGGCCTCGAGTTCGACGACGACGCGCCGCTGCGCAACCTGACCGGCCAGAACCACGAGCTGGACAAGCACTTCGACCAGCGCCTGATTGCCATGGCGGCGGAGGCCCTCAGCGACCGCACGCCGGTGAAGATCTCGGTGAACGTCATCAACACGGACCGCTCCGTCGGCACCATGCTGGGCCACGTCGTCACGAAGACCTTCAGCACCGACGTGCTGGCCACGGACACCATCGACATCACGCTCAGTGGCACCGCCGGCCAGTCGCTTGGAGCATTCCTGCCGGCCGGCATCACGCTGCGGTTGTTCGGCGACTCCAACGACTACGTCGGCAAGGGTCTGTCCGGCGGGCGCATCATCGTCCGGCCGGACCGCACCAACGTGTTCCGGGCAGAGCGCAACGTGATCGCCGGCAACGTGATCGGCTACGGCGCCACGAGCGGCGAGATGTTCCTGCGCGGCCAGGTCGGAGAACGCTTCCTGGTGCGCAACTCAGGCGCCACCGCGGTGGCCGAAGGCATCGGCGACCACGGCTGTGAATACATGACCGGCGGCCAGACGCTCATCATCGGGCGCACCGGCCGCAACTTCGGCGCCGGAATGTCCGGAGGTACGGCCTACGTGCTGGACCTGCAGACCGAACGCGTCAACAAGCAGGCCCTCGAATCCGGCGAGCTGCAGCTGCGCGAGCTCGACGCCGAGGACCGCGAAATCGTCCACGGGCTGCTGCTCAAGCACTCCGAGGAAACCGAGTCGCTCCTCGCGGCCCGGCTCCTGGAGAACTTCGATGACACCGCAGCCCGCATAACCAAGGTGCTGCCGCGCGACTACGCGGCCGTTCTGCAAACCCGTCTCGACGCCATCGAAGAGGGCCTGGACCCCGACGGCGAAGAAGTTTGGTCTCGAATCCTGGAGGTGACCGGTGGCTGATCCACGCGGATTTCTGAAAGTACGTCAGCGTGAAACCCAGCCGCGCCGTCCCGTTCCGGTCCGCATCATGGACTGGAAAGAGGTCTACGAGGCCCAGGAAAAGGGTGTCCTGAAGAGCCAGGCGGGCCGCTGCATGGATTGCGGCATCCCGTTCTGCCACCAGGGCTGCCCGCTGGGCAACCTCATTCCGGAGTGGAACGACCTCATCTGGCGGGACAAGGGCGAGGAAGCGATGGAGCGGCTGCACGCCACCAACAACTTCCCCGAGTTCACGGGCCGGCTGTGCCCGGCACCCTGCGAGGCCTCCTGCGTGCTGGGCATCAACCAGCCGGCGGTGACCATCAAGCAGGTCGAGGTGTCGATCGTGGATCAGGCCTTCGAAAACGGCTGGGTCAACCCGTTGCCGCCGGCGCGACTGACCGGTAAGACGGTCGCCGTCGTCGGCTCCGGCCCGGCCGGACTGGCCGTCGCCCAGCAGCTGACCCGCGTGGGCCACACAGTGGCGGTCTACGAGCGCGACGACAAGATCGGCGGGCTCCTGCGCTACGGCATCCCCGACTTCAAGATGGAAAAGGAGCAGGTGGACCGCCGGCTCGAGCAGATGAAGGCCGAAGGCACCCGGTTCCGCACCGGGGTTGCCGTCGGTACCGACGTGACGTGGGAGCAACTACGCCGCCGGTACGACGCCGTCGTGATCGCCACCGGCGCCACCGTCCCGCGTGACCTGCCCATCCCGGGCCGCCAGCTTGAGGGCATCCACTTCGCCATGGACTACCTCGTGCCGGCCAACCGCGTTGTGGCGGGGGAGACCGTGGAGAACCAGATCAACGCCGCCGGCAAGCATGTGGTGATCCTCGGCGGCGGCGACACCGGTGCCGACTGCCTCGGCACCGCGCACCGGCACCAGGCCGCGTCCGTGACCACCCTGGCGATCGGCAAGCAGCCGCCCGTCGAGCGGGCGGGCCACCAGCCGTGGCCGACGTTTCCCACCCTCTTCGAGGTCGCCAGCGCGCACGAGGAAGGCGGCGAACGCACCTACCTCGCCTCCACCGTGGAGTTCGTGGGGGAGAACGGCAAACTCACCGGCGTCAAGGTCGCGGAGACGGAATTCGTCGACGGCAAGCGCCTTCCGAAGGCCGGCACCGAGCGGATCATTCCCGCGGACCTCGTCTTCCTGTCGCTGGGCTTCACCGGCCCCGAGCCGGCCGGCATCACCGAGCAGGTCAGCGCAGAGTTCGACGGCCGCGGCAACGTGGCCCGGGACGGCTACTACATGACCAACACCGAAGGCATTTTCGTCGCCGGCGACGCCGGCCGCGGTCAGTCGCTCATCGTCTGGGCCATCGCTGAGGGGCGCGCCTGCGCCGCCGCGGTGGACAAGTTCCTGATGGGCAGCACGATCCTGCCGGCCCCCGTCGCGCCGACGGACAAGGCGATGGCTGTTCTGTAGTCCTGCCGGTCACTGGTTTCTTCAGGTCATCAGGGATTCACACTCGCTTCAACTTAATCCATGCAACAGACCACTAGGGTAGGTATATGAGACGCGCTAAAATCGTGGCCACGTTCGGACCGGCAATTGCAAGCTTCGACAACACGCTTGCCGTGCTGGAAGCCGGCGTCGACGTGGCACGCATGAACATGAGCCACGGTGATTACTCCGTGCATGACAACACTTACGAGAACGTTCGCAAGGCTGCCGGGCAGCTCGGCAAGGCCGTGGCCATCATGGCTGACTTGCAGGGCCCGAAGATCCGTCTGGGCCGCTTTGTCGATGGCCCGCACCTTCTGGAGGTCGGTGACAGGTTCACGATCACCACCGAGGACGTTCCGGGCACCAAGGACATCTGCTCCACCACGCTCAAGAGCCTCACCGAAGACGTCCAGCCGGGCGACGCCCTGCTGATCGACGACGGCAAGGTCGCCCTGCGCGCCATCGAGGTCGACTCCGTCAAGGTGGTCGCCCAGGTGATCGTTGGTGGCTGGGTATCGAACAACAAGGGCATCAACCTGCCCGGCGTGGCCGTCAACGTGCCGGCGCTGAGCGAGAAGGACGAAGACGATCTGCGCTGGGCCATGCGCCGCGGCGTGGACATGGTTGCCCTCTCCTTCGTCCGGGATGCCTCGGACATCAAGCGCGTACACGAGATCATGGACGAGGAAGGTCGCCGCGTGCCGGTGATCGCCAAGATCGAGAAGCCGCAGGCCGTGGAGCAGCTGCCCGAGATCATCGACGCCTTCGACGCCATCATGGTGGCCCGTGGCGACCTCGGCGTGGAACTTCCGCTGGAGGAAGTGCCGATTGTCCAGAAGCGCGCCGTTGAACTGGCCCGCCGCTGGGCCAAGCCGGTCATCGTGGCCACCCAGGTCCTGGAATCCATGATCGACAACCCGCGCCCCACCCGCGCGGAGGCCTCCGACTGCGCCAACGCAGTGCTCGATGGCGCCGACGCGGTCATGCTCTCCGGCGAGACCAGCGTGGGCAAGTACCCGATCGAGACCGTCAAGGTCATGGCCCGGATCATCGAGTCCACCGAGGTCCACGGCCTCGAGCGCGTCCCCCCGCTGGGCACCAAGCCCAAGACCCGCGGCGGCGCCATCACCCGGGCCGCCGTCGAGATCGCCGACCAGCTGGAAGCGAAGTACATCTGTACCTTCACCCAGTCCGGTGACTCGGCCCGCCGCCTCTCGCGACTGCGCCCGATCCGGCCGGTCTTCGCCTTCACCCCGGTGGAGCACGTCTGGAACCAGCTCGCGCTGACCTGGGGCATCCAGCCGGTCCTGGTCCCCATGGTGGGCCACACCGACGAGATGACGGCCCAGGTTGACCGCAGCCTGCTCGAACTGGACCTCGTCGAGGACGGCGACCTGGTGGTTATCGCCGCCGGTTCGCCTCCCGGAAAGGCCGGTTCCACGAACCTGCTGAAGGTCCACAAGGTGGGCGACCTCGCCGACGCCGGCAGCCACGGCGCAGCCACCGTCACCAAGGATAAGCTCGGCCCGTGGCCGGAAAAGAAGAAGAAGAACCGGGTCCAGCCCTAGTTCTTAGCGCTTGAGCGCAAAAAGGGAGGATCCCCGCCGGTTGGCGGGGATCCTCCCTTTTTGCTGCTGTTTTGCTGCGAGGCCGGGCTGCAGCTAGCTGACGCTAGTTGACCGGCTTGACCCTAGTTGACCTGGTTGATGATGGTCTCGGCGACCTCGCGCATGCTGAGGCGGCGGTCCATGGAGGTCTTCTGGATCCAGCGGAACGCTTCCGGTTCCGTCAGGCCCATCTTGGTGGTCAGGAGGCTCTTGGCGCGCTCCACGAGCTTGCGGGTGGCGAACTGTTCCTGCAGGTCGGTGACCTCGCTCTCGAGGGCCTTGATTTCCTCGTGGCGGGAGAGTGCGATCTCCAGGGCCGGGATGAGGTCTGCAGGCGTGAACGGCTTGACCACGTACGCCATGGCGCCTGCGTCGCGGGCGCGCTCCACGAGTTCCTTCTGGCTAAACGCCGTCAGCAGGACCACGGGGGCGATCCGGGCCTTGACGATCTTTTCAGCGGCCGTGATGCCGTCCATGACGGGCATCTTGACGTCCATAAGGACCAAGTCGGGCTTGAGCTCCTCGGCGAGCTGTACGGCCTTTTCGCCGTTGTCCGCTTCGCCGACGACGTCGTAGCCTTCGCCTCGCAGGATCTCGATGATGTCCAGGCGAATGAGAGTCTCATCCTCGGCGACAATTACGCGGCGAGCCGGTTGGGACGTGGGGGATGACTCCGTCTGTTCTGACACGGGAACTCCTTGGAAAGGTACGGCGGGAACTACACCATCATAGGTTTCGTCCGCCGATGTACTTGGACCGGTTTGGTTCGATGCGGCGTCACTGGCGCGATTCTGGAATTCAGCCTATCTGCATGTAGAGTAATTTCGCGCACTGGAAGCGATCGCGTTGCTCACAGCACTGTGGTTGAGTGATTGTTACACTGGTGTACTCCGCGCCCGAGTGGCGGAATTGGCAGACGCGCCGCACTCAAAATGCGGTATCGAAAGGTGTGTGGGTTCGAGTCCCACCTCGGGCACAGCATTCCCCCTCGTCAGAGGGGGTCTTTGCTTTAACGTGTGTACATTGACCCCTGTTCGGGTCCCTCTGACGCTTGTTGCTAGTGCCTGGCCGCCGCGGTGGCCTGTGAAGTTGTGGGGGTGGCGAGTTCAGTGCCCTGGCTGGTGGGCCCTCCGCTTGTTCGGACGTAGGGTCGGTTGGGTCTCCTCTTTCTGGATTGTTCTGGTGGCCGTGGTTGGTCTTGTACCTCTTCATGCCGAGCGCTCTTGCTGACGACATGACCTGCGGAAACTCTCTTCAAGATTTTTTGTCCTCGATTGCCTCCTTCCTGTGGGCTGAGGGGTGAGGTTGGAGGCCATTTGTCCGGCCAAAGGGGGTGTGTACACCGTCCACGGGTGGCTTTTCGACCCGCATTTTGCTCCCCTCCTGCTGGTTCTGCCGGTGCCACTTCATCCAGGTCTCTGTTGCAGGCAACATGACCTTGCGCCCCGGACCCTCGGTTTCCCAGGACGTTCCGGGTTCAGCGGGAACGTCCCCGGGGATATCTGCGGCTGTGGTTTACGATCGGTCGACAGAGTCCAGGTGTGTTGGATCCGGACTTTTCTTCCGGGGGGCGGTCCTATTCGGTCGATCCGTAAGACCTGCCCATAGTTGGACGCGCGTCTATCGTTTTCCTGGCACCTATAAGAGACGCGCTTATCCTGCCAGGTGTCGCGGTGCCGCCAGGGACGAGTCAGGTGCCAGGTTGGGCGCTGAGAGTTACTGGGGCCACTGTCAGAAGTGCCGAATCGGACCCTGTTCCGACGGACCTTAGGCTACGTACCTGACGTCAGGTTGAGGTGTACTTCAACCTGACAAGGGTAGTGACCAATGCCGAAATTTGGCACTGGCTCCCGCTGGCCCGGGACCTCCCGAGGGTTCACGGAAGGACCTGTTCCGATGTCAAAGAATTGGACCGTTCTCTGGAGGCCCTGCGGTCGGCAAACGCCCCGGATGCCCACAGCGTCGTCCGGGAGCTCGACGGGACCGACGCGTTGGATGAAACCGTGACGTTTGGGAGAGGTTGTCGCCGAGGAACTCATCGTTCAGGTCATTCCCCAGGCCAAGGACGAGTTCATCTGCCATTCCTGTTTCCTGGTCCGGGACGGGTCCCAACTTCCCGCGAAGGGACCGGCCACTCGTACTGCATCGAGTGCGAAGACAAAGAAGCTTCTCCTTCAAGGCATCCGACCAAAAACAGCCTTATCGGCGACCCAGTCCACGCTCTCGCTATTGGTTGACCTTCAATAGAGCCTCAGGCCAAGGGCGAACCGATGACTGGAGGGCCGCATGAGGTGCTGCAGTTGCCGGTCAGGTGGCGGGAGTGTCGGACGGCGCTGGCGGGTTGTCGTCGGTCAGTGCCTCGCGGATGATCCGCCGCGGATCGTACTGTCGGGGGTCCATCTGCCCCCAGTCCAGGTCCTGGAAGTCGGGACCGAGTTCCTCGTTCAGCCGTTCCCGGGCGCCGGATGCCATTCGTCGTACCTCCCGCACGAGGTGGCCAAGCTTCGCAGCATACTCCGGCAGCTTGGTCGGTCCAAGGACCAAAGCACCAATGATGAGGAGAACAACGAATTTTTCAGCGCCAATCCCAAACATATCCAATCCTTTGAGTCGAGGAACCGGCACTGCGCGGGCTCCGGTGGGGATTCATACCGAAGCCTAGAAATTCTCCAGCTCGGAGCTGGGGGTTGCCTGGTCGGCCGTGGCTTCGGTCTCGGCGGCGCGTTTGACGGCGCGCCGTTCGCGCCGGCGGTCGTTGAGCAGGCAGAGGCCGATCGCGGCGAAGAACAGCGCCAGCATGGGCACGGCCAGGTAGAACATGCTCGTGGCGTCGGCGCCGGGCGCGGCCATCGCGGCGAAGAGGCACACCAGGAACACGGTGATCCGCCAGCTCTTCAGGAGCTGGCTGCCCTTGATGAGGCCGGCCAGGTTCAGCCCGAACAGGACCACCGGGAGCAGGAACGCGACGCCGAAGGCCAGTAGCAGCCGCAGGACGAAGGTCAGGTACACCTGGGCGCTGATGAAGTTGGAGCCGCCCGCCGGCGTGAACTCGGTCAGGACGCGCACCGCGTTCGGCAGCACCATCCAGGCCAGCAGAACGCCGCCGACGAACAGTGGCACGGCCGCCGCGACGAAGGACAGCGCCACGCGCCGTTCCTTCTTGTGCAGCCCGGGGACAATGAAGGCCCACAGCTGGTAGAGCCAGACGGGACTGGCGATGATCAGGCCCAGAAACACGGACACCTGGATCATCAGATCAAACGAGCTCGCGACGCCGTCAAAGTTCAGGGTGGCCTGACGGCCCTGCTGTTCGTTCAGGTCGCGGATTGGCTTGGTCAGCGCAGCCAGAAACGGCTGGTAGACGACGAAGCCCACCACGGTCCCGATGACGACGGCGATTGCCGCCTTGAAGAGCCGGTTGCGCAGCTCTTTCAGATGGTCGAGGAGCGCCATCCTCCCCTCGGGGTTCGATCGACGACTCATGGTTACTGCCATGCGGTCTTAGGCGCGGGCCGACGGCGGAACGTCGGTTCCATCGCCGGTGCGGCTTTCCGGCGAGCCGGCCCTGGGGTGGTTGATGACCCGGCCTTCGACCGGCCCGGAGCCCTCGTTGGCGTCGGGGGTGCCGTCCTTCTTCATTTCCCGGACTTCCGACTTAAAAATGCGCATCGACTGGCCCAGGCTGCGGGCCATCCCCGGCAGCTTCGGTGCAGCGAACAGCACCAGTGCCAGAACGATGATGATGATGAGATGCCAGCCTTCAAGCCTCATGTCACGAGGTCCTTTCGTTTGAATAATTTCTATGTCTTACCGTCTCTCCCGCCCGCCCACTCACCCCGGGGGGCCGGGATCCTCCAGCGGGCCGAAGCCCTTGCCGCGGAGCCCGGTGGAAAACGCCCGGAACCAGTCGGCCAGCCCGCGGAAGTCGCCGCGGCGCAGGAAATAGCCGAGATAACCGCCCACATCCGCGACGAAGGACTTGACCCGGAAGTGGCGGCGGATCATGTAGCCGCGGTTCCGGTAGTGGAAGTAGCGCTTGAAGGCGGAATCCGGAACGATTACGTGCCACCGCGCGCCGAAGACGTGTTTGGTTTCGGAAAACGCGTGCGGATGGGTGATGG
>NZ_RBIR01000016.1 GCF_003634095.1 Arthrobacter oryzae
AGCTAAGACCCACAGCGCCGATGGTACTGCACCCGGGAGGGTGTGGGAGAGTAGGTCACCGCCGGAACATCATTACACGGTCGAGGACCCCCAACACAGGTTGGGGGTCCTCCCGCATTTAACCCCAAAACCACAACCCGGGCCGCCAGGCGCGCAGGCCGGCCGGGAAGACTCGGCACTGACAACGACGGTGCGACGGACCCCGCCGGCCGGTCCTGCAGCAGACCGGCCCGCACCCGCCCCCAGGCGGCCACGACGGCGGCCGTGACGGCCGGGAAACCCGGCCGCGGACCCGGCCCATGGTCAGCCGGGAAGCCCGGCCGACGACGCCGGAAAGACCCGGCCATGGACCCGGGCCAGGACCTCGACCCCAAGCCCCCCGCCGACCCCGCACGCGAGGGCCGCGATCAACAACCCGCTGGGTGGACGGGAAAGCAGGAAGAACTCCTGAGCGAGCGGCAGGTTGAGCAGGACCAAAAGGGAGGCGCTCATGGCCACCAACACGGCAAGGCGCCCCGCGTTGAGGGGACGGGATACGGCGGAGAGTATCCACAGCCCGACCATGGACAGCGTGAGAACAGAAGCGCTGCTGACTTGTTCCGGCGTGGCCGCGCCGGCAAGCGGCGCGACTGCGTTCAGCGTGAGCAGGGAGGCCGTCACTATCAGCCCTGCAGGCACCGAGAACCACAGGGACCTGCGCAGGAATCCAGGCTGGTAGCGGCGCGGATTTGGCATGAGCGCCAGGAAGAAAGCCGGGATTCCGATCGTTAGGCCGTCCGTGAAGGACAGCTGCCGGGGAAGAAACGGGAACTTCCACTGCAGGAGCCCGAAAGTTACCGCGATGGCGGTGGCGTACACCGTCTTACTGAGGAAGAGGCTGGAGACCCGTTCAATATTGGCAATGACCTGCCGGCCCTCCGCGAGGACTCCGGGCAGCCGGTCGAAACGGCCGTCGAGCAGCACCAGGCGCGCCACAGCCTTGGTGGCGGGTGCCGCGGAATCCATGGCGATGCCGAGGTCCGCCGTCTTCAGCGCGAGGGCGTCGTTGACGCCGTCGCCGGTCATGGCCACGGTATGTCCCCGGCGCTGGAGGGCCTCGACCATCTGCCTCTTCTGGGCGGGCGTCACCCGGCCAAACACCGTGTTTGATTCCATCACCTCCTCCAGATGCTCCATGTCCTCCGGCAGGGAGCGCGCGTCGAAGCCCGTGGCGACGTCCAGGCCGACACGCCGGGCAATAGCAGCGACGGTCCGGGGATCGTCACCGGAAATGATCTTCAGGCCGACATCCTCGGCGCGGAAAAACTCGAGGGTCTCCCTGGCATCCGAGCGGGGTTGTTCCCGGAAAGTCAAGAGTGCCACCGGCCGCAGCGACGCTGGCAGCTGTTCCGACTTTCCCCCATCCGGCAACTGTCCGCCCCGGGCCAAAAGAAGAGTCCGCAGCCCGGTCTCCGCCAAGTCGCCGGCTTGGCGCAGAATGTCGTGCCGATCCGGCTCATCGCTCTGGTGCGGTGCGGTGCCTTGGGCTGCGGGGACGGCCAACTGCCGGGACCCGGCCGCGTCGTCGACCAGCACCATTTCCGGTGCCCCCAGAATCCAGGTGCGCGCCGCCCGGCTGCGTCCGTCGAAACTTACCCCGCTCCACTTCCGGGCCGAGGAGAACGGCACCGTCGAGATCGGCTGAAGACCGCCGTCATCCTCGAAAACGGTGCTCAGGCAGCGTGCCGTGGCATTCGCCTCGGGCTCAGCGCCAAACCATGCCAGGACCTGTTCCCAACCCGGCTCCGGCACCAACGGGTGTACAGCATCGAAGACCAGCCCACCCTCGGTGAGGGTCCCCGTCTTGTCCATGCACAGCACGTCGACACGTGCCAGGCCCTCTACCGCCGCGAGTTCCTGGATCAGGACGTTGTGGCTAGCCAGCCTGACGCCGCCGACAGCGAAGGCCACGCTGGTCAACAACACGAGTCCCAGCGGGACGATGGCGATCATGCTGGCAATGAGACCCACCATGACCGCCGTCCAGGCGTCCGTGGAAACGATGGCCTGCCAGCCACCGCGCGCCTGGACCTCGCCATTGACCACGATGATTGCCACGGGCAGCAGCACCCAGGCAATCCAGCGGAGTACCCGGTTGAGGCTGTTGCGGATCTCTGAGTTCACCAGTGAGAAGCGGCGCGCATCTGCCGTCAGCCGGCTCGCGAACGACGCTGCGCCAACCCGGACAACCTGGGCCCTCCCGTGGCCGGCTACAACGATCGATCCGGAAAGCACTTCGGAACCAGCCTCCTTGTCCACGGGATCCGCTTCGCCGGTGAGAAGAGATTCGTCGACCTCGAGGCCGGATGCGTCGAGAACGGCGGCGTCCGCGGTGACCTGGTCTCCGGCCCGCAGCACCAGAATGTCGTCACGGACGACGTCGGCCGTCGCGATCTCCCGGATCTCGCCCTCGCGCAGCACCCGTGCGATGGGGGCGTCAAGGACAGCCAGCCGGTCCAAGGACTTCTTGGCCCTGTATTCCTCGACGACGCCGATCACGGCGTTGCCGACGGCGGCGAGGCCAAACAAGGCATCGCGCCATTGCCCCAGAAGCAGCAGCAGAAGGAAGCTGGTTCCGACGATTGCGTTGAAGAGCGTGAAGACGTTGGCCCGGAAGATTTGCCACAGGCTCCGGCTGGTGGTGTCCGGGACGCGGTTGGTCAGCCCACGTTCAACCCGCGCCGTCACTTCTTGCTGCGAAAGACCCTTGGCGGCCGGCCGGGACACACGTCGGTGGAGCAAAGCTCGTCTCTGGCGCCGGCGGTATGCCCTCACCCTCCGATGGTATCCGGCATGGCGGCAGGATGTGATGGACGATACAGGCCGGAAAGATCGTGGTGGGGTGTGTGGTTGGGGGGTGTGTGGGGTGTTTTGGCTTGTGGTGGCGGGGTTTTGGGTGGGTGGGGGTGTGGGTTTGCGGTGGGGGCGTGG
>NZ_RBIR01000017.1 GCF_003634095.1 Arthrobacter oryzae
GAGGGTGTGTGGTGTAAGTTATCGGCCTATTAGTACCGGTCAGCTTCACGAGTCGTTAGTCCTCGCTTCCACATCCGGCCTATCAACCCAGTGGTCTGGCTGGGGGCCTCTCACACACAAGGTGTATGGAAATCTCATCTCGAAGCGAGCTTCCCGCTTAGATGCTTTCAGCGGTTATCCCATCCGAACGTAGCTAATCAGCGGTGCACTTGGCAGTACAACTGACACACCAGAGGTTCGTCCGTCCCGGTCCTCTCGTACTAAGGACAGCCCTTCTCAAATTTCCTGCGCGCGCAGCGGATAGGGACCGAACTGTCTCACGACGTTCTAAACCCAGCTCGCGTACCGCTTTAATGGGCGAACAGCCCAACCCTTGGGACCTACTCCAGCCCCAGGATGCGACGAGCCGACATCGAGGTGCCAAACCATGCCGTCGATATGGACTCTTGGGCAAGATCAGCCTGTTATCCCCGAGGTACCTTTTATCCGTTGAGCGACGGCCATTCCACAATGTACCGCCGGATCACTAGTCCCGACTTTCGTCCCTGCTCGAGATGTCTCTCTCACAGTCAAGCTCCCTTGTGCACTTACACTCGACACCTGATTGCCAACCAGGCTGAGGGAACCTTTGGGCGCCTCCGTTACTTTTTAGGAGGCAACCGCCCCAGTTAAACTACCCATCAGGCACTGTCCCTGACCCGGATTACGGGCCGAAGTTAGATGTCCAAAGTGACCAGAGTGGTATTTCAACGATGACTCCACCCGAACTGGCGTCCGGGCTTCAACGTCTCCCACCTATCCTACACAAGCCACTCCGAACACCAATACCAAACTATAGTAAAGGTCTCGGGGTCTTTCCGTCCTGCTGCGCGTAACGAGCATCTTTACTCGTACTGCAATTTCGCCGAGTTTATGGTTGAGACAGCGGGGAAGTCGTTACTCCATTCGTGCAGGTCGGAACTTACCCGACAAGGAATTTCGCTACCTTAGGATGGTTATAGTTACCACCGCCGTTTACTGGGGCTTAAATTCTCAGCTTCGCCTTGCGGCTAACCGGTCCTCTTAACCTTCCAGCACCGGGCAGGAGTCAGTCCGTATACATCGTCTTGCGACTTCGCACGGACCTGTGTTTTTAGTAAACAGTCGCTTCCCCCTGGTCTCTGCGGCCCCGATCCCCTCCGGACAGCGTGTGTCCATCAAGGTTGGGGCCCCCCTTCTCCCGAAGTTACGGGGGCATTTTGCCGAGTTCCTTAACCATAATTCTCTCGATCGCCTTAGTATTCTCTACCTGATCACCTGTGTCGGTTTGGGGTACGGGCGGCTAAAACCTCGCGTCGATGCTTTTCTCGGCAGCATAGGATCACCAAATCCCCCCATACGGGGGTCCCATCGGGTCTCAGGCATCATGAACGGCGGATTTGCCTACCGTTCGCCCTACATCCTTAGACCGGGACAACCATCGCCCGGCTTGGCTACCTTCCTGCGTCACACCTGTTAATACGCTTGCCTCCCAGGATCAGGTCCCGCGCTCCACCAAAACCCACACACCCCGAAGGGTGCTAGGGCAGGTTTCGGGCGGTTAGTATCCCCTGTTCAGCATGGGCGGTTTTTCGCCGGTACGGGAATATCAACCCGTTGTCCATCGACTACGCCTGTCGGCCTCGCCTTAGGTCCCGACTTACCCAGGGCAGATTAGCTTGACCCTGGAACCCTTGATCATTCGGCGGACGGGTTTCTCACCCGTCTTTCGCTACTCATGCCTGCATTCTCACTCGTGTAGGCTCCACCGCTGGTTTACACCGCGACTTCACTGCCCACACGACGCTCCCCTACCACTCCAGACGCCTGAACCACAAGGGCTTGGCTATTGTCTGAAATCCACAACTTCGGCGGTGTACTTGAGCCCCGCTACATTGTCGGCGCGGAATCACTTGACCAGTGAGCTATTACGCACTCTTTTAAGGATGGCTGCTTCTAAGCCAACCTCCTGGTTGTCTTCGCAACTCCACATCCTTTCCCACTTAGCACACGCTTAGGGGCCTTAGTTGGTGGTCTGGGCTGTTTCCCTCTCGACTATGAAGCTTATCCCCCACAGTCTCACTGCTGCGCTCTCACTTACCGGCATTCGGAGTTTGGCTGACGTCAGTAACCTTGTAGGGCCCATTAGCCATCCAGTAGCTCTACCTCCGGTAAGAAACACGCAACGCTGCACCTAAATGCATTTCGGGGAGAACCAGCTATCACGAAGTTTGATTGGCCTTTCACCCCTACCCACAGCTCATCCCCTCCATTTTCAACTGAAGTGGGTTCGGTCCTCCACGACGTCTTACCGTCGCTTCAACCTGGCCATGGGTAGATCACTTCGCTTCGGGTCTAGATCACGCCACTGCAACGCCCTATTCAGACTCGCTTTCGCTACGGCTTCCCCACACGGGTTAACCTCGCGACGTAACACTAACTCGCAGGCTCATTCTTCAAAAGGCACGCCGTCACAACTACA
>NZ_RBIR01000018.1 GCF_003634095.1 Arthrobacter oryzae
TGCCGGGCCCGCCACCCCGTGGTGTGGTCTGGTGTTTTTAGCTGGTTTCAAATTTTGTGCAGCCGTTTTCTCCCGTTTTCCCGGGGGTGGCGGTTGTGTCTGTTTTACTTCAACGGAGAGTTTGATCCTGGCTCAGGATGAACGCTGGCGGCGTGCTTAACACATGCAAGTCGAACGATGATCCCAGCTTGCTGGGGGATTAGTGGCGAACGGGTGAGTAACACGTGAGTAACCTGCCCTTAACTCTGGGATAAGCCTGGGAAACTGGGTCTAATACCGGATATGACTCCTCATCGCATGGTGGGGGGTGGAAAGCTTTATTGTGGTTTTGGATGGACTCGCGGCCTATCAGCTTGTTGGTGAGGTAATGGCTCACCAAGGCGACGACGGGTAGCCGGCCTGAGAGGGTGACCGGCCACACTGGGACTGAGACACGGCCCAGACTCCTACGGGAGGCAGCAGTGGGGAATATTGCACAATGGGCGCAAGCCTGATGCAGCGACGCCGCGTGAGGGATGACGGCCTTCGGGTTGTAAACCTCTTTCAGTAGGGAAGAAGCGAAAGTGACGGTACCTGCAGAAGAAGCGCCGGCTAACTACGTGCCAGCAGCCGCGGTAATACGTAGGGCGCAAGCGTTATCCGGAATTATTGGGCGTAAAGAGCTCGTAGGCGGTTTGTCGCGTCTGCCGTGAAAGTCCGGGGCTCAACTCCGGATCTGCGGTGGGTACGGGCAGACTAGAGTGATGTAGGGGAGACTGGAATTCCTGGTGTAGCGGTGAAATGCGCAGATATCAGGAGGAACACCGATGGCGAAGGCAGGTCTCTGGGCATTAACTGACGCTGAGGAGCGAAAGCATGGGGAGCGAACAGGATTAGATACCCTGGTAGTCCATGCCGTAAACGTTGGGCACTAGGTGTGGGGGACATTCCACGTTTTCCGCGCCGTAGCTAACGCATTAAGTGCCCCGCCTGGGGAGTACGGCCGCAAGGCTAAAACTCAAAGGAATTGACGGGGGCCCGCACAAGCGGCGGAGCATGCGGATTAATTCGATGCAACGCGAAGAACCTTACCAAGGCTTGACATGGACCGGACCGGGCTGGAAACAGTCCTTCCCCTTTGGGGCCGGTTCACAGGTGGTGCATGGTTGTCGTCAGCTCGTGTCGTGAGATGTTGGGTTAAGTCCCGCAACGAGCGCAACCCTCGTTCCATGTTGCCAGCGCGTAATGGCGGGGACTCATGGGAGACTGCCGGGGTCAACTCGGAGGAAGGTGGGGACGACGTCAAATCATCATGCCCCTTATGTCTTGGGCTTCACGCATGCTACAATGGCCGGTACAAAGGGTTGCGATACTGTGAGGTGGAGCTAATCCCAAAAAGCCGGTCTCAGTTCGGATTGGGGTCTGCAACTCGACCCCATGAAGTCGGAGTCGCTAGTAATCGCAGATCAGCAACGCTGCGGTGAATACGTTCCCGGGCCTTGTACACACCGCCCGTCAAGTCACGAAAGTTGGTAACACCCGAAGCCGGTGGCCTAACCCCTTGTGGGAGGGAGCTGTCGAAGGTGGGACTGGCGATTGGGACTAAGTCGTAACAAGGTAGCCGTACCGGAAGGTGCGGCTGGATCACCTCCTTTCTAAGGAGCACCTACAAC
>NZ_RBIR01000019.1 GCF_003634095.1 Arthrobacter oryzae
TGGCTGGAGTCCCTGGATACGCTGATTCAGGAACAGGGCACGGAGCGTGCCCGGTACATCATGCGCAGCCTGCTTCAGCGGGCCGGCGCGCAGAGCGTGGGTGTTCCGATGGTTACCACCACGGACTACGTCAACACGATTCCGGTGGACCAGGAGGCCCCGTTCCCCGGGGACGAGGAGATCGAACGGAAGTACCGGGCGTGGCTGCGCTGGAATGCCGCGGTCATGGTGCACCGGGCCCAGCGGGCGGACATCGGCGTCGGCGGGCACATCTCGACCTACGCCGGGGCCGCGACCCTGTACGAGGTCGGCTTCAACCACTTCTTCCGCGGCAAGGACCACCCCGGCGGCGGGGACCAGATCTTCTTCCAGGGCCACGCCTCCCCCGGAATGTACGCCCGCGCCTTCATGGAGGGCCGGTTGTCCGAGGAGGACATGGACGGCTTCCGCCAGGAGAAGTCCAAAGAGGGCCACGCCCTGTCCTCCTATCCGCACCCGCGCCTCATGCCGGAGTTCTGGGAATTCCCCACGGTCTCCATGGGCATCGGCCCGATGAACGCCATCTACCAGGCGCAGTCCAACCGCTACCTGCACAACCGCGGCCTGAAGGACACCTCCGACCAGCAGGTCTGGGCGTTCCTGGGCGACGGCGAAATGGACGAGCCCGAGTCCCGCGGCCTGCTCCAGCTCGCAGCGAACGACAAGCTCGACAACCTGAACTTCGTCATCAACTGCAACCTCCAGCGCCTCGACGGGCCGGTGCGCGGCAACGGCAAGATCATGCAGGAACTCGAGGCCTTCTTCCGCGGCGCCGGCTGGAACGTCATCAAGGTGGTCTGGGGCCGGGAGTGGGATGACCTGCTCGCCAAGGACCGGGACGGCTCGCTCGTGAAGATCATGAACGAGACCGTCGACGGGGACTACCAGACCTACAAGGCCGAGTCCGGCGCGTTCGTCCGCGAGCACTTCTTCGGGAAGACCCCGCAGACCAAGGAAATGGTCCAGGACCTCTCCGACGACGAAATCTGGAACCTCAAGCGCGGCGGCCACGACTACAACAAGGTCTACGCCGCCTACAAGGCCTCCACCGAGTTCAAGGGCAAGCCCACCGTGATCCTCGCGCACACGGTCAAGGGTTACGGCCTGGGCACCCACTTCGAGGGCCGCAACGCCACGCACCAGATGAAGAAGCTCACCCTCGCGGACCTGAAAGCCTTCCGCGACCACCTGCGCATCCCCATCACGGACGAACAGCTCGA